>CAVZZK010000003.1:0-1357822 GCA_963779795.1 uncultured Pseudomonadota bacterium | reverse complement strand
CAGGCGCACTGGCAATTCACGACCCTAACCGGACAGTCGCAAACGGCCGCTTTCGGGCAGTCGAAATCGCACACTCAATTTTTTCGCGCCGCTCGCGGGCCGATTTCGTTGGACGGAGACCTCCGCACGCGATCTCCGCTCGGCAGCAACACGAGGGGGCACTCTTGGCGAGTGCCACCGGCGTGCGATCAACGACGCATCGTTGATGACTAGGGTCCGTCGAACGAATCGCGAAAGATGACCAGCGTGTCGGTGTCCGTCACGCCAGCGCCACTGGCATGGATCGTCATGGCCGCCGAAGGATCATTTGATGATTCGAACACCGGCACGTTGACCAGCCACATCTGCAAGCTGCCCGGTGCGAGATTCACGATGTCCTCGAGCGGACCGCTTATTTGTCCGTTCACGCAGCTTTCATAACGGCAGTACAGTGTGCCGGGGACATTCAGGGCAGCCGAGCCCAATCCGCTGACCTGGATTCCGTCGACCGTGTCTGTCGGGCTGTTGTTGACCACCGACACGACGTACTGGATCGTGCTGCCATAGGTACCGAAGATGCTGCCATCGTCAATGTAAACGCTGAGGTCAGCTACCTCGACCGCGCCGATGTCGCAGTGTGTACCGATCGGGCGCGCGAAGCCGCGCTGATCTAGCGCATTCACCGGCGCCGCATTGCAGGCACTGTCGAGTCCGGCTCCGATCGCAGGACTACCCGCGCCCGGCATCAGCGTCTGCGTGCTGCCACCATTGTCCTGCAATGGCCCAAGCAACGGGTCGGCATCCAGGTTGCCGCCACCGTCCGTGCCGAATCCTGCCTGCCAGTTGCCGCTGCCCCCGGATCCCTGCACCACGCTGTGGTCGATGGTGGGAGTGGCGCTGGCATTGGAAATCTCCGCATTGGTCGTCGCTGAATCGCCCCAGAGGATCACGTTGCTCAGGCTCGGGCTGCTGGCGCCCGACGAACTGCCATCGTCGTACATCGCGCCGCCGTCGCCGGCACTGTTTCCGCTGAAGGTGACGTTGCGCAGGCTCGGGCTACTGGTACCGCTCGATCCCTCGTCGAACATCGCGCCGCCGGAATAGCTCGCAAGGTTGCCGCTGAAGGTGGCGTTGCCCAGACTCGGGCTGCTGAAGCCGCCAGTGCTGCCATTGTTGTATAGAGCGCCACCGCCGAGGGCAGCATTGCCGCTGAACGTTACCTTGTCCAGCGTCGGGCTGCTGACGCCGGCGGTACCGTTGTTGTACAAAGCGCCACCACCGAGGGCAAGGTTTCCGCTGAAGGCGATGTCTGTCAGGCTCGGGCTGCACTCGCTACCGCTTCCCTGTCCGTCGCAGTACAAGCCGCCTCCCGAGTCGTCTGGGGAGGAACCATTGGCTTCGCCGCCGGTGATGGCAAAGCCGTCCAGCACGGTCGCGTCGGTGACCGGGGCGCCGGTGGTGCCGTCCATGGTCACAACGTGGTAACTGTTGCTGCCCTGGATATCGTTGTAGGTTTCGTCGATGTTGTCGGTATTGGTGTCGTTGTTGTCGATATCGCCGGACAGGATGGTGGTGTGGAAGGCCGGATGTCGTGCGTCGCGAGTGGTCTCGTTTCCGGCGAATCCGCCGTACACGGCGACGCCGCGACGCACGTCGAAGCTGACGCTGCGCTCGGCCGTCGTAACGTTGGTCATGTCCACCGGCACCACCGGCTTGTAAACGCCGGCCGCTACCCAGATTTCCGTGCACGCGATTGCCGTGCTGCTGTTGATGGCATTCATGGCCGTTTGCAAATCCATGGGCAATGCCCAGGTGCTGCCGTCGTTGGCGCTGTTGCCGGTTGGGGTTACGCGGCAGATGCGCTTTTGTTCCACGGCACCGATATCGCAATGCGCGCCTTGCGGACGCGACACGCCGCGCTGGTCGAGATCGTTGACCGGTGCCAAACTGCATGTGCCGTCGCTTCCGGCATCGATGGCCGCGCTTCCCGGGCCAGGCAGGACCGTCAAGGTGGGTCCACCGTTGTCCTGCAGGGGACCCAGGTTCAACTGCGCATTGCTGTCGGCGAGCGCAAATCCGCAACTGGTTCCCGCGTCGAGGTTGTTGCCGCCGAAAAAAGCGCCTGCCGGCGCAAAATCGCAGCCGTCCGCATAAATGGTATTGGTGCTCGTAAGCACGAATTGATTCAGGATATCCGGCCCGGAATTGGGCCCGGCGGTGTTTCCCGCAAATGTGTCGTTGACCAGGGTCAGCTCGTACTGATTTGAGATGCCACCGCCACTGGTGACTGCCGAGTTTCCGTAGATCGTACTGTTGCCGATCACGGCCGCTGTCGGGGTTGACGTATAAATGCCGCCGCCGTCGGCTTGCGACGTATTACCCGATATCGTGCTGCCGCTGATGTTCATTGAAGTGGCGCCCGAACTGCTCTGATAGATGCCACCACCGGAGGATGTTGCGTGATTTCCCTGAACGGTGGACGCTACCAGGCCAAGTGCGCCGGTGCTTGCGATGCCACCTCCCTGGGATGCGGAGTTTCCCGACACGACGACGTTGGTCAATGTCAGCGTGCCGCTGTTGTCGATTCCGCCACCGTTACCGCCCTGGGCATTGCCGTTGGCGATCGTCAGATGCGAGAACGTAGCCGTCACGCCAGTATTGACCGTGAACACGGTCACGCTGTTGTTGCCGTCGATCGTCAGCCCCGCGCTGCCGCTGCCATCGATCGTCACGTTGTTGGCCAACGTGAGTGTCGTGTTGCTCACGAGCTTGATTGTCGCGTTGCTGCCAACGTTGAAGGCGATCGTGTCGTTGGATGCCGCCGCCGCTACCGCGTCGCGAAGTGTGCATGTGCCTCCGTAATAACAGTTGCTGATGACGCCGCTGGCGGGGTCGCCGGTACTGTTGACGACCCACGTGCTGGCGCGCGCGACTTGCGCCATCGCAAAAAAGGTCACAACAAGGCCCAATACGAATACTCGAGCGAACTGTGCGGCAGGCGTTCGTGACAATGCGTCCCGCCGCATGATTCGGAGGTTCGTCATGGTGGTCACTGACTGTCGGATCAGATGCGCGCCAAAACCCAGGTCACGCCGAGATGCCGCGAGTGTTTCCATGCTCCTGTTTCCGGTCGCCACGGTCAGGGGCCCTCGAAGCCGTTGCGAAATATCGGTGCCACGTCGAAGCTTTGCTGGATCTGCTGTGCGGCCCGGTAGGTGCTGTCGCCGAACTGGTTCGCGTCGATGGTGCACGTGCCGTAGCCGAGGTAGCTCACCAGCGAACCGGAGCTGTTGCCGCTCAGCGCACAAACCGCTGTCGATGCCGGATCGACGGTGAGCGTTACCGCGAGGCCCGATGAGGCCGTGGCCGTCACTACCGCCGGCGGGTCTCCAAGCATCAAACCGGCCGGCGCGGTCGACGTGAACTGGATCGTCTGCGTCGTTCGCGTCGTGCAGCCGGGAAACCGGAATGCGCCGATCCGGGTGTGCCAATCGGCGGTGTCGCCGCTCGCCTGGGTGTCGTAATACTCCGAGGTGTACCAGAACGTGCAGTCGTCTTGCGGGTCGACGGTCATCGCCGAGTAGTCGCCCCAACGATAGGAGCCAACGTTCTGCGCGCCTCCGCCGGGCATGAGGTAAACCTCGCCCTGGGGCAGTTGGTTCGACGTATCATCGACCAGTCGCCCGGCATAGACGATGCCTGGATAGATGGTCGACGACGATATGCTGTAACCCATCGCCATGTTGCCGAAACGATCTGTCGCGACGCTGGCCATCCAGCGATTGACCGTGTTGTCGGGCGCGTAGATCTCCTGCTGTACCGGCGTGGTCGCCACCACGCCACCGGTCACGTCGATCTGCGCCCACTGCGGTTGCGCGACCGAGTTGCCAGTCGTGTGCACGACCCACAGTGACTCATTGGATCCAATGCGGCGATAGTTCACTCTTTGCATGAGCCGGTCTTCGAGCGAATCGAGCGAATCGGAGGTATAGGGTTGAGTCACAATGTCAGAGCTGACCGCAAGGGCGTAAGGAGTCTCGTTCACGCCCGTGAACTGGCCAAGTGACGAGCCCGTACCGCAGGCGCTGGGGCCATTTGTGAACTTGCCTACTTCGAAGGTCCAGTTGGAGTTTGATTCGTAAACGAAATATTCCGGCGTACCGTTGGGTGGCAGCGAGTCGGCATCCGGCCCCAGCAGGTTGGCCGGAATCACCGTGAAAAAGTCACTGGTGCTGGCGATGAACCCGATCGAGCTGTTGCTGCCCGTGAGCGCGGCGCCGGAATAAAGCGCGGTGCGGTCGAATGCCGCGAAAACAGCGCCCACATAGGCCTTCGTACCCCCTTGGAATCCGTTGGCGCCCATGTACAGACAATCGGTCCAGAGGCCGAACTTGGGGTAGTCGCCGGCGGTGCCGACAGGCGGAGCGCCGTTCGCGCCGGTATCGGTTCGTACGGCATAGAGCCAATATCCACCGGCAACAGGATCGCTGGTCTTGGACACGGCAATGCACTCGTAGGACGGTCCGGCGGCTGAACTAAAATTGACCGAAAAGTCGGTGAGAATCCAGCGTTGCGCGCGCGCATCGTAAAGCACGACAGGGTCGCCGTCGTTGGAGGTATCACATGGAGTACCGGTGCCGGCACCGGCCCAGAGCTGGTTTTCGGTAAATCCCGCGACCAGCGCTCCGCTGGTCTTGTCGAAGATGCCGAAGGCCACGTTTACCGCCTGGATGTAGTAGCGTGTACCCACATCGCCGTTGGTGTCGGGCGGAATAAGGGAACTGCCGACACCGTTCAACTGCGTATTGAGTGTCAGACCGCGAAAGTCGATGTAGGGCGCAGGCATTGGGGCGAGGGGCGCGTACGCTTGCGCCTGGTTTTGTGCAGGCACATAGGGCGGCTTACGGTCCGGGGGAGGCTCGCCTTCGTTCAACGGTACAAATGGCTGCGGAAGATAGACCGGCGGCAGTGCGCGAACGTCGCCGTTGAATTGCGCGGGGACGATGGGTTTGTGCGACAGCGCCGCTGTCGGAAACGATATCGGAGCGGCTGCGGCCTGTGCGTACACACTGTTAAGGGAAGCCAGCATGACCAGACATGCGAAAGCCGGCACCATTTTGAGAGTCTTGCATGCCGTTTCGAGAAGTGCGCATGGGCGCAGCAAGTTTGAACGCGGCCCATTGCGGCCGTATAGGCAGCTAAACCAGCCAGGCTTCGCGAGCACGCGGATTCCAGCGCGAAGCTTGAGGTGGCATTCGCGCGCGGTCGCTTGCCAATGGATGAAAGGACCGGGACGGTCAGGCTGTTCGTGCAATGCGGTTGTGCTGGTTGCAACGGGCACCACGCCAGGGCACGCATTCGCAAGTCCACGCGTTGGGGCAACCAAAGCCATCTCCAATGGCCACCCGAAAGCGTCGGGCTCGTTCCCCCAGAGTTCTCCCCAGAACTCCTGTCAGGCAGGTGCGTGGCCGCAAAAGATATATGCGACTGGCCTTTATAGTCGGGTGGCAATCCCGTGTCAAGATGCTTGCGCTGGGTGCTTCAGGCAGCGCCCCGCGCCACGGCCGGCATCTTCACATTCTTGCAATTGCCGCTTCTGGCCGTACCGAGACAGTCGCAGGCGTACTGGCAATTCACGACCCCAACCGGCCACTCGCGAATGGCAGCAATCGGGCAACTCCACGTGACGCGATCGTCGCGAATAGCCGCGCTCCCACATGCAGGGTCGGTGCAAAGCAGCAAGCCGCGCCGTCACCTTTTTCAAAAGCCACCCTTCGGGTGTATGCGGCTCGTTGCCGCTGCTCGTCACCGCAGCGCATCTTCATGAACCAAGGGGGCTCTGGGAATTCTCGGGGAGCGAGCGCCGGAGTTTCGGGCGTCAGGGGGAGGTCCATGGCGTGGCCAGCAAGCCGACATGTTATCGCGCCGATCGGCGCGGTCTTTCTCCGGACTGCGTATATAACGCGCAGGTTCGAGCGCGTTCTATCGCCCCCCCACTTATCAACACGCCGTCGTCCATGACGCCGATCGCCAGCTGCGCGACACCGATACTGCCGGCGACCATGAGAAACAGCAAAATTGGTAGGCATCCAGCCAGCACGAGTGAGCAACTCCCGTAATGCGGCTACCGCATCTGCGACCGGGAAAGATCTACACCTGACCAGACGTTCGCAAAGATTTCAGACTGCTCGGTTCGTGGCAAGCTAGCGAGGATTGCGAAGATCGAAACGTGAATCCGGTGGGCCGACATGAAATGCCGGCGCCAGATTCATTGTCTAGTTCTTGATCGCGGAAATTCTTATCGCGGTCACCGGATGGACGGAATCACTGCTTTGGATGCACAGATACCCGACCACGCTGTTGCCGCCACCAAACAGGTTGCTGTCGACTGTTACCGTCACCTGGGTACTCGAGCAGTCCGTCCAGACTCACGTTGTCGGGACTCGTCGCGAGCCAGCTTGCACCGCACGAAATCGCCTGTTCCATGCGCATCGCCATCCCGGACCATGTCGTCGCCGACAGGCTTGCGAGCGTCTCCCATGACGCCATTGGCGGACCGGCCGTCTGTACGGGGAGACCGGGCGCAGTTTGTGCGGACTCTGCCCACGACCAGCCATTCTGCGGGTTGCCACCGCCCGACTCGATATCGGGGTAGACGACGGCCCAGTAAGTACCCGGCGAAAGCTGCGTCGCGGCAGCACCTGACTGAGCAAGGTCGAGCGAGATTACATCGTTGTCTACGTTTACTCCCGACGAACCGATCATCGTATCGAAAACCCAGGCCGCGAGTCGTGTTGCTCGCATCGGTAATCGGATCGCTCGCTGGCACGCCCAAAGCGTCCGGGATAGATGCGGAAGTGCAGCGATGTTCCAGCAAGCGTCGCCAGCAAACCGCCGGTTGTCGCCCCGGGGAAGCTCATGCTGCGCAGATTCGTCACCGGATCGGTGACCGAAAATGCATTCGCAGTGAAGACGCCGGTGAACGTGTCCGGTGCATACGTTGATCGCGAAAATCGCGGGAACGCGGGCTTGATCGGCTGATCAGCCGTCGTCACGGTGTACTGGGGTACTGCATCGACAAGATTCGTGTTGGTAACGCTCAACGTGGGTCCGCCGAGGTTCGTGATCGTCAACGTACCGGAATTGCTCGTGGCGCCTGCGGGAACAATGATGGACAGTGACGTTTCGGTCGCGAGCACGGGTGGCGGCACTGCAACTGCGATCGGCATGTGCAACGGTGGGCTGCCGTCGTCTGCCTGCAACGCCAGCTTGCCGAAATGATACGTGCCGTCGGCCGCAACTGCCGATGCGTCCACGTTCACGGTGAGTTCGAGACTGGCATTCGGGTCGATCTGAAACCCGGACGGCGAGACCGTTCCGGGCAACCCGCTCACGCTCGCACTCCAGTTGACGGTGTGATCGAGCGTGCTGCGTATGGTGCGCACGAACGAGCACGCGGCCGAGCTCGTGATGGTGTCGATAACGGTGATGCAGCTCGAATTCTGCATGCTCGCCAGATTCAATGTGCGGACGTCGCCCGCGGTGGAAGGGTCGGCCGCGGCAAATTGGGCACCTGTCTCATCGAGGGCCAGCCCGGCACGCGCGGCGACAAACGGCCGGATGCGACCTGCACCGCGGTCGAATGCGGTGCTCGGCAAGACGCCAGTGGCCTGAGTCGCGGTGGTCAGACCGGTGTCCTGCGCCGTCATCATCAGCGCCGACTTGACCTCCATTGGCGTCCAGCCGGGGTGCAGGCCCATCAGCAGCGCCGCCGCACCAGCTACATCGGGACTCGCCATCGACGTGCCGTCGAGAAGATCGACCTTGTCCGGACCATTCGCCGATCCGTCATTCATCACCGCCGCCAAAATCCACGCACCCGGTCCCTGCACCTCTGGCTTGATCGACGTCGATTGCGGCAGGCCCCATGCCGCTAAACGATGCGACCTGGTCGGGCAGCGCTGACGGGATTTGTGCGGTGAGCGGCAGCCTCGCAGCTGGCTGGGAATTGATCGATTGAATCGGGCCGCCGGTATGCATGGAGGCGGCGACTGACATCACCCACGGCTCCTGGTGCAGCACCGTGCCGGATATGCGTCCGTTTACGTAGTCGCCGCCTGAGTTACCGGCGGCAGCGGCAACGAAAATGCCCGCGTTGGTTGCGGCGAGAAATGCCTGCGACGAGGCTTCGGTCCACGGTGCAGTGCCGCCGGCGATTGAATAGTTCAAGACGTCGACGATGCCGTCGGCCACTGCCTGGTCGATCGCGGCGACGGTGGCAGATGCCGGACAACCCGTCAACTCGTCACCACACGCCCGGTAGATGACCAAATTGGCGTGCGGCGCGATCCCGGAAATGCGCGTGGTGTACGTCGCCAGTTCCGCGGGAACGTAGGGATTTGGATCCGTATACCTCGCGCTACGATTGTTGCCCGCAGCAGTGCTGGCAACATGGCTACCGTGCCCGACATAGTACGCACCGTTTGGATCCTCGACGCTGAACGGGTGAGCGAGCGATCCGTCGTCAAGCTCGTCGTATACGCCGATGATCTTGTCGTTGCATCCCGCAATACTTATGCCCGCGACGGCGCATTGGCCGATGAAGTGTCCGCTGCCGAGCGGGTTCTGAATGACATACCCGCTATCGTCCTGGGCGGAAAAGGATGGGCTGGCACTGTTGTAGCCGGTGTCGATGACACCGACGACAATCCCGTCACCACGATAGCCGACGCCGCCGTCGAAGCCACCCGCGAACAACGTATCCTGCCCCGCGGAAGCACTCCACCATACTGATGCCGCGCCGATGAACCCCGGCCCGATGTCGGTCGTCAACGGATAGGCGCGATCTTCCTCGACCGACAGCACGTCCCGCAGATGCGCGATTTTGTTTGCCTCATTTGAAGTCAAATCGACCACTATCGCATCCAGTGCTGCCTGCATCTCGCGGCGCGCCGTGACGACCCTGCCCAGCGATTTAGCCATCGTGCCGAGCAGCGAGGCCTGCTTGTTGCGCAAGAAGCCGATATATGACTGCGCCTGCGTGCTGTGTACGTCCAGACGCAAGCGGCCGTTCAACGCCTTTGTTCGCGGTATCTCGTTATAGGGAAGTGAAACCTGATTTCCGCGTGCGTCAACGCCGTCGAACATCGCGAGCGGCTTGTCTACAAGGCGTACGATGTACGAAGAGCGCGCGGGGTTCGCCAGTTGCAAGTCCGCCGCAGGACTGGGCATCGCGCAAAGCAATGCCACCATCAACGCGGTAGCCGGGAATGCGTTCCGACGTCGAGCATACCTTGCCATACCGCCTTTCCGAGCGCCGGAAACTGGACGTCTGGATACCGGGAACGAGCAACCTGAAATTTGCATGGCAATCCGCCTCGTAATCTCGACAGGGTCGATTTCAAAAACGATAAGCGCACACAAGAGCGAACAGCGGACAGCCATCACTGCCGCCGATCCGGGTCGCCAACTCCCGACAAGCGACTCCGCGCGAAGTTTATGTCGGAATTGTTCGCCGAGGGAACCACCGGCAAGGGCCGGGTCGGCGACACCCATGCCATGATCCACGGCGATATCGACACACTCGTGGCTGCAATCGTCAGCGACGGTCAGACACTTCAAGCGCCGACCGTTGGCCAGTACATCGGCGACGAAATCCATGCTTCACACCTGATTGACGGCCTGGGCAGCCTGCAACCGGCGTGTTTCGACAATCGGACACTTGGCCTTCTTGCGGCGGTGCACCGCCAAGTCGGCTTCGCGCTACAAACGATAGATCTTC
The DNA here is from genome assembly GCA_963779795.1 of uncultured Pseudomonadota bacterium. Classification (GTDB taxonomy): domain Bacteria; phylum Pseudomonadota; class Gammaproteobacteria; order Xanthomonadales; family Rhodanobacteraceae; genus Rudaea. The sequence continues at coordinate 1,348,062 of CAVZZK010000003.1, read as the reverse complement.
TTGTGGTTCGCCATCGGGTACTCCGGACACAGCAGGTCGTGGATTCGCCGGTTGGCGAAACAACGACGAACACGTACCAGATTGACTATCTTTTACGACAGGATCACGTCGTGTTCGCTCCGAACCAGCGGATAACGGTAAGTATTGCGGGGCAGCCCCTCAAGGCGGCAACCGTGGCGCCATCCCTGGCAGGGTGAACATGCGCCGGATCGCCTAGCGCTTGCGTTGCGGGGCAAGTGTTTTACCCCGAAGCCGACCTTGAGTGCCTCAATGTTCAGGTGGGCCTCGGTCAGCACCTTTTTCAGCCGACTGTTCTCGGCCTCCAAGTCGCGCAAGCGCTTGGCTTCCTCGATCTGCATGCAGCCGTACTTATGTGCGCCATTTGTAAAATGCGGCATCGGTGAGCCGCTCCATCCGGCACAGTTCAGCAACCTACATTCCGGCCTCTGCCTGATTCAGGCAATCCGATGAAGTACAAATGACGCTAGGACAAGATCTGAACGCCTTTCGTACACAGAAAAGGCACCGCGGAATCGATTGCGGTTGCCATGAGTGTCCATGAATTGGTGGGTGACTGCTTTGGGGAAGTCGAATGAGGCGCACCTACTACCGCTTTTGGCCGACAGGCATCACACGAAAAAATCGTGACGATTGAGGGCGAGCTCACGACCCATTCCGGTGCTTGACGACCGGCCGGTCTGTGGAAGGCTGGTGGTCACCGGTGCGGCTGGTAAAGCGCGCCCCAGCCGGGGCCGTACTGAGCGGCGCCACCTGCTTGACGCTAAGGGATCGCGTAAACTCGCCGCAGCGGAAGCCGGCCTGTCGCCGGTGGGGAATCCATTCACTCGTGACATCGGGCAAACCCAGATTCCTCGCGGAACTGAAGCGCCGCAACGTGCCGCGCGCGGGCGCACTGTACGCTGGTGCGGTGTGGGCATTCGCGCAAGGCATCTCGCAACTGGGGCCATCGGTTGGCGCGCCCGACTGGGTCACGCGCTGGTTTCTGGTCGCCGCGATCATCGGCTTCCCGTTCTGGCTCGCGTTCGCGTGGTTTTACGCCTGGACGCCGCAAGGGTTCAAGCGCGAAGAGGACGTCGAGCGCAACCCGTCGCTGACCCACAGCACCGGCCGCAAGCTGGATTTCGCAATCATTGGGGTGCTCATCGTTGCCGTCGTGCTGCTGGCCTCGGGCTATTTCGTGCGCCGCCAAGGGCCGACGGTCGCGCCCGCACAAACCGCCGCGCCCAAACGCTTCCACCCGCCCGCCGACACGCTGGTGGTATTGCCCTTCACCAACCTCGGCGGCGATGCGAAGCAGCAATACTTCAGCGACGGCATCACCGAGGAACTCACCAACGCGCTGGGCCAGAACACCGCGCTCCGGGTAATCGCGTGGGATACCGCATCGAAGTACCGTGACAGCGGTGAATCGCCGCACGCGATCGGCGCGGCGCTCGACGTCGCCAGCCTTTTGCACGGCAGCATCGAGCGTGAGAACGGCATGGTGCGGGTGATCGCGGAACTGGTGGACACCCGCAGCGGCCAGCAACTGTGGTCGGACCACTACGACGATTCGCTGGCCAACGTGTTCCAGGTGCAGGATCGGATTTCCGCGGCGATCGCGGGCGCGCTCAAGGTCAAGCTGGCCAGCCTCGCGCCCGCGGCCACGGTGAACCCCAAGTCGCACGACCTGGTGCTGCAGGCGCGCGCCTTGATGGACACCGCCAACACTGCCGCGCCGATCGAGCAGGCCCGCGGCCTGGTGGAACAGGCCATCGCGCTCGACCCTGGCTACGCAGATGCCCATGCCGAACTGGCGCACGCGTGGTTCGACCTGACCCTGTTCTCCACGCTGCCCTTGAAGGACGCGCTGCCCAAGGTGCGGATGGAGGCCGGCAAGGCGCTGGCGTTGGACCCGCGCAACGTGGATGCACTGGCGGCGCTCGGCAATGCCGATGCGGAGGAAGGCAAGATCGCCGCGGCCAAGGCCGAATATCAGCGTGCGCTGGCGCTTGATCCCAGCGACGCGATCGCGCATCTGGATTACGGCATCGTGCTGCCCCTCAAACAGGAGCAGGCCCAGGATTTGGAAGCCGTGCAACTGGATCCCCGGAGCGCCACCGCGCAGAACAACCTTGCGGACACCTATATGGACCTCGGCGAGTACGCGCAGGCGTTGCCGCCGTGGTTGGCCGTGATGAAACTGGCGCCGCACAGCGCCGACAGTGCGATGGAGCTCGCGCTCAGTTATTCGCTGCTGCACCGCGACGGGGATGCGGTCAAGGCTTTCGAGCGGGTGCAGCCGGATACGCCGCTGGCCAAGGCGCTGGTCGCGGCCGGCCGGCTGACGTATCAATCGGTGCTGGATCCGAAGCTGCACGCGCAGGCACTGGCTGCGGTGGACGCGCTGCGCCAGCGCTCCGAGCTTGATCCGACTTCCATGGACGACGTGATCGAGCTTTATCTGGCGCTGGGCCGCAACGACACCGCGTTGGAACTGTTGCCGAAGTACTGCGTGGCTCAGCCGGTCGGCTGCAATGACCTCAGCGTCAACCCAGAGTATCTGCCGCTGCGCGGCCAGCCGGCGTTCCAGGTGCTGGTGAAAAAGTACGACACCATCTCGCAGCCGCCCACTTCCGCTGCGTCCGCACCGTCATCGCCCTGACGTTTCGGTCCGGGTAAGCCGGGGGTGGCTTGCACGCTGCGCTCGAATGGCGGCTATCCGGGAACTCGAATGCGGGCGCGAATGTCCGCAGTTGGTCGATTGTGTTGAAAAACTCCGGGATTTGAGGAACGTGACTCACGGCGTGTTGTCGAATGTTGTCGACGCAGATCGAGGGCAACGAGATGATGGGACGCCAGGAAGTTGCGCAAGCGCCTTTGTTCTACAGCTTCAACCTCGACGCCCACATTCCGGCCAATCATCTGCTTCGCGGTATCGACCATTTTCTTGATCTGAGCGGGCTGCATCAGCACTTGGCACCGCACTACAGCAACACGGGTCGTCCATCGATCGATCCGGCCTTGCTGATCCGGATGCTGGTCGTGGGGTACTGCTTCGGCATTCGATCCGAGCGACAACTGTGCGGGGAAGTGCACTTGAACCTGGCATACCGCTGGTTCTGCCGTTTGGGTCTGGAAGACAAGGTGCCCGATCACTCTACCTTCTCGAAGAACCGGCATGGTCGGTTCCGTGACAACGACACGTTGCGGTTTGTGTTCGAGAAGGTGTTGGCGCGTTGCCTCGCGGAAGGACTGGTGGGTGGTGAAGGCTTCGCGGTCGATGCCAGCGTGGTCAAGGCCGATGCGAACCGCCAGCGCGGCGTTCCCGGCACGGAAGTGGCGTTTGATCGAAATGGGTCATTGGCGCGTCCGGTGCGCGAGTATCTGGAAGCGCTGGACGCTGCCGAAGAGCCCGAGACACTACCCAAGAACGTGTCGTTGACGGATCCCGCAGCGCGCTGGACCGTGGCACCGGGTGGCCCGGCGTTCTATGCGTACTCGACCAATTACCTTGTCGATGTGAAGGCGGGCGTAATCGTCGACGTAGAGGCAACACCCGCGTTGTGCTCGGATGAGGTCAATTCGACCCGGACGATGATGGATCGGGTTGAGCAGCGCTTCGATCTGAAGCCGAAGCGCCTGATCGGTGACACCGCTTACGGTACTGCCCGGATGCTGGGCTGGCTGGTCGATGAGAAGGCTGTCGAGCCGCACGTGCCGGTATGGGACAAAGCCGAGCGTCGCGACGGTACATTCTCCCGATCCGACTTCCAGTGGCATGAGCAGGACAATGAGTACCGTTGTCCTGGTGGAAAGCCGCTCATACCTAGACGTCGAAAATTCACGAAGCCGCGTACCGGGGTCACCAAGGCCAACACGATCATCTATCGGGCATCCGAACATGACTGCCAAACGTGTCCGCTGAAGACTCGGTGTTGTCCAAACACATCAATGCGCAAGGTCACACGGCATGTGAACGAGGCTGCGCGCGATGCAGCAAGACACATCGCGAAGACGCCTGACTATGTACGATCGCGACGGCAACGCAAAAAGGTGGAAATGCTCTTCGCCCACCTCAAACGCATCCTGCGGCTGCGACGATTGCGGCTTAGAGGTCTCACCGGCGCACATGATGAGTTCCTGATGGCAGCCACTGCGCAAAACCTACGACGAATGGCGATGTGGTTGGTGCCGAAAGGAACGGAAATGGGAAATCCGGTTCCCGCCTGACGCACGGGGGCGCGTGCGTCCCGAATCCTTGAACAATTGATCGGCGTTCAAAGCTCGAACGCCTCCGGTGGTCGTGATTTCAGAACCGAGTTTTTCAACAGAATCGACCGATTGCCGCCAGTCGTCTGCACACGATCAACTGTCGGTACGCTGATCATGGTCGTTTGGTGCGGGAGATCAACGACATCGGACTACACAGGTAACCTGACAGGCGGGCATCTTGGCAGATGATGCAAAGTGTCAGGGTGCATTCGGCGGTGTAATTTGTTAGAAAGGTCGGGATCGGGCGTGACATCGATATTTGCGCGATGCCACGTTTCGAGCGAGACAGGTTTGCGGCCGCAGTGGCGGGGGCAGGGCAAGTGCGATATGGCCCGAATCCCGGCGTCGCGGTTTTCCAGAATTCGTACCCAACATCAGGATATTGCCATGTCCGGTCTTTCCGTGCGGTCAACGGCTGCAGTTTTGCTGACAATTGTCTTGCTCGGCGGCGCCATGCCGACCCGTGCCGCCGCGGCGGGCAAGAAATCCGGTTTGACGCATCATTCCGTCAGTCCGGAAAAACTCTTCAAGCACACGCGGGCGATGAACGGTCTGCTGCCGGTGCATGTCGACAAGCGCGACGGTCGTATTCTGGTGACATTGCCGGCACCAAAAGCAGACGGTATCTCGGCCCGCTTTCTGTACACCACATCATTGCGCACCGGCCTGGGTTCGGCGCCCACCTTCCTGGATCGTGGCCGCGTCGGCAACACGCAGATCATCGCGTTTCGCCGTTACGGCAAGAAAGTCGCCGCGATATTCGAGAACCCGCGTTTCCGCGGCGCCGAAACCGGCGAATCGGCGAGCCCCGATTTCGCCACTTCGATCGTGTGGATGGGCGATGTCGCCGCCTCGCTGCCGGATGGCCGCATCGTCGTTAACCTGTCGAGTTTCCTGACCAGCGATATTCTGGGTATCGCCGATTCACTCGATCAAAGCAGCGATACGTTTGGCGTTGGTGGCGGCAAGGGCGCCGGCAAGGGATTCAAGCTCGATGGCAAACTCAGCGCCGCCGATGCCGAATCGCTCAAACTGTTTCCGGATAACCTCGAAGTCGATGCCGTGCAGACCTACGTCTCGAAGAAACCGGGCAAGGAAGTTGCCAACATCGCACCGGACGCCGAGCAGGTCAGTTTCACCGTGCATTCGAGTTTCGTGAAACTGCCTGGTCCGGGTTTCCATCCGCGCCGCTTCGATCCGCGCGTTGGTGGATTTACCACGCAGGTGGTCGATTTCAGTGAACCACTCGGACAGGACGTGGTGCGCGATTACGCCAATCGTTTCCGCCTGCAGAAAATCAATCCCGGCGCGGCGCGTTCGCGCGTGCGCAAACCGATCGTGTACTACGTCGACTGGCATGCACCGGAGCCGATCCGCTCGACGTTGATTCAGGGCATCAGCTGGTGGGCCAAGGCCTTCGACGCGGCGGGTTATATCGATGCGTTTCAGGTCAAGGTGCTGCCGAAAAACATCGACCCGATGGACGTACGCTACAACGTGGTCAACTGGGTCGATCGGGCCACGCGCGGCTGGTCGTACGGGCAGGAGATCGTCGATCCGCGTACCGGCGAAATCGTCAAGGGCATGGTCGTGATCGGTTCGTTGCGCGTGCGTCAGGACATCCAGATCTTCGAAGGACTGGTCGGCGCCGACAAGCTCGGCAAGGGTGGCCCCGACGATCCCGTTCAAGCGGCGCTGGCGCGTATCCGCCAGCTTGGTGCGCATGAAGTCGGGCACACGCTCGGTTTCGCGCACAACTTCGCCGCCAGTACGCAGGGCCGTGCTTCGGTGATGGACTACCCGCCGCCGCGCATCGGGCTGGTCGATGGTCGGCCTGACCTGACGCACGCGTACGCCGTGGGCATCGGCAAGTGGGATATGGCTACCGTGAACTGGCTGTACAGCGAGCCGCCGCCGGGGCAGAGTGCGCAAGCCTGGGCCGACGCCGAGGCAAGCAGGATTGTCGCCTCCGGTCTGCGATATGTTTCCGACAACAATGCGCGTGCCGAGGGTACCGCGCAGCCGTGGGCGTCGCTTTGGGACGACGGCGCGGACCCGACCGCCGAGTTGAACCGCCTGATGCGGGTGCGTCGTGCCGCGATCGATCATTTCGGTCTGGCCGCGCTGGCACCGGGTGAGCCGGTGGCGAATCTGCGCCGTCGCTTCGTGCCGGTGTGGTTGCTGCATCGTTACCAGACGGTTGCTGCGGCCAAGGCCATCGGTGGCGTGTATCTGCGCTACGCGGTCAACGGCGGTGGTCACGAATCGTCCGGGCCGGTGGCGCCGAAGGCGCAGCGGGCGGCATTGGACGCCGTGCTGGCCACGTTGTCGCCGGATCAGTTGCGCGTTCCGGCGCGCCTGGTGCCGCTGTTGTCGGCGGCGCGCAATGGCAGTTCCAATCGCCAGTACAGCATCGAATTGTTTACCGGCTCCGGCGGAACGGCTTTCGACCCGCTGGTTGCGGCCGACACGGCCGCCGAGCTGAGCCTGGGCGCGCTGCTGGCGCCTGCGCGGCTGGCCCGGCTGGAAGCCCAGCACGCGGCCGATGCGAAAGCGCTTGGTGTCGAAGAACTACTTGATCGCCTGCTGGCCACGACCTTGCCGGACAAGACCGATGCCTTGTCCAGGCGCATCGCCTATCGCACCCTGCTGACGATCGCGCAAGTCGCGCACGGCCCGAAGACCACGCCGGGCGTGGCCGCGATGCTGGATCAGCGCCTGCACGAAGTCGCGCTCGCGCTGGCGCATCGCAAGGGTGATGCCTCCGACCGCGCCTGGGGCGCGAGTTTGTCGCGGCAGCTGCTAGATCCACGCCAATTGGACAAGTTGCTGGCCAGGCATGCGCGCGCCGTCGAGATACCGCCCGGCTCGCCGATCGGCAGCGAAGCGGATTGGCTGTCCGTGCCCGGCGAGGACTGACTGCCGCAATCAGACTGCGTTGCGGATGTCGCTGTGCTGCGTTGAGCCGATCTGCGGCCAGCGATGCAGGATCGAGGCGCGGATGCCGTCGGCATCGATGCCGGCTTCGTTGAGAAGTTGTTCGCGGCTGGCGTGTTCCAGGAATGCATCGGGCAGGCCGAGTTGCATCAGCGGGGTTTCGACACCGTGATGGGCCAACAGCTCGGCCACGGCACTGCCGGCGCCGCCGGCAATGGCATTGTCTTCAACGGTGACCAGCCAATGATGGCTTTGCGCCAGTTCCAGGATCAGTTTTTCGTCCAGGGGTTTGACGAAGCGCATGTTGACCACGGTGGCGCCAAGTTCGTTGGCGACCTGTGCAGCCGCGGCCAGCGGGCTGCCGAAAGCGAGGATTGCGAGGTTTGAACCGCGGCGGCGGATTTCGGCTTTGCCGACCGGCAGGGCATCGAGTTCGTCGCGAGACGCTACCCCGGGACCGATACCGCGTGGATAGCGCACCGCGGCGGGGCCTTCGTGACGGAACGCGGTTGTCAGCAACTGGCGGCATTCGTTTTCATCCGATGGCGCCGCAACAAGCATGTTCGGAATGCAGCGCAGATAGCTCAGGTCGAAGCTGCCGGCGTGCGTGGCGCCGTCCGGTCCGACCACGCCGCCACGGTCGATGGCGAAGGTGACGTCGAGATTCTGCAGCGCGACGTCGTGGATGAGCTGATCGTAACCACGTTGCAGGAACGTGGAATAGATCGCCACGACTGGTTTCGCGCCCTCGCAAGCCATGCCCGCGGCTAGGGTGACGGCGTGTTGTTCAGCAATACCGACATCAAAATAGCGCTTCGGATATTCCCTGGAGAAACGCACCAGGCCCGAACCTTCACGCATCGCCGGCGTAATGCAGTACAGGCGTTCATCCGCTGCAGCCATGTCGCACAGCCAGTCGCCGAACACTTCGGTATAGGTTTGTTTGCCCGGGGCTTTGTGCGCCATGCCCTTGTCCGGATCAAACGGACCAACGGCGTGGTAGTCGATCTGCGCCAGTTCGGCCGGGGCATAACCCTTGCCCTTGGTGGTGATGACGTGCAGCAGCTGCGGCCCCTTCAGCTCCCTGAGCGTCTTCAAGGAATGCAGCAGCATTGGCAGGTCGTGCCCGTCAATGGGGCCGAAGTAATGGAAATTGAATTCCTCGAACAAGGTCGATGGCACGAACATGCCCTTGGAATGTTCTTCCCATCGTTTGAGAAAACGCCACGCAAACCCATCGCGCCTGAGGCGACGCTTGGTGCCTTCGCGCATCGCGTTCAGTGTTCGGCTGGTCATCAGCCGCGCCAGCATCTTGGGCAGCGCGCCGACATTCTCGCTGATCGACATCTGGTTGTCGTTGAGGATGACGAGCATGTCCGTATCGAGATCGCCGCCATGATGCAGTGCTTCGTAGGCCATGCCGCCAGTCAGGCCGCCATCGCCAATGACGGCAACGATTTTGCGAGGGTCGCCCTTGCGCTGCGCGGCGATGGCCATGCCGAGCGCGGCGGAGATCGACGTTGAAGAATGGCCAACGCCGAACGCGTCGTACTCGCTTTCGTCGCGTTTCGGGAACGGTGCCAGACCGCCTTTCTTCTTGATCGTGGCGATGCGGTCGCGACGCCCGGTCAGGATCTTGTGCGGATAAGCCTGATGCCCGACGTCCCAGACCAGACGGTCCGTCGGCGTGTCGAACAGGTAGTGCAGGGCCACCGTCAACTCGACCACGCCAAGACCGGCACCGAAATGTCCGCCGACCGAAGCGACCGACTCGATCAGGTATTCACGCAGCTCGCGCGCGACCTCTGGCAGCTCGGTCTCGTCGAATTGTCGCAGGTCGGACGGAGAATCAATGCGGGCGAGCCGCGGATAGCGTGTAGAGTCGATCATCGATTGGGTTCGGGTACGCGGCCAGGCCGCGCACGGGTTGAGGCGTCGCCCTGGCATGCAGGCGTTGCCTTGAATGGTCCCTTATTCTCGGTCAGCTTCACACAATGGGCAAGAAGCCGTCACACGGCAAATCGGGCATCGGCTCAGTCTGGGCGGACCGGCTGGCCTCCCGAGGGCGGCAATGTGGCGAAATTCGGTAACGGTGTGAGCCATTGGTTGCTCAACCAAAGCGGCAATTCATACGCATCCCTAACTGAGCCTGCGCCGCCGTTTGGGCAGGTGGTGGACCAGAAATTCCATCTGGTCGGCCAGTATGTTGCGATTCGACAGGATCAGGTGCTCAACCCAGCTCGGGCGGTATGGAATCGCCAACAGGGGCATGTTGGCCACCTTCGGCGTGTTGCAACTCTTGCGCATGTTGCACGAAAGACAGGCGCTGACTACGTTTTCCCAGATATCGCGACCGCCCCTGGACAAGGGAATGACGTGGTCGCGGGTCAGCTCGCCGCGGCTGAACTGCCCGCCGCAGTACATGCAGACCATGCGGTCGCGGGCAAACAGCGCAGCATTGGTCAGCGCGGGCGCCGGATTGCCGAAACTGGCGCGAGTGTGGCCGCGGCTGGCCACAATCGGGTGCAGGTCGATGAAGCTCTGTTCGCCGCTGTCACGGTTGGTGCCGCCATGGATGGTCAGGCAGGGGTCACCCAGGGTCCAGGCCACGGCTTCGCGTACGTAAAGGCAGACCGCGTCCTGCCAGGACATCCAGTTGAGGATGCGACCGCTGGAATCCAGCGACAGGACGCGGGTCGTATGGATGTCGTTGCTGCTTGGAACGGCGGTCAGCACGGGCACCTCCTGCGTCGAATCTCAGACGAATGATGAATGCTCAATGTTGCAGCATAGTGCATCGGATAACGAATTTTCGCCAGTGTTGGCGAACAACAACGCCTCGGGTAGAGGCGTTGCATGCGCATATGCGCGTTCTTGTCTCATTGCCCGGTCGGCACGGAAAGCATCTTGATCGGCTCACTGGTTCGGTTGAATCCACCGCCATTCGGATAGGCGGCATGGATTGTCGCCGTGCCGGCCGGCGTCTGACCGGCCGTGATCGGGGCCAGGCCAAGTGTGACAGAGCCAATCGTATCCGCGGTGGCGTCGCCTGAAGGTTTGGTGCAGGTTCGGCAATAACCACTGGTGACTTGCTGCAATGGCATGGTTACCGAGCCGTTCACCAGCGTACCCGATGCCGTCGCCCAAGTAGCCTGATTGTTTTCATCCGGATAATACAAGTAGATGATCACGACAGGGTTCGAATTGCCGGATTTCACGTCGAGTAGTTCGAAGCCCCAACCGGAGTCGCTGCCGGAGGCATTCCAGTGGCCGTTGTAGTCCGGAGAGCCATGCGATTCCGCTGCGACGATCGGCTGCATGCACCAGTTGCCCGAGTCGCCGCCGATGCTCCAGTTCATCACTGCCAGCTGAGCCGCGCCGCTGCGATCGACGTTCCTGCAGACCGGTGAATTGGCAGCCTGGTTGAAGTCAACGACCACGCTGCCGCTGACGCCGCTATCCAGGGTCACGCCGGTTATTTGCGTCGACGTTGTCGTGTAGGTGACGCGGTGGAGCGTGTTGCCATTCTGATCCGGTGCCGGCAGGAATACACCGTCGACAAGGTGACCGACCGCCTGGTACCACTCGGGCGTACCGTCGCTCTTGTAGGTGTAGAACGTCAGGAAATACACGTCGCCATTGACGGCATCGTGATAACCGAGCTGGAAATCGAAACCATGGCCACTGTGTGTCTGGTCATACCAGTTGCTCGGAATTGGTGTGGTGAAAGTCGGCATGCTGCGTACCGCGTTGGACCAGCCGACCGGAGCCAGCATCGGCACGGCCAGCCCCATGTTGCGCAAATCGAAATTGGAATAATAGGCGTTCATCATGTCGTGGCTCTGCGTCGTATGCGACAGCGTCGATGAAGGCTGGGTGGTGCAATCGCTGGTGCTGGATTCGTCGCAGGGTGCGTAAAGGCTGGGAAAGTCGTTGGGTGACTTGTGTCCGGCGTTCTCGTTCACGCTGGAATTCGCCGTGATATCGTCCATCCAGCGCAGGCCGGTGCAAGGGCCGGTGTAACCCATGCAGTTCGAGAAGCCTGGGTTGTAATTGCCGGCGGACGTTACGGTCGGCCCGGAAACCATCGCCGCGGCACGGTCGGCATCGCCGCTGCCATTGACCTCGTAGCCAAGGAACGGTTTGTAGTCGAGTGTATCCCGGTCGACGCTGGCGACGCTGTCGTCATAGATGTCGTCGAATGGACCCTCGGTCAGGTTCTGGTAGTCGATGCTCGAGCCTTTCGAGTCGGTGGTGTAGCCGGCCTTGGCACCCAGCGGGCCCAGGCTGGGATCGGTGTTGACCAGGCCCAGAAAACCCAGGCCGTGGGTCATCTCATGCATGGCGATGGTGATGAAATCGACGTCTTTGGCCGGTTTCTGGCTGGCGTCGTAACCGAGATAGAACTTTTCGCCATTAAGCACGTCGGCAGTGCCGAAGTCCATGTTGAACGTCGCCTCTATTTCCTCGTTATTCGCACCGGAACAGGAACCTCCTGCCAATCCACACATGCTCGTACCGGCGAGGCGAACGGCTACCGTTCCCGGGTACCAGGTGTATTTTTTCGCCAGCCCGGGAACCGGAAAATCAGTGGTACTGACGAAATACGTCAGTGCCGTGGCATGCGCCAGCACCGCGGATTTGTTGTCGCCGCCCAGGTGCGCACCGCAGGCGTGCAAAGTAATGGGTATCGGCAGATTCAGTTGTGTTGCCAGTTCGTTGGCGGCGTATTGCAATGCATTCTTGCGCTGTTCGCCCAGTGTCGTTCCGGGGTTGCCGCCGATCGCGTCGGCGGCGGTTGTATCGGTCCAGAAACCGTCGTCACAGGCAAGGGTAGGGTCCGAATTGGTGCTCGGATGGCCGAAGTCGATGCTGATGCTTGCCGTGGGTGCGCTGCCGGACAAGGTCGCGGTGAGGGTACCCGCGGTCGCGCTGGCGGATTGACTGGCGTTGATTATCGCTATGTACCAGCGCCCGGTCTGCAGCGGTATCTGGTCGGACGGCAGGATCAGTATCGATTCGTTGGATGTTCCGCTGATCGAATGATACTGCGCGTAACGATTGAGCAGGTCGTAACTGATGGTCGGATACGAAGCGTTGGCATCCTGCTCCGGAAACGGAGTGCCGTAACGCACGAACAGATCGACGTCGCCACCGGTGGCATGCAGGTCGATTTTCAGTTGCTTGCTGCCGGAGCCGACATCGACGTAATAGTTGGAGATGTAGTTGCTGGCCGGCAGGTCCGGCAGCGACTTCGAAACGCCCGGTTGCAGGGCCTCGTCGGCGTGGGCGCCGATCCATGGGGCGGTCAGTACGGCAACCAGCACGCAAAGACATGTTGCACGGGAAAACGGGGTGCGCATATCAATGCGCCTCGGGCCGCAAGGCTTGCTTGCGTTGCTTGTACAGTCCTGATTTCGGGTTCAACTGCTGCACGCATTGCATCAGAACACTGCCATCGGGCATGCGAACAGCGCGCATGACGCTGATTGTCGGCGGTGCCATGCGCATCAGTTGGCCGGTCTTTGTCAGTGTTTTGGCTTGCACCGACTTCGCCTGTGGAGAAGGCGCCAGTGGATGCGGCAGCATCGGCGAGTCGGCGACTGCTATCGGGCTGAGCACCAGGCCGATCCAGAACATCGTGCTTCTCGATAAAGGTGGTCTTTTCATGGGATATTTCGCCATCGCGGCATGCTGAATGAATATTCGCCAATCATACCGCCAGATGATTCAGCGCACGTGAAGCGGACTGATCGCCAGAGTCCGGGCTGGTCCCCGGCCGCTGCGGTAGCTCGAACGCAATGCCTGTTGCAACATACGTTCGGCTGCCTGCACACTGCTGCGAAGCGACCATCCCCTGGCAAGTCCGGCGGCTATCGCGGAAGACAGCGCGCAACCGGTGCCGTGGGCCACAAATGGTCGGCGCCGGTGGCGATAGGTCACGATGCCATCCGCATCAGCCAGATAATCCACGATTGTCTGGCCGTCGCCATGTCCCCCCTTGAGCAATACGGCTTGCGGGCCCAATTCGCGCAGTGCCCCGGCGGCGTGGCGCATTGCGTGCCCATCGCTCAACTGCCGCTTCAACAACACGGCGGCTTCCGGAATGTTGGGCGTGAGTACGTGCACGAGCGGCAGCAGGTCGCGGCGCAAGCATGTTGTTCCACGTGGACTGAGCAACGGCGTTCCGCTGCTGGATGCCAACACAGGGTCAAGAACGACATTCTGCGCCTTGCATGACTTCAGCAATTCGGCAACCGTGGCAACATTGGCGGCACTGCCGAGCATTCCAATCTTGATTGCGCGAATGTCAAAATCCGCGAACAAGGCCAAGAGCTGGTTTCGAAGATGGGCGGCGGACAGGGTGTGGCTTGCAGCGACGCCGCGACTATTCTGCGCAGTCACGGCGGTAATGGCGCTGACTCCGTGCAAGCCGTAGGCGGCGAAGACTCTCAGGTCGGCCTGGATTCCGGCTCCAGCTCCGGAGTCGGAGCCGGCGATGGTCAGCGCGGTCGGTTTGCGGTGATTGTTCCTTGTGCTCATGTCGTTCCGTTGTATTTATGCAACGATATCAGTTGCTCGATATCTTCAAAATGTGCAGGTTGGCACAATAACTCAGTATGCAGCGGTTTAGATTCGAATCCTCCAGCTTGACGATATGTTGCTTTTTTGCCAAACTGCAGGTGGAGCATTCACAACTCCCTAGCGCATTCAGGGCTATGCGTCGGTCAACAGCAAAAGTGAAAAATTTGGCGGGAGCAGTTGGGTTGATACTCGCGCTCCCGCTTTCTTTCGCGTCCGCCGCGGCGTCTGCCTTGCCCGGGATTCCTGCTCCGAGCCTGTCCGAGCTCGACCACGCATCCAATGTACTCGATGCCTGGCGCAATTATGCGCTGGCCGAACTCGATAGCGGCTATTCGTGGATTGGTGCGGTCGCACCGGCGCAACTTGCTCCGTCCGTATTTGATCGTGCCGACGCGCGAATCTCCCTGCGAGCTTCGCATCTGGTCGGCATGGGATTTGACTCGCCGAAATTACAGGTAACGTATTTGCATACCAGCATCGCCGACACGCCGGCGATCAATACGAATAACGTACCGGACTGGCTGCAGGATCATACGCCCGGCCTGAAACGGTATCTGGTGGCACCATCGTTCTCGCAACCTTGGGGCGACAAGAGCTCGGTCAGCGTCACCGCAATTTTCGCATACCAGCGATTTGCCGGACTCGGCCTGGGACAAGAGTCGGTGCCGGTGCAGGGCGGAAGCAATTTTTCGGCTGTTCCACCGGCATTCCGGATTAACCCGGCTTCATACGGTACCGGCTTGCGAGTCGACTTCAACAGCACGTTGACCTCGCGCATAAGCTGGCAGACGGGTTATCAGACGCGGGTCAACATGGATTCGTTCAACAACTACCGTGGCGTGTATTCAGAGCCGGGTAGTTTCGATATTCCCGCCAGTGCCGATTTCGGTGTGGATTACGCGTTGACGCCGCACCTGAAACTGGATCTGGGTGTTGAACGCGTGATGTACAGCCAGATCACGCCGTTTACCAGCGACGCCTTGCCGGCGCGCTTTCTGGTTTTGCTTGGCAGTACGGTCAGCCCGACGTTTGCCTGGCGTGACCTCAACGTGTATTCGGTCGGTTGGACCGTGCGCGACGGTTCCAGGGGGATGTGGTCGTTGCACTACAGTACGCGGGAACAGCCGGTGCCAACGTCCGAACTCCTGCGCAATGCGCTGGAGCCCTATCTGTCCACGCATAACGTGGAATTCCACTTTGCGCACGCCATCGGCGATTCGTCCCGGTTCCAGCTTGGCGCAACCTACGCCCCGTCGCAATTCATCCTGGGTTTGCCAACCAGCAATAGTCTGCGCAATGACGGCAGAGGCAAACAGATCGAATATGAAGCGACCTGGACCACCTTGTTCTGATCTGCAGGCCCGCTTCGGGTAGTTTCCCAAGCTTCGACTGACATGCGATCGGGCAAGAAGATACGCTGCATCACGTGCCGCGGTATATCTTTACAGCATCTCCGATGCGTAATCGGCCAAGCGCGAGCGCTCGCCGCGACGCAACGTGATGTGCGCTGAATGCACCCAGTCCTTGAAACGGTCGACCGCATAGGTCAGGCCTGAGGTCGTTTCGGTCAGATACGGCGTGTCGATCTGTTCAACATTGCCCAGGCACACCATCTTGCTGCCCGGACCGGCGCGTGTCAGCAGCGTCTTCATTTGTTTCGGTGTCAGGTTTTGTGCCTCGTCGATGATCACGTAGCGACTCAGGAACGTGCGTCCGCGCATGAAACTCATTGAGCGAATCTTGATGCGCGAGGCGAGCAAGTCATTGGTAGCTGCGCGGCCCCAGCCGCCGCCTTCCTGAGGCGTGGCCAGCACTTCGAGATTGTCCGTCAGCGCCCCCATCCATGGCGTCATCTTTTCTTCTTCGGTGCCGGGCAGGAAGCCAATGTCGTCGCCAACCGCGACAGTGGCGCGGGTCATGATGATCTCTCGATAGCGTTGCTGATCCATGGTTTGTGCCAGGCCGGCTGCGAGTGCCAGCAGGGTCTTGCCGGTGCCGGCCGTGCCCAGCAGGGTGACGAAATCGATTTCGGGATCCATCAGGGCGTTCAACGCGAAATTCTGTTCCCGGTTGCGCGCCGAGACGCCCCAAACGGTGTGTGAGCCGCTACGGTAATCGTCGATGATCTGCAGCGTGGCGTGCTTGTCCCGGACCCGCATGACACGCAGTTCGACTTCATTCTCGCCAGGCAGGTAGACGAACTGGTGTGGATGCCAGTTTTCGTCCTTGTTCAACTCGATGTCGTACAGCGTATGCCCGTGCTCGGACCATGAGCGGACTTCCACATGATGGTCCCAGAAATCGGCAGGCAATTCGCTGTGACCGGCGAACAGCAGGCTGAAATCGTCCAGTGCGCGATCGTTCTCGTAGTCCTCGGCGGCAATGCCATTGATCGAGGCCTTGATGCGCAGGTTGATGTCCTTGGAAACCAGCACCACCGGTACGTCCGGCTTGTGCTCGCGCAGGCTGAGTATCGAAGCCAGGATCAGATTGTCGGGAAGCGTACGCTTGCCGGAACCGTTGCCGTTGAGGTCGCGGGTCTGGAAGTAAAGGCGGCCGATTTGACCCTCGACGTCGATCTGCAGGCCTTGTGGAAGTTTCAGTTCCAGTCCCTTTCGAATGTCTTTTTTGCCGTTGCGCTCGATCAGTTCGTTGATGAAGCGGCTTACCTGGCGCGCGTTGCGTGACACTTCGGAGGTGCCTTTTTTCGCCGCGTCGAGTTCCTCGAGTACGGTCATCGGCAGGAAAACGTCATGTTCTTCGAAGCGGAACAAGGCGGTCGGATCGTGCATGAGTACGTTGGTGTCGAGCACGTAGATGCGTTTGCCTCGGGTCATTCCTGTCATACCCTTAAGGGGAGTGGATACGGCCGGCACGGCCGTCACGGCTGGTCGGCAGCGGTGAGGGGCGGGGCGGGCTTATGCACTCGCGTCGGCGACGGCCGCCAGTACCTCTGCGGCATGGTCCGGCAGCTTGACCTTGCGCCATTCGCGCAGCAGTTTCCCGTCCGATCCGATCAGGAAAGTGCTGCGCACGATGCCCAGGTAACGCTTGCCGTAAAGCACTTTTTCATGGATCACATCGAAGGCCTTGCACCAGGTTTCATCCGGATCGGAAACCAGATCGAACTTGAGACCGAGCTTGCTGCGGAATTTCTCATGCGAAGCCAGCGAATCGCGTGAAACGCCGAGGATGGTGGCTTTGTGTTTCGAGAATTTTGCGCTGAGGTCGCGGAAGTCCCCGGCCTCGCGCGTGCAGCCGCTGGTGTTGTCCTTGGGATAGAAGTAGACGACGATTAGTCCGCCGCGCAGGTCGCGCAAGCGCAACTTGCCGGAAGTGGTTTCGCCGCGAAGATCGGGAACGCTCTTGCCTGGCTTGATCATCAGTATTTCATCGGGTCGATAATGGCGTCGAGATTGTGGTTGTCGCAAAACTCGAGAAAATCGTCGCGCAGGGCGGCGATATGCGTGCCGGCCGGAATGCCGACGGTAATCTGCGCGGAAAACATTTCCGCGCCAGTGTGCATGGCGCGATAGCGGCTGGATTGCAATTGTTCGATGCTGATCTCGTGCCGATGAAAGAATTCGGCAATCTGCAGCAGTATCCCGGGTTTGTCGGCGGCCACGACTTCGACCATGTACGGCAGCAGGTTGGTCTGTGGCTGCTTGGCGCTGGTGCGATAGTGCAGCAGCCGTATCGACTCCTCCTCACGCTCGACCCGGGCCAAGGCCGATTCGAGCTTGGCGATCGCATCCCAGGGACCGATCGCCAGCGCCAGCACCGAGACTTCGCTGCCGACGGCGGCGACCCGGGCTTCGGCCAGGGTGCAGCCACAATCGTTGATGCGTCGCGTGATCGCGACCAGTGGAGAATGGACCTGCGGCGCAAACGCGTTGATCAGCAGATAATTCTCGTTTGCGGTCGGTCGGGCAGTGGTTTCGGTCAAAGCGTGCGATTCCCGGACAGGCACGTGGCGCAAGCAGGCGCAACATGCCAATGCGACTTGGAGAATACTTGCCACGCCAAAACCCCGCAAGTAACATCGGTCAACTACGCCATCAACAGGCATTGTCTTGGAATCAATCAGCGGCAGCATCTGCGCTCTGGCCACGCCGTTTCGCGACGGACCCGTGGATTTTGACGCGTTCGTCGCGCTGCTCGACTACCAGTTGGATTCCGGCACCCAGGCTTTGGTCGTGGCCGGTTCTACCGGCGAGGCGCATGCGCTGGACGATGCCGAATTCGAGCGCCTGTTGGGCGTGACCGTCGAGCGCGTGAACGGACGCGTACCAGTGCTGGCTGGAACCGGCACGGCGAATACGCGAAAGACCATTGATGCGACTCTGCGCGCCCGCGACGCCGGCGCGGATGCCGCGCTGGTGGTGACACCTTACTATGTCCGGCCGACCCAGGAGGGGATGCGCCGGCACTTCATCGAGGTCGCCGAGCACGGCGGCCTGCCGATCATGCTCTACAACGTCCCGACCCGGACGGCTTGCGATATGCAAGCCGAAACCGTGGCCGCGCTGGCTGGACACGAACGCATCGTCGGCATCAAGGAAGCGGTTGCCGACACTGCCCGCGTGGCGGCACTGGTCGAATTGTCCGGCCCGGATTTCAAGGTGCTCAGTGGCGACGACCCAAGCTGTGTACGCTCGATGCTGGCCGGAGCCGACGGCGTTATCTCGGTGGCCGCCAACGTCGCACCGGCCGATTTCCGGGCCATGTGCGATGCCGCACGCGCTGGTGATGCGACGCGTGCCGAAGCCATAGATGGTCGCCTGCAGGAACTTTATCGGCTATTGGGCACCGAACCGAACCCGATTCCGGTAAAATGGTGCCTGTATCATCTGGGTATTGGAACCCCGGAGCCGCGTTTGCCGCTGTTGCCGCTGAGTCAGGCGCACCATGCACACGCACGCCGCGTTCTGGACAGTCTGTTGGAGCCGGTTACGGTTCAGTCGCGGCATAGCAGCGCCGCCTGAAACTCTATTCCCGAAATCATCACCAGGATTTATCGTGAACCGCATTCTTTCCGTTCGCTGGATTATTTACGCCGTCACCGCCATGTTCATGTTGGGCGGTTGCAGCCTGTTCCATCATCGCGACAACTATTACGCCAAGGCGCAGGAGACCCGCCCACTGGAAGTCCCGCCGGATATGGACTCGCCACCGACGTCGGACGAACTCATCGTCCCGCAAGTCGGCAACAATGTCGGCAGGACGGACAGCAGCGCCGCCCGTCGCAGCGCAGTCGTCGATACGGCACCGGGCGCGACCATGGAAGGCCGGAGCCTGCGGGTTGCCGATAGCGTTGACAACACCTGGCGTCGCGTGGGAACGGCGCTGGAGCAGGCCAACGTCGGGGCCGTCAGCGGCCGCGATGAATCGGCGCACAGCTACACATTGGAAGTGGATGATTTGCGTACCTCGGCCGCCAACGCCGAATCGCCACAGGAGCGGCATTGGTACACGGCCATCTGGCACCGGATTCAGCACCCGTTGGGCGGCAAGAAGACCGTCAGCGGCAAGCTGTTGGTCACGGTCACGGCGGATGGAGACGGTTCGCGGGTGAACGTACAGGGTCCGTCCGGCGTGGATTCGAGCGATGCAACGCAGCGCGTCCTGCAGGCATTACGCACCGATTTGAGCAGTTCGGCCGCCAGTGAAGCCACGCCTGCGACCGCGGCCGGCGCTACGCTATCGTCCGCTGTCAGCGTTGGCGAAGGGCTGCACCTTGCCGACACGGTGGACCATGCATGGCAACGCGTCGGCTTGGCTCTGGAACGTGGCGATTTAGGCAAGATCAGCGCGCGCGACGAGACCAATCACAGCTACTCGCTGGATGTCGAAGGCCTGACGGTCAAAACCGTGCAGCGTGCGGAGCAGCCGAAGCAAGAGCACTGGTACTCTGCGATCGTGGACCGGATACTGTATCCGACCGGTCATCACGACAAAGTCGAAGAGTCCAAGCCGGTTAGCGGCAAGGTGCAGGTCAAGGTGGTGTCGGACGGCGACGGCTCCCGCGTCGAAGTCGACAGCGCGCCGGGAACCGATTCGAGCGAAGCGGCGCGGCGCGTGCTGCAGGTGCTGCAAACCCGGCTTGGTTGATGCCCGGCCGCGGGCCCAGTGCGTAAACCCGGCACGTTGTTCCGTACCAGTGGAATGCGGGTGATTGGTGGATGGTAGCCGAGGCTGGCATGCAGGCGGCTTCGGTTGTACTGATGCAGCCCGTGCTGCGCGTCTTGCCAAGGCAACCGGTCCGGGCGGCGCCACGCAACCCAAACTGCGGACCTCGCGGACATCATGCCGCTTGTGCTGACTGGATCAGAGCATCCCTAGCGTTCCAGTAACGGCAGTTTGTTGGGCTTGCCGTCCCATTCCTTGGCGTCGGCAGGTGCCTCGATACGCTCGGTCAACACCGGCCAGAGCTTGGCCAGATCGGCGTTGAGGGCGATGAATTGCTCCTGACCGGAAGGGACGTCATCTTCAGGGAAGATCGCGTTGGCCGGGCATTCCGGTTCGCACAGGGTGCAGTCGATGCACTCCTCCGGATCGATGACCAGGAAATTCGGGCCTTCGTGGAAACAGTCAACCGGACAGACTTCCACGCAATCGGTGTACTTGCACTTGATGCAGTTTTCGACGACGACAAATGGCATAGCAAGGATTCAGCGAACTGTTTACCATTGCGCAATGGCGCTCCCTACGAGACTCGAACTCGTGTTCCCGCCTTGAGAGGGCGATGTCCTGGGCCACTAGACGAAGGGAGCGCGTGTTTGGAACTGCGCACGAGCTGCGTAGTATAGCGTTTTCACGGTGTGCACAGTAGCCGACAACAAACGGAATGACACAAATCCCCCTATCCGCAAACGCACCGGCGCAAGCCCTCGATCCGCACGTGATTCCGCGTGAGCAGCACGGCATTTCGCGCAAGGAGATTTCGAATGCCGCGTTGCGCGTGCTGTACCGTTTGAACGAAGCCGGCTATGCCGCGTTTCTGGTCGGCGGCGCGGTGCGCGATCTGCTATTGGGAGGGCATCCAAAGGATTTCGACATCGCCACCGACGCGACCCCCGAGCAGGTCAAGCGGCTGTTCCGCAATTGTCGGTTGATCGGGCGCCGTTTTCGGTTGGCACACGTGATGTTCGGTCGCGAGATCATCGAAGTCGCCACGTTTCGCGGCAGCGGTGACGACGGCAGCGGCGATCGCCATGTCGTGGATGGCCGCATCGTCCGCGACAACGTTTACGGCAATATCGAGGAAGACGCCTTGCGCCGCGACTTCCGCGTCAACGCGCTGTATTACAACATTGCCGATTTCAGCGTACGCGATTACGTCGGTGGTTACGCCGACATCGGCACGCGCGAGTTGCATCTGATCGGCGACCCCGAGCAGCGTTATCGCGAAGATCCGGTGCGCATGTTGCGCGCGGTGCGTCTGGCCGCAAAGCTCGATTTCACCATCGCACCCAAGGCGCGTGCGCCGTTCGCCGAACTCGGCGAATTGCTGTTGCACGCGCCGCCGGCACGGTTGTTCGACGAATCGCTGAAAATGTTCCTGTTCGGTAACGGCGCCAAGAGTTTTCATGCGCTGGAAAAATCCGGATTGCTCGCCGACGTGTACCCGCTGACCGCGCGAGCGCTTGCCTTCCGTGGCGGCGACGCCTTCCGCAGCCTGATCGACGCCGGGTTGAGCGGAACCGACGAGCGCGTGCGCGAGGACCGGCCGGTGACGCCGGCGTTCCTGTTCGCCGTGTTGCTATGGGGGCCTGTGCGGGCGCAGGCAGAACGTGAAATCGAACGCGGAACCGATATACATCTGGCCTGGCATCGGGTTGGGCGGCAGGTCATTGCCGAGCAGGCAAAGCAGGTTTCAATTCCGCGCCGATTCGGCCAGATGATGCAGGAAATCTGGAGCTTGCAGCCGCGTTTTGAACAACGCGTGCGGAAGCGCGTGTTCCGTCTGCTGGCGCATCCGCGTTTTCGTGCGGCTTACGATTTTTTGCTCTTGCGTGCCTGCGAAGGCCCGGAAATTGCCGAACTGGGGAAATGGTGGACGCGCGCGCAGGAGATGTCGCACGAGGATCTGGCGCGCGAGCTGGCCGATCTCGCGTCTTCCTCGCAAGCGGGCAAGGGCGCGAATGCCGATACGACAAGACGCCGTCGGCGCGGACCTCGGCGTTCCGGCGATGCCTCAGGCACCGAATAACCGGTGTTCATGGTCCCCGCTTACATCGGCCTTGGAAGCAACCTTGACAATCCGCGTGCGCAGATCGAGCGAGGTATCGAAGCGATCGCCGTCTTGCCGCAGTCGCGCCTGGTTCGCAGGTCGAGTTTGTATGCAAGCGACCCCTGGGGACTCACCGATCAGCCCGGTTTCGTCAATGCCGCGGTCGAGTTGCACACGGATCTGTCCGCGCGCGAATTGCTGGATGACCTGCTGCGAATCGAGCGGCAAGCCGGACGTCGTCGCGACGGGCCGCGCTGGGGGCCGCGCACGCTGGACATGGATATCCTTGTTTATGCTGACAAGATCATCGATCAGCCTGGCCTGCAAGTGCCCCATCCCCATTTGCACGAACGTGCATTCGTGCTGATGCCACTGGCCGAGATCGCGCCGGAGACGAACATTCCGGGTCGCGGATCAGTCGCGGCGCTGCTGTCCGTCGTGGATCGCAGTAGCTGCCGGCTACTTGAGTCACATACGGCCGCCCCCCAATAATGTCCATCCATTCCCGGAGACGAGCATGAGCAGCAAAATTCCGGCCGTTGGCAAACGTCGAGCCATCACCGTGCCGCATCTTCGCGAGATGAAGAAAGCCGGCGAGAAGATCGTTTCGCTTACCGCCTATGATGCGAGTTTCGCGGCCCAATGCGAAGCGGCCGGCGTCGACGTCGTGTTGGTCGGCGACTCGCTGGGCAACGTCGTGCAGGGGCATGCCAGTACCTTGCCGGTAAGCCTCGATGACATGGTCTATCACTGCGTCGCCGTCGCGCGCGGACTTTCGTCGGTGTTGCTGCTGGCCGACCTGCCATTCATGAGTTTTCGCAACGAAGACGTGGCGATGCAATCGGCCGCACGGCTGATGGCCGAAGGCGGCGCGGCCATGGTCAAGCTGGAGGGCGCCGACTATGTGCTCGACGTCATCGACGCGCTGGCACGGCGTGCGGTGCCGGTATGCGCGCACCTGGGCCTGACGCCGCAGTCGGTGCACAAGTTCGGCGGTTATCGCGTACAGGGCAAGACCAAATCCGCGGCTGAGCAACTGCTCAACGATGCCAAGGCGGTCGAGCAGGCCGGCGCCGAATTGCTGGTACTCGAATGCGTACCGGCGGCTCTGGCCACCCGGATCAGTGACGAGTTGTCGATTCCCACGATTGGCATCGGTGCCGGCCCGGGTTGCGATGGCCAGGTGCTGGTGGTGTATGACATGCTCGGCATCACGTCCGGCAAGGCGCCAAAATTCAGTCGTAATTTCCTGGCTGGCCGCGACTCGGTTACCGAGGCCATGCGCGCGTACGCCGACGCCGTGCGCAGCGGCGAATTCCCGGCCGGGGAGCACTCGTTTTGATGGACACCATCGTCGACGTCGACGCATTGCGTGCGCATATCGCGGCGTGGCGACGTGCCGGCTTGCGTATCGGTTTCGCGCCGACCATGGGCAACCTGCACGACGGACACTTTTCCCTGGTCGACATCGCCCGCTCAAACTGCGATCGCATCGTGGCCAGCGTATTCGTCAATCCGACCCAGTTCGGACCGAACGAGGATTTCGCAACCTATCCACGCACACTGGAGCAGGATCAGGCGGGTCTGCAAGCGCACGCCTGCGACGTGTTGTTCGCGCCCGAAGTGCAGACCATGTATCCGTTCGGATCGACCGATTGCGTGCGCGTTGAAGTACCGGGGCTGAGCGATATCCTCGACGGCGCATCGCGCCCGGGTCATTTCACCGGCGTGGCCACGGTGGTCACGCGGCTGTTCAATCTGGTGCAGCCGGACCTGGCCGTGTTCGGGCAAAAGGATTACCAGCAATTGTTGGTAATCCGGCGACTGGCGGCCGATTTGCAGATGCCAATCGAGATCGTCGGTGCGCCGATCGTGCGCGAAGCAAACGGCTTGGCGATGAGTTCGCGCAATCAATACCTGACCACTGAGGAACGCGCGCGATCCGGGATCATTCACCGCACGCTGTTGACGATGCGCGATGGCGTGCGCTCCGGTGAATCGATCAATGCCATCGAAGCCACGGCACAGAATGCCTTGCGCGAGGCGGGGCTGGTGCCGGACTACGCCGTGCTCAGGGACGCGCGCGATTTGTCGGTGCCGGCACAACAAACGCGCACAGGTCTGGTCGCATTGATCGCCGCAACGATCGGGCGCGCGCGCTTGATCGACAATTTGCTTGTCGACTGAATTGTCGAGAGTGCAGGCCTTTCTTTGTAGACGTGTCGCTTCAATCGTCCCGTCAGAATGCATCCCCGCCACTGGAAACGGCTTCTTCGAGACGATCGCCCAACACACCGATCTCGGCGATCAGTCGGTCCAGTTCGGCTTCGGTAAGCAACTCGTAGGGGCGGTTTTCGCACAGATGCAGATACGGCGAGCCGTCGAGATCGCTGACGGCCAAATAACCCATTCGCTGTTCCCAGTTGAAACGCAGACAACGTTTGGCATTCATGCCGGTCAATGGGCCGATGGGCGTGGATACGCGCAGGTACTTGCGGTCATCGTCGCCTTCGAGTTCGGCCAGGTACAACCCCTGATGACGTTGGTTGTCCTTGATCTCGACGTCGAAGCTGATCAGGTAGGGATCGTTGATGCGCAGGTTGTATTGTGCGTGGACGTATGAGCGAACATCTTCGAAGGATTGCACGATTTTGTCTCCCTTTTGGATACACCTATGCTAACTTGCCGCGGCCATGAAGTCAGGCGATGCCAGGTCGAAGGCGGATCACGAAGCGATCATACGCACGATTGCGAAAATCCCGCGCGGGCGGGTTGCAAGCTATGGCGAAATCGCGGAGCGAGCCGGTCTTCCGCGGCGTGCGCGCCTGGTCGGTCGCGTATTGGGTGAAGCCGATGCGGCGTTGAAACTCCCATGGCAGCGTGTCCTTCGCGCCGACGGGAGGATAGCGTTCCCGCCCGGAAGCCGCGGCCACCGCCGGCAGCGGCGGCTGTTGATCGCCGAGGGTGTGGAGGTGGTCAATGGTCGCGTCGACCTGACGCGGTTCGGTTGGCAGCGCGATCTGGACTTGGAATTATGGGACTTCCGCCGACCCGGTGATTTTGTATGAAACGCCACCACATATTGCTTGTTCCTGCAGTGACGAGATTTCCTGAACGATGCCGAAAATTCCTCCCGTAACGAAAGCTTTGCTGATCGCCAATATCGTCATCTTTGTGCTGCAGCAGGTGACCGGCAATGCGCTCATCATCCATTTTGCGCTGTGGCCGCTGGGCCAGTCGCCGTATACCGATGTACCGGGTTTCGAGCCCTGGCAGTTGATCACCTACAGCTTTCTGCACGGTGGCGTTCCGCATATCGCGTTCAACATGCTGGCCTTGTGGATGTTCGGCGGTCCGGTGGAACAGGCGCTCGGTACGCGTCGCTACACGAATTTCTACTTTGCCTGCGTGCTCGGCGCAGCCGTGGCACAACTGGCGACGCTGGCGATCTTTCCACCCAACGGGTTCTTCCCGACGCTAGGTGCATCCGGAGGCGTGTTCGGGTTGCTGCTCGCATTCGCGCTGATGTTTCCCGAGGCGCGCGTGTTCCTGTTCTTCATTCCGGTACCCATTCCTGCGCGCATCGCCGTAGTCGGTTACATGATTCTGGAACTGTTTCTGGGCGTTACCGGAACGCAGGCCGGCGTGGCCCATTTTGCGCATCTGGGCGGTGCCGTGGTCGGGTTTGCACTGCTGCAGTACTGGCGCAATCAGGCGCGTTCGCGGCGACGCTAAGTTATTTGGGCGTGCGTCGCGGGGAATCCCCGCATCGCTACCAATTTTCGCGGATTTGGATCAGCGCGCGGCGACAAAGTCCCGGCTACAGACAAAGCGCAGCGCATCCAGGCGCAACAGTGACTGCGGCAGGGCGGCACGCAAGGCAGTCAGTTCGTCGCCGATCGCCGCGAGTTCGCCTTCGCTGATGGCCGGATTGATCTGGCGCAGTGCGGTCAGGCGCGCCAGTTCGTCGCCCAGTTCGTGCTCCGCGCGGGCCAATGCTTCGGAGGTTTCGATATTCGCCTGCTGGTGCGCCAACTGTTCGCAGCGTTTGAGCATCGGCGGTACCAGCGTCGTCAGATATTTGCGATACCGGGGCACCTCGACGTTGCGCTCGGCGGCGCGCGACATGGCGATCGCGCTGGCTCGCCAGCCGCGTTCGGCCAGGCGTGTGTCGACAACGACGCGAACCGGCATCGGCGGCAGAAATCTTTCGGCATGCAGATGGCGCGCGGCGACCGTTTCGAGCACGAATATGGCTTCGAGCAGAATCGTCTTGGCCGGCAGCGTGTCATCGACCAAAAACGCCGCATTGCCCCGTTCGGATTCCAGCAACAGATCCACGCCGCCGTCGACCATGGGATGGTCCGGGCGCAGGAACGGCAGGTCCTCTCTGGCCAGTGCAGTGGCACGGTCGAAGGTTATGCTGAGCGGTCCTTCGCCAAGCTCCGGAAAACCGTCCACGTTGAGGTAATGCGGGTCGAGTATCCAGCTGCGGCCGGCTTGTTCGTCATTGTGGATGCCGAAGTGCTCGAACAGGCGCAGCACGAACCCGTCGTGTTCGCTATCGGCATCCGCGGCACTCATCGCTTCGAGCAATCTTTGCCCGGAGTTTTCGCGCTGCGCGGCCAGCTCCAGCAAGCGGTCGCGGCCGTTGTGAATCTTCGCCGACAGTTGCTGGTGCGCGGCCAGCGTTTCTGCAATCAGCGAATCAATTTCCGCATCGGGCTCGTCGGCGCCATGCGCGTGTTCGATGGCAAGATCGAGTAGACGCTGCCCGAAGCGTTTGTACAATTCGCGCCCGTCGGCCGGGCCCTCGCGCATGGCATCCAGACCCTCGCAATACCAGCGCGACAGGACGAATTGGGCGGTTCCGGTAAACGCGGCGAAATGAATGTGGATGTCGGTTTGCTGGCCGATGCGATCCAGGCGCCCGATACGTTGTTCGAGTTGATCCGGGTCCAGCGGCAGGTCCCACATGGCGATGCGGTGCGCGAACTGGAAATTGCGGCCTTCGGAGCCGATTTCGGCGCACAGCAGCACGCGTGCGCCATCGGGTTGGGCGAAATAGGCGGCATTGCGATCGCGCTGCAGCAGGGTCATGCGTTCGTGGAAACGCGCGACGCGAACACCGCTGCGCAGTCGCAGCGCTTCCTCCAGCGCCACGACTTTGGCGGCACTGCGGCAGGTCACGAAAAACTTGTCGTCGGGATGCGCGTCGAGTAGCCCGAGCAGCCAGGTCAGGCGTGGATCGCCGCTGTAGTCGAGTTGCAGCGGGGACGGTGGTTGCTGCGTGTCGGAAACGAATTCGGCGAGCAAGTGCTGACGCTGGTCGTCGGTTAGTTCGCTGCCGCCCAGTTCGTTGAATTCGGCGATGCGTTCGGGGAATCCGCCGACCGCGGCGCGCCGGTTGCGAAACATCACGCGCCCGGTGCCGTGGCGGTCGATCAACGCGGCGAGTACGCGCGCGCTCTCCTGCTCATCGTCGAGCGCGCTGATCGACTTGCGCAGGTCAGCATCATTGCCGACACAACTGGACAGTTCCTCGCGTTCGCCGGGCGACAGGCTGGTGCCTTGCTGCAATTTCTCGACGATGCCCGAGAGTGCAACATAGCCTTCGGCTTCGCGCTGATACTGTTCCAGATCGCGGTAACGCGCCGGATCGAGCAAGCGCAGGCGTGCGAAATGGCCGCTGCGGCCAAGCTGTTCCGGTGTCGCGGTGAGCAGGATCAGGCCGGGGCTGGCCTGCGCCAGCCGTTCCACCAGCGCGTATTCGGGACTCGTGGATTCCGGGCTCCAGGCCAGGTGGTGTGCTTCGTCGACGATAACCAGGTCCCAGGTGGAGGCCAGCGCCTGATCCGCGCGTTTTGCCGAGTCGCGCAGGAAAGCCAGGTCGGCAATCACGAGTTGTTCGTCGTCGAATGGGTTGCGGCCATCGCCGGTTTGGTCGATGGCCTCGCAACGTTCTTCGTCGTACATCGCGAATTGCAGATTGAAGCGCCGCCACAGTTCGACATACCACTGCAGGACCAGTGGCTCCGGCACCAGGACCAGAACGCGTGCGGCGCGGCCGCTGGCCAGCAGTCGCGCCAGGATCAGGCCTGCTTCGATGGTCTTGCCCAAGCCGACTTCATCGGCGAGCAGAACGCGTGGGGGCCTGCGCGACGTGGCTGCTTCGACGACACGCAACTGGTGCGGGATCAGGCCGACGCGTGCGGAAAGGATGCCCCAGGCGGGCGAGCCGCGTGTCCGGGTGCGTTGCTCAAGCGCCCGCATGCGCAATTCGAAGACCTGGTTCGCATCGACACGGCCGCCGATCAGGCGAGTGTCCGCTTGCGAGATGCTTTGCACGTCATCCAGTTCGCCTTCCTGCAGGCTTTGTCCCGCGCCGTGGTAGCGCAGGATGCCGCCGTCATCGTCGACTCTCTCCACGACAAACGAGCTTCCGTTGCCGCGGATGCGCTCGCCGGGGCGGAATTCCGCGCGCAGCAGCGGTGCCGAATGCGTGGCGTATTTCACCGCGGTACCGGTGGCCGGAAATGCCAGTTGGACGGTACGACCATCCACACGCAAAACCGTGCCCAGACCGAGTTCCGGTTGGGCGGTCGATATCCAGCGTTGGCCGGGAACGAAGCGCATTGGAGGATTTTAGCGTTTGGGTTGTAAAGATCGCTGAGGTAGGATGTTCGGGTGGATTAGGCAACTTGCGCCCTGGATGGCGCCAATCGCAACTGCAACCGGGTACACACAATATGCCAAACGATCCAGGCAAACCGGATTTTTCCAACGTTCAGGGTGGTTCCTCCACCAGTGCTCCGGCAAAACCGGACTTCAGCAATGTCCAAGCTGGCAGTTCCACCACGGCACCTGCCAAGGAGACGGTTCGCACCTACACGGTGGTCAGCGGAGACAGTCTGTCCAGGATCGCCAAGAAATTTTACGGCAATGCCAATCATTGGCATACCATTTTCGAGGCGAATCGCAACCAGATCGACAATCCCGATCTGATCCATCCCGGGCAGGTGCTCAAGATTCCTTTCAAGACCGACGGTAACGAATGAGGCTATGCCGCCGTCTTAGCGTTCCGAACAGGAGACAAGTGCATGAATCTATCGCGTAAACATCATTTTCTGATCGTCGCTGTCGGCGCCCTGGCGCTGGCGGCTTGTGGCAAACATCAGGCATCCGAGTCCGCTTCGGCGGCCAAGCCTGCCGAAGCGGCGAAACCGGCCGCACAACCGGCCATGCCAGCACCGACGATGGCGGTCAGTTCGGTGCAGGTCGGCAGCAGCGTCGACGACAAGGGCATGGTGACCTCCAGCGGGCTGACGTTTTCGCCGAAGGACACGATCTACGCCGTGGTCATGACCGAGTCGTCGAGTCAGGCGGAGGCGACCGTCGCGGCCAAATGGACCTTTGGTGATCAGGTGGTCAACAATAGCGAGCAGAAGGTTTCGTCGAACGGCATGGCCACCACCGAGTTTCATATCAGCAAACCGGACGGCTTCCCGGCCGGCACTTACACCGTGCAGATCAGCGTGAACGGCAAGGTCGAAAGCACGATCAATTTCGAAGTCAAATAAACGCCATTGCCAATGATCTCAGAGGGCGCGAGTGTCTCGCGCCTTTTTTTTGAGGATGCTCTGACTTGATCAGATCATCCTCAAACACGCGCTGTGCGGCGGCGGCTTACCAGATTCGCGCGCGTGTATCGGCGCGGCGATTCATGGGATCGTCGGCTTTGCACGAGAATGCACGGGTAAATGCGTGGATATCGCTGAGCGGACCGTTGACGCGGTACTTCGCTGGCGCATGCAGACTGTTGCGTAACGATCGGCGCAGTGGCGCCGGGCGCTGTACGCTGCGCCAGGATCGCGCGTAGGAAAGAAAAAATTGCTGGTCGGGCGACTCACCGTCGATCACTGAAGTGCCGTTTGGTTCCGTGAGTTTGAATGCGTCGTAGGCGATCAATACGCCACCGAGATCGGCGAGGTTTTCAACGAGCGTCCGTCGGCCATCGATATGCAGATCGTCGATCGGGACGTAGGTGTGGTATTGAGCAATGAGTTTTTCCGCTCGTGCATCGAATCGGGCCCTGTCGGCGGCGCTCCACCAGTCACGTTGATTGCCCGAGGCGTCGAAGCGGCTGCCTTGTTGGTCGAACGCGTGGACCATTTCGTGGCCGATGAGCGTGCCAAGCGCGCCGTAATTGACGGCGTCGTCCGCAGCGATGTCGAAATACGGCGGTTGCAGTTGCGCTGCCGGCACGACAATTTCGTTACGCATCGGATTGTAGTAGGCGTTCGGTGTCTGCGGTGTCAGGTTCCATTCGTCACGATTCACGCCGCGGTCGATCCGGGCATGACGTCGTTTGGCCTGGAATGCCAGCGCGGCGCGCATGTTGCGCAGATATGAATCGCGCGAGATGTGCAATTGCGATTCATCGGGCCATCGATCCGGATAGCCGATGCGGATGGCCATGGCATCGAGTTTGGCCAGAGCGGTCTTCTTGGCCGGGGCACTCATCCAGTCCCGGTCGATGATGCGTGCTCGCATCGCGCGCTTCAGGTTGTTCGCCAGAACCTGCGCATGGGCCCGGGTTTCGGGCGGCAAGACCTTGGCGACGTAGGACCGGCCGAGCAACTCGCCGATCGCCGCGTTCGCGCTGCGTATCACACGTTTCCAGCGCGGCAGATTCTGACGCGCGCCGCGCAGGATACGACCGTGAAAATCGAAATCGGCCCTGACCAATTTGCGGCTCAGATACTGAGCGTCGGCGTCGATCAGGCGCCAGCGCAGCCAGGCCTGCCAGTGCCGGATCGGCGTTGTCGCCAATCCGCGATCAACGGCAACGAAGAATGCCGGCTGCGCCAGCGAGAAACGTGAGACGTCGCCGCGTCCGATGCTGTCGAAGAAGCGCCGCCATGAGAAATGCGGCGTGATCTCGTCAGCGTCGGCGATGCTGACGAGGTGATAGGAGCGCGCGGGGTCGCGCAAATCGTTGCCGCTCAACGAGGCGCGCGCCAGCCGCGTTTCCAGCGCCAGCACCCAGTCGGACTCGCGTTCCGCATTTTCGTCTCCCAGCAAATCCAGCATGCGCGCGATGTGTGCCCGGTACTCGTGGCGCAATCGGCGCGACGGGTTATCATCGCGAATATAGGCCGCGCGATCCGGCAGGCCGAGTCCACCCTGACCTGCGTAGGCAATGTTCATGCGGGCATTGTGCAAGTCCGGCTGTACCGCAAAATCGAACAGGACATGACGGCCATGCGCCTGCCAGTCGATGATCAGCCCGGCTACATCGGCCGGTGTGCGCAAGGCGGCGATGGCAGCCAGATCGGGTTTCAGCGGTTCCAGGCCGGCATTGTCGATTGCCTGCGTGTCCATCGCGGCGGTATAGAAATCGCCGATCTTCTGCCGCTCGCTACCAGGTGGGCCGGGATTTGCCGCGGCATCTTCGAGCAGGTTTTTCAGAAGTCGCAGGTTGTGTTGGCCAATTTCGTTGTCGACACCCCAACGGCTGTAGGAGTCCGGAATCGGGTTGGACTTGATCCAGCCGCCGTTGGCGTACTGGAAGAAATCCGTGCACGCACGCACGGAGGTATCGAAATTGGCTGGATCGAATCGTTCGCTGCCCGCGGTTGTGGCGTTGGCATTCCCGGCGACCAGCACGGCGGTAAGGCCGATCAAGCCGAGCGCTGACGAAGATACGTTCACTGTCGAGGAGGCAATTGCTCCGGATGCGCGCCGTTCGGCAGATCGTCGGGACCTACCGCGCCGCCGGATATGATGAAGGCCATGGCCTGGTCCATGCTCCAGTCGGTAGCGATGATCTTGCTCACGGGGACGATTTCCAGGTAGCCGCCGGTCGGGTTGGGTGTCGTCGGTACGTAGACCGCTGCGACTTCGCGGCCCTGCTTGTCGGTGAAAACGCGGGTCACGAAGCCGATGCTTTTCAGTTCCGGCGACGGGAAGTCGATCAGCACGACGCGATGGGTTCCGGCCGGCTTGGTCGACAACATGGTCATCAGCTTCTTGGTCCCGCCGTAGATCGTATGCACCATGGGAATATGCCCTATCAGGCTTTCGAATGCGCTGATGATGCGTGCGCCGAGTACGCGCGACGAGGCCAGGCCGAGCAGATACAGTGCCAGCACGGTGACGATGAAAGCGATGATGGATTGCACCCAGTTCTGGCCGAGCCAGGCGGCGCTGTGCGGCGCCCACGACGACAGGTTATCGAACAGTGCGCCGACCAACGGTTCGCCGAGGTGGGAAAGCAGGCCGAAGATGAACCTGAACACGACGAAGGTCAGCCACAGCGGAACGATAGTGAGCAGACCGGTGATCAGGTAGCGTTGGAGGTGCAGGGGGCGCATGGATATCGATTGGTGTGTACAAGCTCATGATAGCCCGCCGAGGGCGAACGGTGCAGGGGTAACCGGCGACGGGTACCGATTGCCGGTGTGACAGCGCTCGCAAGCCCGGGCCGATTCGACCCGGTCCTACCCGGCCTTTTTTGGCGGCTTGAGTTTCGCGCCCTTGAAGTAGCGCAGGCGCAAATCCAGCCCGCGACCGCTGAAGCCGATGTAGACGAAGTCGTTTACCCGCCAAACCGGTTCGCGCAGCGTCTGCCCGAATCGCTCGTTTTCCAGTTCCAGCACCACGCCGATACACGGATAGTCGTTCTTGCGGGCATGCGCTTCGAGGATATCGAAAGCGCGGTTTAGCAAGTGCAGGACGAGTTTGGTCTTGCGCCACTTCTGTCCGACAAAGCAGCGGTAGTAGTACATCGGCTGGCCCAGGCGTGGAAGCGTCACCGGAGCGGCCGTGCATACTCCGGCGACATCGCCGGCTTCGTCGCGCGCGTGCAGCACGACTTCGCGCAACCGGTCTTCGGCTTCGATGCCCTCGCCGAGCGCATCCTCGCCTTGCCAGAATGCGACGACGGCCTGTTCCTCGTCCGGCAACTTGGTCTGCCAGTGCGCAACGAATTGAAAGGTTGAATCAACCATGCGCTTGTCGCCCGCGCTATTCAAAGGCGACATTGTGGCGGAATTGCCCGGGGTTCCGAAAGGGTGACGCGTATAGAGGCGCTGCGCAGCCGTCGAAACCGGCATCGAATAGCTCGTCGTCCTTCTGCACCTCGTAGGCGCCGATATCCGGCACCGTAAAAGGGGACGGGGGTAATTAAGTTCGACTTAATTACCCCCGTCCCCTTACGCTAATTACCCCCGTCCCCTTTTACGGGCGGCGGCCCGTCTTCCGCTCTGGTTCGTAAAGGGAACGGAGGCAATTAAGCCAACTTGATTACTTTCGTCCCTTTGTTCGGATAACCGACGCCTACGGAAGCGACGGACAGCCGTCGAAGCCGGCGCTGAATATGGAATCGAGTTGCTGCATCTCAAAGGCGCCAATATCATTGTGCGACTGATCGGGTCTTGGGTAATAGCGTTGGTCGTCGACCGGCCCGGTGGTTCCACCCGCATCGATTGCGGGGCTTTGGCTTAGTAGGGCCATGGTCGGGGTCGGCCCGCCATTGTCGCGGAGTGTACCCAGTCCGGGGCAACCTCCTCCAATCAATGTATCGGAAGGCATGCCGGTCGCCTTTGCTGCACGCACAAGATTGTGGGCGGGGCCGGAATTGAAAACCGTCGTGTAGCTGTAAAAACCGCGCGTGCCGCTGTAGGTTGACAGGTCGTCCTCTGTGGCATTCGTTCCGTAGGTGTTATTCGACAGCAGCGATCCGTTCATCTGGATCGATATATTTCTTACGAGCATCCCCGGCATCGTGGCGACGCCCGGGGAATAATATCGGGTCACGTTGTATTTGTTTGTTGTGCTTTTTGATCCGAAACTTGCCGTATTGGCTGCGATCGTTGAATAGGCAATGTTGAGTGCTATCTGATTGGTATATACCCCTCCCACCATGCCGGCACTATTGTAGGACACGGTGCTGTTGGTCAGGGTGACAGAATTGATGCCGTACTTGGAAGGACTAGTAGACTGCACAAATCGGGCTCCCCCCGCGACGTATGAGGCCGTGTTGTTGGATATCGTCGAGTGGTCGATGGAACCGTAAAGGGCGTATATGCCTCCACCATTGCCGTGGTTCGCATCGTTGTATTGGATCAGGGACGCCGTCGAATTGACGATTTTGGCAGCGATTCCGCCGCCTTCCGAACTCCCCGCCACACCGCCGGCGGCAACATTGGATGACACCTGGCTGTCTTGGAGTGTCACAGTGCCTGTTGCTGCGGCAATGCCGCCCCCGCTGGCGACGCTGCTATCGGTCGTGACGATGCAATAATGAACTTTGACGCGATCAAGGTACACATTGCCTGAGGACAGGATACAACCACCTGCGGCAGGTGCGCTGGAGTTTTTGTAATATCCCCTCTCAAGCGTCACGTCGTACATCTTTAGCGTGCCGGTGCCTGTGTGGGTGAACAGGCGATCGCGCATCAGGTAGGATGTATTGTTTTGCGTGTATTTGCCCGTCACGGTCAACGAGTTTTGTCCCGGGCCCAGTATGGTCAGATCGTTTTGCCAGATTGTGATGCCCGAACCCTGCAGTGATATCGTGCTGCAGGTGAGGCCGGTCATGTCGATGGTGCCGCCGTCTTCCACGGCAGATACGGCATAGCGTAGCGAGCCGTGAGAGTAGTCGGTAGAAGTCGTGTTTTGGTCACAATTGTTGACGTAAACAACCGGGAAAAGTGTAGCATTCGCCGATGGACAGACGAGACCCAATATCGTGGCGATGCCGATGGAGAGCGGCGTGAGCCCCAAACCGGGCCCTCGGGAAACCGAAGTTCGATGAGTCATGCGCTTGTCCTATCGATTGCTTGAAGCAATCCGGTCGCAGATCTACGCAGTTGGTTTTAGCGTATGAACTGCCACGTCAGAACCCCGGATATCGCATATATTCGCCGGGTCACGTTAAGACCAGCTAAAAAATTGCTGCAGAGATTCTGGACAAGGGATCGTCTGGTCCCGACTTCGCGGTTGTGTCAGCCAGGTGCCGGTGTTCAGAACAACAACGTGGCCATCTTGCGCCGGTAGGTGCCGATGAGTTCGGCATCCCCGATCAGGTCGAACGCGGCGATCAGCCGCTTTTTCGCCTGGCCGTCGTTCCAGTTTCTGTCGGCGCCTAGGATATGCAGGAATTCATCAAGGCCGGCCTGCGCATCGCCGTCGATGACCAGCCGCACGCCGAGCAGGTCGCGTGCTTCGTGGTCGTGGGGATTTTTCGCCAGCCGTTGGCGTAACGTTGAAGTATCCGGCGCGTCTTTCAGCGCGCGCGCGAAGTCGAGCTGGTTGCGCAGCGCTTTTGCCTTGCGGTCCTCGGTCAGATCGGCCGGCAGGGAATCCAGTTCAGTCGCCGCGGCATCGGCCATGCCGGCGCGCAGGAAGGCCTGGGCCAGGTCGAATTTGAGCTCCGGCTTGTCCGCGTGTTTGGCGATATCCTGCTGCAGACGCGCGATCGCCTGTTCCGGCGTTTCGGCAGGTTTGGTATCCACGTCATCGGCCGCGTTGTCGTTTTCGTCGACCAGCGGTGCCGTGATGTGGCGTTGCAGGAATTCGCGCACGCCGGATTCCGGCAGCGCGCCGGTGAAGCCGTCGACCATCTGCCCATCCTTGACCAGCACGACCGTCGGCAGGCTGCGGATGCCGAACACGGCCGCAAGCTGCATCTGTGCTTCGGTGTCCACCTTGGCCAGCTTCAGGCCACCGTTGTAGCTGGCGACGATTTTCTCGAGGATCGGGCCAAGCTGTTTGCACGGAGCGCACCAATCGGCCCAGAAATCCACCAGCACCGGCGTTTTCAGCGAGGCCTGGATGACCTCGGTTTCGAAAGTGGCTTCGGTGGCGTCGAATACGTTGGCGACGTCGTTCATTCGAAATCCTGTGCTTGGGTGACTAACTGGAAAATGGGTACGCCTGTGCCACGATCAAGGGATGCTCTGAACAACTCAGCGCAGGTTCGGCGTCGTTTGATCGCAAGGCCGCCGAGCATGCGCCACGGTTTCGATGATGCCTCGTGGCTTTTCAGAATGCCAGACCGACGAGCACCATGGTTTCGCCGTGATTCGGCGTGTGGAACTCGCCGTTGGAGATGTGGCGCATCATGATCTGCCAATGACTGCCCTGCCAGCCGAGGCTGCTGACGAACTCGTAAGGCGTGCTGAGCGCGTCCGTCTTGCCCTTGGTGGTTGCCCCTTGAAATCCGAAAAACAGATCGTGCCACAGGTAAAAACGTGCCCCGGCCGCGCCGACCCACACGTCATTATCCAGGCGCACGATGCCCACGTTACGGCGTGCGCCGAAGTGCCCCAGCGAAAACGCCGGCGACCAGCGCAGTTTCCAGACCGGTGTTGAATCACCGATCCATTCGGCGAACTCGACGTCGGTGTAACGATAGGGCAGCAAGGTCCAGCTGCGCCCGATGGAAAATTCCAGGCGAGCGGCATGCGCTGCGGGGGTCAGGCCCGCGCAGGCCAACTCGGCGAATATCGTGCCGAGCCAGATTACGATCCGCTTGCTCACGTTTCGCGGCCGCTTGTTGCCGGTTTTCCGAAGTTGATCATGTTCCGGTCACGGTTGCCACCCTTGTCGGGACGACCACATCACGTATGGTATTGAAGTCAGGATACGTCGCAACCGATCCGGAGTTTGCGACGTGGCGCGGGTCGCCCGCATGCGCGGCGTCTATACTCGTCCGGAAACCCGACTTCACCCACAGGATTATGGTCTCACGCGAAGAAGCCGACACCAATCGCCGCGATCGGCGGCCACCGGCGATCTTCCTGATGGGTCCGACGGCATCGGGCAAGACGGCGCTGGCTTGCGCACTGGCCGACCGTTTCCCGGTGGAGCTGATCAGCGTCGATTCGGTGCTGATCTATCGCGGCATGGATATCGGTTCGGCCAAACCGGACGCGCAAGCCCTGGCACGATACCCGCATCGGTTGATCGATATCCTCGATCCGGCACGAAGCTATTCCGCCGCGCAGTTTCGTGACGATGCAATCCGCGAGATGGCCGCGATCACGGCGGCCGGACGCATTCCGCTGCTGGTCGGCGGCACCGGGTTGTATTTCCGCGCGTTGCAGGGCGGATTGTCCGAACTGCCCGACGCCGATCCGCAACTACGTGCCGAACTCGACGCGCAGGCGCAACGCTCCGGCTGGCCGGCGCTGCACGCGCGTCTGGCCGGGCTGGACGCGCCGGCCGCGCAACGCATTCGTCCGAATGATGCGCAGCGCATCCAGCGCGCACTGGAAGTGATCGAGCTGACCGGGCGGCCGCTGTCGGCGCAACAGCAGGGGCCAGCGGGCGCATTTCCGTACCATGTGCTGAAACTGGCCGTGATTCCGTCGCGGCGCGAGGTGCTGCACGAGCGCATCGCGCAGCGTTTCGCCGAAATGATGGGGCAGGGTTTCATCGACGAAGTTCGGCGGCTGTATCAGCGCGGCGATCTGCATGGCGGGCTGCCGGCATTGCGCGCCGTGGGCTACCGGCAGGCCTGGGAACACCTGCAGGGGCGCTGGGACGCCGAAGAAATGCAGCGCCGGGCGATATTCGCGACGCGTCAACTGGCCAAGCGGCAGTCGACCTGGCTGCGCAGCGTGCTGGATGCGCGGGTACTGGATGCCTTGGACGACCGGACCGTAGTCCGGGCCGAGACGGCAATTGGCGCGTTTCTCGGCTGAGAGATTTTTTCCTGTATCGCCTCCTTATTTGCAAAGGATGCTCTGATCAAGTCAGCGCAGGCAGCCTTGTGGACATCGCCGGTCTGTATTGGAATCAATGGCTTGAGCCGCCCATGTCAGCGTACATTTCATCGTTGCCCTGCCTCGACAGGCCGCCAGCCTGCCTTCGCCAGTGCGCCTTGAACTGCACACGGACATGCTCGGTGAGACCTGTGCCGACTTGATCAGAGCATCCCCAATGCTTTGATTAGTTGCGACAAGCAGATAAAATTCACGCTACTTGAATTGGCACGTGGCGACCGTATTTCTAAACGGCGTGCGGGTTTTTTTAGCCGATTCGCATCTGGGCGGGCATCAGGAGTATAAAAATGTCTAAAGGTCAGTCATTGCAGGATCCGTTCCTCAACGCACTGCGCCGCGACCGGGTCCCGGTCTCGATCTATCTGGTCAATGGTATCAAGCTGCAGGGCACGGTCGAATCCTTCGACCAGTTCGTGGTGCTTCTGCGCAATACGGTGAGCCAGATGGTCTACAAGCACGCGATCTCCACCATCGTGCCCGCGCGTAACGTGCGCATTACCAACGATCACGTCGAGCCTGCCAATAACGCAGTCGCTGTCGGCGAGACCGAGGAAGGCTAGAGTCTGTTCGATCGTTCCCGTAAAGGCGAACGCGCCCTGCTGCTGCAACCGCAGCGGCCGGGTAGCGTCGATCCCGAAGCCCTGATCGAGTTCACCGAACTCGCGAAGTCGGCCGGTGCCAGCGTGGTCGGCAGCTTGAACGCGCGCGTCGAGCGGCCCAACCCGAAATACTTCGTGGGCAGCGGCAAGGCCGAGGAACTGAAGTGCCTGCGCGAGTCGTCGGGTGCCGACCTGATCCTGGTCAATCATGCGTTGAGCCCGGTGCAGGAGCGCAACCTCGAGGCATTGACGCAGTGCCGGGTCGTGGATCGCACCGGACTGATCCTGGATATCTTCGCCCAGCGTGCGCGTTCGCACGAGGGCAAGCTGCAAGTCGAACTGGCGCAGCTCAAGCACCTGTCTACACGCCTGGTACGCGGCTGGACCCATCTGGAGCGCCAGCGCGGCGGTGCGATCGGTTTGCGCGGTCCCGGCGAAACGCAGCTGGAACTGGACCGGCGTCTGTTGGCCGGGCGCGTCAAACAGCTTGTGCGGCGTCTGCAGAAAGTAGACAGCCAGCGCAGCCAGGCGCGTCGGGCGCGGCAGCGCAATGCGGTACCGGTCGTGTCGCTGGTCGGCTACACGAATGCCGGCAAGTCGACGCTGTTCAACGCCCTCACCGGCGCCGGCGTGTACGTCGCCGATCAGCTGTTTGCAACGCTGGACCCGACTTTGCGGCGCATCGATGGTCTGGCCTGCGGCCCGGTGGTATTGGCCGATACGGTGGGCTTCATTCGTGACCTGCCGCATGATCTGGTGGCCGCGTTCAAGTCGACCCTGGCCGAAACGCGCGACGCGGACCTGTTGCTGCACGTCGTCGATGCGGCTGATCCCCAGCGCGATCTACACATCGACGAAGTTCGCGACGTGCTGACCGAAATCGGCGCTCAGGATGTGCCGCAGATCATGGTGTTCAACAAGATCGATCAATTGGTCGAACACGACAATGCGGTATCCGATACAAACACTGATTCGGCCGCGAACGGTTCCGCCAGGGCCATGCCGGCGCGTTGCGACAGCATTGATGCCGGACGCGTCCCGCGTGTATGGCTTTCGGCGCGCAGCGGCGAGGGCCTGGATTTGTTGCGCGGTGCCATCGAAAGCTCGTTGCGGCAGGACCGGGTGCACGGCTGGCTGCGTCTGCCGGATGCGGCGGGGCGTCTGCGCGCACGCTTGTTCGAGCAGGGACTGGTCGCCAGCGAACGCCCGGCCGAGCGCGGCTGGGAGCTGGAAATCGACGCGCCACGCAACCTGATCGAGCCCTTGTTCGGCTTGCCAGGCGGCGATGGCGACTGGCTGAAAGCGCAATTCGACGGCCCACCATCAAACTGGCGCGCCGCATGACGATTCACGCAATTCCCCGGCACGACGTGACGGCGGACTTGCCGCCCATGGTCGGCCTACCTACAATTCCCAGGCAACACCGTAATGAAATTTCGGCTTGGTTGCTTTGCGCCAGCAAACTCCGAGTCGGTCGCGCCTGCGACGAGCTCGTTCCCGTTGGCATCGCGGGAAACGACCTTAAAGGAGACAAAGATGGCCTGGAATGAACCCGGTGGCGGTAAACCCGACCCCTGGAAAGGTAAACAGCCCCCGGACCTGGAAGCGTGGATCAAGCGCCTGCGCGACGGTTTCGGCAAATACTTCGGCGGTGGTGGTGGCGGAAGGTCCGGCGGCGGCTCCGGCGGCATCCTGCTTATCGTCGCGGTTCTGGTGCTGGTCTGGCTGGTGGCGACATCGTTCACCAAGATCGACGCGCGCCAGGTCGGCGTGGTGTTGCGTTTCGGTCAGTTCAATCGCCTGATGACCAGCGGCTTGAACGTCAAATGGCCTACGCCGATCGAGCGCGTATATTCGGTCGACGCCACGACCGTGCGCCCGTTCAGTGACGAGGTGCGCATGCTGACCAAGGACGAGAACATCGTGATGATCGATTTCAACGTCCAGTACCAGGTCACCGATGCCCGGAAGTACCTG
The DNA here is from genome assembly GCA_963779795.1 of uncultured Pseudomonadota bacterium. Classification (GTDB taxonomy): domain Bacteria; phylum Pseudomonadota; class Gammaproteobacteria; order Xanthomonadales; family Rhodanobacteraceae; genus Rudaea. Next base: position 1,307,662 of record CAVZZK010000003.1, on the reverse strand, counting down.
TTCGCTTCCAACGATCCGGACGAAACCCTGAAACAGGCGGCCGAGAGTGCCGTGCGCCAGGTGGTCGGTCGCAGCGACATGGACCAGATCCTGTCCGGACATGGTTCGGAAGTGGTCGGCGAGACCAAGAAGCTGCTGCAGAGCACGCTCGATGAATACGGCCTCGGCCTGCTCGTCACCGACGTGAATTTCCAGAAGATCGTGCCGCCGCCGGAAGTGAAAAAGGCTTTCGACGACGCCAATAACGCCGGCAACAACCAGCAGCAGTTCATCAATGAAGCGAAAGGCTACGCCGCCAAGGTGGTGCCGCTGGCGCGTGGTCAGGCCGCGCGCATCATTGCCGAGGCGCAGGGTTACAAGGCCTCGACAATTGCCGAGGCGACCGGTAATGCGCAGCGTTTCGGCCTGATCGAAAAACAGTACAGGGCCGCGCCGGAGGTCACGCGCAAGCGCATGTATCTGGATACCATGCAGACGGTACTGGGTGACAACTTGAAGGTCATTGATGGCAGCCGCGGCAAGAACCTGTTGTATCTGCCGCTGGACAAACTCGAAGGCCAGATCAAGGCGAATGCGGACGCGGCCGCCGCGGCCGCGGCGGCGACGCGCAAGACGAACAAGGAGGGCGACCAATGAAAATGCTGCCTCCCGTCATTGCCGTCATCATCGTGCTGATCGCCGTGAACAGTGGCTTCATCGTGCAGCAGGGTCATAGCTCGCTGCTGTTGCAGTTCGGCAAGATTGAGGGCCTGGACACTGCCCACGGCCCGAACTACAAACCCGGTTTGCACTTCAAGTGGCCGCTGATCCAGCAGGTCATCACTTACGACCGGCGCATCCTGAATCTGGAAGCGGCGCCGGAGCGCTATTTCACGTCGGAGAAGAAGGCGGTCAACGTCGATTTCTACGTAAAATGGCGCATCAGCAATCCGGTTGCCTACTATCGTTCGTTCGGCGCCGACCCGCTCCATTCGGCGGGGGATCAGCGCCTGGCGCCGATCATCAAGGATGCACTGCGTTTTCAGTTCAACGCCCGCTCGTTGAACGACCTGATCGCCAATGCACGCTCGGACATCACCGCCAAGGTGCGCGAGCAGTCCAATCAGGCCAGCGAAAAGACGCTGGGTATCACGGTCATCGATGTGCGCATCAAACGCATCGAGTTTCCGGACGAAGTCGTGGACTCGGTTTACAACCGCATGCGCGCCGAGCGTCATCGCCTGGCCAACGAACAACGTTCGAGTGGCCGCGAAGCGGCCGCCAAGATCGAGGCCGATGCAGATCGCCAGGTTCAGGTGATCAAGGCCGATGCCGAACGCGATGCGCAGAAGGTTCGCGGTGAGGGCGATGCCAAGGCCGCGCAGATTTCCGCGCAGGCGTATGGACAAGACCCGGATTTCTACGCGTTCTATCGCAGTCTCGAGGCCTATCGTAAATCGTTCAAGAACGGCGGCGTGATCGTGCTGGATCCGAAGTCGGAATTCCTGCACTACTTCGATGAAAGCAAGGGCGGCTCGAGGAAGTAGCCGGGATCCCTGGCGCAGCAGAGCCTATCCTCGTGACGTTTTCTCATGTCCTGCTTGCGGCGAGCTGTCTGGTGCTGGTATTCGAAGGTGCCTTCTTGTTCGTCGCACCGCAGGCGTGGCAGCGCATGGCCGAGCAGATGCGTCAACTCGAGCCGAGGCAGTTGCGCGTGGTCGGCGGAATCGTGATGGCGGTCGGCGTGATTCTGTTGCGCCTGGTGGTGTGAGATCGACCTTGCCCTGAGTGGGCGGCTGGAAACTGACCGGATCAAACATGGGCAAATCAGTCGTAAATCCCGGAGCGAAATGGTGGTGAGGCCAAGCGTTTGCGTGATGCGTTGAAGCGCATCACCGCGAGGCCAAACACCGCAGGCAGGATGACTTGGACGTCGCCCCACGAGGGCGCGCAAAATCAGACAGGATCAACCATGGGCAAATCAGTCGTAATTCTCGGAGCGCAATGGGGCGACGAAGGCAAGGGCAAGATCGTCGACTTGCTGACCGAACGCGTCGGTGCCGTCGCGCGTTTCCAGGGTGGCCACAATGCCGGGCATACGCTGGTGATCGGCGGCAAGAAGACCGTGTTGCACCTGATCCCGTCCGGTATCCTGCGCGAGAACGTTCTGTGCATTATCGGCAACGGCGTGGTGCTGTCGCCGGCGGCATTGCAGAAGGAAATCGGCGAACTGGAAGCACAGGGCATCGACGTGCGCCCGCGCCTGAAGATCAGTCCGGCCACACCGCTGATCATGCCGTACCACATCGCACTGGATCAGGCGCGTGAATCGGCGTCCGGCGACAACGCCATCGGCACGACCGGGCGCGGTATCGGCCCGGCTTACGAGGACAAGGCCGCGCGGCGCGGTGTACGGGTTGCCGACCTGATGTATCCGGACGAGTTGCCGGACAAGCTGCGCCGGGTCGTTGATTATCACAACTTCGTGCTCAAGAACTGGCTCAAGGCCGACGAGGTCGATTACCAGGAAGTGCTCGACGATGCGCTGGCCTTTGGCGACTACATCAAACCGATGATCGACGACGTGTCGACCACGCTGCACCAATTGCGGCGCAGTGGCGAGAGAATCCTGTTCGAAGGCGCACAGGGTGCGCTGCTGGATATCGATCACGGCACCTATCCGTACGTGACTTCGTCGAACACGACCGTCGGCGGCGTGTGCGCGGGGACCGGCATTGGTGCCTGCGATATCGATTACGTGCTGGGTATCTGCAAGGCCTACGCGACGCGCGTCGGCGGTGGTCCGTTCCCGACCGAACTGCACGACGAGGTCGGCGACCGCTTGCGTGATCGAGGCAACGAATACGGTGCGACCACCGGCCGTCCGCGCCGATGCGGCTGGATCGACCTGGTTGCGCTCAAGCGTGCCGTGCAGATCAACGGCATCGCCGGGCTGGCCATCACCAAACTCGACGTGCTCGATGGATTGCCGTCGATCAAGGTCTGCATCGCCTACGAATATCGCGGCAAGCGTCGCGAACTGGCGCCGCTGGATGCGGCCGGTTGGGCCGAGTGCAAGCCGGTATATCTCGAGTTTCCCGGCTGGCAAGAATCAACCTGTGGCATTCGCGAGTTTTCGCAGTTGCCGCCGGCGGCACGTGCATATTTGCGTGCCGTCGAGGAACTGGCCGAAACGCATATCGCGCTGGTCGCCACCGGTGCCGATCGCGACGATACGATTGCCCTGAAAGACCCATTTGCTTGAGCAACCCGATTTCCAAGGAATATCCGATGTTGAAAAAATCGATGACCCGTCCGTCCATCGCCCTCGGCGCCGTGCTGTTGACGACGCTGGGTTGTGCCGTGGCCGCGACTTCGCAGGCCCGCATCAGCGATGCCATGAGGTGGCGTTTGCTCGGACCCATGCGCGGCGGCTGGGGCACCGTGGCGAAGGGTGTCGCCGACCAGCCGAACACATTCTATTTCGGTGCGGCCGGGGGCGGCGTGTGGAAGACAGACGATGCCGGCCAGACCTGGCATTCGCTGACCGACACGCTGCCGGCCTCGAACATCGGTGCGTTGGCGGTCGCCGTGTCGGATCCAAAGGTCATCTACGTGGGCAGCGGGCAGGTTGCGGCCCGTTACGACGTCGGCGCCGGCAACGGGGTCTACCGCTCCGCCGACGGCGGCAAGACCTGGCACGCGGTCGGCCTCAAGTCGACCAAGCACATCGGCGCGATTGTGGTTGATCCGCGCGATGCCGATACCGTGCTGGTCGGTGCGCTAGGGCATTATTTCGCGCCGAATCACGAACGTGGGGTATTCCGTTCGACCGACGGCGGCAAGACCTGGAAGCAGACGCTGTTCATCAATGCCGACACCGGTGTGGTCGATCTGGCTGTCGACCCGCAAGATGCGGACGTGGTCTACGCGGCTGCGTGGCAGGTGCGCAATTATCCGTGGTTGAGCTATTTTCAGCCGAATGCCGGGCCCGGCAGCGGTATCTACAAATCCAACGACGGCGGGCAAACCTGGAGTCGCCAGCGCGGTTCCGGTTGGCCGACGGGAACGCTGGGGCGCATCGGGCTGGCCACGGCCGCCGGCGGACGCGTTTATGCCGTGGTCGATGCGGCACCCAACAGTGGCAACGTGCCCCATTCGGCTTCAAGGGACGAAGGCGGACTGTATCGTTCCGACGACGGTGGCGCGAGCTGGCAACTGGTCAGCCAGGAGGGTTGGCTGGAGAACGATTACTTCGGCCGCATCGCGGTCGATCCAAGCGATCGCAATCGCATCTTCGCCACCGGGCAGTCGATTCGCGTGTCCAACGACGGCGGCCGGCACTGGAGCGTGTTCAAGGGCGCGCCGGGCGGCGACGATTACCATTACATCTGGATCAATCCGGGCCAGCCCGACCACATCATCACCGCGGCGGACCAGGGCACCGTGGTCAGTGTCGATGGCGGCAAGCATTGGAGCGACTGGTACAACCAGCCCACCGGCCAGTTCTATCACCTCGCCGCGGACAACCGTTTCCCGTACTGGGTCTATTCCGGCCAACAGGACAGTGGTACCGTCGGCATCGCCAGTCGCAGCGATTACGGCGTAATCAGCTTCCGCGACTGGCATCCGGTTGGCGGTGACGAACGCGATTACGACGTTCCCGACCCGCAGGATCCAAACATCGTCTATGGTTCAGGATTGGGTGGACACCTGTCGCGCTGGGATGCGCGCACCGGCGAAGTGCAGAACATTTCGCCATGGCCGGTGTCCAGTTACGGCGCGCGCCCGACCACGGTCAAGTATCACTACACCTGGATCACGCCGATCGCGGCGTCGCCGATCGCGCCGTATCCGCTGTATCAGGGCGCGCAGGTGTTGTTCCGGTCGCTGGACAAGGGCAACACCTGGCAGACGATCAGCCCGGACCTGTCGGGCAAATCGGCTGGCGCCAAGCATTGTGATGGCGACCCGACGCCGGCGCAGGCACGCGCTTGTGGTTTTGGCGTGATCTATTCGATCGGCCTGTCGCCGCGCAGCAACGACGAGATCTGGCTGGGCACCGACGATGGCTCGATCTGGCGCACCACCAATGCCGGCAAGCATTGGGACAATGTCACGCCGAAACAGGTGCCGGCCTGGGCGCGTATCAACAGCGTCGACTTGTCGGCCGCCGAACCGGGCGATGTTTACGTGGCGGTCGACAATCATCGACAGGACGATTTCAGTCCGCATGTTCTGCGCAGCCGCGATGATGGCAGGACCTGGACCGACATCAGCAACGGCTTGCCGAAGGGGCATTTCGTCAGTGTCGTACGCGCCGATTCCAGGCAGGCCGGCTTGCTCTATGCGGGCACCGATGCCGGCATGTATGTCTCGTTCGACCAAGGCGACCATTGGCAGTCACTGCAAAACAATCTGCCGACGGCCTGGGTGCGCGATCTGCTGGTCCATGACGACGACCTGATCGCAGCGACGCAAGGGCGGGCGATCTGGGTGCTGGACGACCTGAGTCCGTTGCGTCAGCACGCCAAGCTCGTCAGCGCCAAGGGTGGCAACGTGTTGTTCGACCCGGCAACCGCGATTCGCCTGCGTGGCAGCCAGAACAAGGACACCCCGCCGCCGGCCGATACCGCGCTGGGACAGAATCCGCCGAATGGCGCCGTCATCGACTACTGGCTGGGCCGGGATGCGAGCAAGGTCAGCCTGGAAATCCGCGATGCGAACGGGCAGGTTGTGCGCCGCTTCGCCAGCGACATGCCGCGACGCCGGCCCAAGGCCGAGCGCTACTTCACCAAGTCCTGGACGCAACCGTTGCAGCAACTGTCGGCAAGCGCCGGCGCGCATCGCTTCGTCTGGAATCTGCGCCTGCAACGCCCGCGCGCGGTGCGCTACAACTACAGCATTGCCGCGGTGTTTGCCGAAGGCACGCCGATCATGCCGCAAGGCATGTTGGTGCCACCGGGCGATTACCAGGTCGTGCTCGATGTCGACGGCAAGCAGTTCACCGCGCCGCTCAAGGTCGTACCCGATCCGCGTGTCCATCTGGACATGAATGCGCTGCAATCGGCCATGACCTTCCACAAGCAGGTCGATGCTTCGCTGGATCGCAATTTCGTTGGCTACGGCCAGTTGGATTCGGTCAACGGGCAGATCGACAAGCTGGCCAACGACAAGCCTGGTGACGTGATCAATGCCGCCATCAAGAAATTCCGTGCGGCGTCGAAACCGCTGGATTCGGGCGAACGCCACGATGACGAAAACCTGGGCAATATCGGTGGCGCCTTGTCGTCGCTGGCGTCGGGTATCGAAGGCACGGACCGTGCGCCGACACAGCCGCAGCGCGATGTGCTTGCGGCGCAGAACGCACGTCTGGATCGGGCGTTGAAACGCTGGCAGCAGGTTCGGATCGGCGAGTTGGCGTCATTGAACGCGAAACTGAAGGCCGCCGGCATGTCGCCAATCACGGTGCCGGCTGCCGACAAGATCAATATCGACCGCGTGCCGGAATCCAAGGATCTGCCCTGACGACCGGCAAATCCACCGGGTACCGGCTCAGGTCCTGAGCTTGTACCCGGTGCGGAATACCCACCACACGAAGGTCAGGCATGCCGCCATGAAGGCGAACGTCATGCCGGCGCTGATCGCCGGGTTGACGTCGGATACGCCGTAGAAGCTCCAGCGGAAGCCACTGATCAGGTACACGACCGGGTTGAACAGCGTGATCTTCTGCCACAGCGGCGGCAGCATGCTGATTGAATAGAATGCGCCACCGAGGAAGGTCAGCGGCGTCACCACCATCAGCGGAATTACCTGCAGTTTCTGGAAATCGTCGGCCCACAGGCCGATGATGAAACCGAACAGGCTGAAGGTGACCGCGGTCAGCAGCAGGAAGCCGAGCATCCACACCGGATGCGCGATTTCGTAGGGCACGAACAGGCGCGCGGTGATCAGGATCAGTGCACCGAGCAGCATGGATTTCGTGGCTGCCGCGCCGACGTAGCCGAGCACGACCTCGATAAACGACACCGGCGCCGACAGCAACTCGTAAACCGTTCCCGACCACTTCGGCAGATAGATGCCGAACGATGCGTTGGAAATGCTTTCGTTCAACAGCGACAGCATCAGCAGGCCGGGAATGATGAACGCGCCGTAGCTGACGCCGTCGATGCTGCCCATGCGCGAGCCGATCGCGGCGCCGAAAACGATGAAGTACAACGCGGTCGAAAGCACCGGCGAGGCGATACTCTGCATCAGCGTACGGAATGCGCGCGCCATCTCGAAGCGGTAGATCGCACGGACCGCGTAGAAATTGAAGCCGACGCTGCTCATGACTTTTCCCTCAGCAGGCTGACGAAGATTTCCTCGAGCGAACTTTCGTCGGTGTGCAGGTCGCGAAAATCGATGCCGCGTTCGGCAAGACGCCGCAGCAGATCGGCGATGCCGGTTTCTTCGCTCTGTGTGTCGAAAGTGTAGGTAAGCACGTTGCCGTCCGCGCTCAACTCCAGTTGCAGGCTGGACAGCACATCCGGAATGGCCGATAGCGGGTTTTGCAGGGTCAAACTCAGCTGCTTCTTGCCCAGTTTGTGCATAAGCACCTTCGTATCCTCGACCAGAATCAGCTCACCCTTGCGGATCACGCCGATGCGGTCGGCCATTTCCTCGGCTTCCTCGATGTAATGCGTGGTCAGGATGATGGTCACGCCGGACTCGCGCAGGCGCCGCACCATCTGCCACATGTCGTGGCGCAGCTCCACGTCGACGCCGGCGGTGGGTTCATCGAGAAACAGGATGCGCGGTTCGTGCGCCAGCGCCTTGGCGATCAGCACGCGCCGTTTCATGCCGCCGGACAGGGTCATGATCCTGGCGTCGCGCTTGTCCCACAGCGACAAGTCGCGCAGCACCTTTTCCAGATGCGCCGGATTGGCCGGTTTGCCGAACAGGCCGCGACTGAAGCTGGTCGTGTCCCACACGCTTTCGAACGCATCGGTGTGCAGTTCCTGCGGCACCAACCCGATTGCCGCGCGCGCCGCACGATAATCGCGCACCACGTCGTGGCCATCCGCGATCGCCTTGCCGGCGCTCGGGTTGACGATGCCGCAGACGATGTTGATCAGCGTGGTCTTGCCGGCGCCGTTGGGGCCGAGCAGGGCGAATATTTCGCCGCGGCGAATCTCCAGATTGACGTTCTTCAGCGCCTGGAATCCGCCTGCGTAGGTTTTTCCCAGACCCGAAATCGAAACGACTGACGATGGCGAACCCGTCGTCGGAAATGAATTGTCATGCTGGTTCGTGGCAGCGCTCATCAGTGCTCCGTTCTCGATGGCGTGGTCGCAGCTTTCCGGGCGAGACGGATCGAGGGTCGAGGACCAGCCAGCAAATCGCGGCGACACGATAGCCCGAAAAAGCGAACCCGACCGCAAAATGTCGCGTCGGGTTCGATTTTACGTCGCAAGTGGTGCCCGGGAGAGGACTCGAACCTCCACGACTCTCATCGCTAGCACCTGAAGCTAGTGCGTCTACCAATTCCGCCACCCGGGCAGGTGCAGAAATCTGCGACTGGCGCAGGGCCGAGCAAGATACTTGCCGCTTGCCGGCTTGTCAATCGCCGCCGCAGGGCGTCGGTACCGTCCGGAGCCGTTGCTGACCTTGCTCCGTGCAACCGGCAACATCGCAACGAATGCAAGACGCGCGCAGCGCTGTGACGGCAACTGCCGTTGACGGATTCCATCGAATCCGGAGGGGCCATGGTTTTAATATCACTGACGTTCGTCGCGTTCTTCGCCATCGTCCTGGCGTTGCATTCCGTGCGGTTGTCCTGGGAGGTTCGCAAGATCAACTTGCTGATCGCGAGTTATCTTTTCCATGTGGCCTGGAATCCATCGTTCGTGATGCTGTTTTGGATTTCGACCGTGGTCGACTGCTACGCCGCCCAGGGGCTGGCCACACCTGGCCCACGCAGAAGCGAAAAAATTCACTGTGGTCCTTTATCGGATAATTGGCGAAAACTACCGGCCCGCGGCGCCAACGCAATAGCACCGTCCAGGCAAGGCCCGGCGTGGTCGGTGCATACGCGTTTTACTTGCATTGCAGGTCGAGGTGGGCGACGCTGCGCGCTTGCATACCGCAGGATCGCGTGTGAAACGTAACCGCAAAACTTCCAAATCGTCCACCAAAAAGACCGCCAAACGCCCCGGCTGGCTGCCGGATCTGCCGTCCGATAAACCGAAAGGGCATGGCCGACGCGGTGGCCCGCGGGTTGCCGACCCGCAGGCGGATCGTGAGGCGCAACGCTACGAACATCCCATTCCGAGTCGCGAAGCGCTACTCGCGCATCTGGGCGAGAGCGGCCAGTTGCTGGATGCCGAAACCCTCGCGAACGAACTCGGCTTGACCTCGCCGCGCGATTTCGAGGCGTTGACGCGGCGCTTGGGCGCAATGATGCGCGACGGCCAGCTGCTGCAGAACCGACGAGGCGGATACGGCGTCGCGTCGCGGCTGGACCTGATTCCCGGAACGATCATCGCCAACGCCGAAGGCTTCGGCTTCCTGCGCCCGGACGAGGGCGAGGATGATATTTACCTGTCGCCGGCGGAGATGCGCAAGGTGCTGCATGGCGATCGCGTGCTGGCGAATATCGTCGGCATGGACCGGCGCGGGCGCAAGCAGGCCGCCATTGCAGAGGTGCTGGAGCGGCGCGTGTCGCGTCTGGTCGGACGCATCGTCGAGCAGAACGGGTTGGTCCTGGTTGTTCCCGACGATCGGCGTCTGCACCAGGACGTGCTGATTCCGCCGGGCGAAAGTCTCGGCGCGCGCGCCGGCCAGATCGTCATTGCCGAAATCGCCGAGCCACCGAACATTCAGCGTGGTCCGATCGGCAAGGTGATCAGCGTGCTTGGCGAGCGCTTGACGCCGTCGTTGATCGTCGAGATGGCCATCGCCAGCCAGGGCATCCCGCAGGACTGGCCGGACGACGTCCTGCGTGAGGCCGCCGATGTCGAGACCCGGGTCGAACGTGCTGAAATCGCCGAGCGCCAGGACCTGCGCGATGTGCCGCTGGTTACGATCGACGGCGAGGATGCCAGGGATTTCGACGACGCGGTTCATGCCGAACCGATCGGCAGCGGTTACCGCCTGATCGTGGCCATTGCCGACGTCTCGCATTATGTGCGACCCGGCACGCCGCTGGACGAGGAGTCGCAAAAGCGCGCCACGTCGGTCTATTTCCCGGGCTTCGTGGTGCCGATGTTGCCGGAAACGTTGTCCAACGGCATCTGCAGTTTGAACCCGAAGGTCGAGCGCCTGTGCATGGTTTGCGAGATGCGCATCGATCATGACGGCGAAGTCAACCGCTCGAAGTTCTATCCGGCCGTGATGCGCTCGCATGCGCGCCTGACTTACGCGCGCGTCTGGCAGGCGCTGGGCGAGAAAAATGCCGAGGCTTGCGAGGAACTGGCCGACATCATGCCGCAGCTGCAGGACCTGCATCGGGTGTACAAGCTGCTGGCCAAAGCCAGAAGGCAGCGTGGCGCGATCGATTTCGATACGCGCGAAGTGAAGTTCCGGCTGACGGCCAGCGGCGAAGTCGAGCAACTGGATGCGCAGCCGCGCAATGAAGCACACAAGCTGATCGAGGAATGCATGATCGCCGCGAACGTGCAGGCCGCGAAGTTCCTCGACAAACACAGGATTCCCGCGCTGTATCGCGTGCATGCGTCGCCACCAGAATCCAAATACGAGGATCTGCTCGAATTCCTGCGCGAGTTTCGTTTGAAACTGCCGGCTCATGCCGACGTCGCGCCGGCGGATTTTTCGGCGTTACTGAAAAAGATCGAAAATCGGGTCGATGCGGGGCTGATTCAATCCGTGTTGTTGCGTTCGCAATCGTTGGCCGTGTACAGCCCGCAGGATTCCGGGCATTTCGGTCTGGCCCTGGATGCCTATGCGCATTTCACCTCGCCGATCCGGCGTTATCCGGATCTGCTCGTGCATCGTGCGATACGCTACGCACTCGCTCGAGGCAAGCCGTCCGACTATGCCTACTCGCCCAGCGAAATGACCAGCCTTGCCACGCATTGTTCGCAAAACGAACGCCGTGCCGACGAGGCCGAGCGCGACGTTGACGAGCGTTACAAATGCGCATGGATGGAAAAACACGTTGGTAGCGAGTTCGATGGCATCGTGTCCGGTGTCACGTCATTCGGTTTGTTCGTTGAATTGTCCGAGTCGCAGGTCAGCGGTCTTGTACACATCACGCAGTTGCCGAACGACTACTACCATTTCGATCCGATTCGCCACCTGCTGACCGGCGAGAAGCGCGGCCTGAAATTCCGGCTTGGCGATGCCGTGCGCGTGCAGGTGTTGCGCGCCAGTCTGGAGGATCGCAAGATCGATTTTCGTCTGGTTCGCGAAGGCATGGATGCAAAACCGGCGTCGAAACCGGCAACGAAGAGGAAAAAGCGCCGATGAGCGCCGATCTGCTTTACGGCATCCACAGTGTCGAGTCCGCTTTGACGCACGACGCCGACAATATCGTCGAGCTTTACATCGAATCGGGCAGCCACAATGCCCGTTTGAAAACCCTGTCCGAAAAGGCCAGGGTGCTCGGCGTCAAGCCCCATTCGCGTTCACGCGAAGCGCTGGATCGCATGACCGGCGGTGCCCGACATCAAGGCGCCGTTGCGCGTTACAAGGCGCCGCCACCGCGCTCGGAAGACGAACTTGAGTCGATCGTTAACCAGGCGGGCAGCGGCGCGTTGTTGCTGGTTCTGGACGGCATCACCGATCCCCACAATCTTGGTGCCTGCCTGCGCAGCGCGGATGCCGCCGGCGTGCAGGCGGTCATCGTTCCCAAGGATCGCGCCGCCGGGATCACTCCGACCGTACGCAAGGCATCGGCCGGCGCAGCGGACCGAGTTGCGTTTTTCGCCGTGACCAACCTGGCGCGAACCATGAAATCGTTGAAGCGGCAGGGCGTGTGGCTGGTCGGGTTGTCGGGGCAGGGCGACGAGAATTTGTACACGCTCGACCTGAAAGGCCCGACGGCGCTGGTCCTGGGCAGCGAAGGCGAAGGTTTGCGGCGGCTCACGCGCGAAAGTTGCGACTACCTGGCGCATATTCCGATGCACGGAGAAGTCGAAAGCCTTAACGTTTCGGTGGCCACGGGCGTGAGCCTGTTCGAGGTTTTGCGACAGCGTGCGGCCGGCTGACGCCCGCGGCAGTCGCGGTGCGGTGGGCGCCGCGTTCCGGAACGTTCGGTCGCGGCAATGAGACGTAACGCGCGAATTTTCGGGCTCGACCTGGTCAGGGCGGTAGCCGTGATGCTTGTGGTTGCCGCGCACTGCAATTTCATCTTCCTGCCGATCACCGGGCCGGTCGACGCCTGGCTCATGCTCGGTCAGTACGGGGTGGAGCTGTTCTTTGCGCTGAGCGGTTTCCTGATCGGCGGCATCCTCTGCGAGCACGCGGAGTCGGCACAGCCTGGCTGGGCGCCGCGATTCTGGCTGCGTCGCTGGCTGCGTACGCTTCCGGATTTTTACCTGTTTCTGCTGATCAATGTGCTGATTCCGCAGCCGGCCGGATTTCCCGCGCCGAGTCTCAAGTACGCGTTTTTCGTCCAGAACCTGGTTACGCCGCAACCGCTGTTTTTCATCGAGTCCTGGAGCCTGGCGGTCGAGGAATGGTTTTACTTGCTGGCGCCGATACTGATATTTGTCGTCGGCATGTTGAAGTGGCGCCGTATCGGTGCCTTGGCCTGGGTGTGGATGGCTATTGCCGCCGTCACCGCGGTGAGGCTGGGCTACGTTGCCGAACAGCACCCTCGCTGGGACGACGTACGCATGATGAGCTCGGTGCGCCTTGATGCCATCGCCTATGGCGTCGTCGCCGTGTTGATGGTTCGTCGTGGACTGTCGCTGCGTACGGCTCAAGTCCTGGCCGCTGCCGGAACGCTTGGGTTGTCGGTGTCGATCGTGGGGTACCTGACGATTCGCGAATCGAGTCCACTGGCCAAGGTGCTGCTTTTCGACCTGATTCCCGCGTCATGCGCGGCGTTGTTGCCGCTGGCGGCGCGCTGGCGTGAGGCGGGGCCGGGGTTCGTGACGCGCAGCGTGGTACGCGTGGCGGTCTGGTCGTATGCGCTGTATCTGGCGCATCTGACGACCCTGCGCATCCTGCAATGGGTCCTGGGTTGGAAACCAGTCACGCTGTCGGCTTGCCTGGCGCAGCTGGTGGTGGAATTGCTGGCGGCATTCTTACTGGCGGCTGCCGTCACACGCTTTTACGAGACGCCGATTTTGCGTTGGCGCGACAAGGCGCTTCCGGGCCGTCGAATCGTCACGCATGCGTCCTGATCGGACGATCGCCGGGTGCCGCCCCGGCGCAACAATAAAATCTTTGAAGCGGCCGGGCGTGATGGCTGGTCGGGTTGTCGGGTCAGGGCGACGAGAATTTGTACACGCTCGACCTGAAAGGCCCGACGGCGCTGGTCCTGGGCAGCGAAGGCGAAGGTTTGCGGCGGCTCACGCGCGAAAGTTGCGACTACCTGGCGCATATTCCGATGCACGGAGAAGTCGAAAGCCTTAACGTTTCGGTGGCCGCCGGCATCTGTCTGTTCGAGGCAACGCGTCAGCGTAGTGTGCCGACGCCCCAAGGATGCCCTGATTAAGTCGCCTACGCTGATTTGATCAGGGCATCCCTGGCGCCATATCGAAGTACGTTATGCTGCAGCAGCCATTCGGCTGCGGAGATTTGCGATGTCTACCTATCAATCGCTACTGTTACTGGGTGTGATAGTAATACTGCTGGCATTCGTTGCTGTGCAGGCAGGTCGGCTGCGCGGTACGTCGCTGCCGTATCAGCTGCTCAACGCTGCGGGGGCGTTGTGCGTTTTGGCCGCCTTGTTCAGCGCGTTCCGATTGTCCACGTTCCTGCTGGCATCGGCCTGGTTGGCAGCCAGTATTTACGGTATCGCGCGCAATCGCGGAAGTCGGCGCCGCCAATAAGCAGACGGCGTCGATCGCCGGATTACTCTTCGTCCGAGCCTTCGTTGATGCCCTCGAACAGGAACGTCGACAGATAACGTTCGCCGGTGTCCGGAAGCATGGCCAGAATGACGTCGCCGGCCTGTGCCTTTTGGGCCACTTCCAATGCCGCGGCGAAGGTGCCGCCGGAGGATATGCCGCAGAAGATGCCTTCCTTCAGCGCCAGGGCGCGAGCGGTATCGCGCGCCTGCACGTCGCTGACCGGAACGATCTGATCGGGCACATGTCGATCGAGTACGTCCGGGATCAGGTCCGGCGTCCAGCCCTGGATCTTGTGCGATTGCCATTCCTTGCCCGACAGCATCGCTGCGACTTCGGGTTCGGTGGCGATAATCTTCACGCCCGGACGCGCCAGCTTGATCATCTGGCCGGCGCCGGTCATCGTGCCACCGGTGCCCCAGCCGCTGACGAAATAATTCAGGCGCTTGCCGGCGAAATCCAGCAGGATTTCCGGGCCGGTGGTATTGCGATGATAGGCGGGATTGGCCTCGTTCTCGAATTGACGCGCCAGGAACGCGCCATGCTTCTTCGCGTATTCCTCGGCGCGCCGGATCATGCCGGTGCCGCGCTCGGCCGCCGGCGTCAGGATTACCTTGGCGCCAAGTGCGCGCATCAGCTTGCGGCGTTCGATCGAGAACGATTCGGCCATGAATGCCACGAACGGATAGCCCTTGACTGCGCAGACCATGGCCAGCGCGATACCGGTATTGCCGGAGGTGGCTTCGACCACGGTTTGCCCGGGCTTGATCGTGCCGCGGGCTTCGGCATCGAGAATGATGCCGATCGCGAGTCGATCCTTGACCGAAGACAGTGGATTGAAGGCCTCGACCTTGACGTACATGTCGATGCCCTTCGGTGCAAGCTTGTTGATGCGCACGATCGGGGTGCGGCCGATGGTCTCAAGAATATTCTGATAGATCATGTCGAACCTCGGTTGTTCGTGGAACAAGGTGACGTGTCAATCCGCGCAACGCGGAGGCCGGTTCGCGATTAGCGCGCAACGAAGCGCCAGAAGTTCCCCGAAGGCCGCGAATGCCGAGTAAGCTTAGCCCACGAGGCTAGCATCGCAAAAGAACGCCGAGGAAGTATTAAATATTCATTTGTCATAAGCCGAAATGGCCAGAATATTCGGCGAAAGCCTGGTCGCGGGCCAAATGCTGGGGCGGGTCAGTCACCGCTGATGAATTGCGGGCCCTTGCCCGCGGTTTTCTCGTAAACGCCCTTGCCGGCACGCCGGTACTGGGTGAAGCCGTGTTTGGCGATATGGCTTTCCTTGAGGACGTGCGATTGACCCGCCGCGACCGCCGGCGCGCTGATGATGCGCTTGATCGGGCCATTGCATTGCGGACATTGCGCCAACGCCGGTTCAGACAGCTTTTGCAGCACGTCGAAGTGCGCCGTGCAGTGGGCACAGCCTTTCCCGTCGGCGGCGTATTCGTAGATGGGCATGGGTAGATGATGGGTCGCTGCGGTCGCGATTACAAGCCGGCCTCAGGCTGCGGCGCCGGCCCGCTCCCGCTCGACGTCCCGCAGCGTTTTCCAGCGGTTGACGATATCGCAGAACAGCAAGGCGGTGCGTTCCGCATCGTAGACCGCCGAATGGGCCTGGTCCGCATCCCAGTCCAGGCCGGCGGCTTGCACGGCGCGACTGAGCACGGTCTGGCCGTAGGCGAGCCCGCCAAGTGTCGCGGTGTCGAAACAACTGAACAGGTGGAACGGGCTACGCTTGTGGCCGGTGCGGCGGATAGCCGCATTGAGAAAGCCCAGATCGAATGCCGCGTTGTGTCCGACCAGAATCGCGCGCTGGCATCCGAATTCGCGAATTGCCTGGCGGATCGGCCGAAATACATGATTCAACGCTTCGCGTTCCGGTATCGCCCCGCGAAACGGATGCGTGGGGTCGATGCCGGTCACTTCCAGCGCTCGCGGATCGATATTGGCTCCCGGAAAAGGCTCGACATGCGTGGACACGGCCGGGTCGGGAGCGACCAGGCCGTCTTCACCCATGCGGATGACGATGGCGGCGATTTCCAGCAGGGCATCGCGCTCGCTGTCGAAACCGCCGGTTTCGACGTCGACGACGACGGGCAGGAATCCGCGGAAACGTTCCGCGTAGGCAGAATGGGTTGGAGCCGACATGGCTGAAGCATACGCGGCGCGGATGTCGATCACAAACCGCGAGCGATCGACACGTTGCCTCAGTCCACGCGCGTACCGAGTATGGCCTGACGCGAGTGCAGCAACCCGATTGTTGCGCAGCCGGCGTCGCGTAACGGCACCGATCCGGCTTCGCCGCGTTCGCGCAGCAGCGCGTCGAGGCACTCAAGCCCGGTGGCTTCGGTATTGGCTTGCAGGCGTTCGATCAGCATCGCGCTGAGCGGGTCGATCTCGTGGAAATGCAGCTCGTCGTCGCGATCACGCACCAGCAGCAGCAAGGTCGGCTCGGCTGGCGCCTCGGACGGGCGGAAATCCGGGCCGATCCGGTGCACGGGAAAATGGTAGCCGAGCATGCAGGCCAGCGGCGAGACGACCGGAATGCCGGCAACGGGATCACCCAGCGGATCGTGCGGAATCGCGGCGATATCGTTTTCGTCGAGGCTGATCGCCAGTTCGGCCCACTCGTAGTGGGCCAGTTCCAGCAGGAACGGCGGATCGTCCGCGCCTTGCTGCTGGCGTTGCTCGAAATAGCGCAGCACCTCGCGCCCGAACTCCGGAAACAGCGGCGTGTGACATTGATGCTCGCGCAGGAAATCGCGCACCAGCGCATCCCAGGCATCGTCGTCGTACAGGCTTCGGATCACCGGGAAATTCGCGGACATGAACATTTCCATGTTGGCGAATACCAGTTCGCGATAAATGCCCATGCGCCGGTCTTCGATACCGTCGGGTGCAGGTTGCGAATCCGGGTCGCGCAGGTGCGCGGTAAAACCATATTGCAGTTGATGGGTCCGGTTCGCTTCAGGCACGGCGGACATGGGCTTGCTCCGTCGAGGCACCGTGTCTTTGCTGTATGGCCCGGATATGCTCGAGCTCGCCTACCAATTCCGGCAAGGGCGGGATCTTGAAGTCGCGTTCCAGCAACGTCGGCAGCACGCCAAAACGTGCGTAGGCAAGATCGAGCAAGTCCCACACCGGAGTGATCACCGGCGCGGCATGACTGTCGACGATCAGGTCCGGCGCCTCGTTGTAGTGACCGGCGATATGAATGTAGGCGATGCGTTCGCGTGGCAGCGCTTCGATGAACGCGCGCGGATCGTAGCGATGATTGACGCTGTTGACGTAAACATTGTTGACGTCCAGCAGCAGTTCGCAGTCGGCCGCTTCCAGCACCGCATTGGTGAAATCGATTTCGCTCATTTCCTGGCCGGGCGAGGCATAGGTGGAGACATTCTCCACGGCGATGCGCTGGCCGATGATGTCCTGCGTGCGACGAATGCGCTGCGCCACCCACTGCACGGCCTCTTCGGTGTAGGGAAGTGGCAGCAGGTCGTACAACTGGCCGTCGTCGGAGCAGTAGGACAGGTGTTCGCTGTAGCGTTCGATGCCGTGCTCGTCGAGCAAGCGGCGAATCTTGTGCAGCAGGGTTTCATCCAGCGGCGCCGGACCGCCCAGCGAAAGCGATAGCCCGTGACAGATGAACGGGAAACGTTCGGTGAACGCGCGGAATGTTTTGCCCAATCGGCCGCCGACGTTGATCCAGTTCTCCGGCGCGACTTCAAAGAAATCGATCGGCGCGTCCGGAGCTGCCTGCAGCGGGGCCAGAAGGTCCCGCCGCAGGCCGAGTCCGGCGCCCTGGGCATGTATGCCTGGACGCTTGCTCATCATCAACGACCGCTACAGGAGCCTTCCTTGCCCTTGTTACCCGACGAGCAGGAACCTTCCGCACCTTTGTTCTTGGCCGATGAACAGGAACCTTCCTTGCCTTTCTTGGCCGCAGAGCAGGAGCCTTCGGCGCCGGTCTTGTGCATCTTGTGGCCCATGGCGAGTTCTTCGCCGGAAAGCTTGCCGTCCTTGTTCGAATCCATGGCCTTGAACTGGTTCGCGTTCCAGCCGGCTTTTTCCGCTTCGGCCATCGACACGGTACCGTCGTGGTCCATATCCATCTTCGATACCGCGCACTTGCCTTCGCTGCACTTGCCTTCGGCGCCGGCCAGCATGTAGCCGGAAACCAACGGCTTGACCTGGAATGCCGTGCTGGCATTGGCCGACTGGCTCAGGGCAGCCGAACCGAGGAAGGCCGCGCCGATCGCAAGGGTCAGGGGTTTAACGATTTTGTTCGACATTACATGTACTCCGTGGTTGTAGCGGGTGGTTCCCGCGGTTGTTGCCGCTGTATCGGCAGAACTGCGCATTGAAGCTGATCGGACGTCGAATCGAGTACGACGAACCCGCCTCTTCCCTTCGCAGATTTTTAGGCTGGCCGTGCACTTCGCGAATCGAATCGCGAAGTGTTGCAGCGCCTTACCGCCCAACAGACCGTGCAACGTGCGAATATCTTTCTCGCTATCCCGTTAAGGTACGGTAAACGGGGTGCGATGATTCGATCACGCGCAAAATGCTGCGACGCAAGATATATTCAGTCGGTCGGCGGCGTCTTGCGCCGGTACTCGCAAAGATCGCGAATGATGCATTGCGGGCAATCGGGTTTGCGCGCCTTGCAAACGTAACGTCCGTGCAGGATCAGCCAGTGATGCGCATCGCGCTTGAACTCGGCCGGCACGAATTTTTCCAACTTGTCCTCGACGGCGCGCACGGTCTTGCCCGGTGCCAGGCCGGTGCGATTGGACACGCGGAAGATATGCGTATCGACGGCTATCGTGTGCTCGCCGAATGCCGTATTCAACACCACGTTGGCGGTTTTGCGGCCGACGCCCGGCAATGCTTCCAATGCTTCGCGCGTATGCGGCACCTTGCCATCATGCTGCTCGATCAACGCGCGACAGGTTGCGATGATGTTTTTCGCCTTGGCGTTGTACAGGCCGATGCTGGAGATGTAGCGCTTCAGCCCGGTTTCGCCGAGTGCGAGGATCGCCTGCGGCGTGCCGGCGACCGGGAACAAGCGTTTGGTCGCCTTGTTCACGCCGACGTCGGTAGCCTGCGCGGACAGGATCACCGCGACCAGCAATTGAAACGGCGTGTCGTAAACGAGTTCCGTCGTCGGTTTCGGATTCACCTCGCGCAGGCGCCGAAAAATGGCTTCGCGCTTGTTCGCGTTCATGCGCGCTTGCCGGCTTTGCGTGCTCGCGCGCGTTGCAGTGCCGCCTGGACGGAGTTCACACCGGCCGAATCCAGGGCCTGTTTGCGCGCGCTGAGTTCGGCTTCACGCTCGGCGTCCCAGCGGGCCAGGCGCGCACGCCGCGACTCATGGCGTTGCCGGTAATAAGCGGCTTGTTGCATGACCACGTTTCGTGAATCGGCATGGTCGGATGTTGCAATCATGCTGATGCAATCGACCGGGCAGGGCGGAATGCACAATTCGCAGCCATTGCATTCATCGCGGATGACCGTGTGCATCAACTTGCTGCCGCCGATGATGGCGTCGACCGGGCAGGCCTGGATGCATTTGGTGCAACCGATGCAGGCCTGTTCATCAATGAATGCGACTTCGCGCGGTTTTTCCACGCCGTTTTCCGGATTCAAGGGTTTCGACGCAAGTTGTAGCAACCCGGCCAGCGCATCAATTCCGGCTTGCCCCCCGGGCGGGCACTGGTTGATGTCGGCCGCGCCGCTGGCGACTGCATCGGCGTAATCGCGGCAGGTTGGATAACCGCAGCGCGTACATTGCGTCTGCGGCAGCAGCGCGTCGATACGCCGGCTTAGCAAATTGTCGGTCGGGGGTTCAGGCATGCGTGGGTTGTTGCCGGTTTGCGGCTGCTCACGATGAGTTTGTCTGTTTCGACTGATAATCCAGCCAGACCTCCAGTCCCTGGGTATTCAGTTCGATGTCCATGTCCAGCAATTCGCCGATGCGGCGCTCATCGAACGTACAGCCGTGCTGCTGCAACCACTGGCTGTAGGCGAGGGACAGCGCGGCGGCGATATTGGAATGGCGCGCGTCTGCGTCATTGGCATGCGCCGTTGCGATGGACACCATCTCGTCGATGCGCGCATGCATGTCGTCGGCCAGTTTCGGCACCTGGTCGACGCGGCTGTAATGGGTCAGGAACATCTGTTGTGGCGAGTAGCCGAGCATGCGATCGATCGACGCGTGCAGGGCTTCCGGATCGAACTGGACCGGCGTGGTAGTCGGCAGGATGAATGCGCCCTGGTCGGTATCGAATTCGCGATACGACAGGCCGAACGTGTCGCCGGGGAAGAACGCGCGACTGCGCGCGTCGTAGATGCTCATGTGATGCTTGGCGTGACCGGGCGTATCCAGGCATACCAGCTCACGTGCGGCCAGATTGATCACGTAACCGTCGTCGGCCACGTCGACGCGGGACTCGTCGATCGGCACCAGTTCGCCATAGCTACGCTGGATTTCAGCCTCGCCATAGACGGCCGTGGCGCCGGCGACGAGTTTGCTCGGATCGATCATGTGTCGCGCGCCGCGAGGATGCACAACGGCGCGCGCATTCGGCAGCTTGCGCATCAGCAATCCCGCACCACCCGCATGGTCAAGATGCACATGCGTCAGGATCACGTAATCGACCGTGTCTGGCGCAAGGCCTTTTTCGTGCAGCGCCGACAGCAGTCGCGGCACCGAATAATTGGTGCCGACATCGATGAACGCCGCGCGCCCGTTCTCGACAACCAGATGACTGGCATCGAAGCGCGGGCGATGGAAGCCCGTGTCGATGGCGCTTATGCCGTGGTCGTAATCGATCATTTCTCCATTCCGCAGAAACCCAGGTTGCGAGTCACGCGTTCGCGCTCCGAGGTTGGCAGCGCATCGCCGTCGAGCAGTTCGCGACAGAGCCTTGCGCATTCCGCGTGATCGCCGCACCAGTATGATGCCACGGCCAGTTCGTCGCGTGCGCGCCACGCATGCACGGTGCGATCGATGAACAATACATCGTCGGAAATTGGCAGATCGACCGCAATGCGCGCGAATTGTCGGGCCAGCGCAAAGCGTTCGTGCGTGCGGAAATAGCGTGCCAGTTCGCAGGGTGCTTCGGCCCGGGTCGGTCGGAAGTCGTATGCATCGAGGTAGGCGAACAAGATGTCGGGCAAAGGCGCGCCACGGCGTTCCAGCAGCAGTGCGATCTGCAGTTTTGAAAAATATACTTCCTCCGCCCAGCCGTCCATCGCGACGCGTTTGCGGTAGGCGTCGATGGCACTGTCGAGCTCGCCGGCGTCGCGCAGGCTTTGAGCCAGATAGAACGCATAACGCGCGTTGTCTGGTTCTTTTTGCAGGCCGTCCGCGAGTATCCGGGCGTCCTGCAGGAACTTGTCGCGTTGTGGAATGCGGCTGCGCGCGCCGTCGTTGTGCAGGCGCAAGATGCGCAGGCCGGGCAAGTGCGGCGTGGGGACATGGACCGGCGTGCACAGGGCCTCGTGCAACACGCCACGCCATTCCCAGCCGGCGTCGAGGCGAGCACAGGCCACGCGCCAATAGTGCGTGTCGCCGGTATCGAAGATTTCCAGCATGTAACCGGCTGCGTCGAGCGCCGGCCACGAGAAACCGGCATCGGCTTCGAGCGTGTCATCGGCATCGATCACCAATGCATAGTTGCCGTGACGCCGCGCCGCTTCCAGCGCCTGGTTGCGGTTCGTGGAGAAATCCACCCACGGACGTTCGATCAATTCGCCGGGCAGGTCGTTCATTAGCCGGCGGATGATGTCCTGCGTGCCGTCGCTGGAACCGGTATCCACGATGGCCCAGGCATGGATGTGCGGTTTGACTGAACGCAGGCAGCGTTCGATGACGTGCGCCTCGTCCTTGACGATCATCGACAGGCACACTCCGGGTTTCGTTGGCGCCGGTTTTGGATGCGGAGATCGGGCATCGATCAGTTCCAGCCAGCGATCGATCACGCGGCTCGCGCGAAAGTCGTTGGCGGGCGCCTGCCAGCGCGGCTCGTTCGGTGTGGCCAATGCCTCGAGGAATTGCCGATCGAACGTTTCACGATCGGACGTCAACAACGGGCTGTTGATGGTATCCGGCAGTCCGCCCGGGTCGCTGGTGCAGAGGATATGCGTACGGCGCTTCAGCGCCTCCGTCAGGGCCGGGACGATGCCGAACGTTTCCGACCAGGCATTGACGTAGAAAATGCCAGCGGAATCGGCGATTTCCCCAATGACCTGCCGGAATGGAAGCGATCCGAGAAAGCGCACGCCGGCGTTGGCGAATCGCGTCGTATCGGCGTGGTCGTAACCGGGAGTGCAAATACGCAGTTCAAGGTCGTCTCGGCGGCTGCGTTTACGAAGCGTTTGCCAGGCCTCGAGCGTGGGCTCCAGACCCTTGAGCGCGGCGCTGGCGTAAACAAAGCGCGAGGTTTTCGCTGTTCGTTCCTGTGAATAAATTTCATCCGGCAGCATGTTCGGAATGACGACCGATCGCCAGCCAGCGGCGAAAAGCCGACGTTGCCATGCGGATACCGCGACCAGCGTGGCATCGCCATGGCCGGCAAACAGGGGCGAAAAATGGTCGTAGTGATTGCCAGGCACGTCCGACGCGGCAACGATGGTCTTGCGAGCCAGAATTGGCGGTAGCTGCGAGTAGCGTTGTACGACCAGTACGTCACAGGCAGTCATGTACTGCGCGCGCGCGTGATTTGCGTAATCGACGCCGCGAATGCTCTCGGATTTCGTCGTGTTGTTGAGGACCAGCACGCGCCGTCCGCGCTCTGCCAGGCCCTCGGCAACCAGGATGGCCTGAAACTCGGAGCCACCAAGGCCATGATTTTCGGGCGTCGCACCCGTGTAGGGCATGCCAATGCTGTCATACAGGACGATATCGTAATGGCGGGATTTGCCGGGCATCGGAGGATTTTGCCCCGGCTTGTGGCGAATTTGCCAGCGCGAGCGCGGATTGCTCCGCGCATCGCGCCACGCAACGATTCACTCAGGGGCCGGTTGCCCCAGTAGGACCAGTCGCGCCGGTTGGGCCGGTTGCCCCAGTGGGACCGGTCGCGCCGGTCGGTCCCACTGTGCCGGTGCAATACACCTGGGCCGTGATTTGAGTGCCACCGCCGCTGCCGATCTGGCAGGTCCATTGCGTGGAACTGCTCATGTACGACGACGCGATTGCGTCATTGTTCGGATCCGAAATACAGCCGCCACCGATGGCAAAGCCCGCGCCGCAGGTTGCGACCAGGCTATTGGCGCCGCTAACGGAGGTGGCGGAGGTCGAATAAATCGTCGGCGGCGTCAGAGCCGGACCAGTTGGACCAATTGGACCGGTTGGACCGGTTGGACCGGTTGGACCGGTTGGGCCGGTTGCTCCCGTGGCTCCATTGTCGCCCTTCGGTCCTCTGGGCCCGGCGGCGCCCGTCGGTCCGGTTGCCCCCATGGCTCCGGTCGGACCCGGAGGGCCGGTAGGCCCGGTAATGCTTCCCGCTGCGCATGGACCGACGACACCGGTGGTGGTGTCAAAACACACTGGCGTATTTTGCTGGGTGGCGGCAGGCAGATCGGAAACGATCAGGTGTCCGCTGGAAATCACCACGTCGCCGCCGACAGGCGGAGCGATCGTCACGTTCTGTGCATGGCCAGCCATGCTCGGCAAGGCGCAAATGATCGCTACCGACAAGGCTGAGGGTCGCAACGAACCTGATTTCATGACACGGCCTCCATCGGCCCAGGATTGGAATTCGATCGACGCGACCGTCGATCGGCGGTATTCGTGCGCAGGCTGAAAAAACGAGGTGCCCGCATCACTGGATAGCCACTCCTCCGCTCCAATAACCGGTAACGGTATCGATCAGCGAATTGCCGGAAGCGGTCGCCGACCCCACGAACAACAAGCGCGTCTGTGCGGTAACCGGAATGTTCAGGCCGGTGACCACGCCATTGCTTATCGTGCCGGTTGCCAGTATGCCGGTCAGTGCGGGAGCCAGCGTGACGGTGGCGCCGGCAACAGGCACAAATGTGTTGTCGGGTGTCGTCGATTCGTACAGCGAGCCGTTCAGTGTGACCGTGGTACCGACCAGGGACAACGCGCTGATCGAACTGAAATAAACCGAGACACTGGTGATCACTCCGTCGCGCGGCATGCTGAATGCCAAATTGATCTGGGTGCCCGAGGCGCCCGTCAGATCAATCGCGCCACCGGAAGCGGAGACACCGCCGGTACTGGCGCCGAAGCCGAGCAGTACGTCCGTACCGGACAGGCCGCCAGATATCGTCGTTACGCTTTGCGTGTTGCCCGATGCAAACGGAATGATCGTGCCGCCGCCGGCTGCGCCTGTTGGACCGGTGGCGCCAGTCGGCCCGATCGGCCCGGCCAAGCCGGTTGCTCCGGTGGGTCCGGTCGCTCCAGTCTGCCCCATCGGCCCGGCCAAGCCGGCTGCTCCGGTGGGCCCGATGGCGCCAGTCGCTCCGGTAGGTCCCGCTGCTCCGGCTGGTCCTGTTGGCCCGACGGCGCCAGTGGGTCCTGTCGGTCCGGTAGGTCCAACAGCGCCGCCGCCGGCACAAGGGCCGATCGTACCGTCGGCGGAACTGAAACATATCGGACTGGTTTGCGATGTCGCGCCGGGTAGATCGGAAATGATCAGCCGCCCGCCGGTGATTTGGACGTCGCCGCCGATGGGCGGCGTAATCGTCACGTTTTGAGCGTGAGCGAGGACTCCGGGCAATGCGCAGACGATGGCTACACTCAAGACGGAACGGCGCAACGAGTACGAGATCATCTGCTCATCTCCAGCGCACGTTCGGCAGGTCCCGCAGGACTCGACGGTTGAGGAATAGCGTGCTACCGAGCAATATCAGGGCAAGCAAAAAGGCTGCGAAAATCGACAAGACAGGCGTTGGCGCAACGCTTGCGCCACCGCCGGCTGGGTAATTGCCAAACCAGCCCAGATCGTTGCCGGTACCGCCGTCGTTGGTCTTGGTTGGCGCCAGATGCTGGCCGGTAGCATGTACGTCGGAAACACCAACGAAATCGATATTCTGGCTACCACCCTGCAGCAGGTCGATGAACGCGACTTGCGCTGCTGTGGTGCTGGCGAACTGGATTCCCTGCGACGACGTACCGAGGATGGTCAGCAGGCCCTGAATCGTCT
The DNA here is from genome assembly GCA_963779795.1 of uncultured Pseudomonadota bacterium. Taxonomy (GTDB): domain Bacteria; phylum Pseudomonadota; class Gammaproteobacteria; order Xanthomonadales; family Rhodanobacteraceae; genus Rudaea. Next base: position 1,282,476 of record CAVZZK010000003.1, on the reverse strand, counting down.
GTGTGCTGCCAACGACGAAGGCATAGGTCTTTCCGACCGAGCTGATGAAGCTGGCGTTGTAGAACGTGGTATCGCCGCTGATGATCGACGGATCGGTACCGCCATCGACGAAATTGACCGTGCTGGTGCCGGCGTTGAACGAGCCCGCGTTGGACCAGTTTCCCGACAGGGTCAGCGTTCCGCTGCCGGCGTCGAGCGATCCGCCGGATGGAATGTCGATATTCGCGGCGTCGTTGATATTGCCCGAACCCAGGATTACCGAACCGGACGCTTGCAGGTTGGTGCCGCCCAGATCGAGCGAGCCGCCGCTGAGGCTGAAGGATGCTCCGGTCGGGACGACGACGTCCGCGCGGCAAGTCGTGACAACGCTTGTCAACAGCAGACAGCCGGTCAGCAGCAGCGCACGAATGGTCATGGTGTCGCCCCTATGCGAACCGGGACGATGCTAAGTGACCAGGAGCTTTATGTAAACCACTGGGTCCGGGTGGGCGCATCATGAGCACCTCAAACCGGATGCGCTATTTGATCGGCATGCCTGGTTTTACACCGTCATCGGCATCGAGCAGGAACAGCCCGTCGTCGTCGCCGGCGGAAAGGATCATGCCTTCGGAGACGCCGAAGCGCATCTTGCGCGGCGCCAGGTTGGCAATGAACACGACGCTGCGGCCAACGAGTTTTTCCGGTTCCGGGTACGCAGACTTGATGCCGGAGAAAATCTGGCGCTTGCCCAGCTCGCCGGCATCCAGCTCGAAGCGCAGCAGCTTGTGCGAACCTTCGACGAATTCGCAGACCAGCACCTTGCCGATACGCAGGTCGAGCTTGGCGAAGTCGTCAATGGAGATGGTTGCCGGTGTCCGGGATTCGGGTTCCCTGGCCGGCTGGGCAGTTGGCGTCTTTGCCGTTGTCGGCGCAAGTGATTCTTTGGAGGCTTCGATCATGGCCTGGATTTTCTTCGGGTCTATGCGGGTCATTAATGGTTGAAACGGGGAAATCTTCACTCGAAGCAGAGGTGTCTCTGCTTGCTTGAAGTACTCCAATCGTTCGCCAAGAAATGCTTCGGCGCGGCCAACCGTTGCGGGAATAATTGGTTTCAGGTAAATCGCGAGCAGGCGAAAGAAATTTATGGCCAGCGTACAAACCTCGTGCAGTTCCTCGCGTCGAGCAGGGTCCTTCGCCACAACCCAAGGCTTATACCCATCGATAATCTGATTGATATGACCAGCTTGCGTCATGATGTCACGAGTAACTTGAGCGAAATCTCGGCGCTCGTACCAGAATTGCTTATGTTCGCTACGCCAGAGCGTTTCTAGATGCTTGCGTGCACCGTCGTATCGGCGTCGATTTATTTCAGACAAGCTTGATGCCAGCTTTCCATCAAAAAGTTTCTCAATAAATCCCGCCGTGCGGCTGGCGATGTTGACCCACTTGCCAACCAGGTGCGAATTGACGCGCTCCTCGAATGCCTTCAGGTCCAGGTCCACGTCGGCCAGGGTCGGGTTGAGCTGGGTGGCGAGGAAATAGCGCAAATAGTCGGCGTCGATGTGATCCAGATAGGTGCGCGCCTCGATGAAGGTGCCGCGCGATTTGGACATCTTGGCGCCGTTGACGGTCAGGAATCCGTGCACGTTGACTGCGGTCGGCGTGCGCAGGCCGGCACCGTGCAGCATCGCCGGCCAGAACAGCGTGTGGAAGTAGATGATGTCCTTGCCGATGAAATGCACCATTTCGGTGTCGGATCCGACTTTCGTGAAACGCTCGTAATCGTCGGGCTTGAGTTCGTCCTTGCGCGCGGACGCGCACAGGTCCTTGAACGATGCCAGGTAGCCGATCGGCGCATCCACCCAGACATAGAAGAATTTGCCCGGCTGGCCGGGAATCTCGAAGCCGAAGTAGGGTGCGTCGCGCGACACGTCCCAACTGCGCAGGCCATCGGCGAACCACTCCTGCAACTTGTTGACAACCTCGCTTTGCAAACCGCCCGCGTCTTGGCGTTCGTTCAGCCAGGCCTTGAGCATTTCCTCGAAATCGGCCAGGCGCACGAAGAAGTGCAGCGATTCCTTCTCCACCGGTGTCGCGCCCGATACGACGGAGTAGGGATTGACCAGGTCGGTCGGGTTGTAGGTCTTGCCGCAGACTTCGCAGGCGTCGCCGTACTGATCCTCGCTGTGGCAGTTCGGACACTCGCCCTTGATGAACCGGTCGGGCAGGAACATCTGCTTTTCCGGATCGTAAAGCTGCTTGACCGGGCGCGATTCGACGTGGCCCGCGGATTCCAGGGCCTGCCAGATGGCGTAGGTCAGTTCGCGATTCGTGTCGCTGTCGGTTGACGAGTAGTAATCATATTCGACACCGAAATCGCGCAGGTCCGCCTCGTGGCGCTTCCTGACCGAATCGATCAACGCCTTCGGGGTGATGCCATCCTTCTCCGCGCGCAACATGATCGAGGTGCCGTGTGCATCGTCGGCACACACGAAATGCACCCGGTGCCCGGCCATGCGCATGGCCCGTACCCAGATGTCGGACTGGATGTGTTCGAGCATGTGGCCGAGATGAATCTGGCCGTTGGCATAGGGCAGGGCCGAGGTGACGAGAATTTCGCGCTGTGTCATCCGTTGGCTTCCAAAACTGATGTTCACGATTATCGCATGAGGCAGCGTGTATCTTGGTACAAGGCCGGTGCCGGGGTTGGATGCATGTCGTGCTACGGTGCGAAAGCTTGAACGATTCGGCCTTGTCGCCGGTCACAGCGAAGCAGGATCGTTCAGTAAAGCTTTGGAGGACGTCATGATTCGGTCAACAGCCATTTGCGTTGCCTTGTTCGCCGTCACGGCCAGTGCGGCACAACCCCTGCACACCGGCAAGGCCGCATTTGGAAGCTGGCGCGACGACGCGCCCGGCGTGGTGCGCAAGTTCTCGCCGGGCGATCTGCCGCCGCCGAACCGTGGTCTGGCGTTGATCACCCGCAGCGCCGGCAATTCGCCACGGGTCGTCCGGCGGCCGGATGGAGCGGTGCCGAAGGTTCCGGACGGTCTTTCCGTGAAGTTGTTTGCGTCTGGACTGCGCGCGCCGCGCGTGTTGCGCGTGGCGCCGAACGGTGACCTGTTTCTGGCCGAGAACGGTGCCGGGAAGATACTGCTGTTCAAGGCCGGCGCCGACGGCACGCCCGATGGTTCGAATCCGACGGTGTTTGCCGGCGGCCTTGATGAGCCTTACGGCATCGCGTTCTATCCGCCGGGCAATGATCCGAAGTATGTCTACGTCGGCGAAACCGGCAAGGTCGTTCGCTACGCGTACAAGAGCGGCGACACGCACGCTCGATCGGCGCCGGAAACCATCGTACACGGGGTGCCTGAACATGGACACTCGACCCGTGACGTGGCGGTTCTGCGCAGCGGCAAGATTCTGCTCGCCGTAGGTTCCAGGTCGAACGTGGCCGACGAAATGCAACACAAGACGGTGGCGGAAGCGCGTGCCTACGACACCAGGCACGGCTTTGGAGCGAGCTGGGGTGCGGAAGAGGGGCGCGCTGCCGTGTGGGAATTTTCCGCCGACGGCAGCGGTATCCACCTCTACGCGACCGGGCTGCGCAACTGCGCCGGGTTGGGCATCCAGCCGGGCAGCGGTACGCCATGGTGCGTGGTCAACGAACGCGACCGTCTCGGCGACAACGTGCCTTTCGATTACGCCACGACGATAAGGCAGGGTGCGTTCTACGGTTGGCCCTGGTACTACATCGGCGATCACCAAGACCCGCGCCAGATGGACCGGCGACCGGACCTGAAAAATCATGTCACCATACCGGACGTGCTGATCCAGCCGCATTCGGCTCCGCTGGGCATTACCTTCTACAACCAGAAGGCCTTTCCGCCGCAGTATCGCGGCGACGCCTTTGTTGCCCTGCATGGTTCATGGAATCGCAGCGCTCGCAGTGGCTACAAGGTGGTACGGCTGCTGATGAAAAATGGCAAGCCGACCGGAGCCTATGCGGATTTCATGACCGGTTTCGTTGTTGACGATGGGCACGTGTGGGGCCGGCCGGCTGGCCTGGCCGTGGCGCACGACGGCTCGCTGATCGTATCCGAGGATGGCAACGGTACCTTGTGGCGGGTTACGGCGAAGCACTAGGCGCAGCCGAACTCGCGCGAAGCCAGGTTTGTGTACGACCGAACAGCGGCAGGCCGATGTAGCCGCGCACCTGCAGCCGGTCGCCGTGGTCGCTCAAGCGCAGCACGCAGTGATAGACATGGCCGGTTTCCGGGTCAAGGATGCGGCCGTCGCTCCAACGGCCGCCCTCGTCACGCAGGCCCCACAGGATCGTCATGCCGAGAACCGGCTGGTCGTGGCGTGAACCACTGCATTGCCCGCAACGTGCGCGCGCATCCACGCCCGGTGCGGGGAACAGGCGCACGATGCGCCCCTTCAGCACGCCCTGAATGTTGTTGATTTCGACCAAAGCGCGTGGTTTGTGGCTGTGGTCATCGATGGTTTTCCACAACCCGACGGGTGTCAGCGTCACAGCGATGGCGACGCCGGCATGAAGAAAGGCAACGAGAACGATTGTCGGCCATGCGCGCATCCGTACATATTAGCGAATCGCCGCGCACAGCTCGTCCGGGCGGTCGATGTCCGGCTCGGCTACAATGGACAATTCGTCTGTACAACCCATTTTTCTTCATGACTCAGCCAACCCAGCAGCTGGTGGAAAATCTGCTCGCCGGCATCATCGACCCGAACACGGGCCAGGATCTGGTCGCTTCGGGCAGCGTAAAAGGCATCGGCATCGAAGCGGACAAGGTTGCCGTCGAAATCGCGCTTGGTTATCCGGCCGATACCTTCGCTCCGGTGCTGGAGAAGCAAATCCATGCGGCGCTTGCCGCTGATGCGGACATCGCCGAGGCGACGGTCAGCGTGACCTCGCGCGTGCATTCGCATCAGGTGCAGGGCGAACTCACGCCATTGCCGAACGTAAAAAACATCATCGCCGTGGCGTCGGGCAAGGGCGGTGTCGGCAAATCGACGACGGCCGCGAACCTCGCCCTGGCCCTTGCGGCTGAAGGCGCGCGGGTGGGTATTCTCGATGCGGACATTTACGGCCCCAGCATCCCGCGCATGCTTGGCGTATCGGGCAAACCGGACAGCAAGGACGGCGAGCACATCGAGCCGAAAATCGCGCACGGTATCCAGACCATGTCGATCGGTTTCATGATCGAAGAGGACACGCCCATGATCTGGCGCGGGCCGATGGTCACCCAGGCCTTGACCCAATTGCTCAACGAGACCAACTGGGATTCGCTGGATTATCTGGTTATCGACCTGCCGCCGGGCACCGGCGATATCCAGCTGACGCTATGCCAGCGCGTGCCGGTTTCGGCGGCGATCATCGTTACCACGCCGCAGGACATCGCCTTGCTGGATGCACGCAAGGCACTGAAAATGTTTGAAAAAGTAGATGTGCCTGTGCTCGGTATCGTGGAAAACATGGCGGTTCACGTGTGCTCGAATTGTGGTCATGCCGAGCATGTGTTCGGCAGCGGCGGTGGCGAGCGCATGGCGCAACAATACGGTGTGCCGTTGCTTGGATCGCTGCCGCTGGATATCCGCATCCGCGAACAGGCCGACGGCGGTGCACCGACGGTCAGCGCGGACCCGGATGGCAACGTCGCGGTCGCATACCGTGAAATCGCGCGCAAGGCGTCCGGGTTGCTTTCGCAGCGTTCGCGCAGCAAGGCGATCCAGTTCCCGAAGATCGTTATCCAGAATACCTAGCGCCGGCATCGTTCACAGCGGAAGAACCCATTCATGAGCATCAAATCGGACAACTGGATTCGGCGCATGGCCGAACGCAAGGGCATGATCGAACCGTTCGAGCCGGGCCAGATCCGCAGCCGTGACGATGGCGGCAAGCTCATTTCCTACGGCACGTCGAGTTACGGATACGACGTGCGCTGCGCCGACGAATTCAAGGTTTTCACGAACATCAATTCAACCATTGTCGATCCCAAGGCGTTCGACTCGCGCAGCTTTGTCGACGTGCGCGGAGAGGTTTGCATCATTCCGCCCAATTCGTTTGCGCTGGCACGTACGGTGGAGTACTTTCGCATTCCGCGCGAAGTACTTACCATCTGCCTTGGCAAGAGCACGTACGCGCGTTGCGGCATTATCGTCAATGTCACTCCGCTCGAACCGGAGTGGGAAGGACACGTGACGCTGGAATTTTCAAATACCACGCCGTTGCCGGCGAAGATCTACGCCAACGAAGGCGTGGCGCAGATGCTGTTTCTGGAATCGGACGAAGTGTGCGCGACCAGTTACCGCGATCGTGGCGGCAAATACCAGGGCCAGCAGGGCGTCACCCTGCCCAAGGCTTGAACCACCGCAACCGTAATCAGCAGGCAGGAGTTGGAAATGCAGAAATTTGGCCTTAATCGATGGCTGCGAATTGCAGTGCTTGCGGTCGTGGTCGCACTGCTGGCGGCGTGCGGCCGCAATGCGATCAACGAAGGAACGACAATGAGCGTCAATGTGCCGAAGCACTTCGATATCACCGTTTCGGCGGCGAAGGACGGCCAGTTCGATCTGGAAGGCGCGACGCTTACCCGCCAGGACCTGGCCAGTCATCTGCGTTATCTGGTCGATATCGGCAAGCCCGCGCACAGCATCCTGCTGCAGCCCGGCGAAAAGCAGGGCATCAAGCAGCAACACATTACCGGCCTGGCGATTGTCTGCCGTGACGAACACGTGACCGGTTACGTCAAGGATGATGATGGAAACCTGAAAGTCATCGCCGTCGTGGATGCAGCCAAGAAGGGCGACGACGACAAAAATTGATTTGAGGCAGGGCAAACAGATGAACAAGAAAATGATACTGCTGGCCGCCGCCGTTGCGATGCTGGGCTATCTGGTCGTCGGCATTGCCGCCGATGTCGATAACGGTCGTTTGCAGGTCAAACCGTACAAGAGCGAACAATTCCGTACCGGCGCCTACATCATGGGCAAGATGGAACTGTTTGGTTACGTTGGCGATTTGAAGGAACGGGAGCATCTCACCGGCATCGTCCTGCGCGATGGCAATGACGCCAGCGCCAAGCAGAAACACCTGATCGCGGTGATCGCCAAGTCGCAGAAACTCAGCGCGTTCATCGAACTTGACGACAAGGTGCAGCCGCTGGTGGATCCGCAGCAGGCCACCACGGCAGCACCGCCGAACAGCGCGGCATCGAGCGCGACCGACGGCAAGTAATCGTTGTTGCCCGGCGACGTTCAGTGCGTGGCGCCGGCCGGAAAGTGAAGGTCCTCGCGCGTCGTCAGTGCGGTCTCCAGGCAACTTCTGACGGCGTCGATCATGGTTTCCAGCGGCATTGAGGGCGCGTTGCCGTGCTGCCGCGCCTGATCGGGCAGAAACGGCACGTGAATGAAGCCGCTGCGCAGCTGCGGATATCGCGTCGCCTGCAGATGTGCCAACCCGAAAAACACCTGATTGCAGACAAACGTGCCTGCGCTGTGCGAGATCGCCGCGGCGATGCCCGTGCCATCCAGCCGGGCCAGCATCGCCTTGACCGGCAGCGCCGTGAAGTAGGCATTCGGTGCATCCGGCACCACCGGAATATCGATTGGCGCCAGGCCTGCGTTGTCCGCAATCCGCGCATCGATCAGGTTGATTGCCACGCGCTCCAGTGAAATACCGTCGCGCCCGCCGGCCTGGCCCAGCGCCAGTGCCACGGTTGGCTCGTGCGCCTGGATCAGGTTTTCCAGCATATCCATGACGCAGGAAAATTCGGTGGGCAATACCGTGCCGACGACCCGATGGCCGGCAACCAGCTCACCGTCCAGCGCCTGCGCGATGCGCTGCGACGGATTGACGTTGTCGCCCGCGAACGGCGTGAAACCCGTTACCAGGGCGACCGGTTCGGAATCGCTCATCGAAACACCACCATATCCATCAATATGAAATTGGCCGTGAACAGCACTACGGCGGTCGGCCATTGTGCCCGAATCACGTCGTTCTGATCGGGCAATTCGAGCAAGGCCACCGGTACCACGTTGAAGTTCGCCGCCATTGGCGTGAGCAGCGTGCCGCAATAACCGCTGAGCATGCCCAACGCGCCGAGTGCCGCAGGATTGGCGTGATGTTGCACGATCAACAACGGCAGGCCGACGCCGGCGGTCATCACCGGGAACGCGGCAAAGGCGTTGCCCATGATGACGGTGAATACGACCATGCCGAATGCGTAGGCGATCAGGCAGGCCAGACGCGAATCGACCGGAATGGCTGCCGCGGTCAGATGGGCGATCGAGTCGCCGACGCCGGTGGCGGCGAACACACCGCCCAGTGTGGCCAGCAGCATCGGCAGCAACGCCGCCCAGGACAGCGCATCGAGCAGGCGCGTGTTTTCGTGTGCCGCTGCCACGGCGCCGGAACGTGTCAGCGCCATCGCTGCGATCGCGGCGGCCACGCAAGCCACGCCGAGCGCCGTGAGCGTGGAGCGATGCGTGGCGATGAACTGAAAATTGCCGACATGCAACCAAGGTTGCAGCAGCGCCAGGGCCAGGGTGCCCAGTGGGATCACCAGGGCCGGGACGAACAGGAGGTTGCCCAGTCGCGCCGCGCTCTCGCGTCGCCGTGCTGAATCGGCATCGGATTCCGGGTGTCGTTTGAGTGTGCCCGATCCGGCGATGAGGGCCAGGCCGATCACGCCCAGACCGGCCAGCTGCGCGGGCCACTGCACGCCATGCTTGCTGGCCGCTTCGACTGCATCTCCGCCGAGAAAACAGGCCGCGAGAATGGCCCAGAACGCGGCGTGCGCCGGCTTTCTCGCGCGCAGATCAACGAATGCCGCAACCGCCAGCAGGATGCCGCACAACCAGTAGATATGCTCAATTCGCAGCATTGCGGTTTTCCTTGTCGGCCTTTGCATGCGCTTGCTCGCGCAGACGACGTTGATGCCGGAGCAGCCGTATCGAATGGATGACGAACGCGAAGATCGCCGTCGGCAAGGCCCAAATCGCGATGTGGCGCGGGTCCAGCTCGATGCCTTGCTGGCTGTAAAAGCCCTGGATCAGCAGCACCGCACCGAGCGCGATGAACACGTCCTCGCCAAAGAACAGGCCGACGTTGTCGGTTGCGGCGGCCATGGCCTTGATCTTGTCGCGTTGCGGTTGGTCCAGATCCGGATCGATCTTTTCGGCCGCGGCTTCGGCCATTGGTGCCAGCAGGGGGCGCACGGTTTGTGCGTGTCCGGCGACATTGGTCAGGCCCAGCATCGAAAGAATCTGGCGCAGGCCGAGATAAGAGATCAACAGACGCGCAAAGGTGAGTCCGCGCAACCGGGTGATGACGACATGGGCGCGCTCGCGCAGGCCGGCGCGTTCGAGCAGGCCAATTGCCGGCAGGGTCATGACGAACAACAGCAGCACGCGTTCGGATACGAAGGAATGACCGAGCAGGGCGAGCAGGTGCGGAATCGACAATCCGGCGAGCAGGCCGCTGATCAGCCCGGCCGCGACCACGACCAGGGCCGGGTTCAGGCGCAAAATGAAGCCGACGACAACGACGGCGACGCCGAGCAGGGGCCAGTAATTCATGTGTTGGTTGGCGTCGCGGCGGCGGTGATGTCGAGACCGGCGGCTTGTAGCGCCTGACGCAGGTGTTGCGCGAACTGCGCGGCATTCGGTCGATCGCCATGCACACAGATCGTATCGGCCCGCAGTTGCAGCCGGCTGCCGTCGCGGCATCGGACTTGGCGATCGCGAGCGATCTCGACGGCTTGCGCGACCGCATCGTCGATATTCTCGATCACGGCATCGGCTTCGCGCCGTGATGCCAGCGAGCCGTCGGCTTCGTAGCGGCGGTCGGCAAAGGCTTCGTGCGCGACGCCCAGGCCGACGGCCTCGCCGGCCGCCGGCAAGGCACTGCCGGCCAGCCCGAACAAACGCAACGCCGGATCGAAGTCGCGCACCGCACGGGCGATGGCATCGGACAGCTGCGCATCGCGGGCTGCCATGTTGTACAGCGCTCCATGCGGCTTGACGTGACTGAGCGTCGCGCCGGCCGCGTTCGTGAATGCCGCCAGCGCGCCGATCTGGTACAGCGTCATCGCGTAGGCGTCGTGCGGCGTGACGCGCATCTCGCGCCGGCCGAAGCCCTGCAAGTCGGGCAGCGACACGTGGGCGCCGATGGCAACGCCATGCGAGCGTGCCAGCTCGACGGTCGCGCGCATGGTTGCGAAGTCGCCGGCGTGGAAACCGCAGGCGATATTGGCCGACGTGATCCACGGCATCACCTGCGCGTCCTGGCCCATGATCCAGGCGCCGAAGGATTCGCCCATGTCGCAATTCAGGTCGATGTTTGCCATTCAGTCGTCGCGCAGCCGCCGTTGGATCGTCTTCATCAGGCGCGCCAGCACCCGTTCGCGTTCAAGATAACCTGATTGTGCCCGTTCCAGCGAGGTTCTTTCAAAACGAATGCTTGCGCCGGGTCGTTGTTGCCCCAATCGCGGAAGATCGATGGCGACCACTTGCGCGATGCGCGGATAGCCGCCGCAGGTCGGTGCTTCGGTCATGAGCACGATCGGATCGCCGCTCGGTGGCAGTTGCATCGTGCCGGGGACGACGCCCTCGGAAGCCAGCTCCAGCGGTTTGCGCAGTTTGAGGCCCGTACCTTGAAGACGATAGCCGACCCGGTTGGAGTCGGTACCGATGCGGAAATCAGCGCCGAACAGCATGCGTTGCGAATTCGCTTCGAGGCGATCGAAGTGCGATCCGGTCAGCACACGCAGGGGCCGCGCGTGCGGATCGAACCAGGGCCGCGGGTTGAGCGACCAGTTCGCGCTGAGCAGGCGCTTGTTCGAACCGGCATGATCGTCGGTTTGCCGTGACATGAATGCAGCCGCATCCCGCGATGGACTGGCCAGGTTCAACCTGTCGTCGCTTTCCAGCAGGCGGCCACCGATGCCACCGTGCAGATCACAGCTGCGACTGCCCAGCACACGTGGGGTATCGATGCCGCCGGCGATTGCCAGATAGCTGCGGGCGCCGACCGGAATTCGGCCCAGATCCAGTTCGCTACCGGCGCGCAAGATCAGCGGGCGCCAGGTCAGCACCGGCTCGCCATCGACCCGTGCTTCGATCCCGGCGCCGGTCAACGCAACCAGGCTGTCCGCGTCGAAACGGAGTCGCGGGCCGAGCAGCGTGACCTCCAGCGCGGCGGCATCTTCATCGTTGCCGACCAGTGCATTCGCCAGGCGCAGGGCGACGCTGTCCATCGCGCCGGAACAGCCGACACCAAGCGCGGTGAAACCAGTGCGGCCGGTGTCTTGTACCGTGCTCAACAGGCCGGGCCGAAGCACATGAATATTCATTCCGGCCATTCCGCGAATGCACCGGCGTCGATGGCGCGGAAGCGAACGCGCTGCCCCGGCGCCAGCAATGAAGGCTGGTCGCGCCCGATATCGAACAGCACCAGCGGCGTACGTCCGATGATTTGCCAGCCGCCCGGTAATTGGCGTGGATAGATGCCGGTTTGCGCACCGCCGATGGCTACCGCGCCAGCGGGCACGCGCAGTCGTGGTTCCTTGCGCCGTGGCGTGTGCAATGCCGTCTCGAGTCCAAGCAAATAGGCGAAACCGGGCGCGAATCCAAGCATGGCCACGCGGTACTCGGCGGCGGCGTGCCGGGCGATAACTTGTTCCGGCGAAAGTTTTGCGCGTGCCGCCACGACGTCCAGGTCCGGCGCAAATTCGGGTTCGTAGCACACCGGAATTTCAATTGGTTCGCCGGTTTGTATCCGCGCACGGGTTTCGACTTCGCGCAGCGTGACTTCGATACGCGTGGCCAACCGCGTGAAAGGTACCTGATCGTCGTTCGCATCCACCCAGGCCGTGGGATCGTAGCGCACGCATATGCTGGCGAATGCCGGGGCGATGTCGTCGATGCCGGGAAGTCGCGCCGCACGCAAGGCCTCGACGCAGGCATGAACGCGCCCGTTCAAGTCGGCATCGATGCATTCGCCGAGAACGACCAGCAGGGCGCGATCGCCGAGCGGTTCGATGCGCAAGAGGCTCATCCGCCGTGCAACTGCAATGCCGTGCGCAATTCGGCAAGGCGCTTGTCGGCATCGTCGACCGTGTAGCTTTGTACCGGGTCGACACCCCAGACCGGTCGCGGCCAGGCCGCATCATCGCGGAAACGCGCGATTACATGCACATGCAGTTGCGCGACCATGTTGCCGAGCATGGCGATGTTGAGCTTGTGCGGCTTGAACAGCGCATGCAAGGCATGCGCGCAGCGGTTGACCTCGGCCAACAGGTGTTGCTGGTCGGCCACCGGCAGGTCGATCAGCTCGCGCAATCCGGCGCGGCGCGGCACCAGGATCAGCCACGGGAAGCGCGCATCGTTCATCAGCAGCACGCGGCAGAAATCCAGATCACCGATCGGCAACGTATCCGCTACCAGCTGTGTGTCGAGGACAAATTCGCCCGTGCCGTCGGACATCGTTCAGGCGGCCAGATGTTTGTCGAAGAAATCCATCGTGCGTTGCAAGGCGAGTTTCGCGCTGGCTTCGTGATAGTGCGTCGGGTCGATGTCGCGATTGAATGCGTGTCCGGCCGGATAGGTATAAACGGCCATGTCCGGCAAGGCCTCGCGATGTTTCTTCACCACTTCCGGCGGAATGGAAGTGTCCTTTTCGCCGAAGTGGAAAATCACCGGTGCCTTCAGTTTTTCCGACAGGAACGGCGCATTGCGCCCGCCGTAATAGCTGACTGCGGGCAGGCCGAGCCGGATCGCCGACAGGAACGCCACGGTGCCGCCCCAGCAATAACCGACCACGCCGATCTTGCCGGCCGACTTGATCGATTCGGCGGCGCTGGCGACGGCTTCGATGGCGCGATCCAGGCCAACCTGGCCGGCCAGGTCCCGGCCTTTCTGGAAATCGTCACCTTCGTAGCCCAGTTCAACGTCGCTTTCGATGTAGTCGAAGAACGCCGGCGCAATCGCCGTGTAGCCTTGCTCGGCGAAGTGGTCGACGATATCGCGGATATGGCGGTTGACGCCGAAGATTTCCTGCACGACGACGATGCCCCCTTTCGGCTTGCCGGCGGGTTCGGCGACGTAAGCGCCGATGCACTGCGTGCCGGACGTACCCAGATTGATGTGTTTGCCCATGGCGAGGTTTCCATTCCGAAAAGTTCATTTCGCAGGTTATGCCCGATATCGGCGATGTCAACCGTGGCGCGGATTACCGGCGTTCGGCTAGCATTGTGCGCACCGGGACGCACGTTCCCTCCGGATGGAAATCCATACACGATGCATGCCCTGCAAAATGCCGCTGTCGCCGCGCTCGTCGCGTGGCTGTTGTTCGACAGCGTGATCGTATTTCGCCGCATGAGCGGCAAGGCGCAGAACCGCGACCGCTTCTCGCTGCGCCTGATAGCGTTCGGCAACATGTTTTCGTGGATCGTCGGCACCTGGCTCGCGTATCGGCAACTTGGAATGATCCGGCCGACGGTTCCTGCGCAGGTCATCGGCCTGATGGTCATGGGTCTGGGTATCGCGATCCGTTTCGTCGCAATCTCCCAACTCGGCCGCTTCCACACACCGAATGTTGCGGTTCTCGACGATCACGAGATCTTCGACCGCGGCCTGTACCGGCACATCCGCCACCCGAGCTACCTGGGCGCGCTGATCGCATTCCTCGGCTTCAGCCTCGCGCTGGGCAGCTGGCTGAGCCTCGGCGTCATCATGCTGCTGTCACTGGTCGTGTACCTGTACCGCATCCATGAGGAAGAGGCCGCGCTGTGTGCAGGCCTCGGCGAACAGTACGAAAACTATCGGCGCCGCACCTGGCGGCTGGTTCCGGGGGTGTACTAATCGTATGGAGTATGAGGCCGCGTTGATTCGAGACGCGCGGTTCCGGGATCGAACAGCCTCTATTTCCGCGAAGCCGCGAAGAGTCTTTGTCCTGACTTCATGGCGTTAGGAATTAAACCGCAGGACTGAGGCGCTGATGGGATGCATTCATCCGGGCGCCAGTGAGTGGTACTCCTGTGCTTGTTACGTAAGGGTGATTTTTGGAAACTGTGTTTCTGGAAATTGCAGCGCCATGTGCAATGTCGCGCAGCCGTAACCCCGTTTCCGGCGCGGTCTGCGAGACATGTGTTGGCGCCGATGCTGAAATGAACCGCCGCGCCGAAGGGTATGTTTTGGCTTTGCTGCGCGTCGGACGGCACGAACGGCTGTCAATAATTGCCGGATCAATAACGGCGCATGGGTGGTGCGCTTCGTCGTGCGACACCCGTGCCGAATGTCACGGGCGCGCAACGCCCGGATTCCGGTACCATGCCACATCTGGACCGTTGTGCGAACGGTGTACCGATCGCCCTGCGGGCGGTCGATACGGAACCATTTCTGCAGATTTTCGGACGACACTATGTCGCGAAGCAAATGGATCTTGACGCTGATCGGCGTCGTCATTCTGGCCCTGATCCTGTGGCGCGTCTTCGGCGGTGACCGCCGTTCGGGCAGTTCCAACGAAACCGTTGCCGACGCTCCGGTGCCGGTGACGGTTGTGCCTGCCGCTACGCGAAACGTGCCCGTCTACTTGACCACCCAGGGCACGGTCCAGCCGATCAACACGGTCAATGTGCAGCCACAGGTCAGCGGCCAGTTGCTCAAACTGGGGTTCGTCGAAGGCAAACCGGTGACAAAGGGTCAAGTGCTTGCCGAGATAGATCCGCGCACCCTGCAGGCGCAGCTCGATCAGGCGCTTGCCAAGCGCGCCCAGGATGCGACCCTGCTGGCGACTGCGAAAGCCAATCTGGAGCGCTCCGAAAGTCCGAAGTACCACCAGTACGTTGCCCAGATCGACCGCATCACGCAGCAGAACACCGTCGCGCAATACCAGGGTGCCATAGCCGCCGACAATGCATCGATCGCGAGCACCAGGGTACAACTTGGATTTACCAAGGTGACTTCGCCAATCGATGGCATTGCCGGCATTCGCCAGATCGACCCCGGCAATGTGATCACCACGGCCACCACCATTGTGACCGTGACCCAGATGCGCCCCATCGACGTGCTCTTTTCGATGGCTGGCACTTACCTGGACCGGGTGCGGGCGGCGCAGGACAAGGCGCCCTTGCAAGTTGCAGTGCTGAATGCCGACAACCAGGTGATCGAGGCCGATGGCACGTTGAAAGTGATCGACAACCAGATCGACCCCAGCAGCGGCCAGTTCAAGGTGAAGGCCGAATTCCCCAACGCGAGCGGTGGTCTGTATCCCGGTGAATACGCCAACATTCGCCTCCAGGTCAGCGTGAACTCGAACGCGCTGGTGGTACCGACCGCGGCGGTACAGCGCGGGCCAAACGGCGAATACGTGTGGCTGGTCGTCGATGCAGCGCCGGTCAGTGCGAATGCGCAGAGCACGCCGGCGCCGCAACACGTTAAACGCAGATCGGTACGCGATGAGAAGCCCGCCAAGTATGTTGAGATGCAGCCCGTGACCGAGGGTGGCGAAGCCGGAGACAGTGGCTTGATCATCACCAAGGGTCTCAAGGTTGGCGACCTGGTCGTCACCGCCGGTCAGTTTCGCCTGAAACAAGGCGCCAAGGTGCTCACGCTCAAACCCGGTGAAGTGCCAGCGCCACCGACTGCCGCCGAGATCAAGCAGGCGGCCAAGTCTGTTGGCAGGCGCGGGCACGGACGGCATTGAGCATAGTCCGGACTACCCATGATTCTCACGCGCCCTCGCTTGTTTCTTGAATCCACACAACTTTCCGCTCAGTCGGCAATCGTCCACGCTATCGCCTCATGCGCGAAACGCCGTGTGAATCCAGGCCACTGCGTGATCATCGCGCGGAATCACGAATAATCCGGGCCAGGCGAAGATTCATTCATGGAACCGGTGGGTTTTTCCAGCATCTTCATCCGTCGCCCGATCGCGACGTCGTTGCTTATGGCGGCGGTATTGCTGCTCGGCATCGTCGGCTACCAAACACTGCCGGTGTCGGCATTGCCGGAAGTCGAAGCGCCAAGCCTGGTGGTGACTACCCAATACCCCGGTGCCAGTGCCGACACGGTTGCCACGCTGGTGACCACACCACTGGAGCAGCAACTCGGTCAGATCAGCGGGCTTGTGATGATGAGCTCGAACAGCGCCGTCGGCCTTTCGAGCATCACCCTGCAGTTTGCGATTGACACCAATATCGACGTCGCCGCGCAGGACGTGCAGTCGGCGCTGCGTACCGCGCGCCTGCCCGGCAGTTTGCCTTACCCGCCGATATACAAACGCGTCAACCCCGCCGACGCGCCAATCATGACCCTGGCCTTGACTTCCGACAGCCTGCCGCTGCGCGACGTCAACGACTTTGCCGATTCAATTCTCGCGCAACGCCTGTCGCAAATCTCCGGTGTCGGCCTCGTTTCGATCGCCGGCAACGTGCGCCCGGCAATTCGCGTGCAGATCGACCCGGGCAAGCTCGGCAACCTCGGGCTGACCATGGAGGACGTGCGCAGCGCGTTGACCCAAGCCAACGTCAATGCCGCCAAGGGCTCGTTGAACGGTGCGGTGCAAACCTACCAGATCGGCACCAACGATCAGTTGCAGAGCGCGTCGGACTACGCCGACACCATCATTTCCTACAAGAATGGTGCACCGGTAAAACTGTCGGACGTCGCCAGCGTCATCGAGGGCGTCGAGAACGACCAGCTCGCGGCGTGGGCCAACGGTAAACCCGCGGTGCTGCTGGACATTCGCCGCCAGCCGGGCGCCAACATCATCGACACGGTAGACCTGATCAAGAAGACCCTGCCGGCACTGCGGTCGGTACTGCCGGCTGGCGTGCATCTTGAGGCGTTCGCCGATCGCACTGTGACTATCCGCGCATCGGTGCACGACGTCGAGATGTCGCTGTTGATTGCGATCGCACTGGTAGTGGCGGTGATTTTCATGTTCCTGCGCCGGTTGTGGGCAACCGTGATTCCGGCGGTCGCGGTGCCGCTCTCGCTGATGGGCACATTCGCGGTGATGTCGGCTGCAGGGTTTTCGCTGGACAACCTGTCGCTGATGGCGTTGACCATTGCCACCGGGTTCGTGGTGGACGATGCGATCGTGATGATTGAGAACATCGTGCGTTACCTCGAACAGGGCAAGAGTGGCCGTGAAGCCGCCGAGATCGGTGCGCGCGAAATAGGCTTCACCGTTTTGTCGCTGACTGTTTCGCTGATCGCGGTGTTCCTGCCGTTGTTGTTGATGCCGGGCGTTACCGGACGCCTGTTTCACGAATTCGCATGGGTTCTTACCATCGCCGTCGCCATATCGATGATGGCGTCGCTGACGGTCACCCCGATGATGTGCGCGTACCTGCTCAAGCGCGGCTCGTTGCCGGTCGGCGACGAAACGGCGATGGAAACCCGGCGCGGCTTCTACGCGAGGATGCTCGGCTGGTATGAAACGAGTCTGGACTGGGTGCTCGCACACAGTCGCACCACCCTCCTGATCGCATCGGCATCGTTGCTGCTGACCGGGCTGCTGTATGTGATCATCCCCAAGGATCTGTTGCCTGAACAGGACACCGGCATCGTCACCGGCGTGGTACTGGCCGACAGCGACATCGCGTTTCCGGCGATGGAAGATCACACCAAGGCCGTGGTCGCGGCGTTGCGCAAAGACCCGGCGGTTGCAGGAGTGGCTGCCTTCATCGGCGCCGGCGAGGTCAATCCGACGCTCAACCAGGGTCAGGTCAGCATCGTTCTCAAACCGCGCGGTCAGCGTGGCAGCCTGAACCAGGTGCTGGCGAGTCTGCACCAGAAAGTGGCCGGCATCGCCGGCGTGCAACTGTTTCTGAAGCCGGTGCAGGACATCACCCTGGACAGTACCGTCGCCCCTACCGCGTACCAGTACGCACTGTCGGAGATCAATGCCAAGGATCTCGTGCCATACGCGCAGAAGTTGGTGCAGGCGATCAAACAACTGCCGGAACTGGCAGATGTCGGCAGCAATCTGTCGATGAACGGCCGCGCGCTGCAGTTGAATATCGACCGCACCACGGCAAGTCGCCTCGGCGTGCCGGTGCAGACCATCGACGACACTTTGTACGACGCCTACGGCCAGCGCCAGATTTCGACCATCTTCACCCAGCAGAACCAATATCGCGTGGTAATGGAAGTTGCGCCGCAGTTCCGCAACCGCGCGGATCTGATGAACATGCTGCGCGTGCGCTCCAACGGTGCCAGCGGCGCCTTGACCGGCAGCAACGCGACCAGCCTGGGCATGTTGAAATCGTCCAACTCCTCGACTGCAACCGGCATCGGTCAGTCCAACACCGGCATTCTTACCGGAGGCGGCAACACCGTGCCGCTGTCGGCATTGGCAACTGCAACCAGCACCGACGCGCAACTGGTAATAGCACACCAGAACCAGCTGCCGGCGGTAATCATCTCGTTCAATCTCGCCCCGGGTTACTCGCTTTCGCAAGCGGTCGACAGCATCAACGGCGTTGCAGCGAAGATGGATTTCCCGCCGCAGGTGCGCGCCGGATTCGTTGGCGAGGCCGCCGAATTCTCGTCGTCGGTCGGCAACGAATTGCTGCTGGTGCTCGCAGCAATCATCCTCATCTACATTGTGCTCGGCGTGCTCTACGAAAGTTACATCCACCCACTGACCATTCTCTCGTCGCTGCCGCCGGCCGGTGTCGGCGCGCTGCTGGCGCTGATGTTGTTCGGAATGCCGTTGTCTGTCGACGGCATCGTCGGCATCGTGCTACTCGTGGGTATCGTCAAGAAAAACGCGATCATGATGATCGACTTCGCGATTACCGCGCAACGCAAAGGCATGAACGCGCGCGACGCGATCCGGCGCGCGTGCCTGCTGCGCTTCCGCCCGATCATGATGACCACGTTTGCCGCGTTGTTCGGTGCGCTGCCGTTGGCGCTGGGCAACGGCATCGGCTCGGAACTGCGGCGCCCGCTGGGTGTATCGATCGTGGGTGGACTGCTGCTCTCACAACTGGTGACGTTGTACACGACCCCGGTGATCTACCTGTACATGGAGCGCTTCCACGATTGGCTGCACGCGCGGCGCGGGAAACGCAGCGAGATGGCGGTGCAGGGCGCGCCATGAGCGCGGCAGCATGAACATTTCCGGCCCCTTCATTCGCCGACCGATCGGCACCTCGCTACTGGCGATGGGCATGCTGGTGGCCGGTGGTCTGTGTTACACGTTACTCGGCATCAGCGCACTGCCACAGATTTCGTTTCCGGCCATCTGGGTCTCCGCCGGCCAAGCGGGTGCCAATGCAAACACGATGTCGACAACGGTGATTGCGCCGCTGGAACGCCACCTTGGCCAGACTCCCGGCATTCAAATGATGCGCTCGCACAGTTCCGATGGCAGCGGGTTCGTCATCCTGTTCTTCGATTCCGACGTTAATCTCGATTCCGCGGCACAGCAGGTCGACGCGGCGGTGAACGCCGCGGTGCCTGATCTGCCCGCGGGATTGCAGATGCCGCAATGGCACAAGGCCAACCCGAATGACGATCCGGTGATCGAACTGGCGCTCACCTCCGACACCCAGCCGCTGTCGGAGCTCTACGACGCGGCCAACACCTTGCTGCAACCGCGCCTGAGCCAGTTGCCGGGCATTGCGTCGGTGGACGTTTCCGGCAGCGCGCAACCTGCCGTGCGCGTGGACGTGGACCTGCACAAACTCGAGACCCTTGGCCTGTCCACCAACCAGATTCGCAACGCGATTACAGCGGCGAACGTGAGATCACCGCAAGGCATGCTCAGCGACGGCAAGACCGCTACCGCGATCACTGCGACCGACCAGTTGCACACAGCCAGGGAATTTGCCGATCTGGTTATTGCCACGCACGAAGGCACACCCATCTATCTGCGTGATGTCGCCAACGTTTATCAGGGCGCGCAGGACAGTTTCCAGGCCGCCTACTTCAACGGTAAGCGCTCTATCCAGTTGCAGATCTTCAAACACTCCGATGCCAACGTGATCCAGACCGTGGACGCGGTGAAAACGGAACTGCCCGGACTGCGCAACTTGTTGCCGCCCGGAACCCAATTGACCACGTATTTCGACGGTACGCCGACCATCCGCGACTCGGTCAACGACGTTCAGATCACGCTGCTGATCAGCCTGATGATGGTGGTGCTGACGATGGCGTTGTTCCTGCGCCGCATGGCACCGACCCTGATTGCGGCGGCGGCGGTGCCACTGTCGTTGTGCGGCGCCTTTGGCGTGATGTACGTGATGGGTTACACGCTGGACAACCTCTCGTTACTGGCCTTGGTGATCGCCCTGACTTTCGTGGTTGATGATGCCATCGTGGTGATCGAGAACATCATCCGCCATCTGGACGCAGGCCAGACGCGGATGCAGGCCGCGTTCGAGGGCGCGAAGGAAATCGGCTTCACCATTGTCGCGATCACGGCCTCACTGATTGCCGTGTTCACGCCAATCCTGTTTGCACCGGGCATCGTGGGCATGTTCTTCCGCGAGTTCACGGTCACGCTGATCGCGGCAATTTTCGTGTCGATGGTGGTGTCGTTGACCCTGACTCCAACGCTATGCGGTCTGTTCCTGCGGCATCACGCTGCACGCGAGGAAGTTCCATCGAAGCTGGGGCGTGCGCTCGATCGTTTCCACGCAGGCATGCTGGCCGCGTACACGCGCATGCTGGACTGGACGCTGCACAAGCACGTCAGATTGATGGCCTTGTCGCCGTTGCCGCTGCTGATCTTGACGGTCTTCCTTTTCCACGAGGTTCCCGGCACGATGTTTCCTCCGCAGGACAGCGGCCTGATATGGGGTCGTGCCAGCGGCAGCAGCACGATGTCGTTCACGGATCTCGAGGCCCGCACCAGCACCATCATGAAAATGCTGCGTGCGGATCCAGACGTAGAGTACGTCGGTGCGTCCATCGGCACGGGTAGGCGCGGTGCCAGCGGATGGATCAGCATTCAGTTGAAACCATTGGGCGAGGGTCGTCGGCAATCGACCGAGGCGGTCCTGGCGCGACTGTCGGCCAAGGTGTCACGTTACCCCGACCTCAATGTGCGCTTGCGTCCGCACGAAGACTTGCCGAGCGGATCAGGCGGCACCAGCCAGGGTGGCCAGTACCGCGTGGAGCTGCAGAGCAACAGCGCGACGGAGCTTGAGACGTGGTTGCCGAAGTTGCAGGAGCAATTGCAGAAGAATCCCATGTTTTCAGAGGTCGGCACCGATCTCGACGATGCCTCGCTATTGCAGAACATGGTCGTTGATCGAGCCAAGGCGGCGCGGCTGGGCGTATCGATGGCAGCCGTGGACGACGCACTGTACAACGCGTTCGGGCAACGCCCGATCTCGACGATCTACTCCGACACAAACCAATACCAGGTGGTCTTGTCGGCGTTGCCCTCGCAAACGGCCTCGCCAGCCGCGCTCGAGACCATCCACGTAGCTGCCAAAAGTGGCCAGATGATCCCGATCAGCGCGATCGCGCACCAGCAATCCACGATCGCGCCCAGCCAGATCACCCACACCAATCAGATGACCAGCATGTCGCTGAGTTTCAACCTCGCGCCGGGCATCAGCATGGGCGAGGCGACGCAGCAAATCCGCAAGACCATCTCCGACATGCGCATGCCGGGCGACATCACGCTCGGCTTCGGCGACTCGTTCCGGCGCTTCCAGCAGCAGATGACGCAAATGCCGCTGTTGCTGCTGGGTGCGATTATCGCGGTATATCTGGTCCTCGGCATGTTGTACGAGAACCTGATTCATCCGGTGACGATTCTCTCGACATTGCCCGCCGCCGGAGTCGGCGCACTGCTGGCGTTGCTGCTGACCGGTACACCGTTGTCGATCGTCGCGATCATGGCGCTGGTGCTGCTGATCGGTTTGGTGAAAAAGAATGCGATCATGATGATCGACTTCGCGGTAGTTGCCGAACGCGAAGGCAAACAGCCTCTGGAAGCAGTGCGCGAGGCGTGCCTGGCGCGCTTTCGCCCGATCATGATGACGACAATGGTGGCCATTCTGGCGTCAGTGCCGCTGGTCGTGGGCTTCGGTACCGGCGCGGCACTACGCCGCCCGCTCGGTATCGCAATGCTGGGCGGGTTGCTGTTCTCGCAGAGCCTGACCTTGCTCTCGACCCCGGCCATCTATGTGGTCTTCGCCCGCCGTTCACGTCGGCGCAAGGAAAAGCGCGCACTGCGGCGTCGCAAGGCGATGGAACACGGAGTCGCCTGAGATCGCTGCGAATCAGGCGACCACGCAAGCGCCAACTGTGGGGCGTACTTCTCTGGCCGTCCACGTTGTGCAAGCGCCACGTCACGATCGGGTTTTACACGATACCCATGTGCTTGGCGTGTTGGCGCCGACGCTGAAATGAACCGCCCTGCCGAAGCTTGAGTGAACCGCCGATTGTCAATCCACACTCACTGGCTGCGAGAAGTCGGGCCGCTCCCGGCTGGTTCAGTTGCGTTTCGGCGCAGCGCCTTATTCTGGGTCAATTTTCGGTCGGCACCAACACCTACCCAAAGTGGCTCAGTTTTCGATGAAACTCAACACACTTGGGGTCTAAAAGCACGGGTCGCAGAAAATGATCACCAAGCAGGGTGGAAAGGCAGCAGCCCCGTCGAAAAGCACGGGTCATGAAGTGTGTATGACTCGTGGTCCAAAAGAGCAGGGGTCTTTGGGGAGGGAAGGTGTCAAAAATCGCCGATCTTTTGGCGGATTTTTGACCAATCTGCCACAGTGACAATTCCTGTGACAGGGAAATGTTGCAAAGTATACTTGCGCGTGACAGAATCCAACGCAAGTAATTGATTTTGATGTGTATTCTGGTGGGCGCGACAGGGATCGAACCTGTGACCCCTACCATGTCAAGGTAGTGCTCTACCGCTGAGCTACGCGCCCGCAAGGGTCGCGCATGATACCGCGCGCGCCTGCACGCGCCAAGTCTCGATGTGTGGTTTCGCGCAGCGCCGATCGTGCGCGCGCCAAGTCGAACCTTGATCGTGCGGACACGATTCACGTCCGAGTATTGTCCGCGCGAGTGTCCGCGGACATCGGAGATTTCGTCGTTGCGACGCTGAAACGGCTTTGCGATGCGGATTTGAGCGGTTGGCACAGCGCTTGCCTTGATGGGTGCAACGCGCCGTGGGGCGCGCTGGACCGAACCCATGTTCCGCGATACGACTGCCCAGGATCGTCTGATCGAAGTCCAATCCAATCGGCGCCGCTGGTACGTGATCGGTGGCATCGTTGCGATGGTCGTCGTACTGGTGCTGGTATTGCCGGGTGTAGGTCGCATGCTTTCCGCCGATGCATCGGTAAGCGCGTCGCGGTTGGCTTTTGCCACGGTGCAGCGCGGGCGTTTCGTGCGCGACATCGCTGCTGACGGCCGCGTCGTCGCCGCGGTGCGTCCGACCTTGTATGCGCAATCGCCGGGTACCGTGACCTTGAAAGTACGCGCAGGCGATACGGTCAAGCGCGGCCAGGTCATGGCGCTGATCGATTCGCCGGAACTGACCAACCAGCTTGCCCAGCAGGAATCGGCGCTGGAGGCGATGCAGGTCGATTACGAGCGCGCGAAAATCGATGCGCGCAAGCAGCGCTCTGCCTTGCAGAAGGCGCTGGACAACGCCCAGATCGACGAGCTGGCAGCGAAGCGCGAATTGACGCGCAACAAACAGGCTTTCGAAAAGGGCGCCTTGCCCCAGGCCGATGTGGCACGCGCGCAGGACGTGCTGGACAAGGCCGAGATTGCGCTCAAGCACGCGCGCAGCGACCGTGGGCTGGACAGCGACAGTCTGGACTTCGACATCAAGGCCAAGAGGCTCGCGCATGATCGTCAGTCGCTGTTGGTCAAGGACTTGCGCCGCCAGGTCGGAGACCTGAGCGTGAAATCGCCGGTCGACGGCCAGGTCGGCCAGGTTTTCGTTGCGCCACGTGCCAGCGTGGCCAGGGACGCGAAGTTGTTGACGGTCATCGACCTGACCGCGCTGGAAGTCGAAGTCAAGGTGCCGGAGAGTTTCGCGCGCGATCTGGGCGTGGGCATGCCGGCGCAGATCAGCGGTAACGGCAACCGGTGGAAAGGCGCCGTCAGCGCGATTTCGCCTGAAGTCGTCAACGGCGAGGTTGCCGCGCGCGTGCGCTTCGAAGGCGCCAAGCCGGAGCATCTGCGCCAGAACCAGCGCCTGTCGGTTCGCATCCTTCTGGATGAGCGCGACAACGTGCTTACCGTCGCGCGCGGTTCGTTCGTCGATGAATTCGGAGGCCGCTACGCCTACGTGGTGCACGACGGCATCGCCGTGAAGACGCCGATCCAGGTCGGTGCCAGTTCGATCGACAAGGTCGAAATCCTGCAGGGCCTGAAGCCCGGTGACCGTGTGGTGATCTCCGGAACCGACAATTTCAACGGTGCCGCCCGCGTTGCCATCAGTGACTAATGCGCTTGTCCATGAACGCGAGAATCAAGAACCGATCATCCGTTGCCGCACTTTTCAATCCACGTTTCTCCCGATTGCCGACCAGAGGAAATTGACCATGCTCAAGATGACGCACCTGTCCAAGGTTTACCGCACCGAAGTGGTGGAGACCTACGCGCTGCGCGATTTCAACATCGACGTCAAGGCCGGCGAGTTCGTCGCCGTGACCGGCCCGTCGGGTTCCGGCAAGACCACGTTCCTGACCATCGCCGGTTTGCTCGAGACCTTGTCCGGCGGCGAATATCACCTGGACGGCGTCGACGTCAGTGCGATGAACGACAACGCGCGCTCGAAAGTCCGTAACGAGAAGATCGGTTTCATCTTCCAGGCATTCAACCTGATCCCGGACCTGAACGTGTTCGACAACGTCGACGTGCCGCTGCGCTACCGCGGCATGAAAGGCGCCGAGCGCAAGCAGCGCATCATGGGTGCACTCGAACGCGTGGGCCTGACCTCACGCGTCAAACATTACCCCGCCGAGTTGTCCGGCGGTCAGCAGCAGCGCGTCGCTATCGCCCGCGCCCTGGCCGGTACGCCGCGTCTGCTGCTGGCCGACGAACCGACCGGCAACCTGGATACGCAGATGGCGCGCGGCGTGATGGAATTGCTCGAGGAAATCCATCGCGATGGCGCCACCATCGTCATGGTCACGCACGATCCGGAGCTGGCTGCGCGCGCGCAGCGCAACGTGCACATCATCGATGGTCAGGTGGTCGATATCGCCGAGGAACCGCGCTTCCATCACGCCGAGTCGGCGCAGGCCGACACGGCCGGCGCACGCGGCTAAGCCTGGCGAACGTGCCACGAATGAGCGGGAAGCATTAGTCCATGTTGTCCTACTACATCGAACTGGCGCTGCGCAGCCTCAGGCGCAGTCGCGGTCTGACGGTGCTGATGGTGCTGACCATCGCGTTCGGCGTGGCCGCCTCAATGACGACCTGGTCGGTATTCCGCGCGGTTTCGGGCGATCCAATTCCGTGGAAATCGTCGAAGCTGTTCGTGCCGCAGATCCAGTTGTGGGACCCGGCACGCATGCACCGGGATGCGACGGGCGAGCCGCCGGATGGCATGGACTACATCGATGCCATGGCGTTGATGCGCGATCATCGTGCGGTTCGGCAGTCGGCGATGTATTCGATCGAGCCGCTGGTGGTGCCGGCCGGGCAAGGGCGCTTTCCGATCGATAGCAACGGTCACGCCGTCTACAGCGAATTCTTTCCGATGGTCGATGCGCCGTTCGAATACGGTGCAGCCTGGAACGCCGCCGACGATGCAAAGGCCGCGGCCGTGGTGGTCATCGGCAGCAAGTTGAACGACAAGGTTTTCGGCGGCGGCGATAGCGTCGGCAAGTCGTTGAACATCGACGGCAAGAACTACCGTGTGGTTGGCGTATTGCGCGACTGGAACCCACAGCCGCGTTTCTACGACATATTCAATACCGGTGGTTTCATCAGCTTGACGGAAGATGTGTTTATTCCGTTCACCCGCGCCCTCGCGGTGAGCATGTCGAACAGCGGTAACACCAATTGCATGGATACGCCCACGCAGCCCGGTTTCGTCGGCCTGCAGCAGTCCAATTGCTTGTGGATCTCGTTCATGGTCGAGCTGGACAACGCGCAACAGGTGCATGCATACAGGACCTACCTTGATAATTATGCGCGCGAGCAGCAGCAGGCGGGCCGTTTCCACTGGGCACCGAACAATCGTTTGCGCGATCTTCCCGAGTGGCTCGATTCCCAGCACGTGGTGCCCAGTGACACGCGAGTTTCGTTGCTGGTGGCATTGGGTCTGCTGGTCGTTTGTCTGGTCAACACGGCCGGTTTGTTGTTGGCCAAGTTTCTTCGTCGCAGCAACGAAATCGGCGTGCGTCGCGCGCTGGGTGCCTCGCGCCGCGAGATCTATGCGCAGTTCCTGACCGAAGCCGGAATCATTGGTGTTGCCGGTGGACTGATCGGTATCGCGTTGACCGGTATCGGGGTGGTCAGTGTCGGCATTGTTCTGCCCAAGCGTATCGCGGACCTGGCGCACTTCGATGTGGCCTTGCTTGCCACGACGGTTGTGGTCGCCGTCGTTGCGACGGTGCTGGCCGGCCTGTATCCGACGCTGCGCGCAGCCGCTGTGCAACCAGCCTGGCAATTGAAATCGAATTGAGAGTGACGTCATGACCTTGCATCCCATGCTTGCGGCATTGCGCCACCACAAGGCGGGCGTCTTCCTGATCGCGCTGCAGATCGCACTGACGTTGGCCATCGTTTGCAACGCGATCTTCATCATCGGCCACCGCATACAGCGGATCCATCGGCCCAGCGGCGTGACCGAAAAGGGTCTGTTCGTCGTGACTCAGGCCTGGGTCGGCGCGCCGTCCGGTGACGATCCCGCGAGCATCGCCAAGCTCGACGCAATGGAACTTTCCGACATCGATACATTGCGGCGGCTTCCGGACGTGCAATCGGTCGCCGCGATCCAGTCGCTGCCGTTGATCAGCAGCACCTGGAGCGGCAGTGTGGACGCCAAGCCGGGCAAGCATGACGGTGCGGCGCGCGCGGCCTACTACTTTGGCGACCAGAACATGTTGTCCACGCTTGGCTTGAAGTTGATTGCAGGGCGCGATTTCACGGCGGCCGATGTCGAGCATCGCGGACGGCGCGATCCGGCCAAACCGCCGATCACCATCATCACCCGGGCGCTGGCGAAAAGGCTGTTCCCGGACGGCCACGCGTTGGGCAAAACGGTCTACATGGACTCGGACACGGTGCCGACGCGGATCGTGGGCATCGTCGCACGCATGCAGTCGCCGTCGGTGGAATCCTGGTCCAACAGCTTCGCCTGGAACTCGATGCTGTTCCCGGTCAGGCTGGATGCGGGCTATTCGCGCTACGCGGTTCGCGCAAAACCCGGTCGCGAGGCGCAGGCAATGCAAGCCGCGCGCAAGGCGCTGTTCGCCGACAACCCGATGCGTGTGATGCCGGAGGCCTGGGGTGTGCAGTCGTTTTCCGGGATTCGTGCCAAGGCCTACCGTGCCGATCGCGGCATGGCGATCCTGATGAGCGTGATTTGCTTGATCCTGCTTGCGGTTACGGCCGCGGGCATCGTCGGCCTGACCAGTTTCTGGGTTGGGCAACGGCACAAGCAGATTGGCGTGCGTCGCGCACTGGGCGCGCGAAAAATCGACATCCTGCGTTATTTCCAGGCGGAGAATCTGGTGATCGCCGGTGCCGGTGCCGTCGTCGGCATTGTGCTTGCCGTCGGTCTGAACCTGTGGCTGATGCATCGCTTCGAGATGGACCGCATCCCGATTCCGTACGTGTTGCTGGGTGTGGGTGTGGTGATGTTGCTCGGCCAGGCCGCGGTGTTCATGCCTGCGCGACGCGCTTCCGGCGTGCCGCCGGTCGTCGCCACGAGATCGGTCTGAACGGAGACTTTGCCATGGGTGAGACAAAAGACCATCTAAACGACAAAGGACGCGGATCGATGCGGTTTCGTTCGCGTATGGTTCTGGGGGCTGGTTTGTGCGCGTGGATGTTGGTGGTGTTGATCGCGCGATTGACGTTGGCCGGGACGCCGCTGTCCACTTGTGATCGCATCGTCCTGACCGGCAGCGCGCCGGCGGAACGGATCGACGCAATCCGCGACGTGGTCCGCGATGGCGTCCACGTCAACACGCGCATTTTCGACGGCCGGGTCGTGTGCATCGCCGCCGCCGCGCGCGGCAATCCACCTGAGGTTACTTCGGCTGCGGGTCGTGCCGCGTTGGTCGAGCGCCTGATCGGCGTCGCGTTTCGCGATGCCGAAACGCCATTGAGTCGGTCGCGCGGGCACTGCCTTCGCGATCGTCTGCAGGGGATGGAGGCGACGCGGAATGGACATGCAAGTTGAGCTGATGCCTGCCGGGTCCAGCGGCCGTCATGCGGCTGCGCGCGCTGCAGTTGCATTTGTCGGCGCGAGCGGAGCGCGTTGATGTTCGGCTATTACCTGGATCTGGCGATGCGCAGCCTCAAGCGCAACAAGGTGCTTACCGCGCTGATGGTGCTGGCGATCGCGCTGGGCATCGGTGCCAGCATGACCACGCTGACGGTGCTGCACGTGCTGTCGGGTGACCCGTTGCCGGGGCGCAGCGGCACGCTGTACTACCCGCAGATCGACCCGCGCGACATGACTGGCTATGTCGCGGGCATGTCGCAGCCGATGGACCAGGTGACCTGGATCGACGGCATGAACTTGCTGCGGGCAGGGCGTGCCGACCGCCAGGCGTTGATGACCGGAGGAATCGTGGCGGTGCAGCCGGACAGTTCGACGCTGGATCCCTTTTACGAAGCCGCGCGCTACACCACCGCGGATTTCTTCCCGATGTTCGGTGTGCCGTTCCTCTACGGGCATTCGTGGGATGCCTCGGCCGACGAGGGGCAAGCGCGCTTGGTGGTGATAAGCAATGCGTTGAACAACAGGTTGTTTGGTGGCCAGGACAGCGTCGGCCGGACCCTGCGTCTCTCCGGTACCGCATTTCGTATTGTCGGAGTGCTCGGCGACTGGCACCCGAATCCGAATTTCTACGACCTCAACCGCAAGAGCTACAACGAGCATGAGGGCGTTTACATCCCGCTGTCCACGTCGCAGGCCGTCCGCGAGGCGCACAACGGCAACGTCAACTGCTGGGGCAATGGCGGCGGCGGCATGCGCCCCAGCCACACCGGGTCGTGCGTATGGTTGCAGTTCTGGGTGCAACTGGACGCCCCGGCCAAGGCGGCGGCGTACAAGCAGTTCCTGATCAACTATTCCGCGCAGCAGAAAGCGTTGGGCCGCTTCCAGCGCCCACCGAACGTGCGATTGCGCAACGTCATGCAGTGGCTCGACTACAACCAGGTTGTGCCTGAAGACGTGCGCCTGCAGGCCTGGCTGGCATTCGGCTTCCTGCTCGTGTGCCTGGTCAATACGGTCGGTCTGATGCTCGCCAAGTTCATGCGCCGTGCGGGTGAACTGGGTGTGCGCCGCGCGCTCGGTGCGTCGCGACGCACGCTGTTCGCTCAGCTGTTGACGGAATCCGGCATGATCGGCTTGGTCGGCGGGGCGGGCGGGATGCTGCTCGCTTTCCTTGGCGTGTGGCTGGTGCGGCATCAGCCTGCGGAATACGCAGCGCTTGCTCATCTCGACCCGGCGATGTTGCTGGCCACTTTCCTGCTCGCGATCGGCGCGAGCCTGCTGGCCGGCATGTTGCCGGCATGGCGGGCTTGCCGGATCGCCCCTGCGCTGCAGCTGAAGAGCAACTGACATGGACATCCGGCCGATCCTCTCCACGTTGCGGCGCCACAAGGTGACCTCGTGGCTGCTGGTCCTTGAGATCGCGCTGACCTGCGCGATCGTCTGCAACGCGATGTCCGTGATCGGGCAGCGGTGGCAACGCATGCATCTGCCCAGTGGGATTGCCGAGCACGAGTTGGTACAGGTCCAACTCGGCGACCTCGGCAGCAACCGCAACGCGATAGCACAGACGCAAACCGACCTGGCCGCGTTGCGTCAGATTCCAGGAGTCGAACAGGTCGCCATGGCAGGCCAGCTGCCCTTCAGCGACGGCGGGTCTTCCAACGCCGGCGTCAAGCTCAGCCCGCAACAACAGCAGGACACGCTCAATGCGACCACGTATTTCGGCCAGAACCTGTTGTCCACGCTCGGCTTGCGGCTGATCGCAGGGCGCGATTTCCGGCCCGACGAATATGTCGACATGAATGCCGCGGTGGTGGCATTGCACACGGGCAAGCTCAAGGGGTTGCCGCAGACCGTGATCGTAACGCGCGCCATGGCCGAGCGCTTGTGGCCAGACAAGCCCGCGTTGGGCCAGACCATTTACATCGGAAAAGGCATTCCGTTCCGGGTGGTCGGTGTGGTCGCCAGACTCGCCAGGCCAAGCGATTTCCATGACGGCATCGATTACAGCACGTTGTGGCCGATCAGCGCGACGTCGGCGGAGGGTGCCAGCTACGTGTTGCGTTGCGCACCGAAGGATCGCTGGCGGGTCTTGACTGCCGCCGTGGCGAAACTCAAGCAATTCGACCCCAATCGTGTGGTGCTGAAGAAACGCACCTACGATGATGCGCGCCGCGCATTCTTCGCCAACGATCGCGCGATGGCGGGCATCCTGGTCGGCGTGATCGTGGCATTGCTGACGGTCACGGCATTGGGGATTGTCGGCCTGGCCAGTTTCTGGGTGGGCCAGCGACGCCGCACCATCGGCGTGCGTCGCGCGCTGGGCGCCACGCGCGGCGACATCCTGCGCTACTTCCAGACCGAGAATTTCCTCATCGTCAGCCTTGGCATCGCACTCGGCATGGCAATGGCCTACGCGCTGAACCTGCTGCTCATGAGGCATTACGAACTTCCGCGCCTGCCGATCGCGTATCTGCCGGTTGGCGCATTGGTGCTGTGGGCGCTCGGCCAGCTCGCGGTGCTGGCGCCGGCGTTGCGCGCTTCGGCAGTCTCGCCGGTTGTGGCCACGCGGAGCGTTTGAGCGGTTTCATGAACGCGGTGACATAGGCTAGGACTGACGTATCGCGCCAAATCGGCCGGCAAATGCGCGGGCCGTGGTATCGGAAAATTCGGTGGAGTGAACATGTTTACTTACTATTTGAATCTGGCGATGGGCAGCCTCAGGCGCAACAAGGTACTCACGGGGTTGATGGTGTTCGCGATCGCGCTGGGCATCGGCGCTTCGATGACGACGCTCACCGTGTTGCACGTGTTGTCCGGCGATCCACTGCCGAGCAAGAGCGCGAAGTTGTACTACCCGCAGCTGGACCCGCAGGATATGGACGGATACCAGGCGGGCAAGGAACCGCCCAAGCAGGTCACCTGGATCGATGGCATGAACCTGCTGCATGCCGCGCGTGGCGCCCATCAGGCATTGATGACCGGCGGCGCGGTGGCGATTCAGCCGGATTCGTCGGCGATCGACCCGTTTTTCGAGGATGCGCGCTACACCACGGCCGATTATTTTGCTATGTTCGACGTGCCGTTCCTGCACGGACATGGCTGGACCGCAGCTGACGACAAGGCCAGTGCGCGTGTCGCCGTCATCTCGAGCAAACTCAACGACAAGTTGTATGGCGGCAAGGACAGCGCCGGGAAGATCTTGCGTATCGGCGATATGGCTTTTCACATCGTCGGTGTGCTTGGCGACTGGCGTCCGACACCGCAGTTCTACGATCTGTTCATGAGCATTTCGGAGCGGGAAGGCGTGTTCATTCCGCTGCAGACCGCGGTCGATGCGAAGTTCGTGCACAACGGTTCCACCGATTGCTGGGGCAACGGCTCCGGCGACAACATGCGTGTGGCACCGTGCACCTGGTTGCAGTTCTGGGTGCAGTTGAATACGCCTGCTGAAGCTGCGGCCTACAAGCAGTACCTGATCAACTATTCTCGGGAGCAGAAAAAACTGGGCCGCTTCCAGCGTCCGCCCAATGTGCGCCTTCGCAACCTGATGCAATGGCTGGATTTCAACAAGGTCGTGCCCTCGGACGTTCGCCTGCAGGTCTGGCTGGCATTGGGTTTCCTGCTGGTGTGCCTGGTCAACACGGTGGGCCTGATGCTGGCGAAGTTCCTGCGCCGTTCTGGCGACATCGGCGTGCGCCGCGCGTTGGGCGCTTCGCGACGCTCGGTGTTCGCGCAGCTATTGACCGAAGCCGGCATCGTTGGTCTTGCCGGAGGTGTATTGGGTTTGCTGCTCGCGCTGCTGGGGCTTTGGCTGGTACGCAAACAGCCGGCTTCCTACGCATCCCTCGCGCATCTCGATGCCGGCATGCTGTTCGGCACATTCGTACTGGCAATCGGTGCGGCACTGGTCGCTGGGTTACTGCCCGCCTGGCGCGCATGCCAGGTAGCTCCCGCCTTGCAGCTGAAGAGTAACTGACATGGATATTTTGCCCATTCTGTCGACCCTGCGGCGTCACAAGATCACCGCGCTGCTCTTGATCCTCGAAATTGCATTGACTTGCGCGATCGTCTGCAATGCCGTGTTCCTGATCAATCAGCGCTTGCAACGCACCCGAATGATCGGTGGCGTTGCGCAACACGAACTGGTGCAGATTCGTGTCGTCAGCATCGCCAAGCGTCCGGATGTGAAGGCGCGTACCCAGGAGGATCTTGCACGCTTGCGCGAGATTCCCGGCGTCAAGGACGTCGCCCTGGTCAACGAGGTTCCGTTCACCAACAGCTCCTGGAACACCAATATCAAGCTGGATCCAAAACAGAAGCTGCCGACGCTCGACGCGACGCAGTATTTCGGCGAAAACCTGCTGCACACGTTTGGCGTGCGGCTTATCGCGGGACGCGATTTCAATCCGGACGAATACATGGATTTCGCCGAGCTCAGGCGCGACCCGAAAATGCTGTCGAAGATAAACTCCGCAATCATCACCCAGGCGCTGGGAGAGCGCCTGTGGCCCGGGCAAAGCGCATTGGGCAAATCGATCTATCTCGGCAACTCGTCGGTGCGCGTGATCGGCATCGTCAAGTCGCTCATTCGGCCGTCGCTGTCCGACGGCGACAACACGGCGCAATGGTCGATGATTTTTCCGCTGCGCATGGATACCAGCAATGCGGCGCGGTTCGTTTTGCGCACCTCGCCGCAGCAGCGCCAACAAGTCATGACCGCCGCAGCCAAGGTGCTGCGCAAGAACGATCCTCATCGAATCGTGCTCGACAAGCACACGCTGGATGAACTGCGTGCCCAATTCTTCCAGAACGATCGCGCCATGGCCGGTACCCTGGTCGGGGTAATCATCGCCTTGCTGACGGTGACCGCACTTGGCGTGGTCGGGCTGGCCAGCTTCTGGGTAGCTCAGCGCCGGCGCACGATCGGCGTGCGCCGGGCTTTGGGTGCGACGCGTACCAACATCCTGCGCTACTTCCAGACCGAGAACTTCCTGCTGGCCTCGATCGGTATCGCCCTGGGCGTGATACTGGCTTACGCAATCAACCTGTTGCTGATGCAGCGCTACGAGTTGCCGCGCCTGCCTTGGCAATACCTGGCTACCGGCGCGGTCGCGTTGTGGGTGCTGGGCCAGCTCGCGGTACTTGGTCCGGCCCTGCGCGCCTCGCGCGTGCCGCCGGTGGTTGCGACCAGAAGCGTGTGAGCGATGTTCGGTTATTACCTTGATCTCGCCTTGCGCAGCATGAGACGCAACCGCGTGTTAACTACGTTGATGGTATTGACACTTGCGCTGGGCATCGGCGCATCGATCACCACGCTCACGGTGCTGCGGCTGCTGTCCGGGGATCCGATCCCGGGGAAAAGCGCGCGGCTGTTCCATCCCGAGATAGATCCGCTGCCGGCGCGGGGCTACGTGCCCGGCCAGTCCAAGCCGCCGTGGGGCGGTTTGATGCCCTACCAGGACGCCATGAACCTGCTGCACGCGCACAAGGCCGAACATCAGGCGTTCATGGCGCTGACGCAGGCCAAAATCACGCCAAGCGAAGCCGGCGAACACCCGTTTTATGGTGAAGGCGTGATGACCACGGCGGAATTCTTTGCGATGTTCGATGCGCCGTTCAAATACGGCAGTGGCTGGAGTGAAGTGGACGGCGAGAAGCATGCGCGGGTCGCGGTGATTGCCGGTTTCCTGAATGACAAGCTGTTTGGCGGTTCGGACAGCGTCGGTAAATCCGTCCGCATCAACGACCACGACTACCGCATAATTGGCGTGCTGAAACCGTGGGCGCCGCAACCGCGTTTCTACGCGCAGGAGTTGGGCGGACGCAGTTACGGTGATGGCGAGGCAGTGTTCCTGCCGCTACAGTCGGCGCGTGCCGATGGCATGAGCCCGCAGAACGCCAGTTGCTGGGCGACCGCCGACATCGAACATTTGGAAAGCTCGCCCTGTGTGTTCGTGAGTCTGTGGGTTGAGCTGGCGCAGGCATCGGATGCCGAGACGTACAAGGCTTTCCTGTCAAACTACGTGCAGCGCCAGATTGCCTTGGGCCGATTCCATCGCCCGGAAGTCACGTTGCCCGACCTGATGCAATTTATGCGACAGGAACAAGTGGTGCCTGATGACGTGCGCTTGCAGGCCGGGTTGGCATTCGGTTTCCTGTTGATTTGCGTAGTCAACACGGTCGGCCTGTTGCTGGCCAAGTGCCTGCGCCGTTCGCGTGAGATCGGTGTACGTCGTGCGCTGGGTGCAACGCGGCACGCGATTTTCACCCAGTTCATGGTGGAGTCCGCGATCATCGGCCTCGCTGGTGGCGTATTCGGTTTGGTGTTGACCGAACTCGGTCTTTGGGCGGTGCGTGACCAGCCAGCTCAATATGCGGGCCTTGCGCATCTCGATTTGGTGATGTTCGGCTTCACGTTCGCGGTAGCCCTGGTTGCCAGCCTGATCGCCGGCCTGCTTCCGGCTTGGCGCGCATGCGTCGTCGCACCGGCCCCACAATTGAAAGACGGATAAATCACATGCAGATTCATCCCATTTTCGCCAGCCTGAGCAAGCACAAGATTCCGGCCCTGCTGATCGTGCTGGAAATCTCACTGGCCTGTGCCGTGTTGTGCAACGCCGTGTTCATGATCGGACAACGAATTGGCGAAATTCATCTTTCGAATGCGATAGACGAGAGCGGCATATCGACTGTCAGGGTGAAGGGTGATGATCCAAAGCTGGCCGCGGCTGATATTCCACGTGATCTGGCGGCCTTGCGTCAAATACCTGGTGTGACGGCGGCAGCGGCGTTCAACACGCTGCCCCTGACGAACAATGGCTGGAACTCTGATCTCGCTGCGGGCCCCGATGAATTGATGAAGAAAAGCAGCCGCAACGTTGCGACATATTTTTTCACCAGGGGCGGTGAAAAGGCTCTGGGATTGCAATTGCTGGAGGGGAGGTTCTTCGATGCCGAAGAATTCGCCGACAGCAGGCTTGGTAACAGTTTCATCCCATCCGGACATGTTGCACTACTGACTCGCAGTCTCGCGGAACGCCTGTGGCCGGGACAGCATGCTCTGGGCAAACAGATTTGGGTCGGCAAGGATTTCCACTATACGGTGGTGGGCGTCGTTGCCGACGTGCTGCGCCCGAACCAGAATGGCGTCGGATTGGTCGGCTTTCATTGGGCTGCGTTCTTGCCGGTGAGTCCGGCTGCGCCAATCAATAATTACGTGGTACGCAGCGCCGCACATGATCGCGATCGCGTGCTGCGCGAAGCGACCGCGAGGTTGGAGGCGTTGTCTCCCAACGCAGTAATCAAAGGCCGGACGTTCACGCAGATCCGCGACAACTTCTTCGCCGACACTCACAGCATGATCTGGATGCTGGTGCTGGTGTGTGCGGTAATGTTGGCGGTAACCGCATTCGGCATCGTTGGTCTGAGCAGCTTTTGGGTTGGCCAGCGGCGTCGACAAATCGGGATCCGCCGAACCGTGGGCGCGACACGGCACGATATCCTGAATTACTTTCAGATCGAAAATTTCATGTTGAGCGGTGCCGGAATTGCGATCGGCATGATGCTCGCATTCGGCATCAATCTGTATCTGATGCGGCATTACCAGATGACGCGAATGCCCTGGTACTACCTGCCCGTCAGTGCGATTGCACTGTGGTTGCTCGGTCAGCTTGCCGTGCTCGGGCCCGCCCTGCGCGCGGCCAGTGTGCCGCCGGTGGTGGCGACGAGGTCGGTTTGAGTCATCCGGATGGAGTTGCAGGACGCGAATTCGCGTTAACATCGCAACGTTTTTGCTGTTTGGTGCATCCATGATTGCGTGCGAGCGAACCCGATGAGAACGGTCCTGGTTATCGACGACAACCCGGCGGTTGGCGAGGCTTTGTCGTTGCTGTTGTCGCTGCACGATATCCGTGCGCTGGTGGCGGCGAACCCGCAGGATGGATTGTCCACGCTTTCGCGCGAACGTGTGGACGTAGTCATCCAGGACATGAATTTCAGTGCCGACACTACCTCCGGCGAGGAAGGCGTCGAATTGTTCCGGGCGATCCGCCAGCGTTACCCGGATCTGCCGGTAATCCTGTTGACCGCCTGGACGCATCTGGAAACCGCGGTGGAGCTGGTCAAGTCCGGCGCCTCCGACTACGTCGCCAAACCCTGGGAAGACAGCAAGCTGCTCGCTACGGTCGAGAATCTGCTGGAGCTTTCCGAATCGACGCGTGAAATCTTGCGCACGCGCGCACAGCGCCAGCGTCGTCGCAACCAGATCCAGGAGACCTATGATCTGGGCGACCTGGTATTCGTGTCCGAAGCGATGATGAGCACGGTTGAGCTGGCGTGCCGCGTCGCGCGCGCGGACGTGCCGGTACTCATCACCGGTCCGAACGGCGTCGGCAAGGAATGCATCGCGCAAATCGTGCATCGCAATTCCTCGGTCAAGGGCGGGCCGTTCGTGGCGGTGAATTGCGGCGCGCTGCCGGCGGAGTTGATCGAAGCCGAGTTGTTTGGCGCCGAAGTCGGTGCCTATACCGGAGCGAACAAGGCGCGCGAAGGCCGTTTCGAACTGGCCAATGGCGGCACGCTGTTTCTTGACGAGATCGGAAACCTGCCGTTGTCGGGACAGGTGAAATTGTTGCGCGTGATCGAGACCGGTAGTTTCGAACGCCTCGGTTCGGCGCGTTCGCGCAAGTCCAAGGTGCGCGTCATCAGCGCGACGAATGCGGGCCTGCGCGAGATGATCAACGACGGTACGTTTCGTGAGGACCTTTACTACCGGCTCAACGTCATCGAGGTCAATTTGCCGCCATTGAGCGAACGTACCGACGACATCCTGCCCCTGGCGCAACACTTTCTCGACGGCGTCGAATTGAGCGACGAAGCACGCGACGCGCTACTCGCGCACGATTGGCCGGGGAATGTGCGCGAGCTGAAGAATGCGATCGAACGCGCCCGCCTGCTGGCCGGTGATGAGCCGATCGGCGTCGCGCACCTGAATTTGCCTGCGCCCGTGTCGGTATCATCGCGCGGCCAGAATGAACCTTCCCGCGAAGCGGTCGAACAGGCATTGGCTTCACACGCCGGCGTGATCAGCCGTGCCGCGCAGGCCCTGGGCTTGTCCAGACAAGCGCTGTACCGGCGCATGGAGCGCTACGGGCTCAGTGCCTGATCGCTTGTCCTAGGACTTGCGCGCGTCGAGGCACTGCGCGCAACCGGCAAACACAAGGCACAATGAACCGATGAACGGCATTCTTTCGGCGCAACGTTTGCGGCCATGCGACTGACTTCCCTGCAGGGTCGCGTGGCGGTGCTGGTGGCGCTGATGGCGATGTCCGGCGTGACGGTTTATCTCGCCGTCAGCGTCTGGCCGCTGCCGCAGATGTTGACCGGGCTGGGCGGTCTGTTGGGCGTCGATATCGATACCGGCTGGTTGCGCACGCCGCTTGGCGCCTTCAGTTTGACGACCATCCTGCTGGTGCCGTTGGTGGCGTGGTTGGGGCATCGCCTGAGCGCACCGCTGACGCGCGTGTTGCGCGCGTTGGAAGGTGCGGTGGCCAGCTATCGCGACGGCGATTTCAGTTTTTCCATCGCCACCCGGCGGCGCGACGAGTTGGGCGATCTGGTGCGCATGCACAATGCCCTGGGCCAGACGCTGCGAACGCAGCGTCAGCATCTGGTGCAGCGCGAGTTGCTGCTCGATACGGTCGTGCAGAACACGCCGGTGGCGCTGGTACTGGTCGATGCCGGCCAGCGAGTCACTTACGCCAATCTGGCCGCACGGCATCTGTTCAACGAGGGACGCTCGTTGCTTGGACTGAGTTTCGTCGACTTGCTGAATGACGCGCCTGAAACGCTGCGCCAGGCGATAGAAGCCGGCGAAGATACCTTGTTGACGCTGGAGATGGATGGCAGCGAGGAGACGTTTCATATTTCCGAACGCGGGTTCCGGCTGCAGGGGCGCGCCCAGCGCCTGTTCCTGTTCCGGCGCATGACCCGCGAGTTGTCGCGCCAGGAAGTACAGACCTGGAAAAAGGTCATCCGCGTGATCAGTCACGAGTTGAACAATTCGCTGGCGCCGATTTCCTCGCTGGCCCATTCCGGCGCGGAGCTGGCGCGGCGCGGCGCGTACGATCGGCTGCCCGGCGTATTTGCCACGATCGGCGATCGCGCGCGACACCTGCACGAGTTCATCGGTGGCTATGCCGACTTCGCCAAACTGCCCGCGCCACAGCGGCAGCGCGTGCAATGGCAACCGTTTCTGGACGGAATCAAGTTGCATTGCCGTTTTCATCTGCAGGGTCCGGCGCCGACGCTGGACGGTTATTTCGATGCGGCCCAGATCGAACAGGTATTGCTCAATCTGGTCAAGAATGCGCATGAATCAGGCAGCCCGCCGGATGCGGTGTACCTGTCAATTCGACAACTGGGCATGGACTGGTGCATCGACGTCACCGACCGCGGACCGGGCATGAGCGAAGCGGTGCTGGCGCAGGCGCTGTTGCCGTTTTATTCGACCAAGCGCGCGGGTACCGGATTGGGTCTGGCGTTGGCGCGCGAAATCATCGAAGCGCACGGCGGACGCATCTCGTTGGCCAATCGCGAGGGCGGCGGATTGCGTATCAGTTTGCGTCTGCCGGTGCGCGTTTGAGTGCAGCCGGTTTGTCGCGGCCGGAACGCGCCGGCGAACCTGCCGGCAAAGCGGCGATACGGTCGATGCGCATGCGTCCGAGCGTATCCATGCCGGCGAAGAAGCGCCACGGATCGCCATCGCCAAAAGAGAACGCGATGTGCCCGGCGTCGAAACCGGGCAGGGCGGCATCGTAACTTTGCCAGCGGCCGTCCACCCAGGCCTGGGTCCAGGCATGGGGAACGAATACGTGATCCAGGCCGGCGTAGCGAGTGGCATAGGCCAGCCCGTTGACGACGCGCGTGGGAATGCCAATCGCGCGCCCGAGTGCGGCCAGCAGCACGGCGTGTTCGGTACAGTCGCCTTCCGGCTTTTTCGCGACTTCCAGCGCCGAGGCGTAGCCGACGCTGAGGTTCTTGTTGCTGATGTAGCGACGCACGAATTCCTGCAAGTTGAACATCTGTTGCGTCGGCGTCGTGGCATCGCCGACACCGCGTTTGGCCAGTTTGTGGATCAGCGGCGCGTCGCTTTGCAGCCAGTCGTTGGCGTTTGAGTCGTCGGGTGTCGGCGGCGCTTCGCGCGCGGGCTTGTCGGTATCGCGCAGAGGCGCGATGCGCAGTTCGATGCGGCCGTCATGGCGTTCAATCTTCTGCTCGTCGGTCGCCGCCAATTGCAATGGCGCGCCATTGTCGTTGGCCTGTACATCCAGAATCAGGCCGCGATGCAGTTCGGTGCGGGTCAGTGCGACCGGAGAATGCAGCATCGAATGGCTGAGGATATCGGCTGACTGGTTCGGCGCATGGGCACAGGCCTTGCTGCAGGCAAGCATGGTCAGTTCGTAACCCATCATCGGCAATGCCAGTTTTTTCACGTTTTGATCGTCGTCGACCCAGACGATGCTCCGCGTCGGTGCCCCCGGCAGACGGACGAACTGATCGATGCGGATCAGCGAACGCGTGCCGTCGGGCAGGTCCACGGGTTCGTGTTTGCCGACGCTCGACACGACCTTGACCGCCTGCAGGCTGTCGGCCTGAAACGCCAGTTCGTCGAAATGCGTGCCTGGGGTCAAGCCGCTACGTTGTTCGGCCAGACGCATGCCTTCCGCCAGCAAGGCGCCTTTCGGCCAGTCGATGATGCGCCGCTTGGTTGCGCCACCGACTTCGCTGACCACCTCGAATTTTCCGTCTGCATGGCGTGTACCGTGAATTACGCTGGCAATGCCGGACGTCGAGGTGCGCGACGTGAATGCCAGTGGCTTTCCGTCAGGCGATTCGGTGTCGGTTTCGCTGGTGCGCAACTCGATGCTGGTGCCGGCCCGGTCGAGAATGATATGCATGGCTTGCGCGGTCAGCACCTTGTCGCCACGCACGACGCGCGTGATGTGCATGTTGCCGATCTTGCGGCCATCCAGCAGTACGCGCATCCAGGTATCGTCGCTGGGCGTGGCGAAGGCGTGGATGCCGGGCAGCAACAACGCGAAACACAGAATCAGTCGGCGCATGAGCCATCCATGTGGTCGGAGAGCCGTTTGGACAAGTATCGGCAAATCGGGTTCAGCGCGCTCAGTGTTCCGTCCAACCTGAAGCGGTCAGCACTTCGAGTGGCCGAAAGCGTGCCTTGTAGTCCATTTTCGGATGCCCGGCGATCCAGAAGCCGAGATAGACGTACGGCACGCCGTGTTCGCGGGCCAGTTCGATCTGGCGCAGGATTGCGTAGGTGCCGAGGCTGCGGGCTTCTTCGTCGGGATCGAAGAACGTGTAGACCGCGGACAGTCCGCTGGCCGCGCAATCGGTCACGGCCACGCCGAGCAGGCGTTCCCCAAGCCGGAATTCGAGGAATCGGGTCGGGCTCCAGCTGGTGAACAGGAAGTGCGAAAAATCCTCGGGGTCCGGGTTGTCCATGCCGCCGCCGGAATGACGTGCGTTCAGGTAGTCGCGGTACAGCGCGAAATAATCATCGCGATAACAGGCCGGTGCGACGACCATGTCCAGATCGGCATTGCGGCGCAGGCAGCGTCGCTGGTTACGGTCCGGTTTGAAGCGCGCGGCCGGCACGCGTGCCGGAATGCAGGCGCGGCAGGCATGGCAGTTCGGCCGATACACGTGTCCGCCGCCGCGGCGATAGCCCTTGGCCAAAGCCACTTCGTACAGTTGTGCCAGTTGTGATGCAGCCGGATCGATGACCAGGTTCTGCGAGGTGCGCCGCGAGAAGTAGCCGCAGGCATGAGGCAGCGTCTGGAACAGGCGGACAACGTCGGACTTCATACGCCAAGTTTAGCGCGCAGATGTTCAGAGAATGTGGAGCCAGTGCAAGATGATCAATAAGGCGATCATGGCCAGCAGCCCGATGCGCAGGTACGCCCGCAACGACAAGCCTCCGCGCGAGTCTTGTGAACTGCGCCACCGCGCCAGTTCTTCGGCATAGCGCGTTGCCGGCTCGACGCCTGCTTCACGCAGCAGCGCGCGTGCGCGCGGCTGGTCCTCGGCCCTGACTACCCACACCTGTGGCCACTTGCCCGGGTCCTGCTTGCCGGCGTAACTGGGGCCGCGATAATCCCGTCCGGCCCAGGCGCGCCGGTTGGTCACGCTGGTCTGGATGCCGGCCTGGCCAAGCATTTCGACCACACGGTCGACATTTTCGGTTCGCGGAGAGGTGTAAATCTGCCTCATGAGCGGTCACCCGTATCGGTTTCGGGAAGAAGGCGCAGCAGCCCTTCCTGTGCCGTGGATGCGACCAGGCGGCCGTCGCGCGTGTAGATCATGCCGCGGGTCAGGCCACGCGCACCCTGCGCGCTCGGACTGTCGCAGGCGTACAGCAGCCACTCGTCGACGCGGAACGGGCGATGAAACCACAGCGCATGGTCGAGGCTGGCCATCTGCACGTTGTGCTGCAGGTAGGAAATTCCGTGCGGCAGCGTGGCCGTGCCGATCAGGTGAAAATCAGAGGCATAGGCCAGCATCGCCCGGTGCAGCGCGACATCATCCGGCGCGCGGTCGACCAGGCGGAACCATACTTGCTGATACGGCGGGCGTTTGGCGGGTTTCAGTTCGTTGCGCGGGTAGATGTGACGGAACTCGAACGGCCCCTTGCGGCCGAGCCAGCGTTGCAGTTTGACCGGCAACTCCGCCAGTTCTTCCGGCGGTAGCGCGTCAGGCGCATCCAGGTCGTCCGGCGACGGGACTTCGGGCATGCCGATCTGGTGCTCGACGCCGGGTTCGTTGATCTGGAACGAGGCGGCGAAGTTGAAGATCGGCTTGCCGTGCTGGATCGCGACGACGCGTCGAACGGAAAAGCTTCTGCCGTCGCGCGAGCGGTCGACTTCGTACACGATCGGCGCCTCGATATCGCCGGCACGCAGAAAATAAGCGTGCAACGAATGCACGCCGCGGGAGGCATCGACCGTCCGCTGAGCGGCCGACAGGGCCTGGCCGAGCACCTGACCGCCGAATACATTGCGCGTACCGATATCGCGGCTCTGGCCGCGAAACAGGTTTTCCTCAAGGCGTTCGAGCTGCAACAGGTCGATCAATTCGCCGACGATGGGATTGGTCAAAAGGTACTCCGCACGGGGGGTCGACACGGGTCGCAAGTATATCGAATCGACTTTCGCTTCCAATGAGATCGCGGCGATTGCATCATCTTTTGAGTTAATTTGTTTACTGTCGTGGTTTGAAATGTTGTCCGGCAGTGCAACCCGAGCACCGCGAGCGCACTTGAAGGGCAGGACGCCCGGAAAGCGCCCCATCGGGTGGCTTTCTTCCTGGTGACTGCTTCTTTGGCCAAGCAAGAACAAGTCACTCGCTTGCGGAAAGCGAGTGAAAGCTGTTGCATTTCGGTAGGTTGCCTGGTCGCTGATGGACGACGACAGCGGAGCTGTGCGGAAATGGTTGCCGTGATTAAATGATCACGGTTTGAAACTTGTCAAACCGCTGGCCGGCACCACCTTGGACCACGGGAACAGCGGCCCGGGGTCGCGCCGTCGCGGCAGCATGATGGAAGGATCGTCGTCGGCTGGTTGCAGGCGCTGGTCGAGATGTTCGTGGCCGGCGATGTATTTCAGGTTCGGCAAGTCGTGTTTGAGTTGCATCAACAAGGCCGGCAGGCTGTCGATCTGTGCCCTGGTGTAGGCGCCTTGGAATGTCTGGTGGCGTGAATTGTTCCAGTGCGGGTAGCGGCCGATATTCGACAATTCGATACCGATCGATCGCAGATTGTAGCCGTGGCAGTGGTTGGCGATGCGATCGTCGGCGACAAAGCGATATACCGTGCCGTCGGTATCGACGTAGTAATGGCCGCTGTTGCCGGTGCCGGAATCCGGATACAGCACCCGTTCGCCGTATTCGCGCGCGGTCTTCATGTCCGGTAGCTCGGTGCAGTGAATCACCACCAGATCGACGCTGTCGAGCGAACGCTGCTGCAGGCGCATTTCGTAGGGCAGGGGCCAGTCGTGGATGGGTAAAACGGCGGGCATGACTCAGTGTCGCATGCACGTGTGAGCATGCCAATGCGTCAGTCTGCGATAATCGTCAACCCACAACCACTTCGCCGCCATGAAACCACTCGTCATTCTTTCCCACGGCCTGGAAAGCGGACCGGATGCGACCAAGGTCAGCGCGCTGGCCGCGGTTGCCGATGAACTCGGCTTCTCCAATGTGCGCCCCGATTTTCGCGATCTGGATGCGTTGCGTGATGCGTCGCGCATCGACGAACGTATTGCTCGTGTGGTGGCCCAGGCCACGTCCGGGCAGGCCGTCATCCTGGCCGGTTCGAGCATGGGTGCGTTCGCGTCCGGCTTTGCCTCGCAGCGGATGACCTGCATGGGCCTGTTCCTGATTGCGTTGCCGATGCGGATACCCGGTTATTCAAGGGATTTCGAGGCTTGTGACATGCCGACGGCGATGGTGCACGGCT
Source organism: uncultured Pseudomonadota bacterium (assembly GCA_963779795.1). Taxonomy (GTDB): domain Bacteria; phylum Pseudomonadota; class Gammaproteobacteria; order Xanthomonadales; family Rhodanobacteraceae; genus Rudaea. Next base: position 1,238,536 of record CAVZZK010000003.1, on the reverse strand, counting down.
GGCATGACGAACTGTGTCCGGTTGACGAAGCGATCGCCTTCGCACGCGGACGCGGCGATCAAATCACGTTGCTGAACGACGATCATCGTCTCAGTGCGCACGTGGAGTTTGTGGCACGGCTTTTCGGTGATTTCCTGCGGCGTTTCGATCCGGGTGCGTGACTTTTTTTCTACCTGTCCGAAGGGACTTGAATATCTGCTGGTAGACGAACTTGCCGCGCAGGGCGCCGGCGACGTGCGCGAAGCACTGGCCGGCGTGCATTTTCGCGGTGAGCTGGAAGCGGGTTATCGCGCCTGTCTGTGGTCGCGACTGGCCAGCCGGGTGCTGATGCCGATCGCCGAGTTCGACGTGTCCGACGGCGATGCGCTGTATGCGGGTGCGTTGGCGATCGACTGGTCGCAGCATTTGTCCGCAGAGGCGACATTCGCAATTGATGCCGTCGGTCACAGCGCGGGCATCAAACACAGTCAATATGCCGCACTACGTGTCAAGGATGCGATTGTCGACCAGTTTCGCGAACGCGACGGTCAGCGGCCGAATGTGGATACGACCACGCCCGATCTGCGCATCAATCTGGCGCTGCGACGCGACAAGGCAATCATTGGTATCGACCTTTCCGGCGCGCCGTTGCATCAGCGCGGCTATCGGCACGGCACGGGCATTGCGCCGCTGAAGGAAAATCTGGCTGCGGCAATGCTGCTACGTGCCGGCTGGCCGGCGATCTACGCGGATGGTGGCGGACTGGTCGATCCGCTGTGTGGCTCCGGTACTTTGCTGATTGAGGCGGCGATGATGGCCGGCGACGTAGCTGCCGGCCTGCGTCGCGAGCGCTTTGGCTTCATGGGCTGGCGCGGGCACGATGAACAATTGTGGCAAGCACTGTATGACGAGGCGCAGCAGCGTGCGACGACCGGGCTGCAGTCGCTGCGGTCGGTGTTTTTCGGTTTTGATGCCGACGGATTGGTGTTGAATCAGGCCAAGCGCAATGCCCAGGGCGCGGAATTGTCGGGATTCGTGCATCTGGCGCGGCAGCCGCTGGAACGCCTGCACCGGCCGCAGGAGCTGGATCGCCCTGGTCTGGTGATCTGCAACCCGCCTTATGGCGAACGCATGGGCGCCGATGCGGGCGTGGTCGAATTGTACCGGTTGCTTGGACAGAAGCTGGCGAGCGAATTCCCGGCGTGGCATGCGAGCGTGATCACGTCGGACGCCGAACTGGGACATGCGTTGGGATTGCGCGCGCAGAAGAAATACCGTTTGTACAACGGCGCCCTCGAATGCGTACTGCTCAATTTTGATCTGACGCCGCACAAGCCGGATACCCGGCCGCAAAAGCCGCTGTCGCCCGGCGCGCAGATGCTGCTCAACCGGCTCGGGAAGAACTATCGCCATCTGCGCAAGCGTGCCGAGCGCGAAGGCATCTCGTGCTGGCGTGTTTATGATGCGGACCTGCCCGAATTCGCGGCCGCCATCGACATCTACGCGGATCGCCTGCACATCCAGGAATACCAGGCGCCGGCGAGCATTGACGAGAACCTTGCGCGTTCGCGCATGCGGGAACTGGTGCGCGTGGCCGGTGACGTTCTGGACGTGCCGCGCGAACGCATTGCGGTAAAGACCAGACGCCGCGGCAAGGGTGGGCAGAAATACGGGCGCATGGATCAACGCGGCGAGTTCGTCGAAGTGGTGGAAGGTGGTCTGAAGTTCCTGGTCAATCTGCGCGATTACCTGGATACCGGGCTGTTCCTCGATCATCGCCCGCTGCGCGAGCATATTCGTGAACTCAGCCGCGACAAGCGTTTCCTGAACCTTTTCTGCTACACCGGCACAGCCAGCGTTTATGCCGCTTCAGGCGGCGCCGTGGAGACGGTCAGCGTGGATCTTTCGCAGACTTATCTGGATTGGGCACAGAACAACCTGGCACTGAACGGGTTCGGTGAGCCGCAGCATCGACTCATTTGGTCGGATGCCGTGGGTTATGTGCAGGAGCATTCGGCCATGTTCGACCTGATCTATGTCGATCCGCCGACCTTTTCCAATTCCAAACGCGCGGATGATTTCGACGTGCAGCGCGATCATGTGGCTTTGCTCAAGCTTTGCGGTGAACGGTTGTTGCCGGGCGGGTTGATCCTGTTTTCGAACAATTTCCGTCGCTTCAAGCTGGATCAGGGCGCGCTGTCGGGTTTCGAGGTACAGGACATCGGCCCGAAGACCATCCCATTCGATTTCCAGCGAAACGCGCGGATTCATCATGCCTGGGAATTGCGCCGAAAATAGTCGACGCGTGCATGGGCGGGTGACGACGGCGCCCGGCTTTACAATTCTTAACCCGTGCGTTCAGTTTCACCGGCCCGAAACTGAACAAGGCCCTGTTTTCGTTGCCAATTTCAGTTGCAATTCAGTCACGGAAACACATCATGGTCTTGCGACGAAGAGTCGCCTTGCAACAGGAGTATGGTCATGACAATCAACAAAAGCCGATTTGGCAAATTCGCATTCGCGATGCTGATTGTGGGTGGTTTGGCATTGGCGCCAAGCGCATTTGCCCGCGGTCACATCAGCGTGGGTATCAACGTGCCGGGCTTGAGCATCGGTTACTGGGGTGGCAGCCGCTGGCATGACCATGCGTATGTGGGTATCGGTTACGGGCCGACGTACTACTCCGGTTACTATGCGCCCGCGTGGGATTACGACGATTCGTACTATGGGTCGGGTCCGATCGTGTATTACTCGAATCCGGGTTATTACGGGTCTTCGTACTACGACGGTGGCCGTCACTATCGCCGTCATTACCGCGATTACGACCGCGGCTACTACCGCGATTACGGTCGCGGCTATTACCGCGGCTATCGCGAGCGTGGATATCGCGAGCGCGGATATCGTCACCGTGAGGGACGCCGCTACCGCGCGCATGACTCGTACCGCCACGAGCGCCGTGGACACTACGATCGCCATTGAATCCGGTTGCAACGGGGCCCCGCTTCCGAGCGGGGCCCCGTTTTTGTGTGGCAGACATACCCCTTGCGGCACTATGATGTGATGGTTTCTCAGGATCTTCGTATGCCGGTGCCCGGTCAGTCACAAAACGCAAAGCACGACTCGACGGACGTTCCGATTGGCTGGTTTTTCTTCCGTCAATGGCTGAAGGACCCGTTCGGTATCGCTGCGTTGTCGCCCTCCAGCCGTCAACTGGCGCGTCAAATGATTGCCGAGTTGCCGCATAAGGCCGAACGTGTGATCGAGTTGGGTGGCGGAACCGGGGTATTCACGCGGGCACTGCTTGAGCATGGGATCAAGGCGAACGACCTGTTTGTCCTGGAACTGAACGAAGCGCTGTACGAGCATCTGCGCGCCAATTTCAATGACGTGCAGCTTGTATGCGGAGACGCACGCAAACTGGATATCCTGGCCCGGGATGCCGGATTTCTCGATGGTGGCCATGTCGATGCCATCATCAGTGGTCTTGGCCTGCTGCCGATGTCGCACGACATGCAGGCGCAGATTCTGCACAGCGCATTTGCGACGTTGCGGCCCGACGGGCGATTCATCCAGTTCACGTATGGGCCCAAATCACCCGTGTCGCGCGAATTGCTGAACGAGCTCGGCCTGTCGGTACGGCGTGCCGGCATCGCCTGGTTCAACATGCCGCCGGCGACGGTCTATGTCTATACGCGAAATCCCTCGCGCGGCGTGAATGCAGTGCGACGGAAGGCATCTGATAGTTGAGTCCGGGCGTTCCGGCCCGTATCATTCGCGACCCTCGATTGCGCGTGTTCGCGCCGTGATCGGGCGCAGGTGCGTGAACCGGTGCAATCAAGGATGGAGAGGTGGCAGAGTGGTCGACAAGTTCGCCGGGAGCGAACTTGGACAGCGGAGCTGGCCCGGAGCGCGCAGCGCGAAGGGTGAGTCTCATGGATGAGACGAGCATATGCGCCGGGCGCAGGTACGTGAACCGGTGCAATCAAGGATGGAGAGGTGGCAGAGTGGTCGACAAGTTCGCCGGGAGCGAACTTGGACAGCGGAGCTGGCCCGGAGCGCGCAGCGCGAAGGGTGAGTCTCATGGATGAGACGAGCATATGCGCCGGGCGCAGGTACGTGAACCGGTGCAATCAAGGATGGAGAGGTGGCAGAGTGGTCGACAAGTTCGCCGGGAGCGAACTTGGACAGCGGAGCTGGCCCGGAGCGCGCAGCGCGAAGGGTGAGTCTCATGGATGAGACGAGCATATGCGCCGGGCGCAGGTACGTGAACCGGTGCAATCAAGGATGGAGAGGTGGCAGAGTGGTCGACAAGTTCGCCGGGAGCGAACTTGGACAGCGGAGCTGGCCCGGAGCGCGCAGCGCGAAGGGTGAGTCTCATGGATGAGACGAGCATATGCGCCGGGCGCAGGTACGTGAACCGGTGCAATCAAGGATGGAGAGGTGGCAGAGTGGTCGAATGCGCCGGATTCGAAATCCGGTATACGGTTCTTCCGTATCGAGGGTTCGAATCCCTCCCTCTCCGCCATAAGGGCGCTGCGGCGCGTGGCGAAGTCGATAATTCATGAGTCTCATTTCCGTTCCGGTTTCTTTTGGCGAACTGATCGACAAGATCACGATTCTCGAGATCAAGGCCGAACGCATCCGTGATGCGGACAAACTGGCCAACGTGCGTGCGGAACTCGATTTGCTCAACGCGACCTGGTCGGACGACGCGGCGTCGGGCACGGATATCAGCGCGCAGCGGCAACAGTTGAAACAGGTCAACCTGGCCTTGTGGGATATCGAGGACAACATCCGGCTCAAGGAGAAGGCGGCGGCATTCGATGCCGGATTCGTCGACCTGGCCCGTTCGGTTTATCTGCGCAATGACGAACGCGCGGCGATCAAGCGCGAAATCAACCGGAAGCTCGGCTCGACCCTGGTCGAAGAAAAGTCATATCAGGATTACCGGCGTTCCGGCGACTGATCATTGCCGGCGCGCCACTGCGCGAATGCCTGCAGGCGTTCGATGACATCGTCGACCTCGATCAGGTCCATCACGCCCGGATATTCGAGTTTGCTGCCCCAAGGCAGTTCGTCGGCCGGTTTGCCACGGAATTTGCGCGCGGCCGCATCGTAACGGTCGACGCACCAGCGCCTGTCCGAGTACGGACCGGAGCGATTCGGGTTGCTGGCCGCGTGAAGTCCCAATACCGGCGTGCCGACGGCGTTGGCCAGATGCATCGGCCCTGAATCCGGCGAAAGCACCAGGTCGGCGCGAGACGCCAGCGCCAGAAACCGCTTCAGCGTGTCCTTGCCGATCAGGTCGATGGGTCGTGTGTTCACGTGGCGCAGGATCTCATCGCCGAACTCGCGTTCGAAGGCGCCGGGTCCGCCGCACAGTGCAACGCGCCAGCCCGGTTGCGAAATCGCATGATCGATCACGGCCGCATAGCGATCCGCTCGCCAGTTTCGCAACGCATGGCTGGAGCAGGGACTGACGAGCAATGTCGGTGCATCACCGGGCAGATGCTGTTCGGCGAATGCGTGTGCCTCGGGCGGAACCGGGATTTGCCAGCGAACCGTCTCCTGTTCGATACCCAGAGGACGAAGGAATCCGGCCATCGCGTCCAGTACATGTTCGCCCCGGGCGGCGGCGATGCGCCGGTTGACGAACAGGCCATGCAGGTCTTTCGAGCGGGCATGGTCGTAACCGACGCGCAATGGCGCGCGAACCAGGGTACTGAGCAGATTGGCGCGCAGGGCGACCTGCAGATGCAGCAGCACGTCAAAGCGCCGGCCTTGCAGTCGCGATCGCACGGCTTTCAACCCTTGCCAACCGGCGGACTTGTCGAATACGACGAACTCGACATCGGCAATGTCGCCGACCAGCCGGTGCTCCGGTTTGCCGACGATCCAGGTTAGCTGCGTGCGCGGCCAGTGTGCCTGCAAGGTGCGCACTATCGGCACGACATGGCTGACGTCGCCGAGCGCGGAGGTGCGCAACAGGCATAGCGACTGCGGCGGACGGTCATCTGAAAAATGCGCTTTCGGCATACAGGCTTGTTAAACTCTCACGCGAACAAGGCCAGGACAATGATCAAGGCACGACTCCAGACCGATCCCGACGGTGCGATTCTGTTCGACCCGGCGGTGACCGCGCAAGGCCAACGCTTCGAGTCAAACTGGTTCGATCGCGCCTACTGGCAACGCAGCGGACTGGCCGACAGTACGCCGGGCGGTCGTGGTGGAGTCAGTTTCGTGCGCGCTCCATTCGGTCATTGCGTGCTGCGCCATTATCACCGTGGCGGCATGGTCGCGCGTGTTCTCGGCGACCGATATCTGTGGACCGGCGCTGAGCGCACCCGCAGTTTCGCTGAATTTCGACTGCTGGTTGAACTTTATGGCCGGCGTTTGCCGGTGCCGAAACCGGTGGCTGCGCGTTATTGCCGACAGAGCGCGCATTACCGCGCTGATTTGATCACGCGATGCATTGAAGATACGCGCACGCTGGCCGCCCTGTTGACGGCTGGCCGCTTCGACAAGACGGTGGCAGGCGATGTCGGGACGACGATCGCGCGCTTTCATGCCGCCGGTGTCTATCACGCTGATCTGAACGCCCACAACATCCTGCTCGACGGGGATTCCGTATCGGTCGTGGATTTCGATCGTGGCGAGTTGCGCCGTCCGTCGCCGACCTGGCAACTGAAGAATCTGATGCGCTTGAAGCGTTCCCTGCTCAAACTGGGCGCCGACAGCGAAGGGCAGGCCGATTTCGAGCGGAGCTTGTGGTCGCCGCTGATGCAGGCTTACGAACGGAAATTCGACCTCGAGCAACGGGCGGGAAGTCCCGCGTGAATTTCGCCTTGCGCTTCCTCGGCGTCGGTGCGGCGCAAGCGGTCGAGCTGGGTTCGTCCGGCGCGGTGCTGGAACGTGACGGACAACCGCTGCTGCTGATCGATTGTGGGCCGGACACGCTGACCCGTTATCTCGACATCTACGATCAGGTTCCGCGGGCGGTGTTCATCACGCACACGCACATGGATCATGTGGCCGGACTCGAACGCCTGTTCTATCGCGTGTACTTCGATGCCGAACTGAAAGCTCGCTTGCGCTTGTTCTGTCACGCGGCGCTGGTGCCGCATCTGCAGACGCGCGTTGCCGACTATCCCGGCGTGCTGGCCGAAGGCGGAGCCAATTTCTGGGATGCGTTCCAGTTGGTGCCTTGTTCGCGTGGCTTCTGGCACGAGCGGCTTTGGTTCGACGTATTCCCGACCCGGCACCACGAACCAATGACGTCGTTCGGCATCGCCCTGAACGGTGCTTTTGCCTGGACCGGCGATACGCGGCCGATTCCCGAAATGCTGGCGCGCCATGCGCCCGAGCCGACATTGATCGCGCATGACTGCGGTCTGCACGGCAACCCGTCGCACACCGGTGTCGACGACCTGGAACGCGAATACGCGGCCGAACAGCGCGAACGCATGATGCTGTACCATTACGGCAGTTCCGCGGACGGCGCGGCACTGGCGCAGCGCGGCTATCGCGTCGCCAAACCCGACGATCGCATCGCGCTGCCGCGACCGGCAGCCGCGGCCGCTTTTGCGGCGGAAACCGACGCATGAAAGTTACCCGAATTCCACACGACCTGATCGAGACGTCACCGCACGACACGATGTCGCGGCCGCTGCATGACCTGCGTATCTCGGTCATTGACCGTTGCAATTTCCGCTGCCCGTACTGCATGCCGGAAGACCAGTACGCGCACGACCACAAATTCCTGAGCAAAGCCGAGCGTCTGCGTTTCGAGGAAATCGAACGCATCGTGCGCGCCTTTGTCGCCAATGGCGTGCGCAAGTTGCGCCTGACCGGCGGCGAGCCGTTGCTGCGTCGCGACCTGCATTCGCTGGTCGGCATGCTCGCGCGCATTCCGGGAGTCGAGGACCTGGCGCTGACCACCAACGGCGTGCTGCTGCCACGCTTCGCCGAGCCGCTGCGCGCGGCCGGTCTGCAACGTTTGACCGTTTCGCTTGATACGCTGGATGCGGCCACGTTCAAACGCATGTCCGGCGGGCGAGGCGATATCAACCAGGTGCTGGCCGGTATCGAGGCGGCCGGGGCGGCCGGGTTTGCCCGGATCAAGTTCAATTGCGTCGTCATGCGTGGCGTCAACGACGATCAGGTGAGCGATCTCATTGCGCATTTCCGTGGCTCCGGCCATATCGTGCGTTTTATCGAGTACATGGACGTCGGCACCGTAAACGGTTGGCAGGACCAGCGTGTCGTGCCCAGTGCCGAACTGGTCGAACGCATTGCGGCGCGTTGGCCGCTACGTGTGCTGGAGCCTTCGTATCGCGGCGAGGTTGCAAGGCGCTACGCATTCGCCGATGGCGCCGGCGAAATCGGTTTTATCAGCTCGGTGTCGAACCCTTTCTGCGGCGACTGCACGCGGGCGCGATTGTCCGCGGACGGCAAGATGTACACCTGCCTGTTTGCCGCTACCGGCTACGATTTGCGCGAGGCATTGCACGCGGGCGCCAGCGATGAGGAACTGGCGGGTCTGGTAGCGCAACGCTGGTCCGTTCGTGGCGACCGCTACAGCGAACGCCGCGCGGAGTTGCGCGCCACCGGCGCGACCGACAAGATCGAAATGTTCAGCATTGGTGGCTGATGGCCGAGACACGCGCCAGCAAGAAGGTGACGCCATTACGTCGCAAATCCGCATCGTCCAGGGCCGGTTTGAGTCATGTCGATGCGGATGGTCGTCCGCGCATGGTCGATGTCGGCGCCAAGCGCGTCACCGCGCGGCGTGCCGTGGCGCAGGCGGTCGTCCGGTTCCCGCCGGAAGTTGCCGCAACCCTGCATGCCCAGGATCTGCGCGGCAAGAAAGGGCCGGTTGTGGACACGGCGATCATCGCCGGCACGCAGGCGGTCAAGCGCACGCATGAGCTGATTCCGTTCTGTCACCCGTTGGCGATCGAGCGCTGCAATTTCGAATTCGAATTCGAGCGGCCCGAGGTGCTGGTAATCCGTTGCGAGGTCGGCATCCGGCACAAGACCGGAGTGGAAATGGAGGCGCTGACCGGCGCGACGGTGGCGGCGCTGACCGTTTACGACATGTGCAAGGCGCTGTCGCACGAGATCGTCATTGACGATGTGCGCTTGCTTGACAAAACCGGTGGTAAACGCCGCGTCAAGGCCGGCAGGGCGTCAAAATGAGGTTGCGGGTCCTGTATTTCGCATCGCTGCGCGACGCGGCGGGTTGCGATCGCGAGGATTTCGAAGACGCGCCCGGCGATGCGCGGGAAGTTTATGAGCAATTGCGCGAACGGCACGGTTTCGCGCTCGCACACGATCGCATCCGGTTGGCGGTCAATGGTGAATTCGCCGGTTGGGACCGCGCACTGGCCGATGGCGACGAAGTGGCGTTTCTGCCGCCGGTGTCCGGAGGTTGAGCATGGTTGTCTTCGATCTGAGCGAGGCGGAAATCGATGTCGCCGCGCTGTCCGACGGGCTTGCACAGTCACAGGTTGGTGCCTGCGTGACGTTCGAGGGTTGGGTGCGCGATCACAACGCGGGGCGCGTGGTGCGAGGGCTGGCCTATCAGGCCTATGCACCGCTGGCGCAGTCCGAGGGCGAGCGCATCGTGGACGAGGCGTCGCAACGTTTCGACCTGGTCCGGGTACGTTGTGTACATCGCGTTGGCGACCTGGCAATTGGCGATCTGGCCGTGTGGGTTGGTGTCAGTGCCGCGCATCGTGACGCAGCGTTCGCCGGTTGCCGCTACATCATCGACGAGATCAAGAAGCGCGTGCCGATCTGGAAGAACGAGCACTACGCCGATGGCGATTCGGGCTGGTTGCATCCGGACAACACGCCGGTTGATGGCAGCACTGGTTGATTTCGGCCAATGCCCCCTTGCCATCCGGCATTCCGGGGTATGGCAAACGCAATTTCTTTGTGGTAACCTCGCAACCGCTATCGTGGTTTTTTGCAACGCGAGCACGTTGACCCGGGGTAGCAGGGCGTTTCGTTTGGTAATTGTCACTCCAAAAATTTAAACCCTCGTCGATTTCGGCGGGGGTTTTTTCTTTGCGAATCATAAATATACCCAATCTTTTGGCCGTGCCTGGCGCTTTTGTCGGTGGCTTGCGGTTGTGACTGCGGCTGCGTTGACCGATAATTTGTGCACCGCCGCAGACTTTGTTCCGGCATCTGTTGTAAAAAAGACACATCAGCCGTCACGGGGACCTCATGCAGTTGAACATGCTCAAAGCCAAGATTCACCGCGCCAGCGTGACCCATGCCGAGTTGCATTACGAGGGTTCGTGTGCAATCGACGGCATGCTGCTCGATACGTCAGGCATTCGTGAGTACGAGCAGATTCACATCTACAACGTCAATAACGGCAAGCGTTTCGTTACCTATGCGATCCGTGCTGATGAAGGGTCGGGCGTCATTTCGGTCAATGGCGCTGCCGCGCACTGCGCTGAACCCGGCGATATCGTGATCATTTGTGCTTACGGCCAACTGGCCGAGTCCGAAGCGGCACGGTTCAAACCGACGCTGGTCTATGTCGACGCCCGGAACCGGCTCGATCACGTCAAGAACTCAATTCCGAAGCAGGCGGCCTGACGCCGTGCCGATGTTGCAGCGCCCACCACACATGCTCGCGCACCATCGGCGAGGGATGATCCTGACGCTGGTGTAAGGCATCGGTGATTCGCTCGTCGGCCGGGGCGTTGCCCATGGCCACGGCGATATTGCGCAACCAGCGTTCGTGACCAATGCGTCGGATTGCCGAGCCTTCGGTGCGCTTCAGAAATTCGCTTTCGTCCCAGCTGAAAAGTGTCACCAGCGATGCCGCATCCAGTCCGTGGCGCACGCCGAAGTCCACTTCGGTGGTCTTGCGTGCGAACTTGTTCCACGGGCACACCAGCTGGCAGTCGTCGCAGCCGTAGATGCGGTTGCCGATCAATGGACGCAATTCTTCCGGGATGCTGCCGTGCAGCTCAATGGTCAGGTATGAGATGCAGCGGCGTGCGTCCAGCTGCATGGGGCCGACAATGGCTTGCGTCGGACAGATGTCGATGCAACGCGTGCACGTACCGCAGTGGTCGCTGTCCGGCGTATCGACGGGCAGGGGCAGGTCGGTGAACAGTTCGCCGAGGAAAAACCACGAACCCGCGCGGGAATTGATCAGGTTGGTATGTTTGCCGATCCAGCCCAGGCCGGCATTCCGCGCCAGCGCCTTTTCCAGCACCGGGGCTGAATCGACAAATGCGCGATAGCCGAACGGCCCGGCCTGCGCGGCAATGCGCTCAGCCAGTTTTTGCAGCCGATTTCGCAATACCTTGTGGTAATCGCGACCCAGCGCGTAGCGCGACACGTAGCCCAATTTGGCGTCTTCGAGCACCTGCCAGGCGTCTCGCGCCCTGGGCGGGTCATAGTCCATGCGCACCGAGATTACGCGCACGGTTCCTGGTTGCAATTCGGCCGGACGCGCACGTTTGCGGCCATGCCGATCCATGTAGCCCATGGTTCCGTGCCGACCGGCGGCCAGCCAGTTGAGCAGATGTACTTCGTCCTCGTCGAGATCGGTTGAACTGATGCCGAGCTGCTGAAAACCCAGTTCGGCGCCCCAGTCGCGAATCTGGCGGGCGAGGTTGGTGTAATCGATCGTGTTCACCGTGCCAGTATAATCGCGGGCCAATGAGCAACCGTTTATATACCGCCGAACAGGTACGCACACTGGATCGCACCGCGATCGAGTCGCTGGGCATTGCCGGCCTGGTCCTGATGCAGCGTGCCGGTGCCGCGGCCTGGCGTGTTTTGCGTGCGCGCTGGCCACGCGCGAGTCGGGTCGTCGTGATTTGTGGTAGCGGCAACAATGGCGGCGACGGTTATGTCCTCGCCACCTTGGCGAAGCGCGATGGAGCGTCGGTATGCGTTGTCGCAACCGGCACACCGCGTGCCGACAGCGATGCCGCCACGGCGCGCGCCGACTGGGAGGCCGCAGGAGGCCAGGTGTTGTCGCCCGCCGCATCGTTGCCCGAGACCGATGTGTACGTTGATGGCTTGTTCGGCACCGGCCTGGCACGTCCGGTCGGCGGACGTGCGCGTGAACTGATTGAGCAGATCAACGCGAGCGGCTGTCCGGTATTGGCCCTGGATGTCCCGTCCGGCATCGATGCCGATACCGGCAACGTGCTCGGTGTTGCGCTGCACGCCGCGGTTACCGTCAGCTTCGTTGCGCACAAGCGCGGCCTGCTCACCGGCGCGGCGCTCGATTACAGCGGCGAGCTGTTGCTGGACGAGCTGGGCCTGCCGGATTCCTTGTATCTACGTTTCCCGCCGGATGCGCACGTATTGTGCGCCCGTGAATTGGCCATACGGCTTGCGCATCGGCCGCGCAATGCGCACAAGGGCCTGTTCGGGCATGTGCTGGCGGTCGGTGGCGACCACGGCATGGGTGGCGCGATTCGTCTCGCCGGCGAGGCGGCGTTGCGAGTCGGCGCGGGTCTGGTGTCGATTGCCACCCGGCACGAACACGTCACGGCGATCAACGCCGCACGCCCGGAATTGATGGCGCATGCGCTGGAAACCGACAATGAACTCGCCGCGTTGCTGAAGCGGGCCAGCGTGCTGGCACTCGGCCCGGGACTCGGCGATTCGGACTGGAGCAAACGCTTGTGGCGTGCGGCGCTGGATGCAGGTTTGCCCTGCGTGCTTGATGCGGACGGGCTGAATCTGCTGGCCGTTGAATCGTCGACTTTGCCCGAGCAGACGGTTCTGACGCCACATCCGGGCGAAGCAGCGCGCCTGCTCGGCTGCGCGACCAGCGATATCGGGCACGACCGCTTTGCCGCCGCGCGCGAGTTGGCCAGCCGCCATGGCAGTGTCGTCGTACTCAAGGGTGCCGGCAGCCTGACCGCCAATCCGCAGGGTGAAATCGCCGTGTGCCCATGGGGCAATCCCGGCATGGCCAGTGGCGGCATGGGCGATGTACTGACCGGGGTCATCGCCGGATTGATGGCGCAGGGACTCAAGGCCTGGCCGGCGGCGCAATTGGGCGTGGCGCTGCATGCGCAGGCGGGCGACAGCGCGGCGGCACAGGGTGGACAGGCCGGTCTGCTGGCCAGCGACTTGTTCGGGCACTTGCGTCGGCTGCGCAACGGGATGGCGAGCGATGTCTGATTGCGGCAGCAAGATCGTTTCGCTGCCGGCCCTGGACGAAGCGCAATTGACGCGAATCGCGATCGAATTGGCCGGCCAGGTCGGCAGCGGCGGAGTGATCCACCTGAATGGGCCACTTGGCGCCGGCAAGACCACGTTCGCGCGGGCATTGTTGCAAGCGCTGGGCGTTGGAGCGCGCGTCAAGAGCCCGACCTACAGCCTGATCGAGTCCTATTCGGCCGTCGGTCTGGCCATCCATCACCTGGACCTTTACCGCATCGCGGCCACCGACGAACTGGAATGGCTGGGGCTGGCGGATCTCGATCAGGCCGCGACATTGTGGCTGATCGAATGGCCGGAACGGGCTGGCGGCGCGATTCCTCGGGCTGATCTGGCTGTCGAGTTGGCCCATGCCGGGGAGACCCGAAATCTGCGTTTGCGGGCCGAGACTGTGAAGGGCGCGGACTGGCTCGCAGGCTTGCATCGCTCGAACTATCGGACAGCGAGTTAGCGCGTACTCCTTATAAATCGTGCAGAATACTTTGTTAATCTTCGGATTTATAACGAAAAACTATTGAAATTCTGGTCGCACTGGGGTTGAATACGCGATCATGAGGGATCGAGCCGGGAAATTTTGGATGTTGGGTGCTGTCGGCATCGCGCTGCTGACAATGACCTTCACCGTGCCTGCAGCCCAGGTCGAGGGCATGCGGGTTGCACAATCGCAATCGCGTCTGCGTGCCACGCTCGACCTGAGCAGTTCGCTCACATACACGATTTTCCAACTCTCCAAACCCGATCGTGTCGTCGTCGATCTGCGCGACAGCAGTCTGGCGACAGGCTTCAGCACACCGGATGGCAAGGGCATGCTCAAGGGCATACGTACCGGCCATCACGGCAAAAACGGCGTGCGCGTCGTTTTCGACCTTGCCCGCGCCGTGCAACCGAAGAGCTTCCTGCTCGGACCCGGCAAGCATGGCAAGGGTTATCGGCTGGTAGTCGATCTGTATGCATCCGCTCATGCATCCTCGACCGTGGTCAAGAGCGCCAAGGCGCTGACCGCGAAGCCGCGTAACGTGGTAATCGCGATCGATCCGGGTCATGGCGGCGTTGATCCCGGGGCGACTGGTCGTGATGGTACGCACGAGAAGACCATCACCCTGGCCGTAGGTCGCGACCTGAAACGCCTGATCGACAAGCAACCCGGCATGCGGGCGGTGATGACGCGCAGCGGCGACTATTTCGTGCCGCTGAAGAAGCGCTATGAAATCGCGCGCAAGGCCAAGGCCGACCTGTTTGTCTCGTTACATGCCGATGCTTTCTTCAACAGCGACGCGCGCGGCTCGTCGGTGTGGGTACTGTCGACTCGCGGTGCAAGCAGTGAGGCCGCGCGCTGGCTGGCCGATCGGGAAAACCGCGCCGATCTGGTCGGCGGCGTTTCGCTGGACGACAAGGACAAGACCCTGGCGGCGGTTCTGCTCGACTTGTCGCAGAGTGCCACCCTGGAAGCCAGTCATGCCGTTGCCAAGCGCGTGTTGCACGCGCTGGCAAAGATCGGTCCGACCCACCGCGGTTACGTCGAGAAGGCCAATTTCGTCGTTTTGCGTTCACCGGATGTTCCGTCGATTCTGGTGGAGACGGCATTCATCACCAATCCTTCAGAGGAACGGCGTCTGAGGAGTCCCTCGCAACGCGAGAAACTGGCAAGCGCGATTCTTTCCGGCGTTTCCAATTACTTTCGCAATACGCCGCCGCCGGGCACCTGGTTCGCCGAGCAGGCACGCAAGGCGCAACAGCGCGTCGCCAGGTCGTCGGGTTCGCAAGGCCACGACGACGATGCGCTGGCCGACAGCACACGCGTCGCCCGTGCGCCACGATCCAGATAAGCGAATAACCTTTCGGGATTACCTTGGCGCGGGGATTCGCTATGATGCGCAATGCATCGGCGAACATCCATGCCGCAGATACGTCAGCTTCCACCCCAGTTAGTCAACCAGATCGCCGCCGGTGAGGTTATCGAGCGCCCGGCATCCGTGGTCAAGGAACTGGTCGAGAACAGCCTCGATGCCGGCGCCAGGCGTATAGAAATCGATATTGAACACGGCGGTGCGCGGCTGATCCGGGTGCGGGATGATGGCTCCGGTATCGCCGAGGGTCAGTTGCCGCTGGCGCTGGCGGCGCATGCGACCAGCAAAATCGCCACGATCGAGGACCTGGAACGGGTCGGTACGATGGGTTTCCGCGGCGAGGCTCTGGCCTCGATCGCTTCGGTCTCGCGTTGCACGCTGATTTCGCGCACCGCGGATGCCGATAATGCCTGGCGCATCGGGGTTGAACCGGGTTCAAAACCGGAATTGCGCCCGGCGCAACATCCGCCCGGTACGACGGCCGAGGTACGCGACCTGTTTCATGGCATTCCGGCGCGGCGCAAATTCCTGCGCGCCGAACGTACCGAGTTCGGACACATCAACGAGTTGGTCAAGGCGATCGCGCTGGCTGTTCCGCAGGTTGAATTGCGCCTCAGTCACAACGGCAAACCGATACGCATGCTGCGTCCGGTAAACGATGAGATTTCGCTGGACCGACGCATCGCCGACATCCTGGGCAGCGAGTTTGCTGCGCAGAGCCTGCGCGTGGACCATGCTGGCGCGGGCCTGCGCCTGCGTGGCTGGGTCGGCTTGCCGACGGCTTCGCGCGCGCAGGCGGACCAGCAGTTTTTCTACGTGAACGGACGCCGGGTGCGTGATCGCGTGGTCACGCATGCAGTCAGGCAAGCTTATGCAGACGTGCTGTTCCACGGCCGTCATCCGGTTTACGTGTTGTTCCTGGAGTTGCCGCCGGAGTTGGTGGACGTGAATGTGCATCCGGCCAAGGCCGAAGTGCGTTTTCGCGAAAGCCGACTGGTCCATGACTTTCTCTACCGTACCCTCAACGAGGCGCTGGCGCAGACTCGCGCCGGGCAGGCCGCGGCTCCGGTTCCGGCCGCGCCGTTGTTGTCCGATGTCGCGCACCACAACGCCAATGCCGGCAGACAGCACGGTTTGCGTCTGGGCACGCGAGAGCCCTTGTCCGGCTATGCGGCGCTGACCGGCGTCGACATGCGATCCGTTGTCAGGTCGACCCGGACGGATGACATCGCGGCGGCACTGATCGACGCGGCAGCCGATGCGGACGTCCCGCCGCTCGGATTTGCGCTGGCGCAACTCGCGGGCATTTTCGTACTGGCCGAAAACGCCGACGGATTGGTGCTGGTCGACATGCACGCCGCGCATGAACGCATTACATATGAAAAACTGAAAAGCGCGCAGGCTTGCGACGGCATCCGTTCGCACCAGCTGCTGGTGCCGCTGTCGCTGACGGTCAGCGAGCGCGAGGCGAACTGCGCCGAGGAGCATGTCGACCGCCTGCACGAACTCGGTTTCGAGATTGTGCGCAGCGGTCCGCAGAACGTTACCGTGAAGCGCTACCCCGGGTTGCTGGATGGTGCTGATGTCGGCCGGCTGGTGCGCGACGTGCTGGCCGATCTGATCACGCACGGCGACTCGCGCCGCATCGAGGAGAACCGCAACGAAGTGTTGTCGACCATGGCCTGTCATGGTTCCGTGCGTGCGAACCGGCGCCTGACTTTGCCGGAAATGAACGCGCTGTTGCGGGACATGGAAGCGACCGAACGTTCCGGGCAGTGCAATCACGGTCGCCCGACCTGGGTACAATTATCAATCGCGGAACTGGATCGCCTGTTCCTGCGCGGAAGATAATATCTTGATGAAAAGTGCAGCCATGGATGGCTGCTTTTTGATCTTCGCGATCAGGGATGATTGCAAAGGTAAACCAAAGTGCAGCCATGGATGGTTGCTTTTTGATCTTCGCGATCAGGGAAGATCGCAAAAACTACGGAGCAAATAATGATTCACGTAACCACGATGGCCATGGCCACGATGCTCGCCGCTGCGGGGGGTACGCGCAGCGCTTCTGCTGGCGATACGTCTGTCTACCGGCAGCAGATCGAAACGTGGCGGCACGACCGCGTGGCCCGACTCACGGCGCCGGATGGGTGGTTGAGCCTGATCGGCCTCGATTGGTTGCAATCCGGCAAGAACTCGCTCGGAACCGACAAAGGCAACGATATCGTCTTGACAACCGGACCAGCGCATCTGGGCACGATCACGCTGCACGACGGCAAGGCCACGATCAACCTGAATCCGGATAGCGACGCAACCATCGATGGCGCGCACGAGTCCGAAGCGGTGCTGCGTGACGATGGTGAAAAAAACACCACCATTGTCGCCTTCGGTACCACGGAGTTCTATCTGATCAATCGAGGCGACAAATTCGGCCTGCGCATCAAGGACTCCCAGGCACCGACGCGAACCGGCTTTGCCGGCATCGACTATTTCCCAATCGATCCGAGTTGGCGCATCGTGGCCAAGTGGGAGCCATACGATCCACCGCATGAAGTCGAGGAAGGCAATGTGCTGGGTCAGGTATACAAGGTAACTGTGCCCGGCGCGGCCGTGTTCGAGCGCGACGGCAAGACCTATCGCGTGGAACCGGAAATAGAAGTGCCGGGCGACAAGAACCTGTTCCTGGTGTTTTCCGACAAGACCAGTGGTCGCGAAACCTATGGCGCGGCGCGATTCCTGTACACCGATCCACCGAAAGACGGCAAGATCGTGATCGATTTCAACAAGGCCTACAATCCGCCGTGTGCATTCACGCCGTACGCCACTTGTCCTCTGCCGTGGTCCGAAAACCGACTGAAGCTGCGCGTCACCGCCGGCGAGAAGAAATACAGCAAGGCGGTCGATTGACGCATCTTCCACCCGGCAGCTGACATTGCCGGATCAGCTGCCGCTGAATGCAGGTTTGCGCCGCTCGAGGAAGGCGCGGGTGCCTTCACGCATGTCGTCGGTCCCGAAACACAGTGCGAATGCCTTGGTCTCGAATTCCAGGCCGGCATCGATGCCGCATTCACCGCCGATCAGCACCGAATCGAGTACGCCGGACAACGCATGCGGTGCCGAGGCCGCCAATGCTGCGGCCAGCTTGTCGACTTCCGGATCGAGCTGTTCGGCCGGGACGACCCGGTTGACGATGCCCAGCGCCAGGGCGCGCTGGGCGTCGATCTGCGTGCCGGTCAGGCACAGCTCCAGTGCAGCGCCGCGGCCGGCCAGACGCAGCAGCCGCTGCGTGCCGCCGAATCCCGGAATTACGCCAAGATTGACCTCGGGCTGTCCCAGCCGCGCCTTGTCCGCGGCGATGCGCAGATGGCAGCTCATGGCCAGTTCCATGCCGCCGCCCAGGGCGAAACCCTGAATCCGTGCGATTACCGGC
This sequence comes from uncultured Pseudomonadota bacterium, assembly GCA_963779795.1. GTDB lineage: Bacteria > Pseudomonadota > Gammaproteobacteria > Xanthomonadales > Rhodanobacteraceae > Rudaea. The sequence goes on along the minus strand of CAVZZK010000003.1, from coordinate 1,220,068 downwards.
TTGCCGAGCCGTTCGATCTTGCTCATCAGCGATTGACCGGAACCGGAGAACATTTGCGCCTGTTGTGTTGTCAAAGACGCCAGTTCGGTGATATCGGCGCCCGCAATGAAGGCTTTTTCGCCGCTACCGGCCATGATCACGACCCGGATTGCATCGTCATGACGGGCTTGATCGAAGGCTACATGAAGCTCGTTGAGGGTTTCGCGGTTGAGCGCGTTCAACTTGTCCGGGCGATTGATTTCAATGCGTCGGATGGCGTCGTTATCGGCGATGAGAAGGTTGCGAAAGGCCATGTCGGGTCCCGTAATAGCGATTTTGCCGCATGATAACAGGCGTTGTTCGGACAACAGGCCGCGAAGGAGGCGCTAACGGATACCGTCGTATGATGGGACCCGGCTGAATTTTCGGTTCAGGTTTGCGGTGACTTTTTTACACGTGCCTGTGGCTGCCGCGTCCAAGCTCAGGTAAGATTGCGCGCTTTCGTGCCGGCGCGCAGCGATGACGTCAGCACGATGTTCGGCACTCTCATTCTGGAGGTTTGCATGATTTTCCGTTGGTCCATGATTGCGGCGGGTGTACTGGCCGCCGGCGCAGCATTCGCGCAAGGCGCCACATCCGCCAACACCGGGGCGCAGTCCGCGTCACAGGGGCAACAAACCCCGCCGCCGCCGTTGACACCGGCCGACAAACCCAACCTTTCCTACGCGATCGGTTATCAGATTGGCAGCGATTTCGTTCAGCGCGACGTCAATGTCAGCATCGAACAGGTAATCAAGGCCATTCGTGACGGCTACGCCAAACGCAAGCCGGCCGTGTCCGAGGACACCATGCACGATCTGTTGAGCCGCATGCAGTATGAAATGTATACCAAGGCCAAGGGCAAGTTCGACAAACTGGCAGCTGACAACCTGGCCAAGAGCAAGAAATTCCTCGCAGACAACAAGCACAAGAAGGGCATCGTCGTACTGCCTTCGGGCGTACAGTATCGTGTGATCGAGGACGGTTCCGGTACCCGGCATCCAACCTTGAACAGCGAGGTGACCGTGCATTACCGCGGTTCGCTGATGAACGGACTGGAGTTCGATAGTTCGTTCGCGCGCGGCAAGCCGGTGCATTTCAAGGTCGGCGATGTCATCAAGGGATGGCAGGATGTGCTGCCGCTGATGCGCGTTGGCGATCACTGGCAGATTTTCGTGCCGCCGTCGCTGGCTTACGGCGAACGCGGTCAGCCGCCGCGCATCGGTCCGAACGAAGCGCTGGTGTTCGAACTGAAACTGATTGCCATCAAGTAAGTCGACTGACAAAGGTTTGCTGCGGACGCTTGCTTCCGCATCGCGAAATCGCATCCGAAACGCCGCGCACGTCGCGGCGTTTCATTTTGGCGACGTGTAGGGACCGAATGCCTGGATTTCTTCAAGCGAACGCTCCATGTCCAGCTTGATCTGACTGATCAGGCGTACGGCCGGCTCGCTGGGATTGGCCATCTTGCCGTCCGCGCCGCTGGCGGACAGCGTAGCGAGAATGCGCGCGTCGTCATCGGGAACGAACTGGGCCAGATAGACGTAGCCGCGTGCCAGACTTTCCTTTAGCGCGGAGTGTTCCGGCTCCAGGTTTTTCAGCAGCATGAAAATGGCATCGCGGATGCGTGCCCTGGAATGGGGCAGCAGGGATTCAGGCAGCCCGTGCAGGCCCGGTTCGACCTGGGCCAGTACCTTGCCGTAATCACTGACTATTTTGGTCGCGAGCGCAAACATCCGATTGATCTTAGAATCAGATTCGAATCTACCAAGATTGCCGATCAATTCCCACTTTCCGTCATGCCCACTTCCAGCGCCGACCTGAATGCCCTGCTCAGCCCGTGTACCGGGGTGTGCAGTCTCGACCCGGCGGGCTATTGCCTGGGTTGTTATCGTTCGACCAACGAAATCGCGCGCTGGACGAGCATGACGGCAGCCGAACGTGCCTGGTTGATGGATGAGGAACTGCCGCGCCGGGAGCGGGATGGGGTGGCCTGGTGAATGCGCCGGGCGACGTCTGGCGACGACTCGACCAGGCCATCCGGGCGTTGAACGATCCGCCTTGTGAACGCGGTTGGAATTATCAAGAGATGCACGATTTGCTCGGTGACTCACCGCGTCGTACCGCCGCGGTGCTGGTCGGCGTGATCGAGCGCGATAGCGGCCCGGCCGTGTTGTTGACCCAACGTACCGAAGGTATGCCACAACACGCAGGTCAGATCAGTTTTCCCGGCGGCGGCATGCAAACCGGCGACGCCGATGTGATTGCGACCGCGTTGCGCGAGACCCGGGAAGAAGTCGGCATCGCGCCGGACCAGATTCGCCCGATCGGATTTCTCGACAGTTTCGAGACCATCAGCGGCTTTTGCGTGACGCCGGTGGTAGCCAGGCTGGGCAGTTCGTGTCGCATCGTGCCTGACCCTCGCGAGGTGGCCGATGTTTTCGAGGCGCCGTTGGCGTTTTTTCTCGAGCCCGGTAATCTGTGCTGGCGTCGCAAGAACTATCGCGGACGCGATCGCGACATTCCGGAATTCAAATTGCCCGGTAGAATTGTCTGGGGCGCCACTGCGGCGATATTGCAGAATCTGGCGGCTCGCATGCGGAAGGTCGAATCGACATGAAAAACATCGTCAGCGCGGCGGAACTTCAAGCCGGCATTCGCGAACACGGCTGGTTGGCGGTGGACTGCCGCTTCGACCTGGCCGATACAGCGCGCGGAGCACGCGATTACGCGCAAGGACATGTTTCCGGCGCGGTGTATGCCGATCTGAACCGCGATTTGTCGGACTTGTCCAGAACCGACCTGGGCCGTCACCCCTTGCCTTGCGCAGCCGATTTCGCTGCCGTTCTGGTGCGTTGGGGCTGGACGCCGCAGGTACCCGTGGTCGCATACGATGCAGCCGGCGGCGCGCTGGTGGCCGCGCGCGTGTGGTGGATGCTGCGTGCATTCGACGCGCGTGACGTGGCCGTGCTGGATGGTGGATTGAAGGCCTGGATGGATGCCGGTTTTTCGCTGAGCCGGGAATTGACGCAACGTGAGTCCACGCGTGTGAATGCGGATTACGCCAGTGGCCAGATTGTCGGCTCGGACGAATTGCAGGACATGCTCGATTCACCACAACTTTGCCTGATCGACGCACGTGCGGGCAATCGCTACCGCGGTGAGGTCGAACCGCTCGATCCGGTCGCCGGCCATGTGCCCGGCGCATGTAATCGCCCCTTTTCGGAAAACCTGAAAGCCGATGGCCGGTTCAAACCCGCCGAACAGTTGCGACGCGAATTCACGCAACTTCTTGGCGAACATGCGGCAACGGATGTCGTGCATATGTGCGGCTCCGGCGTCACCGCTTGCCACAACCTGCTGGCGATGGAACATGCCGGACTTTCGGGCAGCCGTTTGTACGCGCCCTCGTGGAGCGGCTGGATTGTTGATCCGTCACGGCCGGTGGCCACCGGATCCGACTGAATTCACCGATTCCACGCGAGCCACGTGCCGTGCTTGCCAATTGACTGAAGTCAAACACCCGAAACGCGTGGTTGCTTACCCTGTACCCAGGTTGCCCAGTCCGTAACGATTGCCTCGAACCAATGACTGGCCGAGCTGCGGTTGCCTGTGTATCGCCGGTTAACGTTTCGGTGATGCGGGTTGCCAGGCACCATTGCAATGGTCCGCTCATTTACGCTGTCGCGATCGGTTACGGAATCTGAACAGGATTTTGGAATGATTACGTCAGGGCACCGGGTGGCGCGTCCGGGACCGCGCCGCCCGGTATCATGCCCGCCAAAATCGGAGTCGGGCGGGACTCAGGATTTGCCGAGGCGTTCGACCAGCGCGTGCAGCGTCGCCTGTGTTTCATCGCCGAACCAGGCATCGGCGAAATCCTCCAGCGCCAGTTTTGCCGGGTCGGAAAATTGCTCGACGAGATCCGCCCGCGACATTGCGCGCGTCGCCGACATCGCCTGCGGCGGCAAATTCAGCAGTTCACCCAACCACGCCAGCGCCCGTTCGACGACGTGATCGGCGTCAGTCAATTCATCGACAAAACCGACGGCATGCGCCTGTTGCGAATCCAGCATGGCCCCGGCAACCAGCAGGCGCTCGGCCTGATAGCGGCCGAGCAGCCGCCGTAACCCGAACTGGATGGGTTCGGGAACGCTCAGCCCCACCTGCACCTCGTTCAGGCCGATGCGGAACGGTTCGGCCGGTTCGGCGCTGCGAGCCATGATGCGATAGTCGCAGAAGATCGCCAGCACGGCACCGCCGGCCGGACTGTGTCCGCCGATCGCGGCCGCGACCGGAACCGGCGAGCCGGCCAGGGCCGCGCATAAACCGAAAAAGTCGCGCCAGAAGACGATCAGCGCGGCGCGATCCAGTTGCAGCAAGACCGGCACGTCGAGCCCGGCCGAGAACATGCCGGGGCGACCGGAAAGAACGATGCCACGCGCACCGTCTTGCGGCGCCGATTCCACGGCCCGTCGCAGCCGTTTGACCAGCGCCGGATCCAGCGCGTTGACCGGGGGCCGCGCCAGGCGCAGTTCGAGGATGTCGTCGTGACGAATGATGTCGAGCATGAGATTCTCCGGCGAAATGCGAGGACTACTCGTCTGCCGCCGTCCATTGATAACGCACAGCATAGTCCAGTTTTACCGAGCCTTCGGCCGGAACCATGATCCGGAATTCCAGCGTATCGGCCGAGCGCTGTACCGGTTTGACGCTCGATGACACCAGCGTCCATTGTCTCCAGCGGTTCGGATGTTCGATTACGTCGATGCTGCGCGGCTTGTCGCCGCTGTTGTCCAGGCTGATACGGAACGCCTCGTCGATTCGATGCTGGTTCTTGTCGTAATTGAACGCGGTGCGCTTACGCTTGGCACGCAGGTCGAAGGCGGTGCCGAGGGTCGGATTGAGTGTCGCATGCTTTGGCGTATCGGCGATGGTCGCGGCACCGATGAATTCCAGGTGGCCGTCCTGGTCGGCGCGTAGCGCGCGAAGTTGACCCTCGGGCAGGGTTTCCGGCGCCTGGAAGCGAAGCACGTTGGCGATACCGGTTTCGTTGGTCGCGGCATTCTGCGAGGCGTTGGTCATCGGTCGCGGCGGCAGCCAGGCGTTGCCGTTTTCGTAGCGCCAGATGCGTTCGCAGCCGATGGCTCGTGGCGTGTACAACGGGGTCAGGGTAACGCTGTTGGCGGGCAGGTTGACTGCGCCGGCAAGCGTGTAGCTGCGGTACGCGTCCAATGAGCCCTGCGCCGGTAACAACGAGGCAACGGAATGCAGGCTTGCGCTGGCTTGCATCCGCGGTGCTCCAAGGGTGGATTGCCTCGTATTCGGCCGGCCGGCCACCAGTTTGAGGTCGGCATTGTTCCAGTCGCGGCCGCTGCGATTGGCGATGCTGGCCAGCGCCTCAAGCCGCATGCGACAGCTGTCGCCGGATTGCAGCGTTGCCGTGTAGGCCGCGCGCCAGCCGAGTCCGTGGGCGGGATATGTCAATGTGGCCAGACTGCGACCGCCGGCATCGGCCTGCAATCGCACTTGCAGACGCGAGCCGCCCGTGGCCCGACCGCCGATCAGCTTTACTGCGTCATAGCGTTGCACGAGGATCGGGCCGTTCCCGCCACCATCGACGATCAGGCTGCCGTCGCTGTCCACGTGCCGCAATTTCCCGGTGACGATCACCTGGCCGTTGTTGCCGAGCACGCTGATCGGCTTGCCGGTTTGGCCGACCAGCGCGCCGTTGCGATGCTGCGCCAGCAGCAGGCGTTGCGACAGGACCTTCAAGCCGCCAGCATCGAACCGAATGGCGACCGCTTCGGGTTCCAGAAAGTCCGGCAAGTCGCCCAGCGTCAGGTCCTGTGCGCCTTTGCTGTAGTCGACTTCGCGCCGCTCGCGGATGACCGCGTAGCCGCTGTCGATGCTGTCGCGGCCGGTTTGGAACAGGCTGCCGTCATTGCTGCGGTAAATGGTCAGGTCCGGACTGTCAGCGGCCAATACGGCAGGTGCAGCAAACACACCGGTCAGGATCAGGGGCAACAGGATGCGATGCATGATGGCAACTTCCGTTGAGGGATCGTGCGTTCATGATAACGGTGCCGGCTGAATCGCCGGTGTCGCGCCGGGGTTGAAGACCGCCCGTCAGCCCGACACTGCAGCTTTGCGAATTGCTTCAGGCAGGGCGACCGGCTTGCCGCTGGCCGGATCGACCCAGACCAGCACCACGTTGCCGTCGCTGTACAGCCTGCCGGCGTCATCGACGATGCGATGGGCCAGGGTCAGCGACTTGTTGCCGAGGCGTTCGCAATACAGTTCGACTTCGAGTTTCGCCGGCCACGACAACTGCGCGCGATAGTTGAGATGCACGGCTGCCACAACCGGCATGCGATGCTCGTCGCGCCAGATGCCGTCGACGCTTCCCATCCAGCGCAGGCGCGTCTCTTCGAGGTAGGTCATGAACACCGAATTGTTGGCGTGATTGAACGCGTCCAGATCACGCCAGCGCATTTCCATCGGGGCGCGAATGAGCGGCTTGGCATCGGCAAAGTCGTCGTTCGGCTCGCCGCTCATGTTCAGGCGGCCTCGCGTTTCTTGCCGTTGCCGAGCACGCGGGCCAGGAACTGCCCGGTATAGGATTTCTTGTCGCGCGCGATTTGTTCGGGCGGACCGGCGGCGATGATCTGGCCGCCGCGATCGCCGCCTTCCGGGCCCAGATCGATGATCCAGTCGGCGGTCTTGATCACGTCGAGGTTGTGCTCGATCACGACGACGGTATTGCCGTCATCGCGCAGGCGGTGCAACACCTTGAGCAATTGCTCGATATCGTAGAAGTGCAGGCCGGTGGTCGGTTCGTCGAGGATGTACAGCGTGCGACCGGTGTCGCGCTTGGACAGCTCGCGCGACAGCTTTACGCGCTGTGCCTCGCCGCCGGACAGCGTGGTCGCGCTCTGGCCGAGCTTGATATAGCTCAGGCCCACATGCATCAGCGTTTCGAGTTTGCGCGTCAGCGCCGGAATCTTGTCGAACAGCTTCAGCGCATCCTCGACCGTCATTTCCAGCACGTCGGCAATGGTGTGGCCCTTGTAGGTGATCTCCAGCGTCTCGCGGTTGTAGCGCTTGCCATGGCAGACATCGCAGGGTACGTACACGTCCGGCAGGAAGTGCATCTCGACCTTGATCAGGCCGTCGCCCTCGCAGGCTTCGCAGCGCCCACCCTTGACGTTGAAGCTGAAGCGTCCCGGCTGGTAGCCGCGTGCGCGCGCTTCGGGTACCTGGCTGAACAATTCACGCAACGGCGTGAACAGGCCGGTGTAGGTGGCCGGATTGGAGCGTGGCGTGCGTCCGATTGGCGACTGGTCGATGTCGACCACCTTGTCGAAAAGCTCCAGGCCTTCGACCTCCCGGAATGGCGCCGGTTTCTGGTTAGCGCCGTTGAGTTCGGCGGCGGTATGCCGGAACAGCGTGTCGTTGATCAGCGTCGACTTGCCGGAGCCGGAAACGCCGGTGATGCACACGAACAGGCCCGCCGGGATCTCCAGGTCGACATCCTTGAGGTTGTTGCCGGAAGCCCCGAGCAGGCGCAGCATCAACTGCTTGTCCGGCGCATGGCGCTCGCCGGGTATTTCGATGCGACGCTTGCCGGACAAATACTGGCCGGTCAGCGAGCGTTTCTCGGCGAGCACGTCCTGGAGTTTGCCCTGCGCGACGATCTCGCCGCCGTGTACGCCGGCACCGGGGCCGATGTCGACGATGTGATCGGCCGAGCGGATTGCATCTTCGTCGTGTTCGACCACGATCACCGTGTTGCCCAGATCGCGCAAGCGCGTCAACGTGCCCAGCAGGCGTGCGTTGTCGCGCTGATGCAGGCCGATGGACGGTTCGTCCAGCACGTACATGACGCCGACCAGTCCGGCGCCGATCTGGCTGGCCAGGCGGATACGCTGGGCTTCGCCGCCGGACAGCGAATCGGCCTGGCGATCCAGGGTCAGGTAATCCAGGCCGACGTCGACCAGGAAACGCAGCCGTTCGTGGATTTCCTTGACGATCTTGGCCGCGATTTCGCCGCGCCAGCCGGAAAGTGTCAGGCTGGCGAAAAACTCCAGTGACCTGTCGATCGGCAGCGCGGTCAACGTCGGCAGGTTGGATTCGCCGACAAAGACATGTCGCGCGCTGCGGTTCAGGCGTTCGCCGTGACAGTCGGGGCAGGGCTTTTCGCTGATGAACTTGGACAGTTCCTCGCGAACGGCCGGCGATTCGGTCTCGCGATAACGCCGCTCCAGATTCGGCACGATGCCCTCGAAACGATGCTTGCGTGTCACGCTGCCGCCGCGCTCGGTGAGATAGCGGAACGCGATCTGTTCGTCGCCGGAGCCGAACAGCACGGCGTGGCGAATCGCTTCGGGCAACTGTTCCCAGGGCGTGTCGATATCGAACTTGTAGTGCCTGGCCAGCGACAGGATAAGCTGGAAGTAGTACATGTTGCGCCGGTCCCAGCCACGCACGGCACCGGCGGCCAGGCTCAGGTTCGGGTGCACGACGACGCGGGTCGGATCGAATACCTGGGTCACGCCCAGGCCGTCGCAGGTCCCGCAAGCGCCAATCGGCGAGTTGAACGAGAACAGGCGTGGCTCCAGCTCCGGCAGCGAGTAGTCGCAAACCGGGCACGAATAGCGCGACGAGAACAGCGTGGGTTTGGCCTTGGCGTCGTCCATGTCGGCGACGATGACAATGCCGTCGCCCAGCGCCAGCGCCGTTTCGAACGATTCGGCCAGGCGCTGCTTCAGATCCTCGGCCGGGCGGAAGCGGTCGATTACCGCTTCGATGGTGTGTTTCTGGCGCAGCGTCAGGGATGGCGCGTCGTCGAGTTCGTACAACTTGCCGTCGACGCGCGCGCGGACGTATCCCTGCGCGCGCAACTGGTCGAACACCTGCACATGCTCGCCCTTGCGTTCGCGCACCACTGGCGCCAGCAGCATGTAGCGCCGTTCGGCATCCATGGCCAGCGTCGCATCGACCATCTGGCTGACCGTTTGCGCTTGCAGCGGGATATCGTGGTCCGGACAGCGCGGCGTACCCACGCGCGCGAACAGCAGGCGCAGGTAATCGTAGATTTCGGTGATGGTGCCGACCGTCGAGCGCGGATTGTGCGAGGTCGATTTCTGTTCGATCGAAATGGCCGGGCTCAAGCCTTCGATGTGATCGACATCGGGCTTTTCCATGACCGACAGGAACTGGCGCGCGTAGGCCGACAGCGATTCGACGTAGCGGCGCTGGCCCTCGGCATAGATCGTATCGAAGGCGAGCGAGGATTTACCCGACCCGGACAGGCCGGTGATCACGATCAGGCGTTCACGCGGCAACTCCAGATCGATGTTCTTGAGGTTGTGCGTGCGTGCGCCGCGGATGCGGATGAAATCCATGACAGCCGAGTTTCCAAACAACGGACTACTATAGCGCGATGCCGCGGCAGCGGCACTACGCGTTCACGAAGCGTCCCAGAAACGATGCACTGCGCCACGCAACATGACCTGCGACCTTGTGGCCCAGGTCCCGATCAGAGGCTCCCATTGAGGCTGGCTGCGTCGATGACGAAGCGATAGCGCACGTCGCCGCGGAGCATGCGTTCGTAGGCCTCATTGATCTGCTCGATGCGGATCAGTTCGATATCGGAGGCGACCCCGTGGTTGGCGCAGAAATCGAGCATTTCCTGGGTTTCGCGAATGCCGCCGATCAGCGAGCCGGCCAGGCGGCGGCGACCCATGATCAAGGGTCCGGCGCGTAGCGGCGTCGGATCGGGCATGCCGACCAGCACCATCGTACCGTCGCGCTTGAGCAGGCCCAGATAGTCGTTGTAATCGTGCTGCGCGGACACGGTGTCGAGAATGAAGTCGAAGCTTTTCGCGTGTGTCTTGAAGACCTCGCCATCGCCCGTGGCGATGAATTCGTCGGCGCCGAGCTTCAGCGCGTCGGCACGCTTGTTCGGCGAATGACTCAATACCGTCACGTGTGCGCCCATGGCGTGCGCGATCTTCACGCCCATGTGGCCGAGCCCGCCGAGGCCGACCACGGCGACGTGATCGCCGGCCTTGACGCCGTAGTGGCGCAGGGGCGAATAGGTCGTGATGCCGGCGCACAGCAGCGGCGCGGCGCGATCCAGTGGAATGCCGTCGGGAATGCGCAGCACATAGTTTTCATTGACCGTGATGCGCGTCGAATAGCCGCCGTAGGTCGGGCGCGTGCGATCCAGTTGCATGCCGTTGCGCTCGAAACCGTTGTAGGTGGCGCTCATGCCGTGCGCACAGAATTGTTCCTCGCCGGCCTCGCAGGCCTCGCAGTGGCGGCAGGAATCGACGAAACAGCCCACGCCGACGGCATCGCCGGGCTTGAATTTGGTAACCATGTCGCCGACTTTCGCGACATGGCCGACGATTTCATGGCCAGGCACCATCGGGAACGTCGATCCGCCCCATTCGTCGCGGGCCTGGTGGATATCGGAGTGGCATACGCCGCAGTAGGCGATATCGATCAGGACGTCATATGGCCCGGGTTCGCGGCGGTCGACGGAAAAAGGACCCAATGCGGATTTGGCATCAGGGGCGGCATAGGCGGGTGTTTTCAGCATGCTGGCCTTCCTTGTCGGTGGGTGAGAGCGCCCCTTTTCAAGGTAGGTCTGGTTTTGGGCAGTTCAAGTGGCGCGACGACAACGCGCCGACAAATGTCCTTTCGCGCATGTAGGCCGCGCCGACGGCGTGGTCGGCCGACGTTGTCGTCGAGCCTGGGCGAGCTGTGGAGAGGTGTCGAGGCGCGACGGAAGCCAGACCTGTTGCGGGAGTGGCGTCCGAAAATCGCGCGAAGGGCGATCAATTCACGGCAGTTCGAATCCATCCGCGAATATCGTTTGGACTTCGACGGCGCCGATATCGCAGCCGACGCCCTGCGGTCGAGCAACGCCGCGCTGGTCCGTCGGGACACCCACTTCGCAGTTCGCCATATCGATGACCGGGCTTGCACCCAGGGGCGCCATGGTCAACGTCGGCCCACCGTTGTCGGTGAGTGATCCGAGCATCGCATTGCCGTCGCCGGTTCTAGTGCACGTGTTGTCGCCGAACCAGTCATAACCGGCATCGGTCAGCGACCCCGGCGGCGTCCCAAGCGAAATATGTTGTCCTTTATAGCAATCACCCCTGGTATTGCCGGCGACGATCGAGTTGGAGACCGATATGGTGCTGTTGTAGTCAACATAGACCGCGCCGCCATAGTTGATCGTGTCTGTTGCCGTATTGCCTGAAACCGTGACGTAGTCCAGCGTTAACGCCATACCGCGGAAATTGCTGATCGCGCTGCCGTCATAACCGCTATTGTCGCTGAAAGTGCTGTTGGTGATCGTAATGGCGGCGTCGATCGCCGAAGTGCTGGTGCCAACATAAAAAACGGCTCCGCCACCACCACTGGTGGTGTTTCCGGTAAACGTCGAATTGGAAATATTGACGACCGTACCGTTGTCTTCTATGGCCCCGCCGTTGCCGGACGGCGCGGTGTTACCGTCAAAAATGCAGCCGTCGATCGTTGTCGTGCCGCTTTGCGAATAGAAACCACCACCGCTGAAGGAAGCCGTACTGTTGGAGATCGTCACGTGATCCAATTCGAGCGTCGTGCCGGACATCTCCATTCCGCCGCCGTATACACCTGAGCCATCGGTAATCTCGATGTCGCGAAAAACAGCGGATCCGACGTGGGTGGTGAAGTCGCCGACAATGAAAACCTGCGCGCTGTTGCCGCCGCTCACAGTGACGATGTTGGCTCCATCGATCGTGGTGGTGTTCGAATCGGTTAGCTTCGGCAACGTGCTGCTGATGGTAATCGTCTGCGGTGTGGCGAAGACCGTCGAATCGAACACGATCGTGTCGGCGCCGCTGCCGGCTGCACAGTTGCACTGTGAGTCTGATCGTTGTCATTGGCATTTCGATGGCGTAGCGAAGCGTGCACGCTCCGCCGGCATCCCGCGTCGAGTCGACGACGATGGAATTCGCCCGTGCCGGCAGATATGTTCCCGCGCACCCTAACGCGGCCAGGCAAACAAACCCGGCAAGTCGGTTCATGCTGATCTCCCCTTACTGCTTGTTTAACCAATACATAGCATGCGAAACATTCGGATTTCCTAAATTTGGTCGGGAAGGGGCAGGGTTTGCCCGCACGCTTGCCTGCGGAAGCATCGTGCAGGGATTTGCGAGCCTTGTTGCCCGTTGACGCAACGGGTCACGGCAAACTAAAATGATGGGCTGTTTGAAAAGCAGGCAGATGTCAAAATAACTACACAGGAATGCCGAAATGTACGCAGTCATCAAAACCGGCGGACGTCAGTTCCGCGTGATGCAGGGCGAAACCCTGCGGGTTGAAAAAATCGATGCCGACGTCGGCGCCGCGGTCACCTTCGATGAGGTGTTGCTGGTCGGTTCCGGCGAAGGCGTGACCCTGGGTACGCCGCTCGTCAGTGGCGCCAAGGTGGCCGCCACGGTCAAGGCGCACGGGCGCGGCGACAAGGTCCGCATCATCAAATTCCGCCGTCGCAAGCATCATCAGAAGCAGATGGGGCATCGGCAGCATTACACCGAAGTCGAGATTACCGGCATTTCGGGCGCGAAGGAGTAACCAGTCATGGCACACAAGAAAGCAGGCGGCAGTACCCGCAACGGCCGCGATTCGAACCCGAAGTACCTTGGCGTGAAGATCTACGGCGGCCAGGCGGTCAATGCCGGCAACATCATCGTGCGCCAGCGCGGTACGCGCTTCCATCCGGGCACCGGCGTCGGATTGGGCCGCGATCACACCCTGTTCGCGCTGGTCGACGGCACTGTCGAATTCGGCGTCAAGGGCCCCAACAACCGCAAGACGGTCAGCGTCGCCAAGGCCTGACGGCTCATCCGTCATTGTTTCGACACAGCCCCGCCATGCGCGGGGCTTTCGTTATGCGCATGGTGGAACCTGAGACGATAGACGCGAGACGTAATAAGCTAGGGATGCTCTGATCAAGTCAGCGCAGGGGTCACCGACCATGTCTGATTCTCTTACCTGTCACACCTGACGTCTCACGATTATGCAATTCGTCGACGAAGCTGAAATCACCGTACACGCCGGCAATGGCGGCAATGGCTGCGTCAGTTTCCGGCGCGAGAAATTCATTCCACGCGGCGGTCCGGACGGTGGCAACGGCGGCAACGGCGGCGATGTGTGGATGGTCGCCGACGAAGGCCTCAATACGCTGATCGACTTTCGCCATCAGCGCCTGTTCAAGGCCCAACGCGGCGAAGACGGCATGGGTCGGCAGATGGCCGGCAAGCGCGGCGAGGACTGCACGATCCGCGTTCCGGTCGGCACCGTGGTCGTCAATATCGATACCGAGGAAACCATCGGCGACCTGACCAGGCAAGGCCAGCGCCTCAAGGTTGCCATGGGCGGTCGCGGCGGCGCCGGCAACACGGTATTCAAGAGTTCGACGAATCGCTCGCCGCGGACCGCAATTCCGGGCTCGCCGGGCGAGCAGCGCGATCTGCGCCTGGAATTGAAGGTGCTGGCGGACGTCGGCCTGCTCGGATTCCCCAATGCCGGCAAGTCCACGTTCATACGCGCCGTATCGGCGGCCACGCCGCGCGTCGCCGATTATCCGTTTACGACCCTGCAACCGCATCTGGGTGTGGTACGCATCGGGGTCGATCAGAGTTTCGTTATCGCCGATATCCCCGGGCTGATCGAGGGCGCGGCTGAAGGCGCCGGACTGGGCACGCAGTTTCTCAAGCACGTCTCGCGCACGCGCCTGTTGCTGCATGTCGTGGATATTGCGCCCGTGGGCGACGATGTCGACCCGGGTGCGCAGGTGCGTGCGATCGAAAAGGAACTGGAACGTTTCGATCCGCAGCTGCTGGCACGCCCGCGCTGGCTGGTATTCAACAAGGCCGACCTGTTGCCGGAGGACCAGCGCGAAAAGACGGCTCGCGGGATCATCGCAAGGCTGAAATGGGAAGCGCCCTGGTTCACGGTTTCGGCCATGTCCGGCGAGGGAACCCGTGAGGTTTGCCTGCAGATTCAGGCGTTTTTCGACCGACTCAAGGCGGAGGCCGCCGAGATGGCACGGAGCGAAGACGCGTGAACCCGGCGCGCCTTCGCGCAGAGTGCGCGATAAAAAAGCCGGCTTGCGCCGGCTTCAATGCACGGTACGCGTGCGGCCGTTCAGCCAAGCGCCTTGATATGGGCGCTCAGACGGCTCTTGTGACGCGAGGCCTTGTTCTTGTGGATCAAGCCGCGGCTCGCGTAACGGTCCATGAGGGGGACGGCCGCCTTGTAGGCAGCTTCGGCAGCGGCCTTGTCTTTGGCGGCGATGGCGTTGACGACTTTCTTGATCGACGTACGCAGCATCGAACGCGCGCTGGAATTGCGCGTGTTGCGCACGACAGCCTGGCGTGCGCGCTTTTTGGCGGATTTGATGTTTGCCAAGAGAAAACTCCGGTAACTGGGCGTGGAAAAAGGGGCGCAATTGTAGGTTTTACCAAGGCTTGCGTCAATCGCGGAAACGCATCCGGATGAGTCGGCCCGGTCTGTTGCGTTCAACCCTGTCATTCAGCGCGATGACGTTCATTTCGCGCATTCTCGGCCTGTGCCGGGATATGGCGATCAATATTACGTTCGGCGCCAACGCCGCCACTGACGCGTTCTGGGTGGCTTTTCGCATCCCGAACTTGCTGCGCCGGTTGTTCGCCGAAGGCTCGTTTTCCACGGCCTTCGTGCCGGTGTTCACGCAGGTCAAGGAAACGCGCAGCCACGCTGAGCTCAGGGAGCTGACGGCGCGCGTGGCCGGGACGCTGGGTGGCGTGCTGCTGGTAATCACCGCTTTGGGCGTGCTGTTGGCGCCGCAGGTCGCCTCCGTTTTCGAACCCGGCGCACTCGACGACCCGAAGAAATTCGAGCTGACCGCGCAATTGCTGCGCCTGACGTTCCCGTTCCTGCTGTTCGTGTCCTTGACCGCACTGGCCGCCGGGGTCTTGAACAGCTTCCAGCGCTTCGCCTTGCCGGCGTTGGCGCCGGTGATCCTGAACCTGTGCATGATTGGCGGCGCCTTGTGGCTGGCGCCGCGGCTGGACGTGCCGATCATGGCGCTGGGTTGGGCGATCCTGGCCGCCGGTGTTCTGCAGCTGCTGTTCCTGCTGCCGTCGCTGCACAAGCTCGGACTGCTGGTCTGGCCGCGCTGGGGTTGGCGCCATTCCGAGGTGCGCCGGATCATGCAGTTGATGATCCCGACGCTGTTCAGCTCGTCGGCGGCACAGGTCAACCTGCTGCTGGATACGATCATCATTTCGCTGCTGATCACCGGTTCGCAGAGCTGGTTTTCGCAGTCGACGCGGTTTCTGGAGTTGCCGCTTGGCGTGTTCAGCGTGGCGCTGGGCACGGTGATCCTGCCGGCGCTGTCGCGCCATCACGTGGCCGCGGACGGTGAAGGCTTCTCGCGCACGCTGGACTGGTGCCTGCGCATGACGCTGCTGATTTCGGTGCCGGCGATGTGCGCCTTGCTGGTTCTGGCCGAGCCGATCGTGGCGACCCTGTTCCAGCATGGCCGTTTCACGGCTTTCGATACGCACATGGCCACGCTGTCGATTACCGCGCTGGCCTGCGGTTTGCCCGCCGCGGCGTTGGTCAAGGCGGTGTTGCCGGCGTTTTATTCGCGTCAGGACACGCGGACCCCGGTGCGTGCCGCGATCGCCGCGCTGATCGCCAACATGGTGTTGAATTTTGCCCTGATCGCGCTGCTGTTCGAGTTGTGGGCGCCGGCCGCGGTCAAGCGGGAGCCATGGCTGGACGGCATCGCCCAGGTGCCGGGCCTGCACATGGCGTTGTGCATCGCCAGCGCATTGTCGGGCTATCTGAACTTCGCCATCCTGTGGTTCTGGCTCAAGCGCGCCAGGGTTTATCGGCGCCAGCCGGGCTGGATGCTGCACAGCGGCCGGCTGATCCTGGCCTGTGGAGTGATGACGGCGGTGTTGCTGCTGGGTCGATGGCTGTGGAACGACTGGACCACAGCGGCGAGCTGGACGCGTGTCTGGCGGCTGGCCGCGATGGTGGCGGCCGGCAGTACCGTGTTTGTTGCGACGCTGCTGGGAACCGGGTTGAGGCCGCGCGATCTGCGAGCGGAGTAGGGTCGTTGTGCGGCGCAGCGCAACCGGTATACTTGAACGGATGAAGCGGCTTTATCGGGATGCGGTCGGGCCTTGCCTCGCGCCGCGCGGCAGTGTGCTGTGCATTGGCGCATTCGACGGTGTCCACCGCGGCCATGGCGCCGTGCTGCAACGCGCGCGTGAAAATGCGGCGAGTGCCGGGCTGACGCCGGTTGCCGTCAGTTTTGCGCCGATCCCGCGCGTTTTTTTCGGGCGCGAGGGACCGGTTCCGCAGCTGAGTACGCCGCGCGAAAAAATCCAAGCGTTTTTTGACGCCGGCATGGAAACCGTATTGCTGTTGCGCTTCAATGCGGCGCTGGCGGCGATGTCGGCGCAGGACTTCGTGCAGCGGGTATTGGTGGAGCGACTTGCCGCACGCCAGGTTTGGGTTGGCGAGACATTCCGCTTCGGTCACGCACGTCGCGGCGATCTGGATCTGTTGCGCGAGCTGGGTTCGCGGCAAGGGTTCACGGCCGATGCCGTGACCCATGTCGAAGTGGATGGCGAGCGAATTTCCAGCTCGGCGATCCGCGCGGCGCTGACGGCCGGCGAGTTCGATCATGCCGCGCGTTTGCTGGGACGACGTTTCGGCATCGGCGGCCACGTGGTGCGCGGGCAGCAGCTGGGACGCAAGCTGGGTTATCCCACGGCGAACATCCGCCTGGGTTCGCGCACGGCGCCGGTCGGCGGCGTGTTCGCGGTCCGCGTGCATGGCGTGCATGCCCGACCCATGCCGGGCGTGGCCAGCCTTGGGGTGCGGCCGACGGTCAACGGCACCGAGCCGTTGCTGGAGGCGCACCTGTTCGACTTCGATGGCGACCTGTACGGGCGCCGCATCGACGTGGAGTTCGTGCACAAGTTGCGTGACGAGGAAAAATTCGATGGCCTGGATTCGCTGGTCGCGCAAATAGGCCGCGACGCGGCGCAGGCGCGGAGTATTCTGGATGCCACGGACGCTGGTGGAAGTCGGGTGCAATCGATATGAGATTCAGCAATTCCCGGTTTGTGCCGCCGGCGGTGTGCTTTCGCCACAATCAACGAGCCTGTAGGCTTTGCCGATTTACGACTGACGACCGATCCTGATGAGCGCGGATTACAAAGACACCATCAACCTGCCGCAGACCGGCTTCCCCATGCGCGGCGACTTGCCCAAGCGCGAGCCGGGCATGCTTGCCGAGTGGGAAAAACGCGACCGCTACGGCGAAATCCAGAAACGCACGCAATCGCGCGAGCATGCGTTCATCCTGCATGACGGTCCGCCGTACGCGAATGGCGTGATTCATCTGGGCCATGCGGTCAACAAGATCCTCAAGGACATCGTGGTCAAGTCCAAGCTGCTGACCGGCTTCCGCTCTCCCTACGTGCCGGGCTGGGATTGCCATGGCCTGCCGATCGAGATTGCGGTGGAGAAGAAGGTCGGCAAGGTCGGCCAGAAAGTCGATGCCGGGGAATTTCGCCGGCTGTGCCGCGAATACGCGCTCAAGCAGATCGATCTGCAGCGCACCGACTTCAAGCGCCTGGGTGTGTTGGGCGCGTGGGAGCATCCATACCGCACGCTGGACAGCCAGTACGAAGCGGACATGATTCGTGCGCTGGCGACAATCTACGCCCGCGGCCACGTGTTGCGCGGGTTCAAGCCGGTGCACTGGTGTTTCGATTGCGGGTCGGCGCTGGCCGAGGCCGAGATCGAATATCAGGACAAGGTCTCGCCAGCCGTCGACGTGGCCTACGATGCACTCGATCCAAAGGCGCTCGCGGCGAAATTCGGCGTGACCGTCAACGACGGCGATACCGTCGCGGTGCCGATCTGGACGACCACGCCGTGGACGCTGCCTGCCAGCGTGGCGGTGACCCTGGGTGCGGACCTCGACTACGTGCTGGTCGAGGGACCGCCGCGCGCGGATAAGACGGTGCTCCTCGTAATCGCAAGGGACGTGCTGACTCAGGTCCGTCACATAGAGAGGATTGCTCGCGATTATTTTGGCGATGAGAAACATGAATTCGAATTCCTTGGTGTCACCAAGGGGAGCGAACTTGAAGGTTTAATTCTCAAGCACCCGTTCTACGACCGCGACATTCCCGATCATCCTCGGCGACCACGTGTCGGCCGAAGAGGGCACCGGCGCGGTGCATACGGCGCCCGGGCACGGTGCCGAGGACTTCGTCGTCGGCCAGCAGTACGGCCTGGTCGACAAGTATCCACCGCAGGTGCTGAATCCGGTCGGGCCGAACGGCGTGTACTTTCCCGAAACGCCAATCGTCGGTGGCCAGTTCATCTGGAAGGCCAACGAATTCATCATCGAGCTGTTGCGCGAGCGCGGCGTTTTGCTGGCATCGAAGCAATTCGAGCACAGCTATCCGCATTGCTGGCGGCACAAGACGCCGGTGGCATTTCGCACCACACCGCAATGGTTCATCGGCATGCAGCAGGCAGGTCTGCGTGCGGCGGCGCTGAAGACCGTGCACGAGGACGTGACCTGGTATCCATCCTGGGGCGAGGAACGCATTGCCGGCATGGTCGAGGGCCGGCCGGACTGGTGCATCTCGCGCCAGCGTACCTGGGGCGTGCCGATCGCCCTGTTCGTGCACAAGGCCAGCCATGAGCCGCATCCGCGCAGCGTGGAGTTGATGGAGCAGGTCGCCCGGCGCGTCGAAAAGGGCGGCGTCGACGCCTGGTACGCGCTCGATCCGGGCGAGTTGCTTGGCGACGAGGCCGGTGATTACGTCAAGGTCGCCGATATTCTGGATGTTTGGTTCGATTCCGGCGTCACGCATTTCTGCGTGCTCGACCAGCGCCCGGAACTCAGGCGTGGTCCGGGCGACAAGGTGATTTATCTGGAAGGCTCGGATCAGCACCGCGGCTGGTTCCAGTCGTCGTTGTTGACCGCGACGGCGATGCATGGTCGCGCGCCGTATGACGAGGTGCTGACGCACGGTTTCACCGTCGATGCGCTGGGGCGCAAGATGTCGAAGTCGCTCGGCAATGGCATCGAACCGCAGGACGTGATGAAAAAGTACGGCGCGGACATCCTGCGCCTGTGGATTGCCTCGGCCGACTATCGCAATGAAATGGCGTTGTCGGACGAGATCCTCAAACGTGTTTCCGATGCCTATCGGCGCATGCGCAATACCGCACGCTTCCTGCTCGGCAACCTCAACGGTTTCGACCCTGCAAGACAGCTTCTGCCGGTCGGCGAATGCCTGCTGCTGGATCAGTGGGCCGTGCAGCAGGCATACGACGTGCAAGAGGCGGTGATTGCCGCGTACAAGCGCTATGACTTCCCCGAGATCGTGCAGCGCGTGCAGAACTTC
This sequence comes from uncultured Pseudomonadota bacterium, assembly GCA_963779795.1. GTDB lineage: Bacteria > Pseudomonadota > Gammaproteobacteria > Xanthomonadales > Rhodanobacteraceae > Rudaea. The sequence continues at coordinate 1,200,551 of CAVZZK010000003.1, read as the reverse complement.
TGCACCAACGAGATGGGCGCGTTGTATCTGGATATCACCAAGGACCGCCTGTACACGATGCAGGCCGACAGCCACGGCCGGCGCAGCGCGCAGAGCGCCATGTATCGGATTCTCGAAGCGCTGGTGCGCTGGATTGCGCCAATGCTGGCCTTCACGGCCGAGGAAATCTGGCAACACATGCCGGGCGAGCGCGGCGAATCGGTGTTGTTCGAGACCTGGTATGACGGCCTGGAATCGCCGCAGTCGTCGCCGGAACAACGCAAGTTCTGGCGCGATCTGTTGACCTTGCGCGACGGCGCGGCGAAGTTGCTCGAAGGCATGCGCAATGCCGGCGAGATCGGTTCGGCCCTGCAGGCCGAATTGACGCTGGGTGTCGACCAGGCCTTGAGCAAGCGACTGCAAGCCGTCGCCGATGAACTGCGTTTCTTCTTCATCACCTCGGCGGTGCAACTGGCCGGTGCCGGGCACAAGCCGGACCAGGCACAAGCGGTCGATGTCGGCGGTGCAAAGGCCTGGATCAGCGCAGTCCCCAGCGGGTACAAGAAATGTATCCGCTGCTGGCATTACCGGGCCGATGTCGGTGCCGACCCGGAACATCCGGAAATCTGCGGGCGTTGCGTCGGAAACCTGCCCGATGGTCCCGGCGAGCAACGTCGGTGGTTTTAAGCCCGGGCTGTGGTCTTGTTTGCCAGGAAATACTTGAATGAAGTCCGATTCTCGTGCCCTTGCGTGGCTGTGGCTTTCGGCCTTCGTCATCGTTGCGGACCAGACCACCAAACTGATCGTGCGCAGCGTGCTGACCCCGTATGTGCCGCATCCGGTGATTCCCGGCATCTTCAACTGGACGCTGGCCTACAACACCGGCGCGGCCTTCAGCTTCCTGGCGGGCGCAGCCGGTTGGCAGCGCTGGTTTTTCAGCGGGCTGGCTGTCGCTGTTTGTATCGTGCTGGTTCGCTGGCTGGTGCAGACACCGCGTCGCGACTGGCGCACGGCCCTGCCGCTGGCGCTGGTAATCGGCGGTGCGATCGGCAATCTGATCGATCGCGTGCGAACCGGCCACGTTACCGATTTCATTCAGGTTTATCTGGGCAGCTGGCCGTTCCCGTCGTTCAATGTTGCCGATTCGGCAATCAGCGTTGGCGCCGTGTTGCTGCTCTGGTTCGGCCTGTTCGGATCAACGCGGAGTAACGCGAAATGATGGCAAAACAAGCGCTGCAAATTGACGCACGAAACAGCAGCGGCTATCCGGAACCGTTCCGTTCGCGGGTATTGCCGCGCGAGAAACGGGCCCTGGGCGACGCATTCGGCCTGCGCACGATAGGGGTCAACCTGACTACGCTCGGACCCGGCGCCGAATCGTCGATGCGCCACTGGCACGAAATCGAGGACGAACTGGTCTACGTGATCGAGGGCGAGCTGGTTCTGCGTCACGACGGCGGCGAAGAAACGCTGGGGCCGGGAATGGTCGTCGGTTTTGCTGCCGGTGCGCCAGGTGCGCACCAGTTCGTCAATCGCGGCGCCGCACCGGCCGTGTACCTGGAGATCAGTAATCGCGCCGGCGGGATCGACCGCGTACACTATCCGGATGACGACCTGGCGCTCGAAAGCGACCGCCAGGAAGGCCATGTTTTCACCCACAAGGACGGTACGCCGTACTGATTCATCGATGCAGGTGGTAGTCGCCAATCCGCGCAATATTTTCCTTCCCCGGCAAGGGGGCAGGATTCACTCGGTCCTTCTCCCGCAAGCGAGCAGGATTCATTGTTCCCTTCCCCCGCAAGCGAGCAGGATTCATTGTTCCCTTCCTCCGCAAGCGAGCAGGATTCATTGTTCCCTTCCCCCGCAAGCGAGCAGGATTCATTGTTCCCTTCCTCCGCAAGCGAGCAGGATTCATTGTTCCCTTCCCCCGCAAGCGAGCAGGATTCATTGTTCCCTTCCCCCGCAAGCGAGCAGGATTCATTGTTCCCTTCCCCCGCGTGCGGGGGAAGGTGGCCGAAGGCCGGAAGGGGGCGACACTTGAACGTGCTACTCGCCAATCCCCGCGGTTTCTGTGCCGGCGTCGATCGCGCCATTGAAATCGTCGAGCGCGCGCTGGAATCGTTTGGCGCGCCGATCTACGTGCGCCATGAAGTCGTGCACAACCGCTTTGTCGTCGACGGGCTGCGCGAACGTGGCGCCGTGTTCGTCGACGAATTGTCCGAGGTGCCGGACGGTTCGATCGTGATTTTCAGTGCGCATGGCGTTTCCCAGGCCGTGCGTGGCGAGGCACGGGCACGCGATCTGCGCGTATTCGATGCGACCTGTCCGCTGGTCACCAAGGTGCATATCGAGGTGGCGCGCCATGCCAAGTCGGGTCGCGACGTGGTGCTGATCGGCCATGCGGGTCACCCGGAAGTGGAGGGCACGCTGGGGCAGTGGAACGCCAGCGACAACGGCGGCGAGATCTATCTGGTAGAGACGCCCGCCGATGTGGCGGGACTGCGGCCGAAGCATCCGGACAACATCGCCTATTCAACCCAGACCACGCTGTCGATCGACGATACGCGTGAGGTCATCGCGGCGCTGCAGGCCAGATTCCCCGCGATCGTCGGGCCGCGCCATGACGACATCTGTTATGCCACGCAGAACCGGCAGGATGCGGTGCGGCGGCTGGCCGGCCGCAGCGACGTGGTGCTGGTGGTCGGTTCGCCCAACAGTTCCAACTCCAATCGCCTGCGCGAACTGGCCGAAAAGCAGGGTGTGCCGGCCTATCTGATCGACGGTGCCGAACATATCCGCCGCGAATGGCTCGGCGCAAAGACCCGTGTCGGGGTCACAGCCGGCGCCTCGGCGCCGGAAGGTCTGGTTCAGGGCGTGGTGACGCGGTTGCGCGAGTGGGGGGCGACGTCAGTTCAGGAAGCCGAAGGCGACACCGAAAACATCACTTTCGCCCTGCCCAGGGAACTGCGGGTGACCCTGGTTCAGTGATGCCCCGTTCCGGCGAAAGATCGTTACTGCTTCCAGCATTGGGTCGGCGACTTGGCAGCCGACACCACGCTTGAGTTGTAGGCGAGCCCGAATGTCAGCGGCGTGCAGGCCACGCCCTGCGCTTTATCGTTGAGCTGATCGCCCGAGGCTGTCGCTTTCGCGACATAGACGGAAGGAGTCGTCGACCCGCCCGATGTGGCGCCGGCGGTTGCCGTCACTTCAAAGCTGTAATAACTGGAGAGACGATTACAGCTGTTTTGATTCGGGTTGCAGCCCAGGGCGACAGGCCAGCTCGAATTGGATGCGGCGAGGTAGCTGGAGTTGTCGGCTCTGTAACGTTCTTCCAGCAGCCCTATCTGTTGCAGGGTTGTCTCGGCCGATGCACGACGTGATTGTCGGACATAAGTCAAATAGCTGGGGATGGCGATAATCGCGAGAATAGCCACGATGGCGCCGACAATCATCAACTCGATCAGGGTAAAGCCTCGGCTGTTTTTCACGCGATTCTCCTGAACATGCACCCCATGCTTTCGGGATACCGGGGATACTAAAGCCGGCGCATGCACCCGTCCAGCCGGAAAACCGGAAATTGCCACCGTCAGTCGGCTAGTTCCGCCGCACAAGGTGGAATCACGCTAGGCTGTAACTCGCAAATCCGGATGGGGAAATCATGCGACGGAGTCATTCCAGAGGTTTCACGCTGATCGAGTTGATGGTGACGCTCGCCGTGGTCGTCATACTGGCGTTGCTCGCAATTCCATCTTTTCGGGACTTGATCGACAAATCGCGTTTGCGCGGCGCGACGGACGACGTCGTGAACATTCTGAACACGGCTCGAGGCTCAGCCGTGAAGCTGCAGAAGGACGTCAATGTTTCCGCTGTCGCCGGTTCGTCGGGTTCGTGGTGCGTCGGTGCGGACGCGGCGGCCGACCCGGGCAGCGTCGGCGATCCGATACCTGCCGCGACGGCTTGCGATTGCACCTCGACTTCTCCGACGTGCGTCATCGGCGGGAAGGCAAGCCTCGTATCCTCGAGCAACTATTCCGGTACGACGATATCAATCGTGGATTCCAATTTCGCCACGAGCGCCGGTGGCATTGTGTTCAACTCGAAATTCGGTGGGCTGGATCTGTCGGCGGTACCAACGACGGCATTGATCACCGTTACATCCCCGAGTTCGAAGTACAAGACTTCCGTAACCGTTTCGGCGCTTGGCCAAGTCCATGTTTGCGTGCCGTCCGGCAGTCCATTCGTTTCGGGGTATCCGTCATGCTGAGGCATCTTCCTGGATTGGCAGCACGCCGGCTCACCCGCGGTTTCTCGCTGGTTGAATTGATGGTTTCCATTACGGTGGGCCTGATCGTTGCCGCGGCCGCGGTGGCACTGATCGTTTCGATTGACAGGGCCAATTCGGAGACCATCCAGTCGACGCGCCTGACCGAGGAATTGCGTTCCCTTGCGTCGGTGATTGCCGGTGACTTGCAGCGTGCGCGCGGGACGTTCGACCCGATCGCGTCAGTCGGTGCGGGATCCAGCGGGGTTTGTCCGATCACCGCACAGACCACGCCGACGGCGATGCAACCTTGTTACAAGCTTGCCGTTTCCAGCGGAAACGACTGCGTTCAATATGGCTACAGCGGCGCGCGCACGGCGGGCGATGCCTACGGCAGCAGCGGCACGTTGACATCGGCGTACTTGTTCAACTACCGCGCGATCAGCCTCGTGAACAATACCATCAGGATGGCGGCAACTTCGATCGATCCGACGAGTAGCGGAAGCACGATCGCCGCCTCGAAGGTCGAGGCCTGTCCCACGTCGTCGACCGTCGGCACGGCGATCAGTTCACCCCAGGTCAAGATCAGCAGCCTGTGCTTCAGTGACGCCGGCAGCGGCGGATCGTGTTACTTCGACACGAGTACCAATCCCGGAATCTGCAAGTTGAACACGGCGCTTTCCACGCCTGGCGGCGAAGTGGATCTGTGCATCGCCGGCAGTTTGCAGGCCGGCGATGTTTATACGAAGACTGTCACGCGCGGATTCGTGGAGCCAATCTTTATCAATTCGAGTGCGCTATGAACATGAGCGGACCGGCTTCTATTGAGGACTTAGTCATGCATCGACGAGATCGTAACCTGGCGAACGGCATGAAAAGGCAAATCGGCACGACCCTTGTTGTCGTATTGGTACTGATCCTGCTGGCGACGCTGTTGACAGTGTTCGCCGTGGATGTCGGTGTGTTCAGCCAGCGCATGTCTGCCAACGATGTGCGTGCCCGGCTGGTCCGGCAGACTGCGCAGTCGGGGTTGTCACAGGGCATCGAGTATTTCAATCTCAACTCTCCCACCGTACTGGATACAAGCAACACGGCTCTTTGGCAGCGATGCACCGCCGCGGATACTTCGTATCCCTGCGGCGCGGTTCCAGTCTGCGCGCCATACGCAAGCTTCAAAAACTCCGCAGGCGCCACCGTCACCTCGGACGGCAAATCAACCTGTTCGCAGGAGCTTCAACGCAGGGGAAACATGTACCGCTTTATTGGCGGGGGCACGTACGACGTCAATGGAAACGGCTCCACCAGCGATGCGATGGATCAACGCTCGTTGCCGCTGGATCGCCGCCTGACGTCCGTCGGCAACGGCTTTGGCGCCAACTACGGCGTTGGTGCCGTGATTTGCATGGTCAAGACGCCGGCACAATCGACCGATCCGACCGAATGCACCACCAACCCGGCATTGTCGAGCGGTACCGTTGTGATTACGCTGGTATCGACCGCGACAATCAAGGGCGAATCGGCAAAAACGACCATCACCACGACAATTGGCAGATCGAGTTCGCTCTATGCTCCGACGAACAAGCCGCCGCTGGTGGCATCGGGCACGGTTGGCACAAGCGGCACCTTCAATCTGGTACCGAATCCGAACGCAGGCGGAACCGGCGTGCCGGTTTCGGTCTGGACCCGTGAGCCGGTCAAGAATACCGGTACTCCGCAGACGTGTTACTTCGACACGTTTCTGAGGAACCCGAGCGGCAACAAGGCTCCCATCTCCGAAGGCTCGAACCCGCCGATTGTTACCTGCGATTACTGCGACTGCCCGGCAAACGCGGACTCCCTGTCGTTTACCGTCCCCGGCAACAGCGGTACCCAGGGCATCGATATCGTCGATGTCGATCCCACGACCCCGCAATGCACCAGCTCGGTGACATCCGGGTGCAAACCGAACAAGGACATACAACCCGGAGAATTTCCCTGCGACCTGTTCCAGTACACGTTCGGGGACAAGGCGTGGATCGACACCGATGGCGATCACTTTTGCGAATCGCGGCTCGGCGCTTCGGTAACCGCCAATACGCCAACGGGATCCAGAACATACAAAATTGGCGAAGACGAGAATTACTTGCTGGCCAAGGCCACCTATATTTGCCCCAACACAAACGCGCCTTATTACAACGATCTCAAATATCTCACTTCGGCGACCATCGTTGCCAGTTGCAGCACGATCCTGAACAGTTCCGCTACCGGGATGATCTGGGACCAGCAAGGTACGTCCCTGAAGACCCAGGTCGGGACGCCGGATGCGCCGGTAGCCCTGATCGAAGACGGCACGGAGCAGATTACCGCGGGAGCTCGCTTGTTCGGTCTTCTGTTCGTACGTCCGGCTCTGTACGGCGCCGCGCATGGCCCCAGCGATACGCCGAATTACGATGCCAACATCCTCGACCCGGTCACGGGTGCGGTAAAAGCGGGGCTTACCGGCGGCGGGACCGGCAACCTGCAGGAAAATGGCCACGCCAACATCTACGGGTCGGTGGTGGTCCAGGGTACCGTGCTCAATCCCAGCGGCAGCGGCAATGGTATCAACGGCACGGGTGCGATCGTCTACAGCCAGACCATACTTGAGAAGCTGGGTCTTGAAAAACAGCTGAACAAGATTTCGCCGGTTCCGGCTTCCTGGTCCGACCGATACGCGTATTGATTGAGGATGACGTCATGAACAGCAGGCATTTGAATTCAAGTTCACGTCCGCATGGCGCCGGCTTTTCCATGATCGACGTATTGGTCGCGATCATCGTGCTGGCGACCGCCTTGCTGGCGCTGGCGTCGCTGCAGGGTGCCTTGACGCGGAATGCGGCCGATTCGCGGGCACGTTCGCAGATAGCGGCCTATTCGGAGGGGCTGGTCAATCAGTTGCGCTCGACCGGATATTCCGGAATCGCTGCGAACACGACCGTCAGCCCAAGTAATGGATCGGCTGCGACGACGATGCAGAGGCAGGCTTATGCCGCGCAGCAGGCCGCTGGCGTAAGCAATCTGCAGACCTCGATAACCTCGACGACCTACTACGGGTTGGGCACCACGTTCGTGACGAGCGCGACCACCACTGGCGCCGAGTACAAGCAGGTCAAGGTGCAGACGACATGGACCGACGCGAGCGGTCAGTCACGCAAGGTGTCGTTCGATACGATAGTCGATTCGACCCAGACCAACCAGACTGACCAGACGCTGGTGAATCGGTCGCTGTCGTTGACCGGTGCATCGGGTCCGATCGTTCGCGAATACAACCCCGGGGCGACCGCCGGTGTCATCCCCATCGCGGTAGGCTCCAGCACCGACACGGCGGCGACCAATCCGAAGCCGACCATCATTTCGGCGAACGGCAAGAATTCGGATGTTGCCGGCACGACATTCAACGTGCTTACCTACCAGTCGCCCGACGCGAACAACGAAACGGTCATCCGGCAGCGAGTCGAGACGCGCGTCATCATGTGCAGCTGCAAGTACAACTCCGGCCAGGATCCGGTGCTGAAGGGCACTGTATTCCAGCAACCCTACCGGCCCACCTACTGGGACACCACCAAATACGTAGAACCCGACCCGGCCGCCGGAACCTATTCAACGACGGGAATCGACACCAACGTGACCCAGGATGATTATTGCGACATCTGTTGCCGAGACCGCAATGATTCCAGTGGCGACAAGATAAAATTCGATCCTTTCACCACCGACTACAATCATTATCGCTACGACTCGACAGGCGCCCTCGCAGTCGTGGGCCCATCCGATACCACAAATGATTACCAGAATGCCTGCCGCCTGATCCGCGTCAACGGGCAATATCGCGTCGCAACCGACCTGAGAAACTACTTCTTCGGGTTGCTCGGCACGGATACCGCGGCGAATTCCGGCGTGCCTTCGGGTTCGACTTCCACGCAAGTTGCCAGCAGTCCGATTCCGGCGGGCAACTACGTCACCAAATACCAGAGCTTCGTCACCCAGTACCTGACGGACAGCATCACCTCGCTGGCTGCGGGTACCGGGCCGAAGTCGACAAGTTATGCAGCCGGCATATACGGCGATTCCACCCACAACCTCAACGACCCGGGCAACATCAGCATCAGTTATGACGCGTCCGTTCCGGATTTCCGCTATCTGCATGCACGCGGGCTTTATGTCGATTATCTCGAGCCGGACGCGCTGGGGTATATCAACGATGCGATAACGACCTGTCCGACGACCAGCACAACCGCCGATTGCGTACTGCCGTTGTTGCCGTTCACCACGATAAACGAGACGGAACTCGCCCACTGGACCGTCGGCGGCGGCAGCACCACGACTCCGCAGACCGCGTCTTCCAACAACGATGCATCGGTTACAAATAATGCGTTAACGACGACTTTCGGCAATCCGGACGCGCCGCAACGCGGTGTCGTTCTTGCGCAAGCAGGCGCGAATGAAGACGATACGGCGAACGTCTGGGCGCAAATAAACGACTCGAATTCCGGCCTGACGGCAACACCCACGGCGGAGTATGTTGATCCAGACGACGCGGCAAGCACGTCGTTACTTAACGATGCACAGCTGTTCACAATTTCCTCGACTAACAGCAGTAACAACACCATCGGTGCGACCGTGACGTTAAGCGGGCCACTCCCGCAACTGGACAAGGGGTACAACGGGTCTTACCCGTCGATGAGTTGGGACTTGAGCGCAACGTCGGCACCTTGCAATCCTGTAACCACGGGGAATGGCGGGAACCACCAGCTTTTCGATTACCAGTGCAACCCGATCATCGGAACATCGCCGAAGATCGTCAGCGTGTCCGTGCAGAACTACAACCAGGCCTACACCAAGTCGGGTACAGATCCTTGCACAGGCAAAGGCAACGTAACCCAACAGTGGTGCAAGGACTTTGCCGTGGATTCGACCGCGATCACGCTCAACGGCTCGGCTATCACTCCGACGTCGGTAACGCTGATCGGTACCGACGGCAATCTTTCGGAAGGTTCGACCATTACCCTTCCTCAATCCAACGTCAACAGCGGGAACAACAACACGATCGGGATCGGCTTTATCCTACAGTCAGATACCGCGACTTCCTACACCTGTTCGACCAACAACAAACCCACCTACGACCCCTGTCCGTAAGAGTTCTGCACGTAAGCAGAAAGGTCTGTCCTCAACCGGCAGGCCTTTCTTTTTGGCGGATTCCTGGTGTGGCCGGTGTCGATCAGCTGGCGATACGGATGGCCTGTCCTCGGACCTACAAGCCCGCGCACGCCTCGGCGACGTTCGCGGCTTTCGGTTTGGTCGGGTGCAAATTGCCGGCATTCGACATGGCGTAGGCCGTCGCCGCCTTCGGGCCGCGTCCGTCACAGAATGTAAACGTCACATTGCTGCCGGCATTGCCGCCGCTGGGCTGGAAGCGGATACGGGTTCTGCCGCTGGTCGTAACCAGATGAACGTTGGGCCGCAGGTTGCCCTGCTGCGCCAGCACGGGGTCATCGCCGGTGCGGTCGCTGCCCGGGGAAATGGCGGCGAATGCAATCCAGCCGTTTTCCCAGTGATAACCTGACGCGCAGGTTTTGGCGTCGAGACTGGGGCAGAGCACAACATCGACGTTTCCCGTCGCCGCCATGCTGCGCGCGCGCATCAGCGAGGCGACCAGGCTTGCCTTGGCGCTGGCGCTGCGAGAGGCATTCGTGACTGACGACACGCTGACGCTGACCATGCCGACCAGTACGGCCACGACTGCCAGCACGATCATCATCTCGATCAGCGTGAATCCTGCCCGCCGGTTGCTTTTGCGATGTTTCATGTCTGCCTCCTGAGCACGTTCGGCTTCAGGTTAGGCAGCGCCAATCAACGCCGGTATCGGTTCGGGGCGGTTTGTCGTGTAGGAAAATGGCGATTACGCGTGTCGGCCGAGGATGCCGCCTGTGCCGACTTGATCGGAGCATCCCCAATTCGCTTCGCCAGCCTTGTGATTGGCGTGGCCTGCCGCTAAAATCCGCGATCCGTCGCCGGGGTAGCTCAGCTGGTAGAGCAACGCATTCGTAATGCGTGGGTCGGGGGTTCGATTCCCTTCCCCGGCACCACGTTGTCGTGTAACGTGCACTCCTGATTGTCGTGCTGTTGGTGGTGCGGTGTTACACAGGCATGGCCCGCCCCTGGAGACTGGTCAGGGCTGCCCTCACCCCTTGCCCTGTCCCGCAAGCGGGAGAGGGGGAGTGATCGTCGCGCTGTGCGCGACATCGGTATTTGATTGAAGCGGCGGACGATTAGCTCAGCGGTAGAGCACTGCCTTCACACGGCAGGGGTCAGTGGTTCGATCCCACTATCGTCCACCAATTCCTTTTCATAATCATAAAGTTACGGCACGGATACCTATTACTTTCGATGTTGTGTTCCGGAGTTGCAACAGCTGTCGGGACAGCTCGTGTTCAGAATCCGTACTTTTTTGTAAATTTTAGGTTATAGTTCGCCCACTGTGTTTGCACGGTCACTGTGAATTGTGACCTGAGAGCGCCGGTTTCCGATCCGCGTCAGTCACGAAAGTTTCCATGCACACCAGTAAGCCGGTTCCGTCGTGAAGGCGGCACCCTGTCTGAAGTCTGTATTGTGGAGTTTTTATGTCGGATCGTGAGGTTGGCACCGTCAAGTGGTTCAACGACAGCAAGGGGTTCGGATTCATCAGCCGTGAAAACGGCCCGGATGTGTTCGTGCATTTCCGTGCCATCCAGGGCACTGGGTTTCGTACCCTTCAGGAAGGGCAGAAAGTGAGCTTCCGCGTCGTGCAGGGCCAGAAGGGCCTGCAGGCTGACGAAGTCTCCGCAGCCGAATAATTCCTGTATACCGGCACACCGGTAGGCTCGATCTACCGGTGTGCTTTTTTATGTGCCGCGAAAAGTGGCGGCGACGTCATTTACAAGCGGCCGTTACGGAAATCCTCAACCGCCTGCGCAATCTGCTGCGGCGTGTTCATCACGAACGGGCCGTAACGCGCGACCGGTTCGCCAAACGGCTTGCCGGCCACGATCAATAGTCGGGCATCGGCGTCTGCTGCCGATACGGTGACTGATGTGCCGCCGTTACCAAGGACGCCCAGATCGCCCCGGACCAGCGTCTCCCCGGCCGTTTCGCCGATACGTGCCTGCCCCTGATAGACGTAGACGAAGGCGTTGTGGCTGCCTTCGAGCGGAACTTCCAGCGTCGAACCCAGCGACAGGTGCACGTCCAGATATAGCGGTTCGCTGGCGATTCCCCGTACCGGCCCTTCGGCGCTGCCAAAGCTGCCGGCCACGACGCGGACCAAGGCTCCATCCAGCGCTATTTCCGGAATCTGTTCCGCCGGGATGTCCTGATAACGCGGTGCCGTCATCTTGTCCGCGGCGGGCAGATTGACCCAAAGCTGGAATCCCCACATCAGGCCGTCTTCCTGCTCGGGCATCTCCGAGTGCACGATGCCACGGCCAGCCGTCATCCACTGCACGCTGCCCGGGGTCAGCAGGCCACTGTTGCCCTGGTTGTCACGATGGCGCATGCGGCCGGCCAGCATGTAGGTGACCGTCTCGAAGCCGCGGTGCGGATGATCGGGGAAGCCGGCAAGGTAATCGCCTGCCGAATCCGAACGAAATTCGTCGAGCAGCAGGAACGGATCAAGCATGTCCAGGCCGGGTTGTGCGATGACGCGGGTCAATTTGACGCCGGCACCGTCGCTGGTCGGGCGTCCACGCACGACTCGAATCACGCGACGTGCCTCGTCCTCGCGGTTCTGCGGTGAGGAATTGGGTTTGTCGGCAAGCATGGCGTTCTCCTGATTGGTGGCCCGGCGACGGTGCGGCCAGCGGATGCCGGCAAGAGCACATCCGGGTCGGGTGGTCCGGTTGTTGCGGATCGGATCCTTTCGATCACAGCAGATGGGGGCTGGCATGCCAAAACAAAAGCCGCGGACCTGGCGCGCCGGTGCGCAACGGTGCGCGCATCGCAGCGACATGGTCGTGGTTGTGTCGGGCGTGTTTGTTCCGCGCTACCATGCACCGATGAACACGGAAAAGATCCAATTGCTCGATTCCCAGGTGCATGATCTCGGCGGTTTCAGCGTGCGCCGGGTCATACCGCATCGTCTGGCGCGCCACATCGGCCCGTTCGTCTTCTTCGACCATATCGGTCCGGCCGATTTCCCCGCCGGCAAAGGCATTGACGTGCGTCCGCATCCGCACATTGGTCTGGCCACGGTGACTTATCTGTTCAATGGCGCGATCCGGCATCGCGACAGCCTCGACAACGATCAAACGATTCGCCCGGGCGACGTGAACTGGATGACGGCCGGGCGCGGCATCGTGCATTCCGAACGCACGCCGGATGCCGAGCGCGAAAGCGGCCAGCACATGCATGGCATCCAGATCTGGGTGGCGTTGCCGCGCCATGCCGAGGAAACCGAGCCCAGCTTTCATCATCATGCTGTCGACTCATTGCCGCAATTCGACATCGAAGGGGTAAGTTTGCGCCTGATAGTCGGCGATGCACCGGGCTATCGCTCGCCGGTAAGGACCTTTTCGCCTATGTTCTACCTGGCTGGCGAATTCAAGGCGGGCACAAGTTTCGCGTTGCCGGCCGAATATGAGCAACGGGCGGTTTACGCCACCGATGCGCGATTGAACGTGGGCGGGATCGAAGTCGCGCCGGGGCAGCTGGCCCTGTTGCCGCCCGGCAATCCGGTGGAGATCTCGGCCGCTGACGAGACGCGAGTGCTGATGCTCGGCGGCGACCCGCTGGATGGCGAGCGGCACGTGTGGTGGAACTTCGTTTCCAGTTCGCCGGAGCGTATCGAGCAGGCCAAGCGGGATTGGCTGGAGGGTCGTTTCGACAGTGTGCCGGGCGACGACGAATTCATTCCGCTGCCGAGCGACCGCTGACATGTCGTGCTGTCAGGTGCCGGACCCGGATCAGCGATAGTCCTGATGGCAGTCGTCGCAGGCCTGGCTGATCCGTTGCAATGCCGGGGCGGTCGCTTTGCAATCGGCTGGCGCTGAATCGACCGGAAACGCTTTGAGTGCCGCGCGTAGCCGGTTCGCGTCCTTGTGGAAACCGGCCGGCGCCGGTACGCCGGCATAGATGGCGCTTTCCAGGTCCGTCGCCAGCGTGCGCATGACGATCAGATGCGATTCAAGGCCCGTTTCGCACTTGCCGGCACGGATGCGCCCATGCATGGTCGCCAGATGATGTTGCATGACGTCCATCAGGCCACGCGGATAGGCGTCGCGCTGGCGCAGGATATTGACGGCATTGGCCGCGCCAATCGCGCCGATGGCGATGCCCAGGACCAGCAAGATCAATTGGCGCATTGAATTCTCCGTAATTGGCAGGTGGCGGTTGGAAAGCCTGCATCATTGCAGCCACGTGAAACCATTGAATTGTAGACTGCGCCGATGAACCAACGTTTTGCCGGTATCGATCGACTGTATGGCAAGGGCAGCTTCGCTACGCTGAAGCAAAGACACGTTTGCGTGGTCGGACTGGGTGGCGTCGGTTCGTGGGCAGCCGAGGCGCTGGCGCGAACCGGCGTCGGCGAGATGACCCTGATCGACGCCGACGATGTTTGCGAATCGAACGTGAATCGTCAGTCGCATGCGCTGGATGGCGAGTTTGGCAGGCCCAAGGTTGAGGTCATGGCTTCGCGCCTGCGTGCGATCAACCCGGATTTGCGCATCCATGCGCGTGCGGAGTTCGTGACCGTGGGCAATTTCGAAGCCATGCTTGGTGCCGGTTATTCGGCGGTGCTGGATGCCTGCGACGCCGTCCGCGTCAAGGTGGCGATGATCGCGTATTGCCGGCGAGCCAGGATTCCGATTGTCGTATCCGGCTCGGCGGGAGGACGCATCGATCCGACGCTGATCACGATACGTGATCTTTCCAGGACCGAGCACGACGCCATGCTGGCGCTTGTCCGGCGAAGGCTTCGCGATGAGCACGGCTGGACGCGCAGTCGCGGACGTTATTTCGGGGTGCCGGCCGTGTATTCGCGAGAAAACGTCAATTTTCCGCAGCCCGACGGCAGCGTTTGCAAGCAGCGGCCGGAAAGCACCGAGGGTGGATTGAAGCTGGATTGTGGCGGCGGACTTGGAGCCGCAATGCACGTGACGGCGACTTTCGGCATGGTCGCAGCAGCCCGAATCATTCAGCGTTTGTTGCCGGCGGCAGGTTGAACAGGCGTTCGCAGTTTCGCGTGGTTTGTCTGGCGATCACATCGGCTGGTTCATCACGCAATTGGGCAATCGTTGCGCACACTTGCGTGAGCAGGGCCGGTTCGTTGCGTTGACCGCGATGGCCCTGTCCGGGTTGGTCCGGCGAGTCGGTTTCCAGCACCAGGTGTTCGATCGGCATGTCGGTAACGAGGCCGCGCAGGCGTCGCGCGCGTTCGTAGGTAACCGGGCCGCCAATGCCCAGACAGAAGCCGAGGTTCCAGAGTTGCTCGGCCTGTTGGCGGCTGCCGGAAAAACTGTGTACGACGCCGCTGCGAACGCCGCTGCGGCGAATCGTCGAGAGAACCTGATCCAGGGCGCGTCGTGCATGTACGATGACCGGCAACCCGAAATCGCGGGCAATCCGCATCTGCGCTTCGAAATAGGGAAGCTGGCTGTCCGGGTCGAGATCGTCGACAAAGAAGTCCAGGCCACATTCGCCGACGGCGACGGGACGTTCCTGCTCGATCCATTCGCGCAACCGGTCCAGATGATCCGGTGCGTGATCACGCAGGTACATCGGATGCAGGCCGTAAGCCGGATACAGCCCCGGTTCAAGCCGACAAATCGAACGTAACCTGGTGAATCCTGACAGCGCAATGGCAGGTACGATCTGACGCATGACCCCGGCGGCGCGGGCACGGCGCAATACTTCGTCCCGATCGGCATCGAATTCGGTCACGTCCAGATGCGCATGACTGTCGATCAATAACATACCAATACCCTTGGGGTCGTGGTGTTGATGATCTGCGCCAAGGAGGCCCTGATCAAGCCGGCACAGCATGTCAGCGTACATTTCATCATTTCCCTGCCTCGACAGGCCGCCAGCCTGCTTTCGCCAGTGCGCCTTGAATTGCACACAGACATGGTCGGTGACGCCTGAGATGACTTGATCAGAGCATCCCCAAACTGAATCGAATGCAACTGAAAGGTGTGTTTGCGGGTGAGGGATTTCGGTGCCGTTCACGTGCCGTTCGGGAAAATTGACGACAAGTGAATATTTGCTGGTGCGTTTGCATCATTGCCAGTTACAAGGAGATATCGACATGTCTTTACGCGCAATCATCGTGCTGATCCTGGTGGCCCTGTTCGGGCTTGATGCCTGTGTTGCGCCGCCTCCACGCGAGCGCGTTGTCTATCGCGAAACCAGCGATCATGGACAACAGTACTGCCACAATTGCGGCACCGTGCGTGAAGTCGATCAAGTTCAACTGCGTCAGCGCAACACCGGTGGGGGCGCCGTGCTCGGTGCGATCATCGGCGGCCTGATCGGCAACACGATCGGTCACGGCGACGGGCGTGCGGCGGCAACCGCCATCGGTGCTGTTGGCGGCGCGGTAGTCGGGGACTCGGTCGAGCAGCAAGACGCGCGAGCGGCGTCCGGTTATGCCTGGCGTTTCAAGGTACAACTGGATGATGGCCGCTGGGCCCGTGTGACGCAGCGCGACAACCCGGACCTGCATCCTGGCGATCGTGTCATGTTGCGCCGTGACCATCTGGAACCGTTGCCGCGCGATCGCAACCGCGATTACCGCGATCGTCAAGACAGGGATTCATACGACCAAGACCGTTACGATCGGAATCGCCGGTAGTGGGGTTGGCCTTGAGGGATGCGCCCGATGTCGCGGTGCATCCCGGCCGTGTTCATCGGTTTCAGTCGGCCCGATAGAAGCTGTGATCGCCGATAACGGCCAGCGGCGGGCCTTTGGCCCAGGGTGGCGCCGGCGTGTCCGAAGCGAAGAAATGATCGGCACGCGGTACCACTGATGGGCGCCAGCTTGCCGGTAATTGCCACGCAGCCATGGCAATGCCGGCGAGCAGCCAGTCGCGTCGCCAGGCGTCGACATTGGTGAATTCGTAGTTTCCACTGGTCGTGGACAGCGCAAACTGGTGGCGTGCGCGCAGCACCGAGCACAGGGAATCGCCCCATTGTCCGTTATCGCGCCGGCGCAGCGCGACTTCGGCCACGGCCAACTGGCCGATCAACGGTTCGCCACGTGCCTCAAGGTACATCGTGGCGGCCAGACAGGCACGGTCGCCCGTTGGGTGGTGCAACAGCGATGCGACCCAAAGAATCCAGGCCAGTTTCATAGCAGGAACCTCAACAGCAATTTGAATTGCGCACACGCACGTCGGGTGTCGCAGTACGGCTTGCGCCAACCCCGAAGTGCAACTACACGGCGTCTTCGCGCCGTTATGAATTTGTCCGGCCGGACGCAAGTCCGGGCGGTAATCGGTCATGGGATCATTTCGACCCCCGCCATGGCGCACTCCCGTGGGCCACAGCGTGAGCATCGGTGTGGAGCCGATGCCGGATTCAGTCGCGAACCTGTTCGCGGGATATTGCGGCGCAACAGGTCAAACACAACCAAAGGCCGTTACAGATAACGGCGACGTGGCTGATTATCTCATATCAGGCACGGGTGTCACCCAAAAATCACCATTTTCCTGAACAGATACCAAACGGCGAATATGGTCAAAATTTGGCCAATTCCGTACCGTGACGAGAAAAATTCTCTTGCAGACAATATCTTGGGAAGGTTTTGGTGGCTTTGGCCTATTTGTAGCCGAGCGTTGTTTTCAGCAAGTCTTCGTCGCCGGCGTAGTCGGCGGCAGTGGTTTGCACGAATTTGCTGACACCCAGATCAAGCAGCAGCTTGGCTGCGGCGGGATCACCATCCAGCCCCAACAGGGCTTTTCCGACCTTGTCGCGCACATCGGTCGGCACCTCCGGTGAGGCGCTGACGCACTGCCCCGGAAATTCACGCGAGGACTTGACCGGGATCAGATTTGGATACTGGTCGCGCAACCAGTTCGGGATCATCGCCGCGTCGGCCTCGCCGGCAAACACGCGGTCGACCGCATCGCGCCACGATGTCGCCGTGGTCTTGATCCGGGGTTCGGCGACCGGGTTCGGGTAGAACTTCAACAGCAGGCTGTATCCAAGGCTCGGCGCGGACATGGTCACCACACGATGCAGAAGCAGTCCGCGCAGGCCCTTTTTGCCGATATCCACATTGGTCACCAGCGTGTAGCCGACCGTGCCCGCAACCCTTGCCAGTGGCTCGAAATGCGCGTGCCGGATACGGTAATCGGTCAGATGCGCGTCCTCGAAAGCGAAATCGGTTTTCGTCTTGTCCTGGATCGTGCGCCAGTAGTCGTTGTAATTGCGGGCCGGCGTCAGTACAAAATGCTGGCCGGTGGCCTTGTCCAGGTACGCCATCAAGGGCCCGTAGATTTGAGCCAGCCGGGCCGGCGGATAGGCAGGTTCGATCCGGAAAACGTAGTCGGCCGCGCTCGCCGGAGCCGCATACATGGACAACAGGACAGCGAGGACAATGATGCGTGCGATAGCACGGTTTGCCATGGAACTTGATTGCAACGACATCTTGCACCCCCCCGGCAGTTGAGGTCGTTTGTTGAATCAATGTCGGGATTCTCGAAGTCGTACCGCCAGTGCAGCTGCCGATTCCGGGATTCCAGAAGGCAGGGATAACACGAATTGTCGCTGTTGGCGATATGCGCTGCGCAAATCCGGATTCAGCTACGAAAAGCGATGCTTCACCGTGATGCGGGTAGGTTCAGCCGAATCGAGCAGCAGCTTTTCCTCGTTGCAAGCATCCTGCAGGCTCGCCAGGGCCTCGATACGGCGGCCGGATGCGACGGCGGCATCAACGATCTGCCCGGCCGGGGCGTTGCGCTCGGATTGAACGCGTACGACGCAGCCGGCGGCAGGAATCGGGCCCGACGCCAGTTCGACCAGGTACAGGCTGCGGGTATTGCCACCCTTGAAATGCATGCGCGATACGATTTCCTGACCCGGATAACAGCCCTTGTCGACGCTGATCGCGCCGAGCCGGTTCAGTCCGAGCCATGACGGAAGCAACCGGTCCTGCAGGGCAGGAGCGAGGCTCGGAAGGCCGGCGTGGATGTCCGCCAGCCGCCAGCGGTTCACGGCGTCGGCCGGCATTTCCGATTTATCGGCATTCTCGTCGACGATCAGCCAGCGGGCGTTCTCACCCGGCATGGCCAGTAGCGTCGTGCCGGACGCGTATCCAAGCTTGAAGGCATCGTCCGAAGAATCGATGGATTCTGAAACCGTGGCGGTATCGAAACTGCCTCGCAGCTTGACGCCCTCGACACGACGCATTTCGACCTTGGCACGCAACACGAAACGACGCAGCGCTTCGGCGAGTTCGCACGCATCGCCGCCGCGAATCAGCAGGCGCAGATGCTCATCGTTGTCGCGCAGCAGGTGAAACAAGCCACGCACCCGTCCTTGCGGCGACAGCCATGCACTCCATTGCCAATAGCCGTTGGCAAGTGCGCGAACGTTGCTGGAAAACTGCGCATGAGCGAACGCGACGGCATCCGGGCCGACGAGTTCCAGCAGTTGTGAAGAGGGCAAAATTTCCGACATGAGGCCTACAATGCACCATGGCGCTATAATTGTCAGGCTATATGTAGTGTGGACTGGTCGTTGACCCGTACCTGATGCATGGCCGCAATCAAGGAACCAAGAATCGATGAGCAAAATCGACCTGGAACATTCCCAAACCGATAGCGAACAGGCACAACCATCCGCGATAAAGCCCAAACGGGATCCCGGACCGGTCGAAGTCGGTGGGCGCAAGGGACCGGAGCCGACGCGTTACGGCGACTGGGAAAAGAACGGCCGCTGCATCGATTTTTAGGGCGCCGGCCAGAAACCGGCAACAACCTGTTACACCGCTCAGGCAAACCGAATCATCGCCTTCGACCCTGCGATCAGGATGATCGCCCAACCTGGAAACGCCATGACGCCATCCGAAAGACCGTTGTCACCGCATCTGGGAATCTACAAATGGCAGCTGACCATGACGCTGTCGACCCTGCACCGCGCAACCGGCATTGCGCTGGCCGCAGGCACGCTCATGTTGCTGGCACTGCTGGTCGGTCTGGCCGCGGGGCCGCAGGCGTACCAATGCGTGCGCGATTTCTGCGGCTCGGGGATCGGCATCTTCCTGCTGCTGGGTTGGACCTGGTCGCTGAGCTTTCATCTTTGCAACGGCATTCGCCACCTGTTCTGGGATGCGGGCAAGGGTTTCGATATCCCGCATGCGTACCTTAGTGGCTGGAGTGTCGTCGTCGTCAGTGCACTGATGACGATCCTGATCTGGGCATGTGTTTTTGCCCGCGGGGGTGGCGCATGAACACTGATCTGCAAACACCGCTCAAGCGTGTAAGCGGGCTCGGCAGCGCCGGGTCCGGTACGCACCATTTCATCGTGCAGCGGGTCACGGCTATCGCTCTGGTACCGCTGGTGTTGTGGGCGATCTGGTTGGCGCTGGTGCTGTTGCGCGCCGACTACGCGCAGGCGCGCGCTCTGGTGCATCAGCCGCTGAATGCCGTCCTGCTCATCGCGCTGGTCATCGCCGTGTTCTGGCATACGCAATTGGGAATCCAGGTCGTCATCGAGGACTACGTGCACACGCGCTGGATCGAAGTGACGGCCCAGTTGCTCGTGCGATTCGCCTGCCTGCTCGGCGGCCTGGCCTGCGTACTGGCCATCGTGCGCATCGCGCTTGGCTGAGGCCGAGCGCTTGCGCGATGCGTTGAAGCGCATCGCGCGCGAGGCAGAACGCCCGCAGCAGGATGCGAAGGGCCGGGTTGGTTGGCAAGGCCGGGACGGTCGAGCCTAGCAACGGCTCGCGAGGCGCAGCCGAGCGAAAGTGTCTGATCAAGGAAACGGTATAAAGATGCAAGCTTATAAAATCAAACAACATAAATACGACGTCGTCGTTGTCGGTTCCGGTGGTTCCGGCCTGCGTGCGACTTTCGGCATGGCCGAGAAGGGGCTGCACACGGCCTGCGTCACCAAGGTATTCCCGACGCGTTCGCACACCGTGGCCGCCCAGGGTGGCATTGCTGCGGCGCTGGGCAACATGGGCGAGGACGACTGGCGCTTTCACTTTTACGACACGATCAAGGGTGGCGACTGGCTCGGTGACCAGGACGCCATCGAGTACATGTGCAAGCACGCGCCGGCCGCGGTCATCGAACTGGAACACTACGGTGTGCCGTTCAGCCGCACCGAAGACGGCAAGATCTACCAGCGCCCGTTCGGCGGCATGACCACGCATTACGGCAAGGGCACGGCGCAGCGCACTTGCGCGGCGGCCGACCGCACCGGTCACGCCATGCTGCACACGCTGTACCAGCAATCGCTCAAGCACGATGCGCGCTTTTTCGTCGAGTATTTCGCGCTGGACCTGATCTTCGACGACGAGGGCGTGTGCCGCGGCGTACTCGCGCTGGACCTGAACGAAGGCACGCTGCATCTGCTTCGCGCGCATGCCGTGGTGCTGGCCACCGGTGGTTACGGTCGCGCGTATTTTTCGTGCACCTCGGCGCATACCTGCACCGGCGATGGCGGTGGCATGGTGCTTCGTGCGGGGTTGCCGTTGCAGGACATGGAATTCGTACAGTTCCATCCCACCGGCATCTATGGCGCCGGTTGCCTGATTACCGAAGGCGTGCGTGGCGAGGGCGGCTATCTGACCAATTCCAAGGGCGAGCGCTTCATGGAACGCTACGCGCCGAATGCCAAGGATCTGGCTTCGCGAGATGTGGTCAGCCGTGCGATGACCATGGAAATCCGCGAAGGCCGCGGGGTCGGCGATGAGCAGGACCATGTGTACCTGAACCTGATGCATCTGGGCCCTGAAGTGATCCACGAACGCCTGCCGGGCATCGCCGAGACGGCGCGCATCTTTGCCGGCGTCGACGTGACCCAGCAGCCGATTCCGGTGTTGCCGACGGTGCACTACAACATGGGCGGCATCCCGACGAACTATCACGGCGAGGCGCTGCGCAAGATCGGTGACAATCCGGATGCGGTTGTGCCTGGCCTGTTCGCGATCGGCGAGGCTGCCTGCGTGTCCGTGCATGGCGGGAATCGTCTGGGCTCGAATTCGCTGCTCGATCTGGTCGTTTTCGGCCGTTCGGTCGCCGCGCGTGCCGCCGAGACCATCACGCCGGGTGCGGCACACAAGGATCTGCCCGATTCGATCTGCGATGCCGCGCTGTCGAACCTCGACAAGCTGCGCCATGCCGATGGCGACACGCCGACGGCCGAACTGCGCCTGCGCATGCAAAAGGTCATGCAAAAGGACGCGGCGGTGTTCCGCACCGGTGAAACCCTGCAGGAAGGCTGCCGCAACATTTCCGAAGCCTTCGGTGCATTTGCGTCGGTCAAGGTGGCCGATCGCTCGCTGATCTGGAACACGGACCTGATCGAGACGCTGGAGCTGCAGAACCTGCTTGGCCAGGCCGTGGCGACGATGTATTCCGCCGAGCAGCGGCATGAGAGCCGCGGCGCGCATGCGCGCGAGGACTTCAAGGATCGCGACGACGTCAACTGGTTGAAGCACACCCTGGTCAGCGTCGACGCACAGGGAAAGGCCAGTTTCGACTACCGTCCGGTACATTTGAAGCCGATGACCGATGAGGTCGAGCCGGTACCGCCCAAGGCGCGTGTGTACTGAGATGGGCAACGAAACCCGCCAGGGTGGGTTGCTTGCGTGGCAATGGCGCGTTTATCCGGCCACGCATCGCGACCGCCTGAACCTGCTGATCCACATGGTTGCGGTGCCGGCGTTTATCGCCGGGACCATGGCGACGGTAGTACAGGTATTGCACGCGCGCTGGTTCGGTGCCGCGGTCGCATTGTTGTTGATGGTCCTGGCGTTTGCCGTGCAACGCGCGGGACATCAGCGCGAACAGGTCAAATCCGAACCGTTGGCGGGTTTCGGCGATTTCATCGCACGCGTGTTCGCCGAACAATTCATCACGTTTCCGCGTTTCGTACTCATGGGTCTATGGGTGCGAAATTTCGCCGAACAAGAAAATCGAGGTTAGGACATGGCCGAGTTCACGTTGCCGAAGAATTCCAAGGTGCGCAAAGGCAAGCAATTTCCGGCCAAGGCCGGCGCCAGGAACGTACGCAAGTTCCGCATCTATCGCTGGAGTCCCGACGAAAAGGACAACCCGCGCATCGATGAGTACGAAGTGGACCTGTCCAGTTGCGGGCCGATGGTTCTCGATGCGCTGATCAAGATCAAGAACGAGATCGATTCGACGCTGACGTTCCGGCGTTCCTGCCGCGAGGGAATTTGCGGCTCGTGCGCGATGAACATCGGTGGTACCAACACGTTGGCCTGCACCAAGTCGATCGATGACTTCAACGGCGACGTGACGATCTACCCGTTGCCGCACATGCCGGTGGTCAAGGACCTGGTTCCGGACCTGACGCATTTCTATGCGCAATACGCTTCGATCAAGCCGTGGATCCGCACGCAAAGCGCGCCGCCGCCGGATCAGGAGCGACTGCAGTCGGTCGAGGACCGCAAGAAACTTGACGGCCTGTATGAATGCATCCTGTGTGCGTGCTGCTCGACCTCGTGCCCGAGCTACTGGTGGAACGGCGACCGTTACCTTGGGCCGGCGATCCTGTTGCAGGCCTATCGCTGGATTGCCGATTCGCGCGACGAGGACACCGGTGCGCGTCTGGACGATCTGGAGGACCCGTTCAAGCTGTATCGCTGCCACACCATCATGAATTGCGCCAAGATCTGCCCGAAGGGGCTGAATCCGGCGCAGGCGATCGGTGAGATCAAGAAGCTGATGGTTGAGCGCCAGACCTGACAATGTCGGCTGCGGAAACCGGACGCTTGCGTTGGCGTTGCCGTCGCGGCATGCGCGAACTCGATCAGTTGCTCGGCTGGTATCTGGATACGCGCTACGCACGGACGAGCCCGGATCAACGTGCGGCGTTCGCGGAACTGCTCGAACAACAGGATCCCGACCTGTGGAATTGGCTGAACGGCCGCGACCAGCCGTCGCACCCTGCCTGGCGGCGCATCATCGATGAAATCCGCGCCCGCGATCGCGTTTGATTACCGGCCCTCGCGCCGGTTGATGTTGGCGGTCGTTTTGGTATGCATTCTGGCGATGCTAGCGTTGTGGTTGAGTGGTTTGCCGTGGTGGGGCAAGCTGGGCCTGATTCCGGCCGCCGTCGCGTATGCCGTGGCAACCTGGTTGCGAATGAACCGGAATGCGCCGGGTCGTGTTGCCTGGCAAGCCGAGGGACATTGGAACTTGCTGGATGCACAACAACGCACGCGCGCTGTCGAACTTGAATCGGCCGTGGTCCGGGGCAACTGGATTTTCCTGAATTTCCGCCGCCGGAATTCCGAACCTGTGCGCATCGTGCTTGGCCCGGACAACTGCGAGGCCGATACGCGTCGCCGTTTGCGCGTGCGCCTGGCCGCGCAAACCGATGTGGCGCAACCGTCGATCGCGCCATAAAAAAAGCCCGGCCCGCAGGTGGCGGGCCGGACCGGGCTCATATCCTTGCACTGTGCAAGCGGGAGGAGAGTGGGATATGAGACATCCGTAATCGATTCGGGGGGAGGGCGGCCCGTCAGAATCGGTATTCGGCGCCGACCGAAAGCATGCTCGGATCGAGATTCAGGCCGTGTGAGTCGGTTTTGTAGTAGTCGTAGTTGAGACCGATGCTGGCATTGTTGCTGAAGTCGTAACCGAAACCGACGCCCGCGTAGTACTTGTTGCTGGTGTCATTGAAGTAGATCGGTGTGGTATTCGACAGATAGGCCGCCTTTACGTCACCGCGGAAGAATCCGCCGCGTGCGCTGACGTACCACTGCGGGTTGATGTTGAAGTGTCCGTTGACACCAGCCGTCCAGCCGCGCACCTTTGCATCGCCAATGCCCAGGCCGTTGTAGGCGGAGCTGGTACGGAATTTGCCCAGGTCCGTATAGCCGGCTTCGACACCCAGCGCCACATACGGGCTGAACGCCCAACGGTAACCCAGGTTCAATCCATAACCGGTGTCATTGTCGTCATAGATGCCCTTGTTGAGTTCGGAACGGCCGATATTGCCGTTGATGAAGAATCCGCCAGTGTCGCCGTCGGCGGCGTGACTGATTGCCGGCACGGTAGCCAGACCTGCGGCGGTCAATGCGAGTGCGAGTAGGGTGTTTCTCATGTCAATCTCCAAAAATGTCGATCCAACTGCCTCAAGCGTGAAATGGCAGGCCGGCAACCGCAAAAAACGCGCGGTCCCCTATTCAGATCACAAACCGGGCATGACCGTTTCATTTTCAAACTGAGCGGTTTAGAAATTGTTCAGGAAGTTTAATCGCCGGTCTGGCGGGTGGCTTGCACTGCGGAACCGCGTCAGGCACTCTCCATCGGCTCCGTCCTGGGCCATGCCGCCACGACTTTGGATTGCCTGCGTCAATGTTTCGACCGCTCGAACTATTCATCGGCCTGCGTTACACACGCGCCAAGCGTCGCAATCACTTTATCTCGTTCATTTCGCTGGTGTCGATGCTGGGCATCTCAATCGGCGTGATCGCCTTGATCACCGTCATCTCGGTGATGAACGGTTTCGAGCAGAAACTGACGGATCGCATTCTGGGGATGGTGGCTGACGCCACCATTTCCAGCGTCGGCGAGAGCGTGCACGACTGGCAGCATGTCGTTGCCGAGGCCTACAAGAATCCGCACGTGCGCGGCGCGGCGCCTTTTGTGCAGAAAGTGGCCATGTTGCAGGGAACGCGCGCTACCGGTGCGGTGATTCGCGGCGTTTTGCCGGACGAGGAATCGAAAGTATCGGAAATCGGCCGCAAGATGGTACGTGGCAAACTCAATGCCCTGAAGCCGGGCAGTTTCGGCATCGTGCTGGGCAGCGAACTGGCCATGCAACTCGGCGTCGGTGTCGGCGACAAGGTGACGGTCTACGCACCGCAGGTCAACGTCACGCCGGTCGGTGCGGTGCCGCGCTTCAAGCGTTTCAACGTGGTCGGTATCTTTACCGTCGGATTCGAGGAATACGACAGCGGGCTGGCCGTGATCAACATGACCGATGCGGAGCACCTGTACCAGCTTGGCGGTCCGACCGGCATTCGCCTCAAACTCGACAACAAGTTCCTGGCCTGGCAGGTTGGTGAAAGTCTTGGGCAGAAGCTGGGCCAGTACTATCGGGTGCAGGACTGGCGTGAGGGCCACGCCAATTTCTTCAGTGCGGTGTCGATGGAAAAAAAGGTGATGTTCATCATCCTGTCGCTGATTGTTGCCGTGGCCGCATTCAACCTGGTGTCGACCCTGGTCATGCTGGTGACCGACAAGCAGGCCGATATCGCGATCCTGCGCACCCTGGGTATCTCGCCCGGGACGATCATGCGCACGTTCATGGTCCAGGGCACGATCGTCGGCTGTTTCGGCATCCTGCTCGGTGTCATCGGTGGCGTATTGCTGGCGACCAATTTGCCCGGACTGGTGAAATGGATCGAGCACACGTTCCACGTCGAATTCCTGTCGCCGCAGGTGTATTACATCAGCGAGGTGCCGTCGAACATGCACTGGCACGACGTGGGCTGGATCGCCGGAATCGCGTTCGTGTTCTGCCTGTTGGCCACGATTTATCCGGCCTGGCGCGCTGCGCGCGTGCAGCCGGCCGAGGCATTGAGGTACGAATGATGAACCAGGCCTCGAATGTCGTATTGCGCGCCAATTCGATCGCCAAGACCTACGCCGAGGGCGATCTGCGCACCGATGTGCTGCACGACGTCAGTTTCAGTCTGGAGCGGGGTAGCACCCTGGCGATCATCGGCGCCTCCGGGGCCGGCAAGAGCACGCTGCTGCACATTCTCGGCGGGCTGGACAAGCCGACCGCGGGTGAGATCGAGGTCGACGGTCGAAATCTGTCGCGCCTGTCGGATCGTGAGCGCGGCGTCGTGCGCAACCGGTCGCTGGGTTTCGTTTACCAGTTCCATCATCTGCTGCCCGAATTCACGGCACTGGAAAATGTCGCCATGCCGTTATTGATTCGCGGTACCGCGATCGCCGAAGCCGAGCGCGAAGCCGCGCAATTGCTCGAACGTGTCGGTCTGGGCAATCGCGTTCGACACAAGCCGGGCGAGTTGTCCGGTGGCGAACGCCAACGTTGCGCCGTGGCGCGCGCGCTGGTGACGCAACCGACCTGCGTTCTGGCCGATGAACCGACCGGCAATCTGGACGAAAAGAACGCCGCGCAGGTTTACGCGCTCATCCTCGAGCTGAATCGCGAATTCGATACCAGCTTCGTCCTCGTCACGCACGCTCCCAGTCTGGCGAGCCGCATGGATCGCGTGCTCGAACTGCACAAGGGTGTGTTAGGTGAGGCCGGAGCGCATACGCAACGCTGAGCGACTTGTCCGTTGGCGCGCCGTCGTGTCGGCGTTTCGGCGGCTGTTTTCGAATACATCATTTGCCGGATTGATTACGCCCGGTGCCGCGCTGGCGCTGCTGGCCGGCGCGTTGGCGGTGCAGGCACTGCACGCGTTGCCGCCGCGCGGTATCGACGTGTCTGTCGCGGTCGTCGGGTTGCTGTCGACGCTGCTGAGTCGGCGATTGCGCTGGCTTGGGCTGTTCCTGCTCGCCGCCGGCTGGACAATGTGGCGAGCCGACATCGCCTTGTCGCAGCGCTTGCCGCATGCGCTGGAGGGGCAGGATATTCTCGTCACCGGCGTCGTGCGTGGCCTGCCGCAGGTCGAAGAACACGCGACCCGGTTCCAATTGGATGTGCAATCGGCGCGATTCGAAGGCAAGCCGATCGGGCTGGATGGTCGCGCTCGACTGAGCTGGTACGACCACGCGCCAGAGTTGCAGCCGTGCAGCGAATGGCAGTTGCGGTTGCGCCTGAAACGGCCGCGCGCGTTGATTGATCCGGGCAGTTTCGACTTCGAACGTTTCGCCTTGCAGCGCGGCATCGTCGCCACCGGATACGTGCGCGAAGACGACGCAAATCGCGTACTCGGTTCGGCGCCGATCTGCGTGGACCGATTGCGCCAGCATATCGTCGGCGTGATTCGCTCGGTGCTCGGCCCGGGGCCGCGGACTGACCTGATGCAGGCGCTCGCTTTCGGCGATCAGCGCGCCATGGACGAGCACGAATGGGCCGTGGCACGCGCCACCGGCATACCGCATCTGATCGCGATTTCGGGCCTGCATATCGCCTTGTTCGCCAGTTTCGGCCTGGCCCTGATCCGATTGCTGTGGAAAATGGCGCCGCGAATCACCTTGCGTTGGCCGGCGCCATTGATCGAAGCGGTAGCCAGCCTGGTGTTTGCCGTTGCCTATGCATTGCTCGCCGGTTTCGGACTGCCGACGCGGCGTGCGCTGGTCATGATCGGCGCCTTGCTGCTGGCCAATCTGGCCCGGCGCGGGCGGGCGCCGGTGCAAGGTCTGGCGCTGGCGGTGATCGTGCTGCTGATCTGGAATCCGCTATGCGTACTCAGCGCCGGGTTCTGGCTGTCTTTCGTCGGGGTCGGTTGGCTGATGTTCTGTCTGGGTGGCGCGACGCAGCGGCGGCGCTGGCTGCGCGATCTGGTTACCGCCCAGGGTGTGGCCAGTCTCGGCCTGTTGCCGCTAGGCATCTGGTTCTTCGGGCAGAGTTCGCTGATTGGTCCGGTTGCGAACCTGATCGCGGTGCCGTGGATCTGCTTTTTGGTGTTGCCATTGACCGTGCTCGGTACCTTGCTGGCGTTGATGGTTCCATCCGTGGGCGCCCCGTTGCTGCTGGTGGCCGGGACCGCCATGCAATGGTTGTGGACGTTGCTGGAGAAAATCGCGGCCTGGCCGGGATCGCTTTGGTATTTTCCGGAACCCCATCTTTGGGCCTTGGTCCTGGCCTTGCTCGGGGCACTGTGGCTGTTGTTGCCGCGCGGCATACCGGCGCGCGGACTGGGCTTGTTGCTGCTTTTGCCGTTGTTGTGGCCCGCGCGCACGCCGTTGGCGCCGGGCGAATTCGAGGCGGTCATGCTCGACGTCGGCCAGGGGCTTTCGTTTGTCGTGCGCACGCGCGATCACGCACTGGTTTACGACACCGGTGCGCGCTATCCATCCGGTTTCGATCTTGGCGATGCGGCCGTGGTGCCGACCCTGCACGCGCTCGGCATCGGCCGGCTGGATCGCATGATCATCAGCCACGGTGACAACGATCATGCCGGCGGGGCGTCGGCGGTGAAGGCCGCCTATCCGACGGTTCCGGTCGAGTCGGGCGAACCCAAGCGTCTGAATATCCCGGCCCGGCAATGCCTGGCCGGCGAGTCCTGGATCTGGAACGGAGTGCGTTTCCGCATTCTGCACCCGCGCGAGCCATTGCCTGTTGTCAACAACGATCGCAGTTGCGTGCTGGCCGTGACCAACGCAGGCGGCGGATTGCTGTTGACCGGCGACATCACCTCGGAAGCCGAGCCGGATGTGACCGAAGCCATGAACCCGGTTCCGTCGCATCTGGTGCTGCAGGTGCCGCACCATGGCAGCAAGACCTCATCCGGCGCGGGATTTCTGGATGCGCTCAAGCCGGATCTGGCGCTGGTTTCCAGCGGTTATCGCAATCGCTTCCACCATCCCGGCAGGACCGTCGTGGCGCGTTACCGCGAGCGCGATATCGCCTTGCTGAATTCGCCGATCAGCGGTTTCGTCGATGTGCATTTCAGCGCAAACCTTCCGCCACGCGTCGTCGAGCGTGGCCGCGTCGATCGGCATCCGTACTGGCGCGAATGAGGATCGGTGCGATCAAGTTGAACCTCGCGTAGAATCCGGGCCATGTCCGACACGAACCAGTCCATCGCCTTCGTTGCCAGCAAGACGGCAGCGGCCGAGACCGCACTGGCCGCGTTGCGCGGCCGCTATCCCGAGGCGCCGATCGAGCAAGCCGACGTGATCGTGGCGCTTGGCGGCGATGGCTTCATGTTGCGCACGCTGCATCGTTATCTATCGCTGAACAAACCGGTGTTCGGCATGAAGCTGGGAACCGTTGGGTTCCTCATGAACCAGTATCGGCCGGACGGTTTGATGCAGCGTTTGATCAGCGCGCATCCGACCTCGCTCAAACCGCTGGTCATGGAGGCCGTCAGCGAGTCGGGCACGACCAACACCGCGTTGGCCTTCAACGAGGTGTCATTGCTGCGCCAGACCAAGCAGGCCGCGCATATCCGCGTTTCGCTGAACGGTGCAGTCAAGATCGAGGAATTGATGTGCGACGGCGTGCTGGTATGCACCTCGGCCGGCTCGACCGCCTACAACCTGTCCGCGCACGGGCCGATCCTGCCGCTGGGTGTCGACGTGCTGGCGATGACGCCGATCAGCCCGTTTCGTCCGCGCCGCTGGCGCGGGGCGATCCTGCATGCCGGCACGCAAGTGCATTTCGAGATACTCGATCCGTACAAGCGCCCGGTCAGCGCCACGGCCGATTCGGCCGAGACACGCGATGTCATCGAAGTCACGATCCGGGAGTCACAGGACCAGACCGTGACGTTGCTGTTCGATCCCGAGCATAACCTGGAAGATCGGATCCTGAATGAGCAGTTTGCGTACTGATCGTCGATTCCGGCGAGGCAGTGCAGCCGGAGCGATCGTCTTTGCGTTGTTGGCGTGCTGTACGGCAGTCCGTGCCGCGCAAGTCAATCCGCGTTTGTTCGATGCAACACAACATGGTGGCCGGGTCGATTCAATACTGGTTTTCCCCGATCAGTCCACGCCGAGCCTGGTGCCGTTGTCGGCAAGCGCAAATTACTGTGTGCGTCGCCGCGTCCTGGTCACCGCCTTGCGTGGTCGGGCCGATGCCCAGCAACGCGCCGTGCGGGCCTGGCTGGACGCGCACGGGATTGTGCATCGCGATTACTGGATCGCGAATATAATCGAGGCGCGATTGAATGCCGGCGAACTGCGAATCCTGGCGAAACGTGGCGACATCGCACGCATCGAGACCAATCCCGGGATTGCCAATCCATTGCCGCAGACGACCCTGCAGCCCGCCGCATCGACCGCCCCGGGCATTGCCTGGGGTGTTGCAATGATCGAGGCGCCAGCAGTCTGGACTACCGGAGACACCGGTCAGGGCGTGGTGATCGGCGGCGAGGATACCGGCTACCAGTGGGATCACCCGGCCCTGATCGACCATTACCGCGGCTGGAACGGCGCCAGCGCGGATCACAATTTCAACTGGCACGACGCGATCCACGACTCGACCGGAAATCCGTGCGGCAATGATTCGCAAGAGCCTTGCGACGACACCAGTCACGGCACGCATACCATGGGCACCATGGTCGGGGACAACGGTGCCGATGCATCGACGCGTGAACAGATCGGTGTTGCGCCGGGCGCGAAATGGATCGGTTGTCGCAACATGGATCAAGATGCGGGTACGCCGACTCGTTATATCGAGTGCATGCAATGGATGCTCGCCCCGACCGATCTGAATGGGCAGAATCCGAACACGGATCTGGCCCCGGATATCGTCAGCAATTCCTGGTATTGCCCGCCAAGTGAGGGTTGCACGACGGGTGAAGAACTGAGGCAGGCGGTGGCGAACCTGGTGGCCGCCGGTATTTTCTACGTGTCCGCGGCGCAGAACAGCGGGCCAAATTGCGAAACCATCGAGGGTCCGCCGGCGACGTACGATTCAAGCTTCGACGTGGGCGCGACGGACAACAGCGATACGCTGGCGAATTTTTCCTCGCGCGGACCCGTGTCGACAAGCTTGCTGGTCCGGCCGGACGTGGTTGCGCCTGGCGTCAGCGTATATTCCTCGATCCCTTCGTCGCCCTTTTACGGGTACAAATCCGGTACGAGCATGGCAGCCCCGCATGTAGCCGGCGTGGCCGCGTTGTTGATGGCGGCGTTTCCTGCATTGAAGGGCCAGCCCCAGGAAGTTGCCCAGATCCTGCGTGAGACAGCCGTGCAAACTGGCGTTACCGACCCCATATCGCAGGCGTGCGGCGGCATACCGTCGACCAAGTTCCCGAATTATGCGTTGGGCTACGGACGTGTGGACGCCTGGAAGGCATTCGTCTACCACGACGAGATATTCGCCGATGGCTACGACAACTGAAAGTCCGGCTGGCAGTGCGGCTCCGACCGACGGCAGCAAGCTCGTGGTCGCGATCACTTCGCGTGCGTTGTTCGATCTGGGCGAAAGCCATGAACTGTTCGAGCGCGAAGGCGTAAACGCGTATCGTGCCTACCAGATGGCGCACGAGAACGACCTGCTGCAACCGGGCATGGCATTTCCGCTGGTGCGTAAACTGCTGCGCTTGAATCAGGCACCGCCGGCGGCACCCAGCGTCGAAGTAATCCTGTTGTCGCGCAACTCGGCCGATACCGGCCTGCGCATCTTCAATTCGATCGAGCACTACGGCCTGGATATTTCGCGCGCGGCATTCACCAGCGGCGCCTCGACTTCGCCCTATGTGAATTCGTTCGGCGCCAACCTGTTCCTGTCGGCCAATCCGGAAAATGTCGCGCGGGCGCTGCAGGCTGGCGTGGCCGCGGCGACCATCCTGCCGTCCAAGGCGCCGCAGACCTCGTCGGACCAGTTGCGTATCGCGTTCGACGGCGATGCGGTGGTGTTCGGCGACGAATCCGAGCGCGTATCGCAGGAGCAGGGCATCGAGGCGTTCCACCGCAACGAAGTCGAAAACGTCGATGAGCCCCTCTCGGGTGGGCCGTTCCGCGGTTTCCTGGCTGCATTGCACAACCTGCAGGCCGCGTTTCCCGACGGTGACGATTCGCCGATTCGTACGGCACTGGTCACGGCGCGTTCGGCGCCGGCACACAAGCGCGTGATCCTGACCCTGCGCAGTTGGGGAGTACGCCTGGACGAAGCGCTTTTTCTTGGTGGACGCGACAAGGGCCCGTTCCTGCGCGCATTCGGCGCGGATATCTTCTTCGACGATTCGCATGTCAACGTCGAATCCGCCCGTCAGCATGTGGCTACCGGCCACGTACCGCACGGTGTGCAAAACCAGCCGAAGCAGCGCAAATGAATATCGCTGAATTCATTGATGTCGAAGTCTGCGACGATGTACCGGAGGCTGCGCAGGATCTGTTTCGGCGCAAATACCATCGGGGCATTCCCGATTTTCCGCATCATGTGGTCGCATCCTTGCGCGGTGCCGATACGATTCCCGTGTGCTATATCCATTTCACCGATTGCGGCGACATCCTGCTTGGCGGTGGGGCTTGTGTCGACAATCGCGTGTTGCGCCGGCTCGGCAAGCAACAGCGCGAGCTGATTCGCGAGGCGGGCGGATTGTATCGATACGCGTTGAGCTGGTCGGTCCAATATTTTGCGGCAAGCTTCTACGCCGTATTCGGCTACTGCGGTGATGCACTGGCCGAACGTGTGGACCGCGCCGCCGGATTCGAAGCCACGGTCCACGACAAACTGCTGGTGTACTGGACGCGTAATGCGGACGACAAGCAGCGTCGGCAGATGATCGAAAAAGCCAACGCGTTTACCCCGTTTTGAATCGCTTGCCGTTAGCGGCTTGCCGCGTGCATTGCGTCGCGGGCAACATCGGGGCAACAATGCATGGGATAGAACTCGCTCCCATTACGAGAACAGCCCGCACATGTCCCTGCCCGCCAAGCCTGAATTTTTGCTGATTTCCGAAATCGACGATCCACGTCCGCTGGTTGGTGAACTTTTTGAGCGCAAGTTCGGACACCCGATACCTGACTGGAAACACGATGTGGTTGCCTTGGTGCGCACGCAGCAGTCCGGATTGCTGGTGCCGATGTCCTACGCCAAATTCGCCCCGTTCGCCAGCGTCATGCTGGTCGGGGGATGCTGTACCGACGGCCGTGCCTATGCGCATTTGTCGGACGCGCAAAAGGAAGCCCTGGGAGCCGCCGGCGGTGCAATGGCACAATTGCTTCGTTATGGTTTCGAGCGTTTCGCCGATCAGTGCGATGCCTATTTCGGCTACTGCGGCGATGCGCGCGCCTGGGAAGTCGACCTGTCGGCCGGGTTCGAGCCGACCGAACATGACAAATTGCTGGTGCACTGGCACAAGCCCTTGAACGACCAGATGCGTCGCAGTTTGGTCGCCATGGCGCATGCGATCGGACCATTTTGAATGGTCAATCCATTGCCTGGTCGGTGACATCCGGAATTTGCTCATGGATGTCACGAATGGCTGCGATGGCTGAAAAAGTTCCTGAACGGCTTGACCCGCCCGGGTATCAACTCAGGATGGCACGCAACTCGTCCGGCGACTTCCAATGCCATCCACAGACATATCTCGGCAGGTTCCAGCGGTTGTCTGTTTCCGTGACCGGGCGGCCATCGGTGGACCAGGCCGCGGTCAGCCCCAGTTCGGCGCCGCGATTGGGCAGGTACTCATCAATCAGAAACGCGTTGCTTTGACCGAACGGGAAGGCGAATTGGGTAACGGCTTGTTTGCCGACGCGTGATGACAGGTATGCAGTCGCCTGCGCAATTTCGTGGTCGGCTCGCGTGGTGTTGTCGATAACCTCGAACGAGCCGCGTGGCGTGCCGTCGATTCCGGTCTCACCCAGTGCCGGATGATTGTGTTCCCAGCTATGACATCCGATTTCCACCAGCCCGGTGGCAGTGACTTCAGGCCACCAGTCCTCGCGCATCCAGTCGCGTCCGGCCAGACATTGCCGATCCATCTCCGCGCGCGCCTTGGGCGAGGCGATGACGAAACTGGTCAGATGCAAGTGTGGTTGCGCAGCGGGCCCGCGTTCGGCGATGAAGTCATTGAGGCAGTTCAACAGGCTGCGTTGGGGGCCGTGCCCGGGATGGTCCAGATCGCGATAGTCAAAGTCCGCGCCGTCGTCGCAACTCAAGGCCACGCAACCCGATAGATTGCGATCCGTCCTGCCGGTGAGTTGATCGGCGACCCAATGCAAGGGCACGATGCGCAATCCCAGGTCGTCGATCAGGCGCAAGTCGGCCGCGAACGCGACGTGATCGTTGTTCGCATAGTCGTTGCCGTTGACGTTGACGGCATGGTAGGTCAGGACCGGGATACGCATGCTGGAAGCTTGATTCGCCGGGACTTTTACCGGGCGGGTCGCTAGAATACGCGGCCTTGCCGTGCCACTGCAAAGTCTGGAGTAATTGATGCCTTCCGCACCGTTGAATCCGGTTGATCTGTATGACGTTCGCTCGCTGCTCAGCGAGGAGGAATGCATGGTGCAGGACACCGTCGCGCGTTTTACCGACGAGCGTGTATTGCCGATTATCGGCGACTGTTTCGACAAGGGCGTGTTTCCGAAAGACCTGATTCCGGAGATGGCGGAACTCGGTCTGCTCGGATCGTCGTTGCCCGGCGAATACGGCTGCGCCGGCATGAATGCGGTCAGTTACGGCTTGATTTGCCAGGAACTGGAACGCGGTGATTCCGGCATCCGCAGTTTCGCCTCGGTGCAGTCGTCGCTGTGCATGTATCCAATCTACGCCTACGGCAACGAAGCGCAACGCAAACGCTGGCTGCCGGGCATGGCGGCCGGCAAGGTGATTGGTTGTTTCGGCCTGACCGAGCCGCACGGCGGTTCCGATCCGGCCAACATGAAGACCACCGCGAAGAAGGACGGCGGCGACTGGATTCTCAACGGCTCCAAGATGTGGATCACCAACGGCAACCTGGCCGATATCGCCATCGTTTGGGCACAGACCGACGAGGGCATCCAGGGCTTTGTTGTCGAAAAAGACATGCAGGGTTTTACCGCGCAGGAAATCCACAAGAAGATGAGCCTGCGCGCGTCCGTCACCTCGGCCTTGTTTTTCGACAACGTACGCTTGCCCGATGCCAATCGCTTGCCGAACGTGAAGGGCCTGAAGGGGCCATTGGGTTGCCTGACCCAGGCACGTTACGGGATTGCCTGGGGGCCGATCGGTGCGGCGATCGCCTGCTTCACCGAAACCACCGAATACGCCAAGCAACGCATCCTGTTCCAGCGTCCGATCGCCGCCAACCAGGCCGTGCAGTTGAAGCTCGCAGACATGGCGCGACGCATCACCAGCGCGCAATTGCTGTCGCTGCAACTCGGTCGCCTCAAGGACGCCGGCAAGATGCAGCCGACCCAGGTCTCGCTGGCCAAGTGGAACAACGTGCGCATGGGCCTGGACATTGCCCGCGAATGCCGCGACATCCTCGGCGGCGCCGGCATCACCACCGAACATTGTCCGATCCGGCATGCGCTGAACCTGGAATCCGTAATAACTTACGAAGGTACCGAAACCGTGCACCAGCTTGTCGTTGGTCGCGAGATTACGGGGATCAATGCTTTTTGACGGGACATGGCCAGGCCGACAATCCAGACCGATCGCCTGATCCTGCGTTTGCCGGGGATTGACGACTTCGAGGGTTTTGCGCAGATGCACGCGGACGAGGAGGCGACGCGTCATATCGGCGGCGTGCTGACGCGTGCTGAAGCGTGGCGCAAATTCCTGCAGATGCCGGGCGCCTGGGCGGTCCAGGGTTTCGCGATGTTCTCCGTGATCGACCGCAACAGCGGCGAATGGCTCGGGCAACTGGGCCCGTGGCAGCCGGAGGGCTGGCCGGGGACCGAAATCGGGTGGGCATTCAAGCGTTCGGCGTGGGGCAGGGGATATGCCACGGAGGCAGCGGTGGCCGCCATCGACTGGACCTTCGCCAATCTCGGTTGGTCCGAGGTGATCCACTCGATCAGTCCGGACAACCGCGCCTCGCAAGCGCTGGCGCAACGACTGGGGTCGAGCAATCGCGGCCCGGGTGGTTTGCCTTATCCTTACGACAAGGTCGCGATCGACATCTGGGGACAGACGCGCGAGGAATGGAGTGTGTCGCGACAGCGGCTGATCGATATGTCGGCAACAGCTTGAACGCCCCAATCGGGAGTTCATGCCTCGATAACGGAATCGGGAAGTTTTATTGATGATACGCATCGAAACACCACGGTTGATACTGCGCCCGCTCGAACTTGATGACTTCGATGCCTGGGCGGAATTCGATGCGGATGACGAAGCCACCCGCTTTCTGGGCGGCGTGAAGCCGCGCGCCGTGTCGTGGCGATCGTTCATGTTCTTTGCCGGCAGCTGGGCGTTGCAGGGCTTCGGACCCTTTTCGATCATCGAAAAATCCAGCGGCTGCTGGATCGGTCGTGTTGGACCCTTGTTTCCTGAAGGCTGGCCGGGCACGGAAATCGGCTGGTCGCTGGCCCCGCAAGCCTGGGGCAAGGGCTATGCATTCGAGGCCGCGGTGGCGGCAATCGACTGGGCCTTCGCGCAACTCGACTGGACGGAGATCATCCACTGTATCGATGATGATAATGTCGCTTCGCAGGCACTGGCGCACAAGCTCGGTTCCAGCAAGCAGCGCCGCGAACGAATGCCGCCGCCGTATGAGGATCATGTCGTCGACATCTGGGGCCAGTCGCGCGACGCATGGTTGTCCTCCAGCAAGGTTCGATCCGCATGATCACGGTCTATGGTTATTCGCCATCGGGCAATTGCCACAAGCTGAGGATGTTGCTTGGCCACCTCGGACGTGAACATCGCTGGATCGAGACGGACAGCGCGCACGGCGCGACACGGACGCCACACTATCTGGCAAAGAACCCAAACGGTCGCGTGCCGATGGTCGAAACCGACGACGGACGCATCCTGACCGAGTCAAACGCGATCCTGTACTGGTTGGCGGAAGGTACGCGGTATTTTGCCGGCGATACCTGGCAGCGCGCGCAAGCGCTGTCGTGGATGTTCTTCGAGCAATACTCTCACGAGCCATATATTGCCGTGGCGCGCTTCATATGCGGCTGGACTCCGCTGGATTCACTGCGCCGTGCGGAATTGCCAAAACTTCGCGAACGCGGACATCAAGCCTTGGCTGTCATGGAAACACATCTGGCCGCGAACGACTGGTTCAGCGGCATGGACTACGGTATCGCCGATATCGCCTTGTTCGCCTACACGCATTGCGCCGCTGACGGCGGCTTCGATCTGTCGCCGTATCCGGCAATCCCGGCGTGGGTGGATCGTGTGCGTTCGCAACCGGGGTTTGTGCCGATGCCGCCTGTCGCGGACGAAAACTCAGCGTTGATCGCCGCGTCAAATCAGAACGGATCTGATCCTGTAGCAAATCCATGAGCACCATTCCCGCCCGTCACAAGAACGTCAACCGCGCTGAAGTCTGCGACCAGAATTTCATCGAGTTCGCGCGCAACTGGCCGGGTGCGCCGGCGCGTACGCTCGCCGCCGATGAGCCGGTGCTGGATGGCAGCCTGTGCCGCATGCGCGATTTGCGCGAACTGTTCGCGTCGCAACTGATCAGTCGGCACCTGGACCTGATGGCGCGTGTGCTGCGCGTGCACAACAAGGTGTTCTATACCATCGGCTCGTCCGGCCATGAAGGCAACGCGATGCTGGCGCGGCTGACGCGGCATACGGACCCCGCATTCCTGCATTACCGCTCCGGAGCGTTCATGGCCGAGCGTTTCCGCAAGTTGCCGGGAATGGACCCGATCATGGATTCGGCGCTGTCATTCGCGGCCAGCAAGGACGATCCGATCTCCGGCGGACGGCACAAGGTCTGGGGCAGCAAGCCGCTGTGGGTATTGCCACAGACCTCGACCATCGCCTCGCACCTGCCCAAGGCGTTCGGCACGGCGATTGCGATCGAGCAGGCGCGACGTATCGGTCATCAACTGCCGATTCCGGCCGATTCGATCGCGATCTGCTCGTTCGGCGACGCTTCGGCCAATCACGCCACGGCGCAGACGACGTTCAATGCGGCGGCCTGGACCGCGTACCAGAAACTGCCGGCGCCGGTGCTGTTCGTTTGCGAGGACAACGGCATCGGCATCTCGGTCAAGACGCCGACCGACTGGATCGCGAGGAACTTCTCGCAGCGGCGCGACCTGGACTATTTCCATGCCGATGGCCTGGACCTGGCGTCCGGTTACGAGGGCGTCGCGCGAGCCGTCGATCACTGCCGCACGACGCGACGGCCAACCTTCCTGCATCTGCGCACGACGCGCGTCATGGGTCACGCCGGCACCGATTTCGAGATCGAATGGCGCAGCTTCGAGGAACTGATGGCGGTCGAGGCAACCGATCCGCTGTTGCGTTCGGCGGCGATCGCGCTCGAAACCGGTCTGTTTTCCCCCGAAACCCTGCTGGGCGAATACGAATCGGTGCGCAGGCGCTGTTTCGCCGCAGCCGAAGAAGCGGATCGGCGGCCGAAGCTGACCAGTTTGGCGGAAATCGTTGCGCCGCTGGCGCCGTACCACCCGAATCAGGTCAACCTGGAAGCGCGCCGGGCCGACTACGGCCAACGGCGCCTGGCGGTGTTCGGTGGCGAGGACAGGTTGCCGGAAAACCAGCCGCCGCGGCATCTGGCCATCGCCATCAACCAGGCTTTGCACGATGTCATGTGCAAATATCCGAATACGTTGCTGTTCGGCGAGGACGTGGCGCAGAAGGGTGGCGTTTACACAGTCACGCGCGGGCTGCAGAAAGCATTCAAAAATGCGCGTGTTTTCAATACGTTGCTCGACGAGACCCTGATCCTGGGATTGGCCCAGGGCTTCGCCAACATGGGCATGTTGCCGATTCCGGAAATCCAGTATCTGGCCTATTTCCACAATGCCTGCGACCAGATTCGCGGCGAGGCGGCGTCCTTGCAGTTCTTTTCCAACGCCCAGTATCGCAACCCGATGGTCATGCGTATCGCCTCATTGGGCTACCAGAAGGGCTTCGGCGGGCATTTCCACAACGACAATTCGATTGCCGCCTTGCGCGATATTCCCGGGCTTGTCGTCGGCTGCCCATCGCGCGGCGACGACGCGGCGATGATGTTGCGCACGCTAATGGCGCTGGCACACGTCGATGGCCGAGTTTGTGCGTTCCTGGAGCCGATTGCACTGTACATGACCAAGGACCTGTACGAAGCGGGCGACGGTCGCTGGCAATTCGCCTACCCGGCGCCGGATCAGGCCATCACGCTGGGCGAGGAGCGCGTTTACGCGCCCCAGGCGCGGGATCTCGTGGTCCTTACCTACGGCAATGGCGTGCCGATGAGTCTGCGCGCCACGCGCGAGATTGAAGCGGCGACGGGCTGGAAAGTCCGGGTGGTGGACCTGCGCTGGCTGCAGCCGCTCAACGAATCCGCCATTGCCCACCATGCCGAAGAGGCCGGGCGGATACTCATTGTGGACGAGGGCCGGCGCACAGCCGGCGTCGGGGAGGGCATAATAACGGCCATTGTCGAAGCCGGACATGGCAACAAGCCGCTCAAACGCGTGGTGGGCGCTGATACCTACACGCCGCTGGCCGGTGCGGCGCGACTGGTATTGCCGGGGGAAGCGGACATTATCGCGGCGGCAAAGGCGTTACGCTGACCGCGTATTTTTGCCTCCGGGTTGGAGCCTGCCGCTGGATTGGCCTACACTTCACACTTGATGAGCGAGAGCAAACCCCAAACCATCACTTTCGCCGACGTCAGCGGCAGCACCAAGTTGTTCGAGGTGCGTGGCGACGTAGATGCCCGCCGTCTGATCGCTGCGATACTCGATGCTTTGGCTGAAGTCACGACTCAGCACGGTGGTCGCGTGATCAAGACCATCGGCGACGAGATCATGTGCACTTTTCCGGGTGCCGTGCAGGGGCTGCTCGCGGTCGTCGACATGCAAAAACGCATCGCTCTTGATCCCGTGTTTGCCCAGGACAGGCTGGCAATTCGTATCGGTCTGCATCATGGCGATGCGTTGATGGAGGATGACGACGTCTACGGTGACGCGGTCAACACGGCGGCACGTGTAGCGTCACTGGCCAAGCGAGAACAGATCATCACCACGGCGAGTACGATCAAGATGCTGAGTAACGCCGGGATGCTGCATACGCGTTCGGTTGGCGAGGCGCGCGTCTCGGGCAAGCGGTATCCGATCGAAATCGTCGAGGTGATGTGGCAGGAGGACACTTCCAATGTCACCATGGTGCAACGGGCGATTCGCCTGGATACCGACGACGCCGACACGGACAAGTTGATCCTGACCTATCGGGGGCGGGTGCTGGAGTTGGACCCGCTGTCGCCGGTTTTCACGCTGGGACGCGATCCGAACAGCAGCCTTGTTGTCGAGGGCGATTGGGTTTCACGCAATCATGCGGCCATCGAATACAAGCGTGGTTATTTCGTTATTTCCGACCGATCCATGAACGGCACCTACGTCAAACTGGGTGAAGATGACGAGTTGCGGCTGCATCGCGACGAGACGCAACTGCGCAAAACCGGCATTATCAGTCTCGGCCAGACCATGGCCGAGAACCCGGACAATTTGCTCGCGTTTCAATGCGGCGATTAGGGATGCCCTGATCGGTTCGGCAATCGACTGACTGCTTTCTTC
This sequence comes from uncultured Pseudomonadota bacterium, assembly GCA_963779795.1. Lineage (GTDB taxonomy): Bacteria > Pseudomonadota > Gammaproteobacteria > Xanthomonadales > Rhodanobacteraceae > Rudaea. The sequence goes on along the minus strand of CAVZZK010000003.1, from coordinate 1,159,820 downwards.
GAAAACATGGCCCTGGATCGCGGTCCAGGTTTGTGATTGCGGCCAGCAATGCCACGCAAGACAAACGCCAGCAAGCGCTGGCGTTTTTTTGCGAGTCGATGGAGCGATCTCCGGCGCGCGATGTCTCGCCGCAGATCGGGCTGCTTCAGTGCTTGGGAGGTGTCGGCCCCTGAACCACCTGCACCAGCCGGTCCGGTTGCAGATACTTCTTGAATGCCGCCCGCACCTGAGCCGGTTTCAGGTTGAGGAAGTATTTCGCCGCGACCATCGGTTGATCCAACGGTTCGCCGCGATAGCTCCAGCCGAGCAGCGAGCGCGCAATGCGGTTGACGCTGGAGACGCCGACCGGAATCGAGCGGATTTCATACTGGCGCGCGTTGTCCAGTTCCTCATCCTTGACAGGCGTGTCCCGCATCGCGTGCAGGTTCTGACGGACCAGCTTGTCCACCGGCGCGACCTTGGAAGGATCGCTGCCGTAGTAGACGTAAAAAACCGAACGTGAACGATCGAGGTTCAGGCCGGAACTGGCGCCGTATGCGTAGCCGTGCTTGACGCGTACGTCCACCATCAGGCGCGAAGCGAAACCGTTGCCGCCGAGCACGTCATTACCCAGCTCCAGCGCGTAGCGGTCCGGGTTGTACAAATTGATGTCGAGCATCTGCCCGAGCAATACCTGATCCTGGGAAGCATAGGAATTCGGCACGACGCTGTAGCTGGGCGGATTGACCGGCACCGGTTTCGGGATGACGTCCGGTTTCGGCCCGGCCGCTTTCCAGTCGCCGAAGTATTTTTCGACGGCGGCCTTTGCCCGCTGCGGCGTGATGTCGCCGACCACGACAATGGTGGTCAGGTCCGGACGATAAGTATCGGCGTAATAGGCCCTGGCATCGGCCAGGGTCAGTTTGTCGACCGTCTGCGGACGCGCTTCGCGCAAGCCCGGGTCGCCGGCCGGCAGCAGCCCCTTGGTCAGCGCGCGGAACATCTTGTAGCGCGGCGATTGCAGTTCGCCTGCCAGCGAGCGTGACAAGGTTTTCTGCTGAATGTCGAAGGCATGTTGCGGCAGGGCCGGATGCAATTCGTTATCGGCCAGCAGTTGCATGCCGCGATCAAAATTTGCGCTGGGCACGGCCAGGCTGAAGCCGTCGCCGGCGGATTCGCTGGCGGCAATATCATCCAGCGCCTTGTGGAAGGCGGTGCGATCCAGACTGGTCGTACCGTAATCGAACAGGGCCGACAACAGCTTGCCCACGCCTTCCTGGCCCTTGGGTTCCTGCAGGTCGGCATCATGATCGACGCGGCCGAACACGGTGACGGTCTTGCTGACCGATTCCGGCTGCACGATGAGGGTGATGCCATTGGCCAGCTTCATCTTTACCGGATCCAGGGTCCAGTGCGGCATTTCGAGCTTGGCCAGCGACTTGGCTGCCCAATCCGGCAGCGGCACATCGAGCTTGTCGTTGCCGCCGAAGGATTCGGTGCCGCCAAAGCCGGCACTGTTGGGTGGACGCTTGCCGTTCGGATCCGGCGTCAACACGACGGTAACGCGCTTGTCCGGTTGCAGGTATTCGCGCGCGATGCGATTCACGTCGGCTACGGTGACGTTGCGTATCTGCTGCTCGGCGTCGGCCGGGGAATTCAGCCCCTGCCAGGCCAATGCCTGCGACCAGGCGCTGGCCTGGGTCACGGCGCTGTTCTTGTTGAATTCGAATTGCGCCAGCTCCGAACGCTTGGCGGCACCGACCAGTTCCGGCGGCGCGCCGTGCTTGAGCAGTTTGGCGATGACGCCGGCAAGATACTTCCGCGCCTGCTTGGAGTCGCCGCCCTTGGGGAAGCCGACTTCAATGACGCCGATGCCGCCGTGGCTGAACGGCTGAGTCCAGGTATCCGCGCTGAGCACTTTGCCTTTTGCTGCCAGTTCGGACAGATCGCTGCGAGCATTGTCGAGTACGTCCAGCAGGATCTGCGCGGCGGCGCTGTCTTTCGACTTCAGGCCGGGCAGGCGGTACATGAACTGCACCGAGCCGGTCGCGTCCGGCGTTTTCTTGGCGATGGTTTGCGGTTTCAACGGTTGCAGCTTGACCGGCTTGCGCGCCGGCGTGGCGTGGCGCTTGATCGAGCCGAACAGACGCTTGACCTCGGCCAGAGTCGCCTTTGGCTGGACGTCGCCGACGATCACCAGGATCGCATTGTTCGGCACATACCAGTTGTTGTAGAAGTTGTGCAGTACGGTCGACGTAGTCTTGTCGAACGAGGGCCGCGTGCCCAGTGCGTCCTCGCTGTAACCGGTACCGGCATACAGCGCTTTTTCCGCTTTCTCGAAGGCCAGGTATCCGGGATCGGAAATGTCGCGCGATACTTCCTGTTCGATAGCGCCTTTTTCCAGCGCCCAGTCCTTCTTGCTCAGCAAGGCACCGCGCATGCGTATCGATTCGATTCGCAGCAGGATGTCCAGATACTGGGCCGGCGTAACGAAGAAGTATTGCGTCGCGTCCATGGTCGTGAACGCGTTGTTCCGGCCACCCATCTTGCCGGTCATCTCATTGAGCTGGGCGCCTCTCAGACCCTTGCTGTCGCGGAACATCATGTGTTCCAGCGCATGTGCGGTGCCGGGATATTCCTTCGGTGTTTCGTAACCGCCGGCCAGATAGGTGATCTGCGTGGTAACCATCGGCGCCAAGGTGTCGCGTACGATGACCACGCGCAGTCCGTTGTTCAGCGTCGCGCGCAGCACGTTTTCGCCCGTCTGCGTACTCATCGCGCCGGCGTCGGCGAACGCGTTGACGCCGGTCAGCCCCGCGCACAGCAACAGGGCGAGCGAAAAAATCTTGAGCCTGGAAAAGTTCATGCGAAGTTCCTTTTGGTGCCTGATTACAAATCCCGCGTCAGTGCTGGCGGATTGCAATGCCGGAGATGACCGGAGAGTGGATCAATCGCGCCATCGTAGAACATGGCGTGGCGCGTACCAAGACAACTAATGGCACATGGCCGGGCGGATCAGGCCACGCCCAGGGGACCGCGCCGGCCGACGATCAGTGGCTCCGGTTGCAGCGTGACGCCGAAGCGTTGCTTTACGGTTTCACGGACCTGTTGCGCCAACGCCCAGACGTCCGCGCCGCTGGCCGTGCCGTGATTGACCAGAACCAGGGCGTGTTTGTCCGAAACGCCGGCATCGCCCTGGCGCATCCCCTTCATGCCGCAGGCTTCGACAAACCACGCCGCGGATAGTTTCGATTGTCCCGCCCCAACAGGCCACAGCGGGAGTCCGGGATGCTCACGCTGCAGCGCCGATGCCTGTCCGGAGGCCAGGATCGGGTTTTTGAAAAAGCTGCCGGCGTTGCCCAATTGGGCCGGGTCCGGCAGCTTGCGCGTACGCAGCCGCATTACCGCTTCGGCCACGGCAGCCGGCGTTGGGGGATAGATTGGTATCGTGGCAAGTTCGTCGCGGATTCCGGCGTAATCAATGCGCAGCTCACGCGCGTGCGGCAGCAACAATTCGATGGCACTGACGACGTAGCGTTCGGGTTCGTGCTTGAACAGCGAATCGCGATAGGCGAATGCACAGTCGGCGTTGCCGAGGCGGACTGGTTCGCTGCGCTGCCGGTCGTAGGCTTCGACCGACTCGATGAACTCGCTGACTTCGACGCCGTAGGCACCGATGTTCTGGATCGGCGCAGCACCGGCGCTGCCTGGAATCAGGATCAGGTTTTCCGGGCCGCGCAATCCCCGGGCCAGCGACCAGTGCACGAAGTCGTTCCAGTTCTGGCCGGCCTCGACGCGCACCAGCGTGGCGCCGCCCCGATCTTCCCGCGTGCGCATGCCGCGGTTTTTCAGGTTCAACACCACGCCGTCGAAGTCGGTGGTGAACAGCACATTGCTGCCTTCGCCAAGCACCAGCAACGGACCGTCGTGCAGCGCGCGCAGGGCGAACAGCGAGGGAAGCGCCGTGCTGTTTTCGACTTCGATCAGCAGTTCCGCCCGGGCCGGTACATGGAAGGTATTGCGCCCGCGCAAGGCCGCATTTTCGGTCACCGTGTAGCCATTCCCGGCGAAACCGCCGGCGTTGGGCGTGATCATTTGCCGCTGCCGTGGTCGATTGCGCGAATCGCCTCGACGCATTCGCGGATCAATGCCGGGCCACGGTAAATCATGCCGGTATAGAACTGTACGAGGCGCGCGCCGGCCTTTATCTTGGCGACGGCGTCCGCGCCGGTCAGGATGCCGCCGACACCGACCAGCGGAATGCTTGAGCCGATTCGTTGCGACATTTCATGCAGCACGTTGTTGGCACGTTGCAGCAAAGGCTTGCCGGACAGCCCGCCGGACTCCTCGGCATGCGCCGCGCTGGCGACCGTGGCGCGGTCGGTGGTCGTGTTGGTGCAGATGAGGCCGTCGATTTGCGTGTCCAGCAGTACCTGCGCCATCGCATCCAGGTCGCCGGCATCGAGGTCCGGAGCGATTTTCAGCAGCATCGGTTTGCGCTGTCCATGCTTGGCCGCCAGGCGTTCCTGTGCCTCGCGCAGCGTGCTGATGAAGTGCCGGAGCGTTGTCTCTTCCTGCAGGTCGCGCAGGCCCTGCGTATTCGGCGAGGAAATATTGACCGTCACGTAGCTTGCGCGCGCGTAGACCCGTTCCAGGCAAAACAGATAATCCTTGACGGCATCGTGGATCGGCGTGTCCTTGTTCTTGCCGATATTGATGCCGAGTACGCCACCGAACCTGGCCGATTCGACATTGCGGACCAGCGCCTCGACGCCTTCGTTGTTGAAGCCCATTCGATTGATCACGGCCTCGTGGTCGAGCAGGCGCCACATGCGCGGTTTCGGGTTGCCGCTCTGCGCACGCGGCGTGGTCGTGCCGACTTCGATAAAGCCGAAGCCCAGCGCGGCCAGGGCATCGACATGGGTGCCGTTCTTGTCGAGTCCGGCGGCCAGGCCGACCGGATTGGGAAATTCGATGCCGAAAACCCGCGTCGGCAACGGTGCGGGGCGCTGCGCGATGAACGAATTCAGGCCGGTCCGATAGGCGGCTTCGATGCCGCCGAGCGCCAACTCGTGCGCGCGTTCGGCATCCAGACGGAACAGCAGGGAGCGGGCGATGCCGTACATGTTGATAATTGAATTCGTCCGGGCGTCAGTTTCCGACGTGCAATGCCAGCATACCCAGGATGGTACTGAAGAACATTGCCGGTATCAGGAACAGGGCGATATTCAGGTGACCCGGAATCATTCCGGCGACGGTCAGGCCGTCGCCTTCGATGCTCTCGGGCGGCGCCCGGCGGATATCGTTTCGCGCAGCGTGGCCGCGGGCCACGGTGACGATGGCACCGATGAACACCAACAGCATGCACGAGATCACGCCGAATGCCGGGCTGACGACGGCGGTGCTGCTGGTGGTGCGGACCGATGTACCCATGTCAGATCCCGAACTTGATTCCCTGTGCCAGCGGCAACGCGTCAGAATAGTTGATCGTATTCGTTTGCCGGCGCATGTAGGCCTTCCAGGCGTCGGAGCCTGATTCACGCCCGCCACCGGTTTCCTTTTCGCCACCGAAAGCGCCGCCGATCTCCGCGCCGCTGGTGCCGATGTTCACGTTGGCGATGCCGCAATCCGATCCGGCGCTGGACAGGAACGCTTCGGCGGCCTTCACGTTCTGCGTGAAGATGGCCGAAGACAGGCCTTGCGGTACGCCGTTATGCATGCCGATGGCCTGGTCAAGCGAATTGAACGGCATCACGTACAGGATCGGCGCGAAGGTCTCCGTCTGCACGACTTCATCGGCGTTGTCGAGGCCGGAGATGATCGTCGGCAGCACGAAGTTGCCGGTTCGATCGAGGACCTCGCCGCCGCTCAGGACCTTGCCGCCGCCCGCCTTGGCCTTTTCGATCGCAGCGGTGTAGCGCTTGACCGCATCGGCACTGTTCAACGGTCCCATCAACGTGCCGGCCTGGGTCGGATCGCCGATCTTCTTTTCGACCTGCTTGTAGGCAGCGACCAGCTTTTCGACGACATCGTCGAAAATCGATTCATGAATGAATACGCGGCGCGTCGACGTGCAGCGCTGTCCGCAGGTGCCGACGGCACCGAACACGATGGCCGGGATGGCCAGCTTCAGGTCGGCGCTGGCATCGACGATGATGGCGTTGTTGCCGCCCAGTTCGAGCAGACTGCGGCCCATGCGTTTGGCTACCCGTTCGCCGACGTGGCGCCCAACGGCAGTCGAGCCGGTGAAACTGATCAGCGGAATGCGGCGGTCGTCGACGAACTTCTTCGCCAGCTCCGTGCCCGCATCGTTGATCAGGAAGAACAGGTCCGGGAATCCACCGGCCTGGAGTGCTTCGTTGCAGATACGCATCGACGCGATCGCCGAAAGCGGCGCCTTCGGCGACGGCTTCCAGATACAGATATCGCCACAGGCGGCAGCTACGAACGCATTCCAGGCCCATACCGCCACGGGGAAGTTGAAGGCACTGATGATGCCGACCAGACCGAGCGGATGCCATTGCTCATACATGCGATGGCCGGGACGCTCCGAATGCATCGACAGGCCGTACAGCATGCGGCTCTGGCCGACCGCGAAATCGGCGATGTCGATCATTTCCTGAACTTCGCCGTCGCCCTCGGGCTTGATCTTGCCCATCTCCAGGGCAACCAGTGAACCGAGCGCATCCTTGTGCTTGCGCAGGGCATCGCCGCACAGGCGGATCGCTTCGCCGCGCTTCGGTGCCGGCGTTGTGCGCCATGCCTTGAAAGCGGCCTGGGCGCGCCCGATGATCTTTTCATAATCGGCATCCGAAGACGCATGCACGCGGCCGATGACCTGGTGCGTGCTCGGATTGACGACTTCGATGGTGCCGGCGTCGGTGGTTTTCGACCACTCGTCTTTACCCAGACAGGTGCCGGATTCGGTCTCGGACAGACCGAGCGCCTTGAGAATTGAAGCAGACATGGATACTCCGAAGAATACGGTGATAGTGCGCCGCGCGAGGCGGCGTATCGAATCGCCTATTCTACCAGAGCAACGGGCTTCGACTCCGGAATTGGCGACCCCGGCAGGATTCGAACCTGCGACCTTCCCCTTAGGAGGGGGACGCTCTATCCAGCTGAGCTACGGGGCCGTCGTAAAAATTATCGCAAAGTCCGTCCATGGAGCCGTGATCCTCTTGTCATCCCTGGCTCGCCCTCGCCGCGGGCACGCAATGCGATTCAACGCATTGCGTGAGCGCCCGCCCCTCGACCAGCCGAGCGATGGGGCCATATGGTGAATTATCGCAGAAACCGGCGAGTAGCCCGTTTCCGAGCCGAACGAATCGGCGGGAAAGGCCCTCAACACTTGAATTCCCACGCCATGGCTAGATGTGTACAAGTCGGGGGACGTCAAACCACGCACATGACCCGCAAGGGGAAGGAAACGTTATGCAGATTTCGATGTACGACACGCTGGTACCGACCGCCGACCGCATGCTGGGCAATCTTTCGGCGATACTCGACAAGGCGTCAGCTTTCGCCGAGCAAAAGGGTTTCGATCCGGCCGTGTTGTTGAACGCACGGCTGGCGCCGGACATGTTCCCATTCACGCGCCAGATCCAGATTGCCACCGACATGGCCTCGCGCGGCGCGGCGCGCTTGAGCGGCGGCGAGGTGTCGTCGTCCGAGGACAAGGAAACCACGTTCGACGAACTCAAGGCACGCATCGCCAGGGTGCGCGAATACGTGAACGCCATTCCCGCCGACAAGTTCGCAGGTGCCGAGGATCGGCAGATCACGATCAAGACGCGTCGTGGCGAGCAACACTTCAACGGGCTGGGCTATCTGCGCGATTTCGTCTTGCCGAACCTGTATTTCCACTCGACGACGGCGTACGCTATCCTGCGCCATAATGGCGTGGAGTTGGGCAAGGCCGATTTCCTCGGGGCCTGAGCACGGCCGTGCAGTAAAGCGTCCCCCTTCCGGTCGCCGCCACCTTGCCCCGCAATTCGGGGAAGGTTTTTGTTCGTCACTCGACTTGCGCGCTTCGACCCGCTTGCGGGGGAAGATGCCGGAAGGTCGGATGGGTCATCGTGCGAACCGCATAAGCCCGCCACCGGATCAATCGTCGCCGCCACTAGCCGACCGCCGACAAAGCTGGCGGCATGTCCTTGTCCGGAACCGATTTGATGTGCAGGTCGCGTTGCGGATAGGGGATGCTGACGCCGGCCTTGTCGAATGCCTTTTTCACCCCCTCGGTGATCTCGCACTTGGTCTGGAAATAATCCGCGTTGACCACATGGCAGCGGATGCCCAGATTCACGCTGTTGTCGCCGAGCGCATAGACCAGCACACTGGGTTCGGGCTCTGGCAGCACGCGCTTGTCGGCGTGGATGATTTCCAGGGCCGTGGCCCGTGCCAGATCGATATCGTCGTCGTAGCCGATGCCGATTACCAGCTCGATGCGCCGCATCGTACCGGGCGTCAGGTTGATGATCGAGTCGGTCGTGACCAGCGAGTTCGGCAGGGTGATGGTCTGGTTGTCGAAGCCGCGCAGGCGCGTCTGGAAGATATTGATCATCTCGACCGTGCCTGTCACACCGTGGATGGTGACGATGTCGCTTACCCGGATCGGGCGCAACGCGACGAGCATCACGCCCGAGGCGATGTTCGACAGCGAATCCTTCAGTCCCAGACCGATGGCCAGCCCGGCGGCGCCGAGGACGGCGATCATCGAGGTCATCGGCACGCCGAGCACCTGAATCACGGCCAGCAGCAACACGATCTGCAAGGACACCAGGATTACCTTCGCCAGGAATTGCGCGACGGTATCGTCCAGATGCGTGCGGCCCATCGTTTTCGAGGCCCAGTTCGCCAACAGCTTGGCCACTCTCCAGCCGATCAACAGGACGGCCAGTGCGCCAAGTATGCGCATTCCGATGTCCATGCCCATACCGAGCCACTTGGCATGCTCGGGAGCGGACAACCAGTTGATCATGATCTTTCTCCTCGTTGATGCAGTCGGGTTTTGTTGCGTGTCCGTGGCCTCATGATACGCATGGCGGTGTAAAACGCGCGTGGCAATCGGCAAGTTGATCCGGCGTTGAGACGACGGCAACCGACGATTTCAGATATCCGTAACACGGCGGCGTTAACTTGGGCGCTCGTCCACGCCAGGGAGGTCATACGATGTTTCGGCTCCGCACCATTTCCGTCTCTCCGTTTTTTAGCGCAGCTTGCTGCGCCGTGCTGATATTTGCGACAGCAGCGCATGCCGACGAACCGACGGTCGGCTCCGCCAACGTGGCTTCGGCCACGCCGACGATCCCGCCGCCGCCGGGTAAGGCGTGCACGGTAACCCTGTTCCGGAATCAGGAGTTCGCCAACTACAGCGCCAAACCATTCAGTTTCACGCCGCCGGCGGATTGCCCGGGACCGTGGCAGAAGGTCGTGCTTGACGCAGATTATTCCGTAACCGCGGGTCGGCAATTTGATCGTACCGCTGAAATCTGGCTGGGCGGCGCGGTTCTGTATTTCGGTACGACCGAAGAACCCTCATCCAATGTTTCACCGACGTGGCACATCCAGCGCGATCTGACCGATTACGCACCTTTATTCCAGTCGGCGCAGACCGGCCATGCGGATCTGGGCAATACGGTCAACGGCACCTATACGGGTGTCCTGTACGGCACCGCCACGCTGACCTTCTATCCGCGCGCGGCCAATGTGTTCGATCATCCGAATCGTCCGGACATGGTGTTGCCGATGTCCGCCGGACCAACGGCTGGAACGACTACGCTGCGCACCGGCGACGACCAGTTGGCGGCCACGTTCACGTTCCCGCGCAATGTCGAGCGTGCTTTTCTCGATGTCTATGCACAAAGCCAGCATGCCGATGAATTCTGGTATACCTGCGTGCCGAATGACGTGGCCAATGAGTTGTACTCATGTCCCGGTACGGGCTTCCGTGAAGCCGAGGTCAGTGTTGACGGTCAGCCGGCCGGCGTCGCTCCCGTTTATCCATGGGTTTACACCGGCGGTGTCGATCCGTTCCTGTGGCGGCCGATTCCCGGCGTACAGACCCTGTCGTTCGCGCCTTACCGAGTGGACCTGACGCCGTTCGCGGGCATGCTCGATGACGGCCAGCCGCACACGGTCGCGATCAGCGTGTTCAATGCCAGCAACTATTTCTCGGTTGCCGGAAACCTGTTGCTGTACCTGGATCATGGCGCCGCGCAGTTGAGCGGATCGGTTACCACGGATACGCTGGCTGAGACGCCGTCACCGCAGGTTGACGAGAACCTGACCACCGATGGCAGCGGAAATGTCAGCGGCAACGTGACGGTCACGTCCGATCGCCAATTCACCATCGCCGGCACGCTGGACACGTCTCACGGCACCGTCGATACGCAGATCGACCAGACCATCAATTTCTCCAATTCACAGGATTTCGTCGTCTCGGACACGGTGTTCAGCCAGCACATCACGCAGGGCACGACAATCGATTCGACGACAAGGGTCAAATCCGGTGCGGCAACGGCAGTCCTGCACGAACAACGCAGCTATCCATTCGTGATGAACATCGACCAGGGATTCAACAATGACGGCAGCTTCTTCCAGACCACCAACGTGGATCAGGATTTGCAACAGACCGTCAGTGTCGGCGACGACGGGTTCCCGATGCGCACCGCCTCACTGGACAACCACGATACGGCCAGCGACACGCTGAATTTCGACAGTTCGTTCAACTACACCGGGCATAGCGGCCAGCAAGCGACGCAAAGCTACACCTACTCGGCCCCGTACGGGGCATGCTACAGCCGCGACATCACCGCTGACAGCGGCGTGTTGAGCTCGGTGACCGACGGCCAGGGTTGCCATGGCAACCACAACAACCTTCACTGGCTTGATCTGTTCCGGAACGAGGCATCGTCGGTATTCGGCGCGACGGTGCAACTGCTGCCGTAATATCCGGAGATTCCCACGCTTGCACACGCAAGGCCGTCCCGGTTTCGGGGCGGCCTTTTCGCTGTTGCGACGCCGCGACGGCAGGAACCCTGGTGTGTGCAGGCACGCAAAAACAGTGGGTTGGGGCGCAGGTAGGCGATCGGGATTTTGGCGAAAGTTTGATCTGAGTCACGCAGTCACTTCGCTGTCGCGAGTAGGCTCAAGGTGTCGACAAGGCGTCGATGGGGGACAGATTCTGCGCGGGGAGGATTCAACGTGCAACGTCTATCTTTCGCAATTTTTCTGGGTTTTGCGCTGCTTTTCACGGCAGTCGTCAAGGCCAACACCTACACCGTCAACTACCTGGCTGATTACGCCGATCCCGTGCCTAATGACGGTATCTGCGCGGGTAACGGCAATTCCAACTACTGCACCTTGCGCGCGGCCGTGCAGACCGCGAATGCCCATCCGGGTCCCGATACCATCATCGTCCCCGGCAACAACACCTATGTCCTCAGCCTTCACGGCGCCGGCGAGGACGCCGCGGCGACCGGTGACCTGGATATCACCGACGCGGTAACCATCGAGGTTCAGACCCCGGGCACATTGGCGACGATTGACGGCGACGGTGCCGACCGCATTTTTGATATCCACCAGCCACTCATCGGCCCATACAATGTGACGCTGATCGGATTGCGCCTGACGCACGGGTTGGCCGGCCCCGCGGGAACCTTCGACGACGAACTCGGCGGTGCCATCCGTGCCGGAACCACCGGCACCAGCAGCTTGCTGGACAACTTCAACATGTCGTTCTGCATCGTCGAAAACAGCATCGCCTCACTCGGCGGCGGCTTGTTCCTGAACGGTCAAACGACAGTCAACCTGCAATACGTGCAGTTCACGGGCAACCGGGATCGCAAGCTGAGCAGCGCCGGCACGGCGGCTGCGGCGGCCGCCTATTTCAGTGCCGCCAATGTCACTCTCGCGCATGTTGCGGCTACCGGGAATCTTCCCGACGACAGCGGTTCCTCCATCGGCGCCACGTACAGCGTTCTGGTAACAGCCGGTACGAAAGCCACTGTCGAAGACAGTAGTTTCATCGGCAATGCCATGGGCGGCCTGGAAATTGCCAGCCTGGACATGTATATCAACAACGTGAGCATCCTGGACAATGGCATGGGTGACGGTTTGCTTGTCACGGGCGAATCCACCACCACAACGTCGCAATTCACGATGCGCAACAGCATCGTCGCCGGCAACACCGGCGGCGGGTTTCCCGATTGCGGCGTGAACCAGAGTGGCGGGTATACGATCAATGCCGATTTTACCGGCCCGAATGCCGATTCCGACGGCAGCTGCAATCTCGATGCGAACAGCGGTGGATTGTCCTCGGTGTCGATGCAGGCTCTCCGACTTGCACCGTTGGCCAGCAACTACGGCGTCGTACCGCTGCCTTCGCGTTCCCCGATGCCCGGAAGCATCGCGATCGATGCCGGCAGCACCGCGACTGTGAACTCGGGCGATCCGTCGTGCGGCTCGCCAGACCAAAACGGCACCACGCGACCTTACGACGGCGACGGCAATGGCAGTGCCGTGTGCGACCTGGGAGCCATCGAGTACCACGGCGACCTGATCTTCGTGGACGGCTACGATCGGCAGTAGGCGGCTGATCGCGGGAAGAGACATCGGAAACGAGCCATCGCCTCGTCGGCAGTATTGGCCGCGGCGAATGCGTTTGATACCGTAACTCCCGTTCGTATCTGTCTTGGAGGGAGGTCCCATGGACGAATTCATGCAGGCGGCCATCGACGAGGCGCGGCAGGGCCTGGCCGAAGGCGGAATACCCATCGGATCCGTCATCGTGCACAACGACCGCATCATTGGTCGCGGACACAACCGGCGCGTGCAGAAGGGCAGCACCGTGTTGCACGGAGAGATGGACGCGTTTGAAAACGCCGGTCGTCAACCGGCCAGCGTCTATCGCGAATGCGTGCTTTATACGACGCTGTCGCCGTGCCCGATGTGCAGCGGCGCGATCATGCTCTACGGTATTCCGAAGGTGATCGTCGGCGAAAACCGTACTTTCATGGGCGATGAAGAGCTGCTGCGATCGCGCGGCGTGCAGGTGGGCGTGCTGCAGGACGACACCTGCATTGAGATGATGCGCGAGTTCATCGCCGCGAAACCGGAGTTGTGGAACGAGGACATCGGCACCTGACACCGTAGGGCGGGTGCAGCACGGCGAATCCCGCCTCAAGGCTTGTGATCCGTCATTCGAGCGCAGGCTCCCACGCTCGTCATTCCAGCGCAGGCTGGAATCCAGCTATTGCTCTTCAGCCGTTTTGACGAAGAACTGGATTCCGGACCGTCGCGGCGCGACGTCCGGAATGACGGGTCTTCTCTTCGTCGGGCCGGAGCAGCGTAGCGGATCCCGCCTCGGCGTCGTTGCGGCAGCGCCAAATAATCCCCTCCTCCGCTTGCGGGGGAGGGTTAGGGTGGGGGGAAAACGAGACTGTGCCGTGCAGCGACAGACTTGCCCCCATCCGCCCTCCGGGCACCTTCCCCCGCAGGCGGGGGGAAGGGAAAGATGTGCGGTGCGCGGCGGGAGGGAGAAATTTCAACGCGCGGGTGAGGTTAGCCGCTTGGCGCGCGCGTGTGGAGCATTGAGTAGGGCGGGAGCAGCGCAGCGTATCCCGCCTTCAGGATTTTCGAGATCTCGTAGGGCGGCTCAAGGAACGTAGTGACGGAGCCGCCGGGGTTCGGTACAAGGCGGTTCCGACCTTTGGTCTTGAACCGCCCTACGCTTCGGCCGCGTGGGGCGGGCAGCGGCACACCAAATCCCGCCCGCTGGACCTATTTCTCCTTCAACTTCTTCGGCACCCGCTCGAAATGCAGCGGCGGGCCGACGAACGAGATCTTCACCGGCTTGCCGGTGACGTCCTGGTCGAAGGTGACGTAGGTCTTGCCGTAGAAGCGGTGGCGCCAGGTTACGCGGAAGGTGTTGCCGTGCCAGTGCTCGAGATCTCCGGTGAAATCCGGATTGCCCAGACGCAACACCAGATACCCCGAGTCGAGACTGACTTTCGCCGGGCCGTTGAATTTATCGTTGTACTTGCCTGCGTAGTCCTTCAGCGGCCGCGGCGGCTTGGAGCGCGGCTGGCGCGTCGCGGCCAGTTTCGCCTCGGCGGCCTTGGCCGCCTTTTCCTGTTTCTTGTCCATGGCGAGCAACATGGCGCTGACGTCGCGCGGCTTGTTGCCCAGATATGAATCGATTACACGCATCAGCACGCCGAAGCGCGCGCCGGCCTCGTTCATGTTGGTCAGCACCACCACGCCGACATTTTCGTCCGGAACGATTGCCATCGCCGAGGCCATGCCGTCGATGTCGCCGGCATGCCAGACCAGCTTGTGGCCGGCGTATTCCTGCATCAGCAAGCCCAGGCCATAGCTGTAAAAGCGTCCACCGGACATCCATTCGCGGATTTCGTGGCCGACGCCGGAATCGGCCGGCACCGGAATCTGCGGCGTCTGCATGGCTTCGACAATGGATTTGTCCAGTATCGTCTTGCCGTCATACCGGCCGTCGCCGAGCAGCATCAACAACCAGCGGCTCATGTCGTTGGCGCTGGAATAGATGCCGCCGACCGGCGAGGCGATATCCATGTTGTGGCCCCAGTAGCGGCCGATCATTGCCGGCTTGCCATCAATCAGGCCGTGCGGCGCGGCCACGTCGGGCGCGGCGGCGACTTCGGCATCGGTGGTGACGCTGTGGTTCATGCCCAATGGCTTGAACAGGTGTTCGGCAACGAAATCGTTCCAGCTCTGACCGGTGGCGGACGGTATGAATCGCGCCGCGGTCAGGTACATCATGTTGTTGTAGCAGAAGTGCGCGCGGAAGCCGTATTCGGGTTCCTGATAGCGCATGCGATAAATCGCATCATCGTCGTTGGATGTGTACCACATCGCGCCCGGATCGCAGTAGCCGCTGCGATGCGAAAGCAGGTCGCGCAACGTGAGTTCCTGCGTGATGTAGGGGCTGCGCAGGCGGAAATTCTTGACATGATCTACCACGCGCGCGTCCCAGCGGAGCTTGCCCTGTTTGACCAGGATGCCGAGTGCGGCAGCCGTGAACGACTTGGTGTTCGAGCCGATATCGAAGATCGTGTCGGCATCGACCTTTTCCGGCTTGCCCAGTTCGCGCACGCCGTAACCCCTGGCCATCACCACCTTGCCATCCTTGACCACGGCCACCGCCATGCCCGGCACCTGCCATTCATGCATGGCCTTGTGCACATAGGCATCCAGGCCGTCCAGCGGCGAAGCCGCCGTAGCCGGCTGTTGTGCCAGTACGCTCACGAATGCAATCAGCAACATTGCCTTGATCATCATGGGGTCTCCCTTGGTTATCAGAGATTGCCGGGTTGTTGAATCGCCTGATGGCGACCCGGCTTCAGGTCACTTTTTGGCCGCGGACCGGTTCAGGCTCACGGCGGAACGGATGAGAGCTTTCAACGCGGTTGCGTTTACCTTCTCGCCCTCATGGAAGTCCACAGCACGCCTCACGTTCCCCTGGAGGCTGGAATTGAAAAGGCCGGAAGGATCCTTCAGCACCGCGCCTTTGGCGAAGGTCAACTTCACCTTGTCCTTGTAGGTCTCGCCGGTACAGATGATGCCATCCTGGTTCCATACCGGAACGCCTGTCGGATTCGTCGGCTTTCGCCATTTCACTTCCTCGATTATATCGGGATCGGCCTGCTTGATCAGGGCACGAATCCGCGCGAGTAGCTCGCCGCGCCAATCGCCCAGCGCCGTGATTTTTGCGTCTATCAGTCGGGCAGGGGACTCATTGTTATGCGTTGCGTTTTTCTTCATGGTTTCAGGTCTTACGATTGCTCGAATGGGCCGCGGTCGCGACCCGACATGCTAGCGCAACTTCAAATCCGTACTTTACAGATGCAAGCAAAAGCCGACGGCGACCTCGCTCTTGTTGCCGGTGGCATCGGGCTCCATCTTCTATCGCGGGGGCTGCGTGGTCGGTCGATGACGCGAATCGCCAGGTCGTTTTTCGAGTTCGTGCACGGCGCCTCGAATGACCCGAACCGAGGATCTCAAAAGTAACGCGGCAAGCGCGGACGCAACGACAACGTCCGGCCAGCCGGACCGAAATAGCCAGACACCGGCGCCCGCCACAAACACCGAAAAATTCGACGCAATGTCGTTGCGCGAGCACTCGAACACGGAGCTCATGTTGATGTCTTCACTTCGATGTCGCCACAAAAGCGAAAGGCACAGGACATTGGCCGACATGCCCGCGATGCTGAAAATGCCCATGATCTCGTACGAGGGAATGACGGGGTGCACAAGTTTCCACGCTACCTGTCCCATCACGACGCACGCCCCAAGCAGGATGAGCGAACCCTTGAACAGCGACACCCGCGCTTTGGCATCCGCGCTGCGCGAGACCGCATACAGGCTCAAGCCGTAGGTAAGCGCGTCCCCAAAGTTGTCCAGACTGTCGGAAAACAGCGCCGCGGACCGGCCGTAAAGCGCGGCACCGCCAATGACAAGGAACATGGCGGCATTGATCCACAGTACTTTTATCAAAGTACTTTTTTGCCGCTCGCGCAGGGCCTCTATCGCACAATTGTCTTCGCAGCAGGTACCGCCCACAAGCCTCTCCAAAACAACCGAACACCGAGGCTATGCCACCGGGTTGACGGAGTAAAGCACAGGCAAGCCGGCCAGCCCCGCGGATACTCAACCTTGCCTACCGCGAACGGCCGCTGTTCAAGTACGAGCACATCATCGAGTGCACCAATGGACCATCGACAACGGGGATCGGGCAACCATCCTGCTGTTTGTCTTCCCGCTTGCTCGTGACGAAAAAACGGATTGGATCCGGTGGACCAAGCACATACGGGATCAGCCGTTCAGGTAACCGGCAAATCGGGTATTTGCCAACAACTGCTGAACGTCGGTGTAGTTGCCTATCAATTCGCGCAGGCCTTCCGGATTTTGTCTGGTCAATTCGATTTTCCCGACGTCGATGTCGCCAACGCCCAGAAACCCGCTCACACGTTGAAAAACCTCACGAGGATTGCCGACAAGCTCCTCGTAAGTCACTTCGAGTATTTGCCTGCCCTTGAAGCGCTCGCGCGTGATGTTCTCGTAGCGTTCGATCTGTTCGAGCCGCTCGATCAGTTTTGACGTATCCAGCGACACGGATTTGCCTGCGGGCTCGGCGATGTTCCCGTCAGGCGAGGCCCATCGGTCGGTTGTCATGGCGATGTCCAGCGAAACGATGGTCCGGAGCCGGTTCCTGCGCGTCAGGTGAATTACCGCGAATTCCGGGTGTGACAGGAATTTGTCCCACTCGGCTTGCGTCAGGTGGTAGTAGAAAAGTTTGAAGCCGGAAGCCTTGATGCGCCGTCTTTCCTTTTGGAAGAACATGGAAAGAATCGGGTCGAAGTCCTTGCCGATTTCGCGGCTGTGGCCGGCAAATATTTCGCCCTCCATGCGCACGCTTTTCAAGCTGCGCAAACCGGCCAGCAGGTAGTTCGACCCCGTTCGGGCGTGACCGAGGATGGCGAAGCGCCGATAGGTCCGATGGCCGAACAGGCTCACATAGACGGGTCGGAGCACCGCCTTGTAGTTTGCTGCAACCAACGGGGTCAGCGTCATTGATTCATGGTGCGGGACAGCGTGCGCTATTTTTTGAGTAGATTTTCTTGCGCTTCCGGCAGGTTGCCTTCGGACTGCTGCTCCCGCATCTTCACCGTCTCGTTGGTCAGGTCGCCTTCGCTGGGCGTCGTATCGCTCATTTCGTCCGCGGCACGGGCCGCGCCGGCAGCGCTTTCGGTTTCGCGCGTGGCTGCTGCGGTGCTCGTCGTCTGGATGACGGGAACGCCCTTGGGGAAAATCACCTCGCGCGCAGAATCCGGCAGTTCGATGCCGCCCTTGAGGAGCGCGTTCTTGGCCTGGCGAAGCAACGCCGAATTGATTTTGTAAGGCGAGTAGGTGGCGCTGTCGAACCAGTAATAGATGCGCAAATTTACCGTTGCCGGGCCCAGTTCCTCCACCAGCACCAGCGGCTCGGGCGTCTCAAGCACGGCGGGATGCTCTCGCAACACCTCCGCGATCAGAGTTTGCGCCTTGGCGGCCGAGGAATCGTAACCGATGCCGACTGCGAACCCGGCGCGCCGGCTCGGAATGCTGCTGTAGTTCTTGATGATGCTCTTGTAGACGGTGGAGTTTGGGATCTGCACCTGATTGCCGTCGAGCGTGAGCAGCACGGTGCTGCGCACGTTCAGGTTCTGGACGACACCTGTATGCCCACCGACATCAATCAGGTCGCCGCTGTGGAAGGGATTGCGCACGCTGAGCAGGATGCTCGCCAGAAAATTCTCGGCAATGTCGCGCAGGCCGAAGCCGATGATGATGCCGATCAACCCGGTGCCCCCGAGCACGGTGATGGCCAGCCGCGTCAGGCCGGAGAATTGCAGCACGAAATAGACGCCCAGCAGAAAGACTGGAATCGCAAACGCCCGCGCCACCACCGACAGCAGCAGCGGGGACTCGATGCGGCGCGAGAACAATAGCCGAACCGCCAGCGCCACCAGTCTGGCGATTAGCCATGTAGCCAGGATGATAAGGACGGCGAGCGCCACCAGCGGCCAGGCCCGGGCCATCTGCCGGTAGAAGCTTGTGAATTCCTCGCCTGCGCGCGCCAAGGTGGAGCCGACATCGGCATTGGCCTCGATCCGGTTGACGACGGCGACAGTGCCTTGCGTGTTTTTGGCTAGCGTGCCGGCCCAGGCCCGATGCTCCAGCGTCCCCGTCGTGCCGTCGAGGAAGACCACCCCATCATGCACCGAGACGCGGGTCGCCTCGAACCATCCGGTTGATTTCAGGATGCGTTGCAGGCGTTCCTCAATCTTCGCATCGCTCGCTTCGGGCACGACCTTCACGGCCTGCGGCGGCGCGGTCGGGGCGATTTCCTGCGCCAAGGCAGGTGGCGCACAAGCAACCAGCAGCACGGCGGTCGCCGTGGCGCCCAGCACCGCCGCCCGCAGCCATCCAACAAGCTGGACGAGATGATTGTTCGGATGCTGGAGAAGCCGGGTCATGTCTTGCCTCCCTTGCCGGCCGGACACCAAGCCTCCGCTTCTCCGTGACGCGAATCCTGAAGCGTGTTTTGGGGTGGTGTGTACAGGAAGCATAAACACTCAATTCCGCGCTGGTCAACGGCTTATCCGGGGGCATGAGAAGACGGTCTGTCGGCCATCATCACGAACTTTCGCCAGTTTCCGCCAGACACGCCGCTCAAACAACCCATCCGAGCGATATGTTGAACCGCCCCGGGAATCCCGGAGGCTCGTCGGTTTGCGTCACGCCGTCATGGCGCGCTCTTGTCGTTCCTGACAATACCCATCTTCGGCTTCTGCGAGCGGAATGTTTCCGACCGGTTCCAGCAGACGTCGATGGTTGAACCAGTCCACTCATTCCAGGCTAGCCATTTCCACCGCCTCGCGACGCTTCCACGAACGTCGATGGATCAGTTCGGTTTTGTACAGGCCATTGATCGTCTCGGCCGAGGCGTTGTCGCAGGAATCACCGATGCTGCCCTCCGACGGCTCGATGCCGGCCCGGGCCTGGCGCTCGGTTTAGCAGATTGACACGCCTTGAACCCCTTGATCCGAATGTTGGATCAGGGCGTGTTTACCTGCGCGACGACATGCGTGCAGTGCCTGCTCCAATTCCCAGGGCGAGACGCCCCGGTAACAGCCGGGAATTCCGTTCGACCGCATCCCGTCGAACCCGAAGCTCAACCTTTCTTGTGCTTGGCCAGCCGCAACCAGGTGTCGACCACGGTGTCGGGATTCAGCGATACCGATTCGATACCCTGGTCCATCAGCCATTCGGCGAGGTCCGGATGATCGGAAGGGCCCTGGCCGCAGATGCCGATGTACTTTTTCTTTCTGCGCGCGGTCTGGATGGCCATGGCCAGCAGTTTTTTCACCGCCGGGTCGCGTTCGTCGAACAAGCTGGCGACCAGGCTGGAATCGCGGTCCAGGCCCAGCGTCAGCTGGGTCAGGTCGTTGGAGCCGATCGAAAACCCGTCGAAAATATCCAGAAACTCGTCGGCGAGCAGGGCGTTGGACGGCACCTCGCACATCATGATGATCTTCAGGCCGTTCTCGCCCTGGACCAGGCCGTTGGTCTTGAGCACCTCGATCACCTTGCGGCCCTCGCCCAGGGTGCGCACGAACGGGATCATCACCCAGACGTTGGTCAGGCCCATGACCTCGCGCACCTTCTTGACCGCCTTGCACTCCAGCCCGAACGATTCGGTGAAGCTGGGATCGACGTAGCGGCTGGCGCCGCGGAAACCGATCATCGGGTTTTCCTCGTGCGGCTCGTAGCGTTCGCCACCGATCAGGTTGGCGTATTCGTTGGACTTGAAGTCCGACAGGCGCACGATCGCCGGCTTCGGATAAACCGATGCGGCGATCGTTGCGATGCCCTCGGCGAGGCGATCGATATAGAACTCGACCGGCCCGGCATAGCCGGCGATGCGCTCGTCGATCTTTGCGCGTGTTTCGTGGTCCTGACTCGCGTATTCGAGCAGCGCCTTGGGATGAATGCCGATGTGGCTGGCGATGATCATCTCCAGCCGTGCCAGGCCGATGCCGGCGTTGGGCAACTGGCCGAAGTCGAACGCGCGCTCGGGATTGGCCACGTTCATCATGATCTTCAGCGGCGCTTCCGGCATGGCGCCCAGATCGGCGGTGATGCGCTCGAAGTCCAGCTTGCCCTCGTAGATCATGCCGGTGTCGCCCTCGGCGCAGGACACCGTCACTTCGGCGCCGTCGGGAATCGAAGTGAGACCATTGCCGGTACCGACCACGGCCGGCACGCCCAGCTCGCGCGCGATGATGGCGGCGTGGCAGGTGCGGCCGCCACGGTTGGTGACGATGGCGGCGGCGCGCTTCATGATCGGTTCCCAGTCGGGGTCGGTCATGTCGGCAACCAGCACGTCGCCGGGTTGGAACGTGTTCATCTGGTCCAGCGAGCGCACCAGGCGCGCCTTGCCGGCGCCGATCTTCTGGCCGATGGCGCGGCCCTCGGCCAGCACCTTGCCGCCTTTCTCGTTGAGCTGGAAGCGTTCGAGCTGGGTCGCCTTGTTGCGCGACTTCACCGTCTCCGGGCGCGCCTGCACGATGTAGAGTTTTCCGGTTTGTCCGTCCCTGGCCCACTCGATGTCCATCGGGCGGTCGTAGTGTTTTTCGATGGTCAGCGCCTGGCGCGCGAGGTTCTCGACGTCCTCGTCGCTGAGGCAGAATCTGCCGCGCAGTTCGGCCGGCGTCTCCTCGATGCGCACGCGCTCGCCGGGCTCGTCGGAATAGACCATGCGTTGCTGCTTGGCGCCGAGCTGGCGGCGCAGCACGGCCGGTTTGCCGTCGCGCAACGTGGGCTTGAATACGTAGAACTCGTCGGGATTGACCGCGCCCTGCACGACCATCTCGCCGAGGCCGTAGCTGCCGGTGATGAAGACCACGTCGCGGAAGCCGGATTCGGTATCCAGCGTGAACAGCACGCCGGCGGCGCCGACGTCGGAGCGCACCATCAACTGCACGCCGGCGGACAGGAACACGTCCTCGTGCTTGAAGCCGTGATGTACGCGGTAGGCAATGGCGCGGTCGTTGTACAGCGAGGCGAAAACTTCCCTGACCTTGAGCAGCAAGTCGTCGATGCCGACCACGTTGAGGAAGGTTTCCTGCTGGCCGGCAAAGCTGGCATCCGGCAGGTCTTCGGCCGTGGCGGAGGAACGCACGGCTACGGGGATGTCTCGTATCTTTTGCGATCGTCCTTGATCGCGAGCATCAAAAGCCGTCCCTCCATGGCCGGACTTTTCACCAAGAGCGGTGTCTTCGCACAATTTCTTGTAGGCTTTTCGGATGGCGTTTTCGAGGTCATCCGGCAGGGCGGTCTCGACGATCCAGCCGCGGATATCCTTGCCTGCGGCGACCAAAGCATCGACGTCGTCGATATCGAGTTTTTCCAGGCGCTCGCGAATGCGTTCGGCCAGTCCGCTTTTTTCCAGGTAAGTCTGGAAGGCATCGGCCGTGGTGGCGAAGCCGCCCGGTACGGATACGCCGAGTTGGGACAGGTTGCCGATCATCTCGCCCAGCGAGGCGTTCTTGCCGCCGACCTGGGCCAGGTCGTTCATGCCCAGTCGATCAAGCCATAGCACCAAGTCAGTCAAAGTCACTCTCCCGTTGCGGATTTCGCGGCCGGTTCCGCGAAAACGGTTAATTTTCGGGGTTTGTCCGGGCATAAACAAGGCATGCCCCGTTATCGTTGCCGCGCTTGTCGTAAACTCGTTGCGTAAAAACAGGCAGGATGCACATGCGACGAACCATTTTCTACGTGTCCGATGGTACCGGCATCACCGCCGAAACCATCGGCCATTCCGTGCTGACCCAGTTCGACGGCATCGATTTCGATACGTTCCGCATGCCGTTCGTCGACACAGAGGAAAAGGCGCGGATCGCGGCCGAGCGCATCCGCATTGTCTACTCCGGCAGCGGCATGCGCCCGATCGTGGTCAATACGGTCGTCGATCCGGCGTTGAGCGACGTGCTGTCGACCAGCGGCGGATTGATGCTCGACGTGTTCGCGCCGTTCATCGAACCGCTGGAAGCGGAGCTGGGCATGTCGCGGGCGCACCGCGTCGGCCGTGCGCACGGCCTGATCAATTTTGCCGAATACGAAACGCGCATCAACGCGACGAATTACGCGCTGACGCACGACGACGGTGTGGATCTGAACTACACCGATTCGGAAGTCATCCTGATTGGCGTATCGCGCGTGGGCAAGACACCGACCTGCCTGTACATGGCCCTGCATTACGGCGTGAAGGCGGCGAATTATCCGTTGACCGAGGAAGACCTCGACAAGCTGGAATTGCCGCAACGGCTTCAGCCGTTCAAGTCGCGCCTGTTCGGACTGACCATCGACGCGAAGCGTCTGGCCCAGGTGCGCGCCGCACGCCGGCCGGGCAGCCGTTATGCGAAGCTGGAGCAGTGCCGGCGTGAACTGGAACTGGCCGACCGCATTTTCCGTCGCGACAATATTCCGGTGCAGAACACCACGCATACCTCGATCGAGGAAATCGCCAGCAAGATCCTGTCGCAACTCGGCATCGAAAGGCATCTGTTTTAGAGCGGTGAGACGCGAGACGTCTCACGGCGCCTAACGCACCGCCGCGGCTGCGTCGCGTTGCTGCCTGAGCCGCGCTGCAGAGCCGGCGTAGAGCGGGCACTGCCTGCCGTTCGGAATTTGTCTTGCGTCATTGCCGGCCATACGCAGCGTGACGCGGGGAGCGGTCATGGATGGCCGCGCTTTGAGTAGCGAGGAAACCCGCGCCGCCGTCACCGGCGGCTTGAAGGGCGATATCCGGACTCCGCAGGCACAGATATCGCGGGGCGCCGAATGCCGTCCGCGACTCGGCGCCTGTTTTTGTGACGTTTTCCGCCAAAAAGCGACCGTGTATTTATAAGATCAGCGTGTATTAGGGAAAATGAAACAAACCATGTGCAATGGTAGGTCGTAATGCGGTAATCAATTTTCGTTGAGTCAGGGGGAGTTGAAATGCCCGATTGTTTTCGTCAGGCACGTGGGCGCCTGGTTGCCTTGTTATTGCCAACCTTTTTTTTGAGCTTTGCAGTCGCCGGCCAGGCGAGCGCGGCCATCTGCCGGGTCACCACGGCGGGTACCTCTGGCGGAAGCGGGTCTTGGGCTTCCCCCATGGATCTGCAAACCGCGCTGACCACCAGTACCTGCACGGAAATCTGGGTGGCAGGCGGGGTGTACAAACCGGTAGTGCCGGCGGACTCTTCGAATGTGACTATAAACGAACGCGGTGTCAGCTTTGACATCCCGCCCGGCGTGGCAGTGTACGGCGGCTTTGCCGGTACGGAAGTGAGCCGCGACACGCGCGATCCGTCTGTCAACGTCACCATCCTGTCCGGTGACATCGACAACAACGACGCCAATGCCGGAAGCACCAATATCGACGAAACCAACGCGGATATCCAGGGCAGCAACAGTTACCACGTCGTCACCCTGGACGGCACCACTGGCACAACGATCACCGCCAGCACCGTAATGGACGGATTCACCATTACCGGCGGCCAGGCGAATGGATCCAGCCCTCAGAACCTCGGCGGTGGCCTGGTTTGCAGGGGCGGCGGTGGCGGCAACGAGTGCAGCCCACGCCTGGCCAACATCACCTTCATTGGCAACAGCGCGACCGATTACGGCGGCGCGATGTACAACGATGGTTACCAGGGAACCAGCAGCCCGAGCCTGAGCGACGTCACCTTCAGCGGCAACATTGCGAATAACGGCGGCGCGATTTACAACGATGCCTACCAAGGCATCAGCAGCCCGAGCCTGGGCAACGTTACCTTCAGCGGCAATATCGCGACCGGCGGCGGCGGCGCCATTTACGACTACGGCACCAACGGCACCAGCAGCCCGAGCCTGAGCAATGTCACCTTCAGCAACAACGCCGCCGGTATTGGCGGTGCCACGTACGACTACAACAGCAATCCGAGCCTGAGCAACGTAATCATGTGGGGCGATACGGCCTGGCAAAATGCCGGAACGTCGGAGATTTCCGGCACCGCAACCATCGACCACAGCGTGGTCCAAGGCGGCTGCCCATACTCCGGTGCCTGCACGACGGTGTCGACGTCTGATCCATTGCTGGGGCCATTGGGGATGCATGGTGGTTCGACCGCGACCATGCTGATTGGCGTGGGCAGTTCGGCCGCCGACGCCGGCGATGACACCGTCTGTGCTGCCGCGCCCGTCAATGGCCTGGACCAGCGCGGCGTGACGCGCCCGCAAGGGCCGCAATGTGATATCGGCGCCGTGGAACTGCACCGCATTTGCCGTGTTGCGACAACTGGCAACACCTCCAACGACGGCAGTGCATGGGCGCTGCCCATGGACCTGCAAACCGCGCTGACCAACGGCGCCTGCGTGGAAGTATGGGTTGCCGCGGGCGTGTACAAGCCGACCTCGGGCACGGACCGAACGGTCAGTTTCGTCATTCCACCCGGCGTGGCAGTGTACGGCGGCTTTGCCGGTACGGAAGTGAGCCGCGACGCACGCGATCCGTCTGTCAACGTCACCATCCTGTCCGGTGACATCGACAACAACGACGCCAATGCCGGCGGCACCAATATCGACAACACATACAGCGATATCAATGGCAGCAACAGTTACCACGTCGTCACCATGGACGGCCATTCCGGTACCAAGATCACCGCGACCACCATACTCGACGGCTTCACGATTACCGGCGGCTATGCAGACGGCGGGTACCCCGATAGCGTCGGCGGCGGCTTGCACTGCGATGGCCGGTTCAGCGGCAGCGAGTGCAGCCCGAGCCTCGGCCATATGGTTTTCATCGGCAACTATGCTCGCAGTGGTGGTGCCTTGTATGACGATGGCTCCGGCGGCATCAGCAGTCCCGGTCTGAGCAATGTCACTTTCAGCGGCAATAACGCAGATAACTTCGCAGGCGCAATGTACAACGGTGGCGACAGCAACGGCGCCAGCAGCCCGACGCTGAACGATGTCACCTTCAGCGGCAACAGTGCCAGCAACGCCGGCGCGATGTACAACAACGGCACCAGCAGCGGAACAAGCAACCCGATACTGGGCAATGTCACCTTCAGCAACAACTCCGCAGGCGGACTTGGCGGAGCGATGTTCAACGATGGCACCACCGGTACCAGCAGTCCGAGCCTGGGCAATGTCACCTTCAGCGGCGACAACCGCGCGCTAAACGCCGGCGGCGCCATGTACAGCGATGGCTACAACGGCACCAGCAACCCGACCCTTGTCAACGTGATCATGTGGGCTGACACGCCCACGGAGATTTCCAACGCGAACGGCGCCGATCCCCAGATCAGCGACAGCGTGGTGCAAGGCTCCGGCGGCAGCGCCAGTTGGGATACCGGACTGGGCGCCGATGGCGGCGGCAACCTCGACGCCGATCCGTTGCTTGGCGCCTTGGGCATGCACGGCGGCTACACCGCAACCATGGTGCCGGGCACGGCAGGTTCGGCCATCGATGTCGGAAGTGACGCAACGTGCGCTGCCGCGCCGGTCAACGGGTTGGACCAGCGTGGCGTGACGCGCCCGCAAGGTTCGCAGTGCGACATCGGTGCGGTGGAAAACGACGTGATCTTTGCCAATGGCTTCGAGGCGACGCCGTAGCCCGGGTTGAATTCGAGGGCGCTGAGATGTGACGAAGAGCTGGATTCCGGGCTCCGCTGCGCGGCCCCGGAATGACGGTGTTTGTTGGCTCGTCATTCCCGCGCAGGCGGGAATCCAGTTCTTGCTTTTCGCTCTTGTGACGAAGAACTGGGTTCCGGGCTCCGCTGCGCGGCCCCGGAATGACGGAGAATGTGTTGGCTCGTCGTTCCCGCGCAGGCGGGAATCCAGTTCTTGCTTTTCGCTCTTGTGACGAAGAACTGGGTTCCGGGCTCCGCTGCGCGGCCCCGGAATGACGGTGTTTGTTGGCTCGTCATTCCCGCGCAGGCGGGAATCCAGTTCTTGCTTTTCGCTCTTGTGACGAAGAACTGGGTTCCGGGCTCCGCTGCGCGGCCCCGGAATGACGGTGTTTGTTGGCTCGTCATTCCCGCGCAGGCGGGAATCCAGTTCTTGCTTTTCGCTCTTGTGACGAAGAACTGGGTTCCGGGCTCCGCTGCGCGGCCCCGGAATGACGGAGAATGTGTTGGCTCGTCATTCCCGAGCGGCGGAGCCCGGAATGACGTTCTTTCACGATCCGCCTCTCCGATCCAACACCTTGCGTCTTGCCGCTGTCAGTGCACCGCTGCGGCTCCGGCGTTGCCGAACGGCGGTTTGGCGAACCAGATGATCGGAATCATGGCGAAGAACAGCACCGCGCAGAGCAGGAACACGTCGTTGACGGCAAGCGTCAGCGATTCGCGTTCGACCACGCGGTCGATGATCGCCCAGGCGTGTTGCGCGTTCGCCCCCAAGGCATGCAGCTGGTCCATGTAGTTTGTCGCAGCCGGGTTGCTTGCATCCAGATGCTCGGCCAACACGGCATGGTGATATTCGCTGCGATGCTGCCAAAGCGTCACCGTGACCGCGGTGGAGAAACTCGCCGCGATGGTGCGGAAGAAGTTTGATAGCCCGCCGGCAGAGGCGATTTCCTCGGGTTTCAGGCCGGACAGGATCATCTGGTTCAACGGCACGAAGAAACAGGCGATGCCGATGCCCATGATCAGGCGCGGCATGACCAGTTGCCAGAACTCCGCGTCGGTGGGGAAGCTGGCGAACCACAGCGAGGTGATGCCGAATATGATGAAGGCGAAGGTCGTCACCGATCGCAGTTCGAGCTTCTGGATGTTGCGCCCGATAAGCGGCGAGATCAGAAATGCCAGAATGCCGACCGGCGCCGTGGCCAGCCCGGCCCAGGTGGCGGTGTAGTTGAGGTCGAGTTGCAACCATAACGGGAACACCACGTTGATGCCGAAGAACGCGACCATGCCCAGCGACAGCGCTATCACGCCGACCGTGAAATTGCGTTTGCGGAACAACGACAGGTCCACGATCGGATGCCGATCGGTCAATTCCCACGCGACCAAGAATGTCAATGCCACCAGCGACGTGACGCCGAGCGTGGTGATCAGTGGCGAGGAAAACCAGTCCTTGTCGTTGCCGTTGTCGAGCATGAACTGCAAGCAGCCCACACCGAGGATCAGCAAGCCCAGGCCGACGACATCAATCGGCGCGCGCACGGTGACCGACTCGCGGTCCCTCAACAATATCCAGGTAACGATCGCGGCCAGAATGCCGACCGGCACGTTGATATAGAAAATCCACGGCCAGGAATAGTTGTCCGTGATCCAGCCGCCGAGGATCGGACCAAAGATGGGCGCAACGACGACGGTCATCGCCCACAACGCCAGCGCGATGCCCTTCTTGTCGTTCGGGTAGTTGTTCAGCAGCAGGGCCAGCGACAGCGCGACCATCGGGCCGGAGCCGGCGCCCTGCAGCAGGCGGCCGACGACCAGCATCGGCATGCTCGTGGCCAGCCCGCACAGCATCGACATGGTCACGAACAGCAATACCGAAATGCAGAACGTGCGCACTTCGCCGAAACGTTTTGCGATCCAGCCGGTCAGCGGCTGCATGATGGCGCTGGCCAGCGAATACGAGCTGATCGCCCAGGTGCCTTCCTGCGGACTGACGCCGAGGCTGCCGGCGATGTGCGGCACCGACACGTTGACGATAGTCAGGTCCAGCACCTCCATGAAGGTGGAGAACGCCACCGCCACGGTCAGCAGGGCCAGCGGCGTGCCGTGCAGCGGCGCCGCGCGCGGTCTCGGATTCGGCGTACTCATTGATCAGTGGCCTGCATTGGCCTTGATGATCGCCTCGGCGGCGGTGTCGGCATCGGTCAGGTCGTGCGCGTAGACCCCGGTTTGCTGGACCGGCTTGTCCAGGGCTTTTTGGGCCAGCACCGGACCGGAGCGATGATGTGTATCGACGTTCACTTCCGTCGACAGGCCGATGCGCAACGGGTGCCTGGCCAGCTCGCGATCGTCCAGTGCGATGCGCACCGGCACGCGCTGCACAACCTTGATCCAGTTGCCGGATGCGTTTTGCGGCGGCAGCAGGGCGAAGGCGCCGCCGGTACCGGGAGCCATTCCCTCGACGTGCCCGTGGAAGGTCACATCGCCGCCGTACAGGTCGGCGTGTACCACGGCCGGCTGACCGATACGGATGTGTGCCAGTTGTCCTTCCTTGAAGTTTGCATCGACCCACAGGTTGTGCAGCGGCACGATGCTCAACAAGGGTTGTCCGGGCTGCACACTGGCGCCAACCTGCACGCTGCGTTGCGCCACATAGCCGCTGATCGGTGCGACGATGGCGTTGCGATGCGCGTTGACCCAGGCCTGGCGGAACGCCGCGCGCGCCTGCAACACGGATGGATTCTGCGCGATGGCGTTGCCGTCGACCAGTGCGTGCGCAGCCGCGGACTGGCGCTGTGCCGCCTGCAATGCGCTGCGCGCACTGGAGATAGCAACGCGCAGATGTGCGAGTTCTTCCGGCGCGACGGCATGGTCGGCCAGCAGCGGCTCGCGGCGTTTCAGGTCGGCCTCGGCGCGCGCCAGATCGTCGCGTCGGGCGGCTATGGCAGAGTCGTACTGGCCGGCGACTTCAGTCTGCTGGCGCACCTGGCGCACCGTCTGTGCCAGCGTGCTTTTGGCTTTGGCCAAAGCCAGGTCGGCATCGGTCGGGTCGAGCTTGACCAATACCTGGCCGACATCGACCAGTTGCGTGTTGTCGGTCAAAACGGCGATTACGGTACCCGGCACCTGCGCCGAGACGATGACCTGATTGCCGCCGACATAGGCATCGTCGGTAACTTCGCGTTGCGAGAACACGGACCACCAAAGCGCAAACCAGACGATTCCGGCAATGACGAAGATGGTGGCCAGGACCAGCAGTATCGCCCGGCGTTTTCCGTTGCCGTTGGTTTCCTTGACGGCAGAAGTCTGAGTTGCGCTCATCGCGTTGTTACTCCGGGTTTATCGTTGATGGCGGATTGTTCGGTTTTGTAGCCGCCGCCGAGCGCGCGGATCAGCGCGATTTCTGCGGAAACGGCCGCGGCGGCGAGCTGTGCGTGTGCGTCGCGCTGCCGGTCGAGTTCGATCGTCGCGGCAAGCACCGGCCGCGCGTCGGTCAGGCCCCGAGCGGCGCGTGCCGTTGCGTTGGCGTGCAGGTTCGAGGCTGCCTCGAGTTGCGCGCGCTGTTCGTGCATGCGTGCATGAATCTGTTGCAGGGTCAGGGCCTGGGTGGCGACATCGCGTGCAGCCTCGACCACGGCATCGTTGTAGCTGGCCACGGCCGTATTCAACTGTGCTTTCGATACGCCATAGCGTGCGCGCAAACGGCCGCTTTCGAAGATCGGCAGGTGCAGGGCCGGGCCGACCGCGGCCACGGCGCTGCCCGGTTGGAGCAATTTGCCGAGGTCGATCGACGACAGGCCGAGCATTGCGGAGATGCTCAGGTCCGGATAGAACGCGTCGCGGGCGATGTCGACCTGGCGCACGGCGGCCTCGACGCGCCAGCGGCTGGCGGTGACATCGGCGCGACGCGCAACCAGATCCAGTCCGGCATTCGCCGGCAGGGCGGCGGTCGCCGCAGGCAGCGGTCGCGCTTGCAGTTTCGGCAAATCGGCCGGCGACTTGCCGAGCAGGGCGGCCAGTGCGGCAAGACGGATTTGCGCGGTGGCATCAAGCGTGGCGATTTGTTCGCGGGCCGCAGCCACCTGGCCATCGGCCTCTTGCAACGTGTCCGGCGAGTCGATGCCTTGCTTGACCCGCGCGGCGGCAATTCGGCGTGCCTTTTTGCCGGCGTCGAGCATGTCGTGCGCGAACTTCAGGCGTGCCTGGTCGGCCTGCCATTCGAAATAAGTCTGCGCGACCGCGGCGGTCAGCATCGAGGCGGCTGAATCACGTTCGGCGGCGGCGGCACGTGCATTGTCCAGAGCCGCGGCGATTTCCGAACCCTGGCTGCCCCAGAAATCGAAGTCGTACTTGAACTGCACGCCAAGATCGCCCTGGTTGTACCAGTTGAAGCCGAGAAATTCGCTCGGTATCAGGCCGTGCTCGCTCAGGCGCAGGCGCTGTACCTGGGCATTGCCTGCCACGCTCGGCCCGCTATTGGCCCGGGCCACGTTGACCGAGCGCAGCGCCTGTTCGAACCGTGCGTGCGCCACCTTCAGCGACGGCGAACCAGCCAGCGCGTCGTTCTCCAGCTTGTCCAGCTGTGCGTCGTCGTAGCGTGTCCACCAGTTCTGCGCCGGCCAGGCGGCGTCGGAATTTTTCGCAACGCCGTTCAGCGGCGCGCTACGCGACAAGTCCGGCGGCCGCGGTCGTGGTGGAATCGCGCAGGCAGTGAGCAGCGCGCAGGCGAGCAGGGGAGTCAGGCGTGAGAGGCATTGCATGCGGAGCTCCATATCAGCGTGCGTCGTCCATGGCGGCGGCGATTTTCTTCATCAGCCGCTCGAGTTCCCTTTTTTCTTGTCCGTTCAGTGCGTTCGAGAATCCGTCGAGCCCCTGCCACACCTTTGGCAGCAGTTTTTCGATCAACCGCTCACCGCGAGGGGTGAGTTGAAGTACAACGCAGCGGCGGTCTTCGATGCTGGGGCGCCGCCGCAGCAGGCCTTTGCGTTCGAGTTCATCGCAGATGCGCGTCGTGTTTGCGCGGCTTTCGCTGCTGGCTTCGCTGAGCTGTGAGGGATGAACGCCTTGCTTCTCATTGGCATAGAGCATCATCAGCGCGCGAAATCCCACCTCGTTGATACCGATGGGACGCACGATGTTCCCGAGGTGGGTATCGAGTTGTCCGGACAAATGCTTGATCAGGCGCACCAGCACGATGTCCTGTACGGGCGCGTCCTGCATGCGCTTGGCGATACGGGCGATGCTCGCTTCGATGATCGAGAAATCGGGGCTGACAGGTAAATTCCGCATGATGTGCTTGATTCCTGAATAGTTGCAATACTAATCAGTTCTGTAAATAGGCGCAAGGCCTCGGGAACGACGATGTCCACAGACATCTCGATTCCGCTGGTAAACGTCGAGGTGTTTGTCGCCTAGAACTCCACGTCGAGTGCCGCGCACAGGTAATCGATGATCGGGGCGGCGCGTTTCCAGATGGTAACGATGCGCGGCAGCAGTTCGCGGGAACAGGCGATGGCCTGGGTGAATTCCTCGCCGGCGGCGAAGTTTTTGCGCTTGAGGTCTTCGATCAGTTCGTGCTCGGGATCGTAGCCGCGTGGCGGGCGGACCAGGCTTTCGCCCCAGAAACGCATATGCGTGCGGAAGGATTTGCTGTACACGGCACGTTTCCAGGCGGCGGGATTATCCGCGATGAAGTCACGTATTCGCCGCAACGTGGGCGACTCCGGATGCCAGATGCCGCCGCCGGCGAAACAGTCGTTGGGTTCGATATGTACGTAAAACGACGGCGTGGCAACCTCGCGGCGCCGTTCGTGAAAGGCCCTGGCGCCGGCCCACGGTTTGTAGGGTGCCTTGTTGCCGGAAAAACGCGTGTCGCGGTAGATACGAAACAGCGATCCGCCGGTCTTGCGCGGGTCGGCAAGAAAATGCGGGCTGATTTTTGCGAGCGGCGCCTGCATGTCGGCGATCAACTGCAGGAATGGCTCGCGCACGTGGCGCTCGTATTCGTGTTTGTGCTGCTTGAACCACGGCCGGTTGTTGTTACGCGCCAGTGCGCGCAGGAACTTGAACGTGGCGGCGGAGAAGTACGCTTGGCTCATCTCGGATGGGTATTGTGGTTGGTTGTCGTGGCCAGATCGCGGCCCCAGCGTTCCAGCTGGTCCAGCACGAGGTGTTGGTCCGCGGTGATGTCGGAGTCGTTGCGCGCGGCGGCAATTTCCGTGAAGTACTGGTCCAGCGTCAACGTCGTCAGCGACGTGGATTCATGCAGTCGGCGTTCGCGGAACGCATCCCAGCGGAGCTGTTCGGTCGCATCCAGCGTTTCCGGATAGTTGCGCGCGCGGTAGCGGAACAGCAGCTCGGAGTAGCGGGAATCGTCGAACGTAGGCGCGCCAGTCGCCAGCTCCTGTGCCGGCAGGCGACGCACCTCGGCGATACGATGGCGGTCCGCTTCGCTCGGGAAGCCCGAGTAGATCGCCAGTTCCGGATCTTCGCGTTCGCCCTGGTCGGTGCCGGTAGCGAAGACATGATGCAGTTTCCTCGGCAAATCGGCATCTCCTTGCAGGCGGTGCAGATGATCCATGCAGCGGTTCGGGTCGAGCCCGATGCGTTGCAGGTCGGCATCCTTGAGCGTGGACAAGGGCGCCAGCGCCGGCGACTTGTTGATCGAAACCGCCTTCAGCGGAATGCGCGAGACATCCTCGGGCAAGTCCCTGGTCGGGGTGAATACGCGGTCGGCGATTTCGTCGGCGTCGAGTTGCAGAAGATCGCCCGGGTCGGCATCGAGATCGAAGACGATGATCTTGTTCGTCTGCTGCGGGTGCTGCGCCAACGGTACCACCATGGCCAGGCAGCCGCGCTCCGCCGGATAACGCGAGGATATGTGCAGTACCGGTTTGCGATGCACGTAGTCGAGCAGGTCCCGCACGCGCTGCTTGCGGCGCAGCTGCAGAAAGAAATTCCAAAGTCGCGGTTGCGCGCGGCGCAGCAACCGCGCCAGGGCGATGGTGGCCTGGACGTCGGAGAGTGCGTCGTGCGCGCGCGCATGTGTCAGGTGATTGGCGCTGGCCAGATGTTCGAGGCGAAAACTGGGTTTGCCATTGTCGTGTAGCGGCCATTCCACGCCTTGCGGGCGCAGCGCGTAACACATGCGCGCCAGATCGATGATGTCCCAGCGCGAATTGCCGTTCTTCCATTCGCGTTCGTAGGGATCGTGGAAATTTCGGTACAAAAGATTGCGCGTGAATTCGTCGTCGAAGCGGATCGAGTTGTAGCCGACGCCGCAGGTGCCCGGTTCGACCAGTTGTTCGTGCACGCGCGCGGCGAATTCGCATTCGCTCAAGCCCTCGTGTTGCGCACGTTGCGGAGTGATGCCGGTGATCAGGCACGAAACCGGTTGCGGCAGCACGTCCGGCGCCGGTCGACACAGGACCGACAGCGGTTCGCCGACCGGTTCAAGATTCGCGTCGGTGCGCTGGCCGGCGAATTGCGACGGCCGGTCGCGGCGCGAGTCGGTGCCAAAGGTTTCGTAATCGTGCCAGTAGAAGGTGGCGGCATTCGGTTGTCTGGATGGGGGCATCAGCAGGCAGCTAACGGTGGCGGACGCGTTAGCCTAACCCAGCTTCACCTTCGGCGCGGGGCTCGTCGCGTCCCCATAGCAGTTCCAACTGGCCGTTCGCAGCGCGCACGCTGGTTTGCGGGCGGCCGATGTAGAAGCCTTGCGCCTGGTCCACACCGCAGTTCTGCAGGGCGCGCAGGATTTCCGGCCGATCCACGTGTTCGGCGATCGTGGTCTTGCCGATCGAGTGCGCGATGTTGGTGATGGCGGTAATCACAGCCAGGTCAATCGGGTCATTGAGCAGGCCCTGGATGAATGAGCCGTCGATCTTGAGGAAGTCGACATCCAGATGTTTCAGGTGCGCGAAGGACGAGAAGCCGATACCGAAATCGTCCAGAGCGAAGCGGCAGCCGAACGGTTGCAGTTCCTGAATCAGCCGGTGCAGGGGGTCGACGTTGTTCAACGCGGCGGATTCGTTGATTTCGAACACCAGTGCGCGTGGATCGACGTCGAATTCGACCAGGCAATTGGTGATGTGTCGGCCCAGACCGTCTTGTGTCAGTGATTGCGCGGACAGGTTGATGTTCAAGCCGATCGGCTCGTTCTGGCCGTGCTGGTCGTGCATCATCTGGAATGCCTGGCGGATGACCCAGCGGTCGATTTCAGCGGTCAGGTTGAATCGCTCTGCGGCCGGCAGGAAGGCGTTCGGCGCTATCAGGCTTCCGTCCTCGTCACGCAACCGGATCAGCGTCTCATAGAAGCAGCGTTGTCCGTTGCCGATACGGCGCTGGTGGCGTGTCCAAAGCGCGCCGGCTTGTGGCGGCAGTTGTTCGTATTCGCTTCGTGCCAGCGGCATGATCGGTTGATAGCAAAGTACGAAGCCATCATGGGCCAGGGCGTCCTCGAGTCGAGCCGACCAACCCAGTTCCATGTTCATGCGCGCGCGCTGGTCGCTGGCCGGCGAGAACAGGTGCACCTGGTTGCGACCGGCGCGTTTGGCCTCGTGCAGGGCGATGTCGGCGGCCGACATGGCTTCGTTTCGCGAGACGGTATTCGTATCCAGACAAACCGCACCAACCGATACGCCGACGCGGTAGCTTTTGCCGCCGTAAGCGAACGGAAAAGCGCTGAGCGCCTTGCGGAATTCGTCGGCCAGGCGCGGGGCGTCCTCGCGGTTGATGTTGCGCAGGATGATCGCGTATTCGTCACCGCCCATACGGGCAATATGATCGCTGGCGCGCAGGCGTGCGGTCAGGCGTTGCCCGATGTCGATCAGCAGGTTATCGCCGGCGGAATGACCGGCCGTGTCGTTGATGTACTTGAAGCGATCCAGATCGAGGAACAGCAACAACGATACCTGATGGTTGCGCTTGATGCGGATCACTTCTTCTTCAAGCTGGGTCTCGAACCAGGCACGATTGTGCAGTTTGGTCAGCGCGTCCTGATTGGCCTGACGGCGCAATTCCGCCTCGAGCGTGCGTCTGGCAGAGATATCGCGGAACGCCACGACGGAACCTTCGCGATGGCCGTCCATCTGCATCGGGTAGACCGTGCATTCGACCGGCAACGGCTGGCGGGTGCGTGTCCAGAACACGGTTTGCCAACCCTGTACCTCGTCGCCGTTGGCATAGCTTTGACAAAGGAAACAGGCACTTTCCGGGGCCGGCGTACCATCTTCGTAGCTGTGATGAAAGCTGTCGAAAGCCGTCTTGTCAATCAGCTCGTCTTCCTGCCGGAAACCGAGCATGTCCAGTGCCGCGGGATTGATGAACTGGATCCTGCCGCCGCGATCCACGCCGTACACGCCATCGCCGACCGAGCTGAGGATGCTTTGCAGGCGACGGCGTTCCGCATCGACTGACTTGCGATCGTTCACGGCACGCGCAAGCGAGCCGAGGCGGGCCAGAAACAACTCGCGTGCCTCGTTCTTGAACACGCACTCCATGGCGCCGGCGCCGAGCGACTCGTTGATTACGCGACCGGAGTAGGTACCCGTGATCATCGCGGTGATCACGTTTCTGGTGTGTGCGTGATTCTTCATGCGCCGTACCAGTTCGGTACCGGGTTGGCCGGGCATGAAGTAGTCGACGATAGCCAGATCGAAGGGCATGGTTTGCGCCTTTTGCCAGCCATCCTCGACACTGTCGGCGGTTTCCACCAGGTAGCCGTGTTTCATCAACAGGCGCCGGAACGCGATCCTGACCGTGGCGGAATCGTCGACCAGCAGAATACGCAGGTGCGACTGACCCCCGCTGTCCAGGTCTTGCGTGACGGGTGACGGTGGCTTGAGCAGCTTGAGCATTGCATCGGCGCATTCGCTGTAGTCGCTCCACAGCAGCAAGCCGGCATTGGCGCGCGTCATCATCCAATTGACCGCCGAGCCATCGTTGGTTTCGGCCAGCAGCAATGCGGAGACGTGTTCGAATTCGTCGGAACGAAGGCGCGCGAACAGAATATCGGCATCGCGGTCGGTGTGTTGTGGCCAGCCGATGACGATGCCACTGATCCCGGCCGCGGAGGCGCCGGCATGCTCCAGCTCGGACAGGGCGCGAGCGTAATCGGGCGATTCGGTCACGCGGAACCCTTTGCCGGCCAGCAAGGCATGTACCGCGCGGCGACGCGTCGGCGACGGTTCCAACAACAGAATACGGTCCAAAGGTGTTGCTCCTCCGACACCCGGTTCACCAGTGTAGCCAGCGCCTTCTTGTCGGGCAAATGGTCAAGCCGCCATGCAGTTTCGGCTGGCCGGTGTTATCGTGGGCGGATACCCGACGACCTACCTTCGACATGAACTCGATGCTGTCCCACGACGATAATTTGATCTGGATCGATCTGGAAATGACCGGTCTGGATACCGACAGCGATTCGATACTCGAAATCGCTACGATAATCACCGATAAGTCATTGAATATTTTGGCAGAAGGGCCGGAACTTGCGATTCGGCATGATGTTTTACGCCTGCAAGCCATGGACGACTGGAATCGCAACCAGCATACGCACTCCGGGTTATGGGACCGGGTCGTATCCTCGAGTACCGACATGGCCGCCGCGGAGGCGCTGACGATGGAATTCCTGGTACGCTGGGTGCCGGCAGGCAAGTCGCCAATGTGCGGAAATACGATCTGTCAGGACCGGCGTTTCCTGCACCGGTTGATGCCGCGGCTGGAGCAATTCTTTCATTACCGCAACCTCGACGTATCGACGCTGAAGGAACTGGCGCGCCGCTGGGCACCGGATATCCACATGGGACACAGCAAGGAATCCGCTCACACCGCCCTGAGCGATGTGCGCGATTCCATCGACGAGTTGCGTTACTACCGGCAGTTCATGGGGCGGTTGGCGGGTGAGGCACCGTCCGCGCCATGATTGGTTTTCGGAAAGTGGAGGCTTTGCCTCGCCTGCGGCGAGCGCCCTGTTTGCTGAAGAGCGAAGCTTTCACTCGCACTGCGCGCGCGCGAGTTACTTTTGGCATGACTCCGGGCATCCTGCGCTGCGCCGTTACGCGGCCAGCTCCGCTGTTCGCGCCGCTCCTGCGGCGCAGTGCCCAAAAGCAACCAAAAGGCTGTGCGCCTGTCTCGGTGGGTTACGGAAGATTTCGAATTCGATATCAGCAGCCATCCGTGGAGCGTTTTCCGGCCCGCACATCCGTGTGCGGTCGCTCACTGGCACGAGATGCGCTTCAACGCATCTCGTGAAATCCCGGTTCGCCCTGTGCTTCTCGCCCGAGCCGGCCCTCGCGACGGCACCTGTGCCGGGTTGCTGTCGATGTCAGCAGGTCATACAACCGGCAACAGCGGTTGCGGCATGAGATCAGCCCGTTTGTAAAGCGGATGTCCGGGACGACCGTCGCGCAGTCGGGTCAGGCAATGCGGGTCACGCAGAAACTTCAGCACGGCCTTGTCGCGGTCCAGGTAAGCGCCGGTTTCGCCCCAGGCGCACACGACCAACGCGGCCTGTTGCTGCAAGCGTGTCAGCCAGCGGTTGTTCAGCGGGCCGATCGGATCTGCAGTCCCACGCAAACCGGACCGCTGTGTCGATCGCCAGGCGAAAAGGTTGCCGAGCAGCAGGCCGCCGAAGCCCCAGCGTCGTGCATAGTTGATGCACACGCGTGATGTGGCGTCGTCAATTCGCGCATCGGCCGTCGAAGGATTCAGGCCGATGATGAGCACGGGCGCCCTGGATCGATCCCAGATGCGGCGCAGGGCGTAGCGATAGTGTCCGCATCGCGAGATCACGGCCGAACAATCGAGGTTTGTTGCGCCTCGCGGTGGCGCCGGGCTGGCTGCGCTGCGTCGGGACACGCTCATGCTTCGCAGCCTTTCGGCGCGCGCGTCAGCGGGTGAGCGTCGGCAGGATCGGCCGAGGGCTTGCCGAACAGGCGTACGCCCTGGTAAACCCACCACGCGCGCAGCGCGGACATGCCGTCTTCGCGGCAGATGGATTGCAGGATGCGATCGGCGGTTTCGCGATAGGTGTCGTGGTCGAGCTTGTTGTCGCGCATCAGTTGGTACAGCGCGTCGTGAACCAGCGAGCCACGCATGAAGTCGAGCGTATCGATGGTGGGACCGGATGGCCCATCCCAGGCGTAACCCTCGCGCAGCTGGAGATTGCCGGCCGAATCGAGCTGGATGTATTCAGTGACGATGGGTGGGTTGGGCCGGATGCCGATCTGCACCCGGTAGGCTTGTTTGAGCTGATATTTGTATCCGCCCTTGTAGACCATGCATTTCATGATGCATCTCCGTGGTCGCGGAGCTCGGGGATCAGGATATCACTTCGGCCCGGGCGATCGCAGGCGCACGGGTCAGCCTCGTTGCCGCGACACACTCATGTTCGGCGCGTGGGCGATGGTTTGATACACGACGCAGTAGCGCTCGGTCAATTGCATCAGTTTTTCCAATTGTTCGTCATCGGCGTCAGTGTCCAGGTCGAATTTCAGACGAATGTCGCTAAACCCGACCGGCGCGTCTTTCGAAACACCAAGTGTGCCGCGGAAATCCAGATCACCCTCGGCACGAAGCTTCGCATCGCGCAATTCGATGTCGAGGGCGGTCGCGACCGCGTTGAGGGTAACGCCGGCGCAGGCGACCAGTGCTTCCAGCAACAGGTCACCTGAGCACGCCGCCAGTCCGTCGCCACCCGTTGCCGGATGTAACCCGGCGGTAACCAAGGCCTTGCCGGTCTCGATCTTGCAGCTGACGCCCTCGCGGAGGCGTCCTTCCGCGGTCAGTGTTACCACCGCGGTCGCCGGGGACTGACGATAGCGTTCCTTCAGGGGCGCCTGCCTGGCGCGCAGCTCATCGGCCTTCATCGGGTGTTCCTCCGTTGGTTCGCATGAGTCGGATGCACGGTATGTCGGGGCGCACCGTAAAATCGGCGCTGCACGAAATCGTGGCCGCGATGGCGATTACTCGGCCGGGTGCAGGCCGAGTTTGCGCCGGACTTCCGGTTCCAGTCCCTTCAAGCCCCATCGCCGGCCTTCGGCCAAGGCGGCCTGCGGCGATGAGTGCAAGATCCAGGCCTCACGAAGCGCGATCATGGCGCCGACGCGATTGCCGGATGAGCAATGTACCAGGGTAAGGCGATCGCCGGCCGACCGTAACAACTCATCGAAACGTTGCACATTGGCCCGTGTCAGTCCTTGCGGCCCGTGAATCGGCAGATGGCGGTAACGCATGCCGGCATCGCGTACCGCTGATGCTTCGTCGAAATGCGGTGACTCGCTGTCCGCGCGAAGATTGATCACCTCGCCGACTCCGGCGCGTTTGAGGGCGGCGATATCGGACTGATCGATAGCACCGGTGGAAATCCGGTGCGGCGCCGGAAACGCCACGTGATCGATCTTCGCCAGTTCGGCTCGCGGGTTGTTGGCGGGTGGGGCGACAGCCAGGGCAAGTGCGCCGATCAATTGTATCCACATGATGGTTGACCGTCATTTCCTGGCCGTGGGGAAACGGCCCTTGTCGACGTCCTCGATAAACTTGATGACGCCGTGCATGTAGGTTTTCTGGTCGTCGTACATGGCCAGGTGGCTGCCGGTTGCGCAGTAGAGAAAACGCGCGTGCGGTATCTGGTACGACATCCATTTCATGTAGTTCGGGTCCATGGTGCCGTACTGTGAACCGATGACGAGGGTCGGAACGGCGATGTCCTTGAGTTGCTTGCTGACATCCCAATTGGCCAGGCGACCACTGATTCCCATCTCGCTCGGGCCCTGCAACAGCGTGTAGATGGTGTTGTTGACGTGGTTCAATGAGCGCCTCACCGGATCGGGCCACTGGGTCGGCGAAATGCGCAGGACATGCTGGGCGTAGAAGTTGACCGTCAGCAGATTCATGTACTTCGGATCGTCGGTCTTGCCTTCCTTCTGCAGTTTGAGGATTTCCGCCAGCGCCTTCTGGTTCATCTTCGGCATTAGCACCTTGTGCGCATACCTGTTGTATGCCGGCGCGCTGGCCATCATGTTGGAGATGATCAGGCCCTTCAGGTGCTGCTGGTATTTCAGCGCGTACTGCATGGCCAGGATGCCGCCCCAGGAATGGCCGTACAGGTAGAAGTTGTCCTTGTTCAGGCCCAACGCCTTGCGCACCTGTTCGACTTCATCGACGAAGCGCGGCAGCGTCCAGAGTGCCTTGTCTTTGGGCTGGTCGCTATAAGACGAGCCCAGCTGGTCGTAGTAGTAGTACTGGATGCCTTGACCGGGGAAATAGCTGTCGAATGCTTCCAGATACTCGTGGTCCATGCCCGGGCCACCGTGCAGCAGCAACACCTTGATGCGCGGGTTGTTGCCCACGCGCTTGGTCCACACCCGGAAGGTGCCGTCGGGCGTCTTGATGGGGATCATGCGCACGCCGCCGCTAAGTGCATCGGGGTAGGCGCTGTTGTCGAAGTAACTGGCAGGCACCGAATTTGGTGCCGCCTGCAGCGCGGGCATGGTCGCAACGAACGCAAGCAGGCAAGCAAGGATCGTGTGGATCATCGAACGATACTCAAGGTGCATTGAGCTTCTCCATATGCCATCTTATGATGGTGAATGTTAGCAAACGGCGTGAGCGTGTGGACGTGCCCGGAGCGAATTTCATTATTTGCCCCGCGTATCGTGGAAATCCGGTGGTACGGAGTGATCACGGGTCGGCGGACAATCCCCGAAGTGGAAAAGACCTCGTCCGGGCGATGTTTAGCTGCGTAACGGGTCGTAACGATACGTAACAAAACGCCCTTTTCCTTAAGCCTATGGGCTAGCATCCCGCGTCAGGAAATTCCGCCTTGCACGTTGGGGTGCGACGGAAATCTTCAAAGATAATGAAAAACCAGGAGCATCGCTATGTACCCGAAACCCGAAAAACAAGATTTGCCGTTCAGACCCGCGCTGAAGTTTGTCGCGGGCTTTCTGACGTTTGCGGTTCTGGTGTGGTCGCAATCGTCGATTGCCGTGCCCGTATTCGCCCGGCAGACGGGGCAAAACTGCGTCGCCTGTCATGCAGGTGGGCAGTTTCCGGAACTGACCCAGTACGGACGTTTGTTCAAACTTACCGGCTACACCCTTGGCAAGCGCACGTTGCCATTTGCCGGTATGGCGGTGGTGACGGATTCGAGCGTCAACAACACCTCCAAGAGTGACAATCCGTCGGCCGACTTCCAGAAGAACAACGATCCGATCTTCGCCACGGCCAGTGCTTTCGTGGCGGGCAAGATAACCGACAACCTCGGCGCGTTCATCCAGATCACCTACGACAATTACGCCGATCAGAAAGACAATGGTTCCTACGTCGGTCATACGTCCGCGGACAACATGGATATCCGCTATGCCGACCGCTATATCGACAAGCACCATGACCTGATCTGGGGTATCTCGGCCAACAACAATCCTTCCATATCCGATCCGTGGAATACCGCCGCGGCGTGGATGCAATACGTGCCCGTGCCGAGCCCGACCAGCAGCCAGTTCATCGACGGCAATGCGCCGTTCCCGGGCTATGCATCGGACGGCAATATTGCCGGTTTGACCGCGTATGCGTACTGGGACCAGACGATCTATGCCGAATTTGGTGGTTATCGCACGGCCAACGGTGCGGCATCTTTCATGAGCGCGGGCGTGGCTGATGGCGACAAGACCAAGTTGCAGGGCACCAACCCGTATTGGCGGTTGGCATACAGCAAGGAATGGGGTCCGCATTATTTCATGATCGGTACCAGCGGCATGGTGGCTGACATCTACGACGACCCGCTGGACCTGAGTCCGGGCACCGTGCACCATTTCCGCGACGTTGGCATCGACTCGCAGTATCAGTACCAACTCGATCCAAACGTCATCACTGCCCAGTTCGCCTACATGCGCGATCATCATCGCCTGCCGGCATTTCTGGCCAACCAGCCGGTCGAAGACGTAAACGGCAATCCGCTGCACAATACCAACAGCACTGATACGACAAAGGTGCTGCGGGCGAAACTGAGCTATGTCTACAACGCCAAATACGGTGCGAGCCTGGCTTATTTCAACCTGACGGGAACCACCGATTCGGCCTATTACGATCCGACACGCGTTACGGGAAACATTACGGGGAATCCTGCGGTGAGGGGCTGGACGGGCGAAGTTTTCTGGACGCCAATCCAGTACATCCGGGTGGGCCTGCAGTACACCACGTACAGCAAGTTCAATGGTTCCTCGAACAACTACGACGGATTTGGTCGCAATGCCAGCGACAACAATACGTTGTTCTTGTACCTCTGGGCTGCGTACTGATCGCTCCCGCGCCGGCTAGCCGGCCAGCGGATCGACTTGAGAAACGAATCCAACCCAGAACCCGTTTATGGAGAGCGACATGTACTTATTCCGTATGACATCGATTGTTTTGGCAGCCGGCTTGATAGCCAGCTGCGCGAATCTGCCACGGTCACGCGACCTCGGTAACCCAAACGTGACCGGCAAGACACTGGCGCAACAGGTGTGTTCGAATTGCCATGGTGTCACCGGCAATTCAGAAAACCCGAATTTCCCCAACCTTGCCGCGCAGCAGGTCGAATACTTCACGATTCAACTCGACGGTTTTCGCAATCACGGGCGAGAAGATCCGGCCGGATTCGAATACATGTGGGGTCTGAGCCATAACCTGACGGACAACCAGATTCACCAGCTGGCTGAATATTTCAACAGTCAGAAGCTCGAACGCATACCGCTTGAAGGTACGCAGCAGCGCATCGCGGCCGGCAAGGAGATCTTCACCGGCGGCATTACCGCTCAGGGTGTTCCACCGTGTTCGAGTTGTCATGGCAATCAGGGTCAGGGCAACGGCAAGTTCCCGCGCATCGAGGGTCAGCACCTGGATTATCTGATCAAGCAGTTGACGGTTTTCCAGCGCACCAACGAGCGGCCCGAAGGTGCGATTATGAAGACCGTCGCGCACAAGCTGTCGATGCAGAACATCGAGGACGTGGCAGCGTATCTGCAGGCCAAGCCGAACATGTAGTCGGTGGCAAAAGCGGATACGGCCGATACCTGTTGATCGGGTATCCGGAAACGGGAATGAACGCGTCGGCAGCGCCGGGGCGTTCCTTCCCGATCATGCAGGCAAGACCGGAGATTCCGAACCGGCTTGCTGGTAAGCTGGCGGGGTCATGTTTCGCCGAGACGTCGTTCGGCAAAAGGCTCGCAGCGATCGCTGTCGAGAAAACTGACCACTTCAATGGCAGGCGCGCGCGGTGGCTGCAGCATGCCCTTCTCGTGGAAATCGACGAACATGCTGTTCCAGGGACGATTCGGAGCGCGCGCCGTTACCTGCATCGGGGTGTCGACCACGCCCGGTGCGTAACTGAGGATGGCCACATTGTCACGGGGCCCGCCTGGGCGTTCCGGCGAGTGCAGTTCGGTAGCCAGGACCATGCCGGCCATGCGCAAGGCCGCCTTGCTGCTGGAGTAATCGCTGCCGCCTGGCAGCGGTTGGACCGCAGCACCGGTCGAGATGTTGGCGATACGCAACATCGTCGATTCGGGTGCGGTGCGCACTAGAAATCCCATCAGGAACATCGGTGCCACGACATTGATGGTGTATACCTGCGCCAAGTGTAAGGGATCGGTCTCCTGCATTGGTTTGAGGGCGCCGATGGAGGCTGCGTTGTTGACCAGTGCAATACGCTCCCAGCGATCATCGCCTACGATATTTGCAAGGTCCGATTCCGCGATTTCCTTCAGGCGCTGCAAGTCGCCCAGGTCGATTTCCATGTGGCGATAATTCGGGTTGTCAAATTGCGCGCGCTTGCGACTCATGCCGATCACCTGCCAGCCGTCGTCGAGCAGGATCTCGACCATGGCCGCGCCGATACCGGAACTGGTGCCCGTGACCAGTGCGATGCGTTCGTTTGTCGCCATTTTCGCCTCCTTCGTGGCTGGATCGGTACGCTGTCCAGTCTGAGCCATGCGCCGATAGTGCCTTTATCCCGGGCCGCACGCAAAAAATGTGCGCTCGCCGGCTTGGCGAGCGCCGAGCTTGCGGAACTCGTGAACGGGTTGTCGGAGTTACCAAGGTTCAGCGCCGGGCGCCGACTTCGTCGATATGTTCTAGCAGGTCGGCCGGGTCTTCGTAGACTCGGATCGCGCCAGCATGACGCAACTCGTCGACGCCGTAGCCG
Source organism: uncultured Pseudomonadota bacterium (assembly GCA_963779795.1). Taxonomy (GTDB): domain Bacteria; phylum Pseudomonadota; class Gammaproteobacteria; order Xanthomonadales; family Rhodanobacteraceae; genus Rudaea. The sequence continues at coordinate 1,115,420 of CAVZZK010000003.1, read as the reverse complement.
CCGCTGAGCAAGCCGACACCGAGTGCGCGTGCTCGCGTTGCCGCAAGCATGTCCCAGATGCTGTCGCCGACGACGATGGCCGTTTCGATCGGGGCATTGATCCGCTCGGCCGCGGCGATGAACAGATCCGGATCGGGTTTCGCGAATCTCACCTGGTCGCGTGTGACGACGTGCGCCTGGTTCGGGTCGATGCCGAGCGCGCGCAGATTCGGTTCGGCGGTCTCCATGCGCCCGCTGGTGGCGATTGCCCAGCGGATGCCGGCCTTGGTCAGCCACTTCAGCAGTTCGCACGCGCCGGGCAGGGGACGCACGGTGCTGGAATGCTTGCGGTAGGCCTCGGCGTGACGGATGCGCAGCCGGTCGACGCGTTCGTCGTTGATCTCCATGCCGGTCTCGCGCAGCAATTGGTTGGTGAACAAGCCGCCGCTCATGCCGATCTTGCGGTGAATGCGCCATACCGACAGCTCCACGCCCTCGGCGTCGAGCGCATCCTTCCACGCCAGCACGTGCTGGTAGACGCTGTCGACCAGCGTACCGTCGAGGTCGAAAAGGTATGTCGGCTCGATGCTCATTTGTTTCTCCAGGGATCGTTCGTTGTGCGACCGGCATCGCCGGTTTGCGCCGGTTCGCCTGGCCGCCATCAATGCGGATGCTTCTTGCGTCGATGATATAGCAGTCGAATCGGCGTGGGCACGCGGTCGTGGACTCCTGCGGCGTGAGCGTCGCGACGGCGCGACTCAGTGATTCCGTCGAGGTCGCCCGAAAGCGGCACGCAATTCGTCCTTGGCTGCCTCCAGGCACCGACGCCGCTCGTCCGGCAGCGAATCGCCGGCGCGGTTGATGTAGAACGTCAGCATCGACATGGCCGAGCGGAACGGCGTCGACTTGCGTCGCCGGCTGCGTTCGGCGGAGGCCTTCAGCGACAACGCGGTGCGGCGAGGAGCTTTCCCGGTGAAAACCCCGGATTCAAGATCCAGCGCATCGCTACCCTGCGTGACCTCTTGCGACCATCGCTTCGGGTTGCGGGGGATTGTGATACCGGTCAACGGGCGATGACATGCGGCGATTACACCCGGGATCAGCCGGGAAACCTCGTTAAAGAAACGGCTATCGGATCCGGGAAATACGGTGCACCACGAGCCGGTCAATATCACGCCGCGGTCGCCGACCGCGCGTCATCGGGTATACACGCACTTCCGGAGCCATTCGTCGCGGCATCGTGCGGGCGCCAATCAAGCTGCGGGCGCAGCAAACTCGACGTTGGCCATCCAGCCGAGCTTGCGGCGCTCGAGGCGGTCATTACCGGCCTCGTCGTCAAAAGTAATCGGCGAGCGTTGCAACCGCGAAGCATCCACGTTCTGGAACGTGTTGACGTTGACGACGGCGTAGCATCGGTTGTCGATTTCGCTGGTCACAACGGGTACGACGCCACACCTTGAGCAGACATGAAACGTGGCGGTACCGGTCGCGAACGCGTAATGCGACACGCGTTCGGGAGCGGCGATGTTGACTAGCAGCGAACCATCCCGACACGATGTCCATACTCCGCCGTGCCGGGTACAGAACGAGCACGTACATGCGCGTGCCGGAATGGCATCCGCAGACGGATGCCAGTCCAGCGTGAAGGCGATGTTCCCGCAATGACAGCGACCCTGGATCAGCATGCCGTGCAGTCAGGCCCTATCCGCCGCAAAACCAGCCGGGTTCGCAAGCACCGGTGCAATCTGCGCAATCCGACTCGGCGCGAAATCCGTTCAATGGTTGATGATCATCGGATCACAGGGGACCGTCGCGTTTGCCGTGGAATCCTTGACGACAACCTTGTATTGGGCTTGCTGGGCGACGGTGTTCTTGTCCTGAATCGTGGCCGTCTTACCGGCATCAGGGTTCGGATATGAAAGTTGGCTGTTGGTGTCGTCTTTGAACGTCACGTCGTTGATGGTGTAGCGCGGATCGCTATGCAACTGGACGACCACCGTTGCGGGCGTACCAACGTGGAAGGTCACATCGCCGCCCTTGCCTTCGCCGCCTGAATATTTGTAGCTATACGTCTTGCCGTTGGAAGCGGTGACGTCCGTGTAACCGTCTGCTCCACCTGACGAGACGTTGCGTACGTCCAATGCGATCGAGCGACCATTGTTTGAAGATTGGGCGTGAGCCATCGACAGCGATGAACACAGAGTTGCGAAAATGACCAACAGTGCAATGTTACGCATGACTAATTCCCCTCGTGGGTTGGTGTTTGGCTTGATGACTCGGGTTGTTGCGACGATCGGATACGGGAAGCGAGCCCGTCCCGGCATCCGCATAAAGGTTGAATGCGCGCCCCCTGTGTGCATCGTGCACCGGGCCGCAGTCTTAATCAATGATTGATGATCATCGGATGGCACACGAATGTCGTCGTGGAAGAGTCCGCGACATAGACTTCATATGTGCCTTGTTGAACGTCGGTGTTCATGTCCTTGATCACCGCCTGTTTCTTCGTGACCGGCGTGTTTTTTGATAGCTGGTGTTTGGGATCGACCGGAAACTTGACATCGGTGATGCTGAATTTCGCATCCGCATGCAAGTTGACGGGGAACGTCACCGGCGGGCCATGCGTAAACTGTACGTCACCGCCGTTGCCTCCAGGAACATTGCCACCGCTGAACTTGCAGTAGTACGTTTTCCCGTCTGCCATCGTTGATGTGGATCCCGCCAACATTGCGCCACCGGGGCCGGCGACCTCGAGTTTGATTTCGGGACCACCTGCCTTTTGCGGCGGTGATGTCTGGCTGCACCCCGAAACGATCAGGGTAAAAACGGAGCCGTAAAAAATGATCTTGCGCATGATCTAGTCTCCTAGCGGATTGACGCCCCTGGACGAGGCGTGGTGGTCGCCGACCTTGGCGGACGCGGATGTTTTCCCATTTGCCGAGGTCGGCCTCGAAACCGGATGACGCATTCCCGGCTTTCGGGAATGCTCATGTCTATTGAGCTTCGCTTGTCCGGTGTTGGCCAGGTTACGGTCCATGCCGGGATGGGATTCGGTTGGCCAGGGGAACAGCGGCACATACCCGAAACCGCGAAGTTTGGCCATGGAACGTCGCGCGACCGCGTCGTTGCCGCTAAGCAGCGACAAACGTATCCATGGATCGAGAATACGCCAATAGCGGGAATCGTCCTGCAACGGGGCGAGTAACTTTCGCGCGGCCGCCAACGAGGACTTCGCACCGAATTTGCTCCCGACCGCAGCCTCGGCCGTGGCGACGGCAATCAGGGCAGTCGCGTAGCGACCCGTCTCCTCGGCGGAGTGCATCGTGATCTTGTCGTCTTGCAGCAGGTGTGATGACGATTTGAAGACCTTCGATATTTCGGCATCGTGTCCGCGCGCAGCCAGCGTGGCTTGCAAGGCAAGCGCGTCGAGTTGCGCGCGCTGCAGATAACGATTCACGCTTTCGTTCCTGGCCAGCGATACGAGTATCGGCCCAGCCATCGCCAGATCGCCACGGGCGGCCCTGCGTTCACCGGCACCCAAACGCGCTTGCGCGCGCACGATCAGGGCATAGGCGTAATCGAGGCTCCACTGCTTGTTTTGCGGGTCCTGGGTGGTGAGTGCCTTGAGGCGTTTGACCGCGGCATCGGAGAGCGTATCGGCGCGTTTGTAATTACCCTGCACGCGCATGAGTCGCGATTGCAACAATTGCGCGGACGACCATTCCGATCGCCATCTTGCATTGTCCGGATGTCTGGCCGCGATTTGCTTTAGCGTATCGGCTTTGGCGGCGAACAGGGCCTGGGCCGTTGCCAGGTGTCCCAGTTGTTCCTGCACGTTGCCCTGCCATGAAACCTCGTCGGAAATTTCGAACACCAGAATGTCGTCATTGGGTGTTCTGGTCAGAACGGACTCGAGCCGTTCGCGTGAGCGCTTGAATCCGGCTGAGGCTTGTTCGAGTTGGCCGCGGTCGAATTCCAGTACCGCCAGATTGTGATTGCCGTAGGCCAGCTCGCGTTCCCAGTCGAGGTTCCCGGGATTGATCGCATAGACGGCCCGGCAGGTATCGCGATAGCGCGTCAGCCAGGTCTGCGCGCGATCCATTTCGCGGCTTTGCCAGTACACATTCCCGACCCAATATTCCGCCTGTCCGCGATCGAACAGCAGCTTGCCGTCGTGCGGGTGCCTGTTCACCAACGCCTTGCTGCGTTTGTACGCGTCGCGGAAACTGGCCAAAGCGTCCTTGTTGCGGCCCTGGCTCAGACGCACCTGGCCGATGTCGGTCAGGGTTTGCGCCTGCCGTGCCAGTGTCGCATCGTTGAGATCGCGTGGATTCAGGTGACTGAAATAATTCGATGCCTTTTTATCAACACTGTCGAGCAGGTTCAGTTGCCCGACCTTCTCCAGTTTCGGGCGCAGATCATCGAGCATGTAACCCAACAAGCCTTCCGCCTGGACCTGACGTCTTTGCGCATCGCTGCTGGCCAACTCGGCGCGCGCCTGCTCGCGCCTGGCATGGTTGCGTTCGATCCACGCAGTCGTCGCCAGGATCAGCGCCAGCGTCATTCCCGCGAGCGATGCGACTGCGACCGCGAACGTGCGTCGATGGCGACGCTGCGCTTCGCGCCGGCGAAGATCGTCCAGGCCGATTCCAAGCAGCCCGGCAAGCAGCTTGAATTTCGCCAACGCCTTGCCATCCATGCCGGGACGCAGGTCGGCGGCAATCGGTTCGATTGCCTGCGAATCCGGATTGCCATCGGCATCGACGGAATATCGCAATGCGGGAGGGAAACATTCGTTTTCGTCGCCGCTGTTCGGTTCGCCGGATACGATCAGGCAGTACACGCGCGCGCCGTTCGGCTGTTGCCTGAAGGCGCGTATTTCTTCATTGACCCAGCGCGACCTGGCGGCCTGCGGCGAGCAGGTGACGATCAAGGCATCCGAAGCGAACAATACCTCCCGAACGCGCGACGCCAGGTCGTCGGAGCTTGCCAGTTCCTCACGATCGCGGAAGATCGGATGCAGGTGGTTCGGAACCGGACCAAACTCGCCGGTCGTTCCGCGCAATCGTTTTGGTATCCGATAGCTTTCGAGCGAACGATGCAACCACGCCGCTACGCGCGAGTCGCTGTGGCTGTAGCTGATGAACGCCCGATAACGTCCCGGATTCGCCACCATATTTTTGCCCGCCCCACCTCAAACAGTGTAAATATACTCTCAACCTTGTAATTCGGGAATTTGGGCGGCCAAATTACAGGTCAAGCGGGCGGATCGACCTTGTTTGATGTGGATGTGTTGACCCGAAACCAGCCGGCGATCGAGTAGCGGTCCCGTTTGGCGGGCAATACTTCGTGCGGAAACTCCTCGCTGAGAAAAACCGCCAAAGTGCCCATCAGCGGCACGATGCGGATACCTTCCCGATCGTTATCGCTCTTGTACAGGACCAGTTCGCCGCCATCGGCAGTCGTCCAGCCGGGATTGAGGTAGACGACGACGGACAGGATACGGTTGGCTTCGCCACGGAAGGCGTCGTAATGCCGTTTGTAGTAATTGCCCGGTGCGTAATGGGCGAAGTGGCTTTCAAACGAGAACAGCCCCAGAAACAGGCGGCGATTCAGGAAGCCTTGCAACCGGGACGACCAACCCTGCCATTGCCGTCCGGCAGACGACTCGCCGGTGATCCAGCAGATCCCGTTGGTACGCACGAATTCATTCTGCAGGTAATCGCCGCCACGGCCGATACCGGCGCTGAAATATCGCCGTGCGTCCATCGCCTGCTGTTGCCGGTATAGCGCGTCGGTCAAATCGCCGGATAACGACGCGGGGCAGATGCTGTAGCCACGCGATTCCAGATCGTCCGCCACGCGCGCGTACAGCGCGTCGTCGCTCAGGTGGTCGTTGTCTGGCAACGCCGGGGAAGTCGTATCGATCAAATGAGTGAACCTGCCGTGTGCTTTAACCGGTCGGAACTGCACCGTGCCCATGATATACCGTCCACGGCCGCATCGGCGGCGGCAAACGCGGTCCGCGTGAGGCGATTTCAGCTCGAAGACAGCGCGCTGATCGTGACGTAATAACCATCCGGGTCGCGCAGCGAGAATTCCATCGTCCCGGTGTTCGGATTCCGGTCCGGCCCTTGCTCGAAACCGGTGGCAAGCGCGCGGGCCCGGGACAGCGCCATGTCGAAATCGTCGACCCGGAAAAACAGCAGCAGGCCATTGTCGGGCAGCGCGCAATCGCGACTCGTCAACGACGGATGATCGTGTTCGCCCCAGGCGTGCAGGCACAGCAGCACGGTTCCGTCGGTATCGCGTATCTGCCCGAAGTAGTCGTGTGCGGGCGGCGTTTGCGGCAGGCCGAGCAGCGACTGATACCACTTGCAGCTGGCGGCGACATGATCGACGCCGATGATGGTCCATGTGCGTATCATGCCAATCTCGCCGTGGTTGCGCTGAATGTTCCTGCGCAGCCTGCCACAGGGGTTCACCCCCGATTCTGCGGACACTTTCACTAAGCCCCATACTGGGCCAAAGGTTTATGTCCAAGCGCAAACGTTACAGCCCTGAGTACAAGCGGGAGGTTGTCGAGCTGGTTCGGCGATCAAACACGAGCTGCCGCCAGGTCGCCCTGGAGGTTGGCATCAATCCGAACATTCTGACCCGCTGGGTGCGGGAGGCCGAAGCCGAAGGCGGCAAGGCTTTCCCGGGTGGCGGCACGCCACGCGACGAAGAAATGGCCCGCCTCAATCGCGAGCTGTTGCGGATCACCAAGGAACGGGATTTTTTAAGAGACGCGGCAGCGTACTTCGCGAAGCAGTCACCGAACGGTACGCGGTGATTGAGCGCTGCCGCAACGACTATCCCATCCGGATGATGTGCCGCTGCCTTGAAGTTTCCACGAGTGGATTCTACGCATGGTCAGGTCGCAAGCCTGGCCCGAGAGCGCAGGGGAACGCGCGCCTGCTGGAGCGCATTCGACAGATCCATGAAGACAGCCAGGGCGCCATTGGCGCCCTGCGCATGCACGAGGATCTGGTCGATGAGGGCGAACGCGTCAGCCTCAATCGGGTGGCTCGCCTGATGGCCGGCGCGGGCTTGCAGGGCTGGCCGCGCCGCAGGAAGCGCGGGTTCAGGGGCAAGCCTGGCATGCGCCCGGTCGGTGTCGAAAACCTGCTGGAACGTGATTTCAACGCCAACGAGCCGGAGACAAAGTGGGTCACCGACATCACCGAGGTCGCGACACAAGAAGGCAAGCTGTATCTGTGCGTTGTGGTCGATCTATACAGCAAGCTCGTGATGGGCTGGTCGATGCACCACCGTCAGGATCGGCATATGGTTGTGCGAGCGGTTCAGATGGCGGTGTGGCAGCGCCAGGGAAGTTCGGAGGTCATTCTGCACTCGGATCGCGGCGGTCAGTTCATCAGCGGCACGTACCAGAAGTTCCTGGGCGGGAATGCCTTGGTGTGCAGCATGAGCGCAGTCGGTCACTGCGCCGACAATGCGGCTTGCGAGGGCTTCTTCGGGGCACTCAAGCGGGAACGCGTACACCAACGCAGGTACAGGACCCGAGACGAAGCTCGCGCCGACCTGTTCGATTACCTCGAACGGTTCCATAACCCGCGAATGCGTCGTAGAGTTGCCCGGCGTGACCGGGAATTTTCAGCCTTAATCAAACCGTCCGTGGAAATGGGGTAGAACCCTTGGCGCATGGCTCAGGGTTGTCGCTGCGCAGCTTTTTCGTGCAACACCTCGGATATGAGGGTGTATGAGTTACGCCGGTGAATAAGCGGGTGTAACAAGCGGTGCGATCCAGTTGAGTCTGGCGATCGGGTCACCGGCGTGGAGCGATATTCGCGCTGCGCCAGAAAAGGCCTGTGCCTTGTCCGATGGCGAATGCCCACGGTGCGAACACGATCCATAGACCGGCATTGCCGGCCTGCGTGATCAGCACCAGCGTCATGATCAGGATGACCCAGGCGACGGCGGCGACGATGCCGCCGATCAGGCTGCGCAGGACCAGATTGCCGCGCGGGTCGGTGCCGTTCGGTGCGTGACGGCGTTGCTCCATGACCAGGCTGACGATCAGCAGTGCGGCGGCGGGGCCGAACCAGAAAATCATCATCATCAGTGATAGCGACCAAAGCATCGATTTCCCCTTTCGCGGATGCATTGTGCAGCGAAGTGATCGACAGCGTAACGCACTTGCGCAGCGCTGGGGATAGTTCAGACATTACGCCCTGACCCGATCCTCTCCCGCAAGCGTGCTTGTGGCAGAGGGTATTACAGCGGGGGCGGTTCGCCGCGTATGGCTGATCAGGCGGTTGGCGACGAGGTGAGCGAACGCAGCAACGATTGTGCGGCGCCGAGGCGTTCGGCGGGGCCGGGCAGTTGCATGCGGATGCGCAGCTTGTCCTGGCCGTCCAGTGAGTACACGCGCGGCTGGGTCTGGATCAACTCGATGATGCGCGCCGGGTTGATGTTCGGCTGCGGCTTGAACGCGATGCGCCCGCCGTTTTCGCCGAGTTCCATCTTGCGCATGCCCAGTGCGGTGGTTCCGAGCTTGAGTGCGGCGATGGCGAACAGGTTCTTGACCGGATCGGGCAGCAGGCCGAAACGGTCGATCATCTCGACTTGCAGTTCGCGCAAGGCATTCGTGTCGCGCGCGCTGGCGATGCGCTTGTACAAGGTCAGGCGCGTATGCACGTCGGGCAGGTAGTCGTCGGGGATCAGCGCCGGCAGGTGCAGTTCGACTTCGGTATCGTGTTCGTTGACCAGGTCGAAGTCCGGCACCTTGCCGGACTTGAGCGCACGCACGGCGCGTTCGAGCAAGTCGTTGTACAGCGAGAAACCGACCTCGGCGATCTGCCCGCTTTGTTCCTCGCCGAGCAATTCGCCGGCACCGCGAATTTCCAGGTCATGCGTGGCCAGGGTGAAGCCTGCGCCGAGTTCTTCCAGCGAGGCGAGCGCATCCAGACGCTTCTCGGCGTCTGCCGTCATCGCACCGCGTTCGGGCACGATCAGGTAGGCGTAAGCACGGTGGTGCGAACGGCCGACGCGCCCGCGCAACTGATGCAACTGGGCCAGGCCGAAGCGGTCGGCACGATTGATCAGGATCGTGTTCGCGCTGGGTACGTCGATGCCGGATTCGATGATCGTCGTGCACACCAGCACATTGAAGCGCTGGCGATAGAAATCCAGCATGACCTGTTCCAGCTCGCGCTCGGGCATCTGGCCGTGGGCGATGCGGATGCGCGCTTCGGGAATCAGTTCGCCGAGTTCGCGTGCGGTCCTGTCGATGGTTTCGACCTGGTTGTGCAGGAAGTAAACCTGGCCGCCACGCGCCAGTTCGCGCTGGAACGCCTCGCGCACGGTGGCCGGATCATAGGGTGCGATGAAGGTCTTCACGGCCAGGCGGTGTTCCGGCGGCGTGGCGATGATGGACAGGTCGCGCAGGCCGGACATGGCCATGTTCAACGTGCGCGGAATCGGCGTGGCGGTGAGCGTGAGCAGATCGACCTCGGCGCGCAGTTTCTTGAGCTTTTCCTTCTGGCGCACGCCGAAGCGTTGTTCCTCGTCGACGATGACCAGGCCGAGTTGCCTGAATTTCACGTCCGCCTGCAACAGGCGATGCGTGCCGATCAACACGTCGGTCTGGCCGTCGCGCAGGCGTTGCATCGTGGCGTCGGTTTCCTTTTTCGATTTGAAGCGCGAGATGACTTCCACGCGCAGCGGCCAGTCAGCGAAGCGGTCGCGGAAGTTGGTGTAGTGCTGCTGGGCGAGCAGGGTGGTTGGCACCAGCACGGCGACCTGTTTGCCGGCAGTGGCGGCGACGAAGGCCGCGCGCATGGCGACTTCGGTTTTGCCGAAACCGACATCGCCGCAGACGACCCGATCCATGGCCTTGCTGGAAGCCAGATCGGCGATGACCGCCTCGATGGCTTGCAACTGATCCGGCGTCTCCTCGAACGGGAAGGTGGCCGCGAATTGCTCGTACATGCTGCGATCGTAGGCGAAGGCATGGCCCTGGCGTGCCTCGCGTTCGGCATACAGCGCGAGCAGTTCGGCGGCGACATCGTGCACTTTTTGCGCGGCGCGACGCTTGGCGCGGTCCCACGCTTCGCTACCCAGCGAATGCAGCGGCGCCAGTTCCGGCGCGGCACCGGTATAGCGCGAGACCAGGTGCAGCTGCGCCACCGGCACGTACAGCTTGTCGCCCTTGGCGTATTCGATGCTGAGGAATTCACCGCCTTCGCCGATATCGAGTTTGACCAAGCCCTGATAGCGGCCGACGCCATGATCGACGTGCACGATCGGCGCACCGATATCGAGCTCGGACAGATCGCGCAGCACGGCTTCCGGGTCGCGTGCGGCGGTGCTGCGTCGTCGTGTCTGCCTGGCGCGTTCGCCGTAGAGCTGGCGCTCGGTCAGTACGGTGATCGCCGGTTGCGTCAGGGCGAAACCATTGTCGAGCGGGGCGACCGTAATGGCGAACCGGGGTCTCTCTTCCGCAAGTTGGCTGGTCGTTGTGGATTTGACGTTGACTTGCGAGTCGGTTCCTTCTGCCCCGGGCAAACTCGGGGAAGAGTGCTTGTTGTTCGTATCCGTGTTGGGTGAGTCACCGAAACCGACAAACGCCTGCCACGAATCGACGGTTTGCGGATGCAGGTCGGCGCAAGCGAGTTGCTCGATCAGGGCTTCGCGGCGTCCGGCAGAGTCGGCGGCGATCAGCACGCGACCGGAATAGTCGCCGAGGAATTCCGTGAGTTCCTGCGCCGTGGTTTCGCCGCGCCGGTTCAACGGCAGTGCGGGTGCGGCTTGCGTGCCCAGGTCGACGGCATGCTTGTTGGTACCCTCCGCGGCGATTTCCACGCGCAGGCACCGGTTGAGGTGTTCGCGCAGGCGGTCCGGCGGCAGGTACAGTTCGGCGACGGCAAGGATCGGTCGTTCGATGTCGTGCGCGCGGCTTTCATAACGCGCCTGTGCCTGCGACCAGAATGCGTCGGCGGCTTCGAGCACGCCTTGGTCCTCGACGAAAATCGCGTTGTCGCCGAGATAGTCGAACAGCGTTTCGGTGTGTTCGAAGAACAAGGGCAGGTAGTACTCGATGCCGGCTGGCGTGGTGCCTTCCTTGATGTCCTGATAGATCGGACAGTGGCGCGGGTCGATCGGGAAGCGTTCGCGCAGTGTGTCGCGGAAGCGCGTGGACGATTCGCGCGTCAGTGGAAATTCGCGCGCGGGCAGCAGGTTGATCTCGTCGACCTTGTGCGTGGAGCGTTGCGTCTCCGGATCGAAACAACGGATCGAGTCGATCTCGCGGTCGAACAGCTCGATGCGGTACGGCTCGAGGCTGCCCATCGGAAAAATATCGAGCAGCGCACCGCGCACGGCGAACTCGCCGGGCTCGGTTACCTGCGACACGGCACGATAGCCGGACGATTGCAGGCGCAACTGTTCCTGGTTCAAATCCAGCGCCTGGCCGCATTGCAGGATCAGGCTGGAGCCGCCGATGAAACTGCGTGGTGTCAGACGTTGCATCAACGTGGCGATCGGCACGACCAGCACGCCATGGCTCAGGCCCGGCAGGCGATACAGCGCGGCGATACGTTGCGAGACGATTTCCGGGTGCGGCGCAAACAGGTCGTAGGGCAGGGTTTCCCAGTCGGGAAAGTGCAGCACTTCAAGGGTATTGCCGGCAAAAATGCGCAGATCCGATTCGAGTACATGCGCGCTGTGGGTATCGCGGGTAACGGCGACGACCGGACGAATCGCCGCGCGGGCGGCTTCGGCAATGGCCAGGGCCTTTGCGCTGCCGTGTGGCGCATTCCAGAAACGGCGTTGTTTGGGCTCGCTCGGCAGGGGCGGCTGCAGTAGTTTTGTTGCGCTCATGTGGCCGGTGACACCTGTGCTGAGTTGATCAGAGCATGCCTAAGCTGAAATGACGACAGCGCCGGAATGCTCGTCACAGCCGGCGCGGGGCTGCGCAGTTTAGCGCGTGCATGTGAACAGCACCTGTGAAGCATGACTTCTGGCACAGCCGAACAGGCGATTCACAAGTATTTACGCGGCCGGAATGCGATTGCATCGTCGATTCGGCCATAATGTTGCAAATGTGTTCGACCCGTTTCGACATCCTGCGCGTACCCCGCCGCGCGCGTCACTTTTCGTTGCCCGTGCTTGTCGTGGTGGCCGTGGTGTTGGGCGTGACCGGCTGTGCCAAGCCGCCGCCGCCCGAGGAAACGGCTGTGCCGGTGGTGGTTGTGCCGGTGCAGCGCAGAACGCTGCCGGAAATCGTCGATGCGGTCGGTAATGTCGAGGCGATAAACACGGTCGCGATCAAGTCGCGCGTCGACGGACAATTGCTGGAAAGTCACGTCGGCAACGGCGACACCGTGGATCGCGGCGAGTTGCTGTTCAAGATCGATCCGCGTCCGGCGCAGGCGGCGCTGGCCCAGGTGAAAGCCGCCCTGGCCAGGGACGTGGCCGCGCGCGATCTGGCCCGGGCCCAGGTCAAGCGATACGAGCCGGTGGCGAAGAAGGGCTACATCTCAGCCGACCAGATGCAGCAATACGTGACTTCGCTGGAATCGGCGCGTGCCAGCGTGAAGGTGGACCAGGCCAATGTGGCCGCGGCCAGGCTCAATCTGGGCTATACCGACATCTACGCGCCGATCGATGGCCGAGCCGGGCGCGTCCTGGTCCAGCCCGGCAACCTGATCAAGGCCAACGATACGCAGGCATTGCTGACGATCAACCAGCTTTCGCCAATCTACGTGAAATTCGCCGTGCCCGGACGCGAAGTCGACCGCATCCGTGCAGCGGCGACAAAAGGTACGCCGGCTGTGCAGGTTTACGGTGACGGCGTTGATGGCCGTATCGTCGGCAAGCTGGCTTTTATCGACAATGTGATCGATGCGTCGACCAATACCGTTTCGTTGCGCGGAATATTCGAAAACGCGGACCATCGCCTGTGGCCGGGCGAGTTCGTCAAGGTGCAACTTACGCTGGGAGAGCAGGCCAACGTGTTGGCGGTACCGGATGCGGCGATCAAGACCGGTCCGAACGGAACCTATGTATTCGTGATCAAGCACGATGGCCGTGCGCAACAGCGTGATGTCAGCGTGGAGCGCAGCATCAAGGGCGAATCGATCATCGGCAAGGGACTGACCGAAGGCGAGCAGGTGGTCATCGACGGCCAGTCGCGGCTTGAGGGCGGCACGCGGGTCAAGATCGTTCACGAGAACGGTCATTGAAACCGGTGATGCCGATTTCCGGGATGTGACAGGACGATGAAGGGTATCTCGGACATTTTCGTGCACCGTCCGGTCATGACGATCCTGGTCATGATCGGCATCCTGGTGTTTGGCGTGGTCGCCTACGAGAGCCTTCCGGTTTCGGATTTGCCCAACGTCGACTTTCCGACGATCCAGGTAACAGCGAAGCTGCCCGGTGCGTCACCGGAAACCATGGCCACGGCCGTGGCCACGCCGCTGGAAAAACAACTGTCTTCGATTCCGGCGCTGGAATCGATGACCTCCGACAGCGGTCTGGGCCAGACCTTGATCACGCTGCAATTCAGCCTGGACCGAAATATCGACGCGGCGGCGCTGGATGTGCAATCGGCGATATCGGTTGCACAGCACCGCCTGCCCACGGCCATGACCACGCCACCGTCTTTCCGCAAGTCCAATCCGGCCGATGCAGCAATTTTCTACGTTAGCATGCGATCGAAGACGCTGCCGATGTCGAAGGTGGACGAGTACGCCGAATCGCTGTTGGCCCAGCGGCTTTCGATGATTGACGGCGTGGCGCTGGTGAACGTTTACGGTTCGGCCAAGTACGCCGTGCGCATCGACCTGGATCCGGCCGCCATGGCCAGCCGCGGCATCGGTATCGATCAGGTGCGTGCGGCCGTGGCCAACAGCAACGTCGAATTGCCGACCGGTACGCTGTACGGCAGCAAGCGTACCTACAACGTCATGGTCAACGGCCAATTCGAAGCGGCCGAGCCGTTCAGGAACCTTGTCGTTACTTATCGCAACGGCGCGCCGGTGCGTTTGCACGATATCGCGCACGTCTACGACGGCATCGAGAACGACAAACACAAAGCCTGGTACAACGGCCAGCGCAGCGTGATTCTGGCGGTGCAGAAGCAGCCTGGCGTAAATACCATCGACGTGGTCAAGCGCATCCGGGCAGTGCTTCCGCAGTTTCAGAAACAATTGCCGGCCGGAGTGGATCTGACCGTCACCTACGATCGAACACAGAGCATCCGCGATTCGGTCAACGAGGTGCAGTTCAGCCTGATGCTGGCGCTGGCGCTGGTGGTCATGGTGATCTTCTTGTTCCTGCGCAACCTGTCGGCGACGATCATTCCGTCGCTGGCCTTGCCGATGTCGATCATCGGCACGTTTGCGATCATGTATCCGTTCGGCTACAGCATCGACAACCTGTCGTTGATGGCCCTGACGCTGTGCGTGGGATTCGTCGTCGACGATGCCATCGTCATGCTCGAGAACATCTCGCGACACATGGAGATGGGCAAGTCCAGACTGCAGGCGACGCTGGACGGCTCGCGCGAGATTGGTTTCACCATCGTGTCGATGACGCTGTCGCTGGCCGCGGTGTTCATCCCGGTGCTTTTCATGGGTGGCATTCTGGGTCGCCTGTTGCACGAGTTCGCGGTGTGCATCGTCAGTGCCGTCCTGGTTTCCGGGTTCGTCTCGCTGAGCCTGACGCCGATGCTTTGCAGCCGCATGCTCGACCCACACATGGGCGAACGTCACGGCAGGTTGTATCAGGCCTTCGAGCACGGCTTCGACGCGATGCTGGGTTTCTACCGGCACACTCTGCAAACCTGTCTGCATCACCGTCGACTGGTGCTGATCGGTTTCTTCGCAATCATTGCGGCAACCGCGGTGATGTTCGTCAGCGTACCCAAGGGGTTCCTGCCGAGCGAGGATTCCGGCCGCCTGTTCGTGTTCACCGAGGCCGCGCAGGACATCGGCTTCGACGAAATGGCGCGCAAGCACAACCAGATCGCGCGCATCATCCGGCAAGATCCGAACGTGAAAGGCGTGCTGGCGTTCATCGGCGTTTCGCACAGCAGCGGAACGCTGAATCTCGGGCGCATGATCATCAGCCTGAAAGCGCGCAGCGAGCGCGCATCGGCCGAAGACGTGATCCAGGAACTGCGCCCGAAGCTGCAGGGCATTCCCGGTTTCAAGGTTTATTTGCAGAACATTCCGGTCATCCGCATCGGCGGTCACCTGACCAAGACCGAATACCAGTACACGTTGCAGGACATCAACACCCGGGAGTTGTTTGCGTTCGTGCCGAAGGTGATCGATACAATTGCCGCAGTGCCCGGTATCCAGGACGTCACCAGCGACCTGCAGATTGCCACGCCGCAGGTCGATGTGAAGATCGACCGTGATGCAGCGGCGGCCGTCGGCGTGACGCCGGCGCAGATCGAAACGTCGCTGTATAGCGCATTCGGACCGGAACAGGTTTCGACGATCTATACCTCGATCGACCAGTACTGGGTGCTGATGCAGGTCGATCCCAGGCAACAGGACGATCCGGATGTGCTGAGTCGGCTGTATGTTCGCAGCGACAGTGGCAAGCTGGTGCCGCTGTCGGCCGTTGCCAGCTTCGACAAGTCGGTTGGCCCGTCCACGATCAGTCATCTGGGGCAGATTCCGGCTGTGACGGTATCGTTCAACCTCGCGCCCGGCGTGGCACTGAGTCAGGCCGTGGACCGCATCGATGCCGCCATGGGCAAGATGCGCGTGCCGGCCACGATTACCGGATCATTCCAGGGCACGGCCGAGGCATTTCAGTCAGCCGTTTCGGGCATGGGCCTGCTATTGCTGTTGGCGATCTTCGTGATCTATCTGGTGTTGGGCATTCTCTATGAGAGTTTCATCCATCCGTTGACGATTCTCTCCGGATTGCCGCCGGCTGCGTTCGGCGCATTGCTGACGCTGATGCTGTTCCACGTCGACCTGAATCTATATTCGGCGGTCGGACTGATCATGCTGATCGGTATTGTCAAGAAGAACGCGATCATGATGATCGACTTCGCCCTGGATGCGCAGCGCAGCGGCAAGCCGGCCGAAGAGGCGATCTTTTCGGCCAGCCTGGTGCGATTCCGGCCAATCATGATGACCAGCTTCGCGGCGCTGATGGGTACCTTGCCGATCGCGCTCGGCATCGGTGCAGGCGCAGAGTCGCGGCGTCCGCTGGGCCTGGCGGTTGTCGGCGGTTTGATCACTTCGCAAATCTTGACGCTGTACCTGACGCCGGTGATCTATCTGTACTTCGAACAGTTGCAGGATTGGCTGCGCCGTCGCGGCAAACGGCGCGCGATTGCCAGTTGAGGCGACCAGGCTCAGATCAGTCCGTGATGCATGCGTACCACGCCGGGATCGTGCGGCACGCGGCCGGCCGTGCAGCCGAGCGATGCGCACAGATGCAACATGGCGGTGTTGTCCGACTGGATATCGCCCCATACCTCGATCGCTCCGATTGAGCGGGCGCTGTCGAAGGCGCGTTGCAGCAACATGTGGCCGACGCCCTGGCCGGCGATGTCATGCTGGACCACGAGCGCGAATTCGGCCACTTCCGTCGCCGGATCCAGATGTACACGGGCGACGGCATGGATGCGCGGTTCGGGCACGTCGTCGCGGTCGACAAGAACCCAGGCCACCGCGAAGTGCGGATCGAGATCGCACAGACTCCGCGCCATTACTTCGGGCAATTCCTTGAGGCGATAGAAGAAACGATGCCGCACTTCGTCGGCATTCAGTGCGAGAAACCCGCGCTGCAGGGCTGCCACATCACCGCGCCGGATGCGGCGCAGAATCAGTTGCCGCCCGTCGCGGGTCGTTACGATTTCCGCACTTGGGGGCTCGGGCGTGCCTTCTTGCACGTGGGTTCGCTCGCGGTTTTTGTTAGAGTTGCATTCAAGTATGCCTGCTCGGCACTGGCGGGGCAGGCAAGCATTGTGGCACCGGGCTGACGATGCAGGGATGGGGGACGAGCGAGACCGTGAACGCGAATGAACTCAAGGCCTTGTGTTCCGCGTGGCCGGGAGTAGCCACGCAGGTCAAACAAGATGGCGATCTGGAGTTTACCGTGGCCGGCAAGCGCTTTGCGGTTTCGTGCCTGCGCGTTCCGGAGCGCGGTCGTGTTTCGTTCAAGGTGGATGCCGAACGATCCTCCGAGTTTTGTTCCTTGCCGGGCATCGTCGCGACCCGTTTCGCGTCGCACGACTACTGGGTAACGGTTGTGGCGCCGGAACGTTTCACCGCGGGCGAAATTGGCGACTTCGTGCGACATTCGTATGAACTGGTTCGTGCCGGGCTGACGTCGGGACAATTGCTGGCGCTGGATACGCCAGGCGATGTTCGTGCCTCGGCATCACGCACGGCAACAAGCGTCTAGGGCGGAGGTACGGTGTCGGGCAAGGCGAATTCGCGAAAGACCATCTTTCTTGCGCTGGGGGCGAATTTCGCCATCTTCGTGGCCAAGCTGATATCGGCCTTGATTACCGGTTCCGGCGCCTTGCTGGCCGAAGCCGTACATTCGCTGGCCGATTGCGGCAATCAGGGCTTGCTGCTGCTCGGCATGAGCCAGTCGCGGTGGAAGGCGTCGCCGGATCATCCGTTGGGTTACGGCATGGTGCTGTTTTTCTGGTCGTTCCTGGTGGCGCTGTTGCTGTTCAGCGTTGGCGGCATTTTCTCGATCTACGAAGGGCTGCACAAGCTTGAAACGCCCGAACCCTTGCGCTTGCCGGGCCTGGCCGTCGGCGTGCTCGCGTTCAGTATCCTGGCGGAGGGCTACTCGTTATACGGTTGCCTGCGCGAGGTGAACAAGTCGCGTGGCGAACGCAGCTTGTGGCGCTGGTTCCGAGACAGTCGGCAAAGCGAGTTGATCGTCGTTTTCGGCGAGGATATGGCAGCCTTGCTCGGACTCACGTTCGCATTGGTCGCCATACTCGCAACCTGGATCAGCGGCGATCCGTTGTTTGATGCAATGGGTTCGATGGCGATTGGCGTGTTGTTGTGCGTGATCGCGGTGTTCGTGGCGCAGGAAGTGGCCTCGCTACTGATCGGGCAGAGCGCGGAGCCGTTGCTGCGTGAGCGGATCGATGCCTACGTTCGCGCGCAGCCTGAGGTCGAACATGTGTACAACCTGATTACGCTGCAGATGGGACCCGACGTCATGGTGGCGACCAAGGCGAAGATGTGCGGGCCGCTGTCCGGCGACGAACTGATCGACGCGATCAATCGCGTCGAGGCCGGCATGAAACAACAGTTCCCGGAAATCCGCTGGTCGTTTTTCGAGCCGGACAACACCGACTGAGCGTTTATCCAGGGATGCCCTGATCAAGTCAGCGCAGGCGTTACCGAGCATGTCTGTGTGCAGGTCAACGCGTACGGCGATCACGGATGAAAGTCCGTATCGGAATTTTCGGCGCCGTCGGCGGACTGGTTTTTTCCGGCGACTTGCATCATCCGTAGCTGGCCGCTGCCATGTTGCCGGGTGTCGCCGGCGGCACGACGCCGGCCTGTCGGTTCATTCGTCTTGTTTGCGCTTGTGTTGCGCTGTTGATCAGAAGCCGCGACATGGTGGGGCCCGCACCGGCACCCGCGGCAAGGTGACGGCTGTCAGGCCGGTGTGAGCCAGTCGACCCGGTGTTCGCCAAAGCGGCTCTGCGATAGATACCTGAGCAACACCGGCAGCAAGGCGCCGAGTTGCTGGTCGAATTTCCATGGGGCGTTGACTATGATCATGCCGCAGCCGTTCAGGCGCAATGTGGAATTGTCCGGATGCAGCAACAGCTCGGCGCATAGCACTTTGGCAATGCCTTGCTGCACGAACCAGCGGCGAAACGTCTGCGTCGTGCGGCGCAGCTTGATCGGATACCAGATGGCGTAGATGCCGTTCGGCCAGCGCTCCAGCGCTATCGACAGTGCCCCCCGGACGGCGTCGAACTCGCGTTCCTGGGCCTCGAACGGTGGATCGATCAACACCAGTCCACGGCGTTCCCGTGGTGGTATTAGCGCGCCGACTGCCGCATAACCGTCGCGTTGATGCACCTGCACGCGCGCATCGTTGGCGAACAGGCGCTTCAGCGAGCCGGCCTCGGTTGGCTGCAGTTCGCACAGCAAAGCACGATCCTGCTCGCGCATCAGGTAGCGCGCGAGCATCGGCGAGCCGGGATAGATACGCAGATCATGGGGCGCCGCGTCCGCGTTCAACGCGCGGACCAGGTTCATGTAGATATGCAATTGTGGCGTCAGTTCGGTTGCGGCGAGCAGGCGCATGACGCCGGTTTCGTGTTCGCGTGTTTTTTGTGCGTCCGCGCCGTGCAGATCGTAGCGACCGGACCCTGCATGCGTTTCCAGATAGCAGTAGGGTGTTTTCTTGGCAGCAAGCGCTTCGAGCAGTCCGATCAGCACGGCGTGCTTGAAGACATCAGCGAAATTTCCCGCATGAAAGACATGGCGGTAATTCATCGTCGTCATCCCTGTACCCGGAGTGTCGGTCCGAAAGACTCGCCTGGGAGCCCGCCGAATCAGGATACGTCGCCGGCGAGCGGTATTCCACTGAAAAAGTCAGGCAGTCGTGCCTGGCCGGGGGCTGCAGCGCGTTCGGGTCCGGGTCGATGGGCCGGGCGCAAGGAACAGGCTCAAACGAGGATGGCAGTGGGCTTCAGCGAGGCCGTGGCCAGGGCCGGGCCGATCAGCCTTGCAGCAACCAGCAGCGGCGCCAACAACGGGAAGCAGGCCAGCGCGACACTGGTGAAGCACGCGGCGCGCAGCGTGTGTCCGGACGGAATACTGAATTCGCCCAGCGGCGGCGCACGGGTGATGATTCCGCGATGGTGCGGAACGGTCGCGGCCCGCGGACGGGAGCCGGTTATCCGGACTGACGGTTGCCCAGGGTCTTGCGCAGGCGCGAGAAAATCGCGCCGCGTTCGGCGGCGCCATCCGGTTTGGCCGGCGCCGGTTGCGCTTCGATGTATCCGATGGAGTTGTAGGCGTTGGTGAAATCGATGACTTCGGCCAGCGTCGCACCGCTGCGCTCGGAGATTTCGGTCAGGGTTGCAGGCTGCTTGATCATTTCCGTGGCAATACGGAAATGTTTCGGGAATTCGCGCTCGATCTGCGGCCAGCGCGCCAGTTTGTAGTGTGCGTTCGCATCCAGTTCGTCGCCGGGATGGCCGTTTGATCCCAGCGCGTGACAAAGCCAGATCAGTTGCGGCAGCGGGTATGACTTCAGCGAATCGCGCGCCGAGGCCATTGCTTCGGCGTCCAGCGCTTTCCACTGCGCGGCATCGAAGGTTGCGGCGCAGTGCGGCGCGAGCGCGCGCAGGCCGGCATCGGTGTAGAACTGCTTTTCGTCGAAGTCGAGCAGCAATGCCGGTTTGTCGGCGAGATTGAGTTTGAACCGGCCCTCGAGTTTGCCCTCGGCAAGCCACTGCAGCAGGTATTTTGCCTGCGGCGTGGATTCGTCGGTAGCGGGGGAAACGGTTTTGGTCGCGGCTATCGGCGTTTCGGATGCGGCAGCTTCGGGTTCGGTCGGTGTCGTGCGCGGCACCGGTTTGACGGCGAGCAGCGGCTGACGCATCGCGCGGATCGTCGCCGGTTCGGGGCGGTCCCGGGTTTGGGCGGCGGCACGTTCGAGCAGATCCGCCAGGTTTTTCATGGCGATCGGTTTGTGCAGGGTCAGTTCGCTGTCTTCGAACCTGGCGTGCTCGGTCAGCGCCGCGACCGGAATGCCGAGCCCGAGCATGCGCAGCCAGTCCATGTGGCCGTGGAGGGTATCGACATCGACGATCAGGAAATCGGTGTCTTCGCCTGCATAGAGGTTCCAGCCAGAGCGGATTTCGGATTTTGCGCTCCTGAGCAGGTTGCGTATTTGCGCGGTGTCCTGCTCGCTGGCGCCGTGCAGCGTTAATCGTCTTGCCATCTTTCCCCCTTAATTCCGCGCGCGATGCTTATAGTGCATCTTGCGGATCACTGGCCTGGCGAGGCCAAACCCGGCAATTCTCGCCGAATTCGCGGCTCGGTCAAGTTTTTACGGGGATTCGATGCGCGCCCGCTGGATGCGAAGGCAATGGAGGCGCCCGGCTCAGCGTCCGAACAAGTGCTTGCGCAGCCAGAGCAGCGGCGAGTTCGGCGGTGCCCCGTGTCTGGGCGCGCGCGGGCTGACCTCGATCAGTCCGATCGTGTCGAGCGCATTGATCAGGTCGAACACTTCACTCATGGAAACGCCGGCGGCGGAGGCAATCTCGTTGAGCCGATGCGGTTCCTCCAACGTCTGCAGAATCTTGTTGTGTCCGGGGAAATCGCTTTCGAACCCTGGCGGCTGGCGCAGCCGGTAACGGCCTCCGGGATCCAGGTGACGTGTCAAATGCCCGTCGGAATGGACCAGGGCGTCCAGCCACAACAGGGCTTCATAGGGCCGCACGGCGCATTGGCTGCGTAAGCGGGTAAACTCGGACGTGGTAACCGGATCCCACTGCGACGGTGCAAGCGATTCAAGGCAATAGCCGGCCAGCGCCGACAAGGGCGCATCCGCGTAAAACAGGCGTGTCTTGGGGTCGAGAGTCAGTTCAGGGGTATCCGGCAATCGAACGCTGGCCGGCCCACCCAGCAGGTTGCCGGCAATCACTTCGCGCAAGGTGTGCGAATGCGCGTCTTGAGTGTCATTCGACGTACGCAGATTGATGCCTTCCGCGCCAGCGGTGAGATCGCGATGGACAAAGCTGGCTCCGGTCGGATGCTGTTCGTCGAATTTTGCCGGTGCCGTGGCTGACGGGCGATGCGATTCCAAATCCACGTCGCGCGGTGCCTTGAGTCGCCCATGTTCAGCGTCGTCGGCGAACCTGAGCAGTTCATCCAGACTGGGCTGGTTGGGCCTGGATGCAGCGGTGGGCGTAGCCGATTCGCCCGGCGCTTCGGCCTCACCGGCGGACTTCGGCTCGAATACGCCAGGATCGTAGAAGTCTTTGTTGTGCTGCGAGATCTGCGAGCCGATCTCGAAACTGCTCAGTGCGGCACCGGTCAGGACATCGACCAACGCTTGTGTGTCGACCGGTGGTTTCAGACGGACTTCACCGGCGCGCAGCGGTTCGGTGGCGCTGAATACGGCACAGTGAAGGCCGCTGCTGTAGGCGCGGTCGCGCGCCATCTGGCCCTGCAAATTGGCTGGATCGATGATGACCAGATCGGCGTGGCGTTGATCAGTCCATTTCCACCGGTGCGGCAACTGTTCATTGGCGGCGCGCAAGGTCAGACGAATGCGGGCGACTTCTACTTCATCGACCCCGACGATGGCAAGGAATTTTTCGCTGGTCACTATTCGGACCTCAGGCACACAGCGCTGAAGGTGCGCAAAAGGAAGTATACGAAAATTCCCGCGGCAACGTGCACTGATTCGATCAGGGCATCGCTGGCTCAGAGTGGGACGGTTTCCAGCACGGGTTCGACATTTGCACCGATATCCGGGTCGGGCCGGCGGGATTGCTGTTGCATCGCCCACAGATCGGCATAACGGCCAGCGGCCGAAAGCAGTTGCGCATGTGTGCCACGTTCGACGATACGGCCGCGATCGAGCACGATGATCTCGTCCGCATCGACGATGGTGGACAGGCGATGCGCGATGATCAACGTGGTTCGGTTGCGTGCAATTTCGCCCAGTTCGCCCTGGATGATCTTTTCGGTGCGTGTATCCAGCGCGCTGGTCGCCTCGTCGAAGACCAGGATTGCCGGGTTCTTCAGCAAGGTTCGGGCGATCGCCACGCGCTGTTTCTCGCCGCCGGACAGTTTCAGTCCGCGCTCACCGACCGATGTTTCGTAACCCTGGGGCAGGCTGGTGATGAAGTCGTGGATATGCGCCGCGCGTGCTGCCGCGACCACGTCGTCGTGGTTTGCGCCGGGATGGCCGTAGGCGATGTTGTAGCCGATCGTATCGTTGAACAGCACGGTGTCTTGCGGCACGATGCCGATTGCCGCACGCAGCGAAGCCTGCGTCACCTCGCGAATGTCCTGGCCGTCGATCAGGATGCGCCCGCCACTGACATCGTAGAAGCGATACAGCAGCCGCGACAGTGTCGACTTGCCGGCACCGGTTGCGCCGACCACGGCCACTGTCTTGCCCGGGGCGATGCGGAAATCGACATCGCGCAGGATTTTGCGTTCGGGGTTGTAGCTGAACGAGACGTTTTCAAAGCGGACCTGGGCGTCGGTTACCTTGAGTGCCGGTGCATTCGGGGGGTCGGCGATTTCCTGATGTTCAGCCAGCAGGCCGAACATGCGCTCGATATTGATCAACGACTGTTTGACCTGCCGATACACGGTGCCCAGATAGTTCAGCGGCATCGACAACTGGATCAGGAATGCGTTGACCAGCACCAGATCGCCGATGCTCAGCCTGCCGGCGACGACGCCGCCGGCCGCGCGCCACAGCAACATCGTTAGCCCGACTGCAACAATACCGGCCTGTCCGATGTTGAGCACCGCCAGCGTCTTCTTGCTCTTGACCGTCGCTTCCTCGTACTCGCGCAGCGCCATGCCGAAACGTTTCAGTTCGTGCCCCTCGTTGTTGAAGTACTTGACCGTTTCGTAATTGAGCAGCGAGTCGACCGAACGCGCATTGGCTTCGGTGTCGGCCTCGTTCATGGCGCGGTAGTAACGCAGCCGCCACTCGGTGACCATCAGCGTGAAGACGATGAAGGTGGCGATCGTGGCCAGCGTTATCGCGGCGAAGCCCCAGTCGAAATGCAGGATCAGGATCGTGCTGATCATTCCGATCTCGATCAGCGTGGGCAGGATCGTGTAGATGGTCCAGTCGAGCAGGTCCGACACCGAGACCATGCCACGCTCGATCTCGCGGGCGATGCCGCCGGTGCGACGATCCAGATGGAAACGCAGGCTCAAGGCGTGCAGATGCTCGAATACCCGCAGCGTGATTTCGCGAGAGGTGCGTGCCAGCACGCGCGCGAACACCACTTCGCGCAGTTGCTGGAAGAACGCAGTGGACAGGCGCAAGGCGCCATAGGCGAGCAGCAGCATGGCGGGAATTGCCAGCGCGGTCGCACGCACGTTCAGATCGTCGACCAGATACTTCAGCACCACCGGCACGCCGACGGTAGCGGCCTTGGCCGCGACCAGCATGACCAGCGCCACTCCCACGCGCAGGCGGTAATGCCACACATAGGGCAGCAAACGGCGCAGCGTCGAGTACACCGTCGCCGTTTCGGGACGTCGGGAAGAGGTCATTTTGAGCAGATGGGGGCGAAATCGATCTGCGCAAGTCGCCAGGTTCAGCGTATCATCGGATGCATCGTTCGTCCTGGGAGACAGACATCATGCAATCGGCAAAATTTATCGCAATGAGCCTGGTTGCCGTTTGTGCCGCGGCATCCGCGCAACCCGGCATGAAGCCGATTTCGGCGCTGCATCCGAAGGCACCGGCCGGCGCGAAGGTTTTTATCGTCTCGCCGAAGGACGGCGCCACGGTCGGCCAGGACGTGACGGTCAAATTCGGCGCCAGTGGCATCACGGTTGTCCCGACAACGCATATGGCCGCCGATACCGGGCATCATCACCTGTTGATCGACGTCGACAAATTGCCGCCGATCGACGAGCCGATTCCAAAAGATGCGCATCACCTGCATTTCGGCAAGGGGCAAACCGAAGCCAGGATTCACCTGAGCCCGGGCGATCACACACTGCAGCTGGACTTTGCCAACTACGCGCACATGCAGTTCAACCCGCGGATCGTGTCGCGCAAGATCACCATTCACGTCAAATAGGACGTCGAAGTTCGCCCAGGCTCCTAGGGAGCGCGCACTCGCGGGCTCAGCAGGGGAACAGGCAGGTTGCTGCTGCTGGCGATATCGGCCCAGGTCAATACGCCCTTGACCTGGCGCGGCGTACGCATCTCGCCGGTGGCCGTCACCAGTACGATCGAGGCGGATGAGTCGCGCAGCTTGGCCAAGGCGTCGAACATCATGTCGTTGCTGCCGATGACGACGAAGCTGCGCTGCGCCATCTTTTCAAGAGCATCACGAACCGGCTTGCCGCGATCGATGCGCAACACCTCGCCGGCAGCCACGACGCCGAGCACTTCGTCGCCGTCCGTGATGAGGACGTGCGGCAAGCGGCGCAGGCGCACCAGATAACGGCTTAGTCGACTCCAGTCGCCATCAATCGGAACGCGCACCACTGCACGGCGCAGGAAATCGCGCACCCGATCAAGCAGATACATGTTGGTCTGCAGCGATTCCGGAATGTAATGTCCGCGTCGCGCCAGTTTCAGATCGTAGATGCTGCCGCGCACGAACCAGCGGCGGATGCCGTAAGCCACGGACACGCTGATCAGCAACGGCAGGATCACGTTGTAATCGCGGGTCATCTCGTACACGATGACCACCGAAGTAACCACGGCGCCGGTCGTACCGCCGACCACGCCGGCCATGCCGACCACGGCCAGGCTGGCCACGCCCGCGTGCAAGCCCGGCAGCATCCAGCCCAGCAATATCGCGTAACAGGCGCCCAGCGTGGCGCCGAGATACAGCGACGGCGAGAAGATACCGCCGGACCCGCCCGAACCCAGGGTCAGCGCGGTGGTCAGCAATTTTCCGCCGAACAGCAGCAACAGCAGCCACGGATTGTTCAAGACATCGCGCAGGATGTCCTGCACGGTCGCGTAGCCGACGCCCTGTACGTAGTATTGACCGGTATAGCGCATGAACAGCCAGATCATGACGCCGACGATCAGCATGCCGGTCATGTGCCTGGTGTAGTAGTTGCCCGGCATGCGCTCGAACAAGTCTTCCATGCCGTAGATGGCACGTATGAACAGGGCCGAGACGGCACCGAGCAGCACGCCGAAGACAAGATAGGCCGCGATCGCCGACGGCGACAGCACCGACGAGGAAATCACGGTCAGTTGCGGAATCAGGAACGAGGGATGATCGCCGAAGAAAACCTGGCCGATGGCCGTGGCCGTACCGGTGGCCAGCGCGACCGGAATCAGCGTGCGCACGCTGATCTCGGGCATGATCAGTTCGATCGCGAACAACACGCCGCCAATCGGCGTATTGAACGTTGCGGCGATGCCGCCCGCCGCGCCGCAGGCGATCAGGCTCATGCGTTGCCAACGCTTCAATTCCAGCCATTGCGCCAGTGTGGAACCGAACGATGCGCCGATTTGGATGATCGGTCCTTCGCGTCCGACCGCGCCGCCGGTGCCGATCGAGATCGAGGAGGCCAGCGCCTTGATGGCGCCAACCAGCGGGCGGATCCGGCCGCGCTTGTAATACATTGCGTCCATGACTTCGGGTACGCCATGGCCCTTGGCTTCCGGCGCGAAATGCGAGACCAGGAATGCGACGACGATGGCGCCGACGACCGGCACGAGGATGATCCAGGCGCCGAACGGACTGGGTGGCGTATGCGCACTGGCGTCGTAGACCAGCGAGAACTCGCCGAGGAAGGCGATGTTGTGGACCAGGGCGATGATGGCGCGAAACACCACCGCGCCGAAACCCGCGGCGATGCCGACAAACACGGCAAGCACCGCAAAGCGAACCGGCAGGTCCTCGCTGAACCAGCGTCTGAGCATGCTCAGACGGTTCGCCAGGTGAACGGGACGGCGGGCGCAGGCGCCGCCGCGTTCGGGTGCCGGTAAAAATTCATCACCCCATAATGCTACGCCGCGCGTTCCGGGTCAAAGACACGCGTGCCGAAATTGGGAATCCCTTGCAGATCCGTTGTCGATCGGTCGGCGGTAACCGATCCTGTTTGCCACCATTGCCGGCCCCGCCGCGTTCGGTTTCCCGATCAACCTGCATTTTGCGTTCATGGGTAGTATCGGGAGGAAACACTCATGTCGGCGACTTGTCCGGTTCGACTGGCGGCGCAAATCGTGTTCGCATGCGTGCTCGGTTGCGGACCATTGCTGGCGACGCCGGCCGTGGCCGCGACGTTCTGCGTATACACCAGCACCGAGCTGCAGAATGCGCTGACGACCGCCCAAACGAACGGCGAGGACGACGTCATCAAGATCACGACTGGAACCTACGTGGCGCCGAGCGGAGGATTCTCCTACCAGGCCGGAACCATTATCGGCGACTACCACGCCCTGAGCCTTTCCGGAGGCTGGTACGGCCGCTTCAACGCGCCGTGCTCGCAGCAGGTACAGGACCCGCTGCAGACCGTGCTGGATGGCGGTTCGGCGCAACGCGTGCTGAAAATCGTCGTAAGAGAAGCCGATGTCAACAGCAACGTAAGCGTGCGCCTGCTGACGTTTGCCAACGGTTCGAGCACCTCGCTGGGCGGCGGCTTGTCGCTGGCCGGCGTGAACGGGGATTTTGCCGGCAATTGGACGATCGAGCGCAACGCGTTCCTCAACAACCAGGCCGCTCATGGAGGCGGACTGGGCATCGCCGAGAACAACGCGGCCGCTACCGCCCATGTGCGCGTGATCAACAACCTGTTCCTGCTCAACAGGGCGACTGGTAATTACGGCGCTGCGCAGATCGGGCTCGACGGCGGATACGGCATCTATCTGACCAACAATACCGTACTGAACAATTCAACCGCGGCAACCGGCGGCAGCGCAACCGGCGGCATTTACGTGACCGGTACCGGTAGCGTACGTGTGATCGTCAACAACAATTTGTGGGGCAACGACGATGCGGACCTGTGGGTCAACTCCGGAAGCAGCGGCTATAGCCTGATGCACAACAATATCGGCATGCTGATCGGCAGCCTGGCGGGCAACAGCGCCGGCAATATCAGCATCACGCCCGAGTACGCGGACCCGCTGGCGAGTTTCGATTACGACTTCGCGCCGCGGCGCGACTCGCCGCTGGTCGATGCAGGCCAGTCGCCGACCTTGTTTTCCGGCTGGTACCTGCCCAGCTACGACCTCAACGGTGGCGACCGAACCGTCGGCCAGGTCGACATCGGCGCCTACGAGGAGGACCTGATCTTCGCCGGCGGCTTCGAGACGCCGGCGTTTTGAACGCAATGCCGGCGGCAATCGCGGCGGCTGACCGTTCGGTTTCGGCGCGTTGCCGCATTTGTGCAGTTAAAGGCAACTGGAGGCCAAGCCAGATGTTCCCGATATTGCCGATTCGTCTTGCCCGGCGCGCAGGTGCGGCATGCGTGCTGGCGGGCAGCTTGTTGGTATCCATGCCGGCGCTTGCGGCGACATTCTGTGTCAGTACCAGTGCGCAGTTGCAGAATGCCCTGACCACTGCCGAAGACAACGGTGAGGATGACGTAATCAGGATCGAGGAGGGAAACTACGCGGTGCCACTGAATGGTTTTATCTATCAGGCCTTCGCCAACTCGAACGACGACGATTACAGCCTCGAGATCTCCGGAGGCTGGTACGCACCATTCAACTTTGCATGCCTGGGTCACCACAACTCTCCCTTCGCCACCATCCTCGACGGCGGCGGGTTGCAAACATCCACGCAAACGTCCGATCTGGTGATACTCGCGCGCGCCCACAGCAACGTCACGGTGCGCTGGCTGACCCTGATCAACGGCCAGGAACTGGGTAGCCGCGGCGGCGGGCTCCGGCTTTATTGCAGCCAGGACAGCTGCAGCGGTACGTTCACCGTGGAGCACATGGCCTTCATCGGCAACGAGGCTGATTACGCCGGTGGACTGGAGTTGACGACCGGCGGCCCCGGCTCGCGCGCCCGGGTCCTCAACAACTTGTTCACGCTCAATCAGGGCATTTACGATCATCCCGCCGCCGAGATTGCGGTCACCGGCAGCGCTGCCGGCATCGACGTCACCAATAACACGATCGTGGCCAACGACGACTCCCAGACCTATCGCGATGTCTGGATCTCGTCCGAGGACACGCCGATTGTCTTTGCCAACAACAATGTGTGGAGCCAGAACATTTCCCTGGATGTGTCCACCTTTTACCCGGTCACGGATTTTGCGCTGGTGCACAACAACCTGCATGGCCACAGCGGTGCTGCCGCTACCGTGGAAAGCGGCAACATCAGCGTCGAACCCGTCTACCAACCCGGATTGTTCCACTACACGCCGGTGCGCAACTCGCCGCTGGTTGACGCGGGCATCACGCCGCGCGCTGGCGCGGACTGGTATTTGACCAATCACGACCTCGAGGGACATGCGCGCAGCATCGGTCAGGTCGATATCGGCGCCTACGAGGAAGACGACATTTTCAACAACGGTTACGAGCCGCCGGTGTTCTGACGTGCGTCGTGCGTTGTGGTACCCGGTTTGCTGACGCGGGCGGCGGACCTTTCAAACGGGAGACGAGCGATGTAACTGAAATCTGCAAGATGGTACTGGGCGTTGACGATATCGATCGCCGCATGCGCTTCGGGCGCTCCGGTGAAGTTGCATGATCCGGCGGCGCAAGCGAGCGGTCAGAAAACGACTGATGCGCAGACGTTCACCGACGTCAGTCTGGATTCCGGCGGTGACAAGCTGAACGTTTCGGCAAGCCTTGCCGGCCCGGTTTTCATTCAAGTTGCTCGGCCAGACCGCGGTTGTCACGGGTAATGTCCTGACATTGGCCATCGACACCGACAACAATTCCAAGACCGGACCCGACGCCCGTTTCGTGAGTGGCGTCAATGGTGTGGAGTCGCAGGTCGAGGTGGCGTTGTGCGCCAACGAAAAAGCAAAAGGCGGTTCGCCGAAGTCGCACTGCATCCACGGCTTCTGGGGAAACAACCTGGCAGGCGCCAGTGTCGAGGCGACGCTCGCCGACCATGCCGGGTCGAGCAAGGCGCCGATCGCCAGCATGAGCATCGCGGCACCGGGCAAGCACTTCTCGCTGGAAATCCCCTACGCGGC
This sequence comes from uncultured Pseudomonadota bacterium, assembly GCA_963779795.1. Lineage (GTDB taxonomy): Bacteria > Pseudomonadota > Gammaproteobacteria > Xanthomonadales > Rhodanobacteraceae > Rudaea. The sequence continues at coordinate 1,085,571 of CAVZZK010000003.1, read as the reverse complement.
GGTTGGACTTGCCGCCGGGAAAACGGTACGCGTGTACGTGCTCGGCTGGAAGGGTGGCAGTTTCGGCATGCTGTTCAAGCCGGTCACGATGACATTACAGTAGTCGTAACGCAGCGCGGCGCAACGGACACACCGATGCCGGTGTGTCCGTCAGGAGGAACCCGGTGACTGCGCCGTCAGCACTGCGCGCCAGGTCGTCAGTTCGGTCGCTTCCCGAAGCCCGTCGTAGCCATCGGCGCGCATTGCCGAAAGCGCCTTGTCAATTGCCGCCCGTGCCGCGCCCGGGTCGCCGCCGAGACGGTAGTCGAGCCAGCGCAGCAATGCCGGCACGTACGGCTTGCGCGGATCATGACTGCGTCGAAACCGGGCATCCAGGGGTACTGCGGCATTGCGCGCCTCGTCGTAGCGCGCGTTGTCGATCAACACGTGTACCAGGAGCAGTCTCGCATTGGCCGCGTCGAACGTCTTTGCCGGAAGTGCGCGCATCATGTCCAGTGCCTTGCCGGGGTGGCCGGCTCGTCGTTCGACCTCGGCCAGCAACGCGCTGGCATGTAACACCGTGACGTGATCAGCGGGATAGTGCTGCAGATAACCCTGCCGGATCTGTTGCAGCATGTTGCGCGCGCGCTGCAGGTGCCCCAGGTTCAACTCGCAAGCGGCCAGTCCCTGTTGTACGTACAGCGCATGCACGTCCGGAACGCCACTTCTCGGGCTTGGTATGAGCTTCGCGGCGCGGCGGTATGCTCGACGAGCCTGCTCGACTTGATTCAATCGTTGAAGTACGTTGCCGAGGTTGTAGTAATCGACCGCCAGTGCCGGCGAGTTTGCGCCGAGCAAGCGTGTACGATCAGCAAGAATCCGACGGTGGGCGGCAGCGCCTTCACGCCAGTGACCGGAATCGGTCAACACGTTGCCGAGCAGGGTGCGCACGCGTATGACCTGCAGGGTTCGCTCGTCCGATGCGGGTAGTTGCATGAAAAGGGCCAGAGATAGACGTGCTTCACGCTCGGCAGCGACCGGCTGACGGTCCTTTTGCAACAGTTTTGCCAATACGTCGTGAGCGCCGGCGCGATCACTCAACATGTTCGGTGCATGCCGATCCAGCCATTGTGTGCCACGCCGCGCCAGTTGCAGGCCGTTTTGAAGTTGCCCCGACTGGACCATGCCCTGACCGATGACCAGCCAGACCCGGGCCAGTGCCTGTGGAAATCCGGAAAGCTCTCGTTCGGCATGAGCGCCCATGTAGCGGAACAGTGAGGTCAGGGTTGCCGGGCCATGCTGAGACTCGGGTGCGATGTTGTGCACGCTGTCGACAATGAAGTTGGTCAATGCCTCGGCACCGCGTTGCGCTTCGCGCACGCGCTGCAGTCCGATCAGGCTGGCGACCAGGCCGGCGGCGAGGCTGAGTATCACGGCGGCCTGCGCGGCCCATTGACGGCGGCGCCTGGGCAGGCTTTCGATGTGTCCCAGCTGCGCGCCGACGGATTGCGCGCTTGGCCGCCGTTGCGGGTCCGGCGCCAGCATCGTTTCGATCAATCGGCCGGTCGGGCTACCGAGTTTCTTTCTCAGTCGCCGTATCGTGAGGGTCTGAGCGTGAAGCATCGTGGACTTGTCTGGATTGCCGCGGCCGGGCAACTCGCCGGTGGCCAGTTGATGCAGCATGGCGCCGAGGGAGTAAACGTCACTGGCGGCGCTCGCCGTTTCGCCGCGCCACAATTCCGGCGCCATACTGGCTGGCGAGCCATAACGCGGGCGCCGGCCGATCTCACCGCCGGCGCCAAAGTCCATCAACACCACTTGCTCATCGCAGTGCATGACATTGCTGGCCTTGATGTCGCCGTGTACGAGTCGCGCTTCGTGGATGGCGGTGAGGGCGGCGGCAAGTTGCCGGGCGATTTGGCGAATCGTTGTGGCGTCGAGTGTGCCTTGGGCATGCAGGACCTGTTCGAGCGTTTTGCCTTCCAGCAGATCCGACCAAAGCCCGACGCGGCCATCGCTGACGTCGGCGCCGTGGACTGCGAGCACATTCGGATGACGCACTCTCGCCAGCCGGCGTGCTTCGTCGATGTATCCGGCGGCATCCTGGGGTGATCGATCACCGTTCGGGCGCAGTTTCAGTGCCACCTCGCGCTGCAATACCGGATCGAAGGCGCGATAGACGATACCGAAACTGCCGCGACCGATTTCGGCGACGATGCGCAGGTGCCCCCACTGCGCCGGCATTGCCGTGCCATCTTCGTCCGCTTTTTCCGCGTCGGCGCCGACCGTGCCGGCAAAAGAATTCTTGAGCCCGGCCAGGCGGTGCAGGTTGGCCATGACGCGTTGCTGGTCACCGTCCAGCGACTTGGCATCCGCCCCGACGCGTCCGTCCGATGCCGCCAGTGCGGCGTCGAGCAACGGATCGCGGGGCGTGTCGGATGACATCGTTCAGGGCATCAATTCGGCCAGCCGTTTCAGGCCGCGTGCGACCAGCATGCGTGCCGCGTCGCTGGACGGGCTATCCATTTCCACGGCGATGTCGGCATAGCTCATGTCGAACTCGAATCGCATGATGATCGCCGCGCGCTGGGCATCATTGAGTTGCGCCAGGCCATGCTCGTAATCGGCAAGCGTCGAGCCGCTGGTGTTGTCATTATCCTCAATCGTGTTGAGCAGACGGTCGGTGCGCTGCGGGCGATTCCTGCGTTTGCGAATTTCCTCGCGAACGACGTTCAGCGTAATCTGGCGCAGGTAGGCGAAGAACGCGCCGCGTCCGCGCGACTCGAACGAATCCACGTGATTGAGCGCGCGCAGCAGCGCAGACTGGACCAGGTCGTCGGTTTCGCCGGCGTCGCGGCAGTATTCCGGCAACCGCCCGTGCGCGAAGCGGCGCAGCAGCGGCAGGCAGCGCTCGAACAGCTCGTCGCGCGCGGCGTTGCGGCCGTGCTGGATTTGCTGGATCAGTCGTGACGTTGATTGCTGGTCGATGGCCTGGTTCATGCGCGTTGCGAATGTTTGCGGCGAGAGGACTTCGATAGGCACTGCAACCGGATACGGTACTCCCGCCACGTCGGCGCCGTACGCCCCGAAACGCCCGGCAATCCGACAGTGCCGTCGGTTCCGAGTATAGCCGCACAACCGCCCGCGGGCGGCGTAATTTATGCGGATCCCTCAGCGGGACAAATCAATTGCGTACGTCGCCGTGCCGTCGCCGTTGTTCTTCAGCAACGTGACATTGTTCAGGCCGGCAGTGTGGGCGAGGTCCATCTTGCCGGCAGCCGAGTCGAACACGACGGTCCCGGATGTTTTGACCTTGACGAAATGCCAGTTGCGGTCGTCGCCGTATTTTGCGCGCGACAGCGTACCGGCATGCTTGATGTAGTCGATGATGATCGAGCGGTTGGTGTCCGGCGCGGACAGGATGGTGTTGCTGCCATCGAGCCCGGGAAAGGTTCCGCCGCCGTCTACGCGATAATTGTTCGAGGCGACGATGAACGGCTGGTCATCGCGCACGGGCTTGCCGTTGTAGCGCAGATCGACGATGCGTTGCCCGCGCGGTTGGGTCACATCGATCGCGTAGGTCAGGCCGCCCTGGAGCACATCAAAGTTGTAGGTCGGAAAGTGCGAGTTGATCAACTGTTGCGGTCGGGTCTGCGACGGATCGATTCGGCGGAACCGCTCGGCGGATTTTTCCAGCCACGCGCGCACGCCGGCGCCGTCTGTCTTCACCGCGGCCAGCGTGTTGCCGTACAGATACAGGTCGGCTGCGTTGCGGATTGCCAGCGGACCGGATGGAATATCCGTGTAATCCTCCGGTCCGGCGAAACCGGCCTTGAACGGCGAGGCCGCCGACAGCACCGGAATATTCGCGTATTGCGGCAAATTGGCCTTGATGTATTTCTGCACATAATCGCGCTGCGCAGCGTTCACGATCTGCAGCGCGGAGACATCGCCGACCATGACGAAATACGTGTTCATGGCGAAATCGGTGCGACCGATCGGTGTCTTGACATAGGCGATCGTGGCGTCGTGCTCGGGTTCGACCAGGCGGGCGATCTCCTCATCCGGCGCCGCGTGACTGCCGTCCGCGCGACGCACCAGGCGCACTTCGGAGTGGGTTGCGTGGCGATCGACCTGCCAATGCCCGTGACGATGGACCAGACGCAGATCGATCACGCCGATCGCGCGGCCCGCAAAATAACCCATGACCGCCGGTACGCCGTGAACGTCGCCATTGACGTTATCGACGTCGCGCATGTGTGCATAGGCGGAGTTCGGCTTTTTCGGATCGGGGAAGATCCGGTGCGAATGGCCCAGCAGCAGCACGTCGATTCCCGGAACCTCGGCCAGGTACCAGCCCGCATTTTCCATGGTCGGCGTGTAGGGCGACATGTTCATGCCGCCATGCGATACGGCAATGACAATGTCCGCGCCCGCCTTGCGCACCTGTGGTACGTATTTTTTCGCCGCTTCGACCACGCCCATGACGCGCACCTTGCCCTCAAGGTGGCGGCGGTCCCATTGCATGATCGGCGGCGGCGTGAAGCCGACCAGGCCGATGCGGATCGTCGCCTCGCGGGTTTGGCCCCCGGGCGTGGTGACCTTGATCCTGCGCTTGAGAATACGCCACGGCGCGTACAGCGGCTTGTCGGTCTTGAGGCTGAACACGTTGGACAGCACGAACGGATAGTTCGGCCCCTTGCAGTGCTCAACCGGTACGCCCGCCACATCGAACGGCGTGCCGGTGACTTGACTCAGATACGGCAGGCCGTAGTTGAATTCATGGTTGCCGATGGTGCCTGCGTCGTAATGCAGCGTATCCATGGCCTTGTAGATGGCCAGTTCCTGATCGCAGGCGGGACGGGCGACCATCGCTTGATAGTCGGCCAGTGGCGTGCCCTGAATGGTGTCGCCGTCGTCAAACAGCAGCGAATTGGTGAACTCCTTGCGCGCCTGCCTGATCAGCGTCGCGGCGCGTTCCAGGCCAATGTCCGGATCGGGCTTCAGGCGGTAATAATCGTAACTCATGACGAACGAATGCAGGTCCGTGGTTTCGAGTACGCCGATGCGTGCACGCGCCCCGTCGGCTACCGGCGCCCGCGACTGCATCGGTCTGGTCGCGCTGCATGCTGCCAGGGCCACAACGGCGGCCAGCAACACAGCGCGTGTTGCGAACCCGGATCGAGTCATGAAATTCTCCAGCAACCGGACGTAATACTATAACGCCTCGCGCTTGTGATTTTGATTACCGAAACCTTGCCGGGGCGTTGGCCCGTCCTTGTATTCGGACAAATCTGCTACGCTGTTCGGCCGTTTCCCCAGCTGCCTGATCGATGACCGTACGTACCCGTTTCGCCCCCAGCCCAACCGGATTCCTGCACATTGGCGGTGCGCGCACTGCGCTTTACTGCTGGCTGGAAGCGCGTCATCGTGGCGGCGAATTCATTTTGCGCGTTGAGGACACGGATCGCGAACGCTCCACCGAAGAGGCGGTCAAGGCGATCCTCGACGGCATGAACTGGCTGGGCCTCGATTACGACGAAGGTCCGTACTACCAGACCTTGCGCATGGACCGTTACCGCCAGGTCGCCGCCGACCTGATCAAGGCCGGCAAGGCCTACTATGCCTACGAGAACAGGGAAGAGCTCGACGCCATGCGCGCGCAGCAGATGGAGCAGGGGGTCAAACCGCGCTATGCCGGCGTCTATCGTTCGCGCAACGAGCCGTTTCGCGAGGATCCGAACCGTGTGATCCGGTTCCGCAGTCCGACCTCTGGCAGCGTCGTGTTCCACGACAAGATCAAGGGTCGCATCGAGTGGAGCAACGAGGAACTCGATGATCTGATAATGGTGCGCTCCGACGGTTTTCCGACCTACAACTTCGCCGTGGTCGTCGACGACATCGACATGCGCATCAACGAGGTCATTCGCGGCGACGATCATGTCAACAACACGCCGCGACAGATCAACATCTACGCTGCGCTGGGCGTGGATCCACCCGAGTACGCGCATCTGCCAATGATTCTCGGGCCGGACGGGCAGAAGCTGTCCAAGCGGCATGGCGCCGTCAGCGTCATGCAATACCGCGACGATGGCTATCTGCCGCACGCGTTGCTCAATTACCTCGTGCGGCTGGGCTGGTCGCATGGCGATCAGGAAGTGTTCTCGCGCGAACAGATGATCGAGCTGTTCGATATCGCCGACGTCAACAAATCCGCATCGCGTTTCGATATGGACAAGCTCGGCTGGCTGAATCAGCATTATTTCAAGCACGATCCGCCCGAGGAACTCGCGCCGCACCTGGAATGGCAGTTGCGCCAGCTTGGATTCGATCCCGCGCACGGCCCGGCATTGGTCGACGTGGTAGTGGCCTTGCGCGATCGCGCACGAACCCTGCGCGAGATGGCCGACAAGGCCAGCATCTGGTACGGGCCGATTACGAAATGGGACGATGCGGCCGTGAGCAAGCACCTGAAAACCACCACGGCGGCCGCGGCGTTGACTGCCGCGCACGAACAGCTTGCCGTCGTACCAGAATGGAACGTCGAAAACGTGCATGAGGCAATCCATGAAGCGGCCAAGGCAATCGGCGAGGGCATGGGCAAGGTTGCCCAGCCGCTGCGCGTGGCCATGACCGGCACGCAGGTATCGCCATCGATCGATCACACGGTTTTCCTGGCAGGACGCGAACGTGCGTTGCGGCGCATCGAGGATGCATTGAGCAAGACGGACGGTTAAGGTAGCCGGCGATGGCCTGCGATCTTTCCTCACTCAACCGCCTGGATGCGTCAAACCCTCAGCAGGTCAACGACCTGTTGCAGCAGTGCACCGCGGCCTTGACCGATCCGCGCTTGTGGATATGGTCGATCGTGATCACCATCGCCTGTGCCCTGGTTGGTGCCTTGATCGGCAAGTACAAGAATGCCGTGGTACGCGATACGATTCTGGGCGCCGCGCTCGGTCCGATCGGCTGGATCATTTCGCTGTGTCTGCCGGTACAGAAATCGCGTCCGGTTTGTCCGTCCTGCCACAAGACGCTCGAGTCGGGCGATGTGCATTGCCGGCATTGCGGGGCCAGACTCTTGACTGCGTCCAACCCCACGTCGCCGACTGATCGCGCCGGCCGCTGAGCTGATTCGCGTAACACACGAAGAAACCAGGATTTTTCGGCTCGCCGGATAACCCGAGGCTTGCAATGCGGCAACGCCCGCCACATTTACATGGTGCTATGCTTGTACGGTCGAAACCGGAATCGCGATGATCGCCAGAGCCGCCCACCACCATCACCCGCACGATGCCAGGGGTTTCGTGCGCGAAGTGGTGACGGCGTGCGAATTGCGCGGCCTGCGCCTGACCGAGATCCGCCAGCAGGTGTTGGAGCTGATCGCCGCCTCGGAAAAGCCGGTCAAGGCCTATGATCTGCTCGACCAGCTCAAGGACGAGCGCAGCAATGCCGCGCCGCCGACGGTATACCGGGCGCTGGATTTCCTGCTCGAGAACCGCTTCATCCACAAGCTGCAGTCAATCAACGCCTACGTCGGCTGTCATCACCCCAGCGTCGTGCACCAGGTGCCGTTCCTGATTTGCGACAAATGCGAATCCGCCACGGAAATTTGCGACGAGCGCGTTTCAGGCCTGCTCAATAATCAAGCCCGCGACCTGGGTTTCAGTCCGCGCGCGCAAACCCTGGAAGTGCACGGCATCTGCCGCAAATGTGATCACTGACGTCGCTGCGATTGAGCTACGACGATTCGCGTTTGCTGTCTGCGGACTTTCGGGTGTTTTCGATGATTTCGTCCAGCACGCCGGCGGTGGCGCCCACGACCGCGCCGACCGTGATGCCTACAGCGGTAATCGTGCCAGCGGCCCCGAATATCGGCAGCGCCGTCACGGCCGCGACGCCGACGGTGGCTCCCTTCGCGACTTTGATCAGACCGTTTACGAAACTCATCGGTGATTTCCGTTTGAAAGCCCAAGGATGCGCTGACTTGATCAGGGCATCCCTGACGCGTTCGGAGTCAAGGTAGTGACTGCAAACCCCGTTGACAAGACCCTGCGGCGGCTGCAGTGATGCAATCAAAGCTTTGCCAAATCGTGGCCGATGAAGTGGTCGGAAAACCCGCTTCGATATTGCCACGTCAGTCTCGATTCACGGCCCCGCGTATGCGGCATGGTCGCCCGGGACGATTTCTTGCAGACCTTCGACGCGACGGTTGTAAACGTAGATCCATGCGTCGAGATTCGTTCCGTCATCGAGGCGGACCCGACGGATAGCGCGTCGATATTCGGTCGGCCCGGCAAAGTCGGGACCACATTCCTCAGGACCGTAGTCAGTCCTCGGTGACCCAATGTTTTGCCTGGTCGAATTCGCTGTTGGCGAAGGCCTTGATCGGGCAGGGCATTGCAAAGCCGAAAAAGCGCGTGGCATTGACGAGCCACTCCAGATCGGTAACGACCGCGAGTTTTTCCCAGGCCGTGTAGTGGGCAATCCCCGTTTTCATGTCGTTCCACATCGCGCCGGCGGAAAATCCGCTGCAAGCCGGGCCGACTGCATACAGCAGGCGAATCTTGTTGTGTTTCGACAGCGCAGCTTCGATCGCCGGCACCAGCACCTTTTCGTAGTCCTGTGCCGTGACCTGGTCGGAGGCTTTGACGCCGACGATGTTGTCGGGCAGATCGGGCATAAGTTCAAGCATGGCGTACACCTCGCATTTCCGGTCGTCAAGGTTTCAGCATACTTTACGACCCGATTCATGAACGGAGCACGAAAAGGCGCCTTTCGCGACCCGAGTGGCCCGAAAATTCGGTGACCTCAAAGCGGTATTGCAGGTCGGCTTGGTCGCAACGAAGTTGCAACGGGCTCCAGGAATCCCGGACCACGCCAGGAGCTTGCGGCGATGCCCAGGACGATGGGGTCATGCCCAATCGGGATCGTTTCGAAGCCGCCTGAAGTGGACGGGATAAATATTATGTTATACTATAACAATCAATGCGCGAGAGAAGTGCCGGAATCAAGGCTGGAACAGGTTCTCGCGAACCCGGTCATGTCATGGCGTTCATCATGCAGCCACAAGCCGCTAGCGAATTACAACCCGCCGCTTCGTGCGGCATGGCGCACGTCGCCGACCGGCTTGGCGCCATCGCTTCGTTCCTGTGTGCAATCCACTGCGCGGCATTGCCGTTTGTGCTGGCGATCCTGCCTGCACTGGGTCTGGGTTTCCTGGCCAGTCACGGTTTTGAACATGTGTTCATCGTCTGCGCCAGCCTGCTGGCAACCGTTTCGTTGATTTACGGTTATCGCCGCCATCGCATGCGCATCGCGCTGATGCTGCTGACACCCGGCCTGGTGCTGTTGTGGATCGGCGGATTCCTGTTCGAGCTGCACCCGGGTTTCAGCTGGCATCCGATCCTGGTCGCTACCGGCGGCACGCTTGTCGCCACCGCGCACATCATCAATCTGCGCCTGGTGCACAAGCACGTCCACAAGCACGCTGTGGCCGGTTAAGGATGCCCTGATCAAGTCGGCACGGACTTCGGGCCTTGTGGACATCGCCCGTCTTTATTGGAACCAAAGGCCTGGGCCGATCCTGTCAGCGTACATTTCCTCGTTGTCCTGCCTCGACAGGCCGCCAGGCCGCCTTCGCCCGTGCGCCTTCAACTGCGCACGGACGGGCTCGGTGACACTTGTGCCGATTTGATCAGTGCATCCTCGAGCGATTGTGTAACGTCGCGCAGACTCGGTAGCATCGCATCGGCTATGACAAAATCTCCTGAATCCATGGCTCACGTGCATTCCGAAGCACATGCGCATTCGCATGCAGGTTCAAGCGAAACGCGCTTGCTCGTCGCATTCGCGTTCACCGCGCTGGCAATGGTCGCCGAGGCGGTTGGCGGCTGGCTATCCGGCTCACTGGCGCTGGTCGCGGATGCCGGTCACATGCTGGTCGATGCGTTCGCCCTGCTGCTGGCCTGGGCCGGCGCACACGTTGCCATCCGGCCGCCGGATGCACTGCGCAGCTATGGTTATGCCCGGCTGGAGGTTCTGGTCGGTTACACCAACGCGCTGGCGCAAATGGCCCTCACCGGCTGGATCCTGTATGAGGCGGCGTCGCGACTGATGCATCCCGAGCCGATCCTTTCCGGCTGGATGCTGGCGATCGCCGCGGGCGGTTTGTTGATCAACGTGCTGGTCCTGACCGCGCTCGGTGGCCACGACCACGACAACCTGAACATCGCCGGCGCGCGCCTGCATGTCATCGGCGATCTGCTCGGCTCGCTTGGCGCGGTGATTGCCGCCTTGCTGATCGGAGCCCTTGGCTGGTTATGGACCGACGCGGTGATCTCGATCATCGTGGCCTTGCTGATCCTGAACAGCGCCTGGCGTTTGCTTCGTCGCAGTGCGCATGTGTTGCTGGAGGGCACGCCCGAAGACGTCGAACCGCAACAACTGGCGCGCACCGTATGCGAAGAAACCGATGTCGGCGATGTGCATCACGTGCATGTGTGGCAACTGGCCAGTGGCAAGCGCGTGGCGACGCTGCACGCGAGTCTGCCGGATGGCGCCGACGTCAATGCCACGCTGGTTTCGATCCAGCGCGTGCTGCGCGAACGCTTCGCTGTATCGCATGCGACGATCCAGGTCGAAAGCGGCGGTTGTGCCCAGGACGATTGCCACGACGGGAAACCGCATCGTCACGGCTAAGCGAATAACAGTTGCGCTTCGCTACGGCGCTGTTAAGCTACGCGCGCTTTTCAAACCGATACATTCCTTTCCGGAGAAAGATTCAAATGGGTAGAGGCGACCGCAAGACCCGCAAGGGCAAGACCGCGATTCGCAGTTATGGCAACGCGCGTTCGCACCATTCCGCGAGCAGCCCGTCGAAAGCCGTCGTGAAGAAGGCTACCGCGCGCAAGGCCGCAGCGGCGAAGCCGGCCGTCGCCAAGGCGGCTCCAGCCAGCCCAGCGAAGGCTGCGCCTGCCAAGGCTGCGCCAGCGAAGAAAACTCCCGCCAAGAAGGCGGCTGTGAAGAAGGCTGCGCCGGCGAAAAAGGCCGCGACCAGGAAAACCGCTGCCAAAAAGGCGACCAGGAAGACGGCTGCGAAAAAAGCCGACTGAACATCGAAATACTGGCCCCGCATTCGCGGGGCTTTGTATTTTCAGGTTTCGCGCAGGCCTCCAGCCACGTAGATCTGCCTGACCAGTTCACCGCCGATCCAGTAGCACAGCTCGGCTGGATGCGCGACGTTCCAGATGACGAAATCCGCGCGTTTGCCGGCGCTCAGTTCACCTCGATCATCCAGACCCAAAGCGCGCGCGGCATGGATCGTGGCGCCGCGCAGGGCTTCGACGGGCGTCATGCGAAACAGCGTGCAGGCCATGTTCATTGCCAGGCGCAGTGACAGGGCAGGTGCGGTACCCGGGTTCAGGTCGGAAGCGACGCCCATTGGTACGCCGCGTCGCCGGAATTCGTCGATCGGTGGAAGCTGCGTTTCGCGCAGGCAGTAAAACGCCGCGGGCAGCATCACCGCGACGCTACCGGCATCGGCCATCGCCTGAACGCCGGCTGCGCTGGTGTATTCCAGATGATCGGCCGACAACGCGCCGAATTCAGCGGCCAGTGCCGCGCCGCCGCCATCGCTGAGTTGATCCGCGTGCAGCTTCACGCGCAGGCCGAACGTACGGGCGCTCTCGAACACGCGTCGCGTCTGTGCCGCTGTGAAGCCGATGTTCTCGCAGAAAGCGTCCACGGCATCGGCCAGTCCTTCACGAGCGACCGCCGGCAGCATGCGCTCGCAAACTTCATCGATGTAGGCATCGGGACGATCGGTGAATTCCGGTGGCAGTGCATGTGCGCCGAGGAACGTGGTGCGCACGTCGATATCGAGTTCGCGGCCGATACACCGCGCAACACGCAGCATCTTCAGTTCGCTGTCCAGATCCAGCCCGTAGCCGGACTTGATTTCCAGCGTGGTGACGCCGTCGGCGAGCAGGGCACGGGCGCGCGGCAGCGATTGCGCCAACAGTGCGTCCTCGCTTGCCGCCCGCGTGTGCGCTACGGTCGAGGCGATGCCACCGCCGGCCCGGGCGATTTCCTCGTAGCTGGCGCCATTCAGGCGTTGCTCGAATTCGGCCGCGCGGTCGCCGCCGAAAACCAGGTGCGTGTGACAATCGATCAGCCCGGGCGTGATCCAGGCGCCGTTCGTTGATTGCACGTTGTCGGAAAGCGATTCCGGTGCGCCGGGCAGTTCGGCCTGCGGGGCCGCGAACGCGATGCTCCCGTCCCGCCAGCCCAGTGCGGCATCCTCGACGATGCCATAGCCGTCGCCGCACAGGGTGACGAGCCGGCAGTCGAGCAGCAGACCGTTCCAACGGGTCATGGATTCATCCACAGCGCCATCGCATCATTGTCCGCGCAAATCATGCATTCGGGCAAACGCGGCGAATCCGGGTACCGGCGAGGCGACGATTCGGCGGATGGATCAGTCCTTGTCGGCGGCTTCTTCGAGTGTGGGGTCGTCGGTCGCTTCGGCGGCGGCCTCGGCGACTTGTTCCGGTGTTGGCGGGATTTCATCGAAGGCTTCGGCGGCCTTTTTCGCTTCGTATTCCTCGATCTCGCGCAGCGCGAAGGCGCGATACACCGGCGTATGACACATCAGCGCCGACATGGCGCGCGACAGCAGGCATACCGTCATGATCGGGATAACCATGTTCTGGTTCGCGGTCAGCTCCAGCGAAATAACGGCCGACGTCAGCGGCGCCTGGGTCACACCGGACAGGAATGCCGCCATGCCCAGCAACACGACGGCCGAACTGGCTGCATTCGGCAACAGCCCGGCAATGGTATTGCCCATGCCGGCACCGGCAGCCAACGCCGGCGAGAACAGACCGCCCGGGATTCCGGCCCAATAGGACAGGATGTTTGCGCACAGTTTGAACAGGCCGAACGTGGTGCCGGCACCGTGTTGGGATTGCACCAACTCGCGCGCCTCGTCGTAACCGGAGCCGTACACGCCGGTACCACTGTGTGCGCTGATGATGCCGACCAGGGCCAGGACCAGGCCGCAAAGCGCGGCAAAGATTATTGGCCAGCGTATGCGGAGCGCGCGAATCTTGCCGAGGATTCCGGTTCCGCCCAACAGAATGATGCGCGAGAACAGACCGCCACCGATACCTCCGCAAACACCGCACAGCAGAACCGGCAGCCAGCTCTGGATCAGCGGCAGGCTGGTATCGACCCGGCCGAAGTAGGCATAGTTGCCAAGCACGCCGAGCGACACGCCACCGGCGAAAATCACCGTGGTCAGAACGATGCCGCTGAAGCGATGTTCGTAGGTGCCGGCCAGTTCCTCGATGGCGAACACGACACCGGCCAGCGGCGTGTTGAACGCCGCGGCGATACCGGCGCCGCCGCCGGCCAGGATGAAGCGCGAGATGGCTTTCGGATCGTCGAAACCGAAACGCCGGCCCAGCCAGTACATGATGCCGGCGCCGACGTGCACGGTCGGACCTTCGCGGCCGATCGACGCGCCGCCGGCCAGTCCGGCCAGGGTCAGCAGCATTTTCGTGCCGATCACCGGCAGCGACAGCAGGCGCTCGCGCAGGCCTGGATCGTCCAGTTCCTGCGCGACCATGACCTGGGGGATACCGCTTCCGCGCGTCGCCTTCAATCGCCCGGAGGTGATCCAGGCCAGCACGCCGAACAGAATCGGCGTCACGGCCAGCGGCAACCATTGCGAATACGCGACGATGTGCTGGAACAGCCCGAAGGCGTAATCGCTGCAACGCGCAAAAGCGATGGCTACGAGGCCGACCAGGATGCCGCCGCTCCACAACACGACCCGCCGTTTCCACTGCACCGGCGCGAAAAACTCGCTACCGAGCAATTCACGCAGGCGATTTCGTTTTTCCAGGTCGGCGGCCGGGGAAGACATCACGCTATTATCGCAGACTCCGCGGCTGAACGTACGCCTTGCGTTGTGAGCGGAAGCTAAAGCCGGCACCACCACATGCCGGTATCATTCGGTTTCCAGATCGCACGGACGGTTCGTCACCATGAGCAAACAATCCTTCTTCGCCGATTCGGTATGGATGGCTTCGGGCTGGTGCGACCTGGTGCGTATCGACATCGACCAGGGCCGGGTCAGCGCAACCGCAGCCGGACAGCCGCGTGGCGAGGCTCAGTCGCTGGGTCGCTACGTGCTTCCGGGCATGCCAAACCTGCATTCGCACGCGTTTCAGCGTGCCATGGCGGGATTGACCGAACGCCGGCAAAGCGATGCGCCATCCCGCGGCGAGGACAATTTCTGGACCTGGCGCGAGACCATTTACGCCTTTGCTGGCCGTATCGGACCGGACGACCTGCATGCGATTGCCGCGCAAGTGTATGTGGAGATGCTCAAGGCCGGCTACACGCATGTATGCGAGTTCCACTATCTGCATCATCAGCCGAACGGCATGCCGTATGCCGACCCGGCAGCGATGTCGCTGGCCCTGATCGAGGCCGCGCGCGAAACGGGTATCGGCCTGACCCTGCTGCCGGTGCTGTACATGACCGGCGGGTTCGACGGGCGCGCGCTGTCCGATCGCCAACGTCGCTTCGGTTTCGATATCGATGGCTATCTGCGTTTGCTTGATCGGCTTCGCGGATCCGAAAACAATCGCTTGCATGTCGGCGTGGCCCTGCATTCGCTGCGCGCAGTACCGCTCGAGGGGATGCGGCAGGTGCTCGAATCCGCAGTCGTGACCGGCACGCCGATCCATATCCATATCGCCGAACAGATTGGGGAGGTGCAGGATTGCCTGAGCTTGCGCAATGCACGGCCGGTCGAGTGGCTGCTCGACCATGCGCAGGTCGACGCGAACTGGTGCCTGGTTCACGCCACGCACGTGACGGCCGACGAGGTACGACGTGTGGCGGCCAGCGGCGCGGTCGCAGGCTTGTGCCCGACGACCGAGGCCAATCTCGGCGATGGGCTGTTTGCGTTGAAACCCTACCTGCAGGCCGGCGGCCGGTTCGGCATCGGATCCGACTCGAATATTTCGATCTCACCGGTCGAGGAATTGCGCTGGCTCGAATACGGTCAACGCCTCACGACACACCATCGCAACGTCGCCTTGCGCGGGTCACATGGCAGTGTCGGCGAAACCTTGTGGGCCGGCGCATTGGCCGGTGGCGCGCAGGCGTCGGCCATGCCGATCGGCAGGCTCGACGCGGATGCGGGTCAAGCGCGTGCCGACCTGCTTGTGCTGGATGCCGATGCGCCAATACTCGCTGCACGCCAGACCTCGAATCTTGTCGATACCCTGATTTTTTCGGGCAACGTCAATCTGGTGCGGGACGTGATGGTCAGTGGCGAATGGGTGGTTCGCGATTTTCGACATCGCGACGAAGAACGAATCGCTGGGCGTTATCGCGATACCGTGCAAAGGCTGGCGCAGGCCTTGTGACTTTCAGCGGCGGAGGTTCGACGGTTTTGGACGCGGCCATTTTTGGAAAGCGAAGGTTTTCACTCGCCGGTCCAGCAAACGCACGACTCCTTTTCACTGTGGCGTCGTGCCAGTCCTCACGCGAGCCTGAGCCGTTCGCCGCGGCGTGAGCATTGAGCGCGGCAATAGCGTCGGGATCCGGTTCCTCCGGCAACGGCTGTAAGACCCGGCGCCACGCACCGGTCCATGGCTGCGTCCTGTCGCGATCGACCCTCGCGCTGCGGAGCGGAGAAATCTCACCATGAAGCACATCCCATTTGTCGTCGGTGCCTGCCTGTTGCTTGCCTCGACGGCGGCTGCCCGGGCCGACAAGTTGATGATCGGCGATTTTTCCAGCGGCCATCTGCATGGCTGGTCAACGAAATCCTTCTCCGGCAAGACCTCCTACACTCTGCAAGGTGCTCCCCGGAAACAATATCTGCTGGCCGATAGCCAGGGCACGGCCTCCGCGTATTACCGGAAAATTCGAATTGATCTTTGGAAGACGCCGGTACTGCACTGGCGCTGGCGCAAGCTCAAGACGCCAGGCGTGACCGACGAGCGGACGAAAGACGGCGACGATTTTGCCGCGCGGGTGTACGTCGTGCACAGTGGAGGTTTGTTTTTCTGGAAGACATTGGCGATCAATTATGTCTGGAGCAAATCGCAACCTCCCGACACGGTCTGGGATAACCCGTTCGCAGGCAGCAACGCCAAAATGGTCTCGCTGCGCGACGCTCAAGCTGACGACGGCTGGCATTCGGAGTCGCGCAATGTCTATCAGGATTTCAAACAGCTCCATGGCAAGGAATTTCGCTATATCGATGGGGTCGCCATCATGACCGACAGCGACAACAGCCGTTCGTCGGCTGTTGCCGAATACGGTGATATCTACTTTTCGGCCCAATGAACGGACCCTCGTGCGGGTAGCGTTACCCGGCGCAACTCGCCCAGTCGGCGGCTGAGTGAGGGCATCGCGTTTGGCCCCGAACAGGCGGTTTGCTTGACGGCCGTGGAATCATGGTCTGGTTGAATTTGATGCTGTCACCCATATGGTTCAAACATGCGCCGCGTGCAATGCGACGGCTATACCCGGATTTCCCCCCGACATTTACAAGGAGTACGTCATGCAAATGCGCAAACTCGGCCGCAACGGCCCCAGCGTTTCCGCGCTTGGACTGGGCTGCATGGGGATGAGCGATTTTTATGCGGGCCGCGACGACGCCGGTTCGATCGCGACGATCCACCGCGCCCTCGACGAGGGGCTGAATTTTCTCGATACGGCGGACATGTACGGCCCGCACACCAACGAGGAACTGGTCGGCAAGGCGATCAGCGGGCGTCGTGATCAGGTGTTCCTGGCCACCAAGTTCGGTATCGTGCGCGACCCCAATGATCCGACCGTGCGCGGCGTGGATGGCAGTCCCGAATACGTGCGCAAGGCCTGCGAGGGTAGCCTGAAGCGTCTCGGCGTCGATCATGTCGATCTGTACTACCAGCATCGCGTGGACCCGAAAGTACCGATCGAGGAGACCGTCGGTGCGATGGGCGAACTCGTCGAACAGGGCAAGGTACGCCACATCGGCCTGTCCGAAGCCGCCTCAAAAACCCTGGAACGCGCACAGGCGGTGCATCCGATCACGGCGCTGCAGACCGAGTACTCGTTGTGGACGCGCGATCCGGAGAACGACGTGCTGGCGACCTGCGAGAAGCTGGGCATCGGGTTCGTCGCCTACAGCCCGCTGGGGCGTGGATTCCTCACTGGCGCGTTCAAGACGCCGGAGGATTTCGCTGCCGACGATTACCGCCGCAACAGCCCGCGCTTCCAGGGCGAGAACTTTGCCAGGAATCTGGCGCTGGTCGAGAAGATCGAGGCTATGGCCGCCGACAAGGGTTGCACGCCTGCGCAGCTGGCGCTGGCCTGGGTGCTGTCGCGCGGCGAGCACATCGTGCCGATTCCGGGCACCAAGCACATCAAGTACCTGGACGACAATCTCGGCGCTTTGCGCGTCAAGCTGACCCCGGCGGAGGTCGATGCGATCGACGAAGTGTTCCCGATGGACGCCGCCACAGGCACGCGTTATCCGCAACAGGCCATGAGTCTGGTCAATGCCTGAACGCGTGGTCGCGCGATAATCGGATCCTGCCGGATGTCCGGCGCTGCCCTTGGGGGGCGATTTGTTATGCTGGGTGGCAGTTCTTTTTGTATCGACGCCGGCGCGGACTGAAGGCGCCCGTCGCGCTCGCCAGCGGCGCGCGCGGTCTGAACGCATCTCGGGATCTCCGGGGATTTGTCGATGGCTATGATTGCAGCGCCCAAGCCC
Source organism: uncultured Pseudomonadota bacterium (assembly GCA_963779795.1). GTDB lineage: Bacteria > Pseudomonadota > Gammaproteobacteria > Xanthomonadales > Rhodanobacteraceae > Rudaea. The sequence goes on along the minus strand of CAVZZK010000003.1, from coordinate 1,067,804 downwards.
GATACCGTTTTCCGTGCGCGGGGATTGACCAAGGTCTATTCCATGGGCGAAGTGCGGGTGCATGCTTTGCGTGGCGTGGACCTGGAACTGTACCGTGGCGATCTGGTGGTATTGCTCGGGCCATCCGGTAGCGGCAAGTCGACGTTGCTGAATATCCTCGGTGGCCTGGACGTGCCGACGGACGGCGACGTCTGGTATGAGAACCACCCGCTTTCCGGTGCCGACGAGCGCGCGCTGACGCTGTACCGTCGCGAGCACGTCGGCTTCGTGTTTCAGTTCTACAACCTGATCCCGAGCCTGACCGCCCGCGAGAACGTTGCCATCGTGACCGAGATCGCCCAATCGCCGATGTCGCCCGAACAGGCGCTGGAACTGGTCGGCCTGGGAGACCGGCTGGATCACTTCCCGGCGCAGATGTCCGGTGGCGAGCAGCAGCGCGTGGCAATCGCGCGCGCCATCGCCAAGCGGCCGTCGGTGCTGCTGTGCGACGAGCCAACCGGCGCGTTGGACTCGGCAACCGGCGTACGCGTGCTCGAGGCGATCGAGCAGGTCAATGCCAGTCTCGGAACGACCACGGTCGTCATCACACACAATGTCGACATCGCGCGCATGGCCGGACGCGTGCTGCACATGGTCGACGGGCGCATCGGCAGCGAGGAACGCAACGCGCAGCGCACGCCGGCACGGGAACTGCGCTGGTGAGCATGCTCCAGCGCAAGGCGGTGCGTGATCTGTGGCACCTGCGCAGCCAGGCACTGGCGATCGCGTTGGTCATTGCGGGCGGCATTGCCACGCTGGTCATGTCGCAATCCACGTACCAGTCGTTGCAGGGCACGCGCGCGCGGTTCTACGCGGACTATGCGCTGGCCGACGTGTGGGCCTCGGCCAAGCGCGCGCCGAATACGCTGGCCGCGCGCATCGCCGCCATCCCGGGCGTGCAGACCGTCGAGACACGACTTGTTGCCGCCGCAACACTGGACGTGGCCGGTTTCGACGAGCCGGTGCGCGCACAGGTGTTGTCGCTGCCGAAGATCGGCGGCCAGCCGTTGCTGAACAAGCTGTATCTGCGCAGCGGCCGCTTGCCGAGCCCCGATGCGCCGCGTGAGACGCTCGTCAGCGAGGCATTCGCGCAGGCGCACGGCCTGCGTCCGGGCGACGACCTGGACGCGACGATTTACGGACACCACCAGACCTTGCGCATCTGCGGCGTGGCGATGTCGCCGGAGTTCGTCTACCAGATCCAGCCCGGCGCGACATTCCCCGATTTCCGCCGTTTCGGCATCCTGTGGATGAATCGGCGGGCGTTGGAAGCCGCGCTGAACATGACCGGCGCTTTCGACAGCGTGGTCCTGCGCCTGCGCCCCGGTGCGCGCAGGCCCGCCGTGCTCGATGGCGTTGATCGCGTGCTGGCCCGCTATGGCGGGTTGGGTGCCTATGATCGCAGCGACCAGTTGTCGAACCGTTTCCTGAGCGAGGAATTGCGCCAGCTCGCCACGATGGCGCGCCTGTTCCCGACGATTTTCCTCGGCGTTGCCGCGTTCCTGCTCAACGTCGTGCTGGCACGCCTGATCGGGACGCAGCGCGACCAGATCGCGATCCTCAAGGCGTTCGGCTATTCCGGTACGGCCATCGCGCTGCATTACCTGCAGATTGCGTTGCTGATCGCCGGCATCGGCGCCGTCATCGGCATCGGCGCCGGCGCGTGGCTCGGCCATCTGCTGGCCGGAATCTATCGGGATTTCTATCGCTTTCCGTTTCTCGACTACCGCCTCAGCCTGGGTGCGACCAGCACCGGCATCGCGGTTGCGTTCGTCGCTGCCGCGCTGGGTGCGCTGCAATCGGTCGCCGGTTCGGCGCGGTTGCCGCCGGCACAGGCGATGCGGCCACCGGCGCCGGAACGTTATCGTGCGACCTTGGTCGAGCGAATGGGCCTGAGCCGCTGGTTGAGCCAGCCCGCGCGCATGGTATTGCGCTATCTCGAACGCCGGCCATGGCGTGCGCTGCTCAGCGTGGTCGGCCTGGCGCTGGCCGGGTCGATCATGATGGTCGGCCGTTTCCAGGGCGATGCGCTGGACCTGATGATCGACACCCAGTTGCGCGTGGCGCAACACCAGGACCTGAGCGTGGACTTCATCGAACCCACCAGCCGTGCAGCGGCGTTCGAGTTGCGCGCGCTGCCCAACGTACGCCGCGCCGAACCGACTCGATCGGTGCCCGTGCGGCTGCGCTTCGCCAACTACAGCTACCGCACAGGGATCGTCGGCCTGCCGGCGGGCGGGCGCCTGCGCCGACCGGTTGATGTGGACGGACGGCCGATCACGGCGCCGGCGCACGGGATCCTGTTGACCGACTATCTCGGCAAGTTGCTGCATGTGCACGTCGGCGATCGCCTGCAGGTCGAAGTGCTCGAGGGTCGCCAGGCGCGCATCGAGCTGCCTGTGGTCGGCTTCGTCAACGAATACATCGGCGCGCAGGGCTACATGAATCTGGATGCCTTGAACCGGGCGCTCGGTGACGGTGACGTGATTTCCGGTGCGCTGCTGGCTCTGGACCCCGGGTCCCTGGCGGCGCTTTACTACCAGCTACAACGCCGTCCGCGCATCGCCGGCGTCAGCAGCCGCGAGTCGCAGATACGCAATTTCTACGCGACCATGGGCGAGAGCCTGCTTGCGTTCACGTTCATCGCCGGACTGCTTGGCGCGGTGATCAATTTCGGCGTGGTCTACAATTCGGCACGTATCGCGCTGTCGGAGCGCGGCCGCGAGCTCGCCAGCTTGCGTGTCCTGGGGTTTACCGAAGGCGAAGTCAGCCGCATCCTGCTCGGCGAACTGGGGTTGCTGGTCGCGCTTTCGATCCCGCTTGGATTCGTTGCCGGATGGCTGCTTTGCCAGATCATGGCGTCGGGTTTCGAGTCGGACCTTTTCCGCGTTCCGGTATCGTTGCGCACGGCGACGTTTGCGTTTGCAGCCGTGACGATGATCCTGTCGACGGTGCTGTCGGCGCTGATCGTGCGGCGTCGCATCGGTCGCCTGGACCTGGTCGGCGTGTTGAAGACGCGCGAGTGATTTGAATGCAAGCGGAGGGAAGCAGCGCAAATGAGCCTTAAATCACGCATCGCCGTCATCGCCGGCGTGATCCTCGCCGTGATCGGCATCGCCCTGGCGTTGCGCTCGCCGGCGATTCGTGTCGACGCGGCGACGGTCAAGCGCGGGAAGCTGGCATTGAGCTTCGAGGAGCAAGGCAAGACCGAACTTCGCCACCGCTACCTGATCGCGGCTCCGACCGCGGGCACCCTGCAACGCATCGCGTTGGAACAGGGCGACGCGGTACGCGCCGACGAGGTCGTCGCGAGCATGACGCCGAGTCATGCGGCGCTGCTCGACCCGGCAACTCGTCGCAATACGGTTGCGCAGCTTGCTGCCGCATCGGCCGAGGTCGATGCGGCCGGGTCGCGCCTGGCCGCAGCGGCGGCGGCGGACAAGCTCGCCGCGGCCAACCTGGCGCGCCTGGAAAGGCTGCAGGCCACTGGTGCGGTGAGCAGTGCCGACCTGGATGCCGCACGTAGCAACGCCGACGGCGCTCGTGCCGCGCACCGCGGCGCCGCTGCCGACCGGCTGGCCTCCGCGCAGCGCCGGACGGCCCTGGCGGCGTTGCTCGGCCAGCAAGGCAAGGGCGGCGGGCACGCGGTCGCATTGCGTTCGCCGATCGACGGCGTGGTGCTTCGCCGCTACCTGGAGAGCGAGGTGCCGGTCGTTGCCGGCCAGTCGCTGCTGGAACTGGGAGACACGCACGATCTGGATATCGAGGTGGATACGCTGTCGCAGGATGCAGTCAAGCTGCGACCAGGCATGGCGGCCAGGATCATCCGCTGGGGTGGCGCCGCGCCGCTGGATGCGCGCGTGTGGCGCATCGAGCCGGGCGGGTTCACCAAGATTTCCGCGCTTGGCGTCGAGGAACAGCGCACGCGCGTTCGCCTCGACATCCTTTCACCGTTCGAGCAGTGGAAGCACCTGGGGGACGGTTTTCGCGTCGAGGTACGGTTCCTGCTGGCCGAGAAAGGCGACGTCTTGCAGGTTCCGAGCAGTGCGCTGTTCCGCGAAAACGGGCGTAACGGCGTGTACCGCATCGTCTCCGGTCGCGCGCGCAGGACATTCGTGCGCATCGGCCTGCGCGGCGCGCTGGACACGGAGATTGTCGCCGGTCTGAAGCCGGGCGAACGGGTGATCGCCCACCCGGACGACCGCATCGCCGATGGCGTTCGCGTCAGCGCGTCGCCATGATGCCCGCCGGCGCGCGAGCGCGCCGTTGCCCACGTCGCGTCAGTGCGCGATCGCCTTGAGTTCGGCCGCGCTCAGCATGCCGCGCACGTCGGCGAAGTCGCCGTCGTTCGGCGCGGCCTTGATGCCGAGGATGTGTGTCATCAGCGGATAGACATCGACGTTGTCGAACTCGGGATAAACCACGCCGTCGCGAAATGCCGGCCCGTGAGCGACGAACAGGGCGCCCATCTGCGGATCGGCGTTGTCGAAGCCGTGCTCGCCGCGCGAGATGTGATGGCCGGGGCGATCCAGCCAGCGCCGCGTCTCGATCAGCCAGCCGTCTTCCGGAATGCAAATCAGCGGCGCGATGCGCGGATTGCTGCCGTAATGCAGCCGCGCCGGCAGGTTCGCCTTTTTCCAGCAATGCATGTGCCGGTGCGGCTTGAGCAGGGCGGCGTCGACTTGGTCGCGAAAGCCGGGCCTGGCCGCGAGTGCGGCAAGCACGCCGGCGCGGGTCACGCGCACGTGTTTCATGTCGACCAACTTGTCGAGCACGATGATGCGCTTGGTGCTGGTTGCACGTATGCCATGGTCGGAGACAACGATGATGTTGGATGAACGATAGATGCCGCGCTGTTTGAGCCCGCGGATCAGGCGCCCGAGCGCGGCGTCGACCACTTGCAGCGCCTGATCGACTTCGGCTGAATCCGGTCCGGCATGGTGGTTGGCGTGATCGACCTGCTCGAAGTACAGGGTGACGAAGTCGGGACGCTTTCCACGCGGCAGGTCCAGCCACTTGAGTACCTGGTCGACGCGCTGATCCGGCGTGACCCTGGGGTTGAAGCGGCGCCAGTAGTCCGGGCGAATGCCGTCGATGGCGACGTCCGAGCCCGGCCAGAACATCGTTGCCGCGCGCTCGCCCTGGCGTTCGGCGCCAACCCAGATCGGCACGCCGCCCCACCAGGACGGATCTGAAATGGACTGGTAGTTTTTGTAGGAGAACTTCCTGCCGGTGATCGGGCTGTAGAAATTGTTGTCGACGATGCCGTGGTGATCCGGATACAGCCCGGTGACGATGCTGTAGTGGTTCGGGAACGTCAGCGTCGGGAAGGCCGGGCGCATCGCTTTGGCGCGCACGCCGTCGGCGGCCAGTTTCGCCAGGTTCGGTGAGAAGCCGCGCTTGATGTAGTCGTGACGGTAGCCGTCGATGGAAATCAGGACAAGTGGCGAATATCCATGTTTTGCTACGCGCGGCTGCTGTAGCGTGCAGGCCGCAAGAAGCAGCAAAAGCATAAACACGGACAGGCGCTTGATCGGTTTCATCATTTCGGAAATTGTCGGGCAACCCGGATACTATCGCCGATTCAGGTTACAAATTTCCAATGGCGACCGCGCCGGATCGCGGCAGCGGGTGAGATGGGTTCTCACGATGGCCCGGCATAGCCGTCCACGCAGGTGCGCGCCTGCGTGGACGGACCCGGCGATCACTTCATGCTTCCGTCGCCCGGCGGGACATCGAGCCGCTTCCGGCCAAGCGCTTGTCGGCGCGACGCAGGCGGGCGAGTTCCCACAGCAGGTACGCTGCCGGGATCACCAGCATGGTCAGCACCAACGCACTGAGTATTCCGCCGACCATCGGTGCGGCGATGCGGCGCATGACCTCCGAACCGGTGCCGGCGCCGAACATGACCGGCAACAGTCCGGCGACGATCGCCGCGGCTGTCATCGAGATCGGTCGCAGGCGCAGCAGCGCGCCGTCGCGAACTGCATTGCGTACGCCGTCAATGGTTACCGTCTCGCCCGCGCCCTGACAGTGTTGCAGATAGGCGTCGAGCGACTGGTTCAGGTAAATCACCAGCACCACGCCGATTTCCGTGGTCACGCCGGCCAGCGCGATGAACCCGACCGCCACCGCGACAGACAGGTTGTAGCCGAGCAGGTACAGCAGCCAGGCGCCGCCGGACAGCGCCATCGGCAGGGTGCCAAGAATGATCAGCACGTGCCGTACGCAGCGGAACGCCAGGTACAGCAGCAGGGCAATCAATGCGATCGTGACCGGCACGATCAGCGTCAGGCTGCGTTTGGCCTTTTGCATGTATTCGTATTGGCCGGACCAGGTCAGCGAATAGCCCGGCGGCAGCTTGACCTGTGCGCCGACCACGCGTTGCGCCTCGGCGACGTAGGAGCCCACGTCGCGGTTGGCGATGTCGACGTAGGTCCAGCCGGTCAGCTGCGCGCCTTCGCTCTTGATCATCGGCGGACCGTCGGCGATGTGCACGTCGGCGACATCGCCGAGCGTGATGTGGCTGCCGCGCGGCGTGACGATCGGCAACCGGCGCAGGCCGGCTACTGAATTTCGCCAGTCGCGCGGGTAGCGCATGTTGACCGGATAACGCTCCAGTCCCTCGATGGTTTCGGTGACGTTCATGCCGCCGATCGCGGTGCGCACGACATCCTGCACATCGGAGATGTTCAAGCCGAGTCGGGCGGCGCGATCACGATCGATGTCGATGTCGATGTAGCGCCCGCCGGCCACGCGCTCGGAATACACCGACGTCGTTCCGCGCACCTTGGGCAGGATCTTTTCCAGCTCCAGGCCGATCTTCTGGATCACCGCCAGGTCCGGCCCGCCGACCTTGATGCCGACCGGCGTCTTGATGCCGGTGGAGAGCATGTCGATGCGCGTCTTGATCGGCATCACCCAGGCATTGGTGATGCCGGGAACCCGGACCCGTTGCTCCAGCTCGCGGCGGATGTCCGCTCGGGTGACGCCGGGGCGCCACTGCGATTTCGGCTTGAACTGGATGACCGTTTCGATCATCGACAGCGGTGCCGGGTCCGTCGCGGTTTGCGCGCGCCCGACCTTGCCGAACGCGGATTTGACCTCCGGCACGCTCATGATCAGCTTGTTGGTCTGCTGCAGTACCTGGCGCGCCTTGTCGGCGGAGATGCCCGGCCGTGCCGAGGGCATGTACATCAGGTCGCCCTCGTCCAGCGGCGGCATGAACTCCGAACCCAGCCGGGAAGCCGGCCACAGGCCGGCGAGGATCACGACCACGCCGGCGAACAGCAACACCTTGGGGTAGGTCACGACGAGGTCGATGACCGGACGATACAGCGCGGTCAGCACGCGGTTGACGGGATTGCGGTGCTCCGGCGTGACGCGCCCGCGGATGAAGTAACCCATCAGCACAGGGATCAGCGTGACGGCCAGAACGGCAGCCGCCGCCATCGAGTAGATCCAGGTGTACGCCAGGGGTGCGAACATGCGCCCCGCCTGGCCGGTCAGGCTCAGCACCGGCACCACGCTCAGCGTGATGATCAGCAGCGAAAAGAACAGCGGCGGCCCGACCTCGGTGGTGGCCGCGGTCACCCGGCGCCAGTAGTCGACGTGCCCGCCGCCTTCGCGCTCCATGTGCTTGTGCAGGTTCTCGATCATGACGATCGCGCCGTCGACCATCGCGCCGATCGCGATGGCAATGCCGCCGAGCGACATGATGTTCGCGTTCATGCCCTGCAGCCGCATGATGATGAAGGCCATCAGGATGCCCACGGGCAGGCTGACGATCGCCACCAGCGACGAGCGGAAATGGAACAGGAACACGCCGCAGACCAAGGCCACGACGACGAATTCCTCAAGCAGTTTCTCGCGCAGGTTGCTGATCGCGTTGCTGATCAGTTGCGAACGGTCGTAGGTGGCCACGATCTGCACGCCCGGCGGCAGGCTGCCTTTCAGCGAAGCCAGGCGGGCCTTGACCCTGTCGATGACCTCTTGCGCATTCTCGCCGTAGCGCATCACGATGACGCCGCCGGCAACTTCGCCGCGGCCGTCGAGTTCGGCGATGCCGCGCCGGATCTGCGGGCCCAGGCGTACCTGCGCCACGTCTTTTAGCTGTACGGGCGTGCCATGTTCATCAACTGAAACAGGAACTTGCAGTAGATCCTTGATGCTTTTTATATATCCGCTGGCGCGCACCATGTATTCGGCTTCGGCCAGCTCAACCACGGCGCCGCCGGTTTCGTGATTGGCGTTGCGGATCGCCATCCTCACGTGCGCGAGCGTGACGCCGTAGGCACGCAAGCGGTCCGGATCCACGACCACCTGGTATTGACGCACCATGCCACCGACCGTGGCGACCTCGGCGACACCAGGCACGGTCTGCAACTGGTACTTGAGGAACCAGTCCTGCAGGCTGGTCAACTGCGCCAGGTCATGCCGGCCGGTCTTGTCGACGAGTGCATATTCGTAGACCCAGCCGACGCCGGTCGCGTCCGGACCGAGGCTGGGATGCGCATCGGCCGGAAGGCTGCCGGCGACCTGGTTGAGGTATTCGAGTACGCGCGAACGCGCCCAGTACAGGTCGGTGCCGTCGGCGAAGATGACGTACACGTAGGAATCGCCGAAAAACGAATAACCGCGCACCACCTTGGCCCCGGGCACGCCGAGCATGGCCGTTTCCAGCGGGTAGGTCACCTGGTCCTGCACGACCTGCGGTGCCTGGCCGGGGTAGGGCGTCTTGATGATCACCTGCACGTCGGAAAGATCCGGAATGGCATCGACCGGGGTGCGCTGCATGGCGTACACGCCGGCGAGAATGATGGCCGCCAGCCCGAGCAGTACCAGGCCGCGATTTCTGAGCGACCAGCGGATGATGGCGGCGATCATGGCCGTTGCTTCCGGTCAGGCCCGGACGGATCGTGTGCACTGCTGCGCGCGCCGGGACCCGCAGCGTGCGGCGATTTCATGTTTCGCATCTCGGCAGCGGACATCGTCTTTTTCATTTTCGACGGTGGGGTCGGTGTCGGCATGGACGTTGCGGCCGAGTTTGCGGCGTGCACCGTCATACTCCCGGATTCGCCTTCAACATCGCCGTTGGGGCTTCCGGTTGGCGTCTCGGCGCAACCGGGCTTGCCGGAGCCCAGGCGAAGAGCGGCGGCGTCGATGTTGGCCTCCGAGTCGATCAGGAACTGGGCCGAAGTGACCACGCGCTGGCCGGGTCGCAGCCCTTCCAGGATTTGTGCCTGTTCGCCGCCGACGCTTCCCAGCTTGACCGGACAAACATCGAAACGACCGCCACCGTGTGCGACCACCACGCGATCGCTATGACCGGTGCGGATCAGGGCCAGGCGCGGTATGTAGACCGAATCACGCGGCGTGCCGGCATGCAGCGCCACGTGCGCGAACATGTTCGGCTGCAGGCGCCGGTCCGGATTGGCGATGCGCACGCGCGCCTTGACGCTTCGCGTCATGCTGTTCAGGTCCGGATACACGTAGTCGACGACGCCGTGCCATTGCCGGTCGGGGAATGCGTCGAAACTGACGTCGGCGGCCTGGCCGGCATGCAGCATCGCGGCATTGGCTTCATCGACCTCGAGCATCACCCAGACGTCTTTCAGGTCGGCCAGCTTCATCACCATTGTCGCCGGCATCACGTAGGCACCTTCGCTGATTCCCAGTTTCATCACCACGCCATCGGCCCCGGCAATGCGCGCCACGCGGTCGCTGATGGTGCGCGTGCGTTGCAGCCGGCTGACCTGCGCGGCGGTGAATCCGAGCGCGCGCATGCGTTCGCGCGACGCGGCGATCAGCGATTTGCTGTGGCTGTCCAGCGCCGTCAGGTATTCGCGCTGCGCGGTAGCGAGCTTGGGCGAGAACAACCGGTAAAGCACCTGGCCGCGGCGCACGCGGTCGCCAGTGCTCTTCACCGCGAGTTTTTCGATCCAGCCGTCCGCTCGCGTGTTGATGCTGGCAATGGTGCTGTCGTCGTAGGCGACGTAGCCGACTGCCTCGATGCCGTCGGACATCGACCCGCGTTGCACCGTCGCGGTGCGCACGCCGAGGTTGTTGACGACGCTCGGCGAAATCCTCACGTCGGCGGAATCGTTTTGGGTGTCGGCGTAGATCGGTACCAGGTCCATGCCCATCGGCGATTTGCCCGGCTTGTCGCTGCGGAAGTTGGGGTCCATCGGCGCCTTCCAGTACAGCACCTTTCGTTTGGCCGGTGCCGCCGTCGAGGTGGACGCCCGATCGTGCATCGCGCTGCCGTGCTCGCCGGCAAGATATCCGGCCGCGGCCGCTGCCAGTACTGCGATCAAAACGGTAATCCATGCGATTCTGTTCATTGTTGTGTCTCCCCGTGGGTCGTCGGGAGTGCGGGCGCGGATACCGCACCGGCGGTGCGGTAGTCGAGCGCGGCCAGTTGGGTAAAGAAATCCGAGCGTGCCTTGGCGATTTCGAGTTGGGTTGCCAGGTATTGCCGTTCGGCCGTGATCAGCTTGAGGAAGTCGCCATTGCCGCCGCTGTAATCGGCCTCGGCGGCACGCAGGTTTAGCCGTGCCAGCGGCAGCAGCTTTTGCCGGAACAGGTCGATCGAGTCGGCCGCCTGCGTGGCCGCGGCGTAGGCTTGATCCAGTTCACCCAGCAGCCGGCTGCGCATGTCGGCAAGCCTGGCTTGTGCCTCGCGCAGGTGCGCATTGGCTTCGGCGATCTCGCCGCGGTGGTTGCCGCCGAACGGGATATTGATTGCCACGCCGACCGTGAGCCGTTTGTCGGGCAGGTCCATGATGCCGTTGTAGCCGGCCATCAGCGTGAATTGAGGCAGTGCGTTCTTGTGCGCCAGCGCGACGCGATCGGTGCTGGCGGTAATCTGCGCATCCAGGCTGCGCAGCATCGGGTAGCCGGCCAGGGCGGCGTCGCGCAAGGCTGCGTATTTCGGTAGCGGATGCGGATCCGGCAATGCGGCCGGCGCCGCCAGCTCGGCCTGCGGATCGACATTGCGCAGGGTGTTGATCCTGGCCCGTACGGTGCGTCGCATGCGCTTCAATTGCAGCGCCTGGTTTTGCAGGCGCGTCAGTTCGACCTCGGCCTGCAGCACGTCCTGCTGCGGGGCGCTTCCGGACGCATAGGCGGTCTCGGCAACCTTGCGCAGGCGGCTTAGCAGCTCCTGGTTGCCGGCGTTGATCGACAGCGCGCGCTGCACGTAGTACCACTGCGCGAAATCGGCGCGTGTCAACGCGGCCAGGCGCAGGCGCAAATCCGTCAACTGCTGTTCGGAAGATTGCTCCTGCGCGCTGGCCATGCGGCTGCGCAAATCGAGCGTGCCCGGCCAGGGGAATTTCTGGCTGAGCTGGATGTTCTGGTTCAAGCGGTTCTGAGGCGCACCCGCGGTTCTGGGTGCGACCAGATAGCTGACCATCGGATCGTCCAGCGACGCCGCGGATTCGACGCGCGCGCCGGCCGCGTCCGCGGCTGCGCGCATGGCTTCGATACCGGGGTTTCGCGCAAGCACCTCGCGCACCAGTGCTTCCACGGTCAGGCCGGATTGCGTTGTCGATGCGGTCGCGCGTGCGGCGGCAATCGGCTGCAGCGACAGATCCAGGGCCGCAGCATGGCGGCCTGCAATGCCGAGTCCGAAGCATACGGCGAGCAAGCCGGCGGCCAGGCGTCGCGCCGTCGAGGCCGAGTGGAATCCCGACGGCGCGAGGTTGCGCCGGGACAGGCAATTGAGGTTGGACATGGATCGCTCCGCAAGTCATGTGCGCACGCGCACGCGATGCCGCGCAACGTGCACGGCAAACAGGTTGCTTGGGACGATCAGGAAATCGGTGGTCTTGTCGGAGGGGCGTCGCTGCGGTTGGCCGCAGCCGTCGATGGATCAGGCAGCGGTGTTGCATCGATGCGCGTCGTGGCTACCGCGAAGTCGGTGGGGGTGAGCAGGGAACTCGCCGCGCAGCCGACACAGTACGCGGTGCAGTCGTGGTCCGGGCACGGACACGGCTGCGGACAACACGGGCAGTGCGACGCGTGTTCGTGCATCGAAGAACCCGTCGATGTCATGGCGTGTTGATGCGAACACTGCGCATACCCGGTTGGCGACGAGCCACCGGCCAGGACCGCCGCGCTACCCTGAAGGACCAGTGCGACAGCCAGCAGCAAGCGCAGCACCACGTGTTTCATTGGCGCACCCGGCGACGCTGCGGTCCGGCAAGCGGAACCGTGGCGTTGCTCCTGATTTTGCGGAGACCGGTGGAAATCACGCAAGCTACCTGCAACAAGGGTCAGTGTACCTGACGCCACTGTATACGCCGGCTTGTCGCGGGCTGTTGACTTGGGTCAAACGCACGCCATGTGGCGCGGCGCGCAATTCTATAACGTCGAGGCGCCGAATGTGTCGCAGGAATGGATGTCGCCGGAATCGAAACCCGCCTTGAACCAGCGCTGACGTTGGGCTGAGGTGCCGTGCGTGAACGAGTCCGGTACGGCGTAGCCGCGCGACTGCTTCTGCAGCGTATCGTCGCCGACCTGCGAAGCGGCATTCAGCGCCGCGTTGATATCCCCGGCCTGCAGCCAGTTCAGCTGCTTCTGCGAGCGGTTGGCCCACACGCCGGCGAAACAGTCGGCCTGAAGCTCGACGCGCACGGACAGCCCCGAGGCGCCGTTCATCGCCTGGCCCTGGCTGCGCAGTTGCCGTTCCTTGTTCATGATGCCGAGCAGGTTCTGCACATGGTGGCCGACCTCGTGCGCGATCACGTAGGCGCGCGCGAAATCGCCCGTCGCGTGGAAACGCGTGTCCATCTCGTGGAAGAAGTTCAGGTCCAGGTACACGCGATGATCAGTGGGGCAGTAGAACGGTCCCATCGATTCCGCCGCCGCGCCGCAGCCGGACCGGGTGCGGCCATGAAACAGCACCAGCTTCGGTTGCTCGTAGCGGTGGCCCATGGATTGAAAATACGTGCCCCACACGTCCTCGGTGCTGCCGAGGATGGTGCTGACGAACTGCACCTGCGGATCATTCGGGTTGCTCGGCGCATGGCCCTGAACCGGTGCAACCTGCTGGGCCGTGTTGCTGTTGTTGTTGAGGAACAGGTTGAACAGGATCGGCCGCGTTTGCGGGAAAATCAGGCCGACCAGCACGACGACGATGATGCCGCCCACGCCCAGGTGGAAACCGCCGAAGCGTAATCCGCCACCTCCGCCGGAACCGCCACCACCACTGCCGTCGTCTTCGACGACGTTGTCGCTGCGACGCCCTTTACGCCAATCCATTTTCGATCTCCCGCCCGAATGGCCAACGCCGGAACATTACCCGCGCGCCGTCGCGCAGGCAAGTCCGACCCGTCACGGCGATACGCCGGCGTCGTGCATGACGCGTCGCTGCACACATAGTACGATCCGTGCACATGGCTACCTTGATCGTTCAGTCCTATCGCACCGTCGATGTCGCGCCGTGGATCGCGGAGTGCATGGCGTCAGTGCGCGCCTGGGCCAAGCAATGCGGCTTCGAGTACGAGTTCATGGACGACCGCTTCTTCGACTATGCACCGGCCTGGGTGCGTGAGCGGTGCGGCGCGCAGAAGCTCCCGGTGACCGATGTCGCGCGGCTGCATCTGCTGCGCGAGCGGCTCGATCAGGATTGGCGGCGCGTGGTCTGGATCGATGCGGACGTGCTGGTTTTCTCGCCGAGCGAATTCGTGCTCGATGAAGACGCGGCGTATGCGTTGTGCCCGGAATTCTGGGTGCGGCCGGCCGGCATCGCGCCGGAGGTGATCGAGAAAGTCAATAACTCGGTGATGATGGTGACGCGCGACCAACCGATGCTGGATTTCTGGATCTTCGCCGTCGAGGAGATTCTGCGCGTGCACACGACCGAACAGATCGGCCCGCTGACCACCGGCACCACCTTCTACACGGATCTGGCCAAGCTGATGCCGCTTCGCGTGCTCCAGAATGCGTCGCTTGTCAGCCCGTCCACGGTGCACGATATCGTCAATGGCGGCGGCCGGTTCCTGGACTTGTGGCGACGCACGATCCCGGTGCCGGTTGCCGCGGTCAACTTGTGCGCGTCACTGCAGGATCGCCGCTACAGGGATGTCCAGCTTGGCGCCGACGACATGCAACATGCCGTCGATGCGCTGCTTGGCAACGGCAGCGCACTGCTCGCACCGCTCAAGCGGCACGCCCTGGGAATGGCGTAAGCCGCGTCTTCGCCGCACGTCCGTAGGTAGCAGCCATTCCCTACAGGCTTGCATAAACGTTGCGGCTTGCCGGTTCAGTCGACTCCGCCACCGCGCGCATGGACGGCACGGATTCCGGCGCCTGAACCGGGTCACGCCGGCTGTTGCGGTCGGCCGCTGTTGAGGAAAACGTTCCGAACCGGGCATTCTTCGTTACGCCGTGATCCCCGCAGCCGCGTCGGCTGTAATCGCCCTCCAGCTACAGCGGATTTGACATCGCCATGGGGGCGGGTAAGGTTCGGAGCTGGGCGGCCATGCAGGCCCGTTCACAAACTCATGGGGATGGGGCGATGAACAAACCGGTAAAAATCGTTATCGGCATCGCGGTTTTCATCGCGGCGTCGTTGTCTTTGGTTTTCTACCTGACTGCCGGGCTGGTCGATACCGCCGAGCGTTTTTTCGATGCCGTGCAGCAGGACAACATGGCCGCCGCACGCGGCTATCTGTCGGCCGATACCCGATCGCGTGTCAGCGAGGCGTCGTTGCGCCAGGAACTGGCCGGCATGGGCCTGCTGAAGTTCAAGCAGGCGAGTTGGTCCAGCCGCAGTTTCACCGGCGCGCGCGGCAAGCTGAACGGCACGGTGACGAATCAGTCCGGTGCGGTTATTCCGGTGCGCCTGGACCTGGTCAAGGAGCGTGGCCAGTGGCGCATCTACTCGCTGGTAAAGAGCAGCGGTGGATTGCCGAAAACGATCGAGGGCTTGCGCGAACGCGCACGCAACGGCGATGCCAACGCACAACTCGCGCTCGGCGTGCGTTATCACGATGGACACGGCGTAGCGCGCGATGATGTCCAGGCATTCAAGTGGTTTCTGAAGGCGGCCGAGCAGGGCAACCCGCGCGGCCAGTACGACGTGGGCTTGAGTTACGAGGACGGCTTGGGCGTGGAACGCGACATGAGCCAGGCGGTGAGCTGGTATCGCAAGGCCGCCGAACAGGGCCTGGCCGATGCGCAAACCAGCATCGGGATTGCCTATACCCGTGGCCTGGGCGTGAAACAGGACCGCGCCACGGCCGTGCAGTGGTATCGCAAGGCGGCCGGGCAGGGCGAACCCGGCGCGCAATACGACCTTGGCCGGGCCTATTTCGACGGCAGCGGCGTGGCGCACGACGATGCGAAGGGTCTGGCGTGGATAAACAAGTCGGCGAAACAGGGTCAGGTCATGGCCCAGAACTATCTAGGATACCTGTATCAAATCGGTCGCGCCGTGGACAAGAATCCGGCTGAAGCGGTCAAGTGGTTTCGCAAATCCGCCAATGCCGGTAATCCCAACGCACAATTCAACCTGGCCAAGGCCTACGAACTGGGACGTGGTGTCGAACGCGACGGCGACGAGGCCTGCTTTTGGATGACGCTCGCCGCGAAGTCCGATCCGGATGCGCGAAAAAAAGCCGAGGATTGCAAGGCGCATCTGACACCGGACAAGCTTGCGCAAATCCAGTCGCGCGCCGAGAAATGGCAACCGTCGCGCCGCGACTGAAAATTCCATTTTCTGCTTTCATCCAACCGCACGAAGAACCGGATGACTCGCGCCATCCCGGGCGCTCGCCTTCCGGGCCGCTTCCGGCGTTCGCGTTTGCAGTCCTGTGAACGCAGTCCGGACTGCCGCTTCGCGGCCTCCGGAATGACGGTGAAAATCGGCTGCGGGGCGTCCAGGAATAACGAATTCCTTTTGCCCGTCATCCCAGCACAGGCCCGCACGCTCGTCACTCCAGCACAGGCTACACGCCCGTCATCCCAGCACAGGCCCGCACGCCCGTCATCCCAGCACAGGCCCGCACGCTCGTCATCCCAGCACAGGCCCGCACGCTCGTCATTCCAGCGAAGGCTGGAATCCAGTTCTTGATTTCCCCCGCGCAACTGGTGGCCCAAAGGGCACGCGGCAGGAGCCGCGTGTAAATCCAGCTCTTCTATCGCTGCCGATTTTGACCAACTAAAGAATGTCCGCATACAGATCACGCCATTCCGGATTCATTGATTCGATCAGATTGAACTTCCAGTCGCGCCGCCATGCTTTGAGCACCTTTTCTCGCAGGATGGCCGAGTCCATCGTGGCATGCTGTTCATACCAGACCAGATCGTGAACCCGATACCTTTTCGTGAAACCCGCCACGGCGTCCGTCCTGTGTTCCCAGACACGCTTCACCAGGTCCGAAGTGACGCCAACGTACAGGGTTCCAAATCGCTTGCTGGCGAGGATGTACACGCATGGATTTTTCATCCGTTACCGTCCCTGGGAAATGGCACTTGACGGTGAACCATATCAAGAACTGGATTCCGGACCGCTGCTGCGCAGCGTCCGGAATGACGGCGAACACAAGCTTCGGGGCCTCCGGAATTACGGCGAGCACAAGCCTCGCGGCCTCCGGAATGACGGTGAAAATCGGCTGCGGGGCGTCCAGGAATAACGAATTCCTTTTGCTCGTCATCCCAGCACAGGCCCGCACGCTCGTCATTCCAGCGAAGGCTGGAATCCAGTTCTTGATTTCCCCCGCGCAACTGGTGGCCCAAAGGGCACGCGGCAGGAGCCGCGCGTATATCCAGCCCTTGCTTTTCCTGTCCGGTCTGCCGGCGACGGCTCGCGTCAAATACCAAACACCGCCAGCAATGGGCGCACCGTCAGGAAGACCAGGATCAGCGAGCCGATGGTCCACAAGGTCGCGCGCGTGTCGTGCGTACGCGCACTCGCGTAGGCGGCGAAGTGCAGCAGGCGCGAGATGACATATCCGTACAGCAGGATCTGCGCGAGCAACAGCGGCGGATTGGTCAGGATGTACAGGAACGCGGCGACCAGAAAGAACGGAATGTTCTCCAGGTCGTTGAGCTGGATACGCCGGAACCGGTCGACGCGGTCGTCGGGCTGGGTCTGCTTCGGATCGGGATTCGGGTTCAGCGGTGTCTTACGGATATCCTCGGGCGAACGGAAACCGCCCTTGACGCTCATCATGCGCCACACCGTCAGCCACGACATCGAGACCACCTTGAGGATCATCAGCGTGGCGGCGATGACGTAGGTGGCGAATAACGGGTTATGCAGGTCGAGAATATTCATCATCAGGCTCCGGCTTGGGTAACGAGTTTGGCGTAGACATCGGCAAGGGCGTTCAGCGATCCGGCGCAATTGGTACGCGTTGACGATCCGTGCATCAACGCCAGCGCCTGCGGTTGCAACCCGGCCAGGCGGCGGATGGTCGGTGCCGTGCTCGGCGCCAGCGACGTGTGATGGAACAATTCCTCGGCGGCCAATGCCGGCGCGACGATATCGGACTCGGTCAGCGCAGGGCCGTTGCCGGCGTGCGTGAACAGGTCGCCGCAGAACAGCGTGTCGGTTGTTTCCTCGAACAGTACGCGCGCCTCCCAGTTGTGCGGCACATGCGGCGTATCGATGTGGCGCACGCGCTTGCCGCCCAGGTCGATCACTTCGCCGTCGGCGAGTGCGCGCGGCGGCCGATCGCACAAATCGTTCAGCGATACCATGCAACCGATGCCGCCATGCGCGACCTGCGCCCGAGGCGCGGCAGCCAGGAAATCGTTCATCGCCCCGCATTCATCAGATTCCACGTGCCCGAACATGACCCAGCGCAGGCGTTCGAGGGGCACGACCCGCGCGATAGCTTCGGACACCAGGCCGAACATGGCGCGTGGCCCGGTATGGAACAGCAACGGCTCGTCGGCATCAATCAGGAACTGGTTGAAGGTGAAGCCGCCCGGTGCGGCATCGGGTACGCAAGTGGAGAGGCGGTAGATGCCGTCGGCGATTTCGTTGGTGGTGGTTTGCATGGGACGGGTCCTTGGCGGTGGAGGGCGGTCAGTGGCGGCGAAGTTACACCAGATTTGAACGAAGGTCAAATAAATAAACTATGTACATAAAAACAGACCTTTGGTAAACTTTAGCCCATCGTCATTGCCAGGCAATAGCGGATGGCCACAAAGAAACGCCCGAAACCGGCTCCATCGAAGGATACCCAACTGGTAGCGGCCAGACGTGCCCGGCGCGAGCGCCGTCGCGAAAGCTCGCGCGAGGAAATCCTCGAGGCCGCCCGCCGCGTCATGATGCGCGGCGGCATCGCCAAGACCACCGTCGAAGCGGTGGCGCGTGAGCTGGGCATGACCAAGACGGCGCTGTACTACTACTACCCGTCCAAGGATGCGCTGCTGTTCGAGATCATTTTCGCGGTGTTCGAATCGCATGCGCAGTCCGTGCACGACGCCGTGGAAAAGGCCGACGACGGCCCAGACGCACTGCGCGCGATCCTGACCGATACCTTCAATGATTTCGCTACGCACCTGGACGACTTTCGCCTGGCCTACCTGCATGGCCAGGTGGCCGGGCAGGGCGCCGTGAAAATCGACGACGAGCAGTTCGCGCGCATCCGGCCGCTCAACGATCTTTTCTATGCCGGTGCGACGAAGAAACTCGGTCCGGGCGGCAAGAAGCGCACGGGCCGCGCCCGGGTTGAGCCGCGCCTGCTGGCTTTTCTGGCCCATGTCGCCGCCATCGGCCTGCTGACCTTCAAGGGCATGGTCGAAAGCGTCGACGACCCGTTGGTCTACTCCGACAAGCAACTCGTCGAAGGCTTCGCGCGCGTGTTCGAGGCCGCGGCGGCAGAGTAGGGCCACGACGCCTCATCGGGTCTTTTACGCTCGTCGCTACGCAACTTCCCCTCCCCCGCGTGCGGGGGAGGGTTAGGGTGGGGGCAGGAATGCAGCTTTTGTTTTTTCCACTGCATAAAGAACTGGATTCCGGACTGCCGCTGCGCGGCCTCCGGAATGACGGCGATAATATGATCCCCTCCCCCGCGTGTGGGGTAGGGCGAAGACGGGCAACGCCGCAATTATCCCCTCCCCCGCGTGCGGGGGAGGGTTAGGGTGGGGGCAGGAATGCAGCTTTTGTTTTTTTCCACTGCATAAAGAACTGGATTCCGGACCGCCGCTGCGCGGCCTCCGGAATGACGGCGATAATATGATCCCCTCCCCCGCGTGCGGGGTAGGGCGAAGACGGGCAACGCCGCAATTATCCCCTCCCCCGCGTGCGGGGGAGGGTTAGGGTGGGGGCAGGAATGCAGCTTTTGTTTTTTTCCACTGCATAAAGAACTGGATTCCGGACCGCCGCTGCGCGGCCTCCGGAATGACGGCGATAATATGATTCCCTCCCCCGCGTGCGGGGTAGGGCGAAGACGGGCAACGCCGCAATTATCCCCTCCCCCGCGTGCGGGGGAGGGTTAGGGTGGGGGCAGGAATTCAGTTCTTGCTTCCGTTTCGCCCAAGCTGCTTCGGTATCATTCAAGCCCTGACGAACTTCCCCGGGGCAGGGCGGTCAACCATCCGAGCGCGCGGGAAGGAAGGCGCTACCCTGACACCCGCCGTACCTGCAAGATCAACCCGCACCCCAGCGAGACGCAGCGTGAGACCCGATCGCCGAAGATTTGTCCAGGGATTGGTCGCGCTTGCCGGCGGCGCGGCGCTGGGTTTGTCGCCCGAGCTTCGGGCCGCCGCGGCCCGCGTGCCACGAAAGGTGCTGGGCGGCAATGTCTTCCATCTTGATCTGAGACCGACCGGCGTCAACATCACCGGCAAGCCGCGCGAAGCGATGCTGATCAATGGCAGCCTGCCCGGCCCGCTGCTGCATTGGCGCGAAGGCGACAACGTCACCATCCACGTCACCAACCGCCTCGCCGTGTCGTCGTCGATCCACTGGCACGGCGTCATCGTGCCGACCGACATGGACGGCGTGCCGGGTCTCAGCTATCCCGGCATCGCGCCGGGCGAGACCTTCACCTACCGCTTCCCGGTGCGCCAGAGCGGCACGTTCTGGTATCACAGTCACACGCACTTCCAGGAACAGAACTGCCTGACCGGTGCGTTGGTGATCGCGCCGCGCGAGCCGGATCCCGTCGTTGCCGATCACGACTACGTGGTGCAGTTCAACGACTGGACCGACGAGGATCCCGAAGACGTTTTCTATCACCTGAAAACCGGCGACGGCTACTACAACTACCACAAGCGCACGGTCGCCGATTTTTTCAACGACGCATCGGCCCACGGCCTTTCCGCCACGCTGCGCGAACGCTCGGCCTGGGGCCGCATGCGCATGAGCCCGCGCGACATCACCGACGTCAGCGGGCGCATGACCGGCGGCACCTACACCTACCTGATCAACGGCCATTCGCCGGCCGCGAACTGGACCGGGCTGTTCAAGCCCGGCGAGCGCGTGCGACTGCGCTTCATCAACTCCTCGGCGATGAGTTATTTCGACGTGCGCATTCCCGGCCTGAAGATGACCGTGGTCGCCGCCGACGGCAGCAATGTCGAACCCGTGTCGGTCGACGAGTTCCGCATCGCCGTGGCCGAAACCTACGACGTGATCGTCACCCCGCGCGACGATGCATACACGATCTTCGCCCAGTCGATGGACCGCAGCGGTTACGCCCGCGCGACCCTGGCCGTGCGCCCGGGCCTGACCGCCCCGGTGCCGCCGATGGACCCGGTGTTCAGCCGCACCATGACGGACATGGGAATGGCGGGAATGAGTATGGGCGGCATGAAGATGGGCGGAATGAAAATGTCCGGCATGGCCATGCCCGGCATGAAGATGAAGGATGCCGGCGGTTCGCACCAGCCCATGAAGATGGGAAAGCACATGGACATGGCCGGCATGAACCACGCGATGCACGGCATGCATCACCCGGCGCCTGCCAACGCCAGCGGGCAGGTCGCCTATCCGCAACCCAAGGACGTGCATCTGGAGCTGGGACCGGCCGTGGTCAACCTCGTCGCCAACCCGACCGAGCGGCTTGACCTTCCGGGTGACGGGCTCAACGACAACGGCCGCGACGTGCTCACCTACGCGCGCCTCGTGCGCCTCGCGCACGGGCCGCAGAACGGCGAATTCGTCACCCGCGAGCCGGACGCCGACGTGCTGCTGCACCTGACCGGCAACATGGATCGATACATCTTCGGATTCAACGGGCTCAGCTACAACCAGAGTCAGCCGGTGCGGTTTCCTTTCGGGCAGCGCATCCGTGTCACGCTGATCAACGACACCATGATGGAGCACCCGATCCACCTGCATGGCATGTTTACCGAGCTGGAAAACCACAAGGGCCGGCTGCGCCCGCTCAAGCACACCATCAGCGTCAAGCCGGCCGAGATCGTGCACTACTACGTCAACGCGACCGAAATCGGGCGCTGGGCCTACCACTGTCATCTGCTGTATCACATGGAAGCGGGCATGTTCACCTCCGCGATCGTGGCATGAGCGCGAAAACCGTTGCCGGCGCCTTGCTGGCCGCGTCGGCGATCGTTTTGCTGTGTCCCGCCGCGGCGATTGCGCAACAGCAATCGACCGAGCCCGGCTGGCCGCAGACGATGAACAACAATCCGATGCTCGGCTACTTCATCCTCAACCAGAACGAGCTGCGCATGGGAAGCGGCGACAACACCTACCGCTGGGACGGCGAAGGCTGGTATGGCGGCAACCTGAACCGGTTCTGGTTCTCTACCGAAGGTAACCGCGATACGCGTACGGGCAAACTGGACGATACCGAAGTGCAAACGCTGTATTCGCGCGCGATCTCGGCGTTCTTCGACCTGCAGGCCGGCGCCCGCTACGATTTCGGCGACCGGCCCGGACGCGGCTGGGCGGTCATCGGCGTGGAGGGCCTGGCGCCGTACTACTTCGAGGTGGGCGCGCACGCGTTCGTCAGCAACGGCGGCGATGTCGCCGCGCGCCTGGACGGAAGTTACGATCTGTACCTCACCCAGCGCCTGGTGCTGCAACCGCAGATCGAGGTGAACTTCTACGGCACGGCCGATCCGCGGCGCGGCTACGGCAGCGGACTATCCGACATCGACAGCGGCCTGCGCCTGCGCTACGAGTTCACGCGCCAGTTCGCGCCCTACATCGGCGTCACTTTCGAAGGCAAGTACGGAGGCAGCGCCGACATTGCCCGCGCCGCCGGAAATTCCACCAGCGACGTGCGGTTCGTGGCGGGGGTGAGGCTTTGGTTTTGAAAACGGATTGCCCCCTCTGCCACGTGCGGGGCAGGGCCAAGGTGGGCAACGCTGCAATTATCCCCTCCCCCGCGTGCGGGGTAGGGCGAAGGTGGGCAACGCCGCAATTATCCCCTCCCCCGCGTGCGGGGGAGGGTTAGGGTGGGGGCAGGAATGCAGCTTTTTGTTTTTTTCCACTGCATAAAGAACTGGATTCCGGACTGCCGCTGCGCGGCCTCCGGAATGACGGCGATAATATGATTCCCTCCCCCGCGTGTGGGGTAGGGCGAAGACGGGCAACGCCGCAATTATCCCCTCCCCCGCGTGCGGGGGAGGGTTAGGGTGGGGGCAGGAATGCAGCTTTTGTTTTTTTCCACTGCATAAAGAACTGGATTCCGGACCGCCGCTGCGCGGCCTCCGGAATGACGGCGATAATATGATTCCCTCCCCCGCGTGCGGGGTAGGGCGAAGACGGGCAACGCCGCAATTATCCCCTCCCCCGCGTGCGGGGGAGGGTTAGGGTGGGGGCAAGATGCCAATCCATGGCCGGAATGACGGATGCTTTGTTGCTCGTCATTCCGGCGCAGGCAGGAATCCAGTTCTTGCTTCTTGTCGCCACGGCAACAGTGCCGACATCGCCTTCGCCAAAGGCGACCCGACCAGCGACGTGCGGTTCGTCGCGCGGGCGAGCATTTGGATTTGAATAACGGGTGCTCGGTATACTCCGTATGCTTGGGCTGAAACGATCGGCAGTCCTGTATCTGGGGACCAGGTTATCGCAAATGCGCGATACCGTGGTATTTGTTGTTGACGGCATGCGAAAGCAACGTCGAACGTCTGTCGAGATCCACCGCTGAGACTTGTTCATAACTCAGCCGCTGATCTTCGATCACCATTGGCAACACGTCGCAAGGCGAATAAGCTGCCCACAGCCACCCTGCTGTCTCCCCCGCGTAAACATGAATGCCGACATCGAAGCAATTCAGGTGAAACTACGGGCCTTTGCCGCTGAACGCGATTGGGAACAATTCCATTCTCCCAAGAACCTCGCAGCAGCACTATCGGTAGAGGCAGCAGAGCTGTTGGAGCATTTTCAGTGGCTTAGTGACGAGCAAAGTCGTTCACTGCCACAAGATAAGCGGGATGCAGCAGCGGAGGAGATAGCGGACGTCTTGCTGTATCTGCTGCAGCTTTCCGACAAACTTGGTATTGATCCCTTGGAGGCGGCCAACAAGAAACTACAGACCAATGCATCCAAGTATCCAGTCGATCGCGCGCGAGGCACCAGTAAGAAGTATTCGGAACTTTGACTTCAAATAACAGGGATTGCTACGTGATCATTTACAACTCGGTAAAGAGCGGATTTCTTGATGATCACGATAATCGGGAAATTGAAGAGATCATAGCGAGCAAATATGTTCAACGTGTTGGGCGCTACGCAAGTCAAGCCGAGTTCCGTGCCTGGAAAGCGTCGCTCGGTGAAATGGCAAAGGTGCTGCGTGACCCTGGGATACCTAATGATGTAGGAGTTGGCATCGAGTTTGGAATACAGCAAACCGCCAAGCGAATTGACTTCATTCTTTCAGGAACTTCAGCCGCAAGCGGGCCCAATTTGATCATTGTTGAACTGAAGCAGTGGTCAGAGGCGAAGCTGAGCGTTCATGACGGCATCATTGTTGCCCGCCGGGGTGGCTATGCTGAACACCCGGGCACACATCCTTGTTATCAGGCTTGGTCCTATGCGGCGCTACTGGAAGGCTTTAATGAAACCGTTTATTCGCGTCAGGTTGTGCTTAGTCCGTGCGCGTATCTTCACAACTACCCGCGCGACGGCGTAATAGACCACAATCACTACAAGGACTATATCCAGAAGGCACCGCTGTTCCTCAAAGGTGACGCCGAGCGAACCCGACTTCGGGACTTTATTAAGCACCATATTCGGCGCGGAGATGACGCTCAGCTGATTCTCGACATCGAGAATGGCCGTATTCGGCCATCGAAGATGCTGGTAGACAGCCTTATCAGCATGCTCAAGGGAAATCAGGAGTTTGTCCTGATCGACGACCAAAAGGTGGCCTTCGAGACGACGACCGCTTTGGCTACAAGAGGCCACGAGGAAAAGAAACAGGTCGCGATTGTCCAAGGTGGACCTGGAACCGGCAAGACGGTGATTGCGATCAACCTTCTGGCACGCCTGTCGAAACTGGGGTTGGTGAGCAAGTACGTATCAAAGAACGCCGCTCCACGAGCCGTATTTAAGGCCAAACTTACCGGCACGTTTCGTCCGACTGCGATCGGCAACCTCTTTACTGGATCGGGCGCCTTTACGGAAACCGCAGCGAATGTGTTCGACGCACTGATAGTCGACGAAGCTCATAGGCTCAACGAGAAATCAGGACTTTACGGCAACTTGGGAGAGAACCAAGTCAAGGAGATCATTCACAGCAGCAAGGCCACGATTTTCTTCGTCGACGACGATCAGATTGTGACTCTCTCCGATATCGGGCACTCGGCAGAACTGGAAAAATGGGCGCGAGCAACAGACGCAGAAATCACCTATTTGCAGCTAGCCTCACAGTTTCGATGTGGTGGCTCCAATACCTACCTCGCCTGGCTCGACAAAACATTGGGTCTGCGTGAAACTGCCAACATCTCGCTTCAGCCTGATGACTTCGATTTTCGGGTCATCGATTCACCAAAACAGCTGCATGACCTGATCGCCGAGCGAAACGCTACCAATAACAAGTCCCGGGTCGTTGCGGGCTATTGCTGGGACTGGATCAGCAAGAAAAACCCTGACCAATACGATATCGTCCTGCAAGAATATGGCTACGAAAGGCGCTGGAATCTCGACAAAGATGGAAGCCTGTGGATTGTGACTCCGGGATCCATTGACCAGGTTGGTTGTATTCACACCTGCCAAGGTCTCGAACTGGATTACGTTGGAGTCATTGTGGGGCTCGACTTGGTCATTAGCGACGGCCAACTTGTAACTGCGCCGGAGGCACGTTCAAGCGGGGATCGCTCAATCCGAGGATGGAAGTCGATGATGAGGCGCGATTCCCAGCGGACGCGCGAGCGCGTGGATCGGATTATTCGCAATACATACAAGACGCTCATGACTCGCGGGATGAAGGGCTGCTACGTCTACTTTTGTGATATCGAAACGTCTGTCTACTTTAAAAGCAGGCTGGCGCCAGAGAACTCCGCTAGTAAAAGGTTGTTGTAGCAGCGCGTGAGTTTTTGAACATTCTTTAGCTATGGGGCAAAAGCCATGCAACTAATCGGAATGCTCGATTCACCGTTCGTGCGCCGCGTGGCGATCTCGCTGCAATTGCTTGGGCTACCGTTCGAGCATCGGCCGATTTCGATATTTCGGGGGATCGACGAATTCAAGAAGATCAATCCGCTGGTCAAGGCGCCGACGCTGGTCTGCGACGACGGCACGGTGTTGATGGATTCCACATTGATCCTGCAGTACGCCGAAACGCTGGCGCTTCCGCGAACGCTCATGCCGTACGAACTGCCCGAACTGCAACGTGCGCTGCGCATCATCGGCCTGGCTTTGGTTGCTTGTGAGAAGGGCGCGCAAATCATTTACGAGCGCGCACTGCGTCCTGCCGAGAAGGTTCATGAGCCCTGGATAGAGCGCGTCACCGCGCAACTGTCGGCTGCATTTGGCGCGCTGGAAGAAGAGATGTCCGGGCGGCCTCAACCGCTGAACAGTTCGAACATTACCCAGCCGTACCTGACGACCGCGATTGCCTGGTATTTCATCGAGCACATGATTCCGGGAACGATCGATCCCGCAGGATACCCGTCGTTGGTTGCGTTGTCCGCGGAAGCTGAAGCGCTTCCGGAGTTTCAGGCAGCGCCGTACGGCGACAGCACTTATCAGCAGCGCGGCTAGCGGGCACCACTGAAAGGTACGGGACAATCGAAAGTGGTGCCGGTGGAGGGAATCGAACCCACACTCTGTTGCCAGAACTGGATTTTGAGTCCAGCGCGTCTACCAATTCCGCCACACCGGCTTGATGTGATTACGTCGCGGCGGGGCCGGCGACGTGGGGCAGGGGGCGCATTATAAACGATGTGGGCGGGGGATTTCTCCGGGGTCCGTCGCGCGGTTTCGAAGAGTGAAACTTTTCAAGGGAGTAATTGGATGAATAGAGTGGTTTTGGGAATTGTTTTGATTGTTGTGGGATTTGGAATTTTCATGGCCTATTCGGGGAAACACCACGGAGTCGGGCATGCGCACGCCGTGAGGAAGATCGGCGAAGAAGCGTTGCGTCACCAGGTGGATAGGCCGGATTCAGTGAAATTCGGCGACGAATGGGTCGGCAAGGTCAAGGACACCGATGTCCTGTGCGGTTATTACAACCCGATGGACAAGTCCGGGGCATACAAGGAGCAAAAACGCTTCATCACCAGCGGCAGCATTGCGCTTACCGACGAAAACAGCGCCCCGATCATGGATCGCATGTGGGCCGATTCGTGCGAGCCGTTCAGGGGCTGACGGCAGGGTAGCAGGTTCGGTCTGCCTGGGACTTTTTGCCCCCATCCGCCCCACCACCTGTGCGTTCACGCCCGCCGCCATTTCGCGCGACTCCTTCCGGCACAAGTGGTGGGACACCTTCCCCCGCAGGCGGGGGAAGGGACAAGTCAAAGCTTCCTCCGCAGGCGAGGGGAGGGGAGTGCGTAGATAATTTCTACTTGCGAGTGGGCGAGGGATGATTGGCGATTTGGCTCCGTTTTGTTTCTATGCCCCCCACCCTAACCCTCCCCCGCACGCGGGGGAGGGGATGAAATGCCAGCTCGGCGTGCGCGGGAGGGGACAAGTCAAAGCTTCCTCCACAGGCTGGAGAAGGGAAAGAATGGAGGCGCACCGCCGGGCGTGGCTGTTTGCAGGTTTCCGCGTTCAGTGACGAACGCGGGAAGTTTCAACGGCTTCGTGGTGGGCGAAGATTTCGACACATCCCCTCCCCCGTGTGCGGGGGAGGGTTAGGGTGGGGGTTCTGCGTGGCGAGGCGAAGTGTTTGCCCCCCTTCCGCCACACCACCTGTGCGTTCACGCCCGCCGCCATTTCGCGAGACTCCTCCCGGCACAAGTGGTGGGACACCTTCCCCCGCAGGCGGGGGAAGGGAAAATAATCGAGAAGTGCAGCCAAGGATTCCGGTTGATTCCTGGGCGGAACGACGGATGTGGCGTTGCTTGTCGTGGATGTGCAGTTCCAAGATCTCCTCGGTCGGGCGCTGGTTGGCGTGTGGATGTTGTTTTGCTTTCCTGAGACGAAGAACTGGATTCCGGACTGTCGCTGCGCGACATCCGGAATGACGGAATAGGAGAGGCTAGTCCTCCTCCGTGCGACATCCGGAATGACGGAATAGGAGAGGCTAGTCCTCCTCCGTGCGGCATCCGGAATGACGAAAAGAGAGGCTAGTCCTCCTCCGTGCGACATCCGGAATGACGGAATAGGAGAGGCTAGTCCTTGTCCGTGCGACATCCGGAATGACGAAAAAAGAGGCTAGTCCTTGTCCGTGCGACATCCGGAATGACGAGACTTGTCAATGCGGACTGTCGCTGCGCGACATCCGGAATGACGAAAAGAGAGGCTAGTCCTCCTCCGTGCGACATCCGGAATGACGAGACTTGTCAATGCGTGGCGTCGAGGTAGAGTCTGCGGCTGTCGCGTGTGTACCAGTTGTCGGAATCGGGCTGGAACACGGAGCACTGGGTCATCGGTCCGCGATAGATGTGCACGGTGACGGCGATGTCGTCGCTGCTGGGGTTGCGGATGGTGTGGTATTCATGCGGCGGGATCAGGCTGCCGGCGGAGCCGGGGCCGACGTTCATGACGCCGCGCGACTCGAAGCGGAAGCGTTCGTCGTGGTGTTCGGTCAATTCATACGGCGTGATTTCCAGGTCGCCGCGCCACACGCCTTCCACGCACCACATGCCGGCATGATCGTGGATCGGTGTGCCCTGGCCGGGGCCCCAGGTCATGGCGATGACGGTGTAGCCATGCTCATCGCTGCGATACAGCTCGCGCCGCGCATAGTGGTCGGCGACGCCGTGGTAGCAGCACTCCGGCAGCTTGACCTCGGTATCGCGGATCAACTTGCACAGCGCGCTGCGCAAACCGGTGGTGATTTCGTTGGGGCAATCGTGGCAGACGGCGGCATCCAGTGCGTCTACCAGTTTCTTGCAGCCGGGAAAGTCGACGGTGAGCATAAGGGGCCGAATGGGTAACGAGCGCTATTCTACAACGTCGCCAGAAACGCGGCGATGGGCGGCCCGAAATTTTCGATATCCACGAGGAAGGCATCGTGGCCTTGCGGGGAATCCAGCCCCACGAATTCGACCTCGGCGCCGGCGTCGCGCAGGCCGTCGGCGATTTCCTCCTGTTGCGACAGCGGGAACAGGATGTCGGTGCTGACGCCGATCACCAGCGCGCGTTCGAGATGGATCTTGCGCATCGCGGTGGCGATGTCGTGGTTGCCGTATTCGGCCACGTCGAACCAGTCGCTGGCGCGCGAAAGGTACAGGTAGGAATTGGGGTCGAAGCTGCGCACGAATTTGCGCGCATGCGCGCCGAGGTAGGATTCGATCTGGAATTCGACGCCGAACGGATGGTCCTCGCGGTCATCCGAATCCAGGCGGATGCGGGCGAAGCGGCCACGCCATTCCATCGCCGACCGATAGGTGATCACGCCCAGCTTGCGTGCGATCGACATGCCGGCGTCCGGGTAATGTTCGGCGTCGTAGTCGCCGCCGTGCCAGTTCGGGTCCAGCCGGATTGCCTCGCGCTGCAACGAGCGGATGGCGATGGCGAACGGCTGCGCCTGCGGCGCGGTGGAAATGCTGATGTGCGCGCGCGCATGGCCCGGATGTAGCATCAGGTAACCGAGTGCGCTCATGCCGCCCATCGAGTTGCCGATCAGGCAGGCGAGTTTTTCGATCCCCAGCGCGGTGACCAGCTCGTAGGCGCTGGTGGCCACGTCTTCGAGAGTCAGGTCGGGGAAGCTCAGGTTGTACGGTTTTCCGGTATCGGGGTTGATCGAGGAAGGACCGGTCGAACCCTTGCAGCTTCCCAGCGAATTCACGCAGATGACGTGCCAGCGGTTGGTGTCGATCGGCTTGTCCGCGCCGAGCATGCGCTCCCACCAGCCGGGCGACGGATCACCGGCATTGGACGCGGCGTGCGCATTCGGCGACAGGCCGGTCAGGATCAGGATGGTGTTGTCGCGCGCGGCATTCAGTTCGCCCCAGGTTTCGTAGGCGAGACGGGCGCCATGCAGCTCGCCGCCGCGTTTCATCGCGAACGGTGAGGGCAGGTTGAAATACTTGGTGGCTTCGGGCATTCGGAAAAGGGATGGTGCGGCGAACCCGCAGCTTATACTGCCTGGCAATGGTGCGCCAAGCCGGCGCAGGGCTCGGCGGCGGGTTCGGTTTGCAAATCCACGCGTCCGTGAATCGAGACCGCGGGCTGGGCGGGCGAAGATTTCGACACATCCCCTCCCCCGCGTGCGGGGGAGGGTTAGGGTGGGGGCCAACATTTCGATGTGTTGTGGCGAGGCGACGTATTTGCCCCCATCCACCATCCCCCCATCCGCCACACCACTTGTGCGTTCGCGCCCGCCGCCATTTCGCGCGATTCCTCCCGGCACAAGTGGTGGGCACCTTCCCCCGCAGGCGGGGGAAGGGAAGATCGAGAGCGGCGGGAATCGAGGATTGTTAGATAAATTGCGGCGTTATGCTTTAAGTACGCCGACAAGTGCGCCCCCCATCCGCCACACCACTTGTGCGTTCGCGCCCGCCGCCATTTCGCGCGATTCCTCCCGGCACAAGTGGTGGGGCACCTTCCCCCGCCCGCGGGGGAAGGGGAAGCCATTTTGACCACCACCGCCGCGGTGAACGCATTTCATCCCCTTAACCGCGTGCGGCGTCAGCATTTCATCCCCTTCCGTGCGTGCGGCGTCAGCATTTCATCCCCTTAACCGCGTGCGGCGTCAGCATTTCATCCCCTCCCCCGCGTGCGGGGGAGGGTTAGGGTGGGGGCATTAACCAGGATCGCTCACTAGGATTCGCCAGCCTCAACGGGCCACTGCCGGCACCGAAATGGCGCGCGAAAAGAATCGCCGGCGACGGCGGGCATACGATCGATGCTGCGTGACGATGTATCACATGTGGTTTCGCTCCGGCGCCATACGTTGGAGAATAGGCCATGTTTGCCAATTCAAGCGACGTGCGCAGTGACCAGATGCGGGTACACCCGCGTCTTGCCGAGGTCGTCTCGCGCCACCTGCGTGAGGCGTACCGGCGCAAGCCGAGCGCGGCCGGAACACGGGCGTTCGAGGGCATCGCCGGACAATTGGACAATGGCTTTGTGCTGGATGCCGGTTGCGGCACTGGTGCGAGTACCTTCATGCTGGCGCGCCGGCATGTCGATCGCATCGTGCTGGGCGTGGACAAGTCGGAGGCTCGCTTGGCCGTTGGACAACGCCGGATCGAGGCCGGGCTCGCGCCGCCGAATGCGCGGCTTTTGCGCTGCGATCTGGTCGATTTCTGGCAGTTGGCAGCGGCCGCCGGACTGCGCTGCGAGCGTCAATACCTTCTGTATCCGAATCCGTGGCCGAAGCCGGGCCAGCTCGGACGACGCTGGCATGCGCATCCGGTGCTGCCGGATATCCTGCGCCTTGGCGGCAGCATCGAGATGTGTACGAACTGGGACGTGTATGCGGACGAATTCTCCGCCGCGCTGGGTATGGCCGGCATGGCGGTACAGCGTGGGCCGCTGGTTGTCGCGGCCGACCCGCTGACGCCGTTCGAGCGCAAGTACGCCGCCTCAGGCCACGCGCTGTGGCGCTGCGTGGTGGGCGCGAAGGCATAGCATGCAATGCGGTTTTGCGCCTGGTGACATCTGAATGCCCCCCCGGCGTGCCGGTGAGGGTCAGGGTGGGGGCCAACATTTCGATGTGCTGTGGCGAGGCGACGTGTTTGCCCCGATCCGCCATCCCCCCATCCGCCCACCACTTGTGCGTTCACGCCCGCCGCCATTTCGCGCGACTCCTCCTGGCACAAGTGGTGGGGCACCTTCCCCCGCAGGCGGGGGAAGGGAAAGAATGGAGCCGCGCCGCCGGGCGTGGCTGTTTGCAGATTTCCGCATTCAATGACGAACGCTGGAACTTTCAACGGCTTCGTGGCGGGCGAAGATTTCGACACATCCCCTCCCCCGCGTGCGGGGGAGGGTTAGGGTGGGGGCCAACATTTCGATGTGCTGTGGCGAGGCGACGTGTTTGCCCCGACCCGCCATCCCCCCATCCGCCCACCACTTATGCGTTCACGCCCGCCGCCATTTCGCGCGACTCCTTCCGGCACAAGTGGTGGGGCACCTTCCCCCGCAGGCGGGGGAAGGGAAAGAATGGAGCCGCGCCGCCGGGCGTGGCTGTTTGCAGATTTCCGCATTCAATGACGAACGCTGGAACTTTCAACGGCTTCGTGGCGGGCGAAGATTTCGACACATCCCCTCCCCCGCACGCGGGGGAGGGTTAGGGTGGGGGCCAACATTTCGATGTGCTGTGGCGAGGCGACGTGTTTGCCCCCATCCACCATTCCCCCATCCGCCCACCACTTGTGCGTTCACGCCCGCCGCCATTTCGCGCGACTCCTTCCGGCACAAGTGGTGGGGCACCTTCCCCCGCAGGCGGGGGAAGGGAAACCGTATCCAGCGCGTGGCGGTTGCGGCCTGCGGCGTTGAAACATCCTGCGAGCGATCAGTTGACGACCTGATCGATGGTCAGCTTGATCGGCGTGGCCGTGGTCACGGCCAGCGGTTTGGACAGCACCTGCAAATCGCCGCTTTGCGGCAGGGCATTGCCGGACTTGGAGATGCGCGCGCCGATAACGACCTGCTTGAATTTCGACAACTGCATGCTCGGCAGCATGCCCATGCCGTCGGTCAAGGTGACGGTAACCGGCAGCTTGCTGGCCGACATGCGCTGGATCGCCAGCGGCATCGGCGGGCCGGACGCGGCCTTGGCGTAGACGAACAGCACATCGTTCGGCGACAGCTTGCTCTTGAGTTTCGGATCCAGGGCCACTTCGACTCTCAGGCGCGGCGAACCGCTTGTGGCCGCTGCGGTTTCGCCGGCCGAGGGTTGCGAAGGCGCGGCGGATGCCGTCTGCGCGGTGGCATCCGGCGCCGGCTTGGCTTTGCCGTCGCGAACCGCCTTGGCTTGGGCGATCTGCTTCTTGACCGATTCGACGATGTCGGAATCCTTCGGTACCACGCGCAACAGGTGGTTCCAGGCGGTGATCGCGTCGTTGTACTTGCCCTGCTGGTATTCGCTGATGCCAAGCAGCCACAGCCCGCGGTTGTTGTCCGGCGCGGCCTTGAGCGCTTCGTCGATCAGTTTGCGCGGTTCGCCCTCGATGCGGCGCGACTTGCTGGCCAGCGCCATCGACTCTGCGTAGGCGACGGTGACGTCCGGATCGCCCTTGGTCAGGTCGTAGGCGTGCTTGAGCGCATCGCGCGCCTTGTCGAACTGTTGGGTTGCCTCGTAGGCGCGGCCGAGCAGGGCCCAGCCTTCGGCGTCGCCGGGATTCTTCTTCAGCTTGGCGGCCAGCGAGGTAATCGCCTTCTCGATGTTCTGGCCATGATCGGTCGGTGAGGTGGGGTTGGTTTCGGCGCCGGGCTGCAAGGCGGCCGGCGTGCCGACCGTGCGATACAGCAGAATCGTCGTGGCCGGCAGGAGCAGGGCGATGAGCAGTGCCGAGTAGAAAGCGGTCTGCGTGCGTACCGGCTTCGACTGGTTGATTTCGTCGAGCGCGCGCTGGCCGAGTTCGGCACGTTTGGCGGCGTATTCGCTTTCCGAGAGCAGGCCGCCCTGGCGCGCGGATTCGAGTACTTCCAGCAGCTTGCGCGTTTCGCCCGTGGACGAGCGCGCGGTTTTCGTACGCAGCAATGGCGTAAGGACGAATGCCAGCGCCACGATCAACATCAGCGCTGCGAGCAGGACGAACGACGTCATTACCAGTCTTCCTCGGGTTCGGGGGGCGGCGGTTGGCTTGTCGCGCGTTTGCGCAAGATGCGCCAGACGACGAAGGCGCCGATCAGCACCAGCACGAATGGCGAAAACCACAGCAGCCAGGTGCCGGGCCGCAAGGGGGGATCGTACAGCACATAGTCGCTGTAGCGTGCGGTCAGCCAGGCCTTGATCTGGTCGTCGGACTTGCCGGCCTGCATCTGGCGGAAGACGTCATGGCGCAGGTCCTTGGCCAGGTCGGCGGTGGAATCGGCCAGGCTTTCATTCTGGCAGACCAGGCAGCGCAACTGTTTGGTCAGGTTCTGGAAGCGCACTTCCTGGGCGCGATCCTTGAACGGTAGCGGGTCGATCGCCCAGGCATGGGGCGCGACGATTGCGCAGGTGATCAGGGCGAACAGTGCGGTCGCAATGAGACGTCTCATCGCGCTTCCTCCAGTACCTGGGTGATGTGCGGTTTCAGTTCGTCGGCGATGACGTTCGGCGTGAGCATGCCGATGCGCTTGTAGCGGATGACGCCCTTGGCATCGATCAGGAAGGTTTCCGGCGCGCCGTACACGCCGAAGTTGATGCCGGTACCGCCCTGTTCGTCGGCGATGATGGTGTGATACGGATTGCCGAACTGTGCCAGCCAGCGTTTGGCGTTGTCCGGATCGTCCTTCCAGTCCAAGCCGATGATCTGGATGCCGAAGGTCTTGCCTTCGCTCATCAAAATCGGATGTTCGTCCTGGCAAGTCGGACACCAGCTTCCGAACACGTTCAGCAGATACGGTTTGCCGAGCATGTCCTTTTTGCTGAGCGTTTTCGATGGGTCGTACAGCAACGGCAGGTCGAACGCGGGTGCGGCCTTGTTGATCAGCGGCGACGGCACCTCGTTCATCTCGTGGTGCATGTTCCAGTGGATGCCGAATGCCAGCAGCGCGGCAATCAGCACAAATCCGATAAGTGGCAGTAAACGTGAAGTCATGCTGGCGCGTGTTCGGCCGCGGGCACGGCATTGGCATCGGCTGTTTTGGCCTTCGAGCTTTCGCCGGCCTTGACCACGCGGAAGCGCCGATCGGCCGAGGCGATCAGGCCGCCAAGCATCATGCACAGCCCGCCGAACCAGATCCAGCGCACGAACGGCTTGACGTAGATGCGCAGCGACCAGGCGTTGTCGCCAAGCGAGTCGCCCAGCGCCACGTACAGGTCGCGGAATACGCCGGGCGAAATCGCCGGTTTGGTTTGCGGTGGTTGCGCGCCCTGGTCGTAGGTACGTTTCTGCGGCTGCAGTGTGGTAACAAGCTTGTCGTTGTGCATCACGCTGACATCGCCCTGATCGGCCGAGTAGTTCGGCCCCTTGACGTGTTCGACCTTGTTCAGGCGGAACTGCAGGCCGGCGATGTTCTGCGTCTGGCCGGCCTTGAAGGTCGCGTCACGCTCGATGCTGGTGGATGAGGTGATCAATACGCCGGCCACGAACACGGCCACACCGAAGTGGGCGAAGATCATGCCGAGCATTTCCGGGGTATAGCGCCGACCGGGCGCGGCACTGCGCCAGCGCTGCCAGGCGTACAGCAAAATGCCGATGCCGACCCACAATGATCCGAAAGCGCCGGCCAGCGTGCGTGCGGAAAAGCCGCCGACCAGCAGCCAGGCCAGAATCAACGCCGCGATCGCGGAAATCAGCGCCGGGCGCAGGCGGCGCATCGAATCGCGCCAGTCCGCCGCGGCCCAGCGGAAGAACGGCCCGAACGGCATCAGCAGCACGATCGGCGCCATCAACAGGATGAACATGAAACCGAAGTACGGTGGGCCGACCGAGATGCGGCCCAGTCCGAGTGCGTCGCCGACCAGCGGATACAGGGTGCCGATCAGCACCATGGCCGCGGCGCATACGAACAGCAGGTTGTTGATCAGCAGCAGGGTTTCGCGCGAAAGCATTCGGAACGGCTTGCCGCCGGCGACTTTCGGTGCGCGCAGCGCGTACAGCAGCAGCGAACCGCCGACGACGACGCCGAGGAAGACAAGGATGAACACGCCGCGGCGCGGGTCCGAGGCGAACGCATGCACGCTGGTCAACACGCCCGAGCGCACCAAAAACGTGCCGAGCAGCGACAGCGAGAACGCGAAGATCGCCAGCAGCAGGGTCCAGGCACGGAAACTGCCGCGCTTTTCGGTGACGGCCTGCGAATGAATCAGCGCCGTGCCGACCAGCCAGGGCATGAACGAGGCATTCTCGACCGGATCCCAGAACCACCAGCCGCCCCAGCCGAGTACGTAGTACGACCAGGCGCTGCCGAGCGTGATGCCCAGCGTCAGGAATGCCCAGGCCACGTTGGTCCAGGGTCGCGCCCAACGCACCCAGCTGCCATCCAGCTTGCCGCCGAGCAGGGCGCCGATGGCAAATGCGAACGCGACCGAAAAGCCGACGTAGCCGGTGTAAAGCATCGGCGGGTGCACGATCAGGCCCGGGTCCTGCAAGATCGGGTTGAGATCGTTGCCGTTGGGCAGCGCCGGCAGATGACGAGCGAACGGATTCGAGGTCAGGATCGTGAACAGCAGGAAACCGATGCTGACGAAGCCGAGCACGCCCAGTACGCGCGCCATCAGGTCTTCGGGCAGGCGCATGCTGAACGCCGCCACGGCGAGGCTCCAGATGTTCAGGATCAGGATCCACAACAGCAGCGAACCCTCGTGCGCTCCCCACACCGCGGGGAAGCGGTAGTACCACGGCAGCGCCAGATTCGAGTTCTGCGCGACATAGGCCACCGAGAAATCCTGGGCGACGAAGGCGTAGGTGAGGATGGCGAAGGCCAGAACGACGAAGACGAACTGCCCGGCAACGGCCGGGCGTGCCACGGCCATGAGGGCTGCATTGCCGCGCCAGGCGCCATAGATGGGAACGATGCACTGCACGCAAGCGAGCAGCAAAGCCAGGATCAAGGCGAATTGCCCAAGTTCGGGGAGCATGTGAGTAGGGCCCTGGTGCGGAGTGGGGTTTGTTGTCGGCGGAAATTACAAGGGCGAAGCCGGATGGCTTCGCCCCGTTATCAAAAACCAGTGACGATAGCCCGGATAGGCCGAATCACGCTTTCTTGGCGTAGCCCGTGCACCAGCCTTTGGCATGAACGGACTTGCCCGGATACAGCTGGCACGGCCCGTAGGTGGAGCCGGCAGCGCCCTTGTAGAAGTTGCAGTTGCTGCAGTCCTCGCCGGACTTGAACGTCGGGTATTTCTTGGCGTCGACCTTGCTCGCGTCTTCGGTGTAGCCCAGCGCCTTGGCGGTGGCATCGTCCAGGGTCAGATGCGGCAGGTCGGCGGCGAATGCGTGGCGCGGCAGTGCGCTCATGACGGCAGCGGCACCGATCGCGGTTCCGGTCAGGGCGAAAAAGCGGCGACGGCTGTTATTGCTGATCCCGTTTGAATTGGGCATGGTATCGGACTCCTCGTTTTTGAACAGATTGGGCGATTCATCGAATGCGGCGCACGACCGCTCCGCACCGATTATAGAATCGAACGGCCAAATTATGCAGTCATAATCACTGCGCCGAAAGTTCCCTGTTTTGATTCAGATCAGAAATCAGGGCAATTTCGGCGTTTTGTCCTGTTTTGCCTCCATCGCCTTGGCCTTGGCGATGGCTTCCTTCACTTCCTTGGGCATATAGGTTTCATCGTGCTTGGCGAGTACCTCGTCGGCAACGAAATCGCCATGCCCCATTTTGCCGGTGGCGATAATGCTCTGGCCTTCGCGGAACAGGTCGGGCAGGATGCCGGTGTATTGCACCGGGATCTGGTGGAAGCGGTCGGTGACGACGAAATCGACGGTCATCGAACCGGGTTGGCGCTTGATCGAGTGTTCGAGCACCACGCCTCCGAGCCGGAATTTGGCCGATTTGGGCGCGTGTCCGGCCAGCACCTCGCTGGGCGAGAACAGATAGGTCATGTTGTCGCCGATGGCGACCACGCCGATGGCGGTCGCCACACCGACAGCCAGCAGAATCAGCGCAACGGCGATCATTCGACGTTTGCGTTTGGGTGTCATTAACGCCTCCGGGCTGCCTGACGCTGCATTCGCCGTTGCAGTTCGCGCCGGACCCGGCGACGTCTGAACAAGGGCGTGAATGCATCAATCAGCAGCATGACAAAGAACACGGTATAGGCCGGCCACACATAGGCTGCATAGCCGCCCATGGCCCAGAACTCAGACATGCGAAGCCTCCGTCGGGTTCCCTCCAGTCGCCAGCAGGCTGCGTACCCATTGCTTGCCGGACTCGAGCTCCAGCAGCGACACGCGCGCGCGCGCCAGCAGGCTTGCGAAGAAATACGTATGCGTGGCCAAGGCCATGGTCAGCAGCGGCCAGAGCATGCGCGAATCGATTTTCGACGGGCCCATAAGGCTCACGGTCGTGCCCTGATGCAGGGTGTTCCACCACACCACCGAGTAGTGCACGATCGGCAGATTGACGGCGCCGACGAGGGCCAGGAATGCGGCTGCGCGGGCGGCCTGGCGCGTGTCCTCGATGGCGTGATACAGGCCGATCACGCCGAAATACAGGAACAGCAGCACCAGCTCGGAAGTCAGGCGCGCGTCCCAGGTCCACCAGGTGCCCCAGGTCGGTTCGCCCCACAGCGAGCCGGTGACCAGCGTGACGAAGGTGAACATCGCGCCGATCGGCGCGCTGGTCATGGCCAATGTTTCGGACAGCTTGATGTGCCAGACCAGGGCGACGAAGCCGTTGGCGGCCATGAACGCGTACACGAACAGGCTCATCCACGCGCAGGGCACATGGATATAGATGATGCGGAACGAGTCGCCCTGTTGATAGTCCGCCGGCGCCATGACCAGGCCGCCGTACAGCCCGATCACGATGCCAATGATGGTGATCGCATACAGCCACGGGATCAGGCGTCCGGCGAAGCGATAGAAATAGGGCGGCGAGCCGAGTTTGTGGAACCAGAGCAGGATTGGATTCATGTCACGACAAGGAAATTTTCAGTGCCGCCGCTGCCGCCAGCGGGGCGAGTACCAGGGCCAGAACCAGCCAGGCGCCAAGCCACAACAACGGTGCGTGGAAGGCGAGTCCGGACTGCGCGGCATTGCAGGCACCGGCGCCGAAGATCAACACGGGTACGATCAGGGGCAGCACGATCAGCGTCAGCAGCATACCAGAGCGGCGCATGCCGATGGTCAGCGCGACGCAAACTGCGCCGATCAAACTCAACAGGGGGGTGGACAGCGACAACGCGACCAGCAATACCGGCAGGACATGACCGGGCAGGTGCAACAGTTCGGCCAGCAACGGCGCGATCACAATCAGCGGCAGCGCCGTGGTCAACCAGTGGATGAAAATCTTGCAGGCCAGCAGCAACGACAGCGGATGCGGCGAGACCACCAATTGTTCCAGCGAGCCGTCTTCCAGGTCGCTGCGAAACAGGGCATCCAGTGACAGCAGCATGGCCAGCAGTTCGGCAACGAAAATGGTGCCGGCGGCAATGCGTTCGAGCACGCTGCGCTCGGGACCCAGTGCAAACGGAAACAACGAAACGACAATGATGGCGAACAGCAACGGGTTCAATGCATCGCCACGACGCCGCCAGACCAGGACCAGGTCGCGACGCAACAATGCCACGCAAGCGGCGCTCGTAGTGCCGTATCTCATGCGGCGGCCCTGAGCGGGATGCGGCGCGGTGTGCCGGAGGTATAAGCATAGGCGCCGTGCGATGTGATCAACGCCGCGCCACCGCGGTGAGTGTGGTGGTCGAGCAGGCGATTGACCAGTTCGATGCCTTCGCGGTCCAGGTTGGCGTATGGCTCGTCGAGCAGCCACAAGGCCGCCGGAACCAGCAGCAGACGCGCCAGCGCCACGCGTTTGCGCTGGCCGGCTGACATGGTCCGGATCGGTTGATCTTCGTAGCCTTCCAGGCCGACGCTGGCCAATGCCGTCTCCGGCGTGATGCCGCGCCGAATGCCGCCGAGGCCGATGGCGAAACGCAGGTTTTCCAGCGCCGTCAATTCCAGCTTCAGGCCGAGCAGGTGACCGAGCAGCGCGACCTGATGCGACAGGCGCGCCAGCGTCAGCGGTTCGCCGTGCAGCAGCACTTCGCCGTCGAAGGGTTCAAGCAGACCCGACAAAATCCTCAGCAGCGTCGTCTTGCCCGAACCGTTGTCGCCCTCGATCAGTACGACTTCGCCGGCGTGCAGGCTGAAGTCCAGCGGTCCGAAAATGACTTCCTGGTTGCGGCTCAGGCCCAATCCCCGCGCCTGCAACATCGTTGCGGAGTGGTCGGTCGGATCGCTCGAGTGATCGTTCATAGCGCGCGCATCCTAACCGGGAGTGAGTGGGCCTGTCATGAGTTCAGTCAAATTTTGCTTCAATTCCGGCGGGATTGTCGTTTGCGGTTGGTGTGTGATTGAATTCCCGGACAGCAAAGCTTTCACTCCCCTTCGGGGAGCGAGTTACCTTCTCACCAAGCAAAGCTTTCACTCGCCTACGGCGAGCGAGTTACCTTCTCACCAAGCAGAGCTTCCACGCAGCTGCGCTGCGCGGGTTACTTGCCGAACAGCAGGGCTTTCACTCCCCTTCGGGAGCGAGTTACCTTCTCACCAAGCAGAGCTTTCATTCGCCTACGGCGAGCGAGTTACCTTCTCACCAAGCAGAGCTTTCATTCGCCTACGGCGAGCGAGTTACCTTCTCACCAAGCAGAGCTTTCACTCGCCTACGGCGAGCGAGTTACTTTTGGTATCGCCCAAAAGTAACCAAAAGGCTATGCGCCTGTCGCGGTGTTCCGATTCGCATCCGGCGAATCGGAATGACCCTGCGCTTCTCGCCGCTCCGGGGTCGCTCAGACAGTGCATCCATGCACTGCATCGCGATCGCGGCGATCCATCGCCGCGACCCGTTGGGCCATTCCCGTCACGGCTGCGATGCTCGGCACCGCTTGACGGCGCCAGTTGTCTGCTATTCCGTCCATCCCTGGACTACGTCTTCTCGGATTGCGAGTTCTGGCTTCTGCGGCAGGATGCCGCCAAACCGGGCCCCCTTTGGGGCGGCGAACGGTGTGAGGAGAAGCCCGAAGGGGCGGCGCGAGGGATCGCGCCGATTGCGCTGCCAGCACAGGTACGTGCTGTCAGCGCAACCCCAACGCCGTGAGCGTACTTGGAACACAGGGATGTGTGGAAAGCGACCCATCGGGGTGGCCTTCTCTTGGGTTACCTTCTCTTGGCCACGCAAGAGAAGGTAACTCGCTCCCCGAAGGGGAGTGAAAGCTTTGCTCTTCAGTAAGTAACACGCTCGCCGAATGCGTGTGCAAGCTCCGCGTTTCAGGCATTAGCGCGATCACCGAAGGGGAGTGAAAGCTTTGCTCTTCAGTAAGTAACACGCTCGCCGAATGCGTGTGCAAGCTCCGCGTTTCAGGCATTGGCGCGATCACCGAAGGGGAGTGAAAGCTTTGCTTCCCGGAAAGTATTTCGCTGGCGCAAGGCGAGTGAAAGCTTTGCTCTTCATTAAGTAGCACGCTCGCTGCAGGCGACTGAAAGCTCTGCTTTTCAGCAAGTCGATTATCGGGCGAAAAGTCTATACGGAGACTTTCGGGTCACCGCTGTTGACACGAGAACGCGCACGGATGAGTAGAATGACTCCAGGCACGGGAATCTGCATGTCAAAGTCATCAATCAACGGAATCGTCATGTGCCTGCTGCTGGCCTGCGTATTCGCTGCGACTGCGGCGGACTCGACGGTCACGGCGGAGCATGTCTATATCGTGCGATTCAGTGGCCAGTCGCTGGTCGATTTCGCCGCGCGACGGGCGCAGGGGCTGGTATCGTCCTTGGGTAGCCGCAAACTTGCGCTGCGTGCGGAACTGGGTTCGGCTGCCGTGGCCGCGCAACGCGACCGGCTTGATTCCGCACGCGTGAAATTGATTGACCGGGCCGAGCGGGAATTCGGTCGCGCATTCAGCCCTCGGCATGTGTATCGCTACGCACTCGACGGCATGGCGGTGCGTTTGAATGACAGCGAGGCATCGCGTCTGGCCGCCTTGCCCGGCGTGGTGTCGGTTAGCCGGCAACGCTACTCGCGACCACTCACCGATGCGGGACCGGAATGGATCGGTGCGGACTCGTTGTGGAATGGGCAGGTCGCGGGTTTGCCGGCGACGAAAGGCGAAGGCGTGGTCGTCGGTGTCATTGACACCGGCATCAATCCGACGCATCCGTCGTTTGCCGCGAGCGGTGCCGACGGCTACGCGATCACCAATCCACGCAGACACTTTTTTGGCTTGTGCCAGACCGGCGAGGCGACCTGTAACAGCAAGCTGATCGGCATCTACGATTTCACCAGCGAGGGAACGAAAGGCATCGACAGCGTCGGTCACGGCAGTCATGTATCGGGCATTGTCGCCGGCGATGCAATGGTCAACTCGTTGCATGGACATACCGTGTCGCTGCCGCGATTCGTTTCTGGCGTGGCACCGCATGCGAACCTGATCATGTACAAGGCATGTGTCGCGCCTACGCCGGATAACTCCAGCAGCACCTGCGCGGAATCGGACCTGATGGCGGCAATCGATCAGGCGATTGCCGACAACGTCGACGTGATCAATTATTCGATTGGCGGCGGCAGCGTCGATCCATACCAACTATTGCGCCAGTCGAACAACGATGCCGCCGCGTTGTTCCGCGCCCGGCAAGCCGGCATCGTCGTGGTCACCGCGGCCGGTAATGAAGGTCCCGGGGCCGGTTCGATCGACGAGCCGGGCAATGCGCCCTGGGTCATCGCGGTTGCCAATGCAACGCACGACCGGCGTTTCGTCAATTCGATCGGCGATCTCTCCGGTGTGGCCGGAGCACCGGCAGCCCTGAGCGGCGTCGGTTATACGTCGGGTTATGGCCCGGCGCCGATCGTTTACGCGGGTGACTACGGCAACGCCCTGTGCGGTACCGGTCCGATGGACTATCCGCCGACCGGGGCCAGCAATCCATTTGCACCGGGTACGTTCGATGGGCAGATTGTCGTTTGCGACCGCGGTACCTACGCGCGGGTGGAGAAGGGCTACAACGTAAAGCTGGCCGGCGCCGGCGGCTATATTCTGGCCAACGCTCCCAGCGACGGTGAATCGATCGTCAGCGACGATCACTATCTGCCGGCGGTGCACCTCGGATACACCGAGGGCAAGGCACTTGAGGATTGGTTGAAGATTCCGGGTACGCACACGGGCACGATCAGCGGCGTCTCGGCGAATCTGAACGACAGCTACGGCGATATCCTCAACGCCAGCAGCTCGCGCGGGCCGTATGGATACGGCGGCGGCATACTCAAACCGGACATCACTGCGCCGGGTACGGATATCCTGTCCGCGGCGCAAAACGGCACCGGGTTGGCGCTGCTATCGGGTACATCGATGGCCAGTCCGCACGTCGCCGGCGCCGCGGCATTGTTGATCGCGTTGCATCCGGACTGGTCGCCTGCGCAGGTCGAGTCGGCGTTGCTTGGCACGGCCCTGTCCGGCAGCGTGCGCAAGGCGGACGCGGTGACGCCGGCGACACCGCTCGACGCCGGGACCGGCAGGGTACAAGTCGCGGCGGCCGCCGTCGCCGGCCTGTACCTGCCACTGAGCGCGTCGGATTTCCTCGCCCAGGATCCCGCCCTCGGCGGCGACCCGGCCAAGCTGAACAAGATCGGCCTGGAAAACGAAAACTGCTTGGGGAATTGCAGTTTCACGCGCACGGTCGCCGACATGTCGGGCGGCGGCAGCTGGCAGGCAAGCGCGACCGCCACGACCGGCGCCAGGATCAGTGTCAGTCCGAGCCAGTTCACGCTTGGCGCCGGGGCGTCGCAGCCGTTGAACATTGCCGTTGATGTCAGTGATCCGCGCCTGCCCGGCAGCTGGATCGACGGGCGCATCGTGTTGCACAAGACCGGTGGCGGACGCAGTGCCCCGGATACGGCGCTGACCCTGGCCGTTTACGCCTCGGAGGGCAAGGCACCGGCATTTCGGCAAATAACCTCGACCGGTCCCGCCGGCGATACACAGCTCACCCTGGGAGGATTGACGGCCTTGCCGCAGGCGACGTTCACGACCACGTCGCTGGAGCCTGCCGACGTGACCGGCATGAGCCTGGGCGTGGACTCGAATTCGGACAAGCTGTATGACACCTTTCCCGGTAACGGCAAGCAATTCGTGCTGTTTGCGTTGAACGGTGTCGATGGCGATGTGAATCCAGCGGGTGCAGATGGCGTGCGCGGGCGCGTGTTCATCGTCGAAATGAGCGCGACCAACGCGATCCGGGTCAACTTGTACGCAGGCATCGACAGCAACGGCGACGGACAACCCGAGGAAGCCGAGCAGGCTTGTCAGTCGCAAAGCATCAATGGCGCCCTGGTGCGTTGCGTGGTCGACCTGAAGGACGCGCCGACGACCGCCGTCAACGCGTGGGCTCTGGTCGACGTGCCGCCGGGTGGAACGGCGGTGCAAGCCGCGATCACGCTC
Source organism: uncultured Pseudomonadota bacterium (assembly GCA_963779795.1). GTDB lineage: Bacteria > Pseudomonadota > Gammaproteobacteria > Xanthomonadales > Rhodanobacteraceae > Rudaea. The sequence continues at coordinate 1,024,026 of CAVZZK010000003.1, read as the reverse complement.
AGTGGTGCGGTTCCCGTCATCGGCACGCCGACCGACAGTGGTTACGACAACAGCAATGGTGCGTTGGTCGTGACCGGGCCGGGCCACGTTGCAGCCGGCGCCTCGTTCCCGTTGCACTTGGCATGGGGGCCGGTTCTCGATTCGAGCAACCGGGCATTTTTGCCCGGCACGTATTACGGCGCCATTCTGATCGATGCCGTGCCCGGCCTGGGCGGACAGGGTGGCTTCTTGCCGTTCTCGCTGGTCCAGGCTGGCGGCGGCAACGACGTAACCGATCCGTTGGAACCCGATGCGACGCGCGGCCTGGTCGTGGAACCGGGCGAATCGCTGCGGCATCGCTTTATCGACGTGAACCTGCCGACGACGTTGCAGCTAAGCACACAGTATGCGGACGCGACGCATGTCGGCCCGGTGGATTTCTACGTCGTGCGCAGCGATTTTCCGGCTTCATCCTCGTCCGCGCAGGTCGACGCGGCGCCGCTGCCCACGTCCGGGTCGCCGCAGTGGGCGCTCGGAGGCGCCGTTACCAACAAGTCGGTGACCGTGCCGGTCAATGCGGGCCGTTGGTACATCGTGGCGAGCAGCGCGGGCAGCAGCGAGGCGCACGTCATGCTGCACGCCACGCTCGAACCCGACATGAACGCGATCAGTCCCGGGCCGGCGGCCTATTACAACCCGAAGCGTTCGGGTCACGGCATCTTCCTCAGCCAGGCCGGCGGAGTGCAGGTCCTCTACTGGTACACCTTCCATGACGATGGTACCCCGGTGTGGTACGCGGCGAGCGCACCAATGCCGGGACCGTTTTATCCGGTCTGGCAGGCGCCGCTGTACTCGGTGACATGGGACGGCGGCGCGGTCAACAAGACCACAGTACGCGGCGACGTCATCATCACGCCGATCAGGCCGTCGACCGGGATGACCCCGGTCACGGCTACGGAATTCATCTATTCGTGGCACCTGGGGGGCAGCGCCGGCAGCGAGCATTTCACCCGCATCGGGTATAGCGACGCCTGCGTCGACGTCAATGGTGGCCAGGTGCATCTGGACGGCCAGTGGTACGCGCCGACGCAATCCGGTTACGGCATGGACGTACTTGCCTTGCCAAACGTGCAGAACGACACGTTCTATTTCTACGACGCGCTGGGCATGCCGCGTTGGGCGGCGGGATCGGCTCCGGCGTTCACCGCCAGCACGACCGAGGACATGTACCAATTGTCGGGTTTCTGTCCCACCTGTGCGGCGGTTTCGACCACGGCGAACAAGATCGGCACGCTGAGCGTTGACTACAGCAGTGCCTCCACGGGCCATTTCAGTGCGCACATGAACCTGATTCCACCGCTGTCGGGCGCGTGGGACATCAACCAGCCAACGGCACGTATCACCGGCACGTCGGCCTGTACGCAGTATTAGGTCGCGCGCCGATGAAGACGAAGACCATGCGCGCGCAGGTGCTGGACAAGGCCGGCGAGCGGTTGCGCGCGGGCGAATTGGCGGTACCCGAGCCTCGAACGCATGAATTGCTGATCGAGGTCGCCGCGTGCGGCGTGTGCCGCACCGACCTGCACGTCGTCGACGGCGAGCTGAACGATCCGAAGCTGCCGCTGGTGCTCGGGCACGAGATAGTCGGCCGCGTGGTCGCTACCGGTGCGCAGGCCGGCGATTTCCGCGAAGGCGAACGCGTCGGCGTGCCGTGGCTGGGCTCGACCTGCGGCAGTTGCGGTTTCTGCGCAAGCGGGCGCGAAAACCTGTGCTCTCAAGCGCGTTTCACCGGCTACCAGATCGATGGCGGTTACGCGCAGTACGCGGTCGCCGATTCACGTTTTTGCGTACGCATACCGGAAAACTATTCCGATGCCGAAGCCGCGCCGCTGCTGTGTGCGGGGCTGATCGGCTATCGCGCGCTGCGCATGGCCGGCGATGCGCAGCGCATCGGCATGTACGGATTCGGTGCCGCGGCGCACATCCTTGCGCAGTTGTGCGTGCAGCAGGGGCGCGAGGTATTCGCGTTCGTGCGTCCCGGCGATGTCGATGCGGCGGCCTTCGCGCGCGAGCTGGGAGCCTCCTGGGCCGGCGGCTCCGACGAGCTTCCGCCGCAGGCGCTGGACGCGGCGCTGATTTTCGCGCCGGTCGGGAGCCTGGTGCCGGCGGCACTGCGCGCCGTCGAACGCGGTGGCGCGGTGATCTGTGCCGGAATCCACATGAGCGACATTCCCGCATTCCCATACGAGCTGTTGTGGGGCGAACGCGTATTGCGTTCGGTAGCGAATCTGACGCGCGCCGATGCGCAAGAGTTCATGCGGGCAATCGCGCGCTATCCGGTGCGCACGCACGTGCAGACGTACCCGTTGGCTGAGGCCAACCGGGCGCTGGACGACCTGCGCGAGGGCCGCCTGAGCGGCGCGGCGGTGCTGGTTCCGCATTGATGACGAGTCGCCCCGACGGCGCTACCGCGTGCTCAATGTGCCGGTAGCGGTTGCAGGCCTTCCTCGACGAGGCGATCGGCGCGCGCGAGATCGACGTCGTCGAGGTCGCGTGCGTCGTGCGTTAGTTCGTCGACAATCCGCGTCTGTACCTTGCCACGCTCGAAAGCGGTGGCGTAGGGCAGGCGGCTGAACGTGACCATCCAGTATCGCGGCACGAAGCGTTGCGGATGGCGATCGGCCAGCCGGCGTCCCAGTGCGCGCTTGAGCAGGAAACGTTCATCGGCCACGCTGTCGCGCATCTCCACGTAGTTTTCCAGCGCCATTTGCGCGATGGCGTCGGCGTTGGGTTTGCGCCGAGCTTCGAATTCGGCGAACGCGGATTCCGCATCGCGCGACGGGTCTTCGAGCAACCGGGCCAGTTCGACCGCATCCTCGAATCCGCAATTCATGCCCTGGCCGTGGAACGGCACCAGCGCGTGTGCTGCGTCGCCGACGAGTACCGCACGACCGCCGAGGCGCCAGCGATCCAGGTACAGCGTACCGAGCGTGCCGGTCGGGTTGCGCGTGAAGTCGGCGCGCAAGTCGGGAATCAACGGCACCACGTCGGCGAAGTCGCGCTGGAACAGATTTGCCGCTGCATCAGCCGAATGGATATTGGCGAAACTGGGATCGCCGGTGTTGGGCAGGAACAACGTGACCGTGAAGCTGCCTTCGGCGTTGGGCAGGGCGATGCACATGTAGTTGCCGCGCGGCCAGATGTGCAGGGCGTTCGGTTCCAGTGCGAACGCGCCGTCGCGCGGGGGAATCTCCAGCTCCTTGTAACCGTGATCCAGCGGTTCGAAGCGTTCGCCGAGATCCGTCTGCGTGGCCATCGCCGTGCGCAGGGCGGAACCGGCGCCGTCGGCGCCAATCAGTATTCCGGCATCGTGTTCACGCTCGGTTCCGGCTGCGTCGCTGAACTTCGCGCGTGCTCGCGCCCAATCGACATCGGCCAGACGCTGATCGAAATGAATCCGTGCGCCGGCGGCTTCGGCCGCATCGAGCAAGGCGATGTTCAGGCCACCGCGGCTGATCGACCAGATCACTTCGCGGTCATCGCGACCGTAGCGCAGCAGCTCGGTGCGGCCATCCGCGTGATGCACCATTCGCCCGCGCATCATCACCGCCATTGGGTGCAGCTTCTCGGCGAGCCCGGCCAGGCGCAGGCCGTGCCAACCGCGCTCGGCCAGCGCCAGGTTGATCGAACGCCCGCCTACGAAGCCTGCTTTGCGCGGATCGGGGCGGCGCTCGAAAACCGTCACCGTGAAACCGCGCTGCGCCAGGAGCGTGGCCAGCAGCGCGCCAACCAGGCCTGCGCCGGCGATGGTGATGGAGTCGCCGCGGTTCATGGTCGATCGCCGATCGATGGCATGCGCGTCAGCGCTTGCGCGGCTTGGTCCTAGCCGTTGCCTCGCCGAGTTCGTCCAGCAGGCTGCTCAAGTCGTCCGCGTGTTCTTCCTCGGAGGCGAGGATCGTCTCGAGCATGCGTCGGGTGGTCGGATCGTCGTTGCCCAGATAGCGAATCATTTCACTGTAACTCTCGATGGCAATGCGTTCGGCGACGAGGTCTTCCTTGATCATGTCGATGAGATCAGTGCCTTCGACATATTCGGAATGCGAGCGTGTCAACATGCCTTCCGGCGACAGGTTGGGTTCGCCGCCGAGTTGCATGATGCGCATGCAGATCTGGTCGGCATGGCCCTGTTCCTCGTTGGCGTGTTCGAGGAATTCGGCGGCCACACTCTTGGCGTTGATGCCGCTGGCCATGAAGTGATGACGCTTGTAACGCAGCACGCAGACGATCTCGGTGGCCAGTGCCTCGTTGAGCAGCTTCAGCACGGTCTTGCGATCGGCGGCGTAACCGGAGGTTACCGCACCCTCGCGCATGTGTTCGCGCGCGCGCTTGCGGATGGTCTTGATATCGGAGAGAAAAGTCGTTGCCTTGCTCATGCGATCACTCCCGGTTGCGATTGAATCTGATAGTGTTGATTTCCGGCCATTTTAACGCTTCCAGCCGGCATGGATGACTTCTGGCGGATGGTCGGCTTGGCGGTTTCAAGTATGCTCGGCCGCTTATGGCCGGAGAAATTCAATGATACGCAAATCGATTCGATATCTTCTTTTGGTAATGGGATGCCTCACGCTGGGTAGCGTGTTCGCCGCGGACAAGGGCGGCGACAAGCACGGCGATATGCATCACGCACATGTCAAAGCACAGTCGTCGGCGACCACCGGTGACGTCAGCATCGAGGGTCACAAACTCGGTTACAAGGCCGTTGCGGGTACCCTGATCTTGCATGAGGACGATGCCGGCAAGAAAGAGCCGATGGCGAGCATCTTCTACGTCGCCTATTTCAAGACCGGCGTGGACAGTGCCAAACGGCCGATCACGTTCCTGTACAACGGCGGTCCGGGTTCGTCGACCGTGTGGCTGCACATGGGGGCATTCGGCCCGCGTCGTGTGGTCACCAAGGACAACACGCACACTCCGGCGGCGCCGTACAAGTTGATCAACAACGATTTCAGCCTGCTCGATGCCAGCGATCTGGTGTTCATCGATGCGCCGGGCACCGGCTTCTCCCGACTGCTCGCCTCCGACAAGGACCCGGCCAAGCGCAAGGCGCTGATGAAGAAGCGTGGCAAGCAGTTTTTCGGCGTCGACCAGGACGCGCATGCGTTTGCCCGGTTCATCAGCCAGTTCCTGTCGAAATACGGACGCTGGAACTCGCCCAAATACCTGTTCGGCGAAAGTTACGGCACGACCCGTTCGGCCGTTTTGTCGAACATCCTGCAAAGCGATGACAACATCGATCTGAATGGCGTGATCCTGCTCTCTCAGGTGCTGTCGTTCGACGACCTTGTCGACTTTCCGTCGAAGGTCAAGCCCGGAAACGACATGGCGTATGCGCTGGCCTTGCCGAGTTTCGCAGCCACGGCTTTTTATCACCACAAGCTGCCGAATCCGCCGGCGGACATGAAAACCCTGCTGGATCAGGTTGAGCATTTCGCACTGAACGACTACTTGCAGGCGCTGGTCGCAGGCTCCACGCTGGACCCGGCACGCAAGCATGCGATTGCGCAGAAATTGCACGAATACACGGGATTGCCGGTTGCCTACCTTGAGAAGGCCAATCTGCGCGTCGACGGCGGGAAATTCGAGAAGAACCTGCAATCCGACAGCGACATGACGACTGGCCGGCTCGACTCGCGGTTTTCCGGGCCGAGCATGGATCCGCTCAGTGAGGAGGCCGAGTACGATCCGCAATCGGCGGCGATCGCTTCCGCCTATGTCTCGGTGTTCAATGACTATGTACGCAAGCAGTTGAAGTTCGGTGACGGCATGACATACAAGCCGGAAATCAACCTGTGGGGTCAGGGATGGGACTGGAAGCATCAGCCGCCCGGCGCCCAAGGCAAGTGGCCATTCTCGACCAACGTGATGCCGGATCTCGCCGCGGCCATGAAGTACAACCCGAACCTGAAGGTAATGTTGAATTCAGGCTACTTCGACCTGGCCACGACATTCTTCACCGCGGTCTACGAGATGCATCACCTGCCGATGCCGGCCAGGCTGCAATCGAATATCGAGTACAAGTTCTACGATTCCGGGCACATGGTCTACGCGCACGAACCGTCGCTGAAGAAGCTGCACGACAACGTGGCGGCCTTCATCGAAAAGACCGACAACCTGCATTGACGGGGCCGACCGCCGACGCGCCATGCGTCGGCGGTTTTTTGCCTGGGTATCCGCTCGCCGTTAGGTGAGTCGAGCCTTTGCTCCTTGTCGGGGAGTGAGTTGCTTCTCAGCCAGCAAAGCGTCCACTTGCTTTCAGCCAGCGAGTTACCTTCTCACCAAGCAAAGCTTTCACTCGCACTGCGAGCGAGCGTGCTACTTGCTGAAGAGCAAAGCTTTCACTCGCACTGCGAGCGAGCGTGCTACTTGCTGAAGAGCAAAGCTTTCACTCGCCTGCGGCGAGCGAGTTACCTTCTCACCAAGCAGAGCTTCCACGCAGCTGCGCTGCGCGGGTTACTTTCTGAAATGCCAAGCTTTCACTCGCCTGCGGCGAGCGAGTTACGTTCTCACCAAGCAGAGCTTTCACTCGCCTGCGGCGAGCGAGTTACGTTCTCACCAAGCAGAGCTTTCACTCGCCTGCGGCGAGCGAGTTACTTTTGGCATCGCCCAAAAGTAACCAAAAGGCTATGCGCCTGTCGCGGTGTTCCGATTCGCATCCGGCGAATCGGAATGACCCTGCGCTTCTCGCCGCTCCGGGGTCGCTCAGACAGTGCATCCATGCACTGCATCGCGATCGCGGCGATCCATCGCCGCGACCCGTTGGGCCATTCCCGTCACGGCTGCGATGCTCGGCACCGCTTGACGGCGCCAGTTATCTGCTAATCCGTCCATCCCTGGACTACGTCTTCTCAGGTTGCGAGTTCTGGCTTCTGCGGCAGGATGCCGCCAACCCGAACGCCGTGAGCGTACCTGGAACACAGGGATGTGTGGAAAGCGACCCATCGGGGTGGCCTTCTCTTCGGTTGCCTTCTCCTGGCCAAGCAAGAGAAGGTAACTCGCTCGCACGAAGTGCAAGTGAAAGCCGTGCTCTTCAACAAGCAGCGCGACCGCCGCAGGCGAGTGAAAACTTTCGTCCGGGATCAGCGCATCCCTAAATAACGTAGAGAATCTTCTGTAGTCGCGCATCCATTTCATCAACCGGAAAGCCGAGCTGACTGCTGATCTTGCGCAGCAATTCGCGCTCCTTCGGATGTATGCGCAGATCGGCGGCGGCCAGGCGCAGCAGGCAGTCGTACAAGCGTGCCACTTGCGCTGAGCCTTGCGCGTAGAGTTCCAGGAAGCGCTGAACCTCGCCGTCCGGATCGAGCTCGCGCCGGCAACCCCGAGTGAATGCCTCGGCCGCCCGCTTGCGCGAAGACGTTGCCAGGTCGAGATCGTCCATCAGTTTTTCGGTATAGGCGGTTTCCTCGGTCGACACGAGGCGGTCCGCCCGGGCCATGCAGCCCAGCAGACCGAACAAGACGTCAATCTGCACCTGTTGCTCGAGCGTTGGCCTGGCGCTGAACAATTCGTCCAGCGTCGACTTGACGTCACGCAGTATGCCTTGGCGAGCGACCTTGCTTTCAGGATTTTTCGCGTCCGACACCGATACCCCTTCCCGATTCCGTAACGCGCATGGTGCATCGTGTTTCCGGCAAAGGAAAGGGCAAGGTTTGCTATCGAATCATTTTCCTGCGCTTGAAATCAGTTGCCGAGTTGGCGTGTCCAGCGTTCGTATTCGGCTTTCGTGACGCGCTTGCGATTGTGCGCGGCGTATTCGAAATCGTTCAACAGCGGGGGATATGCTTTCGCTTCCCGCGTGCTGATATAGCCATCGTGGTTGCTGTCCAGTTTGGCGAAGGAGGGCGCTGGGCCATAATTGGACGCAGGCGGTAGGCCCGATGTCAGCGTGACTTTCGTGCCGTTGGCTTCAGTGAAATGAGTAACCTGGTCCTGTGCGAGTGCGGTGAGACTCATGGATGCAACAGCAAGACCGATCATCGTGGTCAATATTGACTGGGGTTTCATGTGCGGGCTCCAATGGTTGAACAACGACTTGCCATCGCTGCACGGCTTGGTGCCGTCAAAGTATCGACTTGCAGCGGCAGCGCAAGCGTGAGCGATACGCATGTCTAGACTCGACATGTCCGACGAAGTTCTGCCCATGGCGACCCTTTCGCGCCAACAAGCACGCAATCTGCACCTGGCCGTTCAGGGTTTGCTCAGGCCGCCGCGCGCGCGGGCAAGCCGGGCTCGACTGGTGGCGGCGATCCAACGCATGCGCTTGTTGCAGATCGATACGATCAACATCGTTGCGCGCAGCCCCTACCTGGTGTTGTTCTCGCGCCTGGGTGCGTATGACATGCGTTGGCTCGACGAGGCGCTGGTACGCGGCAAGGTATTCGAATGTTGGGCGCATGAAGCCTGCTTCGCGCCGATGAGCGACTACGGTTTGCATGCGGCTCAACGCCATGCGCGTTCCCATCACTGGGCGTACAAGAATGCACAGCGCATGCATCGCGAGCATCGCCGGGGCATGGATGCGATGCTGGCGCATATTCGCGAACATGGGCCGGTCAAGGCCAGCCATTTCCAGCGCAAGCGGAAGGGCGGGGCTGGTTGGTGGGGTTGGAAAGACGAAAAGCGCTGGCTGGAAGCCTGGTTTGCTCTGGGCGAATTGATGATTGCGCGGCGCGAAAATTTTCAGCGTGTCTATGATTTGCGTGAACGCGTGTTGTCCGGGGCAAGCGAACTTCCCGCCGAGATGCCCGCGCAACAGGCGCGACAGGAAATGATTGTTGGCGGCGTACGTGCGCTCGGCATCGCACAGGCCGGCTGGATCGCGGATTACTTCCGCACCGGACGCAAGCACAAGGATACGGATATGGAGCCATTCGTGCGCAGTGGCGAATTGCTGCGTGTCGCAGTGCGTGGCTGGAAGGCTGTTGGCTATGTCCATCGCGAAAACCTCGCGTTGTTGCAACGCGCGCAACGTGGCGCATTGCGCGCGACGCATACCACGCTGCTGTCGCCGTTCGATCCGGTCGTGTGGGATCGTGCACGCGCCAGTGCGATGTTCGATTTCGACTACCGCATCGAGTGCTACACGCCGGCGCACAAACGCCGTTACGGCTACTTCGTTCTGCCGATTTTGCATCGCGGCCGTCTGGTTGGTCGCGTCGACGCGAAAGCACATCGTGGCGATGGCATGTTCGAGGTCAAGTCGATTTATCTGGAAGACAATGTCGAGGTGACGCCGCAGCTGAGCAATGATGTCGCGCTGGCGTTGCGGACTCTCGCGGACTGGCATGAGACGCTACGCGTGGTCGTGCGCCGCAGCGAGCCTGAGGATTTCAAAAAGCGTTTGTGTGCCGCTTGCAATTCAAGGGATTCCGATGTCCGATGAAACAATGACCAGCATCCGTGCCGATATGTGGTTATGGGCCGCCCGGTTTTTCCGCACGCGCGGTCAGTGCCGCATTGCCATCGACGGCGGCAAGGTTGAACTCAACGAAGCCGCCTGCAAGCCGGCAAAACCGATCAAGCCGGGGGATCGGTTGCGCATCACGCGTGGCGAGGAGCGTATCGAAATCGAGGTACTGGCGTTGTCCGACAGGCGCGGGCCGGCCAGCGTGGCGCAAACGCTTTATCACGAGACCGATGCCAGCCGTACGGCTCGCGAGTCCGCGCGCGAGCAACGTCGTCTGGTCGGCAAGGTCGGCCCGGATCGTCGTCCGGACAAGCAGGATCGGCGAGCGCTGCGGCGCTTGAAGGAGATGTCCTGATCGTCGCGCGATCCGCCAGTCGCAATTTCCGTTTCCGACCCGCGCGGCGCGGTGCCGATGCCGTCCGCACGAACCAAGTGCGGCAAATCCGGCAAGCGTGGCGGAACCGTAACAACTTCGGTCGACTTGACCCGGGTCAAACGGTCCTGGCGTCAAGTCGTTTACAAGGGGTGGCATGAATACTCCAGGCAGTGGCGATTTCGTGCCGACGGCGACCGGCGGTTTGAGCCGTACGCAGGCGGCGCAACGGCTGTTGGCCGATGGCGCCAACGAACTGCCGCACCCGCCGCGCCGCGACTTCCTGCGTATCCTGCTGGGCGTGCTGCGCGAACCGATGTTCCTGCTGCTTGTCCTGGCCGCCGTTGTGTACCTGTCGGTCGGTAGTTTGGGCGAGGGTTTGCTGCTGGCCGCGTTCGCGGCGCTGTCGGTGATGCTGGTCGTCGTCCAGGAGCAGCGCAGCGAGAACGCGCTGGAGGCATTGCGTGCCCTGGCCGCGCCGATGGCAAGGGTCAGGCGCGACGAAACCGAACAACGCATTCCCGCACGCGAGGTCGTCGTCGGTGATTTGCTGTTGTTTGCCGATGGGGAACGCATCGCCGCCGATGGGATTGTCCGCAGCAGCGAGGCCATTACCATCGACGAATCGTTGTTGACCGGCGAATCGGTACCGGTGCGCAAACGTGTGCCGACCGCACCCTTCGGCGACGACGGCCCGGAACGCGATAGCGGTTGCATATTTGCCGGTACGCTGGTCACCTCGGGACGGGGCGTGGCGCAGGTGATCGCCACCGGTGCCGACACCGAGGCCGGGCGTATTGGCGCTTCGCTTGCCTCGATCAGCACGGAACCGACGCTGCTGCAGCGTTCGCTGGGGCGGCTGGTACGCCTGTTTGCCGCACTCGGAGCCGTGGCCAGCGTTGCGGTGGTGCTGATATTCGGCTTTGACCGTGGCGATTGGTTGCAGGGAATCCTGTCCGGCATCGCACTGGGCATGGCGGTCCTGCCCGAGGAATTTCCAATGGTGCTGGCTGTGTTCGTCGCGCTCGGCGCGCATCGGCTGGCGCGGCTGCACGTGCTGGTGCGGCGCACGGCGGTCATCGAGGTGCTCGGTGCGTGCAGCGTCCTGTGCGTCGACAAGACCGGAACCCTGACCGAAAACCAGATGCGCGTCGCCGCGCTGATGGGTGATGGCGCCTCGGTTGATCTGGATGGCGCCGCCGGCGAGTTGCCAGAGTCGCTGGTAGCGCTTGCGCGGGCAGCGGCTTGCGCCTCCGCACACAGCGCCAACGACCCGATGGATGCGGCGGTGCACCGCCTCGTGGACGGTCGCCTCGGTGAGTGCGAATCGGCGCTGATGGAGCGCGAATACGGCATCACCGAAGAACGCGCCGCTGTCGTGCGCGTGTGGCGTAGCGCTGACGGTTCACGCAGCGCGTACGCCAAGGGAGCGCCGGAGACGATAGCGCGACTGTGCCGGTTGTCGCCGGCTGAACGCGCCAACTTGCTCGCCGACGTCGAGCGTACCGCGGCGAGTGGCTTGCGCGTCCTCGCGGTCGCCAGCGCCACGCTGGAATCGCCGGAGTTGCCGAGTCAACCCGACGGGCTGGGCCTGCGTCTGTGCGGATTGATCGCTTTCGAGGACCCGCTGCGAAAGACTGCGGCGCAAGCCGTCGCCCTCGCGCACGAGGCGGGCATCAAGGTAATGATGATCACCGGCGACTATCCGGCCACGGCGATCGCGATTGCGCGCAAGGCGGGCATCGTCAGCGACGATCTCGTGGTCAGTGGGGACGACATCGACGCGGCCGACGACGTGCAACTGGGCGAACTGGTTCGAGACGCCCGCGTGTATGCGCGGGTCAAACCGCGGCAGAAATTGCGCCTGGTCGAGGCGCTCAAGGCGAACGGCGAGATCGTCACGATGACCGGCGACGGGGTCAACGACGCTCCTGCCCTGAAAGCCGCCCACGTCGGACTGGCGATGGGCGGTCGCGGAACCGACGTGGCACGCGAAGCGGCTGCCATCGTCCTGATGGAGGACGATCTGGGGCACATGATTGCCGGCATCAGGATGGGACGGCGCATCTTTGACAACCTGCGCAAGGCGACGATGTACATCTGCGCGATCCATATTCCGATAGCGGGGATGGCCATAGTGCCGCTGGTGCTGGGCGTACCGCCGTTGCTGCTGCCGCTGCACGTCGTCCTGATCGAGATGGTCATCGACCCGACTTGTGCGATCGCATTCGAGAACGAGCCGGCCGAAGCCGACATCATGCGGCTGTCGCCGCGCGCCCCGGACGATCCACTGATCGGGCTGGCGCAATTCGGCCTGGCCGCGCTGCAGGGTAGCGCGTTGCTCGCGGTGGCATGCGGCACTTACCTGATGGCCTTGTCGGCATCGTTCGCGCCCGACGTGGCCCGCGCACTGGCATTCATTACGCTGACCAGCGGCAATCTCGCGTTGGTGCGCGTGATCGGCACGCGCGGATCGACGCTGCGCAACCTGTTCGCGCCGGGGCACGGCGCCTACTGGGTTGTTGCGGCGATCGCTATCGTGGTAACGGCTTCGTGCATACTGGTTCCCGGGCTGGAGCGCCTGTTCCAGTTCAGTCGTCCGCCGGCCGGGTTGGTGATTGCGGCGATGCTGGCCGGGATCGGATCGGCCCTCATCTTCGACCTGACCAAGATGCTGCCGGGCGTACAGCGTGTACTCGGGCGGCGACCCTCGCTCGCGCGCCCATGAACCCCGGTGACACCTGTGCTGAATCAATCAGGGCGGCCCCAAGGAGACCGGCAATGAAAGTACTACTCAGCCATGACGGCAGCGAATGTTCCGAGCGCGCGGTCAAGTATGTGGCCTCGCGCTTGAACAAGCAGGCCAAGGCCCTGCGTCTGAGCCTGCTGTATGTCGACATCCCCATGCTCGAACGCATCACCGAGAGCCTCGGCGAGGATACCGTCGCGCGCCTGCACCAGGAAAACACCGATTTCGCGCTCAAGAAGGCGCGCGTGAGTCTGAAACGCGCCGGCGTGTCGTTCAAGGAAATCCACCGCATCGGCAACCCCGCCCACTGGATCTCGGAACTCGCCGTAAAGGGCCGCTTCGATCTCGTCGTCATGGGGTCACACGGCCGCACCGCTTTGGGCAGCCTGTTCCTCGGTTCGGTGACCACGCGCGTGCTGGCCGAATGCAAGGTGCCGGTGCTGGTAGTGCGCTGAGGCACGCACCGCAACTTCAGTTCTCTGCATGCACCGGTCGGGCGGCGGTGCCGAGAGCCGTGGTCAAGCTGATTTCATTCGAGCTTGCCCCTTCGAGCTTTGTACGAGTGGTCCAGGGCACGCTGCGGCACCATATCCGCCTAGAATAAATCGTCATATAAGGCGATTAAATTGACTTTTGTGCAATAAATCGTCATATTTGACGATTATGAGGATAAGGGACCAAGTATCGGATTCCGTCGTGCTGCGGGAACTGGGTTCACGCCTGGCCGCTGCGCGCGTGCAACGAAACCTGACCCAGGCACAACTGGCCGAACAGGCCGGCGTATCCAAACGCACCCTCGAACGGCTCGAATCCGGTGCCGTGGCCACGCAAATGTCAACATTCTTGCGCGTGCTGCGGGTGTTGGGAATGCAGAATCGCCTGGAATTGCTGTTGCCGGAACAGGTCCCGAGCCCTGTCGAGCAATTGAAGCACAAGGGCCGGACCCGACAGCGCGCGTCCGGTCACGCCGCAACGCAGTCCGCGCGCGGCAGGAAGTGGGCCTGGGAAGAATGACCACGGCCGCGGTGCAGCTTTGGGGTCGTACGATCGGCGCCGTTACCCTGGCCGAGGGTGAAACAACGGCCGCATTCGAGTACGTGCCCGAGTTCATCGGCAGCGGCATCGAACTGTCGCCGCTGTGCCTGCCGCTGCGTCCGGGCGTGTACCGGTTCCCTGAATTGCCCATGCACACGTTCCATGGCTTGCCCGGCTTGCTGGCCGATTCCCTGCCGGACCGTTTCGGCAATGCCCTGATCGACCAGTGGCTGGCGCAGCAGGGACGCGCGGCGGGCAGTTTCAATGCGGTGGAGCGGTTGTGCTATATCGGCGCACGCGGCATGGGGGCGCTGGAATTCAAGCCGGTGATCGGTCCGAGGCCGCGCAAGTCGAGCCGGGTCGACGTGGCTGCTCTGGTCGCGCTGGCTTCGGAAGTGCTCACGCATCGTCGCGGATTGAAGATGAGCCTGGACACGCCCAAGCGCGAAAAAGCCATGCGTGACATCCTGCGTATCGGCACGTCCGCGGGTGGGGCGCGGGCCAAGGCCATCATCGCCTGGAATCCCGAAACCAACGAAGTGCGTTCCGGCCAGGTACCGGCCGGGCCGGGCTTCGGCTACTGGCTGCTGAAGTTCGATGGCGTTTCCGGCAATCGCGACAAGGAGCTGGAAGACCCGAAAGGCTACGGCGCAATCGAGTTCGCCTACGCGCTGATGGCCCGTGCGGCCGGTATCGCCATCAACGAATGCCGATTGCTCGAAGAAAACGGACGTCGGCACTTCATGACCCGGCGATTCGATCGCCTGGACGACGGCGGCAAATTGCACATGCTGTCATTGGGTGCGATCGCGCATTTCGATTACAACAACGCCGGCGCGTATTCCTACGAACAGGCCTTGCTGGCCATCCGCCGGCTCGGGTTGCCGATGGCGTCGATCGAGGAACAGTTCCGGCGCATGTTGTTCAACGTCGTCGCACGCAACCAGGACGATCACGTCAAGAACATCGCCTTTTTGATGGACCGGCATGGCGCGTGGTCGCTGTCGCCGGCGTTCGACGTCACCTACAGCTACAACCCCGACGGCGCCTGGACCGCGACGCACCAGATGACCATCAACGGCAAGCGCGACGATTTCATGATGGACGATTTTCGCGCCTGCGCGAAATCCGCGATGTTGAAACGCGGCCGCGATAAAGCCCTGCTCGACGAGGTGCGCGCCGCGGTAAGGCGCTGGCCGGAATTTGCCGAGAAGGCCGGATTGATGGATGTGCAAATAGCACGTATCGCGAACGCGCATCGCCTGGAATTCGCGCCGGGCACTTGAACCGGGATCGCGCCGTCGTCATGCAACAACGGCCAGGATTGCGGGGATTTTTGGCGGGACGGAATTGGTGGAGCGGAGGAGGATCGAACTCCCGACCTCTGCATTGCGAACGCAGCGCTCTCCCAGCTGAGCTACCGCCCCACACGAAAAACCAGCGCCGATCTGGTTCGGCGCGAGGGCGCGCATGATACATCGTGGGCGAACCAGCGCCAAGTATTACCCAAGTGATTCAGGCGATTTGCGACGGAACGCAGTCGCGTTCGGTGCGTTGGATTCCGGGTCTTGCCTGAGTCTGCCCGCTTGCCGGAGGTGGCTGATTCGCGCTGCAGGCCGTGACGGCAAGAATCAGCGTTTCCCCCCTCACCCCGGCCCTCTTCCACGAAACCGTCGGGGGAGAGGGGGTATCGACTTGCTCGCGCGGGGCGCTTCGACTCCGCTCGCCTTGCTCGCTGCGCTCAACGCGAACGGTGTTGAGTCCGGGATGAGCGCGATAGACGGTCACGCTACGGAGCGAGCAGGCGCTCGCGCAACGCATCACGGGTTGCCGACAGTGGTTCGGCGCTGCTCGGTCGCGCCAGCAGTTCCGCCAATGCGCCCGGTACCGGCACGGATGTGCCGATCAACGGTTCGACTACCGTATCGAACTTGGCCGGATGTGCGGTGGCGACGGCGGCCCAGTCGCCATCGGCGCCGCGACCGCGCATCTGCTCCAGCGCGTTGACCGCGCAAGCCGTGTGCGGACAAAGGATCTCGCCGTGCTTTCGGAAGCGTCGTGCGATCGTTTCGCGGATGGCGTCGTCATTGATGCGGATTGCCGTGAACGCGGCACGCAGTCTGGAATCGTCGGGATAAAGCCAGCGCAAGCGTTCGAAATTGCTCGGCGCGCCGATGTCCATGGCGTTGGCCAGGGTGGCGATGCCCGCGCGCGGACGATAGTCGTCGCCGTCAAAGAATTCGGTCAGCGTGGCATTCGCATTCGTCGCCAATACGATTTCGCCGATTGGCAACCCGACTGCGCGGACCAGAATGCAGGCCAGCGCATTGCCGAGATTGCCCGTTGGTATCACGAAGTTAAGTGGTTCGGCATGGTGTCGTCGATGGGCGAGGGCGACATGCGCGTAATAGCTCATCTGCGGCAGCAGGCGGCCGAGGCTGATGCTGTTGGCTGAACTGAGAGGCACCTGCGATTGCAGTTCGTTGTCGGTCAGTGCCTGTTTCACCAGATCCTGGCAATCGTCGAAAGTGCCGGCGATTTTCAAGGCCGTGACGTTGCCGTCGAAGCAGCCAAGTTGATGCGCCTGACGCGGCGAGACGCGTCCATCCGGATACAGGATGGCGACGCGAAAACCCGGCATGCGGTGAAATGCGGCGGCGACCGCCGCCCCGGTGTCGCCGGAAGTCGCCACCAGTATCGTGGTCGGCTGCGAGGATTTGCGTGGCAGATGGCGCATTGTCCCGGCAAGAAAACGCGCGCCGAAATCCTTGAATGCCGCGGTCGGTCCGTGGAAAAGCTCCAGCAAATAATCGCGCGGGGTGGCCAGCCGTCGAAGCGTTGCATCGAAGCTCAAGGCTGTCTCGGCGATTTCGTGCAGGTGCGATGCCAGTGCGTCGCCAGCGAAAAACGGTGCGAGCAGGCGCTGTGCCGTTTGTGCCAGGTTGTCGTCGCCGGCAAATTCCCGGATCGAGAAGCCCGGCAGCGACTCGGGTACGTACAGCCCGCCGTCGGGCGCCAGGCCGGCCGCGATGGCGCTGCTCAAGTCGGTCGCCGCCGCGGCATCGCGCGTGCTCGGATATTTCATCCGATGACCTCCGCGGCGGGGCCGTTTATCGGCGATACGTAGGCTTCGCTGGTGATGCCTTCCTCGGTGAAGGCGCGCACCATGGCCGCCTCGGCAACGCGTGCCGCGGCTTCGGATTCGAACCAGCCGAAAACGCTCGGGCCGGCGCCGGAAATGCTCGCGCCCAGCGCGTCGTGATCGAGCGCGGCCTGCTTGACGCGCGCGAATCCCGGAATCAACGGCGCGCGGCGCGGCTCGATCAGCACGTCACGCAGGCCGGTTCGAACCAGGTCCGCATCGCCGTGCTGAAGGCCCGTCAGCAGCATCGCCAGGTTGCCGCTTTGCGCGATGAACTCTGCGAGCTTGTAATCGCCACTCAGCGCTTCGCGCGCGCGTCGCGTTTCGACGACGGCATCCGGATGCACCAGAACGCAATGCCATGCTGATGGCGCCTGAATGCGCACAAGGCGCTCCGCGGTCGCGAGCGCCACGCCACCGAGCAACATCGGGCCGACGTTGTCGCCGTGGTGCCCGCCGCTGGCGACCGCTTCACCGTTCAACGCGAACGGATACAAGGCTTCGCGCGACAGCGGCTCGTCCAGCAGCGCATTGGCGGCCACCAGCGAAGCCACGGCCGAGGCGGCCGAACCACCCATGCCGGAGCCGAACGGGATGCCCTTGTCGAGTTCGATCTCGAAGCCGAACGGCAGGCGCAGTTCCTCGCGCAGCGTGATCAGTGCGGCACCGGCGGTGTTGGATGCGGCGTCGGTCGGCAAGGGCCTGGCGCTGTTGCGAATGGCGCCGATGCGAATCTCGGGTACATCGATTCGGCGCACCGTGGCCCGGTCGCCGGGACCGCGGATGGTGTGGCCGAGGATGTCGAAGCCGACGCCGATGTTGCCGACGCTGGCTGGTGCAAATGCGATGGCTTGTCTCACAAGCGTGCTCCCAGCGCGGCGGCGACGCGCAACAGATCGGCGAACACGCCGGCGGCGGTCACGTCCGGTCCGGCTCCCGGTCCCTGGACAACCAATGGATTGTCGCGATAGCGTTGCGTCGTGAATTGCACGATGTTGTCGGTCAGGCGGATATTGGCGAATGAATGCTCGCGCGGCAGTTCGGCCAGTCCGACATGCGCGCTGCCACTGCGATCCAGGCGCGCGACGTAGCGCAACACCGTGTTCGATGCGCGTGCCGCTTGCAGGCGTGCCGCCATCGGCTCATCGAATGCTGCCAGCTGCTGCATGAATGCATCGCGTTCCAGTTCGCGCAGCGCATCGGGTACCAGATTCTCCACGATCACGTCCTCCAGCGATACATTCCAGCCGGCTTCGCGCGCCAGGATCACCAACTTGCGCGCGACGTCCGCGCCGGTCAGGTCGTCGCGCGGATCCGGTTCCGTATAGCCTTGCGCGTGCGCATCGCGCAGCAGTTCGGAAAACGCAACGCTGCCGTCGAAGCGATTGAACAGCCAGGCCAGCGTGCCGGAGAAGATGCCTTCGACGGCAAGTATCTCGTCGCCGGTATCGAGCAGGTCGCGTAGCGTCTGGATCACCGGCAGCCCGGCGCCGACCGTCGCCTCGTAGCGGAATCTCGCGCCGTCGGCGACAGCCGCACGGATTGCACGATAGCGCTCGATGGGGCCGGCGCCGGCGCGTTTGTTCGGCGTGATCACGTGGATCCCGGCGGCCAGCCATTTCGGGTAGAACTCGGCGACCGCGTCGCTGGCGGTGCAGTCGATGATCAAGGCGTGCGGCAGACGCGCCGTCTGTACGTGCGCGGCAAGGCCATCGAGGTCGCAATCCTCGCCCGGCATGGCGATGCGTTCGTGCCAGTCCGCCACGTCGGTGCCGCGATCGTCCAGCCACATGCGGCGACTGCCGGCAATCGCGCGCACGCGCAAGTCCAGGTTGGCGTCGCGCTTGAGTCGCGGCGCGGCGGCAGCCAACTGGTCGAGCAGGGCGGCGCCAACCTTGCCCGGTCCGATGACGCCCAACGACAGCGTCTGTGGTGACAGCCAGAACGAAGCATGCGCGGCGCGCAATGCCTTGGTGGCATCGCGTGTATCCAGCGCCACGGAGATATTGCGCTCGGAAGCGCCCTGGGCGATCGCGCGCACGTTCACGCGTGCCCGAGCCAGCGCGTTGAACAGCCGTGACGCCGTACCGGGCGTGCCGGCCATGCGGTCGCCGACTGCGGCGAGCACGCTGATGTTGCCGGTGAGCTGGATGCCGTTGATCTGTCCGCTTTCGAGTTCGCGCGAAAACGCGGTGGCAATCGCCGCATGCGCGATGTCGGCTTGCGGCTGGCGCACGATGCAGCAAATCGAGTGCTCCGACGAACCTTGCGAGATCATCACCACCGACACGCGCGCGGCATGTAGCGCCTGGAAAACGCGCTCGGCGGTGCCGGGTACGCCGATCATGCCGGCGCCTTCGACGTTGAGCATGGCCAGATCGCCGGCCAGGGTGAGACCCTTGACCGGGCCGGTCGCGTCGCCCCGGGCATCGATGCGCGTCCCCGGATGTTCGGGGCGAAACGTGTTGCGGATATACACCGGCAGGCCGCGCGCGATGGCCGGTGTCATCGTCTGTGGATGGATTACGCGCGCGCCGAAATAAGCCAGTTCACAAGCCTCGTGATAGCTGAGCGCGTTCAATGTCACCGCTTCGGGCACCAGTCGCGGGTCTGCGCTGAGCACGCCGTCGACATCGCTCCAGATGTGCAGTTCCTGCGTGTCGAAAAGCGTGGCAAAGATCGCCGCGGAGTAGTCGCTGCCGTTGCGGCCAAGCGTAGTGGCGCGGCCATCCGCATCGCGGGCGACAAAGCCGGTGACGATGATACGTTGCTGCGGATGCCGTTTGCGCCATTCCGCGAGCAATTCCGCGCTGGCGTCCCAGTTTACCGCGGCGCCGAGTTCCTCACGGCGCACAACGAGTACCTCGCGTGCGTCGAGCAATGCATGGTCGGCGCCGATCGACTGCAAGCAGGCGTGCACGAGTTTGGATGAAAAAACTTCGCCGAGGCCGCTGATCGGATCCAGCACATCTGCGTTCGACGTGCCCAGCACGGACAATGCTTGCAGCGTGCGTTGCAGCTCGTCGAATTGCGTCTGCAGCCATTGCCGGGTTGCGCCGGCGCTTTCGCCAAGCAACGCGTCGGCCGTTTCCAGATGGCGGTCTCGCAGCATCTGCCAGTGGACTTGCCAGTCGGATTTCGAACTGGCGCGCCGGGTCAGTTCGATCATTGCATCGGTCACGCCCTGCATGGCCGAAATGATCACGACCTGCGTCGTATCGTCGCGCGCGTGGAGCAACTCGGCGACGTGCCGGATGCAGCTGGCATCGCTCAGCGACGAACCGCCGAACTTGTGCGTTGTGCTGGTCGCGGCAGCGACGGCAGCGGGTGAATCAACGACAGCGTTCATGAAACCTCCGATCAGAGGTCCCGCATCTTTACTGGATGGGATGCCTGGGCGCCCGCATCCGTTTCAGGTGCGGGGCCGTTGTTGGCGAGACTTATCTGCGCACGGCCGACCGCACCACGGTCGTGGTGGTCGTCGACGTCGTCGTAATGACAATGCGCGGATGCATGGTGCGAGTGGACCCGATTTCGAGCCGGGCTGTCAAGTATCCGGCGAAAATGATCGAAATCGCGCTCAGTCCAGCTTGGCCATCAGCGCATCGTGCAACAGCGGCTTGCGCCAGCCTTCCAGCGCTTCCGGCCAGACGTTTTCGCCGACCAGCGATTGAAGATGGCGGCGCGAACACAACAGGCCTTCGGGAATATCCAGTTGCACGGCGATTCGGGTTACCTCGTCGCGCATTGCCTTGATCTGTCGTTTTTGCGGGCTGTTCAATGCGGCAGGCACGGGGACGATATCCAGTTCATCGCTTTGCAATGGCGAGCGCAGAAGCTCGAACAACTGCTGGCGTTGTTCGCCGCGCAAAGCGCGCAGTCCCTTGCTGCGTTCAAACAGTTCCCGGGACTCGACCGGTGGTTCGGCGACCAGCGACAGCGCCCGTGCATCGTCGAGTATCCACGGTCGTGGCTTGTCCAGTTTCCGGGCGGTCGTTTCGCGCCATAGCAGTACCCGACGCAGCAAGGCCTGGCGTTCGATCGGCCACTGCGCGGCGCCGCGCAATGCGCGTTGCGGTTGCGGGTCGGGCGGGGATTTGCAGACGCGTTCGACCATGCGCCGGCAGTCTTCGATCAGCCAGGCGCGGCGGTCGAGTTTTTGCAGCCGTTCATCGAGCGAAGCATGCAATTGTGGCAGGTGCGCGACGTCCTGCGCCGCGTATTCCAGTTGCGAGTCGGTCAGCGGCCGCTTCATCCAGTCCGAGCGCGTTTCGGCCTTGGGCAATTCGATGCCCAGCAGTTCGGCAACCAGCTTTTGATAGCTCAGGCCGAAACCCAGGCCGACCATGGCCGCTGCGATCTGCGTATCGAACAGGTTCGCCGGCCCGTCGGGCAGCACGGCGGAAAGCGCTTCGAGATCCTCGCTGGCGCTGTGCATCACGCAGATGCCGTCCGGTTCGTTCAATCGATCCGCCAATGCAGCCGCTGTTTCCAGGCGCGGCATGTCCAGCAGCGCAATCGCACCATCCAGATTGACCTGCGCCAGCGCCAACCGGGAGCGGAACGTGTTGGTGCGCATGAATTCCGTATCCACAAATACGGGCGCATGTTGGGGTTGCTCACCCAACCAGCCGTTCAGGGCGTCGGGGGCGTCGATCCATTTGTACACAATTGATTCCTGTGGTTGCAGTTCAGGCGGCGTATGGCCTAATGTGCCGCCTCGAAAGTCGTTTTGATCAGTACGTCCGATGCCGGGAACAGAAGTCGTCCGCAAGCAATCCGTGCTGGGAGGTGCGGTGGGCATTGCACTGATCGCGTTTGCGTTGATCTGGCGATTCTACCCGCTCGATCGCGGTCCCGCGCCTGCGCTGAACAGCAAACCGGCCATCACGACGGCGGAGCCGGCGATGAAACTGTTGCCGAGCCCGGCGCAAACCACGGTTGCTTCGAATACGTCCATTGCCGCGCCAGCGGCCGCGAAAACCATCGAATCCGGGCCGCCGCCGCCGCAGGTGCCGCCGACCAAGGCAATCGCGGCGCTGCTGAAAAAAGCCGACAAGGCGCTGGCCGACGGCAACTTGACCGAACCGAAAAACAATAGCGCCATGGCGCTGTACCAGCGCGTACTTGCGGAAAACAAGAACAACGCACGCGCCGCCGCCGGACTCAAGCATATCTATCAGACCTTGTCGTCGCAGGCCGATGCGGCACTCACGCGTGGCGACGAGCATGCGTCGGAAAAACTGATCCTGGTGCTGGAACAGTTGCCGCACGATGGCGATGGCCTGGCCAACCTGCAGACACGGCTGAAAACCCTGCGCGAAGTATTGCCCTTGCTGACCCGCGCCGCCGAACTGTTGCAACGCGGGCATGCAACGCGGCCGGACGATGCCAATGCCCTGGCGGTTTATCGACGCGTATTGCAGCTAGATCCCGACAACAAGCTGGCCGGGCAGGGCCTGCAACAGATCCAGCAAAGATATCTGGACCGCGCCCTGGCCGCTGCGGCACAGGACGATTTCACCGGTGCGGATACCATCCTGGCGCAGGCTTCGCCGATCCTGCCGGGTTCGCAGCAGCTTCTGGATACACGCACGCGCATCGAGGGTATTCGGCGCGAGATGGCCTCGAACATCCTCAATCAGGCCAATTCGGCGCTGGATGCCGGTAATCCGGATCTGGCCGAAACCCTGGCGAAGAAAGCGGTCGTGCTGAGCCCCGATCTGTCCGGCGTGGATGCCTTCAACGAGCGTCTGCGCAATGCGCGGCTGTATGCCAGCTTCAGTCCCGGCCAGGTCATCACCGACAAGTTTCGCGACCGCCATGGCAGCGCGCCGGCGCTGGTCGTGATTCCGACGGGCAAATTCATGATGGGTTCGGCGGACTCCGAGGCCGGGCATCGACACAGCGAACAGCCCCGGCACCAAGTCACGATCGCGACCGGCTTCGCAATGGGGCGAGATGAGGTCAGTGTCGGCCAGTTCCGCACCTTCATCGATGACGCCAACTACGCCACCGATGCGGAAAAAGCGGGTGTATCGAACGTCTACGACGAGCGTACCGGACGCATCATCAACCGTCATGGCATCACCTGGCGCGACGATTATCTGGGCAATCGCGCCAGTGACGACTTGCCGGTCGTGCATGTTTCCTGGAACGACGCGCAGGCTTACGTGAAGTGGCTGTCAGCACGCACCGGCAAATCCTACCGATTGCCGAGCGAGGCGGAGTTCGAATACACCCTGCGCGCAGGTTCGACCACACGTTATCCGTGGGGCAACGGCGATCCGGCCAAGGTCGTGGAGAATGTTACCGGTGATGGCGATCGTTCGCCGGAACTGCGGCGCAGTTGGGCCAAGGCGTTCCGGCATTACCACGATCATTACTGGGGACCGGCACCGATCGGCAAGTTTCCACCGAATGCATTCGGCTTGATCGACATGGACGGCAACGTGTCCGAGTGGGTTGCCGATTGCTGGCATGACAATTACACCCGTGCGCCCGGCGACAGCCATGCCTGGATGAATCCGGGGTGCGGCGCGCATGTCATTCGCGGCGGCTCCTGGGGTAGCGCGCCGGATCAGGTCCGTTCCGCATACCGTATTTCCGCACCGTCATCGACACGCAGCCCGCGCGTGGGAATTCGCGTCGCGCGGGACTTTTGAGCGCCTGTTCGCTGCGTTTGCATGTTACCGGATGTGCCGGTTGATTCAGGGACCGCCTTGGGCCGATGGCAGTTGTGAACGCAGCCGGTTTTGCGTTTGTTCCAGTGTATGTTGGTCTTCGCGGGTACGGCGCCGCTCTTCGGCGTAGGTCCGGCACGTGGTTACGCGAAACAGCGAGCCGGGTTTCACCGAATGTCGGCAGATCAAGCGTTGGCTGTCGGAGTGAGTCAGTATTCCATTGACTTTCTCCTGGGCATTGAACAACTTGACTCTTCGTTCGGCATTCATGGCTTGCACCGAGCCGCTTTGTTCGATCATGGTCTTCATCTGCGCGAAGTAGGTGTCGACCTGTTCGCGATTATCGTGAGTGATGTATTCGTAGCGACCGCCCTTGTGCATTTGTGCATGGATCAGATCGATTTTTGTTTGGAACGCCTGCGGTGTTTCCTTGGACAAATCCGGTAGTGACGGGGCCTTCTCCGCTGCGAAGGCCGGCACGATCCATGCGGCGCAGAGCAGCAACATGACGGGGGTGAGGCGGCTATTCATTATTTGCTCCAGAAATCCCTGTTGTTTGGTGGTGACGACTCAACGGCAGGTATCGTACGAATAAAGCCGTACAAATGAAAGGTAGCGGCCATTTGCGTCGCCGCGGATAATGAACTTTTGAAAATCGGACTATATCCGCATGACCGCACCCACGCGCATCGACAGCAGCCGCGAAATCCATCCGCCGTGCGGCGCCGAGATCACCTGCAAGAACTGGCTGATCGAGGCCGCCTACCGAATGATCCAGCACAACCTGGATCCCGAGGTGGCCGAGAACCCGGCCGAACTGGTGGTCTACGGTGGCATCGGCCGCGCCGCGCGCAACTGGGAATGCTACGACGCGATCCTGAAGTCGCTGCGCGAACTCAACGAGGACGAGACCCTGCTGGTGCAGTCCGGCAAGCCGGTCGGCGTGTTCCGTACCCACACCGATGCGCCGCGCGTGCTGATCGCCAACTCCAACCTGGTGCCGGCCTGGGCCAACTGGGAACACTTCCACGAGCTCGATAAAAAGGGCTTGATGATGTACGGCCAGATGACCGCCGGTTCATGGATCTACATCGGCTCGCAGGGCATCGTGCAGGGCACCTACGAGACTTTCGTCGAGATGGGTCGGCAGAGTTACGACGGCAACCTCAAGGGCAAGTGGATTCTCACCGCCGGTCTTGGCGGCATGGGCGGTGCGCAACCGCTGGCGGCATCGCTGGCGGGTGCGTGTTCGCTGAACATCGAGTGCCAGCAGAGCCGCATCGATTTTCGCCTGCGCACGAAGTACGTCGACGAACAGGCCGATGACCTGGACGACGCACTGGCGCGCATCGAAAAATACACGAAGGCAGGCGAGGCCAAGTCCATCGCGCTGCTCGGAAATGCCGCCGAGGTGCTGCCCGAGCTGGTCAGGCGCGGTGTGAAACCCGACGCGGTCACCGACCAGACCAGCGCCCACGATCCCGTCCACGGCTATCTGCCGCTGGGCTGGACGGTGGAGGAGTGGTTCGAGCGCCGCAAGAGCGATTCGGCGGGCACCACGAAGGCCGCCAAACAGTCGATGAAAAAGCACGTCGAGGCGATGCTCGCCTTCCACGCGCAAGGCATCCCCACTTTCGACTACGGCAACAACATCCGCCAGATGGCCAAGGACGAAGGCTGCGAAAACGCCTTCGACTTCCCCGGCTTCGTGCCCGCCTACGTGCGCCCGCTGTTCTGCCGCGGCATCGGCCCGTTCCGTTGGGTGGCGTTGTCCGGCGACCCCGAAGACATCCGCAAGACCGACGCCAAGGTCAAGGAACTGATCCCCGACGACAAGCACCTGCACAACTGGCTGGACATGGCCGAGCAGCGCATCAGCTTCCAGGGTTTGCCGTCGCGCATCTGCTGGGTCGGTCTGGGCCAGCGCGACAAGCTCGGACTGGCATTCAACGAGATGGTGCGCAAGGGAGAACTGAAGGCGCCGGTGGCGATCGGCCGCGATCATCTGGACTCGGGCTCGGTGGCCAGCCCCAATCGCGAGACCGAGGCGATGATAGACGGTAGCGACGCCGTCTCCGATTGGCCGATCCTCAACGCCCTCCTGAACGCCGTCAGTGGTGCGACCTGGGTCAGTTTCCATCATGGCGGCGGCGTGGGCATGGGTTACAGCCAGCACGCCGGCCTGGTCATCGTCTGCGACGGCACCGAGGCGGCCGACCAGCGCATCGCGCGCGTGCTGTGGAACGACCCGGGCACCGGCGTCATGCGCCATGCCGATGCCGGTTACGAGATCGCCATCAGCTGTGCCAGGGAAAAGGGATTGAAGTTGCCGATGGTTTGAGTCCGGACTGCGGCATCACCTTCGGCAATGCGTTATCGCCCGTAGTTCGCATTGGGCGCAGCGATACCCGACGATGCACCAGATTGCATTCGATCGCCAGGGTTGGCCCCGTTCAAACCACTCTACAATAGCCGGATGAGCGACAGCGGACGTAGCAGGTCCATCTGCACAAACTGCGGCACACCGCTGGCAGGGGATTTCTGTCATGCCTGTGGCCAGAAGCGGTTCGTCGAATCGGACCGGCGTCTGGGCCACCTGATTCGCCAGTTCGTCGGCAGCGTGACCGACTTCGATGGGCGCCTGTGGCGCACGCTGCTCGCCCTGTTGTTCAAGCCGGGTCTGTTGTCGCACGAGTACATTGCCGGACGCCGCGCGCGCTGGCTGTCGCCGGTATCGCTGTTCCTCGCGGTCAGCGTGATCTACTTCCTGGCGCCGTTGCAGGGCGGTGACTTCACGCTCGAGTTCAACCAACAGGTGTCGCCGCAGGTTCGCACGCAGGCATTGGGTCCGGACGAGTCGCTCAGCCATGAGCATCTGAAGTCGAGTGGGCAGTGGTATTCGGGCTTCACCGCGGGGTGGATCGAGAATCGGGTTGCCGGGCGCGATGCCGCGGCCCGCGCGGCATCGAACGGCACGACCGGCTACAACATGCGCGACTATCGCGTCGCCTACGACGCGAAGGCAAACGGCGTCAGCAAGGCGCTGGTGATGCTGCACGTTCCGTTTGCGGGGCTCGCCCTGATGCTGATGTTCTGGCGACGGCACCGTTATTACGCCGAACATTTCGTCGTCGCGCTGCACTACTTCACATTCTGGATGCTTGCGTTGCAACTGGTGTCGCAAATCATCCATGCCGTGAACCTGCTGCCGGCGAGTTGGCAGCCGTCATCGGGCGTGTACGACTGGTTGATGCGAATCGTGTTGGTCGTCTATGCGGTGGCAGCGTTGCGGCGAGCCTACGCGATCCGTTGGCCGATGGCGATCGCCGCGGCATTCGGCATGACGGCATCAATCGTGCTCGTGAATCTCTACATCTATCGTCTGGTGCAATTCGTTGTGACGTTTGCGATTACGTGACGGCGCGCGCTGGCCGGCCGCGGCCGGCGATTGGCGGTGGAGTACACTGATGTGTCGAATCATCTGCAAACGGAATCTTCGATGGACTACGTGAAACTCGGCAGCACCGGCATGGACGTCTCGCGCGTGTGCCTGGGCTGCATGACCTATGGCGAGCCCGGTCGTGGTACGCATCCGTGGACGCTGGATGAGGCGGCCAGCCGGCCGTTCATCCGCAAGGCGCTGGACCTGGGCATCAATTTCTTCGATACCGCGAACATGTATTCGCACGGCAGTTCCGAGGAAATCATTGGCCAGGCGTTGAAGGATTACGCCGACCGCGACCAGATCGTGCTGGCGACCAAGGTTTGCATTCGCATGCACGAAGGTCCCAACGGCGCCGGATTGTCGCGCAAGGCGATCCTGAGCGAGATCGACAAGAGTTTGCGCCGGCTCGGTACCGACTACGTCGATCTGTACCAGATCCACCGTTGGGATCCGAGCACGCCGATCGAGGAGACCATGGAGGCCCTGCACGACGTGGTCAAGGCCGGCAAGGCGCGTTACATCGGCGCCTCGTCGATGCGGGCCTGGCAATTCGCCAAGGCGCAGCACGTGGCCGTGCTACATGGCTGGACGCGCTTCGTCACCATGCAGAATCACTACAACCTGCTGTATCGCGAGGAGGAGCACGAGATGATGCCGCTATGCCGGGATCAGGGCATCGGCGTGATTCCGTGGAGCCCGCTGGCGCGTGGTCGGCTGACTCGCGACTGGAACGAGGAGACCGAACGTATTCGCACCGATGAGTTCGGCAAGACCTTGTACAACGTGCCCGATTCGGATCGACGCATCGTTGAGGCGGTTGCCGCGGTCGCCAAACGCCATGTTGTCCCGCGTGCGCAGGTCGCCCTGGCCTGGATGTTGAGCAAACCGTTCGTCACGGCGCCGATTGTCGGTGCATCGAAACCGCAACATCTGGACGATGCAGTCACGGCCCTGTCGTTGAAACTAAGCGACGAAGACATCGCGGCACTGGAAGAACATTATGTGCCGCACGCGGTGTCGGGACACCGGTGAAATCTGTTGAAACGGGTAAATTGATTGAAACCACGTTCGTGAATTCTTTGCGCGCCACCATTCAGTGTCCATTGCGGTGAGTTTCTGCAGGCTGCACGTTGACTCGATCCTCGCCCGGTTGTTCTCAACGCCGACTATCCACTTTGACCCTGTTGGCGTCAGGTATGGTTTCAGGCCGACGAATTCACCGCGATGCGGCGACCTATCCCAATTGGAGTGATGCCAATGTCAGGAATTGATATGCAATCCCGCTATGCGCCCGCAGTACGGCGCTGGCACTGGACGTTTTTTGCACTGCTGCTGCTGGCCTACGTGTTCGTCAACATCTTTGAGCTGTTTCCGCGCGGAAGCGACTTGCGCAGCAACCTGCTGGCCTCGCACTACATCATGGGTCTTGGCGTATTCATTCTGGTGTTCCCACGCTTGTGGACGCGCCTGCGCCGTGGGCGCCCGCCGATTTCGCCGCAACCGCCGAGTTGGAGCGAACGCATCGGCAACATCACCCACGTCTTGTTGTATCTGTTTCTGTTCGTCCAGCCGATCCTGGGAATCATCACGCTGCAGATCGGCGGCAAACCGGTGACGCTGTTCGGCGTGACCCTGTTGCCGTCGTTCGTGGCGCATCCGGATCGTCACCTCGGGCACTGGTGGGAAAACATCCACGCGACACTGGGCACGATTTTCTATTACGTGATCGGATTGCATATTCTTGCGGCGTTGTGGCATCACTACGTGCAACGCGACAACACGCTCAAGCGCATGCTTTGATGCGTGTGAATTCGACCGCGCAACCGGTTTTCGCCATTCGAATGAATGCTAGCCAATCCGCTGGATAACCCGTTCTGGTCGTCATTGCGCAGCCGGCATCGCAAGCTGGCTCTGGTCGACGGTGACGTCGCGCGCTTTCCGCCGGAATTCGCACCGTTTCTCGGGGTTGCCGAGGCCGGTGCCCGTCTGGACGAAGCGCTCGCCACGCTGGTCCGGCCCGGCGAAACGGTGTTGCTGCTGGGCAAATTGCCGAGCATTCCGAAAGCCTGGAAACTCGATACGTTTCAACCGCTTGCGCAGATGATTTGCGAGCATCCGATAGCGGTTGCCGACGGGCCCCAAGTCTCCGAGTTGGGTGAAATGCATCGGGACGATGTACTGGAATTGATCGCGCTGGTGTATCCGCATTATTTCCGGCAACGGACCATGGAACTGGGCCGCTATTTCGGTATCTATCAGGACGGGCGCCTGGCGGCGATGATCGGTGAACGGCTTGGCACGAATGCGCATACGGAGCTCAGTGCGATTTGCACACATCCGGATTTCCTTGGTCGCGGGTATGCTCGCCGCCTTGTTGCAACGCTGAACAACGATGTTCTCGAACGCGGATGCGCGCCGTTTCTGCACGTCAGCCGTGAAAACGATCGCGCGCTTGGCTTGTACCAACAGCTCGGATATCGTCTGCGCCGCCATATCGAATTCTGGGCATTGCAGCGCTAGCAGCGATCGCGGCGCTTGTTCCGGGACGGCCCGTTGCTGGCGTACAATTCGAAACATGTCCGGCCGAAAACCGACGTCAAACGAGAACAGGCTTGATCGAGTCGTTGTGCAGGCGCGTCGCGATGCCGAGCAACGTGAAAAAGGCTACCGCGAACGCGCGTTGAAGATGTATCCATGGATTTGCGGGCGTTGCGGGCGCGAATTCACACGCGTCAACGTACGCGAATTGACCGTCCATCATCGCAACCACAACCACGATGACAATCCACCCGACGGCAGCAATTGGGAATTGCTTTGCGTGTATTGCCACGACAACGAACATTCACGTTACATCGATCACGTGGACGTAGATGTGGCCGAAAAGGACGCTGGGTCCGCGCCGGCCACAAGTCATCCGTTCGCCAACTTGCGTGGGATGCTGAACAAGGGAAAGTGACTGCGTCGCCGGCGCACCTTCCGCTGCCCTGCGTTGCTCAGCCGGACCGGGACTGCGGTTGGTGGTCCGGATGGCGATACTCGCGCAAAAACACGACGGCGAGTGCGGCCAGGGCCAGGCATGCGGGAACCGTTGCCAGCGCCAGTCCGAAATTGCCGCCACTGCGGTCGGCGATGAAGCCGACCAGCGGCTGAAACAGCAGGGCGCCGGCGATGCCGATCATGTTCACGAAGGCCACGGCGGTGCCGGCCAGACTGCTGGCGATCGATTCCTTGGCCATCGCGAAGGTCAGCATTTGCAAGCCGCCGAAAAAGCCGGCGACAAACAGCAGCACGCCTTCGACAAAGGCGGACGAAGGCAGATAGATGGCAGCCGCGTAGGCGAGGCCGGTCAACAGCGATCCGCTGCAAACCAGCCACTTTCGGTGGCCGAGCAGATCGGACAGCCAGCCACCGGCCACGCTGCCGACAGCCATGCCCCAGAAGAT
The DNA here is from genome assembly GCA_963779795.1 of uncultured Pseudomonadota bacterium. GTDB lineage: Bacteria > Pseudomonadota > Gammaproteobacteria > Xanthomonadales > Rhodanobacteraceae > Rudaea. The sequence continues at coordinate 993,711 of CAVZZK010000003.1, read as the reverse complement.
CATCGAAATCACGGTTTGCGCGGTGACGGCATCGAAGTGGTGATCCTTGGTCATCTCGGTCGTGCCCCATAACCCGCCGTACACATTGACCGGCATGTAAAAAAGCATGCCGATGATGGCAATCATCCAGATACGTGGGCTGCCGATCACGCTGGCCAGGCTGCGGCGAACATGCTCGATCGGACTGCTGTTTGCATTGGCGGCCGGCGAGGCCGGCTCGCGCAGGAAAAGCCAGGCGGTCAAGGCAATCATCAGGCCGACAAAGCCGGTACCGAAAAAAACCGCGCGCCAGCCGAGTTGTCCGATCAGGCTCGACAATCCGACACCGCCGATCGCGGTGCCGAGCATGCCGACTGCGTTGACGCCGCCCGAAAGCACGGCGAAACGCTGCGGCGGAAACCAGTGGGTGACCAGCCACAGCGCAGCGACGAAAGCAAACGATGCGCCGAGACCGGTCAGTCCGCGCCCGAGGCCGCCCAATGCCGGCTCGTGGCTGGCGGCGAAAGTCAGTACGCCCAGTCCGCACAGCAAACTGCCGAGGATGACGAAGCGGCGCACGCCGTAACGGTCGAGCAACAGGCCGACGGCAATTTGCATCGGCGCGTAGACCCAGAAGAACAAACTCGACAGACTGCCGAATCCGGCTTCACTCAGGTGATAGAAGGCACGGATGGCGTGCGTGGCGAGGCTCGGTTCGACGCGCGTGACGAACTCGAACAGGAAGAACGTCGAGCCGATGGCAAAGGCGACCCAGGCAGCGGACGCGTGCAATCGATCATGCCGAACCGGATTGGCGTCATCCGGATGGGCTTGGGTTGCGATCAATCGGCTGGCTTCCGTCACGGCTTGTGATAATACACACGTTTGCGCGGGCGTTGATTTGCGGTTTCGGCCGGATGCAAGATGTTTGCTTCGATTCCGGTCAATCTGATTGTTGGCCGGAATCGGCGGAACATGGGTCCGTGCCGTTCACTTTGCCGAGTGATATCGCGGCAATGAGGCGGGCGAATGTTGGCTGCGTTACAAGTTGCAACGTTGCAACTGTGGCCGGGACCGGCGCCTGAAACTGGCGTGGGATTGCGCGCGCGAACATCGAGGAAGGATCAATGAACAGACGACATTTCATTTCCCGCATGGCCCTGGGCACCGCCGGCGTGGCCTTGTCGGGCCTGTCCGCCCGCAAAACGATTGCAGCCGCCGTGGATTCGCCGCGGATGGATCCGAAATGGAATCTGACGCCAGCGCAGTGGCGTAAACGCCTGACGGCGGAGCAGTACTACATTCTGCGTAAAGCGGGCACCGAGCGCGCCGGAAGCAGTCCGCTCGACCACGAACATCGCGCCGGCATCTATCACTGCGCCGGCTGCGAGCTGCCGCTGTTTTCGTCCGCGGCCAAGTACGATTCCGGTACCGGATGGCCAAGCTTCTACGAGCCGCTCCCGCATGCCGTGGTTACGCGCACGGATAGCAACTGGCTGATGTCGCGAACGGAAGTGCGTTGCGCGCGTTGTCGCGGGCATCTTGGCCATGTGTTCGACGATGGTCCGCCGCCGAGCGGATTGCGCTACTGCATGAATGGCGCGGCACTGCACTTCGTTCCCGCGCAGGGCAACGCCTGAGCCATTACCGCTTGTTCCACCTGAGCATCCTGACCGAGGCCACGGTTGAAACGGTACGAACTCAGCTGGTTTTTCCGCGACGTGGCAGTTTCCAGTCCGGGCGGATGAAGTGGCAGGTATAGCCGGTCGGATAATGTTCCAGATAGTCCTGGTGTTCCGGTTCGGCTTCCCAGAATTCGCCGGCAGGCGATACTTCGGTCACCACCTTGCCCGGCCAAAGTCCCGAGGCCTCGACATCGGCGATGGTGTCTTCGGCCACATGCTTTTGTTCGTCATTGAGATAGAAGATCGCCGAACGATAGCTGATGCCGCGATCATTTCCCTGGCGATTGATCGTGGTCGGATCGTGAATCTGGAAAAAGAATTCCAGCAGCCTTCGATAGTCGATCACCTGTGGATCGAAGAAGATTTCGATCGCCTCGGCATGCGTGCCATGGTTGCGATAAGTGGCATTGGGAACGTCGCCGCCGGAATAGCCCACGCGGGTCGAGATCACGCCCGGTTGTTTGCGAATCAGATCCTGCATGCCCCAGAAACAGCCGCCGGCGAGGATGGCGCGTTCGGTGGGTGTGGTCATGGTCATGAATCCTTGGCGTTTGCGTCGAACAGTTTGCGGTATTCGCCGTAATCTTCGCTTTCCAGCTCGTCCAGCGGGATGAAACGCAGCGAGGCGGAATTGATGCAGTAACGCAGTCCGCCCGCATGCGTTGGACCGTCGGGAAACACGTGACCGAGATGACTGTCGCCATGGCTGGAACGTACCTCGGTGCGAATCATGCCGTGACTGAGGTCGCGGCGTTCGACGACGTGGTCGGCTTCTACCGGCCTGGTGAAGCTGGGCCAGCCACAGCCGCTGTCGAACTTGTCGAGCGACGTGAACAGCGGTTCGCCAGAGACGATATCCACGTAAATTCCGGCTTGTTTGTGGTCGTGATAGATATTGTCGAATGGCCGTTCGGTACCCGACTCCTGGGTCACGCGGTATTGTTCCGGTGTAAGGCGGGCGACAGCTTCCTCGGTTTTGCGGTATTGGCTCATAGGCCGTCTCGTTGATGCGTCATGGGTTGCGGGCGCCGGGCACTTTCGGTCCATGCCAAGGTGGGGTCGGGCAATCCGGATAAAAGGGACTGCCATATCCCGTTCGCGACTATAAACCGGTTTTCCGGCCAGCGGCTTGCAACAGGCTTGACCCCGGCGCCCGGGATGTCGTGATTATCCGTCAGTGCCCTTACGCTGTCCTTAAGGGCGCTCTGAACAAGTCAGCACAGGCGCCCTTGTGGGCATTACAACTTTATTGTAATCAATGGCTTGAGCCGACCCTGTCGGCGTACATTCCATCGTTGCCCTGCCTCGACAGGCCACCAGCCCGGGTTCGCCAGCGTGCCTTGAACTGCGCACAGACAGGCCCGATGACACCTGTGCTGAGTTAATCTGGGCGTCTCAGGTACGCCCGGTCCATTTTAGTTATCTTTTGCCAATGTCCAAACCAGTCAGATTCCTTCTTTATTCTGTTGCCGCACTGTTCGGGATCATCGTCCTTGGTGTCGTTGCGGTACTTCTGTTTTTTGACGTCAATGCGTACAAGCCGAAGCTGGAGGCGGTTGCCTCTGATCTGTCAGGCATGCAGGTTACGCTCGGGGGCAAGCTGAACATCGGGTTTTTCCCGGACGTGTCAGTGGTGCTGCATGACGTGCATGTGCGCAACCGGGGTTCGGACCTGGTCGATGCCGGGCGGGTTGTCGTCGGCATCGACGTTTTGCCGCTGATGCACAGCCAAGTCAGGGTGCACGCGCTGTCGTTGCAACACGTGAGCGTCACCATCGAGCGTGACCGCGACGGCCATTTCAACTTCCAGAATCCGGGAACGAAGCCGGGGCTGTTGCCGGGCGTGCAACTGGCGGGAGTTTCGATCTCCGATGCAGCGTTGCACTACGTCGACAAGCAGTCCGGCATGCGGCTCGAGTTCGGCGGTTGCGACGTGGACCTTGGCACGGCGCGATTGACCGGCGGCAGCAGTGCTGATTTTCTCAAAAACCTGTCACTGAAGGCGCACGTCGACTGTGCCAAATTGCAAACCGGCGATGTCACCGCGACCGGTCTGGCTTTTCCACTGACCGCCGAGGGAGGGCTCATCGACGCCAAGCCGGTCACGATGGTCGTATTCGGCGGGCAAGGCTCGGGCAGCCTGCATGCGGGTCTTTCCGGCGATACGCCCGTGTATCGGCTCGATTATTCGATCGCCGGGTTCGATGCCCAGAAGGCCCTGCAGACCGTGGCATCGCACGGGAAGGCGACAGGCAAGCTGGATTTCTCCACGCGGCTTTCCCTGCAGGGAACCGCGTCGAAACCGATCGGACGTCGTGCCGATGGAACGGTTTCCCTGCACGCAGAGAACCTGACCTTGCCGGGTATCAACCTCGACGACTCGATCGAGAATTTCAAGTCGAGCCAGAGCTTCAATCTCGTGGATGCGGGTGCGTTCCTGTTGGTCGGACCGTTCGGTGTCGCCCTTACCAAGGGCTATGATTTCGCGAGCATCACGCAGGCGACGCAAGGCGGCACCCATATCCGCAAACTGGTTTCGGACTGGCGCGTCGAAAACGGCCTGGTGAAGGCACAAGACGTGGCCATGGCGACGGAAAAGAACCGGGTCGCGGTCAAGGGTGCCATGGATCTGGTGAACGGGCGCTATAACGACCTGACCGTCGCGGTGGTCAATGCACGCGGCTGTGCCTTGGTAGAGCAACGGATTCACGGCAGTTTCGCGCACCCGGTGATCGAGCAGCCGAATATTCTGCAAACCATGGTTGCACCGGCGGTCAAACTGTTCGGCAAGGTGCGCGACCTGTTGCCACACGACAAGTGCGAGGTGTTCTACACCGGTTCGGTTGCTGCGCCGGGCGGTTGATTGCGGTTGGCCGACGAAGCGGGCCGGCATCATCCGCCGGGATGATATATCCGCTCGGTATGCCCCTTGAGTTGCACGGGCCAGAAATACACGCTGCGCAGGTTGCCGGTGGTGTAGCGTTCGGCCTCGTCGTTGAAGTGCGGCGAATCCGGATGGCCGCTTTCGCCGCCGGCGGTAACGGCGCGGGCGCGTACTTTCGGTCCGAACTCGACCACGGCGACGAAGCTGTTGCCGCTGGTGCCGTAGTAGCGTTTCGTGCCCGGCCAGCGATGTGCGCCAAACGACGCCAGCGAACCCCAGCGCGACGACACGAACGGCACCGGAATGCTCGGTTTGCCGTCGTCGAAACGTGGTTTGATGTCATCGTTGAAGCGCTGGAAACGGTTGACCTGGCCCCAAGCCGTGCCCCAGCTGCCGAAATCCTCTTGCAGGCGATCGGTCGCCTCGGACAAGGCATGCAGGCGTTGTTCGGGTTTGGCGCGTTGCACGATGTAGTCGTAGACCCGCATGTTGCGCGTGTGCGGGTCCAGGCCACTCGCCTGGGCGGCCGCATTGACTTCATCCCATAACGTGTCGCCCCAGAACACCGCCAGCGAAGTCGGCATCGAGGTGATGCCCCAGCGGTAGTCCCAGTGACGCAGCAGGGCGACCGGGCCGGCGAGTTTCGCGTGCAGCGGATCGGATGACGGCAGCGCGTCGTAGTCGTTGACGAGTTGCGGGATCAGCCGCGCGAACGCCGGCATGTACGAATCGAATGCGTCCGAAAGCAGCTTCGGCATGGTGAAGTTCTTCGCCCCGGTGAGCATGCGCGTGGCATGGATGCCGCGCGGGTTCTCACCGAACATGTCCATGTACTGCGGAAAGTCAGCGCGCTTTGGGCTGTACTTTCCGGCCGCCGAGTACGGCCAGTCGTTGGAGTTGAATACCCAGCCGTTGGGCGGGTCGACCACGTGCGGCAGCTTGTCCAGCGGCGTCAGGCCGTGCCAGTCGGTGGCCGGGTCGCTGCCGTCGACCGGTTTGGTGTAATCGAACTTGTCGTCGCGCACGGGGACGAACTGCGGGTGCAGATAGGCGATTTCGCCCTTGTCGTCGGCAAAGATGGTGTTGTTGGATGAATTGGCCTTCAGTTCGGCGACCTTCATGTAACTGGCGTAGTCGTGCGTTGTGGTGCGCAGCCAGCTCTGCTCCAGCGCCGGGATGGGCTTGTTCATCAGCGCCTCGGCAATCCACTTGCCGTCCACGCTGCGCACGATCGGGCCGTGGTGGGTGAAATAGGCCGTGAAACTGCGCGTGCCCATCGTGCCGTCGGGCTTGCGGTAGCGCAGCTTGATCACGCGCGAGGTGACCGGCCGCAGTGCATTGCCGTAGCGGTAATTCAGCTTGTTGTTCTTGCGCACGATGCTCTCTGCGAACTCATCGACCACGTCGGCGCCGGTGGAAGTGTGCATCCAGCCGACGTGCTTGTTGAAACCCTGGTAGACGAAAAACTGGCCCCAGGTCACCGCACCGTAGGCGTCGAGGCCCTGATCGCTGGACATCTGCAACTCCGAGCGGAAGTAGAACGAGGTATGCGGGTTGATCAGCAACAGGGCGTGGCCGCCCACGGTCAGCTTCGGTGCGATGGCGATGCCGTTCGAGCCGGTCGGCTCGACCCAGCTCGGCCTGTTTCTCGCCATGACCAATGGTGCATCGCCCGGGCGGCCGTAGAACGCTTGCAACTGTTTCAGGTTCACACGTTCGATGTCGCCACCGATACTGCCCTCGGTGAAGCTCAGCGTCATCCACGGTTCGTAGTGGCCGATGACCGAATGCACCTTGGGATGCGTGGCCAGGTAATAATTGAGCCCGTCGGCCCAGGCGTCCATCAGTTTCTTCAGCCACGCAGGGCTGTCCGCATACTGGTGCTTGAGCCGGGCAGGGTAGACGAACAGGCGCTGGCGCAGGTCCTGCCAGATCGCGCTTTCGCCTTTTGCTTCAGCCATCAGGCCCACACTGGTGAGGTAGTTGGTCTCGACGCGGTTGAAGTCGTCCTCGGCCTGCGCGTATATCATGCCGAATACGGCGCCGGCGTCGGTCTTGCCGTGCACATGGGCGATGCCCCAGTCGTCGCGCGTGATGGTCACCGCCTGCGCCTCGCGCTGCCAGCGTGCTTGTTCGGCGGCGCCTGCCTTCGTGCCCGCCCGCGCCGGCGACATCGATACGGCGAAAAGCAAAGCTGCGACTGACACGATGGAAAACGAGACTTTCGGATGACGGCGTCGCATCGGTGTTCCTCGAATTGGCGTGTGTTGCGGAATCCACTCCGGCGCGAAATTGAAACCGGATGTGCCGGCCCGGTAACCCTAGCAGAAGCAGCGCGCAAAACCAGTTATGTAACGCGTACGCAGTTGATCGTCAGAGCCGGACAAGCCATGGTTACGTAGGCTTACGTTGCGGGGAAATCAGCTGGGTGATGTGGTTGCTCGGTGGATTGCTGTCGCTGGTCGCGTTGGTCGCCATTCGTCGACGGTTGGTCGGCTAGCAGCTCGTACTCAAGCAGTTGTTGAAAAGCCGGGGCGCGATGACGCCCCGGCTTTTTTGTGTGCCGTGGCGAGGCGACGTGGATGCCTCAAAAAATAAGCCGAGCCGATGCAGGACGACGCAGATGATTTACGTTTGAAACCTGCGTATATTGCGCCGCGGGAGTTCGCGCGGCTCCGCGCGATCGCAGATTTCGAATTTCGGGGATAAGCATGGCGGACGACGGCAATACGTTTTCACCGAGCCGGCGCAGCGTATTGCGCATGATCGGCATGACCGCCGGCGGCGCCGCGATGTACCAGGCGATGACGGCGCTGGGTTACGCGCAGCAATCGGAACTGAAACTGCCGCTGGACTTGTCCGGTGAGCCCAAGGGCGCTTCGGTATTGATCCTCGGCGCCGGTCTGGCCGGCATGACCGCGGCCTACGAGCTGCGCAAGGCCGGCTACAAGGTCCGGGTACTCGAATTCAATCATCGCCCGGGAGGCCGCAACTGGACCTTGCGTGGTGGCGACCGCTATACCGAACTGGGCGGCGCGACCCAGCATTGCGAATTCGAAAAGGGCCTGTACATCAATCCCGGACCGTGGCGGCTGCCGTACCACCATCGCAACATTCTGCATTATTGCCAGGCCTTCGGGATCAAGCTCGAGCCATTCATCCAGGTCAACTACAACGCCTACCTGCATGATCCACAGGCCCTCGGCGGCAAGCCGCAGCGGCTGCGCGAGTTCAAGGCCGATTATCAGGGTACGGTTGCCGAGTTGCTGGCCAAGTGCATCGCACAGAAATCGCTGGACCAGTCACTGAGCAGGGAAGATCGGGAAAAACTGCTGGAGTCGCTGCTCGAGTGGGGCTACCTGGACAAGGATTATCGTTACGTTCGCGGCGCCAGCGCCGAGACGCGCGGATTCGACAAGGATCCGGGCGGCGGCCTGGACGGCAAGCCGGTACCGTCGCAACCGATCTCACCCAAGGACGTGCTCGATTCGCAACTGTGGCACGCATTGCCGATCAATGATCGTTACGAATTCCAGATGCCGATCTTCCAGCCGGTCGGCGGCATGGGCCGGATCGGCGAGGCGTTCGGACGCGAGCTGGACGGGTTGATCACCTACAACGCCAAGGTCGCGCGCATTGAGCAGGATGCCAACGGCGTGACCGCGTATTACCAGGATCTGGCACGTTCGGGAGCCCGACGCGCGGCCCATGCCGATTGGTGCCTGTGCACGATTCCGTTGTCGATCCTGAGCCAGATTCCGATGAACGTCGGCAAGCCGATGGCCGAGGCGATCTCGGCGGTACCCTATGCCTCGTCGGTCAAGATCGGCCTGCAGTTCAAGCGCCGTTTCTGGGAACAGGACGAACAGATCTACGGCGGCATGACCTTCACGCATCAGCCGATCTTCAATATCGCCTATCCATCGAGCGGTTTCTTCGACAAGGGCAAGGGAGTGCTGCTCGGCGCCTATAGCTGGGGTCAGGCCGCGTTCCAGTTCACGGCGATGAGTCCCCGGGAACGTGTGCGCCAAGCCGTGCGCGAGGGCAGCCTGATTCACCCGCAATACCCGAAGGAGTTCGAAAACGGCATCGCCGTGGCCTGGCACCGCGTGCCGTTCACGATGGGCTGCTTTGGCGAGTGGAGCGATGAGTCGCGCGAAAAGCACTACGATAATCTGTGCCAGATCGACGGGCGCATCGCTCTGGCCGGCGAACATGCTTCGTATCTGCCGGCCTGGCAGGAGGGGGCCGTCACTTCCGCTCTGGATGCGGTTAGACGTCTGCATCAGCGCGTGACCGCTGGAGGCAAGGCATGAACACCGGAATCGCCTTTGGTGCGTTGATCGCCGTCCTGATTGCCTGTGTCGTGCCCTGCGGTTCCGTGTCGGCGGCGCGGGCCGACGGAAAGGCGCCGGTGATGTTGTCGCCGCAACAGCTCTCTCACGCAAGCGGCGAGCAGATTTTCCGCCACATCTGTCAGGGTTGCCACATGCCCGATGCGCAAGGGGCGAGCGGCGCAGGCAGCTACCCGGCACTGGCCGGCGATCCGCGTCTGGCGTCGGCGCGCTACATGGCTGCGGTGGTCCTGAACGGGCGTCGCAACATGCCGTCGTTCATGACGCGCACCGACCTGACCGGTTTCGCGGCCATGATGCATGTGAGTCTGGGAGATGCCGACATTGCCGCGGTCGTCAATTACGTACGTAGCCACTTCGGCAATGCCTACAGGGATAAAATCACTGCCGCCGAAGTAGCGGCATTACATGCAAACACGCAGGAGTCGCCATGAAACGACAAAGTTTGCTTGCTTTCGGGCTTGTCGCGGCGATGTTGTCCGCGCCGGTCTTTGCGCAACAGGTCAAACGCTACCCGATTCCCAACAGCGATTTCCCGATCTCCGCGGCGGTCGAGATTCCGGCCGCGCGCAGCCTGGTGTTCCTCAGCGGCATGGTGCCACCGGTCGTCGACGAAAAGGCCGCGAAGGGCAGCGCTGCCAGGTATGGCGACACGGAAACCCAGACCGTCGGCGTGCTCAAGCGCATCGAGGCGTCGCTCAAGCGTTTGCACCTGACGATGGGCGATGTGGTCAAGATGCATGCGTTTCTGGTCGGCGATCCGGGCAAGGGCGGCAAGCTGGATTTCGCCGGCTTCATGAAGGGCTATACGCAATTCTTCGGCACCAAGGAACAGCCGAATCTGCCGGTGCGTTCGGCGGTTCAGGTCGCGGCATTGGCCGGACCGGGCATGCTCGTGGAGATCGAAGTAACGGCGGTACGTCCGAAATAGCATTCGATGAACCAGCCACCTGTTTGATCCGATTGGCTCACAACTCGGACGCGCCGCGCATCGCCGTCATGTCTCGGGACCTGATCGAGACCGGTTTGCGTTGGGGTTGGACGCCGCATCGGGTAAGACGGCACATTCACGGGAAGTCCAGCAACGTGATAGTGGCGGAACACGAAGAAAAGCGTATTGCCGGGTTCGCGATCATGCGCTATGCGGGCGACCAGGCACATTTGCTGCTGTTTGGGGTGGCGCCGGGATTACGTCGTCGAGGCATCGGTACGCAGTTGCTTTGCTGGCTCGAATCTACCGCGATGACAGCCGGTATCGAACTGATTTTTCTGGAGGTTCGTTCGGGAAATGCCGGCGCGCGAGCCTTTTATCGACGGTGTGGCTATCGCGAGTTGAACCGGATTTCAGGTTATTACTCGGGGCGAGAGGACGCGATTCGAGTCGGCAAGGACCTGGCGCTGGCGCCGCCGGTTACCGGAGTCCCTTATCAATAGTGCCGTTAGGGATGCGCTGACCTGATCAGGGCATCCTTGATCGTAACGTGGATGCCTGATGAAACGGTTTCCGAACAGGCAGGAGGTTGCCTGCTTTTTCTTGTGTCCAGTGACAGTGATGGATTGCATGAAGCTTCGGGGCTTGTCATCAGAGCGGTCAGTCGACACACTGTGCGCCAGCTTTACCGGAAATATGCCGTGGCCAGGATCGAATTTCTGAAGCGATTTTTCGGCGGCAATGAGCGTCGTGAGCGGCCGCGTGTCAATGCGCGCGAGGGCACAAGGGTTTTGATCGTTGACGACTCGCCGACGATTTCGGTGATGCTGCGCAAATTCCTGCAACAGAACGGCTATCACACGTTTGAGGCCGGCGACGCCGAGCGCGGGTTGCAACTGGCCCATTCCTTGAAGCCGCACCTTATTTTCCTCGATATCGTCCTGCCGGGCATGAACGGCTTCGAGGCTTTGCGCCAGTTACGCAAGGATGCCGAAACGGTGAACATTCCAGTGATCATGATCAGTGGCAACGAGCAGGCCACCGAGCAGTTCTATGCGCAGCGGATCGGTGCTGACGATTTCATGAAGAAACCCTTCTCGCGCTACGAGGTTTTCGTGCGCATCGAAAAACTGCTCGACGAGAAACTGGTACCCAAACGTGGCATCAAGCAAGAATCCGGACACACCGATTGATTTTTTGCGCGACTGGCGGGCCTCATTGCGCTGGCTGTGCTTTACGGTAGTGGTTGCCCTCGCTGGCTGCGTCACGCCGGGTTATCCGCCTGCCGGTCCCGGCGCAGGTCCCGGGCAGCCGCCGTTCGGGCCAGCGCCGCAGTACGACGTGGTCGCCAACCGTACGCCACAAATCGTAGCGCGCCTGCGTGCTGCGCCGCCGCCGGATCAACCGTCGGTCGGTGATGGAGGCAATCGTATCGGCGATGAGCGCGTGTTGCGTGAACGTGGGTTGGTCAAGATCGGCATCGGTCACTTTCGCGCAACGGATCCGGATCAGGCGCATTCCCTGGCCGAGCAACAAGCCGTGGCGCATGGTGCCGAGGAAGTCCGCATTTATCCGCCACAACCCGGTGGCGACAAGGCCTCTGCCGGCCTTTGGATTGCCGATTTCTATGTGCGTCTGCAATTGCCGTTCGGCGCGGATTTCCGCGATCTGACCGCCGCGGAACGCAAGCAGCTCGGTTCCGGCGGCGTGGAGATCGGGCAGGTCATCGGCCAGACGCCGGCGTCGGCGGCGAATCTTCGTAGCGGCGATTTCGTGCTCAAGCTGAATCGACATGCGATCAAGGATCGAGCAGATTTCCAGGGGCAGCTGAGCGGTCATATGGGGCGCAACGTCACGCTGACGATCCGCCGAGGAAACGTTACGCTAAAACGTCTGGTCCAGCTCGGAACCCTGCCTGATGGGGCGAAAAATTGAGTTTGTCGGACGATACACGCGCATGAACTCACGATCCGCATTTTCGTTTCGAATGGCAGGGCTTGTGCTCGGGATGGCCGTTGGCATTAGCAGCGCATGGTCGGCGTCGGCGCAACACAAACCGCCGACCATGGCCGAAGTACTGGCAGCGGCGACGGCATCGGACTGGCACCGACTCGATCCGCAAAACACCTTGTACATGCAACTGGCCACGGGCAGGGTGGTGATTGAACTGGCGCCGCGGTTCGCGCCGAAAACCGTGGCCAATATCAGGAAGCTGGTACGCGAGAAATATTTCGATGGTCTGGCGATCATGCGGGTCCAGGACAACTACGTGGTGCAATGGGGCGATCCTGCCGCGGAAAACGACAAGTTGGGAAAACCGCGGTCGCTCGGCGACGCAGCGCACAAGATAAAAGCCGAATTCACGGTTGGTTACGGCAAGCAGTTCCCGTTCACCCGCCTGCCGGACGCCGATGGTTATGCGCCACAGGCGGGGTTTTCCGGAGACTTCCGGGCTGCGCGCGATCCGAAGACGCATCGGGCCTGGCTTACGCATTGCTATGGTGCCGTCGGTGTCGGGCGCGACAACGATCCCGATTCGGGCAGCGGCGCGGAATTGTATGCGGTCATCGGCAATGCGCCGCGTCACCTGGACCGCAACATCACCGTTGTCGGACGCGTCGTGCATGGCATGGAATTGCTTTCCAGCCTGCCACGAGGTCACGGTCCGCTGGGCTTTTATGAAAAGCCGTCCGAGTATGTGCCGATAAAGTCGGTGCGCCTGGCGGCGGATGTACCGTCGTCGCAACGCACGGCACTTGAGGTATTACGCACGGATACGCCAACGTTTGCCGCGCTGGTCGAGTCGCGGCGGAACCGTCGCGAGAGCTGGTTCCACGTTGCGGCCGGATATGTCTCTTTATGCAATGTGCCGATTCCGGTGCGGGCGGTCCCGGGCACGGCGAAGTAGGCCAAGTCGTCAATATCCGGAATCGCGCAACCGGGTTGATGCTCCATCACGGGACAAACACAGAAGTTGCATCGATGAGGACACTGCGCATAGGCGTGGCAATGGTCTGATGTTGTCCTGCAGGGCTGTTCTGGCAGCTGTGCATATTCATTCCATCCACTTCAAGCATTGAAACTCACTGGCACGCAGCGCGAGTGAAAGCTTGGCTTTTCGGAAGCATCCTGCTCCGCAGTGCATCCCATGTCCACGCCGATTTCAGGCCGTTGATTCCACACTCCCGAACTGGCGGAACAGGCATGGCGTGTCATGACTTTCGGCCTATCGACTATTATTAAGTAAACACTATAATTCAGTAATTATTATTATGTGATGACGGGTAGCGCTTGGATACCGACACACATCTGAAGAAATTCCAGAAGGAACTGAGCGCCGGAACGGTCGCACTGGTTCTGCTCGCGGTATTGGCGCAGGCAGATGAACCGATGTACGGGTACCAGATCGCCAAGCAGTTGGAGCGTAAAGCCGACGGTGCGCTTGGCGGCAAGCAAAGCGCCTTGTATCCGGTCCTGCGCAATCTGGCTGCTGCCGGGTTGCTGCACAGCAAGGTCGAGCCGTCGGTGAGCGGGCCGCCACGTCGCTACTACCAGATCACCGATTTGGGTCGTGCCGCGTTTGCGGAATGGGCCAACAGTTGGAGTGCGACGCAGCGCTTCGTGGATTCCGTGCTGGGAGGAACCAAATGATGCCGTTAGCAAAAACCATCGACGAATACCTGGGCCAGTTGCGCACGGAATTGCACGGGGCCGACCCGGCCTTGATCCAGGATGCGTTGTACGACGCCGAGGAGTACCTGCGTTCGGAACTGGCCGAGCACCCCGAGTGGGACGAAGCGACCATGCTGGCGAACGTTGCCGGCAGTTATGGCGCACCGGCTGAAGTGGCCGAGATCTATCGCGACAAGGAAGTACAGGTCGAAAGCGCTTTGCGCACACCGCCGCGCCCGCCACGCAAATCAGCCGCGGGACGTTTCTTCGGTGTCTTTGCCGAGCCGCTGGCCTATTCGTCGCTGCTTTACATGCTGCTGTCGCTGGCGACGGGAATTTTTTATTTCACCTGGACGATAACCGGAGTGTGCCTGTCGTTGGGTTTCAGCATCCTGATTATTGGCCTGCCGTTTGCCGTGCTGTTCATTTCCACGGTGCGCGCGTTGGCGCTGGTCGAGGGCAAGCTGATCGAATCAATGCTGGGCGTGCGCATGCCTCGACGGCCGCTTTACGCGCAACGCGGCAAGCCGTTGATGACGCGCATCAAGCTGATGTTCACGGATGCGCGCACCTGGTCGACGCTGCTTTACATGTTGTTGAAGCTGCCGTTCGGTATCGCGTCTTTCGTGCTCGCGGTCCTGGGGCTGTCCGTGTCGCTGTCATTGGCAATCAGTCCGGTAACCATGGCGATGTTCGGTGTCGGCCTGATCAACTTCAACGACGTCGCCATCGGGCCGCCGCTGTGGGCGACTCCGATCACCTTCCTGATCGGAATCGTATTGCTGGCCCTGACCATGCATATGGCGCTTGGCGTGGGTCGCCTGCAGGCTTCGCTGGCCCGGCATTTCCTGGTCAGGACCGCGCAGTACTGACTGTCAGGGCGGCCTTGGCGGGAACCCGGGCCGCATTGGCCATGGCATGACCTGGAAGCGGTCGCGTACATGGCGTCGGATGCGTTGGTCTCGGGCTTGAAGTGCTGCGAGGCCATCGGTGCATGTTTGCCCCAAGCACCCTCGTCGGTTCAGCGATTGTCGTTCAAACAGTCCCTCGTACAACATTCGGTCTTCGGCAACGCGGCCTCCTGAATACTTTCAGGCGTTTGTCAGCTCTACAAGCTGACAGCGGTCCGTTTCATCGTGTTTGGTGCTGCGGAAACGAGGAGGCAGGCAAGTGTTCGATGATCCGGTATTGATCGAAGCGGCCAGGCAAGGCGACCATCACGCGCTGGAGCAGTTGCTGGAACGCTGCCAGCCGGACCTGCGGCGTATCGCGCAGGTTCAGTGCGCGACATCCGAGGACGCCGACGACGCCGTGCAGGAATCGCTGTGGCTTGTCTATCAGCGGATTGGCGGCTTGCGGACGATCACGTCTTTTTCCGGGTGGATATATTCCATCGTGAAACGCGAGTGCGGCAAGCTATTGCGGCGGATGCGCGGACAGGCTGAGCTGCCGGACGACAATCACCGCGTTTTCGCCTATTACACTCATCCGGAACTTCGCTCCGACCTGGCGGCGGCGATCCAGTCCTTGCCGGACAAATACCGCGAAGCGATAATTTTTCGCGACTTCGAGGAATATTCGATCACCGAGATCGCATGCTCCATGTGTCTGACCCGGGAGGCGGTCAAGAGCCGCATCCATCGGGGCAGGGTGATGATTCGCGAATATCTGCAGGACTGATCTCGCCACGGCGTCGCAGGATACGTACCCGGCGCCTGCACATGCCCGCACCGCCCGACGACGAATCCTTTTGCCCTTTTGGAGACTCTAGGTATCTGCAAGCGGATCTTGCCTACGGGTCGAGACACCTTGCGGTGCAGTGTTCATTTGCGGGAGAAACTGCGCCTTCTCGTTGCCAAACGGAGACGAAACACATGAATATCCATGTCCGATCCATGATCGCGGGATTCATCGCTACGGTTGTATTGTCGCTATTGATGCTGCTTAAAGGCGCCATGGGTCTCATGCCGGCAATGAATGTCATCGCCATGCTTGCCGGAATGGCGCATTCAATGCTCGGCCTGTCGGCGGTGCCGGCCACAGGCTGGCTTATCCATTTGCTGATCGGTACGGTACTGTGGGGGTTGGCGTTTGCCCTGCTGTATCGTTTGCTTCCCGGGACCACCGCGCTTGCCAAGGGGGTTTCGTTTTCGGTTCTGGCCTGGCTGTTGATGATGCTGATTCCGATGCCGATGGCAGGCGCCGGACTGTTCGGCTTGCATATCGGGCCGATGGTCGCGGTGATGACCCTGGTCTTGCATCTGATCTGGGGTGTAGTGCTCGGTTACGGCTTCGGCAAACTGGCGCCGTCAACGGCTGCCACAGGCGCCTGATCCATGCGCGAGCCGGAGCCGGCGCGCTACGTCGACATTGTTCAGGCGTACTTGCGGATAAAGTCGCGCACTTCCGGATAAACCATGTTGCGCCAGCGCCGGCCGCTGAAGATGCCGTAGTGGCCGGCGCCGGTTACGGTCAGGTGTTGCTTTTTCTTCGCCGCAATCCCGCTGCACAGATCCTGTGCGGCCTGCGTCTGGCCGAGGCCGGAAATATCGTCGAGTTCGCCTTCAATCGTGAACAGGGCAGTGCGTTTGATGGCCGAGGGCTTGACCCGTTCGCCATTGACGTCCCACGCGCCGCGCGCCAGTGCGTGCTCCTGGAATACGCTCTTTATCGTATCCAGATAATAACGCGCCGGCATGTCGAGCACGGCATTGTATTCGTCGTAGAAACGCCGATGTGCCTCGGCATCCTCGAGGTCACCTCGGCACAGGTTCTCGTAGAAGTCCCAATGCGACATGAAATGCCGGCTCGGATTCATCGCAAGAAAGCCGGTGTGCTGCATGAATCCGGGATACACCTTGCGCCCATGACCGGGATAGTTCTGCGGCACTTCCTGGATGACCATGTTCTCGAACCATGACAGGGATTTGGTCGCTGCCAGATTGTTGACCTGAGTCGGGCTGCGGCGTGCGTCGATCGGTCCACCCATCAGCGTCATCGTTTTGGGAGTCGTTTCGCCGTTGGCGGCCATCAGCGATATCGCCGCCAGTACGGGTACGGTTGGCTGGCATACGCTGATCACGTGCAGATTTTCCGCGCCGATGTGCGTTATGAACTCGCGCATGTAGCCGACGTAGTCGTCAAGGCTGAATGTGCCGACCTCTGCCGGTACCATGCGTGCATCTACCCAGTCGGTGAGAAAGACTTTGTGTTCGGGAAGCAGCGTGTGCAGCGTGTCGCGCAGCAAGGTGGCGTGATGTCCCGACAAGGGTGCGACGACCAGCACGGTCGGCTGCGACTTGAGCGTGGCCAGAGTCCTGGCCTGATCGCTGTATCGTTTGAAGCGGCGCAGCGTGCAGAAGGGTTTGGCCAGCGCCTGCTTTTCGACGATCGGGACGATATCGCCGTTCACGTCAACCGTGTTGAGTCCGAACTCGGGTTTTTCGTAATCCTTGCCCAGCCGGTACAACAGCTCGAAATTGGCCGCTATCCGGTTCGCTTCCGGCAGACGCGACAGCCAGCTGTCGGACGAGGAGAACATCTGCGCGGTGGCATGCGACCACGCGATCAGCGGGTTGAACAGGGTACGGTTGAATTCGTGCAGTTCATATAGCATCGAATTGGCCTAAGCTTGGAAGCGATAGCGTTTTGATGCGTCGCATTGTGGCGGATTTTTTGTTGCATTGCGACAATCCGGACGATTTGGACTGAACGGGAGTGAAGATCGATGAGCGTAGAACCGCGCGAGGAAGCTGTTTACCATCCATTCGTCGAGATTTCGGGATTACCGTTTTCTGAGGCTGTCGAGGCGGGGCCGTTTCTGATCCTTGCGGGTCAGATTGGCACCGGTGCAGACGGGAAACCTGTCAGCGGTGGAGTCGCTGCCGAAACGCGGCAGGCGCTGAGCAATATCCGGCGCGTGCTGGAACGGCACGGTTCGTCGCTGGAGCGTATCGTCAAGGTGACCGTGATGATGGCCGACATGGGCGAGTGGGCCGAAATGAATGCCGAGTACGTGAGCTTTTTCGACAAGCACCTGCCGGCGCGAAGCGCATTCGGCACTAGCGGGCTGGCCCTCGACGCACGCGTGGAAATTGAATGCATGGCTTTTCGCTGAACGCAGCGATACGTTCTTGGGCAAAGGTTCTCAGATGGTGAAACTGCGAGTAGACTCACGCGCAGCGGCGCGGCCCGAGTTGGGGTCCGCTCGCATCTGATCGCCGCGGAGGATTGGGTGAAGTCTACCGATATTCGTGATCCCGGCTACTTTCACAAAGTAGTTGACTGCCAGTGGGCCTGTCCCGCGCATACCCCGGTCCCCGAATATATACGCCTCATCGCCGCGGGGCGGTATTCGGATGCGTATCTGGTCAACTGGAAATCGAACGTTTTCCCGGGAATTCTCGGTCGTACTTGCGATCGGCCGTGTGAACCGGCGTGCCGGCGTGTGCGCGTGGAGCAAAGTAACGGTGGCAAACCGGAACCGGTAGCGATCTGTCGACTCAAGCGCGTGGCGGCGGATTTCAAGGATGTCGAGGCGATTCGCCTGCGCATGCCGAAACGCTCCAAATACCGTAATGGCCGGCGTATCGCCTGTGTTGGCGCCGGGCCAGCCTCGCTGACGGTCGCGCGCGATCTGGCTCCGCTGGGCTACGACGTGACGGTGTTCGAGGCCGATGCCAAGGCCGGCGGATTCATGCGCACCCAGGTGCCGCATTTTCGTTTGCCCGAGGAAGTCATCGACGAGGAAGTGGGCTATATCCTCGACCTGGGGGTGGAATTTCGTGCTGGTGAGCGTATCGATTCGCTCACGGCGCTGCTCGATGAGGGTTACGATGCCGTGTTCATCGGCAGTGGCGCACCGCGCGGACGCGACCTGGTTGTTCCCGGGCGTCACGAAGCCGCAAAGAACATCCATATCGGTCTGGACTGGCTCGCTTCGGTCTATTTCGAGCACGTCAAGCAGATCGGTCGACGTGTGATCGTACTTGGCGGCGGCAACACCGCGATGGACTGCTGCCGCTCTTCGCGGCGGCTCGGCGGCGAGGATGTGAAGGTTGTCGTACGCTCCGGATTCGACGAGATGAAAGCATCGGCGTGGGAGAAGGAAGACGCGATGCACGAAGACATACCGATCCTCAATTGCCTGGTGCCGAAGGCATTCGTGCATGAGGACGGCAAGCTTGTCGGCATGAAATTCGAAAAAGTGCGTGCCGAATACGATGCAGATGGCCGGCGCAAGTTGATTTCGACCGGCGAACCGGAGCAGTTTCATGAGTGCGACGACGTACTGATCGCGATCGGTCAGGAAAACGCGTTTCCGTGGATCGAACAGGATGCCGGCGTCGAGTTCGACGAGTGGCACATGCCGGTGGTCGACGAAGTGACGATGCAATCGACCAATCCCAGGGTATTTTTTGGTGGCGATGCGGCATTCGGCCCGAAAAACATCATCTGGGCCGTGGCCCACGGGCACGAGGCAGCCGTATCCATCGACAAGATGCTCGAGGGCGAGGATGTTCGTGAACGGCCCGCGCCCGGGGTGAGCCTGATATCGCAAAAAATGGGCATTCACCAATGGAGTTACGACAACGACATCTCGAACAACGAGCGATTCGCGGTGCCTTGGCGTGACAAGTCGGTCACGCTCAAGAGCATCAAGACCGAGGTCGAATTGGGATTCGACCTGACCACGGCGTTTGAAGAAACTCAGCGTTGCCTCAACTGCGACGTGCAGACGGTATTCACCGAAAACGTCTGCATCGAATGCGATGCCTGCGTCGATATCTGTCCGATGGATTGCATCAGTTTCACGGCCAATGGCGACGAATCCGGTTTGCGTAACCGCCTGAGTGCACCGGCGCATAATCTCGAGCAGACGCTGTACGTTTCCGATGTGCTCAAGACCGGTCGCGTGATGGTCAAGGACGAGGATGTGTGCCTGCATTGCGGACTGTGCGCGGAACGCTGTCCGACCGGTGCCTGGGACATGCGCAAGTTCCTTCTGGAAATGACACATGCCGGGCCCGGTTGTCATCGTCGCAAGCGGCGGGAGGCGGCGTGAAACCGATCAAGGCGGTCAACGATTTCGTCATCAAGTTCTCCAATGTGAACGGTTCGGGATCGGCGTCGGCCAACGAGCTGTTCGCCAAGGCGATCCTGCGTATGGGTGTGCCGGTCAGTCCGCGCAACATCTTTCCTTCGAATATCCAGGGTCTACCAACCTGGTACGAAGTGCGTGTCAGCGAACGTGGATGGCTGGGCCGTCGCGGCGGGGTGGACATGATGGTGGCGATGAACCCGCAAACCTGGGATGCGGACATGGCCTCGATCGGATCCGGTGGCTACGTGTTGTACGACGATACCAAGTCGATGCCGTCATCACGCTTCCGCGACGACGTCACCGCCATCGGCGTACCGCTGACCACGATTTGCAACGGCACCTACAGCGACGCACGCCAGCGTCAATTATTCAAGAACATCATGTATGTCGGTGTGCTGTCGGTGTTGCTGGGTATCGAGCGTGATGTCATCACGACGCTGATCAGCGAACAGTACAAGGGCAAGGAAAAGTTGCTCAAACCGAATGTCGAGGCGCTGGAGCTGGGGCGAAACTTTGCGTTCGAAAGTCTGGAGCGGATCGGGTTGCGAATCGAACGTCGCAACGCGGTTGGCGAGCGTATTTTCGTCGACGGCAACTCTGCCGCCGCACTGGGCATGGTTTACGGCGGCGCCAGCGTCTGCGCCTGGTATCCAATCACGCCGTCGTCGTCACTGGCCGAGGCATTCCAGAAATATTGCGCGAGATATCGCGTGGATCCGGAGACCGGGCAGCACCGTTACGCCGTGGTCCAGGCCGAAGACGAGATTGCCTCGATCGGGATGGTCGTGGGCGCCGGTTGGAACGGTGCGCGTGCGTTCACCAGCACGTCGGGGCCGGGCATCTCGCTGATGAATGAATTCATCGGGTTGGCGTACTTTGCCGAGATACCGATCACGATCGTCGATGTGCAGCGCGGCGGCCCGTCGACGGGCATGCCGACGCGCACACAACAATCCGATGTGCTGGCATGTGCCCATGCCTCGCACGGTGATACCAATCACATCCTGCTGTTCCCCGAAGATCCGCACGAATGTTTCGAATTTTCCGCGACGGCACTGGATATGGCCGACCGGTTGCAGACCCCGGTGTTCGTAATGAGTGATCTGGATATCGGCATGAATCAGCGCCTGTGCGCGCCGTTCGAGTGGGACGACACGCGAAGCTTCGATCGCGGCAAGGTGGTCAGCGCGGACGAACTTGAAGCCGGCGCGCCGTTCGGCCGATACCGCGACGTCGATGGCGATGGCATCACCTACCGCACGCTGCCGGGCACACATCGATACCGCGGCAGTTTTTTCACCCGTGGCACCAGCAAGAACATCGACGCACGTTATTCGGAGCGAGGAGAAGATTACGTCTACAACGTGCAGCGCCTGCAGCGCAAGTTCGAGACGGCCAAGCAACTGCTGCCGCAACCGGTCGTGTGCAACGCGCGTAAATCCACGCGACACGGCGTGATCTATTTCGGCTCGACTGCGGCTGCCATGGACGAAGCCGCTGACATGCTCGAAATGCAGGATCAGTATCTGGACACGTTACGCGTACGCGCTTATCCGTTTGCCGATGCGATCAAGGCGTTCATTGCCGCGCACAAGATCGTGTTCGTCGTCGAGCAAAACCGCGATGCGCAATTGCGCACCTTGCTGATTGAACAATTCGACATCAACCCGTCGCGGCTCGAGTCGATTTTGCATTACGACGGCACACCGATTACCGCACGCTTCATCGCCGCGGAAATCGACCGGCGCCTTGATCGGTCCAAGGTGCGAACGCTGCGCAAAGACAAGGTGGCTTGAGATGACCTACATTACCAAGCCGACGCTGCATCATCCCTCGTTGCAGCGCAATCGCGCCGGGCATACGCGCCGGGACTACGAAGGATCAGTATCGACACTGTGTGCCGGTTGCGGCCACGATTCGATCTCCGCGGCCATCATCCAGGCCTGCTGGGAACTGGATATCGAGCCGCACCGGGTGGCCAAACTGTCGGGTATCGGTTGCAGTTCAAAAACGCCGACCTATTTTCTTGGCCAGTCGCACGGTTTCAACACCGTGCACGGGCGCATGCCGTCGGTGTTGACTGGCGCGAATCTGGCCAATCCCGACTTGCTCTACCTGGGCGTTTCCGGCGACGGCGATTCGGCATCGATAGGCATCGGTCAGTTCGTGCACTCGATCCGGCGCGGCGTGAACATGGTCTACATCGTCGAGAACAACGGCGTATACGGCCTGACCAAGGGTCAGTTCTCAGCCACCGCCGATCGTGGCAGCAAGTCCAAGCGCGGTGCGGTGAATAATGACAGTCCGATCGATCTGGTCGGTTTGGCACTGCAGCTCGGGGCCAGTTTCGTCGCCCGCGGTTTCTCCGGCGACAAGAAGCAACTCGTGCCGCTGCTCAAGGCCGGCATGGTGCACCGAGGCGTCGCCGTCATCGACATCATCAGTCCATGCGTGGCCTTCAACAACCATCCGGGCAGCACCAAGAGTTATGAATACGTGCGCGAGCACAACCATACGCTGAACCGGCTCGATTTCATCTCTCCGCGCGAGGAGATTACGACCGAATACTTACCGGGCGACGTGGTCGATGTGAGTCAGCACGACGGTAGCGTATTGCGTCTGCGCAAGCTGCCGGACGGCTATGATGCGGGCGATCGCGTGGCGGCGATGAACTACCTGCACGAACGCCAGGCGGACGGCGAACTTGTCACCGGCCTGCTGTTTGTTGAGGCCGAATCGATGGATCTTCATGCCTACCTGCACACGGTCGACGAGCCCTTCAATCGTCTCGGCGAGGATGTGTTGTGCCCGGGCTCGGACACGCTCGCGGACATTAACGCATCGCTACGCTGACGTTTGCCGCTTGCGACGTGAAGAAAGTCTACGATCGCGCCTATTTCGACCATTGGTACCGCAACCCGGCCAATGTGCCGCATTCGCCGGCGCAATTGCGGCGCAAGGCAATGCTCGCGGTCAGTGTTGCCGAGTACTATCTCGGGCGCGAAGTACGCAATGTGCTTGATGTCGGTTGTGGCGAAGGCGCGTGGCTGGCGCCGCTGAAGCAACTACGTCCGAAGATCGATTATCTGGGCCTGGACAGCAGCGACTATGCGGTTGCTCGCTACGGGCGTACACGCAACCTGCGCAAGGCCAGTTTCGGTCAGCTCGGCGAGCTGCGTTTCGATCAGAAGTTCGATCTGATCGTCTGTAGCGATGTGCTGCATTACGTTCGCGCAGTGGAATTGCGTTACGGTCTGTCCGGTATCGCCGAAATGCTCTCGGGCGCAGCATTTCTCGAGCTTTTTACCACGCAGGACAGGCTCGAGGGCGACAAGCAGGGATTCATTTCCAGGCCGGCCAAATGGTACCTGGGCGTGTTCGCCGAGGCCGGCCTGATTGCCTGTGGCTCACATTGCTACCTGGGGCCGAAGTTGCACGGTTGCGTGTCGGCGCTCGAGACGTTGCCGACTGCCTGCCACGGACCACGCCGCGGCAGGTAGCCGATTGATTCACCGTGCCGTACGCGTATCGCGCCTGCCACGCCACTGGCGCGGTTTCTTGTTGGCGACCGCATGCGGTTTGTTTTGCGTATTTTGGTGCGGGCGCCGGGCGTGGGCCGGCTTGCGCGGAGCCTGGCGTGGCGGCGGCGCATCCAGGTTCAGCGGTTTGGCAGGTTCGAAACCTTCGACGTTTTCAATTGCGATGTCACGTTTGAGCAGGCGCCGGATATCTTGCAGCAAGGATGCCTCGTCGTGGGCCACCAGCGAAACCGCAAGTCCTTCCGCGCCGGCGCGGCCGGTACGACCGATGCGATGCACGTAGTCCTCGGCGACCATCGGCAGATCGTAGTTGACCACAATCGGCAACTGGTCGATATCCAGGCCGCGTGCGGCGATATCGGTGGCGACGAGCACCGTGATCTTGCCGTTCTTGAATTCGCGCAGCACGCGCGTGCGCGCGCCCTGGGTCTTGTTGCCGTGAATTGCCTCCGTGCGCAGGCCGGCACCGTCGAGAAACCGGCACAGTTTGTCGGCGCCGTGTTTGGTGCGGCTGAATACGAGGGCTTGCCGGCGGCTGTCCGCGGCCAGCAGGTGCAACAACAGATCGCGCTTGCGGGTTGCGTCGACCGGATGCACACGATGGATCACGGTGGAGGCAACGCTATTGCGCGCGGCGACCTGTACCTCTGCCGGATTGCGCATGAACTGCATCGCCAGTTGCTTGATCGCATCGGCAAACGTTGCCGAGAACAGCAGTGTTTGCCGTTGGCGCGGCAAGCTGCCCAGGATACGTTTGATGGCCGGCAAAAAACCCATGTCGAGCATTCGATCGGCTTCGTCCAGTACCAGAATCTCGATGCTGGAGAGATCGATGTTGCCGGATTGCATGTGGTCCATCAGTCGGCCAGGGGTGGCCACAACGACGTCGACACCGCGCCGCAACGCCTGGATCTGCCCGCCCATGCCGACGCCACCGAAGATGGTCGTTGAGTTGATCCGGATGTGACGCGCGTAGTCACGCAGACTGTCATGCACCTGCGCGGCAAGTTCACGGGTTGGTGTGAGTATCAGCGCGCGTGGTTTACGTGACGGTGCGGATGGACGATGTCCTCCCGGGTAGAGACGTTCCAGCAGCGGCAGCGCGAATGCGGCCGTCTTGCCGGTGCCGGTTTGCGCGCCGGCGAGCAGGTCGCGGCCGTCCAGTGCAACGGGAATGGCAGCAGTCTGGATCGGGGTGGGGCTGGTGTAGCCCTGATCTGCAAGCGCACGCAGCAGCGCGGGCGAAAGCCCGAGCGATTCGAAATTCATCTGATTAGCTCCAAAAATGTTACCCGGAGCGTTCCCACAAACCGCGCCGCAGGCGAAAAAATGGAATCCATTCTGCCTGTCACAGGGATTCCGGGGCGTCGTTGCCGAGTGGTGCAGGTCGAGCGTCGCGAGAGAGTCTCGCGTTCGATTCGACCGGAAGGGAAAAACGGCAGTGCAACGCTGATGTTGCGGCGCGCACGATAACACAGTTCCAGGCAATTTACACAAGCCGGTGCGGATGTCCTCACGAGGCGTTCATTAAAGGGCCGTCTGTGTTACTTTCACGATGGTTTGTGTCGTGATCGTTTGCGGTCCTCTGCGAGCCTTTTAGTTGGCAATGCGCATCAGCATCGAGTTGGAAGCATCTGATATTCGCCGTTTCCTGCATTCGCTGGAACGTTCGCGGCGTCTGGCCGGATCAATGGACGAGATCGATGTTGTCAAGGCGGCCAAGCATGCGCTGGACCACCTGCCGATCGCCTCGGCTCCGCAGCACGTACGCAGGCGCATGGCCAGCGTGCAACGACTGATCATGTTGATCGAGGATGATGCCTGGGCACTGCCTGCGCCGTATCGGCAGGAAGTGCTGTCGACGCTGGTTTATTTCAGCGATCCCGACGACATGATTCCTGATGATGTTGAGATGATCGGCCTGTTCGACGACATTATCGTGCTCGAACTGGGCTTGCGCCGGTTGCGACATGTACTCTCGGCGTATGAAGATTTCTGCGCCTACCGAACCGAAATCCTGCGTGAAGACGGTTCGAAGCGTGAACGGGTCGATGTCGCGGGGAAGCTGGCACGACGACGCGACGCGTTGCGCGCACGCATGCGGCGTCATGCCCGGCATGGCCGGGCGAAAATCAAAGGGTGAGGGTGATGGAAGTTTTCTCGGTTTTGCGTGATCTCAATCGCGAGCAACGTCACGTGGTCCTTGCCAGCTTTCTCGGCTGGACACTGGATGCCTTCGACTACTTTCTTCTCGTTTTCGTTATTCCCGAGGTCGCTCACGATTTTCATGTGGGCCTCGCCGAGGTCGGATTTTCGCTGACCCTGACCCTGGCCATGCGCCCGTTTGGCGCGCTGTTGTTCGGCCGGCTGGCGGACCGTTTCGGCAGACGGCCGATACTGATGATCGACATCCTTTTGTTTGCCTTGCTGGAAGCGGCCTCGGCGCTGGCGCCGTCGTTGGCGTTTTTGCTCATCGTACGCGCACTTTTCGGCCTGGCGATGGGCGGAGAATGGGGTATCGGCGCATCGCTGGCCATGGAATCGATTCCGGCCAGGGCGCGTGGAGTGGTCTCGGGTATCCTGCAGGAAGGTTACGCGGCCGGTTACCTGATTGGCGCGATCGCCTACTGGATCGCATTCGACGCGATCGGCTGGCGAGGAATGTTCGCGCTCGGCATTTTGCCCGCCCTGCTGGTGTTGTACATCCGGCGCAAGGTTCCCGAATCGCCAACATGGCAATCAACGACCGACCGGGTCAAGGCGCCGACGTTCCTGCACGCCATGCGCGGGCAATGGAAATTGTTCGCCTACATTGTCGTGTTGATGATGGCGTTCAACATGTTCAGCCATGGCTCCCAGGATTTGTACCCGACTTTCCTCAAGGCGCAGATGCACTTTGATACGGCGACGGTCAGCAAGCTGACAATCGTATTGAACCTCGGCGCGATCGTCGGAGGGCTGATTTTCGGTGCTCTGTCGGAACGTATCGGTCGGCGTCGCGCAATCGCCGCAGCGGCCTTGCTGGCTATTCCGGTCATTCCGTTGTGGGCGTACGGCGGCTCCATTTTGCTGCTCGGCATTGGAGTGTTCCTGTTGCAGGTTATGGTGCAGGGAGCCTGGGGTATCGTCCCGGTGCACCTGAATGAGCTGTCGCCGCATGGCGTGCGCGGCACACTGCCCGGGTTCGCGTATCAGACCGGTGTGTTGCTCGCTTCGTTGACGCCAACGTTACTGGCGCTTTATGCCGAGAGATTGGGGGGCAATTTTGCCTTTGCCATGGCCAGTTTCATCGCCCTCGTCGCGGTATTGTTGACCATTCTGAGCCTGCTTGGGCCGGAGGCAAAAGGAGCAACGTTCACATGAATAGTCGTGCGCAAAAAATGACGCTCGACGCCGCGCAATTACTGGCCTCGATTTCCTTGTTCGATGGTCTTTCGCCGGACGATCGCCTTGAGTTGGCTCAATCACTGGTGCCGCACGAATTGGGCGCCGGGATTACGCTTTTTTCGCAGGGCGAAATGGGTGACGCCATGTATATCGTTTCCAGCGGCAAGATGAACATCTTTCTTTCTGACGATTCAGGGGCAACGATCTCCTTGCAGGACCTGGGCCCGGGTGAATATTTCGGAGAACTATCGCTGTTCGACGAAAAACCGAGAAGCGCCAGTGCCGTATCCGTCACGGATTGCATGTTGCTGGAACTTAAACATGCCACGCTGGAAGAGTATTTGCGACATCGGCCGCGGGCGGCGATGGCCATTCTCCATACGATGAGCGGTCGACTGCGCGAGACGAACGCATTGTTGTCGTCACGGGCGGCGCGCAATGTCGAAGAGGAATTCGACAAGAACCTCAACTGGAGCGAACACCTTGCCGATACCATAGCCGAATTGAACGGTAGCTGGCGCTTCATCGGTTTCCTTATCGTGATGACAATCGTCTGGTGTCTGGGCAACAGCGTGTTGATGGGACGGGCGCCGGATCCGTATCCCTATCAGTTTTTCAATCTGGCCCTGGGTATTCTGATCAGCCTGCAGGGACCGCTGATCGTGATGAGCCAGAATCGCCAGGCGGTCAAGGATCGCGCGCGTGCGCTTACCGACTTCAATGTGAATCTGAAGAATGAGGTCAACATTGAAACGCTGTTGCAGGAACTCGGTGAGTTTCGTGCGGAGATGGCGGCTGCTGTCGTGACGCCCCCGAGCGGCAATGATGAACGGCAAAAGCATGCGGTGGACCGCTGAGCCAATATTGGGAAAGGGTATTGCATCGTGTTCGCGTGATCATCTACATTTGCGAGCATGAGTGGACGGGAAATCCATAAAAAACAAATGTTTTCATATAGATATAAGGATTTTCTAAAATGCGTTCATTTGATCAAGCCGTACCGAAATGGCGTTTACGATTCGAGGACCGCGACGATTATCTGTTCGCGGAAGTGCGTGGTCCGGCAGATTCGCTGGCGATAACGACTGCATATTGGCGTCAAATCGAGGCTGAGTGCGCGCGACGTGATACCCGAAAGTTGCTTGTATGTGATCGCTTGCGGGGCGAGCCGGCAACACCGGCAGATTTCAGTCAACTCGCGAGGAATCTGTGCGGCGGCGTTTTGGAGAAGTTGCGTATCGCGTTCCACGAGCCGGTGGCTGAACATTTGCGCCATGTCGAACACGGCGAACTGGCCATGCGCGAGGCCGGCTTCACACTGCGTGTTTTCGGTTCGGAACTCGAGGCCGAGTTGTGGTTGCGCTACGGGCAGACCTGATGCGGTCGAGATCGGCAACCCTCAGTGCAGTACCCGGCGTGCGCCGCTGTAGTGCTTGCGCCAGTAGGGTGAACTCAGCGAATCGAGCCGTACCGTCCCGCCGCGATTCGGTGCGTGCACGAAGCGCCCGTTGCCGACGTAAATTCCAAGATGCGTGACCCGTCGGCCGCGAGCGTGGAAGAAAACCAGATCGCCTGATTCGAGTTCGTCGCGGTCGACAGGTGGTGCATTGATCCGGCTGATCCGTTCCGCGGTGCGTGGTAATGAGACGTCCGCCACGGTGCGGAATACGTAACCGACCAGGCCGCTGCAGTCGAATCCACCCGACGGTGTATTCCCGCCATAACGATAGGGCGTGCCGACCAGACTGAGCGCACGGAACAACACGTCGTTGGCGCGTTCCACGCCTTGCTTGGAAAGCTCCGGGGGCGGGTGTTGCGCCGGTGCAAACACGCCGACGCAGGCCGTGCACATGAACGACGGGACGGCAATCAGAACGGCATTGCGCAGTGAACGCGTGAAGCTCATCGCCGCCAACCGTGGTGTAATTCCACGGTGCTGTCAATTCATGGCCATGCGCACGAATGAGAAAACCGTTACCATGCGCGACCGGCGATTCGGGGTATCGACATGCAGGCCGAAAAAGACAAGGTCGTATATTTTCACTACAGCGTGAGCGAAGCCGAGGGCGCTGAAATCGAGAACTCGCGCAAGGGCGAGCCGATGCCATTCCTGTTCGGCCACGGCGGCATTGTCCCGGGCCTGGAGGAGGCCATTGCCGGTCACGTTGCAGGCGACCGGTTCGACGTGGTGTTACAGCCGGAACAAGCTTACGGCTTGCGCCAGGAAGATGCCGTTCAGCGTGTGCCGAAGAAGTATTTTGCCAATGCGGCGAAACTGAAACCCGGCATGGCCACGGTATTGAAAACCAACACCGGGCCGCGGTCAGTCATTGTGGCCAAGGTCGGATCGAGCGTGGTTGACGTCGATTTGAACCATCCGCTGGCCGGAAAGACCCTGCGTTTCGATGTCGAAATCACCGACGTTCGCGATGCGACCGCCGAGGAAATCGCGCACGGTCACGTGCATGGCGAGGGCGGGCACGCGCACGCGGACTGAAAAAAGAGAAGGGCCCAGAGTTACCCGGGCCCTTCGGGACGCCCCCTTTGATATTCAGGTTCAGGCAACAGCACTGCCCACCAGCGTCAGTTTTGGACGCTGAGATTGCGCATTCGACGACTCGGCCTCGTCAAGCTGCGCGGCGGTCCGGCCGCACAGTTCCTGTTCGAAGCGGCAAACGCCGGCTTCCGCAGCCTTGGCAACGGCCGTGGGTACGTGTCCTGTTTCCAGTAAACCGCGCAAGAGCTCGCGTTGATGCGGATCAAAGTCATCGTCCCTGAGTGCTTCGTCCAGCGCGCAAACCAAGGTTGCCAGCCAACCCGCTCGGGGAGAGCGCAGGGCGAGCAACAATTCGTTGGCGGATGGCTTCATCGGGTCTTCGGGGCTGATCATTTTGTTATGCAGCTGTTACATGCAGCATTAATGCCAATCGTACCGGCCAGCGGCACGCTGTCCTTTTGTGACGGGATACGGCAGTCTAGGCCTTTGTTCAAAAGCAGGGCAATAAGTACATGTACTTACTCCGCGGACACGACCCATGCGGGGTTCGGAGCCGTCCATGAATATGCGACGTAGCGATGTCGTAATTCTGGGCGGGGGTGTTGTGGGCCTGGCTTGTGCCCTGTATTTGCTGCGCGCCGGGCGCAGTGTCCGCGTTATCGAGCGCGATGCCGTGGGTGCGGCGACCTCGCACGGTAATTGCGGAACCATCACGCCGAGTCATTGCGCGCCGTTGGCGATGCCGGGACAGGTTGGTCAGGCCCTGCGCTGGCTGTTCAAGGCCGATGCACCGTTTCGTGTTGCACCCAGACTGGATGCCGAATTGTTGCATTGGTTCCGGCAATTCGCGCGCCGCTGCCGTTGGCATGACTATGAACAGGTGACAAGTATCAAGTGGCCGTTGCTGAAGCTTGCGCGAAGTTCGCTTGAAGAGCTGATTCGCGACGAGGCGCTGGATTGCCAATTTGAAACCCTGGGTACGTTGAACGTCTACCGGGATGCGCGGGCGTTCGAGCATTCGCAGGCTGTCGCCGAGCGACTCGCCGAATTCGGCATGCGCGCCGAATGCCTCGACGGCGATAGCGCACGCGCGATGGAGCCGGCGTTGAACGATGACGTCGTCGGCGCTTACTACAATCCGATGGATGCCCATTTGCGACCGGATCGCTACAGCGCCGAACTGGCGCGAGTGATTCGTGGCAATGGCGGTGATATTCGCGAATCGACGATGGTTACCGGATTCGAAGTCGAAACGGGGGGAATCACTGCCGTGCATACCGATCGTGGGTCGTTCGTCGGTACTGACATCGTGCTGGCGCTGGGCGCGTGGTCGCCGCTCATGGCGCGACAACTGGACCTGCGCATTCCGATCCAGCCCGGCAAGGGCTATTCGATTACCTACACGCGCCCGGCCATTTGTCCGCGCATCCCGATGACGTTGAAGGAACGGGCGGTGTGCGTAACCGGCTGGGACGACGGCTACCGGCTCGGCAGCACGATGGAATTCGCCGGCTACGACACGCGTCTGAACCGCAAGCGTCTCGATGCGCTGCGCCGCGGCGCGGCGTTGTACATGCGTGAGCCGGAAGGTCCTGAAGTCGTTGAAGAATGGTACGGCTGGCGGCCGATGACCTATGACGACCTGCCCATTCTGGGGCGCGCCGCGTCGTTACGGAATCTGGTCATGGCTACCGGTCACGGAATGCTGGGGGTGACCATGTCCGCGGCCACTGGACTGTTGATCAGCGAACTGATCACCGGCAAGTCGCCGACGCTCGACATGCAACCGTTTTCAACCGATCGTTTCAATCGTTAGCGGCACTGCGCACCGGCGGCGTGACCGGGTCGGTACAATGCCGGCATGAATGTATTCACCCTGCATCGCGGCACGACGCCGCTGATCGTGTCCCTGCCGCACGACGGCACCATATTGCCGGATGCAATCGCCGCGCGCATGATGCCGGAAGCGCGGCGCGTACCCGATACCGATTGGCACGTTTCCCGTTTATACGCATTCGCCCGCGAACTGGGCGCGTCGATGATCGTGCCGGCGTATTCGCGCTACGTCGTGGATCTGAATCGCCCGTCCGACAATTCCTCACTATATCCCGGACAGAACACAACCGGCCTGTGTCCGTTGGCGCGATTTTCCGGCCAACCGGTCTACCTGCCGGGGCAGGAACCGGCGGCGGACGAGATTGCGCAACGCGTCGAGACCTACTGGTGGCCGTATCACGACGCCTTGGCCGGCGAAATCGGACGCATCAAGGCCGAGCATGGGCGCGCCGTGTTGTGGGAAGGCCACTCGATTCGCAGCGAGGTCCCGTTTCTGTTCGACGGCCGTCTACCCGATTTCAACCTGGGTACCGCCGCTGGCACGAGTTGCAGACCCGTCCTGCAAGAGGCCCTGATCAATGTGCTCGAATCACAACACGAGTACGGCTTCGTGGCGAATGGCCGATTCAAGGGCGGCTACATCACCCGGCACTACGGCGATCCTGGCAACGGCGTCGATGCGCTGCAACTCGAACTGGCGCAGATCAACTACATGGACGAGGACTCGTTCGAATATCTACCTGGCCGCGCATCCGGCGTCGAGCAGCTGATCGGGCGCTTGCTCAAGGTCTGCCTCGATCCTTCGTAGGTTGGGGTGAGCTTGCGAACCTCAACGTCGTCATCGCCGGGTAGCGGTTGTTCCGGGCGCGTCGCAGCCTTGTAGGTTGGGGTGAGCGGACGCGAACCCCAACGCTGCCGCGGATTGTCAGGTTTCGGATTGTTGGGCATCGCTGCGCTCAGCCCAAGCTACGTTCAGATCTTCCTGGCCAGTTTTGCGGCCAGACCGGTATAGCTTTCCGGGGTGAGTGCCAGCAGGCGCTCCTTGGCATCTTGCGGCAGTTCGAGCCCGGCTACGAATTCTTTCAGGCTGTCGCGGCTGATGCCCTGGCCGCGGGTCAGGGCCTTGAGCTGTTCGTAAGGTTCGGGCAGGCCGTAACGACGCATCACGGTCTGGATTGCCTCGGCCAGCACTTCCCAGTTGGCGTCCAGGTCCGCGGCCATGCGATCGGGATTGGCGCTGAGCTTCGCCAGTCCGCGCAGCATCGATTCGAGCGCCACCTGGGTGTGCCCGAATGCGGTACCCAGCGCGCGCAGGACGGTGGAGTCGGTCAGGTCGCGCTGCCAGCGGGATATCGGCAGTTTTTCGCTGAAATGTGAGAACAGTGCGTTGGCCAGGCCGAAGTTTCCTTCCGAGTTTTCAAAATCGATCGGGTTGACCTTGTGCGGCATCGTCGACGAGCCGACTTCGCCGGGCTTCAGTGCCTGGCGGAAATAGCCCACCGAGATGTAACCCCAGACATCGCGGCACAGGTCGATCAGGATCGTATTGGTGCGACGGATCGCATCGCATAATTCGGCGATGCCGTCGTGCGG
The DNA here is from genome assembly GCA_963779795.1 of uncultured Pseudomonadota bacterium. GTDB lineage: Bacteria > Pseudomonadota > Gammaproteobacteria > Xanthomonadales > Rhodanobacteraceae > Rudaea. Next base: position 961,250 of record CAVZZK010000003.1, on the reverse strand, counting down.
TTCGATCTGCGTGGTGTAGGCGTTCCAGGACAGGCCGAGTGATTGGACAAAATGCTTGCTCAAGGCCGGCCAGTCAACACCCGGATAGGCGACACAATGTGCATTGTAGTTGCCGACGGCGCCGTTGATCTTGCCGGGCAGGCCAATCCGGGCAATCTGCTGACATTGTCCCTGCAGGCGCGCGACGACATTGGCGAGTTCCTTGCCCAAGGTGGTTGGTGACGCGGATTGGCCGTGCGTGCGCGACAGCATCGGCTGCTCGGCCAGCGCATGCGCCATCTGGCGCAGCGTGGCGACGGCCTTGTCAAGCGTCGGCAGCAGGACCTGCTCGCGCGCATCGCGCAACATCAGCGCATAGGCCAGGTTGTTGATGTCTTCCGAGGTGCAGGCGAAGTGCACGAATTCGGCGGCCCGGGCCAATTCGCTGTGGTTGCCGATACGCTCCTTTATGAAATATTCGATGGCCTTGACGTCGTGGTTGGTCGTGGCCTCGATATCCTTGATGCGTTGCGCGTCGGACAAGCCGAATTCATCGGCCAGCGACTGCAATGATTTGCGCGCGTCGGAAGAAAGCGCCGCCAATTCGCCGATGCCCGGTTCGCCTGCCAGCGCCAGTAGCCAGTTGACCTCGACCACCACGCGACGATGCATGAGTCCGGATTCGCTGAAAATCGGGCGCAGTGTCTCCACCTTGCCGGCGTAACGGCCGTCCAGGGGCGACAGGGCGGTCAGGGGCGTCAGGGTCATCGCGGGCTCCGGGAATCGATTGCCGCCCATGATACCTCGCGATTCCCCGGTTCTGGCGCGGGAACCCGGCATCGTCGAATGCGGCCCGGTTTGAAGCCGATACAGGTAAGCAAACCCGACAGCCTCTATAATTGCCGTCTTGCCCTGTCCGTGGAGCTTTTCAATGACCGAATTCCGCATCGAGCACGACAGCATGGGTGAGCTGAAGGTGCCCGCCGATGCCCTGTACGGTGCGCAGACGCAGCGCGCCGTGGAGAACTTCCCGATTTCCGGTTTGACCATGCCGCGCGAGTTCATTCGTGCCCTGGGCCTGATCAAGTCCGCCGCCGCGCAAGTCAACGCGGACTTGGGCCATCTATCCAAAAACAAGGCGCGGGCGATCCGTCGCCAGGCCGAACGCGTCGCCGCCGGTGAGTTCGACCAGCACTTTCCGATCGACGTGTTCCAGACCGGTTCGGGAACATCGTCGAACATGAATGCGAACGAGGTCATCGCACATTTGTGCGTCGCCGCTGGCGTCAAGGTGCACCCCAATGACGATGTCAACAACGGGCAGTCGTCGAACGACGTGATCCCGACCGCGATTCACGTCAGCGCCATGCTGAGCGCTTCAGAACAACTGTTGCCGGCCCTGAAACACCTCAGACGCGAGCTGCAAAAGCGTGCCCGGCAACTGAAACGTACGACCAAGACAGGCCGCACCCACCTGATGGATGCGATGCCGGTGACTTTTGGCCAGGAGCTGGGAGGCTGGGCTGCGCAGATCGGTTCAGCCATCGAGCGCATCGGTGACGCGCTCAAGCGCATGCGCCGACTGTCGCAGGGTGGGACGGCGGTCGGTACCGGCATCAACGCCGATCCTCGCCTCGGGCCGCGCATCTGCCGGGAATTGTCGAAGATGACGCGCGTGAAGTTCGAGCCGGCCGGTAATTATTTCGAGGGCATTTCGTCGCAGGATGCCGCAGTCGAGATGTCCGGCCAACTCAAGACACTGGCTTGCTCGCTGATGAAGATTTGCAACGATTTGCGTTGGATGAACTCCGGCCCCTTGGCCGGTCTGGGCGAGATCGAGCTGCCGGCGCTGCAACCCGGTTCCTCGATCATGCCGGGCAAGGTCAATCCGGTCATTCCCGAGGCTGTGACCATGGTCTGCGCGCAGGTCATCGGCAACGATACAACGATCGGCGTGGCCGGTCAGGCCGGCAATTTCCAGTTGAACGTGATGCTGCCGGTCATCGCATTGAACCTGTTGCAGAGCATTGCAATCCTGGCCAACGCTTCACGCGTTCTGGCCGACAAGGCAATCGCCGGTTTCACTGTGCGTCAGGACCACATTCGCGAGGCGCTGGACAAAAATCCGATTCTGGTCACCGCGCTGAATCCGGTTATCGGTTACGAAAAGGGTGCGGCCACAGCCAAACGGGCATACAAGCAAGGGCGCCCGATTCTCGACGTGGCGCTGGAGACGACTGGTTTATCCAGGGCGGAATTGAAAAAATTGCTCGACCCGCTGACACTTACGCGTGGCGGTATACAGGGCGGGTGACGGATACCCCCGAGATCGGCTCATCGATGACAGGCCGTGTTAGGTGCCTGTTCGTGCAGCGAGGCGATATCGTCGTGTCCGAATTCCGGATTGACAATGCAGACATGGCTTAGGGCACATGTATTGCATCGTCGCAACGGCACAATTGCCGTTTGCTCAACGAATCAGAAAGGTGTGTTCGAACATGGGAATCATCAAACGGGTTGTTCTGCTGGCTGGCCTGTTGCTTTGCACTGCGGCGATGGCGCAGGAGGTCAATGTTACCGGCAAGGATTTTGAGTCCGGTGCCGGCGACGCGCCATTGGCGAAAATCGCGCAACAGGCTGCCTCTGAAGGCAAGGCATTGTCGGTGACCGCACCGCCATACTGGCAGGCGAAGGTGGAGGCAAAATTGCACGCCGGTGCCGCCAATGTAAAAGTTTTCATGAGTTCGGGCTTCTTTGAAAACGTGCTGGTGCGTGTAGTGGACCATAAGCCGGCTATGCAGGAGAACAAGCCTCGTCAGGTTGACCGCGAGCGAACGGAAAAGGCTGCCGCCGAGGAACGGGCCAAGCAGCAGCGTGAGGCCGCTGCGCGGGCCGCAGCTGCGAAAGTCGCCGCCACGCGGCGTGCGCAAGCCGATCGAATCGCGGCGCAGAAACTTGCCGCGGAAAAGGCCAAGGCAGACGCACAGGCTGCAGCCACGGCGCGCGCGGAAAAGGAGGCGGCAGCCAAGGCTGCGGCGCAGAAAGCGGCCATGGAGAAAGCTGCGGCAGCCAAGGCCGCTGCGGCGAAGGCCGAAGCCGATCGCATTGCCAGGATTCGGCAAGGCATGTTGAATAACCTCAACAGTGGCCGTTCCGCCGACGGCACGTTGAGCGTTTCGCAATTGCAGCGCAACGATCAATTGTATGTAGACGGGCCGGAACGCGGTGTGGTGCGTCGCGCCAGCGGGCAGATCCGGTTTTACTGGTTACAGGGCCAGCTGAATCTGGAACGCATTGAACTCATGCCCAACGGCCAGGGACGTTACTCGGTGCTGCGCCCGATCGATGAGACGGGCAAACCGGTATTGCGTACCCGTGCTGGTGGTCATCTGTTGGCCAAGGTGCCGGCTTCCAATTCTGCTGAACGCCGTTCCCTTGAGCAGAGTTATGGGCAGGGACGCGATATTACCGATACATTGCAGCCGAGTGGGTTACGTTCCGGCGATATGGTCTACACGGGCAAGTCTGCGGCGGTGGTCGTGCGCCGTTCGAGCAGGGAGCTGCAACGTTTCTGGCTGGTTGGCGACCTGAACCTGGGTCAGGTGGGCTTGATCAAGCAGGGCGGTAACACGTATCGCGTGCTTTCCGATACCGTGAAATAATCTATCGTCGCCTCATGTCGACCAGCCTTCGCGGCCGGTCGACATGCGCCTTTGTCAGGCGACCGGACTTGCTGACCCGTCAGTTGCGGTCGCAATCGGACAAGTTACGTTCCCGGACCAGCGCATATGGCCGGAACGCCGGCAGGCTCGCGGCGATCGCGTCTTGGGTCGACACGATAGCTGACAAGTCCCGACAGACGCGGGCAGCGGATTTGTCGACAACGGTTGCCTTTGCATCAATGGACTTGTCCAGTCCTGCAGTGTCCCGTGATGCCGCGGCAGTTGCCAGACTCCCGATCGCCTGTTTGGCTGTTTCAATCCCGGCTTTGCCTGTAGCGATCGCATCGTCGTGCAACGCAATAACGCTGGCGAAGTAGCGCCTGAGCAGGTTCTGTTGCAAAGGTGTCGTGGCCAGGGTTTTCCCACTGACGCTCAGCGTGCCATCAGAACTGACATGGGCATCGGGCGCCATTCGCGCATGCACCGCGATATGCGTGTGATCAATGATGCTGATGTCGTGGAATACGGAATTGCCGCCGGAACAGCCCGAAATCGAGGCAACAAGCAGCGAAGTGGCGATCAGCGAGCGTATGACATTCATGTCTGTCTCCGGCCGGCAATTGAAAACGAATCTCGGGATCAGGCGTAAGCTTCGGTGCGCCGACCGCGGAAGTAGATCGACGCGGCGATCATGGCCACGCCGGCCGCGGCGCCCACCCACAGGTCGGCTGAGCCGAGCAGGGTTCTGAGGCTGTCCAGCGACAAGATCGCGCCAAGCACGTCCACGTTGCCGTTGTGCGAATGGGCAAGCACGCGGATTGTCGAATTATTCATCCAGCTTCCCGGGAAAATGCTGAGCAGCAGGCGTCCGACGATATGCTGCCAAAACCATGTGCGCGGCAGCGACAGTTGCGACATCAGGTCAATCCACCACACTGCAACACCGCTGACGACAGGAATCGCGAAGGCCCAAAGGAACGGTTTTGAGCGCACGTAACTCGAGCACAACAGGAACCAGCCGATGCACGGCAGCGCCCAAAGCGCGTTCAGCGGAATCACCGCGATCAGCTTCAACCACAGCGCAACCAGGTGCAGCGGCGACCACAGCAGCGGGAACGGATTGATTCCGTGTAGCAGCGCGTAGATGCTAAGCAGCACCAGGAAGCCCAGGTGCAACGCGATCATCGCGGCGACGGCGAAGGCCGGGGCAATAAAGGCGGCTGCGACGACCTTGGACAGAACAGTCTGCATGTCCGACAGCGGCATCGAATTCCAGAACAGGATGCTGCGGTCGCGGCGATCGTCGTATAGCGCACCAAGCAGATAGAACAGCACTACGAAAAACAGCACGATACCGATCGGTGAGCCCAGGCTCAGCAGAGCGACGTCGACGGCCGACCCTACACGGCCGATGTCGTTGCTGCTGATATTCGACAACAGTTGCTGCATGTGCAGGTTGTTGAAATCGAACGACATCCGGTGCATGGTCACTTCGGCCGTGATCAGGGCCATGATGGTGAAGGCCAGGAATATCAGCGCGGTAATCGCCGGTGCGCGCATGAAGCCGCCACGATGTTCCCAGTATTCGCGCTTGAGTAGCCAGACGAAAGTATTCATGCGTAGGTTCCTTTCATGGTCGCCACGAACAGGTCGGCGACGCTGGGCTTGTGCAGTTCACCGAGTTCGGCCAGTTTGGCGTGATCCACGCCGTCGAACAGGAAGATCGACTTGCCGAAGATCTGGCGTTCGTACATTGGATTGAGCGCGCGAGCACTGTCGGCCTTGTCCGGGTTGACCATGACCTCGGCGAAACGCTCGCTGACCTCGTCCATACTCGCATCGAGAACGATGCGCCCGTCGCTGATGAACAGCAGATCGGTCAGGATGTGTTCGACTTCCTCGATCTGGTGCGTCGTGACAATGATCGTCTTGTCCTCGTCGAAGTAGTCGTTGAGCAGGTTTTGATAGAAGTCCTTGCGATACAGGATGTCCAGACCCAGGGTCGGTTCATCGAGTACCAGCAGTTTTGCATCGATGGCCATGACGATCGCCAGGTGCAACTGCACGATCATGCCCTTGGACATTTCGCGTACGCGTTGGTCCGGTTTCAGCTTGGTTCGCGCCAGGAACGCCTGGCATTTTTCGCGCGAGAAACGCGGATGGATGCCGTCGACAAAATCGACGACTTCGCGAACCCGAATCCAGCGTGGCAACACCGCCACGTCGGCGATGAAGCAGACCTCCCGCATCAGTTCCTCGCGATGCTTGCGCGGATCCTTGCCCAGCACGGTCAACTGGCCGTCGAATTCGGTCAGCCCGAGGATGGCCTTCAATGCGGTCGTCTTGCCGGCGCCGTTGGGGCCGACCAGCCCGACGATCCGGCCCGGTTCGATATTCAGGTTGACGTTATCCAGGGCGACCGTATTGTTGTAGCGCTTGCTCAGGCCACTGGCATGCACGATCGCGCTCATGATTCGGTCTCCTCGGATTCACCGGCTTTTTCCATCAATGTCTTGATATCCAGATTCATGCGCTTCAGGCGTGCGTACAACAGCGGCCATTCCTCATTCAGAAAATGTTCGCGTTCGGAACGCATCAGCGCGTCGCGTGCTCCCTCGGTGACGTACATGCCAAGTCCTCGTCTTTTCTCAACCAGATTGTCATCCACCAGCTCCTGATAGGCTTTTGATACCGTTATCGGATTGAGCTGAAAATCTGCTGCAACCTGACGCACTGATGGCAGTGCGTCGCCTTGCTTGAGTACGCCATCCAGGATCATCGCCACGACGCGGTCGCGCAGTTGGCGATAGATCGGAGCGCTGTCGTTCCAACTGATATTCATGCTCTAGTCCTTGTGTGCGCGCGCGAGCGTCTTGCCAAAAGAATAGTAGGGCATGTCCAGTCGCACCCGCGGCAGGGCTGGGCCAAGCGTCCGATAGATGCTGCGCGAAGACTGACCTGGCTCGGAATAATCGACGGAAGTTGCACTGGCGCCTTGTACCGATTCACGACCGATTCTGGCCATCTCTTCGGGCGAAATCCGCACACGGATGGTCGGCAACATGACCGGCCGTTCGGCGTTCGGCGATACGGCACTTTCGACCCGGGTCGGCTGGTTCGAGATGAGTTGACGCGGTGTATCGCCCTGATTCCTGACGTGTACATGGATCATGGCAACCGACAAGACCAGCAGCAGCATGGTCATGATTGCGGCACGAATCATCAATGCGTGCATGTTCACAGGCTTATCCTCTGGTGCGCTGTAGTTATAGTGTTGTATCTAAGTATAACACCAGAACGCAGCATGTCAACTATCGACATGCAAACCAATTGCAGCGCCAGATCAACCTTGATTTGGAATGTAGAAAATCACATAACGTATTGTTAAACAGTGACTTTCAATCGGATTTGGAGGGTTTTCCCCGGGCTGCGCAATGTTCGGGCGCAGTCCGGGAACGATGTGTACTACTACCTTTTCGGGCCAATCAGGCCCAAACCTTCGAGCTTGAGCACGATGCGCTGAACGGCTTCATCCGGCGAGATATCGCTGGTGTCGATGCGCAGCTCGGCATCGACCGGCACTTCGTAAGGGTCGCTTATGCCGGTGAATTCCTTGATCTTGCCGGCGCGGGCCAGAGCGTACAGGCCCTTGCGGTCGCGCGTTTCGCAGACTTCCAGCGGCGTGGCCACGTGGACTTCGACGAACAGGCCGTATTCCTCGACCATGTCGCGCACGATCTTGCGGGTTTCGGCATACGGTGCGATTGGCGCACAGATGGCGATGCCCCCGTTCCGGGTGATCTCGCTGGCGACGAAGCCGATACGCTGTACGTTCAGATCGCGGTGTTCCTTGGAAAAACCCAGTTCGCTGGACAGATGTTTGCGTACGACGTCTCCATCGAGCAAGGTCACCGGTCGTGAGCCCTGTTCCAGCAGGCGCACCAGCAGGGCGTTGCCCAGGGTCGATTTGCCGGCACCCGAAAGGCCGGTGAAAAACACCGTAAAACCCTGTTTGCTGCGCGGCGGATGGGTACGGCGCAGTTCCTTGATTACTTCCGGATAGGTAAACCAGTCGGGGATATCCAGTCCTTCGTGCAGGCGCCGGCGCAGTTCGGTGCCTGAAATGTTCAGTACGGTTTCGCCGGGTTTGACCTCGTTGGCCGGCGTGTATTGTGCACGTTCCTGCACATAGACCATTTCCTGGAACGGCACCATGGATATGCCCAGTTCGTCCTTGTGCCTGGTGACCAGTTCTTGGGCGTCGTACGGGCCATAGAACGGTTTGCCGCTGGAATCCTTGCCCGGGCCGGCATGATCGCGGCCGACGATGAAATGCGTGCAGCCGTAATTCTTGCGGATAATCGCGTGCCACAAAGCCTCGCGCGGCCCGCCCATGCGCATGGCCAGCGGCAGCAGGCTGAGCATGCTGGTCTGGTCCGGGTAATGCGAGATCAGGCGCTCGTAGCAACGTACCCGCGTGTAGTGATCGACATCGCCTGGCTTGGTCATGCCCACGCATGGATGGATCAGCAGATTGGCCTCGGCAATTTGTGCAGCGCGGAAGGTCAGCTCCAGGTGCGCGCGGTGCATCGGATTGCGCGTTTGGAAAGCGACAATGCGCTTCCAGCCGAACTTCTCGAACTGCTCGCGCAGTTCCTTGGGCGTCAGCCGCAAATACCTGAAGTCGTAGTGATGAGGCGGTTCCAGCGCGCGGATCCGACCGCCCAGATAGACTGGGTTGGAGTGATTGCGCAGGTAGTTGACGCCGGCATGCAGCGGATCGTCGGTACCGAAAATCTCGACCGCCTCGTTTTCACGGTCAGCCTGCCAGCGGTCCTCCAGGTCAAGAACAGCCAGATTGACGCCTTCCGGGTCGCGCAGGGCGACACGCTTGACACCATCGAGCTTGTCGGCGAACTCCTGACTCACATCCAGCGTGATCGGCATTGGCCACAGCGTGCCGGAACTCAGGTGCATGTCGCGGCACACAGATCGGTAATCGTCCTGTGTCATGAATCCCTGCAGCGGTGAGAACGCTCCGTTGGCGAGCAGTTCCAGATCGCACAGCTGGCGCGCGCTCAGGTCCCAGGCGGGCAGGGAAGCCGCTTCGCGTTTAAGCGCATCGCGCTCGGCGGGTTGTTCGGCATACAGGTTGACGAGGTCGCCGCCGTGCGGCGCGATCAGTTCGGACATGGTGTTTTCCAGTAAAGAAGTGTCGAGGCACAATTGCAAAAGGCAATCCGGCATTATACGGGATTGACACACTTCATTCCGGGGTCTGTCACAACCCCGAGTGGCGCGGGCCCGCCGTGCGAGTCGGTTCAGGCATCCGGAAAACCGGCGGTTCAGGCGTGCCTTGTGGCCGGTATCGGTTGGCGCCGATTCAGCCTGGACGTTGCCTCGGGTTTGCGTTCCGCGAGGCGTCCACGCACAATACTCGGCCAGTGCGCATTCTTACCGCATAACCACCCTGCGCTGTCGCCGTCCTCACTCAAGCGACCGCGCATAATCACTCCAGGAGCACACATGACACAGTTTCTGCGTAAAACTCTGACTGCGGGCGTCGTTGCGATCGCTCTCGCGGCCGGTTCCGCGATCGCTGCGCCGCCTGCGCACCCGGCCATGCCGGGAGCCAGGAAAGCAGCCCCCAAGGTCGACCAGGCCGCGATCGACAAGAAGTTCAAGGGCGACAAGAAAGCCGAATACAGCTACATGGTCGGCATGGATATCGGCAGCCGTCTCAAGGGCATCAAGGACGAGATTGACGCCAAGGTTGTTACCGAGGCACTCGAGGCAGCGCTGGCCGGCAAGAAGACCAAGCTGACCGAGCCCGAGGCTCTGGCCGTGCGCCAGCAATTCGTCGAGAAGCTGCGCGCCAGGCAGGAAGCAAAGGTGAAGTCGGAGGCAGCGAAGAATCAGAAGGAAGGCGATGCATTCCTGGCCAAGAACAAGACTCGCAAGGGCGTTCACGTGACTGCTTCGGGTTTGCAGTACGAGGTGATCAAGCAGGGAACGGGTCCCAAACCGAAGCGATCGGATACCGTGACGGTCGATTACGTCGGTACCAAGATCGATGGCACCAAGTTCGACAGCTCCATTGATCGCGGCAAGCCGGCCGAATTTCCCCTGGCCAACGTGATTCCGGGCTGGACCGAGGGTCTGCAACTGATGCCGGTTGGTTCCGAGTACAAGTTCTTCGTGCCGGCCAAACTGGCCTATGGCGAACATGGTCCAGGCGTCATCGGACCGAACGCAACGCTGGTCTTTGACGTCAAATTGCTCAAGATCAACAAGCCTGAAGCAAAGGCTGCACCGAAGATTGCACCGGCAAAACACTGATCGGGTATCGGGTGATTTGTTGCAAGAGGCGCGGAGCGATCCGCGCCTTTTTCATTTTCGGCATATCTGAACCCACTATCGGATGAATGTCGAGTCCGGACGAATTTGGACCGAACCGCACCGTCTCACTACAATGCGCGTCCCACCGGCTGTACCGCGCCGGGATATGGAATCCAGATGCGAGTTACCCTGTTTGGCACCGGCTACGTCGGATTGGTTACCGGAACCTGCCTCGCCGAGGTCGGCAACGACGTGATTTGCGTCGATATAGACGAGCAGAAAATCGCGGCACTGAACAACGGCGAAGTTCCGATCTATGAGCCGGGGCTGGCCAAGCTGGTCGCAGCCAATCGCGACACCGGTCGCCTGCATTTCACCACCGATGCGTTGAGCGCGATCCGGCATGGGCAACTGCTGTTCATCGCAGTCGGTACGCCGCCTGACGAGGATGGCAGCGCCGATTTGTCGCACGTGCTGGACGTGGCGCGGCTGATCGGACGCCACCTGACCTCGCGCAGCATCATCGTCAACAAGTCGACGGTTCCCGTCGGTACGGCAGATCTTGTGCGCGAGACTATCCAGGCGGAACTGGATGCGCGCGGCGAGTCGTTCGAATTCGATGTGGTATCGAATCCCGAGTTTCTGAAGGAAGGCGACGCGGTCAAGGACTGCATGCGGCCGAACCGCATCGTCATCGGTTCAAGCAGCCCGACCGCCATCGAAACGCTGAAGGCCTTGTATGCACCGTTCAATCGCAACCATGAACGCATCGTGCTGATGGACGTGCGTTCCGCTGAACTGACCAAGTACGCCGCCAATGCCATGCTCGCGACAAAGATCAGCTTCATGAACGAGATGGCCAATATCGCCGAGCGCGTCGGCGCCGACGTTGAACTGGTGCGCCATGGAATCGGTTCGGATCCGCGTATCGGCTACTCGTTCATCTACCCCGGCGCCGGGTACGGCGGTTCGTGTTTTCCGAAGGACGTTCAGGCGCTGGGACGGATAGCGCGGGCACATGCGTATTCCGCGCATTTGCTGGAAGCCGTGGAACAGGTCAATCAGGCGCAGAAAGAAAAGCTCTATTCGATGATCGAGCGCCACTTCCACGGCAAGCTCGAAGGCCGCACGATTGCCGTCTGGGGGCTGGCGTTCAAGCCCAATACCGACGACATGCGCGAAGCGCCAAGCCGGCACCTGCTTGAGGCTTTGTGGCGGGCCGGGGCAACGGTGCGTGCCTACGACCCACAGGCGCGCGACGAAGCCATGCGGATCTATGGCGAGCGCGCCGATCTGGTACTTTGCGAGGATCCGTATGCCGTGTTCGAAGGCGCACACGCGTTGGTGATCGTTACCGAATGGAAGGAATTCTGGAGCCCGGACTTCAAGCACATCGCCGAGAGTCTGCGCGAGCCGGTTATTTTCGATGGACGCAACATCTACGAGCCAACGGTGGTCGAAGGTCACGGTATCGCCTACTACGGCATCGGACGCGGACGTAGCGTCCAATCGAAGGGCAAGGATACGAGGCCATGAGTTTTCGCCTGCAGCCTGCCGATGCACGCATCGCCGTGATCGGTCTGGGCTATGTCGGTTTGCCAATGGCGGTGGCCTTGGGTCGAGAGTTTCCGACGCTCGGTTACGATCTCAATCCGGCTCGCGTCAATGAACTGCGTGCCGGTCGCGACACGACCGGCGAAACCGATGCGGAGGAACTTGCGGCTGCAACCCGGCTCAAGTTCAGCGCGGATGCTTCGGACCTGAAGGATGCAAACGTATTTATCGTGGCCGTGCCCACCCCGGTCACGCCGCACAAATGGCCGGACCTGTCGCCACTGGTGGCAGCCACCGGGACGATTGGCGAGGCATTGCGGCCCGGCGATATTGTCATCTATGAATCGACGGTGTATCCGGGAGCGACAGAAGAGGTGTGCATGCCGGCGCTGGAACGTGCCTCGGGTCTGCGGCGGAATGTCGATTTCTTCGTCGGCTATAGTCCGGAGCGCATCAATCCCGGCGACAAGACGCGACGGCTCGGCGATATCGTCAAGGTTACGTCCGGTTCCACGCCCGAAGCGGCGGAGTTCGTCGACGCGATCTATCAACGAATCATTGCGGCCGGGACCTATCGCGCACCATCGATTCGCGTGGCCGAAGCGGCCAAGGCGATCGAGAATACGCAACGCGACGTCAACATCGCACTGGTCAACGAGTTGGCGATGATTTTCGGCCGACTCGGCATCGATACCGAAGAAGTACTGAAGGCCGCGGCGACGAAATGGAATTTCCTGAATTTCCGTCCCGGGCTGGTTGGCGGCCACTGCATCGGCGTGGATCCGTATTACCTGATTCACAAGGCCAACGAAGCGCGCCACCATCCGGAGTTGATCAGCGCGGCGCGGCGCATCAACGAGGGCATGAGTGCGCATGTATGCGCCAAGGTCTTGCGGCTGATGGCGCTCAAGCGCATCGACATGGTCGGCAGCCGCATCCTGATTCTGGGCGTCACGTTCAAGGAAAACTGCCCGGACCTGCGCAACACCCGCGTGCGCGAAATCATCGACGAACTGCGTGCCTGCCATGCCAATATCGATGTTTACGATCCCTATGCGGACAAGGACGAATGCGAACGCGAATGCGGTGTCCGCCCTGTCGACCAGCCGCAGCCCGGCACCTACGATGCGGTGATTCTGGCCGTGGCACATCAGCAGTTCCGCGAGCTGGGCGTCGAAGGCATCCGCGCATTGGCCAAGCCGAATGCGGTCATTTACGACGTCAAGTACGTGCTGCCTGCATCGGCTGTCGACGGACGCTTGTGATCGACATGGCCACGAATCTTGACAAACGCCTGACCGAACTCGAAGTGCGTTTCTCGTTCATCGAGCAAACCCTGCAAACGCTGGATGCCAGCGTGACTGCGCACGAGCGATATCTCGCGCAGATACGTGGAACGCTGGAACGTCTGCACCTCGAGCTGACCCAGATCAGGACTGCGCTGTCGCACGATGCCCAGGACGAGCCGCCGCCCCCGCATTATTGATGCAACCGACCATGATTGCGAGAATCAGTAAGCGCTCATCCCGTTAACGTGTTTACATTTCCCTGAACCAGAACAACTTCGAGTCGACATGTCCGAATCGTTACGCGACCAGTTGCTGAAAAGCGGCCTGGCAAAGTCACTCAAAAAGACCAACAAACCGACGCGCAAGGCAAAACGGAAGTGGCCGGAAGCGCAAATCGGAAAACCGGCTCGCCCGCAGTCGGCAAAACATTCGGAGCCGGATCTGGCAAAAGCTTATGCCTTGCGCGCCCGACAGGAGCAGCGTGAACGCGATCAGGCCAAGGCGGAAGCCGAGCGCGTGGCCCGCGAGCGCAAGGAGCGCAAGCGCCGGTTGCAGGAACTGCTTGACGGCAAGGTGTTGAATGCGGATACGGCCGATGTGCCGCGACATTTCTCGCACCGCAACAAGATCCGTCGCGTCTACTGTACGCAAAAGCAGTTCGGCTCCCTGAATCGTGGCGAGCTCGGTGTCGTGCAGCTGGCCGGGCGCTATCTGCTGGTCGGACGCGATATCGCCTTGCTGGCGCAGGAAATCAATCCCGATTCACTGGTGCTTTTATGCGATCCGGATGCGCCGGGTGAAGACGATATACCCGACGATTTGGTGTGGTAGCTTACGCTTGCACTGAAAATTTTTCGGCCGATTGGCACTGGTGATGGTGGTGGTTCCGTTGCATCGCCCATTTGGCTACCGGGCCACCCTCAGAAATCCATGAAGTAACCACCGTTGACCGGAATGTTGGCGCCGGTGATGAAGCCCGCGTCTTCGGCGGTCAGGAATTCCACGGTGCGCGCGATTTCGGACGGTTCGCCCAGGCGACCGACCGGAATGTTCGCGATGATCTGGTTACGCACGTTTTCGGGGATTTTCTCGACCATCGCCGTACGGCAGTAACCGGGCGAAACGCTGTTGACGGTGACGCCCTTGCGAGCGACTTCGCGGGCCAGGGCCATGGTGAAGCCGTGCATGCCGGCTTTGGCGGCGGAGTAGTTGGTCTGGCCGAACTGGCCGGTCTGGCCATTGACCGAGGAGATGTTGACGATACGACCAAAGCCGCGTTCGCTCATGCCTTCAATAACGTTGCGGCAGGTATTGAAGACACCATCGAGATTGACGGTAAGCACGTCGTTCCATTGCTGCGGATCCATTTTTTTCAGTGTCACGTCGCGGGTGATGCCGGCGGCGTTGACCAGGATCTCGATCGGACCGTAGTTTTTCTCAATGCGTTTGATCATGGCGGCGCAGTCATCGAAGTCGGCGACGTCGAACGGCTCGAAATGGATCTTGCCTTCGAAGTCGGCGGTTTCCTTGCGGAATTCAGCCAGCCGTTCCGGGCGCGTTGCCAGGTCGGCTGCGATTGCCAGACGACCCGCACGCGCGAGATATTTGCAGATTTCGGTTCCAAGACCACCAATACCGCCGGTAACCACAGCGATGCGCTGACTCATTCAAGCACTCCTGTTATCGCAGAAAAATCGTGCGGCGCCAACATTGCCGCAGTGCAGCAAAACAGGGATGGTAGGGATACGTCGAGGTGGTGTCAAACCGCCCGAGCGTTCAGGACTTGGAGTCCTTGTTGGGCGGATTGTCCTTGGCGGAGTTTGCCGCAGCAGTCAGGAAGCCTTCCTGCACGGACTTCCAAAGATCCAGATTGCGCTCGGTCATGTCATTGAGCATCGACCATGGCGTCTGGCCAAGTATGTTGTTGAGCTGACTGCGGAATTTCTGCTGCTGGTCAAGAAAGATCTGAAGGCTGTTTTCGAGGTAACTGCCCATGAAGCCCTGCATCGAATCGCCATAGAAGCGAATGACCTGGGACAGCAGACGGGTGGTGAACATCGGCTGTCCGCTTTCCTCGTGCTCGGAAATGATCTGTAGCAGGACCGAACGGGTCAGGTCCTCGCCGGACTTGGCGTCACGGACCTCGAATTCCTCGCCGTCGACGACCAGTTGGCGGACCTCCTCAAGCGTGATGTAGCTGGAGATTTCCGTGTCGTACAGACGCCGGTTCGGGTATTTCTTGATGATTCTGAGTTGTGCCATGCGGCAAAGTTAGCAGAATGTGCCGCGCTGCACCAGCCATGGGACAGTTGGCCGAGCGAGTGCGACCGATGACGTGAAGTTTACGCGCGGGTACGTAACCGGGCCGGTCCCCGCGGCGACCGATCCCCGTCGCCGCGGATAGGCGCTGTGCCGCTACCAGCCCATGTACTGGCCGCCGTTGATCGACAGGTTGGCGCCAGTGATCCAGCGTGCTTCTTCGTTGACGAAGAAGCCGACTGCATAGGCGATTTCGTCGGGTTCGCCGAGGCGACCGACCGGAATCTGCGCGGCGATCTTGGCGCGGATCTCTTCCGGCACGGCCATCACCATTTCCGTTGCGACGTAACCGGGAGATACGGTGTTGACGGTAATGCCATATTTGGCGTTTTCCTGGGCCAGCGAGATCGTGAAACCATGCATGCCGGCTTTCGATGCGGCGTAATTCGCTTGCCCGTACTGGCCCTTCTGCCCGTTGATCGAGCTGATCTGCACGATGCGGCCCCATTTGCGGCTGCGCATGCCTTCGATGACGGGGCGGGTGACATTGAAGCACGAGTTCAGGTTGGTATTGATCACCTCGACCCATTGCTCCGGGCTCATCTTGTGGAACGTGGTATCGCGGGTGATGCCGGCATTGTTGATCAGAATGTCGACCGGGCCGAGCTTGGCTTCGACTTCACGAACGATGCCAGCCGCGGAGTCGGGGTTCGAGACATCGCCGGGCACGGCGATGGCATCCACGCCTGCCGATTTCATCTTTTCGACCCAGGTCTTCGCCTTGGCTTCATCGCGGTAGTTGGAGGCGACCTTGTGCCCCATGCCGGCCAGACGCTTGACGATGGCCGTGCCGATTCCGCCGGTACCGCCGGTGACCAGTGCTACTCGTGCAGTCATGTCTCCCTCCGCTCGTGGTCTTTTTGTGGTTCGATTGTACACGCCTGCGATTCATTCGGGGTCCGCTGACGCCGGCTGGAATCGGCGTGCCACTGAAGCATCGAAACGATCGAGCCCATGACAAAGCAACGCCTTGAGGGTTCCGCCGCGGGGCAATTTTCCGATACCGAGGAACGTCAGGGCCTCACGCAGCGCCGGGATCGGATCGTCGGCATCGACCGGGCGGTCGCGATCCTGTTTGGACAGCTTGCGTCCCGACTCGTCCAAAACCAGCGGCAGATGCAGGTAAGCCGGTGCCGACAGGCCAAGCAGGCGTTGCAGGTAGATCTGGCGCGGTGTTGAATCGAGCAGATCCATGCCGCGCACCACCTCGGTGATGCCCTGGTCGGCATCATCCACGACCACGGCAAGCTGATATGCGTACCAGCCCTCGACGCGGCGAATGACAAAATCGCCGACTTCCTCGGCCAGATTTTGCGACTGCCGCCCCATGGCGGTGTCCGCGAACGTGACGACCGCGTCGGGCACTCGCAGCCGCCAGGCGGCAGGCCGCTCGGGATCAGCCGCTGCTACGCAGTCGCCATGATGCAGCCCGGCACTGGCCTGCAAATCGCTGCGGCTGCAATGGCAGGCGAAAACGTGGCCACCAAGGCGCAGTCGTTCGAACGCGGCATCGTAGGCAGGTGTGCGGCGGCTCTGATACAGGACCGGCTCGTCCGACTCCAGCCCGAAAGCCAGCAATGTGGCCAGGATATCGTCAGCGGCACCGGGAACCTCGCGGGGCGGGTCGATGTCTTCCATGCGGACCAGCCACGCGCCGTTGCGGCTGCGCGTGCGCAGCCAGCTGCCAATGGCCGCGACCAGCGAACCAAAATGTAGTGGTCCGCTGGGCGACGGGGCAAATCGACCGCGATGGCGACGCTCGTCAGGCGTTTGTGAGGGCGACTTGAAATCGGCCATATCAGGCAAGATTTTCCATCATTATTGGTGATAATCACCGTTGTCCATGAGGATTCGTCATGATGCGCATTCTGCTGTTTCTCGGCACCAACCTGGCAATCATGCTGGTGCTCGGCGTCGTGTGCTCGATTTTCGGCATCGATCGCTGGGCGTACAGCCAGACCGGTATCAACCTGACTGGATTGCTGGTGATGTGTGCCGTGTTCGGCATGGGCGGTGCGTTCATTTCGCTGGCGATGTCCAAGACCATAGCGAAATGGTCGGTCGGTGCCCAGATCATCGAGCAGCCGCGCGGTGAGGCGGAGCAGTGGTTGATGAATACCGTGCGCCGGCACGCGCAGGCGGCCGCTATCGGCATGCCCGACGTCGCCTTGTATGACGCGCCGGAGATGAATGCCTTTGCGACCGGCATGAGCCGAAATCACGCATTGGTTGCGGTCAGCACCGGATTGCTGAACAGCATGAACCGCGAGCAGATTTCCGCCGTACTTGGTCACGAGATCACACATGTCGCCAACGGGGACATGGTCACGCTGACCCTGATCCAGGGCGTTTTGAATACGTTCGTGATGTTCCTGGCGCGCATCGTTGGAAGTTTCATCGACAACGCCTTGCAGGGTGATCGCGAAGGCAGTCGCGCCGGTGGTATCGGTTATTTCGTCACGGTCATGATCCTGCAGGTGGTATTCGGCGTATTGGCCACGATCATCGTCATGTGGTTCTCGCGCTGGCGCGAATTCCGCGCTGACGCCGGTGGGGCCCGCCTGGGCGGGCGTGGTGCGATGATTTCCGCCCTCCAGGCGCTCAGCGGCAACCATGGCCATTCCGATCTGCCCAAGGCCGTTCAAGCGTTCGGCATCTCCGGCGAGGGCGGATTCTCCCGACTGTTCATGAGCCATCCACCAATCGAGGAGCGCATCGCGGCACTAAGAGCATCTGCTTGATTTGTCTTGCTTAAAGAAGAGCTTTCCCTGGCCGGCTTTTTGGTGACGTCTTCTTGGCCATCAGGAAGAAATCACTCGCTCGCTGTCAGCGAGTGAAAGCTTTGCTCCAAGAAATGTTGTTTGTTGAACAACGACCAAATCAGGAAAAACAACAAAATCAGGCCGTTTCGAAAGCCATGATTTTCTCGGGTTCCTGCAGGAAATTCCCCTGCACGAAATTGACTCCACAACTGAACAGGATGGACATGCTGGCGGCATCCTCGACGAATTCGGCGACAGTCAGTTTGCCGCCGTGATGTGCATGGTCGCAGAGTTCCTTGATCTTTTCCTGGCTCTCACGGTTTTTGGCTAATTCGGCCATGAAATTGCGATCGAGCTTCAGGTAGTCGGCATCCACATGCCGCAGTAGCTGAAACGAGTTCAGCCCGGAACCGAATTGTTCCAGCGCGAAACCGCAATGGATCTGCTTGAGACCATTGACGAATGCACGTGCCGGCTTGAGATTGGTAACGACCTTGCTTTCCGGCATTTCGAACACCAGGGCATCACCGCGCAGCCGTGCGTTCTTCAATTGCTGCGCGATCCACGGCAGCAGCGTTTCATCGTCGAGTGAAGCGCTGGAAATTTTTACGAAGAAGGTTGTCTTGTGGCCGGCCTTCTCGCGCTCGACCAGGGCCTTTATCGCATTGGCGATCACCCAGCGGTCGATCGCCGGCATCAGTTTGTGCCGTTCGGCAACGGGCATGAAGAAGGCCGGACCAATTTCGCCCTTGGGCCCCTGCATACGCAACAGGATCTCGTAGAACTCGCCCTCGGCTCCATGCAAGCTGATGATCGGTTGATAGAACAGGATGAAACCGTCGTTGGACAGCGCATCCTTGAGCAGGGCCAACCAGTGTCTGTTCCGGGCTTCGTCGGCCTTGTCCTCGGCTGCCGGATCGGACACGACGATGCGATTACCACCTTCGTTCTGGGCGCTGCGCAGGGCATTGCTGACCTGGGTCAGGACGGTCTGCGAATTCGCATTTTTCTCGCCAATCAGTACGGCACCAATGCTGACATTTGCCGTGATTGATTGCTTGCCGACTTCGAAAATGCGTTCCTCGAACGATTTGTGCACTGTTTCAGCGAGTTCGCGGACCTGTTCGATGTCGCGGTGTTCGACGAGTACGCCAAAAGCGTATTCGCCAAAGCGTCCGGCGATGTCCGATTCCTGCAGGTGTCTGCGCATCAGATTGGCCATGTCGCCAAGCAGAAGGTCCGCATTGCCCAGTCCGACGGTCTCCAGCAATTGTTTGAAATTGTCCGGTTCGATCAGGATCAGGGCACTATCGCTGTGTCCCAGCGCGGCGTCGCCGACGATGCGTTCCAGTTCGCTGATGCAGTATTGACGGTTAAACAGATCAGTGACCAGGTCCTTGGAGCGCAGCACATCCAGTTCCTGCGCCAATTGCACGCTAACGGTTTGCTGGCGAAGGATGATTTGCTGACAAGGCTCGCCTTCGTAGCTGGCCTCGGCAAATTCCATGGTGGCGTCGAAGGTGGTGCCATCCTCTCGCCGCGCTTTCAGGTTGATGCGCTGTGGCGGTTTTTCGCCGCGTGACAACTTTTTAAGCAAGCCTTTGAAATCCTCGGCGTCCTCGGGTGCGATCATGTCGAGGATTGACATGCCCTCGATGTCCTCGAAATCGACGAAACCGAAACTTTCCAGATAAGCCCGGTTGGCTCGCACGTACATGCCTTCATGGACATAGGCGATTGGATCGCGCGAGGAATCCAGCAGGGAGTTGCAGCGTCGCTCGATTTCACGCAATGCGGATTCAAGCCTGCGGACGCTGCGCCGCATGTTCAGGCTCTCGAATTCTCGCCGCACGACCGATTGCACGTGCTCGGCTCGCCGCCGCAATGCGACGGAGCGCACTCCGGCCTGGAATACGGCCAGGATCTCGTTTTCGCTGATTTCACCGACTATGGCAATCAGCCCGATGTCCTTGCCGCCCTGGGTGGCGACGGAAACAACTTCGGGCAATTGCAAATTTTTTGCCTTGGGGTTGGCCAGAATCAAGTCCGGAATTTGCTCGGCCAGATATTTCTCCAACTCGTCCGGATTGACCGCACGTGCCGGACGCAAGGCAATCCCGCCGTTGCGAAGCATGCTGATGACTTGCTCTGCCTCGTCGGCCGAATCCTCGACCAGCAGCAGTTTGACAACCTGATCCTGTTTACTCATGGCACCAATATCCTGCCGAGACAGCTTTTACTCGATTCCGCTTGTCATTTCCAGCAGATAAACGGCATGGATTTGGTTCTGGGCGGTAGTTTGGATCATAACGGACTCTTGCTGGCTTTACCTGCGACTTCGCGCACAAGTCGTGGAACCATATAGCCCGAGACCCGATTGCGCAGCTGTTGGATCAATATTTTGGCGTGCGTATCGTCGACCGCGAAATGCGCCGCGCCTTCGACCCGGTCGAGCTGGTGCAGGTAATAAGGGACAATGCCGGCGGCGAATAGCGCACCGGACAATTCGACCAGCGCATCGACATTGTCGTTGATCCGACGCAACAGCACGGATTGATTCAGCAGTGCGGCACCGGTTTTGCGCAGGCGCTGGCAGGCTGCGACCACGCTGTTGTCGATTTCGTTGGCATGATTGGCGTGTACGACGATCGCGACCGGCCAGGGCAGGTTGCGCAACCAATCGCAGAATTCATCGTCGATGCGCTCCGGCAACACGATCGGCAGGCGTGTGTGGATGCGCAGACGTCGTAAATGGGTTACCCGGCGCAGCGCATCGCTCAGCTCGCTCAGCTTGGTCGTCGACAGCGACAACGGGTCGCCGCCGGACAGGATCACTTCCTCGATAGACGTATCGCCGTGTAAATGTTCGACCGCCTCGCGCCAGGCCCCCGAGGCTGCGGTTTCGCTCGCGTACGGGAAATGACGACGGAAACAGTAGCGGCAATTTACGGCGCAGGAACCAGTTGCGATCAGCAAGGCGCGACCATGATATTTGTGCAGGATGCCGTGCGCGGCAAGCGCGTCGAGATCACCGACTGCATCGCGGGAGTACCCAGGCGTTGTTTTGAGTTCGGCTGTCTGTGCGAGCACCTGCAGCAGTAGGGGATCGTTTGCGTCGCCATGTCGCATGCGCGTGGCGAATCCCCGTGGTACCCGAGTGGCGAAACCGGTATCCCGATCGGGCAGGAGTTGTTCTGCGAGATGCCCCAGACCAAGCAGATTCAGCAACTCGTACGCATCGGTGATCGATTCGCGCCACAGTTGCTGCCAGTGTCGTCGGCCGCCCGCGGACAGGTTTTGCACGGTGGCGGCCTGACCGGTGGAAGGGCTCACTGCGATGTTCGTCCCTTGGCAGTGGACTGTGCGCGGCTTGGGCTAGCGGTTATCATTGTCGGTTCAGGTGCCGGCGCGTCCGGCGAAATGGCTCGATTGACGATTTTAGCCGCTTATTCGGCGGCACGCTTCAGGAGAAAGTATGGCCGGCTACGGTATGAATGATGTGAAGAACGGCATGAAGATCATTGTTGATCGTCAACCGTGCACGATTGTGGATACCGAGTACATCAAACCGGGCAAGGGCCAAGCCTTCACCCGGGTCAAATATCGCAATCTGAAAACCGGGCGCGTCGTCGAACTGACGATGAAGTCGACCGACTCGCTGGAAGCCGCCGACGTACTCGATACCGACATGGAGTACCTGTACACGGACGGCGAATTCTGGCATTTCATGCATCCGGACACGCACGAGCAGATCGCGGCCGACAAGGCCGCCATGGCCGATGCCGCGCAGTGGCTGAAGGGCAACGAGATGTGCATCGTGACGTTGTGGAACGGCACGCCGCTGACGGTGGTGCCACCGAATTTCGTCGAGTTGGCGATTACCGAGACCGATCCGGGTGTCAAGGGCGACACGGCCGGTACCGGCGGCAAGCCGGCGACACTGGAAACCGGAGCCGTGGTTCGCGTGCCATTGTTCGTCGGCCGGGACGAACTGATCAAGGTGGATACGCGCAGCGGCGAGTACGTCGGTCGCGTGAAGTGACCTTGTCCGACCCGCGCGGCAACGTAGTCGCGCACGAGTCGGCATGCTGAAGAATCGATTGCAGGCTTCGCGCCGCTGCTTAGTTTTGTTCCGACGGCGGCCCGATGGGGATTTATCCGGGAAATCAAAAACACAGAGGTGACAGTGAACGACAGCAGCTCGAAACGACCGGTTGAACTCTTGCTCGAAGCGCGCTGGCTGATACCGGTCGAGCCACACTCTGTCGTGCTCGAACACCACGCCGTGGCGATTGCCGGGGAGTTGATCGCCGATGTATTGCCGATCGCGGCGGCACGGGACAAATATCCCGGGGCGCGCCGTATCGAATTGTCGCAGCACGCGCTGATTCCCGGACTGGTCAACGCGCACACTCACAATCCGATGACGCTGCTGCGCGGTGTCGCCGACGATTTGCCGCTGATGATCTGGTTGCAGGATCACATATGGCCGGTCGAAGCTCGGGTCATGGGACCTGAATTCGTGCGCGACGGCGTCGAGCTGGCCATCGCGGAAATGTTGCGTGGTGGTACCACCTGCTGCAACGAGAACTATTTCTTCCCCGATGTGCAGGCATCGACCTATCTGCATCACGGTTTTCGCGCTTCGGTCGGGTTGCCCGTGGTCGAATTCCCAAGTGCCTGGGCCGGCACCCGGGACGAGTACTTCGACAAGGGGCTGGCCGTCCATGACGAGTTCAAGGGTGAGTCACTGGTTTCGATCACTTTGGCGCCGCATGCGCCGTACACGGTTTCGGACGAGAGCTTTGGACGTATCCGCATGCTGTCGGACCAGCTCGACATTCCCGTGCACATGCACGTGCACGAAACCGCGCATGAAGTTGAGGATTCGAAGCAACAGCAGGGCATTCGTCCGTTCGCACGCCTGCAGAAACTGGGCCTGGTCAACGATCACCTGATCGCGGTGCACATGACCCAGCTGACCGATGCCGAAATTGCCGCGTGCGCCGACAATGGCGTGAGCGTTGTGCATTGCCCGGAATCGAACCTGAAGCTTGCCAGCGGCTTCTGCCCTGCACAGAAGCTTCATGCGGCAGGGGTCAATCTCGCAGTGGGAACCGACGGTTGCGCCAGCAACAACGATCTGGACATGTTTGGCGAGATGCGCACGGCGGCTTTGCTCGCCAAGTGCGTCGCAAATGATGCCAGCGCGTTCGAGGCGGCATTCGCGTTGCAGGCGGCCACGCTCAATGGCGCGCGTGCGCTGGGTCTTGGCGAACGCATCGGTTCTATCGTGGCCGGCAAGCATGCCGATCTGGCCGCGGTGCGTCTCGACGCGCTGGAGACGCTACCCGTCTACAATGCGATTTCCCAACTGGTTTATGCGACGGGTCGGCAGCAGGTCAGCGACGTTTGGATCGCCGGAAGGCGCAAGCTCGACGATGGTCGCCTGATCGATATGGATACCTCCGCGCTGCGCGGCAAGGCGCAGGCCTGGGCAACCCGCATCGCAGGCTGAGCACTTCGAGTCCACCGATTACGCCATGAACGCATCTCACGCCAACGTCGACAGCACCGAAACGGCCAAATTCGACCAGCTTGCGGCCGGATGGTGGGACAGAAACGGCGACTCCCGTGCACTGCACGACCTGAACCCGGTACGTCTGGATTATGTCGCCCAGCGGTCGGTCTTGCGTGGCGCGCGAGTCCTTGACGTGGGTTGCGGCGGTGGAATTCTCAGCGAAGCGCTGGCTGGTGCCGGTGCCGATGTCATGGCCATCGATCTGGCGACTCGGGTTCTGGATGTGGCGCGTCTGCATCTGCATGAATCCGGGCAGCAGGTCGATTATCGGCAGGTCGATGTCGAGTCGCTGGCTACGCAGATGCCTGAAAGTTTCGATGTCGTGACCTGCATGGAGATGCTCGAGCACGTCCCGGACCCGGGCGGCATCATCGGCGCCTGTGCGAAACTGCTCAAACCCGGCGGAAAGTTGTTCCTGTCGACGCTTACGCGTACGCCGCTGGCCTTTGCCGGTGCGATCGTCGCGGCCGAATACATGCTCAGGTTGTTGCCGCGAGGCACGCACGACTACGCCCGATTCATTCGACCTTCCGAGTTGACCGGGGCGTTGCGCGATGCCGGTATGCAATTGCAACACCTCAGCGGACTGGCCTACAACCCGCTGACTCGCCGCGCCGCCCTGACCCGGGAAATCGCGATCAACTACCTGGCTTGCGCACAGAAGCCCGAATGAGCCTGCCGAGCCTGCCCGTGGAGGTGGTGTTGTTCGATCTGGATGGCACGCTGGTGGATTCCGCGCCCGACCTGATCGTGGCGATGCGCCGATTGCGTGCCGAACAAGGGGAAGCCGAACGCGATCTTGCCGGCGTCGGATCGGTTGTCTCCAAGGGCGGTCGGGCCATGTTGCGCCAGGGCTTTCCGGGAGCGGACGAAGAACGTATCGAGACCTTGCTGCCGCGATTCCTTGAGTTGTATTCGCAGGCGATCGCCACGCATAGCCGCCCGTTTGCGGGTATCGATGCCGTGCTGGCCGGGCTGGAATCGCGCCGGCTGCCATGGGGCGTGGTGACCAACAAGCCCGGTTGGCTGGCGAAAGCATTGCTCTCGGCCCTGGGTCTGGATACACGCTGTGCTGCGCTGGTCGCCGGCGACACGCTGGCGCAGCGCAAACCGCAACCCGAGCCGATCCTGCACGCCTGCAAGCTGGCTGGCGTCAGCTTTCGGCGCGGTGTCTACATTGGCGACGATGTCCGCGATATCGAGGCCGGTCGCAATGCCGGCACCATGACCATCGCCGCCGGTTGGGGTTATCTGAACGGCGAAGATCCCGGCGCGTGGGGTGCGGATGTGGTCGTGGCAACGCCGGTGGAATTGCTGGGCGCGCTGGCACTGGATTGAACCGATGGCGGTGAACGAAGACCAGTTCGAGCCATTCGAACGCAAATGGCTGGATTCCTCGCCCGAGAATGCCATCGTTCGGGTCTTCCTGCCGGCGGATGTACGTACCGCAGCAAGCGCGTTCGGTACGCTGATTCACGAGTTGGCGCATACGGCATTCCATGTGGCGGAACCGCAAGTCGCGGCGGCAAAACTCGGCTGGTGGCGGCAGGAATTCGCCGATGCGCATGCCGGGCGTGGTCGCCACCCGGTAACCAGGCTGCTGTTCGATGAAGTGCGTCTGCGCGAATCCGATGTCACGCCATGGTCGGCGCTGGCGGATGCCGCGCTTGGACAAATTGAGGCGCAGCCCGCGCCTGACCTGAGCGGGCTACTTGAAAGATTGCGTCCCTGGCACCTTGCAGTCGTCACGGCCCAGAGCGTCGTGTTGACTGGCGCCGACGCGCAGTTGCCGCGCGACGCGGATCTGTTGTCCGTCTCGCACCTGTTGCATACGTTTGCCGATGCCGGCGTGATGCCGGAGCAGCTCGCCTTGCCATTGAACCTGCTGGCCAGTCACGGACTCACGCGCGAGACGGCGCGTTCGCGGGACCCGAACGCCACGGCCTTTGCGCATGCGTATCTCGACGCGCTCCGTAAGGTTCTGGACAAAGCCATGCAACAAGGAACGATCAACAAACTGCCGATTCGCGTCCGCGCGCGGCTCGATTCGGCGCTGATGGCGGCAGCTGCGAGGGCGTCGAACCCACTGGACCATCTGGTGCGGCATGGCAGGGCGGGGCATTGGCGTTGCCTGCACGTGTGCTGGCGCGAAGCACGCGCATTGGCGCGGCAAGCAGGGTCCGGGCCTTGACGAATTCTTCGCCCGGCCCCAGCTAATATGCTTCGCGCTTGCGTATTTGATCTTCGGACCGGGATGGTTCGACCCATTGAGAGGACAGTCCATGCAATCCGATAGCAACCGCGTGCGAGTCATGCCGGATATCGCCGCCGATGCCGAGCCGGCGGTCGCCGGGCCACTCGATTGGGTCGGCATGGATCGCATTGATGTGCCGGTGCGTGTGTCCGATGCCGACGGCAGCGACACACGACTTGCGGCGCGTGTCGCCGCCTACGTCAATCTGGTTCGTCCGGACGTGCGCGGTATTCACATGTCGCGGCTGTATCAACACGTCGATCAGGTTTTGACCGCCGAACCGCTTTCGCCTTGCCTGTTGCGGCGCGCGCTGCGTGAGTTCCTGGATTCGCATCGTGATCTTTCGGATCGCGCGATGTTGCGTATCGAATTCGAGCACCTGCTGCGCAGGCGCGCGCTGGTCAGCGACAATAGCGGCTGGAAATCCTATCCTGTGGTCATCGCGGCAAGTCTGGCGGATGGCGAATTCGCGCTCGAGGTGCAGGTCGATGTGGCGTATTCCAGCACCTGCCCGTGTTCGGCAGCGCTCGCGCGGCAATTGATCCAGGAGCGATTCATCGCCGATTTCGGTGCTGGCAAGGCGCTGGATCACGATGCCGTGATGCACTGGCTGGGAAGCGAACGCGGCATCTGCGCGACGCCGCACAGTCAGCGCAGCAGTGCGCGGGTCAAGGTCAAGCTGGCCGCTGGATTCGATATCCCGATTGTGGAGGTGATCGATCGCATCGAAGATGCGTTGCAGACGCCGGTGCAAACCGCGGTCAAGCGTGAGGACGAACAGGCCTTCGCCCGGCTCAATGGCGAAAACCTGATGTTCTGCGAGGACGCGGCACGGCGTATCCGCGACGTTCTGAACGATGACGAACGCATCAGCGATTTCCGGGTCCGCGCCGAACATTACGAAAGCCTGCATTCGCACGATGCGGTTGCCGTCGCAAGCAAGGGTGTCGACGGCGGTTACGTTGATGGCACCATGTCGTAATCCGCGCTGAAGAAGCGGCTGCCGGTCCGCTTGGCGGCCCGGGAAAACCCGAATTCCTTCAGCGTTTCGCGCGCACGATGGCGTCGAGCCGGTCTGGTGTGCCCGGAACGCGTTGCAGGCGCGGGTATTTCGGGCCGTCGTGATAGTCGATGCTGACCGTCATGTAGGTTTTGCCGTTGCGCACCAGAAGTTCGATCGGATGTTTGTCATGCTCGGCAGAGTCGATTGCCGTTTGGATGCGATCGGCATCGAACTGCTCGTTGTTCACGGCGATTATCTTCATGCCGGGCGCAAGGCCCGAGGTGAATGCCGGGCTGTTCCAGAGTACGTCGCCAATGGTGCCGCGATTGTCGCGGTTATCGATTGACAGGCCGATCGAGTAAATCAAATCCAGATTTTTGTGGGATTTCTCGCGCGCCTTGAATATCGGTGTTGGCTTGTCGACATAAACCAGCTTCCAGCCACCTTGCGCCAGGCCTTGCAGCGGTGCGGCCGGATCGGTGGTGTCCAGGCGTTGGCGCAGGAAACGCGCCCAGTCGTGCGGCTGCACGCGGTTGAGCGTCGTCACGATGTCGTTGAAGTCGTAGGTTTTGGTGACGTCACTGCCGTTGTCCATGCCGTAAAAAGCGTGGGCGAAATCATCGAGTGTGCGTTTGTCGTGCGACAGTTTGCGGATCGTGGTGTCGACATCCAGCCAGATCAGTTCGCCTTCCGGATAGAAATCTGTGCGCCGCCGCCATGTGGCCCAGGCGCCCGGCGCGTAATACAGCTCTTGCGCTTCGTCGGCCGTATCCTGCACGGGGCGCCAGCTGCGCCCGGGGCGCTTATCCATTTCGGCGGCGGTCATGGCCAGTGCATCACGGTACTGTTCGGCGGTGCGCATGCCCGAACGCGCGGACAGTACCGGTCCCAGGTATTCGGTCAGCCCTTCGTAGACCCACAGCAGGTCGTCCTTCATCGGCACGTCGAAGTTGGGCGTCCAAAGGTCGGCCGGCCGGCGGAATTTGCCGTTCCATGAATGCACGTACTCATGCGGCAACAGCGTCGTGCCGCTCAGATAGGTGTCGGGATTGGTGAAATAATCCGCGGCCAGGCGGTCGTCACTGGACTGGTGATGTTCCAGGCCGAAATGGCCGGTTTCGTCGGACAGCGTGAACAGGAAGTCGTAGTGCGCGTAATGATGCGCGCCGAACAGCTTGTAGGCCTGGGTGACCAGGTTGCGCGCCGCCTGCAGTTGCGTTTTCGAGATTTTCAGCTCGTTCGCGTGGTCCGAGACGATGTCCAGGTGTACCGGAACCCTGGCGCCGGGCGTGAGATCGACGCGCTCGAAATGCCGACCGGCGATCAGCGGCGAATCGACCAACGTATTGAATCCGACCGGCTTGAAGTGGATCGCATCGGCGTTCTTGCCTTCGACTTCCAGCGCGGTAGCAAACTGCCAACCGGATGGCAGCGCCACGTTGGGTTGAATCCGGATGTCGCGCGAGTAGTAGCCGGCCGGATAAAACGCCACCTGGTTCCACTCCAGGTCGACCAGCTTGCTGGTCGCCGAAACGCTGCCGCCGAACCTCCCGCCGCCGGTCGGTGAGAGAAACTGAAACCGCAAATTCAGTTTGTTGACGCCGTCGGGCACAGCCAAATGCAGCGTGTACATGTCGAGTAAATCGCGGCGCCAGACAATCCGCTTGCCGTTGCCGGTGATTATCAGACCGGCCACGTTTTCGATCGGGCCGCTCGGCGAATGCTCGCCCGGAATCCATTTTGGATACATCAAATCGACCTTGCCGGGTTGAACCGGGATCGTCTCCTCGATGCGGAAAATCTTGCGCGTCGAATCGGTCAGGTCGACGTTCAGTGTCAGAGTTCCCGAATAAGGTTTGTCGACCGGTATGGCGTGAGCGACGCAACTCGCTCCGAGTGCAACTGTGGCCAGGGCCAATGCAGAGATTCGACTGCCGAGCATGTGCGTGTTCCTCTGATGACTTCGGTATAGGTTAAATCAGGTTCGTATGGAAACTCAGTGCGGGTGGGTCTTGCGCGCCGGCAGCTTGGGCAGCAGGGCAGGGTCCAGCCGCACGTTGAACCAGTTGAAGCCCCAGTGCACGTGCGGCCCGGTCGCGCGCCCGGTCATGCCGACCGCGCCGATCACCTGGCCCTGCTTGACGTGCTCGCCGACATGCACGTCAACGCGGCTCATGTGCAGGAAAGACGAATCCAGACCGAAGCCGTGATCGATCAGTACGGTGCCGCCGGTCAGAAACAGGTCAGTCGCCGCGAAGGTGACGATGCCGTCGGCCGGCGCATGTACGGGCGTGCCGATCGGTACGGCCATATCCAGCCCCATGTGCGGGTGCCTGGGTTCGCCATTGTCGATACGCTGGCTGCCGTAGACGCCGCTGATGCGCGCATTGCTTACCGGCCGTTCGAAGCCGTGCAGGAAGTTTTCGCGTGGATCGTCGCGTTTCCTGGCCTTTTGCACGCTCGCCTGTTCGCGCTCGATGCGCGCCAGAATTTCAGGGCCGGGTGTGACGGTTTGTTGCGGCAACCCGTTGACGCGTTCGATCCGGTATTTACGTTGCCTGACCACGAACGCGATCTTGCGCGTGTGATGGTCGGCGTAGTGGACCGTGAGTTGCTGGCGCGGAGCGGCATCGCGACCCAGGCCGAAGACAAAGGTGCCGTCCTTGCCGATACGCAGTTCGCGGCCGTCGAATTCGATTTTGGCGTTCGGCGGCGCGTGCGCGACGACCAGTTGGCCCTGTTCCAGGATCTTTGGCAGCCGTATTGCATCGCGTGCCATGGCCGGCGGGACGAATGCCGCGAGCGCACACAACAGCAGGCCGGATCTGATCATCTTGCGAATTCCAGCCTGCGTCCCAGTTGCGAGTCGTCGACTTCGCTGCCGTTCCAGGCCAGGTGGCCGTTGACCCAGGTAGCCGCGATGCTGGATTGGAACGTCGTGCCCTCGAACGGCGACCAGCCGCACTTCGACAACACCGCCTCACGCGTGACGGTTTGCGCTTTGTTCGTGTCGATCAGGGTCAGGTCGGCCCAGTAACCTTCGCGGATGAATCCGCGTTCGCGGACGTCGAAGCGCTTGGCCGGTGCATGCGTTGTCTTTTCGACGATCAGTTCCAACGGCAGATGACCGTCGTACCAGCGTTGCAACGCGCATTGCAGCACGAATTGTACCAGCGGCAGCCCGGACGGCGCCTTCAAGTAAGGCTGATTCTTTTCCTCCAGCGTATGCGGTGCGTGATCGGTGGCGAGGATATCGATGCGACCGGACTTCAGCGCGGCGATGATCGCCTCGCGGTCCGCGGCGGTCTTGATCGCGGGATTGCACTTGATCAGATTACCCTTGGTCGCGTAGTCGGCTTCGTCGAAATGCAGGAAATGCACGCAGGTTTCGGCGGTGATGCGTTTGCCATCGACCGGTCCGGGCTCGAATAATTCGAGCTCGTCGGCGGTGGAGATGTGCAGCACATGCAGGCGCGTGTCGTGCCGGCGCGCCAGCTCAATGGCCAGCCGGGTCGACTTGATGCAGGCTTCCCGCGAGCGGATCAGCGGATGATGTTCGACCGGGATCGCGTCGCCGTACTTTTCGCGTTCGGCGGCCAGATTGGCCTCGATCATCGGCGTATCTTCGCAATGCGTAACCACGGGTACCGGGGCATCCCGGAAAATGCCATCCAGCGTCTGCGGGTCGTCGACGAGCATGTTGCCGGTGGAAGCGCCCATGAACACCTTGATGCCGGAGGCGCTGCGCGGGTCGAGCCGTCGGATCAGGTCGAGATTGTCATTGGTGGCACCGAAATAGAACGCGAAATTGGCCGGCGACTTGCTTGCGGCACGCGCGTATTTGTCTTCCAGAGCCGCGTAATCGGTGGTCGTGGGCTTCGAGTTCGGCATCTCGAAGAACGAAGTCACGCCACCCGCAACGGCCGCGCGGGATTCGGAGTGGAAGTCCGCCTTGTATTCCAGGCCCGGTTCGCGGAAGTGCACCTGGTCGTCAATCATGCCGGGCATCAACAGGCGGCCGGCCGCATTGAAGACTTTTTCGCCGTCGCGAGCGGACAGGCCGCCTGCGATGGTGTCGATGCGTCCGTCGCGCACGCGAACGTCGCCGTGGAAACGCCGACCCTCATTGACGATATCGGCGTTCACGATCAACCAGTTGCTCATCCGGGAGGGTTCCTGTTCGGCGGGGATTCGTCGTCGCGCGAGCGACAGCCTCTTATGGTAAACCTTTCGGGAACCGGATCGAACCCGCCGCTGCACAAGGGCTGGCAACGCAGCAATCGCCAACCGGCGAGCATACTGCCGCGCCACGGACCGAATCGTGCGATGGCCTCGCGCGCGTAATCCGAGCAGCTCGGGTGGAAGCGGCAGCGTTGTCCCAGCAGCGGACTGAACACGCGCTTGTAGATCGACAGCAGGAAGAGTATCAGTCGGGTCACGATTTTCAGCGTCAAATTGAAAGTGACTTCGCGATCCACGCACGACGGTTGTCCGGGGCGCGTGAACGCGGCGCATGGGACCGGTCCGCAGGCGGCAAAGCTTGCTGCTGGCAAACACATAGGCTATAACACGCGACCGCCGAGTAACAATGGTGACAATGATGGCGACCAAAAATCGCAAACCCGCAGCCAAGAAGGCTGCGAAGACGAAAGCATCGACCGCGGCCAAGGCCGGCAAGACGCGCACCGTGAAGGCGGTGGCCAAGAAAGCCAAGGCTGCTTCGAAGACCGCTGCGCGCAAGCCGGCGGCCAGGAAATCCACTGCCAGGACGAGCAAGGCGAAACCCGCGCGAAAGAGCGCTGTCGCCAGAACCGTGAAGGCAGCCAAGCCCGCCAAAGCCGCGAAGAAGTCGCCTGCGCGCAAGCCGGCCAAGCCGGTGGCGAAAAAGACGCCTGCTCGCAAAACCGCGAAAGCCGCTGCAAAGAAATCCGTATCCAGGAAGCCGGCAGCGAAGAAATCGGCGGCCAGGGCCGCGCCGCGCACATCGGCCAAAACCAGAAAATCCACCACCAGACCGTCGAAACGCAGAATGGCAGCCGCAGCAGCAGGAAAGAGCGAAATTACCCGGGAAGATGGGCGTTATGCACTGCCCAGTCATGTCGTTGTCGACTTGCCCAAGGGTTATCATCCGACACAGCGCGAAGAATACATGGGGCCGACCCAACTCGCCTATTTCCGCGCCAAGCTGCAGAAATGGCGCGAGGACCTGGTCGAGGAATCCAAGCAAACCATCGACAATCTGCGCGACGAAGTGCGCGATGTCGGTGACGAGGCGGAACGCGCCACGCGCGAAACCGAAAATTCGCTGGAACTGCGCACCCGCGATCGTTACCGCAAGTTGATCGCCAAGATCGACAAGGCGCTCAAGCGCATCGAGGAAGGCCGATACGGCTATTGCGAGGAAACCGACGAGGAAATCGGCATCCAGCGTCTCGAGGCGCGACCGATTGCCACGCTGTGCCTGGATGCGCAGGAGCGTTGGGAGCATCGCCAGAAGCAGATGGGCGATTGAATTTTTTTCGGCCGGTCGGCGCGCCCGCTCACAAACGGGAGCGCTCGTGGTGAGCCGGCCAAAAGACAGGGCGTGCCGCCGCCGCGTCGCCCCGCTAGCCGCGGCGCGACACCGAAAAACTCAACCCTCAATCGTCACGTAGACCAGCGTCTGGTTCAGCAGCTGGTAGGCGACCTCGCCGAAGGTCATCGGCCCGAACATCCGCTCGACCTGTTTCCCTTCAAGTTCGGAATAAAGGTAATTGAGTATGCAGTTGCAGCAGAAAGCGATGGGGCCGCTCGGTTGCGGCGCAGCTGCCCTGAATGCCGCGACGTAGTCGGTGACCGGTGCCGCGATCCGGTACTCGACATCGTCGAAAACCGGCGCGTAGAAATCAACGCGTCCGGCCTGTGCGTCAACTTCCTTGATCGATACGTTGATCATTGCACCGCAGTAATCCGCGACCAGCGGTAGACGCGTGTCGAGCTGGCTCGCTTGCACATATTCAGCGAAATTTGTCGGCTTGCCGTTGACCAGACAGGCTTCGGCGCTGAAACCGCTCGTGGTGAAGCGGATTTTGTCGCCTGTTCCCTGTTTGAACAGATTGACGATGCCGATTTGTGCAAACCGATCCGGCGGCAGCGTCACATGCATGACTACCGCGCCCTCTTCGTGCGCCTTGGCGTCGTTGCCGCTGAACACCAGCGGCTTGGCCTTGCCAAGGTCATCCAGGTGGATGCCCGCTATCCAGCCTGCCAGAGGTTTCATGTACATGTCCGGGAAGCTTGGGGCGTCGCGCGCGAAGTGTGAATGGCTTTCCGAAAATGCCGGCAGGACGATCAGCGAGAATCCGTTTTCCGGCGCATCCACGCAAATGCGGCTCAGGTCCGCGGTGTCGTAATAGCGGATCGTCGGTGTGGCGGTGGCCGCGCTGATTTGCGTGACGAAGACTTTTTGGCGCGTCGTTTCGCCGCCGTCTTGTGCCATGAAGTAGGGAATCGTACCCCCGATCCAGTTGCCGGGCGGTAGCTTCGCAAGCAGGGACGCATCGGCCGCGATTGAGAGCATTTTGCCGTCGCTGACGAGCGCGGCTGCTTCTTCGAGCGAAACGAGCTGACCGGCATTTGCCGGTGAAACCACAGTGGCGTCGCTCATGTCAGTGCCCCCTCAATTGCGAAATTTCATGCCCGAGTATTCGCTCGTGCCTGACGAAATAACGATGCAGTTCCGACAGGTGCAGGAGACTGATATCAGGATCGGTTATGCCTTGCATCTGGCTGCGCACGCGGGCAAGCAGCAATTTCAGGCTCAGCACGCGGATGTCGATGTTCATGCCGTCGACCAGCCGCTGCCAGACCGGGTCTTCGGCATCTGGTACGCCTCCCGGCGCGGCCGGGGGCGTTGGGGTGGCGGCCGAATGTGCGGATGCCGGCGCAGCGGCCGGGCGTTTCTGCGCATGCTGTGCGCCGGTCGCGTCCGATGGCGCGGTGACATGGCGTAATTTCCAGACCTCCTCGGGAGTCATTCCCAGCGCAAGCACGATGCTCTTGATCGAGGCGTCATCGGCAATCAATGCGCGCGCCCGCTGGGTGACCGAGCGGGAGAACGGAAAACCGGCCAGATTGCTCCACGGCGCGACCGGAATTTCGGCTTCGCGCGTCACGTTGAAGTGGATAAACGTCGAGAACATCCCGATGTTGTCGTGGCGCCACACTTGCTCGGACGACGTGTCATGGCCGCGACGTACGATTCCGAACCAGCTCGCGGCTGCGGTGGTTCCGACCCAGATGTCGAGGCGCCGTCGCGCCGGGTCCATCTCGTATTCAAGCACGCTCCACGGATGTTTCAGCTGCAGCAGGGTCTGAAGCAGCGATCGATCGACAGCCATCGGTTCGTCTCCCCCTGATAAGAGATCGGTCAAGTATGCCCCGATGCGATGGAAAAATGAAATGACCCGGCAGGTTTTCGATTGCCGGAATCCGGCGTGATTGTCTTAGCCCGCGATCCGGGTCATGCATTGGTAGCCGCATGCTTGCGGATTTGTGCAAGCATCGCCGCCAGGCCGTTGTTGCGCGTCGGCGACAGGTGCCTGGCCAGACCGATGGCCTCGACGAAGCGCGGTTCGGTATCCAGAATTTCCCGGGCCGAGCGGCCCGAATACACGCGCAACAGCAGGGCGATCAGACCCGACACGATCGCCGAATCGCTGATCGCGCGAAACTCCATACGATTGGCATCGCCGTTGGCGGCCAGCCACACCTGCGATTGACAGCCGTGCACCTTGTATTCGTCGGTCTTCAGTTGTGCCGGGAACTCGGGCAATTTGCGGCCGAGGTCGATCAGGTACTGGTAGCGTTCGGTCCAGTCGTCGAAGAACGAGAACTCTTCCTCGATCTCGGTTTGTGCGTCCTGTGCAGATGTCATCTCGGTTCGGTCAGGCGGCATATTCATCGTGGCTGCTTCCGGAGTGCACGAGTTTCCAGCGTGCGCCGGTCGGGCTGTCCTCGATGATCACGCCCTTGTCGGCGAGTTCGTCGCGAATGCGATCAGCGCTGGCAAAATCGCGCCGTTGGCGTGCCTCGGCGCGCTGCCGGATAAGGTCCTCGATCCAGGCTATGTCGACCGGCCCCGTATCGGCGCCCCGCTTGAACCAGGCATCGGCGTCCCGTTTCAACAAGCCGAGAAAATCGGCCGCACGCAGCAGTTCGGACTTGGCCTGAATCCGGGACTGCGGCGTATCCGCCTTGCGCGCGTTGTCAGCCAGTTTCGACAGGACGGCAAGCGCTTCGGGCGTGTTCAGGTCATCGAGCAGGGCAGCCTCGAATTCGGACGGCAGCGGCACGTCCTCCAGCACGCGTAGATTGGTCAGATCACGCAGGGTGCCGTAGAGCCCGTCGAGCGTGCGTTGCGTTTGTTCCAGTGCCGAGGATGACCAGTCCAGCGGCTGCCGATAGTGCGCCTTGAGCAGCATGTAGCGCAGCACTTCCGGGTCGTGCTGCTTGAGCAACTCGTGCAGCACCAGCGTGTTGCCCAAAGACTTCGACATCTTCTTGCCGTCGAAAGTCAGCATGCCATTGTGCAGCCACCAGCGGGCGAAAATATTGCCGTCGTGCGCGCAGGTCGATTGTGCGACTTCGTTCTCGTGATGCGGAAACAGCAGGTCGTTGCCGCCGGCGTGGATGTCGATGGTCTCGCCCAGATGCGTGGCACTCATGGCCGAGCATTCGATATGCCAGCCCGGGCGGCCTCGTCCCCACGGGCTGTCCCAGCCGGGCAGGTCGGGCGTGGAGGGTTTCCATAGCACGAAGTCCGCCGGATTCTTTTTGTACGGAGCGACTTCGATGCGCGAGCCGGCGATCATCTCGTCGGGAGAGCGACCGGACAAATGTCCGTAGTCGGGATAGGAGGCGACGTCGAACAACACGTGACCGTCGGCGGCATAAGCATGTCCGGTGTCGATCAGCTTCTCGCACATGGCGATAATCTGCGGGATATGATGCGTCGCGTAAGGCACGACGTCCGGGGCATCGACGCCGAGCTTGCGCATGTCCTCGTCATAGGCGCCGGCGTAGCGTTGCGTGATTTCGCCAATGGATTGGCCGGACTCGGCCGCGGTGGTGTTGATCTTGTCGTCCACGTCAGTAACATTCCGCGCGTAAACTACGTGCCCGGCGCCGTAGATGCGTCGCAGCAGGCGTACCAGCAGCCCGAACACAACCGGTCCGCGGGCGTTACCGATGTGCACGTAGTTGTAAACCGTGGGTCCGCACAGGTACATCGTGACCCGCGACGGATCGAGCGGAACGAAATCCTCGACGCGCCGGCTGAGTGAGTTGAACAGTCGCAATTTCATGATGGCCGCATTGTATAACAGCTGTCTGCGGGCACTTGGCCGCCGAGGATGCGCTTGAGGCAGTGCGTCAATCTGAACAAGGGATTCCCTTAGCCTGCATTCAGGCTTGCGGTGGTTTAATTTGTGTCGAAACGCACGACCATGCGCACAGGGTGAAACAGGTGGGTTCATCATCGAGATCCGACGTGGATCTGCGAAACACTCGCATGATGATTTCCGGCGTGGTCAGTTGACGGAGACGAAATGAAGATTATCGGCTTGCTGACGGCAGTTCTGCTGACGATCGCCACGCCGTGCCCGGCGCAGACAACTAATCAGTCTGCTTCGGCTCTGAGCGACGACAATTCACATTACGGCTGGGCCGACGTATTGCGCGTCGATCCGGTTTACAACGTGCCCGAACAAACCGTGCCCAAGCAGGAATGCTGGGAAGAGCAGGTGCCGATTGACTCTTCGGATTCCGATGATCGCGATTCGAGTCGCGGCGTGGCCAGCGTGGTCGGAGCCATCATCGGTGGCTTGATCGGTCATCAGGTAGGGCATGGTCATGGCCGTACTGCGGCGACCGCGGCAGGAGCGGTCGCCGGCGGAGTGATAGGCAATAATATCGCCGCGGCCAACGAGCGCGATGACGTTGATCGCGGTGACGAGCAAGCCCCGCGTTACAAGGTGGTACGGCGTTGTCGCACGGTCGACCCGCCCGTACAGCGCCGCATCATTGGTTACGACGTCGAATATCGCTATCGCGGCGACATCTACACGGCGCGCCTGTTGCATGATCCAGGCGATCGCCTGCGCGTGCGCGTGAGCGTTACGCCGGTCGAATAACCGGCTTGATGTCTTCCACGACATTTGTCTTGAAGAGCAAGAGCTTTCACTCGCCGGCGGCGAGCCCACTTATCTTTGGCATGACCGCGGGCATCCTGCCCTGAGCCGCTATGCGGCCGGCTGCGCTGTTCGCGCCGCTCCTGCGGTGCAGTGTCCAAAAATAGCCCATAGCCCAGTGAAAGCATTGCGCCGGTGCACAGCTCATGCGATTATCCGCCCCATGAACGGTAACTGCTCCGGTTTTGTTGGTCTGACCAGCGCGCGTATGGCGGCTGGCATGACTTCGCGTGCGCGCCGATCTGGAATCCATTTTCCGGCCGGATAACGCTCGCGCATCGTTTGAGCATTGATCGAAACCCGGCCCGGCGCCGGGTTTCGTTTTTGTCAGGGTCCCGAATATGAAAATTCGCCATTTTCTGACCACGCAGGATTTCAGTCGTGCCGAACTGGACGCGATGTTGAAACGTGCCTCGGCGTTCAAGCAGCAAAAGCTCGGCCGCGAGTTGGCGGGCAAGAGTATCGCGTTGCTGTTTTTCAATCCGTCGATGCGTACGCGCACCAGTTTCGAACTGGGCGCGTTCCAGCTCGGCGGGCATGCGATTGTGCTGCAACCGGGCAAGGATGCCTGGCCGATTGAATTCGAGGCCGGAACGGTCATGCACGGTGATGCCGAGGAACATGTGGGCGAAGTCGCGCGTGTGTTGTCGCGCTACGTCGATCTGATCGGCATCCGCGCATTTCCGAAGTTCCAGGACTGGCTGGTTGATCGCCAGGACAAGCTGATTCGTGCCTTCGCCAAATATGCCGCCGTGCCGGTGATCAACATGGAGACGATCACGCATCCGTGCCAGGAGATGGCGCATATCCTGGCGTTGCAGGAGCATTTCGGAACCAACGATTTGCGCGGCAGGAAATACGTGCTGACCTGGACTTACCACCCAAAGCCGCTGAATACCGCGGTCGCCAATTCGGCGCTGCAGATTGCGACACGCTTCGGCATGGACGTGACCCTGTTGTGCCCGACGCCGGAATACGTTCTGGACGAGCGCTACATCGAATTCGGCCGTCGCAATGCCGACGAGAACGGCGGCTCGCTCAGGATCAGCCACGATATCGAAAGTGCCTATGGTGGGGCCGATGTGGTCTATGCCAAGAGCTGGGGCGCGTTGCCGTATTTCGGGCATTGGGAGCAGGAAAAACCGATCCGTGAAAAGTACAAAAACTTTATCGTTGACGAGGCAAAGATGGCGCTCACGGATAACGGGGTGTTCAGCCATTGCCTGCCGCTGCGCCGGAACGTGAAGGCCACGGATGCGGTCATGGATTCACCGGCCTGCATCGCCATTGACGAGGCGGAGAACCGCTTGCATGTGCAGAAGGCAATCATGGCGACGCTGGTCGGCGCGGCCTGATCGGCACCGCAACCGCAGAAATACGATCAACACCAAGGCTACCTGAAAATGTCCACCGACAACTCGAATCAAACAGGCAAACCGGATGATGATGGCGAAGACGTCGTTCTCGCGTTTTCCGGCGGTCTGGATACCAGCTTCTGCGTTCCGTGGCTGCGCGAACGCGGCTATCGCGTGCATACCATCTTTGCCGATACCGGCGGGGTGTCGAGCGACGAGCGGGCCTACATCGAACAGCGCGCAAATGAACTCGGTGTCGCTTCGCATCGTACCGTCGATGCCTCGCAGCCGATCTGGGACGAATTCGTCAAACCGCTGATCTGGTCGGGCGAGTTCTACCAGGGCCAATATCCCTTGCTGGTGTCCGACCGCTACGTGATCGTGCAGGAGTCGCTGCAACGCTGCGACGAACTTGGCACGCGCCATTTCGCGCACGGCTGCACCGGCATGGGTAACGACCAGGTGCGCTTCGACCTGACCGTCAAGGCGCTGGGCGATTACCACATCATCGCGCCGATTCGCGAAATCCAGCGTGAACATACTGCTGTGCGTGCCTGGGAGCAGGAATATCTGCAGCAGCGAGGCTTCAGCGTGCGCAGCAAGCAGAAAAGCTACACGATCAACGAGAACCTGCTCGGTGTAACCCTGTCCGGCGGTGAGGTTGATCGCTGGGAGCGGCCTGGTGACGAGGCGCGCGGCTGGTGTGCCGAGCGCGCCAACTGGCCGAGCGAGCCGCTGCGTGTTCGCATCACATTTGAGCAAGGCGAAGCCGTTGAAATCGAAGGCAAACGTTTGCCCGGCGCCGAAATTCTCAAGCGGCTGAATGCCGAATTCGCACGCTATGGTGTGGGTCGCGGGTTATACACCGGCGACACGACGATCGGACTGAAAGGGCGCATAGTGCATGAAGCGCCCGGCCTGGTGGCATTGCAGGCCGCGCACCGTGCACTCGAAGAGGCTGTGCTGAGCAAATTGCAAAACCGCTTCAAGCCGGATGTCGCGCGCAAGTGGACCGAGCTGGTTTACGAGGGCTTCTTCCACGATCCGCTGAAGGCCGATCTCGAAGCCTTCCTGGCTTCCAGTCAGCGCTGCGTAAACGGCACCGTAACGCTCGAAACAAGCGGCGGGCACGTCGACGCCGTCGCCGTCGAATCGCCGCACTTGTTGCACGCCAAGGGCGCGACCTACGCGCAGTCCGCGGATTGGGGCGTCGCCGAGGCCGAAGGTTTCATCCGCTTGTACGGCATGAGCTCGAGTCTGTGGGCCGAGATCAATCGGGGCGCGAAGCAATGAGCGAATTGATCGATACCACGCTGGTGCATCTGCGCGAACTGGTCGGGTTCGACACGCGCAATCCACCGCGTGCGATCGGTACCGACGGCATTTTCGATTACCTGCGCGCCCGGCTTGCGGGTTTCGAATGCACGCTGACTGATCATGGCGCCGGTGCAGTCAGCCTGTTCGCGACTCGCGGCGAACCGACACTGCTGTTCAACGTGCATCTGGATACGGTGCCGGCGTCGTCGCAGTGGTCGCGCGATCCGCATGATTTGCAGGTTTCGTCCGAACACGCAGTCGGGCTCGGTGCCTGTGACATCAAGGGTGCCGCGGCGGCACTGTTGACCGCGGCGGCGAGAACACAAGGCGACGCGGCATTCCTGTTCAGCACTGACGAGGAAGCGAATGATCCGCGTTGCGTCACTGCCTTTCTCGAACGGAAACTGCCGTTCGAGGGCGTGATCGTGGCCGAGCCAACGCGTTGTGCAGCGGTGTTGGCGCATCGCGGCATCAGCGCGGTTTCGATGCGTTTCGCCGGCCGCGCCGGACATGCCTCGGGCGATCTCAAACCGTCCGATAGCGCGCTGCACCAGACGGTGCGCTGGGGTGCGGCGGCGCTGGATTTTGTCGAATCGCAGGCGCATCAGCGTTTCGGCGGCCTGACCGGGCTGCGTTTCAATATCGGCCGTATCGAGGGCGGGATCAAGGCCAACGTCATTGCGCCGTCGGCCGACGTGCGTTTCGGCTTTCGGCCGTTGCCGTCGATGGATACCGACGAATTGCTGGACACATTCCGCCATTGCGGCGCGGTGCCGCCGGCGGTATTCGACGAGACGTTCCGCGGCCCGTCGCTGCCGGCCGGCGACATCGCCCGTGCAGAGGCGCAGCGGCTCGTGGCGCGCGATCTGGCCGACGAACTCGGGTTGCCGATCGGCAACGCCGTGGATTTCTGGACCGAGGCGTCGTTGTTCTCGGCAGCAGGCTACACCACGTTCGTTTATGGTCCGGGCGACATCGCCCAGGCCCATGCCGCCGACGAGTTCGTCGCGCTGTCCGACCTGGAAAAGGTCACCGAAAGCTACATCCGGATATTCGAGCATGGACACGCATAGACAGACTCGCCAGACCATCGTGCGCCTGCTCTCGAGCATGGCCAGCGCGAAGGAGATTTCGCAATACCTGAAGCGCTTTTCGCAGCTCGACGCGAAACGCTTTGCCGTGGTCAAGGTTGGCGGCGCGGTGCTGCGCGACGATCTGGATGCGTTGACCTCGTCGCTTTCGTTCCTGCAACAGGTCGGCCTGACGCCGATCGTGATACACGGTGCCGGACCGCAGCTCGACACGGAACTGGCCGCCGCCGGCATCGAAAAGCAGGTTGTCGACGGGCTGCGCGTAACCAAACCTGCGGCGTTGGCGATCGTGCGCCGCGTGTTCATGGCACAGAACCTGAGTCTGGTTGCGGCCCTGCATGACGCCGACGTGCGCGCGACGTCGATCGTTGCCGGTGTATTCGAGTCCAGCCTGCTCGACCGCGAAAATTTCGGTCTGGTGGGCAAGGTCGAAAACGTGCATCTGGCGCCGATCGAATCGAGCCTGGCCGCCGGCTCGATTCCGGTGATCGCCAGTCTCGGCGAGACGCTGGACGGGCAGATCCTCAACGTCAACGCGGACTTGGCCGCCAACAAACTGGTGCAGGTGCTGCAGCCGTACAAGATCGTGTTCCTGACCGGAACCGGCGGCTTGCTTGATGGCGCGGGGCGTATCATCGATTCGATCAACCTGTCCAGCGAGTACGAGCATTTGATGGCGCAGCCGTGGTTGCATTCGGGCATGCGGCTGAAGATCGAACAGATCAAGGAATTACTCGCCCGGTTGCCGCCGACGTCGTCGGTGTCGATCACCAAGCCAACGGAACTGGCCAAGGAACTGTTCACGCACAAGGGTTCGGGCACGCTGGTGCGGCGCGGCGAGAAGGTGCTGAAATTCACGTCCTGGGACGAGATCGACAAGGCGCGGCTGCGCAAGCTGATCGAATCGAGTTTCCGGCGCACGCTGGCCGACGACTACTTCGAACGCACACCGCTGCAATGTGCCTACATCAGCGAGAACTATCGCGCGGCCATCGTTCTGATTGACGGTGCCGGCGAAACCTACATGGACAAGTTTGCCGTGCTCGACGACGCGCAGGGCGAAGGCCTCGGCCGTGCCGTATGGCAGGTCATGCGTGAAAAACATTCGCGCCTGTTCTGGCGTTCGCGGTGCCACAATCTTGCCAACGATTTCTATTTTGACGAATCCGACGGCAGTTACCGGATCAAGGGCTGGAAGGTATTCTGGTACGGCATTGGCGCGTTCGATCGCATCGCCGGTTGTGTCCAGTTCTGCCGCGACTGGCCGGCGACGCTGTCGGACAAGTTGATCGAACCGAAGCCCGTCGCGGAGGCTGTATCGTGACCTCGAAAAGTGTCGGCATCGTCGGAGCCAGGGGCCATACCGGCGCCGAAATGATCCGCTTGATCGCGCGCCATCGGTACCTGCGACTGGCCTTCGTCTCCTCGCGCGAACTGGATGGCCAACGGGTTGCCGATCACGTCGCCGACTACTCCGGCGATGTAGTCTACGAAAACCTCGAGCCGTCGGCCGTGGCTTCAAAGCAAGCCGATGCCGTCGTGCTGGCGTTGCCCAACGGCAAGTCCGCGCCGTTTGTTGCCGCCATCGATGCGGAACGTCCGCAGACCGTCATCGTCGACCTGTCGGCCGATCATCGTTTTGATTCGGACTGGTACTACGGCTTGCCCGAACTGACCCGTTCGGCCGGTGCCGGCAAACGGCGCATCGCCAATCCAGGTTGTTACGCCACCGCCATGCAGCTGGCGATTGCACCGTTGCGAGAGCGGCTGGCCGGACCTCCAGCGTGCTTCGGTGTATCGGGTTACTCCGGCGCGGGCACGACACCGTCGGATCGCAATGATCCGGACAAGCTCAAGGACAACCTGATGCCGTATTCGCTGGTGGATCATGTGCACGAGCGCGAGGTCACCCGGCACCTGGGCTTGCCGGTCGAATTCCTGCCGCATGTGGCGTCGCATTTTCGCGGCATCACCATGACAGTAAACCTGTGGCTGGACCGGCCGATGACCGAGAACGAGGTCAAGCGTGCCTACATCCGCTTCTACGCCGACGAGCCGCTGGTGCGCGTCGTCGACGAGGCGCCATGGGTCAGCCGCATAGCCAGCCGGCACCATGTCGAGATCGGCGGTTTCGTTGTCGCCCCGGGCGGCAAGCGCGTTGTTGTGGTGTCAACGTTGGACAATCTGCTCAAGGGCGCGGCGACGCAGGCGATGCAGAACCTGAATCTGGCGTTGGGATTTGCCGAAACCGAGGGCATCATCAATGGCTGACCTGCTGTGGAACAAGTCCGGCATCAAGGTCGACGAACGCATCATGCGCTTCACCGCCGGCGACGACGTGCTGCTCGACCGCGAATTCTTCGTCCACGATATAAAGGCCAGCCAGGCGCATGTCGAGGGGCTGGCGCGGATTGGTTTGCTGCAGCACGACGAGGCGCAGGCGCTCAAGCGCGAACTGGATGTGCTGCGCGTCGACTTCGAAAGTGGCGAATTCGTACTCGACCAGCGGCATGAGGACGGCCACTCGGCAATCGAGGCGCGTCTGACCGAGCGCCTCGGCGACATCGGCCGCAAGGTGCATGCCGGGCGTAGCCGCAATGACCAGGTTTTGGTCGCCACGCGGCTGTGGCTAAAACAGAAACTCGGGCAGTTGGCGGCTTGTTGCCGCGAAATCGCCCGGGTCTGCCTGGACCGGGCCGAGGCCGACGATCTGCCGTTGCCCGGCTATACGCACCTGCAGCGTGCCGTCGTTTCATCCACCGCCATGTGGTACGCGGGGTTTGCCGAAGCGTTTATCGACAATACCGTTCGCGCGACCCATACATCGAGCTGGATCGATTCAAATCCCCTAGGTACTGCAGCAGGTTACGGGGTAAACCTGAAGCTGGATCGAGATTTTACGACGCAAGCGCTGGGCTTCTCGCGCATGCAGGTTTCTCCGATTTACGCGCAGCTGTCGCGGGGCAAGTTCGAGCTCGCCGCGCTGGAAACGCTGGGCTCGGCGGTGCTGGACCTGCGCCGACTGGCCTGGGATTTGAGCCTGTTCACTACCCAGGAATTCGGTTTCGTCGAACTGCCGCCGGAATACACCACCGGCTCGTCGATCATGCCCAACAAGCGCAATCCGGACGTGATCGAGCTGATGCGCGCCAGCTATGCCAGCGTGGCCGCGGCACACAACGAGATCGAGCAATTGCTGTCGCTGCCGAGCGGTTATCAACGTGATCTGCAATTTTCCAAGGGTGGATTACTGCACGGCTTCGGGCGCGGGCTGGCGGCCCTGGAACTGCTGCCGGATTTGCTGGTACGAATGCGCTGGAACGCCGATGCCATGAACGCAGCCATCGAACCGGCGATGTATGCGACCGATGTGGCGATCGAGCAGGCCGTCGCCGGCGTTCCGTTCCGCGAGG
The DNA here is from genome assembly GCA_963779795.1 of uncultured Pseudomonadota bacterium. Taxonomy (GTDB): domain Bacteria; phylum Pseudomonadota; class Gammaproteobacteria; order Xanthomonadales; family Rhodanobacteraceae; genus Rudaea. The sequence continues at coordinate 917,103 of CAVZZK010000003.1, read as the reverse complement.
CTTATCAACGCGCGGCCGATATCGGGGGCGATGTTGGCGAGCGCACACCGCGGTCGAGCCTGGATGCGCGCCAGTCGCCGGGGGCAGCCGGAGACTTCCGGCTGGACGTTTTGAAACAACGTCTGGTTTCGCTGAAACCCGACTAGGGATGCGCTGACTTGATCAGGGCATCCCTGGCGCGTCAATCCGCCCTGGGGACGCGCCGTGCATCGGGCGTAGGGAAAAATCCAGAACAGCGCGAACGCTGAAAAGAACGAATAGCCGTTTCCGTAGACGAAATCCCGGGACTGTTCAGCGCGCTCCCCGGTCAGGCCGACTTGTTGGCGCTGACGACGTCCATGATTGGCTTGATCACGTCCATCGGCAGCGGGAAGACGATGGTCGATGCCTTGCCGTTGTTGGCCATGTCAGCCATGGTCTGCAGGTAACGCAGTTGCAGCGCCTGCGGTTGCTGGGCCAGCATGGCCGCGGCATCGCGCAGTTTTTCCGCCGCCTGCATTTCGCCTTCGGCGTGGATCACCTTGGCGCGGCGCTCGCGTTCGGCTTCGGCCTGGCGGGCGATCGCGCGCACCATGGTTTCGTTGATGTCGACATCCTTGATCTCGACATTGGTGATCTTGATGCCCCACGGATCGGTGGCCTCGTCCAGCGAACTCTGCAGGGTATGGTTGATCGAATCGCGCTGCGACAGGATCTCGTCCAGTTCGTGCTGGCCCAGGACCGAGCGCAGGCGTGTCTGCGCAAGCTGGCTGGTGGCCTGATAGAAGTCCGAGACCTGCAGCACCGCCTTGTCCGAATCGACCACGCGGAAATACACCACGGCGTTGACGCGCACGGACACGTTGTCGCGCGAGATGATGTCCTGCGGTGGCACGTCCATGACGTTGACGCGCAGGTCGACGCGGACCATGCGTTGAATATAAGGCCACATCAACACCCAGCCCGGACCCTTGGTGCCCGTATAGCGGCCCAGCGTAAGCATGACTCCGCGCTGGTACTCGGGCAGAACCTTGAACGCCGAAGTGATCAGGGCGATGAGAATGACAACGACGACACCGGCGAATCCAAACATGATTTTCTCCTTTCTAGTGGCCTGTAACGGTTGGAGTGGAAATTAGTGTCGGGCGGAGATCGGTTGCCACGACAAGGCGAGAGGAGCAGGTACAGCGGGCACCATGGCGACTACGAGCAACGCAGGATTGGCGACCGGAATCAACCGGGACGCTTTCAATTTGACTGTTGCAGGTCACTAGTCTTGCTCAGGTTTGACCCACAGCAGCAGGCCCTCTCGACGAACCACGCGGATCGGCGTGCCGGCCGCCAGGGCGACCGGGCTGCGCACGCGCCAGTGCTCGCCGAGCAACAGCGCCTGCGCTTCGCCATCGGCAGCGACGGCTTCGAGCAACTTGCCGCGCGCGGCAAACAATTCCTGATCGCCACCCATGCCGCGCACGCGGCGCGAATGGATGACCATCCACAAGATCAACGCGAGCAGGGCGATCGCGGAAAACGCGATGCCCGCAATCACCCCGACGTTGATGCCAAATCCCGTCACGCCCGTATTGAACAACATGACCGATCCGAATACGAATGCGATCACGCCGCCGACGCCGAGCGCGCCATAGGTTGGCGTGAGCAGTTCGCCTATCAGCAAGGCGACGCCGAGCGCCATCAGCGCCAGGCCGGCGTAATTGACCGGTAGCAGTTGCAGCGCGTACAGGCCGATCAGCAGGCAGATGCCGCCGGTAATGCCGGGCAGCATCGCGCCAGGGTGGAACGCCTCCAGTACCAGGCCATAGATGCCGGCGAGCAGCAGCAGGTAGGCCAGGGTCGGATTGGCCAGGATGCCGAGAAAACCGGTGCGCCAATCCGGCTTGTAGGCGCGTACCGCAAGGCCTTTCACGTGCAGCGTCACGGTCTGCTTGCCGACGCCGACCGATTTGCCGTCGGCCTGTTGCAGCAGGCTGGCCGTATCGTCGGCGACGAAATCGATCACGTGCTTTTGCAAGGCTTCGTTCGCGGTCAGCGTGGCCGCGCCGCGCACTGCCTGCTCGGCCCATTCGACATTGCGGCCGCGCAGTTGTGCCAGCGATCGGATGTAGGCGATGGCATCGTTCAGTACCTTGTGCGATTCGGCGTCGCCGCCGGATTCGGGCGTGGCCTTCTTGTCGTCGGCTGACGTTGACTTTTTCGTGTCCCTGGAGTCCGGTTTCTTGTCGGCCTTGTCGTTTTTGGGCAGGGGCAAAGGCATCGGCGTGGCGCCGCCCAGCGAAACCGGCGTCGCCGCGCCCAGATGCGTGGCCGGGGCCATGGCGGCGAGCTGGCAAGCGTAAAGAATGTAGGTGCCGGCGGATGCGGCGCGAGCGCCTTCGGGGGCGACGTAACCCAGCACGGGTATCGGTGCGGCCAGGATATGGCTGATGATCTGGCGCATCGATTCGGACAGTCCGCCCGGCGTATCCAGACGCAGGACCACGGCCGTGGCACCATCAGCGACGGCACGATCCATGGCCTGGTCGAAGTATTCGGCGCTTGCGGGGCTGATTGGCCCCTTCAGGTCGATTCGCGCGACGAAGCCGGCGCTGCCGTCCACGCTGGTCGCGGCCGAGGAGGCAACCAGCCCGAGCAGGATCAGACCTGCGAATAATCCCAGTCGCCAGCTGGATCGTTTCATCGTTTCGTCCCGTCCGGCATGGCTACAGCATAACGCGGATTCGGCCCGTTCGCTGCCCGTTTGAAACAACATCAGGGCATCCTTGGCAGTGGGCCTGCCTCTATAATCGCCACATGGCGATGCTTCTGCTGAATTTGTATCAGGTTCCAGACGACGAGGCCGACGAGGTACGTGCCTTGTTGAAGGAAAATGCCGTCGAGTTCTATGAGACCCGGCCGAGCCGATGGGGCGTTTCGCATGGCGGCATCTGGGTTCGTGACGATGAGGCGTTTCCTGAAGCACAGCGCCTGATGCACGAATACCAGATCCAGCGCGGGCAGCGCGCACGCGAGGCCTACGATGCTGCGCGTCGCCAAGGCGCAGGCAACTGGGCGGTGTTATTGCACCAGCCTTGGCGGTTGGCGTTGTTGCTCATCGGCATTGCCTTCGCGCTGGCCCTGATTGTCCTGCCGTTTTTGTCCCTGCATGGATAAAGGTCGAAATCGGTACGCTTCGATCCGTTAGAATGCGCGTTCGCGATTCGGGGTACGAAGCAATTGAATGACTCGGGGAAATCGGCAATGGCCACGGCGCCGCACGGCGATGGCGGGTAATCCTTGAATCAGGCGTTTTCGTTTGTCGCCGGTGATCGTCTGCTGATGCTGGCCCCACACCCGGACGACGAATCCATTGCGACCGGTGGCTTGCTGCTGCAAGCGCAAGCTGCTGGCGCGACGGTGCGCGTAGTCGTGCTGACCGACGGCGACAACAATCCCTGGCCGCAGCGCTGGATCGAAAAACGCTGGCATATCGGTGCGGCAGAACGTGCACGCTGGGGCGCCCGTCGGCGTCAGGAAGCGCGTGAAGCGATGCGTATCCTTGGCATGGACGACGGGCAGATGCGTTTCCTCGGCCTGCCGGATCTGGGCCTGACCAATCTGCTGATGAGCGGAGAAACCCGGCCGATCGGGATGCTGCGCGCCGAATTCGAGGACTTTGCGCCGACGAGCGTGGTGTTGCCCTCGATGGTCGATCGTCATCCAGACCACAGTGCGACACACATCCTGGCACGCATGGCGCTCGCTGGAACATCGCTGGATGCACCGGCGCTGTTCACGTTTGCCGTGCATGGACAGGCAACGGCCGCCGATGATGTCCGGATCGGGCTGAACGCCGAACAGATCGAGGTCAAACGCAAGGCGATCCTTGCGCATGCCAGCCAGATGCGTTTGAGCCGCCGCCGATTTTTGCGCTACGCGCAAGCCGGCGAATATTACCGACGTCAGCCGGCCAAAGCAGAGCCCGATACCCGGCATCCGTTGCTGGCTCGTTTCGATCCGGCGGTCGGTCTGCGCGTGCGCATCGACATGCAGCGCTGGGGCAAAAGCCTGCGTGGTTTCGGATTGCTGGTGGCAGGCCAGGGTGATGCCGGACCGCGCCTGCGCGTACCGTTACCGGGGCAGGGCAGCGAAATGCCGATACGCGATATGCGCTCTGGTACCACGTCGGCGAAAGCACGCATTCAGGAATCGACCGAACGCGTGGAAATCGTGTTGCCGACGGCGGCAGTCGGTTCGACTGGCGAGAGTTTTGTCAAGCTGGCGCGCCCGGAGCCCGACTTGTGGGTGCTGGACCGCTACGGCTGGCAACCTGTCGCACCGGCGGTGCAACGGGCGGATTAGCATTGGCGGGAAATGGTCGGGGAGACAGGATTTGAACCTGCGACTTCTACGTCCCGAACGTAGCGCTCTACCAGGCTGAGCTACACCCCGATGGTGTCGTGAATTGCGCGGCCGGGACCGGTCATCGCGCGAGGCCGCGTATGGTAGCCGCGCCACCGCCCTGGCGCAACTGCGAAAGCGGTCTTGCGGGGCCAATCTGTTAATCTATGGCGTCCCCTGCGGCGCACCGCGTCGCGCAATATTCGAGGATTTCATGGCGTTGACCCAAGCCCGCACCATGCCCGGCGTGATGGAGCTGTTGCCGCTCGACCAGATCGCCTTCCAGCGCATGCTGGATACGATCCGGCGCAACTTCGAGCGATTCGGGTTCCTGCCCATCGAGACTCCGGTAATCGAGTTCACCGACGTGCTGCTGACCAAGCAGGGTGGCGAGACCGAACGGCAGGTGTATTTCGTGCAATCGACCGGTGCGCTGGAGAAGGCCGGAGATTCAGCCGGCCTGCCCGAACTGGCGTTGCGCTTCGACCTGACCGTACCGCTGGCGCGCTACGTCGCCGAGCACGAGCACGACCTGAGCTTCCCGTTCCGGCGCTACCAGATCCAGCGCGTCTATCGAGGCGAGCGCGCGCAGCGCGGCCGCTTCCGCGAATTTTACCAATGCGACATCGACGTCATCGGCAAGGACAACCTGTCGTTGCGCTACGACGCCGAAATTCCGGCCGTTATCTATAGCGTGTTCAAGGACCTGGATATCGGGCCGTTCACCATTCAGCTGAACAACCGCAAGTTGATGCGCGGTTTTCTTGAGTCGCTAGGAATTGATGATAGCGAGATGCAGACGTTGGTGTTGCGCGAGGTCGATAAATTCGACAAGCGTGGCGAGATGAACGTTTTGCAGACGATCAAAGGTGCGCCATTCAATTTGCAGGGAAACGCAGCGCACAATTTGTTGGCGTTTGTCAGTGCTCAGCGACCGACTGGCGTCGCAGATGCAAGAAAGACTCTTGACACGTTCGGCACCGTTGGAGCGTCCAACGCGCTGTACGACGAAGGCAAGGCTGAAATCCTTGAAGTGATGCAATTGATCGCCGAATTCGGTGTGCCCGAATCGAACGTTGCCTTGAACACGTCGATCGCCCGTGGCCTGGACTACTACACCGGCACCGTCTACGAAACGACATTGAACGAACATCCGCAGATCGGCTCGATCTGTTCCGGCGGGCGCTACGAGAACCTGGCCTCGAATTACACCAAGTCGCAGTTGCCGGGCGTGGGCATCTCCATTGGCGCCACGCGCCTGTTCTGGCAATTGCGCGAAGCCGGGCTGCTGCATCACGCGCGCAGCACGGTCAAGGTGCTGGTCACGCAGATGGACGAGGCGCAGCTTCCCGCCTACCTGGAACTGGCCAACCAGTTGCGCAACGCCGGCATCGCCACCGAAGTGGTGATGGAAGCCGGCAAGCTCGGCAAGCAGTTCAAGTATGCCGACCGCGCCGGTATCCGTTTCGTCGTTGTGCTGGGCCCGGACGAAATCGAGAAGGGGACGGTTACGGTCAAGGACATGAATCGCAACGACCAGTTCGAGGTGTCGCGCGATGACCTTGTCAAGACGCTGCGCGTCGAAATCGAACAGGCTGAGGTCATGCCTGCATGACAAGCACGACGCAGGAGATCATTCTGCTTGATGGTCGCAGCCTGAAGCGCGAGCAGGTCGCTGCGGTCGCGCGCGGCACGGCGCGTATCGATCTCGATCCGGATCAATTGAAGCGCGTGGAACGCACGGCCACGTTCCTGGCCGATCAGGTCAAGCGCGGCGAACCGATCTACGGCGTAACCACCGGTTTCGGCAGCAATGCCGACAAGCTGCTCGGTGCGCATCGAGCGCGTGACGAGTTGCCCGGCGGCCATCCGGACGCGACCGACGGCACGCTGATGGAGGAGTTGCAGCACAACCTGATCGTCACGCACGCGGTGTGCGTCGGCAAACCGCTGGCGGCCGAAGTTGTGCGCGCGATGTTGGTGATCCGCGTCAACACGCTGATGCGCGGGCATTCCGGCATTCGCGTGGCCACATTGCGCGCGCTGGCAGAACTACTCAATCGCGGCGTCGTGCCGGTGATTCCGGAAAAAGGCTCCGTCGGTGCGAGCGGCGATCTGGCGCCACTGTCGCATCTGGCCATCGTGTTGCTTGGTCACGGCGAGGCGTTTTACCAAGGCGACCGCCTGCCGGGCGCCGAGGCGCTGCAGCGTGCCGGAATGAAAACGGTGCGGTTGTCGTTCAAGGAAGGCCTGGCGTTGAACAACGGCACCACGCAAATGCTGGCCACCGCTGTGCTGGCGCTGGACCGTCTGGATTATCTGGTCAGGACCGCCGACCTGGCTGCGGCGATGACACTGGATGCGTTCGCGGGACGCAGCTCGGCCTACAAACCCGAGGTGCATGCGTTGCGTCCGCATCCCGGGCAGGTCGAGACGGCGGATAACCTGTGCCGCCTGCTCGACGGTTCCACGCTGGCGGACATTCCGTATCACCTCGTACCGAAGTTCAAGACCTGGCTGTCGGATTCGTGGAGCGATCCGGCCGACCAGGCGCATCGCTTCGATATCGGCTGGGATTACGTGCCACCGTCGCAGCGCCACGGCAAGGAGGCATTCTACGCACGCTTCCTGCCGTTCAAGGGCGGCAAGAAGCACCAGCCGCAGGACGCCTATTGCCTGCGTTGTGCGCCGCAGGTGCACGGCGCCGTACGCGACGCGGTCATGCAGGCGCAGCGCGTGATCGACGTCGAACTCAACGCTGTCACCGACAACCCGCTGATCTTCCCCGATGCCGAGGACGCGCAGGTCATCGAGGACCAGGTCATCTCCGCCGGACATTTCCACGGCATGCCGCTGGCGCTGGTGATGAGTTACGTCAAGACCGCGATTCCGGTAATGGCATCGATCTCCGAGCGGCGTTTGAACAAACTCGTCGACCCGGCCACCAGCGATGGCCTGCCGGCGTTCCTGACCGGTAACGAGGACGCCACCGACTCCGGTTTCATGATCGTGCAGTACACCGCCGCCGCGCTGGTCAACGACCTGGCCACGCGCGCGCATCCGGCCTGCGTGTATTCCATCCCGACCAGCGCCAACGCCGAGGATCATGTCTCGATGGGCGCGAACGAGGCACGCCACGTGCTGGAGATGAGCGACGATCTTGCCCACGTGCTCGCGCTGGAGCTGTACACCGCCGCACAGGCGCTCGAATATCGCCAGGACATGCTCAACGCCGCCCGCACGCTGGCCGCGCGCGGCGACTGGCAGGCGTTGGCGTCGAAGATCGGCGGCGCACCGAAACCCGACCAAGCCAGCCACGCACAGTTCGAAAAGGAAACCCAGGCCTTGATGCAGGTGTTGGCCCAATCCGAAGCCTTCCACGCCGGCAGCGGCGTTCAAGCCGCCTTCGCCCGAATCCGCGAATCCATCTCCTTCATGCACCGCGACCGCGCCATGGATGCCGATGTCGGTAAGGTTTGCGAGTTGGTGGCCAACCGCGCGCTGTAGCTTGGGCTGAGCTTCGCGAAGCCCGACACCCGGTTGCCCGATCGACTTCACATCGAGTGCCTTCCTTGACCCGTCGCGCCAGCGCGCGCAACATGGGGCGGTGCCTCATTGAGGCTGCAATTCGATATATGTGTGTGACGATCACGTACCAGGACGGCGCTGCGGTAAAGATCGAAGAGTTGGTGCTTATCGAACATCGGCAGAGATTCGGCCCCGGCGTTTGCGTCCGGTGGGAGGTGAGCCATGGAACCCGACAACGACGTCGTCGTTGAAGCCTGGAATACGATCCTTTACGAGAAGTTCTGCCGCTTCAGGCACTTGCTCGTGGACGGCCTGTCGCAGCACAGCGACGCGGCGTTCGAGCGTTGTCCTTTTGATTCCGGCGCACGCGTACTGGACATCGGCTGCGGATTCGGCGACAGCACCCTGCGCATCGCTCAACTCGTGGGCGAGACGGGCGAGGCGGTCGGCGTGGACTGTGCCGAGAATTTTGTCCGCGCGGCCGAGGCCGATGCACGCGAAGCGAACGTCGGCAATGCGCAGTTCTTCGTCGACGACGTGCAGTGGGGTGATCTCCGCGGTCTCTATGACCACGCGTTCTCGCGATTCGGCACGATGTTTTTCGATATGCCGGGTGCGGCAATGCGCAACGTTCGCGAATCGCTCAAGCCGGGCGGCACGTTCATGCAGATCGTGTGGCGCCGACGCGAGGAGAATCCCTGGCTGCACGAGGCCGAACTGCGAGTAAAGGAAATCGTGCCGGAGGTGTCGCACGACGAGACCGACCAGGTTCACTGCGGTCCCGGACCGTTCTCCATGGCCGGACCGGACATGGTCAGCACCATGCTGCGCAGCGCGGGCTTCGAGCGCATCGGGTTCGAACGCTACGACTGCGATATCTGCATTGGCCGCGACCTGGACGACGCCATCGAATTCGCGATCGCGCTCGGTCCCGCCGGCGAGATCATGCGTCTGGCGGGCGACGAAGGCACACGACGCGAGCCCGAGGTGGTCGCGGCCCTGCGCGAGACGCTGGCACCTTTCAAGCGCCCCGATGGCGTGTGGGCGCCCTCGAGTACCTGGATCATCACGGCGACCAATCCCGGTTGAAACGCCCGGGTAGATGGCAGCTCGTCGTGGCGCAGGGCGGCGACGCAACCGGCAAACCGGCGCCGGTTCGCTTGTCCATGCGCTGAACACGAAATGGGCAGAACCGGCAGGCGCGATGACTCGCCTGGCGAACTGGTTGCAGGCCGCCTGACAGCGCGGCGCACAACCCGGCTGTCGGATCGCGCAGGAACCTATGCGGGCGAATGCGGGTCATTGACTGGGATGCCTGTCATACAGCGAGGCTGTACGATGACCCGAAGCATTCGCTGCATCATCACGATCATGGCGATCGGCTTGCTGGCGTGCGGACCAAATGCTGGTGCGACGGCGGCGGCGGAAACGTCGCACCTGCCGATCATCCATACCCGGGACGTAACCCGTTTCTACAAGCTCTACGATGCCGCGCACGGACATCCGACGGCCGCGCAATTGCAGCGGGATTACCTGGATCCGGGCTCCGAAGGATTGCATCATCTGGCCAAGCTGCGGCATGTCACCGGCAAGACGATCGCGGCTACGCTGGCCAGGAACCCGCAAATATACGCCGATGCCAAGCGTTGCATGGCGGTCCTGCCGCAGGTGCGCACACGGCTGCATGCGGCTTTTCGCAAGCTGGTGCGGTTGTATCCGCAGGCTGATCTGCCGCCGGTCACGATTGCGGTCGGACACGGCAAGCCGGTTGGCGTAACGGATGCGTCCGGGGTGATGATCGGACTGGAAGCGTTGTGTGCCGTCAACTACCTGAATCCGAATGTCGAGGACCGCTTCGTGCACGTCATCGCGCACGAATACGCGCACGTGCAGCAGGCCATCCACGCACCGGATGTGTACGGCGATCCGCAACCGACGGTACTTGAGGCTTCGTTGGTCGAGGGTGCTGCCGAATTTACCGCGAAGCTGATCTCCGGCGCCATTGCCAACCAGGATCTGTACGCGTTGGTCAAGGGACGCAGGACGGCCATCGAGACCGCTTTCGTGGCTGACGAAAACTCGACCGACCTTTCCAAGTGGCTGTACAACGGCACGCTGACCAAGCCGGGGGACCTTGGTTACTGGGTCGGGTATCGGATCGTCAAATCCTATTACCAGCGCGCTGCCAACAAGCGCAAGGCCTTGCGTGAGATTCTGGAAATGGACGATCCGCGGAAATTCCTGGTACGCAGCGGTTGGCATTCCGGGAAAGTTTCGACGAGGCCAGGCAAGCGAGGGTAATGGCCGCGGCTTGGGTCGATCCGATTGGCTCATCGTGGTGAGGTCGGGTGCGAATGAGCGCACGAGTCAAATGACACGCCTCGGTGATGGATTGTCGGCGGCCCCTAGCTCGAACTCGGCCGGATTGAAGCCGTCATGACCGGTTTCTGAACGCCTGCATTGAACCATTTACTGCAGCGTTTTTGACTGATACAATTAAACTATTGTAATAGCATGCTAGTACATTAAATCATGAAACATCGTTCGCTCGAACCCGAAGTAAAAACGGTCACCGCCGTCGACAGTCTGTGCCGCGCTTTGTTGGCGCTGGACAAGATGTCGGAGATGCGTGCGTTCCTGCGCGACCTGTGCACGCCGGCGGAGCTGGAGGCATTGGCCGACCGCTGGTGCGTGGTGCCCTATCTGCTGCAGGGCATGTCGTATCGGGAAATTCACGACCGAACCGCGGTCAGCGTGACCACGATCGGCCGCGTAGCTCGATTTTTGAGCCAGGGTAATGGTGGATATCAGGCGGCGGTGGCGCACGATGCACTGAAACCATCGGCGCGACGGACCCGCGGCAACGCACGCAACGATGCGATTCCGAGGGTCCGTCAATGAGTGATGTTACTGCCCGCGACCGCTTGCGTATCGCATTGCAGAAATCCGGCCGCCTGGCCGAGCCGGCACGCGATCTGCTGGTTCGTTGCGGACTCAAGTTCCGCCAGAGTCGAGACAAGCTTTTCTGCTTCGGCGAGAGCCTGCCGGTCGATCTGCTGCTCGTGCGCGACGACGACATGCCGGGCCTGATCGCCGGCGGTGTATGCGATCTGGCCGTGGTCGGACGCAACGTGTTGCAGGAATATTCGCTTGGCCATCGTGCCGAGCCGCCGCTGCAGGAATTGCGCGCGCTGGGGTTCGGTGGCTGCCGGCTGTCGATTGCGGTACCGCAGGAAATGGATTGGCAGCAGCCGTCCCAGCTCAACGGCTTGCGTATCGCCACCAGTTATCCGAACCTGCTTGGCGACTGGCTGGCGCGCGGTGCCGTCGACGCGAATATCGTCGCGTTGTCCGGTTCGGTCGAGATCGCGCCGCGTCTGGGCACTGCCGACGTGATTTGTGACCTGGTTTCCAGTGGCGCAACGCTGGCGGCGAACCAGCTTGTCGAAGCGGCCACGGTCATGACCAGCGAAGCGGTGTTGGCCGGTGCGTCATCTGATCCGGCCGGCGAACGCGGTGATTTGCTTGAATTGTTGCTGCGACGCATGGACGGCGTGCTCAACGTGCGCGAATCGCGCCTGATCATGCTGCGGGCGCCGCGCGATGCGTTGTCGGTCATTGCGGATCTACTGCCAGGCAAGCCACGGCCGACGGTGACCACGATCGAGGGCAATCCGGACCAGATTGCGCTGCAGGCAGTATGTAGCGGGCAGATTGCGTGGTCGGATCTGGAAGCCATGCGCAGTGCCGGCGCGCACGGCATGTTGGTGCTACCGGTGGAGAAGATGTTGGCATGAACGCGGTACCCGACCAATGCCAGGCTACCGTGCTGGACTGGGCGGAGCTGACGCCGACGCAGCGCGATGCGACCCTGCGCCGTCCCGTGCAGCAGGCCGGCGCGGAATTCGCCACGCGTGTCGCCTCAATCATCGATGATGTACGTGCACGCGGAGACCGCGCCGTGCGCGAGTTAGGCGAAACGCTCGACGGCGCTGAACTGGAGACATTCGAGATCGACGCAGCCGAGTTCGAACAGGCTGATGCGGCGATCTGCGCGGAACTGAAGAAAGCCATTGACGAGGCATCCGCGCGTATCGAGACCTTCCATCGTGCAGGCATGCCACAGCCGTTGCGTGTCGAAACCGCCCGCGGCGTGGTCTGCGAAAAACTGCCGCGCGCCATCGCACGGGTCGGCCTTTACGTGCCGGCTGGCAGTGCGCCACTGCCATCGACGGCGCTGATGCTCGGCATTCCGGCGCGATTGGCGGGATGCCGCGAAACGGTCCTGTGCACGCCGCCACGTCGCGACGGCAGTGCCGATCCGGCGGTGTTGTTCGCCGCGCGTCTGTGCGGGGTGCATCGCGTATTCAAGATCGGCGGCGCACAGGCCATCGCCGCAATGGCCTATGGCACATCCAGCGTGCCCGTTTGCGACAAGTTGTTCGGGCCGGGTAACGCCTGGGTCACCGAAGCCAAGCGCCAGGTTTCCAGCCAGCCCGGCGGGCCGGCCATCGACATGCCGGCGGGACCGTCCGAAGTGCTGGTCATCGCCGATGCACAGGCCAACCCGGCATACGTCGCCGCCGATCTGCTGGCGCAGGCCGAACACGGGCCGGATTCGCAGGTGTTCCTGCTTAGCGACGATGGCGGCCTGATAGCTGCCGTCGTGGGCGAACTGGAGCGGCAGTTGCGCGCGTTGCCGCGTGCGGAGATCGCGCGTCGGGCGATGTCGAACAGCCGCCTGATTCTCGTGCAGTCGCTGGCGCGGGCCATCGAGGTCAGCAACGCCTATGCGCCGGAACACTTGATCCTCAACGTGTGCGAACCGCGGGCGTTGCTGGATCAGGTCGAGAATGCCGGATCGGTGTTTGTCGGTGCGTGGTCGCCGGAATCGGTCGGCGATTATTGCAGCGGCACCAATCATGTGCTGCCGACCCATGGCCATGCGCGGGCGCTGAGCGGGCTTTCCGTCGCCAGTTTCCAGAAGCACATTACGGTGCAGGAACTCAGTCCGGCCGGCTTGCGCGAAATCGGCCCGTGTGCGGTGACCCTGGCTGAAGCCGAAGGACTGCAGGCACACGCACGTGCGGTGACGATCCGTCTGGCCGATGTGGAGAAAAGCCGATGAGCGTGCTCGAGCTAGCCCGTCGCGATTTGCTCGAATTGGCGCCATACTCGTCGGCGCGCATGGAGGCACGTGTGGCCGAGGTGATGCTCAACGCCAATGAGTCGCCGTGGCCGCCGCCCGGCGACGATGGACAGGCGTTGAACCGCTATCCGGACCCGCAACCGCAGGCCTTGCGCATGCGCCTGGCGCAAGTTTATGGCGTCAGCCCGCAGCAGATTCTGATCGGGCGCGGCAGCGACGAGGCAATTGACCTGCTGGTACGCGGATTTTGCCGTGCCGGCCAGGACGCCGTGGCCGTGTGTCCGCCGACGTTCGGCATGTACGCGGTCAGCGCCGGGATCCAGGGCGCGTTGCTGCAGCGCATGCCGCTGACCAGCGATTTTTCGCTGGATGTTGATTTCCTGTTGTCAACGCTGGACCAGTCGGTGAAGTTGCTGTTCCTGTGTTCGCCGAACAACCCGACGGGCGGTTTGGTGCCGCTGGCGGCGATCGAACGAATCGTCGCGGCGCTCGCCGGACGCTGCCTGGTTGTTGTCGACGAAGCCTATATCGAGTTCGCCACCGGCGACAGCGCCGTCAGCCTGATCGGAAAGCACCAGAACATCGGCGTATTGCGCACGCTGTCCAAGGCATGGTCGCTGGCCGGCGCGCGCGTCGGCGCCTTGCTGGCAAATCCGCAACTGATCGCATTCCTGCGCCGGATCATGCCGCCATATCCGTTGCCTACGCCGTGCGTGAACGCCGCGCTGGCTGCGCTCGACGAGAGCGGCCAGGAACAGATGCATCGTCGTGTCGTGATCACGCGCAGCGAACGGGAACGTCTGCGCAGCGCGTTGATGAATCTGTCCAAGGTGCAGGCCGTACTGCCGTCGCAGGCGAACTTTCTGGCCGTGCAGTTTGAAGCCGTGAAGTTCGTGTATGACGCGCTGCTGGCGAATGGCGTGGTGGTGCGTGATCTGGCGTCATATCCGGGGCTGCAAGGTTATTTGCGAATCAGTGTCGGTACGCCCGAGGAAAACACGCGCCTGATTCGCGTGCTGACTGATCGTGCGGAGGCCGCATGAAGCGCAAGCTGTTGTTCGTTGATCGCGACGGTTGCCTGATCGAGGAGCCGCCCGATGAGCAGGTCGATCGTCTGCACAAACTGGCACTGATGCCGGACGTGATCCCGGCGCTGCGCCGCTGTATCGATGCCGGCTACGAACTGATCATGGTGACGAATCAGGATGGCCTCGGCACGTCCGCGTTTCCGCAGGATGAATTTGACGCACCGCATAACCTGCTGTTGCAGATCCTTGCTTCGCAGGGGATCCGTTTTCGCGAAGTGCTGATCGATCGCAGCTTCGAGCATGAGGGCCGGGATACGCGCAAGCCGGGCATCGGCCTGGTGCGGCATTATCTTTGCGATGACGGCTGGAGTCGTGCGCAGTCGGCGATGGTTGGCGACCGCATTACCGACCTGCAGTTTGCCACCAATCTGGGCGTGCGCGGTTTGCGTGTCGGCGATGCGGGCATGGGCTGGAACGAGATCGCACACATGCTATGCGACAGGCCGCGCGTCGCCGAGGTGGAACGCGAAACCAGGGAGACGCATATCCTGGTTCGCGTCGACCTGGATGCGGCAACCGATCCCCAGGTCGTGACCGGTATCGGCTATTTCGACCACATGCTGGAGCAACTCGGCAAGCATGGCGGTTTCACGCTGAAACTGGATTGCGACGGCGATTTGCACATCGATGAACACCACACCGTCGAGGATTGCGCTCTGGCGCTCGGTCAGGCCTTGCGCGAAGCGCTCGGCGACAAACGCGGCATCGGGCGATACGGATTCACGCTGCCGATGGACGAATCTTTGGCGTCCGCGGCGCTGGATCTCAGCGGGCGCGCCTATTTCGTGCTCGATGGCGAATACCCGCGAGAACAGGTCGGACAGCTTTCGACCGGGATGGTCGTGCATTTTTTCCGTTCGCTGTGCGATGCGCTCGGCGCCAATCTGCATCTGCGCGTGCGTGGCGAAAACGCGCATCACATGGTCGAGGCCAGCTTCAAGGTGGTCGCGCGCTGTCTGCGTCAGGCGATCGCGCGTCAGGGCGACGCCTTGCCCAGCACCAAGGGCACGCTATGACCACGGTTGTGTTGGTCGATGCCGGCGGCACCAATATCGGCTCGGTACGTTATGCGCTGCAAAGGCTGGGCGTGGACGCGGCGATGTCCGATGACGCGAAACGCATCCGCGCGGCCGGTCACGTCATCCTGCCCGGCGTGGGCGCGGCCGGGCCGGGCATGCAGCGACTCCGTGGTCGTGGTCTGATTGAGGTTATCCGCGGACTCAAGCAACCGGTGCTGGGCGTGTGCCTGGGCATGCAGTTGTTGTTCGAACGTTCCGACGAGGATGCCAGTGACTGCCTGGGCATTATTCCGGGTCACGTAAGGCGCCTGGCCGACGCCGATGGCGTGCGCATTCCGCACATGGGCTGGAATCGTCTGCATCGCAATGGCGATGACATGCTGCTCAATGATGTCGGCGAAGGCGCGTGGTGCTATTTCGTGCACAGTTATGCCGCGCCGGTCACGCAGCACACAGTGGCCAGTTCACAATACGGGGCCGCGTTCGCCGCGGTGGTGCGTCGCGATAATTTCTACGGCACGCAATTCCACCCGGAACGCTCGTCGGCGACCGGCGCGCGCATCCTCGAAAACTTCCTGCGCCTGTGAGTTTCGAAGTCATTCCCGCGATCGATCTGCGTGAAGGACGCGTCGTGCGTCTGGCACAGGGTGATTATGATCGCAGCACGACCTATGCCGACGACCCGCTGGCACTGGCCGGCGAATATGCCGATGCCGGTACACGCTGGTTGCACCTGGTCGACCTGGATGGCGCGCGTGACGGGCGCATGCGGTGTCTGAAAATCGTCACGGAACTCGCGAATCGAGGACTGCGCGTGCAAACCGGCGGCGGTGTGCGTGCCGAGGCCGATGTGCAACGGTTGCTCAATGCTGGCGCTTCGCGCGTCGTGGTTGGCAGTATTGCCATGCGTGAACCGCGGACGGTCATCGGTTGGCTCGAGCGTTTCGGTGCCGATCGCCTGACGATTGCCCTGGATGCCCGATATCGGGATGGTGCGTGGCGCCTGGCCAGCGCCGGCTGGACCGAGGATGCGGCGATATCGCTGGACCAACTGGCGCCACGTTTTACAGAAGCCGGCATGCGGCACCTGTTGTGCACGGACATCGACCGGGACGGCATGCTGACAGGGCTAAATATTAGTTTATACAGTTATTTAAGCGATTTACTTCCAGTAGTTTCCATACAAGCATCAGGCGGCATTCGCGGCCTGAATGATATCCGCGCGGCACGTGAAGCCGGTGCCGGTGCGGCGATCCTCGGACGTGCCTTGCTGGAAAAACGCTTCCGTCTGGCGGAGGCCCTGACATGCTGAGCCGGCGTCTGATCCCGTGTCTGGATGTGCAAGACGGCCAGGTCGTGAAGGGTGTGCGTTTCCGCGATCACGTTGTCATGGGCGGTATCGTCGAGCTGGCGCTACGCTATCGCGATGCCGGTGCCGACGAACTGGTGTTCTACGATATTTCGGCCAGTCCGCAGGCGCGCCGCGTCGATGCGGCCTGGGTCGAACGCGTCGCGCGCGAGATCGATATTCCGTTCTGTGTGGCCGGCGGCATTCGTTGCGTGGAGGATGCGCGCATCGTGTTGCATGCCGGTGCCGACAAGGTGTCGGTCAATTCACCGGCGCTGGAACGCCCGCATTTGATCGACGAACTGGCTGCCGAATTCGGCGTGCAGTGCGTAGTCGTCGGCATCGACAGCCTGCGTGATGCCGACGGCGAATGGCGCGTGCGCCAGTACAGCGGCGATCCGGACAAGACGCAGGCACTGGCGCGCAAGACACTGGACTGGATCGGCGAGGCCCAGCATCGCGGCGCCGGGGAGATCGTGTTGAACTGCATGGGTAGCGACGGCGTGCGTCGTGGCTATGACATCGAACAATTGCGCGCCGCGCGTGGACGTTGCCGCGTGCCCCTGGTCGCGTCCGGTGGTGCCGGCTCGATGCAACATTTCGTCGACGTGTTCGAGCAGGCCGATGTCGATGCGGCGCTGGCCGCCAGTGTATTCCATGCCGGCACAATCGCCATTCCCGACTTGAAGCAGCGCCTGCACGAAGCCGGCATCGAGGTACGCCTGTGAATATCGATATCAACAAACTTGACTGGGCCAAGGGCGACGGCTTGTTGCCGGGCATCGTGCAGCATTGGCGCGACGGCCGTGTGCTGATGCTCGGCTATGTAAGTCTTGAGTCGCTACAGGTCACGCTCGATACCGGCAAGGTGACATTCTTCAGTCGCAGCAAGCAGCGCCTGTGGACCAAGGGCGAAACTTCCGGCAACCATCTGTTGCTCAAATCCGCACATGCGGATTGCGACAACGACACGTTGCTGTTTCTGGTGGAGCCTTCGGGACCGGCGTGTCATCGCGGCACGCCGACCTGCTTCGATGCCGATGCAGAGCCGGAACTGGCATTTCTGGGCACGCTGGATGCGCTGATCGGCCGGCGCGAACGCGAACGGCCCGATGGCAGCTACACCACCAAACTTTTTCAGTCCGGTACGAGGCGCATTGCGCAAAAGGTCGGCGAGGAGGGTGTCGAGACCGCGCTGGCCGGTGTAGCACAAAGCCCCGAGGAACTGACCGGCGAGGCAGCCGATCTGGTTTACCACCTGCTGGTGCTGCTGCGTTCGCGAAAGCTCGGGTTGATCGATGTCGCCGCGCTGTTGCGCGAACGTCACGGCAAATGCGGGTAGGTATCAGGACAGGATTGCCGTCAGCAGGACAATCAGTACCGCCCCAAACAGGGCCAGCACGGTTGCGAAGGCCGCACCGAAGTAGATACCGTGGCGCACGCCGGTGACGCCCTCGCGATGGAATGCCCGGGCAAAGCGCGCGTAGCGAATGCCTGCGGCCAGCGCCATGACCACGCCCATGCCGATCAGGATCGAGCCACCCCAGGTGGACAGCACGCGTGGATAGATTTCCGAATGCAACTGGTTGGCCGGCAACATGTGCAGGATCAGGCCGAAGCGGTCGATGACGAAGCCCAGCGCCATCAGCGACAGCGCAGTGCGAATCCAGGAGGTCAGCGTGCGTTCGGCGGCCAGATAAACCAGCCGGCGCGACAGTTCGACAGGATCACGTTCGTCATTCATGGCAGGTCTTTGAGCGAGTTGTGTGTTGACTTCATGCGTCGAGACAGCCTGTTCGGATCCGGCCCGAATTTGAGTTCAGGGCCGGGCTTGGCCTGTGCACGCCAGCGTTTCAGGTACCTGGCGATACCTTCGCCGATATCGATCTGCGGCAGCGAGGCGCGACTGAGTTCGAATTTTTCCCAGACGCCTATCGTCTTGTGCGCCTGCGAGAATGCCTTGATGAAATCATCCGTGTCGTTGAGCGCATGTGCGAGGTATGCATCGCCAAAGAACGTGATTTTCGATTCGCTGCCGCAACCGAATGAAGTACGGTCCTTGCGTGCGGCAGTCATCACCAGGGTGCCGGCGCCTTTCAGTTTCGGAATGAAGCCGCCCGAGAAGCAGGCGTTGACGACCAGCACCTTCCAGTGGAACGGGTGATCGTGCAGCATGTTCGCCAGATCGCCGGCGTCGATCTGGTCCAGCGGCAGCGGGTCCATGTCGACCAACACGTTGAAGTTGTGTCCGCCATGGCTGGTCAGGTAAAGGAACAGGATATCCTGCTTCGGATCCATGATCCGATGCAAAGCCGATAGCGCGGTATCCAGATTGGTCCAGGTCGCCAGCGGATGCGTGGTCAGGGTCATGCGATTGTTTTCCAGGACGAGCGTGTGGCCGGCCGCATGAAAGCGCTGTGCAAAAAGTTTGGCGGCATATTCAACTTCGTTGCTGAACACGTTCTCGCTGCCGTCGCCGGCAAACGCCAGCAGGTACAGATCGATCTTGCCCGGCGTCTGTGGCTTCAACCGGGCAATCGCCTCATGCATCAGCCGCGGTTGATCGTACATGACCTGCTCCGGCGTAGGCGCGCCCGGAGGCCAGTTGTCACTGTCGTTCTCGAAAGCCGCCGCTGACGCTGTCGCTGCGTCATGGGGAGCGCGGGCAGGTTGTGCGGCAAGAAGCCCGTGGAAACTCGCGAACAAAAAACATACGCCGGCGAGCAGGATGGCAAGCGGGATCGGTTGTCGTTTCAGTGCCGCCATGGTTGCGGAATGATAGCCGGAACCTGGCGTCGATAGTCTGCATACGCTTCGCCGAAGGTTTCCTGCATCCATGTTTCCTCCAGTCGCCACTTGAATCGCAGCGCCACGGTGATGATCACGAATGCGATTACGTAGCACCATTGGTTCTCGGCTAAAACGGTGCCAACGAACGCGGCCAGAATACCTGTATAGATCGGGTGGCGTACCCATGCGTAGGGGCCATGCCGGATCAATTCGTGCTGTCGCTTGACCGCAACGGATGCGCTCCAGTTACGTCCGAGACAGATGCGCGCCCAAATGGAGAACGCCAGCCCGGCAGCGAGCAGCACTACGCCGATTCCGTACAGGGCTGCACTGCGAGGCAAGATCGGCATGAACAGCCAACCGTATCGTGGACCAACCAGCAGCAGCCACACGGCGATCAGGATCGGCAGCGTATAGCCAAGGCGAGTCATGGGCGACTCACGGCGTGCAGTCGCCTTGACTGAAATCGCCGCCAAGCTCCAGTAGACACCCCAGAGGATCCAAAGCGTAAATATGGGATTGCGGATTTCTGCCGGCATGCGATCAAATGGTAATCGGTCAGCCGATTACCATTTCGTCGAATGAGGATACGCACGGGTGTGCGCCTTCGGCGTCGCAGGTCATGGGTGGTCGGCACAGTTGCGTCGTCTTCATGCCTGCTTCGACGGCCGCATCCAGTTCGGCGGCGACGTCGGACAGAAACAGGATTTCGGCAGGTGGGATATCGATGGTCGCGGCGATTTGCTTGTACGAAGCGGTTTCGCGCTTCGAGCCGGTTTCGGTGTCGAAGTAACCGGAAAACAAGGACGTCAAATCGCCGGCTTCGCTGTAGCGGAAGAACAGTTTCTGCGCAGCCACGGAACCCGATGAGTAGACGTACAGTTTTAGCCCATCGTCTCGCCAGCGACGCAGGCAACCAGCCACTTCAGGGTACATGTGCGCGCGATACGCGCCGTTTTCATAGCCGTCCTTCCAGATCATGCCTTGCAGAGCTTTCAGCGGCGTGGCCTTGCGGTCCTCATCGATCCAGCGTTGCAGCATGGCGACGATTTCGTTGCGGCCGGCAGGAACCAGGCCCGCCTGGCGCGCAGCCTCGTGCAGCCAATGTTGTACTTCGGGCTTGTCGGCATGTGTCTCCACAAAGGCAGGCAGATGCTTGCGGGCGTACGGGAACAGCACGTCCCTGACGAAGCTGATCGAGCTCGTCGTACCCTCGATATCGGTCAGGACTGCGCGTGTCATCGGCTCGCACCCATGCCTAAGCAGCCGAATTGATCATGCCGCGACGGTCTCCGCCTGCAGGCGCGGGAAGCGTTCGGCGATATCGCTGCCGGTGAAATTGGCGACCCAGCCCTCCTTGTTGGTGAACAGGCGGATGGCGATGAAGCAGGGCGCCTCGCTCATGTCGAACCAGTGGCGCGTGCCGTCCGGTACGCCGATCAGGTCGCCTTTCTCACACAACACCTCGTAAACCTTGTCGCCGAGGTGCAGCGTGAACAGGCCGCGGCCGGCGACGAAGAAACGCACTTCGTCCTCGGAATGCGTGTGTTCCTTGAGGAACTTCTGGCGCAGGGCGGCGCGGTCCGGATGGTCCGGGTTCAGGCTGATGACGTCCACGGCCTGATAGCCGCCTTCACGTTTCAGGCGATCGATGTCGGTGCGGTAGGCTTCGATGACTTCGTCCTGGCTGGCGCCCGGCGGCAGCGGCCTGGACGTTTCCCACTGCTCGAATTGGACGCCGACGGCATCCAACTCACGCGCTATTTCGGCGTGTTTTTCGGCCGTCTTCAGTGGGGTGGCGGCATCGGTTTCGGAGAAAATACGCAGGCGGCTCATCGCTTCGACCTCATGGCAATTGGCCCGGCAGACGTGACGCCGGGCCGTCAGAAATCAAGCGTCGAGTTTAACCGAAAGGCGGGGAATGCGCGGCAACGGAATTGATTCAGCGCGCGCGTAGCCTATGCAGGTCAAGCTCACAGCCGAGCAGGAACTCGAAGGCCTCGATGTGGCGTTCGGCTTCGGCCATGTCGCGGCCCCAGGTATAAATACCGTGGCCATCGATCAGATAGCCGTATAGCGGCTTATCCGCCCGAATCCAGCAATCTACCCGGGCGGCCAGTTCCGTCATGTCCTGCGTATTCGGGAACACGGGCAGGTCGATCGCTGTTTCGTGCGTGCTGTGCCCGGCGATGGCCTTGATCAGCTCGTAGCCTTCGAGCCACACCGATCCGGCCGGCGCGAACAGGCGCGAGGCGACTGTCTGCGTGCGCGAATGCGTATGCAGCACGGCATTCGCGTCGGCAAATTGGCGATAGATCTGCGTGTGCAGCAGGGCTTCGGCGGAAGGTCGGGCCGAACTGCCCACGGCACGGCCATCCATGTCGACCACCATTACGTCATCCGCCGTCAACGCGCCCTTGTCGCGGCCGGAAACCGTTACTGCGACATGCGTATCGTCCAGCCGCATCGAGAAATTGCTGCTCGTCGCCGGCGTCAGGCCTAGCGCGCCGAGTTTGCGTCCGGCGGCGGTGATTTGATCGGCGCAGGTTTTCAGGCGTGCGTGGTCGTAGCTCAAGCGGGTACCTTCAAATCGATAGAGTGGCAGCTGGCAGAATAATATCCTGAATTTTCGAGGCAGCCTATCGTGAGACAGGGTGCGTCGCTGTGAAAGGATATCGGACGCGATCCGTGAAATTTCCTCAAACCGGAGGTATATCCTTAAAAGCGTGTCGACCGGTCATCGGTCGACACCCTTGTGTCGTATCACCGTCCGCCATCAAACACGGTGATGCAAGTGCCTACTTGAGCGGTTGCGTATACGAGGCGAACTGGAAGCGGCGAGTGCCGTCGTCGATGGTAAACAGCATACGGTCGAGGGTTTTCGGGCTATCAGCCGAATAACGGGTTCGAACCGTCTCGGAATGAAGCGTCTTGCGTGCATGAATAACAACTGTTTTTCCATTCAGGTTGCCCGTCAGGGACCGCACGTCGATGGAGATGGGCATCTCCGCGTCGTTCAGTGGCTCGACGCTCCATCGGGCCGACACGGTGCTTTGTGCATTGACCGGAAACTCGCTGAAAACGATCGCGTTCGGCAAGACGAATGCGCAGCGTTGTTGCGCCAGTTGCCGATCTTCCAGGCATCGGCAAACCGGGACGTCATTCGGGACCCAGTCGTTGTTCGCCCCGTTAGCCGTCTGGAAACGGCAAAGCGCCGGTTTGCCGTCATCGACGAACGTCTGAAACGTCAGGGAGCCGCCAAAGGGAACCAGCAGCCAGGTGGCCGGGTCGGGACCGTCCTGGAACACGAATGTGCCGTCGGTATAGACGACCGGGCCGCCACTGGAAAAGGCTTCGCATGCGGCATCCGACGGCGCCTCAATGACGACTGCGAGCTGTTCGCCACGGGTGACCGGAACGCGGAGCGAAAACGCCGTCAGTGACGTATCCACGAGTTCCGGAAATACCGACGAATCGGTGCGGATCAAGTCCAGCACGGTATCGGTCGGCAAGCCGTCCATACCGACAGTGTGGATCGTGACGGTCACCGGATAACTGCCGCCTTTCAGGCAGTTGATCGCGAGCCTGATCTGAGTCAAGGTTCCAGTGATGCCGACCCTGAATGTTTGGGCGAGCTTCTGGTTCGAAGATCCGCCGACTACGTCGCCAAAGCCCGTTCGAAGCTGGAACTGATCGAGCATAACCGTGGCCCGTACAAACGAAGTGCTGATCAACAGCACGGCGAAGAGCAATAGTCTCGAATACATTGACTTATCTCCTTTTGGGCTGAACAGGTATGGACTCGTAAATCCGCGGCGTTTCGTGCCATGCCTTGGCCAATTCGCGGGCAGACTGACCGGTTGGGATACCCCGAGCCCTTGCCTACGAAGGCGATTTCGACAGGATGGAAGTGCACATTTCCTGGAGATACGAGTCGAAGGGCCAAGACATAATGGCGCGACTTGTCTCGCCATCCGAGACGCCGGCCTGTCACAATTGACGAATGCTGATGATGGAACGGACTTGTGACGAATATTCCGAATGAGATCGTGTGGTGGGTATTGATCGGGCTCGGCGGGCTCGTGCTCGGCTTGCTGATCGCGTGGCTGACCGGTGCTGCGAGGCGCCGCGAAGCGGCCGAGTTGGAACTCGAGCTGGACGAGCAGCGCGAGCAGGTGGTCAGGCTGACCGGCGAACGCGCAATATTGCAGGGTCGGCTGGAACGCCTGGCGCAAATCGAGTCCGAATTGAAAGCCGCGCATGAAGAGGCGCAGCGTCTGCGTGAAGCCAGTCAGCGTGCCGAGCAACAGGCCACGGCGCTGGGTACGCGCCTGCAGGAGCAGAATCAGGCGGCACAGGAAAAGGTCGCCTTGCTCGAACGCATCCGCGAGGAATTTTCGGACAAGTTCAAGGTTCTATCGGGCGACTTGCTGGAAAAGCAAAGCCTCAAGTTCACCGAGCAGAACCGGACCAATCTGGGAACGCTGTTGAATCCGCTGCGCGAACAGCTCGGTGATTTCCGCAAGACCGTGACCGAGGTTTACGACAAGGAAAGTCGCGAGCGCGTATTGCTCAAGGCCGAGATCGATTCGCTTAAAACCTTGAACCAGCGTATCGACGAGGATGCGCGCAACCTGACGCGTGCCTTGACCCGCGATTCCAAGACGCAGGGCGCGTGGGGTGAACTGGTGCTGGAACGCCTGCTGGAAGCTTCCGGGTTGCAGCAAGGCCGCGAGTACGAGATGCAGACCTCGTTCAGCGGTGCCGAAGGCGGCCGCTTGCGTCCGGACGTGATCGTGCATCTGCCCGAGAACCGCGACCTGGTGATCGATGCCAAGGTTTCACTGACGGCATATGAACGCTATTGCGCATCGGCCGATGACGCCGAGCGCAAGCCTCACCTGCAGGCGCATCTGCTGTCGCTGCGCAATCATGTGAAGGAGTTGGCGGGCAAGAGTTACGCCGAGCTGCCCGGCGTGAACAGCCTGGATTTCGTGCTGATGTTCGTGCCGGTTGAGGCGGCCTACATCGAGGCTGTGCATCACGACGACGCGCTGCAAGCGTTCGCACTGGAGAAGCAGGTCGTGATCGTGACTACATCGACGTTGCTGGCGACTCTGCGAACCGTATCGAACATCTGGAAGTTCGACGACCAGAATCGCAACGCACTGGAAATCGCGCGTCGCGGCGGTTTGTTGTACGACAAGTTTGTCGGGTTTGTCGACGATATCGAGGCGGCGAAGAAGCGCGTCGGCGATGCCGCCGAGGCCTTGCAGTCGGCATCGGACAAGCTCAGTACCGGGCGCGGCAATCTGGTCGGGCAGGTCGAGAAGCTGCGCGAACTCGGCGCGCGCAACAAGCGTTCATTGCGCGATGCGGTGGACGGGCGGCTGGAGCTCGACGATGAACCGAACAGCGACGACCAAGACGCCGACGAGGAATCGGATTGATTCGATTATCAAGAAGGCCGGATTATTGCGTAGCCGTCGCCTGTGAGCCGTGCATCTTGCTGTGGCGATAGCCGTAACCGAAATAAATTGCCAGGCCGATCACGGTCCAGATCCCCATCAGCGCCCAGTTGAACCAGTTCATTGCGGCCAGCAGGGCCATGCAACTGAGTATGCCGGCAATGCAGACGAAGTGCGCCCCGCGCACGCGGAACGTGCGCGGCAGGTCGGGGGCGGTATAGCGCAGGATCAGCACGCCGGCGCAAACCGCCATAAACGCAATCAAGGTACCCATCGAGGTCAGGTCGGCGAGCAGGTCAAGCGGGAAGATCGCGGCCAGCAAGGCGATGCCGAAGCCGGTGATCAGCGTGTTGATATGCGGCGTGCGGTATTTGGGATGTACTTTGGCGAAGACCTTCGGCAACATGCCGTCGCGCGCCATGATCATGAAGATGCGCGGTTGCGCGATGATCATGACCAGCACGACCGACGACAGGCCGATCAGCGCGCCGACTTCGACGAATCCGCGCAACATGCCCAGTTGCGGATGCGCGCGGATGGCGGTCACCACCGGGTCGGTCGTGTTCAGTGCGGTATACGACACCAGACCGGTCATGACCGCGGCCATGCCCAGATACAGGACGGTGCAAATGACCAGCGACAGGATGATGCCGGTTGGCAGATCGCGTTGCGGGTTCTTGCATTCCTGCGCCGCCGTGGATGTGGCCTCGAAACCGATATAGGCGAAGAACACCATGGCCGCGCCACGCATGATTCCGGACCAGCCGAATTCCCCGGGCCCCGTGTTTTCCGGAATGAATGGATGCCAGTTGGCCGGATCGATATAGCGTGCCCCGGCGATGATGATGACCACGATCAGGCCGACCTTGAGCAACACCATGAAAAAATTCAGGCCGGATGATTCACGGATACCGACGTAGCACAGCCAGGTAAGCGCGAGCACCAGCAGCACGGCCGGCAAGTTGAAAAAATGCCCGGTGGTGACCAGATGCCCGTGCGTGAAGGCAAAGGGCGCGTCGCTCAGTACGGCTGGCAGATGCAAGCCCACGTGGTTCAACAGGCTGGCAAAATAACCGGTCCAACTGGTCGCCACGGCCGAGGCCGAGATACCGTATTCGAGCACCATGTTCCAGCCGATGAACCAGGCAACCAGTTCGCCCAGTGTCGCATAGGCATACGAATACGAACTGCCGGAGATGGGAATCAACGTGGCGAACTCGGCATAGCACAGGGCGGTAAAGCCGCTGCAGATTGCCGCCAGGATGAACGAGATCAATACGGCCGGGCCGGCGTGTTCAGCCGCGGCGGTGCCGGTGACGACAAAGATGCCGGTGCCGATGACCGCACCGATACCCAGTGCGGTGATGCCCCATGGGCCCAGGGTGCGCCGCAGTTGCGGGCCCTGGCTTTGGTCGATGCTGAAATCGGTTTTCTTGGCGAACAGTTGGCTGGTCATGTTGCGTATTCCCAGAAAAACGCAAGGCCGCGTCAGACGCGGCCTGCGAGAGTCAGCGGTTGGCGATCAGGACGGTTCCGTGCCGTTGGCCAGATGACTGCGTTTGTAGCCGTACAGTCTGTAAAGCACGAGTCCGATGCCGGCCCAGATCAGGAATACCGACTTGGCGACGCTGCTGAGGTTGACGAACAACAACAGGCAACCCGTCACGGCCAGTGGGCAGACGAACCAGACGAACGGCGTTCGGAATGGCCGATGGCGTTCGGGTTGCTGCTTGCGCAAGATCATGACGCCGATCGAAACCATGGCGAAGGCGAGCAGCGTGCCGGCGTTGGACGTGTCGGCCAGTTTGCCGACCGGGAAAACTGCGGCGCAAAACGAAACCACGACGCCAGTAACGAAGGTAATGACATGCGGCGTGTGGAAGCGCGGATGGATTTTCGAGAACACGGATGGCAGCAGGCCGTCGCGCGACATGGTGAAGAAGATGCGCGTCTGGCCGAACATCATGATCAGGATCACCGACGGCAACGCGACGATGGCTGCGACGCCGATCCAGTCACCGACGGCCTGGTAGCCCAGTACGCGCATGACATGCGCGAGCGGTTCGTGGCTGCAAACCAGGGCCTTGACATGATTGACGCAGGCGGCGGCCATCGCCGGTGTGCCCGGGTCCAGCGGGTGTCCGTTCGGGCCAAGCATCGGCTGCGCTCCGATCGAGCCGGCGGCGCCGTAGCCGACCAGCAGATAGAAGATCGTACAGATGGTCAGCGAACCGATCAGGCCGATCGGGATGTTACGGTTCGGGTTGCGGGTTTCTTCGGCGGCCGTGGATACGGCATCAAAACCGACATAGGCGAAGAAGATCGACGCGGCCGCGCCGAGTACGCCGACGCCGCCGAGCGGACTGCCCCAGCCACCAGGCAGGAACGGGTGCAGGTTGCCGGCCTTGGCTACCGGCAACGAGATGGCGATGAACGAGGTCAGTGCGATCACCTTGATGGTCACCAGTACTGCATTGACGCGCGCGCTTTTCGAAGTACCAATCGCGAGCAGGACGGTAACCGCCAGGCCAATCAGGAACGCAAGCAGATTGAAGCCGCCGCCGGTATAAATACCGGTTTGCAGGAAGGTGGGAAGGGCAAGCGCCCCGGGTTTGACCAGGCCGAAGAAATCCGAGTGGGCAAGCAGGCCGTTCATGTAGCCGGACCAGCCCACGCACACGGCGGTAGCGCCAATGGCGTATTCCAGCACCAGCGCCCAGCCCACGATCCAGGCGATCATCTCGCCGAGCACGCCGTAGGTGTAGGTGTACGCTGAGCCGGAAACCGGGATCATTGCCGCGAGTTCGGCGTAGGCCAATGCCGCCAGGCCGCACACGACCGCCGCAATGACGAAGGAGATCATCATGGCCGGGCCGGCTTTTTGCGCGGCTTCGGAGGTCAGTACGAAGATACCGGTACCGATCACGGCACCGATGCCGATCATGGTCAACTGGAACGCGCCAAGTTGTCGTTTGAGCGACTTTTTCTTGGCCGTTTCAAGAATCTGGTCCAGCGGTTTGATGCGCCAGAAGATCATGGTTTCCTCCCCGGATTATTATTGGGCTGCCGCTCGATCGGCAGCCGGTATTGGCGCCCGCGGTGGCCAGTAACATACGCGACGCGCCGCAAACGGGCAATACGTGCAATCAGGCACGGCCGGAAAATTCTCCGGTTGACGTACTTACCAGAACCGCTTCGCCACTGGTGACGTATTCGGGGACCTGGATTTCGATGCCGGTTTCCAGTGTGGCCGGTTTGGCCCGCCTGGTTGCCGTCGCGCCCTTGAGTTCCGGCGCGGTTTCGGTCACGCGCAGGGTGACCGTCGCAGGCAATTGCACCGCCACCGGCTGATCCTCGATCAACTGCACGTAGCAGCTTTCCAGTCCGTCGGCGATATAGCCGGCCGAGTCGCCGATGGTCGAGCGATCCAGACGGTATTCGGTGTAGTTCTCGGCGTCCATGAATACGAACGTGTCGCCGTCCAGATAGGAAAAATTGGAACTGCGGCGGCTCAGTTCGGTTTCCTTGAGATCATCGTCGGCACGCAACGAAAGATCGAATTTTTGCGCACCCGGAACGCTGTATAACGTGAAGCGGAACGTTACGTTGCCGCCGCGGGCTGTCGGCGAGCTGCGCTCTATATCGCGCACCTGCCAGACCTTGCCGTTGTACTCGATGACGTTGCCGCGCTTGATGTCGGAAGCTTTCATGGGAGAGTGTGAAGTGGGAAGTGGGAAGCGGAATGCGGACTTGGCAGGCTGTTGCTCTTCCCGCTATCCACTATCCATTCCGGCTTATTTCGGTGCCAGCCTGATCGCGCCGTCGACGCGTATCACGCTGCCGTTCATGTAGCGGTTGCCGAGGATGAACGCGACAGTGTCGGCGAATTCTTCGGCGGTGCCCAGTCGCGACGGGTACGGTACTTGCGCGCACAGCGATTCGTAGACCTGTGGCGGCATGCCCTCGACCATCGGCGTATGGAACACGCCCGGCGCCACGGTCATCACCCGGACGCCGATGCGGGCGAACTCGCGCGCCATCGGCAGGGTCATGCTAACCACGCCGCCTTTGGACGCCGAATAGGCAGCCTGACCGATCTGACCTTCATAGGCGGCGATTGACGCCGTATTGATGATCACGCCGCGTTCGCCGTCCTCGCCCGGCGCGTTGTGTTGCATCCGCTCCGCGGCGGCCTTGGCAACGTTGAAGCTGCCGACGAGATTGACCATGACCGTGGTCTGGAATGTCTTCAGCGACATCGGGCCTTCGCGGCCGAGTACGCGCCCGGCGCCGAGGATGCCGGCGCAGTTCATGGCCACGTTGAGCCCGTCCATTCGTTCGGCGGCCTGTTTGAGCGTGGCGACGACGGCACTCTCGTCGGTGACATCGGTGCGATGATAGCTGGCCCTGTCGCCCAGTTCGGCCACCGCGGCCGCGCCTTTTTCGTCGTTGATATCGAGCAGGGTCACCGCGGCGCCATTGGCGACCAGATGCCTGGCGACGCCGAAGCCGAGTCCGGACACGCCGCCGGTGATGACGGCTTTGACTTGGTCAAGTTGCATGTTTACTCCAGGAAAAGTTCGCTCGCGGCCGTTGTCGACCGCGCCAATCGAAACCACGGATTGTACCCGAAGCGGTCAGCCGGCCGCGCCGCCGGTGTCATCAGAGCGCAAGAAGATAGAAGCGGTTGCAGCCGAAATGGCCGGTGTTGCCCAGCGCCGCGTCGATGCGCTTGAATCCGTGTTTTTCGTAAAGCTTCTGTGCCGCGTCCATGCCGGTCAGTGTTTCGATGTAGCACTGCCGGTAACCGAGCTTGCGCGCGCACTCCAGGCAATGGCGTATCAGCTTGTCGCCGGCGCCCTGGCCTCGCAACGTCGACATGAAGTACATCTTGCGCAATTCGCAGACGCCGTCGTGTCCATGCAGCGGTGCGATGCCGCCGCCGCCGAGTACCCGGCCGTCCAGCTCCACGACGAAATAGGCGTGCCCGGGGCCGGCGTAGGCCGCATACATGTCGTCGACTTCGCTGTCGTGAATGGCGAAGCCGGGCCCGTCGGCGCCGAATTCGGGCATGACGGCGCGAATGATGTCCGCCATCGCCGCGCTGTCGCTGGCGGCGATTGCACGCAGCCGGGACTTGTTTTCTGTAGTTGTCGGATTCACAGGGGGCGTCGGAAGTCGAGGTCGTAGCGCGAGCCGTGCACGAGCACGTGCACGCGCAGGTTGGTGATGCTGATCGGACCGACCGGATTGGCATCGGCCACGTTCGAGTGGCCGATGTCCGCGGGATCGACCACCGTGATGCTGCCCAGCCCGGCGACGTCCATGACGTTGTCCGGGCCGATAAAGGCCGCGGTATCGGCGTCGATACCGATGCCCAGTGCGAAAGGATTCAGTGCCAGCGCGCCGAGCAGTCGACCGAGACGGTCTGCGCCACCGCCGCCCTGATCGATGACCAGCCGGTTGGTCAGGCCGAGTCCCGGAGCGAGGGTGACGCTGCCCATGCGCGGCGTCGGTCCGTGCGCGCCACCGGCCAGCATGTGCTCGGCGAGGATTGCGGCGCCGGCACCGAGGCCGCCGACGGCCATGCCCTCGGCGTTGCGACGACGCAGCAGGCGCGCCGTCGTGGTGCCGCCAAGCAGGGCGGACAGGCGCAACGGTTGATCGGCGCACAGGACCACGAAGTCGGATTGTTCGACGGCGCCGAGTGTGTGCTGCTGGTCGCTGTCGACGCGTGAACTCAGGGCGATGTTGTGCACCTTGCCGGCTCCGTTGGCGAGCAAGCGCGTGTCGAGATCGTCGGCGCTTTCGTCATCGGGTGCGGTCGCGTTGAGGATGGTGATGGTCGGACGCGCGCCGAGCAGGGCGAGCAGGCGCTTGAAGATGCCGGTTTCACCGATGCCTCGCACGCTAGCGCCCATCGGTACCAGGAAACCGCGCGATTGGTCGGGGGCGAGTCGGGCAGGCATGATTCGTTTCCTCCCTCAGGCGGCGGCCAGCGCCACCTTGCTGTTGTTGTCGCGATGCAGCTGCCGGCTCAGCCAGCGGCCCGTATCGATCAGCCTGTCGATATCGATGCCGGTCCGGATCCCCATGCCGTGCAGCATGTAGACGACATCTTCCGTCGCCACGTTGCCGCTGGCACCGGGCGCATATGGACAGCCGCCGGCGCCGGATACCGATGCATCGACGACGGCCACGCCCAATTCCAGACAGGCCAGAATATTGGCCAGCGCCTGACCGCGGGTGTCGTGGAAGTGCACGGCGAGTGCGCTCATCGGCACCTGCTCGGCGACCGCGGCCAGCATGTCGCGCGCCTTGGCCGGTGTGCCGATGCCGATGGTGTCGCCAAGCGAAATCTCGTAGCAGCCCAGATCGTGCAGGCGCTTGGCCACGCGCACGACATCGATTACCGGCACCTCGCCCTGATAAGGACAGCCAAGCACCGTTGACACATAGCCGCGCACGGCCACGTCATCGGTTCTTGCGCGCTCCAGCACCGGCTCGAAACGATCGATGGATTCGTCGATCGAGGCATTGATGTTCTTGCGATTGAAGGCTTCACTGGCCGCCGTGAATACGGCGATTTCGTCGGCGCCGACTTCGCGCGCGCGTTCGTAACCTTGCTCGTTCGGCACCAGCACGGGATAGCGTACGCCCGGGCGTTTCTGGATGGCCGCGTAGACTTCGGCCGCGTCGGCCAGTTGCGGAACCCATTTCGGGCTGACGAAGCTGGTCGCCTCGATGGTTCGCAGGCCGGTTTTCGACAGGCGATCGATCAATTCGATCTTGATCGCGGCGGGAACCAGCGTCTTTTCGTTCTGCAGGCCATCGCGGGCGCCGACTTCGACCACGCGAACATTTGCGGAGAGGTTGCTCATTCGTCGTTGCTGTGCGTTGGCTTGCCGACAAGTCGTTCGAAATCGCTGACCGGCCGTTGCGAACGCACCAGCACGAAATCCGGCTTGGCGGCGAAGACCGACTCGCCGCGCAGGATCTCGTGCATCCTTGTTCGATTCCCGCTGACAAACACACGCAGCTGGTTGGAAGTCTTGCTGACCGTACCCTTGAGTTTGCCGTGGATGATGCGTGTGGCGATGCGTTCGCTGTCGACCGGATACACGGCAACATGATCCTTGTGCACGTCGTAACGCACGTAGAAATAGGCTTGTTTCGGTGCCGGATTCACACCGTAAACCGGATCAATTTCGACCAGCGACTCGAGTTCGTGGTCGGCGACGAACATCAGGTCCTGACCGCGTACATGCGCGAATTTGACCCGAAATGGCACGCGCTTGATCGGTCCGCCACTGTCGGCATGATCGAAGACCGTGAAGTTGCAGGCGTCGTCGACGTAGAACGCGCTGTTGCCCTCGGGCTCTTCGCGCGGCACCCACAGGCCTTTCCAGCGCGCGTCGCAGGATTTCAGGGCAACATCGGGCAGCGCCTGGAAGCGCGTTTCGGTACAGCCGCCCAGCAATGCGCAAGCGATCAGACACAGCCATGGCAATGTGAGAGCCGTGGTTTTCATGCGGATTCCTCGAATCGCACCAACAGTGCATCAGCTTCGACGAAATCGCCGGGTTGCGCCTGCACAGCGGCAATCTTGGCCGCCCGCGGCGCGCGCAGGGTCAATTCCATCTTCATTGCTTCCATGACGATCAGTTCCTGGTCTTCCTCGACTTCATCGCCGGCCTTGGCCTTGACCAACACGATACGCCCCGGCATCGGCGCGGCGATCTGGTCGGCTGCCTCGTCGGCGGATTTGACATGTTCGAAGGCGTCCATGCGGGCGATGCGCCAGCGACGCGAGTTGTCGTTGATCAGAACCGCGTCGTCGTCGATACGGGCGCCGAAACGATACACAGCGCCGTCGCAGGTCAGGTTGAGAACGTCGTCGCCGGTTGCCGCATTGCTGACCTCCACGCGCGCATCGCCGTGGCGCAAGCGGTAATTTCCGGCATGGCCATAGGCGTCGATTTCGATGCGCTCGCCGGTGTGAGAGAAACACACGATGCGTTTGCCCGGGTGTCCCGGACGCCAGGCGTCGGCGCTGGCCCAGGGCGAATGCGGATCCGCCGTATCCGCCGGTGTGCGGCGCGCGCATTGTTCCTGATCGAGCAGTACGCGAGTTACCGCGGCGAACAGGATCAGGTCGTCCGGCGGCGCCTCGTCAGGCAGGAATTCATCGAGATGCCGGTCCAGATAACCGGTATCGATGCGGGCTTCGACGATGGCCGGATGACGCACCAGGCGTTCGAGAAATTCGATATTGGATTTGGGCCCGACGATATCGCAGGCGGCGAGGGCTTCACGCATGCGCTGCAACGCCAGTTCGCGCGTGCGGTCCCGGACGATCAGCTTGGCGATCATCGGGTCGTAGAAGATGCTGACGATGTCGCCTTCGATCACCCCGGCATCGATGCGTGTGTGCCGGTTCGGCGCGGGCAGACGCAGACTGCGCAGCTTGCCCGAGCCAGGCAGGAAACCTTTCTGCGGGTCCTCCGCGTACAAGCGTACCTCGATGGCATGTCCGTCCGCCGGAACGGACTTGTTGCGGATCAGCGAGGCGGGCAGGGGCTCACCGGCCGCGACGCGCAATTGCAACTCGACCAGGTCGAGATGCAATGTCATCTCGGTGACCGGGTGCTCGACCTGCAGGCGCGTGTTGATTTCCATGAAGTAGAAATCGCCCGATGCGCCGACGATGAATTCGACTGTGCCGGCGTTGACGTAATCCAGCGCGCGTGCGGCGGCGACGGCCGCTTCGCCCATGCGCGCACGCAGCTTGGGTGTCAGGAACGGCGAGGGAGTTTCCTCGAGCACTTTCTGGTAGCGGCGCTGCGCCGAACATTCGCGCTCGTTGAGGTGCACGATATTGCCATGCTTGTCGCCAAAGATCTGGAATTCGATATGTCGTGGCGTTTCGATGTAACGCTCCAGCAGAACGCGATCCCGGCCGAAGGCACTACCGGCCTCGCGTTGGCACGACGCCAGCGCGGATTCGAATTCAGCCGCTTCGCGCACGATGCGCATGCCTTTACCGCCGCCGCCATAAGCGGCCTTGATCATCAGCGGGAAACCGATGCGTACCGCCTCGCGCTTGAGCAGGGCAGGGTCCTGACCTTCGCCGGTGTAGCCGGGCACGACAGGGACATCATGGTTGGCCATCAAATCCTTGGCGCCGGCTTTGGACCCCATCTTGCGCATCGATTTGGCCGAGGGCCCGACAAAGACGATGCCGGCGGTTTCGACGGCGGCAGCGAAATCGGCGTTTTCGGACAGGAACCCATAGCCGGGATGGATCGCCTGGGCGCCGGTCCGTTTGGCTGCCTCGATGATCGTATCGCCGCGAAGGTAAGAATCGACCGGACGCGAACCACCGATCGGGCAGGCCACGTCGGCGAGCCGAACATGCTGCGCGGTGGCGTCGGCTTCGGAATACACGGCGACGGTACGAATGCCCAGCTGCCGGCAGGTACGGATGATGCGGCAGGCGATTTCGCCGCGATTGGCGATCAGGATCGTATCGAACACTATTCGCCTTCCCAATAATCGTGGTTTTCGCCGGCGCGGCCGATGTAGCGAAAGTGCGCCTTGCCGGCCGTGTCCGGCGTGCCGCCGGCGAAGGCACCAAACTTGCCTGAGTCCGGATATTCGCAAACCTCCACTGGCGACATGGTGCTCACCGACAGATAGCGCATCTCGGTGTCTCCGGTGTTGATGATCTGGTGAGCGGTCGCGGGGCCGCCGGCGGGGCAGGCGACGATATCGCCCGCCTTCAGGGGGTAGCGAGCCTCCCCGAGGCGCAACTCGCCCTTGCCCTCGAGAACGAAGAACATCTCCTCATCGTTGTAGTGACTGTGGAAAGGGCAATTACGCTTGCCCGGCGCCACCACCGTGAGGTTGTAGCCCAGTTTGCACGCGCCAATACGGCTTGCAATCTCGCCCCAGCGCACGTCGTAGCGGTCGGGTGGCTCGCCTTTCGGGTCCCGGCCGGGCTCCAGCCCGCGAACTTTCACGTCGGCAAGATTGAGAATCGGTGATGTCATGGCGTTTTCCGTGAACGCGGAAGTGTCATTGCGGTTGGTGACACACGGCTTCGATATTGTGTCCATCGGGATCCAAAACGAATGCCGCGTAATAGTGCTCGTGATAATGCGGACGCAGACCCGGCGGCCCGTTGTCGCGACCGCCCATCGCCAGGGCGGCTTTGTAGAACGCGTCGACGTCGGCGCGGGTTCCGGCGGTGAATGCGATGTGGAAACGGCCACGCAGCGTACCCTCACCGTCGCCAATCCAGAAATACGGTTTGCCTTCCTCGCCGAAGCCGGCATGCGAACCGACGCCAGTCTGTTCGGCTGTCAGTTCCATCACCAGTCCGACACCGAGTGGATCGAGAGTTGCCTCATAGAATTTTTTGCTGTGCAGAAAATTTGAAACGGGGAAACCGATGTGGTCGAGCATGACTATTCCTTTGCCACCCAGCGTGGCGGACGTTTGTCGAGAAAAGCGGCCAGTCCTTCCTGACCCTCGGCGGATACGCGCAGGCGGGCGATCAATTCAGAGTTATGCCGATCGAGTAGAGACATGGATTCGGCATCAATGCCGGCCGTGCGCATCGCCAACTTCTTGCATTCGTGCTGCGCCGATGGCCCGCCCTTGCCCAACCAGTGCAGCACGCGATTCACGGTCTCGTCCAGTTCGGAGGCTGCGACGGCTTGGTGGACCAGGCCAATGCGCATCGCTTCGGCCGCATCAAAGATTTCTCCGCTGACGAACAGCCGACGCGCCTGGCGCAGGCCGATTGCGGCGATAACGTACGGCGAAATGACGGCAGGCGCGAGGCCGAGCTTGACTTCGGTCAGGCCGAATTTGGCGGTATCCGCGGCGATGGCGATGTCGCAACAGGCGATCAGTCCCACGCCGCCGCCATAACCGGCGCCGTTGACGCGGGCGATCGTCGGCTTCGACAGGAAATTGAGCGTGTGCATCAAAGCGGCGAGCCGCTCCGAATCGGCGCGGTTTTCCGCCTCGGATGCTTTGGCCATGCCGCGCATCCAGTTAAGGTCCGCGCCGGCGGAGAAGGTGCTGCCGTTGCCGGTCAGCACCACGACACGGATCGAATTGTCCTGTTCGCAGCGTTGCAGCGCGTCGCCCAGTTCGGCGATCAACGTATCGTCGAACGCATTGTGCACGCGTGGCCGGTTCAGCGACAACGTGGCGACGGCGTCGTCTCGGGTGCAATCGATGCTTTCTGACATGTTCGTGGATCGGTGCGGCGGATTGCCATGATAGCCGGGCCGTGCATGTCGACTCCAACCATTCCTCGCAATTATTAACAACCAGAGTTATAATGCGAACCATTCTTATTTAGATTTGTCCATACGTGCAACTATCCGAACTTGCCAAGGGTGCCTCCGCCGTGGTTCACCAGGTAATAGACGACTTTCCAAACGATCCGATAGCGCGCCGCTTGCGCGACCTCGGATTCGTGGCCGGAGAGCCGGTGCGGATCGTTGCGCGTGCGCCGCTGGGTGGCGATCCGCTACTGGTTCAGATCGGCTCGACCCGTTTTGCCTTGCGCCGCAACGAGGCGGCGAGGATTGACGTGTCCGCGGACGATTCGCCATGAACGCCGCCAGTCTGCGAATTGCGCTGGTGGGCAATCCGAACTGCGGCAAGACGGCGCTGTTCAACCTGCTTACCGGCAGTCGGCAGAAAGTCGCCAACTATGCCGGCGTTACCGTCGAACGCAAGGAAGGGCATCTGACCGCGCCATCCGGGCGTGGCTACCAGTTGCTCGATCTCCCCGGTGCCTATAGCTTCGATGCAGCCAGCCCCGATGAGGCGATTACGCGAGATATCTGTTACGGCGCTTATCCGGGCGAAGTGGCGCCGGATTTGATCGTATGCGTGGCCGATGCCACCAACCTGCGCCTGCACCTGCGTTTCGTGCTGGAAGTTGCACGATTGGGCCGGCCGATGGTGCTGGCCCTGAACATGATGGATGCGGCACATCGTCGCGGCATACGCATCGATACGGCTGAACTGGAACGTCGACTCGGCGTTCCGGTGGTGGAAACCGTGGCCGTGAATCGCGGTGGCGCCGCGGGACTGATCGAACGCATCGATGCGATGCCGCCGCAGCCGACCGCGCCGCTGGTGAGTCCGGATGACGGCCGTGACCTGCATCAGCAGGTACGTGAATTGATGGCCGCAGCGGTGGAGATCCCGGCGATGGCCGCGCATGTGGACGATGCCATCGATCGCTGGGCCCTGCATCCGGTGTTTGGCCTGGCGATTCTGGCCTCGTTGATGTTCCTGATCTTCCAGGCCGTATTTTCCTGGGCCGAGCCGTTGATGAACGGCATCGACGAGGGCGTAACGGCGCTTGGCGCCTGGGTCAGCAGCGCCTTGCCCGCACACAGCGCGCTGCACAGTCTGGTTCAGGACGGCCTTTTCGGCGGCATTGGGACGGTGCTGGTGTTCCTGCCGCAGATACTGATCCTGTTCCTGTTCATTCTGGTGCTGGAGGAATCCGGCTATCTGCCGCGCGCAGCGTTCCTGCTCGACCGGCTGATGTTCAAGGCCGGCCTGACCGGACGCGCCTTCATTCCGCTGCTGTCCAGCTTCGCCTGCGCGATTCCCGGGATCATGGCCACGCGCTCGATTGCCGATCCGCGCGACCGCCTTACGACGATTCTGGTGGCGCCTCTGATGACCTGTTCGGCGCGTCTTCCGGTGTACACGTTGCTGATCGCCGCCTTCATTCCACAACGCACGGTGCTGGGCGTATTCAACCTGCAGGGTATCGTGTTGTTCGTGTTGTACCTGGCCGGCATCCTCAGCGCGTTGGCCGTGGCCTGGGTAATGAAGCATATTCGTCGCGACAAGAGCGAACATGCCTTGTTGATGGAATTGCCGGCGTATCGTGTGCCGCACGTGCGCGACATCGCGCTCGGCTTGTGGCAGCGCGTGAAGATTTTCCTGCGCCGGGTCGGCGGCATCATTCTGGCGTTGACCGTGCTGCTCTGGTTCCTGTCCAGCTTCCCGGCGCCACCTGCCGGTGCGACTGGTCCGGCCATCGATTACAGTCTGGCCGGCCGCATCGGTCACGCCCTGCAGCACGTGTTTGCGCCGATCGGTTTCAACTGGCAGATTTGTATTGCGCTGGTCCCTGGACTGGCAGCGCGCGAAGTGGCGGTATCCGCGTTGGGAACGGTGTATGCGATGTCGGGCACCGATGACGTCGTGGCCGCGCATCTGGGGCCGGTTATCGGTCATCAGTGGCCTTTGGCGACCGCTCTGTCATTGCTGGCCTGGTACGTGTTCGCGCCGCAGTGCATGTCAACGCTGGCGGTGATCCGGCGCGAAACCAATTCCTGGCGCAATGTCGGCATCGCGGCCGGTTACCTGTTTGCGCTCGCATATATCGCGTCTTTCCTGACCTACCAGATTGCACGGTGGTTGGCATGAGTCCGTTCGCGATTTTTCAGTCGTTGGCGATCGGCGGACTGCTCGTCTACAGCGCATTCGTGGCATGGCGCAAACTGATGCCGGAAAATTCGCGGCGCCTGCTCGGCCGCGTTTCCGCGCAACTGGACAGGCCCGCTCACGGCCGCCTGATGCGGCGCCTTGCGCGCTGGTTGCAGCCGTCGGAGGCGAAGAGTGGTGGCTGCGGAAGCGGTGACGGTTGCGGCAGTTGCAATGCCTGCGCAGTACCACTGCCGCAGGACCCGCACAGCTATCCGCTGCATTTCGATCCGCCGCGGCGCTGAAACGCGGCGGCGCATCTGCATCGACTACATGCGGAACACGCCGTAGCGCTGCGGCTCGATCGGCGCGTTCATCGACGCGGAGATGGCCAGGCCCAGCACGCGGCGGGTGTCGACCGGGTCGATCACGCCGTCGTCCCACAGCCGCGCGCTGGCGTAGTAGGGGTGGCCCTGGCGTTCGTACTGGTCGCGAATCGGCGCCTTGAAGCTTTCCTCGTCCTCGGCGCTCCAGTCGCCGCCGCGCGCCTCGATGCCGTCGCGCTTGACCGTGGCCAGCACGCTGGCAGCCTGCTCGCCGCCCATCACGCTGATGCGCGCGTTGGGCCAGGTCCACAAAAAGCGCGCACCATAGGCGCGGCCGCACATGGCGTAATTGCCGGCGCCGAAGCTGCCGCCGATGATCACGGTGAACCTGGGCACGTGCGAGCAGGCCACGGCGGTGACCATCTTCGCTCCGTCCTTGGCGATGCCGGCCTGCTCGTATTTCTTGCCGACCATGAAGCCGGTGATGTTCTGCAGGAACACCAGCGGCACGTTGCGCTGGTTGCACAGCTCGATGAAGTGCGCGCCCTTGAGTGCGCTCTCGGCGAACAGGATGCCGTTGTTGGCGATGATGCCGACCGGGTAGCCGTGGATATGCGCGAAGCCGGTGACCAGGGTCTTGCCGTAGCGCGCCTTGAACTCGTGGAACTCGGAGCCGTCGACGATGCGCGCGATGACCTCGCGGATGTCGAAGGGTCGGCGGGTGTCCTGCGGGATCACGCCGTACAGCTCCTCGGCAGCGAACTTCGGCTCGACCGGTTCGCGCAATGCCAGCGGCATGTCCTTGCTGCGGTTGAGGCTGGCGACGATGTCGCGCGTGATGGACAGCGCGTGTGCGTCGTTCTCGGCGTAGTGGTCGGCAACACCCGACTGCGCGGTGTGCACGTCGGCACCGCCCAGGGATTCGGCGTCGACGACTTCGCCGGTGGCGGCCTTCACCAGCGGCGGGCCGCCGAGGAAGATGGTGCCCTGTTCCTTGACGATGATGGTCTCGTCGCTCATCGCCGGCACGTAGGCGCCGCCAGCGGTACATGAGCCCATCACCACGGCGATTTGCGGAATGCCCAGGGCCGACATGCGCGCCTGGTTGTAAAAGATACGGCCGAAATGTTCCTTGTCAGGGAACACCTCGTCCTGCAGCGGCAGGAAGGCGCCGCCGGAATCGACCAGGTAGATGCACGGCAGGCGGTTCTCCAGCGCCACTTCCTGCGCGCGCAGGTGCTTCTTGACCGTCATCGGGAAGTAGGTGCCGCCCTTGACGGTGGCGTCGTTGGCAACGATCACCACTTCCTGTCCGCACACGCGGCCGATGCCAGTGATGATGCCGGCAGCCGGCGCGGCGTCCTCGTACATGCCGTGCGCAGCCAGAGCCGAGAGTTCCAGAAACGGCGCACCGGGATCGAGCAGGGCGCGGATGCGTTCACGCGGCAGCAGCTTGCCACGGGCAAGATGTTTGTTTCGTGCCTTTTCGCCGCCACCCTGCGCGGACTTGAACAACTCGGTTTTCAGTTCGGCGACTAGCACGCGCAGGTGTTTTGCGTTTTCGGTGTATTCGGCTGAACGGGTATCAAGCCGGGATTCGATAACGGGCATGAGCAACTCGCTGCTGTCCAGAGGCATTCATGATAGGCAAAAAAGGAATCGGCCGCGTTTGGCG
Source organism: uncultured Pseudomonadota bacterium (assembly GCA_963779795.1). Lineage (GTDB taxonomy): Bacteria > Pseudomonadota > Gammaproteobacteria > Xanthomonadales > Rhodanobacteraceae > Rudaea. The sequence goes on along the minus strand of CAVZZK010000003.1, from coordinate 876,862 downwards.
GCCGATTCGAGGCTTGCGCGGGCGAGCGATCAGTTGCCGCCGCCGCCATCCTTCTTCGGTTCAGGGGACTGGCCTTCGGCTGCCTTTTTCACTTCCTCGGCACCTTGCTTGGCGGTCTGGGCCGTGGTTTTGGCATCGGCTGCGGTCTGTTGACCGGAAGCCGCCGCTTGATTGGCGGCCCCGGCTGCGCCCTGCATGTCGCCGGATTTCGCCTGCTCGGCCGCCTGCTGTGCGGCAGAAGCCGTCTGCTGGGCCGATTCGGCGGTTTTCTGTGCAGCCTGTGTGGTCGCGGCTGCAGCCTCCTTGGCCCTGGCTGCGGCGTTTTGCGCGGCCTGCTGAGAATTTTGGCTGCAAGCGCCAACAGCGATGGCCAGCGAAGCAGCGATCACGATGTATTTGCATTGCATGAAAGTTTTCCTCGAGTGTGTTGATGGCTGAAAAATGGTATCGACGCTGAATCGCCGATGGTCAGTCCCACCGGTCGAATCGACTTACACCAACTCGATGGCCAAGGCGGTAGCTTCGCCACCGCCGATGCACAACGACGCGATGCCACGTTTGCCACCGCGAGCACGCAGGGCGTTGACCAGGGTGACGACAATACGTGCACCGGACGCGCCGATCGGATGGCCCAACGCGCAGGCGCCGCCGTTGACGTTCAGTTTCTCGCGTGGCACGCCCAGATCGCGCATCGGCGCCATCGCCACCACGGCAAAGGCTTCGTTGATCTCGAACAGATCGATATCGTCGATTTTCCATCCGGTTTGCTCGAGCAATTTTTCGATTGCCGCAACCGGTGCGGTAGTGAACCACTCCGGTTGTTGCGAGTGCGTGGCATGGCCGACGATGCGCGCCAGCGGCGTGATGCCGCGTTGCTTGGCGTTGTCCTCGGTCAGAAGGATTGTCGCGGCGGCACCGTCGGAGATGCTCGACGAACTGGCTGCCGTGACCGTGCCGTCCTTGCGGAAGGCCGGGCGCAACGTCGGCACCTTCTCGATGTTGGACTTGCCCGGTTGTTCGTCGGTGGCGTACTCGACTTCACCCTTGCGCGTGCTGACCTTGACTGGAACGATTTCGTTGACGAAGACACCCGAAGCAATCGCGGCCTGGGCGCGTTTGACCGACTCGATCGTGAATGCGTCCTGCTCTTCGCGTGTGAACTTGTACTTGTCAGCGGTCGCCTCGGCAAATACGCCCATCGACTGTCCATCGTACGGGTTGGTCAATCCGTCCCAGGCCATATGGTCAACCAGCTTCGCATCGCCGTAGCGCAAGCCGGTACGCGCGGCGACCATGTGCGGCGCGTTGGTCATCGACTCCATGCCGCCGGCGACCACAATGCTGGTCGAGCCGACCTTGATCAGGTCATGGCCAAGCATGATTGCCTTCATGCCCGAACCACAGACCTTGTTGATCGTGGTGCAGGCGACCGAGGTCGGCAGGCCGGCGCCGATGGCAGCCTGGCGTGCGGGCGCCTGGCCGAGATTTGCCGGCAGCACGCAGCCCATGATGACTTCGGTTACATCCGCGGCACCGATGCCGGATTGTTCGAGAACCGCCCGGATAGCAGTTGCGCCAAGTGTGGTACTCGGCACGCCGGTGAACTGACCGAGCATGGAGCCGATGGCGGTGCGCTTCGCGCCGGCGATGACGATGGATGTGGACATGCTAGCTCTCCCGTAAACGAGTAAGGGCCGCGTCGATGACGCAGCGGATTGTCAATTATTGCGCCGTCCGATGGTTCGCTGCAACGCAGCAATACCTGTATGACTACTCGACCCGGTGCAGATTGGCGTCCAGTTCGCGTTCGATCTCGCGTTCGATCGTGGTCTTGAGCATGCCCAGCATCATGCCCAGTTCGGCGCGAACGTGGATCTCCGCTTCGTTGATATCGATGCGACCTTTCAGGCCCGTGCGTTGCAGATGCAGACTGTCGTCCTGCCAGTCGCTTTGCAGATCGTAGCGATCGCAGATGTGGGTGGCGATCTGCGTCACCAGCGTTCTGGCGGCATGAAGCGACAACCCGTGTCGGCGACGAATATCGATGTTTGCCATGAACATCAGCATAGCCGGTCCGAAGTATCATTTACATGCATCGTCCCCGACCGCATCCATCTGCATATGGTCAAGCAGTACACAATCCACCATGACAGGATTTACATATATTCATGCGCTTAACGTAAAATCCTTGACATGATCTCGTTGTATGGACGCAGCATCGAGCAATTGCGACGCAACGCCGGGGAGATTCGGGGTGGCGTTCGCATATCCGCCTGTCGTTGCTGTCGTGACTGTGGAGGTGGGGTACGACGTGATGACGATCGACCATTCAAATCGGGTCGGAATTGCATCTTTGCCGAGTGGGTTGGCCTGCCTAGTTCGGCCATTGCCGCGCCGGGGCTGAATGCGAACAAACGACAAGCGACGCAACGGGCGTTGCGCCGGGTACGGTGTGATAAAGTCGCGTTCGCAACCGGGCGGTTACGGCATCGATTATGCGTCTGAGCTTTCCGAATAATGAACATGCCGATGTTCTCATGGCCGGGGGAGAAACCGCTGTCGGCTCGGCACAGGACAATACGGTTGTTCTTGACTGCCCTGATATCGAAGATCACCACGTCAGTTTCGAGTTGAGCGAACGCAGCACCGTGTTGCGCGTGCGGGATCCGTCTGCACGAGTGCATGTAAATGCACGCCCGGTTCGATCCATGGCGATGTTGCACCTGGGCGATATCGTCACTCTGGGTACCATTCAATCGATACTCAAGCCGGACAGTGACGACAACATTCGGGTCAAACTGCCCACGCAATCGCAATCCGCGGATGACGGGGCGGGAGGTGACGACCAGTCCACGGAACCGTCCCGGGTTGTGTTGCGTGGCGTATCCGGCACGTATTTCGGTAAATCGATTCCGGTACGTTCGCGGTTGGTGATCGGTCACCAGGCCGATTCCGGCCTGCAACTCGACGAGGCCGGCATGTCGCCGCGCCATGCACAGATCGAAATCGTCGAAAATGCGATCTTTCTGCGCGATCTGGGCTCGACCAATGGGACTTGGGTAAATGGCGTCCAGGTGCGCGATGCAGTGCTACATCCGGATGACCAGATCGCTTTCGAACGAAATCGTTTCCTGCTCGAGGCACCTGGTTTGCCAACGCGTGGCAGCGAAGAGCGCTTTGACGACGAGGAAGCGAATATTACCCAGACACTACGAGCTGTTCCCAAGCTCCACGCCCGGCAGGACGATGCTTCTGTCGTTTCCGGCAGCCGGCAAATGAACAACGGTCTTTGGTGGCTCATTGGCGTCGCCGCCGTGATTGCGATCGGTCTTGGCGTGCTGTTTTTTACCCAGGTCTAGGGATGCTCTGATCAAGTCAGCGCAGGTTTCACCGACCATGTCCGTGTACAGGTCAAACCCGACTCGGCTGCGTGGCCTCGCGCCGTTGCATGTGGTTTTCGGCTTGCCGATTGTGCTGTTTCGGCGGGCGATGCGGGCGCTTTGACCGAAGCAAGGGCAACCGCCACAGCATCAGGACGACCAACACGCCCAGATAGGTGGCGGGTTCACGGTGATCGGACTTGACCAGCCACATGAAGTGCAGCACGCCGAGCAAGGCGGCCAGATAGACCAGCCGATGCAGACGCTGCCAGCGGCGCGCGCCCAGTCGCCGGATCATGCCTTGCGTGGATGTGATGGCCAGCGGGATCAGCAACAGCCACGCCGTGAAGCCGACCGTGATGTACGGGCGCTTGACGATTTCGCCTAGCAACTGCGACCAGAATCCACCCAGGTCGATGAGCAGATAGATCAGCAGATGCATCGTGATGTAGAAGAAGGCGAACAGGCCGAACATGCGTCGATAGCGGATCAGCTTGTTCCAGCCGGTGATCTTGCGCAGCGGGGTAATTGCCAACGTCGCCAGCAGCAGGCGCAGTGCCCAGTCGCCGCTGCGATGTTCCAGTTGCGCTACCGGATCGGTGCCCAGGATGTCGTGCGCCGCATCCCATACCAGATAGGCCAACGGCATCAGGCAGGCAAGGAAAACAAGCGGCTTGGTCGCCGCTATGCGGTCGCGGAACGGGCTCATCAGAAGTATTTGTGCAGGTTCATGCCCGCGTACAAGTGCGCAACCTGATTGGCATAGCCGTTGAACATGAGTGTCTTGATGCGATTGCCGAACAGGTTGAAGCCGGCACCTGAAATGCGCCGTTCGGTAGCCTGGCTCCAGCGCGGGTGATTCACGTTCGGATTCACGTTTGAGTAGAAACCATATTCTTTCGAATCCGTCTCGTTCCAGGTCGTGGCTGGTTCTTTTTCCACGAATTCGATCTTGACGATGGACTTGATTCCCTTGAAACCGTATTTCCATGGCACGATCAGACGCAGTGGCGCACCGTTCTGGTTGGGCAGTTCGTGTCCGTACATGCCTGTCACCAACAGGGTCAGTGGATGCATGGCTTCGTCCATGCGCAGGCCTTCGCGGTAGGGCCAGGTCAGGCTGGGGTAATGCATGCCGGGCATTTCACGGGGCCGCATCACGGTGGTGAATGCCACGTACTTGGCCTGCGATGTCGGCTTGAAACGCTTGATCAGGTTGCCCAGCGGAAAGCCGACCCAGGGAATCACCATCGACCATGCTTCCACGCAACGCATGCGATAGATGCGTTCCTGCAGCGGATTCGGCTTGAGGATGTCCTCGAGCGTGAACGTACCGGTTTTTTCGGCGTGGCCGGCAATCTCGACACTCCACGGGTGCGGGTGGAAGCCGCCCGAGTTTGCTGCCGGATCGCTCTTGGAAGTGCCGAATTCGTAGTAATTGTTGTAGTGCGTCGCGTCTTTGTAGCTGGTCAAGGTTTCGCCGCCCGCATCGTCGACTTTGGACACGAACTTCAACGCCTTGCCGGGAATCTGTTCCCGTACCGGCGCTACCTTGGCCTGGGTCTGATCGCTGGAACTGCAGCCGGCGACGAGGCCGACCGCGCCGAGGCCCAACGCCTTCAGGATCTGGCGTCGCCGCCGATAGACCGATTCCGGCGTGATTTCAGAAGATGGGATATCGTTTCGATAACGCATGGGAATCATGGCCTCCGAACCCAATTGACCGGCAAAGTCGTTTGTAACTTGCATCCTCGTTCGATGATGAAGTCGCCCGTTCAGATTGCAAGCAAAAAAGTACATGGCATGTGACGATTCGTCGCGATTACCAAGAACCTCCCCCCGACGCCGAATTTTGCCTGTTGTCTTCCCATTTGCCTATTTGCTGCGCCGCGGCATAATGGGGACAGTTTTCCGGGTCGAATGCCGCGCGCCCAACCGATTGGGCCGATGCCGATCGGTGCGCCGATCCGGGTCGCAGATTTCCAACCTTGCAGGATCAATTCCATGAGCAGAGCATTCAACTTCAGCGCCGGTCCGGCGACACTTTCCGAATCCGTTTTGCGCATCGCGCAATCGGAATTTCTGGAATGGAAAAACGCGCGTGCCTCGGTCATGGAGATCAGTCATCGCGGCAAGGATTTCATCGCCATGGCCGAGGAATCCGAACACGACCTGCGCGCATTGCTCAAGGTGCCGGACAACTACAAGGTGCTGTTCCTGCAAGGCGGGGCGACCCAGCACTTCGCGCAGATTCCGATGAACATCGCGCGTCGCGATCAGCGCGCCGACTATGTCGTCACCGGCAACTGGGGTGAAAAGGCATCGAAAGAAGCCAGGCCGATGGCGGCGGTTCATATCGCGGCCAGCGGAGCGGATGGCAAGTACACGGCGATTCCCGCACGCGACACCTGGCAGCTCGATGTCGACTCGGCCTATGTGCATTACACGCCGAACGAGACGATTCAGGGCGTCGAATTCCACGATATCCCCGACACCGGTAAGGTTCCGCTGGTCGCGGACATGTCTTCGAATATTCTTTCGCGCCCGATCGACGTGTCGAAGTTCGGCATCATCTATGCCGGCGCACAGAAGAACATCGGCCCGTCGGGGCTGGTCATCATGATCGTGCGCGAGGACCTGCTCGAACGGTGTCCGAAGGACATCCCGAAAATCTTCAACTATGCCGAACATGCGGCGTCCGGATCGATGTTGAATACGCCGAACACATTCGGCTGGTATCTGGCCGGACTGACATTCAAGTGGCTGCTGGCCGAGGGCGGCATTGAGGCCATGGCGCAGCGCAATCAGGCCAAGGCCGATCTGCTTTACGGCTACATCGACGGTTCCGGCTTCTATGCCAACCCGGTCGACAAGGCCGCGCGTTCGCGCATGAACGTGCCGTTCACACTGCCGCGCGAGGAATTGAATGCGCCGTTTCTGAAGGAGGCTGAAGCGGCCGGCTTGTTGGCGCTGAAAGGTCACCGTGCCGTGGGCGGCATGCGCGCTTCAATATACAACGCAATGCCGATCGAGGGCGTGCAGGCATTGGTCGACTTCATGCGCGATTTCGCCGCGCGCAACGGCTGAGGGAATGCACATGTTCAAGATCCAGACACTCAACAATATTTCCAAGAACGGCCTGAGCCGCCTGCCTTCGAAGCTTTACAGCGTGGCCAACGACGTGGCCGAGCCGGATGCGATCCTGGTGCGCTCGGCCGATATGCATAGCATGAATCTGGCGCCGACGGTCAAGGCCATCGCGCGTGCCGGTGCCGGCGTGAACAACATTCCCGTGGCCGAATTGAGCAAGCGCGGCATTCCCGTGTTCAACGCACCGGGTGCCAATGCCAATGCGGTCAAGGAATTGGTGGTGGCCGGGATGCTGATGGCAGCGCGCAATATCGGCGATGCGCTGGCTTTTGTCGGCGGACTTGAAGCCAATGGCGATGTGCACAAGCGCGTCGAGGCCGAGAAGAAACGTTTCGTCGGTTCGGAACTGGCCGGCAAGACGCTGGGCGTGGTCGGCCTCGGCGCCATCGGTGTCAAGGTGGCCAATGCCGGTCAGGGGCTGGGCATGCGTGTGCTGGGTTTCGATCCGCACATGACCGTCGACGGTGCCTGGGCCTTGTCTTCGGATGTGGCCAAGGCCGGCTCTTTGAATGAGCTGTTTGCCGCCGCCGACTACATCTCGTTTCACGTGCCATTGAACGATGCCACACGCGGTATCTTCTCCATGGCGGCGCTGGACCTGGTCCGTCCCGGCGTGGTCCTGCTCAACTTTGCCCGCGATGGGGTCGTCGATCCGGCGGCGATCAAGCAGGGGCTTGGCAATGGCCGACTCGGCCGTTACGTGACCGACTTCCCGAGCACCGAACTGCTCGGTGATTCGCGCGTGATCGGGCTGCCGCACCTGGGCGCATCAACCGGCGAGGCCGAGGAGAACTGCGCGATCATGGTCGTGGACCAGTTGCGCGATTATCTGGAGCACGGCAACGTCGCCAACTCGGTGAATTTCCCGAACACGCGCATGGCCCAGACGGGTGGTGCCCGACTTTGCGTCGCCAACCAGAACCGGCCGAACATGATCGGTCAGCTGTCTCACGTGCTTGGCGAAGCTGGCGTGAACATCGCGCAAATGCACAATGCCTCGCGCGGCGACCTGGCCTACACGTTGATCGACCTGGATTCGCCGTCCAGCGACAAATTGGTAAGCGCGATCGGCGGGATTGAGGGTATTCTGTCGGTTCGCGCCATCGAATACTGACGAGTTCGAGCCATGCCGAAAAAGAAAACTGCCGCCCCGCCGTCGCTGAACGATGCCCGCGAGCGTATTGATTCGATCGATCGTCAGATTCAACAACTGATCGCCGAGCGTGCCGGTTGGGCACACCAGGTCGGCAAGGCCAAGGGACCGCTCAAGGCGGCCGTCGACTATTACCGCCCCGAGCGCGAGGCGCAGGTGTTGCGCATGGTCGTGGACCGTAACGAGGGTCCGCTTGCCGACGAGGTGCTGGTGCGCCTGTTCCGGGAGATCATGTCCGCATGCCTGGCTCAACAGGAGCCGCTCAAGGTCGGTTACCTCGGCCCGGAAGGTACGTTCAGCGAACAGGCCGTGCGCAAGCATTTCGGTCATTCCGCGCACGGCATGCCGATGGTCAACGTCGAGGAGGTTTTCCAGGAAGTCGAAAGCGGCAATGCCGATTTCGGCGTGGTGCCGGTCGAGAATTCGGGGCAGGGCACGATCCAGGTCACGCTGGACATGTTCCTGACGTCCAACCTGAAGATTTGCGGTGAGGCTGAGCTGCGCGTACGCCAGTTCCTGCTGTCCCGCACCGGGCGCATCGAGGACATCGAGCGGGTGTATTCGCATCCGCAATCCTTCGCGCAATGCAAGGCCTGGCTGCGCGGCAATCTTCCGCAGGCCGAGCGAGTGCCGGTTTCAAGCAACGCCGAAGCGGCGCGACGCGCACGCAACGCCGACGATGCCGCGGCAATCGCCGGCGAAGCCGCCGGGCATGTCTACGGCTTGCGCAAGGTCATCATGAGTCCGATCGAGGACCGTGACGACAACACCACGCGCTTCCTCGTGCTTGGCCGGCAGATCTTTCCGCCGTCCGGCCACGACCGCACTTCGGCCCTGGTATTCATCAGGGATCAACCCGGTGCGCTGTTCAACGTGCTCAGCCCGTTTGCGCGACACGGCATCAGCATGAATCGCATCGAGTCGCGGCCGTCGCACGAGGCGAAGTGGGAATACGCTTTCTTCATCGATCTGGCCGGTCACGTCGAAGACCAGGGCATGCGTGAGGCGATGGCGGAATTGGAGGCCAAAGTGGCGCAGGTCAAGATCCTTGGCTCGTATCCGGTGGCGGTGCCGTGAGTTTCGATGCCGCCGCGCTCGCCAATTTGGCGACGCGCGGATTGCGCGCCTACGATCCGGGACACGACCTGCCATCCTTGCGCCGGCGTTTCGGTAGCGTGCTGGCCGAACTCGGCTCGAACGAAAACCCGCTGGGGCCCAGCTCAAAGGCCATCGAAGCGATCCAGGCCACGTTGCCGGAATTGTTGCGCTACCCGGATCCGAACGGCGGCGCGCTGAAGGCGGCACTGTCGACTCATCTGGGCGTGGATGCCGCGCAATTGACGCTCGGCAACGGTTCGCATGAGATTCTCATGCTGATCGCGCAATGTTTCGCCGATGCGAACACCTCGATCGTTTTCTCCGAATTCGGTTTCGCCGTGTTTCCGATCGCTGCCGCCGCGACTGGTGCAAAACCGGTGCGTGTGCCTGCGTTGCCACGCGATCATGACACGATGCCGCTCGGGCACCATCTGGATGCGATGGCGCAGGCGATTCGAGGGGATACGCGCATCGTCTATCTGGCCAACCCGAACAATCCGACCGGCACCTGGTTCGATGACGCAAGCCTGCTGTCGTTTCTGGCGCGCATCCCGGACAACGTGCTGGTCGTTGTGGATGAGGCCTATCACGAATATGTCGACGCGCCGGGTTTGAGTAGCGCGCTGGATTTTGCGCCCGACTATCCGAACCTGATCGTCACGCGCACATTTTCCAAGGCTTATGCGCTGGCCGGACTGCGTATCGGTTATGCGATCAGTCGGCCCGAGGTTGCGCAGGTACTGGAACGTCTGCGCGAATCGTTCAATGCCAATATCCTCGCGCTGGCCGCGGCCGAGGCGGCGCTTGGCGACCAGGCGCATGTGGTGAAGGCCAGGGACTGGAACAATGCCGAACGCGACTGGCTGACGGCGCAGTTGCGCGCACGCGGGTTGCGCGTGCTGCCTTCGCAGACCAACTTCGTATTGATCGACTTCGCTTCCGATGCCGATCCGATCGAGAACGCGCTGTACGAAAAAGGCGTGATTGCGCGTCCGGTTGGCGGTTACGGTCTGCCGCAGTGCCTGCGCATCAGCCTCGGCACGAGAACCGAAAACCGGCGTTTTCTGGGCGCCTTGCCGTGAGCGACTGGATCAGCAGCGCCGGCGGACCGCTGCGCGGCGAATTGCGCGTACCCGGTGACAAGTCGGTTTCGCATCGCGCCGTCATGCTGGCCTCGCTGGCCGAGGGAATATCCAGCATCGACGGTTTTCTGGAGGGCGAGGATACGCGGGCCACGGCTCGCGCATTCACGGCCATGGGTGTGCGCATCGAAACACCTGTCCCGAATCGGCGCGTCGTGCATGGCGTCGGCCTGCATGGGTTGCAGGCGGCTCCCGGCGTCATCGATTGCGGTAACGCCGGTACCGGCATGCGTTTGATGTGCGGTACGCTGGCGGGTCAATCCTTCGATTCGGTGCTGACCGGCGATGCCTCGTTGTCGCGACGCCCGATGCGACGCGTGATTGAACCGCTGACACGCATGGGCGCGCGCATCGATTCACAGGAAGGTGGCTTGCCACCACTGCATATTCGTGGCGGCGCCGAATTGATCGGCATCGATTACACGCCGCCGGTGGCCAGCGCCCAGGTCAAATCCGCAGTTCTGCTGACGGGGCTTTACGCTCACGGCGCAACCGTGGTGCGCGAGGCGCGACCGACACGCGATTACACCGAGCGCATGCTTTCGGCCTTCGGCTGGCCGATTGAATTCGAGCCGGGCCTGGCGCGGTTGAGCGGTGGGCATCGGTTACAGGCGACCGATGTCGTCGTGCCGACGGATTTTTCCTCTGCGGCATTTTTCATGGTCGCGGCCAGTATCGTGCCGGATTCGGAACTGTGCCTGCTTGACGTCGGCATGAACCCGCGTCGTACCGGTCTGCTTGATGCTTTGACGGCGATGGGCGCGAACATCGTTCGCAGCAACGAACGCGAGTTGGCCGGCGAGCCGGTCGCCGACTTGATCGTGCGTTATGCGCCGCTTGGCGGAATCGATCTGCCCGAGGCCTGTGTTGCCGACATGATCGACGAATTTCCGATTCTCTTCGTTGCAGCCGCCGCGGCGCGGGGAACAACGCGGATTCATGGCGCGGCCGAGTTGCGCGTCAAGGAATCCGATCGTATCGCGGTCATGGCCGCCGGTTTGCGCGAGATGGGCATTGCCGTAACCGAACAAGAAGACGGAGCAGTGATCGAAGGTGGAACATTGCGCGGCGGGGTCGTCGATTGCCATGGCGATCACCGTTGCGCCATGAGTTTCGCCGTCGCCGGCTTGCTGGCAACTGCCCGAGTGCGTATCGCCGATTGCGACAACGTTTCGACTTCGTTTCCGGGCTTCGTGCGCATGGCCAACGGTTGCGGCTTTGATCTGGAGTCGTCGGCGGACTGATCCGCGGCGCCCGGACGCGCTAGAATTGGCGGATGTCCGCGTTCAAAAATTCCATCCCGGTTCTCACCATCGACGGCCCCTCCGGGTCCGGCAAGGGGACGATCAGTCGCCAGGTTGCGGATACGCTGGGCTGGCACCTGCTCGATTCCGGCGCCATTTACCGAGCGGTGGGGTTTGCCGCCAGCATGGCCGGACTGGACCTGTCCGATGCGGAGGCCGTGACGCGTTCCGCGCAGACGGCGAAGATCGGTTTCCGCGCAGCGAAGGACGGAGGCGAAACGCGCGTGATCGTCAACGGTCTGGATGCGACCGACGAAATCCGCACCGAAACCTGCGGCGCGGCAGCCTCGGCGATTGCCGCGATTCCCGGCGTTCGTCTGGCGCTTTTCGAAAAACAGCGCAGCTTTCGCAAGGCGCCGGGACTGGTCGCCGACGGGCGCGATATGGGCACGGTGATCTTCCCGGATGCGCAGTACAAGGTGTTTCTCACGGCCAGCGCTGAAGAACGTGCGAAAAGACGCTATAAGCAGTTGAAACAAAAGGGCTTGAACGTTACACTTGCGAGCCTTTTGCGCGAAATCCAGGCGCGCGACGTGCGGGATGCCGGACGTGAAGTAGCACCACTTCACGCGGCTGACGGCGCTGTCGTGATCGATTCTACGGGAATGTCGATCGACGCGGTTGTTACAACGGTGCTGAAACTGGTTCGCGGCAATTAGGAAAGGGGTCGAAAATTTCGGTGTCGAGCGGCGCGCGTTCGCGCGGAGCATCCGTTCCGGCTGATTCGACCTCGGCAGAAAATTTGGAATTTTTCGGTGGCGCGTGGCGTCGCCGGATTGGGTCCCGCCGCTTGCGGTGGGTAACAGCAACGGTACGGGTATGACCGTGCCACAACCGGTGGATCGGGTCCGCTGAAAAACAAGCCGGCCGCGGTCTTTATATCAACTTGGAAATAAACATGACTGAGAGTTTTGCCGAACTTTTTGAACAAAGCCAGACCCTGAGCAAACTGAAGCCGGGTGCCATCGTTTCGGGCATCGTGGTGGAAATTCGCAATGACGTTGTCGTCATCAACGCGGGGCTCAAATCCGAGGGCATCGTCCCGATCGAGCAATTCCGCAGCGAACAGGGTGAACTCGAAGTAGAGGTCGGTGATGAAGTGAAGGTGGCGCTGGACGCCATCGAAGACGGCTTCGGCGAGACACGCCTGTCGCGTGAGAAGGCCAAGCGTTCCATGGTCTGGGACGAACTGGAAACCGCGCAGGAAGAAAACGCCACCGTGACCGGCCGCATTTCCGGCAAGGTCAAGGGTGGATTTACCGTCGACATCAAGGATGTCCGTGCGTTCTTGCCGGGCTCGCTGGTCGACGTGCGTCCGGTACGCGATCCGGTGTACCTGGAGGGCAAGGAACTCGAATTCAAGATCATCAAGCTTGATCGCCGGCGCAACAACGTTGTTGTCAGTCGCCGCGCGGTTGTCGAGAGCGAACACTCCGAGGAGCGCGAGCAGCTGCTCGAGCGCCTGCAGGAAGGCGCCGTGGTCAAGGGCGTGGTCAAGAACCTCACCGATTACGGTGCGTTCGTCGACCTCGGCGGCATCGACGGCTTGCTGCACATCACCGACATGGCCTGGAAGCGTGTGCGTCATCCGTCCGAAGTGGTCAACGTCGGCGATGAACTGGAAGTGCGCGTGCTGCGCTTCGATCGCGAACGCAACCGCGTCAGCCTCGGCCTGAAGCAGCTGGGCGAGGATCCGTGGGTCGCCATCGGCCGCCGTTATCCGACCGGTACCCGCCTGTTCGGCAAGGTGTCCAACGTGACCGATTACGGCTGCTTCGTGGAGCTGGAGCCCGGCGTCGAAGGGCTGGTTCACGTTTCCGAAATGGACTGGACCAACAAGAACGTCAATCCGGCCAAGATGGTGCAGGTTGGCGACGAGGTCGAAGTCATGGTACTCGACGTGGATGAGGAGCGCCGCCGCATTTCGCTGGGCATGAAGCAGACCCAGGCGAATCCGTGGGAGTCGTTCGCGGCCACGCACAAGAAGAGTGATCGCGTGTCGGGCCAGATCAAGTCGATCACCGATTTCGGTATCTTCGTCGGTCTGGACGGTGGCATCGACGGCCTGGTGCACCTGTCCGATATTTCCTGGCAGAGTTCAGGCGAGGAACTGGTTCGCCAGTTCAAGAAGGGCGACACGATCGAGGCAGTCGTGCTGGCGGTCGATCCGGAGCGCGAGCGCATCAGCTTGGGGATAAAGCAGCTCGAACAGGATCCGTTCGGTCAGTTCATGGCCACTCATCCGCGCGGCAGCGTCGTCAAGGGTACCGTCAAGGAAGTCGATGCCAAGGGTGCGACCGTCGACTTGGGCGAAGGCGTCGAGGCGTATCTGCGCGCCAACGACATCGCCAAGGAGCGCGTGGAAGATGCAACGCGCTATCTGAAGCCCGGTGACGAAATCGAGGCGAAGTTCATCGGCATGGACCGCAAGGGCCGTGTGTTGCAGGTATCGATCCGCGCCAAGGACGATCAGGAAATCCAGCAGGCGCTGGAAGAGTATCAATCCACCTCCGGGGGCACCACCAAGCTGGGTGCGTTGCTCAAGGAGCAGATGGACAAGTCCGAGTAAGTTCAGATGCCGGCCCGGTATCACGCCGGGCCGGCAGTCAAGGTTGATGCGCCGTGGCTGTATCGAGTCGACACAGACATGGTATGACGATCGAGAATGTTTGAACGGATGTCGCGCTCATGACCAAATCCGAATTGATTGAAACGCTCGCCGCACGCCAGGTCCATCTCGTGTTCAACGATGTGGAATTGGCGGTCAAGGGCGTGATGGAGCAGATGAGCCAGGCATTGGCGACAGGCCGGCGCATCGAGATTCGCGGTTTCGGCAGTTTTTCGCTGCACTACCGCCCGCCGCGCATGGGCCGTAACCCGAAGACCGGCAGTGCCGTAGCCTTGCCGGGCAAATACGTGCCGCATTTCAAGCCTGGCAAGCAGTTGCGTGAGCGGGTTAACCAATCCGCACAGGTGCAAGCCAAGATCGATTCACCCTGACAACGTCGCTGTACACAAATCGCGGCAATTGATGGGATAGGCGGGTATATTGGCGTCAGGCTGAACGGGACCATACACGCATGCGTTTGGGATTGATCTTGCTCGCGCTGCTGTTTGCAGCTTTCGGTGCCGCATTTGGCGCGCTGAACAGCGAGCGCATCGTTTTCGATTTCTATTTTTTTGTCGTGCACGCGCCGAAAGGGGCTTTCCTGTTGTGCGCGTTGCTGGTCGGCTGGTTGCTTGGCGGCATCCTGGTATACATGGGGTTGGTGCTGCGTTTGCGCAGACGTGTGCGGCAACTCAAGCGACAGATCGACAATCAGCCCAAGCTTGCGCAGTCCTCCGAGGACAGTTCTGAAAATCGCGATAACGCATGAGTCAATGGCCGTCGTTGTTTTTACCGGTGCTGGCGTTGTTGCTGCCGCTGGCCGCTCTGTCAGGCTGGTATTTCGGCCGGCGTAACAGCGAACGCTCGCGTCGCGTGGGCGTCAGCGAGCTGTCCTCAAGTTACTTCCGCGGCCTCAATTACCTGCTCAACGAGCAGCCAGACAAGGCCATTGAGGTATTCCTCAAACTGGCCGAATTCAATCGCGATACGGTTGAGACGCATCTGGCACTGGGCAATCTGTTCCGGCGCCGCGGTGAGGTTGACCGTGCCATACGCGTGCATCAACACCTGATCGCTCGTCCCAACCTGAGCAACGAAGAGAAAACCGTCGCGCTGCTGGAACTGGGCGAGGATTACATGCGTGCCGGCCTGCTTGATCGTGCCGAGATATTGTTTACCGACCTGGTCGCGATGGGCGCTCAGGTGCCGTCCGCATTGCGCCACCTGATCAGCATCTATCAGCACGAAAAAGACTGGGACAAGGCGATCGAACACGCCCGCACGCTGGAGGAGATCACCGGTGAATCGGAGGGCGCGATCATCGCGCAGTTCTATTGCGAGCTGGCCGAGCAGTCGCGCGCGACGAAGGATTTCGATCAGGCCCGCGAATACCTTGACGAGGCATTCCGCAGTCAACCCGAATCCGTGCGCGCGTATATCGTGCTGGGACACTTGCACGCACAGCAGGGCGAATACGAGGCGGCGACCCAGGCGTTCGAACGCGTTGCCGCGCTTGACGTGGACTTCGTGCCGGAAATCCTGCCGCCGCTGCTGGATTGCTATGCGCGCCTGCAACAAATGCAACGCGCGGAGAAGTTCCTGGTGGAAATCATCGAGCGATCACAGGGTGTATCTCCGGTTATTGCATTGGCCAAACTGTATGCAAACACACGCGGCGAGGCGGCTTCCGTCGAGTTCCTGACCCGGCAGTTGCGGCAGCGCCCGTCGGTGCGTGGCTTGATGACCCTGATCGGTGCCACGTTGCACAATTCGCGCGGCGAGGCACGCGAGAATTTGTTGATCTTGCAGGACCTGGCGCGCAACCTGATCGAAGGACAGGCCATGTATCGCTGCAGCACGTGCGGGTTCGGCGCCAAGGCGCATCATTGGCAATGTCCCAGCTGCAAGACCTGGGGTTCGGTGCGGCCGATTCATGGCGTGGCTGGTGAATAGGCCGGTTTGTGCCCGAATTCACCGGCATCGTTCAAGCTGCCTTGTGTAAACTGTGTGATCTTGCAAAAACGAATCGCTTGCCCTGGCATGACCGAAAATTTCGCTGAAGCGTTGGCAGGCGGCTGGGTCTGGCTTGGACTCAGCGCGGTGCTGTGCGCGAGCGTGACCGGCGTGGCGACCTCTTACGCGAGGAAACGCAGGTTGCTGGACATGCCTGGTCGGCGCCGTTCGCATAGTCAGCCGACCCCGCGCGGCGGCGGCATCGGTATCGTCGCGGCTGTGTTGGCGGGTCTCATCGTCGTCGGCTACGCGATCCCGGATAGTCAAACGCCCTGGAGTCTGGTCATCGCGGTGACCATGGTGGCTTTGGCCGGCTGGCTGGACGACCATCGGCCGTTGCCGGCCAGCGTGCGACTGCTGGTGCATTGTCTTGCCGTCGCGGCGTGGTTGTTCGTGCCGATTCTCGCCCTGTTGCATTCTCTGGACATGACATCGGCTGCCTGGTGGACGGCAGGTATGGCGTTGGCCACGACCGGATTCGTCGCGGTGTGGTCGATCAATCTGCACAATTTCATGGACGGCATCGACGGTTTGCTATCGCTGCACGCGGTATTCGTGCTCGTTGCCCTTGCCGTGCTGTGTCTGCACGACCGGACATCGTGGCATGCGTTGTGGATCGGCCTTTGGGTGGCGGCGATTGTCGGTTTCATTCCATTCAACTTCCCGCGTGCACACGTATTCATGGGCGATGTCGGTAGTGGAACGATCGGTCTTTTGATCGCGGTGGCGGCGATATGGCAATTCACCGGCCGCAATACCGCAGTGGCCAGCGGCCTGGTGGCGGCTTCGGCATTCGTGACCGACTCCGGTTGTACGCTGCTGTCGCGCATGTTCCGCGGGCGTCGCTGGTATCGCGCGCATCGCGAACATCTTTATCAGTGGATGGTGCGCACCGGCATGTCGCATGTGCGTGTGGTGGCCTGGTACATGGGCTGGAACCTGTTGATCGCGTTGCCGGTGTTGTGCTGGATCAATCGGGACGTATCCGGTGGAGGCTGGCTGGCGACCGCGCTGCTGTATCTGCTTGCCGTACTGACATGGATCGGCGGCAAGCAATGGTGTCTGCACAAATTTCAAACCAGGCTGAGTCATGTGGCTGCGTAATTTCATCGGCACCATCCATCCGCGCCTGGCAGTCGTGCTGCACGATCTTGCCATGGTCTGGTTGTCGTGGATCATCACGAACTGGTTGCGCTACAGCTTGGAGCCTCACGCGCCACCGCTGGCCTGGTTCCAGCCGGAAACCGGTATCGTCGTGCTGATGCAGGGTCTGGTGCTGTGGTGGACCGGCCTTTACAAGGGCCTTTGGCGTTTCGCCAGCTTGCCGGATTTATGGAACATCGTGCGCGCCTGTTTGTTCGGCACGCTGGCAGCAGTTATTGCGTTGTTCCTGTACGACCGCCTGACCATGGTTCCGCGTGCAGTGCTGGTGATCTATCCGGCGATTCTGGCGGTCATGCTCGGCGTGCCGCGCCTGCTGTATCGTTACTGGAAAGACAGCCGGTTCGATCTCATCCAGAGCATTCCGAAGCGGCGCGTACTGGTGCTTGGCGCCGGGCGCGCCGGAGAAACGCTTTTGCGCGAACTGGCGCATGAAAATCGCTATCGGCCGGTCGGCGTGCTCGACGACAACGCGTCGCTGCGCGGCGGCAAGGTGCAGGGGGTGCCGGTGCTCGGCACGCTCGAGAGATTGCCCGAGTTGGCCGCCCAGGTCGCCGCGGAGATGCTGCTGATCGCGTTGCCGTCGGCCAACAATGCGCAGATGCGGCGTGTCGTCGAATTGTGCGAGTCGACCGGGATTCCATTCCGGACCGTGCCGCGTTTGCAGGACGTGGTTGCCGGGCGCATGGGCTTCAACGAACTCAAGGAAGTCGCCATCGAGGATCTGCTCGGTCGCGAACCGGTGCAACTGGACTGGACCGCGATTCGCACCGGCCTTTCCGGCAAGCGCGTGCTGGTCACCGGTGGCGGGGGATCGATCGGTTCGGAATTGTGTCGCCAGGTTGCTCGCCTGGGCGTGGAATCGCTGACCATCGTCGAGTTGTCGGAATTCAATCTTTACCGGATCGAACAGGAACTCAGGCAGGAATTCCCTGAACTGCTGATCGATGCGACGCTGGGCGATTGTGGCGATGTCGTCGTGTGCGAACGCGTCTTCGCCCGAACGCGCCCGCAGATCGTGCTGCATGCCGCGGCTTACAAGCACGTGCCGCTGCTGCAAGGGCAGGTGCGCGAAGCGTTCCGTAACAACGTGCTGGGAACACGCTGCGTCGCGCGCACGGCCGATCGCTACAACGTCGACTGTTTCGTGCTGATCTCCACCGACAAGGCAGTCAACCCGACCAGCGTGATGGGCGCGACCAAGCGCGTGGCCGAGATTTTCTGCCAGAACTTTTCCGGCATATCGCGCACACGTTTCATTACCGTGCGGTTCGGCAATGTGCTGGATTCGGCCGGTAGCGTTGTGCCGCTGTTCCGCGAGCAGATTCGCAACGACGGTCCGGTGACGGTCACACATCCGGAAATCACGCGCTATTTCATGACCATCCCCGAAGCCTGCCAGCTGATTCTGCAGGCCGGCGTGCTCGGCCAGGGCGGTGAGATATTCGCCCTGGACATGGGCGAGCCGATCAAGATCAGCTACCTTGCCGAACAGATGATTCGTTTGGCCAACAAGATCCCGGGCAAGGATATCGAGATCGTCTATACCGGGTTGCGTCCGGGCGAGAAATTGTTCGAGGAATTGTTTCACGAGCAGGAAAACTACCAGAGCACCAGCCACGCCAAGATTTTCCTGGCCAGGCCGCGCAGTGTTGCCTGGGAGCTACTGGAGAATCAGTTGCGCCAGGCCGTCGAGGCCGTCGACAAGTTCGATGAGGACTCGCTGCAACGTTGCCTGAGCAAACTGTTGCCCGAATTCGCGACCTTGGATGCATCCAACATCGCGCAGATCCTGCCGCTTTCACGAACCCAATCCTGAGGAGTCTTGATGACGAAAAAGCTGAAAAAGGTTGTTTTTCCGGTTGCCGGTCTCGGCACGCGCTTCCTGCCGGCGAGCAAAGTGGTCGCCAAGGAGATGTTGCCGGTGCTGGACCGGCCGCTGATCCAGTACGCCGTGGACGAAGCGGTCGATGCCGGCGCCGATACGCTGATCTTCGTGACCAATCGCTACAAGCACGCGATAGCGGATTACTTCGATACCGCGTACGAACTCGAACGCAAACTTGAAAGCACGGGCAAACAGGATCTTTTGAAGCTCGTTCAGAACCTGTTGCCGCCACATGTACGTTGCGTGTTTGTCACTCAGTCCGAACCACTCGGTCTTGGTCATGCCGTGTTGTGCGCGAAACCTGTGATCGGCAACGAAACTTTCGGCGTGATTTTGCCGGATGACTTGATCTGGAATGCCGGCCCCGGAGCCTTGCGCCAGATGGCGGAACATGTGCTCGGCGAGAATGCCGGTGCGATCGCCGTCGAGCAGGTTCCGCGTGAGGAGACCGGCAAGTACGGCATTGTCGATGCCGTTGAGGGCAATGTTCGCGCTGCTGCAGTGCGCGGGCTGGTAGAGAAACCGGTGCCGGACAAGGCGCCATCGGATCTGGGCGTGGTCGGGCGTTATGTGCTGCCGCCGGAAATCTTTGGGCTGCTCGAAAAGACGACCCCCGGAGCCGGCGGGGAAATCCAGCTGACCGATGCAATCGCAGCATTGCTGGAAATGCACAAGATGTTTGCCTATCGTTTCGAAGGCACGCGTTTCGATTGCGGCAGCAAGCCCGGACTGGTCAAGGCCACGCTGCATTTCGCGATGCAGGATCCGACGCTCGCGCCGGTTGTACGTGAGGCGCTCAAGGCGCTTTGACCGTGGACTTGAGCTACATCCTCAATCATCTCGGTGAGGACCGTGCCAGCTGGCGCGGAGCCGTCACGCCGCCGGTATTCCAGACTTCGATCTTCGCGTTTCCCGAAGTGGCTGCGATGCGCGAGGGATTTCGCGACGAACTCGACCATACGGTTTATACGCGCGGCAACAATCCGACCGTCGAGGTGTTGCGGCGCAAGGTTGCCGCGCTGGAAGGCGCCGAGGATTGCCTGCTGTTCGGCAGCGGTGCCGGCGCCATCGCCGCCGCCGTCATCGCCAGCGTGAAGGGTGGCGATCATGTGATCTGCGTACAGCGTCCGTATTCCTGGACGCGCAGCTTGTTGCGCGAACTGTTGGCCCGTTTCGGCGTGGTTACGACGTTCGTCGATGGTACCGACATCGCGAATTTTGAGCAGGCACTGACGGATTGTACGCGCCTGATCGTGCTCGAAAGCCCCAATTCGATGACCTTCGAGATGCAGGATCTGGCGGCCGTGGCGGCGCTGGCCCGACCGCGTGGCATCCGCACGTTGTGCGACAACAGTTACGCCAGTCCCCTGAACCAGTCGCCGATTGCGCTGGGCATCGACATGGTCGCGCATTCGGCGACCAAATACCTGAACGGGCACAGCGACGTGGTTGCCGGTGTTTTATGCGCGGAAAAATCGGTTATTCGTGAAGTATTCCACGGCCCTTACATGACCTGCGGCGCCATCCTGGGTCCGCACGACGCGTGGTTGATGCTGCGCGGCCTGCGCACGCTCGAGGTACGCATGATGCGTATCGCCGAAACGACGGCACAGGTGTTGGCCTACCTGCGTGAGCATCCGAAGGTACAGCGTGTCTACTACCCGCAGGATGCCTCCAATCCGCAATTCGAACTTGCGCGCAAACAAATGCATGGTGCCAGCGGCTTGCTGACGATCGCTCTGAATGTAGACAGCGTTAGCGCGGTGGAGCGATTCTGCAATGCGCTGAAGCGTTTCCTGATGACCGTGTCCTGGGGTGGGCACGAGTCACTGATGTTCCCGGTGTGTGTGGTTTATCCTGCGGATGCACCGCTGCAGACCGCCGGCGGTCTGCCCCTGAATCTGGTGCGCCTTTCCATCGGTCTGGAGGACCCATCGGTCCTGATCGCCGATCTCGACCAGGCGCTGGCCGCGATATGATCGCGCTATCGAAGCCGTACGGTGCGATCGCGATGCGAAAACAGGGAACAACCATGAGACTGACCTGTCTGCTTGCCTGTGCCATGTTGCTTGCCGCGTGTCAGGCCGGTTTGCCTGTTCATCGCGAGGCGAAGACCGGAAGCGCGCAGGCGAATTCGCTGACGCGGCTCGATGCCGCGCTGGCGGGCGAGTACGACAATTACGAACAGAATCAGCGGGTTCATATGCAGGTCAAGGCCGGGAAAGTGATTGCCGTGCCGCATCTGTGGGAACAATTACGCATGTTGTCAAGGGATGGGCAGGCAAGTCTGTGGCTGTGGCATCTGAAGATTCTGGATGCCTCGCATCCGCTGGATGTGGCCTGGGTCTATTTGCTCAGCGCCGGGTCCGGCGCGCAAGTGACGCTGACACCGTACCGCGCGATCGATCCGGCGACGATGAAACGTGCGCTGACGGACAAGCCGGGGGAATTCAAATTTGTCTCGGCGCAATGGGCCGAACTGGCGCCCTGCGCGCAGTCGGGCGAATGGAAGGATGGGCACTTCAACGCATCCGCGAACGTGGCGGCTTGCAGCGCCTTGTTGCCAGGACTGGGTGAGTCCGCGGCGCTGCTGCCATTGCGAATTGCCTACGACGGCCGGATGCTGCGCACGAGCACATTCGCGGACAGGGCACGTGGCGGCGACGCCATGTCCGATGCACGCCGCGTGCGCTGGTTCAGCGGCTGGGCCGCGATCAATGGCGGCGGGCCGCATGCCAAGGCAGGCAATCGGGACTGGCACATGAACAAGGGCCTGCGTTTGTCCAGCGAGGGGGGCCACGCCAAACTGCTTTGGCGCGATGGTGCGAACAGCGGCTATTCGCTGTTGCTGGAGCGCAAGACGTACGCCGAGCGCAATCTCAGCGTGTTGCAATTGAACGTCATCGACGATGCCAGCGGGCAGACCATCGACTACGTCTGGACCAATCCCGGGGCCAAGGCCATCGGATTGAACCTGGGCTGGCTACAGATGGGATTGACCGGGCAAAACCCGCAATAGGGATGTTGATGGTCCGCTGAACTGACTATTTGCGACGCGTTTTACCTACCCACTTGCTTATTTCATCGGACGTGAGGGTAGCATTGGGTTTGGCCAGCCAGGTAGCCAGGGTCGAATCCTCGATGTTTCCATCGGCGTCGACGAGCACGAAGGTCGGGAAAATCTTGACGCCGATTTGGTCGATGAATCTTTTTGCGTTTGCGAGAACCTTCACGTCCAGATGCCACCTGGCCTTGAATGCGGCGGCTTTCGATGTGCCCTCGAAGGTGACGGCAAAGGTGTGAATCCGGGGATTCTCGCGCGCATAGGCGTTCAATGCCGGGACTTCCGCGATGCATGGTGTGCATTCTGCGAAGAAAAAGGTCAGCAGTGTCTTGCGACCTTTTATAGTGGCATTCGTTACGCGTTTACCGTTGAGCGTCAGCAGGTCAAACACAGGTATTGAATCGGCGGTTTTGAGCGACAGGCTCGACGGCAGAGGCAATTTCAGGTTCGGATCAAGCATGCGGATGCTGGTTAACCGGCCTTCGGTGTCGTTTGTTATCTCGTAAGGCTTACCGGCAACGAGGCGCTGCATGAATTGATCGAACGACATCGCTTTGCCGTCGATGTCGAGATATTCGACTTTCGCCGTCGATGCAATTCCCATCTTGTCGAGGGTTTGTCGTTCGCGATTGGTCGTCGTGTTCGCGGCGTGGAGCAGGGCAAAAAGCAGGGTGCTGGGCAGCAGCGTGAGCCATCGCAGCTTGTTCATGGCGTATTGCCTGGTTGCATCGATCCCGCGAAACCGATGGTTTCAGCTTGTGGCGATATTACAAGATCACGCTGCGGTATTCGGCCTGCCTTGTCGGGGCTGATCGTATCCGGACAAGTATATGTAAGCTTTCTCTTAAATACACTTGAAGTCTTGTTAACGCATGGATGGATGGGTGCCCCGCATAATCTCGCTGCCATGTGGCGACTTGTGGACATCCGTCCAAATGAAATCACCCACCAACGACCTGCTGTGTGGTCTGACAGCTGCCGGCCAGCATGGTCCGCTTGCAGCCTGAAGCACACAAGCTATCCGCCAACTGGTATCTGTTACCGGCGATTCTGCTGCTTGCCGTTTTGCGCTGGGTTTACGCGTTCAACCTGAGCGTCAATTCGGATGAACCGCAACACTTGCATGTGACATGGGCGTGGACGCAAGGCTTGCTGCCGTTCCGCGACATTTTCGATAACCACGCGCCACTGTTCTCCCTGCTTTACGCGCCGTTGTTGAATGCAATTGGCGACCGTGCCGATATCGTGCCGTGGATGCGCCTGGCGAATCTTCCCTGGTATGCGCTGACACTTTGGTTGACGTATCGGTTGGGGAAATCGTTGTTCGATCGACGCATTGGTTTGGCCGCTGCCGCTGTGACGGCCTTGCAATCGACATTCTTTCTCAAGTCGGTCGAATACCGGCCCGACCTCATGTGGGCCGCGGTATGGCTCGCGGCGATGGTGGTGGCAGTTGAAGGAAGTCTTACGCAGCGACGAACTGCTGCCGTCGGCTTGCTTATGGGGCTGGCGCTGGCAGTGTCGATCAAGACCGCCGTGCTTTTGAGCGCCACCGGCGTTGCCTTGGCGGTTGTGCTCGGGTCGCATTGGCTTGTGCGCGCGCGCCCGAATCCGAATGCGATTTTCCGGTTTTCGACGTACTGGGTTGCCGGTTTCGTCGTCGTACCGGCAATAGTGGTTGTTGCATTCGCGATTGCAGGCGCCTTTCCGGCCATGCGCTATTGCCTGTTCGACCACAACGTGGTCGCCGGTCTCGGGCGCTGGTCGCAAGCGGATGCGGTCTGGATGCATCTTGTGGCGGTCGTGTTGTTGGCACCCGTGATTTATTTTTCCTATCGATTGCTGGACCGCGGTGGATGGACGGATAAGTCGGCAAAAGCAGTCTGGGTATGTGTCGCCGCCATTGCCTACTTGTTGCTCCGGAACGGCTTTCAGCCATTTGTCGATAAACAGGATCTGTTGCCGTTGACGCCGTTGCTGGTGCCGTTCTTCATCGCGATCATTCGAGCGATGCTACGTCGATTCTTCACGCCGGTCGCGGGCAGACGACTGTTTGCGGTTGCTATCGGCACCATACTCGCGCTGCAGATGTCTTATTTGCTGATGTGCGAACCGCCCTGGCATGACAACGCATCGCGCTATGCTGACGAACTACGCCGTGTCTTGACGCTGACGAAGCCCGGGCAGTTCGTGATGGATTCCAAGGGTGAGTCGATTTTTCGACCCAGGCCGACCTATTGGATATTTGAAAACGTCACCTTGTACAGCTTCGTCCATGGCGTGATTGACGACGATGTTTCGCAGCGAATGGCGGATTGCCACATATCGTTGGTTTTCGGTACGCGTTGGCCCGAAAGGCTGGGCAAATTCATCGAGGCGAACTACGTGCCGCTGGATGGCCGGATTCGAATCGCCGATCGGCACGGGGCGACAAGTCAGGCGAGCACGAGCGCTACCGGTTGTAAGCGCGAGAAATATCAGCAGGCGCGAAAGTACATCGCACGGGCAAAGCAGGCTCGTGTCACGAAGTCAGGCAGCGAACTGCAATCGCGCCAGTTCTGAATAGAGCCCGCCGCCGCGCAGCAACTCGGCATGTGTGCCTTGCGCGACAATCCGGCCTGAATCCATGACCACGATGCGGTCGGCCTGTTGTACGGTAGCCAGACGGTGCGCAATGACCAGCGTGGTTCGCCCCTGCATCAGGCGTGTCAGGGCGTGTTGAATCGAAGCCTCGGATTGCGCGTCGAGATTGCTGGTCGCCTCGTCGAGCAACAGGATCGGCGCGTCCTTGAGCAGGGCGCGGGCGATGGCGATGCGTTGTTGTTGGCCGCCGGACAAACGAACCCCGCGTTCGCCGAGATGCGTGTCGTAACCGTCCGGTTGGGCGAGGATGAAGCCGTGCGCCTCGGCAGCCGTTGCGGCGGCGACGACATCGCGTTGCGACGCGTCGGCCCGGCCGAAACGGATATTGTCGCGGGCGCTGGCGCCGAAGATCACCGTGCTTTGTGGAACCAGCGCGATTGCGCCGCGAAGTTCGGGCAGGGCGATCTCGCGCAAGTCCACGCCGTCGATGCCGATGCACCCACGTTGCGGATCATAAAAGCGCAGCAGCAGATGAAAGACGGTGCTCTTGCCGGCGCCGGATGGTCCGACCAGGGCGACTGTCTCGCCCGGTTCCACGTGCAGACTGAAGTCGTGGAGCGCGGGCGCATCGAGTCGAGTCGGATAGCGAAACTCGACATGGGAGAAGCGGATCTCCCCACGCAATGGTGTCGGCAGTTCGCGCGCTTGCGCGGGCGAGGCGACATCGGCTCGCGTTGCCAGCAATTCGCCGATGCGCTCCATGGCGCCGCCGGCACGTGATATTTCGCTGAGCACCTCGGTCAATCCACCGACCGAGCCCGCCGCGATGACCGCGTACAGCACGAACTGGCCGAGCACGCCCGGATCGAGGCTTCCGGCCAAGACTGAACGCGCGCCGCTCCATAAGACCAGGGTAATGGCACCGAAGATCAAAAGGATGACCAGTGCCGTCAAACCGGCGCGCTGACCGATACGGCGGCGTGCAGTTGAGACGGCACGTGCAATGGCCGCGTCGTAGCGCGCCGTTTCCACCGGCTCGCGTACATGGGCCTGCACGGTATAGACCGCATTGAGCGTTTCGTTGGCGACAGCGGCGGCATCGGCAACACGGTCCTGATTGGCGCGCGCCAGTTTGCGCTGCCGTCGTCCGGCCAGAATGATCGGCAGAATCACCAGCGGGATGACCAACGCTGCGTAGCCGGCCAGGCGCGGACTGGTCGCGACCAGCATGATCGCGCCGCCGAATGCCGTGACGATACTGCGCAGCGCCACGGACATGCTGGAGCTGACCACGGTCTGCACCAGTTCGGTATCGCTGCCCAGGCGCGAGATCAGTTCGCCGACTCGCGTGTGTTCATAGAACGCCTGATCAAGCTTGAGCAGATGCGCGTACAGCTTGCGGCGGATGTCGGCGACAACGCGCTCACCAAGCACGGCCACGCAGAAATATCGTCCGGCGGTGGCAACGGCCAATACCGCGGCGACGACAAACAGGGCGAGGAAGCTTTGATTGATCGTGGCGGTACTGGCATGTGCAAAACCATGATCGATCATCACGCGCACGGCGAGTGGCAGCGACAGGGTGGCAATGGATGACAAGCCCAGAAATGCCAGCCAGCCGAAAAACAGACGGGGATAACGTCGAACATACGGATACAACCCACGCAGGGCGGAGTAGCGCGGGCCTGCTGTGCGCCCCGAGTTGTCGGCATTGATGGGTTCAGTCATGTCGTCGTCGCCGGTTGCCTGTATCTGGATGGAGTCGGCTACTGCAGATTCAAGCGATGGTTGCTTTGTCACTCATCGTCTGAATTACCTGCCAAGAAAAGCGACAGACTTTCACTGGCGTTCCGTGGTTGAGTCACTTGCGGTGCGGCGCGAGCGTAACCAAACGGTTATGCGCCTGGCAGCGCGAGCTCTCCTTTTTGCGGCGGGAAGCAACTATTCGGACTCCATTGGTTGGGCGGCGACCTGTCCGCGCGTCAAATTGGCAAGCAGGGCGTTCAATTCCGAAAGCCGCGCGACTGGCAGATTTACGATGAGTGTTGTGCCTTGTGCGTGGAAATTTTCCGCTTCTACGCGCGCAGAGAGCGCGGGCAAGCGTGCCCGCAACATCGGCAGAATAGAAAAATCGATATCGATTTCCATACGTACGGTTTCGATCTGTTCGCTTTTGGCGGCCTGTCGCAGACATTCCGCGGCGCAACCGCCATAGGCGCGAATCAGGCCGCCGGTGCCGAGTTTGATCCCACCGAACCAGCGCGTCACGACGAGCATGACGCAATCCAGCGATTGCCCATCGATTGCCTGCAGGATCGGTTTGCCGGCCGTACCGCCAGGTTCACCATCGTCATTGAAGCGGTAAAGTTGCCCCACGCGCCAGGCCCAGCAATTGTGTGTGGCCGATGGGTCGGCGACGCGTTGCAGGAATTCAAGCGCGGCCGGTTCCGATTCGACGCGCGCCGCGTTGGCAAGAAAGCGGCTTTTGCGTACTTCCAGTGTGGCGCTGGCCGGTGCGTCGAGGACAAGACGTGTGTCGCTCATCGCGAATCGACTTGGAAGTCCTTGAGGTCGGCAGGTAGTTGGTAGTCCGGATACTGGTAGCGGAACAATTCGAGGTTCTGCGCTGCCTCGTTGCGCTTGCCGTCGCGAACCAATCGCTCGATTGCCGCCAGCCAGGATTCCGGATAGAGCCGTGAATTGCGCAGGACTGCTTCGGAATAAGCCGGGGTTTCGCTACTTTGTCTTGGTGCTTTTACCGTCGTGGCATCGGCATCCTCGGGTGTGCGTGCCGGAGCCGCTCGCGTTTTCCGCTGGGCAGGCTTGGTGCTTTCCGGTGGCGTTGCTGGTTCTCGTGCCGCCGCCGTTGGACGGGACGCAGCCTGCATGCCGGAGGGCGTCGGAGCAGCAGCTTCATCCGATTCCGGCTTCATCTTCGAGAGCATTGCAGGTTCGGAGATGGACTTTGTTGCAGGCATCGGCCGCGGAATTGACCGTGCCGCGGGCGAGGCAGGTGCTGTTACGGGCATGGATTTGTCGATGCTGCTTTCAGACGGTGCCGGCGCGATTCGAGCGCCATGATCGGGACTGATGCGCCAGACCACACCAGCGGCGATTACGACAACCGCGGCAGCTGCCATACCTGCCAACCAGTATGGCTTCGGGTTGCGGGTCGATTTTGTGTGCCGTCGCGCCATCGCCAATATGGCGGCGTCGATGCTGCCATCCGGTTCGGATTGCGGCAGCTTGCGATACAGCGATGCGGTGCGTGAGTCGTCGTTCGCCAGCAAGGCATCAAGTTCGCGTTCGAGTTTTTCGTTGCTGCTCATTCGGCGAATTTCTCCCGGATCCTGGCCAACCCGTAGCGCAGCCGCGATTTGACCGTTTCACGCCCGACCCCGGTGATCCGGGCGATGTCTTCCAGGCCCAATCCGCTTTCAATACGCAGCAGGAAGGTCTCGCGTTGCTCGTACGGCAGTTCGTCGAGCACGAGTTGCAGCCGGCGGCGTTGTTCGAATTCGCCGAGGACCTGTTCCGGAAGCTCGGACTCCGGCGCGTCGAGTTCGCGCAGTACGGCTTCGGTTTCCTGCGGGCCGACCTGCGGTCGGGCGCGACGATAACTGTCGACGACAAGATTATGCGCGATCTGCAGTAACCACGTCGTGAATCTGGCGTCGGCGCGGTAACGATCGCGCGAGGCGATGAGCCGACTCCAGGTTTCCTGAAACAATTCGTCCGCGCGGCTGCGATCGGACACGCTGCGCAGGATAAAGCGATACAGCGTACCGCGGCAGCGCGCATACAAGGTTTCGAATGCGCGGATATCGCCTTTGGCGTAGGCGAGCATCAGTTGTTCGTCCGTGGCGTCGGCCCGCATGGGCTTGAGATTACGTCAAACCGTGGCGAGTGGTAAGTGTCGCCCCGGTCCTGATGAGGTAAACGCATGATTCCGGCTTGCGGGGTTAGGCATGCTCTGATCAAGTCATCGCAGGTGTCGCCGAGCATGTCCGTGTGCAGTTCAAGGCTCGCTGGCGAAGGCAGGCTGGCGGCCTGTCGGGGCAGGGCAACGATGAAATGTAGGCTGCCATGGTTGCCCAAGTCATTGATTCCAATAGAGATGGGTGATGTCCGGAATGCCTGCATATCGGCCCGTGCGTCTTGCCAGGGCAACCAGCCTGGGCGGCGCCACGCAACCCGGACCGCGGATCTTGTGGACGCCGGGGGGCGCCCTGGCTGACTTGATCAGAGCATCCTCAGCGGCCGGCTGGAGTAAACTGGAGAGGTTTTTCGAGCTATTCCACATGATTCATGAAATCCTGAAAATGGGCGATCCGCGCCTGCTGCGCGTAGCCAAGCCGGTCGAGGCATTCGGCACGCCGGAACTGCGGACCCTGATCGACGACATGTTTGAAACCATGCACACAGCCGGTGGCGTCGGTCTGGCCGCGCCACAGATCGGGGTGGATCTGCAACTGGTCATTTTTGGTTTCGAGCACAGCGAGCGTTATCCGGATGCCGAGCCGGTGCCACGCACGATCCTGCTCAATCCATTCATCACGCCGTTGTCCGACGACATGAGCGATGGCTGGGAAGGCTGTTTGTCCGTACCGGGCATGCGCGGTCTGGTTCCGCGCTACACACGGATTGGTTACACCGGGTTCGATCCGTCCGGCGAGCGGCTCGATCGCGAGGCGAGCGACTTCCACGCGCGCGTCGTGCAACACGAGGTCGATCATCTGTTGGGTCGCTTGTATCCGTCGCGAATTCGCGATTTCAGCAAGTTCGGCTTCAACCAAGCGCTGTTTCCGGGTCAGGAGCTTGGCCCGGACGACTGATCAGGCGTCGCGCATCACCAGCAGGCGCAATTCGGTCATGTCCTCGATGGCGTAACGGATGCCCTCGCGGCCAAGACCGGAATCCTTCACGCCGCCGTAGGGCATGTTGTCGACCCGGAAGCTGGGCACGTCGCCGACCACGACGCCGCCGACATCAAGTTGATCCCAGGCTTGCATCGCCTTGCGCACGTCGTAGCTGAACAGGCCTGCCTGCAGGCCGAACGTGCTGTCGTTGACCATGGCAAGGGCGTCGTTGAAATCCCTGTATTTTTGCAGGATCGCGACCGGACCGAATGCCTCCTGACAGCTGACGTTCTGCTTCGGATCGACGTTTTCCATCACGGTCGCTTCGAGCATCGCGCCATCGCGTTTGCCACCACACAGGATTTTCGCGCCGCTGGCGGCAGCTTCCTGGACCCAGCCGTCCAGCCGCTTGGCCTCGCTTTCGGAGATCATCGGCCCGACGAAGGTCTTTTCGTCCTTGGGGTCGCCGGCCACGAGTTTTTTCGTCGCGGCAACGAATGCATCGCGGAATTTGTCGTAGATGTCCTCGTGAACCAGTATGCGTTGCACGCCTATGCAGCTTTGGCCGGACTGGTAGAACGCGCCGAAGATCACGCGTTCGACGACGAAATCCAGCCGGTCGTACTGGTCGGAATCGATGACACAGGCAGCGTTTCCTCCCAGCTCCAGCACCACCTTCTTCTTGCCGGAACGCGCCTTCAAATCCCAGCCCACTGCCGGCGAGCCGGTGAAAGACAGCAGTTTGAAGCGATCATCCGTTGTGAACAGGTCGGCGCCATCACGGTGGGCAGGCAGGATCGAAAAGGCGCCCTTGGGCAAGTCGGTTTCGGCCAGCACCTCGCCGATGATCAGCGCGCCGATCGGCGTGCGGCTGGCCGGTTTGAGTACAAACGGGCAGCCGACTGCCAGCGCCGGCGCGACCTTGTGCGCGGCCAGGTTCAGCGGAAAGTTGAACGGTGAGATGAACGAGCAAGGGCCGATCGGCACGCGCTTGGTGAAGCCGCGATAGCCTTTGGCGCGTTCGGAGATTTCCAGGTTGATGACTTCGCCGTCGATGCGCACCGATTCCTCGGCGGCCACCTTGAATGTATCTATCAGGCGGGTCACCTCGCCGCGTGCGTCCTTGATCGGCTTGCCGGCTTCGATGCACAGCGCCATGGCCAGTTCGTCGTAGCGTTCGCGGAAACGTGTGACGCAATGTTCTAGCACGGCCTGGCGCTGGTAGGGCGCAAATTTCGCCAGCGGCTCCATCGCTTTCACGGCGGCACCGATGGCGGCATCAATCGCCTTGGCATCGGCCAGCGCCACGCGCGTGGCTACCTTGCCGGTGTACTTGTCGGTAACTTCCAGGTCGGTGTTCGGCTGTTGCGCCTCGTTGGCGAGAAAGTACGGGTAGGTCGGTTTCAGCATGTCGGCTCCAAGGCTGAGAACGCCCAGATTCTACTCGCATTGGACATGCACTTGGACCATTGGCGTTGGAATCGACTTTCGATAGCGGCGAAAATCGCCGCTACACCGGCGCGGCGAGATCTTTCGATCGCGCCGGATGCCTGATCAGGCCAATCTCAAGCTGGTTCCGCGATCAGTGCCCTTTCCGCATCCAGTCCCAGGCGTTTGTGCATGATCGGGCTGGTGGTCGTGTACTGCAGATGCACCTTCTCGCCCGGATTCAGGAATTCACGCACGCCGAAGGCGGCCAACGCGGCTTCGTGAAAACCGCTCAGGATCAGTTTGCGCTTGCCTGGATAGGTGTTGATGTCGCCGACAGCGAAAATGCCGGGAACATCGGTCGCAAACGCCGAGGTATTCACCTCGATCTGGTTCTTGTGCAGGTTCAGCCCCCAGTTCTTGATCGGTCCGAGTTTCGGGTGCAGTCCCCAGAACACAAGCAGGTGGTCGGTTTCCACCCGGTTGGTGACACCGCTGCGCGTGCGCACCGAGACTGTCTTGAGCTTTTCGTCCCGAATATCAAGCGTGCTGATTTCGCCTTCCAGGAATTGCATCTGGTAATTCGCGCACAGACGTTCCACCTGCTGCACCTTGTCGGGCATGGCGCGGAATTCCTGCGAGCGATGCACCAGCACGAGGGAATTGACCTTGTCGTACAGCTCAAGCACCCAATCCAGCGCCGAATCGCCGGCACCGGCAATGATCACATCCTTGCCGGCGAACAAATCGGGATCGCGGACCTTGTAGTGGAGGAATCGGTTTTCGATCTGCCCGGCATCCGGCAGCTTCAGTCTGCGTGGCTGGAACGCGCCGACGCCGGCGGCGATGATGACAGCCGCCGCGTCGAACTCCGTGCCGACGCTGGTGCGCAGATGAAAATGACCGTTTTCCTTGCGCTGGACCTCGCAGACTTCCTGACCCAGGTGGAAGGTCGGGGCAAACGGGCGAATCTGCTCCAACAGTCGATCGACCAGTTCCAGACCGTTACATGCAGGCACGGCCGGTATGTCGTAAATCGGCTTGTCCGGGTATAGCTCGACACACTGGCCGCCAATGCGTGGCATGCTGTCAACGACATGCGCTTTCAGCCCGAGCAAGCCGAGCTCGAATACCTGAAAAAGGCCCACCGGGCCTGCGCCAACGATGACGACATCGGTGTTAATCATGTGTGCTCCGTAGCTTTGCATTGCGGCATGCAGGCATGGTCACGCAATCGCGTTTCGACTTATTTGACTGTGGTCAAATCCGCTGCGCATGGCGAAATTGGCGACAAATCGTTATCGTATCCAAATTACTGTCCGAATTCGGGGAAATGCGGATGGCGCCTGCCGTCATTGATTTCAATGCTTTACGCAAATCTTGTGCCTCCTGTGCGTTGGCCCAGTTGTGCCTGCCTGCGTCCATCGGCAACGATGGTCTGAAACGGCTGGATAAAATCGTCAAACAGCGTCAGCCGGTCGACCGTGGCGCGACCCTGTTCAATGCAGGTACGCGGCGCGGCAAGCTGTACGTGGTTCGATCCGGTTCGTTGAAGACCTTCGTCGACCTGCCCGACGGTGACAGTCAGGTCCTCGGTTTTCATATGCCCGGTGAACTGCTCGGCCTGGATGCGTTGCCCTCGGAAATACATCGCTGCAACGCGGAGGCGCTGGAGCGATCCAGCGTATGCGAGGTGCCGTTCGTGGATTTGTCGAGCGTCGCCGCCAAGCTTCCGGAATTGCAGCATCAGCTGTTCCGTTTCATGAGCAGCGAATTCGCACGCGAGCAGGAACACATGGTGATGATGGGGCGTCGTCAGGCACATTCGCGGCTGGCGATCTTCCTGCGCAGCCTGTCGGATAGACGTCGTCGGATCGGCCTCAATCCGCTGGAGCTGACGCTTAGCATGTCGCGTCAGGACATCGCCAATTATCTGGGTCTGGTCATCGAGACCGTCAGTCGCATGATGGGGCGTTTCCAGGGTGCCGGTGTGCTCGAGGTGGAGCGCCGGATTGTACGGATTCGCGACATGGACGCGCTCATCGCACTGGCGCAGGGTGGTGAGGATGGGGATACCGTCGATCGACTGCGTTCGGCCTCATAGCCGACACGGATTTCAGCTGTGATGCGGCGGACAGTCCATCGGCAGGAATGCGCCGGGCATGCCCAGTGGCGCCAGCCACGGCCCCGCCAGGGTCAGTACAGCGAGAATCATTGTCACAACCGCCGCACCTCGACGCAGGCGCACTCCGGCCAGCTGAGTCAGGGCCGTGCTGCCTAGTGTGATGCCGTAAACGGCCGGCAATGTGCCCAGACCGAACGCGGCCATGGTCGCGGCGCTGCGCCACGGGTCCATGCTGGTCCAGGCGAGCAATAGCACCGAATAGACGAAACCGCACGGCATCCAGCCCCAAACAAGACCGAACAGCCAGGCTTTGGGCCACGAGTCGACCGGCAGCAACCGGCGCAGATACGGAGAAATGCGCACCCACAAGCGCGTACCGGCAACGCGCTCAAGCAGACCACGTCCGGACCACAGTCCAATGGCGACAATGGCAAAGGCAACCGCCACGAGAATGCGCAAGCCCAGGCGTAAGGCCTGGTTGTCCAGAACCGAATACAGAAGCGCACCGAAGGTTCCGACCAGCAGCCCCGCCAGCGCGTATCCACTGATGCGCCCGATCTGATAGGTCAGCAGCAGATCACGACGCGGTCGGCCACTCGCACCGTTGCGGGTGGCCATGCCGAGTGCGTGTGAAATGCCACCGCACATCAGCACGCAGTGCCCGGAGCCGGCCAAGCCGAGCAAGGCAGCAGCTGCAATTGTCACGACGCCGGTCATTGTGCGTCATCCCCGGTTTCGTCGTCGTCGGTCAATGGCATCAGCGCCGGCGTGTCCAGATCGTCGAACTGCGCATTGTTCACTGCCCAGAAAAAAGCCCAGATGCCGGCGCCGAGCAACACCATGCTCAGGGGGATAAGAAGCAGAATCACATTCATGCGATGACCTCACTTGCAGGTGGAATGGCGACGGGAACTGGCTGGGGTGCCGGTTCGTGCCGTCCGATACGCAATGAGTTGAGCAACACCAGCAGCGAACTGGCCGACATGCCGATTGCGGCCAGCCATGGTGGCACCAGGCCGAATGCAGCCAACGGCACGGCACAAACGTTGTAGGCGATCGCCCAGCGCATGTTCTGGCGAGTGGTGCGCAGCATCCGGGTGGCGATGTTGCGCGCATGTGCAAGTTGATCGAGCCGATCGCCGGCCAGCAGGATTCCGCTGCTGGCCTGAGCCAGTCCGGTACCGCTACCGAGTGTCACGGCAACGTCGGCCCCGGCCAGCACGGGAGCGTCGTTGACGCCGTCGCCGACCATGGCCACGGTATGGCCTTCGTGGCGAAGCTGTTGAAGCCAGGACAATTTGTCGCGTGGACTCGCCTCGGCACGCCATTCATCGATACCCAGAACGGCGGCGATACGCGCGACGCGGGACTTGCGGTCGCCGCTGTACATCGCCACGCGCAAGCCGAGCGAGCGCAGCGCGGCGAGCGCACCGGCGGCGTCGGCACGCGGGCTTTCCTGAATGGCCAATCGTGCCGTGACGCCATGCTCGTCGCTGAGCACGAGCCGTTCCTCATCCAGCGGGCCGCCAGCCCAGTCGGATCGGCCAAGGCGGTAACGCTTTCCGCCGACAATCCCCTCGACGCCTTGGCCCGGAACGTCACGGCGCGCTTGTACCGCGGGCAGGTTGGCGTCGTGAGTCGCATTACGCAGGGCAACGGACAATGGATGATTGCTGGATCGCTCCAGTGCCGCGGCAATCGTCAACGCGGAGTCCAGTTCGCCGCGTGCGACATCGCTGTGTTCGCGGTCCAGGCGCGGTTGGGTCAGCGTGCCGGTCTTGTCGAATATAACGGTGTCCACGGCGGCCAGGCGTTCGAGCGCGTCCGCGTTGACGATCAGGCTGCCCTGTCGCGCGAGTACGGCCACCGCACGCGTCAGTGCGGCCGGTACGGCCAGGGCAAACGCGCAGGGACAACTGATGACCAGCACCGCGACCGCGGCGTCGAAGGCCCGCGACGGATCGATCCAACTCCACAGCAAGGCGGTGATGACGCTCAAAAGCAGGGTGCGGGCGACGAAACGCTGTGCATGATTGTCGGCCGCACGTGCCAAGGCCGGTTTGTCGCTGGCGGCGCGAGTGACCATGCGCACGACGCCGGCCAGCACTGTGTCGGCGCCGACCTGGGTGACGCACAGGCGTATCGGCCCGTCCAGCAATACGCTGCCGGCGATCAGTATGTCACCCGAACGACGCATGCGAGGCATCGATTCGCCGGTCAGCAAGGATTCGTCGACATGGCAAGTGCCGTCAACCAGGATGCCGTCGGCCGGTACGCCGGCGCCAGCCGCAACGCGCACCTGGTCGCCGGCCTGCAGTTCGTGTACACCGACAGATTCCGCTTCATCGTCGTTGTCCCTTAGACGCTGCGCAATGGCCGGTTGCAATCGTGCGAGTGAATCGACGAGATCGCCGGCGCGATGACGCGCGCGCATTTCGACGTAGCGCGCGGTTAGCAGGAACAACACGAACATGCTGACCGAATCGAAGTAGATCTCGCCGCTGCGGGTAAGGGTGGCGATCAGACTGGCTGCATAGATCAGCGAGATGGCCAGGGCGACGGGTGTATCCATCGATAAATGCCGGGTGCGCATCTCACGCCAGGCACCGACGAAGAACGGCCGCGCCGAATACAGCACGACGGGCGTGGCGACCAGAAAACCGAGCCAGCGAAGAAAATCGCGCGTGGCCGGATCAATGCCGTCGAAGTGCCCGGCGTACAGCGCCACCGCATACATCATTGCCTGCATGGCGCCCAGCCCGGCGACGACCAGGCGCTTCATCGCGTCGCGACTCTCGCGCTGGCGCAAGGCATCGAGCGCGGCGACGCCCAGGGGGTGAGGGGTATAGCCCAGGCGAGCCAGCGATTCGAGCAGATGCGACAGCAGCACCTGGCCCGGATTGAACACCACACGCACACGCCGCGCAGGCGCATTGACGCCCACCTCGCAAATGCCCGTTTCCGTTCCCATCGCGCGTTCGATCAGCCAGGCGCATGCGGCGCA
The DNA here is from genome assembly GCA_963779795.1 of uncultured Pseudomonadota bacterium. Lineage (GTDB taxonomy): Bacteria > Pseudomonadota > Gammaproteobacteria > Xanthomonadales > Rhodanobacteraceae > Rudaea. The sequence goes on along the minus strand of CAVZZK010000003.1, from coordinate 840,902 downwards.
GCGTAAATTGTCGACCAGTACGATGATTTCGGCGCGATCGGGCGCATGCATGCACACGTGCATGCGTGTCATTGCCGGCCGATCCCAGACGCTGAAATCGGCGATTGCTTCAGCGCGGTCGGCCGGTTCGCTGCGCAAGCGATAATAATCGGCGAGTCCCAAGCCCTGAATCCATGCGGCGGCGGCTTCGCAGCCGCGACAGCACACCGGCTGATCGGCGCCGCTCACGCGGGCCATCAGCGTGCATTCCGCCGGTACCGGTTCGCCACAATGGAAACAGGTCGTCATCGATCAGTGGCCGTGCAGATGCCCTTGCGTGTCGGCATTGACGATATGCGCATCGGGCAGGCGCTCAGCGATGACCAATGTCGAAATACCCGCGACGACGGCCGAACCGACCAGCACGATCATCAACCAGACTTCGGGAACGCGGTACCACGGCACCTTTTTCATGGCGACTCCGGAGAAAAGAATGCGGTTTTGACGCTGACTGATACGGATGGCATCGGTGTTGTCGATGTTTTCCGCCCGGTCAGTTCGACAGTGACGTTGCTGCGACCGTGCAAGCTGCCTGCGGGCGCCCTCAAGGTGACGGGAATGGAAGCGACTTCGCCCGGGTCCATGGCAATCTGTTTGCGGCTCACAATGATCAACGGCGTTTTACCGTGCAGGCCGAGTGCCAGCGTCAGCGGCCGGGCGCTCTTGTTGACCAGTTTCAGGGTGTAACTGTTTTCAATGCTACCGGCTGGGCCAATTCGCCATAGCGCGTTGCGGTCGCGCAGCATGTCGGCCAGCAACATGCTGCGATGATCGATGCTCCAGATAAACGCACCGGCCAACACGAACAAGACCGCGGCATAGATCATCGTGCGCGCGCGGAAGATACGACTGGGATTGCCTTCCAATGCATTTTCGGTGGTGTAGCGGATCAGGCCGCGCGGGTATTGCATCTTGTCCATGACAGCATCGCAGGCGTCGATGCAAGCCGCACAGGCGATGCACCCGACTTGCAGGCCGTTCCGTATGTCAATGCCGGTTGGACAGACCTGCACGCAGGCCAGGCAGTCGATACAGTCGCCCAGTCCCGGCCGTTGCGTCCCCTCGGCACCGAATGACATGACGCTTGGTGTGCTGCGTTTGCGGTGGCCGCGATTCTCGCCGCGCTGTTCGTCGTAACTGATGATCAGCGTGTTGCGGTCGAACATTGCGCCCTGGAAACGCGCATAAGGGCACATATACTTGCACACCTGTTCGCGCAGGAAACCCGCATTGCCGTAGGTGGCAAAACCATAGAACAAAATCCAGAACGCTTCCCAGCCGCCCAGATCGAAGTGTGCCGCCTCGCCCGCCAGTTCACGGATCGGGGTGAAGAATCCGACGAAGGTGAATCCGGTCCACAGGGCGAATGCGACCCACAGGAATTGTTTGAGGCCCTTGCGCCTGATCTTGGCGGCGGTCCATGGTGACTTGTCCGTTCGCATGCGCTGGTTGCGATCGCCCTCGACCTTGCGTTCAATCCACATGAACGCTTCCGTCCACACGGTTTGCGGGCAAGCGTAGCCGCACCACAGACGACCGGCCAACGCGGTGAAGAAGAACAGCGACAAGCCGGCCATGATCAGTAGCCAGGCCATGAAGAAGAAGTCCTGTGGCCAGAACGTCAGCGCGAACACATAGAACTTGCGGTGCGGCAGGTCGAACAACACCATCTGCCGTCCGTCCAGGTTCAGCCACGGGAAAACGTAATACATGCCCAACAGCCACAACACGGCGGCATTGCGCAGACGCTGGAAACGACCCTTGATTTCGCGCGGATAGACCTTGGGTTGGCGTGCGTAGAGGTTGCCTTCGTCGCCTTCGACCAGGGTCAGCGGGATCGGTTTGTTCATCGTTCCGAATCCGGGACGGGCAGGTCACCTCGTGGCTGCAACAGCAGCGCAGTGAAAACACTGGACGCGAACGTACAGGCCCAGAACATGAAAAACCCGAGCGTATAGCCGAGTTCGCGACCGATGTGAACGGTTGGCCAGGTAATCCTCGCCAGCGCGATCGGATCCACAACGGCGAAAAATACCATTGTCGCCACGCCGGCGGCGAAGAACGACGGCCAGGTAACGGCACCGACGAGCGCCACGAGTGGGAGACGGGGTGGGTCAGGCCGCTGGTGGCGCTTGCTCATTGGGCAACCTCGGAGATGTCCTTGTGCGCGGCCTTCGATTGCGAAAGAACCCAGGCAGCGACGACTCGGATTCGATCAGGTCCCAGGGTTTTGCCCCAGGCCGGCATCTGGCCATTGCGGCCATTGCGGATGGTCGTCTCGATCGTCGCCAAATCGCCGCCATATAACCAGATGCTGTCGGTCAGGTTGGGTGCGCCGAGCGCCTGATTACCCTTGCCATCCGGTCCGTGACAGGCGATGCACAGCGTCATGTAGCGCGCCTTGCCGGCAGCCGCGAGATTGTCATCATGCGGCTGTCCTGACAGTTTCAGGACAAAGTTGGCCAGTTCGCTTACGCCCTTGTCGCCGACGACCGGGCCCCAAGTTGGCATCGCCGCGTTACGACCATTGGTAATCGTCGCCATGACGGTGTCCGGCGAGCCGCCGTACAACCAGTCGTTGTCGGTCAGGTTTGGAAAACCGGGCGCACCGCGTGCATCCGAGCCGTGACACATCGCGCAGTTGTTGGCGAACACGTTGTGGCCCACCGCCAAAGCCTTGTGATCGTTGATCAACTCGCTCATTGGCTTGTCGCGAAATTGCGCGAACAGTTTTTCCAGGCGTATGTTGTTGGTACGAACATTGGCATCGTGCTGCTTGATCGAACTCCAGTGCAGGATACCGGTGTTGTTGCCAAAACCCGGATACAGGATCAGATATCCGATCGCGAAGAATATCGACAACACGAACATGCCAATCCACCACATGGGTAGTGGCTTGTTGTACTCGCTCAAGTCCTCGTCCCAGACGTGGCCGGTGGTTTCAGCGGCTTCGCTCTTGGCGTTGCCGAACAGCAGCCACGCGGCGCCAACCACGTTGATGGTCACGAGGACCATCACGAAAATGCTCCAGGTGGTACTCATGGCTGTTCCTCCGACGCGCGCGTGTCCTCGATCAGCGGCAACATTTCGGCTTCGCGGAAACGTGGCTTCTGATGTGCGCTATAGGCCCACCACGTGATCCCGATGAACAGGATCATCAACGTGACAGTAACGATTCCGGAAATCATGGCGTGCTCCCGTTGGCAGTCTGGACGTTGACCGAGGGCGAATCCTTGGGCCCGTGTATGCCCAGGTTCTGCAGGTAGGCGATGAGGGCGTCCATCTCGGTTTTGCCGTTGACCTCGGCCGGGATGGCGGCGATGTCGGCATCCGAGTATGGATCGCCGATTTCACGCAGCCCGCGCATGTGCGTGGCGATCTCCGCCGGATCGAGCTTGCGCTTGGCCAGCCACGGGAAACCGGGCATGTTCGACTCCGGCACCACGTCGCGCGGATTCATCAGGTGGGCGCGATGCCAGGCGTCGCTGTATTTTCCGCCGACCCGGGCCAGATCCGGGCCGGTACGTTTGGAACCCCACAGGAACGGATGGTCGTAGACCGACTCGCCGGCCACCGAGTAGTGGCCATAGCGTTGGGTTTCGAAGCGCAGCGTGCGAATCATCTGCGAGTGGCAGTTGTAGCAACCCTCGCGCACGTAGATGTCGCGGCCGGCCAGTTGCAACCCGTTCGGGGGCTTGAGACCCGGTACCGGTTGAGTGGTATTGGCCTCGAACATCAGCGGTACGATTTCGGCCAAGCCGCCAAAACTGATCGCCACCGCGATCAGGATCGCCATCAGGCCGACATTCTTTTCGATTTTGGCTTGTAGCATGTCAGGTTCCTCAGGCGTGAACGGCAGTGGGAATCAACACCGGTTTCGGCTCACGCGCGGTTCGCCAGGTCATCCAGGTGTTCCAGGCCATCATCAGCATGCCGGCCAGATAAAGCAGGCCGCCGAAGAAGCGCGCGTAGTAGAACGGGTAGGTCTGCTTGAGTACCTCGATGAAGCTATAGGTGAGCGTGCCGTCCGGATTGGTGGCGCGCCACATCAGACCTTCCATCACGCCGGCCATCCACATCGAGGCGATGTAGATCACCACACCGATCGTCGCAACCCAGAAGTGGGTCTCGATCAGACGGGTCGAGTACATCGACTTGCGTCCGAGCAGGCGCGGGATCAGGCAGTACAGCGATCCCATGGTGATGAAGCCGACCCAGCCCAGCGCGCCGGAGTGCACGTGGCCGATGGTCCAGTCGGTATAGTGCGAGAGCGCGTTGACCGTCTTGATTGACATCATCGGCCCCTCGAAGGTCGACATGCCATAGAACGAAAGCGACACGATCATGAACTTCAGGATCGGATCGGTGCGCAGTTTGTGCCAGGCCCCGGACAGCGTGAGGATGCCGTTGAGCATGCCGCCCCAGGACGGTGCCAGCAGGATCAGCGAAAACACCATGCCCAGTGATTGCACCCAGTCTGGAAGGGCGGTGTACATCAGGTGATGCGGACCGGCCCAAATGTAGATGGCGATCAACGCCCAGAAGTGCACCACGGACAGCCGATACGAGTAGATCGGCCGTTCGGCCTGCTTGGGCACGAAGTAGTACATCATTCCCAGGAAGCCGGCGGTCAGGAAGAAGCCCACCGCGTTATGGCCGTACCACCACTCCACCATCGCGTCGACCGAGCCGGAGTAGATACTGTAGGACTTGGTCCACGACACCGGAATCGCCAGGTTGTTGACGATGTGCAGCACTGCGATGGTGATGATGAAGGCGCCATAGAACCAGTTGGCCACATAGATGTGCTTGACGCGGCGTTTGGCAAGTGTGCCGAAGAACACCACGCCGAAGGCGATCCACACCACCGCGATGATTATGTCGATGAACCACTCCGGTTCGGCATATTCCTTGTTTTGCTGGATCCCCAATGGATAGGTGATGGCGACCAGCACGATCACGAGTTGCCATCCCCAGAACGTGAACGCGGCCAGTTTGTCGCTGAACAGGCGCACCTGACTGGTGCGCTGGACAACGTAGTAGGCCGTGGCAAAAAGTGCACAGCCGCCGAAAGCGAAGATCACCGCACTGGTGTGCAGCGGACGCAGTCGACTGTAGGTGATATACGGGATATTGAAATTCAGCCACGGCCAAGCCAGTTGGGCGGCGATGAACAAGCCGACCAGCATGCCGACGACTCCCCAAAGGATCGTTGCGAACGCAAATTGCCGCACGACCTTGTCGTTGTATGTCAGCGAAGATTCCATGCGCACTCCTGCTGTGTTTTAGCCAAGTACGTACTTTCCGTGAGACGGAGGCGCTGGTTCTTGACTTGAATCAAGCGGTGTTGACTTCGAACCAAAACAAGCGGTTTGCCGGTTCATGCCCGGCTGATCGCTGGTCAATCGGAGGGCGGGGCGGTCGCATTGGTGGATGACGGTGGAACTACATGGAGAGTGCCGAAGCCAGTGCTTCTTGCCAGGCCTCGAGTTTCTGATCGAATCCGAGTGCGGCGTGTGCCGGACTGGTGGAGGGCAGGCGAATACGGTCGATGCCGTGCAGCGGCAGCGCCGGCTCAACGAACCGCTTGAAGCTCCGTTCGGCTTCGCCGCCGTTCAGACATATCTTCTTGATAGTCAATTGCTTGCGAAATAAACCTGCGAAGTCATTGACGATACGCGATCCGTTCGCAATCGAGGCATCCAGGCTGCCGGGGCGTACGCATGACTGCAGCACATCCCACAGGGCAACACCGGAATCGGTCAAAATCCGCAGTCGCTCCGCGTACGCGATATCCGCATCGAACCCCAGGATTCGCCCCATGATCGGCCAGAACGCGTTGCGCGGATGTGCGTAATACTGGCCCGCCGCCAGCGAACGCTCTCCGGGCATGCTGCCAAGCACTAGAATCCGCGGAGTCGCTCCCATAACGGGGGCGAAACCGTAAACGGCCGCGACCGGTTTCGTCGATGTAATCATCACACAGCGAATAATTACACATCCTGGAGGATAGCTTCCGAGCCGGAATCCGACCGTACCGCATCACTTGTCTCGCGACCTGGTTGAAAGTGGGGGGCGAGGGCATGATGCAGCACGATCTGCTGAACTCGCTCCCGCTGGGGCCATGCGTCCGGGATGCCGGGGGCGTGATCAACCCGGATAGTCACGCGACTGTAAATCGACCATGTTTGCGTGTTGCGGGCCACATCAAGGTGTCGTCAGCAACTCAGGCCGATCGTCTGGCTCGGCATCGGAATCTTCGCAATTGCTGCCACCGACGGGCATTCCGGGCGTTGGATCATGAAGCTGCGGACCAATTGCGGCACTGCTCGTTGACAGCTCAACCCTATTCAGCCATGGTTCAGCCAATAATAATCTTTCAACCAGAAAGAAAAAAGAGGAGGGGGTTATGAAATCCACGCTTGCTCTCGCTGTAAGCATCGCTGTCCTTGGAGCCATCTGGGCGTTTCTTGCGCTGGGTCCGTTCAAGAGTTTCGTCTTGGTATGGGCCGGGTTCATCGCTTGGGGCTGTTTCTTCCACAATGGCGGTGATACCGCCGCCTTCACCAAGACTGTCGTCGGGACCGCCTACGGCGCGCTGATCGCATGGGTCGCCCTGCTGATAATCACCCACGTACCCGTTCCGGCGCTTGGAACCGTCTGGCCGGCGATCGTGGTCGGCGTAACCGTGTTCTTCCTGGTTATCGTCGCTTCGGTTGACGTCTTGTCGTCGGTTCCGGCGAATGTGTACGGCTATGCGGCGGTCGTCGCCTACTCGCTGTCGGCGCCTTCAACCGCGCCGTCGTCCGGCCCGATGAACAACCTCACGGCAGCGTCGTTCGCCAACCCGCTGGTGTTGCTGATCGTGTCGATGGTTGTCGGTGCCTGCTTCGGCTATGCGTCGGGCTGGCTATCGACGAAGTTGACCAAGGCGTAAAGCGCGATAGGTCATCAGGGTCGGCCGTTTCGGCGGCTGTCCCTGGTGACGGTTTGGGACCAGTGTTCCGGCGGGGTTCCCCGTGACCCCCGCTTTGCATGCCGGCTGGATCCCGGTTCAAGGCCCAGTTCGTTGTTGGGCGCATCATGGAACGGCAGCGTCGAATGCGACAATTCTCGTGCGTCGATACCCTCGACCGCGAACACCAATCGGGCTGATGCCGGTGGGCGCTACTTGACCGCAACCACCATCGAATCGGGTCCGACCAGCGGCTCGACCCGGGTCGAAGCGAATCCCGCCTCTTGCATCCAGTTGCGACAATCGGCGCCGGTGAAGTCGAATCCGCCCGGTGTCTCGATCAACATGTTCAGGCTCATCATCAGGCCGAATGCATTGCTATTGCGGTCGTCGTCGATAATCGTCTCGTAGACGATCAGTGCGCCACCCGTCGGCAGCGCGTCAAATGCCTTGCGCAGCAGCATCTTTTTCGTCGCCAGGTCCCAGTCGTGAAGGATGTGCCCCATCAGCACGACGTCGGCCCCAGGCACCTCCTGCTTCAAAAAATCGCCGGCGCGGAACTTGACGCGATTGGCAACACCGAGCTTGTTGACGTACTTTTCGAAAATCGGCCCGACCGCAGGCAAATCGAATCCGATGCCACGCAAGTGGGGATTGGCGAGTGCGAGCTGGGCGGCGAGATCGCCCTGAGCCGTGCCGATGTCGACATAGGTCTGGTATCCGGACCAGTCAAAATCAGTCGCGATTTTCATGTTCGCGCCGTGGCTCACGCCCGTCATTGCGGCTAAAAATTCCTCCAGTCGTGCCGGATCGGAATACAGTGTCTGGAAAACGTCCGGCTCGCCGTTCTTCACCTCGTTTTGTGGGTCACCAGTACGCAACGCTTCGGTCAGGTTGCCCCAAAAACCGTACAGGCGATGATTCGCCATTTCCAGAATGCCGCCGACATAGGATGGTTTTCCCTTGTCCAGAAAAAGATCTGCGTCAGCACTGTTCGAATACTCCTCGCCGTCACGCGACAGGAATTTCAGCGCAACCAGCGCGTCGAGAAAATCGCGTGCGCCGCGAGGATGCAGGCCGAGATGGGTGCGCAGCGAATCGTATGACATGGGCCCTTGCGCCAGTCGCGTGAACAGGCCCATTTCGACGGCGCTCAACAGTGTCTTGGCCGGCCAGAACGCCATGCCGGTTTGCATGATCCTCGACGGATCGATGTGGTTGTCCATCCTGCCGTCTCCCGACTTTGCAAAATGCTACCAGTTCGAACGTTGTGAAGTTCCAAACATTCGGCGGCTTAACGCCGGTGTGTGTTCAGAAACCCCGGGGCCGAATGAATTCCGACCAGCTTTCGTCCAGCGCGCGCAACGATTCGGCGTCATCCGAGTCCGGTTCGATCAATTCGAAGTCCTCGAATTCGAAACCGGGAGCGACCGAGCAGGCGACCAGCACCTCGCCCGAAATCGGTTTTGCCGCCTGCCAGTGTGCAGCCAGGACAACATGACAGAAGCAGTCGTTTTTTCCGACAATTCGATGGTCTCGGGCGGATTTTCAGCGCCGTCCCAGACATAGATACACACCGGTACCGCGATACAGATTCCAGAGTTCGTCGGCGAGTTCAATTATGAAGCGCAACGTTTGAAGGAAGCCCGTCTTCAACCGCGAAGCGCAACGCTCGTCGGGTAATGACGTTAAGCTGACCTGCATGCCAAGTTACATTCGTGCATTTGTTCCCGGCGGGACATTCTTCTTTACGGTTACGCTGCTTGAACGGCGTCGGCGTTTGCTGATCGATTACGTTGACGTCTTGCGCGACGCATTCGCCGATACAAGAAGACGAAAGCCATTCGTTATCGACGCGGTGGTAATTCTTCCCGACCACCTGCATTGCATCTGGACATTACCGCCAGGGGACGCGGATTTCTCAGGGCGTTGGCATGCGATCAAATCGGCTTTCTCGCAAGCGATTCCGCGAGGTGAGCGTTTATCGACGCGTCGCATCGCCAAAGGCGAGCGCGGAATCTGGCAACGGCGTTTCTGGGAACATACGATTCGCAACGAGACGGATTTCGAACGACACGTCGATTACATTCACTACAATCCGGTGAAGCATGGACATGTGCGCAAGGCAGCGGATTGGCCGCATTCGACGTTTTCGCGATATGTGCGACGCGGCGTGTATCCAGACGATTGGGCTGCGACCGATGACATGGCGGGAATGGATTTGGAATGAGACGAAACGCGGAAATCCAGAAGGCGGGATTCGCTACGCTGCTCCCGCCCTACGCGGGCTGAGTTCCTCCCGCACTATACGTGCTCAAACATGGCGAAGTGTAGTTGACCATGCAAAGTACCGATTTCATCAGACAAGGAATGCTGCTTGCCGCGATTGTGTTATCGACGAACGCAGCGGCAGTCACCTACAAGTGCCAAGATAAAGATGGGAAATGGACAGCGGAAGCATGCACTGGTGCGCTCAAGCCACATGAATCGGGGTGGCATCGCGCCGCACGTGAAGCACGATCCCAAACTAATCGTCGTGAGGAAATGGAAGCGCTCTACTTTAAGTATTGTGAGGATCTCGGATATCACCCTTACGAGGTCACGCAGAGCTGCCGGAACGATCAGATGATGGCCTACGATTGGATGATGGACCGGTCGCAGATTCTCTTATCCGATCCCAATAGTGAACAGTCGAAAAAACTGGCGGCCTGCATCCTGCGCTTTGACAATAAAGCCAATCACATCATTGATGCTCGCATGGTAAAAACTTGCTACACCCTGCCATGATCCAAGTCGTCACATGACAGAGAAGCTCGCGTAGGGCGGGAGTAGCGCAGCGAATCCCGCCACAAATTTCGCGTTAACCTGTTGATGTTTGGCTTGACTTGGCTTCGCTCAGCCGCAACCTACCCCGGCGAACCGAAACGTTCGCGTATCAATTGGCCTTGTGAATGGCACGCTTGTCGACGGACAGGGCGGCTTCGTGCACGGCTTCGCTCAAGGTCGGATGCGCGTGGACGATTCGTGCGAGATCTTCGGCGGAGCCGTGGAATTCCATGGCGACGACGGCCTCGGCAATCAGTTCCGATACGGCCGGGCCGACCATGTGCACGCCGAGGATGCGGTCGGTTTCGGCATGGGAGATGACCTTTACCTGTCCGGCGCTCTCGTTCATGGCCACGGCGCGTCCGATGGCGGAGAACGGGAACGAGCCGGTCTTGTATGGCACATTGTCCTTTTTGAGTTCTTCCTCGGTCTTGCCGGCCCAGGCGATTTCCGGTTCGGTGTAGATGACCCACGGAATCGTGCCGTAGTTGACGTGTCCGGCCTTGCCGGCGATCAACTCGGCGACCATGATGCCTTCCTCGGAGCCTTTGTGCGCAAGCATCGGTCCGCGCACGCAGTCGCCGACGGCCCAGACGCCATCGACGCCGGTCCAGCAGTGTTCGTCGACTTCGATGCGGCCGCGGTCGTCGAGCTTGACGCCGGTATCTTCAGCCAGCACGCCCCGGGTGGCGGCGCGGCGGCCGACGGCCACCAACAGCTTGTCGACGGTGATGGTCTGCTCGCCCTTGGCGTCCGTGTAGGTAACTTCGACGGTCTTGCCCTTGACTTCGGCCTTGCTGACCTTGGCGCCGAGCTTGATGCTCAGGCCCTGCTTGACGAATTCGCGTCCGGCCAGCCTGGCCACGTCGCGATCCGCCGCGCCGAGGAATTCCGGCAACGCTTCGAGGATCGTGACCTCGGCGCCCAGACGACGCCACACGCTGCCCAGTTCCAGCCCGATCACGCCGGCACCGATCACGCCGAGGCGTTTCGGCACGGCGTCGAAATCCAGGGCGCCGACGTTGTCGACGATGAAATTGCCATCGAACGTGGCGAATGGCAGTTCGATCGAGGTCGAACCCGGCGCGAGGATGACGTTGGTGGCGCTGATCTCGGTCGCGTTGCCGTCGTGGCCCTTGATCGACACGATGCGATCCGGCTTGAGCGTGGCGAAACCGGCGAACGCCGTCACCTTGTTGGCCTTGAACAGCATGCCAATTCCGCCGGTGAACTGTTTGACGATCTTGTCCTTGCGACCAACCATCTGCGGCACATCGATCGAGGCCCTGCTGATGCTGATGCCGTGATCGGGAAAATTGTGCGTGATGTTGTCGAATTGGCGCGACGAATCGAGCAAGGCCTTGGATGGAATGCAGCCGACATTCAGGCAGGCGCCGCCGAGCGCGGGCTTGCCGTCCTTGCCTACGAAGGCGTCCACGCAGGCGGTTTTCAGGCCGAGTTGGGCGGCACGAATGGCGGCGACGTAGCCGGCCGGGCCTGCGCCGATGACGATGACGTCAAATTTTTGTTCGCTCATGGATTCCTCGCTTTGTTTGTCTCCTTCCCCGTTGGTGGGAAAGGCCGGGATGGGGGCATGCAGCAAATTGCCTCCGTCCTGACTCGACCCCGCACGCGGGGTCGAAAAAATGGGTTACATCCCCAGCAACATCCGGTGCGGGTTCTCCAGTTGATTCTTGATGTCGACCAGGAACAGTACCGCGTCCTTGCCATCGACGATGCGGTGGTCGTAGCTGATGGCGACGTACATCATCGGTGAGGCGACAACCTGACCGTCGACGACATTGGGCCGTTCCTTGATCGTGTGCATGCCCAGGATCGCGCTTTGCGGCGGATTGACGATCGGTGTGGAGAACAGCGAACCGAAGGTGCCGCCATTGGTGATGGTGAACGTGCCACCCTGCAGGTCTTCTAGCTTGAGTCCGCCTTCACGCGCGGCTCGGGCGTAGTCGGTGATCGCTTTCTCGATTTCGGCGAAGCTCATGTTTTGCGCATCGCGCAGTACCGGGGTGACCAGTCCTTTTTCGGTGGAAACAGCCACGGAGATGTCCTGGTAGCCGTGGTAGATGACGTCGTTGCCGTCGACGGAGGCATTGACGACCGGGTGGCGCTTGAGCGCCTCGCAAGTCGCCTTGACGAAGAAGCTCATGTAACCGAGCTTGATGCCGTTGGCCTTCTCGAACTGCTGGCCGAACTGCTTGCGCATCGCCACGACCTGGCTCAGGTCTATCTCATTGAACGAAGTCAGCATGGCAATCGAATTCTTCGACTGCATCAGGCGTTCGGCGATCTTGGCGCGCATGCGGGTCATCGGCACGCGTTCTTCCGGGCGGTCGTTGCCGTTGGATGCGGCCGGTTTGCCGGTTGTGGAATTTGTCTGGCCGCCGCTGCGCATGAAGTTGACCAGATCCTCCTTGGTAACCTGACCGCCGCGACCGGTGCCGGAAACCTGGGTCGGGTCGATATGGTTTTCGCTGGCGACACGCTGTGCCGCGGGCGACAGGTCCGCGGATTCGGTGGCCGGCGCCGGGGCGGGAGACACCGCGGGTACGGCCTTCGCGGCAGCTGCCGGAGCGGACACAGGCGCGGCAGGTGCTGGTGCTGGTGCTGGTGCGGAGGCCGATGCGGCAGCACCTTCTTCGATAACGGCCAAGACCTGCTGGCTGGTTACCGTGGCGCCGGTGTCCTGCTTGATTTCCTTGAGCACGCCGTTGGCGGGCGAGGGAACTTCGAGTACGACCTTGTCGGTTTCCAGGTCCACCAGGTTTTCGTCGCGCTTGACTGCATCGCCCGGCTTCTTGTGCCAGCTGGCAATGGTCGCGTCGGAAACGGATTCTGGCAGGACCGGTACTTTGACTTCGAGGCTCATGAAAATGGATCCTTTGTTTTTGCGCCGGTCCCTCGACGCGAAAATCATCAAACGGCAATCCCGGCCGCATACTGGTAATTTGTGCGTTCGTCCCTGAGCGCGAAAGTCAAAAAGCGATCATCCTGACCGCACTTTTAAGATAGATCTTTATTCTTCGCTGTCGTCGACTTCGAATGGTTCGACCAGTGCCTGTTCGATCAATGCGGCCTGTTCGGCCACATGTGTGTTGAGGTGTCCCGCCGCCGGAGATGGCGAGGGGACCCGGCCGGCGTATTCGAGCGCCGCCTTGCCGCCAACGCAAGCAGTCAGATGGTGGCGGATCTGGTACCAGGCGCCCTGGTTCATGGGTTCTTCCTGGCACCAGACCACTTCGTTCGCAGCCGGATATTTGGCCAGTTCTTCGACGACTTGCGGACGCGGGAACGGATACAGCTGTTCGACGCGGATGATGGCAACGTCGTCGACACCGCGTCTGGCCGCTTCCTCGATCAGTTCATAATAAACCTTGCCGGCGCACAACACGGCTCGTTTTACCCTGTTGCCCGGCTTGGCTGTGGAATCCGGGATCACCAGCTGGAACTTGCCGTTGGCGAGATCGTCCAGCGACGATGTCGCCAGCTTGTGACGCAGCAGCGACTTGGGCGTAAGCACGATCAACGGCTTGCGGATATCACGCAACATCTGTCGACGCAGCATGTGGAACATCTGCGCCGGGGTGGTCGGCACGCATACCTGCATGTTGTGCAGGGCGCACAATTGCAGATAACGTTCAAGCCGCGCCGAGGAATGCTCCGGACCCTGGCCTTCATAACCGTGTGGCAGGAACAACGTCAATCCGCACAGGCGATCCCATTTCGCTTCGCCGGCGGCGATGAACTGGTCGATCACGACCTGCGCGCCGTTGGCGAAATCGCCGAACTGCGCTTCCCAGATGGACAGCGTGTCCGGCTCGGCCGTGGAGAAACCGTATTCGAATGCGAGCACGGCTTCCTCTGACAGCAAGGAATCGATGACCGATACGTTGGCGTCCTCGCGAACCGTGGTCAACGGGATGTAGGTGCCGCCCGTCTTCTGATCGTGCAGTTCGGCATGGCGATGGAAGAACGTGCCACGGCCGGAATCCTGTCCGACCAGGCGCAGGTCGTAACCCTGGGCAATCACGGCGGCATAGGCGAGGTTTTCCGCAAAGCCCCAATCCAGTGGCAGTTCGCCAGACGCCATCTTCTGACGGTCGGCGTAGATCTTCTGCACGCGCGGATGCAATACGAAACCTTCCGGCATGGCCAGCAACTTGCGATTCAGCTCGAGCAACTGGTCCTTGGGCATGCCGGTATTGACGGTCTGGTCGAGCCTGCCGGACAAATGATTGGTCCAGTCGACTGCGTAGGCGTCCTTGAACGACGGATCCAGCGACGCGACCGGTTCGCCGCTGTCGAGCTTGTTGCGGCAGTTCTCGTTCATCGTGTCGGCGTCTTCGGGCTTGACGATGCCTTCGTTGCTCAGGCGTTCGGCGTACAGCGCGCGTGCGGTGGGGCGTTTGCGGATGATGTGATACATCAGCGGCTGCGTCGCAGCCGGTTCGTCGGCTTCATTGTGGCCGTGCCGGCGGTAGCAGACCAGGTCGATGACCACGTCGCGCTTGTACTTCTGGCGGAAATCGAAAGCCATGCGCGCGCAAAAGACGACGGCTTCCGGATCGTCGCCGTTCACATGCAATACCGGAGCGTTGACCATCTTGGCGACGTCTGTGCAATACAGCGTCGAACGTGCATCGTGCGGATTCGATGTGGTAAAGCCGATCTGGTTGTTGATGACGACATGAACCGTGCCGCCGACACCGAAACCGCGCGCCTGCGACATGTTCAGCAGTTCCATGTTCACGCCCTGGCCGGACAGCGCGGCATCGCCATGCACCAGTACCGGCAGAACCTGGTCGTGAGAGGTGTCACGGCGTCGGGTTTGACGGGCGCGCACGGAACCGGCCACGACCGGATTGACGATCTCCAGGTGTGACGGGTTGAACGCCAGTGCCAGGTGCACTGTGTGCCCGGCGGTCTTGACGTCGGCGGAGAATCCCATGTGGTATTTGACGTCGCCGGAATGCGCCGGATCGTCCGGGTGATCGTACTTGCCCTCGAATTCCGCGAACAGTTTCTGCGGCGCCTTGCCGAGTGTGTTGACCAGCACGTTCAGTCGGCCGCGGTGAGCCATGCCGATGACCATGTCACGCATGCCGTCGTTGCCGCCGCGGCGCACGAGTTCGTCGAGCAACGGGATCAGGCTATCGCCGCCTTCCAGCGAGAAACGCTTCTGGCCGACGTATTTGGTATGCAGGTAGCGTTCCAGGCCCTCGGCCTGGGTCAGCAGTTCCAGCGTGTGACGCTTTTCCGCGGCGCTCAGCCCGAATTGGCCACCAGCCGCTTCCAGATGCTCATGTACCCAGCGGCGCTGTTCGGTGTGGCTGATATGCATGAATTCGGCACCGATGGTGCCGGTGTAGGTGGCCTTGAGCAGGGCGATCAGGTCGCGCAGCTTAAGGCGCTTCGGTCCGGCCAGCGACCCGGTCGAGAATTCGGTGTCCATGTCGTCGGCAGCAAGGCCGTGGAAAGCCGGCTCAAGATCCGGCGCGGGCATGCGCTGGGCCATGCCGAGCGGATCCAGATCGGCTGCCAAATGTCCGCGCGAGCGGTACGCCGTGACCAGCTTCAACACCGCGGCCTGCTTGTCGGCATGCGCCGTGTTGGCAGGCGAATCAGTCAGTTTGTAGGCGTGGCCGTTCAGGCGCTGCGCCTGTTCGATACGCGCGATGATGTCCGAATGCGGAACATCGGAGCCCTCGCGGCCCTGGATGGTGTCGAAATAGCCTCGCCATTGCTGCGGAACCGAATCCGGATCACGCAGGTAGGTTTCGTAAAGGGCTTCGATGTAGCCGGCGTTCGCACCGGAAAGCTGCGAAGTAGCCGAAAATTGCTTGAGTAAATTGACGCTCACACTAAAAAGCTGCCGGATTGTCGGAAGGGTGGCCGCGCCTGCGCGACGGTCAAACTGTCAATTATACGCCGTTCCTGTCGCGCTGCGACATATCAATCGACGCCGTGATTGCCATGGTACGCCCTGATTGTCGTGTTGGATGAACGCGAGCGAAATCCTGCTGGCTGGCGGTTTTGTGGCGACCGGCATCGCTATCGTCGCCAGTGTTTGCGAGCGCGAAGCATTCGGTTTGCTGGTGAATCAGACAATGTCGGCGAAATACCGCCGCTGCTGGTTGGAGTCAGGGTGCGATCGGAATCGGCACAAAGGTACCGGGACCCAAGGCCGTGATCGATTCCGGTTTGGGGCAATCACAACGCCAGTTGGCGCAGTTCGTCACTGGATTCGGCTCGCTCCCAGACGCGATTGAAATAGTCGAGCAACTGGGCATGCTTGCCGGGATCGTAATTGACCGCTTCGCCCTCGAACCGGTTCCCCAGCGTGCGAAAGTAATAGCCGCGTGTGTCATTGAGTACGAATGCAGACGGATATTGAAGGTCCTCTTCCTGGACTGGCGTGCGGAATGCGAACACGCTGGACAGTTTCCGTGCCAACGCGATCAATCGGTGCCCGCGCTCTGCGGGCTGGCGTGGATCCTGGACCAGAATGCGCACGTTGACGCCGCGTCCGCGTATACCCAACTGCTTGAGTCTTTCGAGCGATTCCTCGGTATCGAGTATGTCCGGGTCCAGTGCCCGCGTGTAGATGCACAACTCACGCTTGGTCTCGTCGAACAGGCGCAGCGTTTCGTCCAGCGCCTGTTGCCGCGTTTCGATTGCGCAGATTCTAACCTGTGGTTTGGGCGGAAGTTCGGGTCGCGTCGGTGCGGCGTCGGCATCGAGTTCTCGGCGCATGTGGAAATGCATGATGCCGCACTCCTCGAATTCCTCGCCTTCGCATACGAATCCACGACGTTCGTAAAACGGCAGCGCATGTGTTTGCGCGTGCATGCGCACTTCGGAATATTTCAAGGCGCGCGCCTGTTCGATCAGTGTATCGAGTATCAAACTGCCGACCTCACGCCCGCGCCATTGCGGAATTACCGCCATGCGCCCGATTACCTGCGACTGGGTCAGGCGTCCGGTTCCAATCGGTTCGCCGTTGGCGTCTCGTACCAGTACATGCCTTGCGCCGGCATCGAATTCATCTTCCTCGTCTTCGCGCGGAACGTGCTGTTCCTCGACGAAGACGCGATCACGCACGAGCCGACAGGCCTCCTTGTCGGCCGGGTTGTTCCAGTCGGCAATTTCGATGGTGAAGTCGTCCGGAATCATTTGGTTCAATGCATTGTTGCCCGTGGCTATTGTAGCCTCGCTGGCACGATCGCGTGTGTCGCCGATGAGTTCGGCCTCCCTAACGCCGTCTGCGGCGAACCACCTGCAGGTGGCCGGCATTGATCAATGCGCGCAGCACCTCGAGCCCGCGGCCGGACGTGTGCGCCAGTGTTTCGCCCTCGATGACCCGTTTGCCGGCGAGCAGTCGCGCCAGAGTCCGCGGGCAGGGGGCATATTCGGTTCCGGCGACGAACAACCTGGCGGCGTTGCCGTCGCGCATCCAGGCTGTCCGGCTCCAGGGATTGCGCAACAGATTGGAATGCTCCAGAGCACTCTGCAATGTCGCCGCGGTCATTGCGCGTCCGGCAGGAACGGCTTCATGCGCGCTGCGGTAGCGGGTGATGAAGCCGCCGAACCAGCGCGCCAGTTGTGTATCGTTCAGCCCGGACAATTCGGTCATGGCATGGCGCACCCGGTCCAGCGCCTGACTGTCTATTTCGTGCGTATCGCGGGTGACCGTCAGGTCCGCATCGGTGTAGCGATCATCCTCATCGAGCGATTCGGCCAGAAAATCCGCGCAGTCGACCAGCATCTCGGCGTGCGAAGGCGCGCGCATGCCGATCGAAAACGTCAGGCATTCGTCAACGGCCATGCCTTCGTGCGCAATGCGGGGCGGCAGATACAGCATGTCTCCAGGTTGCAACTCCCATTCGTGATCGGGGGTAAACGACGACAACAGGCGTAACGGTACGTCGCCGCGAAACTGCCGGGACACAGTCGGGTCGGTGTCGATCCGCCAGCGGCGCACGCCGCGCGTTTGCAGCAGGAACACATCGTATTGGTCGACATGGGCACCGACGCCGCCGCCGGGAGCGGCGTAACTGACCATGACATCATCGACTCGCCAGGATGGCAAAAACGCAAAATGCTCGAGCACGGCTGCGACATCGGCATCCCACTTGTCGACATCCTGTACCAGCAGCGTCCAGTGCATGCGCGGCAGGCGGGCGAAGTCGGATTCGGTGAAGGGTCCGTCCTCGACACGCCAATAATCCTGCCGTGGCCGATAACGCACGATGCGTGACAATGCGGCATCCTCGCAGGCCAGGCCGGCCAGATCCTCCGCTGTGATCGCATCGCCGAAACCGGGCAGTGCATTGCGGATCAACAACGGACGTTTTTGCCAGTAATCGCGCAGGAATCGTGCTGCCGACATGCCCAGGGGCTGCCGTGGCGTGGCGGTGACTTCAATGGCGGGAGATTTTCGACTCATCGCGACTTTGGATTCGTGTACGCGTTGATAATAGCGGCATGCCGGCGTCACGCGGGAGTTTGTTGATGCTTGCTGGCTTGCGGCTGGCAGCACATTCGGAGCGATCTGGCGTGCCGCGTCGATGGACCGCCCGGACAGGCGGACAGCCGTGTGCTTGCTTCCGGGCGACGCCGGAAGTATTCCTCACGGCTCCGCTACGCGGAATCATCGCTTTGCGGAAAGCGACTGGTTCGCCGACAGCGAGTGAAGGCTGTGCCTTCAGAGTCAGTGGAAATGAACGTGACTGTGCGTGCCGCTCGTTTCGTGGGTATGTTCATGTGCATGCAACGCTTGCATGTGGCCAAAGCGCTGTTCGATGCGTCCGAACTTCCAGATCAGTACCGAAATGGCCCAGGCCAGCAGGAAGAGTGCGACGACCACATAGCCGAGAGTACCGAAATCGATTGCTGCAATGCGGTCGGCCAGCGGACCTTGCAAATCCAGCACATTGATACACACCTGAAGCAGCTCGATCGTACCGATGATCAGAGCCACTGCAATGGATAAACCCGTTGTGGCGATGTTGTAGAAAATCCTGCGCAACGGATTGACGAAAGCCCAATTGTAGGCCTTGACCATCAGGACGCCGTCGGTCGTGTCCATGGCAGACATGCCGGCGGCAAACAGTATCGGCAATGAAAGAATGGCTGGAATAGGCAGGTCGGCCGTGCAGGCGGCAGCGGTCATGGCCAGCAGTGCGATTTCCGAGGCGGTATCGAAACCCAGACCGAACAGAATGCCAAGCGGGTACATCTGCCAGCTGTGCTCGATCAGTTTGCGTAGACGGCCGCCGAACAGGCGGTTCATCAGTCCACGCTGCGCCAGCAGATCATCCACATGCGCGTGTGCATGCGTAGCGGTTCGAGCCGTGTGCCAGAGCTTGAGAATATCCAGCAGGACGATCAGGTTGAGTATGCCGATGACCCACAGAAACAGCCCGGACACGCTGGCGCCGATCAACCCGCCGGTGTGTTGCAAGCCCGGCAGGTGCAGTCGGATCGCTGACGCGGCCAAAACGATCGCGACCGCCAGCAACAGAACGATGGTCGAATGTCCGAGCGAGAAGAAAAACCCGACGCCGAGCGGCTTTTTCCCGTTCTGCATCATGTAGCGCACGGTGTCGTCGACAGCGGCGATGTGATCGGCATCGAATGCGTGGCGCAGGCCGAACATGTAGGCCGCGAATCCCAGGCCGGCCAACGATGGATAGGCCATCGAGTAATAAAGAAACGTACCGACACCGATGACATGGAGCGCACCGATGAAACCGTACAGTCCCGCCAGCCGCAGCCATTCATCGGAACAGAAACCCAGGCGCGTCGCCTGCCGAGCTTCGTTCGACGAGACGAATGCCGGTGATGTTGCCGGATAGCGTGCGTTCATCCGGTTAGCGCTCGATGCCGGATCGGACTCGACGACGATACGAGTTCGAGTGGCCGTGTCGTGTGCCGGCAGCTTGTACTTGAATGACGCTCGGACAAATCGGCAATGGCGTTTGTTCAGATTTCATATCGTTCGGCAAGTCATGTTCGGCGACGAGATTGCGGCTTGCCCGCGGTGGAAAAATGTGTCGGCTAAACACACTTGGCGTTCAAGTGTCCACGAAGTTGACGTGCGGACATGTGAGATTGATCAAGTTCGCAATGTCGATTTTCAAATGCTGACCGGGAATCAGCGCCGAGTGTGCTTGGGCGAGTACGTCAGGATGAAACATGGCCGGCGGCCTGCATCCCGGCTTTCGAGGAAAACCCCCTGAGGAATCAAGTCGAGATTCGCGTCTGCGCTCAATGTTCGCGATTGGTCATGAGGCTGCCTTGTGCAGTGTGTCGAACATGGAGCGAAGATGGTTGTACCAGTCCGTCAAGCCTTCACCACTGGTCACGGATACGCTCAAGGATTGAATCCGTGGGTTGATTTGGCGCGCGTTGGCCAACGCGCGATCGACATCGAATTCGACGTGCGGCAACAGGTCGATCTTGGTCAAAACCATCAGCTGCGCCGAGCGGAACATGTGCGGATACTTGAGTGGCTTGTCGTCGCCTTCGGTCACCGACAGCATGACGATCCTGCCCTGTTCGCCAAGGTCGAACAGGGCAGGGCAGACCAGGTTGCCGACGTTCTCGATAAACACGATGCTGCCCGAGGGTGGCGACAATTTGTGCAGCGCGCGTTGCAACATGTCGGCTTCCAGGTGACAGCCGGCGCCGGTATTGATTTGCAGCGCGCTGGCGCCGGTGGCGCGGATGCGGTCGGCATCGGCCGTGGTTTCCTGGTCGCCTTCGACGACGGACATCGGTAGCTCATCCGCCAGATCTGTCAGCGTGCGCACCAACAGGCTGGTCTTGCCGGCGCCGGGGCTGGACATCAGGTTCAATGCAACGACGCCGCGTCCGGCCAGCCAGCCGCGATTGTGATCGGCGATGCGCTGGTTTTTGTCCAGCAGAGAGGCTTCCAGTTGCACCAGTTCAGTCGGCGTCTCGCGCCGCTCGACGGGGTATGCATGTTCATGCTCGCCCCCATGGTCGTGATCGTGATGATGATCATGTGCATGTTCATGGCCGTGGGCGTGATCGTGCTCATTCGAGTGATCGTGGCTGTGCACGATGCGTGTGCCGTCGGGCAACACATGCGCGTGTTCGCCGTGATGCCCATGCTCACCTTCGATCCGGGCCTTGCCCGGTTGTCCGCATCCGCAGGTTACGCACATGTCTCCACCTCCATTGCCTTGACATTGAGTTCATCGCCCGTTCGCTTGCGCAGGCGTGTGGAACCGCATTGTCCGCAGTCGCCGACGGCGCGCTGCGATGACGCGTAAGCGCCGCATTCCTCGCATTGTATTCCGGGTGCAATTTCAAGTATGTCCAACTGCGCACCTTCCAGCACGGTGCCGCGGGTGACTACGTCGAAACAGAAGCGCAATGCATCGGGCATCAACGCCGTATGCTCGCCGATTTCCAGCCACACGCGGTGGACTTTCTTGCCCCCCGCCTGTTCACTGACAATGGCAACCAGACTTTGACTGATACCCAGTTCGTGCATGATCAGTCCTTCAGCAAATCCGCGGCAGTTGATCGCCATCGAGCAGATCGACGACACGCTCGCCGCCGAATCGCGAGCGCATAACGACCAGCCCGCGACGTTCGGCCCGCACTTCGCCGATAACGGCGGCAGCGCGCCCCAGCGGATGCATGCGCATGGCTGCCAGCAAGGCATCGCACTGCGCCGACGGTACGATCGCCGCAAGCTTGCCTTCGTTGGCAAGATACAAGGGATCGAGCCCCAGAATTTCGCAGGCACCACGCACCGCGTCGCTGATCGGCAGGGCCATTTCATCCAGGTGCAGGCTGAAGCCGCCTTCGCTCGCGAACTCGTTGGCGACGGTCGCCAGTCCTCCACGCGTGCAATCGCGCAGCCAGCGAAGATCCGGTGCGGCATCGAACATTGCCTCGATCAATCCGTTCAGAGGTGCGCTGTCGCTGCGCACCGGAATTTGCAAGGCCAGATCGTTGCGCGCCGCCATGACTGCGATGCCGTGATCGCCGAGTGATCCGTTGACCACCAGCTTGTCGCCTGCCTGAACCTGCGCGGCGCCGGTGTTGCGGTTTTGCGGGATGCTGCCGATACCCGCTGTATTGATGAAGATGCCATCGGCGGCACCGCGACCGACGACTTTCGTATCGCCGGTGACGATGGTTACGCCCGCTTCCGCGGCCGCCGCATGCATGCTGGACAGGATCCCGTGCAACAGGTCGACTTCGAGTCCTTCCTCGAGGATGAAGCCACAGCTCAGCCAATGCGGTCGTGCGCCACCGACCGCCAGATCGTTGACCGTGCCGCAGACGGCAAGACGGCCGATGTCGCCGCCGGGAAACTGAATCGGTGAGACCACGTAACTGTCGGTGGTAAACGCCAGCGATGCGTTGGCCGGCCATTGCCCGGATGCGATGCGTGCCTGATCTTCGAGCGGCGCAAGTAGCGGATTGTCGAATACCGGTGCGATCACCTCGCTGATCAGTTCGCGCATGGCGCGTCCGCCGGCACCATGGGCCAGCGTGATTCGTTTGCCGTGCCAGCGCGAGATCGCCGGTTTGACTTGTGCGCTCATGCCGGTGTCTCCGCCGCTTCTTCGCGCGCGTGGCGTGCATACTGGTAGTAAGCGGAACAAGCCCCTTCGCTGGAAACCATCAACGCACCGAGTGGGGTTTGCGGTGTACAGGCCTTGCCAAACACCTTGCATTGATGTGGTTTGATGACACCCTTGAGCACCTCGCCGCACTGACAGGATTTCGGATCGGCAACACGCACGTTGGGTATGGCGAAGCGCCTTTCCGCATCAAAGCGGGCGTAGGGCTCGCAAATGCGAACGCCGGAATGATCGATTGAGCCCAGCCCACGCCATTCAAAGAATTCACGCAGCTCGAATACCCGTGAAATCGCTTCCAGCGCGACGCGGTTGCCGTTCGGGTCGACCAGTCTGGTGTATTGGTTTTCGATGCGCGCTTTGCCGGCTTCGAGTTGACGCAGCACCATCAGCAGCGCGTACAGGATGTCGATCGGCTCGAAGCCGGCTACGACCAGCGGTCGCTTATAGTCGTCCGCGATGAATTGGAACGGCGCGGTACCGATAACCATGGACACATGGCCGGGGCCGATAAAACCGTCGAGCTTCATGCCGGGCGAGTCGAGGATCGCCTTGATCGTCGGCACGATGGTGATGTGATTGCAGAACAGGGTGAAGTTGTCGATGCCGCGCCGTTCGGCATCGAGGACGGTCAGTGCCGTGGACGGCATCGTGGTCTCGAATCCCAGACCGAAGAACACGACCTGCCGATCCGGATTTGAAGCAGCGATGTTCAGTGCATCCAGCGGCGAATAGACCATGCGCACATCGGCACCTTCGGCACGCGCCTGCAGCAGACTCATCTTCGACCCCGGAACGCGCATGGCGTCACCGAACGTGGTGAAGATTACCTCCGGTCGGCGTGCGATGGCGATGCAGTCGTCGACTCGGCCCATCGGCAACACGCAGACAGGGCAGCCCGGTCCGTGCACGAATTCCAGCGCCGGCGGCACCAGGTCCTTGAGTGCATACCGGAAGATCGCGTGGGTGTGTCCGCCGCAGACTTCCATGATCTGCACCGGGTCATGCTCGGTCGCGCCGAGGCGTTGCGTGGACTGTTCGATTTCGCGCAGCAGCACGCGTGCGGCTTCCGGGTCGCGGAATTCGTCGACGTATTTCATGCCTTTTTTCCTCCCGGTCCGCGATCGTCGGCAAGCAGGCTGTGAGTCAGATCCCACAGGATGTGATAGATCGCGAGGTGGGTCTCCTGAATACGATGGATGCTTCCGCTGCTGATCGTCAAACACAATTCGATATAGTCGGCGTGTGCCATCGTGCCGCCGTCGCCGCCGGATAGCGCCAGAGTGTGTGCCCCGAGGCGATGCGCGGCTTGCAGTCCACGCAATATGTTGTTGGAGTTGCCGCTGGTTGATATGCCGATGACGCAGTCATGCTTGCGTACCAGCCCGATGACCTGGCGTTCGAAAATGTGATCGACGCCGACGTCATTGCCGACTGCGGTGATCATCGCCATGTCCTGGGCCAGGTTCTGTGCCGGCAGTGCGGGTCGGCCGGCGGTGACCGGATGCGAGAATTCGACCGCGATGTGCGCGGCATCGCAACTGGATCCGCCATTGCCGAGGGTATACAAACGTCCGTGCCGGCGATAGCAATCGGCGATGATGTGTGCGGCGTGCAGTACGGCTTCGGCATTTTCCGCGAAGAACTTGCGTTTGACCTCGATGCTTTCGCCGGACTTGTGGGCGATGGATTCCAGCAGTGCTGTATCCAGCCGTGCAGCGTTGCCTGTTCTCTTGCCGCGATCAAGATGCGGATACAGCCCGCTCAAGGCATCGTGACGCGCGTTCACGACGTCGCCCCTTCGCGCAACGCTTCGGCTTCGGCCTGTGCCTCGCCGAGTTCGCGCAACACTTGCAGCGTGAGTTGTGCTTCGCGTTCATCGATCCGGCTCATGGCAAAGCCGACGTGCACCAGGACCCAGGCACCGAGGCAGTCCAGCGCGGTTTCGTTCTCGCCGATGACGCAGGCGATGTTCACCATTCGTTTCACGCCGAGTATGTCAACCGTCGCTACCAGCGAGTCGGCTTCCTTGACTTCAACGATTTGTCCAGGGATTCCCAAACACATAAGTGTCTCCAGTTATCGATTGCGGGCCAGAGCGACCAGTGCCTGACCCCAGGCCAGTCCGCCATCGTTGCTCGGCAGTTGCTGCGGCAGCAGCGTGCGAAGTCCGGCAGTCCGCAGCCCGTCCAGCACGCGTTCGGTCAGGATTCGGTTCTGGAATACGCCGCCAGACAGCGCCACGGTGTCGAGCGCATTCGTTTCGGCGAGTTGTTGTGCCATGCGCACGATTGCGCAGGCCAGGCCGCGATGAAAACGCGCGGCCATTCTTGCTTTCGGCGTTTTGAGCATGAGGTCGCCGAAAAGCGCCTGCCACATGGCCAATGGCTCGATGCAGGGCAGGCCGCGGCCGCGATCCAGATGCGGGATCGTGAAGGGATAATCGAGCAGCTTGTCCTCGGCCAGGTCCTCGGCACCGATCATCCCTTCCATGCGGATCGCCGCTTCGCCTTCGTAGGCGACGTGATCCCGGCAGATGCCGATCGCCGCCGCGACGGCGTCGAACAGCCGCCCGGTACTGCTTGCCGGTGGTGCCTGCACGCCCTTGGCGATCATGCTGTCCAGCAACGTACGCGGTTTCGATCGCAGGAACTTGAACAACTCGAGTTCGGCATGGTTCTGCGCGAATTGCGCCCAACCCATCCCGGCCATGATCTGCGCGTAGGTATTGCGCCACGGCTCGCGCGCGGCGAGATCGCCGCCGGGCAGTGCCACCGGTTTGAGCGTACCGATGCGCTCGCAGTCGACGTAGTCGCAACACAGGAACTCACCGCCCCACAGGGTGCCGTCCTCGCCCATGCCGATGCCGTCCAGTGCGATGCCGAGCACTTTGCCGGCGTCGCGCGGATGGCCGTGTTCGCCCAAACAGGCGGCGATATGCGCGTGATGATGACCGACCCGGGTGAGTCGATCAGCGTAACGATCGGTCGCGAGTTTCGTCGCGGCATATTCCGGGTGGTGGTCGCAGGCGACGATATCAGGCGTGAAATGGTAGTAGCCCAGATAATCGGCAAGTGCGCGTTGATAGTCGCCGAGGCAGGCCGCGTCATGCAGGTCGCCTATATGCTGGGAAAGTACGCCCTGACCGTCACGCAGCAGGGCGAAGGTATTTTTCAGGTCGCCACCCAGTGCCAACACTTGTGGCTTTGGATCGAAACCCGGGGGCAGTGGCAGCGGCGCCGGTGCATAACCGCGGGCACGGCGCATGAGCCGGAATTCGCCCGCGATCACGCGACCGACGGAATCGTCGACGCGGCGCGCGATCGGCCGGTTGTGGTCGAGTACGTAGTCGGCGCAATGCGACAGTCGCGTCAGCACCTGATCGATATCGATCGCCTGTGGTTCCTCGCTCAGGTTGCCGCTGGTGAGCACAATCGGCGCGCGCCGGCGGCGCATCAGCAGATGATGCAGCGGGGTGCTTGGCAGCATGATGCCGAGCGTCGTCAACCCGGGCGCGATACCGGTGGCAAGCGCCGGGGCGTCGGTACGGCGTGGCAGCAACACGATCGGTGCGGTAGCGCTTTTCAGTTCGGATTCGGCCGCGGCGTCCACTTCGCACCAGGTGCGAAGCATGTCCAGATCACATGCCAACAACGCGAACGGCTTGGCTTCGCGATGTTTGGCCGCGCGTAACCGGGTCACGGCTTCGTCATTGCAGGCGTCGCAGGCGAGTTGGTATCCGCCGAGACCCTTGATCAACACGATTTCTCCCGCGTCGATCAGGCTGGTTGCGGCGTCGACATCGTCCAGCGACGTCAGCGCGTCGAGCGCGAAGGCGTGCCCGTCGAGGCGGCGCAGTCGTGCCTGCGGTCCGCACGCGGGACAGGCGATGGCCTGGGCGTGGAAGCGGCGGTCATCGGGGCTGGTGTATTCGGACTGACATTCCGGGCAAAGCGGAAAATCCTTAAGCGTCGTATGGTCCCGATCATAAGGGGTACGCTCGAACACGCTCAGACGCGGGCCGCAGTCGGTGCATGCGGTAAAAGGATAGCGATAACGACGCGAGAACGGCTCCAGCGTCTCGGCTACGCAGGCCGGGCATGACGCCCAGTCCGGAGCAATGCCCATGCCCGGTGGTGCATCGGCGCTGTGCACGATCTCGAATTTCTCCGGTAGCGACGACGAGACGGCGATCGGCTCGCAGTCGAGCGCGTCCACGCGGGCACCGCCGCGACGCATTGCCGCAACCGCGGACTCGAAGGCATCCAGGCCGGATGTTTCGCCGAACGCGTCGATGACCACTGCCGTGCCTTCGTTCCAGACCGATCCGACGATGTCGAATCGGCGTGCCAGCTTGAGCGTGCCGGGACGAAAACCGACGCCTTGCACGATGCCGCGCACGCGCAGTCGTCGGCCCTGATTCAGGGGCGTCACCGCACTCACGGCGTAATCTCCCACGGCAGCACGCGATGGTTGCCGGAGTCGGCACTCAGGCGCATGTTTCGGCATGCGGCCAGAGCTTTGCGCAAGTTGAAGTTTTTGTCATCGCCCGATTCGACAGGCATGGCATGCCCAGGTTGGCGGCCGGATGGGGAATTTGCGCTGGCGCCTGTTGCCATCCTGTAGGTACGACGCGTGCCAATAATGTGCAATGCCGCACTGGATTTTGTCCGGCACGAGCCTGCTGAGGATTGGGTTTTTTCGTACAGCGCCATGATGCACGCGGTTCACGGCTTGATGGCCGAGGATGTTGAGCCTGCGACGATATAGTGAGGATGTCAACGTACTGGCCAACATTGCCAACACAGTGCCAGGGACGATCAGCTCAGCTGCGTACCCATGCTCTGGGTGCGTTTCTTCGGCAATGCAGAACGGACAATGTCGAATCAGGCTTCCAGCGAAGCCAGATCGCCCTTCGTTTCGAGCCACTCCTTGCGGTCGGCGGCGCGTTTCTTGGACAGCAGCATGTCCATCAGCGAACGCGTGCCTTCGGCCGAGTCGATCGTCAGCTGGACGAGGCGACGCGTATCCGGATCGATCGTCGATTCGCGCAATTGCGACGGATTCATTTCACCGAGCCCCTTGAAACGGGTGACGCTGACCGTGCCCTTGATCTTGTCGCGCTTGATCTTGGCCAGCATCGCGTCGCGTTCGGATTCGTCCAGGCAATAGAAAACCTTTTTGCCGACATCAACGCGGAACAGCGGCGGCATGGCCACGAACACGTGGCCCTCGTCGACCAGCGCCGGGAAGTGCTTCAGGAACAGGGCAGACAACAATGTGGCGATGTGCAGGCCGTCGGAGTCGGCATCGGCGAGGATGATGATCTTGCCGTAGCGCAGGCCGGAGATATCGGACTTGCCTGGATCGCAGCCGATGGCGACTGCCAGATCGTGGACTTCCTGCGAGCCGAGAACCGATCCGGATTCGACTTCCCAGGTGTTCAGGATCTTGCCGCGCAACGGCAGGATGGCCTGGAAGTCCTTGTCGCGCGCCTGCCGGGCCGAACCGCCGGCCGAGTCGCCTTCGACCAGGAACAGCTCGGTGCGCGTCAGGTCGCTCGACGCGCAGTCGGCCAGCTTGCCTGGCAGGGCGGGGCCTTGCGTGACCTTCTTGCGCACAATCCGCTTTTCGGCCTTCAGGCGCAGGCTGGCGCGTTCGATGGCGATCTGCGCGATGCGCTCGCCGATGGCTACGTGCTGATTCAGGAACAACGCGAAACCGTCATGCGCCGCACCTTCGACGAATCCGGCGGCATCACGCGAGGACAGGCGCTCCTTGGTCTGCCCGGAAAATTGCGGGTCGGTCATCTTCAGCGACAACACGAAACATAGCCGGTCCCAGACGTCGTCCGGCGCCAGCCTGACGCCACGCGGCAGCAGGTTGCGGATATCGCAGAACTCGCGCAACGCGACGGTCAAACCGGTGCGCAGGCCGTTGACGTGGGTGCCGCCCTGGGCGGTCGGAATCAGGTTGACGTAGGATTCTTGCGTCAGTTCGCCTTCAGGCAACCAGGCGAGCGCGAAATCCACGGCGCCGTTTTCGCGCTGGTGCGACCCCAGATACAGTTCCGCCGGCACGTATTCGACGTCGCCAAGCATCGAGCGCAGGTAATCGCGCAGGCCGTCCTGGTAATGCCATTCGAGTTTTTCGCCGCTGGCTTCATCGCGCAGGCGCACGGTCAAGCCGGCGCAAAGCACCGCCTTGGCGCGTAGAACATGCTTGAGCCTGGGCAGGGAAATCTTTGACGTATCGAAGTATTTCGGGTCCGGCCAGAAACGCAGCGTGGTGCCGGTGTTCTTCTTGCCGACCGTGCCGGCAACCTTCAAATCGCCCTTGCGCTCGCCGTTGCGGAACGCGATTTCATGTACCTGACCGTCGCGCCGGATCGAAACCTCGATCTTGCTGGACAAGGCGTTGACCACGGAAACGCCCACGCCATGCAGGCCGCCGGAGAACTGGTAGCTCTTGTTGGAGAACTTGCCGCCGGCATGCAACCGGGTCAGGATCAGCTCGACGCCGGGAATGCCTTCCTCGGGATGGATATCCACCGGCATGCCGCGACCATCGTCGCTGACTTCGACCGAACCGTCCTTGTAAACCGTTACCTCGATAGCCGTGGCATGCCCGGACAGGGCTTCATCGACCGCATTGTCGATGACTTCCTGGGCCAGATGATTCGGGCGGGTGGTATCGGTGTACATGCCCGGGCGGCGCTTGACCGGGTCCAGACCCGACAAAACCTCGATATCGGCGGCGTTGTATCTGCTACTCATGAACTGTTCGGCTGGTGTTTGCTGTGGTGGAAAGGGACGGCAGGCAAGCCGGGGTGTCATTCGCGCCCCGGTCGGAACGCTTGAAATAACCGGTCGCGATGGTCCGCGCTCGCGACGCGAAAAGCAAGCGACTCGCGGACGTCGCAAACTGCCGGTAGAATATCCTTTTACCAGCATCGGATCATGGGTCTGTTCACATCCTTCCGGATTGGCCGCGCCGGGGTCGCTTTGCGTGCAGTGCAAGGCGTCGCGAGTGCTGTGTACCCGGCGTACATGAGCGAGCGGCAACGCGGCGATGTGCGCAATACGAACCGGCCCGAAGGGTTGTGCTTGAGTGCCTCCCATACTGCGTTGCGTGCCCTGGCCACAGGCGGCAATGGCGCTGCGGCTCGCGCCTTGTCTGGTAGCCAGTCAAGCGCAACGCGACCAATCCAGAAGGATTCGAATAGACTCTTATGACTCCCCTGATCTTCGTAACCGGCGGTGTAGTGTCCTCTCTGGGCAAGGGCATCGCCTCGGCTTCGCTTGCGTCCATTCTCGAAGCGCGCGGCTTGCGCGTGACCTTGATGAAGCTCGATCCGTACATCAATGTCGATCCGGGCACGATGAGCCCGTTCCAGCATGGCGAGGTTTACGTCACCGACGATGGTGCCGAGACGGACCTGGACCTGGGTCACTACGAGCGCTTCGTGCATACCCGCCTGAGCGGCAAGAATTCGGTCACGACCGGCAAGATCTACGAGTCGGTGATCCGCAAGGAACGTCGCGGCGATTATCTCGGCGCGACCGTGCAGGTGATCCCGCACATCACCGACGAGATCAAGCTTTGCATCGACGAGGCCACGCGCGGTTACGATGTTGCCCTGGTCGAGATCGGCGGTACCGTTGGCGACATTGAATCGCAGCCGTTCCTGGAGGCGATCCGCCAGATCCGCATCGAGCAGGGTGTGGATCGCTGCCTGTTCATGCATCTGACCCTGGTGCCGTATATCCGGGCTGCCGGAGAGATCAAGACCAAGCCGACGCAGCATTCGGTCAAGGAATTGCGTTCGATCGGCATACAGGCCGACATCCTGCTATGCCGTTGCGAGCAGCCGCTGCCGCAATCGGATCGACGCAAGATCGCGCTGTTCACCAACGTGCCGGAGAAAGCCGTCATCAGTGCCATTGACGTCGATACGATCTACAAGCTGCCGTTATGGCTGCACAAGCAGGGACTGGACGACCTTGTCGTGTCGCATCTGAAACTCGACGCGAAGCCGGCCGATTTGAGCACCTGGGAGCGCACCGTCGAGGCTGCCGAGCATCCAAAGGACGAGGTCACCATTGCCATCATCGGCAAATACGTCGAACACAAGGACGCTTACAAGTCACTCGGCGAAGCCTTGTGCCACGGCGGACTGATGCAGACCACGCGCGTGAATCTGAAATGGATGGAATCTGAAGACATCGAGACGCGCGGTGCGGAGATTCTCGAGGGTGTCGACGGCATTCTGGTGCCCGGCGGATTCGGCAAACGTGGCTTCGAGGGCAAGATCGCGGCGGCGAAATATGCGCGTCATAACAAGATTCCGTATTTCGGCATTTGCTATGGCATGCACGCGGCCGTGATCGATTTCGCGCGCAATGTCGCCGGGCTGGAAGGTGCAAACTCGCGCGAGAACGACAAGCATTGCACGGTGCCGGTGATCGCCCTGATTACCGAGTGGACCACCGGTAGCGGTGAGGTCGAACAGCGCGACGAGAGTTCCGGCCTGGGCGGCACCATGCGGCTTGGTGCACAGGAATGCCGTCTCAAGGCCGGCTCGATTTCGCGCAGGCTGTACGACAAAGAGGTCATCAGCGAACGTCACCGCCACCGCTACGAATTCAACAACCGTTATCGCCAGCAGTTCGAGGATCTGGGCCTGGTCATCGCCGGCAAGTCGATGGACGATTTGCTGGTCGAGATGATCGAGCTACCGGAGCAACAGCATCCATGGTTCGTGGCCTGCCAGTTCCATCCGGAATTCACGTCGACGCCGCGTGCCGGTCATCCGCTGTTCAACGGCTTCATCCGTGCCGCGCGCGATTACAAGCAGATACGCACTTCGCCGCGCCTGGCCGAGCAGGTCATGGTATGAGATTCGATCGCGAACACGTCACGGGATTCGACGCACCATGAAGCTCTGCGGCTTTGAAGCCGGGCTGGACAGGCCGCTGTTCCTGATCGCCGGGCCCTGCGTGGTCGAGTCCGAGCAGTTGCAGATCGATACGGCAGGCAAGCTCAGGGAAATCACGGCACGGCTTGGCCTGCCTTTCATTTTCAAGTCGAGCTTCGACAAGGCCAATCGCACCTCGGCTTCGAGTTTCCGCGGCCTTGGCATGGAAGAAGGCTTGCGTATCCTGGGCGAGGTCAAACGCCAGGTTGGCGTACCGGTGTTGACCGACGTGCACGAATACACGCCGATGGATGAGGTTGCCGCCGTCGTCGATGTCCTGCAGACGCCGGCGTTCCTGTGCCGGCAGACCGACTTCATCCAGAAAGTCGCCAACGCCGGCAAGCCGGTCAACATCAAGAAGGGCCAGTTCCTGTCGCCGTGGGAAATGAAGCACGTGTCGGACAAGGCCAGGGCGACCGGCAACGAGCAGATCATGGTATGCGAGCGCGGCGCCAGCTTCGGCTACAACAACCTCGTGTCGGACATGCGCAGCCTCGCCGTGATGCGCGATACCGGTTGCCCGGTCGTGTTCGATGCGACCCATTCGGTGCAATTGCCTGGCGCTGGCGGCGGCAAGTCCGGCGGGCAACGCGAGTTCGTGCCGGTGCTGTCGCGCGCGGCGGTTGCGGTCGGCATTGCCGGCATCTTCATGGAAACCCATCCCGATCCGGACAAGGCGCTGTCGGACGGCCCGAATGCCTGGCCGCTGCCGAAAATGGAGGCGCTGCTGGAAATGCTGGTGCAGCTGGATCGTACGGTGAAGAAGGCCGGTATGCTGGAAATGGCATGACCGCGGTTTGGATACAGGGTTGAGGACACGATGACACAGATTGCGAAGATTCACGCCCGCGAAATTCTCGACTCGCGCGGCAATCCCACGCTGGAAGCCGAAATCACGCTTGATGACGGCTCGTTCGGTAGGGCTGCGGTTCCCAGCGGTGCTTCGACCGGTTCGCGCGAAGCGGTAGAACTGCGCGACGGCGACAAGACGCGCTACGGTGGCAAGGGCGTACGCAATGCCGTGGCCAACGTCAACGGCGAGATCGCCAAGGCGCTGACGGGTTTCGATGCCTCCGACCAGACGGGTCTGGACGAGAAACTGATCGAACTCGACGGCACGCCGAACAAGGCTCGGCTCGGTGCCAACGCCTTGTTGGCCGTGTCGTTGGCCAATGCGAAGGCGATGGCCACCAGCGAGAGGCAGCCGTTGTGGCAATATCTGAGCGCATTCAATCGACGCGCGGTGACTCCGAGCCTGCCGGTGCCTCAGATGAATATCATCAACGGCGGCGTGCATGCGGACAACAACGTCGACATGCAGGAGTTCATGATCCTGCCGGTTGGCGCGACCAATTTTTCCGAAGCCTTGCGTGCCGGCGCTGAGGTGTTTCATGCGCTGAAAGGCGTTCTGAAGGCGAAAGGCCTGAACACTGCTGTCGGCGACGAAGGTGGGTTCGCGCCGGACCTGAAATCCAACGAGCAGGCCATCGAAACGATACTCGAAGCCATCGCCAGGGCCGGCTATCAGGCCGGACGCGACGTTTATATCGGGCTGGACGCGGCCAGTTCGGAGTTTTACGACGCGGGTGCGTATGACCTCGCCGGCGAGGGCAAGAAACTGTCGGCGGAGCAGTTGATCGAACTGTACGCTGGCTGGTGCGACAAGTATCCGATCGTGACGATCGAGGATGGCATGGCCGAGCAGGATCGCGAGGGTTGGAAGGCGCTCACAGAAAAGCTCGGCAAGCGCATCCAGTTGGTCGGTGATGATAATTTCGTGACCAATCCGGCGATCTTCCGCGAAGGCATTGATGACGGCATCGCCAACGCGATCCTGATCAAGGTCAACCAGATCGGCACGCTCAGCGAGACGCTGGAGACCATCGCCATGGCCGACGAGGCCGATTATGCGGCCGTGATTTCACATCGCTCCGGCGAAACCGAGGATACAACCATCGCCGACATCGTCGTGGCCACGACCGCGACGCAGATCAAGACCGGTTCGCTGTGTCGCTCGGATCGCATTGCCAAGTACAACCAGTTGCTGCGCATTGAAGAAGCGCTCGGCGCGGATGCGGCCTACGCCGGACGCAAGGCATTTGCGAACGTACCCGGATTGGCTTCGTGAGAAATCCGTGCTGCGATACATCGCGC
Source organism: uncultured Pseudomonadota bacterium (assembly GCA_963779795.1). Taxonomy (GTDB): domain Bacteria; phylum Pseudomonadota; class Gammaproteobacteria; order Xanthomonadales; family Rhodanobacteraceae; genus Rudaea. The sequence goes on along the minus strand of CAVZZK010000003.1, from coordinate 807,307 downwards.
TGATTCTGCTGGTTCTGTTTATCGCCTTGCAGGTGAAGCTCTGGGCGGGCGATGGCGGCATGCGCGATGTGTGGCGCTTGCAGCAGCGTCTGGCCGAACAGAAAGCCGAGAACGAAAAACTGCGCCAGCGCAATGAAAAACTGGCCGCGGAAGTACGCGATCTGAAAAGCGGGACCGGTGCGATCGAGGAACGCGCGCGTTCCGAGTTGGGCCTGATCAAGCCGGGCGAGATGTTCTATCAGGTGGTCGAGTCGCCGCCGGGCCCGAAGAAAACCGACAATGGCAAGCACTGAAAAGGGACTTTGGTGCGTGCTGCCGGCGGCCGGTCGCGGCCTGCGCGTTGGCGGCGACATTCCCAAGCAGTACCTGCCGATCGCCGGCAAGCCGTTGTTGGCGCACACGCTGGAGCGGCTGGCGGCCCATCCGCGAGTCGACGGTCTGGTTCTGGTGTTGGCGCCGCACGATTCGCACTGGCGTGCGGTGGCCAGCGTTGAAGGCAAGCCGTTGCGAACCGTTGTCGGTGGCGAACACCGCGCCGATTCCGTGCTGGCGGGTCTGTGTGCCTTGCATGGGCGGATTGAAGATACCGATTTCGTTCTTGTGCACGATGCCGCACGCCCCTGCGTGCGTCACGAGGACATCACGCGCTTGCTTGAACTTGGCGTGCCGGCCGGCGGCGGCCTGCTGGCGACCGCGCTAAGCGATACGCTCAAGCGTGCGGACAAGGATAACCGCGTCGTTGCCACCGAGCCGCGCGAGGCACGCTGGCGCGCGCAGACGCCGCAGATGTTCCGCCTGGGCGAGTTGATCGCGGCGCTGGAATCATGCAATCGCGACGGCGTTGTGGCGACGGACGAGGCGATGGCCATGGAGCGTGCCGGCTCGCATCCGTTGTTGGTGCAGGGCAGTGATGACAATATCAAGGTGACGACGCCTGCCGATCTGGCGCTGGCGGAGTATCTTTTATCGGCAACGGCACAAGCGGGGCGCACGTGACATGAGAATAGGCCAGGGCATCGACGTTCACGCCTTCGGGCCTGGCGACCGCATCATGCTCGGTGGTGTGCGGATCGCGCATGATCAGGGCCTGGTCGCGCATTCGGATGGCGATGTCGTCATTCATGCGCTGTGCGATGCGATATTCGGTGCGCTGGCGCTCGGCGATATCGGCAAACATTTTCCGCCGAGCGACGAACGCTGGCGTGATGCGGACAGTCGTTCGTTCCTGCGTCATTGCCGCACGATGATGGTGGAACGCGGGTACGCGATCGGCAATGCCGATATCACGATCGTTTGCGAACGCCCCAGGATCGCGCCGCACGCTGATGCCATGCGCGCCAATCTGGGTGCCGATCTGTCCTGTGAAATCGGCCGGATCAGCATCAAGGCGACGACCAGCGAGAAACTCGGGTTTACCGGGCGCGGCGAGGGAATTGCGGCGTTGGCGATTGTGTTGCTCGAGACACAATCCGGATGAAGCCGTGCGCGGGTTCGAACGACCTGCCTCACGCCTGGGCAACACCGCGGCTGCAAGGCCGGTTGCGTTCGGTGCCGGAGGATTTCGTTGTCGACGAGGACTTGGGGTTCGAAGCCGACGGCGCGGGCGAACATCTGCTCGTGCGTATCGAGAAACGCGCTGCGAATACCGAATGGGCAGCACGGGCGCTTGCGCGTTTTGCCGGTGTGGCACCCAATGCGGTCAGCTACGCGGGGCTCAAGGATCGACATGCCGTATCGCGCCAAACCATTTCATTGCATCTGCCAGGACGCGACGATCCGGACTGGTCGCAATTCCAGCCCGACGGTTTGCGCGTGCTGTCGGCCATTCGTCACGGCCGCAAACTCAAACGCGGTGCATTGAGGGGAAACCGGTTCCGGATCGTGATTCGTGATGTGCGCGGCGATCGCGGTACGGCAGAACGCGTACTTGGCGAAATCGCCCGATCGGGCGTGCCGAATTACTTCGGCGAGCAGCGTTTTGGCCGTGATGCCGATAACGTTGAACAGGCACGTGCGATGTTCAAGGATGCGAGTTCCGCGCAAGAGCCCGCACGTTCATCCGCGGGCTTCTCGAAAAAGCCACGCATACGTCTGCATGAACGTTCGATGTTTTTGTCCGCGGCGCGTTCGCATCTGTTCAATGCCGTGCTGGCCGAGCGCGTGCAACGGGGTGACTGGAGCCGTCCACTCGACGGCGAAGTGTGGATGCTGTCCGGCAGTCACAGCATCTTTGGTCCGGAAGCGCTGAATGAGTCATTGCTTGCGCGTCACGCCAGCGGCGATATCGACCTGACCGGTCCGCTCTGGGGCGGAGGCGAGCTGCGCAGTGCCGGTGCGGTAGCCGAGCTCGAAACCGAGGTGGTGCGTGCGCATGCCGAGCTGGCGGAGGGTTTGGTACGGGCCGGCTTGAAACAACAGCGCCGCGCCTTGTGTCTGCGCCCGGACGATCTGCGCTGGCGATGGTTGGACGAAGCCAGCCTCGAGCTAAGTTTTTACCTTCAGTCAGGGGCGTATGCTACTGTTATTATAAGAGAAATATGCGATACAAAAGCGCCTGTCGTGCACGCGTAAACGTGCACTGGCAGACGTCAGGGTTTGCGTAACAACACGATCACGGCGCCGGTGCCGCCCTCAGCCGGTTTGGCCGATGCGAACGCCAACACGTCGCCGCGTCGGCGCAACAGGCCATCGACCATGCGCTTGATCACCGGCCCGTGTGCGCGCGAACGCAGGCCCTTGCCGTGAATGATCTTCACGCACAGCCGACGCTCGCGCCGATTTTCGTCCAGAAACTCCTTCACGGCCTGGCGTGCGACCGGAATGGTCATGCGGTGCAGGTCGATCTCGTCGGCGATGCTGAAATGGCCCCGTTTCAGCTGACGCAGCAGCTTGGTCTGCAAACCGGATTTCAGATAACTCAGCTCTTCGCCGATCTCGGTATCGACCGGGTCGATCTCGCTGCTGAGCAGTTCGCCGCTGACCCGGGCTTCGTCGAGTTGCGATTGACGCGGCTCCGCGGCGAGCTTCGTGCGCTCGACCACGCCGCGTTTTGCGATGATCGGACGTACCGGGCCGACGGCCTCGGCAAACAGCTGCCGATCTGCGTCACTGACGTCGTCGACATGGCGGGGTCGTTTCGATTTCATCTTCGCGAAAATTTCAATCCCGGTCATGGCGGCGAGGCGTGGCATCGCCCTGCGTTGCAGCGGGGATGCGTGGAACCGCGCAAGTCATCGTGATTGAAAGACTAACCCCTGACGGCTCCCCGGCAAAACCGGGGAGTGCCGTATCCGAAGATCATATCGTGCACGAATCACGGCGACGGCAATTCGAATCCGTCGGCAAAAATGATGTCATCCACGTACTCATAGGCGCCGATATCGCAGTGATCAATCTGCGGCCGCGGCACGCCGCGCTGATCGGCGGGTGGGCAGGTGCTGTCGTTTCCGGTGTCGATCGCCGCACTTTTGCCTGCATTGGTCCACAGCAGCGCCAAGGTTTGCGTGAACCCGCCATTATTGCGCAGCGTGCCGAGCAGAGGGTCCGCATCGAGGTTGCCACCGCCATTGGCGCCCAGGTTGGAATTCCAGTTCCCGCTGCCGCCGGAACCTTGCACAATGCTGTGATTGATCGTGGGATTGGCGTTGGAGTTGTAGATTTCGGGGGCGGTCGAAGCGGTATCACCCCACAGGATTACGTTGGTCAGCTTGGGGCTGATAATGCCGTAGCCGCCGTCGTTGTAGTTGTAAATCGCACCGCCATTGGACGCCGCGCTATTGCTGCTGAAGGTGACATTGCGCAGCGCAGGACTGCTGATCCCACCGTAGTCATAATTGTACATAGCCCCGCCGTTCGCGGCTTCTATGTTATCCGGAGTGACGCTATTGCCGGCGAACGTGACATTGACCAGTGTCGGACTGCTTATCCCTGAGTTAGACGCGCTGTCGTACATTGCGCCGCCGGCCCCGGCGGAATTCCCGTTGAAAGTGACATCGGTCAGGATCGGACTGCTTGTGCCTTGATAGCCGTAGTTGACCATTGCGCCGCCAAATCTTTCGGCGCGATTTCCGCTGAACGTGACGTTGGTCAGTGCCGGGTTGCTTTCTCCCGCGATTGTAACTACGCCGGCGCTTCCATCGTTGAATATGGCTCCGCCGAACTGCGATGAATGGTTGCCGCTGAAAACGAGGTTGGCGAGAGTGGGGCTGCAGCGCATACTTTTGCCATTGCAGTACAAGCCGCCCGCGAAAATGCCGGGTAGTCCGGTGCCGGCGGCATCGCCGGCAGTGACGACAAAGCCATCGATGACGGTGTTGGTTGACGTGTACGTCCCGTTGCCACCGGAATTGCTCAGCCCGCCGATCACCAGGACATGGGTGCTGTTGATGCCGACGATCCGGGATGCATCGGCATCGATGCCGCCGGGGCAACCGCTGCCATTGCAATCGTCGCCACCGATATCTCCTGAAAGCACGGTGAGGTTGGCGTCCGGATTGCGCTGTTCCCGGCTGCTTTCGGTGCCGTTGAATCCACCGTAAAGCAGTACCGGTCGATTGATCGCGAAACTGTCGGTGACGGCACTGCCGGGTACGTAAACGCCCGCGGCGACCCAGATTTCCGTGCAGTTCTTGCCGTTGCCGTTGGCCAGCGCATCAACAAGGGTGGTCGCGTTCGCCCAAGTACCGCCGTCGTTAACCGCAGCGCCAGCGGGAGCGGGCGTGACGCGGCAAATGTTGGCCCAAGCGTTCGGCCACGCCAGCAGCATGAGCAGAGCGCCGGTTGCAATGCGGCATTTCATGGCGAAGCCTCTCCCCTGAAGAATTCTGGACTCCAACCAGTAATCTTAACAATGACCGAATCGACCAAAATGTGACGGCAGTCAACGAATGCCGTGCGCGTTACGCATGCCGGAATTCTTGGGGGCTTTGCCTGACGTGTATGCGCGAGCCAGGGCAACAAGTGCCGGATTGCCGATTGAGCAGTCGCACAGATTCCGATCTGCGCAACGTTCGTCGTGGTGCGTCCGCTGAGCAGGCGTCTCGATGTGGGCTGCCCGAGTCCGGCTGCATTCAAGGTCGGGCGATAGGCTAAACTTGCAGGAAGCGATGCGAATTTCCGGGTCGTGCAACCTTCGGAGGCAGTCAGGCGCGTGCGGGTATTGGTTAGCAATGACGATGGCGTCGACGCGCCCGGAATCAAGATTCTGGCACAGCGTCTGGCGGTGGTTGGCGAGGTAATCGTGGTCGCGCCCGATCGCGATCGCTCCGGTGCCAGCAATTCGCTGACGCTTGACCAGCCGATCCGCGTGCAGCAACTCGAGGCTGGCCGTTACCGCGTGAGCGGAACGCCGACCGATTGCGTGCATCTGGCCCTGTATGGGCTGCTTGAAACAAAAGCCGACATTGTCGTGTCCGGGATCAACAACACGGCCAACCTTGGTGATGATGTGATTTATTCGGGTACGGTGTCGGCGGCCATGGAGGGACGCTTCCTGGGCTTGCCGGCAATCGCGGTTTCGCTGGTGACCTCGGAGCAAACCGGTGAGCACTATCACAGCGCCGCGCAGGCGGCATTGTCGATCATGCAGCGCCTGTTCGTGGATCCATTGCCGGCTGATACCATCCTCAACGTCAACGTGCCGGACCGGCCCTGGAATGAATTGCGCGGCTTTGCCGTCACGCGTCTGGGCCGGCGCCACGGCTCCGAGCAGTGCGTGCGTCAACTCGATCCACGCGGGCGGCCGATGTACTGGATCGGTCCGCCGGGCGATATCGAGGACGACGGTCCGGGTACCGATTTCTGTGCCGTGCGCGACGGTTTCATCTCAATTACGCCAATCCACGTCGATTTGACCCGATTCCAGGCGCTGGAAAAAGTCAGCGGCTGGGTGGAATCGCTGTCGCGCGAGCTGGCATCGGTGGCATGAACGTCTTTTCCCGTCCGACGCCCGAGGCCCGCGGCCTGGGCATGACCTCGCAACGCGCCCGCGATCGCCTCATCGAGCGACTCAAGAAAGACGGCATCAGCGACCGGCGCGTGCTCGAAGTGATGCGTCGCGTACCGCGGCATCTTTTTGTCGAGGAAGCGCTTGCTTCACGCGCCTACGAGGATACCGCGTTGCCGATCGGGCAGGGCCAAACGATTTCGCAGCCGTGGGTGGTGGCGCGCATGACCGAGGCGCTGATCGAACACGGCCTGCCGGCGCGCGTATTGGAAGTCGGTACCGGTTCCGGATACCAGGCGGCGGTACTCGCCGCGCTGGTCGAGCAGGTCTATACCGTCGAGCGCATCGAGGATCTTTTGCGAGCGGCCCGGCGGCGTTTTCGCAAACTGGGCATTGGCAATGTTCGCTGGCGACATGATGACGGCAACCTGGGTTGGGATGAACACGCGCCGTTCGATGCCATCATCGTGACCGCGGCCGGCGAGGAACTCGATACGGCGCTGTTCGATCAGTTGGCGCCGAACGGTACCCTGGTCGCGCCGGTCGGTGCCAGCGGCAAGCAGCAGTTGCTGCGCTATCGGCAGGGCGACAAGGGTTGGGAAGCCGAGTCGTTGGGCGAGGTCAGTTTCGTACCTTTGCTGGGTGGCTTGCTCTGATGAAGTTGTTCAAGCCCCTGTATGAGTTCGCGCTGCGCTGGGCGGCCAAGCCGTTCGCAACGTGGTATCTGGCCGGGCTGAGTTTCGTCGAGGCTTTCATCTTCCCGGTTGCTCCGGAGTTGATGCTGGCGCCGATGACACTGGCGCGCCCGCAATCATGGTTCCGTTTCGCCGGCGTGAGCCTGCTGTTCTCGCTGCTCGGTTCGCTGGTCGGCTATGCGCTGGGGCATTATGCATTCGACCTGCTCAAGCCATTGCTTGCGGACCTGGGCTGGTTGAAGCATCTGCAGGCATTGGTCGACGAATTCGGCAAGGACGCGGTAGAGCATCCGTGGAAGGCGTTCTGGCTGCTGGTGCTGGCCGGTTTCGTGCCGATTCCGATGAAAGTGGCAAGCTGGGCGTGCGGCATGGTCGGCGTGCCGATGTTGCCGTTCCTGGCCGGTATCGCGGTGGGTCGGGGCAAACGCGTGTTCCTGTTATGCGGCCTGATTCGCCTCGGTGGCGAGCGTGCCGAACGGGCCATCCATCGCTGGGTCGAATGGATCGGCTGGGGCTTGGTCTTGTTGATCGTGCTGTTTGTGCTTTACTGGCGATATCTGCATTGACGCGGAACATGTCGATTAGCCGAATCCGCCAAAACCGGTTCAAGCTGCCGCTGTGGGCGCTGTGGGCGCTGTGTATCGCGACCATGCTTGCCGGGTGTGCCTCCGGACCGCCGGCACCGGTCGAGGATTTGACGATCCCCGATACGAATCCGACTGTTGCCCGGAATGCGTCCGCGAACCAGGCCGAAGAAGCGTCGGCCGATGTCTACCGCGTCGCGGCCGGCGATACGCTGTATTCAATCGCCTTCCGGCGTGGTCTGGACTACCGCGATCTGGCCCGCTGGAACGACATCGCGCGCCCATACACGATTTTTGTCGGCGAACTGCTGCATCTGAAACCGCAGTCAGCGTCGGCCGCGCAACCGCTACCGGGCCAGGCGGTTACCGAGGCCGTGCCGGATCGTCCGGCGCCGACACGCACGACACCGCCCACTTCGACGCCGTCAACGCCGTCACCACCGAAATCCGTCGCCTCGCCCCCGACACCGGCGCATCTGCCGCCGCCAGGTGCAAGCGCGGTGGCGCAAAAGGCCTCCGCACCGGTACTGCCGGAACCCGGCGAGGAACGAAAACCCGTAGCGGCGAAACCGGGCACGCCAGCCAAACCCGTCGCGGAATTGAAAGCTGGCGGCGTGGTCTGGCGCTGGCCCGCGGACGGCAAGGTGATCGCCACGTTCGCCGATGGTGATCAGGCCCGCCAGGGTATCGATATCGCGGGCAACGCGGGCGACCCGGTGCGCGCGGCGGCCAGTGGCGTTGTGGTCTACAGCGGTAACGGGCTGATCGGCTACGGCGAGTTGATCATCATCAAGCACAACGCGAACTACCTGTCCGCCTATGCGCACAACCGCAAGCGCCTGGTCAAGGAAGGCGAGCGGGTACAGGCCGGGAAGATAATCGCCGAACTCGGCTCCACTGCCAGTTCGCGCGATGAACTGCACTTCGAGATCCGCAAGAACGGCAAGCCGGTCAATCCGCTGGATTATCTGCCGGCGCGTTAAGGACAGCTTCCGCGACGGACCAGTAGTATGCTGCGATCATGAATTCGCGTTCGCCCGCCGAAGACCTTGATTCCCGGGAACTGCTGGAATTGGTCGATGCGGTCGAACCGCACGACGACGAAGCGCGTAACTCGACCAGCATCTACCTGAACGAGATCGGCCTGATACCGTTGCTCAAGGCCGAACAGGAACGCTCGTTGGCGCATCGTATCGGCCAGGGCGACGGCGTCGCGCGCCGGCAGATGATCGAATCGAATCTGCGTTTGGTCGTGAACGTGGCGCGCGGTTATGTCGGGCGCGGAGTGCCATTGCTGGACCTGATCGAGGAAGGCAATCTTGGCCTGATACGTGCGGTCGAGAAATTCGATCCGTCACGGGGACTGCGCTTTTCGACCTACGCCGTGTGGTGGATACGCGAGGCCGTGCAGCGCGCGCTCGTGCACCAGGGCCGGACTGTTCGGGTGCCCGCGCATGTTTTGCGTGAATTCGCGCAGGTGCTGAAGGCGCGGCGGCGATTCACCGCCAAGCACGGCTGCATGCCGAGCATCGAGGAACTGGCTCAGGCGGTGGGCAAGCCGGCCAGTCAGGTTTCGGATCTGTTCTGCGTAACCGATCGCATCAGCTCCCTCGATGCGCCAGTTTCGGATGCGGACGATCGCGCCCTGATCGAGCAACTCGTCGTGGATGCGCCGGCGACCGTTGCCGATGAGGGTTTGGGGCCACACGTTGCCGGGGCAATCGCGCGTCTGCCGACCCGTCAGCGCTATGTGCTGGAGCGGCGTTATGGTCTGGACGATCACGCCGTGCAGACGTTGGCCGAAATCGCCGAACAGATGGGTATCACCCGCGAACGCGTACGCCAGATTCAGTCGGAGGGACTGAAAAAGTTGCGCTCGCTGGTTGATGCCGACCGCGATCAGGACTGATCAGTTGGTGTCCCGCGCGAAGATGATGATTTGTCGGCGAGCAGGAACACGGCGACCGCGCGACGATACTCCCCGACCAGCACATTGAAGGTTCGCGCGGCCGCGGCATTGTCCATGCTTTCCAGGCCGATTCCGCGTTTCAGAAACTCGGCGGCAATCGCCGGGGGTGGAAATACCGCCTTCTCGCCGGTACCGAGCAACACGACTTCCGGTTCGAATTCGAGGATGCGGGCGATTGCGGCCTGATCCAGCTCATGTACCGATTGCGGCGCGAAATTTTCGGCCACGCGCTCGGCATCGAGAATCAGGCTGCTTCGGAATTCACGGTCGATTACGACGATCCTGCCGGAGTCGGCGCGACGTACGAAAAGCCGCCGCTCGTTGCGGTGTTCGATCAGCTGCATCGCTATCTTGGCAGGGCCAGCCTGGGCTGCTTTTCGTTGCGGCGGTAGAAACTGGCAACGTGGCCAACGGACTGCACCAGCATTGCCCCGGTGTTCAGCTCCAGCTGCGTAATCTGTTCCCGATGCTCTCCGCCGGCGAGTTTGACCTTGACCAGTTCATGATGATCCAGGGACAGCGAAAGTTCCTGCAACAGGGCCTGCGTGATGCCGTTCTTGCCGATCGCGACGATCGGGTGCAGATCGTGGCAGAGGCCGCGAAGGTATCGTTTCTGGGTGGGCGTCAAACTCATGTTTTCGGAGGCAAAAACGGGTGCGACAGGGTATCATGTCGCCATGCAGCATTCATTCGGCGCCTGAACGCGGCCATGGCGCGCAGCAAGTCCAGTTCGCGCTGGTTGCGGGAACACTTCAACGATCCGTACGTCAAACGCGCCCAGAACGAAGGCTGGCGCTCACGTGCGGTGTTCAAGCTCGAGGAGCTGCTGGGTCGGGATTGCCGCATCGAACCGGGCATGGTGGTGGTCGACCTGGGTGCCGCGCCGGGTGGCTGGTCACAGATGGCGCGCCGGCTGCTGAACGATCGTGGCCGCGTGATCGCGCTGGATATCCTGCCGATGCAGGGTATCGCCGGAGTAGAGTTCATTCAGGGCGATTTCCGTGAGGATGCGGTGATCGAGCAGTTGCATCAATCGCTGGATGGCGCCGCGGTCGATCTTGTGCTGTCGGATATGGCCCCCAATATGAGTGGTGTAAGCGTGTCTGATCAGGCACGGGCGATGCATCTGGCCGAACTGGCACGTGACTTCGCTGCTGATCATCTGAAACCGGGCGGTGTGTTCATCGTCAAATTGTTTCAGGGGCGCGGTTTCGATGGATTCATCAAGGACTTGCGCAAAGCTTACCTTCGGGTCAGCATGCGAAAACCCAAGGCCTCGCGAGCACGCAGTGCCGAGGTGTATGCGCTGGCCACCGGCAAGCGCGAATGACAGATGTGAGTGGTCTTACATGAACGACATGGCAAAAAATCTGCTTCTCTGGGTCGTCATCGCGATCGTATTGGTCGTGGTATTCCAGAGTTTCAATCCGCACGTGGGCGCGACCAAACCGATCGCCTACTCGGAATTCATGCAGCAGGTGAAGAACAACTCCATCGAGTCGGTGAAGATCAGCGCGAACATGCCTTCGACGCTGATCGTCACACGCAAGGATGGCGGCAAGGTGACCACCGTGGCGCCGTTCGACGACAGCCAGATGGTGCCGACCCTGCTGTCGCACGGTGTGCAGGTGAATCAGCAACCGCCCGACAATAGCGGTGCAGTCTGGAGCATCATCCTCAATTGGCTGCCGTTCATCATCTTCATCGGCCTGTTGTTCTATTTCATGCGCCAGATGCAGGCCGGTGCCGGCGGCCGCGGGGCGATGAGCTTCGGCCGCTCGCGCGCGCGCTTGCAGGGCGAGGATCAGGTCAAGCTTACATTCGCCGACGTGGCCGGTTGCGAGGAGGCCAAGGAAGACGTCAGCGAGCTGGTCGAATTCCTGCGCGACCCCGGCAAGTTCCAGAAACTTGGCGGGCGCATTCCGCGCGGCGTGCTGATGGTCGGCAGCCCCGGTACCGGCAAGACGCTGTTGGCCAAGGCCATTGCCGGCGAGGCCAAGGTGCCGTTCTTCTCGATTTCCGGTTCCGACTTTGTCGAAATGTTCGTCGGCGTCGGCGCCAGCCGCGTGCGCGACATGTTCGAGCAGGCCAAGAAACATGCGCCATGCATCATCTTCATCGACGAGATCGATGCGGTCGGCCGCCATCGCGGCGCCGGCCTGGGTGGCGGTCACGACGAACGCGAGCAGACCCTGAACCAGTTGCTGGTCGAGATGGACGGTTTCGAGGGCAACGAGGGCGTTATCGTCATCGCCGCGACCAACCGCCCCGACGTGCTTGATCCGGCGCTGCTGCGTCCGGGTCGTTTCGACCGGCAGGTTGTGGTGCCGCTGCCCGACCTGCGTGGCCGCGAGCAGATCCTGAAAGTGCACATGCGCAAGGTGCCGATTTCGACCGACGTCGATGCCATGGTAATCGCCCGTGGCACGCCGGGGTTTTCCGGTGCCGATCTGGCCAACCTGGTCAACGAAGCGGCACTGTTCGCCGCGCGCGAGAATGCGCGCGAGGTGGGAATGAGCCACTTCGAGCGGGCCAAGGACAAGATCATGATGGGCAGCGAGCGCCGCTCGATGATCATGAGCGACGACGAGAAGAAGCTGACCGCCTATCACGAGGCCGGGCACGCCATCGTCGGCCTGTCCGTGCCCGAGCACGACCCGGTGCACAAGGTCACCATCATCCCGCGCGGTCGTGCGCTGGGCGTGACCATGTTCCTGCCCGAGCAGGACAAGTACAGCCACAGCAAGACCTCGCTGGAAAGCCGTCTGGCCAGCCTGTATGGCGGTCGCGTTGCCGAGGAGTTGATCTTCGGTGATGAGAAGGTGACGACCGGTGCTTCCAATGATATTCAACGCGCCACGCAACTCGCGCGTGATATGGTCACCAAGTACGGTTTGAGCCCCGAGCTGGGTCCGATGACCTACAGCGAGGAAGAGGACGAAGTCTTCCTCGGCCATTCGGTGACGCAGCATAAACACATCTCCGAGGAAACCTCGCGCAAGATCGACGTGGTCGTGCGTTCGGTCATTGATGTTGCGTATACCTCCGCGCGCCGTATCCTGACGGACAACATGGAAAAGCTGCACAACATGGCCAAGGCCTTGCTGCAGTACGAAACGATCGACCGCCAGCAGATCGCGGCGATCATGGACGGCAAGGACCCGGGCCCGCCGCGCGATTGGCAGGCCGGTACCGACGGCGGCGACAAGCCGAGCAGCGACGGTCCGCGTCGCAGCGACTCGGCTCCGGTGGGCAAGCCCGCCGAACAGCACTGAGCTGACTCGCCAGCGTTGGACAAAGTCGGTGACACTTGCGCTGACTTGATCAGTGCATCCCTGAGCCCGTCGGGCCGCCCGAACTCGCGCGGCCCGTTTGTTTTGGTGTCACTGACCAACACGGGCCGTGTTCGACCGGCACAGGGAAGTCCGGCAAGGCATCAAGCGCGGCCCGTTCTCTGAGCTGAAACGCCGCAATGTCATCCGCGCCGCTGCGTTCCATGCCGCGGCGGTGTGGATTCCAGCCATCCCCGGCCGGAATGATCGCGGAGAAAAACACGGCGCCAAAGACGATTGCGCAGCGAAACTCGGTTAGGATGTAGGCGATTCAGTCGCAACCGGCGGGGCCTAACCGATGTTCGATCTTGTCGCGACAATCGATTGCGGTGGACGGCCGTTGCGGCTGGAACGGCCACGCATCTGCGGCATCGTCAATGTCACGCCGGATTCGTTTTCCGACGGCGGCGAGTTTTTCGATGCCGACAAGGCGATCACACATGGTCTGGAACTGGTCGGGCAGGGCGCTGACCTGCTCGATATCGGTGGGGAGTCGACACGCCCCGGTGCTGAAGAAATTTCCGCTGACGAGGAAATCCGGCGTATCGTAGCAGTCATCGAGGCGTTGGCCGCGAAGACCGATGTGCCGATTTCGGTCGATACATCAAAGCCGGACGTGATGCGCGCGGCGGTGGCAGCCGGCGCAGGCATGATCAATGATGTCCATGCCTTGCGTCGTGATGGCGCGCTTGAGGCCGCTGCGGATTTGAAGGTACCCGTGTGCCTGATGCACATGCTGGGGGAACCTCGCACGATGCAGGAAAATCCGCACTATGGCGACGTCGTTTCCGAGGTGCGCAGCTTCCTGGCCGAGCGAATATTCGCCTGCGAGATGTCCGGCATCGACAAGAAGCGCATCATCGCCGATCCGGGTTTCGGTTTCGGCAAGACGCTGGAACACAACCTGGCCCTGCTGCGAGGACTGGATCAGCTCGCTGCGCTGGGCGTGCCGTTGATGGCCGGTCTGTCGCGCAAGTCGATGATCGGCAAGCTGACCGGCCGCGATGCCGGCCGGCTTGCAGCAGGATCGGCGGCCGCAGCCATGATCGCGGTGCAACGCGGCGCCATGATCGTGCGCGTACACGATGTTGCTGAAACCTGCGATGCGCTTGCGGTTTGGCAGGCGGTTGCCGATGGCCTCGCTGCGCAGCGCAAGGCCGAGAAGCCATTCGGCTCGCAGCGCTTCGAGGAGGATTGATCCGTTCAGGAAAACCGCAGTCGGTTATGCGGGCTTGGCCTGCTGTGCCGGTATCGGTGGCGGCCGCAAGGCTTCATCGTCCCAGCCGTCTTTTGGCGCAAAGCGCGGGCCGTACTTGTCGGCCAGGGCCTGAAGTTCCTGCTTGACCTTTTCCACGCCAACACTGCGGATGTGCTGGATCGGGCCGCCGCGGAACGGTGCGAAACCGGTGCCGAAGATGACGCCGGCATCAACCAGGTCGGAATCGTCGACGACGCCATCGTGCAAGCAGGCGACGGCCTCGTTGAGCATCGGCAGGATCATGCGCTCTGTGATATCGATCGGCGCCTTGTAGTTTGGATCGACTGCCGGCTTGACCGGTTTGCCGTCTTCCCATTTGTAGATGCCTTCGCCGGTTTTCTTGCCACGCTTGCCTTGCTTGACCAGTTCGTCCATGCCTTCCGGAATTTCCAGGCCGAGGAATTCGCCGACCTCCTTGCCTACGGACAGGCACACGTCCAGGCCAACGGTATCAGCCAACTCGATCGGTCCCATCGGCATGCCGAACTTGCGCGCCGCCTTGTCGAGCGATGCGCCGGGCACGCCCTCTCGATAAAGGCGCATGGCTTCGAGCAGGTAGGGCATCAGGATGCGGTTGACCAGAAAGCCCGGCGTGCCCTTGACCGGCACCGGCAGCTTGCCGATTGCCTTGCAGAATGCCAGGGCATTTTTTTCGCAGGTCGGGCGCAGGTGATTCTGGCGCACGATTTCGACCAGCGGCATCTTGGCCACGGGATTGAAATAGTGCAGGCCGAGGAAACGCGAATCCTTTTCAACCGCCGTGCGCAGCGCGTCCAATGGGATGCTGGACGTGTTCGTCGCCAGGATGGCATTGGCCTTCATGCCCGGCTCGATCTTGCGGTACAGCTCCTGTTTGGCTTCCTGGTTCTCGAAGATCGCTTCAATGACCAAATTGGCAGCGGCGATGCCGCTGCCGTCCACATCGGGTTTCAGACGCGCGGTCGCCGCCTCGATATCGGCGCCGCGCAGGCGCTTGTTGAACAGCTCTTGCGCACGATCCAGGGCCGGTTGAACGTATTTCATCTCGCGGTCCTGCAAAGTGACTTCGAAGCCACGCAGCGCGCACCAGGCCGCGATATCGCCGCCCATGATGCCGGCACCGACGACGTGAACGTGCTTGATCGCGGATTTGCTCTCGGCGCCGAGGTGTTTCAAGCGTTCCTGCAGGAAATACACGCGCATGAGATTGCGACAGGTCGGCGTTTGCGCGAGCTTTACGACCGAGCGTGCCTCGATGCGCAGGCGTTGACGAACATCGGATCCGCCGCGGCGCCAGACATCGATCAGGGCAAACGGTGCCGGATAGTGTTCCTTGCGCACTTTTGCCGCGGTCCGTTTGCGCATGATCGACACCAGAATCTGGCGTACCGGCCAGATATTCGTCGCCCAGCCGAGTGCACGTTGCGCGAATGGACGCGAAGGCTTGCGCAGCGCCAGTTTGACTGCATCATCGAGCAGCGTTTCAGGGTCCGATAGCATGTCGACCAGACCCAGGCCACGAGCGGCTTCGGCGCGCAGCGGCTTGCCCGTGAGCATCATGTTCAGGGCCTGCGGCGCGCCGATCAGGCGCGGTAGACGCGCACTTCCGCCCCAGCCCGGATGAATGCCAAGCATGACCTCGGGTAAACCGATGCGCGTGGACGGATCGCGCGTGGCGATGCGGTAGCGGCAGGCCAACGACAATTCCGTTCCGCCACCCATGCAATGCCCGTGGATGGTGGCCACGGTCGGACAGTTCAAACGGGCCAGATTTTCAAACACACGCTGGCCGTATTCGATATTCTCCAGCACGGTGCCGCGTTTTTCGAATACTTCGAATTCGTGGATGTCGGCCCCGGCAATGAAGCCGGCTGCCTTGCCGGAACGGATCAGGACACCCTTGGGCGTCTCGATCGACAGGCGCTCGACAATCTGCCCCAGCTCCTCCAAAACGGCATGATTCAGCGCATTGACCGATGTGTCGGCGCGGTCCAGAGTCAGGACCACGATGCCGTTTTCGCCGGTTTCGGCTTTCCAGTGGGAAAAGCGCAGTCCTTCGAACATGAGTAACCTCGAGCGTACATGCAGGTTTGACGGCTATAATCCGGTCAAGTCGCGTCTGCGGTCAAATGCCAAACGACATTTTCGCAGCCACGGCCCGGGTGCACACAAGAGCAGTCAGCGTGGAAAGCATCAACGCCGAAGCATTCGTGACGCCGAAGTTGTTCGACCGCATCGTGCAATCGCCGCGTAATCTGGTTGCGGTCGAAACTGTCGATGCCGATGAAGTTCTGGATCGTCTGCGGGCATTGGCCATGCGCACGGGTCAGTCAATCTATTACTGGCAGGAAAACGCCGGTATTACCAGCCTGCGTGAGCGTGAAGTTCGCGTGCCGGGCTCAAAACGCGTCGCTGATGCGTTGCGCTACATCCTGCAAAGCATGCAATTCGGCGTTTATCTGTTTACCGATTTTGCCGACCACATGCGTGCGCCGAATATCGGGCTGCTGCGGCAGATCGGGCGCGGCGGCTCCGGCAAGAGCCGCAAGGTGGTGTTCGTGGGTGAATCGATGCAGATGCCCGATGGCATGGATGTGCTGGTCGAGCGCATCGCTTACGAGTCCGGAGTCAAGACTCGACCACGTTTGCGCGACGGACGCTGGATTACCTGATGGTGCCGGAACAAGCGAGCGCGGGTTCTGTGCTGATCGCGACGACTCAAGCAGACGACCGCCGCGTCCTGTTCGATACGCTGAATGCGGCGGCCTTCGACGCGGTTTACACGGCCAAGGATCTGAGTCAGGCACAGGCCTTGCTGGGACACGATCCTCACATCGACGTGGTGGTGATGGAGTTTTTGGGCGAAGCCGCGCAGGCTGTTGCGTTCTGTGCGAAATTGAGAGCGGATCCCGAACTGGCTCGTGTACCGGTGATCGGCATCGCCGCGGCATCGCTTGAACAGCGTCAGTGGGACTGGCGCCATTCACCGCCGGGAGTCGTGGATTGGTTGCGCAGCCCGGTGGATTCCGGTGAGGCGCTGGCGCGCGTGCGCCAGGCAATGGCATCGGGGCCGGACGGAAAAGCAATTGCACGGCCGCACACTTCGTCCGATGCGCAATCGTACTCGTTTCTGTTCGATTCCAGTCCGGACGAAATCGTCTTGTCGGATCCGCAAACCGGCTTGATCGTCGACGTCAACAAGGCGTTTGAAAAACAGTCCGGATACACGCGCAGCCGGGTCGTAGGTCAGCCGCTGTCGGGACTGGATGCAAGCCACGAGGCAGTCGAACATCGCCGTTTGCTCGAGCCCGTTGCGCGCACGGGCAGCGTCGAGTTCCCTTGCGAAAAACGGCGCATCAACGGTGAGTCATATCCGGTTCGGGCCCATGTGCATCTTGCGGTTCGCGATGATCGCATGATCTATGTGACCCGGTTCGTTCCACCAGGAGAAAACGAGCTGTACCGGACTGCCCTCGAAGTTGTCCTGCGTGCCGCCGAATCCGGCAGCGGCGAGGATGGTCTGAAGCAAACTCTCAGCCTGTTGCGCGATTGGTTGCAACTGGACTTCATCACGCTGGTCGCATCGCGGCCGGAAGCCGAGATCGAGGCACAGCCGTTGCTGACCTGGCACCGCCGCGCCCTGCCTGACGAAACCCCGGATCCACTCAAACAATCGTCATTGCGCAGGGTGCTGGGTGGCGAAACGATCATTTGTGCCAGCGCTGCCTGGTCGGTTAACGACTCCGACCGTTTTCTGGCAGCCGTGCGTTATGAGACGTTTATCGGGCTGCCGTTGCGTGATGATCGCCGTGGCATGCTCGGCGCCGTGCTTCTCGGCCGGCGGGAAGCGCTGGCGATTGGCGATGCCGTCGAGTCGGCACTGCGCATGATCGCCGCGCGCATTTCCATGGAATTGGAATTGCGGCGTGCGCGTGAGCAGAGCAGAACGAAGAGTCTCCAGGATGCATTGACCGGGTTGCCGAATCGGCTGGTGTTCAACGATCGATTGGAGACCACGATCAAGGCCGCACATCGAACCGGCGAGATGTTTGCTGTGTTGTTCGTCGACCTGGACCGATTCAAGAACATCAATGATTCGCTGGGTCATGGTGTTGGCGATCAGGTGCTGGTGGCGGTGGCGAAGCGCCTGCGTAGCAGCGTGCGTGCCTCGGATACGGTGGCGCGTTATGCCGGCGACGAATTCACGATGATCTTGCGGCACATCATCAATCGCGATGACGTGACGCGCATCGCCGAGAAGATACTGCGTACGATGGAAACGCCGCTGACTCTCCCGGATGGGGATGAACTGCACATTACGGCCAGTCTCGGCATCAGCTTCTATCCTGATGATGCGACCAACGCCGATCGCTTGTTGAAACACGCTGATGTCGCCATGTATAACGCGAAAGGTGCCGGGCGTAACCGCTTTCAGAACTACGTGGCGGTGCCTGAAGAGTCGCATCGCCAGCGCCTGGCGCTGGAGGCGAAGTTGCGCGTTGCGGAGAAGAACGGCGAATTGCGTGTCTACTACCAGCCGCAGCTCACCACCGCGAGCGAGGACATCGTCGGCATGGAAGCCCTGATTCGCTGGGAACATCCGGAACTGGGCATGATCAGCCCGGGGTTCTTCATTCCGATCGCGGAGGAAACCGGCCTGATAATATCGATCGGCGAGTGGGTGATGCGAATTGCCTGTGCCGACGCCATGCGCTGGCAGGAACGCTTCGCACTGAATCTGCGCGTCGGCGTCAATCTGTCGGCGGTCCAGTTGCGCCAGCCGGGCCTGGTGGAACTGGTCGCTAGGGTCCTGCAGGATAGCGGGCTGGACGCGAACATGCTTGATCTGGAAGTGACCGAGAGCCTCAACGTGAAGTCGATTCCGGGGTTGCTGAAAACCCTGCAGGGTTTGCGCGATCTGGGCTGCGGTATCTCTATCGATGATTTCGGTACCGGTCAGTCGTCGCTGGATTACATCAAGCGGTTTCCAGCCGACCGGATCAAGATCGATCAGACTTTCGTGCGCAATATTGGCGTGGACCCTGACGACGAAGCCATCGTTCGCGCTACCATTAGCATGGCGCACGACCTCAATCGCGCCGTGGTTGCGGAAGGGGTCGAGATTGAACAGCACCTGGAGTTTTTGCGCCAGGCCGGGTGCGAGGAATTGCAGGGCTACCTGTTCTGCCGGCCATTGCCGGCGTCGGGTTTCGAGAACCTGCTGATCGAACGCGAACGCGTATTCCATGGGTACGTATCGGCTCAATCGAAGCCGTTGGCGCCGCGCAGCGGACAGTCGCGTACCTGAATTGAACTATTGATGGCGGCATCGGTCTATGCTCCCGGCTTGACCAAGTCGCCAGTGAACGGAGAACTGCCCGAATGGGCGAACAAGACTTGGATCATGCCCTGGTTGAGCGGGTACAAAATGGAGACAAGGCTGCTTTCGACCTGCTGGTGCGTAAATATCAGCACAAGGTCATTGGTGTCGTCTCCCGCTACATTTCGGACTGGAGCGAATGTCAGGATGTGGCTCAGGAAGCCTTTATTCGCGCCTATCGGGCGATCTCCGCATTCCGGGGCGATAGTCAGTTTTATACGTGGATGTACAAGATAGCGACCAATACCGCCAAGAATCATCTCGTCTCGCTGGGTCGGCGTCCGCCTACCGACGATGTCGCGGTCGAGGATGCGGTATTGATCGACGGCAGCAACCGGCTCAAGGATCGCGCCACGCCCGAACACGAATTATTGCGTGAGGAAATTGAACGAACTGTTTTCGAGACGGTCGAACAGTTGCCTGAAGACCTCAAAACCGCGATTACCCTGCGCGAAGTCGACGGGTTGAGTTATGAAGAGATTGCACAAGCCATGAACTGCCCGATCGGCACCGTGCGTTCCCGAATCTTCCGGGCACGCGATGCGATCGACAAGCAATTGCGTCCGCTGCTGTCGGATACCAAGGTGATTGACTCATGAGTGAAGAAATTCGCGAACAACTTTCCGCACTGATGGATGGTGAATTGCCACGCGACCAGGCCCGGTTTTTGCTGCGCCGTATCGATGGTGTTCCGGAATTGGCACGGTGCTGGTCACGTTACCAACTTGCCGCTGCCGTCCTGCGCCGGGAACCGGTCAGCGTGACTCCGGCCACGGGGTTCACGAATGCCGTCATGGACGGGTTGCGCACGACGGAATCCGGATGGGCATCGCACGGCGTTTCGCGGGCCTTGCGCTGGGTCGGCGGCGGCGCGATCGCCGCGGCGGTTGCCGTGGTTTCGCTGGTGGCGACGCGTCCACAGGATATTGCGCGACCAGCGCCAGTGGTAAATATCGCTTCGGCGCCCGCGGCCGCGCCGGTTCCGTCGATGTCGATGCCGACGCAGGCACCGATCGATTTACGTGCGCCGATCATGACCCCGCTTCCTTCGATGAATGCCGATTACGCGCAGCCGGCCAGTTACGATTCTCTGCTACCGCTATCGCCATACTCCAGCTACACGAAAACGCCGCTCGAACGTTACGCCCCATACCTGTTGCTCAAGCAGATGCCGGGATCCGCGCAACGTGCATCGGCTGCCCGGGTACAGGTACCGCCGCGTAACTGACACGCCCAGGCGCGCGACGCCTGACCGGGAATTTTTGCAAATGTTCACGGGGGTTCCGCGGGAACTCCGGAATCCTCGTGCGATCAAATTTCATCGAGATATTTCTTTCTGGATTAGCAATCCGAGGATCCTTCAATGTACAAGTTCAAGCTGCACAAGATTTTTCTGTTCTTCGCCGTGGCGTTGGTATCTACCAGCGTCTGGGCCGATCTGCCCGACTTTACCCAGTTGGTGAAGCAGAACGGGCCTGCGGTGGTAAACATTCGTGCCACGCATGACGGCCACCATTCCATGCGGGGCAACAACATGCCTCCACAAGGAGTACCCGAGATCTTCCGGCGCTTTTTCGGCCCTGGAATGAACCCGCATTTCGACGGCAAGATGATCTCCGTTGGTTCCGGCTTCATCGTCTCCAGTGACGGTTACATCCTGACCAACAATCATGTGGTCAAGGGGGCCGACCAGATCGTCGTGCGACTATCCGACCGGCGCGAGTTCGACGCCAAGGTGATCGGAACGGATCCCCGCGCGGATATCGCGCTGCTCAAGGTCACGGCAAGCGGCTTGCCGACGGTGATGATCGGCAACTCGAACGACCTGGAGCCCGGACAGTGGGTTGTTGCGATCGGTTCGCCGTTCAATTTCGATCACTCGGTCACGCATGGCATCGTCAGTTATGTCGGGCGCAGCAATCTCGACGGCGGTGGCGAGGAATACGTCCCGTTCATCCAGACCGATGTGCCGATCAATCGGGGAAATTCAGGTGGCCCGCTGTTCAACATGCAGGGCAAGGTCGTTGGCATCAATTCGCAGATTTACAGCAACACCGGCAGTTCGGTCGGGATCTCGTTTGCGATTCCGATCAACATTGCCATGAACGACGTCGAGCAGATCAAGGCGACCGGCCACGTTTCGCGCGGCATGATCGGTGTACAGATACAGAACGTGACGCGCGCCATGGCGCAGAATCTCGGGTTGCCGAAACCATATGGCGCGATCGTCAATGCGGTCACGCCGAGCGGTGCCGCGGACAAGGCCGGTGTGCAGGTGCAAGACGTGATCCTGGCCTACAACGGACATCCGGTGGATCAGTCGTCGGACCTGCCGCCGATGGTCGGCAACACCAAGCCGGGCAGCAAGGCAGAGCTGAAGATCTTCCGCGATGGCAAGACGATCGAAGTTCCGGTGACGGTTGGCAAGTTGCCAAGTGACAAGAATGCGATTGCCGGTCTCATGGGTTCGGACAAATCGTCCAATCCGCTCGGCATCACGGTTGATGATCTGACTGCCGCGCAGCGCAAGCAGCTCGGCATCAAGGACAAGGAAGGCGTGGTCATAACCGATGTCAGCGGCATCGCTGCACGCAGCACGCCGCTGCAACCCGGCGACGTGGTCATGATGGTCGGTCGCAAGCCGGTCAAGTCGGCTGCCGAATTCGGCCGGATGGTCGGCAAGACCAAACCGGGGCAGTCGGTCATGTTGTTGATCCGTCACAACGATTTAACCCAGTTTGTCGCCATTTCGGTTCCTAAGGAAAAGAACCAGGGCTGATCGAGTTCATCGATCACAGGCACGATGGGGTCCGCGTGGCCCCATCGTTTTATATGCGGCGCAGCATTTTCATTTCTGCGATAATGTGCGCTTTGCCGCGCGCCCGGCGCGGGAACATTCCGGCCGTCGCAACGCATGAAGCTGATTCGCAACTTTTCCATCATCGCCCACGTTGACCACGGCAAGTCGACGCTGGCCGACCGCATTATCCAGATTTGCGGCGGTTTGCAGGACCGTGAGATGGAAGCGCAGGTGCTCGACAACAATCCGATCGAGCGTGAGCGCGGTATCACGATCAAGGCACAGAGCGTGTCCTTGCCGTATACGGCTGAAGACGGCAATACCTATCAGTTGAATTTCATCGACACGCCCGGCCACGTGGATTTTTCCTACGAGGTCAGTCGTTCGCTGGCGGCCTGCGAGGGCGCCTTGTTGGTCGTCGACGCGGCTCAGGGCGTGGAAGCGCAGTCGGTGGCAAACTGCTACACCGCCGTCGAGATGGGTCTGGAAGTCGTTCCCGTACTGAACAAGATCGACCTGCCGACCGCGGACGTCGAAAAGGTCAAATCGGAAATTGAGGCGGTGATCGGCATCGAGGCCGGCAACGCGATCTCAATCAGCGCCAAGACCGGTGAAAACGTTTCGCAAGTGCTCGAGGCGATCGTTGCGCGCATCCCGCCGCCGCAGCCGCACGATACCGACAAGCTGCAGGCGCTGATCATCGATTCCTGGTTCGACAATTATCTCGGCGTGGTCATGCTGGTGCGCGTCATGCAGGGCGAAATCAAGCCCGGTGACAAGATCCAGGTCATGTCGACCGGTCGCAATCACGGCGTCGACGAAGTCGGCGTGTTTACGCCCAAGCGCAAGAAACTGGGTCGTCTTGGAGCAGGCGAGGTGGGCTGGATCAATGCCGCAATCAAGGACGTGCACGGCGCGCCGGTGGGCGACACCCTGACCCTGGCTGCGGACCCGGCACCTCGACCGCTACCCGGATTCCAGCGCATGCAGCCGCGCGTCTTCGCCGGTTTGTTTCCGACCCTGGCCGATGATTTTTCCGCTTTGCGCGAGGCACTTGAGAAACTTCGGCTCAACGACGCGGCGCTGCAATTCGAACCCGAAAGCTCGGAAGCGATGGGCTTCGGATTCCGTTGCGGGTTCCTCGGCATGCTGCACATGGAAATCGTGCAGGAACGGTTGGAGCGCGAGTACGATATCGACCTGATCACGACGGCACCGACCGTGGTATTCGAGGTGCTGCAAACGGACGGCGCGGTCATCGAGCTGGATAATCCCGCCAAGCTGCCGCCGTCGCAGAACATCGACGAGATTCGCGAGCCAGTGATTGTCGCCACTATCCTCACTCCGCCGGATTACGTCGGCAATGTGATCAAGTTGTGTGAGGAGAAACGCGGCCGCCAGGTTTCGATTCATTACCTGGCTTCCCAGGTTCAGATCAGTTATGAGCTGCCCCTGGCCGAAGTGGTGCTCGATTTCTTCGACAAGCTCAAATCGGTGTCGCGCGGCTATGCGTCGATGGATTACCATTTCCAGCGGTTTGAAGCGGGTCCATTCGTGCGACTGGACGTATTGATCAATGGCGAGCGCGTCGATGCGCTCAGCGCAATCGTTCATCGCAGCCAGGCCGATCGACGTGGACGCGACCTGATCGAACGCATGAAGGAACTGATCCCGCGTCAGATGTTTGACGTGGCGATCCAGGCGGCGATCGGCTCACAGATTCTTGCGCGGGCCACCGTCAAGGCATTGCGCAAGAACGTGCTGGCCAAGTGCTACGGTGGCGATGTGTCGCGCAAGCGCAAGTTGCTTGAGAAACAGAAAGAAGGCAAAAAACGCATGAAACTGGTCGGTCGCGTGGAGATTCCACAGGAAGCCTTCCTGGCCGTACTGCAGGTAGACAACAAATAACCGGGAACCCTAGATGGATTTCGACTTTGCACTGCTGCTGGTTGTACTGACTGCCGTCACCGGCGTTGTCTGGCTGATTGACCGGCTGATTTTTCAGCGGGCACGCCAGTCGCGCGCGCAGGCTTTGATGAAAGCGGCCGGCAGTGAAAGCGAGCGCGAGCAGCGGTCGCAGGAAGCTTTGCGTGAACCGATCGTCGTCGAGTACGCGCGTTCGTTCTTCCCGGTCATCCTGATCGTGCTGCTGTTCCGTTCGTTCGTTGCCGAACCATTCAAGATTCCTTCCGGCTCGATGATGCCGACGCTGCTGGTCGGTGATTTCATTCTGGTCAGCAAGTTTTCCTACGGGTTGCGACTGCCGGTGTTGGGCACGAAGATTCTGGATACCGGCGAACCACATCGCGGCGACGTGTTTGTTTTTCGCTATCCGAATCCCACGCACGATCCGAGCAAGGACGGGCAGGATTACATCAAACGTGTGGTAGGCCTGCCCGGGGATGTCGTCACGTACCGCAACAAGACCCTGTACATCAACGGCAAACAGATGCCGCAGGCCGATATGGGCCCCTTCATCGGCACCGGTGACTCAGGTCGGCGCATGGCCGGGGCCGAGATATTCGACGAAAAAATGCCACGCGTGACGCATGAAATCCTGAAATCCAGCCTGCTGATGCCTGGTCGCGAAGGTACCTGGAAAGTACCGGCTGGACACTATTTCGCAATGGGGGATAATCGCGATGACAGCGAAGACAGTCGATACTGGGGCTTTGTGCCTGAAAAGGACTTGATAGGCAGGGCATTCATCATCTGGATGAACTTCAACGGGGGTATCGACTTCAAGCGAATCGGTACGGTCATCAAATAGGGAGAGAGCATGCGCACTCAACAAACACAACGCGGCATCACCATGATCGGCTTCGTCATCATGCTTGCGGTCGTCGGTTTTTTTGCCTATGCGGCAATGAAGTTGATTCCGTCCTATACCGAGTATTTCGGTGTGGTCAAATCCCTGAAATCGCTACAAGTGGAGCCTGGTATCGAAACGATGTCGATTGACATGATCAGGCGTCATCTCGGTCCTATATTCGATGTGCAATATGTGGACGAGAACGATGTTCCGCTTAAGAACGTGACTCTGATCACGACCAACGGGAAGCGCAGTCTGCATGTTGCCTACGACCGGGATATTCCGTTCATCTACAACATCGATTTGCTGGTCCATTTCGAGAAGACCATCGACATTTCGAGTGGCGCGACTTACTGATCCTTGGGCACTACGCTTCCCTACGAATTCCACGATGCCGGCTTGCACGAGCTGGCACTGAGCCACAGAAGCCTTGGTGCGCACAACAACGAGCGCCTGGAGTTCTTCGGCGACGCGCTGGTAAACATGTTGGTTGCCGAATTGCTGTACGAGCGCTATCCCAAGGCTGACGAAGGCGCGTTGACGCGAATGCGCTCGCATCTGGTCAGTGAGCCTGCACTGGCCAGGCTGGCGCGCGAACTGGAACTGGGCGATCAGTTACATCTGGGTCCGGGCGAGCTGAAGAGCGGTGGTTTCCGACGCGATTCGATCCTGGCCGATGCGGTCGAGGCACTGGTCGCGGCGGTTTACCTTGATGGTGGTTGGGATGCTTGTCGCAGCACGGTGCGCGAACTGTTCGCCAAGAGCGTGGCGCAGGTTTCGCCCAAGGTCGACAAGGACGCCAAGACGCGTCTGCAGGAATTGCTGCAGGCCAACGGATTTGCGTTGCCGTTATACGATCTCATTGGCAGCAGCGGGGCCGATCACGCCAAGATTTTCGACGTGAGTTGCCGCATCGACGGTTTGGATATCGAAACGCAAGGCCAAGGCAGCAGTCGACGCAGTGCCGAACAGGCCGCCGCGGAAAGCGCGATTTCCGAACTGCAGGCCCGATTGGACCATGCCGGATAAAGCCGACAACCGGGCGGATTTTCGTTGCGGCACGGCGGTGCTCGTTGGGCGTCCGAATACCGGCAAATCGACCTTGCTCAACGCCCTGCTGGGTTGGCGGCTGAGTATCGCCGGCCCGAAGCCGCAGACGACGCGACATCGAATTCTCGGCATCCTGACGCGCGCCAACGGGCAGATCCTGTTTCTTGATACGCCGGGCATGCATCGACGTACGCCCAAGGCGATCAACCGGCAGTTGAACCGCGCCGCGCGCGCTGCGATCGCCGAGGCCGATGTGGCCGTACAGGTCGTCGATGCCCAGCGTTGGAGCGACGAGGACGAGGCCGTCTGGCAAGCCGTGCGCGATAGCGAAAAACCTTGTCTGCTTGTTCTCAACAAGATTGACAAGATCAAGGAAAAATCAGTTTTATTACAAATGATTAGCGATATAACCTCGAGTAGAAACTATGCCGGGGTCTATATGGTTTCGGCGACCAAGCGCGACGGACTGACGGAACTGGAACAGGCCATCGTGGACCGACTTCCGGTTGCGCCGGCAGCGTACGGGGCTGATGAGCTGACTGATCGTAGCGAGCGGTTCCTGGCCGCCGAGCTTATACGCGAGCAGGTCATGTTGCGTCTGGGCCAGGAATTGCCTTACGCCGCCACGGTGGAAATCGAGTCTTTCAGCGATTCGGCGAAAGCCACTGAAATCGACGCGGCGATCTGGGTGGAGCGCGAGGGACAGAAAGCGATCGTGATCGGCGCGCGTGGCAGCCAGCTCAAGGCAATCGGCACGGCTGCGCGGTTGGCCATGCAGCGGGTCTTCGATCGTCGCATACACCTGCGGCTATGGGTCAAGGTGCGTGAAAACTGGTCGGACGACGAAGCGGCGCTGCGCCGCTTCGGTTATGGCGACTAGTGGCCTGTAACCGTCAAATTGAAAGCGTCTGGCTTGATCCCGGCCGCCAATCCAGCGTTGCTCGTCGCCGCCATAGGCCCCACTATGCCTCCTCCTCGCGCCTGGTCCTGGCGACCGATGTCTGCGCGATACTCACGTCCACTTTAACTGTTACAGGCCACTAGCGATGCGCGTCGAGCAGCAGGCGGCTTTCATCCTGCACGCGCGCGACTGGCGCGAGACTTCGCTGCTGGTCGAGGCGCTGAGTCGAGACTACGGACGGGTTGGACTGGTCGCCCGCGGAGTTCGCGGCGCTCGTGCCCGTACACCGCGATCGCTGTTGCAAGCCTCGACGCCGCTGCTTCTGAGCTGGTCAGGCAAGGGTGAACTGGGGACATTGTTTTCCGCGGAACCGGCGGGACCGCCGCTGGTCGCCCGGGGAGAACACCTGTTATGCGTCCTGTACGTCAACGAGCTGGTGATGCGATTGCTGACACGGCATGACCCGCACCCGGCGCTGTTCGACGATTACAACGCGACAATGACCAGGCTTGCGCAAGCCGAGCCGGCGGCATGGACGCTGCGTCGATTTGAGCGCGATCTGCTTTCACACCTGGGTTATGGCCTGAATCTGGAAAACGAGGCGGAAAGCGGCAAGCCGATCGAGGTCGAAGGCCAGTACGAATGGCACGAGGAGTCCGGTGCCGCGCCCTGGCTCGGCGGCGGATCCGGTTTGCGCCTGCGCGGCTCGGCATTGTTGGCGTTGGCGCACGACACAATGCCTGACAATGCCGACCTTTCGGTGCTGCGGCGACTGTTGCGCCGCGTTATCAGCAACCATCTGGATGGCGGCAGCATTCGTGCCTGGAACCTGTTTGCCGGCAGGAGTTCGGCTGGCGCGGGTCAGGATTGAGCACGCAGCGCGACCAGCGTTTGGCGGCAAGCTTGAATGAGTCGTTCGCGGGCTGTTTCCGTGACCTCGCCCTGATCGCGCAGCGACCCGTCGAATCGGACGATTGCATCGGTCAGAGCGGTCGCGCCGCAAAAACCACATGAAGCACGCAGGCGATGCAGACGTTCGCGCACAACCGTCACATCGTTTGCGCCGAGAAGTTGGTCCGGTTCAGCTTGCAAGGCTTCCAGTTCCTGCGCGAACAACTTGCGCAGTGAGCGAACGATTTTGGCGTTTCCGCTCGCTTTCACCGCAAGATTGTCGTCCAGCACGCCGGCCGTGGACTCTCCGGAACCATGACGGGGAGCGGCAGTTGCCGATCCGGCGAGACAAGGTTTCAGGCGTCGCTGCAGTTCGACCAGCGTCAGCGGTTTGCCGATGACATCGGCAAACCCGGCGCTGCGCAACTTTTCCACGTGCGGCGGATCGATTTCGGCGCTCGTTGCGATAGCGGTCGTATGCACGTTGCGGCGGCGCAATTCGGCCAGCAGCCTGGTGCCGCCGAAATCCGGCATGCGACAGTCCAGCACCAGCAGATCGAAGGTGTGCTCGCCGATCACGGCAAGCGCTCGTGCGCCGTTCTCCGCGATGACGACGTTGCATCCCATTTCGGCAAGCGCCGCGGCGAAAAATTGTTGGCTGATCGTATCGTCGTCCGCGACCAGCACTCGTGGTGAGCGTTGCGTGACTGGCATGCGTTCAGGATCGCGCGGCGTGCGCAAGGCGTCAACGTGCATGCGCAATCGGTCGACTGCTACCATTCCGGTTTTGTCGAGGCAAGGTTTGAAAACCGCATGAGCAAATTCGTTTTTGGCCACGGGGGACGGCATGCCCATCGTTGACGCCGATATCACCGATCTCAGCCACGATGGGCGCGGCGTGGCGCATGTCGAAGGCAAGGTTGTATTTGTCAGGGGCGCGCTGGCCGGCGAACGGATACGATTACGTTACACCGGCAAACGCCGGCATTATGACGAAGCGGTCGTCGAACAGGTGCTGCAGGCGTCGCCGGATCGCGTCGAACCACGTTGTCAACATTTCGGTACCTGCGGCGGCTGCGCCCTGCAACATCTGGCCCCGCCAGCGCAGATTCAGGCCAAACAACGCGTATTGCTGGAGAACCTTGAGCGCATCGGCAAGTTGCAGCCTGAAAATATCCTGGAGCCATTGACGGATGAGTCCTGGGGCTATCGGCGCAAAGGGCGCCTCAGCGTCAAGTACGTCGAAAAGAAGGGACGTACGCTGGTCGGCTTTCGCGAAGTCAACGGACGTTACGTAGCCGACCTGCAGCGCTGTGAAGTGTTGCATCCAGCGGTTGGCGAACGCATTGCCGACATCGCCACGCTGATCGATGGACTGGATGCACGCAGTCACGTCCCGCAGATCGAAATTGCTGCTGGCGACAAACTGGTGGCCCTGATCGTGCGGCATTTGCATCCGTTGTCTGACCACGATCGACAGGTATTGATCGAATTTTCTCAACGAACGTCGCTGGCAATCTATCTGCAACCGGGTGGTGCGGACAGCGTCGTCGCATTGCACCCGGCCGACGCAAGCCTGAGTTTCGAACTGCCCGAATATGGCCTGGAGCTTGACTTCGAGCCGCTGGATTTCATCCAAGTCAACAGCGGCATGAACCGGCGCATGATCGATCACGCGCTGAATTTGCTTGCGCCGGAAACATCCGACCGGGTGTTGGACCTATTCTGTGGGCTGGGTAATTTCACGTTGCCGTTGGCGCGCCGTTGTGCATCGGCGATCGGTGTCGAAGGTGATGCGGCCCTGGTCGCGCGGGCGCGCATGAACGCGCAGCGCAATGGTTTGGCGAACGTTGAATTTGCCGCCGCGGATTTGTTTGCAGATCAGCGCGATACGCCGTGGGCACGCGCCGAACACGACCTGATGCTGCTCGATCCGCCGCGCAGCGGTGCCGCTGAAGTGTTCGAATATTTGCCGCGCAGCAGCATGCGTCGCATCGTTTATGTGTCCTGCCATCCCGCTTCGCTGGCGCGCGATGCCGGCAACCTGGTCAACCGGCACGGATTCGTGCTCAGCAGCGCGGGCGTCATGGACATGTTTCCGCATACCGCGCATGTCGAATCGATTGCGGTGTTTGATCGAACCTGATCGCGACTTGGCATGCCTTGATACAATGAGCGTTCTGCCGTGCTTGCGGCGTTTCAAGGGATTCGCGCTTGCCGCGTAAGCCATGCTGATCATCGGAATCAACGGTACGACGCTGGATGACCCGGCGCGCGACTGGCTGCGACATGAGGCGGTCAGTGGCGTCATCCTGTTTTCGCGCAACTTCGTCTCGCGCGAGCAGGTGGTCGATCTGATCGAGCAAATCCGCGAAGTGCGCGCCGATCCCCTCTTGCTGTGCGTGGATCAGGAAGGCGGCCAGGTGCAGCGTTTCCGTGAAGGCTTCACGCGGCTGCCGGCACTGGCGCGGATCGGCGAACGTGGCGACGCGGACATGGCGCAGGCCCTGGGGCTGGCCGAGGAACACGCCTGGTTGATGGCCAGCGAGATGCGTTCGATCGGCATCGATCTCAGCTTTGCGCCGGTACTGGATCTGCGCCGTGGCAACCGCATCATTGCGGACCGCGCCCTGCACGCCGATCCGGCACGTGTGTCGGCGTTGGGCCTGGCATACATTCGCGGAATGCGCCTGGCCGGCATGGCCGCGACGATCAAGCATTTCCCAGGGCACGGATCGATTCCGGAAGACACCCATATCGAGGATGCGATCGATTTGCGATCACTTGACGAATTGCGTGAGACCGATATCGTGCCGTTCCGCGATGCCATCGAACTGGGCGCCGAGGCAGTCATGATGGGGCACGTCAAATACCCTGAAATCGATGCTGTTCCGGCGGGCTATTCGCGTGTCTGGATCGAGGACATACTGCGTGGCGAACTGGGTTTTCGCGGTGCCATTTTCAGCGACGACGTCAGCATGGCCGCTGCCGGGAGTGCCGGCGGAATCGGCGCGCGTATCGATGCGCATCGGCAGGCCGGCTGCGATCTGGTGCTGGTTTGCAAGCCGGACATCGTCGCCGAGGCGCTGGCCTCGCAGGAGGAAAAACCCGCCTGCGATGCGGGACTGGTGGCTTCCTTGCAGGGCAGGGTAGCTTCGAGTTGGCAGGATCTGGTCGACAACCCGCAACGTGAGCAGTTCCTCAAGCGCGTCGCCACGCTGGAACCCGCGCAAGTCGAATCGCGGAGCTGATGTCGTGACGCCGCGCCCCTCGCTGGCCGAAGCACTCAAACGCGCGGAACTGATCCATGATCGCGATCGCATTGCGCAGGCAATCTCCGACATGGGCCGTGCCATCGTCGAGCAGCTTCACGGTGAAGTGCCGCTGTTCCTGCCGGTCATGAACGGTGCGCTGATTTTTGCCGGTGAGCTGGCATTGAGCATACCGGTCGACCTGGAATTCGATTACGTGCACGCCACGCGTTATCGGGGCACCACGCAGGGACGCAACTTGCACTGGATCAAGCCGCCGCCATCGGGTTTGGCGGGACGGACGGTGCTGCTGGTGGACGATATTCTGGACGAAGGCCATACGCTTGAATCGATTCGCGATCATTGTTTGCAACATGGTGCCGGTCGGGTACTGATCGCGGTCCTGTGTCAGAAGCGGCATGATCGCGCCGTTCCGGGATTGCAGGCAGATTTTGTCGGCCTTGAAGTTCCGGACCGCTATGTGTTCGGCTTCGGCATGGACTACCACGAGCAGGGCCGAAACCTGCCTGCGATTTATGCGCTTTGAATCCGCGGCGGAGTCTCGGCGGCGCAAGAGGTGACCACATGAGCATCGATTTGGCGATTATTGGCGGCTCCGGCCTGTACGATCTTCCCGGACTGGCCGAGATTCGCAAGGAAACCGTCTCCACGCCGTTCGGGCCGCCCTCGTCGCCCGTGACCATCGGCCGTATCGGCAAGGCGAGCGTGGCCTTCCTGGCCCGGCATGGCGAGGACCATCAGCTGGCGCCGCATCGGGTCAATTACCGCGCCAACCTGCGTGGGCTGGCCGATCTTGGTGCACGTCGCATCCTCGGCGTGAATGCAGTCGGCGGCATCCGTCGTGACATGGGACCGCGCGTTCTGGCCGTTCCGGACCAGATCATCGATTACACCCATGGACGTGCCGGCAGTTTCTGCGACGTCGAGGGCGCCAAGGTCGAGCACGTGGATTTCAGCGAGCCCTACAGCGAAAACTTTCGCCGCGATGTGCTTGCTGCCGCAGGCAGATGTGACATCGAAGTCGTCGATGGCGGTTGCTACGGCGCCACGCAAGGGCCCCGCCTGGAAACGCGTGCCGAAATCGAACGCATGCGTCGCGATGGTTGCGACCTGGTCGGCATGACGGGCATGCCAGAGGCGGTACTGGCACGCGAGTTGGGCATCGAGTACGCCTGTCTGGCCCTGGTCGCGAACTGGGCCGCCGGCTGCGGTGATGAAGCCAGCATCAGCATTGACGAGATCTTTGAGAACCTTCGTGTGGCGACCGCAAAGGTGCCGCCGATCATCACCGCGATATTGTCCGGCTGAACCGCTCAGGCTCGGCCACGTCGGATGAAATGGCGCCGGCTCATTTCCTGTGGGTGAGACAACCGTTGCCGTGCCGTCTCCTGAATTAATGCGTGCCGGAGTTGATTGGGACATCCGCACAATCGAGCAGCAGTAACGTGTTCAAAGGGAGATTGACGCGCTGGTTGCACAGGGATCTGCGGGTTTTTCTGATGTCAGGAAGAAATCATCGATTCGTGATTGCTCAGGGAATGGCGATGCGAGCAGACTGGACCGCGAGGATAGCAGCCAACACGGCCGCCTTAGCTTCGGGCGCTGACATGGGGCTTGGAGCTATGCATAGGGAATTCTTCGTGGCCAGGGATGGCCCTCCCCCTTGGGCGAACATGCCCCATCATTGACCTTCCGCCGATTATTTTTTTTTTGCGCATTGCCAAGCAAACGCATTTTGTTCGTTGGTCCCGAATTGCCAATCGCAAGAAGATTGTCTCGTCAGTCGCATGAACATGAAAAAGAAAAAGGCCAGCGACAAGGCTGGCCTTTCTTGAGAATTGGCGTCCCCAAGGGGATTCGAACCCCTGTTGCCGCCGTGAAAGGGCGAAGTCCTAGGCCTCTAGACGATGGGGACACCTGTAAAAACGATGCCAGGACAAGTATTGAAAAAGGTGGTGGAGCCAGACGGGATCGAACCGACGACCTCTACAATGCCATTGTAGCGCTCTCCCAACTGAGCTATGGCCCCACGACGGGAGGCGCGGCAGAGTAGAGGAACTGGCGCTTTTCGTCAACTTTTGCGGCCCCGAAACGCCCCGATACGGTTCAATGCCAATCCGTTGTTCCGGCCGGGATGATGGTGGCGCGCGTTGTTCGATTCTGCGCGCTGCGCGGAGAAGGCGCATACTACAGCCCCGCAAAGAGTAAACCTCGCCCATGCCACATCACATCACCTTGTTCCGTTTCCGCTTGGGCAAGGGGCAGAGCATCAGTCCGTCGGCGCTTCGTGCAATGTGGGCCGAGGCATGCCGCAGCGATGACGTCAGCGTCAGTCGCAGCACATCCGATTCCGGTTACGGCGAAGAGACATTCACCTATTCGTTGCTCGGATCGCCAAAGGTTCTGAACCTGGCGGAGATTGAGTTGCGCATGCAGAAGTTGCTGGCGAAATTGTCTCCGACAGCAACGATCCGATTGACCTCGTTGTAGGAAAAAAGAAACGGGGGTAATTAAGTCCCCAGAGTCGCCGTGTGTCTCAATACGGCGGGAATTATTCGCGCCATCCATGGCGCTCACCCTCCGCGGCTGCGCCGCTGCGGGCCGTCGCTGCGCGATGTTCGCTGCCCTCACATCGCTGTCGCGATGATCGACCTGCCTGCGCAGTCGACGTGACTTTTCTGCGAAAAGTGACGTTCTCAGTCCGCACCGCGACCAACACGGAAAAGGGCCGCCTTTTAGGCGGCCCTTTTCGTTGTTGGTGGAGGCGGCGGGAATCGAACCCGCGTCCGAAGATCCTACGTCCCCAGCTCTACATGCATAGCGCGCCGTTTGATCTCATCCCGCGGCAACACGACGTGCGAAGCGCACCGCAGGACCAGCCGGTTAAGAGTTAGCCGATGACCGACAGGCAGCGATCAGCAGCGATCTTGTGATAATGACCCTACATCCACGAGCACAAGCACAAGTGGGTTCGGGACTCAGCCTTAAGCGGCTAGAGCGTAGTTGTCGTCGTTGGCAACTATGAGTTTTGCCGCTGGATTAACGAGGAAAGCTGCCCCCTCGGCATGCACCAGGCGATTTCGATATCCCCGTCGAAGCCGATCGCCCCCGGGATGAAAACGCCGAACCCAGTATATGAGGCCGTTGTGACTGGGTTCAAGCAGGTTGTGGCGTCCCCCTAGGCCGGCGGATTCTTGGCGCGCAGGACGCGCTGCTTTTCGCGATTCCAGTCGCGTTCCTTCTGGGCAGCGCGCTTGTCGTGCTCCTGTTTGCCGCGTGCCAGGCCGATTTCGACCTTGACGCGATTGTTTTTCCAGTACATCGCAGTTGGGATCAGCGTGTAGCCCTTGCGTTCGACCGCGCCGATCAGCTTGTCGATCTCGTTGCGGTGAAGCAGTAGCTTGCGCGTGCGCCGGTCGTCGGCGACGACGTGGGTCGAGGCGGAGATCAACGGCGGGATCGAGGTACCGAACAGGTACAGTTCGCCATCCTTGATCAGCGCGTAGCTGTCGCCGAAGTTGATGCGGCCGGCGCGCAGGCTTTTCACTTCCCAGCCCTGCAGCGACAGGCCCGCCTCGTAGCGTTCGTCGATGTGATACTCGTGGCGGGCACGCTTGTTCAGTGCAATCGTCGAGCCACCGGCTTTGCTTTTGGCTTTCGCTTTGTTCATGCGAATTCGTGCTGCCTTTAGACTATGTCCCGAAGCGGGGCATCCGCCACGCCGCGCAAGTGCTTCATTACTGGAAATGGATCGTGATTCATATTCGTCGCAGCGCCATCGTGCCCTATAGTCCGCAACAGATGTTCGATCTGGTCAACGATGTTGAATCCTACCCGAACCGGTTCGACTGGTGCGCGGGCGCCGAGGTACTGGACAGCGGGCCGGGTTCGAGTACGGCCCGTCTGGAACTGCGGTTTGCCGGGATGACGCAATCATTCACCACTCAAAACGAACTCGTTCCGGGTGAGCGGATTTCCATGTCGCTGCTGGAAGGTCCGTTCCGGACATTGAACGGCGAATGGACATTCAAGGCGCTGGGTGAACATGGTTGCAAGATATCGTTTGTCCTGGATTTCGAGTATGCAAACCGCATGCTCGCGCCACTGGTTCGCGTCGGTTTCGAGAAACTGGCCGATCGTCTGGTCGGCGAATTCAGCGCCGAAGCCGAACGTGTCTATGTCTGAGCGCCTGCAGGTCAGTGTGGTCTATTGCGATCCGGAACGGGCAGTAACGCGCGATATCCGGGTCGAACCGGGCACGACCGTCGGTGACGCAATCCGGCTCAGTGGTATCCGGGAACTGCTGCCGGCCGATTTCGAACCGGCGGGGATCGGGATATTCGGGCGCCTGGTGGCGAAGTCGACGGTGCTGCACGATGGCGATCGGGTAGAGTTGTACCGTCCGCTCAGAATCGACCCGAAGCAGGCGCGCCGTCGGCGCGCCGACGATCAGCCTTGATCCTTTTTCTTGGGACGCTTTTCGTCCGGATACTGGCGTTTGAACTTGTTCGCTTCCCTGAGCAGTTCCTTTGGATTCTCGGCAAAATAGTCGCCTGAAATGCGTGCCAGCGCGCCGTCCTTGAAATACAAGGTCAAATCCTTGGTTTCCATGTGGCCATTGCCCTTGCGCAACGTGGAAACGTAATCCCAGCGATTCTGATTGAACGGGCTGACGATGGACGGCGAACCCATGACCAGCGTGACCTGACGCTTGGTCATGCCCGGTTTGAGCGAATCGACCAGTTTCTTGCCGAACAGGTTGCCTTGCTGGATATCCAGTTTGTAGATCGGGTTGCAGGCGCTGGCAACAAGCCCGCACAGTGCGATGCCGATAAGCCGCAATAGCTTGGACATAAAGTTATTGGTCTTACTGAAAGCGGCCGATGATACACTAGCCACGATTGAGTGCACGTTAATCGGACAATCGGTTGACGAGGAGACCGGCGTGGAAACCCAGGATTTGCGAAAAGTTGGGCTCAAGGTAACCCATCCACGCATCCGTATTCTCGAACTGCTGGCAGAAACCGGGGTCAAGCACCTGACTGCCGAAGACATATACCGGCGCCTGCTCGAGCACGAGGAAGACATCGGACTGGCTACCGTGTACCGGGTGTTGACGCAGTTCGAAGCCGCGGGCCTTGTACTGAAACACAACTTCGAAGGCGGTCAGGCGGTTTACGAACTGGACCGCGGCAAGCACCACGACCACATGGTCGATGTCGATTCCGGCAAGGTGATCGAGTTCACTAGCGACGAAATCGAGCGCCTGCAGCATGAAATCGCTGAGAAACACGGGTATCAGATCGAGGACCATAGCTTGGTACTGTACGTGCGCAAGCAGCGGGACTGAACAGACTGCTGCCTCCAGGGCATGCCGAGTGGGAATCAATCGCGCGTCATTCCGGACGCCGCGCAGCGCGAACCGGAATCGCAAACAACCACGAATGCGTCATTCCGGACGCCGCGCAGCGGCGGTCCGGAATCCAGTTCTTCGTCAACAGAACACAGGGCAAGAGCTGGACTCCAGCCTGCGCTGGAGTGACGTGCATTTGAGCCTGCGCTGAAGTGACGGGCATTTGAGCCTGCGCTGGAGTGACGGGCACTTGAGCCTGCGCGCGAGTGGCGAGTAGCGAACCGGAATCGCAAACAACCACGAATGCGTCATTCCGGACGCCGCGCAGCGGCGGTCCGGAATCCAGTTCTTCGTCAACAGAACACAGGGCAAGAGCTAGACTCCAGCCTGCGCTGGAGTTACGGGCGTTTGAGTCTGCGCTGGAGTGACAGCCATTTGAGCCTGCGCTGGAATGACGTGCAAGAAAGCATCCCTCATTCCCGCCGGCGATTGGTCGCAATCCAGGTAGACGGGACGCCGCGGCGGATGAGCGGGATCCACCGACATCGGCGAACCAGCGGTGCGTCAGTCTCCCGCGCTGTCGAGCATTTGTTTGGCGTGTGCGACGGTGGCCGAGGTGATGTCCAGCCCACCGAGCATGCGGGCGATCTCGTCTCGACGGGATTTCGTGTTCAGCTTGTCGATCCAGATTTGAGTGCTTTTGCCATCCGTGGATTTGGCCACGCGAAGATGCGAGTGGCCCTGCGCGGCGACCTGGGGAAGGTGGGTGACGCACAGAACCTGGCAGTTCTCGCCGAGGGCACGCAGCTTTTGCCCGACGATTTCCGCCACCGCTCCCCCAATGCCGGCGTCGACTTCGTCAAAGACCATCGTCGTTGCGTGATCGCGCGCCAGCGCCGCGACTTCGATCGCCAGGCTGATGCGGGACAACTCACCGCCGGAGGCCACCCGGCGCAATGGTTTCGGCGGCTGGCCCGGGTTTGCGCTGACCTGAAGCTCGATTCGTTCCAGTCCCTGGACATCAGGTGTTGATTTGCCCGTGGGCTCCAGCGTCACCTCGAAACGCCCGCCGGCCATGCCGAGTTCGCCCATCAGCGCAGTGACATTGGTGCCGAGCTTTTTCGCGGCAGCCGCGCGCGCCCTGCTCAGGGTTTCGGCGGCCCTGGCGTAGTCGCGTTGTACTTGCGCAAGTACAACGCTCAGCGATTCCAGCCGTTCGCCGGCGCCTTGCAGTTGTTCGAGTTCCGAACGCAGCGCGTCGGCATGGTTTTTCAGAGTGGCGATCGGGACGCGGTGTTTGCGGCTCAAGTCATGCAGCGTGCTTATTTGAGTCTCGACCTGTTGAAGCTGATCCGGGTCCAACTCGAGTTCGTCGCGGTATCGGTTTACCTGCTCGCTCACTTCGTCGAACTGGATCGTCGCGGATTCGAGCAACGCTGCGACCGGCTGGAGCCTCGGATCCAGATCCACGAGGCGGGACAGTTCATTGGCGGCTTTGGCGATGCCGCGCGCGATCGCGAAATCGCTATCGCCGTCGAACAGTTCGGCAAGCGTGTTGACGCCTTGCAGAAGCTGATCGGCGTTGGCCAGTCTCTTGTGGGTTTCGTCGAGCGATTCGAGTTGCTCCGGCGTCAGGGCCGCCTGGTCGAGTTCGGCCAGCTGGTGTTCGAGCAATGCCATGTGTCCGGCGTGATCTTCGCCCGCATTGAGCTTGCGAATCCGTGCATCGATTTCGCGGTAACGGTTGGCCAATTGCCGCACCTTGTCGCAGGCGTCGACATGCCCGCCAAAGTCGTCAAGCAGGTTCAGTTGACGATCACGTTGCAGCAGGGCCTGGTGTTCGTGCTGGCCGTGTATTTCGATCAGGTGTTCCGTCAGGGCCTGCAATTGGGCCAGCGTTGCCGGGCGCCCGTTGATCCACGCGCGCGAGCCGCCTTCGCTGCGAACGATGCGGCGGATTTGGCAGTTGTCGCCGTCGTCATAGGCTTCATCGCGCAGCCAGGCCAGTGCGGTCGGCACGTGTTCGAGCGAAAACGTGGCGGTTAATTCGGCCCGATCGCAACCGTGGCGCACGACGCCGGCGTCGGCTCGATCGCCGCCGAGCAGGAGCAGCGCATCGACCATCAGCGACTTGCCGGCGCCGGTTTCACCGGTAACGACAGTCAGACCCTTGTCGAAACCGATATCGGCCTGTTCGACGATGGCGAAATCCTTGACGAATAGTGTTTCGAGCATGGGCGCGCAAGTTAGTGTCGTGCTCCGAAAATAACTTACCGATCTCGCTGGGTCTTCAGCGCCGATGCGGCGTCGCTCGTCGTCACCGTAGTGCCCGCTACGCCTCCTCCTCGCTTCTTGCCTCAGCGCCGAATCCGCTGCGCGATATAGGCACCCTATTTCCGGGACATGACACTAGCACGCAGTACCCATGTCGCCAAGAGTATCTACGCCGGATTCGCGCTTGCATTATCATTGCAAGTTGTTATCCACGATCGAGACATGCCGTGTGGTACGCGATTTACGCACTCGACAACGAAAACAGCTCATCGCTGCGTGCAGGTGCCCGCCCGGCACATGTGGCCCGCTTGCAGACCCTGCGCGACGAGGGGCGCCTGCTCCTGGCCGGCCCGTTTCCCGCCATCGATGCCGAGGATCCCGGTCCGGCCGGCTTCAGCGGCAGCCTGATCGTCGCGGAATTCGACGATCTGCAGGCGGCGCAGGATTGGGCCGATGCAGACCCGTACGTCGCGGCCGGAGTTTATCGCCAGGTCAGCGTGCGGCCTTTCCGCAGGACGTTGCCGTGAACGACAAGCGGATCGAACGGATCCGGCAATGCTTGCAGGCGGAATTGTCGCCCAGCGCGCTCGAGATCGAGGATGAGAGTCACCGTCATGTCGGCCATCCCGGAGCGCGTGACGGACGCGGTCATTTCCGTGTACGCATCGTCGCCGAGGCATTTGCGCAAGTGCCGATGCTGGCCCGACATCGTCTTGTCTATGCCGCGTTGGGCGACATGATGCAAACTGATATCCACGCACTCGCGCTGGATGCACGTACTCCCGAGGAAGTTGATGAACATTGACCGCTATAAATTCGTTGCGTTGGCTGGATTGGCTATCGTGGCCGGATGCTCCGGCAGCGCCGATCAGGGCATTTTCCAGATGCCGTCGGATGGCAAGGCCGTCGAGACGGTAAACGGAACGCCGGTACCGCAATCCTCGTTCGAGGTATTCGCCAAGCAGCATCGGCTGGATATCGACAAGCGCGCGGAACGCGATCACGCGCTGAAACTGATTACCGATTACGTATTGATGGCCCAGGAGGCCAAGCGTGAAGGTTGGACTACCGACCCGGAGTTTCGCGCGCAGGTTGAAATTGCCCGTCTGCAGGGCATGGCCGATGCGGCATTTCGCAAATTGGGCGACCAGACCCCGATCAGCGACAGCATACTCAAGTCCGAATACGACGCCGAAGTAAAAAAGACCGGCAAGGTCAGTTACGACTTTACCCAGCTGCTGTTCGGCAACCAGGACGATGCGATAAAGGCCGAGGGCGAAATTCTCTCTGGCAAGCCGTTCTCGAAGGTTTACGATGAATGGCGCGGCAAGGTCAAGCAGGCGAGGTCATTCACGCGCGTCAGGTTGGATCAGATCCCGCCGGCGCTAGCCAGGGCGTTGGCCGGACTGAAGAACGGCGATACGACCAAGATACCGGTCAAGACCCAATTCGGCTGGCACGTGGTGCATCTGGACATAGCCAATCCGTTCACACCGCCACCATTCGATCAGGTCAAGGACGGAATCCGCCGTTCGATGCAGGTCAAGATTGCGCGGCAACGCCTGGATAAATTGCGCGAACAGGCCACCGTGACCTATCCGCCAGGCAGTGCGCCGCCGGCGCCAGCGAAACCGAAGCTGGACGGTGCCGCAGGAAAATCCGCGCCGATGGAAGTCGTAAGTCCGGCCGGGCAGAAACCCGAGCCGAAAAAGCACTGATCAAGGCAGGGCAAGCGGCGCCGGCACCGCCCAGTCGGCGTTGCGGTGCTCGGCCACGACCGTGGTGCAGATGCCGCCACGCACGCCGAATTCCGCGCTCAAGCGCATGAAATGCGGCGCCGTTGCGGCGACCAGGTCGTCGAGGATGCGATTGGTCACGGCCTCGTGGAAAGCCCCTTCATCGCGGAAGCTCCAGATATACAGCTTGAGCGACTTCAGCTCGACACAGGTTTGGTCGGGCACGTATTCCAGATGCAGGGTGGCGAAATCCGGCTGGCCGGTTTTCGGGCACAAACAGGTGAATTCTGGAATGCGCATGCGGATGGTATAATGACGCCCCGGTTCAGGGTTCGGAAACGTCTCCAGTGATTTGCTTGGTGATGTGGACATGGCCGGGTTCCTGAGCGGCACAAGATCCATCGCTTCGTGCATCCCGCGTGCCGGTAGCGCCCGGAATCGTCGAGTACCGAAGGTACGCTCCGATTCCGGTGTTGCGGCGGTACGGTTTGTCCGTCTGCGAGGAATTGGTGCTCGCTGATCGTGATGTGGCTGGGCGCGTCAAGGTAGCCGAAGCGCCGGTCACGTACAACTGCGGCCAGGGCGTCGGCATCTGTCGGCTGCCACAAGAGTTTCCAGCTCAATGCGACTGATTACAATCAAGCTGTCCGGTTTCAAATCCTTCGTCGATCCAACCGCGATGCATTTGCCGACCAACATGACCGGCATCGTCGGTCCGAACGGTTGCGGCAAATCGAACATCATCGACGCCATCCGCTGGGTCATGGGCGAGAGCGCTGCCAGCCGCCTGCGCGGCGATGCGCTCAGTGACGTCATCTTCTCGGGTTCCAGCGGGCGCAAGCCGGTCGGCAGCGCCACGGTCGAGTTGGTGTTCGACAACTCCGACGGCACGATTACCGGCGAGTACGCCAACTACAACGAGATCTCCGTGCGTCGCGTGTCCAGCCGCGACGGGCAATCGCAGTATTTCCTGAATGGCTCGCGCTGCCGGCGCCGTGATATCACCGACCTGTTTTTGGGTACCGGTCTCGGTGCACGCAGCTATTCGATCATCGAGCAGGGCATGATCTCGGAGATCATTTCCGCGCATCCGGACGAACTGCGCTCGCATCTGGAAGAGGCGGCAGGCATCTCCAGGTACAAGGAGCGACGCAAGGAAACCGAGAGCCGGATAAAGGCCACGCGCGAGAATCTCGAACGGCTCAACGACGTGCGCGAGGAAGTCGACAAGCAAATCGACCACCTGGCCCGCCAGGCCAGGGCAGCCGAGCGCTGGAAGGCGTTGAAGGCCGAGCACGCGCGTCGCGAGTCGGAGATGCGCGGGCTGCATTTTCGCAGCATTTCCACGCAGCTGGAGCAGCGCAATGCCGAAATGGGGCAGGCGCAAACCGGGATCGAGTCCCTGGTTGCGGACGAGCGGCGCGTTGAAGCACAGATCGAACAGCAGCGCGTCGCCCATCAGGCGGCTGGAGAAAGCCTGAACAAGGTGCAGGCCGAGGTTTACCGCATCGGCGGCGAAATCGCGCGAGTCGAACAACAGATCCAGCACAACCGCGAACTTGGCGAACGCCTGCAGCAGGCCAAGGCGCAGACCGAGCAGGGCCTGACCGAAGTCGATACGCAGATTGCCGCGGACCGCGAGCAGATCGCCAATCTGAATGCATCCATTGCCGATGCCGAACCGCAATTGCATGGCGTGCAGGAAAACGTGCGCCGTACCGCCGAAGCCGTCGCCGAAGCGGAAGCGAAAATCAGCGAATGGCAAACGGAATGGGATGGCTATGCCAAGGCGTCCGCCGAAGCAGCCAAGGCGGCGGAAGTCGAGCGTACGCGACTGGACTTTCTCGACAGGCAATCGCTCGACGCCGGCACGCGGCTCACGGCGCTGCACGAGGAAAAAGCCGCGGCGGACATCAACGCCCTGAACGAACAGGTCGCTCGCCTGACCTCGGAACACGAGACCTGTCGTGCGCAGGTCGACGCGCACACACGCACGCTGGAACAGCGGCGCGGCGCGCATGAAGCGTTGCTGGAAACGGAGCGCAGCAAGACGGCCGCGTTGAACGAAACGCGGACGCGGTTGCAGGGTCTGCGCGGGCGCCTGGCTTCGCTGGAAGCGCTGCAGCATGCTGCGCTGGGGCAGGATTCGTCTGCTGCGGGTGAGTGGCTGCAACGTCTTGGCCTGGAAAAAGCGCCGCGTCTGGGTGAGTCGCTCGACGTCGATCCGGGTTGGGAAACGGCCGTCGAAACCGTTTTGAGCGGCTGGCTGGACGGCGTACTGGTCGATGCTCCGCATTTGCACGCCGGTGAGATGGCAGCGCTGAGCGAGGCCAATGTCGCGCTGGTCGACGTCGCCACCGGTGGTGAAAGCCGCCAGGGCAGTCTGGCCGGACGTGTGCGTGGACCGCAGGCCGTGCTCGACCTGCTGGCGCCAGTTCATGTAGCCGATTCGATCGACGCGGCTCGGGCCATGGCAGCCTCCTTGCCGGCCCCGGAATCGGTCATCACCGCCGATGGCGAATGGCTCGGGCGTGGTTTTGCACGGGTGCTGCGCAGCGGTAGCGCGCAGGCCGGCATGCTGGTGCGTGAGCGCGAAATCAATTCGCTGCGGCAGGAACTGGACGCGTTGCAGAAGACCGCCGACGGGCTCGGCGCCGAGATCGAGGCGCTCAAGACGGAAAAGGCAGACGCGCAGCTGGCCCGTGATTCCGCGCAGCAGGACCTGTACACGGCACACCGCCGCGTGGCCGAACTGGCCGGGCAGCTGCAGAGCCACAAGGGACGCATCGAGACCGCGCAGGGTCGCCTGACGCGGATCGAACAGGAAATTGCCGAGTTGCAGACACGTTCGGATGCCGGCGGCGAGCAGGCTCGCGATGCACGCTCACGCCTGGAACAGGCAGTGGCGCGCATGGGCGAACTTGAGCAGCAGCGTCAGAAGCTCGATGCGCAGCGTCGCCAGTTGCTGGAAGCGCGCGAAGACGCACGCCTGAATGCACGCGAGGCTTCCGAACGCGGACACCAGATCGCGCTGGGCCTGGAATCCAGGCGCAGCGCACGGACCTCGCTGGAGCAGGCGCTGACGCGCATGCAGTCGCAGCGTGAGCAGCTCGAGGGGCGAAAACGCGAAATCGCCGAACAGCTTGAATCGGGACACAGTCCGCAGGAGCAACTCGAAGCCGAACGGCAGACCTATCTCGATCAGCGCCTGTTGGTTGACAAGCAGTTGGTCGAAGCGCGCAAGGCGGTCGAAGAATGCGACAACGCGTTGCGCGAGAGCATGCAGAAGCGCAATCAGATCGAGCAACAATTGCAGCAGCGCCGCGAAGCGCACGCCGAGCAACGCCTTGTCCACCAGGAATTGCAGATGCAGTCCAGACAACTGCACGAAGCAATCGTTGCGGCCGGCCATGATCCGGATGAGGTGATCAAGTCGCTACCCGAGGAAGCCGACCCGAACCAGTGGCAGGAACAGCTTGAGACGTTGCAGGCAAAGGTCGCGCGTCTGGAGCCGGTCAATCTGGCAGCCATCTCCGAGCACGAGGAGCAGTCGCAACGCAAGGCCTATCTCGATGCCCAGCACACCGATCTGACGACCGCGCTGG
Source organism: uncultured Pseudomonadota bacterium (assembly GCA_963779795.1). GTDB lineage: Bacteria > Pseudomonadota > Gammaproteobacteria > Xanthomonadales > Rhodanobacteraceae > Rudaea. The sequence continues at coordinate 763,472 of CAVZZK010000003.1, read as the reverse complement.
AGACGCTTGAAAATGCCATCCGGAAGATCGACCATGAAACGCGGCAGCGCTTCAAGGAAACGTTCGACCGCGTAAACTCCGGCCTGCAGGAGCTGTTCCCACGCCTGTTCGGCGGTGGCCATGCCTATCTCGAACTCAGCGGCGACAGCCTGCTCGACAGTGGCGTGACGATCATGGCGCGTCCGCCGGGCAAGCGCGTGTCGAACATTTCGCTATTGTCCGGCGGCGAAAAGGCGCTGGCGGCGGTGGCACTGGTGTTTGCCATTTTCCGGCTGAATCCGGCGCCGTTCTGTCTGCTCGACGAGGTCGATGCGCCATTGGATGAAGCGAATGTCGGCCGGTTCTCCACTCTGGTAGCCGAGATGAGCGAGCGCGTGCAGTTCGTGTTCGTTACACACAACAAGTCCACCATGGAGGCGGCGCACCAATTGTGCGGAGTTACCATGCGCGAACCGGGCGTTTCGCGTCTGGTCCAGGTCGATCTGGCCGAGGCCGCCAAACTGGCCAGCGCCGCTTGAGGTGAGCGCGATCGATATTGCTGCACGCTGATGCCGGCGGCCGGCTCATGTACTATTTGCAGGTGCCCGCCGCGGCCAATGTCGCAGCGGCCTGATGATCCGGGACGAATTCCGATGGAACATACGCAATGAGCACAAACGAGCTGCGTATCGTCATGATCGTTGTCGGCGCGATCAGCCTCGCGCTGATCTATTTCTTCGGCCGCCCGAAGAAGCCGAAGCAGGGACGTCGCAATCCGCTTTCGCGTGAAACGGGCGGGCGTATCGAGCCAACGTTGGGCGATGAACCCCAGCAGCCGCCGGCGCCGGCACAGGGCGAACTCGAGATTGACGAGCATCCGGTCGAGCCGGCCATGCAGGCTCGGCACGCAAGTGATGTTTCCCTGCCTCCACAGCGTGCACCGGCAGTCGGCATCCGCAAAGACGAACCGATCGAGCGCGTCGTTACGCTGCATGTGGTCGCACGCGACGGCACCACCATTCATGGATCGGACCTGGTCGTGGCCGCGGACAAGGCGGGCCTCGTATTTGGCGATCGCGGGATCTTCCACCGGCTCGAAACCGGCGATTCGTCCAGTGCGCCGATCTTCAGCATGGCCAACATGGTCCAGCCCGGCAGCTTCGACCTGCGCAAGGTCGATGCATTGCAGACGCCGGGTATCAGCCTGTTCATGACCCTGCCGGGACCGCTACCGGCGCTGGATGCCTGGGAAGCGATGTTGCCGACCGCGCAACGGCTGGCCGAGTTGCTCGGCGGCAGCGTCCAGGATGAGGAACGCAATACATTGGGGCGTCAGCGCGTTGCCTATATTCGTGATGAGCTGCGTGCCTGGGATCGCACGCAGGAGCGGCAGCGTATTCGCCTTCGTTAACCGTTTCCCGGCGGCAGGCAATGCTTGCAGCCGGCGGCGGCGTCAGTTGCGAAGCTTGTCGACTACCTCGATGTATTTGCGCATCGCCTCTTTTCCCGACATGCCCTTGAGTTTCGCCCAGGCTTCGTATTTTGCGGTTCCGACGAAATCGAAGAAGCCCGGCTTGGGGCCCGTTACGTCCCCCTGGTTGCCCTGTTTGAACAGGGCGTAGAGTTTCAGCAGGGTATCGTTGTCCGGCCGTTGCGCCAGATGTTTGGCGTCTTCAACCGCCTGCAGGAAGTCTGCCTTGAGGTCGGTCATGACGGGGTGCCGACGCGAAACAGCAAGGCTGCCCGGCAGCAGTCGTCGACGGTGCCATGGCCGTGGTCGGCAGCGGCACGACCACGCAGCATGGATGATCCGGGTAACCAGCGCGACGTCTTCATTTGGCGTCGCTCATCGTCGGCACGGGTTTGAATCCGGCCTTGCCCAGATCCTTGTTCAGCCTGGCCAGGTCCGTGCTCATTTTTTGCCATGCCGACAAGGTCGACTCCGCAATTGGCTGCAATGCCTTGAAGCCATTCTGCGCATCGACCGACGGCGCGGCGTCGGCACCGTCGACAGCCTGCTGCAGGCTGGCCAACGATGTGGACAGATAGCGCAGTGTATGCGTGGTCTTTGCGGGCAGATACCATGAGTTCAACGGATTTGGCACCGTGTAGTTGCCGGACAAATCCTGAACCCGCCGACTCGCCGATTCGATGCGATGCTTCAGGTTGCCGCGCGCCTTGAGTTGCGCATGCGCCAGCGCCTCGACCGTTTCAGCAGCTTGATGCGTGGCGACGGCAACCCTGGATGCCTGCCTTGCAATTTCGTGGGCCAGTGCAAACTGGGCCTGGTAATCCTTTCCGGACAGCTTCACGCGTGGATCGGGCAATACTTTCAGCGGTTGCGTGAGTTTGTGTCCGTCGACGGTCAGTACCACGCGGTAAGTACCCGGTGGTGCCCAGATTCCGTCCGCATATGGATCAGGCTTGCCGCCATCGGGCAGGGCAGCGTAATGCAGCGGCCAGACGAAACGATGCGTGCCGGCTTTGGAAGTCAGCGATGACGGGATCCCGGTCCATTCCGGGGCAGCTTTCGACTTGAACGCATCCGGCTTGGGCGGTTGATCGGCACTGGAATAGTGTCGGACCGGTTCGCCCTTGCCGTCGAGAATGTCGAGGGTGACCGGCTTTGTTGCCGCCTTGGCCAGGCGATAGTCGATATAGGCACCGAATGGCGGGTTGGGTGCCATCGGTTCGTCCTTGGGCAGGGGCGTGCCGGTGAATTGCGGAATACGAACGCGATAGGTCGGCGCCGGCGCGAACAACCAGCTGCCGGCCATTTCAGCGGTATCGTTGAACTGACGCAAACTACTGACGTCGTCCATGATCCAGATGCCGCGACCATGCGTGGCCAGGATCAAATCGGCGCCATGGATAGCGATGTCGCGGACCGAGGTCACCGGCAGGTTGTGTTGCAGCGACTGCCAGTGTGCACCATCGTCGAAGGATACGAATACGCCGCGTTCGGTGCCGGCATACAGCAGCCCCTTGCGTACCGGGTCGGCGCGCACCACGTTGACCGGCTGCGTGGTCGGCAAACCGCCAACGATCAACTTCCAGGTCTTGCCGGCATCGTCGGTGCGATAAATGTAGGGATGACGATCGTCCAGGCGATGCCGATCGACTGCCGCATAGGCCACGGCGGCGTCGAATGGCGACGGCGAGATGATGCCGACCTTCGACCATGCCGTCAGCGCCTTTGGCGTGACGTTGCTCCAGTGCTTGCCACTGTCGGTGGTGTGCCAGATCAGGCCGTCGTCGGTACCGGCCCAGATCAAGCCATCCTTCAACGGCGATGGCGCGATCGCGTAGACCACGCCGCGACGCGGTCCCAGGCCGAGATTGTCGGCCATGGTCGGGGCGTCAAGGTTTTTCGGCACGGCCGGGTTCGGTCGGGTCAGGTCACCGCTGATCGGCTGCCAATGTTCGCCGCCATCGCTGGTGGCGAAGATGTGCTGGTTACCGAAGTACAGCACATGCGGCTTGCGCGTGGAAAATGTCAGGGGCAGGGTCCAGGCGCCGCGATAGACACCGGGGTAGGCCAGCGTCGGATCGACGTTGCGCGACTGGTTCGTGTGCATGTCCAGCTTGTCGACGCGACCGCCGAAAATGATTTGCGGGTCGTCCGGATCGGGTGCGATGTTGTCGCTTTCGCCGCCGGCCGTCACTTCCGTGAACTCGCGCATGGTGATGCCGTCGTGGCTCGGTCCGCGGCTGGGCAGGGCAACCGCACCGGAATCCTGCTGTGCTCCGTAGACCCAATACGGAAATCGGTTGTCGGTGCTGATGTGATAAATCTGCGCGGTCGGCTGGTTGTACCAGGTACTCCAGGTTTTGCCGCCATTCAACGTGACCTGCGCACCTTGATCGACACCCAGAATCCGGCGTTGAGGATCTTTCTGGTCGATCCAAAGTTCATGGAAATCGTCACCGGTCGGATCGCCCTTGAGGGCGATGAAGTGCGAGCCGCCATCGTCGGAGCGCAGCACGATCGTATTCAGCGCATAGACGCGGTCGGGATTCTTCGGGTCGGCGGTGATCTGGCCGAAATACCAGCCACGATTCCAGATGCGGTGGTCGGAAGACACGTGTTTCCAGGTCTTGCCTTCGTCGTCGGAGCGATACAGGCCACCCTTGTCGCCATCGACGATGGCATACACGCGTTGCGGCATGGCCGCACTCAGGGCGATGCCGAGGCGTCCGACGTGCCCGGGAAAGCCATGCCCGCTAATGTGTTTCCAGTGTTCGCCGCCGTCGGTGGACTTGTACAAGCCGCTGCCGGGCCCGTTGGATGGCGGATAAATGTTCCACGGCGGGCGCCGTGTCTGCCACAGCGCCGCATAGATGACCTTCGGGTTGCCCGGTTTGAAAGCCAGATCGATGGCGCCGGTGCTCGGGTCGGGGCCGAGCACCTTCTTCCAGCTGCGACCGCCGTCGCGGGAGCGGAATACGCCCCGCTCGGCGTTCGGCCCGTACGGATGCCCCAGGGCGGCCACGTAGACCACGGCCGGGTCCTTCGGATCGATCAGGATGCGTGCGATCTGCTGCGAGTCGCGCAGCCCGGTGAATTTCCAGGTTTTTCCGGCGTCGCTGGATTTGTAGATGCCTTCACCCTGCGCGATGTCCGAACGCATGTCCGACTCGCCGGTGCCGACATAAACGATCTTCGGATTCGACGGCGCCACCGCGATGGCGCCAATCGATGCGACCGGTTCGTTGTCGAAGATCGGGTTCCAGGTGCGCCCGGCATCGTGGGTTTCCCATACGCCGCCGTTGACCGAACCGAAATAGAAGTGATCTCGCTCACCGGGAACGCCGGTGACTGCGAGGACGCGACCGGCACGGAACGGGCCGATCAGCCGCCAATCCAGATTGTGCCAGTTGGCCGTATCCAGGGTTTGCGCACTCGCCACACCGGCGGCAAGCAGGATTAGTACGTAACAAAGTCGGGGTAAAGACATGAATATCCTCAAAAAAACGAATCGCACTTTCGTGCACGGCAAACTGTCCTCGGTGCGCGAACGGTCAATCATAACCGGCGCACGAAGCGTATGACACGGCGATGTCTGGTGAACTAGCGGGCGGCGTCCTTGATGGCTTTCTTGATCTGCGCAATTCCCTGTTTCATCGAGCGTTTGGCCGCAAGTTGAACTTCCTCGAGTTCACGTGCGAGATCGCTCAGGTCGTCGCGCGTCCGCCGCGTTCCCGCATCCGTGAGTCGATTCAAGCGCGTGAGCGAGTTGTTCCTGAGACGTTCCACCTGTCGCGTAAGTTCTTTGACATGGCGCATCAGCAGGTCCATTTCGTGGCGTGCGGGCACGCCCAGTCGGGTCATCAAATCGGCCACCCGCTCTTCAAACGCTTCCTGCAAACGATCCCAGGCCTTGCCGGCGTGTTGGCTGGTGCGTGCGCCGGATTTTCCCAAAGCCTTGCCGCTGCGTTCAGCGAACTCGCGCGCGGCGCGTTCGACATCGGACCCCTGTTTGATCAGATCCTCAAGGAGTTGTTCCCCCTGCTCACGGGCAGAGCTGAGGGCGCCGAGTCCAGCCAGCCAGATCTGCTGGGTGGCTTGAGTGACGGAATCTTGCGTTCCCGTTGCACGGGATGTGGACGCCTTGGAGGTCTTTGAAGACGCGTCGGTCTTGCTGCGCGACTTGCCTGAAGCCGGCGAAGCCTTTCTTGGCGCGCGTGCTGGCGCGGGCGTTTTTTTCGCTGCCGGCTTTTTCGCGACTCGTTTGGGCGACTTCGCCGCAGACTTCACAGGCGTGGTTTTCGCCCTGGATTTAGCTACAACTTTACTTGTTTTCGCCGATTTTACCGTTTTTTTGGCGACCTTTTTTGTTGTTTTGGGTGTGGCCCTGCTGCGCTTTTTCGTGGCTTTCTTCATGACCTTCCCTCCTCGAGTATTGTCCGAGCCTGGCCCGGAACGCCGCCCGTAGCTGGTGCGGCGTCCATACAATACACATACTGATTTAGGAAAGAAATCGGCCGTGTGCCGGCAAGGCGGCCGCCGCAGCCATATTGCCAGTGATTTGACACGCGCGTAGCCTGCGCAATATGCGGGAAGGGGGCAATTTCATTCGATCACTGTTAAGCATGGGTCTCGCCCTGTGCTGCCTTGGTCATGCACTTGCGGAAGTAACTCCACGCATTCGCAATGTGCGCTTCGTCAACTACGGCATCAGCGACGGGCTGTCACAAGCCAGTGCGCTGTCCATGGTCCAGGATTCCAGCGGTTTTCTGTGGATCGGTACCCAGGACGGACTGAACAGGTTCGCAGGATACGGATTCAAGGCTTATCGCCATCATCGGGGCCAACGCTGGTCATTGGCCGATAACCATGTGACCGCCCTGGCTGCCGGTAGCGATGGCGTGATCTGGGTTGGGACGCAGTCCGGCGGTTTGGACCGATACGATCCCGTGTACGACCGCTTCCACCAATACTCGGATGCGTCGAACGGTTCCGCATCGCCGTCAAAGAATCAGGTCGCCGCGCTGCTCGTCGATCATCGCGGTTGGCTGTGGGTCGCCTTTGCCGACGGTATGCTGCAATGGCTCGGGCCGTCCAACCATACCTTGCATGAGACTCCCCTGGGCAAACCTCCAGAACTGGGTTTGGTGCGCGTCATGCGCGAGTTGAAAGATGGCTCGATCCTGATCGGCACGCGCGACGGTCTGTGGCGTTGCGACAGCAATGCGAGCCATCTGCAACCAATGAGCTATGCACCTGGGCAGACGCTCGATGTGCAATCCGTTGCGATCGGTCCCAATGACGAAATCTGGGTGACAACGACCAGTTCAGGCCTGTTTCGTTTCAACCCGGACGGAACGCCCGCAGCGCATTATTTCCAGGGTGCGAACAAACCGTGGGCGCTGCCCGACAACGAATTGCGCGGGCTGGATTTCGATCGCGAGGGACGCTTGTGGATTGCCAGCAAGTCCAGTGGGCTGTTACGGCTTGATCCGCGATCCGGTCGTCTGGAGTCGTTCCGGCGTGATGCGGCACAGCCGGGAAGTCTGGCGGCGGATCGTCAGCAAAGCGTTCTGGTAGATCACGACGGCCTGGTCTGGTCTGGTTCGTGGAACAACGGACTGAGCGTACACGACCCGCGGACCGAAGCGTTCAGCACGATCGAGTGGGTTGATCGCGATGCGCAAGGGGTCCGTGTGCTGCCGGTCAACGCGGTCACATCAGGGGCGGATGACACGCTGTGGTTCGGGTTGGCCGGTCAGGCCGGCCTGGTGCAGTACGATCCTGCGCGGGGGTTACGGGGTCATTACCGGCACCAGCCGGGGGTAGCCAACAGCCTGACCACCGGTAACATCGAACACTTGTTGCACAGTCGTGACGGCAGCATCTGGATCGTTACGGATGGCGGTGGATTGAGCCAGTTGTTACCTGGAACATCGCATTTCGTAAATCGTCGGCATGATCCAGACGATCCGGACACATTGGCCAGCGACCATGTGCTCAACATCATGCAAAGTCGCGATGGAACGCTGTGGATAGCCACTGCCGACTCGGGTCTGGACGAGCTGTGCAACGGCTGTACGAAATTCCGGCATCACCGGCATGACCCGATTCTCGATACAAGTATCGGGCCGGGCGCAGTATCTACCTTGCTTGAGGACGATCAGGGTTACATCTGGGTAGGCCTGGGTACCAGTGGACTGGACCGATACGATCGGGCGCAGAATCGTTTCACGCATTTCGTCAATCGCAATGACGACCCGAATTCGCTAAGCAATGATGCCGTCACGGTTCTGGTTCAGGATCGAAACAAGCGCTTGTGGATCGGTACCCAGGGCGGTGGGCTCAATCAGTTGTTGTCGACTGTGCCGCCACGCTTCCGTTCCATCACGACAGCTGATGGTCTGGCGGCTGATGCAATCGGCAGTATCGTCGAGGACCAGCAGGGCGGGTTGTGGTTGAGCACCACGCGCGGCATCAGCCGATACCAACCCGGTAGCGGTCAGATCACCAACTTCGATGCGGTACGCGGCGCATTGTCACGCGGTTATTATATCGACGCATTCACGCAGCTTGCGGATGGGAAAATCGTATTTGCAGGGCTCGGCGGAGCCACGTTGTTCGACCCGTCGCATATCGGTTCATTGCCGTCACCGCGTCCGGTCATCACCGGAATGCTGGTGAACAACGAGCCCGTATCGCAAAGCTTGGTCGATCCCGGATCACCGGCGCGAACATCGCCCTGGGTCAGCAATAGCGAAATTGTGACGGATTACCGCCAGAACAACGTCAGTTTTCAGTTTGGCACGACCGATTTCGCCGATCCGAATTCGATTGATTACGAGTATCGCCTGATCGGCCATGATCTGAACTGGATCAAGACCAACGTGTCCAAACGCTTTGCGATCTATACGGATCTCGAGGCGGGCAGCTATCGGCTCGAAGTTCGAGCGCGTCGCGATGGTACCCAATGGAGCCCGGCGACGACGCTGAAAGTTCGCGTGCTCCCGGCTCCATGGCTTTCACCATTGGCCCTTTCAGGCTACTTGATCGGCCTGTTGATCATCCTCGGCATCACTGGTTGGCGCACTCGCCGCGATCTTGCCCAGCGCACCCGGGCACGGGAGGCAATAAGGCTTAGCGAGGCTCGGCTGAAATATGCGTTGTGGGGCAGCGGTGGCGAGTTATGGGACCTGGACCTGGACAGCGGCAAGATTTTCCGCGAAAACCGGCTCGATGAGATTGCCGCGTCGCACGGTGCACGCGAGGAGACGGTGGTCGGCTACCGACAATTCGTGCATCCGCAAGACTTGCCGGAAGTCGAGAGTGCCTTTCGCGCGCACATCAAGGGAGAACGGGATTTTCTCGAGGTCAGTTTTCGAACTGCCGGCCGGAATGGGGAATGGCGCTGGCTGCTGACCCGGGGACGTGTCGTGGAGCGTGACGCAAACGGTCGTGCACATCGTCTGGTCGGTACCAATCACGACATTACGTTGCTCAAGCGTACCGAGGAATCCCTGCGCAAGCTCAACGAGGAACTGGAGTCGCGCGTGGATGCCCGTACCGCCGATTTGCAAACGGCCAACAATGAGCTTCGCCAAACTCTGGAAAAACTGACACTGGCGCGGCAGCATCTGCTCGAATCCGAAAAGATGGCGGCTCTGGGAGGACTTGTTGCCGGCGTTGCACACGAGATCAATACACCACTCGGCGTTACCGTCACGGCGGCCTCGCATCTGCAGGAAGAGGCTAGGCGCATGGCCCGGCTTGTTGAATCCGGCGAACTGGGCCCAAGCGAGTTGCAGCGGTTTGGCGACACGGCGCAGCTAAGCGCACAGATCATCCTGCGCAATTTGCGCCGCGCCGACCGGCTGGTGCGCAGTTTCAAGTTGATCGCCGTGGATCAGACCACCGAAGAACCGCGCGATATCGAAATCGGTGCCTACTGCAGCGAGATCCTGATCTCGCTCGGCCCCGCGCTGAAAAAAAGCCCGCACAAGGTCAGTGTCGAGTGCAATCAACCGGTGCAAATGCACACTTATCCCGGGGCGTTGTATCAGATCGTCACGAATCTGATCATGAATTCATTGACGCACGGGCTCAGCGACGACCAGCGCGGCGAAATCGTCATCGAAGTCACGCGCAAGGGTTCCTCCGTACTGATCCGTTACCGCGACAACGGGCGCGGCATGGACGAGGCCGTTCGCGCGCATGTTTTCGAACCATTCTTCACCACGCGACGCGGCACGGGCGGTTCCGGGCTGGGCATGCATGTCGTCTACAACCTGGTGACCCAGTTGCTCAAGGGCAGCATTCGCGTGGAAAGCGCGCCCGGAGAGGGAACGATGTTCGAGATGGTTCTGCCTGCGCCGAGGGTCAAAACCGAGCCGCCCGCGAATTGAAGTCGGATGATCAGTCGGGCAGGTGCGCCCTTACATCCTGTATCCGCTGCCAATTCGCAACCAGCAACTCGACCAGACGCGGCTCGAATTTCTTGCCGCTTTGCTCGATCAGGTAGGTGTGAATCCGTTCGCTGTCCCACGGCTGCTTGTAGCAGCGCGAGCTGCCCAGCGCGTCGAAAACATCCGCCAGCATGGTAATGCGTCCGCTGATCGGGATCGCTTCGCCAGCCAGCCCGCGTGGATATCCGCTGCCATCCCAGTTTTCATGGTGCGTATGCGCGATTTGCGCCGCCAATTGCAGCAGCGGGCGTTGCGATCGGCCCAGCAGCCGGGCGCCGAGTTCCGCGTGCGTACGCATGATGGCCGCTTCCTCGGGTGTGTGTTCTTCCGTCTTGTTCAGGATCGCGTCCGGAATCCCGATCTTGCCGATGTCATGCAGCGGCGAAGCCAGGCGCAGGTTCCGCGTGGTCTTTTCGTCCAGCCCGTACAGCTTGCCCAGCAATTCGGCGATCAGGCCGACGCGCTTGACGTGGTTCGCGGTTTCGTAGGATCGCGTTTCGGCGGCACCGGCCAGCAGGTAGATCATCTCCAGCTGGCTGTCGAGCAATTCGCGGTTCAGATGCAGGTTTTCGTAGGCGATCGAAATGTTCGTGCTCAGGACTTCGATCAGGCGATTGATCGGTTCGCCCGTGTCGCCGGTTTCGCCCACGTAGACAATGGTCTGCCCGGCATGACCGTCGCTCAGGAACAGCACGTAGTGATCCGGGCCGAATACGTGATGGCGCTTGGACAATGCCGTGCGCATCGAGGCGACCACGGCCGGCGGCAGTTTTTCGTCCGCATTGTGCCCGGTCAGATGGCGATACTCTCCAACCGCGGCGCTCACCGGCAGATGCTCGGTAGCGGCAATGCGCGCGTTCGGCATGCGGCAATACAGTGCGTTGTGTCGTTCGTCGAACAGGTTCGCCAGCTGGCGCAGTACCTCGTCGGCGAAACGCTCGGACTGCTCGTGCGAAAAAATATAGGTCGAGGCGTTGACGACTCGTTCCAGACCGCGGCGACTCGCCTCGACGGTTCGCATGTCCCGATAGCCGCGCAGTGCCGCGTACATCGTCGTTGTCAGCTTCTGTGCGGTCAGTTCGGTCTTTTCGCGATAATCGTTGATGTCGTAATTGGCGATGACCTGCTGTTCGGGCGCCTGGCCCGGCTCGCCGGTCCGCAGCACGATACGCACGAAATGATTACCGATGCGCTCGCGTACCGTGCGCACCAGATCGAGCCCCGCGCGTTCGGACTCCATGACCACGTCGAGCAGCATCACCGCGATATCGGGATGCTCGTGCAGCAGGTTTTCCGCCTGGGCGGCGGTGTGCGCGTTGAAAAATTGCAGGGGTTTGCCGGCGAAGCGCATATCGCCAAGTACCAGTTGCGTGACGGCGTGGACTTCAGGCTCGTCGTCGACGATCAGCACTTTCCAGGCGGCAGCTCGCTTGCTCTTGGTGATTTCGCGCACTGGCTGGCTGAGGGCGTTCATGATCCGTCCCCTTGTGGACGGTCGAGTTTAGCGCAGAAATGCGCGTTTTTGGCAGTAGCGGCGGGCCGCCAAAGCGGGTTTGCAGGCAACCATGTCCGGATTTACCACTTGCCGTGGAACAGTTCCCGTCCGATCAGCATGCGCCGTATTTCATTGGTCCCGGCGCCGATCTCGTACAACTTGGCATCGCGCAGGATGCGCCCGGCCGGGTATTCGTTGATATAGCCGTTGCCGCCGAGTGCCTGGATCGCCTCCAGGGCGACCTGTACGGCGTTGTTGGATGCATGCAGCAGACACGAGGCCGGGTCGATGCGCGACTTGTGACCGCTGTCGTAATCGCGCGCCACCATATAGGCATAGGCGCGCGCGGATTGCAGGGCCGTGTACATGTCCGCGATCTTGGCCTGCATGATGCCGAACGTGCCGATCGGGGCGTTGAACTGCTTGCGCTCGCGCACGTAGGGCAGGGCGACGTCGAGCGCGGCCTGCATCAGGCCCAGCGGCCCGCCGGACAGCACCAGCCGTTCGGTGTCCAGCCCGCTCATGAGAACGCGGACGCCCTCGTTTACTTCGCCGATGCGGTTCGCATCCGGGATTTCGCAGTTGTCGAACACCAACTCACAGGTGTTGGAGCCGCGCATGCCGAGCTTGTCCAGCTTCTGCGCGGTGGAAAATCCCTTCATGCCCTTTTCGACGATGAACGCGGTCATGCAACGCGAACCGGCCGGTCGATGCGCGGTGCGCATGTACACCAGCGCCACGTCGGCATCCGGGCCGTTGGTGATCCACATCTTCGAGCCGTTGGCGATCCACTTGTCGGCTTTTCGTTCGGCGCGGCAGGTCATGCTGCCGACCACGTCGGAGCCGGCGCCGGGCTCGCTCATGGCCAGTGCGCCGACCCATTCGCCGCTGCACAACTTCGGCAGGTATTTCTTCTTCTGCTGGTCGCTCGCGTTCTTGGCGATGTTCTGAACGCACAGGTTCGAATGCGCGCCATAGGACAGTCCCACGGAACCGGACGCACGCGAGATTTCCTCCATCGCCACGACATGCGCCAGATAGCCCAGTTCCGAACCGCCGTATTCGCCGGGCACGGTGATGCCGAGCAGGCCCATCTCGCCCAGCTTGCGCCACAGGTCGGATGGAAATGCGTTGTCGCGATCGATCAGGTCGGCGCGTGGCGCGATTTCCTTGTCCGCGAATGCGCGTACCGTTTCACGCAGCAGGTCGATCTCTTCGCCGAGCGGAAACGGTCTCATCTCAGTGCCCGCGCATGCGTCCGAGGAAGCGCGGACCGCCGTTGCCCATCATCGGCAGCTTGATCTTGCCGATCGTCGCGATGCGTTCCTCGGCCATGCGGTCGGCGGCCTTGTAGGTCGGGATGCCGTCGCGATCGGCAATCTCGAAGATGCGGCCGACATTGATGTAGATGGTGCGCATCATGCGCATGGCGCGCTCGCGGTTGTAGCCGTCGATCTCCAGCGACACGTTCATGACGCCACCGGCGTTGACCGCGTAGTCCGGCGCGTACAGCACGTCGCGCTTGCTCAGCTCGTCGCCGATCTCGTCCGTGGCGAGCTGGTTGTTGGCGGCGCCGCAGATGACCTTGGCCTTGATCCGGTCGATGGTCTTTTCGTTGACCGTGCCACCCAGCGCGCACGGACTGTAGACATCGGCGTCGACGTCGTAGATTTCGTCGGTGCCGACCGCGGTACAGCCGTATTCATCGACCGCGCGCTGCACCAGATCCTTGTTGATGTCGGTGACGAACACCTTGGCGCCGTTTTCGTGCAGCAGCTTGATGAACTCCATGCCGACGTGGCCGCAACCCTGCACGGCGAAGCTGTACTTGCCGATGTCCTCGTTGCCGAACTTGTGCTGCAGCGAGGCCATCAGGCCTTGCAGCGTGCCATAGGCGGTGAACGGCGACGGGTCGCCCGAACCGCCGTGAACCTGATGCACGCCGGTGACGAACTCGGTTTCGCGGAACACCCATTCCATGTCGTTGACGTCGATGCCGACGTCCTCGGCCGTAATGTAGCGGCCGTTGAGCGAGTTGACGAAGCGCCCGAACGAACGGAACAGCGCTTCGGACTTGTCGGTTGCCGGGTCGCCGATGATCACCGACTTGCCGCCGCCCAGGTTCAGGCCGGCCACGGCGTTCTTGTAGGTCATACCGCGCGACAGTCGCAGGGCATCGTTGACTGCCTCTTCCTCGGATTTGTACGGCCACATGCGCAAGCCGCCCAGGGCGGGGCCCAGCACGGTGTTGTGGATGGCGATGATGGCCTTCAGGCCGGCATCCTTGTTGTGGCAGAAAACGACTTCCTCGTGACCCGAGGTGGCGACGGTTTCGAAAATCATCGAGTAGCTCCAGAATTCGTTTTGGGTGACGACGCGACGGGGAACTTGCGTGATTCGGTCAGCGCATCATGTGCGAACGGTTATCAGGCAACACGTATAACATATTGATTTATATAAACGTGAGGCTATCAAGCCATCGTGTTCATCTGCGTTGCAGGCGCGTAGTTTAGCCTCGCGGCAGTGTTTTCGACAGCCCGCGACGTTTTATTCGGCCGGCCCGACGGTGGATTTGGCGGCGAACAGTCGTTGGGGGTCGACGACAGCCACGACGCTCCAGCCGAACGGGGCGATGCTGTCGAACGCGACCACGGCGGGTATGCCGCGCAACAGAGTTTGCAACACGCCACTTTGGCCTGCCTTGACCCGGGTCAGGAGTTCCGGCAGTGGAAATACCTGGTGGATGGCATCATCGGAACCCGGATGTTGCAGCGGAAACTTGTTTCCCGATGCCGCGAGGATGTGTCCCTTGGCATCGAGCAGATACATCGCCTGGATGGCGCGGCCCCGTGGAACGGAAAACAGCGACTTGACCATCTCGTCGGGCAGGAATTGCGCGCTGACCACGCCAATGAACTTCGAATGATCGTCGTACAGAGGAACGCTTAGCGGCAATTCGATCGGTCCGTCGGCGATGCTGGCGTACGGGTCGCCCCACTGTGGGCCGTGCTTGCCGCGCGCGACGCTATACCAGGGGCGCACGCGCGGGTCGAAGTCGGCAGGCATCTCGTCCCAGCCGGGATAGCGGCCGGTAATGCCATTGTCCAGTGCGACCAGGATCGAGGCCAGGGCGTTCCGGTCGCCGCTGAGCGTGGTTTGGCGCCCGGCGTAAAAATCCGTATTGCTGGCCGCGATCATGTGTGCCGAGCGCGCAAAGATGTCACGCATGAAATCCTGTAGCGCGGCCAGCTTGTCGACCTGTGCCAAGGCGTCTTTTCGCGGCAGGCCCGCCGGGATCAGCCATACCGGCCAGCCCAGGCTCACGCGCCCGTGTTGCACCGCGCTGGGAATCAGGTCCGGCGGGGCGCGCTTCGGATCGACGAAGTCCGAACGCAGGTAGACGCGCTGGTTCGTATTGCGTCCGTGCACCAGGATCTGCGCGACCGAGTCGGCCAGATTGACCAGGCCGCCTTCGACCTGCAGGAAGCGCATCTGGACCTGATCGCCGATCGCGGACACGGCGGAACTCAGTGCCAGGATACGTTGCTCGCGCACGCGTTCGCTCTGGGCCTGGCGCTGGTTCAGCCATAACAACCCGCCGATCGCCACGGATGCCGCGGCAACCGTGCCGAGCAGGATATTCAGGGCTGCCTGGCGGTGTTGCGTTATCCAGCGCTGGGCCCGTTGCCAGGGCGTGTCCGGGCGCGCCAGCACCGCTTCGCCGCGCAGGTAGCGGCGCAGGTCGGCTGCCAGTGCGGCCACACTGGCGTAACGGTCATCCGCCGCGAATGCGGTGGCGCGTTCGATGATGGCGGCCAGTTCGCGCGGAATGCGCCCGCCCGCTTGCCGGTGCGAGATCGGCCGGCGCTTGCCGGTTGCGGCGTTGGCCAACACCTCACGAGCCGTGTGGCCATCGTAGGGCGCGCGAAGGGTAACGATTTCATACAGGATCAGGCCAAGCGCACACTGATCGCTTCGTGCATCCAGTACCTGATTGTGGCCTCGTGCCTGTTCCGGCGACATGTACTTGGGCGTACCCACGATATCGCCGAAGCGCGTTTGCGAGGCGCTGCCGGAAGCGTCCGGAGAGGTCATGACCACCGAATTCTCGGGCTCGTCGTCGTCGTCGACCTGCAGAATTCGGCACAAGCCCCAGTCCATGACATAGACCTCGTTGTGCCGGCCGATCATCAGGTTGGCCGGTTTGAGATCGCGATGAATCACACCCTTGTCGTGGGCGTACGCCATCGCGTCGCAGACCTTGAGAAAATGCTCCAGGCGAGCAGCCAGCGAATGCGCCTCATCCGGTTCGCGCCCGGCCGCCAAAGCGTCTCGCGTGTCGTTGAGCAGGGCATGAAACGTCATGCCCTGAACCAGTTTCATGGTGTACGCGGGGGTTCCACCGGGGACGACTTCCAGCGCGTATACCGGCACGATGTTCGGATGATCCAGTTGCGCGGTGATCTGTACCTCGCGCAGGAAACGCGTGCGCGCACCGGCGACGACATCGGCTTCCGGTTTGAGTTGCTTCAAGGCGACACGGCGCAGCAGTTCGGTATCGCGTGCGATGTGAACCGTGCCCATGCCGCCCTTGCCGGCGGTACCGAGCATTTCGTAATGAAACACGCCCGCGGCAACTGCCGAAGGCGCGTCCGGTTGCGACGCGGAATCGCCGGCAAACAGGGTCGGCGCGTCGGCATCGACGCGGGTTTGCGCCGGATCGCCTTCGCACGCGAAGCGTGCCGGAAGCACGCGACTCATCTGCACCGGCGTATCCGCAGGAGGCGGTTCGGCAGCGAACAGGTCGGGATACTGGCCGGCAAGCCAGGCCTCGAAGGCATCGTCCTCGTCCAGTCCGCCCCCGGCGCGATAGCGCAACCAGGTTGCCTCCAGATCGATCGACGCGCGCTGCTGCGCTGTCAGCAAGCTGCGAAAGCGTGGCAGGTCCAAGCTGTCGGCTCCCCGATACGACGTGGCGCAAGGGTAACACCAACGCGGGCTATGCTGGGGCGCGAGGTCGTCAGGCGTTACAATGGCTTACTGACCATATTCAATGCGTATTCCATGAACACGACTGCCAAGAACGTCAGCGCTGCCAGGCTGTTCGACGGCCACGATGCGGCGATCAACATCATGCGCCGGTCGATCAGTACTGCGGCGTCGAGCGCATCCCTCACGCCAACGATGGCATGCATCCGGGCCTGACGGCGAGATCAGCATCGACGATTTTCGGAGCGCGATCGAAGGCAGCGCGTCCAGCGAAGCGAACCCGACGAAAATGCGCAAGCAATGGCTTGATTTCCGGTCGCTCGGGCGCTCGGGTATGCTAGCGACGAGACTATGAGGCCGCTTCCCGTGAGCGGCCGGCTGGAGGCTCCGGGCATGGCCGATGTGTTCGTATCGTATGCACGCAGCGACAGGGATCGCGTAGTTCCGCTCGTCCGGGCGATACAGGACACGGGCTGGTCGGTCTGGTGGGATCCGGCGATCGTGCCCGGACAGGAATTCGACGAGCAGATTTCTGCCGAACTGGAGCAGGCGCTGGCCGTCCTGGTCGTGTGGACCCCGACATCGGTCCTATCGCGTTGGGTTCGAGGCGAAGCGCGACACGGCGCCGACCGGAATATTCTCGTCCCGGTCCGGTTCGACAAAGCCGAACTGCCGATCGATGCTCGCGCGCTGCACACGGTCGATTTCGATGTCGAGGCCGAAAATGGCCCAAGCCTGCAAGCCGTGCTGCGGGGGCTGGAAGGCGTCATCGCCCGCCGCCGGGCAAAATCGACTTCGGCGCCCGGCGCCGCCGCGGTCAACACGCGGTCGACACGCGCGTCGATCTGCGTTTTGCCATTCGCGAACATGAGCGGCGATGCCGAACAGGAATATTTCAGCGATGGCATCACCGAGGACATCATCACCGACCTGAGCAACGTCTCCGCGCTGTCGGTGATCTCGCGCAACAGTGCATTCGTGTTCAAGGGCAGGCACGTCGACGTGCCGAAGGTCGCGCGCGAGCTTGCAGTCAGTCATGTCCTGGAAGGAAGCGTGCGCAAGGTCGGCGGGCGCGTGCGCATCACCGCACAACTGGTCGACGGAGCGAGCAACGATCATGTCTGGGCCGAGCGCTTTGACCGCGACCTCGATGACATCTTCGCGCTGCAGGACGAAATCGCCCATGCCGTGGTCAATGCACTGAAACTGCGGCTGCTGCCGGCCGAGAAGCGGGCGATCGAGAACCGTGGCACCGATAGCGCCGAGGCATACAACTTGTACCTGATGGCGCGCCAGCAATACGTATCCGGGACCGAAGGCGATCTGCGGCGTGCGCAGGCGATCATCCGCCTCTGCAAGCACGCCACCGAAATCGACCCGCGCTATGCCCGAGCATGGGCGCTGCTGGGACTCGGCTACGTGATCCTGCGCTATGTCCATGGCGGCAGCTCGCACGAGGCAATGGCCGCCGCCGATCATGCGCTCGCGCTCGACCCCGACCTGGCTGAAGCGCATTCGATCAAGGCGCGTGTGTTCTCCGAAGACGGGCGTTTCGATCTCGCCTCCGCCGAGATCGACATGGCATTGCAACTCGACCCGGAATCGTACGAGGTCAACCGGTCGGCGGCCTATCTGCGCTACCGCCAGCATCGGCTTGCGGATGCCGTCGCCTTCTTCCAGAAGGCGATGACCCTGCAGGAGGCCGACGTCAACTCGGCGAACATGATCCTCGCCTGCTACCGTGCACTCGGCGAGGTGCAGGGCTCGTTGCTGGTCGCGAAGGACATGCTCGAGCGGGTCGAAAAGATAGTTGCGCAAGACCCGAACAACGCCTCCATTCTCGCCTATGGCGCGACTGCCCTGGCTGTGCTCGGCGACAATGAACGTTTCCGGGAATGGATGAGTCGCGCGTTGCTGCTCGACCCCGACAATATCAAGCTTCGCTACAACCTTTCGTGCACCCTCGCGGCCAGACTCAACGACAGCGAAGCGGCGCTCGACCTGCTCGGGTCCGTGTTCGACGGAATCGCCAGGGGCATGCTGAATCACGCGAAGGTCGATCCGGATCTCGATTCGCTGCACGAAGATGTTCGCTTCAAGGCGATGGTTGCGGCAGCCGAAGCACGGCTCTCGGCCGAGGAGACTGCGCCGTCCGGGCAGGATGATTGATTGCAGCTTGGGCAGCCAGGCCTGGCCGAAGTTCGATCAGCATGAAGCGCAAAGTCGCTTGTCGGCAATAACCCTGCGCCAGACTCCCAGGCTTTCGTTCAAAAACGACTCGGACCTGCTCAGCGCCAGGAAGGGCGGCGCAAGGATTTTCGCGAACGGCGAGTTGCCACACATGAGCCGAAATTGCGAAACAAGGCTGCTTGACGGCCGGGACGGCCTCGCATGCCCCGATAGCAGCCGCGTCGGCGTTACAATGGCTTACTGACCATATTCAATGCGTATTCCATGAACACGACTGCCAAGAACTTCACTGCCAGCGAGGTCACCGACGAGGCCGCGCCGCTGCGCTTCGTCACCGCGGCCAGCCTGTTCGACGGACACGACGCGGCGATCAACATCATGCGCCGGCTGATCCAGTCGCAGGGCGCCGAGGTCGTGCACCTGGGCCACAACCGCAGCGTCGAGGACGTGGTGCGCGCGGCCTTGCAGGAAGACGCCGATGCGATCGCGCTCAGTTCGTACCAGGGCGGCCACGTCGAATACTTCAAGTACATGGTCGACATGCTCACGCAGCGCGGGGCCGGGCATATCCGCGTGTTCGGCGGCGGCGGCGGCACGATCACGCCGGAGGAAATCGCCGAACTGCAGGACTACGGCGTCGAACGCATCTACCATCCCAACGACGGCATGCATCTGGGGTTGACGGCGATGATCGAGGACGTGGTGCGCCGCGCCCGGGTCGCGCAGACCGAACACGCCGAGGCCGACAGCCGCAAGCTGCTGCCGGCGACCGTGCCGATTGACGACGAGATCGCCGTCGGCCATGCCCTGACCGCGATCGAGGAAAGCCACTACGACGAGGCTGAACTCGCGCGCCGTCGCAAGCAATGGCAACTGGCCGGCAGCAAGACGCCGGTGATCGGCATCACCGGCACCGGCGGGGCGGGCAAATCCAGCGTGGTCGACGAATTGCTGCTGCGCTTCCTGCACGCGTTCCCCGAAATGCGCATTGCCGTGCTGGCCGTCGACCCGACCCGGCGCCGTTCCGGCGGCGCGCTGCTCGGCGACCGCATTCGCATGAATTCCCTGCGCAGCAAGCGCGTGTTCATGCGCTCGATGGCCACGCGCCGCCAGCATGCGGCGACCAGCGCGGTGCTCAAGGACTGCATCGCGTTCCTGAAGGGCGAGGGCTACGACCTGGTCATCGTCGAGACGGCCGGCATCGGCCAGTCCGATTCGGAGATCGTCGACCTGGTCGATTTCCCGATGTACGTGATGACCAGCGACTACGGCGCGGCCAGCCAGCTGGAGAAGATCGACATGCTCGACTTCGCCGACCTGGTGGTGCTCAACAAGTACGACAAGCGCGGCGCCGAAGACGCGTTGCGCGACGTGCGCAAGCAATGGAAGCGCAACCGTGTGGCGTTCAAGCTGGCCGACGAAGACGTGCCGGTATATCCGACCATCGCCAGCCAGTTCAACGACCCCGGCGTGACCTGGATGTTCGTCAACCTGTGCCGGCTGTTGCGCGAGAAGAAAGGGAGTCAGAGTCACGGGAGTGGGAGCGGCAGTGCAGAGAAGGGCGAGTCGCAGAAAAGTGACTCTGACCCCCTTTCTTTTTCTCCCCACTGCGACTTCAAGCCGCAGGTCGATACCTCGATCAGGGAACCGCGCGCCACCGTGCTGATTCCCGGCAAGCGCGTGCGTTACCTGGCCGAAATCGCGGAGCAGGGCAGACACATCAATACCGGCATCGGCGGCGAAGCCGAAGTCGCCAATCGCGCCCAGGCGCTTTGGCAGGCGCTCAAGGAACTTGGTGACGCCAGGCTACCCGGGGCGCTGGAGCTATATGCCGACGAGGACCTGCAGGCTCTTCCGCAGTCTGCCGGCGGAGATGCCCGTAGGGCAGATGGGGGCAAAACGCCGCACATGGTGCCGGACAGCGAAGGCGAAGCATCCTACTGGGAGGACGACAGCGACGGCATCGACAGCACCCTGATCGCCTTGCGCAAGCGCTACAACGAAGCCGTCAGCACGCTCTCAAGCGAAGGCCTGCGCCTGCTGCGCGAATGGCCGGCACGGCTGAAAGCGATCACCGACGAGCACTACACCTACGAAGTGCGCGGCAAGGCGGTCGAAGGCAACAACTACGTCGAATCGCTGTCGCACCAGCGCATCCCGAAAATCGCCGCGCCCACCTACACGAGTTGGGGCGAACTGCTCACGTTCCTGAAGAAGGAAAACCTGCCCGGTGCCTACCCGTACACCGGCGGCGTGTATCCGTACCGGCGCACCGGCGAGGATCCGCTGCGCATGTTTGCCGGCGAAGGTACGCCCGAGCGCACCAACCGCCGCTTCCACTACCTGTCGCTGGGGCAGAAGGCCGCGCGCCTGTCGACTGCGTTCGATTCGGTCACGCTGTACGGCGAAGACCCGCATGAGCGCCCGGACATCTACGGCAAGATCGGCAACTCCGGCGTCAACGTGCCCACGCTGGACGACATGAAGAAGCTGTATTCGGGCTTCGACCTGTCCTCGCCGAGCACGTCCGTGTCGATGACGATCAACGGCCCGGCGCCGATCACCCTGGCGATGTTCATGAACACCGCCATCGATCAGAACATCGAGAAATACCTGCGCGAAGACCAGAAACGCTGGGATGTCGCGCACGCGAAGATCGAAAAACTCTACGCAGGCAAGCATCGGCCAACGTACTCGGGCCCGCTTCCCGAAGGCAACGACGGCCTCGGCCTGGGCCTGCTCGGCATTACCGGCGACCAACTCGTCGACGCGGAAACCTACGCCAGGATCAAGGCCGCAACGCTGACCCGCGTGCGCGGTACCGTGCAGGCCGACATCCTCAAGGAAGACCAGGCGCAGAACACCTGCATCTTCAGCACCGAGTTCGCGCTGCGCATGATGGGCGACATCCAGCAGTACTTCGTCGACAACAAGGTGCGCAACTTCTACTCGGTGTCGATCTCCGGCTATCACATCGCCGAGGCCGGCGCGAACCCGATCAGCCAGCTCGCCTTCACCCTGAGCAACGGCTTCACCATCGTCGAGTACTACCTCGCGCGCGGCATGGACATCGACGACTTCGCGCCCAACCTGTCGTTCTTCTTCTCCAACGGCATGGACCCGGAATACAGCGTCATCGGCCGCGTCGCACGGCGCATCTGGGCGCGCGCCATGCGCGAACGCTACGGTGCGTCACCGCGCAGCCAGATGATGAAGTACCACATCCAGACCTCCGGCCGCTCGCTGCATGCGCAGGAAATCCAGTTCAACGACATCCGCACCACGCTGCAGGCGCTGTACGCGCTGTTCGACAACTGCAACTCGCCTGCACACCAACGCCTACGACGAGGCCATCACCACGCCGACCGAAGAATCCGTGCGCCGCGCCGTGGCGATCCAGCTCATCATCAACCGCGAACTGGGCCTGAACTTCTGCGAGAACCCGTGGCAGGGCAGTTTCATCATCGACAAGCTGACCGACATCGTCGAGGAAGCCGTGTACAAGGAATTCGAGGCGATCAGCGAGCGCGGCGGCGTGCTTGGCGCGATGGACACCATGTACCAGCGCGGCAAGATCCAGGAAGAGTCGATGTACTACGAGCACAAGAAACACGACGGCTCGCTGCCGCTGATCGGCGTCAATACGTTCCTGCCGAAGGAACATGCCGGCGACATCGTCACCGAGATCGAACTGATCCGCTCCACGCCGGAGGAAAAGGCGCAGCAGATCAAGAACGTCGAAGCGTTCCGCGCAAATCGCAATCCGTTCGTCGAGTCGGCCGCCGAGGCGAGACGCTACGTGGGTGAACTGTCTTCGGCCAGCGCCGATCTACCCCCTCCCGCCGGCGACGCCATCAACCCCTCATCCCTCGACGATCTTCCCCCTCCCCCGCAGGCGGGGGAGGGCCGGGGTGGGGGCAAAGCCTCGCTGGCACCGGGCTCCCTGACCCGCCTCCAGCAAACCGCCCGCGAACGCAAGAACGTCTTCGTCGAGCTGATGGAAGCGGTCAAATACAACAGCTTGGGGCAGATTTCTCATGCGTTGTATGACGTGGGTGGGGAGTATCGGAGGAATATGTAATGCCTCGATTTCGGCGTATTATCTGGTCAACGCGGAGAGGCGAATGACCGAAATCGTATTTCTCGTCGAAGATGCACCCGAAGGCGGCTTGCTCGCGCGGGCCTTGGGTCATTCCATCTTCACCGAAGCGGATAGCTACGATGAACTTCGCGCCAACGTGCGCGATGCCGTGCAGTGTCATTTCGACGCAATCGACTGCCCGACTGCCATTTCGATGCGGCGGAACGCGCGTTAGAGCCCGACCCGAAGCGTCATTAGTTTCCCGTCACTCAGAGGCTGCGCCAACGCCCACGTTTCCCGTCATTCCGGGGCTGCGCAACGCGCAGAGCCCGGAATCCAGTTCTTTCAATCCGAGACGTCAGCGAACGACAAGGATCATGACAATTTCTTGGCCATGAAACGTCCCGCAAATATCCACCCCGGAGAAGTGCTGCTGGAGGAATTCCTCATTCCGATGAAGATCAGCCAGAACGCATTGGCGCGTAAAAAGGGGACGGGGGTAATTAAGTCTCCTGCTCTTTCCCCTCTAAACAGGGGTCAGAGTGCACTTTTACATGATAGGTAGGATAAAAAGTCTACTCTGACCCCTGTTTTCTGTTTTCGACCCCTGTTTTCCTGCCCGCACCATCGTCTAGGCATGCCCCTGAACCGGCAAAGGAAGGTCGCGCTGATCGGCTGTTTAAGGATGGCTCATTCAATGTCTCTTGGTGCCCTCGATGATCGCTTCCTCGGTCCTGCCGGAGGCCAGCAACCGGGCATCCGCGGATTCGAGCATCGCCTGGTCGAGCGCGCGCGGGGTGCCGAGCCAGAGGGCACGGGTGGTGTGGTCGAGGGCCAGCGAACGCGTGAGCGGGTGGATCAGGATATCCAGCGCCTCGGGTCGCATGAACATGAGCCAGGCGACGTAGTCGGCGAACACCTCGCGCGTGAACAGGACCTCGAAGCTGCCCCGCGGATGCGGTCCAGCGGGCCCTGGTGTCAGCGAATTCACCTCGACGTGGCCATTGCCCGCGAAGCTTGCGCGGATCCGTTCCCTGAATCCGCGCGCCTCGACGATACGCTCCGGTACATCGTGGTCGAAGTAGACGTGCGAATGAAACAGCCACACGCGCCGCGAGGCATCGCTGTCGGCGTGGGCGACGCGATGGCGCACGAGCGCCTCCAGACTGGTGGGCTGGTCATGTGTCATTCGCGCGTCCATGTCATTCATGTTCATGGCATGCACCCAATGCCTCAACCGGCCACCGGCTCGGGCGGGGCGGCGAGTTCCAGGCCATGCCGGTTCATGACGGCGATGATCTTCGAACGGTCGGGCGGTCCGCCCGCATCGACGATGGCGCCGACCTCGCGGAAGAACGCCTCGCCGATGTCCGGCGTCAGCACGATCAGCGCACGTGCATCGGCCGTGGCGTCGGCGGGGTTGCAGAAATGATGCACGCAACCGCGTGGGGTGGACATGTAATCGCCCGGGCCCAGGTCGCGGGTGACCCCGTCGACCGTGTACCGCAGCACGCCCTCCAGGACGTACACGCACTCTTCGTTGTTGCTGTGGCTATGCGGTGGCGGCACGTGCGCGCCCGGCGGAACCGTCAGTTCAAACAGCCCCAGGCCCCCGGTTTCCGCGCCATCCACGAGATAGCGGATTTGCATTTGCCCGATGTTGACGATGGCGTTCATGGCGTTGTCCTCGTTGGGATGAAATGGCGCGTGGGAAATGGCTTTCGCGCCGGCCATGACAATCTATGTAGTTGCAAATAATAGATAAATAGGTATATATGCAACATATTGTTGCAAATATAATATCAATGAAGGATCGACTGAACAGCATGCGGGTATTCGCCCAGGTCGTGGAAGCGAAGAGCTTCTCCGCGGCGGCGGACCGGCTCGGCATGTCGAAATCTCTGGTCAGCCGGCACGTGAGTTCGCTGGAGCAGGGGCTTGCGGTGAAATTGCTGAACCGCACGACGCGAAGGCTCAGCCTGACCGAGGCCGGGGCGCTGTTCTATGAACATTGCGCGCGTATCGTCCGGGAAGCAGAGGTTGCCGAGCAACGCTTGACCCAGGCCCAGGTGGAGCCGGCCGGCCTGGTCAAGTTGACCGCGGTTCCGGCATTCGCGGTGCGTCACGTCATTCCGGCGCTCGCCGACTTCCAGCGGCAATACCCGGATATTTGGGTCAAGCTCTCCTGCAGCAACCGCCCGCTGGAACTCGGCGACGAGGGATTTGACCTGGGTATGCGCATATCCTTCGACCCCGCCCCAGACCTGGTGGCCAGGAAGCTGGCCGACAACCGGTCGGTGCTGTGCGCATCGCCCGGGTATCTGGAGCAGCATGGGGTGCCGCTCCGGCTGGAGGACCTGTGCAAACATCAATGCGTGGTGTTTCCCGCCCTTGCGCCGAAGGGCGCCTGGACGCTGCGCAAGAACGGGCGCAAGCACTCGATTCCGGTTGCCGGTGTGTTCGAGACCGACGAGATGGATGCGGTGTACGCCGCGGTTCGCGCGGGGCTGGGCATCGGCATCCTTCCCGCCTACATGGTCGGGGACGCCGTGCGGCAGGGGGAACTGGTGCCGGTGCTGCGCGATGTCCGGGTGGTTCCGGAGAGCGCCATCTATCTGGTCTACCTGCCCAACCGCACGTTGCCTTCACGCGTGCGGGTACTGATCGATTTTCTGGTTGCCAGGTTCAAACCCAATCCCGCGTGGGAATCCGGCTGGTAGCGGAACAAGGGATTGGAAAACGGCATCAGGACCCGTAAAGACAAGCGGGCCGTGGTCATGAAAACAGGGAAAACAGGGGTTGAAAACAGGTGAGAACAGGGGTCAGAGTGCACTTTTACATGATGAGAATAAGGGAGAATACGGGGCGGGGGTAATTAAATCGGCTTAATTAAAAAGGGGACGGAGGGAATTAAATCAGCTTAATTGCCTCCGTCCCCTTTATGCTCTGAGGTCTGCGGGTCCTGGCCATTTTTCGCGGCCCGGAAAAGGGGACGGGGGTAATTAAGTGTTCCCATTCTCCCGGATCAAGCGCCGAGGTCTTCCGGGTGGGCGTGCTGCGACTGGACGACCGATCGCCTTTTCGATCATCGCTTGAAACTTCTGGTCGCCCAGCGCGCGCTCCTTCTGCAGATGCATGCGGATGCGGTCGAGGTCTTCGTTGTTGAGGCCTTCACGCAGCCAAGTTTGGTAGGCCAGGGTCCGTTTGATCGGATCGCGATCCAGCTCGAGGTACACGCGGTGCGGTGTCACCAGCTTGTCCGAAATCAGGCCGACGTTGGCATGAACGCTCGACCAGCGATATTGCTCGGCCCGTGCAACCATGGCAGCTCGCACGGGGTTGAGTTCGATGTAGCGATACACTGCCATCAAATAGCGCTCGGTATCCACCAGGCAGGATTTGAATCGACCTTGCCAGAGGGTGCCGGTACGTCGGTGTCGGCGGTTGAAGGCACGGACATAACACTGGCCAACATGACGCATGGCTAGTGACAATGCATGACGCTGCGGGGGAGTGACCAACACGTGGATGTGGTTACCCATGAAGACGTAGGCATGCACTGGGATTTCGTGTTTGGACATGCTTTCGCAAAGCAGGGCATGGAGATGTTCACGGTCCTGGTCGTCCACGAAGATCGCGCATCGGTTCACACCACGCTGGGTGACGTGCAGGGGAATACCGGGCAATTCGAGTCGAGGCTGGCGTGGCATCCGGCGAGCGTCGCATGACCCGCGGTTCGAATGCTGTAGGTGAAATCCGACGATTGGCGTAGGAGATCTTGGGATTTAATTACCCCCGTCCCCTTTTCGTCAGTTAACCGCGGCTGTACGTGGCCAAGCATGGCGTTTATGCTTTTTATCCCCTCGTGGTCCCGAACTCGGGGGAAACGGGGTCGGTTTTCGGGGTATGGAGGTGAAAACATGGTTTCAGGCAACGTTCGTCGGTTCGCGGTAGGGCTCATTCTCGTCCTGTTCCTCTTCAGCCTTCTCGATGCCGCAGCCGCCTCGGCCGCGACGCTCTACGTGGTTTCTGGCGGTGCCGGTACTGTGGACTGCTTGAGCTGGGTGAACGCCTGCGCGCTTCAGGCCGCGTTGGGCGCGGCGATGTCCGGCGATGAGGTCTGGGTCAAGAAGGGGGACTATAAGCCCGGTACTCAAGCGGGCGACACGTTCATCATTCCGCCCGGCGTCGCCGTCTACGGCGGTTTCGCGGGGACGGAGACCTCCCGCGCCCAGCGCGATCCGGTGGCCAACGTGACGGTGCTCTCGGGCGATATTGACAACAATGACGCTGTGGACGCCGACGGCGTAGACACCGACACCACGAAGATCGTAGGCAGCAACAGCACAGTAGTCGTCACCATGAACGCCACGGCCGCGTCGAAAGTCTTGTCAGACACCGTCCTTGATGGCTTCACCATCACCGGAGCCGGCTCACCACCCGCAGCCACCACCTACGCGGGTCTCTGGTGCGATAACACCAAGACCTTCGCCGAGTGCAGCCCGACACTCTCGAACCTCACCTTCAGCGGCAACTTCGGGCACGGGCTCCTCAACGACGCTGTCGCCGCCGCAAGCATCAGCAGCCCGACGCTCACCAATGTCACCTTCAGCGGCAACAGTGGCCCCGGTGGGAGCGGGATGTTCAACCACGCCACATCCGGTACCGTGAGCAGCCCGACGCTCACCAATGTCACCTTCATCGGCAATCATTCCAGTTCCCTCGGCGGCGCGATGTTCAACCAGGGCGGTGGCGGCGGCTCGAGCACGAGCAGCCCGGTTCTCACCAACGTCACGTTCAGCGGCAACTCTGCCGGCAGCGATGGCGGCGCGATCTACAACGAGGGGTCGGCGGGCGGCACGAGCAGTCCGGTACTCAACAACGTCACGTTCAGCGGCAACAGCGCCGTCACCGATGGCGGCGCGATCTACAATCACGCATCAGGCGCGTCCCTAAGCACCAGCAGCCCGACGCTCACCAATGTCACCTTCAGCGGCAACAGCGCCGGCGACAGCGGCGGCGCGATCTACAACAACACCGGGTCCACAGACTATTTCGGCGTGATCAGCCCGGTGCTCACCAACGTAACCTTCAGCGGCAACTCTGCCGGCAGCGAGGGCGGCGCGATGAGGGACGAGTCCGGCCTTGGCACGATCCAGCCGACGCTCACCAACGTGATCTTCTGGGGCGACAGCGTGGGGACGCAGGGGGGCGGGCCGGAAATTTGCGACGGAATAGTATGCTCTGCATCCGGCGCTGGACCCGGGGTGACGATGGACCACAGCGTTTACCCTGGTTTCTGCCCTGGGACCTGCACCAACATCGTTTCCACCGATCCGTTGCTCGGTCCGCTGCAGGACAACGGCGGGCCGACGCAGACCATGGCCCTGGGCGCGGGGAGCTCGGCGATCGATGCGGGCGATAATGCCGCCTGCCCGGCTACCGACCAGCGCGGTGTCACCCGTCCCCAGGACGGCGACAATAACGGTACTGCCGTGTGCGATATCGGGGCGGTGGAAGTGTTGTCGGACATCATTTTCTCCGACGGTTTCGAGGGCGCGCCAACACCATAGCCAGGTCGTCCACAAAACGGGGACGGGGGTAATTAAATCCCAGGATCTCCTACGCCAACCGTCGGACTTGACCTACAGCATCCCAACTGCGGGTCATGCTGGGAACACTTAATTACCCCCGTCCCCTTTTTGCCATGCCGGACCCGATCTGGCCGGGTCCCAATCCAACGATCCGCTCTCGATCACGTGCATGGTGCAATCATCCCCGACCGGATGCAGCATGCGCTGGGCACGGTCCGGCGTGGTGGTCAAAACAGGGGTCAGAGTAGACTTTTTATCCAACTTATCATGGAATAGTGCACTCTGACCCCTGTTTTTTTGGAACGGGAAAAAAGGGATCAGAGCCATTTTTCGCGTTGATCCGAGTGCTTGAGCCGTCCCCTTGTCTGAGACAGATCCCGGGAGGTGGGCAATGAACTGGACTGCATTGAGTGCGGTCGCTGATCTCCTCAGTGCCGTTGCGGTGGTGGTGTCGCTGCTTTACGTCGCGGCGCAGCTGAAGGCGAGCACGCGACAGGCGCGACACGACGCGAGCAGGGATCTCGCCGTTAGCGTATCCGAGACCTCACTGGCCGTGGCGGCGGACCCCGAGTTGGGCCGGCTGCTCGTTCAGGGTGGCGCCGACCTGGAGGCCTTGAGCCAGGGAGACCAGGCGCGTTTTCGCGCGCTGATGAATTCGCTGTTCCGTGGCTTCGAGCAGCAGTACCTGCTGCGACTCGAGGGCGCACTCGACGACGAGTCCTGGGGTGCGGTCGAGCGCATGATCCGGGACTGGATGGGACTGCCCGGTGTGCAGGTCTACTTCCGCGACCGCGGCGACTGGTACACGAGCAGTTTCCTGGAGTACGTCACCCAGGCTGCGGGCGGCACGCTTCTGAAGGAGGCGAAGCGATCGCTGGCCGATCACTACGGCGAGGCGTCGCAGAAGGGGCTCTGACCCGGGTTAGTCCGAAAAAGTGGTCAGGTTCATTTTCTGGCGGCGAAAAAGGGATCAATAGGGTCAGTGTCATTGATTTCGAGTTTCTCTAAACGCAGCCGACTTCCTGTTCCCGCCTCGAGCCAAAGCCACTGACCGGCGCTCGGCCTTGGCTTCAATCTGCGCCTTGAACCAATCATTCTCAAGGCCCCATGCTTTGATCGTCGCTTCCAAATCAATGACTCTGACCCTATTGATTCCGTAACTCGAACGCGTTTGCGCCGAACAAGTTGATGCGGTAGGGTCAAAAGGTATCGAACGCGAGTCGGGGGAAGTCCATGGCCATTCCAGCATGTCGTCAAGTACGCGGGCGCTTGGCGGCGCTGGTATCCGCGACGCTGTTCCTGAGTTTGCTCGCTGCCGGCCAGACATACGCGGCTGTTTGCCGGGTTTCGCCAAGCGTGGGCGGGACATACGACGGCAGCAGTTGGGCTTTGCCCATGCTTCTGCAAACCGCCCTGACCACTAACACGTGCACGGAAATCTGGGTGAAGGCCGGCGTGTACAAACCCGGCGCCACGCGCACCGACACATTCAATATTCCGCCCGGCGTGGCCGTGTACGGCGGGTTTGCCGGCAACGAGACCAGCCGCGATCAGCGCGATCCAGCCGCCAATATCACTATCCTGTCCGGCGA
The DNA here is from genome assembly GCA_963779795.1 of uncultured Pseudomonadota bacterium. Taxonomy (GTDB): domain Bacteria; phylum Pseudomonadota; class Gammaproteobacteria; order Xanthomonadales; family Rhodanobacteraceae; genus Rudaea. The sequence goes on along the minus strand of CAVZZK010000003.1, from coordinate 733,622 downwards.
CATCGACAATAACGACACCAATGCCGACAACAACAATATCGACGAAACAAGCGCCGATATCCAGGGCAGCAACAGCTACCATGTGGTTTACATGGACGGTACCGCCGGTACGCCGATCACCGCCACGACCATTCTGGACGGCTTCACGATCACCGGTGGACAAGCCAATGGCGTTTACCCGGATCTCTCCGGTGGTGGTTTATTTTGCTCGGGTGAAGGGGGCGGCAACTATTGCAGCCCGACCCTCAGCCATTCAGCCTTCAGTGGCAACTACGCAGAGTCATCAGGCGGCGCGATGTTCAACGACGGTACTGGCGGTGGTAGCAGCCCAAGCCTGGTCGACGTTACTTTCAGTGGTAATTCCGCAGGATACGGTGGTGGTGCTATGTACAACGAAAGTAATAGCAGTCCAAGTCTGGTCAACGTTACTTTCAGTGGCAATTCCGCAGTATACGGCGGCGCAATGTACAACAATGGCTACTACGGCACCAGCAGCCCAAGCTTGGTCAACGTTACCATCAGCGGCAACATCGCGTCTGACGGTGGCGCGATGTTCAACGATGCTTTTAACGGCACCTGCAGCCCTACATTGACGAATGTAATTCTTTGGAACAATGGTGCGGCTACCGCGCCGGAGATTGATAACTCCCCTGGCGTAAACTCCCCTGGGACCCCCACCATCAACCACAGCGTGGTCCAAGGCTCCGGCGGCAGTGGCAGTTGGGATACGTCGCTGGGCACCGATGGCGGCGGCAATATCGACGCCGATCCGTTGCTCGGACCGCTGGGCATGCATGGCGGTTCGACCGCGACCATGCTGCTGGGCGCGGGCAGTTCGGCCGTCGATACCGGCGATGACGGCAATTGCCCGGCCGCGGACCAACGTGGCCTGACCCGCCCGCAAGGACCGCATTGCGACATCGGCGCGGTGGAACAGCGCTACGTATGTCGTGTTGCCCCGACTGTCACCGGGACCTACGACGGCAGCTCCTGGGCCTTGCCGATGTTGCTCCAGACTGCGCTGACGACGCCAGGCTGCGGGGAAATCTGGGTGAAGGCCGGCGTCTACACGCCGGGTTCCGCGCGTACGGACACGTTCAGTATTCTGCCCGGTGTGCATGTGTTTGGCGGGTTTGCAGGTTCCGAGACCAGCCGTGACGAGCGCGATCCCTCCGCCAACGTCACCATCCTGTCGGGCGACATCGACGGCAACGATACCAATACCGACAGCAACAACATCGACGAAACCAGCGCCGATATCCAGGGCAGCAACAGTTATCACGTGGTGACCATGGACGGTACCACGGGCACCGCGATCACGCAGGGCACCATACTCGATGGATTCACGATCACCGGCGGCGACGCCAACGGCACGTCCCCGCAAAATTTCGGCGGCGGCCTGTACTGCATTGGCAAGGGTGGCAGCGGCAACGCGTGCAACCCGATTTTGAGCAACCTCGTCTTCAGCGGCAACAGCGCTTCCGATGGTGGCGCGTTGTTCAACGATGGCTCGTTTTCCGGCACCGGCAGCCCGATGCTGAGTGACGTTACCTTCAGCGGCAACAATGCGACCACGAACGGTGGCGCGATCTACAACGAGGGCTACTACGGTACCAGTAAACCCATGTTGAGCAACATCACCTTCAGCGGCAACAACGCCAGCGGGAACGGCGGTGCGATGTACAACGGTGGCGGCGACGGCATCAGCAGTCCGACCTTGGTGAATGTCACATTCAGCGGCAACATGGCCCATAGCGGCGGCGCGATGTACGACGATGGTTCAAGCGCTGGTGTCAGCAGCCCGACCCTGAGCAACGTCACTTTCAGCGGCAATACAGCCGATGGAGGTGGAGCGATGTTCAACGATGCTACTTCCGGTAGCAGCAGCCCTGCCTTGAGCAACATTATTCTCTGGAACGATACGGCCACAGCGGAATCGCCGGAAATCTTCAATGCCGGCGCCACACCGAGCATCGATCACAGCGTGATTCAAGGCTCCGGCGGAAGCACCAGCTGGGATACATCACTGGGCACCGATGTCGGCGGCAATATCGACGCCGATCCGCTGCTCGGACCGCTGGGCATGCATGGCGGGTTGACCGAAACGATGGTACCGAGCGCGGCGGGTTCGGCGGTGGACGCCGGCAACGACGCCGTATGCGCAGGGGCGCTGGTCAATGGCGTTGACCAGCGTGGCGTGACGCGGCCGCAGGGGCCGCACTGCGACATCGGCGCGGTGGAAAATGACGTGATCTTCGCCGACGGTTTCGAGTCGATGCCGTAGCCGGGTTTAAGGGCTGACTGTGGTGAAGCGTGAAAAGGAGACGCCATTTCGCCGCCCCGTCCAAAAAAGCAAAAAAGGGGTCAGGTTCATTTTCAGTCGAATAGGGGGTCAGGTTCATTTTCAAGAAAGGTGATAAATGTAGCCAAGAACGGGGTCAGGTTCACTTACACCCATTGATTGAAGTTGAGGAAGTGAACCTGCCCCCGTTCTTGGCGGTGATGTTTACATTTCAGTTTTTCATAAATTATCATTTGGAAAATCAATGCCGCGTTGGGGCGCGCCGATTCGCCAAAACGAGATAGCTCTGGGGAGCGTCTATCGTTCTACCAGAGGGATCAGATGTGAAAACCACTCGGCTGCTTTCCGCATACCTCATCGCGGTTTGTGCACTGATGCTCACATGGGCGTCAGGCGCATTCGCCTTCCCGGTCACCTGGACCCTGAGCAATGGACAGTTTGCTGATGGTGGAACAGCCTCGGGATACTTCGTTTACGACGCCGATACTGATTCCTTTTCTAGCTGGTCTATCAGCGTGGGCGGCGGTGTCACTGCGACTTTTCCCGCATTCATCTACAATCCAACCACCTCATCTGCATCGGATTACCCTGGCACAAACCCCGAGCGGTTTTACGAATTTGACCAAAATGGCACGAATCGTGGGTTGCGCTTTCAAACTGCCGGCAGACTGAGCGATGCCGGCGGGGCGGTCACGCTCGGAAGCCAATCCGTAGAATGCTACAACTGCGCTCCATATAGATATCTTACAGGTACGTTGACCGGCACGGCAGCGCCGGCGATCACCAGCGCCAACGCCACCACGTTCACGGTGGGCACTGCCGGTACGTTCACCGTCCAAACAACGGGCGTGCCAACGCCGACGCTGGCCAAGACCGGGTCACTGCCCTCGGGTGTGATCTTCACCGACAACGGTGATGGTACTGCGACGCTGTCGGGTACGCCGGCCGCCGGTACCGGTGGTACCTATGCGCTGACCATTACCGCCTCCAACGGCGTATCCCCGGATGCAACGCAGAGTTTCACGCTGACCGTGAATCAGGCACCGGCGATCACCAGCGCCAACGCCACCACGTTCACGGTGGGCACTGCCGGTACGTTCACCGTCCAAACATCGGGCGCGCCAACGCCGACGCTGGCCAAGACCGGTACGCTGCCCTCGGGTGTGATCTTCACCGACAACGGTGATGGTACGGCCACGCTTTCGGGTACGCCGGCCGCCGGTACCGGTGGTACCTATGCGCTGACCATTACCGCCTCCAACGGCGTATCCCCGGATGCAACGCAGAGTTTCACGCTGACCGTGAATCAGGCACCGGCGATCACCAGTGCCAACGCCACCACGTTCACGGTGGGCACTGCCGGTACGTTCACGGTTACAGCCACCGGGACGCCGACGCCGAGCGTGACGTATTCAGGCTCACTGCCCTCGGGTGTGATCTTCACCGACAACGGTGATGGTACTGCGACGCTGTCGGGTACTCCGGCCGCCGGTACCGGTGGTACCTATGCGCTGACCATTACCGACTCCAACAACATATCCCCGGATGCGACGCAGAGTTTCACGCTGACCGTGAATCAGGCGCCGGCGATCACCAGCGCCAACGCCACCACGTTCACGGTGGGCACTGCCGGTACGTTCACGGTTACAGCCACCGGGACGCCGACGCCGAGCGTGACGTATTCAGGCTCACTGCCCTCGGGTGTGATCTTCACCGACAACGGTGATGGTACTGCGACGCTGTCGGGTACGCCGGCCGCCGGCACCGCTGGTACCTATGCGCTGACCATTACCGCCTCCAACGGCGTATCCCCGGATGCAACGCAGAGTTTCACGCTGACCGTGAATCAGGTGCCGGCGATCACCAGTGCCAACGCCACCACGTTCATCGCAGGCGCTTCGATCTCATTCACGTTCACGAGCTCCGGCTTCCCGACAGCGTCTCTCATGGAGTCAGGAACCTTGCCGTCCGGCGTGACCTTTGTCGACAACGGTGACGGCACGGCGACGCTGGCGGGAATACCGGGCTACGGCACGGTCGGCACTTATTCGCTGACAGTCACGGCCTCCAATGGCGTATCGCCGGATGCCGTGCAGACGTTCACATTGACGATCGTTGCACCGGTCGTTCCGTCGCCGACACTCAATGGCTTCGGCCGGCTGCTATTGATGCTGCTGCTGGCCGCGGCTGCAGCAGTAGGGCTGCGGTTGCGGAATCGATCGATGCATCGATAGGTTTCAACTCCCGTGCGGCGCCATGCTCAGGCGCGGCATGGGAGGCGCAAGGACGGCAATTCCTGGCCCAAAAACGGGCTCAGGTTCAGTTACGCCCGTTCAACTGGAACTTGGGAAGGGGCGTGTCCTGGATTTTGTGTAATCGGGCCTTTGGCAGGAAACTGTCGACTTGCCGGAAGACACAATGAGCGATCAATGGCGCCAGAGTCATTTGATTTTTTGTTACTGATACGAAATCGATTGGTTTGTTCGGATCAATGCCTCTGACCCCATTGATTATGACCCCATTGATTATGCGGTGACGTCTTCATTCGAGAACTGGGGCCAGAGTTCAGTTTCTCCCGGTTCACGCGCCTTCGAAATGCGGTGTCGAACTTCGCGCACGCACTGCGCGCGGATCCATGACTCGACGCCACAGCGGCGGCACCAGCGCCAGCACGAACATGGTCGCATAACCCGCCGGCAGTTGCGGGCTGTCGTCGTGATGCTGCAGCGCCTGATAGCGGCGCCGCGCATGGGCGTGGTGATCGGAGTGACGCTGCAAGTTGAACAGCAGCCAGTTGCCAAAACGCTGCGGGGCATTCCATGAATGCAGATGCGTCACGCGCTCGTAACGGCCGGGCGCGACCGCGTTGCGCGAGAGTCCGTAGTGCTCGACATAGTTGATGACTTCCAACGTGCTCGCCGCGACGATTCCCTGGGCGACGAAGAACAGCGCGCCCGTCGCGCCAAGCCACAGGGCGAACGCGACGAGCAGCACGAGCCACAGCGCGGTCCAGCGCAGCATCTCGTTTTCGTGCGACCACACGCTCCGCCCGCGGCGCCGCAGGCGTTGCGCTTCCAGACGCCAGGCATTGCGCACGTTGTCGCGCAGTGCCCGTGGCACGAACGCGTAGACCGATTCCCCGAAGCGGGCCGACGAGGAATCGGCCGGGGTGGCGACATTCACGTGATGCCCGCGTACGTGTTCGATCTTGAAGCCGTGGTAGCCGACGCTGGTCAGAAGCAGGCCGCCGCAGAGGCGCTCCAGGCGGCTGTTCTTGTGCACGAGTTCGTGCGCCGGATTGATCGCGAGGATGCCGCCGAGCACGCCGGTGGACACTATCCAGGCCAGCAGGCCGAACGGACCGAGTGGCAGGCGCGTGAATTCCCAGGCGCAATAGATCAGCACCGCCGGCCACACCAGCACGGTGAGGAGCGTGAGCACGCGGAAATACCCGTGCCGTTCGATGGCGGCGTTGGCGACATCAAGATTGTCGGTGTCGATGCCAAACAGGAAGTCGAGGACCGGCAGCGCGCCGAAAATCACCAGCAGCGGAAACCCTGCGCCGAGGGGCGCCGGCCATCCGGCCGCGATCAACGCGACCGCGCCCGCCGGAAGCAGGGCCAGGCCGAAAGGCAGGACGAAACCGAGATCGCGCCAACGCATGAAACCAGTCTATCGAAAAAGGGGACGGAGGTAATTAAGTGCATCCCAAAAAAGGGACTGAACCAAGCAAATCGTCTTGATTTGCCAAGCCCCCATTTCGGAATTGAAGGTAACCAACATTGGGAATATGCTTTGCCTGCATTCGGGCAAAATCCCGACGCGAGGAGGTTGAGACGATGAAAGTCGAATGCTTCTTATTGATTTATCTCCTTACAGCAACTGCGGCTCTTGCTGCACCGGTTGCTGGCGGGGGCGGGGGCGGTTCCCGCGGCCCGCGAAGCGACGCAGGTGGAAACAGTGTCGATTCCACGGATGCACTGACCAGTTTCACCATCTCCAATCCCTACTGCTACCAACCGGACCCGCAGCTGGACCAGTGCGCCATCAACTTCCGCTACATCCAGGCTATTGATAACCAGACGAGCGCGCCCTACATGACCTGGCTTGCCGTGACGATCAGCGGGAAGAAACGTTTCGAGTGCTACGGCGTTCTTCGAGGGCACGATCACCTACTACTACGACATGATGCCGGCCGGGCTGAAAGTGGCCTGCGGAGCACCCAATTCCGGCGGTGCCGGCACGGCGTACGGCAACGTCTATAGCGTGGTGGTGCAGCCGCTCGACAGCAGTAGAAATGCGATGTCGACCGACACCGCGAACGTCACGTGCCCGGCTTACTCGCCGTAATACCGAGCCGCACGTGGCCCCGCGAATTCTGCTCATCGGTCCAGTCGGCGCCGTAATGGCGCTGCACGGCCTGGCGGCGCAATCCACGAGCCTTACAGTTTCCGTGAGCAATCCCTACTGCGCTGCGACGCAGCCGGAAATCAACCGCTGCTCGATCAACGTCCGCTCGATTTCCGTGAGCGCTTCGGATAATGCCTACTACAGGATCGTGATCTCGATCGACGGGAAGGCGCGCCTGGTCGAAAACACTTTCTTCGAAACTTCGACCTATTTCAACCGCGTGATGGCGCCCGGTGGCCTCGCGGTAGTCTGCGGGCTCGATGGTCAGGGAGGAGCCTCCGGTTTTGGTCTGATCTACAGCGTCAACATCAGCGCATACGTGTCCGGATCATCACCGCTCGTGGACGTCGCCAACGTCACTTGCCCGCCGGCCTCGGACCATATCTTCGGAGACGGCTTCGAGCCCGGCGGCGCCGGTTGAGCTGAGGCGAACGAAAACAGGGGTCAGAGTGCACTGTTCCTTCGCGCGGCGTAAGAGGTGTATTTCGACCGCTGTTTCTGGAGGGCCGGGTTGCTGGGCGAGCGCCGTAGATTTCGCGCCAAACTTGCGGTAGCGGGCTGGGTAGCTGGCCGCACCACCGGTTTTGGCGTCGCATCGGCCTTTGCGGATTTTGGGAACAGGGCGATTATCTGCCCTATACTCGGTCGCCGAGGGGCACCGATATGGGAGGTGGGAGTATGTCCGACGACAAGCCAGCTACAGAGACCGACGTCACCAAAGATTGGCGTGCGACGCATGGCCAGCAGTCTGCCGCCAGGCGCCTGCGAATTTTCGCCGTCGTCGCGTGGATCGTTGCCATCGCCGGCGAGGCCGTCGCGATTGCGTTGCTCTACAGGCACACATTCGACCACGGAAATCTTGCGCTGCTGATTGGCTTCCTGGTCGGGATCGCAATCTTCGCGATTGCCGGCAGCTTCCTCTGGAAGGCGGCCAACAAGCAGGATCCGGCGAGCAGGTCCGAGCCGTTCAAGTTCTTCGTCCAAAACCAGCTCGGCGCGATCATCACCCTGATTGCCTTCGTCCCGCTGATTGTCCTGATCTTCATGGACAAGGACATGGACCCGAAGAACAAGAAGATTGCCGGCGGTGTCGGTGTGGTCCTGGCCCTTGTCGCCACGTTGATGGGAGTGAGCTACAAGCCGCCGTCTGTCGAGCAGTACACGCAGGACATGAACCAGTGCGCGGCACAGATCAAGGCCAATCAACCCACCACGGCCTGTTCACCCGAGGTCGCAAGTCAAGCGCAAGCAATCGCCAGGGACTCCAGCGCGGTGGCTGCCGCGACGAAGGACGCCCAGCATCCGGCCGGACAGGATGTCGTGTACTGGATCGCTCCGAAGAACGGAGCCAGGAAGTCGGCGACGCAGCATGTCTTCCACCTCTGCACAGGCGTGAGTCCGTTGCGCGGCAAGACCGTGAATCACGGCTCCGTGACTCAGGCCTATTCGGAAAACGCCACCCGCATCACCAAGCAGATTGCGATGGAGAGGAAGCAGTGCGGGTTTACTGACTGAAACAGGCGTCAGAGCGATAACGGGGTCAGGTTCACTTATCGGCTACTTGTCCGGAAAAAGGAAACCTGATCCCGTTTCGTTTACTTCCTTTCGTTTTTAGCGCTCGTCGCCGGTGCCGGTCAGGTAGTGAACCTGGCCCCACAGCGAACGCAGCGCCTCCAACACCTCCCAACACTGCGTCTTGTTCGGCGAGTTCTGCGACCACTTGCGCATCTCCTCGACGAATTTTTCGAGGATGTCCAGTGAGTCGAGCTCCCGGGCAAGCTGGATCTCGCGCCTCGCCGACGTGCTGTCGCCGAGTCCGGTATGGGCCCAGGCACACGTCAGGTGGGGTTGATAGTAATTGGGCGTACGCTCGACGGCCTGCAAGCCGCCGCGCAAGCCCCGGGCGTAGTCGAGCATGAACAAGTGGCCGGTGGCGCGGTAGGTTGCCCACAGCCCGAATCGCGGATGATGCGGCGCGCGCGCCTCGGCGGTTTCGATCAGGCCGATGCCGGCCGGGTCGGAATGGCGCAGGCAATGCTGCCAGCCGAGCACGGCCAGTGCATGCGCATCGTTCGGATTGCGCGCCGTGGCCAACTCCAGGTGCCGGATGGCTTCGTCGGGTCGGTGGAACATCGTCGCCACGACGCCCGCGGCCGCACGCACATCAGGGTCGCTGGGCGCGGCTTCCAGCGCTTGTGCGATCAGCGCGTCGGCCTGCGCGATCGTCGCGGCAGGATCCTCGGCCCACTGGCTGACGACGTTCTGACTCAGTTGCACCGCGAGCGCCGCGCGGGTAATCGGATCGTCGGGCTCGATTTCCAGCGCCTCCTGCAACACGGCGACAATCTGTCTTGCACTCTCGACCCCGTAGTTGGCGCGCAGCGCCTCCGCCGCCAGGACCCGTTCATACGCCGAGAGATTGAAGCGTCCGGTGCGGCGTACGCGCACGGGCTGGGTGGCGTTTACCTTCGCGGTGATCGCCGTGGTGATGCTGTAGACAACGTCTTCCTGGACCTCGAAGAAACGGTCGACGGCCGTTTCGTATTTTTCCGCCCACAGCAACACATCTTCGGCGGCATCGCCCAACTCGGTGCGAATCCTGACGTTTTCCCCCGAACGCACGAGTGTTGCCGTGACAATGAAGCGGGCATGCAGTGCCTGGCCTGCCGCGACGAGATCCGAGGTATGGGCGGCAAGTCGCACGGCGGAGCTGTATGGCGTCACGCGATATTGCGGTGTTCGCGCCAACAGCATTGTCAGGTCACGGGTCAGGCCGTCGGCGAGGAGCTTGTCTTCGCCGCCCGGGGACACATCCACTACCGGCAGGACTGCAACTGAAAAGGGCGGGAAGCGAGTGCTGTTCGAAGGCGACGCGGGGGTTTCCTGATCCGCAGCCCAGACTTCCGCATCCAGCCGGTATCCGAGCTTTGAAACGGTCTGGACTGCGCCGACGGCCACGGCGACGCGTTTCAACGCCTTGCGCAGTTGGTAGACGATTCTCGTCAGGCTCTCATCGCTGGCCGACGCACCGGCCCAGATGCGCTCTACCAGTTCCTCACGAGTCCACAATTGGCCCGGTCGCTCGGATAGGGCAACCAGCAGCGCCATGACCTTGGGTTCGATCCGGCAAACGGATTTCTTGCCACTGATGCGCAAGGCGCCCGGCTCGATGAGCGCTCCGTTCATGTAGAACGGCGCGCGGGCAATCCCCGAATTGTTCCCGGAATCCTTCATCGCTCGGCAGGCTAGCACGGCAGCGTAAAGTTGATCATAAAAAAATCATGTGGCCGTCAGGACTCCCATCTGGCGGCGTTTTACCCTCGAGTCCGTTCCATCGGATTGACCAACCGAATCCTGACAAAGGGGGAATCACGATGAGCTCGAGTGCAGGCAATCAGCAGGGTCGGGGTGCTGTCGCAGATGCCAAGAGTTCGGGCCAGTCGGGGCTGGCATGATCGAAACCCCGAAACCACCGAGGGTGGTCGGCACGCTCGGTGCGACCCTGATGAGCGTCAACGGGATGATCGGCGCGGGCATCTTTGCGTTGCCCGCGCTGCTCTATGACAAGACCGGCGTCTTCGCCCCGTGGATGTGTTCCTGATCTTTGGCGCGTTGTTTGCCTGCACCACGCTGATCGCGGCCAGCTCGCGACAATGTTGCGTGCCTCGGGCGGGCCGCAACTTTATGCCCAGGCCGCGTTCGGTCCAGCGGTGAAAACAGGGGTCAGAGTGGACTTTCCAGCCCATCGGATTCGAAAAAAAAACAGTCTGACCCCTGTTTTTTTCAGGCCACAAGCCCCCGGAGGTAATGCACGTGAAGACACTTCGCAAGGAATCAGCTTCCCAACACCCTTCCGCGTATGCCAGCCATGCCAGGACCGGCTTGATCGGGGCAGCGCTGGGGATGCTTGTTTGCCTGATGACTGCTCCGGCCTTCGGGCACGAACATCATGCACAGGGCATTTTCACCGCAAAGCAGGCCGCGCAGGGCCAGGAACTGTATGCCGCCCATTGCGCAAGCTGCCATGGCACCCAGTTGGACGGCGCAGTTGCGGGTGCCCTCAAGGGCCAGGCTTTTGCAAGTTCCTGGAACAATTCCGGCTCATGGGGCACGTCGAAGATGACGGTCGACGACCTGGATTTCGTCATCCGCCACAACATGCCCAGGAATGCACCGGGGAGCCTGGACAGCACGACCTATACCGACATCCTGGCTTATGTCCTGCAACAGAACGGCTACGCGGCGGGATCCGAGCCGTTGATGGCCGGATCAAGGGCGATGAAAAAGACCCCCCTGCGCTTCACGGCCGCCGCCGCGCAAGCCATGCCCGCACCGCCCCAGCGCATCCAGGGAGCGCCCGATGCGGTGCCCAGGGGTGGCGGTCCCACGCAACAGCAACTGGACAACGCCGCGGCATCGACCCGGGACTGGCTCTACCAGACACACGACTATGACGGGTCCCGCTACGCACCACTGAGCCAGATCAACGTCGAGAACGCGGGCAAGCTGCACGCCGTGTGCGCGTTCCAGACCGGTGGCAAGGGGTCCTACCAGACCCACCCGATCGAGTACCGGGGCACCATCTACATCACCACGTTGAACATGACCTTCGCGCTGGACGCCAGCAACTGCCGGCCGAAGTGGAAGTACACATGGACACCGCGTGCCCATGAGGTGTGGCAAAGCAACCGCGGGGTGGCGATCAAGGACGGATACGTCGTGCGCGGCACCAGCGATGGCTACCTGCTGGCCCTGAACGCCACCACCGGCAAGCTGGTCTGGGCCGTCAGGGCCGCGGACTCCGGCATGGGCCAGACGTTCACGATGGCGCCATTGATCTACAAGGACCTGGTCATCATCGGGCCGGCGGGCAGCGAGAATGGCATTTCCGGCTGGGTGGGCGCCTTCCGGCTGAAGGACGGTTCCCCGGTGTGGAAATTCCATACGGTGCCCGGGGCCACCCGCAAAGGTTCGGGAACCTGGGGCAATCCGCACGGCATCAAACTGGGCGGCGGCGCGGTGTGGACGCCGTTCACCCTGGACACCCGTCGCGGCATCCTGTTCGTCGCGGTCACCAATCCCGCGCCCGATATCCCGGCGAAGATGCGTCCCGGTGCCAACCTGTACACGAATTCGGTGGTCGCCCTGGCCATCCGCACCGGCACGTTGCTCTGGTACAGGCAGATGGTGCCCAACGACTCGCACGACTGGGACCTGACCCAGGTCAGTCCGCTGTTCCGCGCCAGGGTCGATGGCCGCATGCAGGACCTGCTGGCCACGGTCGGCAAGGACGGCATCCTGCGCACGCTCGAGCGCCGCGATCACAAGGTCCTGTATGCCACGCCCGTGACCACGCTCAAGAACACCAGGGTGCCCGTCACCAGCAAACCCGTCACGGTCTGCCCGGGCGTCCTGGGCGGCGTGGAGTGGAACGGACCGGCGCTCAGCCGCCCGTTGAACATGCTGTATGTGAACGCGGTGGACTGGTGCACGTCATTTTCCGCCTCGGACGCCGTCCGCTATATCCCAAGCAAGCTATACATGGGGGGAAACACGGTGCACGAGAAATCCAGCCAGGGCTGGTTGACGGCGATCCATGCATCCACCGGCAAGGTGGCATGGAAATACCGCTCGGACCGTCCCATGGTGTCGGCCGTGACCGCCACCCAGGGCAACGTGCTGTTCACCGGCGACCTGGATGGCAACTTCCTGGTATTCGATGCGCGCAACGGCAAGATCCTGTACCGGTTCAATACCGGCGGATCCATCGGCGGCGGCGTGTCGACCTATGAAGACCATGGCAAGCAATACGTCGCCGTGACCTCGGGCACCCCGTCGGCATTCTGGGTCAACCAGTATCCGGGAGCCCCGACGCTGTTCCTGTTCGCCCTGCCCTGACGGAAACAAAGAAAGGCAAAAAAAGGGGTCAGAGTGGATTTTTCCAGCCCTGCCGATTCGAAAAGGGACAGTCAGACCGCTGTTTGCGTTTTGCCGGAAGTACCTGCCTTTGGTGAACCATGAGGAGCAACACATGACCAGCGCAGTCCGTGACCACGTGAACGTGAAGGGGCCGTTCCTGCCCATCGACTGGGGACCGGCAGCTTTCGCCCGCACGCACAGGTGGGACCGCGACTTCTACCTGATGATGGTCGGTCTCCTCTGGCTGGGCATAGTGATGGGCTTCGGGCCCGAGATCGTGCACCGGCTGCAGACCCATGCGCGGCCGTTCCCGGTCATCGTGCACGTCCACGCCGTGGCTTTCGTCACCTGGTTGTGCCTGCTAACGACGCAGGTCGTGCTGGTGCGTACCCGGCGCACGGACCTGCACATGAAGCTGGGCGTCGCGGGCATGGTTCTGTCTCCCGCGATGGTCGTGCTCGGCATTGCGGCTGCCGTCGTGGTCGATCGTCGTCACGCCGGCTTGCCCGGGGGCAACGCCGCGTTCTTCAGCGTGTCGCTCGCGGACATCCTGAACTTCGCGGTGATGGCCTCGGCCGCCTTCGCGTTGCGGCGGCGCATCCCTTCCGCGCACAAGCGATTGATCATCCTTGCGACGATCTTCATTGCCAATGCCGGTTTTGCGCGCTGGTGGGAGGGGCCGATTCTTCACTGGGTCACCCGGCACCATGGCGTGCCCGGTTTCTGGACATATGCCGCCGGAGTGTTCCTCAGCGACGTCCTGTTGATTTTGGTGATGGGTGTCTACGACCTGATCACCCGTCGCCGCCTGCATCCCGTCTTCGTCCTCGGTGCTTCGTGCGGCCTGCTGGTCGAGGCGCTGGCCATCGAGCTCTACGTCAGCCCGGGGTGGCGGCCCGTGGCCGCCCGGTTGCTGGGACTGTGACTGGCATGCGAGGCGCGGGGAAAATAGGAACGGGGTCAGGTTCACTTGATCGGCCCCAGCCAGACAGGCGTATGTGGATTCGACTGCGTCCTTGATACAGGAAACCAGGAGAGACAACATGAACTGGCAAGCCATAGGAGCCTTGGGCGACCTGATCGGAGCCGTTGCCGTGGTCGTTTCGCTGATCTATCTGTCGATCCAGGTCCGGCAGAACACCAATGCCATGCGTGCCGAGACCGCCCGCGAAGTCGTTGCTTCCATGCGAGCCAACAATACAACGGTCATCGCCGACCCCGAGCTGTTCCGTATCTTCTCGACCGTGACGGAAAATCCGGGCCAGCTTTCTGCGCAGGAACGCGGCCGGGCGACGCATTTGTTGTTCAATCACTTTCGTTCCATCGAGGATGCGCATCATCAGTACATACAAGGAAACCTGGACGAAGAAATCTGGGCTGGATGGAGCCGTACCTTCTCCGATTACATCAACTCGCCGGGCTGGCGCGAGTATTGGGAGCTCCGTCGTGACATTTTCTCAAGCGCGTTTGTCCGCTACGTGGACGGCTTGGGTGGCGACCGGAAGCCCATGCGCCTGAGTTCCCAATTCGCGGGCGATGCGTCACGCGAAGGGCATGATCGGCCGGCGTCCCCCGCGATTTGATGCCCATGGACGCTCAACAGCCCAAACCGACCCTCAAATGGCGCGCTTTCCTGAAGGAATACAGCATCATCGTGCTCAGCGTGCTTACCGCGTTGGGCCTGGAACAGGCGGTCGTGTGGATCCACCATCGCTCGGACGTGCGCGAGGCGATCGCGAACTTGCGGGCCGAAAGCATCGAGAACCGCGCCACGCTGACCTTCAGCATTGCCAACATGCGAGAGCAGGTGAAGGCGGTCGACGCGCGCCTGGACATCCTCGGCAACTGCACCTCGCCCGTCGGCAGCGGCAAGCTGGCCGCCGTGACGCCCGGCACGACGTTGCTGCCATCCGACACCGCCTGGCTCGGCGTGCGCGACAGCGCCCTGCTGCCGCTGATGCCCAAGGCGATCGCGGACAACTACTGGAAGCTCAACACGGCCTACAGCCTGATGGTGCCCGACCTGGAGGATGACATCGGCAGGACCGACGACGCCCGCGCCGCGGTGGACCTGGTGCGCCGGGGCGTCAGGGATCCGCAGGCGTGCGTCGGTGCCGTGCAGCGTTTGCTGCGCATGCGCGCTTCGCTGAAGACCTTGTGGCGACAACTGGTGTTCTACCAGTCCGGCAACGAACAAGTGCTGCGAGGCGAACGCCTGGGCGTCGGCACCGCAGTGCAAGCCGTCCGCGATGCCAGCGCCTCGTTGAAAGGGAACTGATCACATGCCTATCGACCACGCCGAGCATCCATGACCGTGTCCGACGCACCACCGCCGCAGCCTTCCACCGGGCGACCGACGCCCCCGTGGCTGTTTGCCATCGTCGGGCAGGCGAGCGGCGTCACGATGGGCTTCGCCACCATCGTCCTGCCCTATGTCGCGGTGCACAAGGGCCTTTCGGTGGCGACGGCCGCACTGTTCATTGGCGCGGCGAACCTGGCCACGCCTCTCAAGCTGGTGTGGTCGCCGGTGCTCGACATGTGGTGGTCGCTCAAGGGCTGGCTGGTGGCGGGCGCCTTGGCGACCACCGTCCTGGTGGCGGTCCTGCTCCAGGTTCCCGTGAACGCCGAGGGTGTCTGGCTGCTCACGGCGCTGGTGTTCGTGACGGCAACCGCGGCACAAGTCGCCACAGCATCCATGAGCGCCCTGCTGGTTCTGACCGTCGAAAAGCCTCGCCTCGGTGAGGCATCGGGGTATCTGCAGTCCGGACAGCTGGTCATGCAGGGCATCGGTGCCGCGGGGGGATTGTGGATCGCGACGCATGCGGGCATCACGGCGGCGACCGTGTTCTTCGCCGCCATCCTTGTTCCGACATGGCTCGCGGTCCTGCCGATCGTCGAACCCGCGCGACGACTGACGAGGATCTCGCTCACGCAGCGATTGAAAACGATCGGCCGTGAAGTCGTCGACATGGCAAAACAACCCCGCCGGCGCTGGGTGATGGTGGCCTTCCTCACCCCCATCGGCGTCGGCGGCGCGTCGTTCCTGTGGGCCGCGGTTGCCTCGCAATGGCATGCCGGTGCCGATGCGGTGGCGCTGGCCACCGGCCTGGGCGCGGCAGCCGCAAGCGCGTTCGGGGCCTTCGTCTATGGCCGGTTCGTCGGCAACCGCGACCGCATGGCGTCGTTCCTTTTCACCGCGATCGTGCTGGTGCTCGCCGCCGTGCTGCTGGCGGCACTGCCGCGCGAGGCCACGTACTACGTGGTCGGCACGCTGGTCTATTCGGTCGCCCTGGGGTTTTCATGGACCAGTTTCGCCGCGCTGCAGTTCGAGACGGTGGGCGAGGGGGCCGTGGCCAGCAAGACGGCGCTGCTCAATGCCTTCGGCAACGTACCGCTGGTGTACATGCCGATCGTGCTCGGCCTCGTGAACGATCACGGGTCGGTGACCGCGATGCTGCTGTTCGAAGCCGTGCTTACCAGCGCGTTCATCGCCGTGTTCGCGGCGCTGCGGCCCGGACGAAGCGCTGCTCGGGAGAAACAATCAGTGACATTTTCGTATATTGAAACGAATGGACCCGACGCCTCGTTCCAGAAGGAGCCGATCCGATGATCCTGCGCCGCATCGCCCAGCACATGAAGCAGCAACACTGGACCGGCGTGTTCATCGAGCTGGTGATCGTGGTGCTGGGCGTGTTCATCGGGTTGCAGGTCGACAACTGGAACCAGGCGCGCGCAGAACACAATCGCCTCGACCAGCAACTTTCCGCGTTCAAGTCCGAACTCGAGACCAACCTCGTGCAGATCAAGAACTATCGCAGACACGCCGCAAGCCAGATTTCAGCCATCAACGAGTTGCGCGCGACGCTCGGAACCGGCAAGGGCAATACTGACCCTGGCCATATCAACACGCTGCTGTTCCGTGTCATCGGGGTCAAGGATTTGCATCCCGAACTCTCGGCTTACCGGGATCTCGCCGATTCAGGCGGCCTGCGACGGCTGCGTGGCACGCCGCTGCGACACGACATCACCCGCTGGGAAAGCGACCTGGCGTGGGTCCAGCGACTCGACCGTGATGCACTGGTGCATCGCGACTCCATCGTCTTGCCCTATTTCACCCGTCATATGTCCTTCGCTGCCACCGTCGAGAACAACAGCATGGTCAAGGCCCAGGGCTTCGCGCGCACGCGTTTCCACAACAACCTGGACCAACTCGCAAACAGCGAGGAATTCGAGAACATGCTGACCGTGCGCTTTGTGATCGAGGCCGAGATACTCGATACCTCCAAGAGACTCGAACATAGCACCGACACCCTGATCGCCACCCTCAAGAAACGCGAGGCCCACCGATGATCCTGCGCCGCATCGCCAGTCACCTGAAGCAGCAGCACTGGACCGGCGTGTTCATCGAGCTGGTGATCGTGGTGCTGGGCGTATTCATCGGCCTGCAGGTGCAGGACTGGAACTCGGCGCGCATTGCCCGGGTAAATGCTCGTGAGTTTCGTGAGCGCCTGATCACGGACATGGAATTATCGGTTTCCCGCAATCAAACGCAAATCGGTTACGGCCAACGCCAGGTCAAACAGCTTGATCTGGTGCTCAA
Source organism: uncultured Pseudomonadota bacterium (assembly GCA_963779795.1). Taxonomy (GTDB): domain Bacteria; phylum Pseudomonadota; class Gammaproteobacteria; order Xanthomonadales; family Rhodanobacteraceae; genus Rudaea. The sequence goes on along the minus strand of CAVZZK010000003.1, from coordinate 716,391 downwards.
GGCATTGACTTCGTGCCATCTGGATGCCGACAAGCAAGGCACATTCGACGCCGGTTTGTACAATATGGGCAAGTTCGACATGCCCATCATGGTCATGGGCACGATTGACGAGCTGAATGCCACCGGTGACTTCAAGCTGATCGGCACGCCCGCCCTGCGCCGGGCCATCTCGAACACGGTGCGTGTATACCGGACGACGTTCTCGGTTGAACCACAACTCACGGCGCGGGTCGTGCCGAACGTGAACTATGTACGTCTTCGTGTCCGGTTTGTCCTGGATCAACACCTCAACTATCCGTCTACCGTTGATCCGCACAAGGCGTTTTATGATTTTGACAAGCTGTGTTCCGATGGGAAATTCATCAACGCCGTCGCCGCGGTCCGGGAAATGACACTGGCCAGCGACGCCATGAATCAAAATGTTCTCGACCGCCAGGCCAGGTTGCTGAGCACATTGGAGAAGGTGCCATGATCCCGTATCGACTGATCAATCATATGAAAAGCCAACACTGGACCGGCGTGTTCATCGAGCTGGTGATCGTGGTGCTGGGCGTGTTCATTGGCTTGCAGGTGGACAACTGGAACCAGATGCGCCAGGAACAACAACACGCGGCGCTGCTTCTTGATACCCTGGGCGTGGATTTGCACGATTTCGATCGGACGATCGCGGAACTGTCGAAACGCGCAACCGACGGGCTGGCGGCATTTGACCAGGCGCGGGCACGCGGTGAGCGGCCGCCGCCCTACTTCCTGCGCACACGCGGTTCCGACATGCCGCCGGACACCACATGGCAGGCGGCGCTGCAGTCCAATCTGGCGGAGCTCGTGCCACCGCGCCTGATGTTCGACATTGGATTCTTCTATAGCGAGCAGCAAGGCGTGGGCGTGAAATTCGTGCGCTATTCCGGGTTTGTCAACCGCGAAATCCTGCCAAAACTCGGCAATCCGGAGTCATTCTACGATGCCTCCGGCAAGTTGAAGCCCGTCTATGCGCAGAACATGCAACGGCTGCGCGAGTGGGTGGAAGACAACGCGGTCCTTGTCGTGTCGTCGAAGTGCCTCCAGAAGCGATTTGCGCATCCGATGCGTGCAGGCAAGTCCTGCCGCCCGGACTATAGCGCCCTCATTCATCCGGGCCGCACTCCTTGAACCTGCATCGACTCATCCACCACATGAAGAACCAGCACTGGACAGCAGTGTTCCTCGACTTCGTGATCTTCGCCGCCGGCATATTCAGGGGCATGCAGGCATGCAACTGAAGCCAACTGTGCCCGGTGCGCGCGCACCCGGTTGTATCGACGTGCGGGATGCATCAAGAAGTGCATTGGCTACCGCTTTTCAAGCGGCTGGGGTGGGCAAGGTGCGGTCGTCCATCACGCACCGTGGCCTTCGCTGTGGCAAGCTGGAGAAACCGTACCGGGGAGGGTGGGGCCATGGCTGACCTGTGGACGCGATTGAAGCAGCGCAAGCTGGTGCAGTGGGCATTGGCCTACGTGGCGTTTTCCTTTGCCCTGCTGCAGGGCATCGACATCGTCGCGCAGCAGTTCGCCTGGCCGGATAGCGTGCAGCGGGCCACCACCCTGGCCCTGGTGCTGGGCTTTTTCGTCACCGTGCTGCTGGCGTGGTACCACGGCGAGCGCGGGGTACAGAAGGTCACCGGCACGGAGTTGCTGCTGCTGGCGCTGCTGTTGGGGATCGGCGGCGGACTGATGTGGCGCTTCGCCGGTTCCACGGCCGGTGCTGATGCCAGAGGAATGGCGCGCAGTGGCAGTGCTGCAGCGCCATCCAGCGTGGAGTCGGCCATTCCGGCCAAGTCCATCGCTGTGCTGGCTTTCACCGACCTGAGCCCGCACCACGACAAGGGCTACTTCTCCGACGGCATTGCCGAGGAACTGCTCAATGCCCTGGCCAGGGTGCAGGGACTCAAGGTGGCGGGCCGGACTTCCGCGTTCCGCTTCAAGGGCAAGGATGCGGATCCGCGCGCCATCGGCGCGACGCTGGGCGTGGCCAACGTGCTCGAAGGCTCGGTGCGCACCCAGGGCGACAAGGTGCGCATCACCGCGCAGCTGGTCCGCACCCGCGACGGTTTCCAGCTGTGGTCGCAGGCCTATGATGGCGACCTCAAGGACATCTTCGCGCTGCAGGAAACCATCGCGCGCAGGATCACCGACCAGCTCAAGGTGACGTTGTCCGGCAGGCAAACCAGGCGCCTGGTCGATGTGGGCACCCGCAATCCGCAAGCCTATGCGCTGTATCTGCAGGCCACGGCCACCTTCAATCGCCGCGACGGTGCGCATTTCGACGAGGCGATGGCGCAGCTCCGCCAGGCGATCGCCCTGGATCCGCAGTTCGCACAGGCCTGGTCGCGTATGGCGACGCTGAAGGCAGTCTGGGCCCAATACACCGGGGTCGGTTTCACAGCGGCCATGCATGAAGCGGAACGCGACGCGCGCAAGGCGTCCGCGCTTGACCCGCGCCTGGCCGAACCGCACGCGGTGCTGTCGGTGATTTCGGTCGGCCAGCGCCGCTATCGCGAGGCACGCCAGGAGATGGCGCGTGCGCTGGCGCTGAACCCGAACGATGTCACCGCCAACTTCTGGAACGGCGTCAACCTGGACATGACCGGCTACCGTCGCCAGGCAGCGGAAGCGCTGGATCACGTGCTCAAGATCGACCCGCTACTGCCCAACGCCCTGATGTGGCGCGCCAGCATGCATGCCAACGATGGGCAGTTCGACATCGCGCAGCGCCAGTTGCAGCGCGCTGACGAAGCAGGGCTCAGCTTCGTCGGCCTGGGTCAGTACCGGCTGGACCAGGCGCGCGGCGATCGTGCCGCCGCAACCAGGTCGCTGACCCGGGGGCTGAGCTATTTCGCGCGAGGCTTTCCGTCCGGGACGGCCGCCGTCTTCGCGCGCGCATGCACCGGCGATGCCGGCGCCAAAACGCAGGCAAGGCGCCTGATCGACAGCTACCTTGCGACCCGGCCCGAGGTGCTTTCGGCGGTGGTGCCCTATGTGCTGGTGTGCATGGGCGATGCCGAACGTGGACTCGCCCTGGCCGCGGCCGCGCCGACCAACAACGATGCCATGCTGATGTCCAATCTGTTCGGCGGCATTCGACCGGCGGTCCTGCGCACCACGGCATTCGGACGCTTCGTGCGCAAGATCGGGCTGGCGGCCTATTGGGACGCGTTCGGGGCGCCGGACATGTGCCGCAAGGGCTCCGACGGCGAATACACCTGCAACTTGCCGGATACGCCGGCGCCGGCTGCATCGAGCAGCCAGGTGCCTTCATGAGACGTGCACGGCACGCGCCGAAGCGTGGCCATGAGTATCGCGTGGCGGTGGCTTGCGCCGTGTCCGGCCGGCTGCCGAGCCAAGTCGCACCGGTGCGTGCGGCAGGTTCTGGGAGCATGGCCGCATGATGCTCAGGCGCACACTCGCGCACCTCAGGAGGCAGGACTGGACGGCCATCCTGATCGAGCTGGTGATCGTGGTGCTCGGCGTGTTCATCGGCCTGCAGGTCAACAACTGGAACGAACAGCGCCAGGATCGCGGGCTGGAGAAGCAGTACCTGCAGCGCCTGCATGTAGACATCCAGCGTTCCATCGACAGGGCGAACTACAACATCCGCGACATGCGCATGCAGTACCGGCTTGAGTCAGACATGCTGTCCGACCTCGCTTCCTGTCGGCTCGACAACGAATAACGGAACGAATAACGGAGTCAGAGTGCCTTTTCGGCCCGCTGCCGGTACAGCGTAAGTCACTCTGACTCCGTTACCGGACTCCGTTACCCGGAATTATGCCCAAAATGGTTCGGCCAGTTCCCGTGACTTGCATTTTGCTTGCTGCTGTTATCGCCATCCACTATTGTGTGAACTGGATCACACTTTTTGCCGGAGCGCGAGATGAAATCATCAGGGAATCCGCTCAAGCCCAATGTTTCATTGACGCCGCTGGCCAGCGCGCTTGCGCTTGCGCTTGGTGTCGCTGGCATGGGCGGCGATGTGCATGCGACTGCACCGACGCATGATGGCACGGCACATTTGCGCATGAATGAGCTGCGTCAGGAACTGGCGCAACTCAAGCAGAAGCTGCAGGCCAGCAACCTGCACTGGCCCTCGACCGGCCATCAGCCGCATCGACCGCATGCGCCGAAACCGAATACTCCGCTGGCGAATCTCGTGGTTACGAGCTGCGCTGACGATGCGGCCAGTTCGACGACGTCGGGAACGCTGCGTTACGCCGTGGCGAATGCCAATGATAGTGACGAGATTGATCTGAATTCATTGAGCTGCAGCAGCATAACCCTGACTCAAGGTGCGCTGCCCGTAACAGTGGACAACCTGACAGTGGTGGGGCCAGGTACGGGCACGTTCATCATCGACGGCAATGGCACGGATCGGGTGTTTACCCATACCGGCACCGGTTTGTTGGCGCTGGATCACATCACCGTCCGCAACGGCTATACAACCGCTGCGCCACCACCGATTAATTTCCCTCAATCTCCTGCTGCTCCGCCCGCCGGTGCGGCCGTGGGCGGCTGTGTTTATTCCGCAGGCGCCGTCTATCTGGATCACAGTGTTGTATCCGGTTGCACGGCGAGCACTACCGATGCCATCAGCGTGGGTGGTGGAGTCTACGCCGTCGCGCTGTACATGAATGCCAGCACCATCAGCGGCAATACCGCTGTTGTCCAAGCCAGCATCGGCGCGTCGTTTGGCTCGAGCAAATACACCGCGGTCGGTGGCGGGGCGCTCGCCCAATACTTATATGCGTCGAACGGCAGCCGCATCAGTGGCAACGTCGCGATAGCCGGTGAGGGTTTCGGGGTTGGCGGCGGCGCGTTTACCAAATACTCCAATTTGCTCGACAGCAGCGTGAGTGGCAATACATCGCAAGGCATCGTTGCACTTTCGGGCGGCATTGGTGCTTCGGCGCTGTACCTTCAAAACAGCACGCTGTCGACCAATACGGCCAGCGGCGTGGCCGGCACTGCGATTGGCGATCCGCTCTATGCGGTGGGATTCGGCGGTGGCGGTTTCTCGAAATATGCGTTGCAGGTGCAGGCCAGCACGATTACCGGCAACATTGCTCAATCCGATTCGACGCAATATACGGGGTCGGCAGGCGGCGGTCTCGCCCTCGGCTATTCCAACAATGCGTCCGCATCCATCGCTTATTCGACAATCGACCACAATCAAGCGTCGTTTGGCGGCGGCTTGCTGTCGAAGTACAGCCTGACCCTGGTCCAAAGCACGATTTCAGGAAACAGTGCAAGCTACATCGGCGGTGGTGTGTTGCTGGGAAGCAATTCCCCGAGCAATTATGTATTCAACAGCACAATTGCCGACAATAGTGCAGGTTACTACGGTGGTGGCATCTTTCTTTATTACGGAACGTCGCTGACGATGCAAAGCACGTTGGTCGCCGGCAACACGGCTGAAAGCGGCGAAGATATTTATGCTAGTTACACTAACGCTCCGAGCGGTACCCTGAGCGGAAGCAGCACGTCGCAAGTCAGTGCGGTGACGATCGGCGGATCGCACAACCTGGTAATGTCGGCGACGAACGTGACGCTGCCGGGCGACACGTTGAATTCCAACCCGTTGCTGCAGGCCCTGGCCGACAACGGCGGACCGACACGCACTCACCTGTTGGGTGCGGGCAGCCCGGCGGCCGGCGTCGGCAGCAATCCCAACAATTACACCTACGATCAGCGTGGCCCCGGATTCCCGCGCATGTCCGCAGGAACCACCGATATCGGCGCCGTCGAGCTTGCCGCCGCCCCGGTTGCTGCCGATACGCCGGTTCCGGCACTTTCGACCTGGGCCATGGGCCTGCTTGCCGGATTGCTTGGCTGGTTCGGATTACGACGGCGCAAGATTGCGCCACAAAAATAAATGAACCTGAAGGTCGGCCTCATTTTCGAACAGTATTGGGTTTAACCACCAAAAACGGAGTCAGAGTGCCTTTTCGGCCCGTGGCCGGTGGGCGGGGCGGGCAATTGCGCAGCGCCCGAGCTTGCGCTCGACCGCGGCTTGGAAGCGATCGTCGCCGAGCGCGCGCTGTTGCTGGATATAGACGCGGATCTCGTCGACTTGCTGCTGCGAGAGGACCTCATCGAAGAGGGCACGATAGGCGGTTTGCCGCTGTTCGCTCGACTCACCCAGGGCGCGGTAATCGGTGTGAGGTCGCAGCAAGGGATCGTGTTTGCCGGTCGCATTCGCGGCATGGCTTGACCAGGGAAAGTCGACCGGTTGGGCGACCATCGCAGCGCGGACCGGGTTGAGCTCGATGTAGCGATGGCACGCCAGGACATACCGGGCGCCGCCGACGAGGCAGGAACGGTACCTGCCTTCCCAAAGTGTTCCGGTGCGTCGGTGGCGCGCATTGAAGTCGGCGACGTACAGGCGCCCCAGCGTCTGCATCATGCGCGAGATCGCGCCGGTGGTTGCCGGCGTTGCGAGCAGGTGCACGTGGTTTGTCATCAGGACGTAGGCGTGAATCAGGCACGAATACCGCCTGGCGACATGCCGGAGCGCCGCTAGATAGCGCCGGCGATCATCGTCGTCGTAGAAGCACGGCAGCCGGTCATTGCCACGCTGCACCACGTGCTGTGCGATACCGGCAAGGTCGGGACGCGGGAGTCTGGCCATGACAGGCATTTTTGTGTGACGCAGGTCCGGCAAGAATCAGCCGGTGTTGACAGAATGCGTAGGAAGTTGACCATGATCCGCGTAAGGCACTCTGACTCCGTTACCCCTCGTCACCTGCATCGCCCGCAACGTTTGCCGTGGATGATGCCAGCCGATGGCCGTGGCTTCCAATGATGGACAAGACCGCCACGGATCACGAACAGTGGCCACCAGGCCTGCCAATCCGGACCAGGCAGGAACATCGCAGCAACCAGTATCACTGCGGCACCAGTCCGCAGCGAAAAGATCACTTCGGCATCCACGTGACCGTTCACACGAAACCCGGACAAGGGGACGGAGGGAATTAAATCGGCTTAATTGCCTCCGTCCCCTTTAAGGTGGGCATAATGAGTCCACCAAGCGTCGCCAAGAGTAGGTACTGACAGTGCTCACGCCATTTCACGTCGCCCTGCAGGTCCGGAACATCGCGGAGGCCAGGCGATTTTACCGGGATGTACTCGGGTGCGCCGAGGGCAGAAGCGATACGGACTGGGTGGACTTCAATCTATACGGGCACCAGCTCGTATGCCATCTCAACCCGAACCTTGGCGAGAGCGGTCGAATCACCTCCCACTACAACCCGGTGGATGGGCACGGGGTTCCGGTACCCCACTGCGGTGTCGTGTTGGAAATGCAGGATTGGACTGCCTTGGCAGAAAGGGTGCGTGCCCGACAGGTCGAGTTCGTCGTCGAGCCCTATGTCCGGTTCCAGGGACAACCCGGCGAGCAGGCGACCATGTTCTTCCTCGATCCCTCGGGCAATGCGCTGGAGTTCAAGTCCTTCAAGGATATCGCCGGGCAGCTCTTCGCAACCTGAGGGCTCGCTGCCATTGAGCGAACGTGCACTCTGACCCCTGTTTCCGGGGTAGTGGCGCCTAAGGGTTTCGTGATCGACAGCAGGACTCCATCGAGGTCGGCGTGACCGGGCCCAATCTCGCTGGTGAGTGATGCTCGAATTTCACGGATTCTTGCCCGAGCGTGTTCATACCTCTTTCAACCAAAGGATCATGCCGATCAATCCTGCCAACAGCATCGCCCACAGCAGGATAGCGATGCGCGTGGATTTTGCGGCACGATCTTTTTCCCACCAGGTAGCCGGGCGAATTCCCTGCACCAGAAACGTCGTCACGCCAGCCAGGTTCACGCAGATCAGATTGATCAGGAACAGGGACAACGCACCCATTGCCGGCGCCAGATGCCCACCGCCCAGCAGCAGCCCGAACGCCACCAGCGGCGGTAGCAACGCCACTGCCACCATCACCCCGATCAGCGTAGTCGACACACCGGTCGTGAACGCCAGCGCCCCCGCCACACCGGACGCCAAGGCCACCGCGATGTCGCCAGTGCCCACGCCGTCGCGCGACGCAATTTCCGGGGTTGCCGGGTTGATGTGCAGCAGCACGCCGATAAGTGCCGCCAACACCATCGTCGCCGCAATACCGGCCAGTGCCGTCAGGAGCGCGCGTCGAAGCAGTGCCAGGTCGCCCAGGGCCGTGGCGAGCGCCAATGCCATGTTCGGTCCGAGCAACGGTGCGATCACCATCGCCCCGATGATGATGGCGACGCTGTTGTAGTAAAGACCGATGGCCGCCACGATGGTGGACAAGACCACCATCGTCAGATAGACCCTCGAAAACTGGGCGGCATCCTTGATGTCCTCGTACAACTCCTCCCGGCCGATCCGTCCCGGCGGTTTTTCCGCGGGCGGCGGTCGTTCGGCTGCCGACTCCGGTTCCGGCTCTGGCTTCGGCTCTGGTTTCGGCTTCGGCTCAGGCTCCGGCTCTGGCTCGGCACGCGGCAGGGTCGCTTCGACAGGCAGCATCAGTACCCGGTTGCCCTCCTTGCCGGAATAGCGTTCCTCTAGCGCATCGAGCACAGCCTCACTGCGTTCGGCTTCCACCAGGATTCGCACCAGCACTTCCCCGTCCGGTAGTCGAATCTGCCGGTGTTCGAGCATCTGGTGTTCGTCGAGAAGCTTGCGGAGATCCGCGCCGTCCTTCTCGGGCAACACCATCTCGATCAGTCGCAGCGCCATCGCGGTGTCATCCTTTCCATTTGCGGTTACGGACCTCCGACATATTCTGGCCGAACCTGCCGATGTACTGCTTGTGTTCGATCAATTTGTCCTTGCGTTGTTGCTTGAGTAGATGCCCTTGTCGAAAACGGGGTCGGAGTGCACTTTCTTCGTCCCGGGGTTTGTTGCGAGGCCGACCGATTTTCGCGGGACCGGCACGTCGGCGCAACTGAGCCTCGATGGCTTTGCGGAAACGTTCCGAGCCGAATGCATGGCCACGTTGCAGATGCAGGCGGATAGCCGCCCGGCCGTACGCTCATTGATGTGTCCGGTCAGGTCTTGATGTTCAATGCGTTTGACGGCCTGACAAAATATTCGAGTGCGGATGCCAATTCTCATGTCTCCTACTTCCAGGTAACAACCAATGGATCCGGCCAGGTAACAGATTTCTATATCGTACTCATGCGCTGGCAATCCGGTGGATTGCCACATAGCGTCGGTGATCGAGTCGACTTGATTGAGGCGGCGCCTGCAGCTGGTCCGGCGCATAACTGGTCTTGTACGGGTATTGGTGGGTCTGATACATGTACTGGCGCAAGTGGCGACGGATCTTCTGCCAATGCCAGTAGTACCGGAACAACGCTAACGCTAGCCCAAGCACAATCGGCAATCCCGACACTAAGCCAGTGGAGCTTGATGGGACTGTCCGTGTTGCTCGTCCTGGGCGTGATGATCGGACGCAAGCGCAAGCTGGGTCAAGAAGAACGGGGTCAGTTCACTTACTGGCTACATGTCCGCCCAAAGTGAACCTGGCCCAGTTATCGCCCCGTTATCAAGCCAGTGAACCGGGCGCCGTTGTTGGCGGCATGGGCGGGCGCCAGAACAGCACCCGCAGCACTACCAGCACGCCATCGACTCAGGCGTGTTTCTTGCCGGTTGCGGTCAGATCAGCCATGACCTTGCTCTGTGACTGTTCCTTCTTGGCATGCTTGGCAGCGCGCTTTTCCTTGAGTGTCAGCGCCGGTTTCTTCATCGAGTTTTTTTTTGCATTCAAGCCCTTGCTCATTTCGCTCTCCTCGGAGTGTTCTCACACACAAGTGGTCTGGCCTGGGGTCGATTGCGCACGCGGCCACCTGGAAGACGTCGCCTGGTAAGTTTACGCTCTTGCGCAGGGTGAAACACGGACGGAAAAGGGAATGGCATTTCGCCGCCCCCTTTCGTTTTGGCTCCCCTCCGAGTCATGTTCTCCAGCGCGTGACCCATCGCGCTGCAACCTCACAAGATTTCCTGCGGAATTTGCTAAAATAAGGCTGCCTGTTCGCGGACCATTTCGACCCAACACGTTCATGTTGAATCAGATCAGCCCTGCAAATCGTTACCGCCTGAGCGTCGTGCTTACCGGCTTCCTGGTGATCCAGACCTTCCTGCCGCTGCTCCCCCCCAGGCCGGAATGGCAATGGCTTGCCAATGCACTGCTGTGGATGACCCTCGGCGCCGTCGTGGTGGGTGTCAGCGCGACGGCCTGGTTGCGGCCGGACATGACGGTGAGCCTCAAGCAGCTGCGCTTCCTGGTGATGGCCGCAGTCCTGGGATTGCCCATGGGCCTGGTGTTGTACATGTTTGGTCCGCAGCAAGCGAACCCAGCATCCTGAACGGCAAAAGGGGACCGGGGTACAAGTCTTTGAGCATTGGTCCGGTACACGGCGTGGCCGGCTGCAACTTCTAACGCCAGCGGGCTATCGCGATTCACAGCCGAGGGCGCCTCAACCCTCCATGCTGCGCCGCCGCCAGCGGGTCTCGTAGAGGTCGAAGCGGCGGCCCTTGAGGTTGGTCACGGTGCCGGAATTGCGCGCGCGGGCGATGTTGTCGAGACTCAGATCGGCGAACAGCACGGTCTCGATGTTCGGCGTGGAGTCGGTTGCCACGCCGTCGCGTGCGAACGGGAAGTCGCAGGGCGTGAGGATGCAGCTCTGGCCGTACTGGATGTCGAAGTTGTGCACGCCGGGCAGGTTGCCGACGTTGCCGGACATCACCACGTAGCACTGGTTCTCGATGGCGCGCGCCTGGCAGCAGTAGCGCACGCGCAGGTAGCCTTCGCGCACGTCGGTGCAAAACGGTACGAACAGGATCAGCGCACCCTGGTCGATCAGGTGCCGGGCGACCTCGGGGAACTCCGCGTCGTAGCAGATCATCACGCCGATCGGACCGCAATCGGTCTGGATCATGGTCGCGGCATCGCCGCCGGTGATGCCCCATACGTTGCGCTCGCTGGGCGTGGGGTGCAGTTTTTCCTGCTCGTGCGTGGTGCCGTCGCGCAGACAGATGTAGCTGACGTTGTGGATGTCGCCGTCGGGCATCCGGGTAGGGTGGGAACCGCCGATGATGTTGATGTTGTAGCGCACCGCCAGGCTCTCGAACAGTTCGCGCACCTGTGGCGTCCATTCGCTCAGGCGACGGATGGTGTCGTTGGGCGAGAGCTCCTCGTTCTCGATCGACAGCAGCTGCAGCGTGATCAGCTCGGGAAACGTGACGAAGTCGGCGTTGTAGTCGGCGGCGATGTCGGTGAAGTATTCGACCTGCCGGGCGAATTCCTCGTACGAGGTGATGCGTCGCTGCTGGTATTGCACCGTAGCCACACGCACGGTAGACGGCATTGACAGCCCGCCGGAGGCGTGCGGCACGTCAGGGTGGTCGTGCAGGGCCGGGTTGCGCCATACCAGATGCGCAGCGTAGCCCAGCGAATCGTGGTCGGTCGGCAGGAAGGCGCGCAGGACGCCGATCAGTTCGAAGCCGTTGCGCAACTGGAAGCTCAGGGTCGGATCGCGGCGGCGTCCCTCAAGCACGGCACGCACGTATTCCTCGGCGCTGCCGTAGCGTTTGATGGCCTTGTGCAGGCCCGGCAGGCGGCCGCCGAAGGTGATCCCGCGCAGCTTCAGGTCGGTGCACAGCTTCTTGCGCGCGGCATACAGGCGCTGGCCGATGCGCATGCCGCGCATGTCCGGATGCACCACCACTTCCATGCCGTACAGCCAGTCGCCGTCCGGGTCGTGGCGTGAGGCAAAACCGCTGCCGGTGATCTCGCTCCAGCTGTGCGGCTTGAGCGCGGTGTCCTCGTCGATGCGGAAGGTGGCACAGAATCCGACGATGCGGCCGTCGAATTCGGCGACGAACTGTCCCTCGGGAAAATGTGTCTGCTGCCCGCGCAGCATTTCCCGCGAATAACCCCAGCCCTTGCCGTAGATATGGTCCGTCAGTTCGACCAGTTGCGACGCATCCTCCAGACGGGCCTGGCGGACCACGAGGCGCTTCTTGTTTGCGGTTTTGTGTTTGGCCATGGCTCGATTATGCCGTAGCCGGCGAAAACAGGAAAAAGGGGACGGGGGTAATCAAATCCCTGAGGATGGGTCAAAAACGGGGTCAGGTTAATTTATCGGCTACTTGTCAGGAGAAGGAGAACCTTTCGAAAGTGAACCTGACCCCGTTATCTATTCATGCAGGGCGTTCTGGATGTCCTCCAGTGGCACGTTGGTAAAGGTCTTGGCGACTTCTCTGATGATGCGTCGCACGGTTTCCTTGTGCAGCTGCGGTCGCATCTGGCCCAGCGTCTGCGGATCTGCCATGAGTACGAGATGTTCGAACTTGTTCTGCAGGGCAGCGGCGTTCAGCCGGTTCACCAGCTGTTTGGCGAAGGTGGCCTCATCGATGGACTGCTGGTCGGACTCCGGCGGTCGGTGACCCGCGGGACCATCATCGAGCAGGTCATGGGGCTTGAGCAGTTCCACCTGTTGCAGCGATGTCTTGTGGTCGGTGCCTGCGTTGCGGAACAGGCGAGCTTCCTCGCCGTCGGCGACCAGAATCCATGTGCCAGCGGGTATGTTTTTCATTTGGGCCTACCTTGCAAAAATGGCGAAGTGGTTGCGCTTGCAGCAGAACACACTCGGGCTTTACCGGAGCCAAACATCAACCCCAAAACAGGAGTCAGAGTGCACCTTTTCAAAATGTCGACTCTGACCCCGTTTCCCTTTCCCTCGACTCCAGCTTGCCGAATACCGCCAGGATCAACTGCCGGTAGCGCTCACGGGTGGGCGGATCGAACAGCTCCCACCCGTCGCTGTCGGCTAGCGACATCAGCTTGAGCAGGGCGAGCAATTCGCGATCGAGGTAGCACCCGGTTTCGTGCTCCGTCAACGGAGCCGATACGGGATATTGCTCGAGCATCGTGATCGAATGGTGCAACAGCACGGTCTTGACGATCAGCGCTGCGGGAGTGCCGTGGCCGAACAGCCGCCCGATGCCTTCGATGATGCGCGGCAGCTGGTTGTTGTCCTGAATGGGAAAGACCGTGTCACGGTCACCCGGCTTGATGGTGGCGGCGCGCACCAGAGCGATCCATTCATCGAAATGGCTGGCATGGTCGGCGGTGACCGCAAAGCCGATTGTCGGCAGCGCCGCGGCGGCTTTCGTCGCCGAACAAAATGCGTGGATGCGATCGGGTTTGCCGGGCGCCACTTGCTTGGCAATGTCGTGGAACAGGACGATCCACTTGGCCAGCTCCTGTTGCGCGGGCGATGCGCGCTTGAACTCGGGGCAGTTCAGCAAGCCAACGAGCGCACACATCACGTGGACCTGGGTCACGCCCTGACCTTGGGCGGCCATCGTGCGCCAGCCGGGGGCCACGTTCTCCACCTGATCGAGCATTGCCGGGGAAAAGAACGCGTCGACCCATTGCGTCAAGGCTTGCCAGGACGACAGGTCGCCCGACTGGTAGTCCCGGGCCAGGCTGGCAGCAAACGTCATCATGCCTGGCAAGTGCTGGTCGATCGTCGGAAAGTCTGGTTGGTCGGCCATTTTGCTTGTCTCGCAACAAAAGGGGCTGAACAAAAAACGGGATCAGGTTCACTTGTCGACTATGTGCCGCGGAAACTGCGGGGAAAAGCGGCAGGTTCATTATCCGGCGATGAGCAGGCCAAGCAGCAAGACAACGAGCCGGCCCAGCGTCGAAACTGGAGTCGGCGGTGCGAGGACCGCGCAGGAACAAAAAAGGGGGCAGAGTCATTTTCCAGCGCTGCGGGCACAAAATGACCCTGACTCCCTTGTTCATATGTCACGTTGGCAGGACATAATTTTTTTCCCGGAACAGCGACAAGCACGCATCCACCACATGCGGGTCGTAATATACGCCGCGCATTTTGCTGATCTCATCCAGACCAGCCTCAATGCCCCGGCCGGGACGGTAGGGGCGGTGCGAAGACATCGCTTCCACCACGTCGGCCACGGTGATGATTCTTGCTTCGATCAGGATCGCATCGCCCTTGAGTCCTTGCGGGTAGCCGGAGCCATCCATTCTTTCATGATGCTGCAAGACGATGTCCGCAATCGGCCAGGGAAATTGTACTTTCTTGATGATGTCGTAGCCGGCCTGCGGATGCTGCTTGACGAGTTCGAACTCGACATCGGTGAGCTTGCCGGGGTACGAGAGGATTTCCAACGGAATGCGGATCTTTCCCAGGTCGTGAATGATGCCGGCAAAATGGATGCCGCGGATTTGATCTTCCGGCAAGCCCATTTCCCGCGCGATGGCCACGGCCAATTCGCTGACGCGCTGCTGATGGCCGGCGGTATAGGGGTCGCGTGCTTGCACGGTGTCGGCGATGGTCTGGATGAATTGTTCCAGGCTTTGCCGAAGGACGAGTTCGTGCTGCTCCTGCGCTCTGCGGTTGCGCAAGGTGACGATTCCGTAGGCCAGATCGTCGGCCAGTTTCTCCAGCAGCTTGATTTCCTCCCCGTCGAAGGCGTCCGTATCGGAGGAATAGATGCTCAGACACCCGAATATCTTTCCATCGTCGCGGAATGGCAATGCGATATTCGCCAGATAGTCGTGTGCCTGCAAGGCCTCCCGCCAGGGATTGAACGACGCATCGGCAGGGATGTCATGACAAACCTGCGTCTTGCCGCTGCGTATCGCTCGGGAGACCGGTAACTGGCCCCGTTCCGTATCGGCCCAACTCAGATGCTCGGCCCAGTAATCGCTGCCTTCAAAGCCGGTCCACGCCATGGGCGTGATGGTCCTTTCCGGGTCGTCCTTGGCATAATCGACCACCGCCAGGCTGTAGCCGCCCTGTTCCACAATCACGCGGGTGATCGAGCGCAGCAACCCGTCCTCGTTCTCTGCCTGCACCAGCGCGAGATTGCCCGCCGATAGTGTTTGCAGCGCGCGGTTGGCGCGGCGCAGCTTCATTTCGACTGCACGGCGCTGGGTGGCATCGCGGAACGCACCCAGAAGATAGCGATGGCCGCCGATGTCGACCGGTGATCCGTTGAGGTCCGCGTACAGTACGCGCCCGTCCCTGGTCAGCATGGGCATATCCTGCACCATGCCCTTACTGCCTCCGGCGAACTGCTCGAACTGTTCGCCGACCTGCGAGAGCGCTTCTGGTGGATGCAGCTGGGCCATGGCAAGTCCGCTCAGCTCGCCTGGCTCGTATCCGAGCATTTGCTCCATGCTGGCATTCGCAAACTTGACCACACGCGTGACGATGTCCATCACGATAATGCCATCGCTCGTGTGATCGAAGATGGCCCGAAACTTTTCCTCCGACTCCTGCAGCTGGGCTTCCGTGCGCTTGCGCTCGGTAATGTCGACACCAAAGCCGATGAGATTTACCCCGAGCCTGGTTTCGATCCGTGTTGCCGTCAGCAGGTAATCGCGAATGCCTGTGGCCAGGTCGAGCCGGGATTCCAACGAAGCCGATCCTTCTTCAAAAGCTTGCTGGATTGCCTGGATGGCACGCGGCCTGTCATCCTCGTGAACAATTGACAATACGTTGGTTTCTGGTACTTCTTCTGGCGACAATCCAAGCAGCCACTCAAGCTGCTTGTTCCAGCGCAGCGGGTAGCCCTGACGATTGAGGAGGAAGAAGATATCGGGCAGGCTCTGAATCAGGGTCTCGGAGAACGTTTTTTCATTCTGCAAAACCTGCTCGGCCTGCCTGCGTTCGGTGATATCACGCACGATGCTGAGCATGTAGGGTTTGCCGATTCTGACTATTTTCGCCATGATTTCTACCGGGTAGGTAGTGCCGTCCTTGCGTCGATGTGTGCTTTCGAATCGCCCCTCTCCGTTTTGCAGGATCTGATCTTTGAACTCCAATATCTGGTTTTCAGTGAATTTCGCCTCGATGTCTTTGAGGCCCATGGTCAGCAGTTCTTCCCGGCTGTAACCCAATTCGCGGCATTCAGTTTCATTTACGTCCAGTAGACGCAGGGTGACAGGATCGACCACTTCGATGCCGTCGCTGGAATTGTCGAGTAAGGCTCTAAAAAGCCTGAGGCTTTCCTCGGCTTCCCTGCGCTCGGAAATGTCGCGTATGGAAGAGAGGATTATCTTGTGTCCTTCCAGGTCGAAGAGTCTGGCGCTGACTTCGACAGGGAAGAAGGTTCCATCCTTGCGCAGGTGTGCGGATTCGAAGGTGGATGAGCCCTTTTTCTTCAGCTCATTGATGTGCGATTTGATAAGCTTCGCGCCCTCCGGCATATCGAGATCGCGCAGATTCATTCCCATCATCTCGTCGTGGGTGTAACCACGCTCTCGCCAGGCAGCTTCGTTCAGATAAATCAGGTTGCCATCCAGATCATGTGCCAGGATCGAGTCGGCCGTGTTGTCCAGCAACTGCGCTCTCAACTGCAGCTGTTGTTGGGCTGCCTTGCGCTCGGTGATGTCATGGAACGACCAGATTCGTCCGTAGTAAACGCCGGTATCATCCTTTACGGGTGCCGAGTAGCGTTCGAAGATCGTGCCCTGCTTCGTCGCGATTTCGTCCAGGGCAGATTCCTCCGGATGGTCGTACAGGTAGCGCACTTTGTCGAGGAATTGCCCGGGATCGGTAGTCTGGTTCATCACGAACTGCAACTCTGAAGTGTCGTCGGGATCCTCGGCCAACGCCTGTGGAATCTTCCACATCTCGATCATCCGCTGGTTCTGCAAAACCTTCTCGCCTGCGGAATCAACCACCAGGATGCCGTCCATGGAACTTCGCGCCAGGGTCTCGAAGAATGCCGTTTTCCAGACCACCTCGGCTTCCGCCCGCAAACGCTCGGTGATATCGCGGATGTTGCATTGAATCACCTTGTGGTCGCCGACGTCGTAGATATTGCTGATGAATTCCACGTCGATCCGCCGGCCGTCTTTCGTCTGCAGCGGCAAGTCTTCGTAACGGATGTATCCGTTGTCCTGCAATTCCCGGAATGCCGCCTTGCTGGATGCGACGTCCTTGAACAGGCCGATTTCCCACAGCATCTTTCCGATGGATTCATCCAGGCTGTAGGCCAGCATTTCGAGGATGAATGGATTGGCATCCGTGATCTTTCCACTCTCGGCATCGAGCATCAGGATGCCGTCCTTGGCGGATTCGAACAGTTGCCGGTATTGCTGTTCGGATTCTCGCAGCAACTGCTTCGCTCGAACGCGTTCGGTATTGTCGCGGATGTTGCACTGGAGCACTTTGCGCTCGCCAACCTGATAGATATTGCCGACGAAATCCACGTCGATTTGCCGGCCGTCTTTCGTCTCCAGCGGCAAGTTTTCGTAGCGGATGTGTCCCTTGTCCTGCAATTCCCGGAACGCCGCCTTGCTGAATGCGACATCCTTGAACAGGCCGATGTCCCACAGCGTCTTTGCAGTGCACTCGCTGAGACTGTAAGACAGCAGGTCGAGGATGAACGGGTTGGCATCCATGATCTTTCCGGTCTCGGCGTCGAGCATCAGGATGCCTTCCCTGGCCGCTTCGAACAGTCGCCGGTACTGCTGTTCGGATTCTTGCAGCGACAGGTTTATCTGCAGGCTCTCGTTGATATCTTCGAGGGTGTGCACGGAGTATAGATAGGAACCCTGGGTACCCTTTACCGAGTAGGCACGCGAGCGGTAGGTCGTATCGCCGACTATGACTTCTTCTTCTGCTGTTTCTTCTTCTGCATTTTCCATCGCCTGCAGGCAATGGGGCAGCGGGCCGTGCGTTTTCGGGAAGACCTCGTAGTAAGGCTGGCCGATGATCTGCTGGAAGGGAATCCCGGCGTTTCGCTGATAGGCCCGGTTACAACGCAGGATACGGAAATCCTTGTCATGCACGAAAATCGGATCTTCCGCCACATCCAGTGCAGTGATCCATTCCTGGTGCGCTTGCTCGATTTGCTTGCGGACTTTCTCGGCTTCTTCAAAGGCGGACCGGTGTTCGGCCTCCTGGCGGACATAACGTGCCTCAGCCTCCGCCAGCGCGCGTTGCGAGGCTTCCAGTTCGTGCTGCAGCTTGTCAAGAGCATGGCTCATGTTCGCTTCCTGGATTGGCCGGTACAGGCTGTTTGCCAATCGGTTTCAAGGTCGGATCAATCCGAAACACATTGCGCCGAATGCATGCAATCAATGACTCTGCCGCCCTTGATTTTGGTCTACGGCAACAGGAACGATTCGACCAAATTTTTCTCGAACTCGGCGATCGGCGCAGGCCTGTGGAAAAAGTGGCCCTGGTATTGATCACAACCATTCTCCTCCAGGAAAGCGCATTGCTCGTCCGTCTCCACACCTTCGGCAAGAACCTCTATTCCCAGGTTGTGCGACATGCCGATGATGGTCTGCACAATCACCGCATCGCGGTGCGTTTCGTTCATGTGGTGCACAAAGGATTGATCAATTTTCAATTGATCCAGTGGCAATTGGGTCAGATAGGAAAGTGATGAATAGCCGGTGCCAAAATCATCCATGGAGAAGGTCACCCCGACGTCTCTGAGTTCCTGCATTTTGGCGATACAGTCATCGATGTTGTCCAGTACCAGACTTTCCGTCAGTTCGAGCTTGAGCCGGGTTGGATTTACGCCATGGGTATGCAGCACCTGGCGTACTTGTTCGACAAAATCAGGTTGATGGAACTGGCGCGCGCTGACGTTTACAGACATGTACACTTCGCAAGTGGTCGGATCGGCTTCCCAGGCCTTGAGCTGGGCGCAGGCGGTTTCCAGCACCCATTGCCCAATCAGAATTATCAGACCCGATTCCTCGGCTTGTGGAATGAACTCCGCAGGCAAAACCATTCCGCGTTGCGGATGCTGCCAGCGAATCAACGCTTCAGCTCCGAGAATATGCTTGTGGTTGTCAATCTGCGCCTGATAATGAAGGATAAATTCCTGTTCAGACAGTGCGTGGCGCAAGTCATTTTCCAGCGCCGCGCGATCTTCCAGTGCCGCCTGCATCAAGGGGTCATAAAAACGCAGGGTGTTGCGACCGGCGCCCTTCGCCTGGTACATGGCCGAGTCGGCCCGTTTGAGCAGCTCATCCACCGAGAGTTTCTGGCCGCGAAACAGGCAGATGCCTACACTGGCGGAAGCCTGGTATTCGTAATCTTCAAGCGAATACATTTGGGCGATGGCGGCCAGAATCTTGTCGCAGATGGCATGAGTCTGGTTGACCGCTTCCAGTGCATCCGCATGCAGTTTTTGCAAAATCACCACGAATTCATCACCGCCCAACCTCGCCACGGTATCTTCTGAACGAACACAGGTTTGCAGACGTTTGGCCACCTCCGTCAGCCACAGGTCGCCGATATTGTGGCCGCGGGTATCGTTGAGAAGTTTGAAGTTGTCGAGGTCGATGAACAATACGGCGCCATGGTCGTGTTGCCGTTTGCTGGCCGCGAGGGCATGCTGCAAACGATCGAACAGCAGGCGCCGGTTGGGCAGATGTGTGAGTGGATCGTAAAAAGCTAGAGTGTGGATTGCTGCCTCGTCCTTCTTCTGTTGAGTGAGATCGGAATATGCGCTCACAAAATGAATGATCTCACCCTCGGAATTGGTCACCGCGGTGATGGTGGCCCAGTACGGATGCACCTCCCCATTCTTGTGCCGGTCCCAGATTTCGCCTTGCCAGTAGTGGTCCTTGGTCAGTGACCCCCACATTTGCCTGTAGAACTCGGCATCATGCATGCCCGATTTGATCAACGCCGGCGTTTGTCCGACGGCTTCTTCCGCACTGTATCCGGTCAGACGGGTGAATGCCTTGTTTACACGCAGTATGATGTTTCGGCTGTCGGTGATGATGATGCCTTCCTCAACTTCGAAAGCCGTCGCGGCGACAAGCAGTTCTTTCTCGGAGCGATTGTTCTCGGTGATATCCCTGAAATACCAGACGCGACCGTAATATTTTTTATCTACGCCTGTCACAGGTGCGGAATAGCGGTCAATTATTCGCCCGTCTTTGAGCTGGATTTGCTCACGACTTTCTTGATCGCGATGCTCATACAGATATTGAACCCGGGCAGCGAATGCGTCCGGATTCTCGACCTGTTGAATGATTGATTGGAGTACGGGTTCACCCACGCCCGCGCTCAGCAGTTGCGGAGAAACCCGCCAAAGTTCGCAGAATTGTTGATTGTAGGAAATGATTCTCGTGTTCTCATCGACCATGAGAATGGCATCCAGTGATGTCTCCATCTGAGTCTGGATGATCGTATTCTTGAACTCGATTTCCTCATTCGCCTGCTCATGCATGGCTCGGCGTACGAAGCGGTCCAACGCAAAGCTGATGTCTGTTGCCATTTCAAGCAGCAGTTCGCGTGAAAGTTCGTCGAAAGCCTGGGTCTCGGTGGAATACAAAGAGAAAACACCGATGACCTTGCCGTTGCGGTGCAAGGGCAGGGAGGACGAGGCAACCAGTCCGGCGAGCAAGGCGCGGTCACGCCCGGGCACGATGGCCGATGTATGCATGAAATCCTGACACCAGTACGGACGGTTCTCGCGGATGGCGATCCCGGCCGGACCATGCCCGAATGGACTGTCAGCATCGGCCGAGATCTCGATGTCGTGACAATATTTGCTGCCATCACCGAAATGCGCGACGGGCCGCACCTTGCGTGTTTCATGGTCGAGCAAGCCGATCCACGCCAATTTCATGCCACCGAATTGCACCGCGGCACGGCAGATCTGCGGGAAAAGAACCTCCTCGCTGTCGCAATGCAGGATGGCCTTGTTGCACTGGCTCAGTGCGGCATGGAGTTGGGCATAGCGCCGGCTTTTCGCTTCGGCCGACACGCGGTCGGTGATGTTGCGAATGTTGCACTGAATGACCTTGATGCTCTCGACATCGTAGGTATTGCTGATGAATTCGACATCAATTCGTGACCCGGGTTTTGATTTGAGCGGGAGATGTTCATATCGGACATAGCCGTTCGTTTGCAGCTCGGCAAACATTTTCTTGCTCTCTGCCTGGTCCGAGAATGCACCCACTTCCCACAGTTTCTTGCCCAGGAGTTCCGTATGCGAGTAGCCAAGCATGTCGATCAGATAGGGATTTACATCCTCGATCTGCGCCGTGTCTGCATTGAGCAGCAGAATTCCGTCCTGGGCGGTTTCAAACAAGCGGCGGTAGCGGCTTTCCGAGACCCGCAACGCGTCTTGTGCCGGGTCGCTCGGGGCGTGCGTATCGGGTGCTCGCCGGGTAGATAGTGAATTCACGACGAGAAGCCCGGGCTCGAGCCCTTAATCAATGGGGTCAGAGTCATTGATCTGGTCACTGAAGGGAATTAGGGTTGACCACGGGTTTTTATGAGTTTCCATCAGTTTCAAGGACGAACCTCATAGCACGTTTGCCACGACTTCGTCTGTCCGGTCGCGCGCAGTATCTGATCCAGCGCGGCAACAACCGGGAAGCCGGCATTTACGGCGATGCGGAATAAAAGGCCTGTATGTCGTTTCTCAAGGATGCAGCAGAAAAATGCCGGGTTGCCATTCATTCGGTTGGGGGTAAAGTGCCTAACCAAGTGTTCCATTCAACATCCAAGACGCGATTCCATCGGGTGACGGGAAAATGGGGGCCTCATGAAAGAGCTGGCAAATAAATCCTATCGTCTTTCGTGGTTCGCGATTGCAGCCGCGGCACTGTGTCTGTTGGGTTCGGTCGCGCTGGACAGTGGCGATCCAAGTGCAGTGGTGATGTTGCTGTTCTTTGTGTGCTTGCCGATCTCCTTCCTGGTTGGCGTCGGTTCCAGCGTTCTCGCTATCTTCGGCGGAAAAAAGGCCGCGCTCTTGCCGCTGGCTATCTTTCTCACGTTCGCTGTGTACGTGGCGCACAAGCTGCCATGAATAAATGGGGTCGGAGTCATTGATTCAGGAATCAATCGAAAACCGACCAAATTTTTCCGTGCCGAATTGCTTACCTGGCTTCGGCTGCGCACCGTCAGCAGGACCCCGTCGCCGATGATCGCTCCAATGCCCGCCCGGACCGGAATTGTGTATGCGGGCGCGATGACGAGTGATCTTCAACAGCTGGACAGCGTCCACCTCAAATGATGCTATCGTGCGGCGCGCCCGACGTATGTACGGTATCGCACAGAGTAAATTCAATTCACCGCGGACCGCCGCCGGATTCGGGAGCCGGATATCACAGCTTGGACACGGTTCTCACTGGCTGATACCAGCGCATCCCCATCACGCTGAAAGTGATCCTGATGCAGGCACCGAATCCCTTGGCGCATGAGAGGCGAAGCGAACAGTCGCTGTTTGATTCGACCTGGTCCGAGTCGGATTGGGCTGTAGACGAGCAATTTCTTTCTTGACCACGGTGTAACACTCGCAAGCAAGCTGCTCAAGCCGGGATCGATCCAAAACAGCAATGTGGCCGCGACGGTATTCAAGCACACCCAGCTTCTGCAGCTTGTGGGCGGCTTCCGTGATACTTTCACGGCGAACTCCGAGCATGTTGGCTATCAGTTCCTGAGTCGCAGCCAATCGATTGTCCGGCAGGCGGTCGAGGGCGGACAAAAGCCAACTGCACAGATGCTGATCAATCGGGTGATGTCGGTTGCAGACTGCGGTCTGGGCCACCTGCGTCATCCGGGATTGCACGTAGCGCAATAGCAACTGCATCAAGTCGCCGTTGCGATCGAACTCGTCCTTGAGTTGCTGTATCGGCAACTCATAGGCGGAGCCGGCGCTGAGGACAACGACTACCCTTGGCGCGCTTGCGCCACCCAGGAGGGGAGCAATTCCTATGAGCCCCTCGTTGCCAACCAATGAGATTTCCGACGACGCGCCGTTTGATAGCGTGTGCGACAGCGCCACGATGGAGTCGATCGGGAAGTAAGCGTAACGAGGGGCATCTCCAGATTCGTACAACACCGTGCCGAGCGGAAGCGTTACCAGTCGTAGATTCGGAAAAATGCGATCCCGAACCTCGGCTTGCAAAGCCGCCAGGATCTGGTTGTGTTGCGGCGTGGCTACCGCAGTGATCACGGTTCTGCCCATTGTTGAAGGATCGCATATAAGCCGGTGCTGTTTTTGACCTGAATCAAATGAAATCATTAAAATTGTCAATGAGTTCAGAGTCATTGATGTAGCAACCCAGGCGAATTAGCCTTTTGAAAAAGAAGGGTAAAAAAAACAAGACAAAAAAGGAGTCGAGTAAAAAATTGATTAACGGGGTCAGATTGATTGATTTGGCAACTCAAGCGAATTGGCCCTGGTCATGAGTTTCATGGAGGAACCTCATAGCACGCCTGCCTCGACTCTATCTGCCCGGCTGCGCCCGGCATGTGATCCAGCGTGGCAACAACCGGGAAGCATTTGTTACGACCAAGCGGAATACAATACTTACCTGCCGTTACTCGAGGATGCGGCGGCAAAATACCGGGTTGCCATTCACGCCTTGGTGGCGATGACCAATCACGTCCGTTTGCTGGTGACGCCGGGTGATGAGAACGGCGCGAGTCGCATGCTGCAGACGCAGGGCCGCAAATCCGTTCGGGTTGTTGACACGGCATCCGTTGTACAGGCAACTGGGCAAAACCGCTGCAGAGGGGCAGGGTGCTTGCCGTGCACTGTTTCGCGAAAGGATGCCGGATCGGAATCTGGCGGCAATACGGGAAGCGACCAACAAGGCATGGGTTCTTGGTGACGACCGCTTCAAGGCACAGGTCAGTGCCTTTGGGGCGAGGCGGGGACAGGAAGTCGACTGCGTTTCGAGAAACCAGAAATCAATGACTCTGACTGTATTGACTGGATTGCTATGTGCGGCAGCGAACTGACGCGGCCTGCCTGGTCTGGCTAGTCTCATGTACAGGTCAATCATGGCGGCTGTGCTTGTTCTGTTTGCATCGACTGCAAGGAATCACCCTTGCGACCAGCGGCCGACAATGCGCGGGAATAGCCATCGCGGAAATAGCCATGAAAGCGAATATCGAAGGCGCACCGCCGAGTAGCATCGCGTCGGTGCCCCCAGACTCGATCCCGACCTTGCTCACCGGAAATGGTAGTGGTCTCATGAAGGCCGCGCACGCCGGCGCTGTCAGCCAAGCAGGCCCTGACAACCCGGCCAGCCCCTCCAGCCCCGCGACTCCTGCCAGGCAAGCGAACCCGATCAGCCCCGCAAGCCCTACCAGGCAAGCAATCCCGGCCGGCCCCGCCAGACCTGTCAGCCCCGCCAGACCTGTCAGCCCCGCGAGCCCTGTCAGCCCCGCAAGCCCTGTCAGCCCCGCAAGCCCTGTCAGCCCCGCAAGCCCTGTCAGCCCCGCCAGGCCTGTCAGCCCCGCGAGCCCTGTCAGCCCCGCGAGCCCTGTCAGCCCCGCGAGCCCTGTCAGCCCCGCGAGCCCTGTCAGCCCCGCAAGCCCGGTCAGCCCCGCAAGCCCTGTCAGCCCCGCGAGCCCTGTCAGCCCCGCGAGCCCTGTCAGCCCCGCGAGCCCTGTCAGCCCGGCCAGCCAGGCCAGCCCTACAGTTCCGTTGTTGACTGCGGCCCGGACGTCCGCAGCACTGGCGCAACTGCTGGGGTTGCCGATGGCAGACCTTGATGTGGAAATGGCGCAGGATGTGCTCGACGAGATACCTGCGCCGATCGCGCGCGACCATAACATCCTACCGCTCGGATTCCGCGGCAAAAGCCTGCGTGTTGCAATGTCCGATCCCACCGATAGTGAAACGCTGCAACTGGTCCAGTTCCTGACCGATCGGCCGGTTATCGTGGAAGTTGCGTCTCCCGGCTTGCTGTTGCGCAAGATCGAAAGCTCCTATCAATTCTTCGATAATCACGGGGACTTCGAGGCACTTGAAGCCAGCGCCGATGTTGCCAATGTCATGGTGTCGAGGGACGAGCGGCTGAAGGTGCAATTGCTTTCGGCCACCACGCCTGTCGTGCGGCTGGTAAACAGCATCATCCACGACGCGATCCATAGAAACGCCTCGGATATCCACATACGCCCAGGCGAAAAAGACGTCGAGTTGATCTTCCGTATCGACGGTGAACTCATCCCGATTCGGCGGTTCCCGCGTGCGCTGCTGGGCGCAATCGTGGGGCGCATCAAGATTCTCGGCGTGATGGATATCACCGAACACCGCCTGCCACAGGATGGCCAGACGCGGTTTCGCGAAAAGGATCGGGCCACCGATATCCGCATCAGTGTAATGCCCTCCGTCGAAGGCCCCAGCGTGGTGATGCGCCTGCTGGTTGCGACGGCAGGCAGGAAGGACATCACCAACCTCGGCCTGACGGCGGTGGATGCGCAACGACTCAAGGATGCACTGAACCGCAGCTACGGCATGATCCTGGTGACCGGGCCGACGGGGTCGGGCAAAAGCACGACGTTGTATGCGGCGTTGAATGCGGTGAAGTACAAGAACATCAACATCATCACGGTCGAGAATCCGGTTGAGTTCCACATTCCTGAAATCACCCAGATTCCGATCAATTCCGAAATCGGGATGACCTTCGCCGCCGCCTTGCGCAACATCCTGCGGCATGATCCGGATGTCATCATGGTCGGTGAGATCCGCGATCAGGAAACAGCCAAAATCGCCGTCGAAAGTGCGTTGACGGGACATCTGGTGCTTTCCACCCTGCACACCAATTCAGCGGTATCCACGATTACCCGACTGGTCGAAATGGGCGTCGAAAGCTATCTGGTGCGTGCCACTCTCGCGGGCGCGCTGGCGCAACGACTGGTGCGGCGCAACTGTCCGGATTGCCGGGTTCCGCAAGAGATCGATGCGCATGTACGCGAGCTGCTGGGCGTGGGTGCGTCCGAAGAATTCTTCCACGGCAAAGGCTGCTCGACCTGCTCTGACATCGGCATCCGCGGACGCCGCATGACTTACGAGTACCTCGCGGTAACGCCTGACCTGCGGCAGTTGATGCTATCGGGCGTCGACGAATCGATATTGCACGCGCAGGCCATGCGCGACGGAATGGTTCCGCTCACCCAGCACGCCGTGAGCCTCGCGCGAGCGGGAGAGATATCGCTGATGGAAGCCTATATGACACGGTTGGAGTAACGAAGATGATGGAGTTGACTGGCTACATGCAGCTGATGGCAAAGCAGAAGGCATCCGATTGCTTTTTCAGTGTCGGGGCACCGCCATCCATCAAGATCGAGGGCATTACGACCCACCTCGGAGATGTTGGTTTGACCGGCGAGCAGGTGGCGGTCATGGCCTATTCGATCATGAGTGACAAGCAACAGAAGGAGTTCGAGGAGACATTGGAAATGAATCTGGCCATTGGTCTGCCCAATGTGGGTCGTTTCCGCGTAAATGTATACCGGCAACGCGACACCGTGGCGATCGCGGTTCGCTTCATAACCAGTGATATTCCAGAGCTCGATACCCTCGGTCTGCCGGAAAAGCTGAAGGAACTGATCATGCTGCCGCGCGGCCTGATCCTTGTCGTCGGCAGCACGGGCTCCGGAAAATCGACAACCCTGGCCGCGATGATCCAGTACCGCAATCAGAATCGTACCGGACACATACTGACGATCGAGGAACCGATCGAGTATCTGCACGCGCATGTTGAATCGATAGTTGACCAGAGGGAAGTCGGACTCGACACGCTTTCCTACGAAAATGCACTGAAGAATGCCATGCGTGAAGCGCCCGATGTCATTCTCATCGGCGAAATCCGCGATCGCGACACAATGAAGCACGCAATCGCCTACGCCGAAACCGGACATCTTTGCCTGTCGACACTGCATGCCAACAATTCGAACCAGACCCTCGATCGCATTATCAATTTCTTCCCCGACCTGGCCAGGCATCAACTGTTGATCGACTTGTCGTTGAACCTGCAGGCGGTGGTAGCGATGCGTCTCATCAAAGGCACGGATGGCAACCGCGTCGCGGCCGTCGAGATGCTGCTGCGAACCCCCTTTATCGCGGACCTGATCGAAAAGGGCGAGATCGACCAGATCAAGGACGCGATGAAACAAGGGATAGGCTTCGGCATGCTGACATTTGACGAGTCGCTTCATCGACTCTACGTCGCCGGCCGCATAACCCTGGCTGATGCGCTGGACAACGCCGACTCGCGCACCGACCTCGGATTGCGTATCCGTCTTGCCAATCCAGCCGCCGAGTCCGACGGAATGAGCGTCGAGGAGATGACGGAATCAACGGGGTCAGAGTCTGAATCAACGGGGTCGGGGTCGGAATCAATGAGGCCAGGGTCAATGATTTAGCAACTCAAGCGAATTGGCCCTGGTCATGAGTTTCATGGAGGAACCTCATGGCACGCCTGCCTCGGCGCTATCTGCCCGACTGTGCCCGGCATGTGATCCAGCGCGGCAACAACCGCGAAGCATTTTTACGACCAAGCGGATTACAAGGCTTGCTTGCCGTTACTCAAGTTTGCGGCGGCAAAATGCCGGGTTGCCATTCACGCCTTCGTGCTGATGACCAATCACGTCCGTTTGCTGGTGACGCCGGGTGATGAGAAGGGCGTGAGTCGCATGATGCAGGCGCAGGGCCGCAGGTCCGTTCCGGTTGTCGACACGGCAAAGGGCTTGAACGCTTGAGGCACGTCAATTCGGAGTTGATGACACGCATCATATGTGCGGTACCGTACGGACAACGATGATCCACTCGTGTTCGCATCATCACGCTGAATGCGCTGGTGGGTATTGGCCGTAGGGAAGCTGCATGTGGCGATTTCGCGCCGAGTCGAAGGACGGAATCGGTAACTGCATGTTTGACTGGATTTCCCGGCACGCTGGTGCGGCAATACCCGCAATTTGCCATTCCTCCAGGAGCACCTCATGAAGACGATTGTTTCAGCACCGTTCGCATCCCGAGTCACGCAAAATCATCGAGGCGCGCTCGCCAGCCTGGCTCTCTTCGGGATTCTATTGATTTCCGGACCTGCAAATGGCGCAGTGGCGCCGACGCTGGGTACCGCGCAGAGCTTTGCTGTATTGGGCGCCACCCCGAACGTGAACAATACCGGCCCGACCGTAGTGACCGGCGATCTTGGCGTATACCCGGCGGCAGCCGTCGTGGGCTTTCCTCCCGGGAACGTGATCGGGGCGATTCACGCGGCGGACGCGACCGCGGCAAGTGCACAAAGTGCAAACACCACAGCCTATGGCGCTCTCGCCGGCCAGGCCTGCAATACCACATTTGGCGTTCCGACGGATCTGGCTGGAATGACGCTTGTCCCGGGCGTGTATTGTTTCGCGTCCTCGGCTTCGAATACTGGCTTGCTCCAACTTGACGCCCAGAACGACCCAAATGCCGTCTGGGTTTTCAGGATCCCCAGCACACTCATCACCGGTTCCGGATCGACCGTCTCCGTCATCAATGGCGGTCAGGATTGCAATGTGTTCTGGCAAGTGGGTAGTTCCGCGACTCTCGGCACAACCACCACGTTTGTAGGAAATATCCTGGCGCTGACGGACATCACCCTGCAGACCGGCGCGAGCCTGTCCGGTAGAGCCTTGGCGCAGACGGGTACCGTAACGCTGGCCAGCAATACCGTGAGCGTTTGCAGCCTCGCGGGAGCGCTGGCGACCACGACGGTGGTTACCCAGGCATCCGCTGGGGTTCAGACGGGTGGTCTCATCCACGATAGTGCCGATCTGAGTGGCGGAGTGGCCCCCACAGGAACGATCACGTTCCAGTCGTTCGGGCCCGATGACGCCACCTGTGCTGCGGCTCCCGCCTTTACATCGACGGTGCCCGTCAACGGCAATGGCACCTACATTTCGGCGAATTTTGCGCCCTCATTGGCA
This sequence comes from uncultured Pseudomonadota bacterium, assembly GCA_963779795.1. GTDB lineage: Bacteria > Pseudomonadota > Gammaproteobacteria > Xanthomonadales > Rhodanobacteraceae > Rudaea. The sequence goes on along the minus strand of CAVZZK010000003.1, from coordinate 687,654 downwards.
GGTACCTACCGATGGATCGCAGCCTACAGCGGCGATGTAGCCAATGCGGCGTCGACCACTGCCTGCAATGATCCAAACGAAAGCGTGACTGTCTCCGCAGGGCCTGTGTCGGTAACTCAGACTCCGACACTCTCCGAATGGGCGATGATCCTGCTTGCGGCCTTCCTGACGCTTGCAGGCATGGTTGCGATGCGCAAACAATGGGGTCAGAGTCATTGATCCAGCGACTCTAGCGAATTGGCCGTGGCCATGAGTTTCACGGAGGAACCTCATGGCACGCCTGCCTCGACTCTATCTGCCCGGCTGCGCCCGGCATGTGATCCAGCGTGGCAACAACCGGGAAGCCTGCTTTTACGACGAAGCGGATTACGATGCCGGAACGGAACCTGGCGGCGATACGGGAAGCGACAAGCAAGCCATGGGTCCCGGGCGACGAGTGGTTCAAGACGCAGATCGAAGCCAGGGCCGGGCGGCGATCAGAGCCGTTGAGGCGCGGCGGTGACAGGAAGTCGACTGCGTTTCGAGAAACCCGAAATCAATGACTCTGATCCCATTGACTGGGATTAGTCCCCTATCCCTGTTTCACGGGTCGGGGCGACGGAGGCGATCATGCGGAAATTGTCCCTGACACCATTTTTCGTTTTCTGACACCGTTTTTCTACGACCGTGTTTCTGCGGCGTCGCGCGGACCACGCATGCATTGAAGAACGTGAACTATTCGAACCCGTTGGTGAAGATCGGATCGGGTGCCGTCACCGTGATTGCCACGTGGCCGAGATTCGACTCGGCCTTGCCGTCCCATGCGGCGTAGGCGAATCGCGCCGTTCCGGCGAAACCGGCCGGGGCAAAGTAGGTCGCCGTGTGACCGTCGAACGCGACCGTTCCATCCGTCGGCTGTTCCACCACGCGCAAGGTCAGAGTGTCTCCGTCGACGTCGCTGCCGGCCAGTGAGACCGCCAGGGGCTGCGCGGTGGCGCCGCTGACCGATCGGTCGACGACCTGTGGCGGGTGGTTGGTCGACGCCGATTCGCTGTTCGGTCCGTTGTGGCACAGGTAGCAGCCGACGCGTTCGCCGCGCCACAATGTCCTGGTGCCGAACTCGGTCGTGATGGTACGGTCGGCCTGCATGTAGCTCAGCACGGTGCCGCTGAAGTCGCCGCCGTGGCACGCCTGGCAGCCGGTATTGCCGTGATTTTCGACGTAGTCGCCGTGCGAGCTCGCCCAGTTTTGGCCAATCGGATGCAGATTGTGCGGACCGCCGAGCCCGTTGGCGGGTGTGCTCCGGTGGCACGTTCCGCACTCGGCGAGCACGCCCTCGTGCCCCTGAAGGGCGATGTTTTGCACGTTGTCGTTGGTGTGCGTCGATGGCGCTTCCGCATGGGTCGGACCGTGGCACGCTTCGCAGGCGACGCCGCCATGGCCGAACGAAAAGCGGTACAGGCTCAGTCCCGGTGCGGGGGCGCCATCGTTGGTGGCAAACGTCGGGTTGGCCGCGGTGCGCGGCACGCCGGGTGACGCGAACGCATCGGTGTAGCGGATATGGCCGCTGTTCGACGTTGCCGTGCCGGTGTGGCAATTGTCACAGCGTGGCTCCTCGAGCCATCCGGCGCGGCCGTGGGTACCGACCGTCGCCATGTTGCCGTGGCAACTCTGGCATTGCATGGCCAGCGTGCCGTCGGCCGCCACCGCACGGCCCATGGCACCGCGCAGGCACTGCGTGGTCGAGCCGGGATGGCAGCGATAGCAGGAGGATCGATTCGCCGAAGCGTTCAGCGTAAGCGAGGTAAGCGGGTCGTTCACATAGGCATGGCCGGCATGCATCGCTTCGGTCAGCGGCGTGATTCCGGTGACGCCGGTGCCCGGCAATGCATTCGAGGCATGGCAGCCGGCACACAGCATCGGGTGATGGTCGGTGGTGGCAGACGCGTACAGTCCGGCAGGATTCAGCTGCAGGGTGGAAAGCGCGTCGGTGTAGGTGCTGTTCGAAAGTTGCAGGTCGTCGTGCAGGCGCAGGATGTTCAGCCGATAGTCTCGTTGCACGTCGGTATCGTTGACCCAACCGGCCTTGGGTTTGGCTGCATCGGCACTGCCGGATGCATGGCAGGCGCGGCAGTCCATCTCGTCCGATATCGGCAGTACGATGTCAGTAGTCGCCAGCGTGTTGTTGGATGCATCGCGCGCGGTCAGCCGCATCAGCGGGTACGCGTTTTTGCTGCCGGTGTCGTCATACGGCGTGAGTGGAATGCCGACCGCGTCGTACCACGGCAGCGCCACGTCGAATTGCATCGGCTGCTCGGCGTTCGCCGTGCCGGGCATCATGAAACCGGCCAGGCCCTGGTCGAGCATCGGGGAAACGTTGAAGATTTGCGGACAGTAGTTCCAGAAATTCGTCTTTCCGATGGAACTGGTGTTGATCGATCCGGAGGCATCTGCCGTGGCCCGATAGCCGACGCTGGCAGTACCCGAGCTGGTCACGAGTTTGCCATCCGGTCCGATCACTTGCGCGTGAATCGTATTGTATGGTGGCAGTATGGAAAACACGCTGTAGTCGGAATCCATGCAGTGCATGCCGAGGTCGTTCCAGCCGATGACGGTCCAGTTTGCGGCGCTGGCGGCAATGGGCAACAGGCCAGCGAGGACCATCAACGACAGCAGGTAAGTACGACAGGAGGGAAAGATTCGCATTCGCATTACCATTAGATATACCTAAAGTAGGTATGCCTAACATACAGGAACCCGTGTTAAAAATTTTGTGGTCCTGTTCACCTTTCCCGGTACGTCTACCAGCGCTGATGCGCACGGTCGGTGCAGGCGAAACGCCGAATGCTCGATTCATCGCCCAAGGAAGTTCGAAAGTAGAGCTAATAAAAACCGTATATTCCGTACCTTATATAATGTTATTCAAGTGTTTTCGCCACACTTCGTAGCTTCCCAGCCACCCGATTGCCTGCGCGACAGCACTCCGGCCGGGGACCGCCTCGATGCGAACGAAGCGTTCCGGGAAATTGGCGTCAGGGACACCGTCTTGGGTGATGACGCTGCGGCAGGCTATAACGACATCGATGAGGGTGTTATCTCTGGTCCAACTCGTGGTGGATCAACACAACGCATTGCGAAGCAAACAGCATCTTCGATCCCAGCGTGATCTTTTTGGCACCCAGGCGTTCGAGGCTGTGGAAAGTCTTCTTCGGCATCGGGATGTGGTCGGTCAGCACGAAGCAGGCGTTGCCCTGGAACACCTGCTCACGAATCGGTGTGCCTTTCCTTTCCATCACGAACAGCTGATGATCTTCGGCCAGTTCCTGCACCAGCCGCTCGAAGCTGGTCGTGTGCACCGTGACGCCGGACTCCACTGGTCGCGTCTGATCCTTGCCCATTCCCCTGGATGCATCCAGCGCCGTCGCGATCTTGCCCAGTAGCGCGCCCTCGTCGAAGCCGCCGATGTCATGCATTGCGTTGGCGTCGAATCGGATCGTGCGGGAGAAATCCCGGGTGCTTTCCAACACCAGGTAGACGGTGACATCCGCGCGATGCGACTGGGCCACGAAGACCGCGTTCATCAGCGTATGCGCCAGGATTTCTGCATGGGCTTGTTTACCGACGGAGGCCAACAGTTTTTCGCTGTCCGTCGGTGCCGCCCGCGCTCTCAGTACAAAGGTTCGCATGTGTGTCCTGACCGGTGAGTCGTCCCGCGCGGCACATCGCGTGCCGCCCACGCATTGTCCACGAATCGCGTAAACGGGTTCAGGTTCACTTGGAAAATGTTGGCCGCCCCTTTTCGCAGGCCGGTGCACGCCCCATATAAGGGAGCACCCGTCTGGTCCGGTTTGCCCATGATTCCCCTGTCGATCCTCGATCTCGCCCCGGTCACCGCGGGCAGTAGCCCGACGCAGACGTTCGCCAACACGCTCGAGCTGGCGCGCCATGCAGAATATCACGGCTATCGCCGTTTCTGGCTGGCCGAGCACCACAACATGCCGGGCATTGCCAGCGCGGCGACGGCGGTGCTGATCGGCCATGTCGCAGGCGGTACGTCGAACATCCGGGTTGGCGCGGGCGGGATCATGCTGCCCAACCATGCGCCGCTGCAGGTGGCCGAGCAATTCGGCACGCTGGGTGCGCTGTACCCCGGACGCATCGACCTCGGCCTTGGCCGTGCGCCGGGCACCGACCAGGCCGCGACCCGTGCGTTGCGGCGCTATTACCAGGGCGCGGACGAATTCCCGGCCGACGTGGTCGAACTGTTGCAGTACTTCGAGCCGGTACAGCCAGGGCAGGCGGTACAGGCCGTGCCGGGCGCGGGCATCGAGGTCGAGGCATGGATCCTCGGCTCCAGCCTGTTCGGTGCGCAGCTTGCCGCGGCACTCGGGTTGCCGTATGCGTTCGCCTCGCACTTCGCGCCGGCTGCATTGGAGGGCGCGCTGGCGTTGTACCGCGACCGCTTCAAGCCGTCACCCCGGCTGGTCAAGCCGCACGTGATGCTGGCCCTCAATGTCGTCGCCGCCGACACCGATGCCGAAGCCAGGCGCCTGTTCACGACCCAGCAGCAAGCCTTCGTCAACCTGCGTCGCGGCCGGCCGAGCCTGGTGCCGCCGCCGCTGCCGACGTCGGCAGCGATCGACGACTACTGCACGCCGCAGGAAAAAGCCGGCATCGATGCCGCGCTGGCCTGTGCCGTGGTCGGCGCGCCCGACACGGTGCGCACGGGCATGCGCGCTTTCGTGCAGGCGCATCGCCCGGACGAATTGCTGCTCACAGCCAATGTGTTCGACCACGCGGCGCGGCTGCGTTCTTTTTCGTTGGCGATGCAGACGTGGGACTGAAAACGGGAGCGGTGTGCCTATCCTCTGACCTGCGGAGAAAACGGGTCCGGGACGATTTTCGGTGGCGATCATTCAAAACACGGTGGAGCCCACCGAGCGGGGACCGGGTCCCGGGCGCCTTCGCGCCATACCGTTGTACCGTGCGGGATGACGGCCGGCTGAACCACGCCCGTGTGATGCCTGTCGCGGGGACGGATTGCTGTCACAATGCGCCGCCCTCGCGCGATCCGGTCGCGCAGCGCCACTCACGGATGCCATGAAGACTCCCCAAGCCCTGCAGGCGCTGATCGACGACGGCATCATTGATACCGTGCTGCATTCGCTCAAGAGCGGCAAGGAGGCTGCCGTCTACGTGGTCCGCAGCGGCGACGAAGTGCGCTGCGCCAAGGTTTACAAGAACATGGCGCAGCGCAGCTTCAAGCAGCGCGTGCAGTACCAGGAAGGGCGCAAGGTGCGCAGCAGCCGCGAGGCCAGGGCGGTCGGCCGGGCCAGCAAGTACGGCCGCAAGCAGCAGGAAACCGCGTGGAAAAACACCGAAGTCGAGGCGCTCTACCAGTTGCGTGCCGCCGGGGTGCGCGTGCCCGAGCCGCATGGCTACTTTCAAGGCGTGCTGGTGATGGAACTGGTCACGGACGCCGAAGGCTTCTCCGCACCGCGCCTGTGCGAAGTCGAGTTGACGGCGCAGCAGGCCCGCGACTACCACCGCGTGCTGGTGCGGCAGGTAGTGCGCATGCTGTGCTGCGGGCTGATCCACGGCGACCTGTCCGCGTTCAACGTACTGGTCGGTGCCGATGGTCCGGTGGTGATCGATTTCCCGCAGGTCGTCAGCGCCGCCGGCAACAACGCGGCGCGCACGATGTTGCTGCGTGACGTCAACAACCTCACCGCAAGCCTGGGTCGCTGGGCCCCGGAGTTGCTGGACACCTGGTATGGCGAGGAGATCTGGGAACTGTTCGCATCCGGCGCCTTGCAGTGGGATACGGAGCTGACCGGCACGTTCGAACACGACCAGTCCACGATCGATCTCGACAGCGTTCGCGAGGCGATCAACGACGCGCGCGAGGAAGCCTTGATCCGCCAGCAAGGGCGCGAGGCCAAAGCGGAAGAGGAAGCGGGCTGGCGCAAATCGGTAAATCGGTAAACGTAAATCCGGGTCAGGTCCAGCTTTATAGCATCATCGCAACGTACGCCAGTAAACCGGGGTCAGGTCTAGCTTTGTAGCATCATCGCAACGTAAGGTCGCCTGTCGGCAAAAACAGTGGGTCACGATTTCGCCGTTGGTGGAAAAGCTGCACGCCTGCGTGCAGATGTACAACCACGCGAATCTGCCGATCACGCCCGGCGAAGTGGAAGCGCTGTAACGTCTGATGCATGCGTTCGCTCGGAACTACGTGCGCCGGTTCAATCAAAAGGCATTGGCGACGGATCGTTTACGCGCCTGGGTGGAGGCACGCACAGGGCGATTCGCCGGCGTGCAGCACGCGGGACGGCCGCCGCAGGCTAGAAATTTTCCCTGACACCATATTTGTTGAGCAATACGATTGTCCTGGCCTGTGGGACCCGTACGGTCGGGCCAGAGAAGAGGCGATAGAAGTCGTGCAGACAACATTCTTCGCGGCCATTGCCGGGCCAGGAAGGCCTATCTGGCCAGAAAGGCGCAAGTCGCCCAATCAGAATGCAAACTGAGACATTACCCGCAAACGCGCACTCGCAACAGGCGTCAGCCGCAGTATCGGGCCAGCCAATCGCGTTCGGCGACTTCACCGAACAGCAGCAGCAGGTCGGTCGATGCATCGACTTCGCCGAGCGTCGCCAGTTGCGCCGCAAGGCTCTCGAGCCCTGCTTCGAGCGGACGCAGCCGGCGCAGGATCAGATTGTGCTCTTGCAAGGTAATGCCATAGGCGACCGCGCCGAGGGCACTGAGTTGATACGCGAACTGCGCGACGGACATGCCACCCAGGGCGAGCAGCCCTGGAGCGAACTCGATCATGCACGCCAGCCGCTCGCGGTTTCGCCGGATGATTCCGGCCATACCGGTCAGCACGCGCGGCTCCGCGCCTTGCGTATCGATTTTCACGAAGTCGATTGGCCCTGCGCCTGCGGCTGTATCCAGGTCGATGGTCTGCACGTCCACGCTGCGGCGCCCGGGCGTCGGCAGCAAACGATGATCACCGAGGTTGTTTGCGCTCAGGTACAAAGTGTCGTGACCTGCTGCTGCGGCAAGGGCCAAGGGTTGCGCCCGCACGTTGCGGCAGTCGTTCAGCAATAGATTCGCCGACAACAGGCGGTAGTTGTTTGGCTCCGGTTCGAACGCCAGTACCGATCCGTGCGTGCCGACGCAACGCGAAAACAACACGCTGTAGTAGCCGACATGTGCACCGGCATCGATCACGCGCATGCCGGGCCGCAGTGTGCGCAGAACGAGCACCGTTTCGGCCACTTCCCAGACGGCGGCGGCGCGCATCGTAGGCGCGACTATGTCATCGCCTTGCGGCTCCACCGCCAACACGAATGGTGTGGTGCCGGGCGGCCGCAACTGCAGCAGTTCGACCCGCGAGGGATGATCGCCGCTCACGCTTCCAGCGTTCCCGAGTGGCGCGTGATGATCGTCGGATCGATATGAATGGCGAACCCCAGCTGGCGCAACTCGCGACAGACCCAGTAGTCTTCCGACAGATATTCGTCATCGGCCACGCCGACCCTGAACACGTCGTACTGCACCGCGGCTTTCAGCTCGGAACCGCGCATGGAGTTGTCGCAGGTGTAGATGCGGCCGTCGCTGCGGGCGTTGGCTATCAAGGCATCGACGGCGCGGCGCGACAAAAGCAATGCGGCGGTCCCGACCCGCTCGACACGGTAAAACAGGCCGTCCTCGCCGAGCAGATGTCCGATGTTGAAGATGCGCGAGCCATCGGGATTGCGCCCCTTGAGTGCAACCGGTGCGCCAATCGCATCGCAGCCGCTGGCCAGCATGCGTTTGAGCCCTTCTACCGGCAGATGCACATCGGCATCGAGAAAGAGCAGGTGGCTGAATTCCGGGCGTGCATGGAATTCCGATATCACCGTGTTGCGCGCACGCGTGATCAGACTTTCGTTGCCGATGGTCATCAGCGCGAAACCCAGGTTTGCACGCTGATAGGTCAGGAGCGCGTTGACCGTATCGCAATGCATCATGCCCGCATAGGCGGGCGTTCCAATCATCAGCATGCAGTCGGGATTGTTCATTGCGGCCGGTACTTTTCGCGATGGCCGATGATCTGCATCTGTACTTCGGCAAAACGCCGAAGTTCGGATTCTTCCAGCCGGCGGTAGTCCTCGAGAATGGCCAGGTTATCGGCATAGTGGGGCTGTGCCGACATCGCCTGCGGCGATCGCGGATGGTGCAGGTGCAACGCTGGGCGCTGGTCGAGCTCAATCGCCGGCATGCGTGCGCGCTCGAGCTTGTAACTCATCGCATCGTCTTCACCTCCCCAACCGCGAAAGCGCTCATCCCAACCGCCGATGTGGATAAATGCTGCTCGCGCGATCAGGAATACGCCACCGGCGAAAACAATGTATTCGCCGGTATCCTCGCGATTGCGTGCCCCGCCACCATCGCGCGGCGGCAGCCAATCGAATTCACCCGCCGCAACGCGCTGGCTTTCGTGCGGATCAAGATCAACCAGACGCCGGTAAGGCTTGACCACCTGATAATCTCCGCGCAGGTAGTCGGTTGCGGCGGCGAGTGCCGAACCGAGGATCACGTCGGCATCGGCGAAGGCGATCCAGGGCGAGCTGCTGACGCGAAAGCCGACGTTGAATCCCCAACTTTTGTTGAACGGACCGGGATTGTAAGCAAAGATGTGGATGCAGTTCGGATTCGGAAATGGCTTCGATAGCCGTGGAACGTCGTCCTGCTCGACGATGATCGGCACGAACATCGGATACTGCGCCAGCCACGCGAGCACGGCCAGCAGATTGTCCCGCCGCGACGGGTCGCCGCCTTCGCGATAGGTCAGAATGTAGCTAATCGGATTCATTTGCGATGCCAATGTTTGACACAAACGAGTGCCGCATGCGGCCGGGGGACGGGTGCCAGTGATCAGTTGCCTGATGGTAACGCAGCCGGCACGGATTGGGTTTGCCGCCCAGGCAATCGTTGACTTCACCGTGCAAACGCACCGCCAGCGCGAGCTTGTTATAGTGCATGACGGCGACGCCGAATTGGATGCGACGTTGTCGACGCTTGCGACGAAGGAAGGTGGCGCGCCGATCCGCGTGCTGCACGCCGGCGCGGGTCAAACCCTTGGCGCACTGCGCAACGCCGCGATAGCCACGGCAGCCGGCGACTTCGTCTGTCAATGGGACGACGATGATCGCTATCACCCTGAACGGCTCGCCCTGCAATGGCAGGCATTGCAGGATGCAAGCGCGGATTTTTGTTTTCTCAGCGACCAACTGCACTGGTTCCCGGGCCGGGGCGAACTGTTCTGGGACGACTGGGAAGGCGAGCCTTATCCGATGAATCTCATCCAGGGCAGCTTGCTGGGGCGGCGCGAGCGCATGCCGCGCTATCCGGAAATTGCGCGCGGCGAAGACACCGGTGCGGTACTGGATATCCTGCGGCGTGGGGAAAAGGTTGTGCGCCTGCGCGATGCTGGCTGGTGCTACGTCTATGTCTTCCATGGCGGCAATGTCTGGTCGGCCGATCATCATGAGGCAATTTCTCGCGCCAAGGCTTACGGCATGGCACGCTTGCTGCAGCGTGAAACCTCGCTTCGCCGCAGGCTGGCCGAATACCGGCCCGGGCTTGGGCGAGTGCGCATGCCGCATGCCGGCGGTGAGTTGCTGATGCAGGATACGTCCGGGCATCAGGTATCGAGATAAGGTCGCGCCAGACGCGCCAGGGTACAGTCGCGCTCGCGTATCCAGGCTTCGTTGATCTGATCGGCATGCACGTGCGAAAAATCCGTGCGCGCCGCATCCCACCACAGGTGGGCCCACATATGAATGCTGTATAGATCCGCGTGATCGACATCGGACTCTTCCAGCATTGCCTGCAGCCCGGCTATGGTGCTGCCATAGCGGTAGAAATAGTCTGTCGGAAGTACACGCACAGCGCCTGGCAGACGGCGCCATGTACGCGCGGCCTCCAGACAGGAGTGTTCGTTCCAGCGGCCATCGAATGCTTCTGACATGCGCTCTCGCCATCGCTGGGCAAAGCGCGCTCCCGGCTGCGAAAACAGCACCGCATTGCACAGCGAGGGTTGCAGTATCCGTCCGGGCATGATGGGCGCGTGCTCCTCGCCAATCGCGAACTCGTGACCAAACCACGCATCCGGATAGCGGCGTACGAACAAGGTGTCCATGTCGGCGTAGACTCCACCGTGTTCGAGCAGGATATCCAGGCGCAGAAAATCGGATTCGTGCGCGTAGCCCAGCCCCAGCTTTTCAATCGTGCGGCCTTCATCGCTGTCTCGGTAGCGCTCTGGTGCGTAGCCGGCAACGCGACCGCCGACCCGATGCAGCTGCAGGTGCGGCTTGATGCGCTCCCAGCGTGGGCCGAACGGTTCGTGACGGTAATGAAAATGAATGGCGTCCGGAGCATTCACTGCGGCACACGATGCCAGGCACAGATAGTGCAGCAGATGGAATGGCTCGGTCTGCTCGCGCAGGCCGAAAATGAAATGGAAATCGCGGCGCCGATCAGGCACTGATCATCTCCAGCCACCTGTTCGCCACGACCGGCTCGGAGAAATCCTGGAATATGCGCTCGCGAATTCGCAACGCGGCGGTTTGCGCAGGCGCGGGATCGGTGAAAACCTCGCGCAGCATGTGCGCGGCAGCATCCTGGTCGGGTTCGGCCCAGCGCTGGCTTGGAAAAAACGACGGCAGCTGCGGCGGCCACAGCGGTGCCGGTGTCATTTGGTACGGCACCGCGCCGGGCCAGTCCGTACCCAGAAATTCGGTGTGTCCGCCCCAACCGGTCATCACCACCGGCTTGCCCAGCGTCGCAGCTTCGAATGCGCCCAGGCCCCAACCTTCACCGTGGCTGAGCGATACGTAGACATCGCCCACGGCATGGATCAGATCGAGTGAATCAGCATTGACTTCCTCGTCGTGCAATACCACATGCGGCGGTGGGCGCTGCAACTGTGCAGCACTATGGGTGATGGCACGCGTGGCCATTTCGCGTGAAGGCCGGCGGAGATACAGCGGTCCTTCGTCATAGCCCGTCTGGCCGGTCTTGATCAGCAAACTGACCGGCTCGTCGGCCATGAATGCCGCGGCATAGGTGCGGATCAGATCGGGCAGGGCCTTGCGTGTATCCCAGGAATTGATGCTGTAGAACACGCGGTTGCCGGCGGGAATGCCGAGATCCGCACGGGCTGCGGCAAGCTCGGAGGGAGTAAAGTCCGGCCAGCGATGACGGCGTATGTGCGGTATCACGGCGATGGGCGCGCGCAAGCCGCTGTGGCGGAAGGCCTGGCGATTGTTCGCGCACGGAACGATCACGCAATCGGCACGGCGCAGCAGCGGAAGCCAGTGTGCGGGCGCGCGGTCGGTTTCCCACGCGGTGCAGCCCATATTGCGCCTGCCGGTCTGGAACACCTGCGGCCACATTTCCGGCGACGAATGCGCAACGATGGTGTCGTAGTCGATCGCACGCGAAGTGTGTTCGATCAACGCCAGCATATCCGCCAGGTTGCCGTTTTCGCCACGCTGGTTCAGTAACGGCCTGACTTTGCCTTCGGGCGTGGCCCAGGTACTCGGGCGCATCGACTGTGGTGTCCATTCCAGCGGGACCCAACGCACCGGAATACCAAGGTTGACCAGCGCACGGACGTTGGCGATTGCTGCCTGACCGTAGCCGCCGACGTCACCACCACCGAAATAGAGAATACCTTGTGGTGCTGACACCAGAGACGATCACCCGGGCTGTGGATCAGGTTTCGCGGCGGCGGCGCAAGCCCAGCCAAGCCAGCAACGTAGCCAACAATCCCAGCGTGGCCGGTGTTGTCGCCGGAGTCGGTGCCACCGGTGCGGCGCCAACGGTGATTGAAACCGACCCGGTGACGCTCTCGCCATCGCCCGAGCTGTCCTGGATCGTGTACGTGAAGCTGTCGTTGCCGCTGAAGCCCGCAGCCGGGACATAGACGAAGTTGCCGTTGGGCGCGACGTTCGCGTTGCCGTGCGCCGGCTGCGTGTTGCCGGTGACGGTAAGGCCGGTGCCGATGTCGTTGCTCAGTACATCGCCGGAAAGCGACGTTGCAAATGCCGTGCTGAACGTGTCCGGCGCGGCAACCGGCAACACTGTCACCTGAGCCACTGCATTGGAGGCACAGTCACCAAGATAGGGGTCGATCGCCGTGTAGGCGAAACCGTCGGTGCCGCTGAACCCGGCGGCCGGGGTATACGTGAAAACGCCGTTGGTCGATGCGCTGGAGGTATCGCCGGCCACCGTGCCATGGGTAGCCATGGTAAAGCTGGTCACTGGCAAGGTATTGCCGGAAGGCAGGTCGTTGTCGCGCACATTGCCTGTTGTGGACGCACCCGCATTGGTCGTGTAGCTGTCATCGACCAGCGGCGAAATCAGGGTGACATATACGACGGCGTTGCCAGTCGTATGGTCGGCGTCTTGCAGGACGTAGTTGAAACGGTCCCGGGCGCCAGTTACGCAGGACTCAGGCCGATACATCATGTCGCCTGTTGGCGAAATTAGCCCGACACCGTAAGAACCCCCTTGAGAATTCGTGGGATAAGTCACAGATAATGGCGCGACCCCGGTGTCATTGGTCAGCACGTTGCCGACATTCTGCGTGATAACGCGATCCACGGCCGTGAAATTGTCTTGGTTGGCCACGGCTACTGCGTGGGCGACGCCGGCACTCGCCAGCACGCCAACACCCACACCCAGGGCGGCGGGCAGCGGCGATATTCGATGCGCGCGCAAGCGAGGTGTACGGCGACGATCGGTTGGATTGGTCACTTCATCTCCCTGAGCGTGGATACGTGGTATGCGGCAAACGGAAATTCGAAAAAATAATACACCCAAATCGAAATCGGGCAAGCACACCGCTGCAGCCTCTTGCAATGACACATGAGCCTGAGCACTGAAAATGGTGTCAGGGACAAATTTTGACGGAAGGTGGCGGCGAAGGTTGACTCGTTGACGCTGGATGCGCTGATGATGCCGAGGCCGCGTGATGGCGATGCTGTGGCGCATCGCTCGGCTTCCATGCGTGGATCTCCCGGGCATTCCGCAGCACGTGGTGGAGCGGGGCAACAACCGGCTGCCTTGTTTCCTGGACGATGAAGACCGGCAGCATTACCTGTAACGTCTGCTGCGGACGCTGGGGCATTGTGGATGCAGGTTGCACGCCTGCATGCTGATGGACAACCACGTACATCTGCTGATCACGCCCGGCGAAGTCGGAACGCTGTCGCGTCTGATGCACATACGTTCGTTCGCAACGACCTGCGCCGGTTCAGTCATAAGACGTTGGGAACGGATCGTTTCCGCTTGAAGCGGCCCACAACGTCACCGAGCACCTGCAGGAACTGCATGCGGTCCACATCGTCGCGTAGATCGCCTCACGACGATCACCGCGCGCCGTCACGTGATACCGCGCACCAGCGAATTCGAGTCGGACTGGTCGGGCCATTGCCGGACTCCATTCCGGCAAATGCTGCGATAGTAGACCTGACCCCAAAGGCACAAAGGCACTTGACCCCAAAGGCACTAAGGCAAAGGTGACGCCAAAGGCATACTAAAGGCATCGTCGACGAGATTGATGCCATTGATGCTACTGTTGCAGTCCGTCCATAGTCTTGACGTCACGATCGTTCTCTGCCCATGAACAGATTCCTGCTTTGTGTTCTCTTATTCGCGTTCGCGGTTTTCGCCTGTGCCGCCGAGACTCCGGCGCCCAAGCCTGCGGCGCGGACCATTTACCTGGTGCGACACGCGCACTACAAACCGGATCCTGCCGCGGACAAGAAATTGGGGCCGGGAATTTCGCCGCTCGGCGTTGCCCAGGCGCATCTGGTCGGCGCCCGACTGGCGGGGTTGCCGATCCATTTCGACGCACTGTATGTCAGCCCGCTGCAACGGGCGCGCGACACCGCTGCGATCATCGCCGAGGACCTTCCCGGGCGAACGTTCACGGTGGTCGACGATCTTGCCGAGTGCACGCCGCCATCCCGCGTCGCAAGTATCATGGCCGTCGAGGGGCCCAGGGATCTGGCTGCTTGCAGCGCGCAGATCGACCGCGTCTTCGCCAAGTACTTCAAGCCGGCAACCGGCAGCGAGCGCAGCGAACTGTTCGTCTGCCATGGCAACGTGATCCGTTCGCTGATCGTGCGCGCGCTTGGCGTGGATCCAAACGCCTGGCTGGGTATGTCGGTCGGCCACGCCAGCATCAGCAAGATCCGTATCGGCGCCGACGGCCGCATCTCGGTCATCTCGGTCGGTGATGTCGGCCACCTTCCACCCAACATGCTCACCGGTACCATCGGCGATCCCGAACGCAGCTTGGCCATTGGAAAAGGTGGAAAAGGGGACGGAGGCAATTAAGGCGGGACAATTACCTCCGTCCTTTTTCTCTTTCCAAGGCGTCCCTTTTTCTTAAGGCACTCGACCCCGTCACGCGCCGTTACGCTGACTCCACTGCTATGTTCGTTGACGCACTGACGCGGCCCGGCCATACGCACAGTATTTGGAGTGGCAATCCGTCCAGATCTCATCGCCCGTTCGTGCAAGTGCGCCGCAAACGCATTCAGCCATCCATCGACTACCGCGATGTGGCGGCGCTTCGCGCACAACCTTGACGGGTCGAACTTCGCATTTCCCAGGGTGACAAGCCGTGAACGCCGATACAGCGACGCTGAACGACATGATTGAAGTTCTGGACGACGGACAGACGTTTTACCGGGAAGCCGCCATTCATGTTGAACGGCCGGACCTTAAAGAACTATTCGAGCGCATGGCGCGAACCAAGCAAACGATCGCCGAGGGTTTGCGCACGGCGGTTGTCGCAAACGGCGCAAAACCCCCGGTTGACGGAAGCTTCGCCGGGTCATTGCGCAAGGTCTATGCCGAGGTGCGGGCCGCGCTGAGCGACCACAAGGACTACGAATATGTAGCGCAGCTCGAGAAATTCGAGGAGCGTATCCTGCGCTCGTTCGAAAATGCGGCGGCGGAATCGGACGATGAGCTGGTGCAAGGCATTGTTCATCGCTACATGCCAGAGGTGACACGTGACTGCAATGAAATGAAAACGCTCAGACGCGTTGGCGCGCATTGACTCCGCGCCCGCTGCAGTAGCCGGGGCGGGTGCCTGGAAACCCGACATTTTCGTCAAGGGACTCAGCATCGGCTTTGCAGATCCCGCGTAGATGCCATGGCACGCGCGCCCATGAAACCGTACCTGAATCAATCAACTACATATGGTGAAACCGCGCTATGAACCAGGTGGCTGAAGCTCGGTCCCGGCGGCTCTCCGGGAAGCGGCATTCCGAGGTGATCGAATTGGTCGAGCACTTGCCGATGCCCGGCTTGATCCTCGAGAACGATGCCACCGTGCTGTTCGAAAACGGCCACGTTGGCGAGCGCATCTCGCGCAAGTGGCTGGATGGCGCAACGAAGCGCTTGCTGGCACTGTCTGCGAACGGGCGGGCCCGCGCCCTGGAAATTCCGGATCCTCAAGGCGAAATTCGGGCGATGACCGCTTATTCGATGTCGCTCGGCAACGAGACCGTAGTCATGTTCGATGACCGGGTCACCGATGGCGGAGCGGGGCAAGCGACCATGCTGCACCAGCGCATCGTCGAACTGGAACAATTGAGCGCCACCGACCGATTGACCGGGCTGTGGAACCGGCGCCACTTCGACGAAGTCATCGAGAGGGAACTGGCGTTCTCCGGACGTCAGCACAGTCCGGTGAGCCTGATCCTGTTCGACCTGGATCACTTCAAGAAGGTCAACGACACCTTCGGCCACGGAGTCGGCGACGCTGTACTGCGCGCAGCCGCATCCCGCCTGGGTGAAAACGGTCGCGCTACCGACTTCCTGTTCCGTTGGGGCGGAGAGGAATTTGCGCTGCTCGCACCCGCCACTTCCATATCCGCGGCCGCGCGCGTGGCGGATCGGCTGCGTGTCAGTTTTTGCGCACAGCCGTTTGACGTGGTCGGGTCACAGACCGCCAGCGCCGGCGTGGCGGAGCACTTGCTCGACGAGCCCGTCCAGCAATGGTTTGAGCGTGTCGATGATGCGCTGTATCAGGCCAAGGAATCCGGCCGCAACCGTGTCGCGGTTTCTGCCGGCGGAGCCTCGGAGATATGGCTTGCCCGGGAGCAGTCATCGGCGCTGCAACTGGTCTGGTCGGACTCCTGTGTGAGCGGCCATCGACTCATCGATGACGAGCACCGCGGCCTGTTCGATGCGACCAATGCGCTGGTCGCCGCGATGACCGACTCGCGGCTGGAGTCCGCGACGGTCATCGCCCAGGTCGAAGACATCCTTGCGGCTGCTGCGCATCACTTTGTCGACGAGGAAAAAGTGCTGGCCGAGATTCGCTATCCCGGTCTCGACGGCCATCGCAAGCTGCACGAAAAGCTGCTCGGCGGTGCCCGGCGCCTGCTGGTCGAGGTTCGCGCCGGAACCAGTTCGCCGGGCGAAATCGTTGAATTCCTTGCGTATGAAGTCGTGAACCGTCATGTGCTCAAGGCGGACCGCCTGTTTTTCCCATATCTTGCTGATCCGCCTGCGACATGAGTGTTCACAGAACATACTTGAAACCGGTAGAAAAACGGAGTCGAAAACGGAACGGTCAGAAATGGGGCCGGGTTCACTTACATCCATTTGAATCGGAGAAGCGGAAGCGGGGACGAAGGTAATTATCGCGTCTTAATTACTTCCGTCCCCTTTTTGCGGGGCGATACTAGCCGCCGCCGTCTTTACCGTCCTTCTTGTCTTTGCCACGCGCCTTGCCCCTGCCTCGGTTTGCAGGTTTCGCTTGGCGCTGGTTCGACGACCCTCTATTTGCCGGCGCCTGGCGTTGACCACGTTGCTGCTGCGCGGCTCGGGTGCGTGACTGCTGCGCGGCTCGGGATTTCTGTGCGTTTCGGGCGCGTGACTGCTGTGCAGCTCGGGATTTCTGCGCGTCCCGTGCTCGCGACTGCTGCGCAGCTCGTGATTTCTGCGTGTCACGGGTTCGTGACTGCTGTGCGGCTCGGGATTTCTGCGCGTCCCGGGCTCGTGACTGTTGCGTGGCCCGTGATTTCTGCGCGTCCCGGGTTCGTGACTGCTGTGCGGCCCGCGATTTCTGCGCGTCCCGGGTTCGTGACTGCTGTGCGGCCCGGGATTTCTGCGCGTCCCGGGCTCGTGACTGCTGTGCGGCTCGGGATTTCTGCGCGTCCCGGGTTCGTGACTGCTGTGTGGCTCGTGATCTCTGCGCGGCCCGGGTTCGTGACTGCTGTGTCGGCACGTGATCTTCTGCTGCGTCTCCGGGTTCGTGACTGCTGCGACCGGGTGCGCGAGCCGGAATTCTTGGCGCTGAAAATACTGTCGGGTCACGTTGCTCGCGTGGCTTGTACCGGTAGTGTGTCGACCGAATCGAATTCCGCTGATTGGCGTGGTGAGGATAGCGCCTGCCGGAATACTCGCGCTGATAGGTCGGCAACGGTGCTGCGTGTGGTACGGAGCGACGATTCCATCTGTCCCATCCGCGACGGTGGCGTTCCCAGTCGCGGCCCCAATGCTGACCCCAACGTGGCGCCAGATTAATGCCCCAGCCTCTGAAGTAGGAAGGCCGATGACGGTAATAGCGCACGGGGACGCGCAAAATCCACTCCGGCACGTACTCGGGGCCCGACCTCGTCCCACGGCCCGTTGTACCAGGAACTCGCATACCAATTGTCGTTCTGGAACACCCAATACATCCCGTCGTAGAAGAAGTAGTTCGAGTCTCCGCGAGGGTTGTAATAGACCGGATAACCCGGTATGGAAACCAGCGTCGGGTACACCGGTATATTGATGCCGATGCTGACATCATCGCTTTGGAAGGCGATCCCGACCTGCGCCTCGACCGGGGCAGGTAAAGCCGCGTACAGCAGCGTGGAGATTGCAATGATCCAATAACGCATTGTCGTGTCCTCCGAGTGTGAAATCTTCTGGCACTGCCGCTTTCAGATGACGGCGCATGCGCGCAACGACGACCCATGGCATGACAATGCACCGATTGCAGGCCGGCGTCGGTGCGCTAGCGCACCAAACAAACTCACTGGTGGTTTCCTGCTTGGCGGTTTTCACATCACGGATGGCCGATCTCGTGCCCGCACGAGCCTGAAACTGAACCGCTGTACATCCGCAATTGGGAAACAAGGGTTCAAGCGTGCCAAGCGCACAAAAGATCACCTGCTCGGAACAACGCTGTCAGAGTCTGAGGTTTCCCATGTTGTTCATACCGGCACATCCATTGTTGTACGTACGGTCTTGGGAGGTCGCGAAACATTCGCATTCAACCAGAGGGAATGGACCACGAGATGTTTGTTCGGCAGCCTGGTTTCTGGCTGCATCCTGCTCATGCATACGCCGATGGCGCCGCCGCTCAGGTGGAGAAGCAAGCCGAACGGGCGAGGCCGGTAACAGTCGGTACACGACGCAACCGAGAAGTCCGTGAAGTAATGCATCCTGCGCGGCATGAACCACAGCAGCACCAGGCACAGCAGACCCAGGATCGACAGCGGCATGCGCCGCCCGCGCCGGCGCCGGATTTCCCGATAGTGCTCGCCATTGCCTATCCCCCGCCTGGACTCGATCGCAGGACGATCCGCAATACCCGTGGGCGGGGTCAATGGTTTTTTGAAATTCCGGCCCCTGTTTTGCCTCGGTTTGGTTCCGCTTTTGCTCAGCCCGGATATTGCCGGTAAAACTGTGTCAGCTGGCGATAGACCTCCGGCAAATGCTGGCGCAAGGTTTTTGGTTCTTCGAAAAATTGCTCGCTGGCGACCGCAAAGAACTCGGCCGGGCTTTGAAGGCCATACGGGTCAATCGGCAGGTCGGCCCCGTTGCCTTGTTCCACCTTCAGGCGATCCCACGCGCTTGAAAAGACTTGCCACCACACGCGGCGATCCATGCGCCGGTGTAATGGCGGAAAGCCGTTGGCGTCGCCGTTGAGCATGTCGAGCTTGTGCGCCATTTCGTGGATGACCACGTTGTGTCCCGGCTTCTGCCCGATATGCAGCACACTCGCCCACGACAGGATCACCGGCCCGCGCCCCCATGCCTCGCCGGCCAACACGGTGTTGGTCTGGTGAACCACCCCGGCCGCATCCGTCTGCGGGCGGCGGGGGATGAACGCATCCGCGTACACGATCACGCTGCGCCAACCGTCGTACCAATCAAAGCCCAGCTTCAGGATCGGTACGCAGGCGTGAGTCGCAAGCAAGACACGGTCCGCGTCGCCCAGTTGCAGGCCCTGGACCGGCTCCAGCGACTTGCGGTCCAGGAACAAGGTTGCCAGCACGCGCAGCGTGGCCTGGTCGGAGGCTCCCAGCCGACGCGCCGGGGCACAATGCTGCAGCGCCTTTTGCCACAGTGACTCGGCAATCGGATGCCGCGCGATGGCGCGCCGTATGCGCCAGTTTTTGATCTTGTCGAAGATGGACATATCCCGAAACGGTCACATGATGAGGATGAGGGGGATACATTCAGCCGGATACCACCTCGCTTCCGACTATTTTTGTGCCGCTGCGACCGCGGCGGTCAAGCGCTGGTTATCCAGGCGCAAGTTGTCGAGCACGATGGCGCTGATCCGCAGCGTGGACATCCAGGTGCGCAGGTTGTCCAGCAGGGTGGGCGATTGTCGGTAGCTGGTCAGGATAGCGGCCGCTTCGCTGGCGCTGACCGGCGACGGGCACTTGAGCAGCTGCTGGGTCATGACGCTGCGCGTCTCGCGGAAGCAGTGGTTCCAGATGTACTCCTGCACCGGCCAGGGCGTCAGGCCACGGATCTGCTTGCGGTAGACCGGGTCGTGGTGGAGGATCATGGACGTGATGCCGTTGCCCGACAGGCGGTAATAGTCCACCAGGTGCCTGCGCAGTTTTTCGTTGGCGATCAATGAAAGGTCGCCGTCGCTGCGCATCTCGTCGAAGGTGGTGCTGATCAGCTCGAACGGCAGGATCTGGCTGGCCTGGTAGTAGGCAAGGTCGGTCTGCCAGTCCGAATCGCCCGTCTGTTTGCCTGTCTCGCCATAGGCAATGGCCTTTTGCCCGTACGCGCCGACCTTCTGCCAGTACGCCAGGGCATGGCCGATGTTCTGGCGGTCGGTGGCAAGGTCGGCCTGGATGCGCCGGTAATACGATTGCGCGCGTGCATGGTCCACGCGCGCCTGGTTCCAGTTGCTGACCTGCAGCGCGATCAGGATGCCGGCCACGACGATCACCAGCTCGGTCACCACGGCCAGCCAGTCCTGGCTGCGCAGGCGTGCCACCAGTCTTGCAGTCCTCATCGCGACGATCTCATTGTCGGGTTGGTCCGACATCATCGGGCAACGGGGCCTGGAAAGGAATACCGCATGGGAAATTTGAGCGAGGACCAACAATTCCGCCCGGCGTGCCATACCCCAAGGCGGCCAAGTGGCATCACGATCGCACTCGTATCGCCGTGTGAGTGGATACAGCGGCAACCGGAATGTGCGACGGATGCTGCGCATTTCCCCAGCCACCTGATTGCCCCGTTCTCCTTTAATATGGTCAGGGCAGGGGATACGGTCAGGTTGCGGCCACAGTGGAACGAACCGGTTCCGGAACCGATCTGCAAAAACCCGTCAGAGCATATACTGGAGGTCATCATGGTGCTGTTCAAACACGGCGGTCGCCTGCGCGCGGCCGTGCCGTTTCTGCTGGCATTTGTCGTCACTGCCGCGTGGACGGCACATTCGGCCGAGGCCGCGGGTCCTGCTGCGAAATCAGCCAAACCCACGTGGATCCATCCGCTGATCAAGGGCTACGGCGGCGTGCATCCGCGCGCGGATGTGCCGGTGCGCCCCGATCCCAAGGTGAATTACAGGATATTCGTCGATGTGGTCAGTGGCGACAAGGATTCGGAGGGGCGGTTCGAGAGTCTGAAGCGCCTCGCACGGCTGGTAAACCTCATGGCCTACGCCAAGGTGCCGCCAAGTCACGTCCACATCGTGGCACTGCTGGACGGCATGACCGGGTATGCTTCTGCCACCGATGCGATCTACCAGCAGCACTTCAAGACGAACAATCCGAACCTGCCGATCATCCACGCGCTGAAGAAGGCGAGGGTCAAGCTGCTGGTATGCAGCCAGGCACTCGCGGGCCAAAACCTTCCGGACAGCGCTGTCGACCCCGACGTGACCATTACCCTTTCGGGCCTGACCGATGTGGTCGTCTACGGTCAGAAGGGGTATATCTACATGCGGTTGTAGATGCGGAGAAACGGGATCAGAGTGCCTTGTTTGTCCCCTGGAAGGAATGGACCATGAAACATTTGTTCGGCAGCCTGATTGTTGGCTGCATCCTGCTCATTCACGTGCCCGTAGTGAACGCGGAGCAGGCGCCAACGGCCACTGCCACAGCGCGGGCTTCCCTCGACGCTGCATACAACCCGCAGAACCCTTTCGCGCGCATCCTGCGTGGTGAGTTGCCGGCCTACAAGGTCTACGAGGACGACCATGTGCTGGCCTTCCTGTCGCTGGATCAGACGACGCCCGGCCACGTACTGGTGATCTCGAAGACCTCGAAGGCGCAAAACATCATGCAGATGTCGGCGCTCGACCTCACACGCGTAATGCGGGTTGTGCAACGAATCGCCAAGGCGCAGATCAAGGCCCTGCACGCCGACGGCGTGATGATCCGGCAGAACAACGGGGCCGCTGCGGACCAGACTGTGTTCCACCTGCATGTGCATGTGGAGCCGCGTTGGGACAGCGAAACGCCGGGGTTCGCACGCGACTCCCACGGCAAGCTCGACCGGGCGGCGCTGGCCGCAAAGATCGCGGCGGCGATCGGCCCGTAAGCGGAAGCGCGGGGCCACCATCCGCCGGTGCCTACGCACGATGGAGCATGGCTCGACCTGCACCGGGCCGGCGAGACTGCGCATACGTCCCGAACAAGGGGACCCAGGCAATTGGATGACAATAGTTGCCTGCGAGGCGCCCCGGCTTTTTTGGCTTTTTCGAATGTGGCAAAACGAGGCCTGAACCTGAGCTTCGCGAATGGGTGCGTGTGTCGCACACGTGGCCCATTAGCGCAATTACAGTGGACGCGGAAAGGGCCAGAAAGTACTGTGTTGCCGCGATGCGCCGGAGACGGCGATCAGGTCACGATTCAGGACGACACGGCCCGGGCGCTGGCCAGATCGATTATGCCATCGAGCACTTTGTCGATGGCATCCTGGCGCAACAGACGCATGCCTCCCGTCTGAGCCGCTTCGAGTACCTGCGGGACCGTGCCGCGGGCGCGGATCACACCTTTCACGAGCGGCGAACTGGTCAACAGCTCGTATACGCCGATGCGACCTCGATATCCGTCGTTGCAAGCGCTGCAACCGACGGCGTCATGAAGGTGCAAATGTCGATCGCTTGAATGGGTCGTTTGCCACTGCTCAATCATCTTCGCAGGCTCGAATTTGGAGTCCATGCAGTATTCCTGTGCCAGGGCCAGGATTTCAGCATCGGTCGCGACGCGCGTCTTCCGGCATTCCAGGCACAGCTTTCGCACCAGTCGCTGCGACAGGACGGCGATGAGTGCATCGGCGAAATTGAACGGATCCATACCCAGCTCGATCAGGCGCACGACGCTTTCCGCCGCGGTATTGGTATGCAGCGTGGAGAACACCAGATGTCCGGTGAGCGATGCTTCGATCGCGATCTTCGAGGTTTCGGCATCGCGCATCTCGCCAACCATGATCACGTCCGGGTCCGCGCGCAAAAAGGCGCGCATCGCCGTGGCGAAAGTCCAGCCGATGCGTGCGTTGATCTGCACCTGACGCAAACCGTGCTGGGTGATTTCCACCGGATCCTCAGCGGTCCATATCTTGATGTCGGGGCGATTGATCGTGTGCAGTATGGAATGCAGCGTCGTGGTCTTGCCGGAACCGGTGGGGCCGCACGCGAGAATCAGGCCATAGCTACGCGTTACCAGTTTCTCGATTGTCGCAAGATCGCGCGCGCACATGCCCAACCGGTCCAGTGGCAAGGGCTCGATGCCGCCGAGGATGCGCATCACCGCATCTTCCAGGTTGTTGCTGGTGGGCACGATCGCCACGCGCAGCTCGATACCCAAAGGTGCGAACTTGCCGAAATCGATCTTGCCGTCCTGTGCTCGCCGGTGCTCGGTGATGTCGAGACCGGCCATGACCTTGATGCGCGAGACCAGCGCCTCGCGATAGGCGGGCTGAAGCTCGATGTAATCCTCCAGTTCGCCATCCTTGCGCAAGCGCACGCGCGTTTTCATCTTGGTATTGCTTTCGATATGAATGTCCGATGCGCCTTTCGCGTGTGCCTCGATGATGATGCTGTTGACCAGGCGTACCAGCACGTTGTCGTTGATGCGTATCTCGGATTCCTCATCCCTGATCGAGGCGGTGTCCCGTTGCGATGCGTCCTGGTTCAGTTCGCGGGCCAATTCATCCATACTCAATGGCGTGTATTCCCTTGCGATACACGAACGCAAGTCTTCCGGGTCGCCGATCACCGGAACGATCGTACGCTTGGCGAGAAAACCGAGATCCTGTTCAAACCCCATCGTGAGGGGGTTTTCCACGGCGACCACCAGCGATTCACCCATGCGCAGCAGGGGTAGCACCTGATGGCGCTTGGCATAGCTGGCGTCGACCAGTTGAAGTGCGAGCGGATCGATCTTGAATTCGCGCAAGTTCACGAACGGGACGCCAAGCTTCTCCGACAAGGCCATTTGCACCTGCCACGGCGTGACGACTCCCATGTCAACGAGGACGTCACCGAGACGTCGACTACGGTCGGTGGCTTGCAAACGCAGGGCTTCGACCAACTGCTCGGATGAGATCAGGCCGGTTTCCACCAGCAAGTCTCCGAGTTTGATCGCCGGGCGATGTTTTTGCGAGCGCAGTGCGCGCCTGAGCCCATCGTGCGTAACGATGCCGTGATCCAGCAACTGCTCGCCAAGTTTTTTCTGGCGCAGACTGGATTGCTTGGTGAGGCCGGTCGCCAGCTCCGCGTCCGTCACCAGTTGCGCGCGTGTCAGCTCCTCACCCAGCAATGGGCCGATCCGTACGTCATCCAATTGTTGTGCCGGCACAAAGCAGCGCACCGAACGTTGATGATCCCCTTCGAGTAGATACAGGAACAAACCGCCTTTGTCCCTGACGAAACCGCGCGTAATGCCATCGAACGTCTTGCCGTCGCAAAAACGCACATGAAAGGCCCTTTCATCGCCGACATGCGTCTCGTTGCCGCTGATGCTGTTGATCACGTCGGCATCGGGAACCAGGTCCAATGGTTTGGTCAGGCGAATCGTACGCACCAGATCCAACCCGATGTGTTGCTGTGTGCCTTGCGTGTCGGAACTCAGGTCGATCTGCGAATCGTCTGGCTCGAACCTGTCGAGCACGGCGGAAATGATGCGTCCATCAAGCAGCTCAACGGTGCACTCGCGGCTGGGAGTTTCGTCAGGCACCGGAACCAGTTGGAAGTAGGGCGGAATCGGCCAGGGAAAAGCAGCCGCTTCAGGAAGTGCCATGACATCAATGTCCGGTTTCAAGCATCGGTCGTCTACGCTAACGGTCACTCGCCAGTGTGGGCGTTTGTTGTGCGATGGAGTTGACCTGGATCAAGTGCCGGGCTGGCGATCCACGCAATGATTCGCGGCACCAGCAGCGTCAGTACCGCGAGTCCGGCCAGATAGTGGCCCTGCAACATCAATGAGGGTGGCGAACTGCCTTCGCTCCCTTCGCTATCGCCAAGTTCGACCAGCACATAAGTCACCACGATGGCCAGCAGCGTGAGCCGGTGCGTGTAGCGAATCGCCGGGTTGTAGCGACTGATATTCCGGTCCATGCAAAGCCTTCTTCTTTGCCAGATCTACGGCTTGGGTCGCGGTGTGGTGACCACGCTGGGCGGGAGGATCGGCAACGTGACCCTGGGTTGGTCGCCGGTCAGGGACCCGAGGAAGGCGTCGATCTGGGTGACATCGTCATCGCTCAACGTCGCACCGAGCTGACTGCTGCCCATGATGGCTACAGCCTGGCGCAGGTCCCACACCTTGCCGGTGTGGAAATACGGTGCGGTCAGTGCGATGTTTCGCAGCGAAGGCACACGAAAAACGTATTCGTCGCTGGCGGTCTTGGTAACCTCGAAACGGCCCTTGTCGGCAGGCGGCAAAATGTCGGCGCCGGGACGCTCCACAACGCCGAACGGAGCATACCTGCTGCCGCCAATGTTGATGCCGTTGTGGCATGCCACACACCCCTTGTTGATGAACAAGGTCAAGCCTTCTTTCTGCTGCGCGTTGAGTGCCTTGTCGTCGCCCTTGAGGAAGCGATCAAACGGTGCGTTCGGGGTGATCAAGGTGGCTTCGAACAATGCGATCGCCTTGCGCACATTGTCGAAAGTGATCGGATCGGCCGTGCCTGGGAAAGCCTTCGCGAACACGGCAGCGTATCCCGGTATGCCCTTGAGCTGCTCGACGACATGGGCTTCGGTCGTATCCATCTCGACCGGATTGATCAACGGCCCACCCGCCTGTTGCTCGAGATCCTTGGCGCGTCCGTCCCAGAATTGGGCGACATCGAATACCGCGTTGTAGACGGTAGGTGCATTGCGTCCACCGTGCTGCCAACGATGGCCCAGCGATGTTTCCTGCAGGTCGACTCCGCCCATGCCGATCATGTGACAGGAGTTGCAGTTGATGGAATGGCTTTGCGACAAGCGTGGCTCGAAGTAGAGCATCTTGCCCAGTTCCACCTTGGCCGGCGTTGCGGCATTGCCCGGCAACGTTGGCGCGGTGACGGGCAACGGTTTGAACAATCCCTGCGCCTGCTTCATCAGCGCCTCCTGGGACCATACCTGTCCGGTTGCCAGGCATCCAATGACCATCAGGGAAACCAGCTTGATATTTCGCATGGGATTGCCGTCGTTTTGTCGGGAGCCGCAATGGCCGTTCAAAGGAACGCTCAGTGGATGTAGCCACAATCTGCTTGTAGCGCAGAACCGATCCACGGTCGTACCGATCCCGCGCGAACACAGGCTGTTCAACAGGCAAGCTCTGTGTGTGCGTATGCGTAGTGAAGTATTGATCACGCCTGCCGGGCTGTATGTACGCTACGACACATAGCAATGCGAACCGTGACGGAGGCATTTCAAACACATCGTTCTTGCGTCCCCTTTTTTCGCGCAGATGCGCGAGCCTCGTTGCGCTTCGCTTTGATGCAATGCGACTTTCTTGACACGGCCGCAACCCATTGCCGACTGCCGCGATTGCGGGCAAACGGCGTGCGGTCTTTCGGGCGATGGGGGCGAACCGATGCTACGTGTGTTGCGTTGGTTGCGATATGTGGTCGCAGGCATGGTGCTGCTGGCTATTGCGGCATGGCTGGTAATTAATGTCATTTCCGATCGCGTGTTGCGGCGCACGCATCCGATGCCGAACGTAACATTATCGATCCCACCGACACGAGTTCGATTCACTAGCGAAAGCGTCTCGCGCGCGCACGGTTGCGTCGGCAGCTGTCATGGCAAGAGTTTTCCTGCGTGAGCATCTTGACGATCGGCAATACGTTGACGCCTAAAAGGCGCATTATGGCGGCGAATGAAACATTCAGGTCGGCCAACTCGGTTCAGCCAGCCACATTCGCTCTGCCAGGCGTAGCGGAAAATACCGCGGCGCGAAGCATCTACTGGCGCCCATTGGGCCGCTGCTTCGAATACATGACTCGTCATTGCTCCGACGACAAGAGTAGACTGATCCGGCAGCCGGACGAAACGCAAACCTTCGACCACCCCTCAACTATCGATTCCGAGGTAGGCGCATGTCAGGAAGACTAAGCTTCGCAACACTGCTGGCCCTGGCACTTCATGTCGCCAGCGTGCGCGCCAGTGATACCGATGAATCGATTTTCTCATTCAGCGGTTTCGGCACCGTGGGTCTGGTCCACTCCAGCGAAAAACAGGCGGACTTCACCTCCAGTACTCTGAAACCCTATGGCGCTGGCTACAGCCATGCTTGGAGTGCAGACGTTGACAGCCTGATTGCCGGGCAAGTTAGCGCCAAGTTCACCCCACAGCTCTCTGCCGTTTTACAGGTCATCGCCAGGCAGAACAGCGACAATACCTACCGACCCCATGTGGAGTGGGCGTTTATCAAGTATCAGTTCACGCCGAATTTCAGTGTGCGCGCCGGGCGCACCTTGCTGCCGACCTTTCTGTTTTCTGATTCTCGTCAAGTGGCTTATGCGTATCCATGGGTGCGTCCGACACTGGAGGTCTATCGGCAGGAGCCGATTACATCCAGCGACGGTGTTGATGTCACTTATCAGATACGCACCGGTGACATTACAAATGTTCTGCAGGCTCGCTTCGGCAAAAACGAAAACAAGACACCAGCCGGCCTCGGTTCCATAAAATCGAAGCGCATGTGGGGTCTGTCCTATACCGGCGAATACCACGCTGCGACGCTGCACATCGGCTACGAATCAAGCCATATAACCCTCGATGGCCTCAAGCCAATTTTCTATGGGTTCAGACAGTTTGGGTCGGAGGGAATTGCCCTTGCAGACAAATACGAGGTGAACAACAAAGCCGTATCCCTCGTCACAATAGGCGCACGCTACGATCCGGGCAAGTGGTTCGTGATGGGTGAATGGGCCCATCTAGCCACCCATTCCATCTTTGGCAAAGGAACTGGCTGGTATGTCAGCGGCGGTTATCGGATTGGGAAATTTGCGCCCTACCTTACCTATGCCCGGGCCACGGTGGACAATCTCTCCGACCCCGGTTTGAACCTGTCCACCGTACCCCCTTCTCTGGTAGGCACGGCGGCCGGTCTCAATGCTGTCCTCAATTCGCTCCTGAGCGCGAAGCCGGTGCAGAACACGCTTTCCATTGGCGCGCGCTGGGATTTTGCGCGGAACGTCGCCTTGAAAGTGCAATACGATCACTCGCGCATCGGTGCGGGCTCGTCCGGTGTCCTGACGAACTTGCAACCGGGCTTTCGAACAGGTGGCGAGTTCAACTTGATCAGCGCCTCCATTGATTTCGTATTCTGAGGATGAGCATGACCGACAGAAGGCGGATTGGATCAGCGCTCATCGGGGTGGCGTTGAGTCTGCTCGCCAGTGCTGCCGTAGCCGGCGAAGTTGTCGTGGTTTCGGCGAAAAACCCGTTGACCACGTTGAGCAAGGTACAGGTCGTGGATATTTTCCTGGGCCGGATGACCCACTTTCCGGGTGGTCGCCGGGCCGTACCGATCGATCAGGCCGAAGGTTCAACTGCGTGCGACGAGTTCTATCTAAAGTATGCCGACAAGTCGCCCGCGCAGATCAAGGCGTATTGGTCAAAAATCATTTTCACCGGTCGTGGACAGCCACCGAAGACGGTGTCGAATGATGCCGAAGTGAAGAAACTCATCCGCGCCAATCCGAACAGCATCGGTTACATCGATGAAAGCATGGTCGACAGCAGCGTGAAAGTTCTGCGCGTGAACTGATTGAAGGGTGCGCTGAACAACTGCACGCAGGCAGGGCCGCCAAGCGTGAAGTACGACACGGGTCTCAAGTGGCCGGTTTTGTTTCGGCAGACGCGCTATCCAGCTGCGCCCTCAGCAACTGCGTGAATTGATCCGCCGCCACCGGGTGATTGAGGTAAAAGCCCTGAATTTCGTCGCAGGAGTTCTCGCGCAAAAAGTCGGCTTGCGCCTGGGTTTCCACGCCCTGGGCAACGATGGTTTGCCCCAGCGTCTTGCCCAGGGCGATGATGGCCTCGGCCTGCCTGCTGCTGACCACGTCACTGGTGATGCCCTGGATGAGGGAGCGGTCGATCTTGATCGCATTGATGGGAAATTGCTTGAGCATGGACAGCGAGGAGTAGCCGAGGCCAAAGTTGTCGATCGTGAGCCGGATTCGCATGCCCGTGAGTACATTCACTATCCGCATGGCCTTGTCGACATCCCGCATCAGCAGTTTTTCGGTGATTTCCAGCTCCAGTAAATGTGGGTCCATGCCTGTCTCCGCAAAAATTGCGGTCAGGAACTCAGGCAGTTCTCCATCGTAGAACTGATGGGCGGTGAGGTTGACGGCCACGGTCAGAGGCGGCAGGCCCTGATGCTGCCAGGCCACGTTTTGTATGCAGGCCGTTCGCAGGACCCACTTGCCGATCGGCAGGATCAGGCCGGTTTCTTCCACGATCGGAATGAATTTCATGGGAGCCACGGTGCCAAGGTCGGGATGCCGCCAACGCAGCAAGGCTTCCACCCCGGTGATCTTGCCGCTGGAGATATTCCGCTTGGCCTGGTAGTCCAGATGAAACTCGTTTTTCACCAGGGCGTTGCGCAGACTCGACTCCAGCGCAAGCCGTTCCAGCGAGCTTGCATTCAGCTCCTCCGAATAGAACTGGAAATGGTTCTTGCCACCCTCCTTCACCTGGTACATCGCGATATCGGCGTTTCTTTCAAGCGTCTGTTCGTCCAGACCGTCTTGCGGGTAGAGGCTGATGCCGATACTCGCTGTCACGCGAAATTCCTGGCCTTTCAGGGTGAACGGCCGGGAAACGGCAGCAAGTATTTTCTGGGCCACGGTCACCACGTACTTTTCGTCCTCCAGTTCCGGCAGCAGCGCGACAAACTCGTCGCCGCCCATGCGGGCGACGGTATCGCTGGCACGCAGGCAGTCCTTGAGCCTTGTCGCCATTTCCAGCAACAACATGTCGCCGGCCTCGTGCCCCACCGTGTCGTTGACGTCCTTGAAATGGTCAAGGTCGAAAAACAGCACGGCCAGTTGCCGGTTATAGCGATGCGCCTGACGGATGCTCTGGCCCAGCAGCTTGCTGAACAGGCTGCGGTTCGGCAGCGTCGTGAGGCCGTCGTGATAGGCGAGATATTCGACCCGTGTAGCATGGGCTATCTGCGTCTCGACCTTTTGCTGACGGCTCAACACGAGTTGCCGGCTCATGCGTCCCAGTATCGCCACAATCAGCAACAGCAGTGCGCTTGCCGCAGTCGCACGCCAAAGATACAGGCGCCGGTTGTGTCGGAAGGCTGCCAGTTGCTCGTCTTCGGACAAGCCGACGATCACCGCCAGCGGAAAATCATAGAGCTTGCGTGCGGTGGTATAGCGCCTGATGCCATCCAGGACACTGGTGGAGAGCGTGGGCTCGCCCTGGGCGTCGGTCGAGGTGGGCACTACGGCCGCGTAATCGACATGTTCACCGGCAGTCACCGTTTCTCCGCTGCGCCGGGCCCTTACGACACCATCAGTGCCGAGAATGCCAAGCACGCCGTGCTCGCCGAGTTTGGAGGGTTCGTAGCCACTGACAAAATACGCGGCATCGACCGCGACGATCACCACGCCGGCGAACCTTCCATCGGGCATCGCAAGCCTTCGACTGAACTGCAACTGCCATTCTTGTGACGGTGAGTCTTTCACTGGTTGACTGACCCAGAACGCATCGGTGCGACGCTGCGTCTTGAAGTACGCTTGGTCAGCGATATTCCGCGCCGCGGATGGCCGGGTCGTCGCCACGATCGCGCCCCTGTCGTCGGCAATACTGACGGTAAACAGCAATTGGGGCGGCAGCAGGCCCTTTGCCTTGAGCTCGTCCAGCTTGTCGTATTTTCCGGTGGTTGCGTAGACATACTGGACCATCTCCAGCGTCTGATCGATCTCACGCAGTGCACGCACGACCTGTGCCTCGTAGGTCTCGGCCAGTTCGCGAGTCAACGACGCCGCGCCGTTCTCGGCGGCGGCATGCTCGACCTTGATGAGATTCAGCGTCGTCCCCCAGATCAGCGCCAGCACGATGACCGCAATCATCGGAAAAACGATGCGCGGATCTGTCGGATGAATCCGGCGAGGCTTCTGCGCTTCGGCAGTGGCGGCCAATGTGTCTTCCAGGCTTGCCTGCTCGTTGGGAGATTGGTCCGGAATCGATGTTTTCTTCATTCTTCGTCACCTGACGGAAGACCGCGCAAGACATCCGGGTTTGAGCAGTGCGGCTGGTGCTCTGGTTCAGTCAAGAAAAAATCGCGGCTGGAAAGGCAAAACGCCGGTGGCCGCCAGGAAACACGAGGCGATCACCATGAGCATGTACGCCAAGATACGCCGGATGCGCTTCCGGGAGAAGGAGCCGATCAGCCAGATCGGCGAAAAGGGGACCGGCAAAAGGGGAACGGAGGGAATCAAATCCGGTCCTGTTCGTCCGTCACGCGGCGTGGGCGCCCCTTGGCCGCACGCTGGCGGGGCGTCCCCGTGCCTTTTCGACCATCGCCTGGAACTTGGAGTCACCCGATGCTCGCTCCTGCTGCAGGTGTGAGCGGATGCGTCGCAGATCGGCGCTGTTACAGTGCGTTGCGTCCATTCGGCGTCAAAACAAGATGGATATGGTTGCCCATGAAGACATACGCATGAATGTTGATGCGGTGCGTGTGCATGGCATTGCACAGCAACTGATGCAAGTGGTGTCGATCCACATCGTCGACCAAGATCGCGCAGCGGTGCACTACGCGCTGGGTGACGTGAAACGGAATTTCGGGCAGTTCAAGTCGCGGGCGCCGAGGCATGAACGCTGCCTCGCATGGCGAAACCCGGTGTTCTGTCGGCAGATGCCGTCTCTTCGGGTAGGAAAGGGCAGCTTAATTGCCTCCGTCCCCTTTTTCGCCGTAACCTGACGGCTGGTAGGTTTCCGTCGCTGCCGCGTCGCGCGCATGAGCCAGAATATCTTGTCCCGAAACGAACGTGCGATTCGCGGCCCTGCATTGCGTCGCGCCTTGATCGGCGGCGCACAACGTGTCGTGGCCGATCGGGAGATGCTCAACCGTATTAACGTGTTTCCGGTGCCAGACGGCGACACGGGAAGCAATCTCGCCTTCACCATGGGTAGCGTATTAAGCGGTGCGTTGAGCCGCCGCAGCAATGGCGTGGGTGATTTGATGCGCCAAGTGAGCGAAGACGCGATTGACGGCGGGCGCGGAAATTCCGGCGCCATATTGGCGCAGTTTCTGACCGGCGTTGCCGCGGCAATCGAAGATTGTTTCATCGTGCCGCCGCGGCAACTGGCGCGGGCCGTGCGCAACGGCGCGCGCTCGGCCCGCGAGGCGGTAGCCGAACCGCGCGAAGGCACCATGCTCAGCGTGATCGCCGCTTTCGCCGACGCGCTGGACGGACACGCCGAAGTAAACGATGTGCGCGCATGGTTTTGTTCGGCCCTGGAACGAGCTCGCCGGGCATTGGCGCAGACCCAGCATCAGCTTCCAGTGCTGCTCAAGGCCGGCGTGGTGGATGCCGGTGCCAAGGGATTCCTCGACCTGCTGGAAGGTATTGGTGCCTTCCTTGCCGGAGAATCGCCCGTTTGGTCGGCCGGGCCGGTGGGCGACGACGAGTCGTTGTCCGCCGTGGGCCACGCGCAACTGGATGATATCGACCCGACGCATCGCTGGTGCAGCGAATGCCTGGTAATGGGCGAAGGCCTGCAACCGCCCGCGCTGCGCAAGGCGGCGATGGCCCTGGACGCATCCTGCGTGGTGGTTGCCGGTTCGTCGAAGCGCATTCGTGTTCATGCACATTTGGCCCGGCCGCAAACCCTGTTCGACATGGCTGCTCGGTACGGCCGGGTGGAATCGATCAAGGCCGATGACATGCATGCGCAGGCGCGCACGGCCGCCATGAGTCACGCGGTGGCGGTGGTGACGGACAGCTCGGCCGACCTGCCGGACGGCCTCGCCGAGGCGCTGAACCTGCACGTGGTACCGTTGCGGTTGAACTTCGGCGACCAGGACTATCTCGACAAGATTGGCCTGACGCCAGCGCAGTTTTATGCGCGCTTGCGCAACAGCGAGGTGCTGCCGCGCACCAGCCAGCCCGCGCCGGGCGATTTTCGCCGCCAGTTCGAGTTCCTGCTGTCGCATCATCCTGCGGTGGTCTACATCGGTGTGGCACGCGCAGTGTCCGGCACGATCCAGTCCGCCGAAACGGCCGCACAGCGCAGTGGCGCGGATCGCATTTGCGTTTTCGATAGCGCCAACGCCGCCGGTGGCCAGGCGTTGCTCGCCGTTGCCGCAGCCGAAATGGCCCGGCGCGGAGACGATGCCGATCGAATCATCGCGCAATTGCAGACATTGCGCGCACGTACCTTCACCTGGGCAATGACGCGCGACCTGACCATGGCCGTGCGCGGCGGCCGCCTGCCGGCCTGGAGCAAGACCCTGGTACAGGGACTCGGCCTGACACCCATCGCACGCGTCAAACCAGGCGGCAAACTGGGGGTCGTTGCCGCACTATTGGGCGGACGGCGCCTGCCGGAACGCTTCGCGTCATACGTCGCGCACCGCGTGAAGCGCGGAGAACGTTGGCGGGTCATCGTGGGCCACTGCGATGCCGCCGCCGATGGCGCCGCCGTGCTTGCCTGCCTGTGCGAACTGCTCGATTGCGAGGATGCCTGGCTGGTGGAAACCGGGCCGGCGATCGGTTCCCACGCTGGACCGGATACGCTGGTCGTGAGCCTGCAACCGGTGGAATAGCCAATGCGACCGAGGCGAAATCCGGTGGCTACAACCATGCGTATGCGCGAGACGAGGGACATTGCGTGGGCATGACCGTGTCGATGATCGTCGTCGCCTACCTGCTCGGTTCCTTGTCGGGCAGCCTGCTATTGGGAAAGTGGCGTGGCGTGGATATTCGCACGCAGGGCAGCGGCAACGCCGGCGGAACCAATGCGCTGCGCACGCAGGGATTCCGGTTTGCGCTGGGCACGATGGTCATCGATATCGGCAAGGGTGCGCTGGTGGCCTGGCTTGCGTTGCGCTGGCTGCCGCCATCGGCGCAACCGTGGGGCGTATATGCCTGCACGATGGTCGCGGTGATTGGCCACGTCTGGCCGCTGTATCACGGGTTTCACGGTGGCAAGGGCGCCGGCACGCTGGTCGGGGCGCTCGCCGTCGTCTGGCCCGGGGCGCTGCCGTGGATCCTGGGCGTGTGGTTGTTGACCGTGCTGGCGAGCGGGTACGTCGGCCTGTCCACGGTACTCGCCGCAGTTGCGCTTTTCGTGCTGGCGTTGGCCAAGCATGTCGAGCCGGCGCGCCTCGTGTTTGCCGGTTGTGCCGCGCTGTTCATCGTCTTCACTCATCGCGCCAACCTGGCGCGCCTGCACGCAGGCACCGAAGCGCGTTTTGAACGCGTGCATGTGCTGGGCCGGTGGACGTCGCGAGGCAACAAACCATGACCGGTCAAAACACGCGGGTTTGACTGACGCCCAGCGAAGCAGTCACGTGCCGTCCGGGGTCGGCTTGCGTATCGGGTACGCAGCATGTTCGGCAACAAACCCGGCGCGGACCATGGCTGGGAACCCGCCTCGACGCTGTCTGCTGTTTTCGGTTACTGTGGCCGGTCGAAACCGGCGTTGATTCTCAAATTTCATGGCTCACATCGTCATCATCACGCATGCGTACGACAACTTCCGTGGGCGGAATCTGATGATTGGTCGTCTTGCCGGCCACTGGGCCGATGCGGGCCACGAGATCAGCCTCGTCGAGGGGCTGGAGGACTGGCCGGAAGCCGATGTCGCGATCATGCATGTCGACTTGTCGGTGATTCCGGATGTTTACTTGCAGGCGGCCAGGCGTTATCCCGTGGTCATCAACGCTGGCGCAACCGATATCCGCAAGTCGCGCGTCAGTCGCAACCTGGTCAATCGCGGCGATGGCTGGAGCGGGCCCGTGATCATCAAGACCGATCTGAACTTCAGCGGTATTCCGGAACGCCAGGCCGCGGAAGCGTTCCGACGTGACGGCAAACCGTCGGATCTGGCGCCGGGACTGATCGTTTCAACGAACCGGCCGTATCCGATTCTGCGCTCGGTCGACGAGGTGCCGGAAGATGTCTGGAATAATCCGGGATGGGTCGTCGAGCGTTTCCTGCCGGAGCACGATGAAAACGGATACTGGGTTCGCCTGTGGATGTTCCTTGGCGATCGCGAGCGCTGTACGCGCTATCGCGGGACGCATCCGATCGTGAAATCGGCAACCATCGTCGCCCGCGATCCGGTCCCGGTCCCGGATGAATTGCGTGCCGAGCGTGAGCGGCTCGGTTTCGATTTCGGCAAGTTCGATTTTGTCGTTCGCGATGGGACCGCTATTCTGCTCGACGCCAACCGCACGCCATCCGCGCCACCTTCGATTTTCGAATTCGAGGCATCCAACGCGGAGCTTGCGCGCGGCCTTG
Source organism: uncultured Pseudomonadota bacterium (assembly GCA_963779795.1). Classification (GTDB taxonomy): domain Bacteria; phylum Pseudomonadota; class Gammaproteobacteria; order Xanthomonadales; family Rhodanobacteraceae; genus Rudaea. The sequence goes on along the minus strand of CAVZZK010000003.1, from coordinate 652,419 downwards.
ATTTCTTTCTGGGGAAACATTCTTGAACAACAAAAAAAACATCCCGGTCCCCAAGCGCGACCATTTCTCGCACTTCGTGTCGAACTGGTCGCATTTCGGCTCGCCGATGCGCCCGGCACCTGACGACACTGTCGTGATGCAACGTGAAGCGTCCGCGCTTGACGCCGGGACATACGTCGCGGTGTTGGGACTCACATCCGAAATCATCGGTTGTGAGTGGCCGGCTGATGTAAAGCTTTCGGCCATCGATCACAGTCCCGCCATGATGGAACGTTTATGGCCGCCGGCCAAAGGTCCGGCGAACGCGGAAGCGATCCTTGCCGACTGGTTGCATATGCCGTTCGAGGCGGGTACGTTCGATCTGGTCGCCGGCGATGGCTGCTATGTGCTTTTGCTTTTCCCGGAGGGCTATGAAGCCCTCACGCGTGAAGTTCATCGCGTGTTGCGTCCCGGGGGGCGATTCGTCATTCGCGTTTTCATGCGGCCGGACGAGCCCGAAACCGTCAACGATATCGGCCTTGCCGTCGGCCGCGGAGAGATCGGCAGCGTGCATGCGTTGAAGTTGCGGCTACTGGCCGCGGTTCATGGCGCCAGTGGACTCGGCAGCCGACTGGACGATGCGTGGCAGGCCTGGAAGGCCATGCCGCCGCTACCGGAATCAACGGTTGGAAAGCCCGGCTGGACCGCTGAGGAGATCGTTTGCTTGGAAACCTACGCTGGTATGGACACGCGCTATTACCTGCCGACCCTGGCGGAATTCAGGCAATGTATACAGCCGTTCCTGACGGAGCTCGATTGTGTGGGTGGTCGCTACGAACTGGCGAATCGTTGTCCGACGCTGGTGTTTGCGCGCGATAATTGAATTGATGGAAACCACGCTCAACTACGAAATCATTTATCCACCTCGGCCCAAGGCGCCGTCGCGACGTTGGGATCCGCGCGCGCCGATGTATGCGTCGCAAGACGGCCGCGCGGCTTCGCTGTCCAGCCAGGAATGCGTATTCCTGGTCAACGGCAGCAATGCGCCACACGTGATGACCATGCAGGTGTTGCAGGCGATGGACATGTGTCGCGAATTCCGCACGCTGGACGATCACGCCGCACGCATTGCCTCGACGCTGCCCGGCCTGTCCGGCAAGCACGACGACGTCAAACGCGTGGTCGAAAATCTCGTACAACGCCAGTTGCTGTTGAGCGACGAGGATTTCATCGCCCGTTTTCGCGATGCGTCCGAACGCCCGTCGGCGCCGATGCGCGGCGTGTTCATTCGTGCCTGCGATCGCCCCGAGCGGTTGCGCGATTTGCTGGTTTCGCTGGTCGAATACGAGAAACGTCATCGCGCCGGTCGTCGTTATGTGCTGATGGACGATTCCGCACAGGCGACGAATATCGACGAGCATCGCTCGTTACTACGCGACTTCACTCGCGAAACCGGTTGCCAGGCGAAACACATCGGCCAGTCCGAAGTGGTCAAACTGGTGCAAACGCTGGCCAAGGCCATGCCGGGCGCAGGCGATGCGGCAGGTGCTGCCTTGCTGCGCGACGCGCATCCGCAGGCAGGGCGTTTTGGCGGTGGCCGCAGCCGAAACCTGGGCACGTTGCTTTCCGCCGGCGCGCGCCTGATTCTGCTCGACGACGACCTGCGCCTGCCGCTGCTGCGGCCGGATTTCGCGCGCGACGGATTCGATCCGAACCCGGACGCGTCGCACAAGGCGCGCTTCTACGAGGACATGCAACAGGCCTTGTCCACCGGCGAGGAAACCGACGGCGACCCGTTCGAGTTGCACCTGCAAGCGTGCAGTGGCTCGCTTGGGACATGCATCGACAAGCACTACGGCCTGAACCGCGATTCGCTGCGCGGACTGAGCCTCAGCCGGCTCGACTTGCTCAGGCCGGATGCTCGCATCGTCACCACACACCACGGTAGTTATGGCAGCACGCGAAGCGAGTCCACCTTGTGGTTGTACCAGCTAACCGATGCCATCAGCCGCGAGGAGTTCTGGCAGGATCGCGCCAGCTACGATCGCAACGTCGACGCGCATTACATGCTGTACGCCTCCGACAGGGCGCGGGTGCTCGAGGTACCAGGCTTCACGCCGTTCGCGCTGGACAACAGCACGCTGTTGCCGTGCACGAATCCGGTTGGCCGTGCGGAAGACAGCCTCGGTAGCGCCTTGACCCGTTACTGTCAACCCGATGCCGTTGCGTTGGAACTGCCGGTAGCGGTCGGCCATGTGCAGGAAACGCTGCGCCAGCGCTTCCCGATCACGCAATCGGCCAAGCCGCCGCGCGTCAACGATTTCCTGCGCGAATTCGTGCGCCGACAGATTGGCCAGTTCAAGGCTGAAGATCCCGGGCAGCGATTGAGTTTCATGTCGCACATCATGCGCGACCTGTCCGGCGCCAGTGTCAGGGAACGCGTCGAGCACCTGCGCGAATACCGCCGTTACGTTCATGCCGATATAGTCGATCGCCTGCAACGCCAGCTCGAGACAAACGCCGAGGCACCGATCTACTGGCAGGCCGACGTGCGCGGGATCGTACAGGCCAATGCCAAGGCATTGCTCGAAAGCGAGTCCGCACCGCGCCTGGCGGAGTGGCATGAGGACATCGATGTCGATGGATGTGCGCAGGCGCTGCGCGACGAACTTGACTCGATGGCCCGGGTTTGCGAACACTGGCCGGCGATATGGCAGTATGCGGCGGAGCAGGGTGAAAAGCTGCTGAACGCATTTTGATCATTTTGATCGGGACCGGCCCCGCTGCCGGTTCAGCCGTCAAATCCATTGGTGAAAATGAGGTCCGGATCCATCTCGATGGAGCCGATATCGCAAATGGGCCCATACGGACGCGACTCACCGCGCTGGTCGACGCCGTTGACCGGGGCCGCCGCGCAGGTGGCATTGTCGCCGCCATCGATGGCGGAGCTGCCTGGGCCGAGCAGCATGTTTTTGGTGAAGCCGCCGTTGTACCCGTAGGAGATGAGAACCGGGTCGTTCGCGCTCACGTTGGTGCAGGTGCCACCGGACGGACATCCACCTGCCACGACGCTGTGATCGATGCTCGTAACGGCACCGGTTTCGTTGTAGATCTCCGGACCTGCCCCGTTCGGGGCGGTGTCGTCCCACAGGATGACGTTGACCAGCGACATATCATTGGTGGCAGTGCTATCAAATGTATTGTAGATCGCGCCGCCATTTCGGGTAGCCGTATTTTGGAAGAAACTGACGTTGCGCAGAACCTGGCTAATGGTGCCGCTCGATGCCGCCAGATTGTAAATCGCACCGCCATCGCCGGCTTGGTAAGCGGTTAAATGATTGGAAACGAACGTGACGTTGCCAAGGATCGGGCTGGCGATGCCGTTGGCGCCGGAGGAATACTCGAACATCGCGCCGCCGGCGGTGTAGGCTGTGTTGCCATCGAAGGTGACGTTGTTCAGAGTCGGGCTGCTGGTGCCATCGCCGCCGTTGTTGAACATTGCTCCGCCCCAGTATCCCGAGTTGTTCTGCCGAAAGGTCACGTCGGTCAGGCCCGGGCTGCTGGTACCGCCAGCGGTGGCGTAATTCATCATCCCGCCGCCGGCGCTATCCGACCCGCCGGACTCATTGGCATAGATCAAAACCCTGATCAAGCTCGGGCTGCTGATGGCACCGCTGCCCGCGGCACGATCGTAAATGGCGCCGCCATTGCCACGGGCTTCGTTGGTGTCGAAGGTCACATCGGTCAGAACCGGATTGCTGCTGGACCCCGTACCCGATGCATTGTTGAACAGGCCGCCGCCATTCCCGGTCGCAGTGTTCAAGCGAATTGACACATTGCTCAGCGTGGGACTGCTGATGCCACCCGAACTGCCGTTGTCGTACACGCCGGCGCCATCTCCGGTTGCGCTGTTGTTGATGATAGTCAGGGAATTCAGCGTTGGGCTGCACTCGTGTCCGGCGCCGGCGCCGTTGCAATTCACACCACCCCCATCGGGATCGGCATTGCCGTTGGTGATCGTGAAGCCATCAAGCACGGTACTGGCGGTGATGCTGCCGGCTGCGGTCGTGCCATCGAAGGTGACAACATGGTAGCTGCCGGCGTTCGCCACGCCGGTACTGCCGGACAGGGTCGTTACGTTAGCGGTTGGATCTCGCTGGCTGCGCAGGGTTTCGGTGCCGGCGAAACCGCCGTAGACAGCGACGCCGGGCCTGATTTGGAAGGTATTGGTGCGCGGGCTGCCCGTGACATAAGTGCCGGCCTTGACCCAGATCTCGTTGCAGGCACTGGTAGTCAGCGCGGTCTGCAGGTCCATCGGTGATGCCCAGGAGCTGCCGGCGACGCCAGGCGTGCCCGCCGTGGTGACCAGGCAGGTGGTGGCTTGCGCAACACCGGTGGCGGACAGGAACAACAGCAAAGTCAGGGCCAAATGAACGCGCAAGCGCGGGCCTATCACTCTGGGCGGACGATTCGACATGGGTTTTCTCAGGTTGTGGAACGATCAACGGTGGAAACGCGAACCCGGGATCGCGAGTGACTCGGACGGCGGCGCTGGAGTCAGGAGTGAAAGCGGGAGGAAACTGCGGTGTACTTGAACCGGGTGCTGCGTGCGACCGGCGCCATCTGCCAATGGCATGGGACGTTGAGGATCTGCACGTGCATCACCATACAACATAAATGCGCAACCCCAGCATGTTTATTTGCAGGGAAAAGGGAAAAAGGGGCCTTAGGCAATTAAGGCTGGCATAATCACATCCGTCCCCTCAAGGATGCTCTGATCAAGTCAGCACAGGCGGCATGGAGTCCACAAGGTCCGCGGTTTGGGTTGCGTGGCGCCGCCCAGGCTGGTTGCCCTGGCAAGAGGCGCAGCACGGACTGAGGGCCTTGTGGACATCACCCGTGTTTATTGGAATCAAACGCTTGGGCCGACCCTCTCAGCGCACATTTCATCGTTGCCCTGCGACTCGACAGGCCGCCAGCCTGCCTTCGCCGGTGCGTCCAGCCCGGATAATTCATCAGGAATCGCGAGTGATTGCGGATTTCGCAGCAAGCCGGGCGACGCGAGAAACCGCAAACGCCGTGACAGAACAGTGCCGGAAACACGCTGTAACTCTGGAAAACGCCATGGCATCGCTGTATTCCGCGAATCGGTCAACAACTTGCACGGGAGCGCTGTCCGCCCTCATGAATTATCCGGGCAAGAACTGCACGCAGACGTGCTCGGCGACACTTGCGCTGACTTGATCAGAGCACCCTTGGAAGGATTATTTGCCTTTGTCCGGTGTACGGAAAAAATGATTTTTAGCTTTCCTGCCGGAATCATTTCTTTTTTTGTCGATAAATTCTTCTTTCAAAGCGGCTTTATCTTTTACATTATGGTCAACGCCATGCTTACGGTCATAATCTTGCGAGTGTTTTGATTGTTTTGGCATATGAATCCTTCCTTCGTAATTTCATAAACCGATCCCATTTCCGGAACCTACAGTCTCTCGCGGTTCAGCGTTATTCCGCCGAATGACCCGTTTTTGCGTAAAACCAGTCACGGCCAAAAGCGAGAGCTTGGGCGAGTCTGCGTCCGAACACGGCAAACCACACGCTGCCAACTTGACTGTCAACAGGCTTTCAAATGTGACAAGCCTGGATTGTCTAGGCCCTGCGAACAAGCCACACGATAAACAAAATGACAAGAATGGTTCCGAGAATGCCGCCACCGATGTACATGAGCATCTGCTTTGTAAGGTATTCCATTTGTATTCAAGCATGACTGGTGTGAACTGTCTGTGGGCCACCGTACAAAGCGCGGTCAGAGCTGGCTCCGGTTTTTGTTAATAAAAGGTCAGGTTCATTTGTTACGTTTGTCGGAAAATGTGCATACCCCCTTTCCCTGACGAGGAAACTGCACTCTTACTAATGTTTTCACAATGTTTTAGACGAGGTGTTTATTTTCACGTTTGGCGAATTATATTTGCTGCGCTGTTTGGTTTTATCTGCTACATTGCCGTTCGATGGGGCATTGGCTCCGTCCGCTCAATGGGTTTCACTCCGCTTCACATCGTCGTACCACCCGAAAGACGCTTGGCGCAGGCCGCATTTCCAACCTGATGCCTGTAATCGTTTTTACCCGCCGTGTGGGCAAGACGCCGGCGGACGCTGGCAGGAGGCAAGTGAAATGCGCAACACACCAGTCCGATCTCCCGCGAACCATTCCGACCGGAATCTGCAGCCTGCTGCAAGCCGACGTTTACCCCTGTTCAACCTGCACATCTGGTTGGCATTGCTGATCGGTGTCGCTGCAAGCGCTGCTGCGGAGACTCCGCCGGCGAGCGCATACGCTGGCGGTTCCGGCACCGAACTCGACCCCTGGCAGATATCGAATCTTGCTCAGTTGAGATTGCTCAGCGAATCGTCAGCTGACTGGGCTTCGGGCACGTATTTCATCGTTACCGCGGACATCGACGCAACCGATACGAACACCTGGAACGCGGGGATGGGTTTCTCGCCCATCGGCACAATTGGAGGCATTCCCTTCCAAGGTGTTTTCGACGGCAACGGCAAGGTTATCAGCACGCTCTTCATCGACCGGCCGACGCAGCAACAGGTGGGCCTGTTTGGCGGGCAAAAGCTTGGCTCGATCAAAAACGTTCATTTGACCGGATGTTTAATCACGGGTCTGCGTGAGGTCGGTGGATTGGCAGGCTGGAACCTTTCCGGGACCATCGATTCCAGCACGGTGGCGTCATGCACCGTGACCGGCAACGACTACGATGTGGGTGGTCTGGTCGGCTACATCGATGCCGGCACGATCACATCGAGCCAGACATCGGGCGTCGTGTCCGCCGTGGGCAGTAGCGCCGGAGGGCTCGTCGGCAGCACCTATCAGGCAACCATAAGCTCGAGTTCTTCGAGCGCGGACGTGACCGGCGCCAGTGAAGTTGGCGGGCTGGTCGGGTATTTCAATCAAAGCTCGATGATGTCGAATTCCGCATCGGGCAACATTGTTGGTGGCGCCAATGTCGGTGGCCTGGTCGGGCAGCTGTCAGCGCCGACCGGACCGCTGACCCTGAGCCACGCGACCGGCACCGTTACCGGGAGCAGCGCAGTCGGTGGCCTTATCGGGTACGCGGAATACTTGAATGTCAGTTCCAGCTATGCGACCGGGCAGGTCATTGGCGTCGGCTCGCCGAAGCAGATCGGCGGCCTGATCGGGTACGCGTCCGGCGACACGATTCAGGACAGCTACGCAAACGGCAATGTCTCGGGAATCGAGAGTGTCGGCGGCTTTGTCGGCGACGCCAATGGCGGCAGCATCAGCAGGTGCTATGCGACGGGGGATGTATCCGAGGCGTCCGCGACAATCTCGAACGGTTTCTTCGGGGGCCTGGCAGGGTTTGCCGATGCGGCCATCACATCGAGTTATGCCGCCGGCGGCGTGTCCGCACCTGATTTCGACAACGTCGGCGGCCTGGTTGGTTACCTGGGGTCGGGTACAGGCGAGATCAATTCCAGCTACGCGATTGGTGCCGCAGGCGGTAATGACACCGTCGGCGGACTGGTCGGATACTGCAACGCCGGCTATGTCACTTCCAGCTACGCGACCGGCACGGCAACGGGAGCTGGAACCAAGGTCGGCGCCCTGGCCGGGGACAATGTCAACTGTCTCAATTCGGGCTTGCCGAGCTACTGGCTCGATCCAGCCGGATCGACGGTCGGGATCGGGTCTGGCGGGGCAAGCTCGGGCGCGAGCGGCCTGACCGAGGCACAGATGCTGATGCAGAGTTCGTTTACAGGATTTGTCTTTCCTGACTCATGGGTGATGGTCGAAGGGGTGAAGCGGCCATACCTTCCGTGGCAGGATCTCGAGCTGATTTTTTCCTCCGGCTTTGAGGCATTGCTCTGAAAAAGTCGACACAGCCAGAAGCAGGGTGGCTCCGGTTTCTGGTTACTTGTTGATCATTATCAAGTGGGCCGCTCCGGCAACGGCCTATGTTGACTGACCCCTATCCTTGGCGCAAGGGGAAGGACAAGCAATTGGCAACTGTTATGAGGTGACTGCGACAAGGATTCAACCAACGGGAGTTCAGACGATGCGTTACGTGATTCTTGCCCTGGCAATACTCCTCGCCCCGGCGCTCTCGAGCCAGGCCCAGGCCCAGCCTCAGCCTCAGCTGAGCATCAGCATCGGAAACCGTGGTGTCAGCATCGGATTCGTGATGTCGATGTATCCGACGCTGGTCCGGATTCCCGGATATCCGGTCTATTACGACCCGCGAGCGGATTCGAACTACTTCTTCTACGACGGCTTGTACTGGGTATATCAGGACGACAACTGGTATTCGAGCACTTGGTACAACGGCCCTTGGGACATGATTCCACCTGCCTATGTACCCGCGTTCCTGCTGCGTGTTCCCGTGCGCTACTATCGCCACCCACCCGCTTATTTTCGCGGCTGGCGTTCCGAAGCCGCACCACGCTGGGGCGAACACTGGGGTCGCGACTGGGAACGGCAGCGAAGTGGATGGGATCGCTGGAACCGTGGCTCCGTGCCCGAGGCTGCGCCGTTGCCAACCTATCAACGCAATTACACCGGCAGCCGCTATCCCAGGCAGCCGGATCAACAGCGTTCGATCGAGTCTCGCAGTTATCGCTATCAGCCACGCGAGGCTGTGAGCCGCCAGATTCTTGATCAGCATCGCGGTGGCGCGGAATCGCGTGACCGGCAGAAACCACAGCAACAACAGAACATCCCGCAGCAACAGCCGCAGAAAGCTCGGCAGCAGCAGAATGTCCAGAAAAAGCTGCAGACACCCCAGCCGCAGCAAGAGCAGCGTCCGAAGCCTGCACCGAAAGCCCGCGGCACTGACAAGAAGGCCGGCGCTGGCGACAAAAAGGATGGAAATCGTCCGCCCGCCAAGAACAAGGACAAGGACAAGAAGGACAAGAAGGACAAGGACAAGAAAGACTGAAAACAGGGGTCAGAGTGCACTTTCGCCCCTGATTGGGCGCTGGCGGGTGGCCGGCCCCGGTTGGGCAGGAAAAGGGACTTTGACCCGGTTTCCTTGCAATATTTCCTTTGGAAGAGGACGGATCATGGCACTCAGAATCAATGACATCGCACCGAACTTCACGACCGATTCAACCGCCGGGACGCTGACCCTGCATGACTGGATAGGCGACCAGTACGCGATTCTCTTCTCCCATCCGAAAGACTTCACCCCGGTTTGCACGACCGAGTTTGGAGCGGTCGCCCAGCTTGCGCCAGAGTTTGCCAAGCGCCATACCAAGGTGATGGGCGTGTCAGTCGACAGCGTGGAAGATCATCAGAAGTGGAAGCGCGATATTGAAGCTTTTGCCGGCGTACCCGCAGATTTCCCGATCATCGACGACACCTCGCTGCAGGTGGCCAAGCTGTACGACATGCTGCCTGCCGAAGCCTACCTTCCGGATGGCCGCACGCCGGCCGACAGTGCGACGGTGCGGACCGTGTTCATCATCGGACCGGACAAGAAGATCCGCCTGAGCATGACGTATCCGATGTCGGTCGGCCGCAACTTCGCCGAAATCCTGCGGGCACTGGATGCGGTCCAGGCGACCGATGGCGCGCCTGTGGCGACGCCGGCCAACTGGGTTCCGGGTCAGGATGTGATCGTGGGACTGGGCCTCAACGACGAGCAGGCCCGGAGCAGGTTTGGCGAGATCGACATCAAGCTTCCGTACCTGCGTTTCGCCAAGGCGCCGAAGAAATAGAAACGGGGCATGCGCCACTGGATCACAGCTGAAAAAGGAGCTTGAAAAGGGAGGTAATCAAGTCGATATAATTACCTCTGTCTGCCTTGATCCCCCCGATTTGCTGATCTGTGCCTTCATCAATCGAGGAGGATGGCCTTGAATCTCACGCTTACCTACTACTCCGACGTGCTGTGTGAGTGGGCGTATATTTCGCAAGCACGCATCGACGAAGTTGCCGAGCGATTTTCCAACGAGGTTTCCATTGACTACCGATTCTGTTCGGTGTTTGGGGATACCGCGCATAAAATTGGCATGGGCTGGGCCGACCGCGGCGGTTATGCGGGATTTGGAGAGCATCTCCGTGAGGCCGCCTCGGGGTTTGGCCATATCAAGATCCATCCCGAAATCTGGCAACGCAACCGGCCTGCATCGTCGATGCCGGCGCACCTTCTGATGAAGGCGGTACAACGCGTTGACAAGCTTCAATGCAGGGCCGTTCTGCAGGAGCTTCGACTGGCGTTCTTTCAACGATGCCTCGACATCAGCAGTCGTTCAGTCCTGGAGGCTGCCCTGGAGGTTGTCGGTATGCCGGTGAATGATGTTCAGGCGTTGATCGACAGCGGGGTGGCCCATGCTGATCTGGAAGCGGACCGCCGTGACCAGCAGATACTGATGGTTCAGGGCAGCCCCACTTTCGTTCTCAACGAAGGACGCCAAAAGCTGTACGGAAACGTTGGCTATGGTGTCATCGAGGCAAACATCAAGGAACTGCTGCGCTCGCCGGCTGCCGGTGCCGCGAGTTGGTGTTAGCCCGGATGCTTTTTGGTGTAACCGGCACGCGTACGTGATTGGTCATCAGTACATGGGCATGGATGGCACAATCGTACTTGAGTGCGGCCTCGCGCAGGTTGATAAAATGGCAGCGGCAATCGACTTGTTCGAAGAAGCAGGGCAGACGGTGCGCGAGCTGGCCTGAGATTCGGCCGCATACGGAACGCGCCGCTGGATGGAAGGTGTTCGGCCGGCGGCGTTGCCGCGGATGCGCTTCGCGTGTCCGGACGAAGGGTTCGCAGTTGCCATGCGCGATCGCTTGCCGGAAGATCGGACCGTCATGCCCCTTCATATTGAAACGCCCCTGGTCACATCGCGCCCGTTGAGCCTGGCTTGCGGGCGCGCGGTCTGGCTCAAGCTCGACGCACTGCAACCGCCCGGCTCGTTCAAGATGCGTGGCATCGGGCACGCCTGCGAAACCTACCGCTCGCGCGGGGCGCGTCGCTTCGTGTCCTCCTCGGGCGGCAACGCGGGGCTGGCCGTGGCGTATGCGGGGCGTGTGCTGTCGGTGCCCGTCACCGTGGTGGTGCCGGAAACCACCACCGAACGGGCGATCGAACTGCTGCGGCAGGAAGAGGCCGAGGTCATCGTGCACGGCACGTCCTGGCAGGAAGCCAACGCGCACGCGCAATCACTGGTGGGGGCCTCGGATGCGTTCCTGCACCCCTTCGATGACCCGCTGCTGTGGCAGGGCCACGCGACCATGATCGACGAGGTGGCCCGATCCGGGGTCAAGCCCGATGCCGTCGTGCTGTCGGTCGGCGGCGGCGGCCTGCTGTGCGGCGTCGCCGAAGGCCTGCATCGAAACGGCTGGGATCAGATCCCGGTTCTTGCCGTGGAAACCGAAGGCGCCGCGTCGTTCCACGCGGCGATGCAGGCAGGTAGCCCCGTGGAGCTGCAAGCCATCACCAGCGTCGCGACCTCGCTGGGCGCCAAGCGCGTGTGCGATCAGGCCATGCAGTGGTCCAGGGAAAACCCCATTCAGAGCGTGCTGGTGTCCGACACGAGCGCGTTATCGGCGTGCGAACGATTTCTCGCCGACCATCGCATTCTCGTCGAACCCGCGTGCGGCGCCAGCCTCGCGCTGGCCTACGAAAAGGCACCGGCGCTGGAACCGTTCAACACAATTCTGGTTGTCGTCTGCGGTGGAGCGACAGCCACGATCGATCAGATCAGGGCGTGGCGCGAGACGTGCGGATGAGACATGTAGTGGACGTCTGCTTCCGACCGATTCTGTTGAAAAACTCGGTTCTGAAATCACGACCACCGGAGGCGTTCGAGCTTTGAACGCCGATCAATTGTTCAAGGATTCGGGACGCACGCGCCCCCGTGCGTCAGGCGGGAACCGGATTTCCCATTTCCGTTCCTTTCGGCACCAACCACATCGCCATTCGTCGTAGGTTTTGCGCAGTGGCTGCCATCAGGAACTCATCATGTGCGCCGGTGAGACCTCTAAGCCGCAATCGTCGCAGCCGCAGGATGCGTTTGAGGTGGGCGAAGAGCATTTCCACCTTTTTGCGTTGCCGTCGCGATCGTACATAGTCAGGCGTCTTCGCGATGTGTCTTGCTGCATCGCGCGCAGCCTCGTTCACATGCCGTGTGACCTTGCGCATTGATGTGTTTGGACAACACCGAGTCTTCAGCGGACACGTTTGGCAGTCATGTTCGGATGCCCGATAGATGATCGTGTTGGCCTTGGTGACCCCGGTACGCGGCTTCGTGAATTTTCGACGTCTAGGTATGAGCGGCTTTCCACCAGGACAACGGTACTCATTGTCCTGCTCATGCCACTGGAAGTCGGATCGGGAGAATGTACCGTCGCGACGCTCGGCTTTGTCCCATACCGGCACGTGCGGCTCGACAGCCTTCTCATCGACCAGCCAGCCCAGCATCCGGGCAGTACCGTAAGCGGTGTCACCGATCAGGCGCTTCGGCTTCAGATCGAAGCGCTGCTCAACCCGATCCATCATCGTCCGGGTCGAATTGACCTCATCCGAGCACAACGCGGGTGTTGCCTCTACGTCGACGATTACGCCCGCCTTCACATCGACAAGGTAATTGGTCGAGTACGCATAGAACGCCGGGCCACCCGGTGCCGCGGTCCAGCGCGCTGCGGGATCCGTCAACGACACGTTCTTGGGTAGTGTCTCGGGCTCTTCGGCAGCGTCCAGCGCTTCCAGATACTCGCGCACCGGACGCGCCAATGACCCATTTCGATCAAACGCCACTTCCGTGCCGGGAACGCCGCGCTGGCGGTTCGCATCGGCCTTGACCACGCTGGCATCGACCGCGAAGCCTTCACCACCCACCAGTCCTTCCGCGAGGCAACGCGCCAACACCTTCTCGAACACAAACCGCAACGTGTCGTTGTCACGGAACCGACCATGCCGGTTCTTCGAGAAGGTAGAGTGATCGGGCACCTTGTCTTCCAGACCCAAACGGCAGAACCAGCGGTATGCCAGGTTCAAGTGCACTTCCCCGCACAGTTGTCGCTCGGATCGAATGCCGAAGCAGTACCCCACGACCAGCATCCGGATCAGCAAGGCCGGATCGATCGATGGACGACCCGTGTTGCTGTAGTGCGGTGCCAAGTGCTGATGCAGCCCGCTCAGATCAAGAAAATGGTCGATACCGCGAAGCAGATGATTGGCCGGAATGTGGGCGTCGAGGTTGAAGCTGTAGAACAAAGGCGCTTGCGCAACTTCCTGGCGTCCCATCATCTCGTTGCCCTCGATCTGCGTCGACAACATTCGACAACACGCCGTGAGTCACGTTCCTCAAATCCCGGAGTTTTTCAACACAATCGACCCTAAGCCGACATTTACGACCGACCGCTTTGGCAGCGTGGATATTGTCGAAAGCCTGGGCCAGACCAAGTGGACAATTTGTACGAAGACGACCGTCATTCCGGATGCCGCGCAGCGGCAGTCCGGAATCCAGTTCTTTGTCAAAAGAACGAAGAGCAAGAACCAGACTCCAGCCTGCGCTGGAGTGACGAGCATATGAGTATTCGCGGGAGTGACGGGCGACTACAGGTCCGTCATTCCGGATGCCGCACAGCGGCAGTCCGGAATCCAGTTCTTCGTTACAGGTGCGAAGAGCAAGAGCTGGATTCCCGCCTGCGCGGGAATGACGAGCATATGAACACTCGCTGCAGTGACGAGCTCATGCGGGGGCGCGGCCGAGTGACGGCTATCGGGCATTGAAATCCAACGGTGCTACTTCCGCTCTTGGCCGATTACGGTCGTTGCGGCCCTCGTGGTGCTCTGGCATGCGGCAGCAGGCAGAAGACAACCCAAAACGGGCGGGCAATTACGGAGTAGGGTGCCCCTTTTCGGTGGCTGCGCCTGAATCCTGGCTTGCGAGTTCGCGTGTGCACTCGCTCATCATTCCATCCTGCCTCTTTGCGTAGCCTCCTGACCCGTGCGATTCGCACGGCCAGCGCTGCGTTACTTCGGCCCCGATCATCGCAGCCAACGAAGCAGCTGCGCCGCTGACCTCGGTGCTCGGCGTCGTATGGAAGGATACGTCACCGATCTCGATGCCATAAACAATCAACGTCGCCGGCAGCGTGGCCAGCGCGCCGGCCAACTCGAGTGCCGATGCAACACCCAAACCGTGGCTGGAAACAAGCGCGTCCTTGACCAGCAACGCCGGATCGTCGACACGGTGAATGGTGCCGGGTTTGCCTCCACTTTGCATGGCATCGATCAGCACTGCCGCATCCACGCCCTGCAGATATTGAATCAACGCTGCTCCGGGTCGATCCAGTGCGACGATGTCCATCTGGCAGGACAGGTGATCCGACAGACCGCTTCGCTGCAGCGCATGCACGACGCACCATCCCGCCTGATCGTCGCCAGCCGGCGAACCCACTCCGATGATGACCACGCGTGTCACAAGCGCTCTGCTCGCAGTTTCAGGAAATGTGTCGCGCAGGAAATGCACGGATCGTAATTGCGTATCACTTTCTCGCAATGCAGGCGCAACGCGTCATCGTCGTGGTGCAAACCGAAATCCTGCAACGAAAGTCGCAAATCTTCCTCGATGCGCGCCTGATTCTGGCTGGTTGGCGGCACGATGCGCGCCGCGACGATCCGACCTTCGCCGTCCACTTCAAAGCGATGCCAGAGCAGGCCGCGTGGCGCTTCGGAACAACCATGGCCGACGCCTGCACGCGGCGTCACCGCAACGGCTGGCTCGTGCGTATGTGTATAACTGTGCAGAAGGCGTACTGCTTCCGAAATCGCATAATGCACCTCGATCGCACGCGCCAGCATGCTGTTGAACATGTTGCGGCTCGGCCACGCCATGCCGGTATCGTGCATCAACTGTTGAATGGCATCCGGCAAGCGGTCGCGATTCAAATTCAGCCGCGCCAGGGGTCCGACGAGATATGGCTTGTCCTTGTAGCTGCTGTACAAAGCCGTCGAGTGTTCGACCTGGTGCTCGGTGAAGTGGCGATCGTATTCCGCGGCATCGATCGTGAGTCCATCACTGGCCACGATCTGACCTCGATGAATCGGATACTCTTCGGCATCACGCATGCCAACGCAAGTAAACGCTTGATCGTTGTCGGGCATGACGACCCCCGCGACCCAGTGGACAAGCGCTTCGGACTCAGGCAATGCCGCGCGCAGTCTGGCAAGCAGTGCAGCCACGTCGTCCGGGCGTGCAGCATGGTGAAAACCGCCAACCTTGACACCCACCGGATGCACGGAACGGGCACCAAGCAGGGTCATGATGTCGTTGCCGAGTCGCTGCAACGCAAGGCCACGCTGGACGATGTCCGGATAATCACGCGCCATCGTGATAGCACTGTCGTAACCGAAGTAATCCGGCGCGGCCAGCAGATGGATGTGCAGGCAATGGCTTTGTATCCACTCGCCGCAATACAACACGCGCCGCATCGCTTGCACCCACGGTCCCGGGTCGATGCCGAACAGATCCTCCAGGGCGTTCACCGCGCTGATCTGGTACGCCACCGGGCAAATGCCGCAGATGCGCGCCACCAGGTCCGGAATCTCCTCGCAGGAACGACCTTCGAGGAATTTCTCGAACAGGCGCGGTGGCTCGTAGATCTGCAGCGTCAACGTCTCGATGGCACCGCTGCGGATACGCAGGTGCAACGCACCTTCTCCTTCCACCCGCGCCAACACCGGCACGTGAATATCGATCTTGCGCGTCTGCGTCTCATCCACGTTGCTTCTCGCTGAATTTCAAGCCGGCCTCGAGGAATACCGGTGCGCCGTTGTTGATGAACAGAAATCGACGGGCAATGGCTTCTCGCACCAACCCCAGGCCCTCGAAACGCCGACCCAGCGCTTCGGTGTTGGGGTTTTCCGCAGGACCGTAGCAGGCGTAGCAATCGCGCCCGAAGCTGGGACACAACGCGCCGCAGCCGGTACGCGTCACCGGCCCCATGCACGCCATGCCCCTGGTCACCATCACGCACACAGTTTGCCTGCGCTTGCACTCCATGCAGACCTTGTCACTGTCTTCCGCCGGCACGACGCCAGACAATAGTGCGCGCAAGGCGCCAAGTACCTGCCGTCCATTCACCGGGCAGCCCCAGAGTTCCAGATCAACCTTGACGTGCCTGGCGATCGCTGTGGAAGTATCCAGGCTGTATATGTAGTCGGGCGTGGCATACACGTCCGCGATCCATTCGCGTGCATTGGCCAGATTGCGCAATGCCTGCACACCGCCCGACGTGGCGCAGGCGCCGACCGTGACCAGGAAGCGCGAATGGTCGCGCACGCGCAAGATGCGTTCCAGATCATCGGGTGTCGCGATACTGCCTTCGACGAAAGCGACGTCGACTTGCGCATCCGCTTGCACCGGACCGGCCTCGGCAAAATGAGTGAAATCCACCAGTTCGGCCGCTTGCAGCAACGCGTCGCCAAGGTTGAGGAAGGCAAGCTGGCATCCGTCGCAGGAGCTGAATTTGTGCACGGCCACTTTCGGTTTCCTTGTCGGCCCCATGGCTACGCGCCCCTCGTATTGAAAAGGTCTTTCACCTGCGGATAGGAAAAAACCGGACCATCCTTGCATACGAAACTCGGACCGTACTGGCAATGACCGCAATGTGCGACGGCGCATTGCATGTTGCGCTCCATGCTCAGGTAGATGCGTTCTTCGGGTATGCCGCGGGCAGTCAGGTTGGGGATGCCCGCGCGCATCATGCCTTCGGGTCCACACATCATTACCATTGTGCGATCCGGCACGATTTCTGCCTGATCGAACAACTCGGTTACCAGTCCCACGTGCCACGGCCACAGGGGGCCGCCATGATCGGATGCGAGCAGCACATGCGTATTCGGTAACCCGCTCCAATAAGCGTAACGCTCACGCCAAATCAGCTCTTCGACGTGTTTGACGCCTTGAATGATGGTCAGGCGTCCAAACCGCTCGCGCCGCATCAGGATGTAATTGATGACTGCTACGACCGGAGCGCAACCAAGCCCACCGGTGATCACGAAAATGTCGTGGTCCTCGGCTTCGCGCAGCGGCCAACCGCGACCGTACGGGCCGCGCAAACCGATCCGATCGCCCGTCCTGAGCCGGGCAAGACCATTCGTGACCCGACCCAGGGCGCGGATGGTGTGATCGAGTACCGCCGGGTCATGCGGATCGGAGACGATCGAAATCGGTACCTCGCCCACGCCATACAGATACACCATGTTGAATTGGCCTGGCGTGAAACTGTATTCATGTCGTGGGCGTTCGTCGGTCAAGTGCAGGCGCAAGGTGAAAATCGTAGGTGATTCCTGGGTGCGACCGATAATTTGCGCTTCCATGGGAATGGCGTCATGGGTCATGGCTGCTTCCCGCAAATTGCATCGGCTTCTTGCGTGATGTCGATGCCCACCGGACACCAGCTGATGCAACGCCCGCAGCCCACACAACCGCTACGGCCGTATTGCGCGTGCCAGCCGCCCAGCTTGTGCGTGAGCCATTGGCGATAGCGTGTGCGCGTATCGGGGCGCACCGTGAACCCGTGAACATGACTGTGTCCCTTCGTGAAGCATGAATCCCATTCACGCTCATGCTCCGAGCTGTTGCCATCAAGCTTCGGCACTTCCGCCTCGCTATGGCAAAAGCAGGTTGGACACACGGATGTGCAGTTGCCGCATGACAGACAGCGCTCAGCGACGTCTTTCCATCGGGAATGTTCCAGATTGGCAAACAGACTCGCCTGCAGGTTACGCCCCGGCAGCGCCCTTTGTTGCACTTCGGCCGCATGCCGGCTCTGATCGTCGGAGGTGGCCGTCTGCTCCGCTGTCGCACCCTGCAGGTGCAGCCCATCCAGGATTGCCGCGCCGCGCTCACTGCCGGATTCAGCGACAAAGCCGTTCTCCAGCTCGGACATTGCAATGTCGAATCCGAATGTCGCACGCGGGCCGTCGCCGGTCGAAACACAAAAGCATGTTTGCGCGGGATGACTGCAGTGCACCGCGACGACAAACATGTTGCCGCGGCGCCTGGCATAGTTTGGATCGGGATAATCGCCGCCAAGGAAATGCTTGTCCTGCAGAGCGAGGGCCGCCAGGTCGCACGCCCGCGCACCAATGACAGCAAGGGGTTTGTTGGCCGGCGGCTGCGCATCGAACACCAGGGAGCCATCCTCGCAACGTTTCGCTCGCCATAGCGTTTCGTGCGGCGCGAAGACAAACGGCTTGATGGCTTGTGGCCCATTTGCCCAGGCAAACCGGCGTGCGCTGTCCGTGATGCTGGCGCGATACGACCCCGGCGCTTGCTCGACCGACACGCCCTTGGGCAAATCGCCGGCGCTGTCGATGTGTTCATACAAGATCGCGCCGTCTCGCAGCTTCGGCCCGACACATTGGTACCCGGCACGGCCGAGCGCGTCGAGCAAGTCCTGTAACCGCTCGTGAGGAAGCCATCCCGGGATTTGATCAGACGCAGACTGCGCCGTTGCAGGGTGCATCGCTTCCGCCTCCATTGTGATTGCGTACACGTACCGTTTTGCACGGCCTCAAGCACGTTACTACAGGCATTGTGAACACCACCACGTCAGAGATGGACATTCGATGAAAACAAGGGTCGGGGCGCACTTTGTTGCCTGTCGCGGCGTCAGGGCCAGGCCGTGCCTTTTGCCGGGGCCGCCTTTGCGAGCGGCCTGACGTAAAAGGCACGGCCTGAGCCTCTGCCTTGAAACGTGGATTATTTGTGCCGCGCCCTGCTGAAGGTTATTACAAACTTCCAGTGTGTCAGCGGGGAAGCCCGGTATATCGCCGTCTTGGTGGCATTGTCGAACACATAGCTGGTTTCTCCTGCAGGATTCGACAGCATCTCGTTTGCAGCCTTTTTCAGCGTCTCGCTGCCCAGGTCCCGCGGGTCCAGAAACTCGCGGTTGGTTACTTTGTGCAGCGTGGTCAGGCCGCTGGGTGCCAGCGCGAAAAATGCGACATCCGGTCGAAGCGCCAGGGCAGAATCCACCTGCTCGGCCAGCTTCTCGAGAAACAGCGACACACCGATCGCGCCGATCACCTTGCCGTTGTTCTCCACGGGAACCGCGATCACGGCAGAACGCTTCCCGGTGCTCTTGCTGATGACCAGTGCGCCCATGACTTTCTGGCCCGACATGAGGCCGGGGAAATAGGCCCGGTCGCGCAGCCTTGCATCCATCAGACCCTTGTCCACGGTGTAATAGCTTCCGTCAGGGCGGACGAACCAGATACTGAAATAGCCATCCGACTTTTCGTAGCTGCGCAACAGCGGCTTCATTTTCTCCCATTTGCCCGATTGCGCCTCGGTAGTGAAGGCCAGGATTTCGATGCTCTGCTGCACGCTGCTCATGCGCAGGTCGGCGTATGAGACAAAGGCGGAAAGCAGGCTTTGCGCATCCTGCTCGACGGGAGGCTGGGCAGCCGAGGATTGCGCAAGACCAAGCGCGGGAATAACCAGCGTGAGCAAGGCGACAACTCGCAAAAACCATTTCTTGTACATCTTCGACTCCTTTCTAAAAAGAACTGGCGTGACTACCCGAACGTCCCCTCTGGAACCAATTTGCAATTGCGGACGGACACCATGCCTTTCGTTCTACCGATAGAACAGCGATATGATCGTCGTGCCTGCAGCAGCGGGGCCATCATTTTTTGAGTAATGAACGGACGCAGTGCGATACGTGGGCCATGACCAACTGTAAATATGGTTTTTTCTGTCACTGCTGTGTGGTGGTCCAAGCACGCGCGTGACGGCTGGCAGTACATCGCGGGTCCGGTCAGGCCCTGGTACCTGAATCAGGATCGATGCGACCAGATTGCTGTTGGGGCGTGTTTCAACCGCGACTTCAATGCCGTTATAGCGACCCTGGTAATAGGCGCTATCGTTATTCATGGGCCTGACCTGTTTCAGGTAGGCCAGGTTTGGCACGGGCTGATCCTGACGGATGTCCTGGAGGATTTTCCCCACGTCGCTGACGCTATCCGCAAAAACGACACCGTTCGCAGACAGGACAAGGATCAATGCGGCGGCAAACCGGGCAGGTAGACTGAACATTTCCATGTTTCATTCACCTTTCGATGGCAGGTTCAACAAGCGCTGGGTACTGCACTGGGTCCGGGTATCCGCGCTACTACTTTGCCGTGCATGCATGGTGCGCCCCGCTTCGTACTTTGACAACCGAAATAGAGGATCGGGTTCATTTGTTGCCGATGAAAAATATGCCTGACGCTTTTTACACTTTCCGGGAATCCGGCTTTTCCGGCATGGCATCGGTTTGCATTTGCCGCGTTCCGTCACCATCTTGTGCCTGAAACAAGGTCTATTTCCATGCATTTCATCCCTCTCTCACAGGACCGCGCGCGTGCGTAATGGAGCAAGCAGGGCTTATTTCGCGCCGGTATCGCCAGCACGGCCATGCATGGCGCGGCAGGATGGTTCCAGCTGGAGGTCCATCAAATGCATCTGAACATCACTGTGCTGCTGGTGAGCCTGTTGACGTTCGTCTCGACCCTGATGGGTGGCTTGCTTGCCTTGCGCTTCCGCGATCGTCTGCATCTGATCCTGGGTTTCAGCGGTGGCGCGGTTCTGGGTGTCGTGCTGTTTGACCTGATCCCGGAATCCATCGCCCTGAATGCGCAAAACGTTGGCGTAACGAACTCGATGGCCGTGCTGGCGGCGGGCTTTCTTGCCTACATGGTGCTGGATCGCGCGGTCGTGCTGCATGGTGGAGCCGATGGCGCCGGCCGACATACCGCGCGGCGTGGCATGCTGGGCGCCGGCAGCCTGTGCGTTCACAGTTTTCTTGATGGCTTCTTCATCGGCCTTGCGTTCAAGGTCTCGGCCGCCATGGGTGCCGTGGTCGCCATGGCGGTGCTGGTGCACGACTTCTCGGACGGCATAAACACCGTCGGCCTGATTCTCAAGAACAAGGGCAGCAACCGAAAGGCCTTTCGATGGCTGTTGCTCGATGCGCTTGCACCCATGCTGGGCGCGGCCTCCACGTTACTGTTCAGATTGCAGGGGCCGATACTCGGGCTGGGTCTGGCGGCGTTTGCCGGGTTCTTTCTCTACATTGGCGCCAGCGATCTGGTACCCGAGAGCTACCATGAACATCCCAAGGCGCTGACCACGGTCATGACCGTGCTCGGTGTTGCCGTGATGTTTGTGGCCATCCGGCTGGCCGGCGGTTGATGTTTCGCCGAAAAAAAGTCAGGTTCATTCGTTGCCGATGAAAAAGGAGCCTGACCCGGTTTACAGGGCATCCCTAGGCGATTTCCCGCACCGATTTCGGCAGCGCGGCGCCCGCTGCCGTGAGCAACATCGCCGCGCCGGCGATCAGGAACATTCCCTTCAGGCTCCAGGCAACGAGGAGTCCGGCGACGGCCAGCGAGACCGGCGCCATCCCGACCGACGCGAGCATCAGCACGCTTGAGACGCGTCCGCGCACCGATGTCTCGATGCGCTGCATGATCCACGCGCCGATGTGAACGTTCACCAGCCCCGCGGTGGTGCCCATGATGAACAGGATTCCGGCAATGCTCCAGGCGTTTCCGAGCAGGGCGATCGAACCGAGACAGATACTGAGCACGAGCGATGCGACGAGAACCATGACGCCGCGCCGCTGCATCTTCCACGCGCCGGCCAGCACGGCGCCGAGCAGGCTGCCGGCAGCAACGGCCGAGATCATGAATCCGTACGTCGCGGCGCCTCCGGGTCTGGCGCTCGTCAGGTAGGCAAGACCGACAACAACCGGGCCGGAGATGCAGAAATTGAGCATCGCGGCGAGCAGCATGAACGCACGCAACGGCACGTCCCTGACAACGTACGCAATGCCCTCGGCGATGGCGTGCAAAACTTTCTTGTGCGCCGAGTGGGAGACAGGTGGATCGGGCAGCTTCCACAGCGCACCGATGATGAACGCGAAGCTGAACGCGTCGATGAGAAATGCGGACGCGACCCCCAGCGCATTGATCACCAATCCGGCCGGCGCCGGGCCGACGATTGTGGTGAGCAGGACGCTCGTCTGCCGAAGGGATGATGCGGGGACCATTTGCTCGCGCGTCACCAGCGACGGCAGGTAGGCGCTGGCCGCGGGAGCAGCAAACGCGTCAGCGACGCCGAACAGGACCACGACGGTGTAGAGTTCCCACATCCGCATGGTGCCGACCCAGAGCATTATTCCAATCGTGGCGACGCAGACGGCACGCGCCGTCGCCGTCGCCATCATGATTTTGCGTGCGGAAACGTAGTCGCTCGCGGCGCCGCCAAACAACATCAAGAATACGCGCGGAATGGCACCCGTCATCATGACCGTGCCCAACGCCAGTGCCGAACCGGTCAATTCCAGTACCAGCCATGGCAGGGCGACCATGTAGAACTGATCGCCAAACAGGGAAATGGTGCCGCCGAGCAGCCAGCGACGGAAGTCGGGATTTCGCAGCGGGTGTTCCGCGGCTGCGGTTTCGGCGTTGTTGATGTTGGCGGGGCTGCTCATGATGGAAGTTCCTTGTCGGCAGTTGATACGCGAAGGGAGTCGAGCGGACGATTGTTGTATGTAAATGTAAATTACCGTTTACAACAATGCAAGCGATGGAATTTTGCGGCGTGATATAAAATTGCCGTCATGACCCGAAAAACGCTTGATCCCAAACAGGCGCGCAGCCGCGAATCGACGCGCAAGTTGTTGAAGGCGGCGGCCGAGGTACTCGGTCAGCGCGGCGTCGAGGGCACGACCATTCCGCGCATAGCGCGCCACGCCGGCCTGACGCCGGGTGCCATCTATCGCCGATTCGCCGACAAGGATGCGTTGATCGAAACGATGATCATCGGCATCCTCGAACGTTCAAACGAGCACCTGCGTACGGCGCTGACCCCGGAGATGGCTCGCCAGATCCCGCTACCGGTCCTGGCGGACCAGATTATCGACGGCATGCTCGTCAGCTTCCGTACCAACGCCGGTCTGCTCAGGGCGCTTCGCCAATTTGCGCAGTCGAGCAAGAAGCCGCGGTTCGTGGCGAAAATCCGAACGATAGAAACGCGAACGCTGCGCTATGCCGTGGATCTGTTGCTTGAGCATCGAAAGCGGATCCGGCATCCCGATCCGGGGAGGGCATTGTTTTTTGCCGTCATGATGCTCAACGGTGCGATAGCGGAGTTGTTCCTCGTTGATCGCGAACCGAAGCGCTGGCTTTCGGTGATCCCCAAGGATCAGCAGATCCTGAAAACCGAACTCAAGCGCATGTTCCTGAACTATCTCTGCGTAGAGTGTGAAGAAAGTTGAAGAGGCTGGAGAAAAAAAGCCACTTGGCGGAGCACGTTGTCGCAGTCCCACGTCGAAAACGCCCTTGGCCTGGCGTATGTCGGTGACGGGTGGGAATATGTCCTTTTTAGCCGACAAAAAATGAACCTGGCACAGTTCCCGGCGTGAAATCGGCGGCGGTCCGTTTGAACCGCCGCCGGGACAAGTCGATCGGACCCGCGCTTTGCCCTATAAATATTCGGGTTCCAACTGTGCTATTGCACCGCTTCAACGGGATACTGTGTCCTGATTAGCCCTCTTCCTCAGCCCGGAATCGCATGATTTGCGACATCGCCAGCGCACCATGGGCCCACGTTCCACCGAGGGCAAGCACCATGGCTATGAATGCTATCCAGTTCCAACCAGATATGTCGCTGGCACAGTTCCTGCGTGACTACGGTACCGAAGCCAAATGCTACCGCGCGCTGTACAAATCGCGCTGGCCGCGCGGCTTTCAGTGTCCGGCGTGCGGCGGTCACCGCCGTTCGCGCTTTCGGCGCGAAGGGCGCGTGTACTACCAATGCCGGAAGTGTCGCCACCAGGCGACCCTGACCAGCGGCACGATTTTCGCGCACAGCCAACTGCCGCTGACGACGTGGATGCTGGCGTTGTATCTGCTGACGTCGACCAAGACGGACCTGTCTGCGTTGGAGCGGATGCGCCATCTGGGGGTGAATTACAAAGCAGCTTGGCGCATCAAGCACAAGGTCATGCAGGCCATGGCCGAGCGTGAGTCGACGCGCAAGCTGGGTGGCTTTGTGCAGATCGATGACGCCTATCTTGGTGGCGAGCGCAACGGCGGCAAAGTGGGGCGTGGCGCGCCGGGCAAACAAGCCTTCGTCGCGGCCGTCGAAACCGACGAGGACCTGGAACATCCCTGGTACGCGGTCCTGGAGCCGGTGCGCACGTTCGACAATGCTTCGCTGACGGATTGGTGCCAACGCCGCTTGGCGCCCGAAGCGGAGCTTTACAGTGACGGCCTGGCTTGTTTCGCGCGTTGCATCGACACGGGTAACGCCCACACCGTGCTGGTCACTGAAGGGCGCCGTGCCTCCTGCGAGGTGGTGGGCGCCCGCTGGGTTAACGTCGTTTTGGCCAACGTCAAACGCGCCATCAGCGGACGTTACCACGCCTTCAAGCAAAGCAAATACGCGTGGCGCTATCTGGCTGAAGCCCAGTACCGATTCAACCGCCGGTTTCGGCTGGCCGAGATGCTGCCGCGTTTGATGCGTGCGATGATGCTCTGCAGCCCTTGGCCTGAACCGAATTTGCGCGTTTCTGGTAATTTTCATGGCTGAGGATGAGGGCTAATCAGGAAAGCGTTTTCGCGCCTCGCCTTTTGTGGATATTCAAAAACATCGTACGCGCAAATTCATTACATAAAACGCAAATTTTGCATTAAAAATGGTGGCAGGTTCAGTTATTTATAATTGGGTTCGTACCCGCGCGGGTCGTATTCATGATCAATACCCGTCGTTCGAGCGATGTTGTTGCATCAGGTGCAGAATTTCCAAAATTGGAATAATTGGTCGGCCACACGAATAGGTCATGTGAATTTGATCAGTTTTTTCTCACGCTTATCTCTTTGCGTGTTTTTTGATCTGCACGTCGCTCCCATCAAACCTCTGCTTGTATCGCTTGGCGCGTGGACGAATCTGCCAGGTGACTTTGAATTTCGGAGGCTTGCAGCCGCCGATAGCCGTGGGTCGAACTGCGGAAGCACCACGACTGCTCCGCGGATTTCGACATTTCGGCGCAAGATAACAGCCGGATTCTTTGCAGCGAACGGGTTATGTAATGGTAGAATTGACCGACCAGGCGCACCGCTTGCGGTTGGAGTCGATTGACGCCGCCCTGCAGGGGTGTTCGGAACGTGCTAGGTTATTTGTCGGCCACGTCGTTTGGTCATTGCATATCGGCTTTTGGGGAGCGCGATAATGGTCGGGCGAGGGTGGCCTTGTTTGCTTGCATGCGAGATGGGGAATCGAATGGCGCACAATAAAAACCGTTCGGACTACAACGTTGGTAATGTCGATTGGTCCGATCCGCAGTTGAACGAGTTGCTGCAAAAAATTGACGGTCTTTCTCTTGATCAGCGCGGCAACATGTCACCGAGGCAGGTGCAAGTGCGCATTGCAACCGGTTGGGATGCGAGCGAATCCGACAAATCCGCATTGCTGGTAGCCGAAATCGACGGCACGCTGGTGTTGGCCACCAGGTTCCCATTGCCGCGCGGTGGGGAGGTACAGGTATCGGGCGTGCACGGTGATGCCGCCGAAACGCTTTTCGCGGTTGTGACCGAGGAGCGCGAAGGTTGCCGGTCCGAAGACAGGGACGAGGGCGTCCACTTCAGCTGGCTACGCCCGCGCTGACTGTCTGATTCGTGCACGAATCAGATCGACGAGCGAACTTGACGGGCTTGAATATTGGGCACGGGATATTGGCGAAGGCAGCCATCGCGGCTGCCGTCGCGTTGGTGCTGATTGCCCGAATCGAAAGCAGGCAGCAGCGCATTTTGGAGAGCGGCAAGCCGGGCACTTGAAGATGCGCTGGCTTGATCAGCGCATCCTCAACCCAGCAGTTCAAGCACGGCGTGCGCGGCGGCCTCGGACGAAGCCGGGTTCTGGCCGGTCACGAGCTTGCCGTCCTTGACTACATGGCTTTGCCAGTCAGCAGCTTTCGAATATCGCCCGCCGTTGGCCGCGAGCATGTCCTCGACCAGGAACGGCACGATATCGGTCAAGCCCACCGCGGCTTCCTCGGCATTGCTGAAGCCACTGACCTGCTTGCCCTTGACCAGCGGCTGACCGTTCGCATCCCTGGTGTGACGCAGCACGGCGGGGGCGTGGCAGACCGCGCCGACCGGTTTGTCCGCCGCGAAAAAATTTTCGATCAAACGGATCGAATTCGCATCCTCGGCCAGATCCCACAACGGGCCGTGGCCGCCGGGGTAGAACACGGCATCGTAGTCCGCAGCATTGACATCCGCCAGTTTGAGCGTGTTGGCCAGGGCCTTTTGCGCCTCGTTGTCATTGCCGAAACGTTTGGTCGCGGCGGTTTGCGACTCGGGCGCGTCGCTTTTCGGGTCGAGCGGCGGTTGGCCGCCCATGGGTGATGCCAGTGTCACCTCGGCGCCGGCGTCCTTGAACACGTAATAGGGTGCGGCAAACTCCTCGAGCCAGAATCCGGTTTTATGCCCGGTGTTGCCGAGTTGATCGTGCGAGGTCAATACCATCAGGATTTTCATGTGTCGTCCTTTGCAGTTGGTGCCGCATTCTACATTTGGTGACGCTGGCCAAAGTTCAATGCCAGGACCGGTTTTCGACCGAAAGCGCTCAGTCCGGCGTGGCGCCTTCCAGTTGCAGCAGCTCGCGCTCGATCGCGAACACGTGGGGGTCGTCTGCTGCCAGTCGGCGCAGGGCGTGGGCCAGATGAACCAGGTAGTCGCGATTGGAACCGCTCGGGCCATGCGACTCGGCGATATGGCTGGCGATGTCACATTCGCTTGCAGCGCCGAGAAAGGCCGCGTTTTCGGGCGTGGCGATATATACCAGCCCCTTGGTATGCCGACCATCGTCGAGAGTCAGATCCGTGGTCAGGCGCAGGTAACCGTTTTTCTCGCGCACGTCGAGCGCCGTGAACGTGCGTGGTGTAATCAGATAGGCCATGCCGACGCAAGTTGCGTCAGGTTCGGCTATCAGGGTGACCACCCGGCCGGGGGCCTGCGGCGTGCCACGATGGTCGTGCGAGCCCTGCCAGAACCGCCGAGTCCAGCCGTGTATGCTGGCGGGGCGGCGCTCGATGTACGGAAAGTCGGGTTTGAAGATCAGCGAGCCGTAGCCGAACAGCCATACTTGCGCATGGTCGTCGAAGTGCGTCATGCGGCTGTTGATTTCGGTGGTGTCGGGATTTTCGGAGGAAGCTGTCATGAACACTCGGGTCTCAGCCCCGTGCGCTGAAAGCGGGGCCAGCTCATGGTCATTATATGGTTGTTTCCATTGATGGGCTGTCCGCGCAGCAACTGTTCACCGAACATCCTCGCTCGACGTCTGATCGGGGCGGCGTTGGTTCGCCCCAGCGTCGGAACAGTGAAACCACCATCGATATCTGTAAGATATGCAGCCGACAGAAATCCGCCTATGCCAAATTCACCCAGGAGTCCCGCATGCTGCGTCACATGAAGATCCTCACGTTGCTGTGTCTTGCCTCGTTCGCGTTCGCCACGGTTGCGTTGCCAGCCTCCGTCACGGACAAGGCGGCCTCGCCGCTTGCGGGGTTGAAGTGGCGGTCGATAGGCCCCTCACGCGGCGGGCGGGTTGACGCAGTTGCCGGCGTCGTGCAACAGCCGGACGTGTTCTACCTGGGCGCCGTGGTCGGCGGCGTGTGGAAGACGCGCGATGCCGGTGCCAGTTGGCAGCCGGTTTTCGACAAGCAACACATCGCATCCATCGGCGCCATCGCCGTGGCGCCTTCCGATCCCAATGTGATCTACGTTGGAACCGGCGAACCGGCGCTGCGCGAGAACATTTCCTTCGGCGACGGCATGTACAAGTCCACCGACGCGGGCAAGACCTGGCAGCATATCGGCCTGGCCGACTCGCGCCACATTGGCCGGATACTGGTCGATCCGACGAACCCGGATGTGGTGCTGGTGGCGGCGGTTGGCCACGCTTACGGGCCGAATGCCGAGAGAGGCGTTTTCCGCAGCACGGACGGCGGCAAAACATGGAAGAAGGTGCTGTATCAGAACGAACATACGGGTGCGGTGGATCTGAGTTTCGATCCCACCAACCCGCGCATCGTGTACGCCACCATGTGGCAAGTCCAGCGTTATCCCTGGCATTTCGAGAGCGGCGGTCCGGGCAGCGGGCTGTACAAATCGACCGACGAGGGTGTCAGCTGGAAACGGCTCGAGGGCAATGGCCTGCCAAAAGGCGTTTGGGGCCGGATAGGCGTCTCGACTGCGGCCGACGGGCGGGTGTACGCCATCATCGACGCCAAGGAGGGAGGACTGTATCGCTCCGATGACGACGGCGAGAAATGGAAGCGGGTGAGCACGGATGCGCGGCTGATGGAGCGGCCCTGGTATTTTTCCAGCGTATTCGCGGATCCGTCGAATCCAAATGTCGTGTATGTGGCCAACACGGGCTTCTACCGTTCCGTGGATGGCGGCACACACTTCCACATGGTGCGCGCGCCGCACGGCGACAACCATGCCCTGTGGATCGATCCCGATGATTCGGCGCGGATGATCGTCGGCAACGACGGCGGCGCCAGCGTCACCGTGAACGGCGGCAAGACCTGGTCCACGCAGTTGAATCAGCCCACGGCGCAGTTCTATCACGTGGCGGTGGACAACCGTTTTCCCTACTACGTTTACGGCGCGCAACAGGATAATGAGAGCGTCGCGATCGCGAGCCGCTCGGACTTCGGCTCGATCGATGCCCATGATTGGTACGTGATCAGCGACAACGAGTCGGGCTACGTCGTGCCGGATCCGACCGACCCGGATATCGTCTATTCCGGATCCTATTTCGGCATTCTGACCAAGACCAACCGGCATACGGGACAGCTCCAGGACGTCTCGCCCTGGCCTTACGACGCCGACGGGCAGATTGCCTCGAAGGTGAAATACCGGTTCACCTGGACCGCGCCATTGGTGTTTTCGCCGCAGGATCCGAAGGTGATGTACAACGGCTCGCAGTATCTGTTGCGATCGGATGATGCGGGCATGAGTTGGAAGGCGATCAGCCCCGATCTCACGCGCAACGACAAGAGCAAGCAGGGGACCTCCGGCGGGCCCGTCAGTCAGGACAACGCCAGTGCGGAGTATTACGATCTCATCTACACCATTGCGCCCTCGCCGATCAATGCAGGGCAGATCTGGGTAGGAACGGATGACGGGTTGATTCATCTGACCCGGGATGGCGGCAAGAGCTGGCACAACGTGACGCCGAAAGGGTTGCCGGATTGGGCCAAGGTCAGCATGATCGACGCATCCCATTTCGACGCCGGCACCGCGTACGCGGCGGTGGATGCCCACAAGCTGGACAATTTCAAACCCTACATCTTCATCACCCACGATTTCGGCAAGAGCTGGAGCAGCGCGGATGCAGGCATCAGCGCGCCGGCGTTCCTGCGCGCGGTGCGTGAGGACCCCAGGCAGAAGAACCTGCTGTACGCGGCCACGGAAACGGGCGTATACGCATCCTTCGACGCCGGCAAGCGCTGGCAACCGCTTCAGCTCAACCTTCCGGTGACCTCGGTTCGTGATTTGGCGGTGAAGGATGGGGATCTCGTGGCCGCGACGCACGGCCGCGGATTCTGGATACTGGACGACATCTCACCGCTCAGGGAACTGGCCGCTGGCACCAACGTCAAATCGGACCAGTTGTATGCACCGCGCGAAGCCGTGCGCCTGCACAGCGTGGATGACGGCAGCCTGCCCTACGAATCGGTTGGCGACAATCCGCCCAACGGCGCAACGCTTTATTACTCGCTGGCGGGCAAGCCCAAGGGTACCGTCACGCTCGCCATCAGCGATGCGGCGGGCAAGGTGATCAAGACTTTCTCCAGCGTTCCGAAGCCGGTCCAGAACAATCATCCGCTGGAGTTCCCCACCGAAAAACACGAGAAGCCGGAAAAACTTGATACGCACCCCGGCCTGAACCGGGCGGTATGGGATCTTCGGCACGAAAAGGCGCCGGATATCGAAGGTGCCTACTACGACATGGGAGGCCCCGTCGCGCCGATGGTGTTGCCGGGCAAATACACGGTGAGTTTGATGGTCGACGGCAAGAAATTCAGCCAGCCTCTAACGGTCGTCAAGGATCCGCGTACCGTTGTGACGCAGTCGCAACTGAAACAGCAATACGCGCTGATGATGCAGCTCGATACGGCGGTACGCCAGGATCACGCGGCGGCCAACGCCATCATCGATACCCGCGCGCAACTGGCGCACCTTCACAAGCGCCTTGCCCGTGACAAGAACCATGCGGTTCTGGCGAAACAGGCCGAGGCGCTCGACGCCAAGCTTGCGAAGCTGCTGGAAACCTTCTACCAGTACCACGCACATGCCGAAGAGGCCGAACTCGACTATCCGACCGAACTCAACAGCCAACTTGGCTACCTCGAGGTTTCGGTAGATAGCGCCGACAGTGCGCCAAGCGCACAGCAGCAGCAGGCTTACCTTATGCTGCGCGCCCAACTGGATGCGGCACTTTCTCGCTGGCACGACGCGCGGGGGGAAATCACCGGGCTCAACGCAAGCCTGGCGAAGGCAGGTATCGGGACCGTACCGGCAGGCGTCGGGGCGGGTACCGGCGACAAGTAACGTGCGAACAGGTTATCGGGACCGCTTTTCTCGTCGAAAAGCAGTCCCGACGGGACTTGTCATCGAGCCGGCACGGGATACCGCTTCTTGCCGGCCAGCTCGGCGACGGTCTGCGCGATGTTCTTTTTGATGAAATAGTCGAAATAGTTCCAGTTGCCGTAGCCGGGCTTCAACTGATCCAGCACCTGCGCTTGCAGCTTCTCGCCGGGTTCGCCCTGACGCCGGGCACGGGTAATCGCTCCACGCAAAGCTGTCAGGTAACCGCGGAACGCGACCACCTCGGCAGCCTTGCCGATCTGGCCGTGCCCCGGGACGAAGGTTGCGTCCGGATAGTCCCTGACCAGCGTCTTGTTGGTTTCGATCTGATCGCGAGTATTTGCATCGATCAGATTCGGCAGGCTGTGATCCCAGAACAGGTCGCCGGTAAAGACCACGTCAGCGCCGGGTACGTAGACGATGGAATCGCCACCCGTGTGTCCGGGCAGTACACGCACCTCAATCTTGCGTGAGCCAAGATAGATTTCGATGCCTTTTCGATAAACGACGCTGGGCAGCACGTAGGACTTGACCATTTTCTTCTGCGCCGGCGTGATCTTGTCGCCGAAGAACTTCAGGTTTTCCGTGCGCTCCCAGGCGCGCACATTGCGTTGCGCCAGGATAACCGCGCCGGCCGCCTGATACACACCGTTACCGGAAACATGATCGAGGTGGTAATGCGTATTGATGACATAGCGCACCGGCAGGGTTGTTTTTACATGAATTTCCTTCAGCAAGGCACGAGCCGCGGCCGGGTCCTGGAAGCTGTCGACAACCAAAACACCGTCGTCGCCGATGACGAATCCGGAATTGCTGCCCGCACGGCTGTGCGGTACCGCGATTGCGGCCCACACCCCCTTGCCGACCTGGTGCAAGTTGAAGAACGGCTTGATTTGCGCCGCCGTAGCGATGTCGCACATCAGCACCAAGGCAACCATCAGCAGGCTTTTTGAACACTTCATGGACGTGATCCACCGCGATTGAACCGGACTGCCACCACGCGTGCGCTGTGGCGTCGTGGAATGCATTTCGAGATTCTTTATTGCTGTTTCAGTGTTTCCGCGGCGGCCAGCATTTTCTTCACATGATCGTCGGGGCTGAGCGCGGAATACTCGGCAGCGATTTCTCCGGATGGCGCAATCAGATACGACGTGCGATTGGACCAGCCGGGACGAAGCGTCAACAGGGAGTCGTATTCCTTGGCCACTTTGGCACCCTTGTCGGCCGCCACCGGAAACTTGCCGCTGCAATGCTTCGCTTCCTTGGAGAAGGCGGCGAGCTGGTCAAGGTTGCCGGCGGAGACGCCGATGACGGTCACGTTTTCCGTCTTGAATTTGTCGATGGCCTGGGAAAACAGATGCGCTTCGATGTTGCAACCGGTCGTGTGCGGGGCGGGGAAGAAGTAGACCACGACCGGGCCCTTCTTCAGGGCGTTATCCAGGTTGAACGTAAACGGCTTGCCGGCCAGGTAGGCGGGCAGCGTGAAATCGGGTGCCTTGGCGCCGACCTTGAGTGCGGCATCGGCAGGCGAGGTAACGATCGCCATCCCGATAACGGCGAAGAGGGCAAGCTTGTGCAGGTATTTCATGTCGTTGCTCCGGAGTTCGTGAGGAAGTGTAGACGTTACTCGAGCAATCATAAAACCACAGGTGGTGTATTTTCTTCATGAAATTGCGCAAAAGAACACGAGAAATGGGATCAGGGTTGGCAATGGTTTGAATCTGGCCGAGCTCAAGCATGCCGCAGCGCGTCATGACTTGTGCGCGAAACCGGGTTCCCCTGCGCCGATCTGTCTCGAAGAAGATGGGCGGCAAATGGCTGTACATTCGGGACACATGGAACTCCGACCGCCCGCCGACGCCGGCATCGAAATAGTCGGCACCGCCCTGTGCGCCAGCCATTTGCTCTGGGCACCTTGCCGCCGGATTCGATGTATCCCGGCGCATGGCAATCGTTGCAGCCACCGATCTTGACCAAGCGGTCGAGGGCCGTGCCGGGTCTGGTGGCATCCGTCAATTTCGTTTGCGTGCCCTTTGGTTTGCGTGCCCGGACACAAGGGCGCAAAATGAACCGAGGTCACGTTTGGGATTGTGGGCGAGGTGCTGGCCGTGAAAGCCGTCGAGCCAAACGAATCTGCGATCGCCGCGTTGCCTCCGCGCGAAGTAGAATACGAAGTGAGTGTCTACCAGCATCGCTGCCTGGTGGTGCGCGTGTCGCCCGCTGGCATGAAACGTTTTGTCTACCGCCGTCGCCAGGACGGGCGGCTGCGTCGTGATGCGCTAGGCGCAAAGGACTTGGTCGGCGCGGTTCGGGAATGGGCCAGCCGGATGCGCGATGCCCACGTCGCCCGCGAGGCATCTCGCCGCAAGGGGCGGCGGCGAGGGTCGGCGCCAGCCAGACGACGCTACAAATCCAGCGACCCGACTATCGCGCAGCTGCTCGACCGGTACATGGCCGAGCGTGCCGAGCCGAACAAACGGTCCTCGCGTTTGGAGTACAACATGCTCGCCAAGTACGTGCTGCCGGCATGGGGTAGTGTCAAGGTGAAGACGCTTCGTCGCGGCGACGTTCATGCGCTGGTGAACCGAATTGCGCGCAGCCCATTGCAGGCGAACCGCATTCTTGGCGCCGTCCGCACGCTGTTCGCGTTCGCTGTCGATACCGGCGTGCTGCCGGGACACGCGTGCCTGGCGTGCCCGGTAACGCATTGCGTAATCGAGAACCCGGCCGCCATCGGCATGGCCGCGGAATCCGCCGCCTGCGCTGGCGATCGCGGGTTGCCGCAAGCCTAGCAGGGCGAATATTCGCGCTATTGTCCCCGGTACCGAACAGGGGACCAGCGCGCAGCGTTGACCGGTCTGCCGCATGCGATGGCCGCGCGGCGATGCTCCAGGAACGCCGGCCATGCGTACTGTGCCGAAACCCGTCGCAAATACGCCAAGGCAACTGGCTCGTCATTCCGGCGAACACTCACCGGCTTGTGATTCCAGCGCGGGCAGGAATCCAGGTCCTGCTTTTCGCTCCCGTGGCGAAGAACCGGATTCCGGACTGCCGCTGCGCGGCCTCCGCAATGACGGATGTGTCATCGCTCGTCATCCCAGCGAACGACTAAACAACCGTCATTCCAGCGAACGCCCACCAGCTCGTCATTCCAGCGGAGGCTGGAATCCAGCTCTTGCTTTTCGCTCCGGTACCGAAGAACCGGATTCCGGACTGCCGCTGCGCGGCCTCCGGAATGACGGATCAATTCGGGCTCGACGGTCAAGGGCCGGCGCAACAAGCGCCGGCCACTTGAAAAACCATTGGGCTACGGCGTGGTCTCGAAACCGTCGCGGAAAATCACATCCGATGCATACAGTTCGACATACTGCGCGTTGCTCGGCACGCCGTTGACCCAGGCACGTACCAGCATCGGGCCCGGTGAAAAACCGCTGAACGCATCGGCCGCGCCGGTGAAGGTGGTATCGGTAAAATCGACCGACTCGTCGTTGGGGATGAAACGCATCTGCCCGTTGTCAATGCGTTGCACCTGGAACACCGGGTAATTGGTGGCCGAGTTGTTGGTCGATCCGCCGCTGCCTTCGCGCGTCGGCATGAAGCCGGTGGCCGTGACCGATATGCTGCTGTCGATCGCGCTGCCGGGGCTGGTGCCGATCAACTGGTTGGTCGGGGATATATAGGCTGAACTGAGTACCGGGCGCAGGGCCGTGTGCGGTGTCAGAAGCGTATCGACCGGTGTCAGACCCGGATCGAACAGTTCGGCCGAGGCGAGCGTGATGCCGTTGAGGCCACCGGCGATGAGTACCTTGCCCGTGGGCAGCAGGGTCGCGGTGGTCGAGGTTCGTGCGGTAATGAGCGTTCCTGCCGACGTCCAGGCGTCGCTTACCGGATCGTACAGTTCAGCCGAGCCGATATAGCTACCCGTGTTGCTGGTGATGCCGCCGACGACGAGCACCTGGCCCGATGGCAGCAGTTTCGCGCTTTGGTTTTCACGCCCATCGGTCATGCTGCCGGCGTATGTCCACGTACCGCTGGCCGGATCGTACAGTTCGGCCGAGGTGAAAGCCGGGTCAGCCGCGCTGCCGTCGCCGCCACCGGCGACGAGTACCTTGCCCGAGGGCAGCAAGGTCGCGGTAAGGTTGAGGCGTGCGGTTTCCAGCGAGCCGGTAAGTGCCCAGGTGTTGCTGGCAGGATCGTATAGCTCGGACACGGCGATCGGGGAAGGAGCACTATACCCGCCCGCGACAAGTACCTTGCCCGATGGCAACAGGGTCGCGGTGTGGAAAGCGCGTGCGATGTGAAGGGTGCCGGCCAACGTCCACGTGTCGCTGGCTGGATCGTATAGCTGGGCCATCCCGTTGAGGCCATTTTCGTCGCCGCCGCCGGCGATCAGCACCTTGCCCGAGGGCAGCAGCGTTGCAGTCGCCAGTCGGCGTGCTTGCAGGAGCGGTGCGGCTGCCGTCCAGGTCGTGCTGGCAGGGTCGTACAGCTCGGCAAAATCGGTGGTAGTGCTGGTTGAGTCGTTGCCACCGACGACGAGTACCTTGCCTGAGGGCAGCAGCGTCGCGGTTTGGTCAAACGTTGCAGCCAACATTGTGCCGGTATAAGACCAGGTGCCAGTGGACGGATCATACAGCTCGGCCGAAGCTGTAACCGAGCTGCTGCCAACACCGCCGGCAACCAGCACTTTGCCCGATGGCAGCACGGTCGCGCTGGCGTGATTGCGCGCAGCCTTCATGATGCCGGTCGACGACCAGGCGACGACGGCCGGATCGTACAGCTCGCTCGACGATACAGGGTTGGAAACGTTGGATGCACCCCCGACAATCAGCACCCGGCCCGTTGGCAGCATGGTCGCGGTTTGGTAAAGGCGTTTCGACGACATCGTGCCGGCGCCAGACCACCCAGCGACCCGATCGTACAGCTCGGCCGAGTCAAGGGCCGTGCTGCCGTCATAGCCCCCAGTGACGAGCACTTGGTCATTGGGCAGCAGGGTCGCAGTGGCGTGAGTGCGTGCGGTCGTCAACGAGTCGAGGTTCGCCCATATGGGGAGGTTGAGGAATGCGTCGTATCCCTCGGTCGATGAGAAGGAGCCGCCGTTGTTATTGTCGCCGCCGGCGACGAGCACCTGGCCGAAATCCATCAGCGTTGCGGTGGCAGAGGCGCGGGCGGTTCCCATGTGTGTGGCCAGCGTCCAGGTGTTGGAGGACGGGTGGTAAATCTCGGCAGCGCTTGAAGCCTGGGTGCCGCCGAATATGCCGCTGGCCACCAGCACCTGGACCTGGCCGAAGCTGTCGTGCAGCAGGGTCGCGGTCGAACTGGTGAGTGCGACCGGCATGTTGCCGGCCGATGTCCAGGTGTTGCTGGTGGGATCGTAAAGGTCGGTCGAGGCACTGCTGCTGCCGCCGGCGACGAGCACCTTGCCCGAGGGCAGCAGGGTCGCGGTGGCCTTGTAGCGCGAGGTCGACATGTTATTGCCGGTGAAAGTCCACGTGTCGGCGGACGGGTCGTACAGTTCGGCCGTGGCGACGCCACCTCCGGCGACGAGCACCTTGCCCGAGCGCAGCAGAGTCGCGGTAGGGTCACGGCGTGCGGTCGCCATGGGAGCGGCCGACGTCCAGGTGTTGTTGGCCGGATCGTACAGCTCGGCCGATTTCAGGGCTATGCTTAGGTTTATGCCACCGGCGACGAGAACCTTGCCCGAGGGCAGCAGGGTCGCCGCGGCCTCAGAGCGAATCGTCGACATCGAGGCAGCATTCGTGAACCCGCCGGCGTACGCCGGGTTGCCGAGCAGGGTTAAAATCGGCAGCGCGCAAACGTGTATTAATACGGAGCGGAAAGGCATGTGATGAGTCCATGTGGCTGAAGGATGGCGGCGCCTTTTCGGGGACCGTACCGGGGAAATTGAAATGTGCGGTTGGGCGCTGGCTGCATGCCGGCCCGCAGCTGGATGGATCGCGGATTTCACGGCGAGCCGGTGGCAAACATCGGGCCAATTCGCAACGAACGACACATCGGATTCGGCACCGGCGGCTTTCGAGTTCAGTTCAGCGAGCATTACAAGTCCTTTCCGCCTTCGCGAAAAAAACAATCGATTCCCTGGAAAAACTCTCCTGACCGGAGATTAGACTTTCCTAATGCGAGAGTAACCGCGCCCGTTGCCAGCGGTCAAGGAACCAATCGCCAACCCACGACAAAGCTGCCGTTCGTGATCGACCGATACATGCCGCCGGAGGTACTTGTGAGCTCGCGACTGATGCAGTGCGGTCACAAGCCGGCGCAAGGTGTTGATTCTCACCGCAGAGAAGACGTCACGCATGCTGCTGGCAAAACCGATCTTCCCCGGATTGCCGCCCAGGATGGTCGTCAGCCAGGTGCAGTCCCGCAGGACGGGTCGGGTACGCAGCGCCGTGACCCATGGCAAATACGCAAAGGCAACTGGCTCGTCATTCAAGCGGAGGCCCACCAGCTCGTCATTCCAGCGTAGGCTGGAATCCAGCTCTTGCTTTTCGCTCCGGTGCCGAAGAACTGGATTCGGATTGCCGCTGCGCGGCATCCGGAATGACGGAATTCTTTTTGCTCGTCATTCTCGCGGAGGCGGGAATCCAGCTCTTGCTCTTTTGCCAATGTCGCAAGCTCAGACGATGTCGGAGTACAAATCCCGCCACTCCGGATTCGTCGATTCGATCAGATTGAACTTCCAATCGCGCCGCCATGCTTTTAGCGCCTTCTCATGCACGGTGGCAGAGCGCATCGAATCGTGTTGTTCGAACCACACAAGTGCGTGTACACGGTATCGTTTCGTGAAAACTTCTACCGCGTCAGTCTTGTGTTCCCACACGCGTTTTTCGAGATTCGAAGTAACGCCGACGTACAGCGTCCCAAATCGTTTGCTGGCCAGCATATACACGCATGGATTCTTCACCTGTCGCCATCCTTGAGGGTCCGCGGTCCCGAGTTGACCATAACAGAACTGGATTCCGGACTGCCGCTGCGCGGCCTCCGCAATGACGGATGTGTCATCGCTCGTCATCCCAGCGAACGACTAAACAACTGTCATTCCAGCGAACGCCCGCCAGCTCGTCATTCCAGCGGAGGCTGGAATCCAGCTCTTGCTCTTCGACCTGTAACGAAGAACTGGATTCCGGACTGCCGCTGCGCGGCATCCGCAATGACGGATGGTCGATGCTCGTCAATCCGGTTCCGCAGGATGGGTTGGGGACGCAGTGCCGTGACCCATCGCAAATGCTGCAAGTGGTCGAGTGACCTGTGACTGTTTGCGCAAACTGAACCGGGAAGTGACATTCCGTAACCCGGATTCGGTGCGCGACGACTACACTTGGCGGCATGAAATCGACATTGACCGCGCCGTTGCGTCGCTGGGTGCAGGCGGCGTTTCCACGATCGCCCGCTGACATCGATTACGAAAGCCCGCCCGGAGATGCGGGCTTGTTCGGCGCGGCAAGCGCTACCTGGCAGATCCATGCCGACTTCTGCGGCATGCTCAGTGGCGGGCTGTGTGCGTTGATGCTGCAAACCCTTCATCCCGCGGTGCTGGCAGGGGTATGGGACCACTCCAATTTTCGCGACGACCTGGTCGGGCGCCTGCGCCGAACGACGAATTTTGTCGCCGGAACCACGTACGCGGCGACGCCGGAGGCGCATCGGTTGATTGAGCGCGTTCGCGGCATTCACGCGCGCGTGCGCGGCGTTACAGAAACCGGGGAGTCCTACAGCGCCGAGGATCCGGAACTGCTGGCGTGGGTCCACGCAACCGAGGCGTATGGATTCCTGCAGGGCTACCGGCACTGCTACGGCCCGGTACCGCGCGCGGACGCGGATCGCTACTACGACGAGACGCGCCTTGTTGCCGAAGCGCTCGGTGCGCGAGCGGTTCCGCGAAGCGAAAGCGACATCGAATCCTATTTTCAGGACATGCAGCCCACCCTGGCGCTGACCGGTCGCGCGCGGGAGGTGCTGCAAATCCTGCACCGGATGAGACTCCCCGTGCCGTTGCCGGGCCTGTCGCGAGACGTTTTCCTGGGCGCAGCCGGAGCATTGTTGCCCGACTGGGCTGTGGAACGG
This sequence comes from uncultured Pseudomonadota bacterium, assembly GCA_963779795.1. Classification (GTDB taxonomy): domain Bacteria; phylum Pseudomonadota; class Gammaproteobacteria; order Xanthomonadales; family Rhodanobacteraceae; genus Rudaea. The sequence goes on along the minus strand of CAVZZK010000003.1, from coordinate 613,660 downwards.
CTGCAGCAGGATGCAGGACAGCGGCAACGTCGCGCCCGACTCGCGGCGAAAACGCTGCGCGCAATGGCTCCGCTGTTTCGCGCGGCCCTGAACGACGGCCCGGCCCAGCGGGCATGCCGGCGTCTGGGGATCGAACCGGCCTGGGTACGCAGGCCGTTCGTGCAGTGAATCCGAACCGTTGCCTCGGGTCGGAGCTATTTCGCCGGTTTGCGGAAGCGGAAGATGAACTGCGACGTGTGGCCGCGGATCGACGGGTCGAACACCTTCACGGTCAGCGGGTCCTTGGGGTTGCGCAGCACATTGCTCGCACCGGCGAAGACGAAGCCGGCAGCTTTCATCTCCTTTTTCACAACAGCCGGGTCGATGCGATGCAGCGTGCCGGTGTCGGCCGTGCCCGATCCTGCGGGTGCGCGGTGGTCGATGATGATGAACACGCCGCCGGGCTTGAGCGCGGCGAGGACCTTCTTGTCGAACGCGACCATGTCCACCGGGCCCATGAACTTGTCGTGGTAGTCGTGGTAGTTCTGGCAGGTGAACGCTACATCCAGCCCGCCGGGTACGTTCAGGTCTGCCGCGGGCTGTTCCAGCAGCGACACATTCGTATAGGTCGTCTTGACCAGTTTCTTCCAGTTCGCAAGGCTCTTGGCGCCGTACTTCATCGTCTCTTGCGGCCACACGGTGTAGACGTGGCCCTTCGGACCGACGATGCGGCTGAACACACGTGTCCAGTAGCCGTGGCCCGGCACCAGTTCCAGCACTTTCTGGCCGGGTTTGACGCCGGTGAATGTCATCACGGCGGCCAACTGGCGGCGCGCATCGTCGGCCTGGTCGTCTTTGCGTGCGGGATCATTGATCGCAGCGGTGACATAGGCGGGCGCGTGAGGTTTCGCGTGGGCCGGCAAGGTGATGAAAGCCAGTGGCGCGATCAGGGAGATCAGGGCGGTACGAATGCCTGGTTGCATGACGGTTGCCTCGTGAACAAAGGTCAGGAGAGTTTAACGGCAAAACGGCAGCGTGCGGAAAGCCGCAGCTGATGGTGCGTGATATAAAAAAACCGGTCCCGTTTTTCACTTGTTTTCAAATTTTGCTCGGCGGACCCACCGTAAATGCGCATATCGCATCCTTAACGGCGGCAGGCATAGACTGCGTTTGTTGCAAAGCCAACCGCAGGCTTTCTGCCGGGCCAGGAACATCCGGAACCGCCATGACGCTCAAACCGTATCTGTTCGCTTCGATTGCCGGCATGCTCAGCATTTCGGCGTGGGCGCAATCCGCACCACCGAAGCTCGACCTGACCTTGCCATCCGCCAGTGCCGCACTGGACAACACCGCAGCTTTCGCAAGCAAACCTCCGCCGAATTCAAAGACCGCCGCAAACGGCAACGCGGCGAGAAAAGGCCCGGCGAATGACAACGCCATCGTGGATGCCGCTGATTCGCGCAGACCGGCGTGCAACGACGTCAACTACGGCAAGCCTCAAGTCCATGGCAGCGTAGGTGTCGGCGTGATGGCCGGCAACCATGTGAGCGGCAACTATCAGACTGGCAGCCTCTATGTCAGCAAGGCCATGGGCAGTTGCGATCATTCCACCGGCGACATTAGTTTCTCCATCAACGTCAGCAAGGGAAACTTCAACAACCGCGCTTTTCGCCACCGTCACTGGTAGGCGGCGGACCTGATCCGGCGCATCGCCGGAGATCCTTCGATATACATGACCGTGAACCTGAGTGTTCACTGAAGTATGCTTGGCATTCTCGTTGGGAGTCAGGGGAATGCCGTGTTGTCGATTTCTGCGCGTAATCCGCTCGTAGCCATCCTTATTTCCGTCGGTCTCGCCCTGTCCGGGTTCGGACTGTCGTCCGCGACCGCCGCATCGGCGAAGTCGGCGGACAAAACCTCCGGCCCGATGAAGCCGGCAACCTTCGCCGGCCTGAAATTGCGCGGCATAGGGCCGGCCATGATTTCCGGGCGCATCGTCGATCTGGCCGTCGATCCGCACGACAAGACCACATGGTACGTGGCCGCTGCATCCGGCGGGTTGTGGAAAACCGTCAACGGCGGCGCCACCTGGAAGCCGGTATTCGACCACGAGGGCTCGTATTCGCTGGGCTGCGTGACGATCGACCCGAACAATCCGCTGACGATCTGGCTGGGTACCGGCGAGAACAATTCGCAGCGCAGCGTTTCCTATGGCGATGGCGTGTACAAGTCGCTCGATGGCGGCACGACCTGGACCAACATGGGCTTGAAGAACTCACAGCACATCTCGATGATCGCGGTCGATCCGCGCGACTCGAATGTGGTCTGGGTAGCCTCGCAGGGCCCGCTGTGGTCGGCTGGCGGCGATCGCGGCCTGTTCGTCACGCGCGACGGCGGCAAGACCTGGAAAAAGGCATTCAAGACCTCGCCGAATACCGGCGTTACGCAGGTTTTTCTCGATCCGCGCAATCCGGACGTGATGTTTGCTTCGACCTATCAACGTCGTCGGCACATCTGGGGCATCGTCAATGGGGGGCCGGAATCCGGACTGCGCAAGTCGACCGACGGCGGCAAGACCTGGCGCAAGATCACGAACGGTCTGCCGAAATTGGATATCGGTCGCATCGGGCTGGCGATTTCACCGGTCGATCCGAACACGATGTATGCGGTCCTCGACGCACAGGACAAGAAGGGCGGTTTCTTCCGTTCGACCGATGGTGGTGAGAATTGGGAAAAGCGAAGCGACTATCTGCCGACCTCGCCGCAGTACTACATGGAGCTGTTCACCGATCCGAAGGTGACCGATCGCGTGTATTCGATGGACACCTGGATGCAGGTGTCCGACGATGGCGGAAAGACCTTCCATCGGGTTGGCGAAAAACACAAGCATGTGGACAATCACGTGCTGTGGATCGATCCGGACAACACCAAACACCTGCTCGCCGGTTGTGACGGCGGCCTGTATGAAAGCTTCGATCGCGGCGCAACCTGGATATTCACGCCGAATCTGCCTTTATCGCAGTTCTACAAGGTCGGCCTGGACAACGCCACGCCGTTCTACAACGTCTACGGCGGCACGCAGGACAACAATTCGGTCGGCGGCCCGTCGCAAACGCGCAGCCGCAATGGCATCGTCAATTCCGACTGGTTCGTTACGCAGGGCGGCGACGGCTTCCAGAGCGTGGTCGATCCGGTCGATCCCAATATCGTCTATGCCGAGGCACAGTACGCGTACCTCGCGCGCTTCGACCGGCGCACGGGTGTGGGTGTGGATATCCAGCCGCAACCGGGTCCGAACGATCCTCCCTTGCGCTGGAACTGGAGTGCCCCGCTGATCATCAGCCCGCACGATCACACGCGTTTGTATTTCGCCGCCCAGCGTCTGTTCCGCAGCAACGATCGGGGAAATTCGTGGACGCCGATCAGTCCGGACCTGACGCGCCAGATCGATCGCAACAAGCTCAAGATCATGGGCCGCGTGTGGAGCGTGGACGCGCTGAACAAGAACGTCTCGACCTCGTTCTACGGCACCATCGTATCGGTGGCCGAGAGTCCGCTGAAGACTGGGCTGCTCGCGGTCGGCACCGATGACGGGTTGATCCAGGTTTCCGAGAACGATGGCGGAACCTGGCGACGCATCGATCATTTCCCGGGCGTACCGGAACGCAGTTATGTTTCGCGTGTGGTGTTTTCGCAGCACGACCCGAAGGTCATGTACGCGGCCTTCGACAACCACAAGATGGGCGATTTCAAGCCTTATGTCCTGCGCAGTGATGACCTGGGCCGTTCCTGGACTTCGATCGCCGGCGGCCTGCCCAAACGCGGCAGCGCCTTCGTGCTGGTCGAGGATCCGGTCAAGGCGAACCTGTTGTTCGTCGGTACTGAATTTGGCCTGTTCTTCTCGCCGGATACCGGCAAGCGCTGGGTGCAACTCAAGGGCGGATTGCCGACCATCGCGATTCGCGATCTGGCAATACAAAAACGCGAGAGCGATCTGGTCGCGGCCAGTTATGGTCGGGGCTTCTATATCCTCGACGACTACGCGCCGTTGCGCGACGTCAACGATCAGACGCTGGCGCGGGATGCCATGCTGTTCCCGGTCAAGGATGCGCATGCTTATGCACAGTCCGCGCAATTTGGCGGTACCGACCAGGGTTTCAAGGGCGATCAGTTTTTCGTTGCGCCGAATCCACCGCCGGGCGCCGTTTTCACTTATTACCTCAAGCACAAACTCGAGTCGCGCGCCGACCAACGCATGGCGAAAGAACGCAAGCTGGAAAAGGAGGGCGCGAATGCCGCCTATCCATCCTGGACCAAGCTACGCGCCGACGACCGCGAGGAACCGCCGGCCGTCGTGCTGACAGTTACCGATGAGGACGGCAATGTCGTTCGGCGCGTCGCCGGCACGACCAAGGCCGGTATTCAGCGCGTTGCCTGGGATCTTCGTTATCCGGCCTACACGCCGACTGAAATGGCCAAGAAAGATCGTGACCCGTGGGATCCGGAACCGGTCGGGCCGCTGGTTGCGCCCGGCACGTATCACGTGGCGCTGGCGGAACGCATTGATGGCAAGCTCAAACCGATGAGCAAGCCACAGACGTTCCAGGCGACGCCGTTGGGTGGAGAGAGCCTGCCGCCGGCCGATCGGGCCAAGGCCATTGCGTTCCAGAAGCAAACCGGAAAGCTGCAGCGGGCGGTACTCGGTGCAGTACGTGCCTCAGGCGAAGCAAGGAAGCGCATCAAGTTCCTGAAGCAGGCCTTGAACGATACGCCAGCGGCGGACTCGTCGTTGCGCAACAAGTTGCGCACGATCGAATTGAAACTCGACGATATCGATGTATCGCTGACCGGCGACAAGACGATCGCACGTCGCAGCGAGCCGACGCCACCATCGATCGTCGGTCGTGTACAGCAGATCGTGAACGGCTACTGGGATTCCACGCAGGGGGCTACGCAGACCAATCGTCAAAGCTACGAAGTCGCCGCTGCGCAATTCGGACCGGTGCTACAGCGCCTGCGCCAGTTGATTCTGGTCGACCTGGCCGGCGTGGAAGCAAAGGCGGAAGCGGCCGGCGCACCGTGGACCCCGGGTCGCGTACCGGAGTGGAAGCCGTAGAAGGCCCATGGTCCACCGCATGAATTTCCAGGTAGTGCCGGCTGTGTGTCGGCACTATTCGCTTGGCGCGTCGGTAAGGTCGATTACGTCATCGGCATAGGTATTGATGCGAGCGATGATTGCGTAACGATCATCCTCGCTGAGTGCGTACTCGTTCAATGTTTCGAACAGGCATTCGACAAACGCCTGGAAGTGTTCGCGCGGGATGTGCAGATCATGGTGTGCGTGATACATCGTACGTCCACTGTAAGCGGTAGGCCCGCCGAGCGCTGCGATGAAAAATTCGCGCTGCATGTGCTGCAGCTTGGATATCTGTGCACCCTCGAAATACTGGCGCAAAGTCTGGTCATCAAGGACGCGTGCGTAGAACTGACTGATCAGGCGCGTAATGCCGGATATTCCGCCGACGCGTTCGAACAGGCTGTTTTCCGATTCGCTGCGCTTCATGTTTCAGTCCTTCGCGATAATGCGGCAGGATGAAGTGTGTCGGTTTCCGACGCGAAATGCATTGATTCAGGTCATGTCAGGGGGATTGCAGCCTCGTACGCACAGGGTGATCGTGAGTCGTCATTCACATGCGACGACCACATGCGATGGGAACCAGCCCGCGATTGTCGTGGAAACCAGGTAACGCTATATCCAACCCTTGCGGCGAAATAGCGCCAACAGCACGATGGCAACCACACCCATCACACTGAGCACGACGTAATAACCCCACTTCGTCGCCAATTCCGGCATGTGCTGGAAATTCATGCCGTAGACGCCAGCGATGAAAGTCAGCGGTACAAACAATGCCGTTATCACCGTCAGTACGCGCATGACATTGTTGAGGCGATGCGAGGAGATCGACAGGTAGCCGTTGATCAGGTCGCTGATGATTTCATAGTGCAGCGTGGCCAGGCTGTGCAGACGTTCGGCATGCTCGAACAGATCGGTCAGTTGAGCGGCTTCGACGCCGCGTTTTACGTTGCTGTGCATGCGCATGGTGGCAATGCATTTTTCATGATAGGCGCTGATCCGGCGCAGGCGCTTGAGCTGGCTGCTGAACTCCATCAGTTCGCCCAACAGGGAATCATCCGGTTGCTCAAGCAACATGTCCTCGATCGCTTCAAGTCGGGCTTCGATATGCAGCAAGATCGGCAGATAACGATCGAATATCTTTCTCTGGATTGCATATAAAAGCCACGAAGCGCCATCCGGTACCGGCATCTCACCACTGTCGATCGCGTTGCGTACGTCCGCAACGCTGGCCGATGGCTTTTCATGACGGGTAACGACGAGGTTGTCGCGCCAGAACAGCGCCAGCTGGATCGTGCCGGATTTGACGTTTACGCTGTCGGCATTGAATCCGCGCATCAGCTGGAAAGACCAGCCATCGTCGAGACCTTCGTATTTGGGTGGATGACGCTGACGCAGTGCATCGTCCACGGCCAGTTTCGGCAAGCCCAGAAGGCCTTGCAGGAATTCCCGGTCCCTGGCTGCGTCTTCGCCCTGCAGATCGATCCAGACCAACTTCCAGTCACCCGTGTTTTCCGGGTCGAACGTATCCGGATCGAGTTCGTGTCGTGAATTATCCCTGGATTTCCACGCCGTAATCGTGATCATGACGGCTCCACCGTGCGTACATGCAAACTATGCCAGAGGCAGCGCTTCATTGCGAAAATGTCGGCCATGTCACAAAACTTCGATTTCCGCAGAAACCGACCCTGAGAATTCAGGATGTTTTAACTTCCTGCTGGGCAAACTCGCCGGTCAGGGGACCTGGGTCTGCTCAGCCGAGCCGTCCAGAATTCGGGGTAACGTAGCAAGATTCCTTCCGAAGCGTTCCTGGTGTCGGTTCGGCTGGTTCAATCTCCAGCCGTGCGACATCGAAGTAGTGGGTGTTTGGCAACAAAAAAGCGGGATGATCGGACATCGGTTTCGGCGTCCCCGATTTCAAAACATATTTGTCTACCCAACTTTTTAGGAGACGTTGCATGAAAGGTTCACAGAGACTGTTGATCGCTCTATCGTTGACGATGCTGACCGCTGCGGCGGCATATGCGCAGGCGCCGGCACCAATGAACTACGACGGCAATCCCGGTGGCGTGAAGCTGCTTGAGCAGGGACAACGGCCGGCCGTTGTCTTCCCCACCGTGCAGGCGATGCAGCAGTGGCGCAATGCCAATGCGGCACACGGCTCCAAGGGCGGGCATGGCAAGCCGGGAAGCGGCGGCGGAACGAACAACCTGCTGTACCACGGGGGAACCGGTGGTATCGGTGTCGAGACGGCGCCTAAGGTCTATCTGGTGGTTTGGGGTTCGCAGTGGGTCAATAACGATCCGAGTGGTGAGGTAGCGTTGATGGAGTCGTTCCTGGGCGACGTCGGTGGCACTTCCTGGTTCAACAGTGTGACCCAGTATTGCCAGGGTGTGGCCAGTGGCACCGAATTCTGCAACGGGTCCGGAACGCCGGCGGGTAATCCGGTGGGCATGTACCAGGGAGTTTTCCAAGACACCGCTTCCGCCGCGCCAAGCCGCCCGTCGCAGTCGCAGCTGGCCGCCGAGGCGGTGAACGCAGCCGCTTACTTTGGCAATACGACCGCGTCGAGCAACGCCAGCGCCCAGTATGTGATCCTGACCTCGACGGGCAACAGCTCATCCGGTTTCGGAACGCAGTATTGCGCATATCACAGCTCGACGAGTTCCTCATACGGCAACGTGGCGTACACGAACCTGCCGTACATCACCGATGCGGGTTCGAGCTGCGGTGCGAACTTCAACGGTCTCGGCGCGAATGCCGGCATCACGATCGTCGGGGGTCACGAACTGGCCGAGACGGCCAGCGACCAGTTCCCGAGCACCGGGTGGCTGGATTCGAACGGTGCCGAGAATGGCGACAAGTGTGCCTGGATTTCGTCCGGTCAGGGCGCCTCGGCGAACGTGTCGCTATCCGGCACTACCTATCCGGTACAGTCACTGTGGAGCAATGCTTTCAACAGCGGAGCGGGTGGCTGTGTTCTGTCTTACTGAGCATTGAATCAGTAAACCTCGCAGCTGATGCCGGTGATGCTCATTGCATCACCGGCATTTTTTTTTACTTTTTCCAGCCTGGCACGGGCAAGACGCCAATATTGTTCCATGACTCGCTGCGCACAAGGCACTCCACTTCACGACGACGGTTGATCGCATCAGTCCCCCCGGTCGACGTGCCTTGTCATGGTCTTTCGCGGCGCGCTTGTCCCGCAACCCCCACCTGGATCAAATGAAATGCGTCGTGGTTCACAAAACAACCGGCGCAATCCCGATTTATGGCATATACTCGAAATCCTTGAGGTGCTCATAACTTACTTTGGGCAAACTCAGATTTGGGGATTCGAGCCACATAAGATCCGGTTTTGTCAGTTTCAGGACAATTTAAGTGACATCACTTCCGGAGGATCCCTGAAGTTGCCGATGCCAGTGCAGCCTCGGGCGCATCGGTCGCACGAAAGAACCATCAGGCTGGGAAAAGCGGATGTTCCGGCGCTTGCGCCGTCATCTGGACACGAAAGCATATGCTCGATCCAAAATCTACAGGAGACGTTGCATGAAGTATTCGGAAAAATTATTGATTGCTTTGGCTTTGACCGCTCTGACTGGAGCTGTCGCAAGCGCGCAGCAACCTGCACCGATGAATTACGAAGGCAGTCCCGGCGGCGTTCAAATCCTTGAGCAGGGCCAACGACCAGCCGTTCTTTTCCCGACCGTTCAGGCGATGCGGCAATGGCGGAACGCCAATGCTTCAGGTCGCGCCAAAGGCGGCCACGGCAAGCCGGGGGGTGGCGGTAGCGCGACCAACAACCTGCTCTACCAGGGCGGTAAGGGCGGGATTGGCGTCGAGACCGCACCGAAGGTCTATCTTGTGATCTGGGGCTCGCAGTGGAACGGAAACGACCCGAGCGGCGAAGCAGCCCTTCTGGATTCATTCCTGAATGACGCCGGCGGCACCTCGTGGCTCAACAGTGTGACCCAGTACTGCCAGGGCGTGGCCAGCGGCACGGAATTCTGCAACGGATCCGGGACTGCGGCAGGCAATCCGTCGACCATGTATCAGGGCGTTTGGTACGACATCGGCTCGGCAGCGCCCAATCGGCCCAAACAGTCGGATCTTGCCGCCGAGGCGGTACGCGCAGCGGCGCATTTCGGCAACACCTCCTCAGGTAGCAACAACAGCACGCAATACGTGATTGCGACGGCGTCCGGATACAATGCTTCTGGATTCGGCCGGCAGTATTGCGCCTACCACAGCTCAACCAGTTCCTCTTACGGCAACGTCGCCTATACCAACTTGCCGTACATCACCGATGCAGGTTCAAGCTGCGGTGCGAACTTCAATGGTCTCGGCGCAGACGCCGGCATCACGATCGTCGGGGGGCACGAACTGGCCGAGACGATTACCGACCAGTTCCCGAGTGGTGGCTGGCTGGATGCCAACGGTGCCGAGAATGGCGACAAGTGCGCGTGGATTTCGTCCGGTCAGGGCGCCTCGGCGAACGTGTCGCTGTCTGGCACTACCTATCCGGTACAGTCGCTGTGGAGCAATGCATTCAACAGTGGCGCAGGCGGTTGCGTACTGTCGTACTGACAAGTCATACGTTTGCTTTACATCTGACGCCGGCGGTGCATCGTGCATCGCCGGCGTTTTTTTTGTACAGGGATCAGAATGTGCCGGCGTTGGTCTGGCGGCGGCGCCCGATATCGGCGTTATGCCGACGGAACGAGGGAGCAAACACGGCTATTCGCAGTTTGGAGTAAAGTCTCCGCTTCAATCAAACGCATCGGCCAACGGCAGGCGGCGCTGATCACCGCCTTCCGCTTCGTCGGTAGGGCAGGAGATCATGACGTGACGAATTCCGGACGGTATGTGAACCTGATTGCGTTTGTCACGCTCGGCCTCTCAACGGCACTGATTGCACCTGCGGCTGTCGCCGGCGCCACCCATTCCCGAGCGCCGGATGTATTCACGCCGGTCGTTGCGTTGCCCCTGCCGGCCCGATACCTTGCCGTGCCCGGTACCGACGGGTTATTCCACCTCGTCTACGAACTGCAACTGACCAACGCCAAGCGAGCAACGGCCACGTTGCAGCGTATTGACGTGCTCGACGCGGACGTACCGACGCATGTACTTGCGTCCTTCAAGGGGCAGCGCCTTGCTGACTCACTGCGCACGCTGCAGCCGAGTCCGGCCAGGTCGCGGATCATCCCTTCCGACAGCAGCCGTCTGTTGTATTTGGAACTTGCTTTCAAGCCGGGACAGGTGCCGCGGGCCATTCGTCATCATCTGTATGTGCTGGGTGCGGCAAATCCGGGGGCCAACGCGCCGGCGGCACCACTCGATTACATCATAGCGACAATCGAGATCAGCCACACGCCGCTGCCCGTGGTCGCGCCACCGCTGGCAGGACCGGACTGGGTAGCCGTCAACGGCTGTTGCAACGGCCTCATTGTCCACCGCGGCTCGGTTCAAACGATAAACGGCAGGTTGTTCGATGCCCAGCGGTTTGCCATCGACTACATGCGCCTGAATGCAGCGGGCGAATTGGTGCATGGAGATCCCGCCAAGGTCGAAAATTATCCCGGTTACGGCGCGCAGGTTTTGGCGGTAGCCGATGGCACCGTCGTCGACACCCTTGATTCCCTCGACGATCAGGTTCCGGGAACGCTGCCGAATCCCGCCTCGATCACGCTTCAGACGGTGGATGGCAACCACGTCGTCGTCGACATCGGTCACGGTCTATACGCGTTTTTTGCCCATCTGAAGAAGGGTTCCGTCACCGTGCACGTCGGTCAACGCGTAACGCAGGGCATGGTCGTCGGCCGGCTCGGTAATTCCGGCAACACGTCGGCACCCCATCTGCACTTCCACATCATGGACAGCCGGTCGGTTCTCGGATCGTCGGGTGTGCCTTACGTCATTGATCATTTCGAACTTGCCGGCCGGGTGGATGCGACAAAGTTCGAGCAGGCACCGACCGTCGTCGGTCATTGGGGAGATCGCTTCAATCCTGCGATCCGGCAAAACGAACGCTTCCCGCTTAACCTCGACATCGTCAACTTTGCGGCGATATCGACACGAGACGATGATTGAAACGCGCGGGAGGAGGACGAGCGTCGAGGCAGGTCCCGGCTCCGAAACCTGCCTCAGTGCGCCGCCGAAAGGATCTGAAAAACGGGCAGCCTCATTTTCCCGTCGGTCGGCGCGAAACATTCCGCCGCAGCTGAATGTGACTTGATTTGAGTGGTCCTCACCTGGACGGATGAAACCGTTCCTTGAAAAACGCCACGGTCGCTGAATCGACGCGCTGCCACGTGGCGTAACGCAAAAAGCCGTGAATCTCGTTCGGGATGACGATCTCAGAATACGGTATGTCGTGCTTTTTCAGGCGCTGCACCAGGTCTTCAGTCTGGCTGAAATGCACGTTGCGGTCGTCGTCACCCTGTATCACCAGCACGGGTGACTTCCACTTGACGATATCGGCATCGGGTGAGGATTCGAAGGCGACCTTCATCGCCTGCTTGCGATCGCCTTTTTCATAGCGCGGTGTTGCTTGGCCGAACCATACGCCGATGAACGGCGACCAGTCGTGTACGCCGTGCATGTCGACCCCGGCCTTGAAGATGTTTGAGTTGCGCGCAAGCGCGAGTGCGGTCAGATAGCCGCCGTAGGAGCCGCCCCAGATGCCGATGCGCTTCGGATCGACCCCATTGAGTCGCTGCAGGTATTTCGCACCGGCAACCACGTCCTGGTATTCGGATGCGCCGGTGGGGCCCCAGTGAGCCGGGTGATGGTAGGCATGACCATAACCGATGCCGAGACGGTAATTGACCGACAGCACGACGAAGCCGTGATTGGCCAGATATTGGTTCACCGCATAGGAATTGCTGTAGTAGTCGAAATTGTGCCAGCCCAGGAACATCTGTCGAGGCGGACCGCCATGCACGAAGATGATGCCTGGCTTTGCCGAAGCACTATCGGGCTTCCGGAATAACTGGCCATGGATGGTCCAGCCGTCCGCGGCCTTGAACGTTACCGGGCGGGGTACGACGAGTTGGTCGGTTGGGTAGTCGCCGGGCAACTGATCTGCGTTGAGCAGGTGTGCATTGTTGCCGGTTGAGGAAGCGACGGCGATCAAGGGTGGGCGTTTTGCGCCGGCGGTGATGTAGGCCACGTATTTGCTGTCGCCGGTAACGACAGGCTGCCATTCGATGGTGATACCGGAAGTCAATGCGACCGGTTTGGCCGAATCGACCGATACGCGGTACAAATGACGACGATCCCCGTCGCCCGGCGTCGTGCCGGTGTTGGCGTTGTAGACGAGATATTTGTTGTCAGGGCTCATGCTGACGTATTCGGCCATGAACCTGCCCGGCGTCAGCAGCAGCGCTTTGCCGCCAGCGGCGGGCACTGAATAAAGATGCGGCCAGTTGTCGATATCACTCAGAAACGTGAGGCGATCACCAGCAGCCCAGTGCAGGTTCGCCTCGCCCTGGGTTTCCGGGAACGAACCGAGCAACGTATCCGGGCTTTTCCAAACCAGGTGACCATTGCCGCTGGCCACATCGGCGACCCAGATCGCCCAGGGTTGCGGAACCAGCTTCAGGATCGGCTGCGGCGGTCCACCATCGCCTGGCTGGCGCACAAACGCGATACGTTTGCCATCCGGCGACCAGCGCGGAGAAGAATCGCGTCCGCTGGACGGTGCGAGGTACTCGATGGGCGTTTTCGCGTCGCGGTAGATGCCAATAAAGCCGTGATCGTCACGATTCGATACGAATGCGAGCTGCGTGCCATCCGGCGACCAGTGCAGTTCACCATCCTTGCCGCGATCGAAGAACAATCGTTTGGCCTTGCCCTTGCCGCCCGGCGATGCCATCCAGACTTGATGGTCCTTGATGTAGGCGAGTTGGTCTTTGCTGGACACGGCCGGCTCATCGCCCTCGGCGACCTTGGCGATCTTGCCGCTGTTCAGCGCAATGGACCAGATCGTCACCTTGGGTTCGACCGGGCTTGACGCCGGGTCGGGTGCCAGATTGCCGGCGGCCGGCCAGTTGGCGTCGTGATCACCCCCGCGCACATAGGTCAGGTATTTGTTGTCCGGACTGAAAGCGAGTTGGGTCAGCTCCTGGCCATCGTCCCGGTTGTATCGGGTGACTTGATGCGGCCTGAAATCCGGCCCGTTGGCGACCCAGATATTGCGCACGCCGCGCTGGTCGATCACCCAGGCGAGCTGGTCACCGTGCTTCGATGCGACAAGTTGCAGCGGATACGGGTAGCCGGTCACCTGAGCGATGGAGAATGCAGCGTGCGCCGGACGTGCGAAAACGCCTAGCGTAAACGACAGGACGAACAGGACGACTGGCGTTCTGATTGAGCGCATCATCAATATCTCTCCCGGAGGCAAATGGTGTGGGGTGAATGGATAGCACTCCGAATATACCGGAATGCATACAGCTTGCGTAATGCTCAAGGTGTGATGCTATTGTGGCAGAGCTGGGTGGACCTGAATCATCGGAGCAAACGCATGCTTTTTAGAAACAAGATAGTCGTGTGTGCGGCGCTGATCCCGGCGCTGGCATGCGCCGTGTCGTCCGTCCCCTCACAGGAACATGCCGTCTTTCACCGGATCGTCAACACAGTCAGCGCCGAGCGGCTGCACGCGATCGACACGAAACTGGTAAGTTTCGGGACCCGCCACACCTCGTCGGAAACGAAGTCCGACACGCGCGGTATCGGCGCGGCACGGCGCTGGGTCAAGTCCCGGTTCGAGTCGATTTCGTCGGATTGCAGTCGCTGCCTGAAGATCATCACGCCGTCGCGGCTTTTCACCGGAAAGCGCACGCCAAAAGACGGCGTTGAGGTCAAGGACATCGTCGCGATCCAGAAGGGCAGCGAAGCGAATCGCTACATCGTCATGACCGCGCATCTGGATTCGCGCGTAACCGATGTCATGAATTCAACCGCCGATGCACCGGGTGCCGATGACGACGGTTCGGGAATCGCTGCAATGCTGGAAGTGGCGCGCATCCTGTCGCACTACCACTTCGCGGCCACGATCGTTTATTCGGCCGATTCGGGCGAGGAGCAGGGTTTGTACGGCGGACATGTCATCGCCGACTACGCCAAGGCGCATCACTGGAACGTCGAGGCCGACATCAACAACGACATGATAGGCAATACGCACGGTAGCGACGGCATCGTCGACAATACGACCGGACGCTTGTTTTCCGAAGGCGTTCGTCAGGGGCTGACGGACAAACAACTCAAATTGTTGCGCTACGAAGGCGGCTTCGTCGATTCGCCGTCGCGCAACGTGGCTCGCTATATCGTCAGCCTGACGAACCGGTATGTGCCGCATCTGCACCTGATGTTGATGTACCGCCAGGATCGCTTCCACCGTGGCGGCGACCAGATGGCGTTCAACGAGAACGGCTTCCCTGCGGTACGCATGAACGAGGCGCACGAAAACTGGCGGCATCAGCATCAGGACGTTCGTGTCGAAAACGGCATCCAGTACGGCGATCTGGTCAAGTTTGTTGATTTTCCATATCTGGCGAAGATGACCGCAGCCAACGCGGTAGCGATCGCCTCCATGGCCTGGGCGCCAGCGCCGCCGACCGACGTCGCCATACACAGCGAGCTGTCGCCGGATACCGACGTGAGCTGGAAGGCGCCGACGGATTCGAAGGTCGCCGGATACCGCGTCTATTGGCGACGCACTTCGTCACCGACGTGGCAGCACTCGGTCTATGTCGGGAATGTGACGCGGACGTCGCTGAAGAACCGCGTTATCGACAACTATTTCTTTGGCGTGTCCAGCGTCGGACAAGAAGGTTTCGAGAGCCCGGTCGTATTCCCGGGTGCAGGCGGTGCCTTTCCCGTTTCCGGGGCGGACGGGAGATGACCGTAACGCCAGGCGCTCACTTGATCAGAGCATCGTTAAAGATGCCGCCCGGCCACTCCGGCCGGCAGCGGCATCGAATTTTTCGCCACGACAACACGGTTGCGGCCACCGTTCTTCGCCTGGTATAGCGCCGCATCGGCACGCTCGAAAAGGCCGTCGGTCGAATAGCCCGTGTGGCTATCGGCGCAAGCGACGCCGATGCTCAACGTCAGACACGGCAGCGGCGGCGAATGCCGTGGCCCGGCGTTCACGACTGCCGCGCGAATCATCTCGGCCAGTGCGATGATTGATTGCAAGTCTTGGTCGGCACAGGCGATCAGGAATTCGTCGCCGCCAAACCGACCGAACAAGTCGGCGCTGTCCAGGTGTTCGTGAACGATGCCGGTAATCAGTTTCAGGGCACTGTCGCCAACCAGATGACCGTACCGGTCGTTGATGTCCTTGAATCTGTCCAGATCGAGCAGGATCAGGTATACCGGGCGTTGGTAGCGCCCGAGGTGATCGATCAGCTCGCGCAAGCTGTTGGCAAAGGCTTGCCGGTTCAGTGCGCCGGTCAATGGGTCGTTGATGGCCTGTTGACGGAGTCGGTGGGATTCGCTTTGCAGGCGCGTATTGGCGTATTGCAACACGCGATGTTGTCGGCTCAGGTGCTTGGCTTCCCGCGACAACCGCCGGCTGCGGCGCAACAATACCCACCAGGCAACAAACAGAACGAGAAAGGCGAGCTTCCAGGGACTGGCCAAGGCGACATCTTCCCAAAGACTTGTCCCGCGCGACGAACTGCCGACCGGCGAAGTGGTTTCAGCATGCGATTTTTCTGGTACGGATGTGCGCTCAACGTCCGGGGTTGCCTGGTTCGGGCCGGCAGCTACCGGTTGTCCAAGCATGATCGGCTGTGGTGGCGTCACCGAGGCGGGTACGACCGTCCTCGCTGATCGTTTGTCTGAATGTTGCACCGGAACAGGCCGGCCGGGGGGCGGCGCAGGAGGGATCAAAAATGCCGGCGGAGGCATTCCCGGATGCCAGCGGGGCGGCCGTAGCGGCCGACCTGCGGGCGGTGGCGGAAACATGCCAGGGGGCGGTAACGGGCCATGAGGCGGTGGCGGCGGTGGATGCATGTGTTCTGCGGCCGGCGAGGCTGCCGAAAAACAGCACAAAATGACCATTACCGGCAATGCCACACCAAACGACCGCATCAGCGGTCATCCCCATTTTCCATCAGGCCAAGTTTCGCCCGATTTTGGAACCGGCTCATGCGGAATGGATCAATGCGACAGCACGCGTTCAATCGTGAAACCCCTGGAGTCCGCATCGGCCTGTCCGGGCCTCTGCGCGATCTGTTTCTGGAAAAATGCCATTCCGGGGCTGGCCAGCACAAACTGTCAGGCCGATGGGACGACCGACCTGTTGAGACCATGCAGGATCAATGCCTGTTCAGCAAACGGCGCCATTGCAACAACACCGAGAGCAGGGCGGCGCCGACACCGAACACGGCCACGGCTCGCCAACCACCCAGTTTCCATGCCTCACTGGCGCCCGCCGAGCCGACGGAGCCACCGATGAACATTGTACACATGAATAACGTATTGAGCCGGGCACGCGCTTCCGGGCGTAGGGCATAGATCACGTGCTGATGGGAAACCAGCGAACTCTGCACTGCAAAATCGAGCAGGACCACGCCGACGACAAGGCCGAACAAAGAAGTCCAAAGGCCAAACACGAGCCAGGACAGCAGGGTCAATGCGCTGCCAATGACGATCACCCGATACGGCCCATGCCGATCTGCGATGCGCCCGGCCAGTGGGGCAGCCAGAATGCCGACAGCACCGATCAAGCCAAACAGGCCGGCTGCCTGTGCGCCAAGGTCGAATCGCGGCTGCTGCAATCGCAACGCGAGGATGGTCCAGAACGCGCTGAACGCCGCGAACAACAACGCCTGGGTAATGGCTGCCTGGCGTAATTCGTCAAACTCGCGCCACAGGCAGATCAGCGATCGCATCAATCGATGATAGCTCAGGCAGCTGTCGGGGCGGCTGCGCGGCAGGCTCAAGGCCATCCAGCCGCCGGCCACCAGGGCCAAAGGCGCACCCAGCCAGAACATTTCGCGCCAGCCGGCATGTTCGGCCACGAATCCTGCCAGCGTCCGGCTGAGCAGGATGCCGCACAGGATTCCCGCCATGACCGTGCCCAGAACCGCGCCACGGCGCTCCGGCCGTGCCAGATGGGCGGCCAACGGCACAATCTGTTGCGCCACCGTTGCGGCCACGCCGACAAGCAGCGATGAGGCAATCACCAGACCGACTCCGCGAGATGCCGCCACAGCCATCAACGCCAAAGCCAGCAGCATGAATTGTCCGACAATGAGTTTCCTGCGTTCGATCAGGTCGCCCAGCGGTACCAGCAACAACAGGCCCAGCGCGTAACCGAACTGCGTGGCCGTCGGGATCATGCCGGTCAGGCTGCCGTGAAAGTCGCGTTCGATGACACCGAGCATCGGCTGGTTGTAGTAGATGTTCGCAACGGCGATACCAGCCGCGACCGCCATCGAAAGAGTAGGCACGTTGTCGTCTTCGACGGCTGCGGCGGTGTCGGCCGCCTGGATATCGGTCATGTCGAGAGTGTTACCTGAAACGAGTGGCAGTGGGACCGCGGCACTTGATGCGCACGCATCGAAGCGTACGTGCGCCGACGATTGGCGTGACGGATAAACGTGGGCGCTCGCAAGCGAGTATCAAGTCACATCGACGATACCCGGCTTGTCGTTGGCGACATGGAACCGCTTGCGCGTTCGGCACGGCGCATCCGGCCTGGCCACGGTATCCATGTCGCGTACGGCCACGTCGAGTCCGTCAGGTTTCAGATCGAAACGCATATAACCGCGATAGCGGCTCTCGCCGTAGATCAGGTTTGGATTGGCGGCCAGTTCGGAGCGGATCAGCTTCATCGACGCCCCGTGAGAAGTAATCGACGTGCCGACGAATTCGCTACCGATTACAGGCGAATCAGCCTGGTCGAAACTGGCTTTCAGGTTGGAGGCGAAAGTGCAGTGCAGATCGCCGCCAACGATCACCGGGTTGCGCGCACCGCTGCGGCGAATGCTGTCGAGCAGGCGCTGGCGCGCCGCCGGGTAGCCGTCCCAGGGGTCGGTATAGTAGACCCGGCCCTTTTTTGACGGCAGGCTGATGGTCGAGACCAGGGTTTCCTGCACGATGAAGTTCCAGCGCGCCTTGCTTTCGCGCAGTTGCCGGTCCAGCCAGGCCTCCTGCGCAGCGCCAAGCATGGTGCGTTTCGGATCGGCCAGTTCCGGACAGTCCCTGACCGTGGTATTCGTGCTGCCGCCCATCCCCGGTTTCGAACACGCTTCGGGCGAACGGTGCTGGCGGTCATCGAGAATGTGGAAACGCGCCAGCGTACCCGCCTGGAGCGAGCGATAAAGCGCCAGACGATGGTTCTTCATCAACGTATCCATCGGCAACGGGATGTTTTCGAAATAGGCTTGCAACGCGTCCGCTCGGCGTTGCACGAAGTTCGGATCGAGATCCTCACCGACATCGCCGGCCCAGTCATTCATGACTTCATGATCATCGATGGTGAACGCCCAGGGCGCGGCCTGATGCATGGTCTTCAGATCCGGGTCCAGGTGATACTGCGAATAACGGGTGCGGTAATCGTCGAGGGTGTACGGTTCGTCGTTGCAATGCAGGCGGATACGGCCGGACATGGCGTTGTCTTCGTAGATATAGTCGCCAACAAAGAACACGATGTCGGGATCATCGGCGAGCATGTGCTTGTACGGCGAGAAATAACCGAGTTCGTAATTCTGGCAGGAAGCCAGCGCAAAGCGCAGGCGATCCAAGTTCGCGTCGATTGCCGGCAGCGTTCGCGTGCGACCGACCGGGCTGACCTCGTCGCCGGCCATGAAACGATAGAAATATTCCCGTGCCGGTTGCAGGCCGTCTACCGTGACGTGCACGCTGTGACCCAGTCCGGCCATGGCCCACCAGGTTCCACGCTTGAACACGTTCGCGAACTTCTCGTCGTGGGCGACTTCCCAGCGTATCGGCACCTTCTGTCTGCCCATGCCGCCGCCGTGCAATGGGTCAGGGCACAGCCGCGTCCACAACACGACGCTGTTCGCCGACGGCGTTCCGGAAGCGACGCCCAGCTTGAACGGATAGTCGGTAAACAGGAACTCGGCTTTCGACGCGCGTGCGAATGGTGCCAGCCAGGGCAGGGCCGCGGCGGCCAGCGTGGCCTTGAGCAGACGGCGGCGGCGCAAAGAGACCGGCGCATTTGGTTCCATTTGAAGCAGACCGCGGATGCGTGGGTCGAATTCGGACATGTACGGTTTCCGCATGCAATGACTCAGTTGCCTAGCATGCCATGATAGACATTATGTGCGCCTGCACGCCGGCGCATATCGCCAGTGGCTCCGCAGGGCAACGGTGCTCCGGCGGAACCACGCGATACATAGCGGCACCACGCAGAAACGTGCAATGGCTCTGAGGCAGAAAACTACCGGCAAGCTTCACATTTTTTCGGTCGAGGATCCGACAGAAAACGGTCGAAACATGCCGTGCTGATCCGGATCGGGAATTTCCGATATCCAGGCATAATTGCCAGGTTCCAGATTGACCGTGAAATAACCGGTATTGCCTGCCGGCATTTCATTCAGGCCGCCGACAAAAACCACGGGTGCCGGCGTACTCAGCCCATCGGGATTCATCCAGTTCATCCATTGCATCAGCCCCGCGCGGTCGGTATCAGTGCCGAGTTCCACCAGATGCACGTCGTGGCCCGTGAAGTTGCCGTACGCTTTTTGATCGACGAAGTGCACCGACACGGTATGCCTGCCCGGCGTCATGCGACCGTCGGCCTGAATGCCCTTGTCACTCGAAATCTGGATCTGGATGTCCGCATCGGGCGCCTTGCCTCCCGAGTCCGTTGCCGTCACCTTGAACTCGTGCGTCATCCCTTGCGTACCGGATTTGGTCAGCGAGGAATGAAACCTGCCGTCGGTTTTGACGTAACACTCGATGATGTAATAGCCCGGATCAAGCTTTACCGTGGCGGACGTTTCGCCTCCGGGTGCGATCAAGCCGGGACCGCCGATATACACGATCTGTTTCATCCAGCCGGGAAGGTCGCCGAACCGTTTCATTGCGGCATCCTTGTCGCCCTTGATCAGAAGGTCCATGGCGTCCTGGAATACCGGCGCAATCTGTTTCTCGCCGTCTGCAAGCGTATGGCCCTCGGGCCAGCGTTCGAGCAGGGCAAAATGCGTATAAGAAGACTGATTGTGGAAACGGAATGTTACCCAGCCTGACGGGATCGTATCCGGCGCACTGAACTGCATGCCTTTGGCAATGATGTCGACAACGTTCGTATTCTCTGTCGACGCCGGTTTGGTGGCGGCCGGCCGGGTTGCTGCCGCCGACTGATTTCCGGGCGGTTCTGCAGAATGCTGATTGCATCCGGACGCACACAGGATTACGGATATAAACAAATTCGTCGCAATGTATTTCATTACTTACTCCCCAGAATAATCGAAATGGATGCGCCGTCTTGCGGCTACGTGCCCCCCAACCGGACGTCAATCAAATGTCGACGCCCGTGCCGGTTCCTCTCGGCATTAAAAAATGGTCGGATAACGTTCATTTCGCGGTGCGTTGTGCGAATACCCTCCACGGCACGCCAAAATAAGTCAATTGCACGCCCAATGTATCGCCTTTGCGTTCGATCCAACTCGGCAGAAAAGCACGCTTGCCGCCAAGGGCCATCTTTTCTGCCAGACACCTTCTCGCGGGTGGTGCGAAGGCCACCATACGTGGCTTCAGGGTTTCGATATCCAGCCCACAACCTTCAATCGCGTACCAGTCCGACTTGTTGAAAGCTCTGGCCTTTACGCTGCCTTCGGCGCGGGCATGCTTGAGGCTGTAGGGCATGATCCGCAGCAACTGGCCGTGCGCTGCATGAACCATGTGCATTGCCCATACGGCCTCCAGTGAAGTACTGGATTTCGCCTGCTTGGCGACGGCGGCGCTGACATCCATATGGATACGCCACAGCTGCCAGTCCGGGGTACCGGTCTGTTCGATGGTAACGGTCACATGCTGTGGGGGATGTTTGCCGAGAATCATCCTGCCTTGCCTTACCTGCGCGGCATTGTCGTAATGCCCTACCAAACCGTCGGTAATGGCGGCATTCGAATCGGAGGATTGCCTGGCCCGAACGCTACCGCAGCCAAGCAACGCGATCAATGTCAACGCCAGACAGGCGTGAAGAGGTTTTGTCATGATGTACCCAATGGTTGGTTGGATGAGTCGGATAGCGGAATCTACAGCAAAACATCGATCATCGTTATCTCGCCGCTGCGCAAAAAAGCGCCTGACAGCACCCGGTCCGGCGAAAATTCGACAATCTCAAGGCGCGCGATCCCGCTGAGTAAACTTGTTCAGCGCACCCCCAGATGCTCGCAGGTAGTATCTGCCGCAGAACGTCGAATGGAATCAGATATGACGGACGACGATTGCCGATCGACAGGCTGTTCGGCGTAACGTCTTTCGAGCTGGGCTGATTGGCCATTCGTTCAGGGATGCTTTGTTCGGCGCAGATAGGCAAACCCGGTCAATGCGGCAATAAGCCCCGCCACGACGCCGCTGCCCAGGGCCCAACGCGGCCCGAAATGATCGGCGACCAGGCCGACGATCGGTGCACCGATCGGCGTCCCGCCCATGATGATGGCGATGCGCAGGGCGATGACGCGTCCGCGTATGGCAGGTTCGGTGGTCAGCTGCATCAAGCTGTTGGTGGAAACAATGAAAGTCAGCGCGGCCATGCCGATCAACACCAAAGCCAAACCGAACAGCAGGGGATTGGGTGCCAAGGCTGCAAGCAGACAGCCGATGCCAAAGCTCCCGGCCGACACGATCAGTAGCAGCATGCTGGGGCGTTCGCGTTGTGCGGAGATCAGCGCGCCGATGACCGAGCCGATGGCCAGAGTCGCGGTCAACATTCCGTATTGGCTGGCGCCGCCATGGAATATCTTGACCGACATGGTTGAGATGAAGATCGGAAAGTTCAGGCCGAATGTGCCGACCACGAACAGCATGATCAGGATCGCCATCAGGTCGGGCCGTTTCCAAACGTAGCGGAATCCTTCGCTGACGCCGCCGGGCTGGCCGCGTCTGCGAATGCCGGCATGCAATTGATCTACGCGCAACACGCCAAGAGAGACCAATACCGCCGCGAACGAAAAGGCATTGATGACGAATACCCAACCGGTACCGACTGCGGCGATCAACAGACCTGCCACGGCCGGACCAATCATGCGCGCCGCGTTGAACGACGTGGAATAGAGTCCGACCGCATTGGCCAGCTGCGATTCGCCGACCATCTCATTGACGAAGGTCTGGCGTGCCGGTGCGTCGAATGCGGTTACACAACCCAGCAGAAACGCAAAACCGTAAACCTGCCACAGCGTCACGACACCGATGATGGTGACGATGCCAAGACCCAGTGCCAGCAGGCCCAGGGCCGTCTGTGTGGCGATGATCAGCTTGCGCCGGTCGATACGATCGGCAGCCAGACCCGTCCACGGCAGCAACAGCAACTGCGGGCCGAATTGCAGCGCCATGACCACGCCCATCGCACTGGCATTGTTGTGCGTGAGCTGGGTCAGCACCAGCCAGTCCTGGGCCACGCGCTGCATCCAGGTGCCCACGTTCGACACCAGGGACCCGATCGACCAGACCCGGAAGTTGTACACGCTCAGCGAGCGGAAAATGCCGATCATGTGGGCGGTTCACCATCGATGCCGGACGATTCATCGGACGGCGATCCGGCCGCGTCGTGAACAAGCGCGTCCGATGGTACCTGTTGCCGAGCCGCGGCGCGCTGCCGCGCCCGCTTCATCTGGCGCTCCGCCCAGCGTTTGAGGATGCGCGCGCGTCGCGCACCGGTCTGCGGGTCGCGCA
Organism: uncultured Pseudomonadota bacterium; assembly: GCA_963779795.1. Taxonomy (GTDB): domain Bacteria; phylum Pseudomonadota; class Gammaproteobacteria; order Xanthomonadales; family Rhodanobacteraceae; genus Rudaea. The sequence goes on along the minus strand of CAVZZK010000003.1, from coordinate 590,667 downwards.
CGACTTCCTCGATACGGGCAAGCAGCGCATCGACATTCTCGCGCTTGTCGCTGCCATCCGACCATACGTCAATCCAGCGGTCGCTGACATCGCCGAGGCGCAGGACCTGGCGATAGAAACGCGGCGAGGAGGTCTTGATCAGCACCAGGTCGAGCAGCGCCGCGACCAGCGCAACGGGAATGAGCACCAGATCGCGCGCGGCGTTCAGCAGCAATTTGAGCAACAGGATCGCAACGGATTTTATCAGGCGTCCCGCATGCTGTTTCGGTATCGTGTCCATGGTCATGCGTTCGGGGTTACGGTGGCTGAGGCGGTTGGTGCGGTTTCAAGGATGCGCTGATCAACCCGGCGAGTATCCTGTATCGCCGAGCCGATCGACGGCCTCGCCGAGTAACGGTCCGCAATCGACATCGAGCTTGATCGTGGCCAGATCATCGGCTCGAGTAATACCATGCGTCAGGATCGCCAGGGGAAGTGCGCGTTCGCGGGCCATGCGCGCAAAACGAAAACCGGAATAAACCATCAGCGACGAGCCGACGACCAGCATCGCATCGGCTGTCGCAAGGGCCGACTGTGCATCGACAACGCGTTGGCGCGGGACGTTCTCGCCGAACAAGACCACGTCCGGTTTCAGCATGCCGCCGCAGTTGCAACAGGTCGGCAGTTCGAACCGGGTCAGATCGATTGTCTCAACGTCGGCGTCGCCGTCCGGTGCGCTGGCGGCGGCGATCGCGCTCAACCACGGATGGGCCCGGTTCAACCGGCGTTGCAGTGCGGCGCGATCGATCTGCTGCCCGCATTGCAAACAGATCACCTTGTCAATGCATCCATGCAGGTCGATCAGGTCTCGATGCCCGGCTTTCCGATGCAGGCCGTCAACGTTCTGCGTGACCAGCATGTTCAACCTGCCGGCGGCCTCGAGCCGGCTCAGTGCGATGTGCGCGATATTCGGTTGGGCACGTTCGACGACCGGCCAGCCGACCAGACTGCGGGCCCAGTATCTGGCGCGCATGGCCGGATCGCGCACAAAGGTCTGAAAGGTAATCGGTGCACGCCGTTTCCACTGTCCATCGAGTCCGCGATAGTCGGGAATTCCCGAAGCCGTGCTGATGCCGGCGCCGGTCAGGACGAAAATGCGCTGGTGCCTCTGCATCCAGTCATGCAAGGCTGCGGCCGCGTCGGCTCCATGGCGTTGCCGGGACATCGCGTGGGACATCCGGGCATACTATCAATTTCGCGTGTTACATACCCGTATTCGGTGTGCCAGGCATGCACTCGTCAGAGGAAAAAATGGTGCGAAGCCCGACCGGCAAGATCGTATTCCTGACTACAGCGGCGATGATCGCGTTCGCCGCCAATTCGATCTTGTGTCGCCTGGCCCTCAAGCATGGCGATATCGACCCGGGCAACTTTACCGTGCTGCGTCTGGCATCCGGCGCCGTCGTATTGTGGTTGCTCGCATGGTTTCGTCAGCGTTCGATGGCGATCGGCGGTCACTGGTATTCGGCACTCGCGCTGTTTGCCTACGCTGCGGGATTTTCTTTTGCCTATGTAAGCCTGCCGACGGCTACCGGCGCTCTGCTTCTGTTCGGTGCGGTTCAACTGACCATGGTCGGCTTCGGGCTATGGCGTGGCGAACGGCTGCACGGCTGGCAGCTTCCCGGCTTCCTGCTCGCTTGCGGCGGCTTGGTCGGCCTGTTGTTGCCGGGTCTGTCCGCACCGCCGTTGCACGGGGCAATGCTCATGCTGGGCGCTGGAATCGCCTGGGGCGTTTACTCGCTACTTGGCAAGGGCACGGGCGATCCGATGCGGATCACGGCAGGCAACTTCATGCGCACATTGCCGCTGGTCATCGTATTGATTTCGTGGTCGTGGCTTCACCGCGACACGCCGACCACGTCGGCCGGCGTTGCGTACGCGCTGGTGTCCGGCGCCGTGACGTCCGGCATCGGCTACGCACTATGGTATGCGGTCCTGCCGGCGCTGCGCGCGACCACCGCAGCTACGGTGCAATTGAGCGTGCCGGTACTCGCCGCGCTGGGCGGCATCGTGTTCCTGGCCGAACCGATAACCGCCCGCCTGCTGGCGGCGTCGGCGGCGGTTCTCGGCGGCATCGCCCTGATGGTCGTTCGCCGCCGCTGAAATATCGCAATGCCCGACCGCAGCGCGGAACGATGCGATCCTCACGCGGACCGGTTAACCTTTGCCCGGATTTTTCGCTTTTCGGGAGGTTGCGATGTCGCTGAACGTCGTCGTTTTCTACGGGTCGGTTCGTACAGCGCGTGTCGGCATCCGCGCGGCGCGCTTCGTCGTGGACCAGTGCCGAGCGCGCGGGCACCAGGTCGAACTGATCGATCCGTTGCACTACCGCTTGCCGCTGCTGGACAGGATGTACAAGGAACACGCACCGGGCGAGGCTCCGGACGTATTGCAGCGCGTGGCCAAACTGATCGTCGCCGCCGACGCGTACATTGTCGTATCGGGCGAGTACAACCACACCGTGCCGCCGGCGTTGTCGAACCTGCTCGACCATTTCCTCGAAGAATATTTCCGCAAGCCCTCGGCGATCGTTTGCTATTCGGCGGGCTCGTTCGGTGGCGTGCGCGCGGCGATGACGCTGCGCGCCATGCTCGCCGAGATGGGCATGAGCAGCATTCCCTCGCTGTTCCCCGTGCCACGGGTGCAACAGGCTTTCGACAAGGACGGAAAACCCGCCGACCCGGCATCAGTCACTCGGTTCGCGAAGTTTCTTGACGAGTTGGAGTGGTATGCCGGCGCCATGAAGGCTGCGCGTGAACGACCGTGCGAGCGAAGCCAGTGCGATTCCGTTGCGGCCGGCTGACAAACGATTTCCGTCTCGAAGATTGGCCGTTTGATCTGTATCAATCCGCATTCGCCACCATACCGTTACGCTGGCGCGCAGTAGCAAAAGAAGTCACAGGTTCGCGCTGGAACGCTAACGGGACCGGGGTAATGCATTGACCCGTGACAGCCATGACATGACTGACTGCAGCGCGATCGTGTGATCGTTCATTCCTCCTGCGAGGAGCAGACCATGTCGATGACCAGAAGTGTCGTTTTGGCAACCGCCGCCGCGCTCGCACTTGCAGCATGCGGCAAGCACGAGATCAGTTTCAGCAGCGACGTCAATCCCATCCTGCAAAAGAATTGCGCGGTTTGCCACGCGCCGGGCAAACCCGGCTTCGAGAAAAGCGGATTCAGTGTGCTGAACTACAAGGACGTCATGGCCGGCACGCGCAACGGGCCGGTGATCGAACCCGGATCGAGCGTCGGCAGCACGCTGGTACGATTGATCCGGCACCAGGCTGATCCGTCGATAAACATGCCGAAGAACTTCTCCGAACAAGTCGTTACGCACGGCGAGATAATCATGCCGGGCTCCGGCGCGCGTTCGTTATCGCAACACGACATCGACGTCATAGCCAAATGGGTCGACCAGGGCGCGAAGAACAACTGATGCGGTCCGTGGTGGCCGGGCAATGCCATCAGGCAGCGGATAGACACGCGCGCCGAGGCTGATTTTCGTCCGTGGAAGGCGGCGCCACGTTTGCGTCGCAGGCGAGCGCGGCGGTGCTGGGATATCGACGCAACCCACCAGGCGGTATTTGGCGCTAAGCTACGGGGCTTGTTATCCAGTCCGGCGATCAACTCGTGCCCCGAAACAGCCACACATCCGTTCCCGCGAATCTTCGTCATCTGCTGCTGAAACTGGTGGTGTATTGCGCGCTGCCTGTGCCTGCGGCGGTGGCGGCAACGACCGCGCCTGTGTGGCACGACGGACTGGATTGGCACGGCGAACACGTGAGCGTGAGCCGCGACGACAACGGCGGCTATGTCGTGGCATGGCCGTTCGGTCAGCGCACGATTGCGCCACAGCAATATCGGCTCGACAGTGCAAGCGTACTGGTCAATTCTCTCTACGCGATGGCGCAGGCCGATCTCAAAGAAGATTCGGTGACTGCGATTCGCGACGGTGCGTTCGATCACGGCAAGCCGATTCCCTGTCACTGTTTCGAGACCGGCCTGAAATGGCCGTATGTCTGGACGCGCGATCTTTCATACTCGGTAGACCTCGGATTGTGGCGATTCGACTCCGCGCGCTCACGCAACGGTCTGCGCTTCAAGCTTTCCAACGTACGCGAGCATTCGGCACCACAGGGGTGGTATCCGATGCAGGACACGGGTTCCGGAGGCAGCTGGCCGATCAGTGCCGATCGCGTGGTCTGGTTTCTCGGCGCCCGGCATTTGCTTGACGACAAGGCATTCGCCGAGCAGGTCTGGCCGGCGCTGCGCGATACCCTGGCGCAGGATCGGCTTTATGCCTTCGACGCGCGCTTCGGCCTGTACCGCGGTGAAACCTCGTTCATGGACTGGCGCGAACAGAGCTACCCGGCGTGGACGTCGGGCAACGTCGTGTTCATCGCGCAATCCTATGCGCTATCGACCAATGTCCTGCACTACGAGGCGCTGCGTCTGGCCGAAAGATTGGCCGGCGAGGATCGTGACCGGCGCCTTTCGCATCGCTATGGTTCGCAGGCCGAAGCACTGAAACGCGCGATCAACGAGCATTTCTGGCGCGCGGATCGCGGCATGTACATGAGCTACATCGGCGGCGACGGCAGCCGCTATGATACTTACGATCTGCTCGGCATTTCGTTGGCGGTGACCAGTGGCATTGCCGATGAGCAACGCGCGCGCCAGACGTTGTCGAATTATCCGACCTGGCCCGCCGGCACGCCGGTGATGTGGCCGGAGCGTTCCGATCAGGCCGTTTATCACAACCGCGCGATCTGGCCGTTCGTCAGCGCCTACGCCCTGCGAGCCGCGCGCAAGATCGGCGATCCGGCTCGGATCGAACACGAGATACGCTCGGTGATCCGTGGCGCCGCGCTGTACGGCTCGAACTTGGAAAATTACGAGTTGTTGACGCAGGGGCAACATGTCGACCTGGGCAAACTCAGCGGTCCGGTGGTCAATTCACCTCGCCAGTTGTGGTCGGTGGCGGCGATGTTCGATGTCATCGAGGAGGGCATCTTCGGCTTGACCGGGAATGGCCGTATCGAACCGAAGCTGCCGGTATCGCTGGTGCCGACACTTTTTGGCAAAAACGACTCAATCAGCCTGAACCTGCCCGGGCGCCGTATCGTGCTGATCAAGCCGACCAATCTGGATGGAAATCTGCTGGTCACCGGACATGTTGAAACGAGCGGTCAGGAAACCCGCGTGAATCTGAAGGCCATTCGTGCCAAACAGTCGCCATTGCGCCTGGATGCTCCACTATTCGCTCCAGTCGCGCCGCCGGCACCAAAGGTTCTCGCTGATGGAAAACAATGGCACGTTCGGGTAGAAGGCAAAGTGCAGCTCTACATCAACGGCCATCGCGGACCGGAGATTGATGGCAAAGGGTATTTGCCGAAGCAGTCGGAACTGACCTGTATCAGTGCCACACGCGTCGATGCCAATGGGCTGGAATCGCTGCACAGTCCGCAAAGCTGCGTCGGCGACACCTGGTCCGTTGGCGGCAAGTGGCCACGCAACTGGACCGCGCCGGCAAATGGTGAATACCGCCTATGGTTGGAATATCGCAACGCGCATGGGCCGATCAATACCGGCATCACCGCGGCAGTAAAAATGCTGGCCGTCGCATGCTCCGGCAGCGAGCCGTACGAAGCGCCCGTCGTCATGCCGCACAGTATCGGCATGCAGGCGTCGACCTATGTGCTTTTTCATGCGCATGCCGGTGCCGGCTGCCGTTTCACGCTGAATGACGGATTCAACATGAGCTATCTCAGTCACTTCGCGCATTACACGGGCGGCGCTGGAGGCGCCGAAGGGCCGCTCAACTCGGCGGATATCGACGCATTGCGCGTGGCTCGTATGGCCGGACCGTAGGCAAACTCATGTTGAGTTTCGTGCGAGGCGATCCATCGCTGATTCAAAAGTTGCCGACAAGTTCGCTGAAATTTGATTTAGGGATGCTCTGACCAAGTCGGCGCCGGCGGCATCGTGTCCACAAAGTCCGCAGTCCGGGTCGTGTGGCTACGCCTGTTACGCATGTTCCCGTTCGGGTTGCCAATGGCCCGTGCCTGCCGTGCCCCGGATGCGCGGCCATCTCCGCATCCAGCGCCCGGTCGACCAATACCGATCGCGCGGCAGGGGCACCCCGGGCGCGGCGACATCCAATAATGTACGGTAGCGAACAGACATGATCCGGCTCATGCAGACAATCTACGCGTGGACTACCGCCATTCGTTTCCGTTGTGGTTTGCGGTTTCGGGATTCAGTAAATCCGCAGGCTCAGGGATGCCGTTGGAAGATGCGGTAATCAGGACGCGGCAGCGATGACGGCTTATCAAATCGGAGAACAGACCATGCGTTATTTGATCCTCGTCTTATCGATGCTGCTTTACCCGGCCATCTCGGCTCAGGCCCAGGTCACCTTCGGCATCGGCATAGAACACCGCGGTGTCAGCATCGGCTTCAACCTGTCGAGCTATCCGCAGATGGTGCGCATACCGGGATACCCGGTCTACTATGACCCCCGGGTCGACTCGAATTACTTCTTTTACGACGGCCTGTACTGGGTATACCAGGACGATAACTGGTATTCGAGCACCTGGTACGACGGCCCATGGGACATGATAGGGCCCGGGTACGTGCCGTACTGGATCCTGCGCGTTCCCGTGCGCTACTACCGCCGACCACCATCGTATTTCCGTGGCTGGCGTACCGACGCCGCTCCACGCTGGAACGAACACTGGGGCCGCAGCTGGGAACAGCGTCGAAGCGGATGGAACCGGTGGAATCGTCGCTCAGTCCCGAGCGCCGCGCCGTTGCCGAGCTATCAACGGCAATATTCCGGCGGCCGATATCCTCGCGCAATTGAACAGCAGCATACGATTCAATCGCGGAATTATCGCTATAAGCCGCGCGAAGCCCTGACGCGGCAGATTTTCCAACAGCGCTCGCAGCCGGCACGGACGAGTCCGCAGCAGCGGCAACAGCAACAGAATCGGCTGCAGCAACTGCAGCAGCAGCGAAATCAACAAAGCCGGCAGCAACAGCTGAAGCAGCAGCAAGAGCAGAAGCAACAACAGGCTCGGCAGCAACAACAGCGGCAACAGCAACTGAACCGGCAGCAACAGCTGAAGCAGCAGCAAGAGCAAAAGCAACAACAGGCTCGGCAGCAACAACAGCGGCAACAGCAACAGAACCGGCAGCAACAGCTGAAGCAGCAGCAAGAGCAAAAGCAACAACAGACTCGGCAGCAACAGCAGCAACAGCAGCGGCAACAGCCGCAAATGCAACAACGTTCCAAACCGGTGCCGAAGGGCCGAGGCGCCAATGACCGGGGCAAGTCAAAGGACAAGGGCTCCAAGGGCCGGCCTGAAAAGGACAAAAACAAGAAAGACAAGGACAAGGACGGTGGTGGGAATCTCAAGTAAGTGACATCGGGTTGCACGGGCATCTTCGGATTCCCGTGCGACGCCGAGTGCGACCCTCGATAAAGATCCCACAAGCGCGCAAACCTTCGGAAAGGCGTCTGTACCGAACCGAACCCGGGTTCCGCGGCGCCTATTCAGTTGCCCTGAAGCAACCTCCGAGAAAAACGTAGTTTGAAGCGCACGTGGTCGGTTGCCTGCCGGGAATCATTTTCGCTGCCGTTGCGAACGAAGCGGGCGGCGTGCAGGTTGGCGATCGGACCGATAAGAAAATTGATTTACGGATGCTCTGAGTAACTCAACACAGGCGGCATGATTTCCACGAGGTTCGCCGTTTGGGTTGGTTGGCGCTGCCCAGGCTGGTTGCCTTGCCGATAAGTGATTTGTTCCAGCCCGATGCGCTGTTCACGGTAAATCGCCGCCGCCCGTCAGCATGATCGCTTACTTGATACTGTTGATCCGACAAGGCATCACAACAGCCAGTCAATCGGCAGCACACCCGCGATGAACGCCTCCAGGCGCCGCTTGGCGGTTGCGCCCGGGTCTTCGTCCTCGCTCATTGCGGCGCCGCCATTTGTCCACAACCATGTCATCCGCGCCCGGCCGGATTTGGAATCCGGCGATTTCCGCAGTACGACGTGGAAGGCATTGGCGGGCGCGATTGCGGTCTCGAAGTACTGCCTCACCGCCTGCGCCAGCGGCGCGGAATTCATGATCACGCCCATTTCGGAATTCAGCAGCTTTGAGCGCTGGTCCATGTTGAGCGAGCCGATAAAAACGTGCTCGCCGTCCACGATCATGGCTTTGGCGTGCAGGCTGATACCCGACGATCTGCCGCGTGACGTTGCGGGTTGCGCCGCGCCAGGTTCCGGGCGAAGTTCATACAGCTTTACGCCGCCTTCGAGGAGCCTGCGACGATACTTCGCATAACCGGAATCAACGACCGGTTCATCGGTCGAAGCGAGCGAGTTGGTCAGCACTCTCACATCCACCCCGCGATGTGCCACCTCGACGAGAAAGCGGGTGCCATCATCGCCCGGCACGAAATAAGGTGAAATCAGGAGCACCTCGGTTTTCGCCGAATTCACCATGGCCTTGAGGGTTGGACCAATGCGCAGGGCGGCTGCGTCGCCGCCGGAACCAGGGTCGACCTTGTCCGGTTGGTCGGCAACCACCATGGCCTGTCCCCAGAACCACTCACCACGGCGATCAGACGTCGCGCCACCGGGAAGCTCGTTCAGCGTTGCCTGTGCGTAGTCGGATTTCGCGAAGCTGCGTGCGTCGCGTGCAAGGACCCCTCGCAATCGGGCCAGGTCGCGCTGTGTGTTGCGCTTGTTGCGAAACGCGGTGACCGGAAATGCGGCGTCGGAATTCCAGTAGTCGTCAAAGATTACTGATGCCTGCCTTACCACCGGACCGATCGCCAGCAGATCGAGGTCGCGAAATTCGGTCACGCTACCGGCGGTGAAATAGTCGTTGCCGATATTGCGACCACCGATGATTGCGACGTTGTTGTCGACGATAAACGATTTGTTGTGCATGCGCCGATTCAGGCGCCTGCCTTCCAGCATGAACTGCCCGATCTTGGAAATCAGTGACGGACTGCGCGTGCTGAACGGATTGAACAGGCGTACCTGGATATTCGGATGCGCATCCAGCGCGTCCAGCATGTACTGCTCGTTGCTGAGGCTGATATCGTCAATCAACATGCGCACGCGCACACCGCGATCGGCCGCTGCCAGCAGACGTTGTGCCAACAACCGCCCGGTTTCGTCGTTCTGGAATATGTAGTACTGCAAATCGATGGAACGTTGGGCGTGATCGGCCAACGCGACACGGCTCATCAATGCATTGGTTCCCAGCGTAAGCAGTCGGAATCCCGACTGCTTGCCATGACTGGCCAGCTCGGACGCGACATAGCGTGCTGCCGGCGCGTCCGTAACTGGCGCAAGCGCGCTCGATGGCTGCTTTACGAAATCAGTGCGCAGCGATGAGCAGCCAGCCAAAGCCGTTGCGAACGCAATGGCGAGGAAAACACGAGCGGTAGTTCTGGGGAACGACGGACACATAAATTTCCAGATGAAATGCGACCGACCGGCAAGCGCCCGCAACCGGGCATGCACACAGGCAGGACAGAAAGCGTCAGGTCGGGCCATGCTGTTGGCAACAATGACAAGATGCAGTTGCCACGTTGCACCGCCCCTGCCTTCGCCAACGTACACGGCCGCGCACAATCCAAACACGTCGGCCGCGCGGCCTGACCAGCATTAAGGATTGGGGACGTGCTGATCGCGTGATCCCCATTCCAAACCGGCGGCATGTTTGTCATCACCGAACGGGCTCGAAACTGTCGTCGCCAATTTCGAAGAAGCTGCTGATGGCACAGCGCCAGCTGTCTGTGCGAATGACCGGGTTCACGTATTCCGAACCCGCATGCAGCGGCTTAAATGCGTCCCAGCGCCAACAACACGATTACGATGAGCAGGATGACGCCAAGCCCGCCACTGGGACCGTAGCCCCAACCTCGGCTATAGCCCCAGCGTGGAATCGCGCCAATCAGGAGTAACACCAGAATCACCAACAGAATTGTGCCCAATGACATTTTGTTTTCCTTGAAAATACCAATCTTGCTCAGGTCTTGCTCCGCACCAGCGTTACAAGTGAAGCGTACCGGCGCCAAACAGTCCGAGAAGTCCAATAACGATCAGGTAAATCGCGACGATGAAATTCAGCAGCCGCGGCGCTATCAGGATCAGGATGCCTGCGATCAACGCGACCAGCGGACCGATACTTAACGTCATGTGCATGAATCTATCTCCCGGCGAGGAGGTGGCCGATCACCTCCGGCGCAGCACGACATGCCTGCGGGAAGGTTCGATCGTGTCCGGCGTTCGGACGCGCATCCGATCTTCGGCTACCCATGTCAACTGTTCCTTTTTTTCCCGACTGTCAACAGCAGGCCGCCAACGACGATCGCGCCAATTCCCGCCCACACCGGAATATTGACGGTCTCCCTGTTCTTGACCGTAATTTCGATAGGACCCAATTTGGTCTCGTGCGTATCCTTGATGTAGCTGAAGCCACCGTAAGCCAATCCCAGAATGCCGGCTACGACAAGTACCATGGCCACCATCTTGATTGCGCTCATCTAAAGCACTCCTGTGTCGCAGGACGTCGCAAACGAATATACATTGCCACATCCCTGTCGCCCGGTGTCGGGCACAACATTGATTATCCACTACAGGCGAAAGTACGCGCTGCGTGATCTCCGGTCTGTACGTCGGCGCACATTGCGCACGCGCGGCACTCATGCGCCAACCAGCTTCGCCAGCGTGCGCCATGCCGGGACACGCTCGGCAGCGATCCTCATGCAGGTAAACAGCGGTATCGCCAGCAACAATCCGGCCATGCCCATAACCAGCCAAACAGCATGAGCACGATAAAAACCATTACCGGATCCAGCGCCATGCGGCGGCCGACGACGTTTGATGTCATCAGTTCTCACTCGATCAAATGCAGCGGGAGTATTGCGGCCGGCTAACAGCTGTTTCGCGTTGGATGTTCCACGATGACCGACAGATCAACGGAACCCGGTTTCTCGTTCATCGCTCAATCAAACGGCGCGTCGTTGGTGCTATTGCGTTTGATGTCTCCGGCAGCAGGGCAGGCAAAAATCCTGGTCCACAGCGCAGCAAGCACGGACGGCCCGATCGGCGAGCGCACAAGCCATGCGCTGCAGCCAAACAATGTTGCGCCAAGGCGCGACCAGCGCTTGGTCGAAACGGTTGCTGCGGCAACGCCGCCAAGCAATCCGGTTCCGATCAACAGCGACACGCGATGGCGATTGATGTACTCGCGCCACGACTGCCAGTGCGTGTCTAGTCGCCGCTGCGCCAGCTCAAGTTCCTCCCGGGCATGGCGAACGCGTGCGCGCGCACCATCGTCGATCATGACATGCGTTCCATCGCACGCGTCAACGCCTTTCGACTTTGCGGCAGGCTCAGGTCACGTAGCCAGCGACGTATCAGATGCAGCAGTATCGCGAATACCAGTAGTTGCACACTGGCGCCTAGCAGCAATGCCAGCAACCAGCTATGCGTATACACGTGTGCCGCGGCGACCAGCAGGGCGCCCAAACCGATCCATGCGCCCAGGGCGACCACCGGTATCGCAATCGCCCCAATCAGCAGCCAGCGCAGGCTGCGTCGTGCAAGCGCCAATTCCAGATTCAGCAGACTCGACCAAGCGCTAATCAGGTTGACGGCTGAAGACGCCAAGGGTGCGGCGGTATCCGTGTTCGGCGCGGCAACAGGTTCTTCGTCCGGCCGCGCTACCGACTCGGATGAAATGCCCGGCGAATGCTCATTCATCGACGCAGCATGCGCGCGACGACGACGCCGGCGACGAAGGCAATGCCAAATACGGCCAACGGTCGCATCCGTGCCTGTCGGGTGGCTTCTTCGGTCAGTTTGCGGGTACTTTCGAGCAGGTCTCGTCCCATTTCACGCAGTTTTTCCTGCAACTCGTCGGACTTGCCTTCAAACGTCTCGGCGCCGTTGCCGCGAGTCGCGGCCGCTGCGGCAACATCATCCTCGATCTGATTGGCGCGCTTGCGTATTTGCGCCTTGATCTTTTCCGTTTTCATGTTTGCTTCCTCAGTTATGGTTTGTTGGAACGCGTGTCCCATGTCGACACTGCGTGGCGAAAGAGATCAGCTCGTCTACTGGTATCGTGTATGCCAGCGCGATCCAGAAACTCCTGGTCAATGCCGGCCGGCGGACGCTGTTATTCACTAGACTTTTCCTGACAAGCATCAATCCAAGTGGAGTTGCATGGCTGCTGAATCCGCATCCGCACAACACACGTTGGCCCACAAGACCGGAATCGATGGTTGCGCAGGCAAGGTGCCGGAAACCAAAGTGGTCATCATGCCGCCTGCCAGGGCGCTGATCAGCGCATCAAAATCGGCCGCGCCGGCTGAAGATAAACGACAGCACAAACAGGACCAGGAATACGACGAACAGGAGTTTGGCGATACCGACCGAGGCACCGGCGATACCGGTAAAACCCAGAATGCCTGCAACCAGTGCGATGACCAGAAATATCACTGCGTAATTCAACATGACGAAACCTCTCCAGATAGGCAAACTGCGTGACCCGTGACAGCAGGGGAGTACCGGGCACGAATACACAACGTCCGATCAACTTCGCCACGTCAAACGCCTGCCACCCCGGCAATTGCCGGCATCGCGGTGCTTCGGCATATACATCATGTCGCGGCCTCCGGTGTTGGGTGGAGCCTACGCTCAAGCTGCGCGCGGCTCGGTACGCCAGCGCACATTGCATGGTCCGAAATGCAAGACGAAGCAACGTTGCAACCAGTCGCAGCCGACACGGTCCGCGACCGAAAACCTGCCGGTAAATCGCCTTCGGGTCATCGGGCGCAAGCAACGCGGTTCGCGTGGTCAGGTAAACAGGCACCAGGGATGCGTGCGCCGACGTACATACAAAAGCGTATGAAAGGTCGATGATCCGTTGAGTCACTCCAAATGATCAGCGCAGTCGCGACGTCAGTTGGAGCATCACCAACGAACGTGTTGGTCGGAAGCCGACGATCGTGTTCAACGGTCCGCAGCGGCAACCCAGTCCACGCAACGGAGAATCACCATGAAACGTAATTTGACTATTGCAATTGCAAGTGCGCTTGTCGGCCTTGGCGCGATCGCTTTTTACCCCGGACAGGTGCGAGCGGAAGGTTCCGCGGACATGGACTGCCACCTGAATTTCTCGCTTACCAGCTGGTCTGCCATCTACAAGCATTCGGAAGGCAACGGCGTCGTCAGCTGCGAAAACGGCAAGTCGATGCGGGTGCATATCCTCGCCGAGGGCGCCGGGTTGACCGTTGGCAAATCGAATGTCGACAATGGAACCGGACGTTTCTCCGACATCCGTGTCATGTCTGATGTGTTGGGCTCGTATGCCTATGCCGGAGCGCATGCGGGAGTCGTCAAATCCGGCGCCGCACAGGTACTCACCAAGGGTGACGTCTCGCTCGCTCTGGCGGGAAATGGCGAGGGTGTCGACCTCGGAATCGATATCGGAAAATTCACGCTTTCGCAAGAGAAATAACCACACAGGGAATCGACGCGAGGGTATCGTCGATAGACAGCAGTGGCCAAAACGCAGAACCCGGCTTCAGCCGGGTTCTTTTTTTGCCGGGAATCGTCCTTTGCCAGTGATTCAACCGAGGATGTTGCCGTACAGCTCGTTGGTTGCGAGTGCACGCCTGGTTTGCCTTGGCGAGACGCCCAGCACGGACTGCGGACCTTGTGGACATCGCTCGTCGTTGTCGGAATCAATGGCTTGGGCCGAGACCGTGTCGGCGTACATTTCATCGTTGCCCTGCCTCGACAGGCCGCCAGTGCGCCTTGAACTGCACACAATCAGGCCCGGTGACAGCTGTGCTGAGACAAATGTCGCCCGGCAAAGCCCGGGGGCTTACCTCATGGCTGAGTTGATCAGAGCATCCCTGGTTGACCGAATGCGGGAGACCTGCTAGCTTTGCCGTTGGGAGAGCGTTCTGCTCACGGGGCAAAGGACACTGTAATGAAGTCGATGATCCGCAACTTTGGTTTGGCGGTCGTAATCGCCTTGATCGGCCTGCCCGCAGTTTCCGGCCACGCTGCGTCCTGTGATTTACTTGACAGTGGCATGGCCCGCCCTCAGTTCATGCGCGATCGCATGCCGGAATGCGGAGGCACGCAGCCTGCTGCGCCTGCGGCCGCGACGGCCAGCGGTTCCCTCACGACATTGTTTGCCAGCGACAATGGCGGTGCCCCCTCTGGAGGCATCTACTTCGACCTTGATGCCGTCGGCCAGGACAACGTAACGATCACCTCCTGGGACACCAACCTTGATGCCTCGTTCACCGGCGACGTATCGATCTGGTATCGCCCAGGCACCTACTCCGGCTTCGAGACCAGTTCCGCCGGCTGGATCCTGGTAGGAACCGCAACCGGCGTCACCTCGGCGGGAAACGACGTGCCGACGCCCTTGAACGTCGGCCCGCTTGTGATTCCGGCCGGGTCGACCTACGGAATCGCCATCTCGCTCACGTCGACCAGCGGGGGCGGACACCTATACACCAACGGAACCGGCGCCAACCAGGTTTATAATGACGGTGTGCTTGAGCTGCGCGCCGGCTCGGCCACCAACACGGCGTTCAGCTCGGCGGACGGGTTCTTTACGCCACGGGTTTGGAACGGTACCGTACACTACGATGCCACGGCAGTTGTGAAACGGGTTCCCACTCTCGGTGAATTCGGCTTGGCGGTCCTGCTCTTGCTCATCTCCGGCATTGCGCTGGGCGTCCTGCGCCGCCGCAGAGTGTTCTCGGCAAGCTGAGCAAAGACGGGCACGGAGTCACCATCTCGCCTTCGCCGTCAACAGAGCCATAAGCGCCCGACTCCCCGTTGCCGGGGAGTCCGGTGCCACGTAGCCTTCGGTCCGACTTCCGTTGTATTGCCTCTCGGCGCGAGGATCGCGCCAGTGACCGTTCTGGTTTTCGACCAAACACTCATCGGTCAACGCGCGGGCCGTCCAGGTGCGCGCATGCGCCGCACGGAAACATGGGTTCTGGCGTTTGCCGCTTGGAGGCCCGGTCCGCGTACGGTCCTTCCTGCAATGTGGTGGCCGATGGTCGCGATCATTTCAATGCCGATCTTGAACACGTCGTTCGCCGTGAGATGCCGACGCTCACCAGGACGAGACTACGTGCCAGGCTGGAATATCGTGATATGAAGATATGTGCGTCGGATACCCAATAGGCAGGGCGATACACACAAACGCACGGGCCGGATTCAGGCCGGGATCAGATCGGGAAGAAGGCGGTCGAATTCCGTCTTGACGACCTGATAGCATTCGCAAACCTGTTGTTCCAGGCGTGGCCGGTCGATCACGGTGATCTGTCCTCGACTGTACTTGATCAGTCCCGCATCCTGCAATTTTCCGGCCGCCTCGGTGACGCCCTCGCGGCGCACGCCCAACATGTTCGCGATCAATTCCTGCGTCATGCTCAACGTGTTCGACGGCAATCGGTCGAGACTGAGCAGGAGCCAGCGGCACAACTGTTGATCGACCGAATGATGACGATTGCACACGGCGGTTTGCGCCATCTGCGTCAGCAGCGCCTGGGTGTAGCGCAGCAGCAGATGCTGCAACCCCACGGCACGATGGAATTCGTCTTTCAGAAACTGGCCCTTCAGCCGATAGGCATGCCCGGCGCTTTGTACCAGCGCGCGGCTGGGCGTCGTCTCTCCGCCCATGAACAATGCCACACCGACCATCCCCTCGTTGCCGACGATGGCGATTTCCGCCGACGCGCCATTCTCCATGACGTACAGAAGCGAAACGATCGAAGTCGTCGGAAAATAAACATGGCGTAGCTGAGTGCCGGACTCGTACAACACCTTCCCGAGCGGCATCGGCACCAATTCCAGATGGGGAGCCAGCCGATCGAAATCGGCCGCGGGCAGTGCGAGAAGCAAGTGATTCTGTTTCGGGTTGTGGGACTCGGACATGGGAAGCTCGCTCTGCCTCGACACTAGCGCTGTTGCTGCTGCCTTCATGGATGCTCCCGGTTAGCTTAGGAAATGTAGTAAAGAAACGCCAGTAGGTATGTACGTTAACGCACATAAGCCAAATTACAATAATTCCAATACAGAAATTCGGTGGGGACACGTTCGACAGCGTACGAATCACGGGCGGGACGAAGTAGATCATTGCTTCTCGCGACAAGCAGGCATGAACATTCGATAGCTCGAATCCGATCGGCATGCACCAGTTCGGACACGGAACATGCGTATCGCGTGTGCATATCGGCCAGACGGGCACTGGAAATAGCGTCACGTCTGTACGACATCGCATATAGCGCTGCGAGTTCCAGAAATATATTTGTTGACAATTACCGTTACGTAACAACGACAGGAGTACTGTGTACTGGCGCTGGGATGCAACGCATCCCTTCAACGCCTCAGTCCAGCGGTTCCGTTCTTAACGCCATTGGGTATCGCGCTCCGGTTTCTCACCCGGGGCCTCGGCTTCGGCCGCCTCAGTTCCGCACCTACGCGGAACATCAAATAAGGTCACTAACCATGAATACCACTTCCAGCGCCAAAACCAATCTCGTCGAAACCGTAGCCAGCCAGGATTCTTTTTCCATTTTTGGCAAGGCCTTGAATGCAGCCGGACTCGCAGACACGCTCAAGGGTGCGGGGCCCTATACCGTGTTCGCTCCCACCGACGCCGCATTCCGGAAGTTGCCCGCCGGCAAGCTCGACAACTGGCTGAAGCCGGAAAACAAGGCGGAACTGATCTCGATCATCAACTACCATGTGTCGCCGGGACGTGTCCTGGCGGCCGACGTCGGCAAGCTGAGAGAAACCAAGACCGTGCAAGGTCAATCGGCAAAGATCAAGATGCACGGCGACAAAGTCATGATCGACGGCGCCAACGTCACGCTGACCGATATCGGTTCGAGCAATGGCGTCATCCACGCAATCGACACCGTGCTGGTTCCCACCAAGCATTAACCACCAATAAGCGTTTCTGAAAGTTGCGGCGGGATTGTTCCCGCCGCATTTTCTTGTTTACCACCAAAGATGCTCTGATCGGGTCAGCGCAGCTGTCACCGACCATGTCTGTGTGCAGTTCAAGGCGCACTGGCGAAGGCGGGCTGGCGGTCTGTCAGGGCAGGGCAACGATGCAATGTACGCTGACAGGCTCGACCCAAGTCATTGATTCCAATCAAGACGGGTGATGTCCACAAGGCCGGCTGTGCTGACCTGATCAGGGCATCCCTGAGGTCGGCCGGGCAATGAGTCGGTTGTGGTTCCATGTCGACCGTCGACTCAATGACCCGCATGTGATGCGGGCGGGGCGGACTGCAACAACTTCCGCATCCTGTCGTAGCCGCCATTGGTCCGGCCCGGCCCGATAATGTTGGCCGTGTAGCCGGCCGTGATGCTCACACCGTGGCTGCACCGGTAACCATCCTGTATTTCTCGCGGATGGTTCCGTCGTCGGCCAACCCGCGATTCGCAAACTCAATGTCTTGAGCCGTACCCGGTTTTTTGGCCTGCTTCGGCAGATCTCATCTCAACGCTCAGTGTAAACGTGCGCAGCTGTTCCGGCTGCAAAGCACCGACCCCCACAAGTCGCCGTGCGATCTCCTTGCCGTTTTCGTCGCGGATGGTCAGTACCATCGAGTACTCCCAAACCTCAGTGCCGGCTGGTCCGCGAATCTGGCCCTCGACACGCAGTGGGGTAATCGTCTCGGCCTGCGTCTCATCGCTTGCCTGATTCGAGTCGAAACGAACATGATGACGGCAGGCCGGACATACGGCAGCCGATTCCAGTATCGTTTCCGAACAATGCGGACACGTTCGGGTCGCGCCCGGCATACCCGGGCGGACCGTGCTCATGCGCCGTTTCCGTGACTCGCGTCGCTACCGTTGCCGCGTTTTTGCGTGGCCGGCGTACGGGCGGGTTTTGAATCTTCCCAGCCGAAATCGGCCTGTCCGCGCATCTTCGCGCCGGCCGCGACAGACATGGATGCTGATTTGACGTCACCGGTCAGTGAGCCGCCCGGCATCAGTTCGACATGCGCAGCCGAATCGATGTTGCCGGTCAGTTCTCCCGCGATGACGATCTTTTCGGCGCGAATGCTGCCGTTGACCTTGGCATTCGCCTCAATGGTCAGGTCGCCATTTACATCGATATCACCCTTGAACTGGCCGGCGATGCGAACGTGTCCCGCACCTTCGATACGGCCTTCGATGGCGATGTCGGGTGCGATTATGGATTCCTTGCGGACACGTTCCTGAGTTGGCGTGTTTGTCCGCGAGGTGGTCGATGAAGTCGATGTGGCGTCAGGTTCCATCAGGCTCGGCATATCGAAACGAGCCGGGTTGCCAGTATCGGATTCGGCGGGTTGAGCAGGCTTGCTCGGTTCTTTCCACAAGGCCATGGTCGATGTCCTGTCTGATCAGTGTACGGACCTGCAGAATACGACTAGCTTATCTGCAAGAACAGGAAATTCCGGTTAAAAAATCCTTTTTCAGTATCAAGTTGCGTTATTTATCTCGTGTGATATCTGCCGCGCGTGCAAGAATCAGGCTGTCCAGATTTCGCGAAATACGCGGCGAAAGTTCCGGCCGAGGATCTTCTCGGTGATACGCTCACTATAGCCGTGTTTCAGCAGGGCGTCCGTGACATATTCCAGTTTGCGTGGTGTATTGATGTCCGGCAAGTACGGCGGGCGGTTTTCGCCCGGCGCACCAATGCCGGCCTTGCGCCGTTCGGCCACCTCTCGTTTGACCTCCATCAGGTCCTTGTCGGTGACGGTAAAGAACATCGTATCGGTGCCAATGCCGACGTGATCCTCGCCGCAGATTTTCAGTGCGTGCACCATGTGGCGCATGTAATCGTCCAGGTGCGGCTGACGATTGTCGGGGGTCAGGAACGGCAGCATATAGATGCCCATGACGCCGCCCTTGTCGGCCAACGCCTTCATTTCCTTGTCGCGCTTGTTGCGCGGATGCATGAACACGGCGCGACAGCCGGCGTGAGTGAAAATCGGCGGCCTTTTCGAAAGCGCGATGCCGTCGGCCGTTGTTTGTGTGTTGGCGTGGCTCAGATCCAGCGCCACGCCGATTGTATTCATTTTGGCAATGGCCTCGCGCCCCAACCCGGTGACCCCCCCGGTTTCGCCATCGAGACAGCCATAGCCGAATGGCGACTTGTGGTTGTACGACAACTGCATCACGCGCACGCCGAGGTTGCGGAACAGGTCGATGCGTTCGATCTTGCCATCGAGCATCGTCGCGGCTTCGAACGAGTAGATTACCGCGACCTTGTTTTCCGACTTGGCGCGTTCCAGATCGCGGAAGCCTCGAACTTTCAGGAACAATCGCGGGTAGCGCTCGATCAGCCCGTCGGCCGAGGCGATGTCCGCCACGGTAGCCTCGAACGTGCCGTTGCCGCCGCCAAGCGTGCTCTTCAAGGCGGTCAGTCCGGATTGGCGCACCGCCTTGAGCGCCTCGGGCGTGTCCTTGTCGCAGCATAGCGAGCCGATCGAGGCCAAGGTGTTGCAATCCAGCACGAAGGCGTCGCGATACAGTTTTGCCGCGCGGGATGACTCGGTGGCCGGATCGGCCATCGCCGAAAGCGGAGACAACGCGGATGCCAGCATGGTCGTTCCAGCGATACCGAGAAATTCGCGTCGGGTCCAGGAATTATTCATCGGATACTCTTTCCAGTCGGCGGTTCGTTTTGCCCTGTTTCGGCAATGTAGCAGAAGACGCGATGGGCGAATCGAACGACAAGCGTTGGCACTTGCATGCGCAGCCTGCGTTGAGATCGGGTCGGCTCGACTACTTCGCCGTTTCGGCAGATCATGCATGCGGGTGATTGCGCGGGTTGAGGCAATGCGTACTTTCGAACAAAGTGTGATTCGCGGTTCCGGATTAATTGCGTCTTTTGGCGTGCTTGCGATCACCGTAAAAAGCGTGATCGTGCTGATCCTGCTGTGGCTAGGTCGGGCATCCCGTCGGCCGCTGAAGTCCGGACGGGCCTGATTCAAGCCGTTCCGGCGCAGCCTCGCAGCCCGGGCAGGGCGGCCGCCATCCGGTTGCTTAATGGGCGTACTGCAATCAATATGAGGCTCCTGAATTGGATGGCACCCATGACTGGACCCGGCATCGAGTCGCCTTTCCAGAAGCTGATTTCGGAACTACGTCGGCGTCGTGTCATTCGCGTGGCGGTTGTCTACGCCGTGGCCGGATGGCTCGTGATCGAAGTGGCTTCGACCATGCTGCCGGGCCTGAAGCTGCCGGAATGGTCGGTCACGCTGGTGATCGCGCTGGTGGTGCTGGGCTTTCCGCTGGCGGTGGTGATGGGCTGGATGTTCGATATCGGTCCGCACGGCGTGGAGCGCACCCCGGCGCTCCCGGCGGTGTCGACAACCGCTGCCGGCGACGCGCCAAAGCCGGTCGCCGAGCCGATGCATTCGCCCAACGAGCAGTCAGATCGTCGCACCATTGCCGTGCTGCCCTTCGTGAACATGAGCGGCGACCCGGACAACGAATATTTCAGCGATGGCATTTCCGAAGAGATATTGAACCTCCTGACCAAGCTGCCGCAGCTGAAGGTTTCCTCGCGCACCTCCTCGTTCGTGTTCAAGGGCAAGGAAGTCAACATCCCGACCGTGGTCAGGGAGCTTGGCGTCAGTACCATACTGGAGGGCAGCGTGCGGCGTGCTGGCGATCACGTGCGCATCACCGCACAGCTGATCGAAACCCGGACCGATTCGCATTTGTGGTCCGAGACCTATGACCGGGAGCTGAAGGACGTATTTGCCATCCAGGACGATATCGCGCGCAGCATCGTCGAGGCGCTGAGGATCACGCTCAGCCCGAAGGAACGTCGCGCGCTGCAGAACGATGCCACGGCAAACGCCACGGCCTATGATTTCTACCTGCGCGGGCGCAAATATTTCTATGCGATGAGTCGGCGCGACTTCCTGCATGCCATCGGCATGTTCGAGCGTGCCATCGAACTGGATCCGAAGTATGCAAAAGCGTATGCCGGGCTGGCCGATGCGTATTCGATGCTGTACCGCTATGCGGATGCTTCCCGGCAGAACGCAGAAAAAGCGGAGCAGGCAAGCCGACGTGCCATCGAACTGGATCCGGATTCGGCCGAAGCGCAGGCATCCCTGGGGACGGCGCTGTTCACCAGCGGGCACTACGAGGATGCCGAGAAGCGTTTCGAGAACGCGATACTGATCAATCCGAACCTTTTCGAATCGTATATCTTCTATGGCCGCGCCTGCCTTGCCAAGGGCGACTTCGAGAAAGCGGTGCGTCTTTTCACTCGTGCCGGCAACGTCAATCCGAACGACTACCAGGCGCCGGCGTTTCTGGGCATGGCCTACCGCTCGCTTGGCCGCATCGACAAGGCGCGGCAAGCGGAAGCGCTTTCACTGGAATTGATCGAACATCATGTCGCGATGAACCCGGACGATGCACGTGCGCTGTGCTTCGGCGCCAGCGTGTTCGCCGATCAGGGACACCGCGAGCGCGCCATCGAATGGGCCGAGCAGGCGCTGCAGTCCCGGGACAACGAGCCGCATTACCTGTACAACACCGCTTGCGTGTACGCGACTTTGGGCAATCAGGATCGGGCCGTTGAGCTACTCGAACGAGCAGTACAGCTCGGCTGGGGCGATCGCGCCTGGATCGAACACGATTCGGATTTGCTTCCGTTGCACGATAATCCGCGATTCAAGGCTTTGCTGGCCAGCATACGCAGCTGAGCGATCTGTAACGACGCCTTGCATTCCGGCGCAGCCGCGATGTCGGGCGATCGTAGCGCGCGATTCTTGGAGGACCGATGTTGATGCGAAGGATGATCGGCAAATTCCGCAACCAGGACTGGTTTGCCATCGTTGTCGAACTGGTCGTGGTGATCGTGGGGATCATCCTCGGACTGCAGGCGACGGAATGGTCGCGCGCGCGACAGGGTCAGGTCGAGGCGCGAAGCTATCTGCAGCGGCTGCTCGAGGACAACAAAGCCAACCGCGGCGAGCTGCTGCGAGCCGTAAATCGCGACCGGCATCGCGCCGAAATGATCCTTTCGATATCCACGGCGTTGCGCACTCCCGCACAGATAGCGGACGCCAAGGCGCTGGATGGGTCGTTGTGCCGATGGTTCATCCAGCCCGACATTCACCTGCATCGCGCCACCTACTCCGAGTTGGTCTCATCGGGAAAGCTGCTGCTGATCCATGACCAGGCGCTGCGCTCGCAACTTGCGGTCGAGGACGACGCCCATGCAGAGTCGCGACGCCTGGACCTGCTGATCCCGGCGGTGCAGCACGGGGCCGAGCCGATCGATGCCTATCGAATCTGGCGTATCGATAATGAGCACGACCACGGTGCTGCGTGCGGTTTCGATATCGCCGGAATGCGACGCGATCCGCGCGTCGGCTCGGCACTGTCGCAACTTTATCGCCAACAGATGATTTATGTGTCCTTTCGCGAACGCGAAATCGCGGCGGTGGACACGACGCATGCGATGTTGCTCGACGCTCTCAAGCGAACCGCACCGTGACGGATTTGCGTGCACGGAACCGGGAATGGCCGCCTCAATGCAATTTCAGACGCGGTTGGGTGGTGCGGCCAATGCGATCGCTAAGCATCAACATGCCGGTACGGAAGAATCCGTACAAGGCGACCTGATGCAGGCGATACAATGATATGTAGAACATGCGTGCCAGCCAGCCTTCAACCTTGACGCTGCCCATCAGCCTTCCCATCAGGTTACCGACTGCATCGTAGTGCGACAGCGATACCAGCGAACCGTAGTCACGATAGTGGTATTCGGACAACGGCTTGTCGCCGAGCCTGGCGCGTATCGAATGAACCAGCATCGACGCCTGCTGGTGCGCTGCCTGGGCACGCGGCGGCACCATCTTGTCGCTGCCGTCGCCGAACGGGCAGGCCGCGCAATCCCCGAGCGCAAAGATGTTTTCATCCATGGTTGTCTGCAGGGTGGGGCGCACGATTAGCTGATGGATACGGTTGGTTTCCAGGCCGTCCAGTTCGGACAGGACCAGCGGCGCGTGGATACCGGCCGCCCAGACCTTCAGTGCCGCCGGGATCGTATCGCCGCCGCTTATCTGAAGGCCTTCGGCGGTGACCGCCTCGACCCTGGCATTGACGCGAACGTGTACGCCGATTTCCTCCAGGCGTGCATGTACCGGCCCGCTGATGCGTTCCGGCAGGGCCGGCAATACGCGCGAGCCGGCTTCCACAATCGTGATGTGCATGTCCTGCGGCTGGATATTGTCCAGGCCGTAGGCGGCCAGTTCGCGTGCGGCATTGTGCAGCTCGGCGGCGAGTTCGACGCCGGTGGCGCCGGCGCCGACGATGGCGATGTCGATCGCCTGCGGCTTGGATCGCGCGGCATGCGCACGAAGGTAATGGCTGAGCATTTGCTGATGGAAGCGCTGCGCCTGTGCCGGGCTGTCCAGGAAAAAGCAATGTTGCGCCGCACCCGGCGTACCGAAATCGTTGGTGGTGCTGCCGACTGCGATAATCAGCGTGTCGTATTCGAGCGAACGCGCCGGCACCAGTTCTTCGCCCTCGCTGTCGACGGTTGCCGCCAGTTCAATGGTTTTCGTCTTGCGGTCGAGTCCGCACAGGCGGCCTATCTGGAACTCGAAGTGACTCCATTTCGCCTGAGCGACATAATTCAGTTCGTTTTCCGAAGCGTTCAGGGAACCGGCGGCCACCTCGTGCAGCAGCGGCTTCCACAAGTGCGTCAGATGGCTGTCGACCAGGGTGACGTGCACGCGCTTGTGCTTGCCCAGTTTGCGTCCCAGACGCGTGGCCAGTTCAAGGCCGCCGGCACCGCCGCCAACGATAACGATTCTGTGCGACATCTGCGCCCCTCCGATTTCCCAACCGTAAACACCCGTGCTCGAACCGTGCCGTGGCAGGTCATAAAGCCTGTTGCGTAACGCAATAATCAAGATATGGCCTGATCAGCCTACACTGATCCAGACCCGCTCGCAGTAGCCGATCCGAAGGCCGTCACCGAGGTGTACCATTGTGTGCCGCTTTTTGTGCGGTGTTCGATCAAACGGTTCGCCGACGCCCGCATCGGACGAACCTTTTTAACGTGGAGAAACGATGAAATTCAGGATAACTTTGGCATGTGTTCTTGTTTGCCTGAATGTGGCCAATGCAGCCGAGGTAACCCGGGCCTATACGCACGCGACCCTGATCGACGGCACCGGCACCGCATCAGCCACGGGCATGACCGTTCTGGTCAAGGCCGACAGGATCCGGGGCGTGTTCGCTGACGGTGCCCGACAGCTGCCCAAGGATGCAAAAATCGAGAATCTGAACGGAAAATTCGTGATTCCCGGTTTGATCGATGCGCATGTGCATCTGACCGAGTCCGAACCCGATATCGCACATTACAGGGCACATCTGCGCGCCTTGCTGCTTGGCGGCGTGACCGCCGTACGCGACATGGCCGGCGACGATCGCCTGATCGCGTTTCTCGCGCGACAGGCCAGTCTGGACAAGTATGCTTCGCCCGACATCTTCTACGTAGCCTTGCTGTCCGGCCCGACTTTCTTTGCCGAGGATCCGCGCGCTCAAGGCGCATCGGCGGGCGAACCGCTGGGTTTCGCGCCCTGGATGCAGGCCATCAACGGTGACACCGACATTCCGCTCGCCATTGCGCAGGCGCGTGGCACCGGCGCAACCGGCGTAAAATTGTATGCCAACCTGCCAGCGGCCACGGTCAGGGCGCTGGCTGCCGAAGCACACCGTCAGGGGCTGAAGGTGTGGACGCACGCGACGATTTTCCCGGCCACGCCGATGGATGCGGTCGAAGCCGGTGCCGACACGATTTCGCACAGCCCGTACCTGATCTGGCAGGCCGCGCCGCATGTACCGAATGACTATCGGATGCGCGCACATGGCGATTTCGAGCATATCAAGCCGAACGATCCGAAAATCCTGGCCCTGTTCGATGCCATGAAAACGCACGGTACGATCCTGGATGCAACGCTGAGCGTGTTTCAGGAAGAGGCAACGCAACATCCAGACGCGGTCGGTAAGGGCATCACGGCGTGGAGTTATGCCGTTACCCGTCTGGCGCATGAGCGAGACATTCCAATCGATACCGGCACGGATAGTGCTGGTTTGACGGAAAATGCCAAGGGCGAGGATTTGAAAGGTCCGCCCGCGCTGTATCACGAAATTGACCTGCTGGTGAAGCACTGCGGATTCACGCCGTTGCAGGCAATTCAGTCCGCGACCCAGATCAGCGCGATGGCGATCGGGCAGGGTGCGGACCGGGGAACGGTCACGCGCGGCAAACGCGCCGACATGGTTGTATTGAATGCCGACCCCAGCCGCGATATCCGCAATCTGGGCAAGATCGATTTCGTGCTCAAGAACGGCAAGCGATATCGGCCGGAACATTGAGTCCGGCCAGTATCGGGTCCATATTGGATTGGCGCCTTGTTCGATCCTTACCGACCGACACCGGTGCGCGTATACTTTCGTCGAAATGATTTGACGCTTGGTGAACTGAGCAATGGCAACGGGTTGGGCAGGCGACGGAGCGGTCCAGGACCAGATTGACGCGACCGTCAAGGATGCGATCAAGCGCGCACGCAGTCACATGCGTGCCGGTCCCAGCCGCAGGTGTTGCGAAGAGTGCGACGCACCGATTCCGGAAGCACGGCGCAAGGCCGTGCCGGGCGTACGGCTGTGCGTGACCTGTCAGGAAGAATACGACCAGGAGCAGCGCGGCAGCGCCGGCTACAACCGCCGCGGCAGCAAGGACAGCCAGTTGCGTTAGGGATGCCCTGATCAAGTCGGCGCATCCTTGACCGGATTCTGGCTGTGAACAACATGAAAATACGGTTGACTCGCCGTCGATTGATTCAAGTCAAAAACTACGTATCAGCATTGCCGCAGCATGGCGGCCAGAGTTGACATGGAGCAAGCCGATGAGCGCCCAATTCGACCCCGAATTCATAGCCCGCTATGACGTCAGCGGGCCACGTTACACGTCCTATCCGACGGCACCGCAATTCCATGAAGGCTTTGGTGAGGCCGAACTGCATGCGGCGGCACTGATTTCAAACTGGGCCAAACCGGCGCGTGCGTTGTCGCTTTACCTGCACGTGCCGTTCTGTCTGAACCCATGCTTCTATTGCGGTTGCACGCGCATCATCACGCGTGATCGGCAACGCGCAGCGACCTACCTCGAATATCTCGAAAAGGAAATGTCGCTGGTCGCGCCGATGCTGGATCGCACCCGGGTGGTGGAACAGTTGCATCTTGGCGGGGGCACGCCGAACTTTCTCAACAAAACGCAAATGGCGGCATTACTCGAAGCGCTAGCCAGGAATTTCAACCTGAGCGAGCACCCCGACCGTGAATTCGGAATCGAGCTGGACCCGCGTCATTGCGATCCCTCGTATGCGGCCATGCTGGTGCGGCACGGGTTCAACCGGTTTTCCATCGGTGTTCAGGACTTCGCCCCTGAAGTGCAGCAAGCCATCAATCGCGTTCAATCGCTGGATCGCGTACGCGACCTGTGCGAAGCCGGGCGCGAGCACGGTGTGCGCTCGATCAGCATGGACCTCATCTACGGCTTGCCCAAACAGAACGTCGCAACATTTTCGCAGACGCTGGACACGGTGATTGCGCTCAAACCCGACCGCATCGCCTGTTACGCCTACGCGCATTTGCCGGAACGTTTCCGCGCCCAACGCCAGATAAAGTCTGACCATCTGCCCGATGCCGCGGCTCGGCTGAAGCTGCTTGGCCTGACCGTACGCAAGCTTGAGGACGCCGGTTATCGCTACGTCGGCATGGATCACTTCGCCTTGCCGAGCGATGAACTCGTACTGGCACAGGATTCAGGAACCCTGCAACGAAATTTCCAGGGTTACTCGACGCATGCCGATTGTGACCTGATCGGACTGGGCATGACTTCGATTTCACACATCGGCCCGACGTTCAGCCAGAACGAGCGCGACCTGGCGTCTTACTACGCGGCACTGGACGCGGGTCGCCTGCCGGTCGCGCGTGGCCTGGAACTGGCCGAAGACGACTTGATCCGGGCCGACGTGATCCAACGGCTCATGTGCGATGGCCAACTGGCCGCATCCGAATTCCACGCCCGTCACGGCCTGAATTTCGACGCATATTTCACCAGCGAACAGACGCGACTGCGTGAGTTGCAAGACGACGGGCTGATCCGGATCGACGCGCAAGGCATACAGGTGACGCCGCGTGGACGTTTTCTGTTGCGCAACGTCGCGATGTGTTTTGATACGTATCTTTCGCGTGCCGATACGGCGCCCGTAAAGTACTCGCGCGCAGTTTAGGGATGCCCTGACCAAGTCAGCGAAGGTAATGAAAACGCGAACGTCCCATGGTCAGCACACGCTCGGCCGCGATTATTTCGTGTCCGAGACCGTTTATCGTGACGAAATCGAACGCATCTTCATGCGCTCGTGGTTGCCAGTCGGCCATGTTGGCCAACTGCACCGCCCGGGCAGTTATTTCGTTTTCGAACTCGAAAGCGAAAGCGTCATCGTGCTACGCGGTGACGACGGCGAAATCCGAGCATTCCACAATCTTTGCCGGCATCGCGGCAGCCGCTTGTGCCAGGAAGCCCACGGGGACCTGGGCGAACGCATCGTCTGTCCCTACCATGCCTGGACGTATGGCCGTGACGGCGCCTTGCTGCGCGCGCCGGCAATGGAGGATGTTACGGGTTTCGATCCCGCGGCCTACGCCTTGAAGCCGGCGGCCTTGCATATCTGGGAAGGACTGGTCTTCGTAAACCTGGACGCACAACCGGCAACCTTCGAGGACGAACTTGGCGGACTGGACGCGCGCTTCGCCAACTGGCAATTGCCGCTGTTGCGAGTGGCCGACCGCCGTATTTACGACGTCGACGCCAATTGGAAGATGTTCTTCCACAACTTCAGCGAGTGCTATCACTGTCCGCTGGCGCACCCGCAGCTCAATGCGCTGACGCCGTTTCGCGATTCGCAGAACGATCTGGAGGAGGGCGCCGTGCTCGGCGGTCCCATGCACCTGCGCGACCGCGACGGCAGCATGAGCGTCGGCGGCAAACGATGCGCGCCCGTGCTGCCGCTGCTCGACGAGCAACAACGCGGCCGGGTTTTCTACTACACGATATTTCCGGGTGCCTTCATTTCGTTCCATCCTGACTACGTCATGCTGCATCGGGCCTTGCCGCTGGCCATCGACAAGACTCGCATCGTTTGCGAATGGTATTTTCATCCCGAGGCAATTGCCGAGCCCGGATTCGACGCCAAGCCGGCCGTCGATTTCTGGGACCTGACCAATCGCCAGGACTGGGAGCTATGCGTCAACGCGTATCGCGGTGTGTGCTCGCGTGCGTGGCAGGCCGGTCCGTACTCCGAACTGGAAAGCCAATTGGCCGCCTTCGACAGACATTACCTGTGCGCCATGCAACACGAAGAGGATTCACGCAAGGCCGGTCTGGGCAGCGCCTGACACGCGTGTTTGCTATCGTGGGGGCGATGCCAATCCACGACCCAATTCCGGCGCAACTGCACTCGCTGCCGTCCGGCAATCGACGCGTCACGCTCGCCGACGGACGCCATGCTTTCGTCAAGATTCGCCACGACTGTCCAATGGATTTCTTCGCGTCCGAACAGCATGGACTCGATGCGCTGGCGCGTACGAAGGCGATACGCGTACCCGAAGTCTTTCATGTCTGGGAACACGGCGTCGCCATCGAGGACCTGGGTTCCGGTTCACCGACGATGCAAGACTGGCAGCAAGCGGGCAGGGGGCTTGCGCGAGTGCACACCAATGCATCAGAGCGATTCGGGTTCGACGCCAATGGCTGGTGCGGCGACAGCCCGCAGGACAATACGCCCGACGACGATGGCTGCCGCTTTTTTGCCGAACGCCGGCTGATGCCGCAAGCACGTCGTGCGCTGGATCACGGGCTTGTGTCAAGCGACGAGTACGACGCGGTGGTGCGCCTGTGTGGGCGGCTGGCGAACTATCTGCCGGAGCGGCCAGCCGCGCTGGTCCACGGCGACCTGTGGACCGGCAACCTGCACGCCTGCGCAAACGGCGAGTTGGCCCTGATCGATGGCGCTGCCGTGCATTACGGCTGGGCCGCGACCGACCTGGCCATGCTGATCTTGTTCGGCGAACCGCCACGCGCATTTTTCGACGCCTACGAAAACGAAAGCGATAACGATTCAGGCTGGCGCGAATACGCGTCGCTACTGAACCTGTACCACCTGCTCAATCATCTGAACCTGTTCGGCGCCGGTTATCTCGGTGCCGTGCGCGGCGTTCTCGGGCGTTTTACCTGAATTGAATATCGACGCGTTGAGCTGGGCGCGTCAATCCTTACGGGCCGGGCTCGAAGCCATTGGCGAAGATCCGGTCGCCTGAACCGGTGGAATGCATTCCGATTAGGGGGCAGAATCGACACATGCGAAAAGATTCTTTGACAGCGCGATTCCGACACATGCCCAAGCAATGGTTTTCGATCGCGCTGCCGGTTTGCCTGTGCCTCGCAGGTATCGCACATGTGGGGGCTGCCAGCATGTTCAACGTTACGTCGCCGGCGTTCGTCGCCGGACAGCACATTCCATCGAAATTCACCTGTGAAGGTGCGGATATCTCCTTGCCGCTGCGATGGTCCGGAGTACCTGCGGGCACGAAAAGCCTCGCGCTGATCATGGACGATCCGGATGCGCCGGATCCGGATCATCCGCGCATGACCTGGGTGCACTGGGTCGTGTACGACATACCGCCGTCGGCGACGTCGATCGCTGCCGATGCCAGCGACAAGTCCATGCCGACCGGCTCACGGGAAGGCCGCAACGATTTCAAGCGCACGCGTTACGGCGGCCCATGCCCACCGATCGGGCGGCATCGTTACTTTGTCAGACTTTATGCGCTGGATACGGTACTGCATCCGGGCAAGACGCTGGACAAGCCAGGACTCGAAGCGGCTATGCATAGTCATGTGATCGCCGAGGCACAGCTGATCGGTACTTACAAAAAGGGCGATCGCTGACTTACGGGGGCGCCGAATCGCAAACGGATCGCGGTCGAGTCTGCGTCGCGTATTGCAATGCGCACTGGCTGGCATGCACTATCTATCCATGCAACCCACCAAATTCGTTCCCTTTCCGCCGGCACAAGCGTTGACCGATAAACAGCGCCTGAAACGGACGCGCGAATTCGCCAAAACCATGTCGCGCCGGCGCACGATTCGCAACTTCGCACCGACGCCGGTGCCACGCGACGTGATCGAGCAGTGCCTGCGTGCAGCGGGCACCGCACCCAGCGGAGCAAACCAGCAGCCGTGGCGCTTCGTGGCCGTATCCAACCCGGATTTGAAACACCGTATCCGTGAAGCAGCCGAAGCGGAAGAACGCGAATTCTATGCGCATCGCGCGCCGCCGGAGTGGCTGCAGGCATTGCAACCGTTGGGGACCGATGCGGACAAGCCGTTTCTGGATATTGCACCCTGGCTGATCGGCGTGTTTTATGAGCGGACCGGCATTGATGCCGACGGCAGGAAACACAAGCGTTACTACCCGAATGAATCCGTCGGGATCGCCACCGGCCTGCTGATCGCGGCCTTGCATCAGGCAGGCCTGGCCACGCTCACGCACACGCCCAGTCCGATGGGTTTTCTCAATGAGCTGATGGGCAGACCGCGCAACGAGATGGCGTTCCTGCTTCTCGTGGTCGGGCACCCGGCGCCGAATTGTCGCATTCCGGATATCCGGCGCCTGCCGCTGGAAACGATTGCGACGTTCGTCGAATAGCGCCTTGTTTGCCTGGTGATGAACGCCTGCGTTGCATTGATCAGGGCATCTTTAAGCCGAACATCCCTGATCGTCCGCCGGCAGCCGCACCTGCAATAGCTGACAGCTGTCCAGAGCCGTCATCTCGAATGTGA
Organism: uncultured Pseudomonadota bacterium; assembly: GCA_963779795.1. Lineage (GTDB taxonomy): Bacteria > Pseudomonadota > Gammaproteobacteria > Xanthomonadales > Rhodanobacteraceae > Rudaea. The sequence continues at coordinate 559,609 of CAVZZK010000003.1, read as the reverse complement.
CGGCAGGCGGAATAATGCAGGCATCATCGCCACGCAAGCTGTGCTGCTGGAGGCCGTCACCGCTTAGGCTGAACCGGCCTTTCAGACACATCAGAAAGGTCGCTCCGGGACACGCCTCGATGTTTAGCCGACTTCGGACATTTGCACGCAACAGGCTTGCGCTGGCGAGCCGGGACGTTGCGTTTGAAACTCCAGTTTCGCGATAGCTGAATCCGCTATGCCCGGCCGGTTGCCAGGCGGTATCCGCGGCGACGTGTCTCAGGAAACGCTGTCCGCTGAAGTCGCGATCGGGCACGATGTGGTCGGTCGGCAGGGGCAACTCGTGATCCCGCCAGGTAGCGTGCTCGGCCGGACAGCCGATCTCGATTACTTCCAGCCCGGGCGAGGCTTCCAGCACACGATGCCGGATGCGCGGCGGCTGCAGCACGCAATCGCCCGGCTGCATGACGAAGGGCGGACCCTGGTCTTCGTAAACCACACGCACCCATCCGCGGCGGCAGTAGATCATCTGAAATACCACTTCGTGGTAGTGCACGTAGTCGGGCACCACGCCACCGTCCGGAATGCGGATATGCGAGGCGATGACACGGCCGCCAAGCCGATCCGGAATCAAGTCGCGATACTGCATGCCAGCGCGACCGGCATGCCAGGCAGGCTTGTGCTCGATGTTCCCGAAGATCGGATGCGTGAATGCGTCCCCTGAGCAGGCAGCAGTGCCTTTGAACTGGACCGCCAATCCCGGTGCCAGCTTCGACAGTGCCGCGGCATGTCGCGCCTCATCGGAAAGTTCGGGCAGACGCAGCACGACCTGTTGACACGCGGCGGTATCGTGAGTTGTCACCTCCAGTTGCAAGCTAACGCCATGTCCGGAAATCGAAGCCATGCGCGGTGCATCGGCGGGCATGATCATGTCCAGCCGGAAACCAAGCTGCTGCGTGAAGTAGTCGATCGCGGCATCGAGATCGGCACAGGGAATGACGATGTACGCGCTGGTTGCCATGGCGTCGGTCAGGTCCGTCGCGGTCGGGAAAGGCATCATATACAGTGCCTGTGTCGTGCGTAATCGACAATGAATGCCCAACAAGAACGCGTTACGGCTTGACGCGCGACGAGACAACGTACACGCTGGTTTCACCTTGACAGCGAACCGGGGTATGGCTGAATCAAACACAATCTTCGACGAAATGGGCACGAATGGGGAAGTTCGTGCGCCGTATGCGCTCGTTGATGCCTGGCTGAAATCCATGCCGCCGGAACAACTGGCGCTGAAACGTCGCGAAGCCGAAGTGCTGTTTCGGCGTATCGGTATCACCTTCGCGGTTTATACCGAAGGCGGCGATCCGGAACGCCTGATCCCGTTCGACCTGATTCCGCGTGTGCTGGCGAACAACGAGTGGCAACGCTTGCGCAAAGGCCTGGAACAGCGCGTACGCGCGCTGAATGCCTTCATCCACGACATCTATCACGACCGTGACATCCTGCGTGCCGGACGCGTCCCGCAACGGCTGATCCTCAACAATCCGCAATTCCGTCCGGAGGTGGCCGGCCTCGACATGCCGCATCGGGTGTATACGCACATTGCCGGTATCGACATGGTGCGCACCGGTCCCGACGAGTACTTCGTGCTGGAGGATAATTGCCGCACGCCGTCGGGCGTGTCCTACATGGTCGAGAACCGGGAGGTGCTGATGCGCCTGTTCCCGGACCTTTTCCGTCGCGCCGGCGTCGCGCCGGTCGCGCACTACGCCGACGATCTGTTGCAAACCCTGCGCTCGGTGGCGCCGCAGAACTGTGCCGGCGAACCGACCGTCGTGCTGCTCACGCCGGGTATCTACAACAGCGCCTATTACGAGCATGCCTTCCTCGCCGACGAAATGGGTATCGACCTGGTCGAGGGCGCCGACCTGATGGTCAAGAACGACGTGTGCTACATGCGGACCACCAGCGGACTGGAACGTGTGGACGTGATCTATCGACGCGTCGACGATGATTACATCGATCCGCTGGTTTTCCGGCCTGAATCCATGCTCGGAGCACCCGGCCTGTATTTCGCCAGCCGCGCCGGGAACCTGACCCTGGCCAACGCGATTGGCGCAGGCATCGCCGACGACAAGGCGGTTTACATCCACGTCCCGGAAATGGTGCGCTTCTACCTGGGCGAGGAACCGTTGCTGCAGAACGTGCCGACGCATGACTGCAGCAAACCGGACGAGTTGGCCTACACGCTGGATCATTTGCACGAGCTGGTGGTCAAGGCCGTGCACGGTTCCGGTGGCTACGGCATGTTGGTCGGGCCGCACGCGAGCAAGGCCGAGCGCGAGGCGTTCGCGCAGAAGCTCAAGGCGCGGCCACATGACTATGTGTCGCAACCGACACTGTCCCTGTCGACGGTGCCGACCTTCGTTGAAAATGGCGTTGCGCCACGCCATGTGGATCTGCGTCCTTTCATACTCAGCGGCGAGGAGACCAAGATCGTGCCCGGTGGTTTGACCCGCGTCGCATTGCGCGAAGGTTCGCTGGTCGTGAATTCCTCGCAGGGAGGTGGCACCAAAGACACCTGGATACTGGAGGACTGATGCTCGCTCGCACCGCGGACAGTCTGTTCTGGCTTGCGCGCTACGTTGAGCGCGCGGACTACATCGCACGGCTGTTGCAAGCGGCCGGTCACATGGATGCGGTGCGGGTGGATGCGGAGCGCGGCAGTGAATGGGAATCCGCCATTGTTGCGGCTGGATGTCGAGAACCGTTCTTTGCGCTGTACGAGCAGGCCTTGGACGATCACGTTTTCGATTACCTTGCCTTCAGCCGTGAAAACTCCTCGTCGATCGTCAACTGTATCGAAACCGCCCGGCGCAATGCACGTGTGGTACGCACGGCCCTGACCAGCGACATGTGGGATGCCATCAATGAGAGTTGGATCGAGTTGCAGGATTTCGATCCGAAGACGATGAACGGCGATCGCGCCGCGGAATTTCTCGACTGGGTCAAATCCCGTACCAGCCTGGTGCACGGCTTGTATGCAAGCACGATGCTGCGCCGCGACGGTTTCCATTTCACCCGCCTGGGCCAGTTTCTGGAGCGTGCCGACAATACCGCGCGCCTGCTCGACGTGAAGTACCACGTCAAATTGCCGACGGTGCAGGATGTCGGCGGACTGGTCGACTACTATCAGTGGCTGGCGATCCTGCGCGTGGTCGGCGCCCGACGCGCCTATCGCGTGTTGTTCAAGGGCAAGGTCGAGCCGGCGCAGGTCGCCGAATTGTTGATTCTTCGCGCCGAATTTCCGCGCTCGCTGGCGTTCTGTTTTCAGCAGATCACGCTGCACCTCGATTCGATCACCGACCAGGATCCGGCGCGTATCGCCGCCGCCAAACGGCTGGCACACTCGCAGCACGCGGAATTGCGCTTCGGCCGTATCGACCGGATTTTCAAACAAGGCTTGCACGAATACCTGAGCCAGATCGTCACACGCTGCGATGCGCTGGGTAGCGAGATTGCCGAGGGACACCTGTTCTGATGCAACTGTCGATCAAACATCGAACCAGTTACCGTTACGCCGAACCGGCACAGCGCGTGAGTCAGGCCTTCCGGCTGTGGCCGGCGCCGTGCGCGGGACAGCGCATACGCGACTGGCTGGTCGAAGTGAACGGACGGCGGCTGCAGGCCACGTGTGTGGACGGCTTCGCCAATCCCGCGGCGACGCATACGACCGAGGGGCTGCTCGATTGCATACGTATCGACGTATCCGGTCACGTCGATACCACCGACCGGCATGGCGTGCTCGGCGATAGCGTTGAAACCTTGCCGCCGGAATTGTTTCTTTACGAAACGCCGCTGACCGCGGTCAACGACGCTATCCGCGCACTGGCTTCCCAAGCCGCCGATGCGGAAGGGGATGTACCCCGGTTGCATGCCCTGTGCAACCAGGTTCGTGACCATCTTGACTACGTGCCAGAGCAGACGGATTCGCAAACCACGGCGATCGAGGCACTGGCGAACGGCGCTGGCGTCTGCCAGGATCATGCGCATGTATTGAGTGCGGCGGCACGCACGCTCGGATTCCCGGCGCGCTACGTCAGCGGATATCTATGCTCGGGCGACGACGACATGCCGGCGGCCAGCCACGCCTGGACCGAGATTTTCGTACGCGATCTGGGCTGGGTTGGTATCGACGCCGCCAACCGGATGTCGCCCAACGAGTATTATCTGCGCATCGCCTGCGGTCGCGATTACCGCGATGCGGCGCCGGTCCGTGGACTGCATCAGGGCGGTATCGAGGAAACTCTGGAAGTCAGCGTGCGTATCGTGCCCACGCGGATCCCAAAACAAATTCAGGAGTAACAATGTGACGTATTGCGTTGGGCTGTTGCTTGACGAAGGCCTCGTGATGCTTGCCGATACGCGTACCAATGGCGGTGTCGACAATATTTCCTGTTTCGCCAAGCTGCACGTGTTCAATGTGCCGGATGAGCGCCAGATCGTGGCGATGACCGCGGGGAACCTGGCGATCTCGCAGGCCGTCATCAACCTGATCCAGGACGGCATCACGGACCCGGAAGACGGACAACTGCGCACGATCTACAACGTGCCGGGCATGTTCGCGGCCGCGTCGCTGATCGGCGAAGCAGTGCGCGCGGTATTTCACATGCACGGCAAGGTGATGCGCGAACAGGACGTGCGCTTCGATGTGTCGATTCTGCTCGGTGGACAGGTAGCCGGTCGGACTCAGCGGCTGTTTGAAATTTATGCCGCCGGCAATTTCATCGAGGCCACCGCCGATACCCCGTTTCTGCAAATCGGCGAACACAAGTACGGGCGACCGATCCTGGAACGTTCGGTCAAATCGGCGACGACGCTTGCCGATGGTGTGAAGCTTTGCCTGATTTCGATGGACTCGACCCTGCGTTCCAACATGAGCGTCGGCTTGCCGCTGGATCTGGCCGTTTTCCACAAGGACCGCATCGACGGCGGGTTGGTACGCCGCATCGAGGAAGAGGATGCGTATTTCCAGCAGATACGCGGACGCTGGTCGCAAGCGCTGGATGCAGCGCAACGTGCAATGCCCGAGCCCGACTGGGAAATATGACCAACGACACTGCTACGAAAGATATCGTGCCCTAAACTGGTCCCAGCTATCGTAGTGAATCGCATGAGGTGGGGACAATGCGAACAGCAACGCGAAAGACGGCGGTACGTCTGGCGTGCGCCATGACGCTGGCGGTAGCCGGTTGTGGTGGCGGCTCCTCGAACAGTTCCATGCCGACCCCGGCTCCAGCGCCTCCACCGGCGCCGCCACCAGCACCGCCCCCGACACCCGATCTCGACCCGCAATACCGCGTCAGCGCAGCGTCTCCGTTTGCGCCGAATTGCGACAGCACCGGCGCCGGCACGGCGTATATCAATACGGAAGTGGAGCCCGGGTACGCGGTCAATCCGATGCTGCCCTCGAGCATGGTTGCGGCCTGGCAACAGGACCGCTGGTCGAACGGCGGGGCGCGTGGTGTGGTCGCCGGAACATCCACGGACGGCGGACAAGGCTGGATGCAGATCGCTTTGCCGTTTTCGCGATGTGCCGGCGGTACCACGACCAATGGCGGCGACTACGAGCGAGCCACCGATCCCTGGCTGAGCGCATCGCCCGACGGCCGCATGCATCTGTTGGCGTTGGCGTTTGACGGGCAAGTGCTGAAACCGGATTCCAGCAGCGCAATGCTGGCAGTCTATTCGGATGACAACGGCAAAACCTGGAGTCCGACGCGGACCCTGATTCGCGACGGCGCAGATTATTTCAACGACAAGGGTTCGATCACCGCCGATCCGGTGACGCCGGGATACGTTTATGCCGTCTGGGACCGGATCGATAGCTCGAATTCCGGCCCGACGATGCTGGCGCGCAGTACCGACAATGGCGAAACCTGGGAGCCGGCGCGCGTCATCTACGCAACCGGAACGGACGAGCAAACGCTGGGCAACATCGTTGTAGTGTTGCCGAACGGCATCGTGCTTGATCTGTTCAGCCGGCTTGTTGGCACCAACAATACCAATTTCGGCGCTTCGCTGGCTGTCATCCGTTCGGCCGACAATGGTCAGACGTGGTCTGCGCCGACCCGGGTTTCCGACGAACTGCCTGTCGGCACGTTCGATCCACAGACCGCTGCGAAAGTACGCGATGGCTCGTTGGTTCCGGATATTGCCGTAGGCCCGGACGGCGACGTACACGTGGTGTGGCAGGACTCGCGCTTCAGCAACGGCGCTCGCGATGGCATTGCCTTGTCATCATCACAGGACGGCGGGCTGACCTGGTCCGCGCCCAGCCAGGTCAACGCCGCCCCCGGCACGGCGGCTTTCATTCCCAACGTTCACGTGCTGGGCAATGGCACGATTGGCGTGTCCTATTACGACTTCCGCAGCGACACCCCGGACGCCGCAACGCTTTATGCCGATTACTGGCTGGCCTATTCGACGGACGTGCAAAACTGGTCCGAAATCCAGATCGCCGGGCCGTTCGATATGGATTTGGCACCGGTAAATGCCGAGGGCGGACCGGCGGCGCACTTCATTGGCGATTATCAGGCCTTGTCCGGCATGGGCAACACCTTCGTGCCGGTTTTCGTGCAGACCAATAGTGGCAATGCCGGCAACCCGACCGATGTCTTCGCCGCACCGAGCGTGTCCGCCGTCACCGCGATTGCCAAGTCCACGCGTGCGTTGTCCGTGATGTCCGATCGCACGACGATGCAGGCCTACGACGCCTCACCACGGTGGCAGTCCCGGGTACGGGAGAATCTGCAAAACAGCATCGCCGAACATCGGCGCGAGACCGGTTCGCGCGAATCCGAGCCACGAATCGATCGTCCGTGACATGCCCGGCCACCGTCCCGTACATCGAATCTTTTTTGCGCTGAAACCGAATACGGCCACCGCCAAAGCGCTGCAAAACGCGATTGCCGCGTTGCAGTCTGATGGCGTTATCCGCACCAGCCCCGTGGCCGAGTCGCGACTTCACCTGACCCTGCATTTTCTGGGCGATTTCGAGAATTACCCCGAAGAGATGGTTTCCCGTGTATCGAACGGGGCCGCAGATTTTCGGCATGAGCCATTCAGTTTCACCCTGGACCGCATGATCATGTTCCGTCGACCCAGGCCACCCTATGTGCTCGTGACCGACGCGGAAACCACGCAAGCGGTTCGCAGCTTTCGGCGAGCGCTGGGCAAAGCCATCGGCCTGTCCGGCGAAACGCCGGGAGAGTCGCGATTCAGGCCGCACGTCACGCTGGCCCATGGTGAGCGGCCGTTACCCGGTCCTGTCCCGATCACGCCAATTGAATGGAACGTGGAAGATTTCGCATTGATTGAAAGCCTGGTCGGCAAGTCGGTGCACAGGCAACTGGGGAAATGGTCGCTGCGCGACTGATCGGGCGTTTCTACTTCCGGCGGACAAACTGGTACGATGCGCACCCCGTACCGGCCGGAAACCGGTCCGCATCCCGAATTTGTTCAACCGGAATCATCGCAGGAATCATCATGGGCAGAGGACCCAGCATCGAAGGGCGCAAGAACGCCGAAGACGCAAAACGCGGCAAGGTTTTCACCAAACTCATCCGTGAAATCACCATCGCCGCGCGTGACGGCAACGATCCCGTTTCCAATTCACGCCTGCGCATGGGTGTTGCCAAGGCGTTGGCGGCGAACATGTCCAAGGACACAATCGAGCGCGCGATCAATCGCGGCTCGGGTGCCGATGCGGCGGATATGCAGGAACTGCGTTACGAGGGTTATGGACCGTCCGGCGTCGCCCTGATCATCGACACGATGACCGACAACGTGCAACGTACCGTGGCCGACGTGCGCCACGCCCTGTCCAAGCATGGCGGCAATCTGGGTACGAACGGCTCCGTCGCGTTCCAGTTCGCGCGAATCGGCGAGCTGGTTTTCGAGACGGCCAATCCTGCAGCCGAAGAAAAAGTCCTCGAAGTGGCGCTGGAAGCCGGCGCCGAGGATGTACTGGAAGAGCAGGGCGGTACCGTGGTGTTGTGTCCGCCCGATGCGTACGAAGCGGTCAAGGATGCCTTGAGCACCGCAGGGTTCGAACCGACCCGTTCCGGCGTAGTGATGCGGCCGGCCAATCGCGTTGAGGTTTCAGGCGAAGTCGCCGAGCAATTGACCGACCTGCTGACCTGGCTGGACGATCTGGACGACGTGCAGGAAGTCTTTCACAACGCCGCCCTTTCCGAGTCCGAATGAAAGCGACGCGCGATCGGATTTCAATCGTCGATAAACGCGGCAAATCCAGCCAGAAAGGCTTGCAGCCGCTTCAAGGTTTCCTCATCGATCAGTTCACCCGCCTCGTCGACAAGACTGCCAACCCGGGATACCAGCAACCGCTCGCCGAACCACGGTCGCATGCCGAGGTAGCGAAATACCTGCAACCAGGCAACCTGCGACAATGCCGTGCCGAAACCGCCCGGCGAGGCGCCGATCACGGCGACGGGACGGTTGCCGAAAACCCGTGGCACGTCGGTGTTGGGCCTGGATAACCAGTCGATCGCGTTCTTGAACACGCCCGGTATCGAATTGTTGTACTCAGGCGTGACCAGCAACAGGCCATCGCAGGAGGCGATGCGGTCCTTGAGTGCGGCCACCGTGTCGGGAATGCCGCTTTCTGTCTCGACATCGGCGTCGTACAGGGGGATTCCGTGAATCGAGGCGATTTCCAGGTTTGCGTTCGCGGGTGCGACCCGGGCCGCGGCCCGCAACAACGCGGCGTTGAAGGATGCCTTGCGCAGGCTGCCGGAAATGCCAAGCATGTTGATCATGCTTGCTTTTGATTATTTGTCGGCGTTGGCGATTGTGACCAGATACTGCCCCGCGTTACCGGTGCGCTCCAGCCCGACCAGTTGTCTTGCCTTGGCGCGTTCGAGCAGGGCATTGAACGATTTGAAGCCGTAGTAGCTTTCGTTGAAGCCGGGCTTGCGGCGCTTGATCGCCTGCTTGATCATCGATCCCCAGACCTTCTCGTCCTCGCCACGTTCCTCGATCAATTCCTCGACGGTGTCCACGATCAGGTCAAGTGCCTCATCTTCCTTGCTGCCACTGTCGGCCTTCTGGTTGCTGCTGGAGGTCGACTTGCTTGCCTTGCCTTGCGCCTTTTTCTTGGCCGTCGCGCGTTGTTTCTTGGCACGCACCAGGTCATCGTAGTAGATGAATTCATCGCAATTGGCAATCAACAGATCGGACGTGGAGTTCTTCACGCCGACGCCGATCACGGTCTTGTCGTTTTCGCGCAGCTTGCTGACCAGCGGCGAGAAATCCGAATCGCCACTGATGATGACGAACGTATCGACGTGCGCCTTGGTGTAGCACAGATCCAGCGCATCGACGACCATGCGGATGTCGGCCGAATTCTTGCCGGACTGGCTGACATGTGGCACCTCGATCAACTCGAACGAGGCGTAATGCATGGCAGGGCGGAATTCCTTGTAACGCTCCCAGTCGCAGTAAGCCTTCTTGACCACGATACTGCCCTTGAGCAACAGACGCTCAAGCACCTTGTTGATATCGAACTGTGCGTATTTTGCTTCACGCACACCGAGCGCGATATTCTCGAAGTCGCAGAACAAGGCGAGGTTTCGGATTTCAGGTTGTGTGGCCATAACTTTGCATATTCGGAAAGGGGCGATTCGCGCTGCGACGACCGATGCGATACGGCGACGCTTGGCGCTGAATTCATCCTAGCGCATCCGCATCATGTGCGTCTTCTGCCAGCGACGACGGGCACATGCCACACCGCATAATTCGGCGGCTTTTCGACATTGACGATCATGCTGTCGAAATCGGCGCGAACGTCGGCCAGAGTGCGCCCGGTCGCTTGCGACAGCGGTTGGGCGTAACCATCGCGCCATGCACGCAGGATGCCGGCAAAAATGTCGCGCGGGACTCGCAGCGTATCAACGATGACGTAGTCGACCGTGATTTCGGTATAACCACGCTGCTCGAACAGCGGCGGCGAATGCCGGCCAATACGGCCGTCGCAATGAATGCCTTGCAGAAACACCAACGGACCATCGATCCAGAAACGATCAGGATCGCGATCCGTATGCGGCATGCGCAGCATCGCATAATCCTCAGACAGCAAATGCAGCCAGGCGTTCGGTTTCAACACGCGTGTGATTTCATCCATGACAAGTGCGAAGTCGGGCACTGCCTGCGACATGTGCCGGCAAACAACCAGATCATAATGTGCATCGGGACAACCCAGCGCGAAGGCGTCACCGGTTTCGTATCGCACACGCTCCGACACGGATTCGCTGGCAAGCCGCGCGATCCGCAGATTGCTGTCGAGAATGTCGACGCCCAGAATGCTTGCCTCGGGATAAACCTCGGCGAGCCGGCGCGTGATTTCTCCGGTGCCGCAACCCAGATCGAGTATCCGCAGCGGACCGGACAAGCGATAGCGTCGAAACAATTCCACTTCTTGTGGCCAGATCGCGCGCGCCTGACAGGCAAGGGTTTCGATCATGGCGGCATCGCCCATCTGTTGCGCCTGAGGGTTTCGTTCGGGATTCATGGATTACCTGACCTGGCAAGTGACAAAAATTTGCGCCGACGGCAGCCGCGGCCCGGCACTGTATAGTAATCAGCTTGTCGGAGCGACAGCCGGGAGTTCATGCCTTGTTTACCTATCTGATCATCATCGCCGCCACCGTCGTGGTTTCGTTTTCCGGGTTCAGTAACGGCGAACTGGTGCGCAAACTGATCTTCTGGCCGCCGGCAATCACGCGCGACAAGGAATATTACCGCCTGATCAGCTACGGGCTGATCCATGCGGATTTTCAGCACCTGCTGTTCAACATGTTCACGCTGTATTTCTTCGGCCGGGCCATGGAGCCGTTGTACGACGGACGCCTCGGCCCGTTCGGGTTTGTGATTTTCTACGTCGGCGGTCTGGTCGTCTCAATACTTCCGACCTATTACAAGCAACGCGACAACTCGCGTTACCAAAGCCTGGGCGCATCCGGAGCCGTATCGGCCGTGTTGTTCGCTTATATCCTGTTGGCACCGTGGTCGATCATCTACGTATTTTTCTTTCCGGTACCGGCAATCCTCTACGCGGCACTGTATGTCGCTTATACGTTTTATATGGAACGTCAGGGCATGGACAGCATCAATCACAGCGCGCACCTGTGGGGCGCGGCATATGGTGTGCTGTTCACGATCATCATGGAGCCGCGCGTGATCCCGCTTTTCCTGTACGGGCTGACTCACCCTGGAGGAGGGGGTTAGGGATGCTCTGATCAATTCAGCACAGGCGGCTCAGCTATACGCGCGCAGTGCCGCCAGCCAATCGATTGAAAATGATTGTAAATGTCGGAGCACGCTCAGCATTGATTCAATCAGGTGAACCTAGTCTGGTCATACTCAAGACAGGAGATAGCATGATGAAACGTGTTATCACATCACTGGTACTGGTTGTTTCCTTGTTCGCGATCGGCGGCTGTGTCTATGGCCCGGGCTACTACGCGAGACCGGGCGTGGTCTACGACGGCGGCGGATCGTACTCGTACTACGATGACGGGCCGGTTTACGGCTACGGATACTACGCGGCTCCCGGCTACTACGCTGATCCGTGGTGCTGCTACGCATCACCGTGGATCGGTCTGGGCTTCTCCGGCAGCTACTACTACGGCGGTCATTCCCGCGGTGGCTGGCGTGGGGGGCATGGCGGTGGATACCGCGGTAATTATCGCGGCGAGTCTCACGGTAGTTGGCGTGGGGGACATCGCGGAAGTGGACATCGCGGCCATGATCGCGGCGACTCCGGCGGCGGGCGGCATGGTGGTCGCCACGGAAGTGGCGGAGATCATCGTCATTGAGGAGAATTGACGTGTCGGTGAACGATGCTTCGACGCCATCACGCGCTGCGGCATCCAGTCTTTCATTGTAGCGCGGAACCAGGCTGGCGGGCAGACTGGTCATGATTCGGACGGATGTTATGATCCGGTCATGTCTTCAGTTATCGAACGCCCCAGCGCACAGTTACCCGGCAGGTTCGCCTACCTGATGGGTCTGTACGCGGAGAACTACCATCGCCTGGCGCGTTTATTCGCTCCGCAGGAACTCGACTGCGGCAGTTATCTGTCAAGCGTCGACGATAACCTCGACCTGCGCATGGACGTTGTCGAACGACATCGCTACACGCTGGAGTTGCACCTGACCTATCTGATGCCGGATCGGGCCACCGGCAATCCCGCACCGTCGGCCTGGTTGCGCATGTATTGCGACGCACACATGGCCGAAGCGACGCATTGTCATCCCGGCAAGCGATTACTGCATCAGCTCGGCCCGTTCCCGCCGGCCAGAACCGTGTTTCAGCGACGCATGCGCATGGCCAGTTTCCTCAATCGCTGGCTCGAATATCTGGCCGAGCAGGGCCATTCGCGCGGGACGCTGACGACACTCGAACCCGATCGTCTCCCGGCATACGCTTGATCCTCGAAAACGGGTAGTCAATAGGCAACCGGTTTGTCATTTGTGCCCGGCACGCTACCGCCTGGCGGAATGATGATGCCGGTGCGGGTACAGGTTACCGATTACGACCTGCATCGAATATGGGTAAGTTCCCACATGACCGGATATTTTGTCGGGAATGGAGAAGTGGCCTACAGGCCCCGGTGGCGGTCCCCGCGTACAACCCGTCGTTTGGCACAACAAAACCCAAAACGTCAAAGCGCCGTATCCATCGCGCATGACCCAACGCATGCCCAAATGTGCGATAAGCGCCTATACCGCCTCGAAAATACCCGCCGCGCCCATCCCGGTGCCGATACACATGGTGACCATGCCGTATTTCTGCTTGCGTCGGCGCAGCCCATGCACAAGCGTGGCTGTGCGCACCGCGCCAGTCGCGCCGAGCGGATGCCCCAAGGCGATGGCACCGCCCAGCGGATTGACCTTGTCCGGATCCAGGCCAATGTCCTTGATTACGGCCAACGACTGGGCGGCGAAGGCCTCGTTCAATTCGATCCAGTCCAAGTCGTCCTGCTTGATGCCCGTTTGGCGACAGGCCCTGGGAATGGCTTCCTTCGGACCGATGCCCATGATTTCGGGCGGCACACCGGCGACGCTGAATCCGACAAATCGCGCCAGCGGCTGTAGATCGAATTCCTTGATCGCCTTTTCGCTGGCGAGCAGGATCGCGCCCGCGCCATCGGACATCTGCGACGAATTGCCGGCGGTAACGCTGCCTCCGGCGCGAAATACCGGACGCAGTTTGGCCAGCACCTCCAGCGTGGTGCCGGGACGCGGTCCTTCGTCATTGCTGATCACGCGCGTGTCGTCGACGATTCCACGTGTGCTCGCATCGGGATAATGATCATCCAGCGTGTAGGGCGCGATCTCGTCGGAGAATTCACCGGCCTCGATCGCTGCCAGCGCACGTGCATGGCTGGTCACGGCGAACGCATCCTGTTGCTCGCGCGTAACTTTCCACTGTTTGGCGACATTCTCGGCGGTGATGCCCATGCCATAAGCGATGCCGATGTGCTCGTCTTCGAAGATGCGCGGATTGAATACCGGGTGGTAGCCCATCATCGGCACCATGCTCATGCTTTCCGTACCGCCGCCGATCATGAGATCCGCCTCGCCCAGACGGATGCGGTCAGCGGCCATGGCCACGGCCTGCAGGCCGGAGGAACAGAAACGGTTGACCGTGACCGCGGCGACCACGTTGGGCAAGCCGGCCAGCAGCACCGCGATACGCGCGACGTTCATGCCTTGCTCGGCCTCGGGCATGGCGCATCCGACAATGACGTCGTCGATACGCACCTTGTCGACGGACGGACATTTGGCCAAAGCAGCATCGATTGCGAACGCGAGCATGTCGTCCGGTCGCGTGTGGCGAAACACGCCACGCGGTGCCTTGCCGACCGGTGTACGCACCGCGGAAACGATATAGGCGTCCTGGATTTGTTTGGTCATGATGCGGAGCCCTTGTGACGAATTTGATCAGTCAATAAACAAGTGAGACATGAGATGTAAGACGCAAGTGAAAACCGCCGAGAGGCAGCGCTGTTCGACTAACGTTCAACGACCTGCCTAATTCCTCAACGGCTTGCCGGTTTTGAGCGTATGCGCGATGCGTTCCTGCGTTTTTGGCATCTGCGCCAGCTCGACGAAATGCTTGCGCTCCAGATCGAGCAACCATTGCTCGTCGACCTGGGAGCCGCGTTCGATTTGCCCGCCGCAGAGCGTGTCGGCAATGCGTGTGGCAACCTCCATGTCGTGTTCGGATATGAAACGGCCGGCGAGCATGTTGACCAGACTGGCCTTGAATGTGGCCGTGGCCACATCGCCGGCCACGCGAATCTGGCGCGCCGGCAGGGGCGGGCGATAACCGGCCTCGGCCAGGGCATGGGCCTCGTTCCTGGCCACGTACAGCAACTCGTCGGCATGGAACACCACCACGTCGCTGGGGCGCAGCAGACCATACTCCTTGGCTTGCAAGGCACTGCCCGATACCTTGGCCATTGCCACGGTCTCGAATGGGCCTTTGAGTTGCGTGAACACATCGCCGCCGACGGCCTCCCGCGCGCAACGCAGGGCGATTTCCTTCAGGCCGCCGCCGGCCGGGAGCAAGCCGACGCCCGCCTCGACCAGCCCGATGTAGCTCTCCAGCGCCGCGACGGTACGCGCGCAATGCATCTGGAATTCGCATCCGCCGCCGAACGCCATGCCGCGAATCGCCGCGACCACGGGCACCAGCGAATACTTGATGCGCATGCTGGTTTGCTGGAATCGATCGATGAAGCTCTCGAACTCGGCTACCTTGCCGGCCTGCAACGAGGCGCTGGCCTCTTTCAGATTGGCGCCGGCGCTGAACGGCTCGCTGTCCTGCCAGATAACCAAGGCGCCGAAGTCGCGTTCGGCCTCGTCGATGGCACGGTGTATTGCGTCGATGACGCCCGCGCCGATCGTGTGCATCCTGGTCTTGAACGAGAGGATGGCGACATCGTCTCCGCCAAGGTTCCATAAACGCGCATCGTCCGTCTCGAAGATCGTCCTTCCCTTGTCGACCGGTGTTTCGAGTACGGTTTGCGGGAACAGTTGGCGCTTGTAAACCGGCGCATCGGAAACCGGCACATAGGCATTCGTGGCCGCCGAATAGGACCCGTCCGACATGTGTACGCCATTGCGTTCGGGATCGGCCGCCCAGTCGGGTAGCGGCGAGTTGCTCATCGCCTTGCCGGCGGCGATGTCCTGCGTGATCCACTTGGCCACGTCCGCCCAGCCGGCCGTTTGCCAGGTTTCGAACGGACCCAGTTTCCAGCCGTAACCCCAACGCATGGCCAGATCAATGTCGCGCGCACAGGTGGCGATGTCGGCCAGAAAATGTGCCGCATAGTGGAACAGGTCGCGGTGGATCGCCCACAGGAATTGCGCCTGCGGGTGTTCGCACGCGCGCAGACGGGAAAATTTCTCGGCAGGCGAGGACAGTTTCAGAATCGCAGCGACTTCCTCGTCGACCTGGCCGGTTCTCGGTACGTAATCCACCTTGGCCGGATCGAGCATCAGAATGTCCTTGCCGACCTTGCGAAAAAATCCGGCACCGGTCTTCTGCCCCAACGCGCCCTGATCGATCAATGCCTGGAGTACGGCCGGTGTCTTGAAGTGACCGTGCCAGGGATCAGCGGCGAGCGTGTCGGCCATGGTCTTGATCACGTGGCTCATGGTGTCTAGCCCGACCACGTCGGCAGTGCGATAGGTGGCGCTCTTCGGATGACCGATGGCCGGACCGGTCAGTGCATCGACGACATCCAAGCCGAGCCTGAATTGTTCGGTGTGATGCATCGTGGCCAGCATCGAGAACACTCCGATACGGTTGCCGATGAAATTCGGCGTGTCCTTGGCGTGGATGACGCCTTTGCCCAGCGTGGTGGTCAGAAACGCTTCCAGCGCGTCGAGTACGTTCTGATCGGTATCGGCGCATGGAATCAACTCGACCAGATGCATGTAACGTGGCGGGTTGAAGAAATGCACGCCACAGAACCGATGGTGAATATTTGCATCAAGAACATCGGCTAACGCATTGATACTCAAGCCGGATGTATTGCTCGCCAGAATCGCATGCGGGGCGACATGCGGGGCGATCCTAGAGTACAGGTCGCGTTTCCAGTCCAACCGCTCTGCGATGGCCTCGACGATCAGGTCACAATCCTTGAGCCATTCCAGATGCTGGTCGTAGTTCGCCGGAATGATGGCGCCGGCGCGAGAAGCTTCGGCAAGCGGCGCCGGCGAGAGCTTTTTCAGGTTTGCAATGGCCTTGAGTACGACCCCATTCGGCTCTCCGTCCTTCGCTGGCAAATCGAACAGAATCGTCTCGACGTCGGCATTGGTCAGATGCGCGGCGATCTGCGCACCCATGACGCCGGCACCGAGCACGGCGGCTTTACGCACAGGTAATCGGGAAATGCTCATGTGATTCTCGGACTTGCTCCAAATGACTACTGGGAAGCGGCTGTCTAAAGCCGCGTTATTCGCGCCGGACTGAACTCAAGCGCGCAGGCCGGCTGCCGCGAACGCGATCAGGTGATCGGCCGCCAGATCGCGATGCTGTTGTTCAGAGGTTGATCCACGGCGCTTGATGATGCCGAAATCCGCAAGTGCGTAGGTCAATGCACCACTGATGATGTCCAGACGCCAGTACAGCTCTTGTTTGTCCAGATGCGGCAGCTGTTTGGAAAATGCCGCGGCGAATTGCTTCAGGGTCGGGCTGTAATTGTCGTGCAGGAACTTGCGCAGCTGCTCATTGTGTTCGGCATAGGCGCGCGCCAGCACCCGCACGAACCCGACGCCACCGGAACCGTCGGAGGAAAGTTGCAGGGCCGGGCGGATGAATGCTTCCAGCAGATCTTCGAGGCTGTGCGCGGAATCATTCAAGGCTGCCGACAATTCCTGCAAGCGCCGCATATTCAGCGCATCCAGGCGACGGCGGAACACTTCGTTGATCAGATTGTCCTTGGAACCGAAGTGATAATTGACTGCGGCCAGATTGACATTCGCGGCAGCCGTTACCTGACGCAGGGAAGCACCAGCGAAACCATGCCGTGCGAAAAGCAGCTCAGCCGAATCCAGAATCCGCTGCTTGGTCGTCGCGTGAGGAAGGTTCAAGCGAGTTTCCCGAAGAACTTCTTGATTTGCCCGAGACCGCCAGAATAAAACGGACGTTTGAATCATAGATCGCCGGACGGCTTCCGGTCAATTCTTGATCGACAACTGCGGACAACCCGCCTGGAGCGAAATCGGACTCCGCCATCGCCACAGAATCACCTGCCGATGTATGAGCTAACCCCTCGGAATAACGCGTATTTAGTGATAGCATGGCGGCCTTGCCGGGGGACTCCCCTGAAAACCTGAATAACTACACTTGCGGAGAGCTGACACATGGCGCCGGAGAGCACCCTGTCGATTGTTAAACCCGATGCCGTCGCCAAGAACGTCATCGGCGAGATTTATTCCCGTTTCGAAAAAGCCGGCCTGAAGATCGTTGCGGCAAAAATGAAGCAACTTTCCCGCGCCGAAGCGGAAGGCTTTTATGCCGTGCATCGCGAGCGGCCATTCTTCAAGGCGTTGGTTGAATTCATGATCTCCGGCCCGGTCATGATTCAGGTTCTGGAAGGCGAAAACGCCATCGCCAAAAATCGCGAATTGATGGGTGCAACCGATCCGAAACAAGCGGCGGCCGGCACGATCCGGGCCGACTTCGCACAATCCATCGATGCCAATGCGGTCCACGGATCGGACGCGCCGGAAACCGCCCAGGTGGAAATCGCGTACTTCTTCTCGGGCACGGAGATGTGCCCGCGTTAATCGGATCAACCAGATGAACCCGCGCCCCGTCCCGTCAACCATGCAAACGCCTGACTCAGGGCAGGGCGCTGTATTTTCCGCGTCATCCCAACGCGTTCGAGACATCGGGCAGGCGCCGGTCAACCTGCTCGACTACGATCGTCCCGGGCTGCGCGCGCTGTTCACCGGGATCGGCGAGCAGCCCTACCGCGCCGATCAGGTGATGAAGTGGATCTATCACCAGCGCGTTACCGATTTCTCGGCAATGACCGACATCGGCAAGGGATTGCGCGCCAAACTCGAGTCCACAGCCGTGATTTCACCGCCACCGGTGCTGTTCGAGAAACAGGCCGCGGATGCGACCAACAAATGGTTGCTGGGTCTGGACGGTGGCAGTGCCGTGGAAACGGTGTTCATTCCGGAACCGAGTCGAGGCACCTTGTGCGTGTCGTCGCAGATCGGCTGTGGCCTGAACTGCCGTTTCTGCTCGACCGGCACGCAGGGCTTCAATCGAAACCTCTCCTGCGCCGAAATCGTCGGCCAGGTTTTTGTCGCCGCGCGCCACCTCGGTAATGTTCCGCACCGTCAACGCAAGCTGACCAATGTGGTCATGATGGGCATGGGCGAGCCGCTGCTCAACTTCGACAATGTCGTAAGGGCCATGAGCGTGATGCGAGACGATCTCGGCTTCGGTCTGGCCAACAAGCGCGTCACGCTGTCCACCGCCGGACTGGTGCCGATGATCGACAAGCTCGGCGAAGTCGCCGATGTTTCGCTGGCCGTCTCCCTGCATGCGCCGAACGACGAACTGCGTACCGAACTGGTGCCACTGAACAAGAAATACCCGATCGCCGAACTGCTGGCTGCGTGCCGTCGCTATGCACAGCGCCGCGCACGCGCGACGATCACATTCGAGTACACCATGCTCAAGGGTGTCAACGACAAACCCGAACATGCACGGCAACTTGCCAAGCTGATGCAACAACTGCCGAGCAAGGTGAACCTGATCCCCTTCAACACGTTTGCCGGAACACAATACGAGCGCTCCGACGAAGCGACCATCCGCAACTTCCAGAAATGCCTTCTCGATGCGAACGTGCTGACCATGGTACGGCGCACCCGCGGTGACGATATCGATGCCGCCTGCGGTCAACTCAAGGGACAGGTGATCGACCGCACGCGCCGCCAGGCCGAATTCAACAAGCGCTTGCTTCAAGCCGGAGACCAGTATGCCGCCGCGTAGAATTTCGGCCCTGTTCTCTGCCGCTGTGCTATGTCTTGCACTGAATGCCTGCGTGACCACGAACAGCGGGACACGACTGTCCGACAGCCCACGCAACAAGCGAGAACAAGCCGCCAAGGTACGGGTTGAATTGGGCCAGAGGTACATGCAGGAAGGCAAACTCGAACTGGCCCTGGATAATCTCAAAAAGGCGCTGCAGTACGATGATGATTCCGCCGACGCTCATACCGTTATCGCGGTCTTGTTTGAACGTATCGGCAATCTCAAGGCCGCAGAGAAGCATTACGCACGTGCCGTTGAACTGAAACCAAAATCAGGCAACACAAACAACAACTATGGTCAGTTCCTGTGCGCCGAGGGCAAATACCTGCAAGCGGAGAAATATTTCTCGGTAGCCATGCAGGATCCGTTTTACAAGACCCTCGACGTGGCCTATGCGAATGCCGGAACCTGTCTGGTCGATCACGGTGGCCCGGCGGATCTGGAGCAGGCGCAAAAGGACTTTCGCAAGGCGCTGGAAGTGAATCCGAAAAATCCGAGCGCGTTGTTCTACATGGCCAGGGTGTTGTACGCGAAAGGCGACTATTTCCATGCCCGCGCTTTTATCCAGCGTTTCGAATCGCTCGGCCGCGTGGACCCGGCTGCATTGCTGTTGGCAAGAAACATTGAAGTGAAACTTGGTCACGCGGATACGGCGCGCGCGTACGCGAAGCGTCTACGCAAGGATTTTCCGGATTCGGATCAGACGCGGTCGCTGGATGCGGTCACGCCAACTTCTAACTGAAGGAATCCACACGAACCGATAGGACAAATGGCGCGTGCCGTCACGGAAGACAGTACGGATGCGGCGAAAACCGCAAACTAAATCCACACTGTCATACAAGCCGTAAAAGAGACATCATGAACACCACAAATCCTTCAGAAAAGGATACAGCAGGCACGGATTTGCCGACGATTGAAGAGACGAATGACCACCACACCATCGTCTTCCTGGAAACTCAACCGTCAGCCCCTTTCGACGTGCAAGCCGAACCGATCGAACCCCTGGGCAATCAATTGCGCAATGCGCGCGAAAGCAAGAACCTGAGTTGCGAGGATGTCGCACGAAAATTGAGGCTGCCGCATACCGTTGTAGAGGCGCTGGAGGCGGACGATTATGAACGTATCGGCTACAGCATCTATCTGCGCGGCTACCTGAAAAAATACCTGGGACTGCTGGGACTGCCGGAATCGCTGGGGACTGACGTGCTGGATGCACACTCCGCACCTCCCCCACTGGTAATTACAAATCGAACAATGTCGCGTCCGCGCTTTTTGTTCGAACGCTATTCCGGCTCGGCGCTATACCTGATATTGACCGGCGTGATCATCGTTCCCTCTGTTTTGCTGGCCATGCATGCCGGCATCAGTCGCCACGCGGGACGAATTGCTCCGCTGGACCGCCCTTTGGAAAATGCGCCCTCCGTCAGCGGCTCTCCCGGGAAACCCAATGTGCCCAGGTCGGCGGCCACTGTTGCCACAACACGGTCGTCGACGGAACACAGCTCCGTGGATCCGAAAAATCAAGCGCCGCTGGCCGCGTCAATGACGCCATTCAACACATCCAACAACAAGACGCACGTCGATAAATCCAGCGCAGCGCTCGCAGCGCCGGCCGCCATTGCCAAACCAAAGCCTGTCACGAATGTACACGATCTGCATTTGCAGCTGGTCAAGTCGAGTTGGGTCGAGATCGTGAATGGATCGGGCCAAAAGCTCGAGTACGGGCTGCTTCCGGCCGGCAGCGAGCGCGACTACCATGCCGATGGTTCGTTACAGGTTCTGCTCGGCAACTCTGCTGGAGCGAGGATAAGTATCGACGGCAAGTCCCGCGACCTGACACCCTACCAGCACGGAAACGTAGCCCGCTTCCAGTTGGCGCAGGGAGACTGGTCCATGTCGCCGAGCGGCGGCTGAACGCCGTAATCGGCAATACGCACGCTCGCCCGGGTTCCTGCTACCCTAGGCAGCCGCTCGCCAGCTCGCGCGCGTCTTACCGTGCCGGAAACGGCGTTTCCGATCAAAATTGAATCAATCCACAGGTACATGCAATGGCTTTTGATGTCTTGGACGAACACGAACAGGGTGAACTGGTACAGAAATGGCTGCGCGAAAACGTGTTGTCCATCGCCGTCGGTATTGGCCTCGGACTACTATTGATTTTTGGCTATCAGCAGTGGCGCAGGCATCAGATTTCGCACCGTATGGACGCTGCAACCCAGTTCCAGGTCTTTGCGACCGACCTGGATAAAAAGGACATCACCGGCGCCAAAGCCATCGGTGACAAGCTGAACAGCGACTACTCGAATACACCGTACGCAACGTTATCGTCGCTGCGCATGGCCGAATATTATGCTTCCCGGGATGACCACAAAAATGCTGGTGCTGCATTGCGCAACGCCTATGAACATGCAGCAATACCGGCGCTGAAAACGCTAAGCGGACTCTATCTTGCGAAGTCCGAAATCGCCCAGAACAAACCGAAAGCGGCGCTGACCATGATCGACAAGTTGCCGCTGCAAAGCTATAGCGCGTTGCGCAACGAGATACGTGGCGACGCGCTGGCTGCACTCGGGCGCAAATCCGAAGCGCGCAAGGCCTATACCCTGGCATTGACTGGATCGGACCCGAGCATGTCCGCTTCATCCAGCCAGAAGTTCATTGAAATGAAGCTCAATAATCTTACTGTCGCAGGGGAGCACAAAGGCTCATGAAGCGCCTTCTCATTCTGTTCGTGCTCGTCGCCGGCGTAACCGGCTGTGCGACGATCAAAGGCATATTCAACGGTTCGAAAAAGGAAAACATTCAGCCGCCAACACCACTTACCGAAATCACTCCGACGCTGACACTGCAAAAACTGTGGAGCGAACACCCGACGTCGGGCGCACAGAGCAGCGGCGCGCGCATGGCCCCGGTGTATCAGGACGGCAAGCTGTACACCGCCGGTGTCGACGGAGAAGTCGCTGCGCTGGATGGCGGAACGGGCCAGACCTTGTGGAAAAAGCACTTGGGTGAGCGCCATGGCTGGTTTTTCCATCGCGGCCACAATTCGCTGCGCTGGGCGGGCGGCCCCAGCGTGTCCGGCGGACTGCTCGTCATCGGTTCAATGGAAGGCGTCGTTCAGGCCCTCGATGCGAGTACCGGAAAGGAACGCTGGCATGCACAGGTTTCTTCGGAAGTCATTGCGCCAGCAGCGATTGGCGACGGCGTCGTCGTGGTGCGCACCAACGACGGACGGCTGTATGGACTGAACAGTTCAGACGGCTCGCGTCGCTGGGTTTACGATCGTGACATCGTGCCGATTCTGAGCCTGCGCGGCAATGCAACGCCACGCATCGCCGATGGCGTTGTGTATGCCGGTGAGGACGATGGGAAGATTGTGGCACTCCGCTTGAATGACGGCAAAACAATGTGGGAACAGACCGTTTCTCCGGGCGAGGGTCGGACCGAACTGGAGAGACTGCAGGACGTCGACGGCAGCGTGTCGGTAGGTAACGGCGTTGTCTATGCTGCAGGGTACCGCGGGCTGGTGGTCGCGCTGATCGCGCAATCGGGACGGCCGTTGTGGACACACAAGCTTTCCAGCTATACCGGTGTCGCTCTAGCGCCTGCGCATGTGTTCGCGATCGACGCCAATTCGGCTGTCTGGGGCCTGGACTTGCGTACCGGCGCATCGGACTGGAAGCAGGCCGGCCTGGAATACCGGTGGCTCGGCGAGATCAGCGTCATGGGCGACTACGCGGTCGTTGGCGACCTTGAAGGCTATGTTCACTGGTTGGCAACTTCCGATGGCAAGTTCGCAGCGCGCGAAAGGTTGTCCAAGAACGCCATCCGTTCCCCCCCGCTGGTCGTCGGGGACACGGTTTATGTCGAAGACGTCGATGGCGAAATCGGCGCCTGGCGCATGCTCAAATGACAGACCGCTACCGCCGTCCGGCCATCGGGCGGCCGTAAACGCGCGTTGCAGCGCGGCGGCCGATCACCGACGATATCCACCATGCTGCCTGTCGTTGCCCTCGTAGGCCGACCCAATGTCGGCAAATCGACGCTGTTCAACGTGCTCACACGCACGCGTGACGCCCTGGTCGCCGATCAGCCCGGACTCACACGCGATCGCCACTATGGCGTGTGCCGGCTGGGTACGCGCGAGTTCATCGTTGTCGACACCGGCGGCCTTACCGACGGTGCGGATGCACTGGACGCCTTGACGGCACAGCAGGTCCGGCAGGCTATCGAGGAAGCGGACTGCATCATATTCATTGTTGACGCGCGGGCGGGAACGCTGCCGCAAGACAACGACATCCTCGCTACGTTGCGCCGCACCGGCAAACGCGTGTTGCTGGCAATCAACAAGGTCGATGGTCTCGACGAAACCGAGGCTCTGGCCGAATTTTCCCGGCTCGGCCTGGGCGACGTGCTGCCGGTCGCAGCCGCGCACGGACGCGGGGTGACGGATCTGGTTCAGAGGGTGGAAACCGGCCTGCCCGAGAGCGAGGCTGATGATCCCACCGCGGAGCCGGATGACGACTCGGTCCGCGTAGCAATCATCGGACGGCCGAACGTCGGCAAATCGACCCTGGTCAATCGGTTGCTCGGTGAAAATCGCGTCGTTGTGTCCGAGACCGCGGGAACCACGCGCGACTCGATTCACGTAGAACTGAGTCGCGATGGCAAACGCTATACGCTGATCGACACTGCCGGCGTGCGCCGCCGGGCGCGGGTGGAACAGGCAATCGAGAAATTCAGCGTGATCAAGACGCTGCGGTCCATAGCCGCGGCACATGTCGTGGTCGTGTTGCTGGATGCCGGCGAAGGCGTCTCGGAACAGGACGCCACGCTGATCGGTTATGTGCTCGACGAGGGCAGGGCGCTGGTGATCGCAGCGAACAAGTGGGACGGGCTCAGCGCGTACGACCGTGAACGCTGCAAGGCCTCGCTTTCGCGCAAACTCGATTTCGTCGGTTTCGCCAAATCGGTGACGATATCTGCCCTGCACGGCTCCGGCATGGCCGAACTGATGCGCGCGATCGATACCGCACATGCCGCAGCCAGTCGCGAGCTGCCAACCGCGGAACTGACGCGTGCGCTGGAGGCAGCCTATGCGGCGCACCAACCGCCCATGGTTCGCGGGCATGCGCCGAAACTGCGTTACGCCCATTCCGGCGGCCGCAACCCGCCGACGATCATTATCCACGGCAGTCGTACGCGCCATGTGGCCGAAAGTTATCGGCGTTATCTGGAGAATTTCTTCCGCAAGCGGTTCAAACTCGTCGGTACGCCGGTACGCATCGAATTCCGCGAGAGCAGCAATCCGTTCGCGGGCCGCAAGAACGTGCTCACCGAGCGCCAGCAGAAGAAGCGCAAGCGGATGATCCGCAACGCGAAACGACGCTGACGATTCGAACTGCGAATCCGCCGTGCGCACAAACCATCAGCCAGATACCATCACCGCCGCAATTCTGGCCGGTGGCCAGGGCAGCCGCGTAGATGGCCGCGACAAGGGCCTGATCGAGCTGCGCGGCAGGCCGTTGGTCGAACATGTATTGGATGCCTTGTCTGGCCAGGTCGCCGATATTCTTGTGTGCGCGAATCGTCATCGCGCCGAGTACGCCAGATATGCACCGGTGTGTACCGACCGGGAAGCCGGCTTCCTTGGCCCTCTGGCGGGCATCGCAAGCGCAATGGTCAACACGAATTCGCCTTGGTTGATGACGGTTCCGGTGGATAGCCCGCAACCGCCGGGCGATCTTGCGTCGCGCCTGCTGCAAGCCGCTGTGGCAAACGATTGTCGAGCTGCCGTGGCGCATGACGGCCAGCGGCGCCAGCCGCTGTTTGCCCTGTATCGGATCGAACTCGCCGAGTTTGCGACCAGGGCCTTGCGCCAGGATCTTGCCGTTTGGCGCTGGCAGGATGAAATCGGTACGATTGAGGTCGATTTTTTGGATTCACAATTCGCCTTCGTCAACCTGAACACACTCGAGGATTTTCGGCGTTGGGAACAGCAGCATGAGTGATTCGAATGCAACGCCGACGGGGCTGAGTTTCGCCGACGCGCACCGCTGTGTCAGCGAAACCGCGGCGAGGCAACGTCTGCCGACGCAAAGTGTCCCGCTGGACCAAGCCTGTGGACGCATACTTGCCGAAGACGTCCGCGCGCCACGCGACATTCCCGGCTATGCCAACTCGGCGATGGATGGGTTCGCCGTACGCGGGAAGGATCTGCCGACAGGCGGCGAGAAGGCGTTTGCCTTGCTCGGCCAGGTGCTGGCTGGCGACGAGCGCGCACCTGAACTCATGGCCGATGGCTGTGTACGCGTCACCACCGGAGCGATCGTGCCGGAAGGCGCCGACACGGTGGTGATCAAGGAAAACACGCGCAGCGATGGCGACCGGATCTACGTGCAGGCCGGAACGCCGGTTGGCGCCAACGTTCGTGCCACCGATGAAGACTATCGTGCCGGCGATATGGCGTTGGCGCGCGGCAGTCGCCTTGGTCCGGCCCAGGTCGCCGCACTCGCCGGATTCGGGTTTACGCGGGTGCCTGTTGCCTGTCAGCCGCGTGCCGCCGTAATGACAACCGGCGACGAACTGGTCGAGCCCGGGCAGCCGCTGGCTCGAGGGCAGATTTACGACAGCAATCGCTACGCTATCACGGGTCTTCTGCGCGCACAGGGCGTCGTCGATATCGATCACCAGCGCGTACTCGACAACCCTCAACATCTGGAGTCGGCTCTGCACAAGGCCGCTGCCGGCGCCGATATCTTGATTACTTGCGGCGGGGTATCCGCCGGCGAGGCCGACTATCTGCCGGGGATTGTGGCGAAAATCGGTCAGGTCCATTTCCACAAGGTAAAGCTGCGCCCCGGCATGCCATTCCTGTTCGGCCGCATCGGCAACGCGTTGCTGTTCGGCCTGCCGGGCAACCCGGTATCCGGATACGTCACGTTCCTGACGCTTGTCGTCCCGGCCTTGCGGGCCCTGTGCGGGTTGGAGGCTTCCGGCACGACACTCAAGGCCAGACTCACAACCGCGATTCGAAAGCGACATACACGCACTGAATTCCAGCGCGCCCGCGTCGAATGCGATGACGATGGCGTCTTGTGGGCATCACCGTATGCGCGGCAGGGGTCCTCAATACTTCGCAGCCTCGCCGAGTGCGAAATCCTGATCACGTTGCCGGGCGACGTCCACGAATTTTCGCGGGGCGACGTTGTCGACATCCTGCCGCTGCCAGGCTGGCCCGGTTGACCGATACGACTGCTATTCTAGAAGCCATGAACAACTCGAAACCGACAACCACGCAAGGCAGGATTCGAGAAATCTCTCCGCCGGCAGCCCTGGCGCGCCTACAGCATGGCGCCGTACTGATCGACGTACGCGAGGACGATGAGCGTGCCGGCGGACTTCCGCACGGGGCGCATGGCATGGCACGTGGTTCGATCCAAAGTGCCATCGGCGATCTGGTCGATCAAAAAGACGCCGAAATCCTTACCATTTGCGCCAGCGGCAGACGCTCGTTGCTGGCCGCCGACACGCTTTCCGAGATGGGTTACACCAACCTGGCCTCGGTCGCCGGCGGCTTCAATCGCTGGCGCGCGGAGGGCCTGCCGGTTCATTACGGCGCCTTCGACTCGGACGCCGCTGAACGCTATTCGCGCCATCTGCTGCTGCCGGAAATCGGCGCGGCAGGACAGGTCAGACTTGGCAAGGCGCGCGTAGCCCTGATCGGAGCAGGCGGACTGGGATCGCCTGCGTCGTTGTATCTGGCGGCTGCCGGCGTCGGCCATATGACGTTGATCGACGACGATGTAGTCGATCGCTCCAACCTGCAACGTCAGGTGCTGCACACCGAGGTTCGCATCGGCATGGCCAAGACCGAGTCGGCGCGGATCACGCTGTCGGCATTGAATCCACGTGTCCATATCCGGCTGCAACGTGAACGCTTGCGTGCCGCCAACGTGGAACAGCTGATTGGCGAGCACGATGTTGTCATCGACGGTGCCGACAATTTCCCGACCCGCTATCTGCTCGATGCCGCCTGTCACCAACTGGCGATTCCGCTGGTATACGGCGCCGTGCATCGATTCACCGGGCAAGTCAGCGTCTTCGATGCGCGACGCGAGGACTCACCATGTTACCGCTGCCTGTTCCCGCAACCGCCAGCGCCGGAGGATGCCCCCAACTGCGCCGAAGCCGGCGTACTCGGTGTGCTGCCCGGCATCATCGGCTCACTTCAGGCCAGCGAGGCAATGAAGCTGATCCTCGGTATCGGCGAGCCGCTGGTCGGCCGTTTGCTGTGCTTCGACGCACTGGCGGCGAGTTTCCGCGAGCTGCGCCTGCCGCGCGATCCGGCCTGTCCGGGATGTGGAAAATCGGCGCGGTTCGGGGGCTACGACGACATCACGCGGATTTGCGCAAGCCAGGTGGCCTGACACCGATGGCCGGCAGCGAAAACATCCCGATCGATACGCTGCAGGCCGATGGCATCCGTATCGCGGCCTATCGCCTCACCGACGCGGTGGACCTGCTTGCCGCCGTACGCGAATCGATGATCAGCGTTGGACGTTGGTTACCCTGGTGCCATGCCGAATACGGTGAGCGCGACGCGCTGGAGTGGATCGAACATTGCCTGGCCACATGGCAAAACGGCGATCAGTTCGCCTTCGCCGTGCGTGACAGTGACACCCGCGAATTCCTCGGCGGCGTCGGCTTGAACGAACGCAACCGGCAACATCGCTTCGCCAACCTGGGCTACTGGGTGCGGCAATCATGCCAGGGCAGGGGGGTGGCATCCGCCGCCGCCCGTCTGGCGGCACGGTTCGGCTTCGGGCAGCTCGGCCTCAACCGCATCGAGATTGTTACCCGGCCTGACAATACCGCCAGCCGGCGCGTCGCGGAAAAGCTCGGTGCGGCATGCGAGGGCATGGTGCACAACCGATTGCAGTTTCACGGCAAACCGGTCGATGCCGTGATGTATACCTTGCTTGCGCCACCTGACAGTACGGATTAGGCCTTTCCCCGCTGCTTCTGAACGGCGGCGAATGCCGCAAGCTGTTCCTCAGTCGCAGGTTTCTGATGCTCGGCTTTCCATTGTGCGAACGGTTCGCCGTAAATGCGTTCCCGTGCCTGATCCTTGCTCATCTCGATGCCACGGGCCTCGGCTGCTTCGCGGTACCAGTCAGCCAGGCAATTGCGGCAGAAGCCGGTCTGGATCATCAGGTCGATGTTCTGTACGTCGGTGCGTTCATCGAGGTGTTGCAACAAGCGGCGGAACGCGGCCGCTTCCAGTTCTATTCGGGTATCGGACATGGCGTGCTCCCTGAATTTGACACAGTAGTAAACAGATGCGGATTGAGCCGTACCTTGTCAATGGCGATAATGCGGCTCCTTTTCCCGGCTGGACGCAAATGAGCGCGATGATTCTGGACGGCAAGCGGATCGCCGGCAATTTGCTGGAGGACCTGCGTGCGCGCGTCGCACAACGTGTCGAGGCTGGCCTGCCGGCTCCCGGCCTGGCAGTGGTGCTGGTCGGCAACGATCCAGCATCGTCGGTCTATGTGCGCAACAAGCGGCGCGCCTGCTCGCGCGTCGGCTTCCGTTCGCGCGATTACGACCTTCCGGCCACGGCCAGTCAGGACGAACTGACGGCCCTGATTGACGAACTCAATGCCGACCAGCAGATCCACGGCATCCTGGTGCAGTTGCCACTACCCGACCATGTCGACGCAACATCCCTGATCAACCGTATTGATCCCGGCAAGGACGTCGACGGATTCCACCCGGAAAACATCGGCCGACTGGCCTTGCGTCAACGTGGCTTGCGCCCGTGTACATCCAAAGGCGTAATGACCCTGCTCGCGCATACGGACCGGCCCGTACGTGGCGCCACCGCGATCGTCGTGGGCGTATCCAATCACGTCGGCCGGCCGCTCGCCCTGGAATTGTTGCTAGCCGGCTGCACGACGGTTTGCTGCCACAAGTTTTCGCACGATCTGCCGGATCTGGTCGGGCAGGGCGATATCGTCATCGTCGCGGTCGGCAAACCCGGTCTGGTCAGCGGCGACTGGATCAAACCGGGCGCCGTGGTCATCGATGTTGGCATCAACCGTATCGAGGACGGCTCGCTGGTTGGCGACGTGGACTTTGATACTGCCGCACGACACGCCTCCTGGATTACGCCGGTACCGGGTGGTGTCGGACCGATGACCGTGGCCACGCTGATGCAGAACACGCTGGAAGCGGCCGAATTGAGCTGAAAACGTTCAAGCTGAACACCGAAGCAACGGCTGCTCCATCGTGATACAGAAAAAATCTTGCCTGGGTTAACATTCGGCGTTCGAAACGTTGCGGAATTCCGTATATATCATGAGTCCTCGCTTGTCGCTGCGCATCGCCTTGCTGGTGATAACCGCCTTGCTTGCATCCTGCGGTAGCATCGTTCGCCGGGCCACGCATCAGTTCGCGGACAACCTGACCACGGCCATCCTCAACGAGGACGATGCCGCAACGGTACGCGATGGCGTGCCGGCATATCTGCTGTTGATCGACGGCATGATTCAGGGCGATCCGACCAATGCCGACATGTTGCTGGCCGGCGCTAAATTGTATGGTGCTTACGCTGGCGGATTCGTCAGCAACGACAAGCGCGCCCAACACCTGGCCGACCGCGCGTATTCCTATGCCCAACGTGCGCTGTGCCTGCGTGAAAAGCGACTTTGCGATGCCCTGGACAAGCCGTTCGACGTGTACAGTGCCGCACTGGCGAAGTCCGATCGTGGCGATATCGCCACGCTATACGGGTTTGCCGCCGCCTGGGCCGGCCGGATCCAGGTCAATTCCGGCAACTGGAATGCCATCGCAAATCTGCCGAAATTGCAGGCCCTGCTGGTGCGTCTGGCCGGCATCGATCCAGGCTATGACAACGGCGGAATTTATCTTTACCTGGGCGTGGTCAATTCGATCCGTCCGGCATCACTGGGTGGAAACCCGGAGCAGGGCAGGGCCTATTTCGAAAAAGCGTTGCAGCTATCCCACGGCAAAAACCAGATGGTGCGCGTATTGTATGCGCAGTTCTACGCGCGGCTGGTGTTCAACCAGAAGTTGCACGACAAGCTGCTCAATGAAGTACTCGCGGCCGATCCGGTCGCACCGCGCCTGACGCTGATCAACATTCTGGCCAAGCGCAAGGCAAAGGCACTACTGGCCTCGGGCAAGGACTATTTCTGATTTCAAGCGGGAACAAGTGACAATGAAAAGGTTTTTGATTCTTCTGGCGTTGATCGGTTTGTACGGCAGCGTGCAGGCAACCACCTTCAAGATCGCGACCGTTGCGCCTGACGGCACCGCCTGGATGCGCGAGCTGCGTGCCGGTGCAGCGGCTGTCGAGAAACGCACCAATGGCCGGGTGAAGATCAAGTATTACCCGGGCGGCGTGATGGGTGGCGAGCCAACCGTCATGCGCAAGATCAAGATTGGCCAGTTGCAGGGCGGCGCGTTTACCGGTGGCGAGTTGTCACCGGTCGACAAGGATGCGCAGATCTACAGCCTGCCGTTTGCGTTCACGTCGCTGGAAGAGGTCGACAAGGTGCGCAAGACGATCGATCCGCTGTTGAAGCAAAGTTTCGAAAAGGCGGGTTTTGTGGTCGCAGGCATCAGCGGCGGCGGATTCGCCTATCTGATGAGCGTCAAGGACATTCGATCCAAGCAGGATCTGGTCGCAGCCAAAGTCTGGGTGCCACAGGGCGATCGCGTTGCCGCAGCAGGTTTCAATGCCGCTGGCGTTACGCCGATTCCGCTGCCGTTGGCGGACGTATACACCAGCCTGCAGACCGGGCTGATCGATACCGCCGCGAATACGCCGGCCGGTGCCATCGCGTTCCAGTGGCACACCAAGATCCGGCATCTGGTGAAACTTCCGATCACGTACGTCGTCGGCATCCTGGTCATCGAAAAACACGTTTTCGATTCGCTGTCGGCCGAAGATCAGGCCGCGGTCAAACAGGAACTCGGCGCGGCTTTCGACAAGCTGGAAAAGGACAACCGCACCGACAACGCCCAGGCACTGCAGGCGTTGCAAAAACAGGGCGTACAGATTTTTACGCCCGACCCGGCCGAAACGAATACCTGGGAGGAAGTCGGCGCCAAGGCGCGTAAACAACTGATCTCCGATCAGGTGATTTCACCGAAGATGGCCAAGGCGCTGGAGGACGCGATCACCGCTGTACGGAACGGTGCTCAATGACGTTTTCCGCGCAGCGCGGGCTGGTCTGGCTCAGGCGCTTCGAAAGCGGCCTGCTTGCACTGTTGGTACTGGCACTGGTCGGCCTGGCCGCGGCACAGATCGTTCTGCGCAACTTTTTCGACACCGGCATTGCCTGGGCCGATCCAGTCATGCGCGACCTGGTGTTGTGGACCGGCATGCTCGGCGCACTGGCCGCCGTGCGCGACGACAAGCACATCGCGCTGGATCTCGCTGACCGTTTCCTCGGACCTCGCGCGCAACGCATTGCACGGCGGATCACGCTCGGATTCACATCGGCCCTTTGCGCGGCAATGTGCTGGTTCAGTTTCGTCCTGGTGCATATCGATTTCAGCGACAGCACGTCGGCAAGTGGCTTGCCGCATATATTAGCCTGGATTCCCGAGGCGATCCTGCCGGTCGGATTCGGCCTGATGGCCCTGCGGTTTGCCTTGCGCGCCGTATCGCCACCGGCGCATACGCCGGTCTTGCTGCACGATCCTGCGGCGGAGCCGCGCAAGTGATCTGGTTGATCGCCGGCGCATTGCTGATCCTGGCCGTCCTCGGCGCACCGCTGTTTGCCATCATCGCGGCCGTTGCCCTGCTGGGTTTCCATCTGGCCGGTGAACCGGGCGCCGCTGTAGCCATCGAGTTCTACCGGCTGGCCACCATGCCGGCGCTGATCGCGATTCCGTTGTTCACCGTGGCTGGCTATCTGCTGGCCGAGAGTCAGGCACCGCGTCGCCTGGTGCGGTTGACCAATGCGATGTTCGGCTGGCTGCCCGGCGGTCTGGCTATTGTTTCGGTTTGCGCCTGCACATTGTTTACCGCGTTTACCGGTGCCACCGGCGTGACACTGGTGGCGCTTGGTGCCGTACTTTATCCGGCGTTGCGACAGGCACAATACGACGAACGTTTTTCGCTCGGCCTGCTGACCTGTTCCGGCAGCCTTGGGCTGCTGCTGGTGCCGTCAATGCCGCTGATCCTTTACGGCGTGGTGGCCCAGCAATTCCATACCACGCCGCCGGTCAGCGTCAACGACCTGTTCAAGGCCGGCTTGCTGCCGTGCCTTCTGATGGTGGTAATGCTGTCGGTCTACAGCGCCTGGCAAGCGCGCAACGTACCGCGTCCGCCGCGCAGCAGTGCGCGCGAAGTGTGGGCCGCGGTCAAGGACACTGCCTGGGAACTGCCACTGCCATTCGTCATCCTCATCGGCATCTACACGGGTCATCTGGCCGCATCCGAAGCGGCCGCTGCCACGGCCATGTACGTGCTGATCGTGACGGTGCTGATCCGGCGCGAGATCAAGTTCGCGGAGTTGCCACGCGTCATTCGCGAAGCGATGTTGCTGGTCGGTGCGATCCTTATCGTGCTCGGCTTCTCACTGGCCCTGACCAACTGGATGATCGATGACGGGGTTCCGGGACGCCTGTTTTCGGCACTGCAGGCCGGGCTGAGCAACCGCTACGCTTTCCTGCTGTTGCTCAATTTGTTTCTGCTGGTCTTCGGCATGCTGCTGGAAGGTTTTCCGGCGATCATCATCCTCGTGCCGCTGGTCTTGCCGGTGGCGCTGAACTACGGCATCGACCCGGTGCATCTGGGCATCATCTTCCTGGCCAATCTGCAGATCGGCATTTTCCTGCCACCGATCGGCATGAACATCTATATCGCCAGCGCGCGTTTCGACAAGCCGCCTACGACAATCATGCGCGCCAGCCTGCCGTTCTACGCAATTCTGCTGCTGTCAGTGTTGATCATCACTTACTGGCCGGAACTGTCTCTGGTACTGGTGCGCTGAAAGCCGCACCGACTCAAGTACGCTGAGGTTGACTGGAAAGACGGGGCACCACGCAATACGCGTACGGAGCGTAGCAAACTGACTTATTCTTGACGCATCGGGCCGGTGCCGCGGCCCGCGCGTCGAGGACCGAGTCATGGACCATACCGTTTCGTTGCGTTCGATTTCAAGATTCGAGGATCTTGATAGAGACGACCTGATTTCGCTGGCGGACGAAATGCAGCGCCGTAACCTTCACGCCGGCCAGGTGATTTTCAAGCAGGGCGATCCGGGAAACGCCATGTATATCGTGGAGGCTGGCCAGGTACACCTTGAGTTATCCGGCAACATGCCGCAGCCGCTCTCACTGCGCATCTTGCGTCCAGGCGAATTCTTCGGTGAATTGTCGATGTTCGACAAACAGCCGCGCAGCGCGACTGCAACCGCTGTGACTGACACGGTACTGTATGAATTGCGCCATGACGCGTTCGAGGCCTATCTGTCTCGGAGGCCGCGCGTCGCGATGACGATTTGCCGCACGATGAGCCTGCGTATGCGCGAAACGAACCTGATGCTTTCGGGTCTGGCCGCACGCAACGTCGACGAGGAGTTCGACCGCGAGCTTACCTGGCACGACCGACTTGCCGACGCGATCGCGCAGCTAAACGGCAGTTGGTCGTTCATTGCCGCCCTGCTCACCATCAGCGGGTTGTGGTGCATCGTAAATTCGCTGTTCATGGCGGGATCGCCACTGGATCCCTATCCCTATCAGTTTTTCAATCTGGCGCTCGGAATTCTGGTCGCCTTGCAGGGGCCCTTGATCATGATGAGCCAGAACCGACAGGCCGAGAAAGACCGGACACGCGATCACGCGGACTTCACGGTAAATCTGAAAAACGAACTGAATATCGAAATGATCCTGCGCGAACTCGGAGAACTGCGCGGCGAGGTGAGGCACTATCGCAAGAAAGTGTCAAAATAGCGGATCAGCCTGTCAAGCGCGATCGAAAGACCCGCCGTGCAGGCTGGGCCGGCACGGCGAAAGCCTCATTTATGGCACAAGATTGTGGCGATCTGTATAATTTGATGGTTTAACCTTCCGAGGAACGTGTCGATGCGCATACTCACCGAAGCGCTAACCTTCGATGACGTGTCGCTTGTGCCTGCCTATTCGACCGTCCTGCCACGCAACGTCGATCTTTCCACGCGTCTCGGACGCGACATCCGCCTGAATCTGCCGATCCTGTCCGCAGCCATGGACACGGTCACCGAAGCCCGCCTGGCAATTACCATGGCGCAGTGCGGGGGCATCGGCATCATTCACAAGAACATGCCGGTCGAGCAGCAGGCCGCCGAGGTGCGCCTGGTCAAGAAGTTCGAGGCCGGCGTGATCCGCGATCCGATTACCGTCGGACCGGATACATCGATTCGTGACGTCATGCAGATCATGCGCGTCGGGAATATCTCCGGCGTGCCGGTCGTCGATGGCGAACAACTCGTTGGTATCGTCACCAGCCGCGACCTGCGTTTCGAAAAGAAACCGGACGATCCGGTGCGCAACATCATGACCCGTCAGGAACGCCTGATCACGGTCAAGGAAGGCGCCGGTGAAGACGAAGTCCTGTTCCTGTTGCACAAGCACCGCATCGAAAAAGTGCTGGTGGTCAACGATGCGTTCCAGCTGCGCGGGTTGATTACCGTCAAGGATATCCAGAAGGCCCGCGACAATCCGAATGCGGCCAAGGACAGCCACGAACGCTTGCGTGTCGGTGCCGCGGTTGGCGTTGCCGGCGATACCGAACAGCGCGTTGCAGCGCTGGTCGATGCGGGCGTCGACGTGATCGTCGTTGATACGGCGCACGGCCACTCGAAAGGCGTTATGGAGCGCGTACGCTGGGTCAAGAAACAGCATCCGAAGGTTCAGGTGGTTGGCGGCAACATCGTCACCGCCGAGGCCGCGCGTGCCCTGGTCGATGCCGGTGCCGATGCGGTCAAGGTAGGCGTCGGGCCCGGATCGATCTGCACCACGCGCATGATCGCCGGAGTCGGCGTGCCGCAGATCAGCGCCGTGAACATGGTCGCCGAAGCGATCAAGGACAGCGGCGCCTGCCTGATCGCCGACGGCGGCATCCGCTACTCGGGCGATATTGCCAAGGCGCTCGTCGCCGGCGCCGACTGCGTCATGATCGGCGGCATGTTCGCCGGTACCGAAGAGGCACCGGGCGAGGTCGAGCTTTACCAGGGCCGTTCATACAAGAGTTATCGCGGCATGGGTTCGCTCGGCGCCATGCAACTGGGTTCCAAGGACCGTTACTTCCAGGATGAGACGGATGCAGACAAACTGGTTCCCGAAGGTATCGAGGGGCGCGTCCCGTATCGCGGCCCGTTGCGTAACATCATCCATCAACTGATCGGTGGGCTGCGTGCGGCGATGGGTTACGTCGGCTGCGCCAGCATCGAGGAAATGCATCGCAAACCACAGTTCGTCCGCGTGACTGGCGCAGGTGTCCGCGAATCGCACGTGCACGACGTCACCATCACCAAGGAAGCACCGAATTACCGGCTCGACTGACAGCCGGAAGCTGTGAACCGGCATCACGACAAGCCGGTTCCGGAATGAGCGGTTTCAACCAAACCATGTGCCTATGACCGCCAATATTCATGCCGACAAGATACTGATCCTCGACTTTGGCGCGCAGTACACGCAGTTGATCGCGCGCCGAATCCGCGAAATCGGCGTGTACTGCGAAATCTGGGCCTGGGACCATGACCCCGCTGAAATAGCACGCTTCGCGCCAAAGGGCGTCATCTTGTCGGGCGGCCCGGAATCGACCACCGAGCGCGGTTCGCCGCGCGCACCACAGCAGGTCTATGAAGCCGGCATACCGATCCTCGGCATCTGCTACGGGATGCAGACCATGGCCGTGCAACTCGGTGGACAAGTCGAAGCCGACCAAACGCGGGAATTCGGTCACGCGCAGTTGAACATCACGGCGCCTTGCGAATTATTCGCCGGCCTGGTCGATTCAGGTTTAGCCGGCGCACAGTCTCCAACACTCGATGTATGGATGTCGCACGGAGATCGCGTTACCGGTGTGCCGGCCGGTTTCGTCCCGGTCGCCACGACTCACGATCTGCCGATCGCCGCAATGGCGGATGACGCGCGGCGCTGGTACGGCGTGCAATTCCATCCGGAGGTCACGCACACGCCGCGCGGCAACGAAATCCTGCGCCGCTTTGTTGTCGACCTGTGCGGCTGCAAAACCTTGTGGACAGCCGCCAATATCATCGACGATGCCGTGTCCCACGTCCGTGAGCAGGTCGGCTCCGACCGCGTGCTGCTCGGCCTGTCCGGAGGCGTCGATTCGTCCGTCGTGGCGGCTCTGCTGGATCGCGCCATCGGCGACCAGCTGGTCTGCGTTTTTGTCGATACCGGTCTGCTGCGTCTGGGCGAGGGCGACCAGGTCATGCGCACCATGGCCGAAAACATGGGCGTCAAGGTGATACGGGTTGATGCCCACGACCGCTATTACACGGCGCTGAAAGGCGTGTCCGACCCGGAAGCCAAGCGCAAGATCATCGGCGGATTGTTCATCGAGATATTCGAGCAGGAAGCGGCCAAACTCGAGGGCATGCGTTGGCTGGGGCAGGGCACGATCTACCCGGACGTGATCGAATCAGCCGCCAGCAAGACCGGCAAGGCGCACGTGATCAAGTCGCACCACAATGTCGGCGGCCTGCCCGAACGCATGCAGCTGAAGCTGGTTGAACCGCTGCGCGAACTGTTCAAGGATGAAGTGCGGCGCATCGGCGTCGAACTGGGCCTGCCGCGCGAAATGGTGTATCGGCACCCCTTCCCCGGCCCCGGCCTGGGCGTGCGCATGCTCGGCGAAATCCGTCCCGAACATGTCGAAATGCTGCAACGCGCCGACGAAATCTTCATCACCGAACTGCACAAATACGATCTGTACGACAAGGTCAGCCAGGCCTTTGCCGTGTTTCTGCCGGTGAAATCTGTCGGTGTTGTCGGTGACGCCCGTGCCTATGAATGGGTCATCGCGCTGCGCGCCGTTGAGACCATCGATTTCATGACCGCACGTTGGGCACATTTGCCTTATGAATTTCTTGAACACGTATCTCTGCGAATAATCAATGAGATACGCGGTATTTCTCGTGTTGTTTATGATATAAGTGGCAAGCCGCCGGCCACGATCGAATGGGAATAGACGAGCCGCCGTCGGATCCGGTTGATGTCCGCATGATGCAGCGGGCGCTCGAACTGGCCCGTCATGCGCGTGATCTGCATGAAGAAGTTCCCGTTGGCGCGGTGCTGGCACACCACGGCGAAATCGTCGGCGAGGGTTTCAATCGCAGTATCAGTGCCAATGATCCGAGCGCACACGCCGAAGTCGAAGCCCTGCGCGACGCAGGCCGACAACTGCGCAATTACCGCTTTCCGGACACAACCTTGTACGTGACCCTGGAACCGTGCGTGATGTGCGCTGGCGCCATCGTTCATTCGCGCGTGGCGCGAGTCGTTTTCGCTGCGCGAGATCCGAAGACGGGTGCTGCCGGCAGCGTATTCGATACCCTTGTTTCGCCATTGCACAATCATCGTGTCGTTGTCGATGAAGGCGTGTGTAGCGAGGAATCCAGCCAGCTTTTGCGCAACTTTTTTCGACAGCGTCGCTAAGGATGCTCTGATCAAGTCGGCGCAGGTGTGACCGACCATGTCTGTATGCAGCTCCAGGCACACTGGCGAAGGCAGGCTGGCGGCCTGTCGAGGCAGGGCAACGATGAAGCGTATCTTGACAGGGTCGCCCCAAGCCAAATCAACCGGTACGGCAACTTTACGACAGCGCAATGGGCGCAATCTCTCATTTATGGACGTATAGACGTCCATATAATTGTAAGTTATGCTGTCCGGCAATACATGCATGAGCCTGGGAGAAATGCCGTGAAACGCGTATGTGCTCGTTGTCTTCGCCCCGACCCCACGCCGAATCCGCACAAAATGCAGCACCGGCTACGCGAACCATCGACATCATGACCCTGACTCAATTACGGTACTTCATCGCCATCGCCGACTCCGGCCTGAACATAACCGCGGCAGCCGAAAAAGTTCACGCAACGCAACCGGGACTCAGCAAACAGCTCAAACAGCTTGAAACCGAACTTGGATTCCAGCTGTTTTCTAGACGCGGCAAGAGTCTTCACGCGATCACGGCCGCCGGGCGACAGGTACTTGTGCGCGCCCGGAACATTGCTACCGAAGCAGAAAATATCCGCTCGATTGCGGCGAACCTGCGTGGGGAGGAGTGCGGCGAACTGACCATCGCCACGACGCATACGCAGGCAAGGTTCGTGTTACCGAGCGCCATCACCGAACTGAAACGTCGTTACCCCGGTATCACGGTTCGTTTGCAGCCACTTGGCGATGCCGGTGTCTTGGCCGAATTCGAACGCGGCCGGGTCGATCTGGCAATTCTGAGCAGCTGTGCCAATCCGCCTGACGGCGGCATGGCCGTTCCGTTATTCAGCTGGGAACGGGCCGTAGTCGTACCACGCGGGCATCCGCTGACACGGCTGAATGGTGAAATTACCCTTGAGGATCTCGGCCGCCATCCGCTGGTCAGTTACGAATCATCGCTGCGTCCTGAATCATCCTTGCGCGAGGCATTTGATCAAGTTGGGGTGACGCCGCAGTTCGCCTGTACGTCACGCGATGCAGATCTGATCATGACTTACGTCAATGCCGGCCTGGGCGTCGGAATTCTTGCCGAGATGGCCTTGCAAGGCCACCAGGCTGACGAGCTGTGCGTACTGAACACTTCGGGGCTGTTTCCGCGGTGCACGACATGGTTGGTGCTGCGACTTGATCGGATTCCGCGCAGCTATGCGCTGACGCTGGCTGAACTGATCGCACCCCAGCTCGATCGTCGCGACCTGAGCCGAGCGCTGGCCGGCGAAACACCCGAACGCTGGCCAGACGCACCGAGCTGGATCGGTCCTGCAGCCAGATCGAAGCTACACGTTTGTCCCAAGACATCGGAAACACCTGCCAAGGCAGCCTGATCGCTTCATTCAGGGCGATTCCCTCGGTGCGGCAGGGACCTGGAATAATGCAGCGACAAGGGAATCGAAATGAATCCGGACATCATCATGTCCAGTATTTAACATAATATATAAAGGGCATAATAATCGTGCACTAAAGCGCGCCGCCAGCATGTCCGTCAGGTAGTCACCGAAACGCTCGATGTGACTGATTATGTACGGACTAGTGGTTGCGACGCCCTCCCGCTTCAGCTTCCATCGTCAGTAGCCAGTTAGCGAACGATTCGCGTGAAGTCCACCGCATTGCTGAGTCATTCCACTTGACCATCGCCTGCGCGAGGCGCTCACCCGCAACGGCAAGTGCGATTCGACGACAGCGGTCATGACTACTGTCACCTGCCGCGCGCCTGAGCCACGGATTCCTCCGACGATTTCATTGACTTCGGACAACGTGGGCGGATTCAGTGGATATGGCAAGCCGGGCGGATACATGCTCAGCGGCCACATCGAAGCGCCGACGGACAAAGATGAATCTTCGGCCACATCAAGGCAAAAGCCACGCCAATTCGG
This sequence comes from uncultured Pseudomonadota bacterium, assembly GCA_963779795.1. Lineage (GTDB taxonomy): Bacteria > Pseudomonadota > Gammaproteobacteria > Xanthomonadales > Rhodanobacteraceae > Rudaea. The sequence goes on along the minus strand of CAVZZK010000003.1, from coordinate 519,844 downwards.
GCTTATGTACGTTATCGCACTGAACTCCCCCCCGTTCGGCGTGACAGTAATATGCCGTTCGCCAAAAAAACAGATGAGGATTCAAGGCGCCACTCGACACCCCTTTTCGCGTCCTTCAAACGTCGCACTTCGTAATTGAATCCGCCGGGTGCCATTCCAAGGTGGAGCAACATGACTGGCAGAACACCCGAACCATTCACGCGCCATGGTGAGAGTGACGTTTCGGTTTGCTTTTGTTTGACGCTCCTTGCGTGTAGTTGGCCGCGCTGTTGCCTCCACGGATTCGATGGATCCGCTTGTTCTGCCATCGGCATGACGCTCACCCCAGATGTTGCATCCTCCCACCGTCGCGTTCTTCTGCTTGTGTAGAACATTGCAACCCAACCTTCCGGAGACACCCAGATGATCCCCGCCATGGAACCGGCCGCGCTGGCCGCCCCACAATCCTTCTGCCCTCCGCAGACCCTGCACAAGACATCCGGGGAACGTGCCCTGCCAATCGACGCGCGTGATCGCGATGAAGTCGCCGCGCTGGCGTCCGGATCGTGCAGCGGCGGCGCGGGCGCGTGATCTCCATGATCCGCATGGAGAGCACGTGATGCGCACTGAAGTATCCAACGATGGCGCGTGCGCAGTCGTGCGTGGCGTCCTGCTGACCCTGCTGCTGCTCGCCAGCCTGCCCGTGATGGCCGCCGAACAACCGGCCGACCTCAGCGCCGTGTTGCAGCGTATCCAGGCACAGTCACCGAGCATCCAGGCGGCGCAGGCCAGGCAGCGCGCCGCCAGTGCGCAGGAGCGCGAGGCCCGTGCAACCTGGTTCGGCAAGGTCGATGCTTACGCGCGCAGCATGCATTACAACGATCCGCGCCTGATCCGACCCATCACCCAGCCGCCCAACGTGGCGTTGTATCCGTTCGCGCGCAACCAGTTCGGCTACGGTGTCCAGGCACAGCTGCCGATCGACGTCAGCGGCCAGATCCTGGCCCACGTACAGGCGGCGCGGGCGAATGCCCGCCGCGCCATGTGGAGCGCGCAGGACCAGCGCCTGCAGAGCATGCTCGATGGCGCCACGGTGTACCGCAATCTGCAGGCGGTGAGCGGCGAGCTTCGTGCACTGCAGGCGCAGCAGCGCGCTTTGGCCCGCAGCCTGGCGGTGGCGCGCAAGGGTTTGAAAGTCGGTTCGATCGCACGGGTCAACCTGCTGCGGGTGCAAGCTGCCGAGGCGGCCGTGCAGGGGCAACTGGCCGGCGTGGAGGGACGGGAACAGCACCTGCGCGCGCAGCTGGCCGCGTTGATGGATCTGCCTGCCTACAGCGTCGCCATCCAACCGACGGCTAACCCGCCTGTGCGCGTGCCCAATGGCAGTTCCGAGCAGGCGCCGTTGCTTGCGGCGGCGCACAGCGCCGCGGATGCGGCCAGCGCCCGGGAACAGGCCGCCCGCCGCGCGCAGTGGCCGCAGCTGGCGCTGACCGGCGACTGGGATCACAACGCGATCCAGTTCGATCAACGGGCGGTGAATACCTGGCAGGTCATGCTGGTGCTCAAGCTAAACCTGTGGTCCGGCGGCGCACAGCGCGCGGCCATTGCGTCCGCCCGCGCCTCCAGTGAGGAGGCCACCGATCGCGCACGCCAGGCCGAGCTCAACCTGGCGGCTGCCAGTGCGGGCGCCGCAGCGGCCTGGAATGCCCAGTCCAAGGCCTGGCTTGCCGCCAGCGCCGGACTTGCGGCCGCCGACGAAAGCGCACGCATCGAGCGCGACCGTTTCAAGGTCGGCCTCGGTTCGGCGACGGATCTGATCGACGCCGAGGCTGCCCTGGCACGGGCGCGCGCCGGCATTGCCAATGCACTGGCCGCCTGGTGGGAGGCCGATGACGCACTGCGCTACACCTATGGCGAGGCGCCGCTGGCGCTCACCGGGATGGCGCATGAATCTCCCGCAGCACAAGGACACTGAACATGGCTTCCTCGCACAATCGTCGCTGGCTGCTGCTGATTCTGCTGATCATCATCGTGGCTGCAGTGGCGCTGCATTTCCATCGACTGCACCAGGCCGATCAAATCCCGACCGCCGAACATGCGCCGTGGGCATTGCAAGTCGCCCGGGTGGAACGTGGCAGCGTGGCCAGTTCCATCCAGTCGGCAGGGTTGGTCGAGGCGCCGCAGAACATCGTGCTGTCGGCGCAGATCCCCGGCACGGTTCTGTCCATTGGTCCGCGTGCAGGCGTTGCGGTAAAGCGCGGCGAGCTGTTGGCGCGCATCGATGCACGCACGATTTCAAGCAATATCGCGGCGCTGACGCAGCAGCGCAGCGCGGCGCTGGCTGAAGCCAGCTACGCCCGTCAACAACAACAGCGTACGGACGCACTGCTGGCCGAAGGCGGCGTCAGCCAGGCGCAGGCCGATCAGGCGCGCACCGCGGCCAACGGGGCGCACGCCAAGGCGCAGGCACTGGCCGCGCAGATCGCCGCGCTGCGCGTGCAGCTGGGTTATGCCGAGATCCGCGCACCGATCGACGCGGTGGTTGCCGCACGCCTGGTCGAGGTGGGCGACACGGTGGGACCGGGTAAACCGGTCTATCGCTTGACCGCCGGCAAGGGTGCCGTGGTGCGGGTGAGCCTGGCCGCCACGCAACTGGCCAGAGTGCACGTCGGCGACGTGCTGGAATTGCAGTCAGGGTCATCAAGGATCCGCTTGCCGATCCGTCGCGTCGCCCCTGCCGTCAACGCCGCGGGCCTCGGCAGCGTGGAGGCCGATGCCACCACAACGCCATTCGGACTGCCCAGCGGCAGCATGGTGATGGCCAGCGTGCATGCCGCCGCCAGCGCCAGCAGCCTCACCGTGCCCACGGCCGCCTTGGTGGGCAGCGGCGGCACTACGCGCGTGGTGGTGTTTACCCCGGCCACCAAGCCAGGTACGCCCGGCCGTCTGCGCTGGGTGCCGGTGCAGGTAGTGCAGCAAGGCAGCTCCCGAGCCGCCGTGCAAGGCACGCTGCAAGCAGGCGAGCAGGTGGTGGTGGGCCAGAGCGCCGTGCTGGCGCAGCTGGGTGACGGTGATGCCGCCGTCACCGCCGCCAGCGTGGGAACCGGGCAATGAACTTCATGCAACGCCTGCTGGGACGCTCGCACGCCATCGTGGCGCTGGCGGTGCTGGTGGTGGTGGCGGGCATCGCCGCCTATTTTACCATCCCGATGAACCTGTTCCCGGACTCCAACCGGCCCATGATCAGCGTGGTCACGCAGTGGCCGGGGGCCGAGGCCAGCGACGTGGAGCAGGACGTCACCCACCTGATCGAGACGCAGCTCTCGGCCATCGACGGCGTGCGCCGCGTCACCTCGGTGTCGCGCGACCAGGTGTCGGCAGTGACGGCGGAGTTCGAGTACGGCAACGAGATCAATATCGCCGCCACCAAGGTGCTGACCGAGCTCAAGCGGGTCGAGGCCGAGCTGCCGCCCGGCACGCGAGCGCCGGTGATCTTCCGTATCACCAATGCGGCACAGCCGGTCACCGTGCTGGCACTGACGCCCGCCAGGGGGTCCGGTCTGGATCTGGCCGACGCCCGGCGTATCGCCGAGAACCAGCTGCGCAACCGCCTGTTGCGCATCGCCGGGGTGTCCGAGGTGGAAGTATTCGGCGCCCATAAGCGCCAGGTTCAGGTCGATCTGGATCGCAGTGCGCTGGCCAGCCATCGCCTCAGCGTAGCGGCTGTGGCGGGCGCGCTGGCAGCAAGCAACGTGACCGCACCGGAAGGCCTGGTGCATCGCGACGGCTTCCGCTTCCTGCTCACCCTGAACAGCCTCGCCCACAACCCGCAACAGCTGGCCGCGATCCAGGTGCCGGTGCCCGGCGGTGGCTTCGTGCGCGTGGGCGACCTGGGCACGGTCGGTTGGGGCGAGGCCGACCCGACCTCGCTGTACCGCGGCGACGGCAGCGCCGCCATCGCCGTCTCGCTGCTGCGCGGCGAGGATGGCTATGCCGCCATCACGGCACACAACATTGACGCCGCACTGCCGCAAATCCAGGCGGATTTCCCGATGCTGCACATCGCGCAGGCCGATGGTCAGCTGCGCCTGATCAACCTGACCGTGGACAACATGCTGGGCGCGCTGCGTGATGCGCTGATCATGACCGTGCTGGTGATCCTGCTGTTCCTGGCCGATACCCGCGCGGCCCTGATCACCGCGCTGTCGTTGCCGTTCACGTACCTGCTGACCTTCCTGGTGATGAAGCTGATCGGCTACGAGTTCAACATGATCACGCTGACCGCGGTGATCATCGCCGTGGGCCTGCTTGCCGATGACGCCATCGTGGTCATCGAGAACATCGAACGGCGCATGCGCGAGCATGGCGAATCCGGCATGGCCATGGCTGCCAACGGCACCCAGGAGGTGATGCTGGCCGTGCTCTCCGGCACCGTGGCCAACGCCGTGGTGCTGCTGCCGATCGTGTTCATCGGCGGTTTCGTGCAGACCGTGCTGCGGCCGCTGTCGGTGTCGTTGATGATGGCACTGGGCGCCTCGTTCATTGTTGCCGTCACCATCATTCCGCTGCTCACGCCGTGGGTACTCAAGCCGGGCGCACGCGACGTGCTGCGCAAGCCGTTGGGCTATTTCGATCGCTATGCAATTACACCCCTGAAGCGCTTCTACGCCGCGCTGGTGGGCTGGGCGCTGGACCATCCCAAGCGCGTGTTGTTGGTGGCCCTGCTGCTCACCGTGGCCTCGTTGCTGCAGATGCCGGTGGTGGGGCGCGAGCTGATGCCGCTGATGGATTCGGGCATCACCCACGTGAGCTTCGAGGCCCAGCCGGACACCGACGCCGCCGGCATGCAGCGCATTGCCAGGGCGGTCGACACGGCGATTCGCAGCACGGTCAAACCGGCCTGGCTGATCTCCAGTTCCACCGTGGTCGGCGCCGAACCGCAGGACAAGTCCTTCGGCGCCGCGCGCACGTATCAACAGGGCATGGCCACGGTCAACCTGGTTGACCGCTTCCAGCGCGATGAAACCATCTTCCAACTCAGCCAGGCGATCCAGCGTCGCGTACTGGCGATCGCCGGTCTGATCAACGCCAACGCGGTGGTGTTTGGCGCCACGCCGTTGTCGTCGATCCGCGGCACGGTCGACCTGATGATCACCGGCCCTGACTGGCACGTGCTCGACCAGCTTGCCGGTGAGGTGGAGCGGCGCCTGCGCAAGGTGGGCGGCCTGACCGGCATCGAGCGCAGCTGGCAGGGCAATGCCCAGCGCCTGCAGCTGGATGTGGACGCGGCCAGGGCCTCGAGCTATGGGCTTACCCCGGGCGCGATCGCCCGCCAGGTGGCCGCGCAGGTCAACGGCATTCCGGGCGGCAGCCTGCGCGTGGCGGGCGAGAACAGCATCCCGGTGTGGGTGCGCCTGCGCGGCAGCGAACGTTCCAGTCCCGCAGCCGTCGCGGCGCTCAACATATCCGCGCCCAACGGCGTCACGGTGCCGCTGGCGCAGGTGGCGACCGTGCACACCGTGTATGCGCCGACCACCTTCACCCATCAGAACCTCGAACGCACCATCGACGTGCTCGGCTACCGCCGCCACATCGCCGTCTCCACGCTGGATGCGCACATCGCCACGGCGCTGGCGGGCTTGCAGTTGCCGCGCGGCTATACGCTGTCCGACGAAGGTGAGATGAAGGAGATGAGTGCCTCGTTCATCCGGCTGGTGCAGTCGTTGGCGCTGGGCATCGTGCTGCTGGCGGTGGTGCTGATGATCACCTTCCGTTCCTTCATCACGCCGGTGGCCATTCTGGCGACCCTGCCACTGGCGGTGATCGGCGCCGCCTGGGCGATGCTGCTTGCGGACAAGCATTCCAGCATGCCCTCGTTCATGGGCTTGATCTTGCTGATGGGCATCGTGGTGAAGAACGGCATCCTGCTGGTGGATTTCGCGCAGGAGTCGCTCAACCGTGGCGTGCCATTGAAGCAGTCGATCCTGCACGCGGTCGATCTTCGTACCCGCCCGATCCTGATGACCGCCGCCGCCGCCGCCGTGGGTATGGTGCCGGTGGCGTTCGAGTGGGCGGTGGGACTGGAGCGGCTGTCGCCACTGGCGGTGGTGGCCATCGGCGGCCTGATCGCCGGCACCTTCCTGACCCTGCTGATCGTTCCGGTGCTGCTGTATCTGCTGCTCAAGCGCCGCTATCCCGAGCCGGCCCAGAAAACCGCAGAGATCAGCGATGCCGAGCCCGATGTGTGTGACTGAGCACACGCTCACCGTGAAGCACGCCACGCCGCCGTCAAGGTCCGGGCGTGCATCGAACGTGCTGCCGTGGCTGCCACTACTGATGCCGCTGATGCTGCTGCCGCTCCTGATCGGCTGGTGACGGCAGGCGTTCGCGCTGCTGTCGTTTCATCGGCGGCGCGTTGCCATGGTCGTCCTTGAGCATGGGGTCCTGAAACACTTCCCAGGGACCGGCGAAATCGATCACTGTGGCATGCTCGCTGAGTACAACGGCAACCTTCTGAATCTGGAAAGCGCGACGGAAACGTCATACGCACACGAGGCAAGGCAAGATGGCGAAAGCTGAAAATGATTTCAGCAAGTGTTAATGCTCGCTTCAGTCGATGCGGCTAGCGTAAGTGCCGTGAGCCGCGGTGAGCGTGATCACGAACATGTCTCGATGAAGTGACCTGCATCGACACAGTGGACAATTGGGTTGGCTAATACAACGGCGACTGAAAGGCCGCCTTGCCGATACAGGCCGAAGCGTTGACGAAAACTTGCCCCGACGCACCTTGCACGTTGCAAACTAGATTCATAACCACCACGGGATACAGGCTCAGACCATGCAGTTGACTGGCATGCTTTACGGCCACAGGCTGCTGCATTTCGTTGACTTTCCGGCGGCCGAAGTGCTCGGTCCGGATGCGTCCGAGGAACAGATCAAGGCCCTGATCGATCGTGCCGGATCGGTGTACATCAAGCCGATCTTCAAAGGTGGCGTCGGCAAGAAAGGCAAGGCCGGTTTGGTTGGCGTCGCGGCGGACCTGAAAACCGCGCTGAAAGAAAAGGAACGACTGTTCTTTGCCGAACATCGCTTCGGAGCGTCGACCGCCAAGGCGCAAGGCGTCACGTTCGAGGGCGCTGTGCCAGCCCGGCATGAAGTGTATTTCTCGATCACAGACTCGACCCGTTTTCGCGCGCCGACCTTGACCCTGACCCACCACGGCGGCATCGACATCGAGGAACTCGACAAGAGCGAGGTCGCGCACGTGCCATTCGATGCATTGACCGGACTCAAGGCATTCGTTGTCGCCAACGCGCTGACCACACTCGATGCACCGATGCCGATCATTTCACCGCTCGTACAGCACCTGCCGAAACTCTGGGAGCTTTACCACGACTTCGGCATGAGCACGCTCGAATTGAATCCCATTCGTATGCGCCCCGACGCCACCGGCCGTCTGAATCCGGTTGCGTGCGATTTCAAATGCGGCTTCGATCGCGACGATGCGCGTTGGCAACGTCTCGGCTTGCCGGCTCACCTTTTTGCCAATGACTACTCCGACTTCGAGCAGGAGATCAACCAGTTGCGCACCTACCAGGGTCAGAGCGACGTCTACGTCATCAATCCGTCCGGCACAATCCTCGCGCCGACGTTCGGCGGCGGCGCCAATTCCCTGGTGTCCGAGATGCTCGGCGACGATGCGATCATTTCCTCGGATTTCGGTGGCAACCCGCCGTACGAGAAGATGAAACAGGTCGCACGGATCTGCTTCCGGCACTGGCTGAAGCAGACCAACGTGTTGTTCGTGATTGGCGGCAAGTCAAGCAATACGGACATCTACGAGACGCTGCGCGCAATCGCCGACGCACTGCGCGAACACTTCAGCGAACACGGACCGGCACCGCTGTTCGTCGTGGTCGGCCGCGGCGGCCCGAATCTGGTACGCGGCCTGGGTGCGATGCGCGACACAATGGATGCGCTTGGCCTGCCCTACCGCATCTTCGGCTTCGATTCGGATATCAGCGAGGTGATCCAGTACGCCCGTGCGATCGACACCTGGATGAAAACTGGCGGCCGCGCCCAGATTGCCGCACAACTGAAGGTGCCGCCGCGGGCTGCGGCATGAATACGCCTGCCCGACCAGCGTGGTTTGCGTGCGAGCACACCATGGCCAAGGCTGCCGACTATGCGGCCTCGCGACCCAACTATCCTGGCGCGCTTTTCGACGCCCTGCGCGACCGTGGCGCGTTGTCCGACGGCGCCGTGATCGTCGACATCGGCGCCGGGACTGGTCTTCTGACCAGGGAAATGCTACGCCGCGGCCATGCCGTCACCGCGGTCGAACCGAACGCCGCGATGCGCGCGACCGCGGATGCGCAACTGTCCAGCCATTCCAGCTACCGCAGCATCGCCGCGACAGCCGAAGCCACGACATTAACCGATCACTCGATCGATCTGATCACCGTCGCACAGGCGTTCCACTGGTTCGACGTCGCAACGGTTCGGAGCGAATGGCTACGCATACTGAAACCATCCGGCCAGGTGGTATTGATCTGGAATACGCGACCGCTCGAAGATCCGTTGCAGCATGCGATCGACGAAATACTCGGCGAATTCGGTGAAACCAGACACACGGCGCTGTCCGTGAAACAAAGTCGCTCGGCGATCTCCCGATTCTTCGCCGGCGCGCCATTCGAGGAACTCGACTTCCCGCACCGGCAGTGGCTGGATCGAACCGGATTTCTCAGTCTCGTCCGCTCACGCTCAGCGATGCCTGCCCGCGCCACTTCGGCGGGACAACGGGCCCATTGCGCGGTATCGAACCTGTTCAATCTGTACGCGCGAGCCGACCACGTCACGTTGAACTATCGCACCGTCGCGTTCGTCGGCCGCCCAAACCCGGCACCCGCCGCGAATGTGCCGGCGCCATGAACAAGCCCGGCATCGGTAACTTCAAGTATTACGTCGGCATCGGCTCGCTTGCGCAGGTGGCAACGCGCGCCGATCGCGTCTGCGTACTGAATATCCTTGGTAGCGAATCGCGCGATGTGACGCCGATTGGCCACGCCTTCTCGGGCGGCAATGTGGTATTTGGCACATCGCCCGGCCGGCGCGGTCAGTCACTCGACACGCGTAGCGGCGCGATTCCGGTTTACAACAACGTGCTCGAAGGACTTTCCGATGGACACCGATTCGACTGCGGTGTCGTCTACCTGCCGCCATCCGCGGCACGCGACGGCGTCGCCGAACTGATCCGGGTCAACCCGGAGCTGCGCAAGATTTTCATCGTCACCGAAAAGCTGTCCGCGCACGACTCGCGTGAGATCCGTGCAATGGCACAGTCATCCGGCATCGACATCTTCGGCGCGAACAGCCTCGGCGTCGCAGATTCCTGGAATCACGTGCGTATCGGTGGCGCACTCGGCGGCGACAATCCCGACGAGGCGTTGCACAAGGGTTCGATCGCGATTCTGTCGAACTCCGGCAATTTCACCACCACGATCGCCACCTACTTGCGCATGGCCGGCTGGGGCACGACCACGCTGATCTCAAGCGGCAAGGACGTCTATATCCATTTCGCCGCACCGGAATTCGCCTTCGCGCTGGCCAACGATTCTCGCAGCAAGGCTGCCGTGCTCTACGTCGAACCCGGTGGCTACTACGAACTGGATGCCGAGTTCACCAAGCCGATTGTCGCCTGTGTCGTCGGGCGCTGGAAGCGCCGACTGACGCGTGCGGTCGGCCACGCTGGCGCGATGTCCGGAAGCGGCGACGATGCAATCGCCAAGGAAGGCTGGTTCATGGACAAAATTGGCGTCGACGGCATTTTTACGCCACAAAGGCCGGTCTTCTCCACGCGTGGCGCTGTGGTCACGAATATCGCGCATATTCCAGCCGCGCTCAGCGCGGTGATGCGCGAAAACGCCGTCCAACCAGACTTTCCGCCGGAAGGCGATCTGTCGCTGAAAGCCTGGTTCGCTTCGAACGCAAGTATTGAACTGCCGACCGGACTCAACCTTCCCGTGGTCACCGCGAAACCGCCGTATGACGAGCAGATCGCGCGACTTAACCGCCAGATCGGCGCGATCGCACCGCGGCAGAACATGAAGGATGCCTCGGGTGCGTCGCAGATGGACATGCACACGCAGATTACCAGTCTGTACGGCGTATCGATGCTCGACGCGGCGCAGCAACAGCTCGAATCAAACGTGATGCTCGCGTTGCTGCACGAAGCAGGCGGCTCCAACGACAAGGCTCTGGTCAATATCGCGATCGGCTCCGAATTGAACCTGCACGGCAGCGCCGCCCTCGCCGCCGCACAGGCAGCGCGCGAAGGCGGCAACGCACCAAACTGCGTAATCGCGGCTGCTGTCGCGCTGATCGGACCAAGATGCGTGGAACGGGCACAGGCCGCCTCACGCGCGATGATCGAGTTGTTCAACGGCGCGGCGCTCGCCAATCCGCGCAACGACGAATTTTCAGTCGACGCGATCAAGCCGACATCGGCACAACGCGCCGTCCTGGTCGGTCCCGCACCCGATGCCAAAGCGCATGCCCTGCTCGCGGCGTTTGATGCACGTGGCGCGAAGTCCGTGTTCATCCGCTTCCTGCGCGGACTCGACGGTCATCCGACGGCGGACGCCGTGCTGGCTGCGATCACCACGACCCTGGCGTGGAAACCGTTGATCCACAAGCGTATCTCTCGTAGCAGCGCCGAGAACTTGCCGTGGTGGATGCGCCTGTTCGGCACCATTATCGGTGCATCGGTCGACGCCTCGCGACACCGGGCTGGAAGTTTCTGCGGTATCGCCGATGCTGAGATCGTCGCCCAGCGTTCGCTCGCGGACGTCACCTGCACCGCCCTGCTTGGTATCGACCCGGCGTCGGGTGATCGTTTCGCCTTCAATGTGCTGCTCGGCCTGCTGCTGAGCAATGGACCCGGCGCAATTTCGGCGCAAGGTGCCAAGGGCGGAGTTTCGTCGGATGGTCCGGAAAAGCCGGCGCGAGTGCAGCTCAACAAGGCGATGCTCGGCTTTTTGTCGCATTCGGGTTACGCGCACGGCGGCAACGGCTACGAGGGCGTTGCCTTCCTGCTTGACCGGTTTCGCCACACCGACCTGCGCGATCCGGGCGACTGCAAACATGGCCTTGACCTTGCCGGCATGGCCACTGCGTTTGCGCGCGACTACGCTGCACAACGCGCCGCCGCCAAGGAACTCGGTACCGCCGCCGGCATGACGATTCCCTGCATCAATCATCCGGTGTTCAAGGGCAAGCTGGTCAACGTTGATCCGCGCGAGGAATTCGTACGCACGCTGGCCGAACAACGCGGTGAATACAACGTATTCCACGAATACTATCGTCTACTCGTGCAGGCACTTTACGATGCCGGTGCCACGCGCAACGTGTTCTGCGTCAATGTCGACGCACTGATCGCGACCCTATTGCTGAAGATGCTCTGGCCGCGCCTGCGCAGCGGAGAACTGACCGACGCTGCACTTGAGACCGCCGCATTCACGCTGTTCCTGTATGCCCGCATGCTCGGTTGCGCAGCCGAGATCGACGATCACCTCAACCGCGGCCGCAACATGGACACGCGCACGCCGCAGTCGGCGTGCCGGTTCGTTGCCTGAGGCGCTTGCCGGGCCATTTCACAATGAACACCATATAGGTCTGAGCTCGACGAGTCTCCCGGTGCCAACCGCAATTACCTCATCGTCGAACATGACCTGAGCATGCCCAGCGCGATACCGAAATTCGGCCAAACGCTCACCGCTTCAAAAATGTGATGCAGGTCACACAATACATGAGCAAACCCGTACTTGAAGGCCTTGGCGGGCGCTAAACTTGACGAGCTTTTGGCAAACAACTCGCAATCCGGGAGCGATGGCGACTACCACTTCAAATCGGACACCAAGCATTTCCACGAACGTGAAGCATGCCATCACCGTTCATGTCGTCGATGACGAGGCGTCCATGCGATCGGCATTGCGCCGTCTGCTGACAACCGGTGGATTCGTGCCGCGCCTATACGCCTCGGGAACCGAGATTCTTGCGCAAGCACAGCTTGAAGGCCCGGGCTGCATTCTCCTGGACGTTCGCATGCCCGGCATGGATGGTCTGCAAGTCCAGACCGCATTGAATGAGCGCGGAATTGCTTTACCGATCATCTTTCTCACTGGCTCCGCAGATATCCCCGTTGCCGTGACTGCAATGCGCCACGGAGCAGAAGATTTCATAGAAAAACCTTTTGAAAATAATCACTTGATTGAACGGGTTAATCTTGCAGTCGAACACTACCTGCGTGATCAATCGCACACTTTGGAGCGCGAACAAGCCACTAGCCGGCGGAACCGACTCACGCCGCGCGAACGTGAAGTACTGGATCAAGTGGTCACCGGCCGCACCAGCAAGGAAATCGCCCGAGAGCTTGGCGCCAGTCACCGAACCATCGAAATTCACCGCCGCAATCTGATGGAAAAGATGCAGGCCGCCACGCTGGCCGACCTGATCCGAATGCGCCTGCTTGTTGCCGACTGAAGGTTGACGTCGTAAGCCACTCCTCCCGGGTCAATTTCTTCAAAACAATCATGCGCGTCTTGTCCGCATACGTATTCGTACGGATTACATAAGCTCAGCGCGAAGGGTAGTGTTTGACACCAGTCGTAAGCCGAGTTGAAAGGAGACCTGCCATGAAGGCTTTGGAAAATTCCAGGAGCAACCCGATTTTTCTCCGTCACGATTTGATGATCGAGCTCGGTCGTCTCGAGATGTCGATGGAGGACGCCAACAACCACCCGTCGGCGAACGATCAACGTCAGGTCGAGCCGCTGCAAGTCAAGATCGCGCGCATCAACGAGGCATTGGAAAGCCTCTCCAAGGGCGCAGACTGAACGCTTGCGCCGTGTAAAGGCTGGCCACTGGCGCAAGCCCCGAGCATCGGGGGGGGATCCGAGCCGAGGGAGTCCTGTCCGGACCTGCCATCCCGCCCAGGACCGGGTCCGGGCAGGAACTCCCTCATTTTCCGATACTCAGGCGTCGATCAATCCGTTGCGCACCGCAATCAGGGTCAGCTCCGCCTGATTATTGGCGCTGAGTTTGTTTTTGATGTTGTACAGGTGCGTACCAACGGTGTTTGGCGACAACGATAGTGTGTCCGCAATCTGATTGACGGATTGCCCGCGCGCCAACTGGATGAACACCGTGAATTCACGCTCGGATAGTGCCTCGACCGGACTCTGCGCTCCGGTCAGATCCTGCATCGCGAGCTTGCGCGCGACTTCGGCATCGAGGTAGACGTTGCCTGAAGCGACCGTTCGCACCGCCGAAATCAGCACATCGGGTGCCGTGCGCTTGGATAGATAGCCCAAGGCGCCCGCCTTGAGCATGCGCTTCAGATGCGCCGTATCCTCATGCGCGGACAGCGCCAGGATGCAAGCATGCGCATCACGTGCCAACAGACGCCGGGCAGCCTCGATCCCGCCCATGCCAGGCATGGCGACATCCATGACCACGACGTCCGGATCAATTCGCGTGTATTGCTGATAGGCGGCCTCTCCGGTATCGGCTTCCGCAACGACTTCGATGTCGGGACTGCTGTCCAGCAGCATGCGAAAACCCACCCGCACGACGGCGTGATCGTCCACCAGCATCACGCGAATTTTTTCCGTCATCACAACCTGCCTTTGCAGACAATTACTTCATCGGCAGACGGGCAACGACAAGTACGCCGCCACCGTCCGCATTATCGACGCTTACATCTCCGCCCAGCATACGCGCCCGTTCGCGCATGCCGCGAATACCGAAATGTCCCGGTTCGGCCCAATCCGCCGACAGCCCGGCACCGTAATCGCGTACGCGCAAAATCAATTGCTGTTCCTCAATTTCCAGCGTTATGTCGATTTTTGTGGTTTGCGCATGACGCAACGCATTGACCGTCGCTTCCTGCAGGATGCGATATACCGCGAGCGAGTAACTATCGCCGAGTCTTGGCGGCAACTTGCCCAGCTTCAGGACAAATTCGATCGGCGGATGCTGATGCTGCCACTCGGCGACCTGCCCTTCGACGGCATCGGCCAACTCCAGGTTTTCCAACGCCAACGGACGCAATCGCGGAATCAGGTCGTGCATCGCGCTGTACAGCTTCGCCGCGGTCTCGGCGATCAGTCGCGCCGTGCGACGCGTCTGCTCGTCATGGTCTGAACGCTGCGCCATCGATAACGCCATGCTGCGGATCGCGGTAACGCTTTGTCCGGTTTCGTCGTGCAACTCGCGAGCGATATGCCGACGCTCCTCCTCGATACGATTCTGCACCATCAATGCCAGTTCTCGGTTCTGTTCCAACCGTGCCGTCGCCTCGATCGCCTGCTGACGCGCATCGAGGTTGTCCTCGATCGCCTGGGCCATGCGGTTGAAAGCGTTGGCGATCGCAGCCGCTTCGGCAACCGCAAAATTGGGCAGCCGTGTATGGAAAGCGCCGCGCTCCATGTCGCGCAAGCCGTCGGCAATGTTCTGGAATGGCTGTGTTGCGCGACGTACCAGCCAGAACACCAGGATATTGCCTATCAATACAATGACAACACCAAACTCAACCAGGCGGACGGCGTCATCCCAACCGTCCAGAATTGCCCGGCTGGCGTCGGCCTTGACGATCAGATCACCCGCCAGAACATGGAACTCGCGACGTGATGGCTTCGGACCCACCAGGGCCGTATACCAAGCCGGCGCGTAACGACCCGCCTTGTAGGTAAACGGCGGCGAGTGATAGACAACACCACCGTCGTCGTCGACCAGCGAAATGTCTGTCGAGCGAACATGCCCCAGATGAATCAGGAAATCGACCAGTATGGGACGGCTCTTCTCGCCATAAACGAGAAGAAAATTCGACAATAATTGGGTTGCAACGGCATCACTCGCCTCAATCTCCTGCCGCACGCTGGCGCGTGTATCGATGACCTGAAAAGCGAATACGACGCCAACGAACACGGCGACGATGCCGGCGATCAACAGATTGATCTGCAAACGCAGGCTCACCGTTTGCCCTCGGTCCCGGCCGGCCAGCCGGTGAAATCACCGTGTACGGCAAACCAGTTGGTGGCGCTGCGCAGCAAGCGTGTGCAGGACGGGTGAAATGGATCGTGCCCGGCCAGTTCGGCCCAGGCCAGGCGACTGCCGGCACAGGCGCATTGCAAACGCCAGGCGTTATGTGGCCGACACACCAGATCATGCGTACCGTGGATAATCGCAACCGGCAGGTTGCGCAGGCTCGCCGCAGCGCCTATCAGCACGCGTTCACCGAGGAAGCATTTTCGCGCCAGATAATGTGCTTGCACCCGATATTTGTCATGCAATGCGGTCGATTCGGAGCCGACGCGACCATCGACGACATTGGGTTGCGTGCCATTCAACGCCGCTTCGTAATGCTGCCAGCAAGCGGCCATTTGCCGAGCTCGGGGCACATCGGTGCCTGACATGCATCGATCCAGATAGGTCGCGACGCTACGTCGCCAGCGACGCGGTATCGCCGACATGAATTGCTGGCTGGCCTGCGGCGCGAACGCCTTCACACCGTGGAAAAACCAGGCAATGTCGGCATTGCCGGTCAAGAATACGCCGCGCAGGATCAGACCCGTGACGCTTTCGCGATGCTTTGCCGCATAGGCCAGCGCCAGCGCCGAGCCCCACGAGCCGCCGAATACCAGCCATCGCTCGATGCCCAGATGCCTGCGCAACGCCTCGATATCGGCGATCAAGGCATCGGTATGGTTGTGCTTCGTTTCGCCACGCGGCTCGCTGCGCCCGCAACCGCGCTGGTCGAACTGGACAAGCCGGTAGCGCTCGGCTGCAAAAAAGATGCGTTGTCGCGGGCTGGCACCAGAACCCGGTCCACCATGCAGCATGACGACGGGAATGCCGCCAGCCGCCCCCGCCTGCTCGTAATACAGCCGATGCCCCTGGCCGACATCCAGAAATCCCGTATCGAAACTCGGTGCTGGCTCGGAATCGGGCATGGCGGTCTTTGTCGTCATTGGGAAGCGATGCTACCCGATCGTCCTGCCCATGTCGGCCTCGTCATGATCGTCCCTGCGATCTAATGAAAATCGTTAGCCCCAAATCAGGACCATCTCGATGCGCTCGCAGACGAATGAGAGGACACTCCGAGTCGAAGCAGTGCGCAATGCGTGCCGCCTCACGCTGAAGCCTCTCGTCTCTTCTCTGGAGTAGCATCATGAAATGGCAGACCCCGCAAGCATGCGACGTACGTTACGGTTTTGAAATCACGATGTATATTGCTACCCGCTGAGTCCGCTCACGGTCCGGCGCCAGCGGGCGAATGCTCGCTGGCGCAATCCGGGAACCGACATCCGTCACCCCGGATCGTTGCCAGTTTTGAGGAAACCCCGGCGGCATGCACGTTCACGTTCTTGGCTCGGCCGCTGGCGGCGGATTTCCGCAATGGAATTGCAATTGTCCCAATTGTCGAGGCATTCGTGACGGCACGTTGAAAGCCCGCGTGCGCACGCAATCGTCCGTCGCCTTCAGCGCCAACGGCATGGACTGGCTGTTGTGCAACGCCTCGCCCGACCTTCTGCATCAACTGCAACAGTTCCCGCAAGCGCAACCGGCACGCTCGATCCGCGATACGGCGATCGTCGCGATCCTGCTGATCGACGCACAGATCGACCACACGACGGGCCTGTACATGTTGCGCGAACACGATCGTCCGCTACAGATCTGGTGTACTGACGCTGCGCGTGACGATTTGCAGCACGGCAATCCGGTTTTGCGGCTGCTCGATCATTACTGCGGCACGGAACTGCACGCGATTCCCATCGATGGCAGCCGTTTCGAGGTTCCCGAAGTCAGTGGTTTGCACATCACGGCGATGTCGTTGATGAGCAACGCCCCACCCTACTCGCCTCATCGCGACAAACCGGTTCCAGGTGACAATATCGGCCTGCTGATCGAATCGGTCGACAGCGGCAAACGCCTTTTCTACGCGCCCGGCCTCGGCCAGATGGAAGCGCATGTCTGGCAGGCAATGCAGGCCAGCGATACGGTCATGATCGATGGCACCTGTTGGCGCGACGACGAAATGCTCGCGCTGGGCATCTCGCGCAAACGCGCTCGCGACATGGGGCATCTGGCCCAGTGCGGCGAAGGCGGCATGCTGGAATGGCTGAACAAACTGCCTGCGAGCACGCGCAAGATCCTGATCCACATCAACAACACCAATCCCATTCTCAACGAGAACGGCGCCGAGCACGCGCAACTGCGCACGGCCGGCATCGAACTGGCCCACGATGGCATGGAGTTCAGCCTGTGACCGCGAACAAGCCCTGGAGCCACAAGGAATTCGAAGCGCGCCTGCGCCGCAATGGCCGCGCCTATCACATCCATCATCCTTTCAACCGCATGCTGAACAACGGCAAAGCCACACGAAACCAGATTCGCGGCTGGGTTGCGAACCGTTACTACTACCAGATTGCAATTCCGTTGAAAGACGCGGCAATCCTGTCCAATTGCGAGGATCGTGAGCTGCGCCGCCAGTGGGTGCAACGGATTCTCGATCACGACGGCTACCGCGACGACCCGGGCGGCATCGAGGCGTGGCGGCAACTGGGCAAGGCGGTCGGCCTGCGTCACGACGAACTCGTCGACTTGCGACACGTCATCCCCGGCGTGCGTTTTGCGGTGGATGCCTACGTCAATTTTGCGCGGCGATCTCCGTGGCAGGAAGCGGTTTGCGCCTCGTTGACTGAACTGTTCGCGCCGAAGATCCACAAGCAGCGCCTGGCAACCTGGCCCGAGCACTATCCGTGGATCGAATCCGACGGCATGCAGTATTTCCGCAACCGGGTCAGTCAGGCACGTCGCGATGTCGAACAGGCACTCAAGGTCACATTGGGTTATTTCACGACCGCGGCCATGCAACGCCGCGCCGTGCAGATACTCAAGTTCAAGCTCGACATCCTGTGGACCATGAACGACGCCATGGCCACGCATTATGGAGTGACCGAATGACGGGCATCGACGCGGAGAGCCGGCCGCGCATCGGCCGTGGTTTTCGTTTGCAATGGGAACAGGCACAACAGGCGCACGTGCTGCTTTATCCGGAAGGCATGGTCAAGCTGAATCCCAGCGCCGGGCAGATACTGACCCGCTGCAACGGCGAAACGCCGCTGAGCGACATTGTTGCCGATCTGGAAAAAGCGTTCGAGGCCAGCGCGCTGGACAAGGATGTAATCGCATTTTTGGAGATGGCGCACCAACAGAACTGGGTGGAATGGTAATGGCTGCGCTACGCTTGCCCCGGCCCGAAATCGGACCGCCTTTATGGTTACTGGCGGAATTGACCTACCAATGCCCGCTGCATTGCGTGTTTTGCTTCAATCCGGTCGATTTCGCCAAACACGAACAGGAACTTTCGACTGACGACTGGTTGCGCGTGTTGCGCGAAGCGCGCGAGCTCGGCGCCGTGCAATGCGGCTTTTCCGGTGGCGAGCCGCTGCAGCGCAAGGACCTGGGAATACTCGTCGCCGAAGCACGCAAGCTCGGCTATTACACCAATTTGTTGACGTCCGGGATCGGTCTCAACGAAAAACGCATCACCGACCTGAAACAGGCCGGTCTGGACCATATCCAGCTCTCGTTCCAGGACTCCACGCGCGACGTCAACGATTTCATCTCCTCCACGCGTACTTTCGATCTCAAGCGCCGCGCCGCTGAACTGATCAAGTCGCACGATTACCCGATGGTCATGAACTGCGTAATCCATCGCATGAACATTGACCACATCGACCGCATCATCAGGCTGGCCGTCGAAATCGACGCGGAATACCTTGAACTGGCCAACACCCAGTTTTATTCCTGGGCGCAAGTCAATCGCGAGCATTTGCTGCCGACCCGCGAACAATTGCAACGCGCCGAAGCCGTGACCAACGCCTGGCGGGAAAAACTCGGCAACCGCATGAAGCTGTTTTTCGTCGTGCCCGACTACTACGAATCACGCCCGAAGAAATGCATGAACGGTTGGGGAAACGTCTTCCTGACGGTCACTCCCGACGGGACCGCCCTGCCCTGTCACACGGCGCGCATGCTGCCCGGACTGGATTTTCCGAATGTGCGCGAAACGAATGTGCGCGAAATCTGGTACGACTCCGAAGGCTTTAACCGTTACCGCGGTACCGGCTGGATGCAGGAACCCTGCCGCAGCTGTCCGGAACGCGAGAAGGATTTCGGTGGATGTCGTTGCCAGGCCTACATGCTGGCGAACGATCCGGCGGCGGCCGATCCGGTATGCGACAAGTCGCCACAACATTCAATCGTCACCGATATCGTCGAACGCGCGCAACAGCCGCAGCGCGCAGAGGCCAAGCCGCTGGTATTCCGCGGACGCCGCGAATCCGTCGAACTGAACAAACCGTTCTGACCGGCGCCGCGACGATGGCTGTTCGATCGCTGGACCAGGAAAACGACGAACTCGCGCTCGACATCGAATCGGTTTGTCCGGATTCAAGCGAGTTCAACATGGCGTACGATCCCGCGACGGACCTGGATTCGTTCGTCAATTCGCGTTGGCGTGATTCGGCCGAGATTCCGCCCGGATACGCCTGCTGGGACAACTTTGCCGCGCTGCGCGAAACCACGCTGAAACAGCAACTCGAGATTGCGCTGGAGTCCGCGGAGGCTGTGTCGACCGATGAATCCAGGGTAGTCGGCGATTTCTGGACCGCGGCCATGAATATATCCGGGGCCAACGATCAGCCCGAATCGCTGCACAGGGAATTGCAGCGCATCGATGCGCTTGATGACGTCGCATCGACCGCAGCCTACATTCGCGACGTGCATGCCAATGGTCAGGACCTGCTGTTCACGCTCGAGGCGCAACCCGATTACCGTGATCCACACTGGATGATCGCCTATGTGTAT
Organism: uncultured Pseudomonadota bacterium; assembly: GCA_963779795.1. GTDB lineage: Bacteria > Pseudomonadota > Gammaproteobacteria > Xanthomonadales > Rhodanobacteraceae > Rudaea. The sequence goes on along the minus strand of CAVZZK010000003.1, from coordinate 499,933 downwards.
CCCGGCGGGCCGGGCTTGCCGGACCGCGAGCTTTATTTTCCCGATACGCAGGCTGGCGTGGCGCTGCTTCGCGATTACCGCGACCACGTGGCCACGATGCTGGAACTGTCCGGAGCCGATACGACCGGGATTGGCGAGTTGGCCGAACAGATAATCGGACTGGAAGCGCGTCTGGCCCGGGCGTCGGTTTCGCGCCGTGAACTCGCGCGCAACGTGGCCTTGCGCTACAACCCGCTCAGCGTGGCCGACGCCGATCGTCTGCATCCGGCATTCTGCTGGCGGCGATTCTTCAGTTCCCAACACCTTTTCCCGGAACGCTTCTCGCTGGCCATTCCGGCATTTCATGTCGAACTTGGCGTGATGTTGCGGGAATTGCCCGCGGCAACCTGGCGCGCTTACCTGCGCTACCGTCAATTCGACGATGCGGCGCCTTGTCTGGGTGGCGTGCCATCGCATGTTCATGCCCGCTTCCACTGGCAACGTCTGCGCGGCGCGCGATCGCCCATGCCGCGCTGGAAACAGGCCCTGATCTCGCTCAACCAACAGGTTGGCGAGGCGATGGGCAAGCTCTATGCCGGGAAGTTCTGCCGGGAACCGATCCAGGCGGAAATCCGGAACATGATCGAAAACATGCGCGCTGCGATGCGCAACCGGATCGAGACCGTCGACTGGATGACTCCGGCAACAAAACGGGCGGCGACCGACAAACTTGAACGCATGCGTGCCCAAATTGGTAAACCGTCACACTGGCGCGACTGGTCCGGCCTCGCCATCGGACGGGACAACTGGTACGAAAATGTTCGCGAAGCGCAAAAATTCAACCGTCGATGGCTGGTCGGATTGCTGAACCGACCGGTCGACCATCGGCAATGGTCGATGACGCCGCAGACGGTCAACGCTCGTTACGATCCGCTGCGCAACGAAGTTGTCGTACCCGCAGCCCTGCTGCAAGCCCCGTTATTCGATTCACGCGCCGATGTCGCCGTAAATTATGGCCGCCTCGGCGCGATCATCGCGCACGAAATGACCCACGGGTTCGACGATCAAGGCAGCCGTTTCGGCCCGGATGGACGCTTTGAGAACTGGTGGACGGACGCCGACAGGGCAAATTTCGAAACGCGCGCCAGACGTCTCGCAGATGCTGTCAGCGAATCGACCGTATCGGATGAACCAATCGATGGCAACCTGACATTGGGTGAAAATATCGCCGACCTGGGGGGACTGGCAGTCGCAGCAGATGCCCTGCAAGGCTGGATTGCGGCTTGCGCCAAACCTGACCCCATGATCGCTGGCTACACGCGCATGCAATGGCTGTTTTTCTGCTGGGCGGCGTTGTGGCGACAAAAAATGGCGGCACCGGAATCCCGACTGCGTCGCACCATGGACACACACGCACCAGGGCCCCTGCGTGCCAATCTGGCGGCCTCGGAAAACCGGCGATTCCACGAAGCTTTCGCTTCTGAACCTGCACGCCCAGCAACGCAGGCCGGACTGGGCATCTGGTAGAGTTCAACCGAATCCCATCCGCCACACATCTTGCTGTATTTTCACGGCTGATTTGTTCGGGTATAATGGCCAGCTTGCATAAATCAGACGGTTGATCCGCCATGAAAATTTTATCTTCTCTCAAATCCGCCAAGAAACGGCATCGCGACTGCAAGATCGTGCGTCGCCGGGGCAAGGTTTTCGTGATCTGCAAGACCAATCCGCGTTTCAAGGCCCGCCAGCGCTGAGGCTTTGCTCACCATCGCGATTGACTGGAAAGGCCGCCTTGCGCGGCCTTTCTGCATTCCGGTCACCTTGCAGGAATGACGAATCCCGGATGGAATTGGTCAACAGAATCTGCTAAAACACATGAAGTAGCGGCCACAAAGCCGCGCTGTGACGAGGAGTTCGCATCATGATCAATCGTACCCTCCGTCTGGTTTTCGGCATGGGCATCGGCCTGATTGCCGGCATCAGCATGGTTCACGCCGATACCCTGCTGATCAACCGCGTGAAGGAGGAACGCGGCATGGATATACCCCATCGGGGCATGACCATGGAACAGGTGGAAAATGCCTTTGGCGTGCCAAAGGATAAAATGAGTCCCGCCGGTGGCGATGCCCCGAAACATCCGGTCATCAACCGCTGGGTTTACCCGAAATTCACGGTCTATTTTGAGCGCAATATCGTCATCGACAGCGTCGCCAATCGCGCCACGCCGACTGAACGCGGTCCGGTGCGCCCGACCCGCCGATAAACGATATCCGATGACATCCGCCGAGTTCCGCCTGCCTGCGGAATGGGAACCGCAGGCAGGTGTTCTGCTTGCCTGGCCGCATGAGCATACCGACTGGGCACTCCGCCTCGAAAACACCGAAGCGACATTCGCCGCGCTGGTTGCCGCGATTGCGGCCCAGGAATCGGCATTGGTCTGCGTTGGCGATGAACAGGTTCGCGAGCGAGCTCTGGCGCGACTGAACGAAGCGGGCGTCGCAGGCGAACGCATCCGCTTCATCCAGATCGAGTATGACGACACCTGGCTGCGCGACACAGGCCCGTTGACCGTGCGCCTCGACGACGCTTTTCGCCTGCTCGATTTCCACTTTACCGGCTGGGGCGGCAAGTTCGAGGCCCGTCGAGATGATCGATTGGTGGAAGGCCTGGCGGCCCGGGAATTGTTTCGCAATGCCGTGCATCAACGCATTGACTGGGCGTTGGAAGGCGGCGCGATCGAGTCCGACGGCGCCGGTACGCTATTGACCACCTGGCGCTGTCTGCACCTGCGCCACCCGGAGATGAGCCGGGAGCAGATTTCCCGACAGTTATGCGACAAATTCGGCGCCGATCGCGTGCTGTGGATCGAACACGGGTTCCTGCAGGGAGACGATACCGATGCGCACATCGACACGCTGGCACGATTCGCGCCGGCGGATACGATCGTGCATCAGTCATGTGACGATGAATCCGACGTTCACTTCCAGGAACTGCGGCGCATGCGCGCGGAACTCGAAGCCCTGCGCACCAAGGACGGCCGTGCGTACCGGCTTCACGCCCTGCCCTGGCCAAGGCCGATCCATGATGATGGTCGACGCCTGGCGGCATCGTATGCCAACTATCTGGTCGTCAACGATGCGGTACTGGTGCCGGCTTATGGCGATCCGGCTGATGCCGAGGCCGCGCGCATCATCGGCGAGGCACATCCCGGCCGCCGCATAATTGCGATACCCTGCCGTCCCCTGATCTGGCAAAACGGCAGTTTGCATTGTCTGACCATGCAATTGCCAAAGGGAGTTCTGGCATGAACAAGTCCTTGCGCGCGGCCCTGGTCCAGGACCGCGACCATGGCACTGTGGCAGCAAACCTCGATGCCGTCGAAACCGGCCTGCGAACTGCTGCCCAGGGTGGCGCCGAACTCGTATTGCTGCAGGAACTGCACAACGGGCCGTATTTCTGCCAGCACGAAGCCGTCGCCGAATTTGATCGTGCCGAGTCCATCCCGGGGCCGAGCACACAACGTATCGGCGCCCTGGCCGAACAGCTCAAGCTTGTCATCGTCGCATCACTGTTTGAGCGACGCGCAGCCGGGCTGTATCACAACACGGCGGTGGTATTCGATCGCTCACGCGACATCCGTGGCGTCTATCGCAAGATGCATATTCCAGACGATCCGGCGTTTTACGAGAAGTTCTATTTCACGCCGGGCGATCTTGGCTTCCATCCGATTGACACCTCGGTCGGACGCCTTGGCGTGCTCGTATGCTGGGACCAGTGGTATCCGGAAGCTGCACGCCTGATGGCCTTGGCCGGCGCCGAACTGCTGCTTTATCCGACCGCGATCGGCTGGGATCCGGACGACGACGAAGACGAAAAGGCGCGCCAACGTGAAGCCTGGATCACGGTGCAGCGTGGACATGCGGTCGCCAACGGCCTGCCACTGCTGGCATGCAACCGTACCGGCTTTGAACCCGCACCGGACGGCGGTAGCGGACTGCAATTCTGGGGTTCAAGCTTCGTCGCCGGACCGCAGGGCGAGGTTCTCGCCATGGCGGGCAGCGACAAATGCGAAGTGCTCAGCGTCGATATCGACCGGGGCCGCAGCGAATCGGTGCGCCGTATCTGGCCGTTCCTGCGAGACCGCCGCATTGACGCCTACGACGATCTGCTCAAGCGCTATCGCGACTGACCGAAGACACCTGCCCGCATCATGAATGATTCCGCCACGCCTGCCCCGGCGCCCGACAGCACGCCCCTGGCCTCGGCAGATCAGCCGATCGCGCGCGTAACGCACGAAGGCATCGACTACACCCTGCTCGGTACTGCGCACGTTTCGCGTGCCAGCGTAGCTGCGGTACGGGAGTTGATCGCAAGCGGCGAATACGATGCGATCGCCGTCGAATTGTGCGACACCCGTTTCGGTGCGCTGCGCGACCGCGAAGCCTGGCGTAATCTCGACCTGTGGCAGATCATCCGCGACGGCAAGGCTGGCATGGTCGCGGCCAATCTGGCCCTGTCCGCCTACCAGCGCCGCCTGGCCGAGCAGTTCGGCATCGAGCCCGGCGCGGAAATGAAAGCCGCCGCGGACATGGCGGACGAATACGGATTTCCGCTATGGCTGATCGATCGAGAAATCAGCGTCACGCTGAAGCGCGCCTATCGCAGCGTGCGCTGGATCGACCGCATGGGAATCGCCTCCGGACTGATCGCCAGCCTGTTCGAGCGCAGCGAGGTCGCGGAAGCCGAAATTGAAAAGCTCAAGCAGGGCGACGTGCTGCAGAGCGCTTTCAATGAATTCGCCGAACAATCAGAGCCGCTTTATCGCAGCCTGATCTCCGAACGCGACAGTTTCATGAGCGCGCGCTTGCGCGAAGAAGCACAGCGTTCCGGGGAAAAGCGCGTGTTGGCCGTCGTCGGCGCCGGACATCTGGCCGGAATCGAGCGCGAACTCGACACGCAACAGGGAAACCCGGCGGAGCTGGTTGCCGAACTTTCCAGGGTGCCACCCGGCTCGCGCTGGCCGAAATGGTTGGGACTGGGAGTCCTCGTCGTGATTTGCGCCGCGATCGTCTATGCCTTTACCCGTGATACGGGTAGCGGTGCCGTGGCCCTGCGTGACTGGGTCGTATTCACCGGCTGCGGTGCAGCGCTCGGCGCCCTGCTCGGCGGCGGACACCCGCTGAGCGTCCTCGCGGCATTCATCTCGGGGCCGCTGAAACCATTCCGCCCGTTCATGCCATCAGGCGCCTTCAGCGCCGGCGTGGAAATGTGGTTGCGCCGTCCGCGCGTGGCCGATTTCGAGGCACTACGCGACGACGTCATCGAGTGGCGCGGCTGGTGGAAAAACCGTGTATCGCGCACCCTGCTCGTGTTCATGCTGACCAATTTCGGCATGATGATCGGCGAATGGCTGGCCGGCATCCGCATTCTGCACCGATTGATGTAACCAAGGATGCTTTGATCGCATCAGCACAAGTGTCACCGACCATGTCTGCAGTTCAAGGCGCGCTGGCGAAGGCGGGCCGGCGGCCTGTCGAGGTGGTGCAACGGTGAAATGTACGCTGACAGGGTCGGCCCAAGCCATTGATTCCAATAAAGACGGGTGATGCTCACAAGGTCGCCTGCGCTGACTTGATCAGAGCATCCCTAACTTCCGCCATCGGCCGTGCCGCGCAAGGCCGGGAACCGGTTGCTCCTCGCGTCGAGCAACACCGTGCGAACCCAGTTGCGCGAATCATCAAGCAACGTATATATCGCCGGCAACCACAACAGGCTGACCAGGGTCGAGAACACCAGACCGCCGGCAATCGCACGCGCCATTGGATAATAGGGCGGTCCATCGCCGCCAATCGATGCATCGCCGATGCATAGCGGCACCATGCCCAGAATCGCCGTGCCCATGGTCATCAGGATCGGCCGCAGACGCTCGCGCGCGCCGGATACAACAGCATCCATGCGCAGCTTGCCGGAATGTCGTAGTTGGTTGATATGCACGATCATGACGATACCGTTGTTGACGACAACACCCATCAGGATCAGCACGCCGATCGAGGCCATGATCGAGAACGTGGTGCCGGTTATCCAGAACAACCAATAAACGCCGAAGATCGAGAAGATGAAGGTTGTCAGGATCGCGGCAGGATAGATCAGCGACTCGAACATCGCGCACATCACCACGTAAACCAGCATCAGCGCAATGATGGTATTGAACAACATGTTCCGGCCGGCCTGACGATCCTGGTCGAAATTCTGCCCGTAGCTCCAGCCGTAGCCGGCCGGATACTGCAACGCGTTCAACCGCGCCTCGATTTTCTTCTTGACCTGATCCAGCGTCGAGCCCGGTGCCAGATTGGCGACTATCTGCATCGATGTCTGGCGACTGTCGCGTTCGATGGAATTCGGCGCGCCGCGGTCGTGAACGTTCACCAGTGCCATTAGCGGCACTTGCGTGCCATCCGGCCGTTGCAGCTTGTAGTCGGTCAGGTCCTCAACGCTGGTAATGTCGGCCCGACCAAATCGTAGCCACACCGGGATTTGTGTACCGTTGTGATGAAACTCGTGCAATTGCGCGCCACGTAACGCGACGCCGATATATTGCGCCACCTGACTGGCCGAAAAACCGTATTGCAACGCGCGGTCGCGATCGACATGCACGTTCAATTCGCGGTCACTACCCGCCTCGCTGGGACGCACATCACGCAACCCGGGAACCTGGCGCAGCGCGTTTATGACCGGCGCCGACAGTTCGTGCAGCATGGCGTTCGAATCACCATGGATATAAAGCTGTATGCCTTTTCCGTTCTGCGACTGATTATCGAAACTAACCTTGCCGACCGGCACCTTGGGTAGGTCCTTTCGGATCTTCTCCATGATCTGCCGCGCATCATGTTCGCGGTGCTCGTCGAGCATCAGCACGGTATCGGCCTGCCCCTGCTCGTTGAAGTAGCTGTAGATGTGCTTGATGTCCAGCTCTTTTCGATGCGTATTGAGCCAACGCTCGATCACGTCGACCGATTTTTCCAGTTCACCCAATCGGTAGATGCCGTTCAAGTCGTAACGCAGGAACAGTTGCCCACTGTCATTGGGCGGGAACATGTCGGTCTTGGTCATTGCCATTGGCACGATGCTCAAGCCCAGCAACAACAGCAACCCGAGCATGGTCAGTCCACGTCGATGCAAGGTCCAGTTCACCAGTCGCGTGTATCGGTCCTGCAACCGTGAAATCATGGTCCTGCGACCGATGAACTTCGGGCTGCGCAAACGCGTCGATAGCATGGGAATCAAGCTGACAGCCACCAGCCACGACGCCAGATGCGCGATGGCCATGGTCACCGCCACCTGGGTCAGGTAAACGCTGATACCATCGCGCTGGCCGAAAATGATCGGCAGAAACACGACGATGCTGGTGAATGTGCCGGCCGCAATGGCGATACCGACGACCTGCGTGCCTTGCACCGCGCTGTACCAGGGCTTGTCGGGATACTTCTCGCGGTATTGATAGATGCTCTCGACCACGACGACGGCGTTGTCGACAAGCATTCCGACCGCCAGCAGCAAGCCCATCAGCGACATGATGTTCAACGTGATGCCGAAGAAATACATGCAGCCGAGCGTGATGATCATGCAGATCGGAATGGCCAGAGCCACCATCAACGTCGAGGCCCAGTCACGCAGGAAGAAGAACAATACGAATATCGACAGCACAATGCCGATACCGCCGGCCTTGCCCAGCTCGCTTAGACTCGAAGTGATCGCGCCAGCCTCGTCGCCCAGGTGGTAGAGATTGATGCCATGCATGGCCGGATCGCGAGAAATCTTGTTCAACTCGGCGGCAATCCGTCCGGCCACCGCCACCAGGTTGGCGCTGCGTTCGCGTGAGATATCCACGGCCACCGCCGGACGCATGTCCAGATGACGCCGGTAATTCAACGCTGCCGGGCCCATGGCGACACTGGCAACGTCGCCCAGCTTGAGACCCTTGTCATTCAATGGCATGGAGCGTATGTCGTCCAGGCTACGCCATTCGCCCACCGGCTGAACCTGATAACGCATCGTGCCCTGGTCGACCTTGCCCGCCGTGGCGGAGAAATTGGCCTGTTTTAACCGCTCATAGACACTGTTCAGGCTGATTCCAGCCGCATTGAGCCGGTTTGCGGAAATATTGATGAGCACTTCCGGTGGCCCGATTCCCTGAATTTGCACCTGGGCAACACCCGGAATGCGTTCCAGCGGTCGTTTCAGTTTGCGGTCAAGCAATTCGTAGGAATTGGTCAGGTCGCGCTTGCTGGAGATGCGCAACTGCAGCATCGGCTGGTCGCTGGTGGAGAACTTCATCACCTGGAACCGTTGCAAGTCGCTCGGCAACTCGTCGCGTATCGCATCGATCTTTTCGCGAGCCTGCACGGCCTTGACCGCGGTGTTCTCACCCCACTTGAGCTGCATGAAGACCTGCACACCATCGGCGCTCGAAACCGAGCGCATGTGTTCGATCCCCGGCAAGGTCGCCAACGCGTCCTCGACCGGGCGCGTGATCGTTCGCTCGATCTCCCCCGGCGTCGATCCCGGGTACTGGATGTTGACCATCATGAATGGAAACTGGATGTCCGGCATCCCTTCCAACGGCAGACGGAACGCCGCGATCAGACCGATTACGGTCATCGACACGAAAAACATGATCGCCGTGACCGGACGCTTCAGGCTCAGCTCGGCGAGTGTCACGACGACACGCCCTCGCCCAGCAGGTTATCGGTTGCCGCCTGCTTGCGCCGCAGCCGTTCGGTGAACGCGGCATCGGCGCGTCGATCGAGCAGGTTGTACACCACCGGCACCACGACCAGCGTCAGCAGCGTTGAAACGGCCAGACCGCCGATCACCGTGATCGCCATCGGTGCACGCAACTCCGATCCGTCGCCGATACTCACGGCCAGCGGCAGGAAGCCGATCAGCGTACATAGCGTCGTCATCGTGATCGGGCGCAGGCGCGATTCGGCCGCCTGAATTATGGCCGCGTGCTTGTCGGCGCCCTCCTCGCGCAATTGGTTTATGCGATCAATCAGCACGATGGCGTTCTTGACCACGATACCGGCCAGCATGATCAAACCGATGAACACGATTACCGACAGCGGCGTGAACGTGATCTTCAGCGCCAGCACCGCGCCGACCAGAGCCAACGGAATCGAGAACATGATGACGAACGGATGCAGCAGCGATTCGAACTGCGAGGCCATCACCAGATAAACCAGGAAGATCGCCAGCGCCAAGGCGAAGATCAACGACCGTACCGAACGATTCAGTTCGTCGTTCTGCCCGCCGACATGCACGCTGACGCCGGCCGCCAACGGATGGGTGGCAATTATCTGGCGTACCGCGGACACGGCCGTACTCAAATCGCCGAAATGCAGCCCGGCCGAGACGATCGCAACACGCTCCTGATTGATGCGGTGAATTTCATTCGGCCCCATCGTCACCTGCACCTCGGCTACCGAGGACAGCCGCACCGGCTTGTCGGAGCCCGGGTTGACGATCAGGTTGCGGATATCGTCGACCGAAGCCCGATCATTCGGTCTCGCACGCACCAGCACGTCGATCTTGCGATCGCGAATGCTGTATTGCGTCGCCACCGCGCCCTGGACCTTGTCGACGATCTGGTCCGAAATCTGCTTGCTGGTCAGGCCCAGTGCGGCGGCGCGATCCTGATCGAAATGGATGAGGATTTCAGGCGTTCCGCCCTGTGCGCTCGATTTGACGTCCGCGAAACGCGGCGAGGCGCGCATCAACTCGGCGAGTTTGGCGCTGGCCGTATCCAGTGCATTGAGATCGTAGCCGCGCAGCTCGATTTCCAGCGGCGAATCGAAACTGAAAAGCTTCGGTCTTGAAAATTTTACCTGACTGCCGGGATGCGTCAGCATGCTCGCACGCAAGGCGTCCATGGCGGCACGCTCGCCGTTGTCGCCGACGCCCGGTTTCAGTACAACCAGCAGGCGCGCAATGTTCTCACCCGACTCGGTCGGATTCGCATCCAGGCGCGTGCCGGTGCCGCTGACACCATAGATCATCTTGATATTCGGATTGTTCGTGTTTTTGCGTTGCAACTCGCGCACCAGCGCATCGGTCTGGTTCAACGGCGTGCCCGGGGGCAACTTGACGCTCATCTCGAAACGCCCCTGCGCCAGCTGCGGGATGAGGTTCATGCCCAGCGTCGGAATCAAAGCCACGCTCATTGCGAACGCCACTGCGGCCAGACCCAATACGCGCCATGGATGCGCAAGCGCCTTGGGCAACATGCGGTGGTAGGCACCGGCGGCGCGCTCGTACCCGGCGAGCACAACACGCCCGACCACGCGCAAGGCCGTTCCAAAGACCTTTCCGAGCAAGCTGGAAATCTGCATGACCAACCAGGCAAACGCGCGCGGCAACCAGGAAAAGAACCGTCGGACCGGTCCGGTTGCGCGTCGAAGGAATCGTCCGAAACGCGTGCGCGGTTCCGAGCGCGGCGCCGGTTCCTCATCCTTGAAAGCCAACGGCGCCCTGCCCTTGAGCGAAGCCAGCATCGGAATCAGGGTCATGGCCACGATCAGCGAGATCAGCATCGCAAACGTCACCGTCAAGGCCTGATCGCGGAACAATTGTCCGGCCACGCCCTGTACGAATACCAGCGGGAAGAATACGGCGACGGTGGTCAGCGTCGATGCAGTCACCGCCATCGACACTTCGCGCGCGCCCTTGACCGCCGCCTCGACAATTCCCATGCCCTGCTCTCGCATTCGCGCGATGTTTTCGAGCACCACGATCGAATCGTCGACGACCATGCCGGTCGCCAGCGCCAGCCCGCCAAGCGACATCACGTTCAGGCTCAACCCGGCCTGGCCCATGAAGAAGAACGTGGCGATCAACGACACCGGCAATGACAGCGAAATGACGAATGTGCTCCAACTGTCGGTCAGGAAGAAAAAGATCATCAACACCGCCAGCAAACCGCCGATGATGGCGTCGTTGCGCACGTCGTTGAGCGATCCGCGAATGAAGATCGATTGATCGTCGATGGTCTTCAGCGTCGCGTTTGGCGGCAACGATTTACGCAAGGTCTCAAGGCGCTTGTTGACCGCGTCGGCAACCGTCACGGTGTTCGCATCACCTTCCTTGTAGATGGCCAGTTCCACCGCCTCGTGCCCGTCCACGCGAACGATGCCCTGGCGTTCCTTGAAGCCGTGATGCACGTGCGCCACGTCCTTCAGACGAATCGGTACGCCGTTGTCGACCTTGATCAACATCTGGCGCATCTGCGCGAGATTGGTGAACTGGTTGACCGTGCGCACCAGGTAGCGTTGCTCGCCATCGTCGATGCGTCCGCCGGAGACGTTGACGTTCTCATCGCCCAGACGCTTGATCACGTCGGTCACGTTGAGGTTGAACTGCTGCAGGCGTTGTTGATCGATATCGACGTCGATCTGATCTTCCAGGCCACCACCGACCTTGACTGCGGCAACACCCTCGGTCGGTTCCAGGCGCTTGCGCAGCTCGTTGTCGGCGAAGGTGCGAAGTTGCTTCAGCTCGGCATCTTCATCACCGGATGCGGCCGGCGCACTCAAGGCCAGGCGCATGATCGGATCAGTCGCGGGGTCGAATCGCAGCAGCACCGGTTTCTTGGCCTGCAACGGCAATTGCAGCAGGTCCAGTTTGTCGCGCACGTCCAGGCTCGCCTGATCCATGTTCGTGCCCCAGGCGAACTCCAGGATCACGTCGGATTGACCCGCCTGCGAGACCGAATGAATCGTGCGCACGTTCTTGACAACGCCTAGCGCTTCTTCGATGGGCTGCGAGATCAGCGTTTCGATTTCGCGCGGCGCGGCGCCTTCGTACATCGTGCGTACGGTCAGCGTCGGATAGCTCAGATCAGGCAGCAAATTGACTTTCAGCCCGGACAACGCGATCAGACCGAAAAGCACCAGGGTAAGCGTCACCATGCCGACGGTCACGCGCCGGCGGGTGGCCATTTCGACGATGTTCATGCCTTGTCGCCCAGTACCAGTATCGTCGTACCGTCACGTACGGCATTGCGACCGACCGTGATCACGCGTTGACCCCGCTTCAGGCCCGACAGAACCTGGATCTGGTTGCCGTCGCTATAGCCAACCTTGATCTTTTGCAGATGCGCAATCAAGCCGTGATTTTTGACCGCGCTGGTCTTGACGTCGGCCTTGGCGGTTTTCGTTTTTTCGGCCGAGGCTTTACCGGCCGGCGCCTTCTCGACGATGAAAACCGAGGTCGCCCCATCCTCCTCGACCAACGCCGAGCGTGGGATGGTCAGGGCATCGGCTTGCTTGTCATAAACGATGTCGATGCGCGCAAACATGCCCGGGCGCAGCACATCGCTGTCGTCGCGGAACTGGCAGGTCACGCGGAACGTACCGGTTGCCGGATCGATCACCGGCGCGATGCGCAGTATGGTGCCCGTGAAATGCTTGCCGGGAAGCGCATCAGCCTGCAATTCGACGGCTTGTCCGGGCTTGAGGATGCCGAGCTGACGCTCGGGAACATTGAGTACGGCCTGCAACGGATTCATGCCCACCAGGTGGAACATGACGCCGTTGGTCTGCACCATGTTGCCGACCTTGACCTTGCGCTGGGCTATCACACCGGAAACGGGAGCGACTACGCGCGTGTTCTGCAGCTGGATCTTCGCAGCCTCGTAAGCCGCACGCTGCGCCTGCAGGTCGAACTTGTCCTGTTCGTACTCGAATTCGGCAATCAGATGTTTGGGCATGGCAGCCTGCGCATGCGCAAACGTTGCCTGCGCCTTATGCATCTGCGCTTCGGCCTGCTTTGCCTTGGCCAGGGCATCAGCATCGTCAAGTTTGGCCAGCAGTTGGCCGGCCTTGACGTGCATGCCCTCTTCCACGTAAATCTTCATGACCACGCCAGTGGCCTTGGCCACGACATCCGCTTCATGATCGGCCACCAGCGAGGCGGTACCGCGGTAACTGGCGCTGATCGGATTATGGCTGGCCAAAGCCACTTCCACAGGCACTGCTTCGGTAACGGGAACCTTGTTCTGCGCCGCATCGCTGTTGTGGTTACAGCCGGAGAGCGTCACCATGGACGCCATAATTACAATAAAAAACAGTGACTTGATCTTATTCATGGTGGCGTTTTCTTCAAGTATTTACAGTGGCTGAAGCATGTTGAACTGGTGTTATACTAAACTAAATCACCATAATACTCAAGCACCGGGTTTATGTGGGTGGATGTAGCCTGACGGGATCGGTCCAACGCCAACAGAGCCGTTGGTCATGGCAATGACTTTTGTCCCATCCGGCTTTTTGATTTCGCAGCGCGTAAATTGGTTGCGAATAGATATTTGGACACAGCTGTCCGACACAAGCACCGGTGGCCGGTTTACCTGCGGTCCCCCATCGACGCAGACCAGGCACAAGCAGTGCGGTCGGGTTTTGGAGTTGAAACGGGTCGGCAGCCCTCGGCAAGTGTGCTGTTGCCGGTGCACTTCGCGTCAGCGATGCACGCCTGCCTGCCTATGGTGTGGCGATCAACTGTGACCGCAGGCTATACTTTCAGGAATTCCTATTCCAAAGCTTCCGACTGCGGACCTGCCCATGCCCAAAAAGCTCATTTGTCGATTCATGCTACTTCTGGTTGCTACCACCTTCGCGGTTTCAGCCACGGCCGCGACGCCCAACAAGGGCGACCCCAAGGCCGGGCGCTCGCTCGTTTACACCTGTGGCGGTTGCCATGGCGTAACCGGTTACAAGAACGCGTACCCGAACTACCATGTGCCGCGCATCGCCGGACAGAACTATCAGTACATCATCGATGCGCTGCACGCATACAAGAATGGGCAGCGCTCGCATCCGACCATGCGCGCTCAGGGCGAGAGCCTGTCCGAGCAGGACATCGAAAATATCGCCGCCTACCTTTCCAGCATTCACCCGTAAGGACGACGCGACACATGAATTCAATCATTCGACTTTCCGCCCTGATTGCCAGTGTCGTCGCCGTTCCGACGTTCGCCGCCGATACTGCCACCTCCGCACCCAAGCCGATCGCGGTACTCGCTGCACCCTGCGCCGCCTGCCACGGCGCGGATGGAAACGCCACGGCGCCGAACTATCCGAAGCTGGCCGGCCAGTATCACGATTACCTGGCTCAAGCGCTGCACGAATACAAGGACGGTCAACGCACAAATCCGATCATGGCCGGTTTTGCCAAGACTCTGACCGACAGGGAAATCGATCGGCTTTCACGTCATTTCGCGTCGTTGCCGGGCAAGCTGGACGACCTGTCCCATCACGAACAGGGCGATTGAACCGCCTGAGCCGGCTGACTTGAAATCCCGGAAACCGGCATAGTCACCCGGACTACGTCGGTTTATCGCAGGGCGCTACTTCCCTCCTGCCCCTCGAAGTAGGGATTCTCCCCGCTGGCGTGGTCGGTCGCATCGCGCACTTCACCGATCTCGGGGAAATTCGCGCGCAAGGTGCGCTCGATACCCTGCTTCAGCGTGACATCGGCCATGCCGCAACCGTGGCAGCCACCGCCGAAAACCAGCACAACGACATTGCCCGGTTGCACATCGACCAGACTGACATGCCCGCGATGCGCGGCGATCTGCGGATTGATTTCGGTATCGATCAGATAGCGCACCCGCTCTGCCAGGCTGGCGTCTTCGGACGGTGGCTCGCCCTTGAGTTTCGGCGCGCGAACGGTCAGACGACCGCCTGTCGCATCGCTTTGATAATCGATCTGCGCATCTTCCAGATACGGCATGCTGCGCGCCTCGACGTACAGCGTGAAACCGGTGCATTGCAACGACCACTCGTCACCAGCCCGATCGCCTCGTTCGCAAAACTGCAAACGACAATCCGCGTTCGGCGTGCCCGGCTGTACCGTCTGCATCAGTATGCCCAGCCCATCAATTCCCTGCTGTTCGACCAGCTTGCGGAAATGGGCTTGCGCATTTTCGGTGAGGTTCAACATCATTCGTCTCCTTAATCAGGACTATTTTAGTACGAAATAGCCCGCTCGTCATCCCGCCGCCCGCTATACTCGGCGTCTTGATCAGGAGACATATCATGCGCATCGAAGAGTTGCAGAGCGCACACTGCCAGGCGCTCAAGGGGCCCGAGCACGGCCTCGCCGGCGATCGGGTTCGCGAATTGCTGGCCCTGCTGCCGGGCTGGGAAACCGGGCCGGACAACAGCTACATCCGCAAGATATTCAGCTTCCCCGATTTCGTGCACGCACTCGCCTTCGTCAACGCGCTGGGCTGGATGGCCGAGAAGGAAAACCATCATCCGGACCTCGAACTGGGCTGGGGACGATGTCTGGTGCGCTTTTCGACGCATGACGTCGGCGGCCTTTCGATGAATGACTTCATCTGCGCCGCCAAGTCCCAGGCCATCGCCGGCGATTGACACCCACACTCGTGCGCGGCGCATCCGTATCGCTGAAGATCGTTCTGTGCGCCTTGATTGTCACGGCAACTTTCTGGGCACTGCTTCGATTGTCACAGCAGCAGCTGACGACCGAACTGCGCAACCAGGCCGCAACGCAACTGTCGCTGGCCGCGGCACACCGCAGCCCGCACCAATGGCAATTCCGGTCCGCGCAAGACATCGTCGCCGGCAAAGTCTTCGGCAACGACGACTTCAAATTTCGCGACGGGCATTTGCAGATTCTTGGCAACGGCGAACCGGCGCAGATCGGTTTGCCGCTGCCTGCGCCAATCAGCCTGGCCCGTTTCCCGCACCTGCAACTGACCCTCGCCAGCAAATCCGCACTCACCATCCGGGTATTGATTCGCCAGGATCTGGATCAAGCGCTTTACACCACCAGCAGCGTCATGCTCGCGGCGGGACGGCGCACCTTGACCTTGAATCTGGCCGGCCTGTCATGGCACGAGTCGAAGCGCGACGTATCGATGCCCGAAATCGCCGCCATGCTCCGGCTGGAAATCGATCCGCCTGCCGGCAACACGGTTGAACTGTATTCGAGCACGCTGCATCGTCCGGCACACTATCGGGCGCCTGATCTGAATCAGCCATTGCGACTTTTGGCTCCGGGAACCAGTCGGCCCGATGATGCGCTTGGCGTTTATCGATTACCAACAACCGATACCAATCGGGCGCTCAAGAAAATCGCCGCGACTTCGAGTGCCGATCGCAGTCTGCTGGTCGAACTGCCACAACACGATCGCGTCGAACAACAGCTGATCCTGCGCAACCAGATTCAGACCATGCTGCCGGATGCGATCGTCATTCCACAATCTGCCCTGGCATCCACCCTCGCACAAGCTCGCTCGTCGGCACCCCAGGCAATGCGGCGAAATTCCACATGGCACTGGATTGCGCTGACGCTCTGGTTGCTGGCCATGCTCGGCGTTCGGCTGAAGCCACCGACGAACGAACGCCTGCGCGCGCTGGCAGAAATAGTGCTGGTACTGGGTGGCCCGCTGTGGCTGATTGTCGGCATCGAATTCACCGGCCGTATCGATGCGTTTCAGGGCGCAGTGATCGCCGTTAGCGTGATTTTCGCGTTGAGCCTGCCTGCCGTGCATCGCTGGCGCTGGACCGGCAGTCGGCACGCATGGTATCGGGCGATGCTGATCGTCGTCGCGGCCGCAATCATCGGGCTGCTGACGCATGTGCGTGGTGGCGAGCCACGCCCGATCGATACCGCGCATGTCGTGCGCTATCTGTTGTGGGCGGTCCTGCAGCAATATCTGATCTGCGTCATTTGTACCGAGCGCTGGCTGATCGTATTCAACAGTCGCATCATTCCCGCGGTGTATCTCGGCGCACTCGGTTTCGCCTTGATGCATACACCGAACGCGGCCTTGATGCTGGCGACGCTGGCCGGCGGCCTGTGCTGGTGCGCGTTGTATCTGCGCGACCGGGCGTTGCTGCCAATCGCCGTATCGCATGCAGCCAGCGCGCTGTTGTTGCTTGGCCTGATGCCGCACGCCCTGCTGTACTCGGCCGAAGTCAGCGCGCGCTTTTTCCAGTAGCCTGCCTTGGCAGTTTTTCCAGCACCTCGGCAAGATCTGAAGCCAGAGGCGCCGAAAAACTGTAACTGCGCTCACCTAGTTCGAATGCAAACAACGCCGCATGCAGGAACAATCGCTGCAAACCATATTCGCGCAATTGCTTGTTGGTTTCGCGGTTTCCGTATTTCTCGTCGCCGGCCAGGGGGAGTCCCACGTATGCCGCGTGAACGCGAATCTGGTGCGTGCGCCCGGTATGCAAGGTAACTTTGGCAAGGCTGGCCGAGTCGAACGACTCGATAACCTGAAACGTCGTCAATGCCGGCTTGCCGTGATCGTCAACTCGCACCATGCGCTCACCGCCTTGCAATGCGGATTTGCGCAGCGGGACATTGACATCGAACTTGCCGCGCGCCGGCTTGCCGCACAACAGGGCCAGATATTGCTTGTCGGTATGTCCGTCACGAATCGCCGCCTGCAAACCGACCAATGCGGCGCGGCGCCTGGCGAATACGAGCACACCGGAAGTTTCGCGATCAAGCCGGTGTGCGAGTTCCAGCGAATCGCCCGGTCGCGCGGCGCGCAACAGCTCGATCGCACCGAAATCGATGCCGCTGCCGCCGTGGCTGGCAATTCCGGACGGTTTGTCGATGACCAGAAAATCGCGGTCCTCATGCACGATTGATTCCTCGATCCTTCGCTTCATGGCCACCGACGGCTGCCTGTTCGGCCCCGTCGAGGCCGTACGCACCGGCGGAACGCGCACCCGATCGCCGTCAGCCAGGCGTGTAGCGGGCTTGGCCCGTCCACCGTTGATGCGTACCTGTCCGGTGCGCAGCAGCCGGTAGATCAGGCTTTTCGGCACGCCTTTGAGCAAACCGGCCAGAAAATTGTCGATACGCTGGCCATCGTGCGCCTGATCGATACTCATCTGGCGCACGCCGCCAGCTTGGCCGTCTTCCCGAATACTCATCGAAGTTCGCGTCACTATTGGAAAAATTCCACCCTGTTGCTAGAATCCGCCTTGCACGGCGCGCAGAACGGACCAATATCCGATCTATGCGCACTCGACCTTGCGCCCGCGGCTTCCGGTTGCCATTCCGGAAGGAAACACCCGGTCGCGCGCGGTCATCGTAACGGTTCGAGTCGCAGATTACCCGCGTCTACAAGACACCGGTAGTCACGGCCGTGAACAGGGCACCGTATCAATAGCCAGGCGCGCATAGTCGCGCCGGCAAATTAGCGTTCCCGGGGCTGCGCACTGCGCCCACGGTTGTCGCAATTCAGCGCCGCTTTCGCAGGCGCAGAATTACGGCGCGGTTCGCGTGGAACGCGCGAGGAAAAATTAAAATGAAGCGTATGCTGATCAACGCAACTCAGCGTGAAGAGTTGCGTGTGGCCATCGTCGATGGCCAGACCCTTTACGATCTCGATCTCGAGATTCCTTCCCGGGAACAAAAAAAGGCCAACATCTACAAGGGTCGAATCACCCGGGTCGAGCCCTCCCTCGAAGCCTGTTTCATCGACTATGGCGCCGACCGTCACGGCTTTCTGCCGCTGAAGGAAATCGCGCGCGAATATTTCGCCTCCGGCGTCGATCACAACAAGGCCGGAATCCGCGACCTGCTCAAGGAAGGCCAGGAACTCCTGGTCCAGGTCGACAAGGAAGAACGCGGCAACAAGGGCGCGGCCCTGACCACGTTCATCTCGCTGGCCGGGCGCTACCTGGTACTGATGCCGAACAATCCACGCGCCGGTGGCGTATCGCGCCGTATCGAGGGCGACGATCGCGCCAGCCTGAAACAGGCTCTCGACTCACTGGACCTGCCGGACGAAATGGGCGTGATCGTTCGCACCGCGGGGCTGGGTCGCGACGCTGAAGAACTGCAGTGGGACCTGGATTACCTGTTGCAATTGTGGAAGGCGATATCCGACGCGTCCGGCACCCGATCCGCGCCGTTTCTGATCTACCAGGAATCGCGTCTGATCATTCGCGCATTGCGTGACTATCTGCGCGGCGACATTGGCGAAATCCTGATCGACAGCGAAGAGCTGTACAACGACGCACGCGAATTCGTGCAGCAGGTCATGCCGCAGAACCTGCGCAAGCTGAAGCTGTACAGCGATACCGTTCCGTTGTTTTCGCGCTTCCAGATCGAGACCCAGATCGAAAACGCCTACGAGCGCAACGTGCGCCTGCCCTCCGGCGGTTCGATCGTCATCGACCAGACCGAAGCGTTGACCGCCATCGACATCAACTCGTCAAAGGCCACCAAGGGCTCGGATATCGAGGACACCGCGTTCAACACGAATTGCGAAGCGGCCGTCGAAATCGCACGCCAGTTGCGCCTGCGTGATGCCGGTGGCCTGATCGTCATCGACTTCATCGACATGGAAAGCACGCGCCATCAGCGCGAGGTCGAGGAAAAACTGCGCGACGCGTTGCGTCTGGATCGTGCCCGCGTGCAAATCGGTCGTATCTCGCGGTTCGGCCTGCTCGAAATGTCGCGCCAGCGCCTGCGCCCGAGTCTGAACGAATCGACTCAGACAATCTGTCCGCGCTGCGAAGGCCATGGCCGCGTACGCAGCGTCGAATCGTTGTCGCTGTCCATCCTGCGCCTGCTCGAAGAACAGGCGATGAAGGAAAACTCCGGCCAGGTTCTGGTGCAGGCACCGCCGACCATCGCCAACTTCCTGCTCAATGAGAAGCGCCGCGGCGTCGCGGAAATCGAACTTCGCCACAAGGTACCGATCATCATCGTGGCCGACGACAAGCTGGAGACGCCGCATTTCGAGATCGAGCGTTTGCGCTCGAGCGAATCCGATGGCAGCAAGCCCAGTTACGAACGCCTGACGCCGATCGCGACCACACCGCCTCCGCAAATTGCCGAGCCAGGCGCCGAACCGGAACAGCCCGCCGTGAACCGTTTTATCCCGGCGAGTCCGGCACCGGCGCGAGCGCAGCCTGCCCCGGTTGAAACGAGCGAACCGTCCGAAGGGCTGTGGTCCCGAATCGTCACCTGGTTCAAATCGCCGGAAACCGAACGACCCGAGAAACCGGAACGCACTGCAACAACGACGCGTACGCGAACCAACTCGCGTCGAAAGAGCGCCTCAGCCGGCAGTGGCAGCACAACGAACAGCGAATCACGCAAAACCGGTTCCCGCAGCAGATCGCGAAGCGGAAGCCGTGGCGGTCGCCAACGCCCCGCATCCGAACGCCCGGATGGCGACAAGACGAAACAGAACGACCAAGGTCAGCGCAAGCAGCAATCCAGGGCCTCGACGTCGCGGGACGACTCCGCAGCAAAAAGCGAACGCACGCCCAAATCCGGTGACAAGGAAACGGAATCGAAATCGGACAATACAATCGAACCGACTGCATACGGATCCGAATCGAATGCCACGCCTACCGACAAACCGTCGGGTACGCGTCGTCGACGCGGACGCCGTGGCGGACGTCGCCGTCGTCGCAGCGACACCGCCGACAAGACCGCTGCGTCGTCAGAGGCTACGACCGATTCCGCTCCAGTCGTTTTCGATTTCGACGACGAGGATGCCGGTCGCGTCACGCCCAAGGCGTCGACGAACGAGACCGGTAACAAAAACGCCGAATCGGTGCAGGAATCCGAAGCGAAATCTTCGCAGCCCAAACCTGTACCCGAGAACAAACCCGCTGAGGACAGGAGCGAGCCGGCCATACGGGCGTCCAAATCATCGTCCAATAACGAATCCGAAAGCACGGCCGAGCCGGCGCCAAAACAACGCGTGAGCGAAACGCCGGAAACGGTCAGCGCCGCAGTGGCCACGAAAACATCGGAAACTCGATCAGCCATCACGGCGGATCAAATCGGCGATGCGGCGGACTCCGTCGAAAATTCGTCGCCAGAGCCTGCTGGAACCCACCAGCCGGAATTGCAGGCGCAGGCACCGACTCCACCGGCGCCAGCGAACACCGCCGCGCCAAAGCAGGCTGAGCAAACGACAGCCCCGCCCGCGACCGGTGCCAAGACCGAGTCTTCCCCACCTGCGTCTGTACCCGCACCCGCACGTCCGGAAACGGTCGAGCCGAAAACGGCCGAGCAGACACCACCTGCACAAACCAATGCCGCGGCCGAACAATCCGCTGCTACTGCGCCTGCCACGGCTGAAACGCAAAAGCCACGGGTACAGGACAAAGCACCGACCAGCGCACCGGCATCACGGCCAGCCAGAAATCTGCCCGACAAGAATGCCTCGCTGCTGATTCCCAGCTTGCCGTTGCCGATCATGCCGAACTTCGTACCGGCATCCGTGGTCGTTACCCCGATCAAGCCGACGGCGCATGAAGCGATCGCAGAAAAAAATGCGGCAGCCGACGCGGCCGAATCTGTTTCGGAACTGATCGAGCAGCCACAACCCACGCAGGCCCCGCCCGATTCCACTCCGCCAAAACCGGAAACGTCGGACGCTACGCAAACGCCTGTAACGACGGCCACGCAGCCCTCGTCCAACCCGGATGTCGCCGATACAGCCCAAGATGAAAACGCATCCAAACCGGAGCCGTCCGCGACGCCGGCGTTTACATCGCAGATTCCGGCTAAACCGAACGATTCGGCCTTGGCGCCTGGTGCCGATACCACGGAAGACGATACGAAACCCGACGAAACCGGTGAGAAACTGAGTTCGGAACCGGTTTCGCGTTGACCCGCGCGGTGTGCCCGCTAGTCGGGCACACCGGCGGTCGAATCGACCATGCCATGCAAATTGGCCAGATGGGCCAGGGCCACCACGTTGTCGATCTGCAGTTTTTCGAACAGGCGATACTTGTAGGTCGCCACCGTCTTGGCGCTCAAATGCAGTTGCTCGGCGATCAGCTTCGCGGTTCTGCCCTGCACCAGCATCATGGCGACTTCCAACTCGCGTGATGACAAACCGGTGAACGGCGACTGGTCGCCATCCATCGTGGCCAAAGCCAGTTGCTGGGCAACGTCGGTGCCGATGTAGCGGCGGCCATCTGCGACGGTGCGCACGGCCTTGAGCAGTTCGTCCGCCGGGCAACCCTTGGTCAAATAGCCGCTGGCCCCGGCTTCGAGTAGTCGCCGCGGGAAAACGGTTTCGTCGGCCACGGTGAGGATGACGATACGCGTCGGCAATTTTGACCGACGCACCCGTTCGGTTACCTCGATTCCGCTGATCGCCGGCATATGCAAATCGACCAGCGCGATATCCGGCTTCAGGCGCTTGATCAGCGCCAACCCCTGCTCGCCGTCTTCAGCTTCACCGACGACTTCGATGCCCGGCTGGCCCTCGAGAATCAGTCTCACGCCGGTACGCATCAGCGTGTGGTCGTCGACGAGCACAATTCGGATCATATCCCTGGCCCCCTGCTTCATCCCCGATCCACGTTAACGCGCGTTCACGTCTGTGACAAGTCTGTGTGGTGTGCCGATCCGTTTTGACCGCGCTCGCAGTGCACAATGATCAGGTCAATCGACGACGCTTGCACTGCTCGTGTTTGGCCTGCGTGGTCTGTGGCAACTGCTCGGCCAGAAAGTCGACCAGCGCACGCACCGCCGGCAGCAGCCCGCGCCGACTCGGGTACACGAAATGCATGGTCCCTTCCGGTGCGGACCAGTCAGGCAGCAGAACTTCGAGTTGGCCCGCGCTTATGGCCGGCGCACAAACGAATTCCGGCAGCATGGCGACGCCGAGATCGCGGCGCGCGCATTCCAGCAGCATGGTGAAATCGCCACAGATCACGCGCGGGGAGATCTCGACCGCCACCTGGTGGCCGTCCGCGTCCACCAACTCCCAGTTCTGTGCGCCATCGTGCTCCATCGTCGACAAGGCCGGCATACCGGCAAGATCCTGCGGTTTTTCGGGTCGTCCAATGCGGTCCAGCAACACCGGACTGGCTACGGGCAACACCTGCGACTGACCGAATGTGCGCATGATCATCCAAGCGTCGGTATCCAGCTTCTGGCGCACGCGGATGGCGATGTCGTAACCCTCGCCGAGTAGATCCACGCGGCGGTTGGTCGAACTCAATCGAACCTGGACTTTCGGATACGCCCGCAGAAATTCGGGTAGCACGTAGGCCATCACCGTCTGCGTCAACGACACCGGGCAGCTCACGCGCACGGTGCCACGCGGCTCGGCGCGCAATTCGTCCACGGCTTCCTGCGCGGCGCGCGCTTCGACCAGCACGGCCCGGCAATGGGCGTAAAAACGTTCACCCGGCTGGGTCACAACGAACCTTCGCGTCGTCCGCTGCAGCAAACGCACGCCCAGGCGCTCCTCGAGTTGCGACACACGCTTGCTCAGGCGAGATTTAGGTATTCCCAGCGCTCGGCCCGCCGCCGAAAAGCCGCCATGGTCGACCACGGCGGCAAAGAAGAACAGGTCGTTCAGGTCCTGCACCCCCGCGGGTAAGGCAGTTATTGTTTCCATAAAGAAACAATCTATTCCTTTTATGGGGACTAATCAATCTATTGTTCTGGATATATCTTTTCCTCGTCGCCGTAAACCACCGGCATGAACGTGTGAGGAAACACCATGAACCTGCTGCATATAGACTCAAGCGCTTTGGGAAACCATTCCGTATCGCGTCCACTGACGGCGGAAATCGTGGCCACACTGCGCAAAAACAACCCGGGACTTCACCTCGAATATCGTGACCTGGTCGGCAACCCGTTGCCTCACTGGCAACCGGTCGTCGATGCCAGCCGCGAGCCCGGCGAAACCGGCCAGGCCATCCTCGACCAATTCCTGAAGGCCGACGTCGTGGTCATTGGCGCGCCGATGTACAACTTCAGCATCCCCAGCCAGCTCAAGGCCTGGATCGATGCCATCGCCGTGCCCGGACAAACGTTTCGCTACGGCACGAACGGACCCGAAGGACTGGCCGGTGGCAAACGAGTCATCGTCGTGTCGTCACGCGGCGGTATCTACAGCGAAGGCGCCGCCACGGCCATGGATTTCCAGGAACCTTACCTGCGTGCGTTCTTCGGCTTCATCGGCATCACCGATGTTGAATTCATCCGCGCCGAAGGCATCGGCATGAACAAGGAAGCGGCAATAGCAGCAGCGCATGATGCCATCCATGGCCAGCTGCGCAAAGCGGCGTAACGCAACCGGACTGGGCACACCCTCCCGCCCAAATGCAAACGGCCCCGATCGGGGCCGTTTTGCTACACGCAACAAGTATGAGATTGGCGGAAGCGGTGAGATTCGAACTCACGAGAGACTTGCGCCTCTGCCGGTTTTCAAGACCGGTGCCTTAAACCACTCGGCCACGCTTCCGTTGATTTGCAATCTTGCCAACTCGTCTTGATCCGTCCCTGGAGCGAACGCCCATCGGCATCCATGCCTCTACCTCAACGCACGCTCGCGATGCGTTACTTCGCATCGCGAAAGCGCGTCCGTTTCGACCGCTCGGCCACGCTTCCGGGATTATCGACGTTTTTTTGAATACCCCACAAAGACGGAGCATCACGGCAAGGAGGCCTATTGTAAGCGCTCAACGCCGCCCATGTACGGACGCAGCACTTCGGGTACGTCAATCGAGCCGTCCTCGTTCTGGAAATTCTCCATGACCGCGATCAGCGCGCGACCGATGGCGACGCCGGAGCCGTTGAGTGTATGTACCAGTTCCGGCTTGGACGATGCGGGATTGCGCCAGCGTGCCTGCATGCGTCGCGCCTGGAAATCGGTGCAGTTCGAACACGAGGAAATCTCGCGATAGGTGTTCTGCGACGGCAGCCAGACTTCCAGGTCGTAGGTCTTGGCCGCGGAGAAACCCATGTCGCCGGTGCACAGCAGCATGCGCCGGTACGGCAACTTGAGTTTTTCCAGCACGGTTTCGGCGCAACGCGTCATGCGCTCGTGCTCGGCCTGGCCGTCGTCCGGTTTGCAGATCGTTACCAGTTCGACCTTTTCGAACTGGTGCTGACGAATCATTCCACGCGTGTCCTTTCCGTGAGATCCGGCCTCGGCACGAAAACACTGGCTATGTGCGGTCAGGCGAATCGGCAGTTTCTCCGCATTGACGATTTCGTCCGCAACCAGATTGGTCAGCGAGACTTCGGCGGTCGGGATCAGGTAACGCTTGGTGTCGCCGACGCTGGTTGCAAACAGGTCTTCCTCGAACTTCGGCAACTGCCCCGTCCCCTGCATGGCTTTCTCGTTGACCAGCAGCGGCACGTTGCATTCCAGATGTCCGTGCTCAGCCGTGTGCAGATCGAGCATGAACTGGGCGAGCGCACGATGCAGACGCGCGACGCCACCGCGCAGCACGGTGAAACGCGCGCCGGAGAGTTTGGCGGCGGTTTCGCCATCAAGCCAGCCATGACGCGCACCGAGTTCGACATGGTCCTTGACCGCGAAATCGAACGTGCGTGGCGTACCCCATTTGTGTTTCTCGCGATTTTCGCCCTCGTCCTGGCCGGCCGGCACCGACGGATCGGGCAGGTTCGGGATATCCAGGCTGATGCGCTCGATGTCTGCCTTGATCTGCGCCAGTTCCTGCTCGTTGGCCTTGAGCTCGTCGCCGATACCGGCGACTTCGGCCATCAGCGCAGCCGTATCCTCGCCCTTGGCCTTGGCTTGGCCGATCGCCTTCGAACGCGTATTGCGCAGGTTCTGCAATTCCTGCGTGCGCGTCTGTGCCGTCTTGCGACGCGCCTCAAGCGCTTCGAACGCCGATTTGTCGAGTGCGTAACCGCGTGTTTTCAGGCGTTCGGCGACGCTGTCGAGTTGTCCGCGCAACAGTGCCGGATCGAGCATCTTGTTACCTCGAGATCAGAAAGCGGGTATTGCTTGCGTTGACGCGTCGCGCGGGATGTCAGCTGACACAGCGACGTGTGACGGACGCGTCGAACGAAAGCGCGCAAATTATCGCGGTTTCGCGGTGTCCGGCGCAAACTGCGCCGGCGCCACCCAGAACAACAGCAGCAAGGCAGCGGCAGCGGCGCAGGTCGCACCGAAGACAAATGCCGCCAGTGGCGAGAATGTTTGCCACAACCAGCCGAACCCCACTGAGGCCGGCAGCAACATGATGCCGGCGACCAGGTTGTACCAGCCGAACGCCGTACCGCTGCGGTCGCTATCGACCAGGTCGGCGACCAGTGCCTTTTCGGTGCCTTCCAGGGCCGCCGTCACGGCACCGTAGGCGGCAAACGCGAACCAGATCGCCCAATCGGCCGTCGGCAACAATCCGAGCACCACATAAGCTGCCGCATAAGCGGCCCAGGCGATGGTCAATACGCGGATGCGGCCAAAACGGTCGGACAAGGCGGACAAAGGCGTCGACAAAAACGCCGCCACGGCCGAGAACAGCGCCCACATCAGCACGACTCGCTCCGCACCCGCACCGAGCGATTGCGCACGCAACAGCAGGAACATGTTCGACGAATTGCCCAATGTGAACAAAGCCAGGGCCAGCAGGTAGCGGCGAAGTCCGGGCGGCAGTTTCGCGAATCGCCAGTCGCGCTCGTACACCTTCGTCGAGACCGGTTGCTCCGGCTCACGCAGGGTCAAGCTCAGGATCAACACAATGATCGCCGGCACCACGGCGCATAGAAAAACCTCGCGCAACCCCAGGCCCAGACCGAGCAATGCCGCGGCAGCCAGCGGCCCGACCAGTGCCCCGAAATTGTCCATGGCGCGATGGAAGCCGAAGGCCAGCCCGCGCTGCGAGGGAGCGACGCTGTGCGCCAGCAGGGCATCTCGTGGCGCCGTGCGCAGCCCCTTGCCAAGACGGTCGGCCAGCCGGCACGCGAACACGCCCAACCAGGATGTCGAAAGTGCGATCAACGGACGCGCAAATCCGGCAATGGTGTAACCACCGATGACCCACACGCGTACGCTGCGGCTGCGGTCGGAAACGACACCGGCGAACAGCTTGAGCAGGCTGCTGAGCATCTCGGCCACGCCTTCGATCAAGCCGAGCGCCTTCGGCCCGGCCATCAGCACCGAAGTCAAATACAGCGGCACCAGCGGATAGATCATGTCGCTGGCCGCATCGTTGAACAAACTGATCAGCCCGAGCAACCAGACCGTCCGCGGCAAGGACCGGATCAGACGAAGCATGGGGTGCTGCGTGTTCGAACCCGGCGCGCGCGAATCGATTCTTGCTCAATCATGATTAGTGCATCCATCGCTTATTGAAATCAGTGCATCGATTATGCGGCATCGTCGGGCAAAATCGCACATACAGGCATCATTCGATTCTCGATGTAATGAATATCCATCGGATTCGGTCCTTTGCGTTATGCTCGATCACGACTGAGGGATTCCAGATGCTGGGCACCATGCACAACCGGATTTGCTTTATCGGCAGTATTCGCCCATGAAGCTGCGCAGCCTATTACCGCGGCTGATCGTTCTGCTGCTCATCGTCGCCGCGATCGTGGCTTTCTTTGCGTTCGGACTGCAGCACGAACTCAGTCTCGAAGCGCTGAAGGCGCGCCGCCTGGAACTCGCGCAATGGCAATCGGCACATCCATGGCTGCTGGCCGGTGCGTTCTTCATCGGCTATGTCACCATCACGGCCCTGTCGCTACCAGGCGCCGCCATCTCGACGCTGGCCGTCGGAGCCGTGTTCGGCCTGCTTTACGGCACGATACTGGTTTCGTTCGCCTCCAGCATCGGCGCCACGCTGGCTTTCCTGTCCAGCCGCTATCTGTTCCGCGATGCAGTCAAGAGCCGTTTCGGCGAACGCCTGGGCAGCATCGATCGCGGACTCGTTCGCGACGGTGCCTTCTACCTTTTTACGCTGCGTCTGGTCCCGGTCGTGCCATTCTTCCTGATCAATCTGCTGATGGGTCTGACCGCCCTGCCCGCGCGCACGTTCTACTGGGTCAGCCAACTCGGCATGTTGACCGGCACCGTGGTCTACGTGAATGCCGGCACCCAGCTGGCGAGCCTGAATTCGCTGTCGGGCATCCTGTCGCCGCGGCTGCTCGGTTCGTTTCTGTTGCTTGCCATCCTGCCGTGGCTCGGGCGCGCGCTGATCGGCTGGATCAAGCGCCGGCGTTTGCTGTCACGCTGGCAGCGGCCCGGACATTTCGATCGCAATCTGGTCGTGATCGGCGCCGGCGCCGCCGGCCTGGTCAGCGCCTACATCGCCGCCGCGGTCAAGGCGAAGGTGACGTTGGTCGAAAGCGGTCACATGGGCGGCGATTGCCTCAACTATGGCTGCGTGCCGTCGAAAGCGCTGATTCATTGCTCGCGACTGGCGGCCCAGGCACGGCACGCCGGTGACGTGGGCATCAACGTCGATCGAGTCGATGTCGATTTCGGCAAGGTGATGCAAAGCGTGCACGCCGCGATCGAATCGATCGCACCGCACGATTCGGTCGATCGTTATCGCCGGCTTGGCGTAGATGTGCGTCAGGGCCACGCCAAAATCGTCTCACCGTGGTGCGTGGAGATCGACGGCAAACCGGTAACAACGCGATCGATCGTTATTGCAGCCGGCGCAGAACCGTTCGTGCCACCGCTACCGGGGCTGGACGGAGCGGGTTACCTGACGTCCGACACGCTGTGGAATCTGCGCGAGCTGCCGCGGCGTCTGGTCGTGCTCGGCGGCGGGCCCATCGGTTGCGAACTGTCGCAGGCCTTCGCCCGGCTCGGTGCCGAAGTCACGCAGGTTGAGTTGATGGATCGCTTGCTCGTGCGCGAAGACGACGAAGTATCCTCGTTCGTCGAACAACGTCTGCGCGAGGATGGCATCAATGTCCGCACGTCGCACAAGGCTGTCGCCGTCGAGACCGACGAAAACGGAAAGTGGCTGCGCTGCGACAACGATGGCGAGTCCGTGCGATTCCCGTTCGATGCGATTCTGGTCGCCGTCGGGCGCAAACCGCGAACGCGCGGTTACGGACTCGAAGAACTCGGCATTCCGGCACCGCGCACGGTCGAGACCGACGAATACCTGCAGACGCTGTACCCGAACATCTATGCATGCGGCGATGTCGCCGGACCGTACCAGTTCACGCACGTAGGCGCGCATCAGGCCTGGTACGCCACCGTCAACGCGCTGTTCGGCCAGTTCCGTCGCTTCAAGGTCAGCTACAAGGCGATTCCCGCGGTGACCTTCGTCGACCCGGAAGTCGCACGCGTTGGCTTGAACGAACGCGAGGCCAGGGATAAATCGATTGCCTTCGAGGTGACGCGCTACGACCTGGCCGATCTCGATCGTGCGCTGACGGAACATTCCGCGCGCGGCTTCGTCAAAGTGCTCACGACACCGGGCAAGGACCGCATCCTTGGCGCAACCCTGGTCGGCGCGCATGCCGGGGAATTGCTCGCCGAATTCACGTTGGCGATGCAGCACGGGCTTGGCCTGAACAAGATCCTCGGAACCGTCCACGCTTATCCGACATGGGCCGAAGCGAACAAATATGCCGCTGGCGCATGGAAACGCGAACACGCACCGGCAACCGCCTTGCGCTGGCTCGAACGTTATCATCGCTGGCGTCGTCATGAGCCACCGGACGCGAAACAAATTCCGGAAGCCAAGACATGAATGCCGTTCTCGCCGAAGTCCAGCCATCATTTCACCGCACGTTGCACGCGCATGGCATCGAGCTGACGCGTGTGCCGCTGGAAATCCTGCAGATCAACGTCGGCAAGTTGTGCGATCTGGCCTGTCATCACTGCCATGTCGAAGCCGGACCCAAGCGCACCGAAATCATGCAGGCGCCGACGGTTGACCGGATACTCGAACTGCTTGCCGATGCCGCGCATATCCATACGGTGGACCTCACCGGCGGCGCGCCGGAAATGAACCCGCAGTTCCGTCGCCTGGTGCGCGAGTCGCGCAAGCTCGGCAAGACCGTGATCGACCGCTGCAACCTGACCATCCTGTTTCGTCCCGGCCAGGCAGGTACGGCCGAATTCCTGGCCGCCGAAGGCGTCAACGTCGTCGCTTCCCTGCCCTGCTATACGCAGGACAACGTCGAAAAACAACGCGGCCGGCATGTATTCGATCCGAGCATCCGGGCACTGCAATTGTTGAATTCGATCGGCTACGGCAAGCCCGATACCGGCCTGCAACTGGATCTGGTGTATAACCCGGTCGGCGCCTCGCTGCCGCCCGCGCAGGCGTCGCTACAGGACGACTACAAGCGCGAACTGAACGAGCAATTCGGCATTGTCTTCAACCACCTGCTGACGATCACCAACATGCCGATCAAGCGCTTTCTGCATCAGCTCGAGCGCGAAGGCCGTTACGAAACTTACATGCAGGTCCTGCTCGATGCATTCAACCCGCAGGCGGCGCTGGGCGTGATGTGCCGCAATCTGCTGTCGGTCAGCTGGGACGGACAGCTTTACGACTGCGATTTCAACCAGGCACTGGAACTTCCGCTCGGCGGGCGCCAACGTACCCTGTGGGACATCGACTCATTCAGTCAAATCGAACGTCAACCAATCGCGTTCGCCAATCATTGTTACGGCTGCACGGCCGGTGCCGGCAGCTCGTGTTCCGGAGCCCTTGCATGATCATCGAAAACGAAACTTGCGCAGCCGACATCGAAACCGGCGTTCGCGACTATTATGGCGAAACCTTGCAATCGAGCCAGGACCTGCGCACCAGCGCCTGTTGCAGCGCGCAGGGCATGCCGCCACATCTTCGCGATATCTACCAGCAACTGCATGCGGAAGTAAAATCGCGGTTTTACGGTTGCGGTTCGCCGATTCCCGAAGCCCTGGATGGCGCCACCGTGCTCGATCTGGGTTGTGGCAGCGGACGCGACGTCTACCTGTTGTCGAAACTGGTCGGCGAACAGGGCCGGGTTATCGGTGTGGACATGACGCCGCAGCAACTCGCGGTTGCCCGGAACCATCGCGATTTCCACGCCAGGGCGTTCGGTTATCGACAATCCAATGTCGAAATCCTCGAAGGCGACCTGTCGGATCTGGTCGGGCTCGGCATCGCCGACAACTCGGTCGACGTCGTGGTTTCGAATTGCGTGCTGAACCTGGTCACCGACAAGCAGCGCGCTTTTGCCGAAATCATGCGCGTGCTCAAGCCCGGCGGCGAACTGTACTTTTCCGATGTGTACTGCGACCGGCGACTGCCAGCGCAACTGCTTGCCGATCCGGTGCTGGTCGGCGAATGCTTGGCCGGCGCGCTGTACATCGAGGATTTCCGCCGCATCATGGCAAGGCTCGGCGTACCCGATACGCGCATCTGCACGCGCGACCCCATCGAATTGACGGACCCAGAAATCGAACGCCGCATCGGTTTCGCGCACTTCGAATCGATCACGTTCCGCGCTTTCAAACTCGATCTGGAGGACCGTTGCGAGGATTACGGCCAGGTTGCGACGTATCTGGGCACGCTTGCGCAACTACCGCACGCATTCACGCTCGACGATCATCATCGCTTCGAGACCGGGCGGCCGCTCCGAATCTGCGGCAACAGCGCCGACATGCTCGCGCGCTCGCGGTACGCCGTGCATTTCCGCATCGATGGCGACAAACACAAGCATTTCGGCCTGTTCGATTGTGCCGGTCCACAAACCGAGCCGGTCAAGGCTGCAACGAACTGCTGCTGAGCGATGGTCAACGCCCTGCCGACATCCACTTCCCAATTGGCCACCTCGCCGCGCCTGTCCGTCATCGTGCCGGTTGCAGCCGGCGACACTTCGCAATTGCCCACGCTGCTTGAACAGCTCGCGCTATTGCCCGCGGGCAGCGAAGTCATCGTTTGTCGCGCACATGGCTCGACCGTCACGAAAGCCTCATCGAAGTACCCGCGCGTGATCGACGTGCTCAGCCCCAGCGGACGCGCCCGACAAATGAATGTCGGCGCTGCCCGGGCGCATGGCGACTGGTTGTGGTTCCTGCATGTCGATTCGCAGTTCGAGTCCAAAGCAGTTTCCGCGCTGCTGCGCTTTGTGGACGCCAATCAGGATGCAATTGGATATTTCGAACTGGCGTTTCGTGACGACGGTCCACGCCTCGCCCGTCTAAACGCCTGGGGTGCGAACCTGCGCTCGCGCGTATTCAGCCTTCCGTTCGGCGACCAGGGCTTCATTCTGCGTCGCAGTCGTTTCATCGGACTCGGTGGATACGATGAAACCGTGCCCTGTGGCGAGGACCATATCCTGGTCTGGCAGGCCAGACAGGCCGGCGTGCCGATGACCCGCTTGCAGGCAAAAATAGCTACCAGCGCACGCAAGTATGCTCGCCACGGTTGGCTTCGCACGACCCTGCGCCATCTGAACCTGACCATCCAGCAAGCCTGGCCACAGTGGCGCCGCCTCAGGCGGCAAACACGATGAGCGCCGCGCTGGCCATCTTCGTCAAGACGCCGGGACTGTCGCCGCTCAAGACGCGTCTGGCCAACGACATCGGTACTGAACGCGCCGAACGGTTTCATCGCTTGGCAGCGGCGGCCGTGGCCGAAGTGGCTGCAGCACAACCGGGTATCGAACCGTACTGGGCGGTCGCTGAAGAACGTGCGCTCGGGCATTCGTTGTGGTGTGAATTTCCGACAATCTGGCAAGGCAATGGCGGTCTTGGCACGCGCCTGGACCTGGTCTGTAACGGCCTGCAATCCAGACATGGCCGTGTGCTGTTGATCGGCGCCGATGCGCCGCAGATCACCGGCGAATTGCTGCATCAGGCACAAAGGGCCCTCGATGACCCCGCCACCCCGTTCGTGCTTGGCCGTGCCGCCGATGGCGGTTTCTGGTTGTTCGGCACGCGCAGTCCAATCGCAACCGGGCTATGGCAGGACATCGTTTATTCCCGAAACGACACCGCCGAACAACTGCTCAAAAGATTACACGCACACGGCAATGCCGCCCTGCTACCGACCATGACCGACGCCGATCGTGGTCGCGACTTGCCCGCATTGATCGCGGCACTGGACGCGTTGCGCAACCCGCTTCCAGGCCAGCTCATCCTTCGCGAATGGCTGCAGCGTCATTGCCTTGCGATCGAAGCCGTGGTCAGCGCATGAACATCGCGCTGTTCGTCACGATCCTGCTGTTGGCAGCGAGTAACGGCGCCAATGACAACTTCAAGGGCGTGGCCGCCATGTACAGCGCACGCATTGCCGGGTACTGGACTTGCCTGGGCTGGGCAAGCGTAACCACGCTGGCAGGCTCATTGTGCTCGGTGCTGCTGGCGCGTGCGTTGCTGCACGAATTCACCGGGGCCGGACTGGTTCCGGCCGATGTCGCCGCACAGATCCAGTTTGCATTGGCTGTGGCCGGCGGCGCAGCCCTGACGATTGCAATCTCGAGCCGCCTTGGCCTGCCGGTATCGACTACACACGCCCTGGTCGGCGCCATGTGCGGAGCTGGTCTGCTCGCCGTCGGTTCGCAAGTACGATTTTCCTCGCTGGGATCCACCTTCCTGTTGCCATTGCTGGCCAGCCCGTTGATCGCGATCGTTCCTGCATGGCTGCTGAGCTGGCCGATGCGCAGGCTGGGCAAACTGGTTGCTGCCACGCCGGAATGCATTTGCGACACGGGAAATCGTGTATTGGCGCTTTCGGCAACGGCACAAATGCGTACGCAGCACACCGTAATCGAAAGCACCAATCGGGACTGCGAAAATCACGGCCTGCATCGGCGACGCCTGCGAGCGGACAGCCGTGGCGCCGCCGAGGCCTTGTTGTTCCTGTCCGGCGGCGCGGCAAGTTTTGCCCGTGGATTGAACGACACGCCAAAGATCGCCGCCTTGCTGTTGCCCATCGCCGCGCTCGACATCAAAACGGCCGTCCTTGCCGTCGGACTGGCGATTTTCGGCGGCGGCCTGGTCGGGGCACGCCGCGTTGCTGGCACCATGGGCGAACGCATCACTACCCTGGATCTCGGCACCGCACTCTCGGCCAGCCTGACTACCGGCATGCTGGTCGCAACCGCCAGCGTCAATGGCCTGCCCGTATCGACGACGCACGTTTCGGTGGGCGCGTTGGTGGGCGCCGGTGCGAATGGATCTGCCGGAGTCAATCGCAAGATCCTCAAGAACATCGTGTTGTCGTGGGTAGTCACGCTTCCGGCCGGTGCGATTTTTGCCGCAGCCGTGTTCTTTGCGCTGCGTTTGTTTTATTGAACGAACCGTGAGGCTGCACGGGTTCCCCGACCCAAAACCTGCGTATCGGTCTGCTGCCGAGAGTCACGGTCTTTCCTGTCATGTTCATGTGGACAACCGACAAATTCATGCACCCGAAGCATGCAACTGCCGTACTGTCGCACTTTTACAATTCAACCTACTTCGGATTCATGCCGATTCGTGCGATCGCCGCCGTGGTCGTGCCGTTCTTGTTTGGCTTGTTCAACACCGTGACCTGCGGAGCCGTTCTGCTTTTGCGCGCTGTGTCGACGCCTGCCACCGATCACCAGTACCTGTACCCCTTCGAACGCGTAAATCTGCTTTTTTGCGGCATGGCCAATATTGGCGGCCTGCATGATGCGGTTCCTGATGCGCCGTGCGGACCGCGTGTTCAGCTGCCGCCCCGTGCTGACTTGATCAGAGCTCCCCTAGACGCTTTCACCACGCGCGGGCTGGGTCAGCAGGGACACGAATTGCTGGTCCTGCTTGCTGCGAAACTGGTTCAATCCAATCTGCATGTCGCGTTGTCCGCCTGACGGCTCGGCCGTATAGCTGGCAAAGATGCGATCCCACCAGGATACGTGGAAGCCGAAATTGCTGTCGTGTTCCGCACGCAGTACGGAGTGATGGATGCGGTGCATGTCCGGCGTCACGATCAGCCAACGCAGAGCCGCGTCCAGTCGTTCCGGCAGTCGCAGATTCGCATGGGTAAACAAGGCGAAACTGCTGAGCAGTATCTCGAAGCCCAGTACCGCAACCGCCGGGGCACCGAGCGCGACGACTGCGGTGATCTTTATCAGCATCGACAGCAGGATTTCCAGCGGATGAAAGCGCACGCCGGAACTGACGTCCAACGCCAGATCCGTATGGTGCATGCGGTGCAGTCGCCATAACCAGCCGACCACATGCATGACGCGGTGCTGCCAGTAGATCACCAGATCGAGCGCGACTACGCTGATCGTGATCGACAACCACATCGGTAACTGCAACCGATGCAGTGCACCGACGTTGTGCGCCTGCGCCCACAGCGCCGCGTCGATAGCCAACCATGGAAGAAAAATGCGGACGCACAGCACATTCAGCGCACCCAGCCCCAGATTGATCGGCCAGCGCTGCAAGCGGTGCGGATTCGACCGATGCTGCGGCCAGTGCCATTCAGCCAGCCCCAGCAACGCGACCAATGCGGCAAAGATCGCGATACGCAAAGCGGCGCCGCTCATGTTCAATCGGTATTGCTCCGGCCTGCCTTGGCACGCGCCTGACGCAGCGCATCGAGCTTTTCCTTGATCCGCGTTTCCATGCCGCGTTCGACCGGTTCATAGAACCTTGTCCCGACCAGTACATCAGGCAGGCATTGTTGATCCAGCGCGACGCCACCATCGACCTCGTGATCGTACTGATAGCCCTTGCCGTATCCGAGCCCCTTCATCAACCGGGTCGGTGCGTTGCGCAAGTGCATGGGTACATCCAGTGTTCCGGTATTCGACACTGCCTGACGTGCCTGACCATACGCCGTGTAACCTGCATTGCTCTTGGCTGCAATGGCCAGATAGATCGCGACCTGTGCCAGGGCCAGTTCGCCTTCCGGAGAGCCGAGTCGCTCATAGGTATCCCAGGCGTCCAGAGAAAGCTGCCAGGCACGCGGATCGGCGAGACCGATATCCTCGATCGCCATGCGCGTCAGCCGTCGGGCCAGATAGACCGGGTCGCAACCTCCGTCGAGCATGCGCGTCAACCAGTACACGGCCGCGTCAGGATCGGAGCTGCGCACGGACTTGTGCAAGGCGGAAATCTGGTCGTAGAACTGCTCGCCACCCTTGTCGAAGCGCCGCGTACGATCCGCCAATACCTGACTCAGCGTAGTCTCGTCGATTATGTCGTTGCCGGTTACGTCAGCGGCAATCTCCAGCAGCGTCAAGGCACGACGGACGTCACCGTCGGCGGCTTTGGCGATCAAGCCCAGTGCTTCGTTGCCGACCTTGAGCCTGCGTGCCCCCAGGCCCCGCTCCTCATCGTCGAGCGCACGATGCAGGGCGACAACGATATCCTCGTCGCCAACCGCGTCCATGACGTGCACGCGACAACGCGAAAGCAGCGCCGAATTGAGTTCGAACGATGGGTTCTCGGTCGTCGCACCGACAAACAGGATCACGCCCTTTTCGATATGCGGCAGGAACGCATCCTGTTGCGCCTTGTTGAAACGATGCACCTCGTCGACGAACAGGACGCTGCGCTTGCCCTGGCCGAAATTGACCTCGGCCTCGGACAATGCCTGACGTACATCGGCGAGTCCGGAAAGCACGGCCGAGATCGCGCGGAATTCGGCGTCGGCATAGCGTGCCAGCAACAGCGCCAGCGTGGTCTTGCCGCACCCGGGCGGCCCCCACAGCACCATCGAGTGCACATGCCCGGACTCGATCGAGCGACGCAGCGAACTGCCCTCGCCCAACAAGCGTTGCTGGCCGACGATTTCATCGAGAGAACGTGGCCGCATGCGCTCAGCCAGGGGTTTCAATTCCTCGGATTCCGGCAATAGCGACAGGTTGGTTGCGACTGGTTTACGTCGGCTCATGCGTCCATCATACGCAACTGGCGATGCCGGTAAACGGCATGGCCCAAACCGACAATCCCAGCCAGCGTCACCGGCACCCGCAGGGTACGCCCCCTGCCAATGCGCGAATCCAAAAGTCCCGACAAATGCACCAGCGCCAAATCGAGCCAGCAGCGCGACATATAAACGAAGGCGCCGGCCATTGCGTGCTGCAGGCCGCAGGCTGCGGCGGCAAGCCACGAGCCGCTGTTGTACCGTGCATGCAACAAGGGCACGCTGGCGAACAGCAAACCTGCTTCCAACATCATCGCAACGCCATATCGCCGCCCAAGCCGCAGCGCCACCGACAGTGAAGGACAGCAGCATGGTGCCGAAATGCAGCGTTTCCGCGCCAGTGCCCTGCCCGGCCCCGATGCCGAATAAAGGCAGCGTGCCGGTCATGTGCGCGATCGCTTCGTGACGGAAGCCGAGAAAGCCAATGGCATTCACCACATCGACAACGAATGCCAGGATCGCACCGCCAGCCCGGACCCATCACGGCAATCGGTTGATCAAGTGCTCAATCCTTGACCGGGAAAGCCTTCGCAGCCGGACTCGGATCGCCGATCACATCGACTCCCTTGGGCGGCGTAAAGCGGAAAAGATCGGAAGATAATCGCGGATTTCGCTTCCAATCGGAAAAACGGATTTCCGTGACATTGCCGAGCGTATCGCTGATACGCATCCGCATCAGCGCATTCGAATCGAAACCGAGGTCACAGTAATCGAACTGCGGCTCCTTGGACTTCGATTTGAGTCGCAACCACGCCAGACCATCACGTTCGCCCTGCTCGCTGGTTGCGAAGTCGTGATCCAGCTGCGAAAGATCGGTCAGAACCGTCAGTGGACTGTGCGCTTCCTCGGCACCCTGAGCGCGTACCGTCACCTGTTCCAGGTCCGGGTCGTAGATCCAGACCTTTTCGCCATCGGCAACGATCAACTGTTTGTACGGCGCGGTTACGTTCCATCGGAACTGCCGCGGAGCCCTCAAGGCCAGCGTGCCGCGACTGGTCTTGCCCGCACTGCCGTTACCGTCAAATGTGGTCTGCTCGAAATTCGCCGACACCGACTTCAAATCGTGCGCGAACGCATCCAGGCGTACGCGCGCCGGATTGGGTGCAGCCACCGCCTGTGACAACAACATCAATCCACTGATTAAAAAAATACCCACCGAACTCATTCCGCTCATAAACGTGCGCTTGATCAAGTTGAAGATTTGAGGTTGAGCAAAATTGCAGAAGGCACACCGGGTGTGTCGATATCCATCCATACGTGTATTACTTTGATTCTCTTCGCAGGCAAACGTTCATATGGATAAAACGCCTTCACGCGGCGGCCCCCGATGTCCCCACCCGCCGACATGAGGAAGTAATACCGGCATGCCTGGGGAATGCGGCTGAACTTGCCCGCCCCATCCGGCGGGGCCGGAGGTTGCTGGAAAATCCGCCGGCTATAAAGCATTGGCATCGCCGTATAAACGCCAAAAACACAGTCGCCCTCCGGCACCCAGCGAGGCACTTCCCTGGCCGCGTCGACGAGGTTCTGACGAAAGATCAAGTCCGCCTTGATCTGGCTTGTCGGCTCAAATCGGAACCAATAACGCGTATGTTTCCAGCCCGAAAGCCTTGAATCAATCGGTGCAAAAAAACGGTGCGCGATAAATCCCGATGAAGGTAATAGGGTCAGCGTCAATGCCGCCAGAAATCCGTAACTGAGGAACTGTCGGCCGCGTGTTGCCTTCCATCGATTGGCCCAACCGCTGACCCCCAGACATGAATAGAGCAGCAAGATCGGGATCCAGGGCAATAGCAACCTGGTAAAGAAGGACGGAAACGGGTACAAAACTATCATGCCGCCGCCGATCAACAGGTACCAGGCATCCAGCCGCCGAGCCAACAAGCGACGCATCCAAACCGGCAACGCAACCAATAGCACGACCGCAAGAATCGCAATCGATAACAGCGATGGTCGAGAATCGAAGTTGGTCAGCAAACCGTACCAAAGCGCTTCACTTTGTCGAGTGATGAAATGCCATATGAACCAAAGTGGCCCGTCGTCGCGCACTTGCTGCCACAGCCCCCACCACAATGAGCCATATCCCGCATGCCCACCGAACATCAGTGCCTTGTAAAAAAACCAGAGCATGCTGGGCAGAATGGCCAATACAATCCATCTCACCGATCCCTTGCTACGATTCAGAAACAACCACACCGCAAATGCCAAAACGAGCGACAGTCCGGCGCTTCGGGTTATGGCGGCAAATCCGACGCAAAGTGCCATCGAAGCAAATGTCCGTGTTTCGGTCGGACTATCCGCCGCAAGTTTGAGCGCAAGCAGGCTTAACAACAGGTATGGAAATTCACTGAGAATCTCCAGGTTTTGCAGCAAGATTCCTGGTAAAAGTCCGAGAACGAGAGTCGACCAGACAGCCACAAACCGGTTTCCCGTCTCAAAACCTGCCCACGCCGCGTAAATCAGCAGAGACAGAACCAGTGTTGTCGTCGTTATCCAGTGGGAGACCAGCAACGCCGCACTGCCACCACCGAACAATGCCAACAGCATTGGATAAAACGGCGGGAACAGCGATTGCCGCATTACGTAGTGAAACAACGCGCTGTTGACCGGCCTATACGGACTGAACCCGTCGGCCATCAACAAATAAACGGCGTCGTCGGAAAGGAATCCCGCGTATCTGGGATTCCAGCTCATGGCATAAAGAAGCGCGATGAGCCCGACAAAGGCCAACCCGGCCGCGATCATCAGCAATCTGTTGCGAACGGAATCGCCCTTCCCGATCAATTCCATCCGAATCAGATTTCCGGCGGCGGCGGCGCGAGTACTTCGCGGTTGCCATTATGCTGCGGAGCACTGACGATGCCTTCGAGTTCCATCTGTTCGATCAGGCGCGCGGCGCGGTTGTAACCGATCTTCAGCCGCCGTTGAACTCCGGAGATCGAAGCGCGACGCGATTCGGTGACGATGGCCACGGCCTTGTCGTATAGCTCGTCGTAATCGCCATTCGCGGCTTCGGCGTCTTCGGGTAAACCGGACTCGCCCACCACGCGACCGTCGCCGATCGACTGTACGTCCCCGAGCACGCCGTCGATGTATTCCGGGGTGCCCTGATGGCGCAGATGCGCGACGACCTTGTGCACCTCATCGTCGCCGACGAACGCACCATGTACGCGCTCGGGCGTTGCGGTACCGGCCGGCAAGTACAGCATGTCGCCGTGACCCAGCAGCGTCTCCGCGCCGGACTGGTCGAGGATCGTGCGCGAATCGATCTTGCTGGAAACCTGGAATGCGATGCGCGTGGGGATATTGGCCTTGATCAGACCAGTGATGACATCGACCGACGGCCGCTGCGTGGCCAGGATCAGGTGCACGCCAGCGGCGCGTGCTTTTTGCGCCAGTCGCGCGATCAGTTCTTCGACCTTCTTGCCGACGATCATCATCATGTCGGCAAATTCATCGATGATCACGACGATGTACGGCAACGGATCCAGCGTCGGAACGGCCACTGGTTCGTCACTGTCCGTGGGCGGCTTGAACAACGGATCGCTCAACGGTTGTCCCTTGTCGGCGGCTTCGCGAACCTTCTTGTTGAAACCGGCCAGGTTGCGCACACCGACCGCTGCCATCAACTTGTAGCGGCGTTCCATCTCGCCGACGCACCAGCGCAAGGCGTTGGCCGCCTCCTTCATGTCGGTCACGACCGGTGCCAGAAGATGCGGAATGCCTTCGTATACCGAAAGCTCGAGCATCTTCGGATCGATCATGATCATGCGCACGTCGCGCGCGGAAGCCTTGTACAGAAGGCTCAGTACCATCGCATTCAGCGCGACCGATTTACCGGAACCGGTGGTGCCAGCAACCAGCAAATGTGGCATCTTGGCCAGGTCCACGACCACGGCACGTCCGCCTATATCCTTGCCCAACGCCAGAGCCAACGGCGATTTCAGGCCGTCGTATTTTTCCGATCGCAGGATCTCCGACAGATAAACGATCTCGCGATTGGTATTCGGGATTTCCAGACCGATCACGGACTTGCCGGGGATCACGTCGACCACGCGTACGCTGATTACCGAAAGTCCACGCGCGATGTCCTTGTCCAGATTGCTGATCTGGCTGCCTTTGATGCCCGGCGCCGGTTGCAGCTCGAAGCGCGTGATGACCGGGCCCGGATAGACACCGACCACATCCGCATCGATGCGAAAATCCTTGAGCTTGAGTTCGACCTGTCGCGACAAGGCTTCGAGCGCTTCGTCGGAGTAGCCCTTGGCCTGCAGTTTGGGTTGATCCAGCAACGACAGTGGTGGCAACTCCGAATCGGCGATACCGGAAAACAGCGGAATCTGTTGCTCGCGTTCGGCGCGTTTGCTTTTTTCGACGCTTGTAGTTGTCGAGCCGATAAGAATCGGCTCGCGCCGGGACTGCCTGACGGTATCGATCTTACGCACGATTTCGCGCTGGCTGCGCGCACTGCGTCCGGCACGCCTGTCGCGCAGGCGGGAAAAGTTGGCGGCAAGCCAGGCCACCGAGACCAGGATGCCCTTGCCGATCTGGTCCATCAGCCTGAACCACGACAGGCCCGTTGCCAGCGTAAGCGCCACCAGGAAGATGGCCAGCAGGAACAACGTCGCACCGGCGAAACCGAAACCATGCACCAGCAGGCTACCGACTAGCTGACCGAGTACACCGCCCGCTTGTGCTGGTAGCGCCACTTGCTCGCCAAAAAAACGCAGATGCGCCAGGCCGGTGCCGCCAACGAAGAAAGCGACTCCGCCGATCAGGCGCAGGGTCGGGGCCAGCGGCGAGTCTTCACTTTGCTCGCGTTCCCGATACAGTGCCCAGCCGAAGATCAGCAACAGCAACGGAAAGGCATAGGCCAGGTATCCGAACAGGTAAAAAAACAGATCGGCCGACCAGGCACCGACGATCCCGCCCAGATTGCGGACGCCCGCGGACTGACCGGCGTGCGACCAGCCCGGGTCGTGGGCGTTATAGGTAATCAGGCACAGGGCCAGATAGACTGCGATCGGGGTGAGCAGCAGGAACGCCGCTTCGCGCAGACGCCGCTGCATGACTTCGCCCGGATCTGCCTTGGCCTTGCTTTTGGACTCGCGCGTCACCCGGTGAATATACCTGAAGTTATGTCGATAGGTAATTGTATTATTTTAACTTCATCCCTTTCAAAGCGGGATGGACAAGCTTGCCATTGGCGACATTGATGCCGCTGGCCAGCGGCGCGTATTTTCGCCAGTTCTTGTCGCCAGCCAGTCGTTGCACGTATGGGAGTATGGCTGCGCAGATCGCCTGTGACGAGGTTTGCGGCACGGCACCCGGCATGTTGGTCACGGCGAAATGGGTCACGCCGTCAACGGTGTAGGTCGGATTCGCGTAGGTGGTCGGTTTCGAGGTTTCGAAGCAACCGCCCTGATCGATGGAGATATCCACCAGCACGCTGCCCGGCTGCATCGATTTGACCATCTTGCGGGTAATGACATGCGGTGCACGCGCGCTCGGGATCAGCACCGCGCCGATGACCAGATCTGCATCGCGCACTTCCCGCGCAACATGTTCCTCGTACGGATACAGGGCGGTGACGTTCGCGCCCAGCGCCATCATCTTGGCCAGGCGATCCTGCCGCTTGTCGAAAACCACGACATTGGCTCCACCCGCGGCCGCCAGTGCGGCGGAATTTCCGCCGGCGGCACCGGCACCGAGCACCACGACCTTGCCTCGCTCCGTCGACGGCAATCCACCAAGCAGCTTGCCCTTGCCTCCAGCCGGCTGATGCAACAGGTGCGTACCGATCTGCACGCCGATACGCCCGGCGATGATCGACATCGGCGCAAGCAATGGCAATGAACCGTCCGCATCCTCGACCGACTCGAACGCGATACCCGTCAGGCCAATATCGAGCAGACGCCTGGTCAGCTTCGGCTCCGCTGCCAAATGCAGATAGCAGAACAGCAGATGATCCTTGCGCAGCAGTTTCAGATCACCCGAAATGGGTTCCTTGACCTTCACGATCAGCTCGCCGGCCTCATACAAGGCCTTGGCGCTGGCAACGACGTTCACGCCAACGCGCTTGAATTGCTCATCGTTGAATCCGCTTTTGTCGCCGGCGCCGGACTGCACATAAACTTCGTGCCCCCGGTTGACGAGGTCGGCGCAAGCCGCAGGCACCAGCGCCACGCGGCCCTCAAGGGTCTTGGTCTCAGCAGGAACCCCAATACGCATGAAACACTCCTGATTCGATTAATCTGTTCAAGATACGTCGTACAACGACCGGATTCGATGCGATGGCTTGATTCGCTATCGGATACGCCCCATTCTTCCGGTCTGCGTGACCGACCATCCGCACCGCGCGGATAGTCGAAGAAATGGAACAGCAAAGGAACCGGCTTCAGCCGTAAACCCACATCCGCGCGACAGGCGCTTTCAAGGCCGCATAGCGGCGAGGATTATACATGACGACCCCCAAGCATTCGCGACTGATCATCCTTGGTTCCGGGCCGGCGGGCTATACCGCCGCCGTCTACGCCGCACGCGCCAATCTGAAGCCGACCTTGATCACCGGACTGCAACAGGGCGGTCAATTGATGACCACGACCGAAGTCGACAACTGGCCGGGTGACGTGGAAGGCCTGCAGGGGCCGGGACTGATGGAACGGATGCAGAAACACGCCGAGCGCTTCGAAACTGAAATAATTTTCGATCACATTCA
Source organism: uncultured Pseudomonadota bacterium (assembly GCA_963779795.1). Classification (GTDB taxonomy): domain Bacteria; phylum Pseudomonadota; class Gammaproteobacteria; order Xanthomonadales; family Rhodanobacteraceae; genus Rudaea. Next base: position 456,577 of record CAVZZK010000003.1, on the reverse strand, counting down.
TACCGCCGACCTCGATTCGCGTCCGTTCCGCCTGGTCGGCGACAGCGGCGAATACAGCTGCGATGCACTGATAATCGCCACCGGTGCAACCGCCAAATACCTGGGCATCCCTTCGGAAGACAAATTCAAGGGCCGGGGCGTCTCGGCCTGTGCCACTTGCGACGGATTCTTCTTCCGCGATCAGGACGTTGCCGTCGTCGGCGGCGGCAACACGGCCGTTGAAGAAGCGCTGTATCTGTCCAACATCGCACGCAAGGTCACCCTGATTCACCGCCGCGACAAGCTGAAGGCGGAAAAGATCATGCAGGACAAGCTGTTCGCCAAGCAGCAGGCCGGCAAGATCGATATCCAGTGGAACCAGGTCGTGGACGAAGTACTTGGCGACGATTCCGGCGTAACCGGCGTGCGCCTGAAAGGCATGCAGGACGGCAAACTTCAGGACATCGCCGTCAACGGGCTGTTCGTCGCCATCGGCCATACGCCGAACACCGAGTTGTTCGACGGCCAGCTCGACATGGATGGAGGCTACATCCGCATCAGAACGGGGCTGCAAGGCGGCGCAACGGCAACCAGCGCGCCCGGTGTATTCGCCGCCGGTGACGTCGCGGACAAGGTCTATCGCCAGGCCGTGACTTCGGCCGGTTTCGGTTGCATGGCCGCACTCGATGCCGAGAAGTATCTGGATAAACTGGGCTTGGCCGGCTAAGGCCGCGAAACCCGGCAACAGTACGCAGGCGGCAGTAACGTCGAACCTGTTGACCTTGCGCTGGATCCAACCGCGCATTGGCATGACCGCAGACTGATTCGATTTTCGCATGAGCACGCCCCTGACCGCTCGTTTCCACTTGCAGCTCGATGAGATTTCGTCGGACGCATGGAACGCGCTGTTGCCGAATGACAATCCGTTTCTGGCCCATGCTTTTCTGAGCGGGCTGGAACAGCACGGCTGCATCGACCCGAATCACGGCTGGTTACCACATCATCTGGGTCTGTACGACGGCGACCGGCTGGTCGCGGCCGCACCGCTGTACATCAAGCTCAACTCGCATGGCGAGTATGTGTTCGACTGGAGTTGGGCCAGTGCCTATGCGCGACACGGCCTCGATTACTATCCAAAGTTGTTGTGCGCGATACCTTATTCGCCGGTTTCCGGGCCTCGCCTGCTGGTCGGCGACCACGACGACGGCGACGCATTGCGCAGCGCCCTGATTCGCGCGATTCGTTCGGAAATCGAACGGCAGGAATGGTCATCGGCGCACGTCAATTTCACGACGGCAGCCGATACGCAGGCACTGCGCGAAAGCGGCTGGCTGTCGCGATTCGATTGGCAATATCACTGGAACAATCGCGGCTGGCAGGATTTCGACGATTTCCTGTCCACGTTGAATCACAGGAAACGCAAGAACATCCGCCAGGAACGCAGGCACGTTCGAAGCGCAAAAGTGCGCTGCGAGACACGCCACGGCGACGAACTCGACGATGGCGAATGGAAAACGCTGCATGATCTGTATCGCAGTACGTTCGACTGCAAGGGAAACTACGCAGCACTGACACTCGATTTCTTCCGCCACTTGGGACGGACCATGCCGCGCAATGTCGTCGCGATATTGTGCCGATACAACGACGAGATCATCGCCGGCACCCTGATGCTGCGCAGCCGTGACACGCTATACGGGCGTTACTGGGGCGCGTTTGCCGAAGTCCGAAGCCTGCATTTTGAAGCCTGTTACTACCAGGGTATCGAGTATTGCCTGCGCCACGGCCTGCAGCGTTTCGAACCCGGCGCGCAAGGCCAGCACAAGATCGCGCGCGGTTTTCTTCCCACGCGAACCGATTCGTTTCATTGGCTGACCGATCCGCGCTTCCGTGCCGCTGTGGACGAGGCGCTCAGACGTGAAGCCGCCGCCATGGACGAATACCACGCGGAGTTGATGACGCACTCACCCTACGCGCAACCGTCATGATTCCGGTCCCGGTATTGCGTGCCGGAAGCACCGATGCATTTCCACCGGCATATCGTGCCCTGGACGAGCCGAACGGGCTGCTTGCCATCGGCGGCGATCTGTCGCCAGCACGTCTGCTCGAGGCCTACAGGCACGCCATCTTCCCCTGGTTTTCCGACGGCGAGCCGATCCTGTGGTGGTCGCCGGATCCACGCATGGTCCTGGCCACCGCCCGCATTCATGTGGCCACGCGCCTGCGACGCTGGCTGAAGCGTTGTCCCTGGGAAATTCGCGCCGATACCAATTTCGAGGCCGTGATGCGTGCCTGTGCCGAACCACGATCCGGCCAACGCGGTACCTGGATCAACCGGGCAATGATTGATGCCTACACACGGCTGCACGACCTGGGGCATGCCCATTCGGTGGAGATTTATGACGGCGAACGGCTGATCGGTGGTATCTACGGCGTCGCTATCGGCCGGATGTTTTTCGGCGAATCGATGTTCAGCCGAGAAACCAATGCGTCCAAACTCGCGTTGATTGCCCTGTGTCGCACCTTGCATGCGGGCGGTTGCGAACTGCTCGACGCACAGGTGTCGTCCGCGCACTTGATCACGCTGGGCGCCTTCGAGATGCCTCGCAACCAATTTGTAATGCATGTCGCCGGGGCATGCGGGCAAACTCCGGCACTGCCCGCGAAATGGCAAGCCGGTTGGCAATTGCGGCATGCCAGCGATTGTTTTGATTCTTAACGACATCACGATCAGCCAACCCTTTCCACCCCCGGCTGATCGTGGCAGAATCGCGCGCCGTTGCGACGACGGGACAACTGGATTGTCGGCTGTCGAGGACGCTTGCAGCCGCTCGAATACGCCCGGTTGATCATTTAAGCGTGCCACGACAATACATCCGGATACTTTTCAACATATAATTAACGAATGGCTAAAGACGACCAAATCGAAATGGAAGGCACCGTGCTCGACACGCTGCCCAACACCATGTTTCGCGTGCAGCTTGAAAACGGTCACATCGTGACCGCGCATATCTCCGGGCGCATGCGCAAGCATTACATCCGCATCCTGACCGGCGACAAGGTCAAGGTTGAGATGACGCCCTACGACCTGACCAAAGGGCGGATCACCTACCGCATGAAGTAGCCGTCGTCAGCGCACCAAATATCGACATGCCGCATGTAGCGCGCTTGCGCTACCGTCGGGAAGTGATCGATCAGAAATGAAAAGGCCGGAACATTGTCCGGCCATTTCCACTTTCCGGTGAACGCCTGCCCGGTCTATTCCACCACCACTGCAGGCAGCTTTTCCTCAGCCTCGATATGCACATCGAGCTTGCCGTCCTTGACGCTCAGATAAACTCGCCCGCCATCGGCCAGCTTGCCGAACAGAAGTTCGTCGGCCAACGGACGCTTGACGTTCTCCTGGATCACGCGCGCCATCGGTCGTGCACCCATCTGCTGGTCGAAACCGTTTTCGGCCAGCCAGCGCCGGGCATCCGTATCGACGTTCAGCGACACGTGCTTCTCCTGCAGCTGCGCTTCCAGTTCGATCAGGAATTTGTCGACCACACGCAGGATGTGTTCCATTTCCAGCGAACCGAACTGGATGATTGCGTCGAGCCGGTTGCGGAATTCCGGAGAGAACGCGCGGCGGATGACTTCCATGGCATCCGTTGCATGATTCTGCTCGACGAAGCCGATCGAACGCCGCGACGCCTGTGCCGCACCGGCGTTCGTGGTCATGATCAGGATCACGTTGCGGAAATTCGCTTCGCGCCCGTTGGTATCGGTCAGCTTGCCGTGATCCATTATCTGCAACAGGATGTTGTAGACATCCGGATGCGCTTTCTCGATCTCGTCCAGCAATAGCACCGCGTGCGGATGCTTGGTGATCTGCTCGGTCAGCAGACCGCCCTGGTCGAACCCGACATAACCTGGCGGTGCGCCGATCAGGCGCGATACCGAATGCGCTTCCATGTATTCGGACATGTCGAAACGGATCAACTCGATGCCCAGCTGCATCGCCAGTTGGCGCGTGACTTCGGTCTTGCCGACACCGGTCGGGCCGGCCAGCAAAAAGTTGCCGATCGGCTTTTCGGTATTGCCCAGCCCGGAGCGCGCCATCTTGATCGATGCCGACAAGGCCTCGATCGCCTGATCCTGGCCGAACACGACCATCTTCAGGTTGCGATCCAGATTCTTCAGCACGTCCCGATCCGAAACAGAAACCTGCTTGGGCGGGATGCGCGCCATGCGCGCGACGATGTATTCGATCTCCGAAACATCGACCATACTCTTGCGCTCGTCTTCGGGCAGCAGACGCTGACGCGCGCCGGCTTCGTCGATCACGTCGATCGCCTTGTCCGGCAGCAGCCGATCGCCGATGTGCTTGACCGACAGGTCCACCGCGGCCCGCAGCGCATCTTCGCTGTATTCAACCTTGTGATGCTCCTCGAAGCGCGACTTCAGGCCCTTGAGAATCTCGACTGCTTCGGCCGGGGTCGGCTCGACGACGTCGATTTTCTGGAAACGCCGGGCCAGCGCCCGATCCTTCTCGAACACGCCGCGAAATTCCTGGAACGTGGTCGAACCGATGCAACGCAACTCACCGCTGGCCAGCACCGGTTTGATCAGGTTCGAGGCATCCATGGTGCCGCCAGAGGCGGACCCGGCACCGATGATGGTGTGGATTTCATCGATGAACAGGACCGCATGCGGCTGCTTCTTCAACTCGGCGATCACCGCCTTCAGGCGTTTCTCAAAATCGCCGCGATACTTTGTCCCGGCAACCAGCGCGCCCATGTCCAGGGCGTAAATGACACATTCCCTGAGTATCTCGGGTACGTCCTCTTCGACAATGCGCTTGGCCAGGCCTTCGGCCAGGGCCGTCTTGCCTACGCCGGCCTCGCCGACATACAGCGGATTGTTCTTGCGCCGACGGCACAACACCTGGACAGTGCGCTCGATTTCCTCGACACGACCGATCAGCGGGTCGATCTTGCCCTGCTTGGCCAACTCGTTCAGATTGCTGGCGAACTCGGTCAGCGGGTTGCCACGTGGTTCCTCGTTACCCTCGGCTTCCTTGCCCTGCTCGTCGATGGATGGCTGTACGGCATCCTGGCCGATCTTGGCCACGCCGTGGGAGATGTAGTTGACCACGTCCAGCCGCGAAACTTCCTGCTGATTCAGGAAATACACCGCATGCGAATCCTTCTCGCCGAAAATGGCGACCAGAACATTTGCGCCAGTCACCTCCTTGCGACCGGAGGACTGCACGTGATAGACCGCACGTTGCAACACGCGCTGGAAGCCCAACGTGGGCTGCGTATCGCGCTCGTCATTGGCCGGCAATACCGGCACGGTCTCCAGGATGATCGCCTTGAGATCCTTGCCGAGCTTGCCCGAATCCGCTCCACAGGCACGCAGGACAGCCGCTGCCGAGGGGTTCTCCAGCAGCGCCAGCAACAGATGCTCGACCGTCATGAACTCGTGACGCTGCTCGCGCGCGTCCTTGTAACATTGGCCTATGGTGAGTTCGAGGTCTTTACTGAACATGAAATACCCTACCTTGCTTGTGCCTGGGACGTGCCACAGCACGGCCCAGGCGACGCGGTGCAAATGCACCAGATTTTCCAACTCCGGCCGGCCCGCGCCGCTTGCTGCGCGTCGCGAATATCCAGCACGGCCTGAGTACTAAATGGGGGCGCTCAGGCCTTTTCCAAAGTACACAATAACGGGTGTTGGTGCGAGCGTGAAAACTCGTTCACCTGGGTCACCTTGGTTTCGGCCACTTCCCGGGTAAACACGCCACAAACGCCCTTGCCGCGGGTATGGACATGCAGCATGACCTGCGTCGCCTGTTCCCGTGACATGTTGAAAAATGTCTCCAGCACCGCTACCACGAATTCCATCGGTGTGAAATCGTCGTTCAGCAGCACCACCTGGTAAAGCGGCGGACGCTCGACCTCCGGTTTGGCTTCCTCGACGACGACGCCGTGTACGCGTTCGGTTTGTTGGTCGGATTGCTTCGACATTCGTTCAGTATCGGATGTTGCGCAGGGTGTCTTGATTAATTATACGCTGCCATGAACAAATACCAGCACTGCGGACGAATGGAAATGGGGTCTCGTGTACCATTCCACAAGCATGAAACGGACCATATCCCAGGATCAAGACGACGATGCAGTGCGGCAGCCCAATGCGACCGTCGCCTGTCTGGTTCCACGCGACGGCAAATTCCTGCCGGTTGACGAACACGTGCGTGGACAGCTTGTGCTCAATCAGCCTGCCGGACACCTGGAGTCCGACGGAACCCGAATTCAGGCGGCCAGCCGCAAAACGCGCGAGGAAAGCGGCTGCGAGGTCAAGCCGGACGCGCTGGTCGGCGTTTATCAATCGACCACGGACGACAGGAATCGACATTTTTTGCGCTTCACCTTCAGAGCGAAACCGGTGCGGCACCATCCGCACGATGCGCTGGATACCGGTATCGTTCGGGCCCTGTGGATGTCGCGTGGCGAAGTCGCCGCTGCACCTTCGCGTCCGCGCAGCCCCACGGTATTGCGCTGCATGGACGACTGGATCGACGGCCGCCGCCAGCCGCTGGATACGCTGGTCTCGATGCCGGCAACGGCGGATGCGTGATGCCTGCCTGTGCTGAAATCATGGTCGGAGTTTCCGGCGGCGTCGATTCGTCGGTGGCCGCCCTGCTCCTGCGACGAAATGGCGCCGACATCGCCGGCCTGTTCATGCAGAACTGGGAAGAGGACGAGCGTTTCGGCGAATGCCGTGCCGAGCGCGACCGTAGCGATGCCCTGCGCGTCTGCGCCGCACTCGACATTCCGTTCCATGCGCGCAATTTCGCCAATCAGTATTGGGATCAGGTTTTCGCCCATTTCCTTGACGAATATCGCGCCGGACGGACGCCGAATCCGGACGTCCTGTGCAATCGTGAGATCAAGTTCAAGACCTTCCTGCAGCATGCGCAGGGGCTGGGTGCGGAAAAGATCGCGACCGGCCACTATGCGCGGATCGATCAGGTCGATGGCAGGTACCGCCTGCTGCGTGGTCTCGATGCGAACAAGGACCAGAGCTATTTCCTGTATACGCTGGGGCAACAACAGCTCGCCGCAACCGTGTTTCCCATCGGCGAGCTACCGAAATCCGAAGTGCGCCGCCTGGCGCGGGACGCCGGATTGCCCACCCACGCGAAAAAGGATTCCACCGGCATCTGTTTCATTGGCGAACGCGATTTCCGTGAATTCCTGAGCCACTACATCCCGGCACGAACCGGCGACATGCGCACGCCCGACGGCACCCGCATCGGCCGGCACGATGGCGTGATGTACTACACGCTGGGTCAACGCAATGGCCTCGGCATCGGCGGGCGGCGCAGTGCCGGCGGCGAACCCTGGTACGTGGTCGGCAAGAACGTGTCGGCCAACGTCCTGTACGTCGCGCAGGGACAAGACAACGCGTGGCTGCAATCGACGCGCCTGCGCTGCGATGATCTGAGCTGGACAGCGGGTGTCGCGCCAAGCGAACGGTTTCGTTGCACCGCCAAGACCCGCTACCGCCAGCCTGACCAGGCCTGTGAAGTCCGGGTAACCGGCAAGCAGGCAAGCGTGTGCTTCGACCTGCCGCAGCGCGCCGTGACGCCCGGTCAGTCCGTCGTGTTTTACACTGGAGAGGAATGCCTCGGCGGCGGCATCATCGAAGCCACCGATGCGCCATTCGGGCGCCTCGACGGAAATTCCGCATGAGAGAAGGACGCGTCATCGCCCTGGCCGGTCTGTTCCAGGCAGTCGCACTGGTACGTCAGGTCGCCACGCGCGGCAGCTGCGACGCACAGGCCATGCGCCAAAGTCTGGATAGCGTGTTGCGCGTCGACGCCGACAGCGCCGCCGGCGTGTACGCCGGCATCGGCAATCTGCGCCTGGGCCTGGAAACCCTGATCGCACAACTGGACGAACGCGACAAGCGCGATCTGAGCATGACCCGCATCGCAGTCACGGTCATGCGTCTGCAACGCACCCTGTCGCGACGCTCCGACATGCTCAAGGCCTTGGGTACCGGTATCGAGGAAATCGCAGCCGTAGCCGCGCACTCTGAATCAGGCCAGATGGATCCGAGTGGTCGCATGGCACAGCTGTACAGCGACACCCTGTCGCAATTGCAGCCACGCGTCATGGTCCAGGGCAATTCGAACTACCTGAGCCAACCGACGCAGATCAACCAGATCCGGGCCCTGCTGCTGGCCGCAGTACGTGCCGCAGTGCTGTGGCGTCAGCTCGGCGGCAGCCATTGGCGATTGCTGTTCCGACACAAGCAATACGCGATGCTGGCGCGAGGTCTGCTTGCCCGCTGCACCCTTAACGGACAGTAGTGACTTTGACCTGCGACTGAGCGTGTTTGCCCGCTTCGGCCACCGCCTGATTGGCCGCGTGTTTCGGATACATCTGCAGCAGGCAGCGGGTCACGCCATTGGTCCAGCCGAAACCATCCTGCAAGGCGTACTCACCACCGGCACCCGGCGATGACTCGCGCAAATTGTACTTTTCGACCAGCTTGTTGGACTTTCGGAATACGCCGGCCACCGTGTTCAACCAGCGATCGGCGATGTCATCGGCCAGCGCATCTTCGCCATAGTTTTTCAGGCCGATGACGGCGATCCATTGCAGCGGTGCCCAGCCGTTGGGCTGGTCCCATTGCTGGCCGTTCTCGATCAGCGTGGTCGCCAGGCCACCCGCATCCATGAACTCGGCCCGTAACTTTGTCGCCACGTCCTGTGCCTGGGTTTTGCTCGCGATCTCGCAGAACAGCGGTGTCGCCATCGCCGCATTCGGCCTTGTCTGCGACGATTTCTTCTGCCAGTCGTAATCAAGGTAAGTCTTGTGTTCGCTGTTCCAGAAGTACCGATCGATCGCCTCGCGGCGCTTGTCCGCGTGCTGCCGGAATTCCCGTGCTGAATCAGCATCGCCGTCACGCTCGCTCAGGTCGGCGATCACGCTTTCCAGCTTGTGCAGAAAGCAATTCAGATCGACGGGCAGAATCTTGGTCGTGCGAATCGTCGAAATGTCCTGGGGATCCTCAAACCAGCGCGACGAAAAATCCCAACCGCAGGCGGCAACGGCTCGTGTATCACGAAACACCTCGTGTGCCGGGTGCTTGCTGGCACGCGCGGTGAGGATGTCTTCCCGATATGACTGGTCGCGTGGCGTATCGCGCATGTCCCAGTAGCGGTTCAGCACGGAACCGTCGGGTAGACACACGCAGCAGGCACGCTGCTCACCCGGTTTGAGATGTTCAACCCCGTCCATCCAGTACGCGTATTCCCGACGCAGCATGGGCAGATAATTTTCGGCGCGGCAAATATCATGCCGCTCGAACAACTCGACGATATACGCGAACAATGGCGGCTGCGATCGGCCCAGGTAATAGGTCCGGTTGCCGTTCGGGACGTGTCCGTAGGTTTCGATCAGGTAAGCGAAGTTGTCCGCCATCGAATGCATCAGGTCGCGACGACCGCTGGCGGCCAGCCCGAGCATCGTGAAATACGTATCCCAATAGTAGATTTCGCAAAAACGACCACCGGGCACAATATAAGGACACGGCAGCGGCAACAGCGAGGAGGATGCGGGATGTTCATCCGGCTGTCGCGCCAGCACATCCCATAGTTTGTCGATATGCTCGCCCATGCCACGACCATCCGGCGCGACATAATCGTGCGGGTTTGGATGCTGTGGTTTGAAATTTCGATGCGCAAACGCGCGCAGATCGAATCCCGCCTGGTGTCTTGTCTTGCGGTATTCGGCGAGTATCTGTTCCGGATCGCGGCACGGCGAACAATCGACGAAAATCTTGCCGTCCGAAAAGACGCGCTGCATCTGGATTTCGACGAACAATTCCTGATAACGGTCAGCCGGCGTCAATGGATCAGCCACCGGCATTGATCTTGCCTTGTCCGCCGTCGCCGAGCCTGAAAACTTTGCTTCCTGATTCACGAACTCTCCTTGCAGTCGTTCTTTTTTGTGACAAGCGAACGTCCGCCGAGTTCGGTATTGGCGTACCGATGGGATGCGTCACGTCCAGGGATGCCCTGATCAAGTCAGCGCATCCCCAAAGCGATTTTCGAACTTTTACGCTGAATACCGGTCGCAAATCATGTGGCCGCCGACGAAACCCGCACGCCGAGCCCGATCGGGATCGGCCCGCTGCGCAATTCCGCAACTTCGATACAGTGAGAAAGCCCCGCGTATCCTGTTCGCGCGTAAACGTCATGCCGGGACAGGCATGAGCTGCCCCGCCAACCTGACCGATAGCAGAAGGAGTTGATGCAATGACCAATCCCTGCCAGCAGTTGCATGACGCTGGTTTGAGCCTGTGGATAGACAACATCACCCGCGCAATGCTACGTGACGGCACGTTGACCGACTATCGCGACCGGCTGGCCGTCACCGGCCTGACCTCCAATCCAAGCATATTCGACAACGCGATCAGCACCAGTTCCGATTACGACGAAGACATTCGTGCCGCGCGCAGTGACGAAGCCGAACAGGTATTCTTCGATCTCGCGATCGGCGATTTGCGCAAGGCAGCGGCGATATTCGCTCCGGTTCACGCGCGCACCAATGGCGTCGACGGATGGGTTTCGCTGGAAGTCTCGCCCTTGCTGGCCGACGATGCCGAGGCCACCGTCGAGCAAGCCATCGCGCTGCACGAGCGTGCCATCATCGACAATCTGTTCATCAAGGTTCCGGGGACCTCGGCGGGTACGACAGCCATCGAGGAACTGGTCTGGCGTGGCATACCGGTCAACGTCACGCTGTTGTTTTCCGCCGACCAGTATCAGGCTGCCGCCGAAGCCTGGATGAACGGCCTGGAACGGCGCCTGGCCAAGGGTCTCGACCTGGACGTCGCCTCGGTCGCATCCGTGTTCATCAGTCGTTGGGACGCCAAAGTAGCCGATCAGGTACCGGAGCCTCTTCGCAATCGGCTGGGACTGGCGGTCGCCGCACGTACCTATTCCAGTTATCGCAAGTTGCTTGATTCGGCGCGCATGCAACGGCTGATGAACGCTGGAGCACGACCGCAACGTCTGTTATGGGCCAGTACCAGCACCAAGGACCCGGACGCCAGTGACGTGTTGTATGTCGAAAATCTTGTCGCCCCGTTGACGATCAACACCATGCCCGGCAAGACTCTGCACTCATTCAACGACCATGGGCGAATCGAATCGCCACTTTGCACCGACAGCATCGCGGCACAAGAGGTGCTGACGGAATTTTCCAAACTTGACATGAATGTCGGGCCGCTGGCGCGAACGCTGCAAGAGGAAGGCGCCGCGGCCTTCACCAGGTCATGGAACGATTTGCTAGATACGATCAAGAAACGTATGGAGTGCACTCAGTGAAACATTTGCGCAATTGCGCAGCATGGAAAACCCTGAAAGCGCATCACCGCGAGATCGCGGACAAGCATCTGCGCGAACTGTTTGCCGAAGATCCGGCGCGCGCGGCACGATTCACGGTGGAAGCCGCTGGCTGGCTGCTGGATTACTCCAAGCATCGCATCGATGCCGACGGCATGAACGCGCTGTTCACATTGGCGCGTGAACGCAAGCTGGAATCGCGGCGAGATGCGATGTTCACCGGGGAGAAGGTCAACGTCACCGAACATCGCTCGGCACTGCACATCGCCCTGCGCGCGCCGGCCAACGCGGTAATACTAAGCGATGGCAGCAATGTGGTGCCGGAAGTGCACGCGACGCTGGAGCGCATGGCTGCCTGCGCCGAAGCGCTGCGCAAAAGCGAGTGGAAAGGCTATAGCGGTCGCCCCATCCGCAACATTGTCAATATCGGCATCGGCGGATCGGACCTGGGCCCGGTCATGGCCTACGAGGCCTTGCGCCACTACAGCGACCGACGGCTGCAGTTTCGCTTCGTTTCCAACGTCGACGGAACTGACTTCGCCGAAGCCGTACACGGCCTGCACCCCGCGGAAACGCTGTTCATCGTCGCCTCCAAGACCTTCACCACGCTTGAAACCATGAGCAACGCGCAGACCGCGCGCGATTGGCTGATGAGCGCGGCCGGCAAGGACAACAAATCGGCCATTGCCAGACATTTCATCGCGCTGTCGACCAATGCCAAGGCAGTGAAACGGTTCGGCATCAACCTGGACAACATGTTCGGCTTCTGGGACTGGGTTGGCGGACGTTACTCGATGGATTCGGCCATCGGGCTGTCGACCATGATCGCCATCGGAGCCAATGCCTTTCGCGAAATGTTGGCCGGATTCCACGCCATGGACAGGCATTTCCGCACTGCGCCGCTGGAACGCAACCTGCCGGTCATCGCCGGCCTGCTCAATGTCTGGTATGCAAACTTCTTCAACACGGCCACCGTCGTCATCCTGCCCTACGACCAGTACCTGAAACGCTTCCCGGCCTACCTGCAGCAGTTGACGATGGAATCCAACGGCAAGCACGTAACCGACGATGGCAAGGCGGTCGACTACGCAACCGGCCCGATATTCTGGGGCGAACCGGGTACCAACGGTCAGCATTCTTTCTACCAGCTGATTCATCAGGGCACGCATCTGATTCCCTGTGACTTCATCGCATTCGGTGAGTCCCTGAATCCGTCCGGCCGCCATCATGACTTGCTACTGGCCAATGTCATCGCCCAGGCCGAGGCACTCGCTTCAGGCAAAACCGCCGAACAGGTACGCGCCGAAGGCACACCGCCGGAACTGGTGCCGCACAAGGTATTCGAAGGTAACCGGCCGTCCAGCCTGCTGTTGGCGCGACGCCTCACGCCCGCCGCGCTGGGCAGCCTTGTCGCGTTATACGAGCACAGCGTTTTCGTGCAAGCCACGATCTGGGACATCGACCCGTTCGACCAGTGGGGCGTCGAGTTGGGCAAGCAACTGGCCCAAAAGGTTGCCGGCGAAATCGAGTCGGGCAATACGCGACTCAGACACGATAGCTCGACCAACGCGGCAATCCGCTGGTATCGCAAGGCTCGACGCAAGGCGCCAGCCGAGGAAAACGCACAGCAACGCACGCTGGTGCTCGATGTCGGCGGCAGCCACGTCAAGGCCATGGCCAGCAATCGCCGGAAACTCGTAAAAATCGATTCCGGGCCGGACATGACACCAACCGCCATGCTTGATGGCCTGCGCAAGCTGCTGCGTGGCTGGCGCTATGACCGGGTCAGCATCGGTTTTCCGGCCCCGATCGTGCATGGCCACATCGCCTGTGAGCCACACAACCTGGGTAGCGGCTGGACCGGCTTCGATTTCGCTAAAGCCTTCGATCGCCCGGTACGCATCATCAACGATGCGGCCATGCAGGCATTGGGCAGCTATTCCGGCGGTCGCATGATGTTCCTCGGTCTGGGTACCGGACTGGGCGCAGCCATGATCGCCGATGGACGCGTGGAACCGATGGAAATCGCGCACATGCCCTATCGCAGGCGAACCTTCGAGTATTACGTCAGCGATGACTACCGCCAAAAGCACAAGAAAAAGTGGCTGGAAAACGTTTACGAGATCATCGACGTACTGCGCAAGGCACTGGAACCCGAATACATCGTGCTCGGCGGTGGCAATGTCGATCATCTCGAAAAACTGCCGGAAGACGTGCGTCGGGGTGACAACAGAAACGCTTTTATCGGCGGATTCCGCCTCTGGGAAGACATGCCATGAGTGAAAGCAAGCGCAAGACAAAACTCGAGCTAGGTTTCGTCGGGCTCGGCCGCATGGGCCTGAACATGGTGCACCGACTGCATGAAAACGGCATCGCCTGCGTCGGCACGGATACGCGCAGCGAAGCACGGGAACAAATCGAACGGATCGGCGCGAAATCGGCAGCTGATCTGTCCGCGCTGGTCGACCAGTTGCCGTCCCCGCGCGCCGTGTGGCTGATGCTGCCCACCGCCATCGTCGACAAGGTGCTCAAGCAACTTGTACCGTTGCTTTCACCGGGCGACATGATCATCGACGGCGGGAATTCGCATTACGTCGACGACCTGCGCCGCGCCAAATCGCTGGCGGAGAGGGAAATCATGTATGTCGACGTCGGCGTCAGCGGTGGAGTGTGGGGACGCGAACGCGGTTATTGCCAGATGATCGGCGGTCCACGCCAAGCTTACGAACACCTGCAACCGGCTTTCGCCGCCCTTGCACCGGGCGCGGACGCCGCCGAACGAACGCCCGGACGCAAGGGACCGCCAGCGCCCGCCGAAAATGGCTATCTGCATTGCGGCCCGAATGGCGCCGGACATTTCGTCAAGATGGTCCACAACGGTATCGAGTACGGACTGATGGCCGCCTATGCCGAAGGCCTGAACGTGCTGCACGAAGCCAATGTCGGCAAGCGTAAACGCAGCGAGGATGCCGAGACTTCACCGCTGGAACACCCGGACCGTTACCAATACGACATCCCGATTGGCGATGTGGTCGAAGTCTGGCGCCGTGGCAGCGTGATCGGTTCCTGGTTGCTCGATCTGACCGCTTCGGAGATGCACTCCGACGATACGCTCGAACACTATGCCGGACGCGTTTCGGATTCCGGCGAAGGCCGCTGGACGGCGCAAGCCGCAATCGACGAAGGCGTGCCCGTGCCGGTCCTTAGCGCGGCCCTGTTCGGCCGTTTCGCCTCGCGCGGTCGCGACGTGTTCGCCGACAAGGTCATGTCCGCGATGCGCCACGCCTTCGGCGGGCACGCCGAAATAGCCGCAACAGAAAAGGATTGAATGATGAGTGGCGACACGCTGGTCATCCTCGGAGCGACCGGGGATTTGACCAAACGCCTGCTGATGCCGGCGCTATTCCGGCTACACCGTCTTGGACTGACCAAGGATTTGCGCATCGTCGGCTATGCGATGCAGAAGTGGTCGCAGAAGCACTTCAAGGACCATATCCACAAGGCCTTGCGTTCCTTCGCCGAAGATTTCAAGACCAAAGACTGGAACCGTTTCAGTCAGCGACTCGATTACGTCGGCGGGAAACTTGAACCGGATCAATTACTTGCCCTGAAAGAGAAAGTCGGGCCGCGCACGTTGTTCTACCTGGCCCTGCCGCCCGCCCTTTTCGGGCCTGCCGCCCAAGCGTTGGGAGAAGCCGGATTCGCGAATGCGCCGCGCGGCGGCTGGCGCCGGCTGGTAGTCGAAAAACCGTTCGGTCGCGATCTGGCGTCGGCCAGCGAATTGCGCGAACAAATGCATACGCACTGGCGGGAAAAACAGATCCTGCGCATCGATCACTTCCTGGGCAAGGAAACCACACAGAACCTGATGGTTTTCCGCTTCGCCAACCGCTTCCTCGAGCCGGTGTGGAATACGAAACACGTCGAACAGGTGCAGATCACCTTTGCCGAAACGCTCGGCGTGGAAAAGCGTGCCGGCTACTATGAACATGCCGGCGCATTGCGCGACATGCTGCAGAACCACTTGATGCAACTGTTCAGTCTGGCCGCGATCGAGCCACTGTCGACGTGGGACGCCGACGTGCTGCGCGACCACAAGGTTGAGGTATTGCGCTCGGTTCAACCGATCACCGCGCGAAATGTCGACGAGCACGCAATCCGCGGCCAGTATCGCAGTGGCAAGCTGGGGCGGCGAAAATTCAAGGCCTACCGCGACGAACCCGGGGTGGCGCGGGATTCACGCACCGAAACCTTCGCCGCGCTGCGTTTGCAGATCGACAACTGGCGCTGGCAAGGTGTGCCGTTCTATCTGCGCAGTGGCAAACGCCTGGCCAGCAACTGCTCGGAAATCGCCGTGCAATTTCGCAAAAATCCCGGCGCCATGCCCGGCGCCGTGGCCGCGGACAACAACTGGATGATCTTCCGCATCAAGCCAAACCAGTCCATGAATCTGCTGGCCAACGCCAAGCTGCCCGGGTTGAAACTGGACGGCCATCGGGTCAAGCTCACTGCGCCCTACACGCATGACCAGGAATCAGAGTTTTCCGCTTACGAACAGTTGCTGATAGATGCGCTGGAAGGCGACCGCACGCATTTCCTGCGTTTCGATGAAGTCGAATGGGCCTGGCGTGTCCTGGGACCGGTACTCAAGGCCTGGCAACGCGGATCGCCCGACTACTACGCCGCCGGTTCCGAAGGCCCGAATGTGCAACAGCGCCTGCTGGAAGCCGATCACTACTGGCGTCCGATTCGTCTGGATCCAGAAAACAAGGCCTGAATCGGGCCGAGGTCGCTTGGCCCGCTGCCGCTGGCCGCAAGCGGCAGCGCGCGAATATTCGCGCTGTCGTGGCCAGTTTGAGATAATGCCCGTCTTCCGGCGCGTTCGCGCCGCGCGTGTCCCGCGCCCAGAATTTTCTTTCCAGGAGCAGCCATGAACGATTCATTCGGAATTCGCGACACCCTCAAGGTCAATGGCAAGGAATACGCGATCGCCAGCCTGAGCAAGCTCGGCGAGCGTTTCGACCTGAAACGGCTGCCGTATTCGATGAAAATCCTGCTCGAAAACCTGCTGCGTAACGAAAACGGCGTGGATGTGACCGCCAGGGAAATCGAAGCCGTGGCAACCTGGAATCCGACAAAGGAACCGGACACCGAAATCGCCTTCATGCCGGCACGCGTGGTGCTGCAGGATTTCACCGGCGTGCCCTGCGTGGTCGACCTGGCGGCAATGCGCGACGCCATCGTCAGCCTCGGCGGCGACGCCAAGAGGATCAATCCGCAAATTCCGTCGGAGCTGGTCATCGACCATTCTGTGCAAGTCGACGTATTCGGCGAAACCGACGCGCTGGACCTGAACGCCAAGATCGAATTCCAGCGCAACAAGGAACGCTACAGTTTCCTGCGCTGGGGCCAAAAGGCATTCAATGACTTCAAGGTGGTGCCGCCGTCGACCGGCATCGTGCATCAGGTCAATCTGGAGTACTTGGGCCGCGTGGTCATGGCCAACAAGATCGACGGTGAGCTGTGGGCCTACCCGGATACCGTGTTCGGCACCGACTCGCACACCACGATGATCAACGGCCTGGGCGTGCTTGGCTGGGGCGTGGGCGGCATTGAAGCCGAAGCAGCCATGCTTGGACAGCCATCCTCGATGCTGATTCCGCAGGTCGTCGGTTTCAGGTTGACCGGCAGGTTGCCCGAAGGTGCGACCGCGACCGACCTCGTGCTGACCGTCACGCAAATGCTGCGCAAGCATGGCGTCGTCGGCAAATTCGTCGAATTCTTCGGCGACGGTTTGCCGCACCTGCCACTGGCCGACCGCGCCACGATCGGCAACATGGCACCGGAGTATGGCGCTACCTGCGGTATCTTCCCGGTCGATTCCGAAGCCTTGAAATATCTGCGCCTGTCCGGCCGTAGCGACGAGCAGGTCGCGCTGGTCGAGGCCTATGCCAAGGCGCAGGGGCTGTGGCACGAAGCGGACACGCCGCATGCCGAATTCTCCTCGACCCTGGAACTGAATCTGGCCGACGTGAAACCATCGCTGGCCGGCCCGAAACGTCCGCAGGATCGCGTCCTGCTTACCGGCGTCAAACAGAACTACCGTGACAACGTCGGCGCATTGACCGCCAATCGCAAGAAAAACGGAATCGAGCGTTTCGCCAACGAGGGTGGCGGTACCGCCGTCGGCCACGACGCCAGTACCGACGCCGTCGGTCAACACGTGTCGATGAACGGCAACGAATTTCACCTGAACGACGGTGCTGTGGTCATCGCCGCAATCACCTCCTGCACCAACACATCGAATCCCGCCGTGATGCTCGCCGCCGGCCTGCTCGCCAAGAAGGCCGCCGCCAAGGGCCTCAAGTCCAAACCCTGGGTCAAGACCTCGCTGGCACCCGGCTCCAAGGTGGTTACCGACTACCTGAACAAGACCGGCCTGCTCGACGAACTCGACAAGCTCGGATTTTATCTGGTTGGTTATGGCTGCACGACCTGTATCGGCAATTCCGGGCCGCTACCGGCCGAAATCAGCATGGCAATCGACGCCGGCGATCTTTGCATGGGTTCGGTGCTATCCGGCAATCGCAATTTCGAAGGCCGCGTGCATCCGCAGGTGAAAATGAACTATCTGGCCTCGCCGCCGCTGGTGGTCGCCTATGCGCTGGCCGGCAGCCTCGATATCGACCTCACCAGCGAACCGCTGGGCAGGGGCAACGACGGCAAGGATGTGTATCTGAAGGACATCTGGCCGAGCAACAAGGAAATTTCCGATTTGATCGCCAGCTCCATCAACGCTGAGATGTTTGAAAAGAGCTATGCCGACGTGTTCAAGGGCGACAGCCGCTGGAACCAGATCGAGTCACCCGATGGAGAGCTCTACGCCTGGGACCAGAAATCCTCGTACATCAAGAACCCGCCCTATTTCGACGGCATGACCATGCAGGTCGAAAAGGTGGCGGATATCAGCAGCGCGCGCTGCCTGGGCCTGTTCGGCGATTCGATCACCACTGACCATATCTCGCCTGCTGGAAACATCAAGGCAACGTCTCCGGCGGGCCAGTTCCTGCAGGCGCGCGGCGTTACCCAGGCCGACTTCAACTCTTACGGCTCGCGTCGCGGCAACGACGATGTAATGGTGCGCGGCACATTCGCCAACATCCGCATCAAGAACCTGATGCTCGGTGGCGAGGAAGGTGGCAATACGCTGTTCTATTCCGGCGAAGGCAAAGGCGAGAAACTACCGATCTACGACGCGGCGATGAAGTACAAGAAGGAAAATGTGCCGCTGGTCGTTCTCGCCGGCAAGGAATACGGTACGGGCTCCTCGCGCGACTGGGCCGCCAAGGGCACGTTGCTGCTGGGCGTGAAGGCCGTGATTGCCGAGAGCTTCGAGCGTATCCATCGCTCCAATCTGGTCGGCATGGGCGTACTGCCGCTGCGCTTCAAGTCCGGAGAGAGCGCGACGAGTCTGGGTCTCAAGGGAGATGAAGTTTTCGATATTTCCGGTCTGGACGACGGGCAGGCCAAGGAAGTCGAAGTCAGCGCTCGTAACGATGATGGCGAGAAGAAATTCCGCGTCGACGTATTGCTGCTGACGCCGAAGGAAGTCATGTACTACCGCCACGGCGGCATCCTGCCATTCGTACTGCGCCAACTGGCCGGCAAGGACAAGGCTGGCGCCTGATGGGCGAATACATGCCCCGGATTGCTTTCGGGGCACGGCCTCAGGGCGTGCGCTTTTTCCAGCCGGCGTTGTAGCACAGCCAGTCCGAGCCACGCCTGCGCCAACCGCTGGTAAAGGTGTAGATCGCACCGCGTTCTGGCAGCAGTCCACCTGAACCTCCTGTCAGTGTCGCGCTGACATGCACCGTGGCGCGATCGCCCTGCACATCGATATCGATCGGGCCCAGTGTCACCCCGATCTTCTCATTGCGAAGCACCTCCAACCGCAGCAGGTTGTGCAAGCCCTTGCGGTCGAAACGGCCGTCCTGACCAGTGAAATCCCGATCCACATGGCGCATGAAATCCCGCGGGCTGCCGTCTTCGAGGGCCTGCTGCATGGCGCTGATCGCATTCCGGATCTGCTTCTCGGCGGGTGTGCGATGGCATCCCGACAGGGCGGTTGCCGACAGCATGACGATAATGGCGAGGCAAAGTCTCATGCGCGTTATCCTGACTCGACTCGCCTTTCGCCGCAATGCAGCTTGCCTTTTTCACCATAGCGTGTGTAATCGGACCGCGTAAGCGATTTCGAAGGACTCGATGGAATGAATGATCACGAGCGGCCTTGGCTGGCTCATTACCCACCTGGAGTTCCGGCCACGATTGATCTGAGCGAGTTCGGCTCGCTGGCGGAAGTATTGGAAACAGCCTGCGAGCGCTTCCGGCATCGTCCCGCCTTCACCAACATGGGCAAAACCCTGAGTTATGCCCAGATCGACCGCGCAAGCCGCGATTTCGCCAGTTTCCTGCTCAACGAGCTGGGCCTTGAGAAAGGTGACCGGGTCGCGGTGATGCTGCCGAACGTATTGCAGTATCCGGTCGCCGTTTTCGGCGTGTTGCGCGCCGGACTGACTGTCGTCAACACCAATCCGCTGTATACGTCGCGGGAACTGCGCCATCAGTTACGCGATTCCGGCGCCAAGGTCATCGTCGTACTCGACAACTTCGCAGCCACCGTCGCCGAGGTGCTGCCTGATACGCATTGCAAACACGTCATCACGACCAGCCTCGGCGACATGCTCGGCATGCCGAAGGCAGCCTTGGTGAATTTTGTTGTACGCCGAATCAAGAAATTGGTGCCGCCCTACTCGGTCCCGGGTGCGATACGTTTGAAACAGGCGCTCGCCATCGGGGCCAGAACCAGCTTGCCAAAAGTGGATGTCACGCAGGAAGATCTGGCGTTTCTGCAATATACCGGCGGCACCACGGGCCTGGCCAAGGGCGCGATGCTGACCCATCGCAACATGGTCGCCAACATGCTGCAGGCATCGGCCTGGTTGTCGGGCACGATACGTGAAGGCGAGGAAGTCATCATCACCGCGATCCCGCTTTATCACATCTTCGCGCTGACCGCGAACTGCCTGGTCTTCATGAAATTCGGCGGCCTGAATTGCCTGATCACAAACCCTCGCGACCTGCCCGGCTTCGTCAAGTCGCTCGGCAAACTTCGCTTCACGATCATGACCGGCGTCAACACGCTGTTCAACGGATTGCTGAATACGCCTGGTTTCGAAAATCTGGATTTTTCGGCCTTCAAGTTCACGCTCGGTGGCGGCATGGCGGTACAACGCGTGGTTGCCGAACGCTGGAAGCAAGTAACCGGGGTAACATTGCTGGAAGCCTACGGGCTGACGGAGAGCGCACCGGCAGCCTGCATCAACCCGATTGATCTGCACGAATACAACGGCTCGATCGGCCTGCCTGTACCTTCCACGGATGCCTCAATTCAGGACGAAAGCGGCAAACATCTTGATACCGGCGAAATCGGTGAGCTGTGTATCCGTGGACCGCAGGTCATGCGCGGTTACTGGCAGAGTCCGGAGGAAACCGCCAAGGTACTAAGCGACGATGGCTGGTTGCATACCGGCGACGTCGCACGCATGGACGAAAATGGATTTTTCTTCATCGTCGACCGAAAAAAGGACATGATCCTGGTTTCCGGCTTCAACGTGTATCCGAACGAGATCGAAGACGTGGTCGCGCAATGCCCGGGCGTGCTGGAGGTAGCGGCCATCGGCGTACCCGACGACAAATCCGGTGAAGTGGTCAAGATCGTCGTAGTCAAAAAGGACAACGCATTGACGGCGGACACGCTCAATGCCCACTGCCAATGCAATCTGACCGGCTACAAACGACCGAAACACATCGAATTCCGTGATTCGTTGCCGAAAAGCAATGTCGGCAAGATTCTACGGCGCAAACTCAGGCAAAGCGCCACATCGAACGCTGATTAGGGATGCCCTGATCAATCCTCAAAGGGCTCCAGCCGATCGGCGTAGCCACCTAGCAGCGTCCATAGCGGAATTTCCTTGTCCGGCGGGATTCGCGCATAGGCAAATCCGATGTGCCGCTTGGCGATACGCGCCACGATGGCATCAACGTGGATATTCAGGTCCTCACCTATGATCATGTCCAGCGCATACTGGTCACCCGTCTGTCCATGCCAATCATCCGGACGGACAAGCAACACGCCGGTCGCCGAAATATCCCGGATTTCACTCGACCACGCATTGCCGCCGCGCATCATCAACACGGCGGAATGAATTGGCATTCGTGCATGGCGCCAACCGCTTTTGCTTTTTATAACGTTCATATTCTCAAGCAATTTCCGTTGATTGGAGCCAAACTTCAATCCGTGGGCACTGGGATCCGTAACCTTCCACGACAACCTATGAGCCCGAACGACAAACGCCCGCACGCCAACATACCCGACACCAGCAAACCATAAAGGCCAAACCGTGTGAAAATCCGGCAAACAGAATCATTATATATTTATGTTCGCTTAAGAATGCACTGATCAAATCAGTACAGGCGGCTTGGTGTCCACAAGGCCTGCCGTTTGGGCTGCGTGGCGTCGCCCAGGCCGGTTGCCTCGGTAATATACGCAGCCCGGACTTCGGCCTCGCCGACATCACTCGTTTTTATTGAAATCAATGACTTGGGACAGCCATGTCAGGGGACATCTCACCATTGCCCTGCCGCCACAGGCCGCCAGCCTGCCTTCGCCAGTGCGCCTTGAGCTGCAAACAGACATGGTCGGTGACACTTGCGCTGACTTGATCAGGGATTCTTAACATGTGATTCCATGACCACCCCTGACTCCTGTTGTAACTGCCTCGCGCCAACTACAGCCTTGTGGATGTCGCCGCCTCTGAGCAAACGTGATCGTGAGCATTGCCCACGCCCAAACAGCCAGCTTCGAGAGTACAATAACTGGGAATTTGCAGCCATCGAATCGCCAAGGAGGCGTAACATGTTGATCGGCGCGATTCGTACAGGGGTTCGAATGTTTAAAATCAAGGTTTGCCGACACGCGCACCTCGCCCGGTCGCAAGTGACAAGTTGCGACCTGCCGGGCGAATCTCAATCGATGTCAACTGACACGACTCATCCCGGTGAAATTTACTGCAACCATCGTTTCCCGCCATGCATTTGAATTTGATTCCAGACGCTAGCACCGGAACCGAAAAGGGGCTTAGGCCTGTCTTGATGGCGCAAGCGAAGATGCGTCTGGCGATCGCCGCACCGGTAATACTGTGCAACCTGATTTTCCTTTTTGTCACGCATGACCATATCCCGGTATGGTTTGCCGCGTTGACCGTGGGATATGCGCTGTACGCGGTAACGCTCTACCACCTGGCACGGAGTCTTTCGCGTGCGTCACTGCGACGAATACTCTTCGCCACGGCAGTATCCGATCCGTTGGTGTTATCCGTGTGGATCGCCTTGACTGGAAGCTACGGCGCCTTGATATCCGGTTTCTATTTGTTCACCACACTCGGATTCGGATTTCGTACCGGACGGCCATTGATGCATATTTGCCAAGCGACGTCGATCATTGGCTTTATCGGCGTCCTGGCCATCGAACCATTTTGGCAAGATAAATTCGTTATATGGTTCGCATTACTTGTCCCGTTGATCGCGGTGCCGATGTATGCCGGCTCGCTGATCAAGAAGCTGCACGATGCACGCGAATATGCAGAGCAGGAAAGCCAAGCAAAATCCCAGCTTCTTGCCAAGGTCAGCCATGAGCTGCGAACGCCACTGACAGGCATTGTCGCCTCCGCTGAAATTCTCGCTGCCGAATCCGATGATCGTGCCGTAGCCAAGCGCACGGATACAATTCTGCAACTTTCCGAGACCTTGCTATCCGAAATCAACGACCTTCTCGACGAAGCCAAATTCGATGCGCAGGCTATCGAACTGAGCCTGGTTCCTGTCGATCTGGGACTCAAATTTGCGACTTTGCGAACGACCTTCGAAAACATGGCCGGCAAAAAGGGGCTACGTTTTAGCGCCAGAGTCGATCCCGCGATCACCGAACAGATCATTATCGATACGCATCATCTGGATCGCATACTGTTGAACCTGGTCGGTAACGCTTTCAAATTCACTGAAGAAGGCAGCGTCAACCTGTCGGTGGAACTGAACGGTCAGAACGAGCACGAATACAGTTTGCGTTTCAGTGTCTCTGATACGGGGATTGGCATCCCCGAGTCCTTCCACGAGAAAATATTCGAACCGTTTTCACAAGTCGACCAGGGTGCGGCCAGGCGCTACGGCGGCACTGGACTTGGTCTGTCGCTGACCCGCAAGATCGTCGCACGCATGGGCGGAGATTTGCGCTTCGAAAGCACACTTGGCAGAGGCAGTCGATTCTGGTTCGATATTGTTGTTGAACGTACGGATCAGCCCGCACAAACCGGCGCCAGCGAAAAACCAACCAATGTCATTCCGGCCAAACGAATTCTGGTAGCCGAGGACAATGAAACCAATCGGATACTGATTGAAGAGTTGCTGAAAATCGATCACCATCACGTGACCACCTGTAGTAGTGGCATGGCTGCATTGGAATTGCTGACCGGGCACGACTTCGATCTGCTGATGCTGGATTACAACCTGGGCGACATGGATGGTGTGCGCGTACTGCAGACCTATCGATTCGGTCGCCTGAACCCGACACCTGCGCTTTTCCTTACTGCCGATGTCACCATTCAAACCAAGACTCGTCTGCACGAAGCCGGGGGGGTCGGCGTCTTGTACAAACCCATCAACCTCAACGCAATTCGCGACACCTTGGCCCAGATCGATTTTAACGAAAACGCTCCCAGCCCGAGTTCCGCTGATACCGGCATCGTCAGTCAATCGAACAAATCGCGCCCGTCACTGAGTATCGTCCCCATCAGTCCTTTGGATAAAGACGTTCTCGAAACTCTCAAAAACGCCAGCTCGAGACCAGAATTTTTACCCACGCTGCTCGGGCATGCGCTGTGCGACATAGAAAACTGCTGCAAACAACTTCTCGATGGGCTTTACTCGACAAAAGACTACGCGGCCATTCGCAGCACAGCGCATGCCCTCAAGGGCGTGTGTGTAAATGTTGGCGCCGTGCGCCTGGCCACGCTGGCGAGCTCCATCATGCGCCTGTCAAGCGACGAGATCGACAGCTCATCCAACCGCCTTGCCCTGGACATTCGGGATACCTCGCATGCGACAATCCACGCACTGCGAGAAGCCGTTGCTTCGATGCAGCCAAAATCAGACCGTGGTACGAGCAGCTTGCATCTGGATTAGCATATCCATCACACGCAGATTGTCCTCGCGCAATACCATTGCCGCTTCCACCCACTCATCAACCACCGTGCGCAATTCGGCGTAATTCAAGGGCGACAGCCGGTTTCGTCCGCGTTGCAGCGCCATTCGCGCGCCGCGATTGCGGAAATGCGATTCGATAAACTTCTCCACGGCAATTTCACCTTCACCGCTCGGGCAGACTGAATCGACGATACCCATATCGCGCAATTCAGCAGCCGAATACATCTTCCCATTCGTCATCATGCGTTCCGCCTGGTAAACGTTGACCCTACGAGCCAGCAGGCTCATGCCACCAGTACAGGGGAAAAGTCCGAACAAAATTTCCGGAAATCCGAATTCGCTGCCCTCCTCTGCCACGATGTAATCGCAAGCGAGCGCGGCCTCAAAGCCTCCACCAAGAGCGCGTCCCTGAACAAGTGCAATCTTGGTTGTGTCCTGATCCATTTGTGACGACCATTCATAAATCATGTCTACACAAGACATGGAATAATCGCGCAAGGCCGCCGCATCGCGATTGCGAATGCACTCGCGAAAATAGGACAGATCACCGCCCAAACTGAAATAGTCCGGGTGCGCTGACCTTAATACCGTGTATTTAACCGGCTGCACGGAACCCGCTACAAGCCAGCCTCCATGGTTATCCTTGATGGTTCGATGCAGACTGCCGAGATCGCGCAACAAACCGCGAGAAAAATTCTGCGCGTGACCGGGATCTGCCCGATTCATGGTTACCCACAGGGCGTCATGTTGAACGGCACGGAAACTGGCCGTGACTCGTGACGGTTGTAATTCGTGTACAAACTTGACGACGCTCATCGCAGTTTTCCTCTTATTGCCGACCACAACGATGTGGCAAACGGATTGTACCCGCGACTAACCGGTATTAAGAGCATCTTTTCTGGCTGCAGCGGAAACCTCGGAAACGGTCAGGGCGACATTCGTACCTCCAAAACCGGCCGAAAGCGACATCGCATTGCGTACCCGCCGGTTCGTAATCGGCGTCCTCGCCACGTGATTGAGGGCACAATCAGGATCCACTTCCTGCAAATGTGCCGTGGCCGGCAAGAAGGATTGATAAACTGAGAGTACGACGATGGCGAGCTCGATGGCACTGGCGGCACCAAGCAAGTGGCCATGAATCGCCTTGGTCGAACTGACCGGCACATCGGGCAAAACCTGCCTGATGGCTTTCGCCTCGACCGGGTCTCCGCCTAGCGTGGCCGTGGCGTGAGCGTTCAGGTAATCAATATCTTCAACTGACAGCCCCGAATCCGCCAGAACGGCCCGCAACGCGGCGATCTGGCCTTCTGCTTTCGGCGAACCAATGTGATACCCGTCGGACGCCATGCCGTAGCCTGTCAAACTGCAGTAACACCCCGCCCCGCGGCTACGGGCGTGCTCGGTCGATTCGAGCACGAAGAACACCCCACCTTCGCTCAGAACCAGACCCGTTCGATCCTTGCTGAACGGTCGGCAACTACACCCAACGTCGATGGGATCAGGCTCCGCAAGCGCCCGCAAACCACCCCAGAGGCCCATGAACGTGGGTATCAATGAAGCCTCCGCACCACCGGCAAGAGCAACATCGAGATATCCGTCACGAATTGCCCGGAAAGCATCGCCAATGGCGGCGCCGGATGACGTGCATGCGCTGCTGTGCGTATTTACCGGACCCAGAATTTGACGTCGTATCGATATCTGGCCGGATGCGGCGTTAAGCATGCACGACATGATCGTAAACGGCTTCGCCAGTTGCTTGTGCTCGGTATAAAACTGCGCGACCCAATCGTGCTCAACTTTTACGCCCCCGCCTACTGATCCATAAAACAGGCCCGCACGCTGACCGTAATCGGAAAATTTGTCGAAGCCGGCATCCTCGCATGCCTGATCGGCTGCCAAAACCGCAATTTGGCTGCAACGATCCAGATACGGCAGTTCCAGTTTGGTGAATCGATTGCTGAAGTCTTGTTCGATCAGTCCGGCCGGCAGGGATTTCTCCAACAACGGTGATTGCCACAGGCCGATACCCGAGCGATTTGCCAGTACATTCGACGACAGTTCCGAAAGACTCAATCCAATGGGCGAGATCACGCCAATCCCGGTAATCACGACCTCACGACCGGAGCGCACGATCACTTTCCGGGTACGATGTTGCGTTGAATCAACTCGACGATATTGTGCAGTTTGGGATCCGCAGGCATGGACAAATCACTCAACTTGATGCCAAGTCGATCTTCCGCCTCAAGCATTACGTCCAACATGATGATCGAATCGAGTCCCAGTTCGCGCATCGATACGTCGGAACGCATTTTTTCCGCAGGCACATCGAAACGCTCAGTCAAAAACTCCTTGATCATTGATTCGATTTGTTGGGAATCCATGTTGTTATTCATATCAGATGATTCTTCCGATTGTAAAAATCCACTAGAAATTCCCGTTGGAATGGAAATCAACCGCTGCAAGAGTACTAGGGATGCTCTGATCAAGTCAGCGCAAGTGTCACCGACCATGTCCGCGTGCGGTTCAAGGCGAACTGGCAAAGGCAGGCTGGCGGCCCCGTCGAGGCAGGGCAACGATGAAATGTACGCTGACATGGTCGGCCCAAGCCATTGAATCCAATGATGACGGGAGATGCCCACAAGGCTCGCAGTCCGTACCGCGCGTCTTGCCAAGGCAACCAGCCTGGGGCGGTGCCACCCAACCCAGACTGCGGACCTTGTGGACACCATGCCGCCCGTGCTGACTTGATCAGAGCATCCCAAGGGAGCCAATCCACCCTGTCGTGGCCGCGCACCCATTACGGATGTACCGGCTGCAGCGTCATTCAAGCTTCAAATTCCGGATGGTTATGTGCTCGTTATCACATCCGGACCATCCTGTTGTCGCATGCAAAATCCCGCCCCGGATATCTACAACCGGACTTCGACTATTTGTGCTGCTGAAACCGCATCGCTGACATTTTCCCGACGGCTCGGAGTGACGTTTCCGGTTGCCATGCCGGCAGGCAACGTAACGATGCACTTAGCCGGACATGTGCGGCGGCCGCGTGAGCTTGGCTCCCTCGATCCAGTGAAGCTGCGCTTCGTCCTTCAATAGCACATCGACACATGACGGGTCGAACAAGGTTCCGCTATGCTCGCGCAAGTATGCAACTGCCGCGTCATGTGACCATGCCGGCTTGTAAGGGCGAACCGATATCAATGCATCGAACACGTCGGCAACCGCCACGATTCGCGCCGCAACAGGAGTTTCGTCACCACGCAAACCACCGGGATAACCGCTGCCGTCCCAACGCTCATGATGGCGCAACGCGATTTCAGCACCCTTTTGCACGAATCGGCTGCGACTGTCACGCAGGATTTCATGCCCGATCTGCGGGTGTTTGCGCATGACGGCTTGTTCTTCGGGAGTCAACGAGCCGGCCTTGAGCAAGATCGCATCGGGCACCCCGATCTTGCCAAGATCGTGAAGTGGCGCGGCCAGTTCGATAATTTGCACTTCGTCATCAGGCAACTGCAAACCTTCCGCGATCATGCCGGCGATGCGCGCCATGCGCAGCAAGTGCGCTCCGGTTCCGGTATCACGAAATTCTATCGCCCTGGCCAGTCGATAAAGCATTTCGCGTTCGCGCTCTTCGACGTCGCGAACGCTTTCAAGCACCTGTTCCTGCAGTGAACGGGCTTTCTCCTTCAGCGACTCGCCACGTTTACGCAAGACCAAGAGGTTTCGGAGACGAGCGCGCAGTTCACGCGGTCGGACCGGTTTGATCAGGAAGTCGATCACGCCTGCATCCAGGGCAGCCTGACGGACTGGCTCGTCGCCAATAACGCTGATCAATACGATCGGGACATCGCGCTTGACATCCGGACGACGGAAGCGCCGCGTGAATTCCAGACCATCCAGATCCGGCATGCGATAGTCGAGCAGCAACAGATCGACATTGTTGTCCGACGACCATTCCAGCGCGGCGATCGGATTTTCAAAATCGGTTACCCGCATCTCCGGGTCGATGCCTTCAATGACATGCCTGAGCATGGTCCGCGCGGAGCGCTGATCATCGACGATGAGTACGTTCACGTGCGTTATTCCCGACCAACAGGGTTAATACCGGAGCATATACCGCAACAGTAGACGTACACATCCGCCTCCGAAACGTCACCGGGATCACGATGAGCATTGCGACCGTCCATTTGGTCCAAATAGTTCACAAGATTCTCAACCAAACATCACGTCATTGACAGTATATGCCGTTCTTTTCAGAATAACCCAGACGAATCGCAGTGTAGATATTGATTCGGAATTTTGGAAGTCACTCTTGTCCCAACATGATTTTTCAGGCCTCCGGACGCATATATGGAAACAACAGCACGTCCCGA
Source organism: uncultured Pseudomonadota bacterium (assembly GCA_963779795.1). Taxonomy (GTDB): domain Bacteria; phylum Pseudomonadota; class Gammaproteobacteria; order Xanthomonadales; family Rhodanobacteraceae; genus Rudaea. The sequence continues at coordinate 427,495 of CAVZZK010000003.1, read as the reverse complement.
ATCGATGGCGCATCGGCGAGAAGCATGACAAGTCGATCGATACCGACGCCCAGCCCCCCTGTCGGCGGCAAACCATACTCCAGCGCACGGATGTAATCGGCGTCGAAATGCATGGCTTCGTCGTCACCGGAATCCTTTGCGGCGACTTGGGCTTGGAAGCGCGACGCCTGATCTTCGGCGTCATTGAGTTCAGAAAAACCGTTCGCCAGTTCCTTGCCGCCGATGAACAACTCGAATCGATCCGTCACCTGGGGATCGTGATCGTTGGCACGCGCCAACGGTGACACTTCAGTTGGATATTCCGTAATGAACGTTGGCTGAACGAGAGTCGGTTCGACGGTCTTCTCGAAGATCTCCAGCAACAGTTTCCCCCACCCGTAATCGGGTTTTGTTGCGACTCCGAGACGCTGGCCGTGCGCACGCAGAGCTTCAACGTCACGCAGATCGACCTCCGAAATTTCAGGATTGTGATGGCGAACCGCCTCAGCCAGCGCCCAACGACGAAACGGTTTGCCAAGATGGATCTGCCTGGCCTCCCACGTCAGATCCGTCTTGCCCAGCGTCGCCCTGGCCGTATCCCGAATCATCGATTCGGTCAGGTCCATTACCTCGTTATAGGTCGCGTAGGCCTGATACAACTCCAACATCGTGAATTCCGGATTGTGCCGGGTGGATACGCCCTCGTTGCGAAAGTTGCGGTTGATTTCATAAACACGTTCGAAACCGCCAACCACAAGGCGCTTGAGATACAGTTCGGGCGCCACGCGCAGGTATAAATCCATGTCCAGCGCATTGTGGTGGGTAACGAACGGACGCGCCGTCGCGCCACCCGGAATCACGTGCATCATCGGCGTCTCCACTTCCATGAAACGTCGCGACGGATGTTCCAGCCATTGGCGAATGAAGCCGATGATTTGTGAACGAAGTTCGAACGTGCGTCGGGCTTCGGGAGTGACGATCAAATCCACATAGCGCTGCCGATAGCGCTGTTCGACATCGGCCAGCCCGTGCCACTTGTCCGGAAGCGGGCGCAGCGATTTGGTCAGTAGACGCAACTTCTCCACGCGCACGGACAGCTCGCCGGTTCGGGTACGCATCAGCGTGCCTTCGGCACCGACGATATCGCCTATATCCCAGGACTTGAACGCGTCATATACATCACCCAGTGCATTCGCTTGCACGAACAGCTGGATGCGCCCGGTCATGTCCTGTATCTGTACGAAACTGACCTTGCCCTGACCGCGCTTCAGCATCATCCGACCGGCGACGCTGACATGGCTCGCTGCGTTTTCGATGGCTTCGGCATCCTTGCCTTCGAATTCACGCTGCAAGTCGCCGGCAAACGCATCGATCCGGAAATCATTCGGATAGGCGATGCCCTGCTCACGCAGGTTGCGGAGTTTTTCCCGGCGTTCCGCGGTCAGGCGGTTCTCGTCAACGGGTAACTGGTCGTTGGAATCATTCATTTGGATCGAGTCACCTGTATTCGAAATTCACGACGATGCATCAGCACGTTTGGCGCCGGCTTCAAGACCGGACTTCAGGCTGGCTTCGATGAACTCATCCAGGTCGCCATCGAGCACGCGCTGAGTATCGGTGCGTTCCACGCCGGTGCGCAAATCCTTGATGCGCGATTGATCCAGCACGTAGTTGCGAATCTGGCTGCCCCAACCGATATCCGCCTTCCCGGCCTCGAGCGCAGCCTTCTCGGTTTGGCGCTTGCGCATTTCCATCTCGTAGAGTTTGGCCTTGAGCATCTTCATGGCACGATCACGGTTGGCGTGCTGGCTGCGTTCCGTCTGACAGGCAACCACGATGCCGCTTGGCTCGTGCGTGATGCGCACGGCGGACTCGGTCTTGTTGACGTGCTGGCCGCCTGCACCGGACGAGCGGTACACATCGGTTCTCAAGTCCGCCGGATTGATTTCGATATCGACGTCGTCGTCGACCTCGGGACTGACGAATATCGACGCAAACGAGGTGTGCCGGCGATTGTCCGAATCGAACGGCGACTTTCGCACCAGTCGGTGGACGCCGATCTCGGTCTTCAGCCAGCCATAGGCATGGTCGCCCTCGACACGAAAAGTCGCGCTCTTGATGCCGGCGACCTCGCCCGCTGAAGCTTCAAGCAATTCCGTCTTCCAGCCACGCGTCTCGCACCAGCGCAGATACATGCGCAACAGCATCTCGGCCCAATCCTGCGCCTCGGTGCCGCCAGCACCAGCCTGCACATCGACGAAGGCATCGTGCGAGTCCATCTCGCCCGAAAACATGCGCCGGAACTCCAGTGCCTCGACCTGGCGAGTCAACCCATCCAGATCCTCGGCGACCGCTGTCGCCGTGCTCTCATCGTTTTCCGCTTCGGCCAGTTGCAGCAATTCATCGGCTCCGACGAGCCCGCTATCGAGCTGACGGATACCGTCGACGATACGCTCCAGCATCGCGCGTTCCTTGCCCAGCTGCTGGGCACGGGCCGGATCGTCCCAGACCGTAGGCGATTCGAGTTCGCGGTTTACCTCTTCAAGGCGCTCGGCTTTGACATCGTAGTCAAAGATACCCCCTGAGCGAGGCGACTCGCGCGGACAGATCGTCAATTCGGGCGTGAATTGGATTGGTTTCGATCATGATTTCAGGCATTCGACAAAAGATTGTGCATGTTAGCAAAAATCGTCCGCTGCTCCAGCAGTCGGCCCCTGACGTGAATTCCATGGCAATTCAACCGGACTGGCCTGGTTGAGATTTGTCGGCGTCAGACCGGCTGCAGATGACGCACCAGCAGTTGCAGTGACCGCGTACCCTTCCATTCGTTGACGTCAAGATGAAACACGACGCGCACATGCTGCGGCGGCTTCTGACCGGCATATCCGCCAAACATCATCGCCGGCAATGGTTGCGGGGCATCTGGATGGCGCAACGTCATGCGCAAATGCGTTTCGCCCACGACCTTCCAATCGACAATCTCGAATTGGTCGTCGAATGCCGGTTCCGGGAAAGCCTGCCCCCACGGCCCGGCCTGGCGCAGGCATTGTGCCAGATCGAGCCGGAAATCCTCCGCCTTCAGCGTCCCGTCGCTAAAAATCACGGCCTGCAATGATTCCGGAGCAATGCGTTCGCGTACGACCTTGTCGAACGCGGCGGCAAATTCAGCGAGGCTGTCACGCTTGAAACTCAATCCCGCCGCCATCGCATGGCCGCCGAAACGCTGGATCAGACCCGGGTGGCGAGCATCGACTTCGGCCAGCGCATCACGCAAATGGAAGCCGGTAACCGAGCGTCCCGATGCCTTGATTTCCGCATCCGCCGCGATGCCCCCATCAGCGGCCAACCCGGACGTCGCCATGCCTGGAGCACAGGCGATGACGGGTCTATTCAGGGTTTCACGCAACTTCGAGGCAACAAGGCCAACCACACCGGGATGCCATTGATCATCGAACAGCACTACCCCGTGCGGCATTTCCGATTGAACGTTTTGATCGCGCCATTTGCGTACGAGCGCTTCGGCCTGTTCGAGCATGTCGACTTGCACTTGTCGCCGCTCGATATTGATCGAGTCCAGCATGCACGCGTACTCATGGGCCCTGGCTTGATCGTCGGTCAACAGACACACAATACCCAGCCGCATGTCGTCCAGCCGCCCGGCCGCGTTGATTCTTGGCGCGACGCGAAAACCCAGGTCCGCGGCGGAAATCCGTTTCCGATCGACCTTGCCGGCCGACAACAACGCCTTGACGCCGACACAGCAACGACCGGCACGAATCCGTTTCAAACCGGCCTGGACCAGTATCCGGTTGTTCCGGTCCAGCGGCACCAGATCGGCCACCGTGCCGATCGCGACCAGATCCAGCAATGCGGAAAGATCCGGACGCAAGGCGGTCGTTTTTCGATCTTCCTGGCCGGATTTGCCGGGAAACATCCTGGCACGCAACGCAAGCAACAGATAGAACATCACGCCGACGCCAGCCAGTGCGCGGCTCGGGAAATTTCGATTCAGTCGAATCTGCTCGGAACAATCCGAACAGATTGAATCACCAGCGGCGTGTGCACAACCATCGACATCGATCAGGTTCGGGTTCACGATCGCGTCCGCTGGCGGCAGGGTCGTGCCCGGCAGATGATGGTCTGTGACGATCACGGCAATGCCCTGCTCCCTGGCGGCCGCGATGCCTGCATGCGCGGCAATGCCGTTGTCCACGGTAACCAACAGCTGTGGCCGTTGCGGCAGCAATTCATCGAGCAGCGCCGGACTCAGCCCATACCCGTGACGCATCCGGTTGGGTACGGCGAATTCGACGTGGCGGGCACCGAGCAGGCGCAGACCGCGCACGGCAACGGCCGTACCGGTCGCGCCATCGCAATCGAAATCGCCAACGATGACGATCCGCGCATCTTCGCGGATCGCGGTTTCCAGCAAGGCGCAGGCAAGCCCCATACCTCCCAACGCCATTGGCGAAAGCATGTGACCCAGGCGATGATCGATCTCGTCGGGATTGGTGACGCCACGGGCGGCATAAACTCGCCGCAATACCGGATGCAGATCGTCGGGCAGATCGGTTTTGGCAAGGTCAGCTTCACGCCTGACGATACGGTGCTTGGTCACCGCTTCACCCGTCGCCAAAAACGCCAGCGATGGCCGCGTCTGGCGATGACAATTTCGCCGTCGGCGAAAACCAGTCGCATGCTGCCAAACTCGCCCCTCATCAAGGCGGCGTTCAAAGTCTGCGTCCACCTCGCGAGATCTTCCCATCCGGCTGGCATCGCCAGATCGACCAACACACGCCCTTCGTCCGACGGCCCGGACAAGGCCGTCGGCTCGGTGTCCTGAATCGGGATGCCGGCCCGACTGGCCAGCGCCATGACAACCGGATCGCGACTCATGACGCGGCTGAGCTTCGTGCGCACCCAAGGCGGCGATGCGCCGGCGCCCCAAAACCACAGGCTGTTGACCGGAACCTGGCCGTGCGCGACGCGCGACGCATTGAGTGGATGGTTGTGCAGCACGACCTGAGCCTCGTTGAGCAGGTGGCGCCACTGGTGCTCGTTGCTCCCGCTGGGCAGATGCTGCAACAGGTCGTCGCCAAGCACATCATCCGGATCGGCGAAATCCGGCAATTGCGCGGACGGCGGGCAACGAAGATACCAACGTCCCGCTTTCGTGATCTCAAGCGGAAAACCGGCATCGCCGAACATCGGACGCAACGGCTTGGCCAACGCTTGTGCGTCGGCTGTAGACAGATCAGGAATTTCGCTGGCATACATGCGTACCGCGACCGCGTCGGCGGCCACGTGACAGGGATCGGCGCGCAGCCACATCGCATCATCGATGTCACCGGAATCCAGATAGTGCGTCAGCGCAGCGACCGGAAACGAAATCCCGGTGAATTCGAACAGGCTCCGTAGCGAAGCCGTACGCCCGCCGGCGATCGTCTCCAGACGATTGCCACGAGCAAGCCAGATCGCCATGCCCGCACTTGCCGGAGAGGCATGAAAATGCCGCGTCGCCGGCAGCAGGACGATCAGCTCGGTCATCACCTGGACTCCTGCCCGCGCCGAACAGAAAATTCAGGCGGCGTAGCTGACCGACACGATCTCGTAGGTTCGCGTTCCGTTCGGCGCATTGAAATCGAAGCTGTCGCCTTCGCGCTTGCCGATCAACGCACGTGCGATCGGCGAGGTGATCGAGATGAGCTTCTGCTTGATGTCCGCTTCCAGTTCACCCACGATCTGATAACGCACCTGCTCGCCGCTGTCTTCGTCGGCCAACTCCACGGTTGCGCCGAAGACGATCTTGCCATTCGGGCTCAGCTTGCTCACGTCGATGATCTGCGAATTGCTCAGCGCTGCTTCGAGCTGCTTGATGCGACCCTCGACGAAACTCTGCTGTTCGCGGGCGGCGTGGTATTCCGCGTTTTCCTTCAAGTCGCCATGCGCGCGAGCCTCGGCAATCGCGGCGATAATGCGTGGGCGCTCCCTGCTTTTCAGGCGCTCGACTTCGTTACGCAGGCGCTCGGCGCCCCTGGCTGTCATTGGCATTCGAGTCATGCGGACAATTCCCCGTGAAGCTGTTGCAAACTGTGAACCTCGCCGTCACCCCGATAATCCAGCGAATGAAGCAATGCGCGCGCGCCCGACAACGTCGTCGAATACGTGATGCGCTGCTGCAGGGCCTCGCGGCGAATCGAGAACGAATCCGCGATGGCCTGTTTTCCTTCCGTCGTGTTCACGATGAATACGATTTCTCCGTTCTTGATCAGATCAACGATGTGCGGCCGACCCTCGAGCACCTTGTTGATGTGCTCGCAGTCAAAACCTTGCTCTGTCAGGAATCCACAGGTGCCCCGCGTTGCAACCAGCGAAAAACCGCGACGGCGCAGTTCCTTGGCGATCGGCAGCAATCGCTGTTTGTCCGGGTCACGCACCGATAAAAACACCTTGCCCAGACCCGGTGCGACGATATTCGCCGCCTGATGCGCGCGTGCGAAGGCAGCGCCAAAACTGCGCCCGATACCCATGACTTCGCCGGTGGAGCGCATCTCCGGGCCAAGGATCGGATCCACGTTCTGGAACTTCAGGAACGGGAAGATCGCTTCCTTGACCGAGTAGTAGCCGGGAACAACCTCGCGTGTCGCACCCTGCTCCTGGAGACTGCGTCCCACCATACACCGCGCCGCGATTTTTGCCAAAGGCAATCCGGTCGCCTTGGATACGAACGGCACGGTACGCGACGCGCGTGGGTTCACTTCGAGAATATAAATCGTGCGTTTGCCGTCCTCGTCGGTCTGAATCGCGAACTGCGTGTTCATCAGACCGACGACCTTCAACTCGCGCGCCATCTGTGCCACCTGTTCGCGCAACTGCGTCTGGATTTCCGGTGGCAGCGAATACGGCGGCAGTGAACACGAGGAGTCACCGGAATGCACGCCGGCTTCCTCGATATGCTCCATGATCCCGCCGATCAGCACGGTACCTTGCGCATCGGCGACGATGTCGACGTCGACCTCGACGGCGTTGTCCAGAAAGCGGTCGAGCAACACCGGCGAATCGTTGGAGACCAGCACGGCATCACTGATATAGCGTTGCAGATCGGCATCGCTGTGCACGACTTCCATGGCCCGGCCGCCAAGCACGTAACTGGGGCGCACCACCAGCGGATATCCAATTTCGCGCGCCATCAGCAAGGCTTCATCCGGATTGCGCGCCGTGCGATTGGCCGGCTGCAACAAACCCAGCTTGGCAATCATGTGCTGGAAGCGTTCGCGGTCTTCGGCCAGGTCGATCGAATCCGGCGAGGTACCGATGATCGGCACGCCGTTGGCCTCGAGCGCGCGCGCCAGCTTCAACGGCGTTTGTCCGCCGTATTGCACGATCACGCCTTTCGGCTTTTCCCTGGCAACGATTTCGAGTACGTCCTCCAGCGTCACCGGCTCGAAGTACAGACGATCGGACGTGTCGTAATCGGTCGAGACGGTTTCCGGATTGCAGTTGACCATGATGGTCTCGAACCCGTCCTCGCGCAGCGCCAGTGCCGCATGCACGCAGCAGTAATCGAATTCGATACCCTGGCCGATACGGTTCGGGCCGCCGCCCAGCACCATGATCTTGTCGCGCTGCGACGGGTTCGCCTCGCATTCTTCCTCGTAGGTGGAATACATGTACGCCGTCGTGGTCGCGAACTCGGCGGCACACGAGTCCACGCGCTTGTACACCGGATGCACGCCAAAGGCTTGGCGCAGCTTGCGTACGGCCGCCTCGTCAGTGCCGAGCAATCGGGCCAGACGGACATCGGAAAATCCCTTGCGCTTGAGTCCGAACAGGCGCGTCGCATCCAGTGCGGCCAGCCCGTCCGCCTTGACCTGCGCTTCGATTTCGACCAGTTCCGCGATCTGGTCGAGGAACCAGCGATCGATATGCGTGCACTGACGAATCTCTTCGAGCGACAACCCGGCACGGAATCCATCGGCCACGTAAAACACCCGATCCGGTCGCGGTTCGCGCAATTCGCGCTTGAGCGCGGCAATATCGCCTTCGTTGTCCAGATCAAGCGGTCCCGGATCCAGACCTTCGCGACCCGTTTCCAGTCCGCGCAAGGCCTTCTGCAAGGATTCCTGGAAAGTGCGTCCGATCGCCATGACTTCGCCGACCGACTTCATCTGCGTGGTCAGGCGCGCATCGGTGGCCGGGAATTTCTCGAACGCGAAGCGCGGAATCTTGGTGACGATGTAATCGATCGTCGGCTCGAACGAGGCCGGTGTCTTGCCGCTGGTGATTTCATTCTTCAGCTCGTCCAGCGTGTAGCCGACCGCCAGCTTGGCCGCGACTTTCGCAATCGGGAAGCCCGTCGCCTTGGAGGCCAGAGCCGAGGAGCGCGATACACGCGGATTCATCTCGATGACGACGACCCGGCCGGTCTCCGGATCGACACCGAACTGCACGTTGGAGCCACCGGTATCGACGCCGATTTTTCGCAGCACGGCGATACTGGCGTCGCGCAGCCGCTGGTATTCCTTGTCGGTCAGGGTTTGCGCCGGAGCCACCGTGATCGAGTCACCGGTATGCACGCCCATCGGGTCAAGGTTTTCGATCGAACACACGATGATGCAGTTGTCCGCCTTGTCGCGAACCACCTCCATCTCGAATTCCTTCCAGCCCAGTACCGACTCGTCGATCAGCACCTCGTGCACCGGGCTCAGTTCGAGGCCACGCTTGACGATTTCCTCGAACTCTTCGCGATTGTATGCAATACCGCCGCCGGAACCGCCCAGGGTGAAGCTGGGGCGAATGATGCTGGGAAAGCCGAGTTTTTCCTGGATTTTCCGGGCATGTTCCAGCGAGCGTGCGATTTCCGAGCGCGGTGATTCCAGGCCGATCTCGTCCATCGCTTCGCGGAACAACTGGCGGTCTTCGGCCATACGGATGGCTTCACGCGAAGCGCCGATCAATTCCACATTGTATTTGTCCAGCACACCGGCATCGGCCAGATCCAGTGCACAGTTCAATGCCGTCTGGCCGCCCATCGTCGGCAACAAGGCATCCGGGCGCTCTTGGGCAATCACGCGCTCCAGCGTGACACGATCGATCGGTTCGATATAAACCGCGTCGGCAGTCTGCGGGTCGGTCATGATCGTGGCCGGATTCGAGTTGACAAGCACAACCCGAAACCCTTCCTGTTTCAGGGCCTTGCAGGCTTGTGCTCCGGAATAGTCGAACTCGCAAGCCTGACCAATGACGATCGGACCGGCGCCGATGATCAGGATGCTCTTGATGTCGTTTCGTTTGGGCATGGTCTCGTCTTCAGGCCGCGACGACGGCGTGGGAGTCCATCAGCTGGACGAATTGGTCGAACAAACCGGCCACGTCGTGCGGGCCGGGGCTGGCTTCGGGATGCCCCTGAAAGCCGAACGCGGGCGTGTCGGTCAGCCGAATTCCCTGGTTCGAGCCATCGAACAGGGATCGATGCGTGACTTCAACATTGTCCGGCAAGGTGGCTTCATCGACCGCAAAGCCGTGATTCTGGCTGGAGATCATGACGCGTCCCGACGCCAGGTCGATAACCGGGTGATTGGCGCCATGGTGACCGAATTTCATCTTCAGGGTCTTGGCTCCGGCGGCCAACGCCAATATCTGGTGGCCCAGGCAAATACCAAACACCGGCATGCGCCGTTTCATGAATTCGCGTGCTGCGGCAATCGCATAATCGCAGGGCTCCGGATCGCCAGGACCGTTCGACAGAAACACGCCGTTGGGCTTCAATGCCAACACGTCGGCAGCCGCCGTTTGTGCCGGGACCACAGTCACCTCGCAACCGCGGTCGACCAGCATGCGCAGGATGTTGCGCTTGATCCCGAAGTCGTAGGCAACAACCCGGTAGCGCGCCGGTTCGCTGGCAAATTGTCCTTTCGCAAGGTCGAAACTGCCTTCGTCGAACACATAATGCTGTTCGGTGCTCACCACCTTCGCCAGATCCATGCCCTTGATACCCGGAAATTCACGTGCCGCAGCCAGAGCCGCTGCCTCATCAATCGGCTCGCCCGAGACGATGCAGGCATTCTGCGCGCCCTTCTCGCGCAACGTGCGCGTGAGCCTGCGAGTATCGATATCGGCAATCGCAACGATGCCGTGCCGGTGCAGGTAGGAATCCAAAGGTTCAGTGCTGCGCCAGTTGCTGGCCAGGCGCGCCAAGTCCCGCACGACCAGCCCGGCGGCATGAACCTGCTCGGATTCCTCATCAACCGGATTGCAACCGGTATTGCCGATATGCGGATGAGTCAGGGTGACGATCTGCCGAGCATAGGACGGATCCGTCAAAATCTCCTGGTATCCGGTCATCGCCGTATTGAATACCGCCTCGCCCACGGTCTGGCCTGGCGCGCCGATCGATCGACCTTTGAAAATCTCGCCGCTGGCGAGTGCGAGAAGTGCTGTGGTGCTCATGTTTCGCCTAATGTCCAATCCGGATATTGGGTACAGCAAAACCTGCGGGCTGACCGGATCAGTCCGTAGGAATGGATTGCGGGCGAGCAGGAATGATACCGGCGCGGCCGCTGTACTGTCCACCAACGAAACCGATGAATTGGAAGACTGTTTGAGGGAACGGAACTTTCCCCCGGCCTGAGGCCTGCGTCAACGTCCAAATCCAGGGGCTTTTACTCGACGTTGACCTGGCGCCTTGCCGGCGCAGGGGCCGGCTTTCGGAAACGCGGTCCAGGAATGGAACGATCAGGGATGCTGGTGCCGTCAAGCAGTGCCGAGCACGCAGCCGTGACGGGATTGGTTCGTAGGACCGGGATGCCGTGCATGGGCGAGTCGGAGCATGCGAGATGCGTTGAAGCGCATCTGGCGCCGTCGAACGCCGAAGCCAGGGATGGCGCGGGCCGGGCGTTACCAGCCAGCGGGACGCAAAGCGAGAAAACACTCTCTGAACGACCCCGGAGCGGCAAGATGCACACGGGTATTCCGACGTATTCTGTCGTTGGCAGTGACAGCGCTAAAATGAGAACCGACATTAACGGAACCCATCATGTCCGAACCTGACACCGCCAACTCTGCACTGTTCGATCCCGGCCGTCTGGAACGAGCCGATACCGTCGTCCAGTCACAACCGTTTCACTTCATCACGGCGCACGAGCAATTGCCTGAGGCAGCCGCCGATGAATTGCGACGCGACTTTCCCCGATATTCCGGGGCGGGTTTCTTTCCCTACGCGAAGGAGGATTGCGGGCCGAGCATCAATCGGTTGATTGTGGAACTGACCGAGCCGGCCGTCGCCCGCGAAATCGGTACGCGGCTGGGCATCGACAATCTTGGCAGCTATCCGACCCTGGTCACGCTGTGCCGATCGCTCAACAAGCGCCACGGCACGATCCATACCGACAGCCGCTCAAAGGTCGCGACCGCCCTGCTCTACTTGAACGATTCCTGGCCCGACACCAGCGACGGTTGCTTTCGATTCCTGAACAGCATCGACAATATCGACAATATCGCTGCGCCGGAAATCAAGCCCTTGTACGGCAACCTGGCCGTATTCCGCCGCTCGGAAAACTCCTTCCACGGGCACTTGCCCTACGAAGGCGAACGCATGGTGATTCAGGTTGCCTGGCTGATAAACGAAGAGGCCAAGCTGCGCAAGACCAAACGCGGCAGATTCTCGCGCCTGTTCAAGAAGCTGTTCGGCACGCTGGACCGCAAGCTTGGTGCCGGGCGCGACCGCAACGCCGCGCATCCGGACTGATCGAAATCGCTCCGGACATCGCGCTTGCGAATTATTCTCGAGCGCGGCTTTGCGTCAGCTGCGCGACTGCAGTTTCGACAGAAGCCGCAACAGCTCCAGATACAGCCATACCAGCGTAACCACAAGCGCGAACGCGCCGTACCACTCCATGTACTTGGGTGCCCCGGCCTTGACGCCGGACTCGATCAGATCGAAATCCAGAATCAGGTTCAGCGCCGCGATGACCACCACGACCACGCTGAAACCGATTCCCAGCGCGCTGCTGCCATTGATGAATCCGATATGGTGACCAAAAAAGCCCAGTACCATGTCCACCAGATACAGCAGGAAAACACCACCGGTCGCCGCGACCACGCCCAGTTTGAATTTCTCGGTCGCCCTGATCCAGCCACTGCGATAAGCCAGCAGCATCACCGCCATCGTACCGAATGTCAGCCCGACCGCCTGCATGACAATGCCCGGATAGCGGGCCTCGAACATGGCCGACAGCGCGCCCAGACACAAGCCTTCCGCAACGGCGTAAAGTGGCCCGGTATAAGCAGCCCACTGCTTCTTGAACACCGTGATCAAGGCAAGAACCAGACCGGCGATCGCGCCACCGATGATCAGCGGATACAGCGTTGGGATGCTGGCCGGACCGGCATATTTGCTCCAGCTTATCGTCGCGCCAAGCAAAACCAGGGCCAGCAGCAAACCGGTCTTGTTGACGGTCCCGTTCATGGTCATGGTTCCATCGCCGGAAAGCACTCTTCCGGTGTTGACATCCAGGAACGTGTTTTTGCCGAGTGCCGGATTGCCGCTTTGCATGTCAATCTCCTCTTAATAATTGATGCGAACGCCTATTCGGGCGCCAAAACCTGATCCAACGTGTACAAACCCGGTGGCTGACGAGCCAGCCAGATCGCTGCAGCCAGCGCACCGCGCGCAAAGATGTCGCGACTCGTGGCACGATGGCGCAATTCGATACTTTCACCGTCACAGGCGAACATTACCGTATGTTCTCCGACAATATCTCCGCCGCGAAGTGCCGCAAAACCGATCGTTCCCGGTTCGCGCGGCCCGACATCGCCATGACGCTCGAACACCGAATTCGCATCGAAATCCTGAGCGCGGCCCTCCGCGACCGCACGACCGATGGCCAGCGCCGTACCCGATGGTGCGTCACGCTTGCGCGAATGATGGACATCCAGGATTTCGCAATCCCATTCCGGCAGGGCTTCGGCAACACGGCGCGCGCATCGCAGCAACATGGCCATGCCCAGGCTGAAATTCGCGGCCCACAGCACCGGTATCGACTTGGCTGCCTGATCCAGCTGCGCATATTGCGAGTCGCGCAGTCCGGTCGAGCCGCTGACCAGGGGCACGCGTCGTTCCAGTGCCAGCGCCAGTGCGCCATCAAAAGCCACCGGCCCGCTGAAATCGACAAGTACATCGCAAAGAATTTCCGGATCGAGCGAGGTGGAAAAATCGACGTTTCGCGGCAACGCACCGAATACGCGATCCAGCGGTTCGTCGGCCAGCCCGGACCCCGGCCGTACCAGCGCGCAGGACAAACGCGCATCGCTGGATTCGAGAACGTTGCGGATCACCGCCTGGCCCATACGCCCGGCGGAACCATGCACAACGATATTGACCGGCTCTGTCATCGGCTAATCGTAGCAGATGGCGACACTCGCGGAGTCGCCGGAACGCTCACGAAACCACGCGTTCCCAGAACTGCTTGACACCTTCCAGCCACGAACTGGCCCGTGGCGTATTTGCATGAGGATCCTCGCCAAAACTGTCCTCGAGCTGCTGCATCAGTTCGCGCTGTTGCTTGGTCAGGTTTACCGGCGTTTCCACGACGATGTGGCAGACGAGATCGCCAACATGGCCGTTGCGGACGTTGCGCACGCCGTTGCCGCGCAGGCGAATCACCTGTCCGGTCTGTGTCTCGGCTGGAATGCGCATCGACGTCTCGCCTTCCAGCGTTGGCACTTTCAATTCGGCACCAAGCGCCGCTTGCGAGAACCGGATCGGCACTTCGCAGTGCAGATCATCAACGTCGCGCTGGAATATCTTGTGTTCGCGAATCTGCACTTCCACGTACAGATCGCCGGGTGGCGTGCCGGCCATGCCGGCCTGACCCTCGCCGGCCAGCCGAATGCGGTCGCCGACGTCGACACCGGCAGGAATCTTGACCGACAGCGTCTTGTCTTGACGCACGCGTCCTTCGCCGCGGCACTCCGTGCATGGCTTGGCGATCACCTGGCCGGCGCCGCCACAATGCGGACAGGTCTGCTGGATCGAGAAAATACCGTTCTGCATGCGCACACGACCCTGCCCGCGGCAGGTCACGCAGGTCGTCGTGGTGCCGTCGGCCGACCCGGAACCGTCGCAGGAAGTGCAGCTGGTCAGTGTCGGAATCTCGATCTTGCGCTCGACGCCGAACACGGCCTCTTCCATATCCAGTTCCAGCATGTAACGCAGGTCGGCGCCGCCACGCGGCCGCGTACGACCACCGCCCATGCCGAAAATATCGGAGAAGATGTCACCGAAAATATCGCCGACATCGCCGAAACCGCCTTGTCCGCCACCCATGCCGTTTTCGAACGCGGCATGTCCATGTCGGTCGTACATCGCGCGCTTGGAAGCGTCGCTGAGTACTTCGTAGGCTTCCTTGGCTTCCTTGAAACGCTCCTGGGCCTGCGGATCGTCCGGACAACGATCCGGGTGGAACTTCATGGCCAGTCGGCGGAACGACTTTTTCAATTCATCGTCGTTCGCCGTGCGTGACACGCTCAGGATTTCGTAATAGCAACGTTTGCTCATTTCGACATCACACGATTCTCGATACGTCGATCCGGTACGAACCAGACCATGGCAACGAACGCATAAATGGCACACGAAAACCACGGGTTGACGAACGCCAACGCGATGGCAGCCAGATACGCGACGATGGAAAATTTGCCTTTGACATCCTTGCCCAGGGCCGCTGCCAATTCCGAATCGCGTCCGTTGACCAAGACCAGCATCTTCGCCAGCACCGGCCAGGCAATGGCGGCCATCAGCAACACGAACCCATACAGCGCCACCGGCACAGCGGCGAAATGTTCTTCGCTCATCCAGCTGGTGACAAAAGGAAACAGCGACAACCAAAACAGCAAATGCAGGTTTGCCCAAAGAACCCTGCCATCAATGTGCTTGACCGCGTGCATCATGTGGTGATGGTTGTTCCAGTAGATCCCGACATAAACGAAGCTCAGGATATAACTCAACAAAACCGGCCATTGGCTGCTCAGCGCGGTCAGCGTGGCCTGGTGCGGCACCTGCAACTCGAGCACCATGATCGTGATCACGATTGCGATCACGGCGTCGGTGAATGCCTCGATTCTCCCCTTGTTCATCCTGCCAGCAGCACCGTAGCAACAAAGGCAAAGCCGGCGCAAAAGCGGCCGGCCTTGCTTGTTTTCAGCACGGAAACAATCCGTGCCTTACTTCTTCTCGTCGTCCTTGACTTCGGTGAACTCGGCATCGACGACATCGTCCTTGGCAGCCGACGACGCACCCGCGTCGCCTTGTGCGGCCGACTCGGCACCACCCGCGCCGGCTGCCGCAGCGGCGGCGGCCAGCGACTGGGATGCCTGCTCCAGCGCGGTCGTCTTGGCTTCGATCGCATCCTTGTCCTCGCCCTTCATGGCGCTTTCCAGGTCCGACAACGCCGATTCGATCGCACCGATCTGATCCGGCACCGTGCCGCCATGCTCCTTGATCGCCGCACGCGTGGCGTGCACGAGCTGATCGGCCTTGTTGCGCGCCGCAACCAGTTCGTGGAACTTCTTGTCATCTTCCTTGTTGGCTTCGGCATCGCGCACCATGCGCTCGATCTCTTCCTCGCTCAGACCGGAACCGGCCTTGATCTCGATGCGCTGTTCCTTGCCGGTCTTCTTGTCCTTGGCCGACACGTGCAGGATGCCGTTGGCGTCGATGTCGAAGGTGACCTCGATCTGCGGCATACCGCGCGGTGCCGCGTCGATGCCGGCCAGATCGAACTTGGCCAGCGACTTGTTCGCACTCGCCCGTTCGCGTTCGCCCTGCAATACATGCACGGTCACCGCGGTCTGGTTGTCCTCGGCCGTGGAGAACACCTGCGTGTTCTTGGTCGGAATCGTGGTGTTCTTCTCGATCAGTTTGGTAAATACGCCACCCATGGTCTCGATGCCCAGCGACAGCGGGGTCACGTCGAGCAGCAGAACGTCCTTCACATCGCCGCCAAGCACGCCACCCTGAATCGCGGCGCCAACGGCAACGGCTTCGTCCGGGTTCACGTCCTTGCGCGGCTCCTTGCCGAAGAATTCCTTGACCGCATCCTGTACCTTGGGCATGCGCGTCTGGCCACCGACCAGGATCACCTCGTGGATATCGGCGATCTTGAGTCCGGCATCGTTCAGTGCCGTGCGACACGGCCCCATGGTCTGCTTGATCAGGTCCTCGACCAGCGCCTCGAGCTTGGCCCGCGTCAGCTTGATGTTCATGTGCTTCGGACCGGAGGCATCGGCCGTGATGTATGGCAGGTTGACTTCGGTCTGGTGCGCGCTGGACAACTCGATCTTGGCGCGCTCGGCCGCGTCCTTCAAACGCTGCAGCGCCAGCGAGTCGTTCTTCAGATCGACGCCGGTGTCCTTCTTGAACTCGGCCACCAGATAGTCGATCAGGCGCTTGTCGAAATCCTCACCGCCGAGGAAGGTGTCGCCGTTGGTGGCCAGCACTTCGAACTGCTTCTCGCCATCGACTTCGGCGATCTCGATGATCGACACGTCGAAGGTACCGCCACCCAGATCGTAAACCACGATCTTGCGGTCGCCACCCTTCTTGTCGATACCATAGGCCAGCGCGGCCGCGGTCGGCTCGTTGATGATGCGCTTGACCTCGAGTCCCGCGATGCGACCGGCGTCCTTGGTCGCCTGACGCTGCGAATCGTTGAAGTAGGCCGGCACGGTGATGACCGCCTCGGTGATGGTTTCACCCAGGTAGTCCTCGGCGGTCTTCTTCATCTTCATCAGCACTTTCGCCGAGATTTCCTGCGGCGACAGCTTCTTGCCCTCGGCCGTTTCCAGCCAGGCGTCTCCGTTGTCATGCGCGAATATCTTGTACGGCACCAAGCCGATGTCCTTCTGCACTTCGGCGTCGGTGAACTTGCGGCCGATCAGGCGCTTGACGGCGTAAAACGTGTTCTTCGGATTGGTCACCGCCTGACGTTTCGCGGTCGCGCCGACGAGGACCTCGTTGTCCTTGAACGCAACGATCGACGGCGTAGTGCGATCGCCTTCCGAATTCTCGATCACGCGGGCCGTCGTGCCCTCCATGATCGCGACACAGGAGTTGGTCGTGCCCAGGTCGATTCCGATGATCTTGCCCATTGTCTTGGTTCTCCAGAAAAGTCTTGCGGCAGGTTGCCGTGCATGTCATGAAAATTGGGTCTGCGCCGGTTAATTCAAGCGCCGGGGGCCTTGGCAACCGCAACCAGTGCGGGCCGCAGCAGACGGTCGTTCAGGATGTAGCCCTTCTGCATCACGCTGACCACATGATCCGGACGGATCTTGGTGCTTTCAACCATGCTCATGGCCTGGTGTAATTCCGGGTCGAACGGCTTGCCGAGCGGATCGATCGATTTCAGGCCGTTGTTTTCGGCCACCTTGATCAGGGCCTTCAGGGTCAGGTTCATGCCCTCGCGCAACGCGCCGGTGTCGGTGTTCTCGACTGCCAGCCCGCGTTCCAGGTTGTCGCATACCGGCAGCAGCTCGCTGAGCAGCTTTTCGTTGGCATAGCGACGCGCCTGCTCCAGGTCACGCTGCAGACGCTTGCGCTGGTTCTCGATCTCGGCACGCTCGCGCAGCAACACTTCGCGCATTTCGCCGAGCTTGTTTTCGTATTCGGCCAGCTTCTGGCCAAGTTCGTCGGTCTCAGCCTGAACCTGATCGTTCGCCTGAGACTCGTCATTGGGTGTCTGCTTGCTCTCTTCCATTATCAGTCCGTGGTTTAAATGCGGAATGTCAATGGCAAAATGCGGGGCATTGAGCCGTGGCAACAAGCGCCCCCGACCGCGACCGATTTTGCGCCTGTTCCGTATGGGGGCTACTGTGTCCGATTCAAGGCATTCGACAGGATTTGTGCAGTCGCCTGCACGACGGGAATGACGCGTTGGTAAGCCATGCGGGTCGGCCCGATCACGCCGAGAACGCCAAGCGCGCGGCCCTCCACACCATAGGAAGCCGTGACCACGCTGCAGCCGTCAAGCGCCGTGAACCCGGACTCCTCGCCAATGAACAGGCGTACCCCCTCGGCCCGGGCGCAGTTTTCCAGCAGCAGCAACAGGTCGCGCTTGCGCTGGAATGCCTCGAACAATTCGCGCAGCTGATCCATGTCCGCCAGCCCCTGCGATCCCATCAGGTTGACCTGCCCGGTCACCAGCATGTCCTGGCGTGGATCCTTGTCGAAGGCTTGCGCGGTGACTTCGGCCGCCGCCATCATCAACTGATGCAACCGGTGACTGGTTTCGTTCATTTCGCGCAACAGGCGCTGGCGTATCTCGACCAGACGCAAGCCGGCGTAATTGGCATTCAGGAAATTGGCGATCTGCTCCAGTTCTCCGGGCGAATACGCCCGCTGCGTGGTGACAACGCGGTTCTGCACTTCGCCGTCGGCAAAGACCAGAATAACCAGCAGGCGCTTCCCGTCCAGGGCCACGAAATCGATATGCTTGAAAGGAAATTCCTCGCGCGTTGGCACGGTAACCACGCCGACGAAACGGGTCACTTCCGACAGCAGCGAAGAAACATTGTTGAGCAGGTCCTGGGTCGGCGCCTGGGCAGGCAATTCGGCGCGCAGCTTTTCGATCTGCGGCGTGTCCAGCGGCTTGAGTTCAAGCAGGCTGTCGACGAATACCCGGTAACCCTGCGCCGTCGGTACGCGCCCGGCCGACGTGTGCGGCGCCGAGAGCAGACCGATCTCCTCCAGGTCGGCCATGATGTTGCGGATCGTCGCGGGGCTCAGGTCGAGGCCGGCATTACGCGCCAGTGTTCGCGAGCCAACCGGATGGCCATCGGCGATATAACGGGTGATCAGCGCACGCAGAATCTGCCTTGCGCGGGTATCCAGTTCGTCATTGGGAAAATTGGCCATCGTTTCCGGGGTTTGCCATCGGCGACGCTAGCAACTGCGCTCATCACGTTCAATATGGTTGAAACCCGCAGTATTCAAGCATCCTTGCACACATCAAAGGTACTGGACTTGGCGACCGTTTGCGCTTACGCTTGAGCCCAGAAAGACGAGCGACCGCCGATACGGCGGCTCCAGCCGATCACGGATTTGTCCACGCGGCCCGAAGATCGAATTCCGCATAATCGACGCATGATCGTTCACCGGCAGACGCCGGCGGGTATTGAAGGACGTTTCCGGGTCAGCGCCAGAATCGGCATTTCCGATAGGCAGCCGCCATTTTCATGGCCGCGCAAATCGTGTTTTACGCTGTTTGGCATTTTAGATTTATCTGATTCAAACGACTTGGCGGCAACGATCCCGGCAGCCAGACCGAACCGGATTCGTAATCGATGGGGCATGCAAGCGTCGCCAGCCATGCAATTACGGTCGTTGCGGTGAACGCTGCGTATTGCGTCGTGTAACGTAACCGCCAAACGATCTAACTCGAGATACTCAACGACATCATCGCGGTCGCTACCGCGAGGAAACATGAACGGTCCACAGGCATGACCAATCAAGCCGTCGAAGACGCAGCCGACAACACGGCGTCCGGCATTTTCACCATTCAACCTCAGCAGCAGGAAATGCCGTTGGCGGTCGTGCGTGGCCAACCGATCCTGCAGATGCCGCAGGATCTGTACATCCCGCCCGACGCGCTGGAAGTAATTCTGGAGGCGTTCGAGGGGCCGCTGGATCTGCTGCTTTACCTGATCCGGCGTCAAAATCTCGACATTCTGGATATTCCGATTGCCGAGATCACGCGGCAGTACATCGACTACATCGAGCTGATGCAGGACATGCGCCTGGAGCTGGCGGCCGAATATCTGGTCATGGCCGCGATCCTGGCCGAGATCAAATCGCGCCTTCTACTGCCGCGGCCGCCACAGGACGAGAATGTCGAGGAAGACCCGCGCGCCGAACTGGTGCGCCGCCTGCAGGAGTACGAGCGCTTCAAACAGGCCGCCGAGGACATCGAAGCCCTGCCCCGTCAGGAGCGGGATTTCTGCCAGGCCAGTGCGTTCGTCACCGACCGCAGCGTCATCCGGCTGCCGCCGCCGGTTCAGATGCGCGAGCTGCTGCTGGCACTCAAGGATGTGCTGAAACGGGCCGAACTGAGCGGCCGACATGCGATACAGCGCGAAACCTTGTCCGTGCGCAATCGCATGAGCGATGTACTGAAAGCGTTGGAAAGTGGCGAGTTTCGCCAGTTCGAGGCGCTGTTTGACCCCGGTCAGGGCCGCCTGGGAATTGTCGTGACCTTTCTGGCGATCCTCGAACTGGCCAAGGAACATCTCATCGAGATTTCGCAAAACGAACCGCTTGCACCGATTTACCTGAAATCGCTCGCCACCGCTTGAACCCACGCAGCCGGCCAAAAAAACACGCGCCAGGCCAACAACAACCGGATCACTATTTCCTTGTTTTCGAAGATGGAAGCTCAACAACTCAAACGTATCGTCGAAGCCGCCCTGCTGGCAGCTGCCCAACCACTGTCGCTGACGCAGCTTTCCGCCCTGTTCGGCGAAGAAGAAAAGCCCTCGCACGACGACCTCGGCAAAGTGCTTGAGGAACTCGGCGAGGATTGCGCCGAACGCGGCATCGAACTCAAGGAAGTCGCCTCGGGCTTCCGCTACCAGGTGCGTCAGGACGTGCACCGCTGGGTAGCCCGGTTGTGGACCGAACGCCAGACCCGCTACTCGCGCGCCCTGCTCGAAACCCTGTCCCTGATCGCCTATCGCCAGCCGATCACGCGCGGCGAAATCGAACAGATCCGTGGCGTGGCCGTGTCCACCAACATCATCCGCACACTGGAAGAACGCGAGTGGGTCCGCGTCGTCGGTTATCGCGACGTCCCCGGCAAGCCAGCGCTGTTCGGCACCACGAAAACCTTTCTGGACTATTTCAACCTGAAGTCGCTCGACGAATTGCCGCCATTGAGCGAGATTCGCGACATCGACGAACTCGATCCGCAACTCACGCTGGCCCCGGTCGCCGATGAGAACGGCGAGGCCGACAATGCCGCAGTCAAACCCGCTGATGGAACCGAGCCCGATACGCCGGCCGCGGCTGCCAACGACGACGAAACCGAATCACCGCCGGCGCAGGCACAGCCCGCCGAGCCCAAAACGGAGCAATCCGCATGAACGCGCCAACGCGCACCCTGCTTACCCTTAAACGATCAAACGGCGATAGCGCCGCCAACAAGCTGCAGGAACGTCTGCACAAGGTACTGGCCAATGCCGGCCTGGGCTCCCGCCGAGTGCTGGAAGAGCGCATCGAAACCGGCGAGGTCAAGGTCAACGGCAATGTCGCCGAACTCGGTTCCAGCGTCCATGCCGGCGACCGCGTCGAAATCGACGGCAAGCTGTTTGTTACCGTCAACGACAACGCCGAGCACGCCCAGGTCCTGATTTTCCACAAACCCGACGGCGTGGTCACCACGCGCGACGACCCGGAAGGCCGCCCCACCGTGTTCGAACAACTTCCCGCACTCAAGGGCGCCCGCTGGATTGCCGTCGGACGACTCGACATCAACACCACCGGCCTGCTGTTGCTTACCACGGACGGCGCGCTGGCACATCACCTGATGCACCCAAGTGCCGAAGTCGAGCGTGAATACATCTGCCGGGTCCACGGTGAAGTCAGCGACGAAGCGCTGGCGCATCTGAGTCAGGGCGTCGAACTCGACGACGGTGTCGCCAAATTCGAGGAACTGGCAGTAATCAGCCGCGGCGACAGCCACTCGTGGTTCCGCGTGGTCATCCGTGAAGGTCGCAATCGCGAAGTCCGGCGCATGTGGGAATCCCAGGGCCTGATGGTCAGCCGTCTCAAGCGGATCCGCTACGGCAACATCGAATTGCCGCGTGGTCTGCTCAAGGGACAAAGCCAGTCGCTGGATCCGGATCAGATCAAGACCCTGCGTGAACTGGCCGGCGTCTCCGAACCGACGCCAACCCTGACCCTGCAGCCGGTGATCGGGCAACGTCGCGCCAGCCGGTCGAACGGCAACGAATTCCGCCCCGAGCCACGCACGCAACAGGCCTGGACCGGCGCCTACAACGACGAGGCCCGCGAAATCCGGGCTTTCGATCGCATACGCGACGACCAAACACTGACCCGCCCTGGCGGCACGCGCAAACGCAACAACAAGAAGAATTCGGGCAACACGGAATCCGCCGGCCGCCGCAAAGATCCGCGCAAGCGCAAGAATGCGAAAAGTCAGGCACAAGTCGGCATTTACCAGCCGTCGCAGCCCTGGGCCAATGCGAATGAATCCACAACCGGCAAACGCCGTCCCGTGCGCAACAAGAGCCGGCGCAACGCACGCCCCGGAAGTGCTGCGGGTAAAAGTAAAAGCACCTGGCAGCCACCCGTAACCGGGCCCTATGACGAGCGTCGCGACCAAACCGGCACCGCACGGCCCGGACGCCGCGGCAGCTTCGTCTCGTCGCCGCTGCCGCCGGACAAGCCGCTGCCTCGCGACGATATCGGCAACCGGATCACGCCAGAAGGCGAGACCCCGCGCCGACGCCGCAAACCGCGACGACAGCGCTGATCGATTCCGCGACCCGGCAGGTCAATCCGGATCAGTCATCCAGATCGAGCGCCTTGCGATCTTTGTCACGGCGGCGTTGTTCCTTGCGCCTGAAGTCCCGGATACAACTGTCGCGTTTGACCATGACGCAATCCAGATAATCCGTTGCCTCGACCAGGGCCGCGCGGATGGCCTTGCCGGCAGGCGTTTTCTCCTCATGCGCCAGCGAGCCTCCGAAACCGCCGCGGAACACGCCAACCGATACGCCGCTACCCTTGCTGTGTCCCTCGATCGTCCGCGAATATTGCACGTCGCCGGTCTCTGTATCGATCACGCGCAGGTCTACGGCCAGATAAGCTTCCTTGCTCTTGCCGCCCAACGAGATGCCATGGAAGCTGATACCGCCGCCGGTGCTGGACGTATTCTCCTGATATGCCGTCACCGTACCCGTGATCAGATATTGCGCACCGGTAAGCTTGCCGATACGCGGGCCTGTGCCTTCGCGAACGCGACCCGAAGCAGACAGATTCTGTTCTTCCAGCACGTTTTGCAGCTTCCGGCGTTCCACGACCCGAAAATCACCGGTCGAAGAAAGCTCGTTGGACAGCATGCCCGACAACTCCCAACCCACACCGCCACTCCACCAACCTGCACCTGATTGATTCTTGAATTCCGCCACGCCTATGACCGGACGCGTGCCGCGCGCCATGGCGCTACCGGCGATTGTCACACCCAAAACCACTACTCCCAGCATCAGTCTGTTCATAACCCTCTCCCGGCAAATGAAACTGACATTCATTGCACGCACGATACGCGCATATGGTAGCTGGCATTCTAACGATGCCGGCATGCGCGACGCCAGTGAGGCCAACGAACCGCGACATATTCAGCACAGCGAGAGCGTATGGTGTCGACAATTCGCGCAGTTTGGGTTGCGTGGCGCCGCCCAGGCTGGTTGCCCTGGCAAAACGCGCAGCACGGAATGGGGCCTTGTGGACATCCCCGTCTTTATTGGAATCAATGGCTTGGGCCGACCCTGTCAGCGTACATTGCATCGTTGCCCTGCCCCGACAGGCCGCCAGCCCGCCTTCTCCCGTGCGCCTTGAACTGCACACAGACATGGTCGGTAACCCCTGAGATGACTTGATCAGAGCATCCTTAACCCGCTTGCAACACACCATTAACCGCACCGATATCCGGCGTGTGTATGCTGCGTTTCCCCGATTGCAGGAGGCAAAAAATGCGCTGTACGCGAACCCGTGTCACGATCGTGCTCGGCTACCCGGTGGAGCGCCTGGAACAGTACGACGAAACCGGCCGGCAACTGAACTCGCACTTCGAAGTACTGGACCCACATACCGGCGCCGTGCTGGCCAGTCAGGCCAGCATACGTGCCGCCAAACGCTTCGTGCTGGTGCATGAACTGCGTACGATCAGGTCGAAAAGTGCCGGGGACAAATCGACCGAAGCGGCCTGAAAATCCTTCAGGATCGCAATTCGAATTCGTCGGCATCCATCCAGGCAGGAAAATGTTCGCGATGGGCGGCCAGCGCATCGGCGGCAAGCGATGTGCTCACGACTTGCTCCTGCGCACCAAGCTCGAGCAATGGCTGACCAAGGAAATCAAGCACTGCACTGGCACCGGAATAGGCCAGGCCCTTGCCGTCGGTACCTACCCGATTCAAGCCTGCGCAATAGCTCAGGTTCTCGATCGCGCGCGCGCGCAGCAGCGTGCGCCAGGCATGCGTTCGAGCCGCCGGCCAGTTGGCAACGAATAACACCAGATCGTAATCGAAGCCCTGCCTGACACGGCAATTGCGGATGAACACCGGAAAGCGCAGGTCGTAGCAAACCAGCGGACAGATACGCCAACCACGCCATTCCACGATGATCCGCTGATCGCCGGCAGCATAACGCTTGTGCTCGTCCGCATAGCGGAACAGGTGACGCTTGTCGTAGTGCCTGACTTCGCCATCCGGCGTGACGAACAGCAAGCGATTGAACACGCCACGATCGCCGACACGCAACTGCACACTGCCGGTGATCGCCGAATCAAGCCGCTTGGCCTGATCACGCAACCACGCCACGGTGGAACCTTGCATCGTCTCGGCGTTGTGGATCGCCTCGTTGGAAAAGCCGCTGGTGAACGTTTCCGGCAACAGGATCAGGTCGGTCCCGCGCAGGCCATCCATCAAGGCCCCATAGTATTCGCGGTTTCCCGCCGGGTCATGCCAGCGTGTCGCACCCTGCACCAGAGAAACGTTCAGAGCTTGCACAGACGTTCCGCCGCGGTAGTTAGCGTGTTCTCGTCCTTGGCGAAACACAAACGTATCACGCGCGCGTCCGGGGGCGTCTCGTAAAACGCCGAGACCGGAATCGCTGCAACGCCGGCCTCACGCGTCATCCATTCGCAGAAATTCAGGTCGTCCCGGCTACTGATCGCCGAATAGTCGACCACCTGGAAGTAGGTGCCTTTGGCCGGCAAAAGACTGAAACGCGAAGGCTTCAACAACTTGCGCAAGTGATCGCGCTTGGCCTGATAAAAAGCCGGTAACTGCAGATAGTGGTCCGGGTCACGTTCCAAGGCATCGGCGAAAGCCCACTGTGCCGGTGTGAATGTACAAAACGTGACGTACTGATGCACCTTGCGAAACTCGGCACTGAGTTGCGGCGGAGCAACGCAGTAGCCCAATTTCCAGCCGGTGCAGTGGTAGGTCTTGCCGAATGAGCTGACAACAAAGCTACGCGCGGCCAACTCGGCATGACGCAACACGCTTTGATGTGCGAGGCCGTCGAAAATAATGTGCTCGTAGACTTCGTCCGACAAGACCACGATATTCGTACCGCGCACGATCTCGGCCAAAGTATCCAGATCCTCCGCAGCCAGCACGGCACCGGAGGGATTTTGCGGTGAATTGATCACGATCATGCGCGTACGCCCGGTGATCGCATCCTTGACGCGTTGCCAATCAACCGAGTACTCCGGTTGCGTCAACGGCACATGAACCGTACGCCCGCCGGCCATCTCCACGGCAGGTTCGTAACTGTCGTAACACGGATCGAGCACGATCACTTCTTCGTCCGTATGTACCACGGCCATGATCGCAGCGAACAGCGCCTCGGTCGCACCACTGGTCACGGTTATTTCGTTGTCCGCGCTGACCCTGCGCCCGTAGAGGTTCTCCGTCTTCAGCGCGATCTGTTCGCGCAGTTTCGGAATGCCGGTCATCGGCGCGTACTGATTTTTGCCGGCATTCATGGCTTCGCTAAGGGCGTCGCGCAGCGACTGCGGGCCGTCGAAATCCGGGAACCCCTGGCCGAGATTGATCGCCTTGTGCTGCGCCGCCAGTTGCGACATCACGCTGAAAATCGTGGTGCCGACTTTGGGTAACTTGCTACGAATCTGCATCGTACGGGTTTTGGATGGCCAAATGTCGGACGATGTTAGCACGCCAACGTGCGTTGCCGTTACGCATTGAGCCAGGCTGGCATGATGCTAACGATCGCGCCAGAAGTGAGTCATTTCCAGGAACGTGAACGAAGCCGACCAGGTAATCAGCACCAGCCCCGTCAGCGCCTCCGTGCCAGCCATGAACCGGATTGGACCAATCGGATAGACATCGCCGAACCCGACCGTGGTGAACGTCATCGCGGAAAAGTAGACATGGTCGAACAGGCTCGGTTCGAAAATGCCGTGGATTCTTCCGAATGCTGTACTGGTCATCAGCAACAGGGCATAGGCGATACCGAAAACCCAGATCTCGGCAATATGCACCGATAACACGCCGAAAATGCCGGTCAGGACGCGCCGACGCAAACGTCCCTGCATGCGTACCAGTTTGCGCGACATGAAATTGAGAACTTCATAATGAAGGAGTACGCAAATCCCGATACTGCCCGTCGTTACCATGACGACGATGAAATTGATGCTCCAGTTTGCGTAATGGCTGGCTGGCATCTGCGGTCGCATACTCTTGAGGATGGCTGGTGCCCGGGGCCGGACTCGAACCGGCACGGCCTTGCGGCCGAGGGATTTTAAGTCCCTTGCGTCTACCGATTTCGCCACCCGGGCCACGTCGCAGGGTTCGCAACTCGCGGATGGAGGCCAGGGTCGGAATCGAACCGGCGTACACGGCTTTGCAGGCCGCTGCATGACCACTCTGCCACCTGGCCATCCGCGCTGAAATC
Source organism: uncultured Pseudomonadota bacterium (assembly GCA_963779795.1). Taxonomy (GTDB): domain Bacteria; phylum Pseudomonadota; class Gammaproteobacteria; order Xanthomonadales; family Rhodanobacteraceae; genus Rudaea. The sequence continues at coordinate 400,808 of CAVZZK010000003.1, read as the reverse complement.
GCCGCCAGCTTAGCGGCGCTGTGCGGAAAAAACAAAACCTCGGGATAGCCGAGGTTTCGTCGCAAAAATCTGGAGCGGGAAACGAGACTCGAACTCGCGACCCCGACCTTGGCAAGGTCGTGCTCTACCAACTGAGCTATTCCCGCGCGAGGGCGGCCATCATACGAATTGCACCGGGGTTGTCAACTTGATTCGCCGTCCTCGTCATGGTCGCGCATGTACGGCCAGGCCGCGCGCAGATAGACCAGACCCGACCAGATGGTCAGTCCGGCGGCGATGATCAGAAGCGATTCGCCCACGTACCAGTTGCGCAACGCGCGTGCTTCCTTGTCGTGTTCGAGCAGTAACACCACAATGGCAATGATCTGCATGACCGTCTTGACCTTGCCCAGCATTACCACGCGTACATGCGAGCGCATGCCCAGCTCGGCCATCCACTCGCGCAGGGCCGAAATACCGATTTCGCGGCCGACGATGACCGCTGCGGTTACCGCGAGCAATGCCGTCGGATGGCTTTGCACCAGCAGAAACAGCGTCACCGCAACCATGAGCTTGTCGGCAACGGGGTCCAGGAAGGCGCCGAATGCCGAACCCATGTTGTAGCGGCGCGCGATGAACCCATCCAGCCAGTCGGTGATCGCTGCCGCCAGGAACACCAGCGCCGCGGCGACGTTGGAACCGTGGAACGGCGCATAGAACACCACGACCATGACCGGCAACAGGCCAATGCGGAACAGGGTCAGGATTGTTGGCACGGTCAGGCGCATGCTCGGAACACCAGCTTCGCTGACGGCAGTGTGACACGTTCAGGTTCATCCATGAAATTGGGCGTAGATTTTCGTGGCCAGTTCGCGACTGACACCACGCACCTGCGACAGTTCCTCGATGCCGGCGGCGGCGACACCGTTCAAGCCGCCGAAATGCCTCAACAACGCCGAGCGCCGGCGTGCGCCGATACCGGCGATATCTTCCAGACGGCTGCGCTCCCGCGCCTTCTCGCGACGCTGACGATGGCCGCTGATGGCGAAGCGGTGCGCTTCGTCACGCACGCTGTCGACCAGATGCAACGCCAACGATTCCGGCCCGGGCCATAACGTTTTTCCATTGTCGCCGCGGATCAGTGATTCGTGACCTGAGCGGCGTCCGGCGCCCTTGGCGACGCCAACCACCAGCACACCGCTGACCGCCAGATCGGCCAACACCTCAAGCGCCTGTCTCACTTGTCCCTTGCCGCCATCGATAAGCAACACATCAGGGAGGATGCCATCCTCCGACTGGATCCGCCGATAGCGCCGTTCCAGCGCCTGGCGCATCGCGGCGTAGTCGTCGCCAGGTTCGATGCCGGTGATGTTGAAACGCCGATACAAGGCCTTTTCCGGGCCCTCCGGACCGAATACCACGCACGAGGCGACGGTCGCCTCGCCCATCGTGTGGCTGATGTCGAAACACTCCAGGCGACGCGGCGTTTCGTCCATATCCAGCAGATCGCGCAGCGACTCGAAGCGCTCACGCATGGTCTGGTTGCTGATCAGCCTTGCCGCCAGCGCGGTCTTGGCGTTTTTCACGGCCAGATCGACGAATCGTGCGCGATCGCCGCGCACCCGGGCCTTGACCGCCACAGCGTGACCGGCCTGCGTGCTCAGCATCTCCGACAGCGCGGCAAAATCCTCCGGTTCGTCGCTGAGCAGCAATTCGGCCGGCACGGGTTTGTCCAGGTAGTACTGCGACACGAACGAACCGAGCACATCGGCAGGACTGGCGTCGCCGGCCAGACGTGGAAAGAAGTCGCGCGAACCCAGGCTCACGCCATTGCGAAAATACAGGACCGAAACGCAGGCCAAACCCGAGTCGGTGCGACATCCGATCGCGTCCAGGTCCGCGCTCGCGCCCTGCACGTAGTGCTGCGCCTGCAGGCGCTTGAGCGTGGCGATCTGGTCGCGCAACTTGGCGGCACGCTCGAATTCCAGCGCCTGGCTGGCCTGTTCCATTGCCTGCCCGAGTTCCTCGATGACCGCATTGCTGCGCCCGCGCAGGAACATGGCCGCATGACGCACACTGTGCTGATAGTCCGACGGTTCGATATAACCGACGCAAGGCGCACTACAGCGGTCGATCTGGTATTGCAGGCAGGGCCGCGAGCGATTGCGGAAAAAGGAATCCTCGCACTGGCGCACGCGAAAGATCTTCTGCATCAGGTCCAGGCTTTCGCGGACGGCATAGGCGCTCGGGTACGGGCCGAAATATTCGCCCTTGCCACTCTTCGCGCCGCGGTGAAACGCCATGCGCGGATAATCCTCGCCGGCCGAAAGATAAATGTAGGGGTAACTCTTGTCGTCGCGCAGCAGGATGTTGTAGCGCGGCTTCAGGCTCTTGATCAGCTGAGCTTCGAGCAGCAGCGCCTCGGCCTCGGTGCGCGTTACCGTGACTTCGATCGAAGCGATTTGCGCGATCATGGCCGCGATCCGCGGCTGCAGGTTGGGTTTGAGGAAATAACTGCCGACGCGTTTCTTCAGATTGCCGGCCTTGCCAACGTACAGCGCCGTGCCGGCCCTATCGAGCATGCGATAGACACCCGGCGAAGTCGTCAGAGTTCGAACGTATCGTTTGCCGTCGAATGGCGGTCGCTTGTCGGAATCCGCTGGCATCTGAATGAAGTCAGGCGTAAATCGCCAACGGCTCGACCTTGCGCGATTCCGGATTCACCTGAACGATTTCATGCGCGTTTGTGTTGGCAACCCAGAATGTCTTGGCGCCCAGCGCCAGTCCCGACGGTTGCTGGAATTGGTACGGCATGTTCAGCGCCCGCAATTCGCCACTGCGCATGTTCAGAACCTTGATCTTTTCATTGTAGCTGTCGGCGATGAAAATCAAGCCACGCGCATCGCCGCACAAAGCCAGCGGATGTTGCAGCCGAGCCTTGTCGCGTTTGCCACTGGCGTCACCGAAGTCATACAGACCCTGACCGACCAAGGTCGTCACGCGACGATCGAGCAGACGCAGCAGGCGCACCGCCGAAGCCGCCGCATCGGCGATGACGAGCTGTTGGCCGACCACGCTCAGGCTGCTCGGCTGGGCAAAGCTGGCATCGATTCCGTCGCCATCGCTCAGATTGAGCTGGCCATTGCCGGCGAGTACGCTCAAGCGCTTGCGCGACACCTCCAACTGCCAGATCTGATTCTGACCGGACACGGCGATGTAAAGATGGTCGCCCATCGCGGCGACGTCCATCGGCGCGGACATCGAGATTCGGGTCGGATCCTGACTGTCGTGAGGAACGTCGAAACCTAGCTCTCCGGTACCGGCAACGGTATCCACCGTGCCCTTGAGCAAATCGATCCGGCGCACGGCATGATTGCCGGTATCGGCTACGTATAGCTTGTCTCGCGACAAGGCCATGCCTTGCGGCGCGTTGAAGGCGGCCTCGCGCCCGACACCATCCCAATGGGTCGGGTTGCCGGAACCGAACTGGCGCAGGATTCGGCCCTTGTGATCGCATTCGAGAATCCGGTGATGGCCGCTATCCGCGATCCACAGGTTGCTGTCGGTGGCGAGCAACTTGCCGGGGAAGTGTAATTCGCTGTCCGGTTCGGGACGCGCCACGTCCGCCGCCGCACCGTAGACGCGCACATCATCGCCCGCGGCTTCATCCAGCAGCTGTCCGATCAGCCGGTCGGCTTCATCGCATCGACCCTCCCCCGGCAACAGCGCGTGCAACCGGCCGGCCGCATCGATCAGCACCATCGTCGGCCACGACTGCACGCCATAAGCCTGCCAGGCGGCAAACGCGGCATCGTTGGCAACCGGATAGCGCAACGCGTGCCGATTCACCGCCTTCAGGACCACGTCGCCACGCCGTTCATATTCGTATTTCGGCGCATGGATACCGATCACGCTGAGCCCGTCGTTATACTTGTTTCGCAGATGAAACACATCCGCCAGTGCATTGATGCAATTGACGCAATCGGCAGTCCAGAAATACAGTAAAACCGCCCGCCCGCGCAGAGATTCGAGCACGGGCGGTTCATCGGTGTTGACCCATTCCAAAGGCGGCAACGCCGGTGCGTCGACGACGACGTTCATGTGGTTTGTCGCTTCATCATACCGGCATGATTATGCATCATGCCGCAGGCGCGCAATCAAGCCGTCGATACCTTGCTCGGCCAGATCGATTACATGCTCGAATCCCTCGGCACCGCCGAAATACGGGTCCGGTACTTCGTCCGGCCGGTCGATTCCGGCGAACGGCAGGAACAAGGCCACGCGCGAATCGAACTCGGCCGGACAGCGTGCGGACAGGGCACTGAGGTTGGCCTGATCCATACCCAGAACCAGGTCGTAGCCGGCGAAGTCCGATGGCACGACCTGGCGCGCACGGTGTGCGGACAGGTCGTAGTCGCGCGCGGCCGCGCTGGCCACTGCACGCGGATCCGCGCCTTCGCCGATGTGGTAGTTGCCGGTGCCTGCCGAGGCAACCTCGATACCGAGCCCGGCGCGCTGGAAGCGGCTACGCGCCACCGCCTCGACCAGCGGCGAACGGCAGATATTGCCCAGGCAAACGAACAGGATGTTCTTCATTGGCGTGACATCCCGATAATTGAAGCAATGCGATCCAGATCGGCTTGCGTATCGACACCGGCCGGGAACGGCTCCGTCGCCAGGCGTACTGCGATGCGATGGCCATTTTCGAGCGCGCGCAATTGCTCCAGCGATTCGATGCGTTCGAGTTGCCCCGGCTCGAGGCGCGCGAATTCGCGCAGGAATCCGGCGCGATAGGCGTAGATTCCGATGTGACGCAGCAATGGCGTGCGCGGCGGCAACCGGCTCCGGTCCTTTGCAAATGCATCGCGTGGCCATGGAATCGGTGCGCGACTGAAATACAGTGCCTGTCCACGCTTGCCGACCGCCACCTTGACGCAATCCGGGCTCATGAATTCATCGACGGATGCGAGCGGCATGGCCAGGGTCGCCATCGGCGCATCGTCTTGCGCCAGCGCTTCGGCAACCGCACGGATACCGCTCACCGGCGCCTGCGGTTCGTCGCCTTGCAGATTAACGATGATATCGTCATCGGCCCACTTCAACTGTTCAGCGCACTCGGCCAGCCGATCGCTGCCGCTGGCGTGATCCGAACGGGTCATCGCCACGGTCACCGGCAACGCGGCAACCGCCTCGGCAATACGCGCATCATCAGTCGCCACCACGACGTTCCCCGCACCGGCCGCGAGCGCTCGCCGGGCCACGTGCACGATCATCGGTTCACCGTGGATCGGCAGCAGCGGCTTGCCGGGCAGGCGCGACGAGGCGTGTCGTGCCGGGATCGCGACGATGAATTTCACGTCGGTCACGTCAGCCTGATCCGTGATCCTGACGGGCGGCATAGTTGCGTTGCACGTAGTCATCGATCAGGCCGACGAACTCCTCGGCAATGCCTTCGCCGCGCAGGGTCATCTGCTTGACGCCATCGATGAATACCGGCGCGGCCGGCGCTTCGCCGGTACCCGGCAGGGAGATGCCGATATTGGCGTGTTTGGACTCGCCGGGACCGTTGACCACGCAACCCATCACCGCCAGCGTCAGATATTCGACGCCGTCGTACTTGATGCGCCACTCCGGCATTTTGGCGCGCACATGGTCCTGTACGGTCTTGGCCAACTCCTGGAAGAAATCCGAGGTCGTGCGGCCGCAACCGGGACAGGCCGTCACCAGCGGCGTGAACGCGCGCAGACCCATGCTTTGCAGCAGCTCCTGGGCGACGATCACCTCATGCGTTCGCGACTCGTTCGGCTCCGGCGTCAACGAGATGCGCACGGTATCGCCGATGCCTTCCTGCAACAGCACCGACAGCGCCGCCGTCGAAGCCACGATGCCCTTGCTGCCCATCCCCGCCTCGGTCAAACCCAGATGCAGGGCATAATCGCATCGAGCGGCCAGATCGCGATATACGGCAATCAGTTCCTGGACACCAGAAACCTTTGAAGACAACAAGATACGATCATGTCCCAAGCCTAATTCTTCAGCGCGCGCAGCCGCGTCGAGAGCTGATCTGATCAAGGCCTCGCGGGCCACGCGTGCCGCGTCCCAGGGATCCGCGCGCTCGTGATTACGGTCCATCAGCGCCGCGACCATGGCCTGATCGAGCGAGCCCCAATTGGCACCGATACGCACCGGTTTTTCGTTCTTCAGCGCAATGTCGATGATTGAAGAGAATTGTGTATCGCGCTTGCGGCCGAAACCGACGTTGCCCGGGTTGATGCGATACTTGGCCAGCGCACGGGCGCAGGCGGGTTCGGCGTCGAGCAACTGATGGCCGTTATAGTGGAAATCGCCAATCAGCGGCACGTCCACGCCCATCATGTCCAGGCGTTCGCGGATCTGCGCGACGGCGGTTGCTGCGGCCGGCGTGTTGACGGTCACCCGCACCAGTTCCGAACCGGCCCTGGCCAGTTCGGCCACCTGCCGCGTGGTCGCCGCCACATCAGCCGTGTCGGTATTGGTCATCGACTGCACCACGATCGGCGCGTCGCCACCAACGCTCACGCCGCCGATACGCACACACGTGGAACGACGCCGTGTGATCGGACCGGCGACTATTACGCTTTCACTCATCAACTACCTCGATGCGGCTGTGTCCGGATCCGCCGGCGAGTCGTCGTTGGCGGCCGAAGCGCCGACACCGTCGCGCGACCCATCCGGATTGGGCCCACCGGTTTCCAGGCGCAAATAACCTCCACCGCAATTGACCGCCCGCAGACCGCGGTGGTGCTCAACACGCGGCTCGGATGGCCAGGCCAGCGGATCGGCGGGATGCGTCAATTCTATCTCCGACGCGCCCGCGTCGAAGGTTTGCGGCACCATGATTGAAACGACCTCGATAGCGGCGACATCACCGCCCGTATCGATCGACTCCAGCGATATGCCGCGCATCGCCGTTCGCGGACGGCCCTTTGAATCGATGCTGCGTACCGCAATCGGCAAGGCCCGTCGCGCCAACAGCTCGATACCCGCTTCCATCGCCCCGTCCGAATCGATACGCAGCCAGCGGATTACGCCGATCATCCAGTCCTGTGCTTCGCCGTCCTCGGCCGGAGCAGCCAGCCCAATCAGCTCGCCGACGCGGACCCGCATGCCTTCGATATTGTCCCAGGCCAGACGATAACCGCTCAAACTTTGATCGAGCACATTGGCCTGCAGGCGACGTACCTTCGCGTTGCCGTTTATGCTGGTGTTGGCCCAGGCCGGCACATGCTCGTTTTCGTAAAGGTTGACCGCGACACCACGGGTCTTGAGAAGAAATGCCTCGAAATCTTCGTTATCCGCCAATACATAGTGCAGATCATGCAGGCCGATAACCGTATCCATCAGATAACCCGCCGCCAGGCGCTGATGGTTGCGTTCGTTATGACTTTCCCACAAGGACATGAGCCGTTCCACGAACGCAGCCTGCGCGACGATCACCGGGCCGCCACGCAGATTGAACGAGATCTGACCGGTATCCGCCGGCAGTTTCGCCAGACGCCCCTGCAGAACCCGGATCAGCGCATTGATTTCCAGAGCCCACAGGCCATCGCCTGGCGTCTCGCGCTCTTCCGGCAGATAGCCCAAGCTGCTGTCGCTATCCACACGCACGGCGATAGCGCCGTCCGGAGCGCGGCCTTCGCGCAATTCGCAATGCGTCGCCCACACACGCGTCAAAACATGAATTTCCGCGTTCTCGCGCTGAGTAAAGCGGTAAGGATTGCTCAACGCAAACAGCAACGCGTGCATGTAGGCCTGCCGCGCGCTGATCTGTACATCGGCCAGCAGTGGATCGGGATTGGCGCGCGTATCCACATCCACGCCAACAGCGAAGCGAAACAGATCGTGCAGGCTCCGCCAGGTGCCCGCCGACGGCGCGTCATAGCGCAGATAGGCCTGATACAGGCAGGCACCACGATGCTGGATCGCACGCGTCAATGCCAATGCCACCGGTTTGGCGCGCATGAACGGCACGGCGCCCGCCGGTGCGCAGAAATCATAGGCGACACTGATGTACCCCAGCGCCAGTTCGCGTTCGAAGTCGTTCGCCAGCCTGCCCAACTGCAACTTTTGCGCGGGCAACGGGAAACGGTCGCCGAATATCTGGCCGGTCAACGTCGAAACGATCTGCTCTATCGGCTTGCGCAGAAGTTCAAGCGCATCGAGTCGCTGCTGCGGGTCGACGCGCAACTGGTTCATCTCGCGCAACGCACCGATCAGAAGACGCGCCGTCGCGCCCGGATTGGCCAACGGCAGCTGGGCCAACCACGCACGCAACGATTTGGCGTCCGTCGCAAACGAACTTTTCGTCGGCGCATAGCGTTCCGGCAGCTCATGCACCAGGCGTTCAAACAAACCGCTCACGATTTACCCATGTCCTTTTTTGCTCGCCCAAGTATACACTCGCTCCTCCGCTTCCCTGCTGTATCAAACGGCCAGTACCCGCAGGATCAGCCTGCGCCGAACGCGTTCGCGCAGGCCCGTCGGCCGATCCAACCCCATGCGACGCAGAGCGTGCATGAAATCGTCCAAAGTCCTATTCATCAAAATGGCATGCAAGAATGCCGCCACCATCACTTTGTTTTGCGAGATTCCCTGCACGTTTCGCAAAACCGGCAGCAGTTGCCTGTCTACCTCATCAAACCCGTTACCGAAAGGAATTTCCTTTAAATACAATTTCTTGCGCATTTGCGCCAGCGATCGGACATTTCGAAGCCGTGGCGCGATTTTTCTGTGCCCCTGGCCTGATCCATCAAACCCTGCTGGAAACGGCGATCGCCTATCGCCAACATGACGATCATGCAGTTGATGCCGGGTGTCTGGCGTATCGAGGATCAGGTCGAACCTGTCTTCGTTGATTTCCGCCTCGTTTCCGATGAAAGGCGGATCGGGGTGAACCACGCCCACAAACAGCGGCCGCCGCAAACCATTGGCTGCGACACGCTCCAGCAGATCCAGGCTCAGGTCCGGATTGCAGGCCAGGCTATAGCGTGATGCCCAGCGAGGACCAATCGCGCGCAACATCAAGTGTAGTTGATGCCGGCGTAATCGCGATGCGCCGACGGCACGTTCAACATCGCGCCGGATTGCAGATGGAACTCGTGCGCACGCACGTTGGCCGGCAGGGTTCCCGCGTGCCGGGCTTCGACCCAGGCCGGATCCGGGTAATCCGCGCCGAAATGACGTGCCAGAAACGGCTCCGGGAAACGCCGTCCCCGTTCGCTTCCGCCTTTGGGCGCGCCAGCGGCAAGGCCGTGTAGATGTCCAGTTCGATTTCCCGATCTTCCAACGCACGACGATAGTTCGCATCCAACAACACGTCGGGTTTCCCAAGCCGAATGGCGGCGTCAGGCGCAGACGTCGATCCGCGCGAGCCAGAGTGCGCTCTGCGCAGCACACCGTATCCTCAAGTCGTTCGGCGATGCCTTGCTTGAGCCATGCCTTGCCTCGTTGATCGCTGTTTCAGGATCGCAACATTCGCCAATGGATAGTCCCGTAGCGGCGCATCTACACATACCTGCCAAGACTTCGGTATTATCCCGGCAGGGAGGACTTTGCATGCCTGATCATTTCAAGATCGCCATCGTCGGCTCGGGACCAGGTGGCCTATCGGCAGCCGCTCGCGCGGCAGAACGTGATCTCTCGCATGTCCTGCTTGAAGCCGAGCAGCACCTCTCCAATACGATATACCTCTACCAAAAGGGCAAGTTCGTCATGGACGAGCCCGGCATCCTGCCCTTGCGCGCACCGGTGCCGTTCAAGGCCGGCTCCCGCGAATCAATTCTGGAAGCCTGGGATGAATCCGCGAAGAAGCTGGGCGTCAACGTGCGTTTTCAGCACGAAGTCACGGCGATCAAGCAAAACGGCGACGGCTTCGAGATCACCTGCAAGAACGGCAAGACGATCACATCGGACTTCGTCGTAATGGGCATCGGCCTGCAAGGCAACATCCGCAAGCTCGGCGTCGCGGGCGAAGATCTGCCGTTCGTGCAATACCAACTCGACGATCCGGACGAATATCAAGGTGAAACGATCGCCGTCGTCGGTGCCGGCGATGCCGCGATCGAGAACGCCGTGGCGCTGTCGCGACAGAACAACGTCATCATCATCAACCGCAAGGACGAATTCGCACGCGCCAAGAAAGGCAACGAGCAGGCCATTCTCAAGGCAATCGAGGACGGCCGCATCGAATGCTACTACCGTTCCGCGCTCGAGCGGGTCGACGCACTGAACGTCGGCCGAAAGAAAGGCCGCATGATCCTGAACACGGCCGAGGGCAAGGCGCAAATCCTGCTCGACCGCATCATCGCCCGTCTCGGAGCCACCGCACCACGCCGTTTTGTCGAATCATGCGGCGTCGAATTTCCAAGCAAGGATCCGGCCTCGGTGCCGGCCATCAGCGCGCAGTACGAATCCAACGTCAAGGGTTTGTACATCGTCGGGGCACTCGGCGGCTATCCGCTGATCAAACAGGCGATGAACCAGGGCTACGAGGTCGTCGAATACATCCTTGGTGAAAAGGTCGAACCGGCCGACGAGCCTTTGCTCAAGTCCAAGTTCCACTCGATGCCGGGATTCCGCAGCGTCGACGATTCGCTCAAACGCATCCAGAAAAACGTGCGCCTGCTTGCGCATATCACCCCGCTGCAGTTGCGCGAGTTCATGCTCGACTCGGAAATCCGGACGCCCAAGCCGGGCGAAACGGTTTTCACGCGCAACGATTACACCAACACGTTTTTCTCCATCGTCGAAGGCGAAGTCCAGGTCGTGGTCGACGAGGAATCGGACAAGCGCGTGAGCCTGCAACAAGGCGAATTTTTCGGCGAGATGAGCCTGATCTCCGGGCGACGGCGATCCGCCACCGTCATGGCCGGATCGAATTGCGTACTGATCGAAACCCCGCGGCGCTCGATGAACCGGCTGATCAACTCGGTGGAGGCGGTCAAGCGCGAAATCGATGAAGTGTTCATTCTGCGCGCGATCCAGTCGCGCTTTGCGCCGGAAGCGCCCGCGCAGCAACTGGCCGAAGTTGTTGCCGCGTCCAAGCTGGAGCAATTCAAGGCCGGCGACGTGTTGTTCAGCGAAGGCGAAGTCGGCGACTGCCTGCATCTGGTGCGCGTGGGCTCGCTGACCATTTCGCGCAATATCGGCGGACGCGATGTCGTGCTCAGCTACGTTGCCGCCGGCAACTATGTCGGCGAAATGGCACTGATGGGCGAATCGCGCCGCTCGGCGACAGCGCGCGCCGCCATCGCCACGGAAACCGTCCGTCTTGACGGCGAGGCATTCAAGAAACTGGTCAACCGTATCCCGATCCTGCGCCTGCGCCTGCAATCCGAATACCGCCAGCGCACCGCAGCGAATCTGGCGATGCAGGCCTTGCCCGGCGGCGGCGACATCATCTCGTTCCTGCTTGCGCAGGGCGCGGGTGAGGCCACCGACATCCTGCTCATCGATGAATCGTTGTGCGTACGCTGCGACAACTGCGAAAAGGCGTGCGCGGAGACGCACCGCGGTACGTCGCGACTGTATCGGGAGGCCGGTCCGACGTTCGCCAACGTGCATGTCCCGACGTCGTGCCGGCACTGCGAACATCCGCATTGCATGAAGGATTGTCCGCCCGACGCAATCCGACGTGCCCCGAACGGCGAGGTGTTCATCGCCGACAACTGCATCGGCTGCGGCAATTGCGAACGCAACTGCCCCTACGGCGTGATTCACATGGCCTACAAACCGCCGAACAAGCCGGGGCTGATTCAATGGCTGCTGTTCGGTCGCGGTTCCGGACCCGGCGAAGCGCCGCACGATCCGGACGAACAGCATGACCCCTCCAGCAAAAAAGCAGTCAAATGTGACATGTGCAAAGGCATACGCGGCGGACCGGCTTGCGTACGCTCGTGCCCGACCGGTGCGGCGATTCGCATATCGCCAGAGGAATTCCCCTCTTACGCCCAGTCGCGACGGTGAGTGTGAATCATGCATGATTCCATTCTGGACTACGCAAAATCGCGCTACCTGTGGGTTGCGCTGATACTTTCCGCTTTTTCGCTGATTCTTTATCTGGCCTACGATCCCGGCGGCCAGAAGAACGGGGGCACGTGGGTCGGGTATACCCTGGGAACCATTGCCGCACTGCTGATCGTGTGGCTGATGCTGTTCGGCATCCGCAAGCGCAGTTATGTGCACAACATCGGCACCTTGCGTGGCTGGCTGTCCGCGCATGTTTATCTCGGCACGACCCTGATCCTGATCGTGCTGCTGCACGCCGGCTTCAATTTCGGCTGGAACCTGCACACGTTGACGTTCGTGTTGATGCTGATCGTCATCTTTTCCGGATTTTTCGGGGTCTACGTATATCTGCGCTATCCGAACCTGATGACACGCAATCGCGAGAGCGCCACGCGCGATGCGATGCTCGATGAGATTTCCGACATCGACAAGAACGCCTTGTCGCTGGCCGACAGCATCGACCCGAAAATCCATGCCGTGGTCCTGCGTTCGATCGAAAACACGCGCCTGGGCGGTGGCACATGGACGCAGTTGCGCGCTCGCGATGGTTCCGATCTCGCGCTGGAACAGTTGCACAAGGCCATCGCCGTACGCGAAGACAATCAGGAAATGAAAACCACCGAGATGCCGACCATGTTTGCCATGGTCGATTTTCTCGCCGAGCGCGCGACCGATACGCAAGGTGAATCGATGCGCAATCTGATCGACCTGATCTCGCGCAAGAAGGGTTTGGCAAGCAAGGTCGCCCGCGACATGCAGTTTCAGGCCATGATGGAAATCTGGCTATACATTCACGTGCCTTTGTCGTTCGCGCTGTTGGCGGCGCTGATCGGGCATATCGTCTCGTCGTTCTTTTATTGGTGAGGACGAAATGACGACAGCCATGAATTTTCCGAACGGCCGTATCCACTGGCCCCCAGTCACCAGATTACTTATTGAAGAGCAGAGCTTTCACTCACCGCAGGCGAGTGAAAGCTCTGCTATTTCCGGGTCCACACGGACCGCCCGAACGGAGCCTATCCGGCATCTGCGATTCAAGCCGAACAAGATTGAGGGGAGGTTGTCGTGCGTTGGCTGATCCGTCGAGTCCTGAAGAAAGGCAAAGGCAGCGTCTCCTACGAGGAAGACGTGCATTACGGTGACGTATTGACGATCGGCCGCGCGGCGGACCAGGCAATCTTCCTTCCCGATATGCGCGCCGCCTTGAATCATGCGCGCGTCACCCTGCTGGCCAGCAACGAGTACAAGATCGAGTCATTGATTCTTGCCGGCATTCGGGTCAATGGCAGCATCAGTTATGTCACCACGGCAGGCGCCGGAACCGTGGTGGAAGTCGGCGATACGCGACTGACGCTGATGGCAGCACCGCAGGACTTCGACGGCGCCGTCGAAGTCAGCACACTGGACACGCGTGAACAGCAAGCGGAAAAACAAAAGCGCGCCAAGCCGACGCGCCTGAGCCAGACCGGGATCAGCAAACGGCGGCCGTCCTGGATCTTGTTCATTGCAATACTGGTGTTCGGCCTGATCCTTCCAATGATCGGCCACTTCGCTCCGAGTTTCGGACAGATACTCAAGCACAGTCCATTGCCGAGCACCTCAAGCTGGAACCCCGGCCCATTGGCAGCCTCGCATCAATACTTTGGCGGTGATTGCACCAAATGCCACCAATATGCCTTCCTGACCGTACGCGACAATGCCTGTCTGAGCTGTCACAAGGACACGCCGGCGCATGCGGACCCGGCCAAGTTCAACCTGCCGCAACTGGGCAATGCCCAATGCCGCTCCTGCCATCAGGATCATGAAGGACTCAACGGACTGATTCGCAGGGATCAGCGTCTGTGTTCGGATTGCCATCGCGATCTCAAGACACGCAGCAAAGGGGCCAGCAAGCTGGCCGATGTCAGCGATTTCGGTACTTCACACCCGCAATTCAGGGTCGACCTGCCCGCATGGACGCCGGATGGCAAATTCTCGCCGCGGCTGGTCACGCTCGCGCCCGGAATCAAGGAAAACTCCGGACTGATCTTCAGCCACGTCAAACACCTGAAGCCGGAAGGCTTGAACACGCCGAACGGTCGCCGCGTGCTGAAATGCGCGAGTTGCCACATGCCGGATGCCGGCGGCGCCAACATGCGCCCGATCAACTTCGAGGCCATGTGCCACGATTGCCACAAGCTCGGTTTCGATACCTTGTCGCCGAAACGCGAGGTACCGCACGGCAAGGTGGCCGCGGTCATCTACACGCTCAACGAGTATTACGCCAAGGTGGCGCTCGAAGGCGGCTACAAGGACGCCAAGTCACCCGCGATCGTGCAACAGCGCCGGCGACCCGGCGCACCGTCGATGTCCCAACAACAGAAACAGGTTGCACTCGCCTGGGCAAGCCAGCAAGCCACACGAGCCCTGAACAACCTGTTCGCAGCGCCACCGCCTGAATCCAGCTCACATGCCGACCCTGACGCGACGGCGGACCGCAGCGGCTGCGCCCTGTGCCATAACGTGACGCCGGCCAAGGATGCGAACGACATTTGGCATGTCGCCCCGGTACGCGTATCCGGCGTCTGGTATGCGGATGCCAAGTTCACGCATGCCAAACACCGCACAATGAAGTGCGAAGATTGTCATGCGGCACGCAAATCCGAAAAATCCACCGACGTGCTGATTCCCGGGATAAAAAATTGTCGCGCCTGTCACGGTGGCGCCAAAGCGCGCAACAAGGTCGCCAGCACGTGTATCAAGTGCCACAATTATCATCAATCGGAAACGCTGAAGATGGGTACATTATGACCGCGACAGTGCGTTATCATGTCGGCGCAATTACGTTTTAAATTTTTGGACTAGCCGCTTTGCACCCGGACGGTGCCGCACTTGGGGAGAAGATGCGATGGCGAAAGCACTGTTACGCTCACTGTTAATCGCTTTTGCGATAGCCGTTGCGGGCTGCGGTGGCGGCAGCAATTCGGGCAACCCGGAAGGGACATCCCCTCCGCCACCCCAATCCACGCCCGATGCGGGTTGCACCGGATCGTGCGCGAACGCCCAGTCCTTCCTCAGCCAGGGCGATATCAAGACCATCATTGCCCAGGCCGCCGCCGAGGCGCAGGCCCAGGGCATGCCCGCGGTAATCGCCGTGGTCGATCGTGTCGGCAATGTGCTCGCCGTGTACCGCATGAACAGTGCGCCCGAAACGATGACGATTACGTCCAACCGCGGCGTCGTCGGCGGGCTGGAAGGCCTGAAAGTGCCCAGCGAACTGGCCGCGATATCCAAGGCAATCACCGGTGCCTACCTGTCGTCCGAAGGTGATGCATTCTCGACCCGCACAGCCAGCCAAATCGTGCAGGAACATTTCAACCCTGGCAGCCTGGGCAATCCGGGCGGACCGTTGTTCGGCGTGCAGTTCTCGCAACTGCCATGTTCGGATCTCACCACGCATCTGGCCAACGGCATGCCGGTCAGCCCGGGGCCGCATAACGCGCCGCTGGGCCTGTCTGCCGATCCTGGCGGATTCCCGCTTTACAAGGGCGGCGCGCTGGTCGGCGGTATTGGCATCGCCGCCGACGGCGTCTACGGTCTGGACCTGAATATTGAGGACAAGGACCACAACGTCGACGAATTGATTGCCACGGCTGGCACGTACGGCTTCGGCGCGCCGACCGATCGCCGCGCCGACACGATCACCGTGGGCGGGATCAGCCTGCGTTTCAGTGACGTTGGCTATTCCGACCTGGCGACCGATCCCAAAAGCGCACCGCCCTACTCCTCCCTGAGCAACGGCGGTTTGGCCGTGGTACCCGATTACTTCGGCGGCACCATCGTCGCCGGCTCGGCCTTCGGCCAGCCCGACTCCGGCATTGTTCCGGACTCGACCTACTACCCCGGACTGGATGCTTTCGTACTCACCGATGCCACCGGCAACAACCGTTTCCCGCCCATCGCGGGCACCAACGGCGCCGGTGCATTGACGGCACATGAAGTACAGGTCATCGAGCAACAGGCGCTGATGGTCGCCAATCGCGCCCGTGCGCAGATTCGCAATCCGCTGGGCAGCCAGGCACGCGTGTCGGTCTCGGTGGTCGACACCAACGGCGTGGCACTGGCGGTAGCACGCACCCGCGATGCGCCGATTTTCGGCACCGACGTTTCCCTGCAGAAGGCACGTACGGCAGCGCTCAACTCCAGCGCCGGCGCCGCTTCCATCTACCAGTCACTGGCGCCGGTGAACTATTTCTCCGACAACGTGGACCTGGGCGGCGGGAAAGTCGACCTGTCCATCGTCGCGCAAAGCAACATCGGCGATTACGTCAGTCGCGTGCGCAGCTTCCTCGGCCTGCCCAACGCGCTTGGTGACGGTGCCGTCGCGTTCACGGACCGGGCCGGCGGCAACATGTCACGCCCGTTCTATCCGGATGGCGTCGACGGCAACCCGAACGGCCCGTTCAGCCATCCGTTCGCCCAGTGGAGTCCTTTCCAGGATGGGTTGCAACTGGATCTGGTCTACAACGCGGTCGCCTTCAATCTCGTGTTCTATCTGCAGTCTGCCGGACTGACCGTCAACCTGGACGGCAACGCCCTGCCGACCATCAGTCAGCCGACCACCTGCAACGCCAACAAGCTATTGGCGAACGGCATCCAGGTATTCCCCGGCAGCGTCCCGATCTATCGTGGCGACAAGCTGGTCGGTGGTATCGGCGTTTCCGGCGACGGCGTGGATCAGGACGACATGGTCAGTTTCCTCGGCCTTTACAATGCCGGCGTTGCGTTGAACGGCAGCATCGCCAATGCGCCGCCGGCAATGCGGGCGGACAATCTGGCGCCGCTGGGCGCGCACCTGCGTTACATCCAGTGTCCACAGGCGCCCTTCCTCGACAGCAACGATTCCAACGTCTGCGATGGGAAGTGACATGCGCATACGACCTGTTTCCCGCACCCTGCACACCCGTGTCGCGCTGGCCGCGTTTTCGGCCTGCTGCGTATGTTCGACGGCTCTCGCCCAGCAAACCACCGGGACGATGCCACATATTCTGGAACTGTTCGGCGTCCTGCCGGCGCCGACATACAATCCATACCAGTCGGAAATCCCGCGACGGCGCCCCGGACATCCCTACGCGCCACCGCCGGAATTCAAAATCGTCAATCCAAAGGGCGTGCCACCGGCGCCGGTGGATCAGGCCGGAGCATTTATCCCGGTACCGGACCGCTGGCGCATCATGGAAACGCTCGGTTTCAAGTTTCCGTGGTACGACCCGTATCATCAAAACGAACTCAAGGGCGACAAGCCGATCGACGGCAAGGACCATTTCCTGGTCCTGGGCGGCATTTCCGACACGTTCATCGAACCGCACAGCGTCCCGACCCCGGTCGGCCCGCAAGCCACCGGGCGCCCCGGCGAACTGGACGTATTCGGCGGTATCAACCAGGTGCGCTACGCGCAGAATTTCATCGCCAGCGTTGAGTACTACAAGGGCGATACCACGTTCAAGCCGCCGGATTACGAATTCAAGGCCACGGTCGCGTTCAACTACAACCGCGTCAATACGCGCGAGGCGCGCGCCTTGCAAATCGACCCGCGCTTCGGCACCAACCGCGACGACGGCTTCATCGGCGTGCAGGAATTGTGGTTCGACAAGCACCTGCGCAATGTCAGTTCCCGCTACGATTTCGACTCGTTGCGTATCGGCATTCAACCGTTCTCGACGGATTTCCGCGGCTTCCTGTTCCAGGACAGCCAGCCGGGTATCCGCCTGTTCGGCAATCGCGACAACAACCGCTGGCAATACAACATCGCCTACTTCCGGCGCCTGGAAAAAGACCTCAACTCGAACCTCAACGACGTCACCCACGGCTTCCGCCACGACGATATCTTCGTCGCCAACCTGTACCGGCAGGACTGGCCCTGGCGTGGCTACACCTCGCAGGCCACCATCGTCTACAACCACAACGCCGACGATCGTTTCTACAACTCCAACGGCTTCATCGAGCGGCCCGCGGCAATCGGCCTGCAGATTCCGCGCAGCTATGACGTTACCTACCTGGGCTACAACGGCGACGGGCATATCGGCCGGGTCAACCTGACCGCATCGGCCTATTACGCGATCGGCCACCAGTCGCACGGCGTGTTCGTCGCCAATTCGACCCAAATCCGGGCCGGCTTTCTGGCCGCGGAAGCCTCGATGGATTTCGACTGGATTCGCGCCAGGTTGTCCGCCGCCTACGCCAGTGGCGACAAGCACCCGTTCGACAATCGCTCGACCGGTTTCGATGCCATACAGGAAAACCCGATCTTCGCCGGCGCCGACACCAGTTACTGGATCAGCCAGGGCATTCCGCTGATCGGCGGCGGCGGCGTTGGCCTGAACCAGCCCAATGCGATGCTGCCCGACCTGCGCAGTTCCAATGCGCACGGCCAGTCGAATTTCGACAACCCGGGGCTGCGCCTGCTCGGCCTCGGTGCCGATTTCGACCTGACGCCGACGTCACGGGTTTCAGCCAACGTCAACCAGTTGTGGTTCGACAATACGGCAACGCTGGAAGTGCTGCGCCAGCAGGCCGGAATCGGCCGCAGTATCGGCACCGACGCATCAGTGGCCTGGATCTACCGTCCCTTCTTTACCCAAAACGTCGTCGTGCGCCTGTCCGGGGCGGCACTGCGGCCGGGCTCCGGCTTCAAGAGCCTGTTCGGTACCGAGCATTCCTACTATTACTCGGTGCTGGCGAACGTGATTCTGACCTATTGAGGTATGGCCATGACGAATTCGAAAAAGGTCGGAAGCAAATTCACCCATCGCGTTGGCATGGATATGCACGCCGGCCACCTTGCATGCACGGGCAACCATGCAAGCGCGCGCGGGTGGATTCGTAATGTCGCGCTCGCCGCCGCATGCGTGCTGTTTGCGTTCGCAAGCGTTCAGCATGCAGGAGCCAGCGAAGAAGAACAGCCGGTTCTGCGCAATTACACAGCGGCTCCACCGGCTCCGGCCTTCCAGAGTTGGGACGCGGCCAAGCGCAAGTCCGACGGTTGCGTGTCGTGCCACACCAAGTCCGACAGCAAGACCATGCACGCGTCCGAAGCGGTGGTGCTCGGATGTACCGATTGCCATGGCGGCGACGCCGGAATCTTCGCACCGCCGGGACAAAACTACGACGCGGACGCCGACCACGACAAACGCAACTGGTCGCCCGCCTATCAGGCCGCGATGGACAAGGCGCACGTGCTGCCGCGCTATCCGGACCACTGGAAGACCAGCGCCAACCCGAAGCGCAGCTACACCTGGTGGTTCAAGGAATCCCCGGAATTCGCACGTTTCGTCAATCCCGGCGACCTTCGCGTCGCCACCGAAGCCTGCGGCGCCTGCCATCTTCCGATCATCCAGGCCAACCAGAAAAGCCTGATGGCAAATGCGGCGATGTTCTGGGGTGCCGGCGCATACAACAACGGCATCCTGCCGTACAAGTTCTCGATACTCGGCGAGGCATACACCAAGGACGGCAAACCGGCAGCGACTGACAGCAAGGTCAAGGTCACCGCCAACATGCACGCACACGATATCCTGCCGAAAATCTACCCGCTGCCCGCGTGGGAAACCGTGCCGCCGGCGGACGTGTTCCGCGTATTCGAACGCGGCGGCCGAAATATCGGCACCGTGTTCGCTGAAATCGGCCTGCCGGACGAGTCCGGTCTTATCCAGCGCCTGGAAGAACCGGGTCGCCCGGACATCCGCCAGTCCAATCGTGGCCTGGGTACCGGGCTGCGCGTGGCGATTCCGGTACTCAACATCACCAAGACGCGCCTGAACGATCCGTTCACCTGGATGCTGGGCACCAACGACAACCCGGGTGATTTCCGTTCCTCTGGCTGCAGCGCATGCCACGTGGTGTACGCAAACGACCGCGATCCCTTCCACTCGGCCCAGTACGCCAAAGACGGCAACATGGGCATGTCGCAGGAAATCGATCCGACCATTCCGCACAACGAACCGGGGCATCCGATCAAGCACCAGTTCACGCGCCAGATACCGACCAGCCAGTGCATGATCTGCCACATGCACCAACCGAACATGTTCATCAATACCATGCTCGGCTACACCATGTGGGACTACGAGTCGGACGCGCCGTTCATGTGGCCGAAGAAGCAGAAGTATCCGACCGCCGAGCAAGCGCACAAGATTCTGCAACGCAACCCCGAAGAAGCCGCCATTCGCGGCAAGTGGGGCGACCTGAATTTCGTCAAGGACGACGCCAAACTGAATCCGAAACTGCACGATACGCAGTTTGCCGACTACCACGGCCACGGCTGGAATTTCCGCGCCGTATTCAAGCGCGACCGCAAGGGCGACCTGCTCGACAAGAAAGGCAAGATCGTCGCCGACAATGATCCGGACAAGTGGAAGAAAGCCGTGCATCTGCAGTCGATCCACGTCGATGTCGGCATGCAGTGCGTGGACTGCCATTACGCGCAGGACAACCACGGCGACGGCTATATCAAGGCCGAGGTGATGGGCGCGGTGGAAATCCGCTGCAAGGATTGCCACGGTACCGCTGACAGCTACCCGACGCTGAAGACGTCCGGCCCGGATGCCGGCCCCTATGGCAAGAACCTGCTGCTGATCCGCAACCCGGACGGCAAGAAGCGCTTCGAGTGGATCAACGGCAAGCTGATCCAGCGTTCGGCCGTGACGCCGGGGTTGCAGTGGACGATGACGCTGCTCAAGGACACCGCCAATCCGGAATCACCGATGTACGACGCCAAGTCGACCCGCGCCCACACCGTGTCGAACGATCCGGACGACCAGCAGTGGGGCGCGAACGTTGCCGAAAAGGATCGCGCGCATCCCGCTGACAAGATGGCCTGCTACGCCTGCCACACATCGTGGACCACCAGCTGTGGCGGCTGCCACCTGCCGATCCAGGCCAACTGGAAGACTGCACGGCATCATTATGAAGGCGGCGAGACGCGCAATTTCGCAACCTACAATCCGCAGGTCGCGCGTGACCAGATGTTCCAGCTCGGTATCCACGGCGATATCAAGCACAACGAAATCGCACCGGTACGTTCGTCGTCCGCGCTGGTGCTGTCGTCGACCAACGTCAACCGCGAGCACATCTATGTGCAGCAACCGCCGATTTCATCGGCCGGTTTCAGTTCCCAGGCATTCGCACCGCACTACCCGCACACCGAACGCAAGACGGAAACCAAGCAGTGCGACGACTGCCACCTGTCCAAGGCCAACGACAACAACGCGATCATGGCCCAGTTGCTGCTGCTCGGCACCAAGTTCGTCGACTTCATCGGTTATCACGCCTATGTCGGCGAAGATGGCGGCATCGGCGCCGTGCGCGTCACCGAATGGGACGAGCCACAAGCCGTGATCGGCAGTTATCTGCAGAAATACGCCTATCCCGACTGGTACGAGCAACACCAGAAACGCGGATTGCGTCTGCAGCACGCCGTGGAACACCGTGCCGACCGCGCCGGCTGCGTGCAGTTGCGCGGCGAATACCTGTACGTGGCCGACGGCAGGGACGGTATGCGCGTATTCGACGTGTCCAGCGTCGCCAACAAGGGCTTCTCGGAGAAGATCATCACCGCGCCGTTCTCGCCGATCGGCGACAACACGCACATTCCCAGCAAGGACGCCACCTGCGTCGTGCTGGCCACGACCCAGCCGGTTGCACCGGACCGCGACGTCGGCAAGTTGATGCGCGACGTCAACAAGGAACAGCCGATGCATCCGATCTACAAGTACGCGTTCATCACCGACGCGAAGGAAGGCCTGATCGCGACCAACATCGACACCCTGGTCGACCGCGAACCGCGCAACAACTTCCTCAAACGCCAGCTCACCTGGAACGCCAATGGCGTGCTCGATGGCGTGCAACATCTGGCAATCGCCGGCACGTGGTTCTATTTCGCCACGCCGAAAGGCATTGTCGTGGTCGACATGAACAAGCCGTTGCATCCGCGCTACGTGACAACGGTTCCGATCAGGAACGCACTGGCCTCGCAAGTGCAGTTCCGCTATCTGTTCGTCACCGCGAAGGACGGCTTCCACGTCGTCGACGTCACCCATCCGGCCCGGGCGCACGAGGTCAAGAGCGGATTCATTCCACTGCGTCACGCGCACAAGCTGCACGTCGCGCGTACCTATGCCTATGTGGCCGATGGCGCCGATGGCCTGGCCATCATCGACGTGACCAAACCCGAGCATCCGTTCGTCTACCAGATGTTCAATGCGGGCGGGAAGATCAACGACGCACACGATGTCGTCGTCGGTACCACCAACGCTTCGCTGTTCGCCTACGTTGCCGACGGCAAGAACGGGCTCAAGGTAATCCAGCTCACCAGCCCGGCCTCGCAGCCGAAGTTCTACGGGTTCAGTCCGGAACCGAAACCGCAGCTCATCGCCTGGTATCCGACCAGGCACCCGGCATTGTCACTTTCGCGAGGACTGGAACGCGACCGCGCTGTCGACGAGACCGGCCACCAGATCGCGATCTTCGGCCGCATCGGTTCGCGCCCGTTCAACCTCAAGGAAATGCAACGCCTGTATCTGGACAAATCGGGCAAACCATGGTTTGTCACCGATGACGTGAAGTCCAATCCGCCGAATGGTCACGACGCCGAGACAGCCGGTGCAGCAGGAGCCGCGACGACCGGCAAGGCGAGCATGCAGCCGCAAAAATAATATCCTGTGTTACGCGGGGTCGTCAGGCGCACGATCCCGCGTCACCAACGGAACTGCGGCTGAACCGGAGTGGTCCCAGATGCGTCCCGTCGCAGTTTGCTGGGCTAAACTCCAGTCATGTCCTCGCCGCCGTCACAATCCGTCACCACCCCGCTGCTGATCGAACGGGCGCTCAACCGGGCCGGCGGCACGCCGCTGATCCGCGGCAATGCGATCGACCTGCTGATTGACGCGCGCGAAAATTTCGATGCCTGGCTGGCATCGATCCGCGCCGCGCAGCGCAACATATTCCTGGAAAACTACATTGTTTGTGACGATCCGGTCGGCCGCGAATTCCTCGATGCGTTGAGCGAACGTGCGGCGGCCGGCGTACGCGTATTCGTGATCCGCGACTGGCTCGGCTGCCTGGGAAACTCGAGCGCGGATTTCTGGACGCCGCTGCTGCAGGCCGGTGGCGAAGTACGCGCCTACAACCGCCCTCGCCTGGACAGCCCGTTCGGCTGGCTTGGCCGCGATCACCGCAAACTGCTGGTCGTCGACGAATCCGTCGGCTACGTATCCGGCATCTGCATCGCATCGAAATGGTTGGGTGACCCGAGCCGCGACATTTCACCCTGGCGTGATACCGGCGTGGCCATCCGCGGTCCGGCGTGTGCGGAATTGATCGAAGCCTTCGCGGACATCTGGGAACAACTGGGCTCACCGCTGTCGCATGAGTGGCTCGACCTGTCTCCAGAGGTTGCCGGCGATACCGATCTGCGTGTCATCGCCACCCGGCCCGGCCGGGCCGGCCTGTTTCGCACCGACCAACTGGTCGCCACGATGGCGCGCAGGACGCTATGGATCAGCGATGCCTACTTCATCGGCATCGCGCCCTACGTACAGGCGCTGGTGGCCGCGGCCCACGACGGCGTCGACGTGCGCCTGCTGGTGCCCGGCACCAGCAACCTGAAACTCGTCGCACGCATGTCCCATGCCGGTTACCGACCGCTGCTCGAATCCGGAATCCGCGTATTCGAGTGGAACAGCAGCATGATGCACGCGAAATCCGCCGTAGCCGACAAGCGCTGGGCACGGGTCGGATCCAGCAACCTGAATCTTTCGAGCTGGCTGGCCAACTGCGAACTGGATGTCGCCGTCGAGAACGCCGATTTCGCCGCCAAGCTTGCCGAACAGTTTGAGCGTGATCTGGAAAACTCAACCGAGATCGTGCTCTCCGAAAAGCATCGCGTGGGAAGAACCTCGTCCATCCGTCCGCGCCGTCGCGGCGGCAGTTCCAGCCGCGCCGCCGCAGGCACCCTGCGACTGGTCAACACCGTCGGCGCCCTGCTCAGCAACCGCCGCGTGCTCAGTCACGCCGAAACCGGTGTACTGACCGGCGCCGTATTCGTCCTCGCCCTGCTCGCAGCCGTCGCCTTCCTCTGGCCATGGCTGATCGCCTGGCCGCTCGCCGCCATCGCGCTGTGGTCGGCCATCAGCCTGATCATCCGCAACGATCGCCAACGGAACAAGGCCGACAAGCCGCCCGGTGACGAGACTAATCGCTGATGAGGGCTCTTTATTCAAGCGTGATCGCGAAACTGCAGTACGGTATCCTTGCAGACTGTTCGATTTGCGACGACAACCATGCTGCCGGGAGATAGGTTACAGGAATAGATGGCTGAATCAGGTGGCGCAAATCATGAATAACGATGATTGCTCGAAAGTTTCCCCGATGTCCACAAGGGGAATGGCCGGATTGGGTGGCGGGAATATGTGGCACTTTGCAATCGGATTGTAGTTAGGCAAAGTCAGTGGGTGGGAAAGCGAAAACGAGGAAGCGGAAGAGATTTCCTTCGATATACACCGATGAGCACATTCACTCGCCCGTGGCTGATGTGTTCAGAGGCATTTTTCGAACAGTTGAGACAGGCAGAGACCAAGCGTTGAGGGGACGCGATGAACGTGATTATCTCCCAGTTTTGTACGCTCTGAATGCGATCTGGGCCTGTGCAGATTTTTGTGTAAACGGCGTTTCGTCACAGCTGAGGCATCCGTTCCTCGAACTGGATCGTAAATCGGTTGAGCGCGGCTTTCCAGTCGCGGATCGGCATCGTCCATTTCTTGCTGATGTTGCGTAAGGCCAGGTAGATCAGTTTGACCAACGCTTCGTCGTTGGGGAACGCACCCCGGTGCTTGGTCAGTTTGCGCAGGCTCATGTTCACCGACTCGATGGCGTTGGTCGTGTAGATAACCTTGCGAATTTCGGGTGGATAGTCGAAGAACGGGATCAGGCGTTCCCAGTTGCGCCGCCAGGATTGGCTGATGGGCGGGTATTCCTGGTCCCATTTGTGTTCGAACTCGGTGAGCCGCTGTTCGGCCTCGGCATCGGTGGTTGCGGTGTAGATGTGCTTGAGGTCGGCAGCGACCTCCGGCCGGCGCTTCCATGAGACGTAGTTCAGGCTGTGCCGTACCATGTGCACGATGCACAGTTGCACGGTGGTGTGCGGAAACACCGTCTCGATCGCCTCGGGAAAGCCCTTCAGCCCATCGACGCAGGCGATGAAGATATCCTGCACCCCGCGGTTCTTGAGCTCGGTGACGACCTGCAGCCAGAACTTGGCGCCTTCGGTCTGGGCCAGCCACAGGCCGAGCACTTCCTTCTCGCCGGCCATCGTGATGCCGATGGCCAGGTACACCGCCTTCGCCCGCACGGTACCGTCGCGTACCTTCACGTGGATGCAGTCCAGGTAGACGATCGGATAGACCGCATCCAGCGGCCGCGCCTGCCAGG
Source organism: uncultured Pseudomonadota bacterium (assembly GCA_963779795.1). Taxonomy (GTDB): domain Bacteria; phylum Pseudomonadota; class Gammaproteobacteria; order Xanthomonadales; family Rhodanobacteraceae; genus Rudaea. Next base: position 375,323 of record CAVZZK010000003.1, on the reverse strand, counting down.
TTTTGACCTCGTCCACCACGGCATCGGTTACTGATGAGATCAGGCTGGGTGATACCTCCGCGCCATACATCTCCTGCAGGTGCGCCTGGATCTCCCGCACCGTCATGCCGCGGGCGTACAGCGACAGGATGCGGTCGTCGAAGCCGTTCCAGCGTGTCTGGTGCTTCGGCACGATCTGTGGCTCGAAACTTCCGTGGCGGTCGCGGGGCACCTCGATCGGCAGTTCGCCGAACTCGCCCTTGAGCGTCTTGCGGCTGCGGCCGTTGCGCGTGTTGCCGGCGGCGTTGGAAACCGGCTCGTGCTTGTCATGACCCAGGTGTTCGGTCATCTCGGCATCGAGCGCACGCTCCACGAGCAGCTTGGTGAGCTGCTTGAGCAGGCCGTTCTCGCCGATCAGGTCCTCGGGCTTCTTGTAGTCGGCCAGCAGGCTGGACAGCAGTTCTTCGGGTACGTCATGCTTGCGAGTAGTCATTGTGTCTCCGGGCAATGCGGCAGTTTCCTGCCAAAGGCCCGTTTACACAAAATCTAGGACACCCTCTGCGATCTTCGTAACGAGCGATGAGAAATTTGTTGACGACGTGGGACATAGCCGTCTACGCCATGCGGGCATCGTCTACATTCCAAGCCAGATGGATGAAGATGAGAAGGTTACATTCGCAAACATTGTTTCTGGTTTCATTCAGGGCGGTTGCCAGAGATCCACGTTTTGGTTCAGGAACCGAATTCTCTATCCAGGGAACGATGGGCTAAGGTCCAAAGGTAGACAAGGGGATGATGTCCTAGAGTTTTCTTGGGCTAGGCTATCTGAGGCAGTTGGCCTATGAACACACCTAACTCAAGCATTAAAGGGCATTAGTGAAGCAACGTCATTGTTGGTACTTGTGTTTAATCGCTCTCGTCCCGCTTCCAGCGTTCGCAGACGGCGGCGGTCCGGTGCTTCTTTTGGTAAATGGCTTTCTATTTACGATAGGACAAGTCTGGATACTTTCTGCCGAATTCGTGTATCTCACAAGACGCGCACCCTCGATCCCGAAATGGCGCCTTGCAAAATGGGTTGTAGGAGCAAATTTCGTCTCGACGTTGGGCGGCGCACTGTTCATCCCCTTCGCGTGGGCTACGGTGTTCGCCCTGCTCTCATTTATCGGTCCATGGCGTAACTCCACGTTCGGCGGCTTTTTGATGGCATGCGGCACCTGGATTGTGGGTGACAATTCGCCCTTTCCATGGCTCGCTATGACAATGACGGCGATCCTGTTCGTGGGCACCTACTTCGCTACCGTCTGGATAGAATATCGCCTCCTGCTTCAATGGGATGCGGGGAAGACACTGATGGCAGAGCACGGCCTTCGAACCGTTTATGTAATGAACGCAATTAGCTACGCTGGCCTGATCGTCATGTTCATCTGCGGCATCGCGTTCCTGTGAGAGCGCCCTCCAACGGAAACAGGGGTCAGAATGCAATTTATGTGTTTTGGTCTGCCGGCAAGTGTCGTCTGATCCCTGTTTCGTCAGGCCCGGTGAAGAGTTCAATTTATCTGCTTAGGGGATAAGCATGTTCAACCAGCTTCTGCCACGCCAGGCTGACAACAATTATCAGGGGCATAAACTTGCGCTATGGATTTATGCCGTTGTTTTGTTGCTATTCGCAGTCATGAGCGCAAATTCCATTTTCAACGGCCATTTTGTCGCTACAAATGCTGACGGCCTGCCGCTCGATACATATACACCGGCAGGAGCACAAGCTGTCGTATCGTTTTATGCAATCTGGGGAGTTACGCAGCTAATCATCGTCTTGCTCGGCATCATCGTTCTTGTTCGGTATCGCGCCCTGGTCCCATTGGTATTCGCGCTGCTGCTGCTTGAACAAATACTCCTGAGGGTGATTCACTATTTGGTACCCATTTCGAAGCCCAAAGGGGCTCCGGCTTCATGGTTTATTGTTGTTCTTCTGTCATTGATGGTCTTGGGATTGATTCTTTCGCTATGGCGACGCCGAGCTGGGGTTTGACCATTCATCCAGGCAGGCGCGCGTACTGCGCCCCGCTTGTTTCAAGCGCTGGATGCCCGAGCTACTCACAGGAGAAACCGGTTTGAAGACACTTTCCGCTGTCGACCTGCTGATGATGATCGTCGGTGCGGTGGGTTTGTATCAAATCCACGCCCTCTTCTTTCAATCGCCAGTGGTCATCGGCCTGCAGGCTCTCGCCGTCGGGCTCATGCTCTGGGCCCGTCTCACCTTCGGCCTTCGCAGCTTTCACGCCACGGCGAATCCGACCGAAGGCGGCCTCGTCACCAACGGACCGTACCGGTTCGTCCGCCACCCCATCTATACCGCCATTGTCCTGTTCGTTTTCTCCGGCGCCTTCGCGCACCCGTCGTACGCTTCTGCCGGGCTGGCTCTCCTGGTCTTCGCCGGCGCTCTGCTACGCATGGTTCTCGAGGAACGCTTTCTTTTCGCCCACTACCCCGGATATGCCGACTATGCTTCCCGCACGAAGCGAATGCTCCCCTTCGTCTTCTAGGCACAACAACCCCGGGCGACTACGGACCACTACGAAGTGACGCAGGCGGACACCAAATCTCGGTTCAGTGCACCTTTGCTTCGCCCCAAAAAGCCGGGCAACGGCAAGCCGTGGGCTTTCGTGGTCCTGCCCGGGGAAGCCAGCGCGAAGCTGCCCAGGCGCGGCCGGACAACGATAGACGGGACCATCAACGGCACGGGTTTCAGCGCCCTGCTCGAGCCGGATGGCCGGAAGAGTCACTGGCTGCGGATCGACGAGGAGTTGATCGAAGCTGCAGGCGCAGCGGTTGGCGACGTCGCCCAATTCGAAATCATGCCGGTGGAGACCGAGCCCGAACCGAAAGTCCCCGCCGATCTGCAAAAAGCGTTACGAGCCTCCTCCGAAGCCCGGGCCACCTGGGATCGCGCTACCACGATCGCCCGCCTCGACTGGATTCACTGGATTACTTCCGCCAAGCAGGCAAAGACGCGCACGAAGCGGATCAACGACGCGTGCGACATGCTGGCCTCCGGAAAGAAGACGGTCTGCTGTTTCGATCCATCGGGTTTCTACAGCAAGGCTTTCAGCGCACCGGAAACCGCAGATTGAGTAAAGGGGCGAGGACATTTCTGTGTCAATCGTATTTTTCCTCCCTGCCCCGTTTGGATCTTGATTGTCCTGCGCACACCGATGATATTGATCACCGTGCCAAACGATCATGACCAGTGCGCGGAGCGAATGATCGCGTGGACGCGACTGGCAGCAATCGGCCAAGAGCGGAAGTAGCTGGGCCGGATTTCAATGCCCGATAGCCGCCACTCGGCCGCGCAGCTGCATAAGCTCGTCACTGCAGCGAGTGTTCATATGCTCGTCATTCCCGCGCAGGCGGGAATCCAGCTCTTGCTCTTCGCACCTGTAACGAAGAACTGGATTCCGGACTGCCGCTGCGCGACGTCCGGAATGACGGTCGTCTTCGTACAAATTGTCCACTTGGTCTGGCCCAGGCTTTCGACAATATCCACGCTGCAAAAACGGCCGGTCGCGAAGGACCGCTTGGGGTTGTCCTGGGTCGTTTCGGTGCCTCATCCTGCCGCGTGCTGTCCCGATTCATTCCGGGCCTGTCACGCGGTACCCGCCTCGCTGCCTCGCGCAGCGAACAAGGGGACGAAGGAATCATCTGTTTCAATCGTATTATTCCTCCGTCCCTTTTTCTCTCGTTCATCCCGTTGAACCATCACCCAGGCTGTCGACAAACGCTTTGCTGGCCGGCATGGCCTCGACGAGCGCATTCAGGCCCGTCTGGTTGCCGCTTTGGTGCATGGCGGTTGCCGACTCCTCGAGCAGACCGGGGAACGAGAACGGCTTCTGCTGATGGTCGTTCCACGACCACAGGCTTCGGCGGCCGGAGATCGCGCTGAAGTCACCTCTATACAGGTGGAGTGCGTGGCCGGGTTGGTCGCTGGGGTTCTCGACGCAGTGAATGACGTCCTTGTCCAGGCTCAACACTTCGCCGGCCTGCACGGTGGTGGCGCGCACTTCCCGCAGGGAGCCGTCGGCGCCGGGTTCGAAAAGGTGATTTACCTCCGTGCCCTCGAGCTGTGCAATGACGGCGCACACCGTGTGGTTGTGGATGCCACTCTGGAAACGCGGGGGCATTCGGGCATACAGCATCGTCAGCTCGGGCGAGGCATGGACGATGAGCTCGCCGATGCTGGCACCTGCAGGTACGGCGGCCTTGAGCGCGCGAATGATCTCGCCGGCCCCGCAACGGGCAACCGCTTCGGCGAGATGGGTGCGAGCGGCTTCCTTGGCGTTGCTCGCCTGTTGCATGGCCTGCTTGCAACCTGCCGCGAATTGTTCGATGGAAAAGCTCGTCATGGCTGGATCCTCGCGTCGTCGGCCACGGTGGCCGTTGGTGGAACCCACCGTACGTTTTTCAAATATGCAATGGAATATGGTAAAAAAGAAAACCTTGTTTGCGTATTTGCAATATGTAGCGCATGTCCACTGAAACGAATCGACCATCACAGACCGTCGGAAAGCGGAACGATGGAAGCCCCGATGGGCATGCCCGCGTCGAGGCGTCCGGCGTGGAGCACCTTGAATGGAGTGACCTGCGCGTCATTCTCGCGATTTGCCGGACAGGCAGCCTGGCCGGCGCGGCCCGCCGAATCGGCAAGGACCACAGCACCCTGTTCCGCAAGCTCAACCAGATCGAATCCCGCTCCGGGGTTCGCTTCTTCGAACGCCTGTCCTCCGGCTACACGATGACAGATGCCGGCGAGATCGCCATGCGATTCGGCGAACGTATCGAGAGCGAGTTCCACGCCCTGGGGCACGAAATCGACGGTCGCGATGCCCGGCTGCAAGGCAATGTCCGGGTCACGGCTCCGGATGGCATCTGCACGATCCACCTGCCGAGGGTGCTGGCGGAGTTTCATGCGCTGCATCCCCTGGTCGCGATCGAGCTGGTCGAAAATACGGCCGCGTTCGACCTTTCGCGCCGCGAGGCGGATATCGCCATTCGGGCGACCCGGAAACCGCCCGATGACAGCCTGGGCCGCAAGATCTGCGACTTCCGGTTTGCCGCCTACGCGACGCCGGGTTATCTCGAAGCTTCCGCTTCGCGCACGTGGGCCGACTACCGCTGGGTGATGATCTCCGGCTCTGAAGACTGGTTCGTGCCCGCGCTGTGGAAGAACCGTCTGCAGGCCATCCAATGTTCGGTCATGCGCACCAATTCCCCTACCGTCGCCCAGCGCGCCGCGGAGGCCGGCATGGGCGTCGCACCGCTGCCGTGTTACCGCGGAGACGCGAGCCCCGATCTGGTGCGCGTCGGTCCCACGTTCGACCATCTGGATATGGAACTGTGGATCATGACGCACCCGGCCTTGCGCAATACCGCCCGTGTCCGGGTACTCATGGCATTTCTGCAATCCGCACTCGAGCCCATGGCTGCCCTCTTCGCGGGAGAGACGCCAAGAACAGACAGACCAGCGTAAATACTCGTCGCGGCGGAGATTCCGCATCAGCCGTTCGCGTCGCAATCGTCGCTCGCCGAACACAACACGTCGACCCGAACGAAGTGCCGCAAGTTGGAAAATTCGGGACGGCGGGGTAACCTGCCCTTCCGTCCGCGAAACACCTCGCCATGTCCGAGTTGCCGTCCGCCGATCCCGTCGAGCGGGAAATTCTCTCGCCCAGCGAGTTGGTGCGTTCCGCGCGCGCGCTGATCGAGCAGCACTTCGGCCTGATCTGGATTGAGGGCGAGATTTCCAATTTCGCGCGGCCCGCATCCGGGCATTTCTATTTCAGCCTGAAGGACGCGCAGGCGCAGGTTCGATGCGCCATGTTCAAGCCGAAAAGCACCTGGTTGCGTTTCCGTCCGGCCGACGGCATGCGCGTGCTGGTGCGTGCGCGGGTAAGCCTTTACGAGGCGCGCGGCGAATTCCAGATGATCGTCGAGCACATGGAGGAAGCCGGCGAAGGTGCCCTGCTGCGCGAATTCGAAAAGCTCAAGGCGCGCCTGGCCGCCGAAGGTCTGTTCGATGCCGCAAACAAACGTGCGATTCCCGAGCTGCCGCGACGCATCGGCGTGATCACTTCGCCCACCGGCGCGGCGATCCGCGACGTGTTGAGCGTGATATCGCGGCGTTTCCCGATGCTCGATATCGAGATTCTGCCGGTGCCGGTTCAGGGCAACGAGGCAGCGCCGGCGATTGTCGCGATGCTCAATGCCGCCTCGGCGGCCGCGCGCCACGATGTGCTGCTGCTGACGCGCGGCGGCGGGTCGCTGGAAGACCTGTGGGCGTTCAACGATGAAGCCCTGGCCCGCGCGATTCGTGCCAGTTCGATTCCGGTGGTATGCGCGGTCGGTCATGAGATCGATTTCACGATCGCCGATTTCGCCGCGGACCTGCGCGCGCCGACACCCTCGGCCGCGGCCGAACTGCTGGTACCGGACGCCACGGCATTGCGCCGCCACGTGGACGAAATTCGCAAGCGGCTTCAGCAACACCTGCGACGCGAATTGCAGAACCGGGCGCAACGCACCGACCACGTCCATGCGCGCCTGCGTGCCCAGCATCCGCTGGCGCAACTGGCCCGCGCCGACGAACGGTTGTCGAATACCGTCTCACGCCTGCGCATGGCCAATCGCAACCGCCTGATCGCCGCGCACAATCGTCTGGACATCCCGGTTTCGCGTCTGCAAGCTCAGCGGCCCGGGATGAAGCTGACGGCGGCGCGTGAACGGATCAACACGCTCGACGCGCGCATGTATACATTCACCGCGCATCGGCTTGCCGCACGCGGCTCGCGATTGAGCGAACTGGCCCGCGCACTGAATGCGATCAGCCCGCTGGCCACATTGCAACGCGGTTATGCGATCCTTGTCGATACCGACAACGGCCAGGTGATCCGCTCGCCCGCACAGGTTGCGCCCGGCAAGGCGCTGCGCGCGCGCGTGGCCGAAGGCGAATTCAAGGTGAAGGTGGACAATGCATAGACATCATATCGAAGGCCATTTGACGCACCGTATCGCCTGGTTGCGAGCCGCCGTGCTGGGTGCCAACGACGGCATCGTTTCCACGGCCTGCCTGATCCTCGGCGTTGCCGCGGCCCACGCATCGACCCAGGCCATTCTGGTCGCCGGCCTTGCCAGTCTGGTCGCCGGGGCGATGTCGATGGCGGCGGGCGAGTATGTGTCGGTCAGTTCGCAGTCGGACATGGAGCGCGCGGAAACGGAAGTCGAACGGCGCGAACTGGAAGCCGACGCCGTTGGCGAACACAAGGAACTGGCCAACATCTATGTCAAGCGCGGCCTCACGCGCGAGCTGGCCGACGAAGTGGCCTCGCAACTGATGGAACACGATGCACTGGATGCCCATTTGCGCGACGAGCTGGGCATTTCCGAACTCTTGAAAGCACGACCGTTCCAGGCGGCGTTCACGTCGGCCATTACTTATGCCAGTGGATCGGTCCTGCCGTTATTGACCATTTTTGTCGTAAGCCGAAACTGGCTGGTGCCGACCGTCGCCATCGTATCGCTGGTGATCCTTACCGTGCTCGGCGGCGTGGCCGCCCGTGCAGGTGGCGCAAGCATGATTGTCGGCGCATTGCGCGTGCTTTTCTGGGGTGCGATCGCCATGGCCGTAACCGCGGGAATTGGCGCGCTGGTGGGAACCATTGTCTGAGCGCCGGCTCGCAAACCACGCCAAAACAATTGACGCATCAGCCTACGACATCGACAATCGTTGGCGACTGTTGCCGGGGAGAGCCTGATGAAAGCGTCTGACCTGTTCATAAAAGCACTCGAAGCGGAAAACGTCGAATACATATTCGGTATTCCCGGCGAGGAAAATCTCGACCTGCTCGAGTCGCTTCGCTGCTCGTCGATCAAGTTGATACTGACTCGACACGAGCAGGCAGCCGGTTTCATGGCCGCCACCTACGGCAGACTGACCGGCAAGGCCGGTGTCTGCCTGTCGACGCTCGGTCCGGGCGCCACGAATCTCGTCACCGCCGCCGCCTACGGCCAGTTGGGTGGCATGCCGATGATGATGATCACCGGGCAGAAGCCGATCAAGGTATCCAAGCAGGGACATTTCCAGATCGTCGAAGTGGTCGAGATGATGCGGCCGCTGACCAAGTACACGCGTCAGATCGTTTCCGGCGACAGCATTCCGGCACGCGTACGTGAAGCGTTCCGCCTGGCCGAGGAGGAACGCCCCGGCGCAACGCACCTGGAACTGCCCGAAGACATCGCCCGCGACGACGTCCCGGACGGCCAGTTGATCAAGGCCAGCTACCAACGCCGTCCGGTAGCCGACGAAAAGGCGATCGCATACGCCGTCGAAGCAGTCAACGCGGCACAACGGCCTTTGCTGATGATCGGCGCGGCGGCCAATCGCAAATTGTGCAGCAAGATGTTGGCCGAGTTCGTTGATGTCACCGGCATCCCGTTTTTCACCACGCAGATGGGCAAGGGCGTGCTCGACGAACATCACCCGCTATGGCTGGGCAATGCGTCCCTGTCCGACGGCGATTTCGTGCACCGTGCGATCGATCATGCCGACTGCATCATCAACGTCGGCCATGACGTCATCGAAAAACCCCCTTTCTTCATGCACCGCGGCCTGCGTACGGTCATCCATGTCAATTTCGACAGCGCCGAAGTCGACCCGGTGTACTTTCCGCAGATCGAAGTGATCGGCGATATCGCCAATTCGGTATGGCGCCTGCGCCAGCGCATCTCTCTGGCCGCACACTGGGATTTCTCGTACTTCACCAAGGTGCGCCAGCATCTGGACAAGCATCTGGACGTCGGCAAGGACGATCCGCGCTGGCCCATCTATCCACAACGCCTGGTTGCCGATACGCGCAAGGTGATGCCGAAAGACGGCATCGTGTGCCTCGACAATGGCATGTACAAGATCTGGTTCTCGCGCTACTACCGCTGTTACGAACCGAACACCATGCTGCTCGACAACGCGCTTGCCACGATGGGCGCCGGACTGCCTTCGGCGATCGGCGCCAAGATCGTCCACCCGAACCGCAAGGTCGTCGCCGTCGCCGGCGATGGCGGTTTCATGATGAATTCGCAGGAACTGGAAACTGCGGTGCGGCTGAAACTGGATCTGGTCGTGCTGCTGATCCGCGACAATGCTTACGGCATGATCAAGTGGAAGCAGGCAAACATGGACTTCCCGAACTTCGGCATGGACATGGGCAACCCCGATTTCGTTGCCTACGCCAATGCCTACGGCGCACACGGCCATCGCCCGTCTTCGGCCGAGGAATATGCGCCGTTGTTGCAGAGATGCCTGGACACGCCCGGCGTGCACCTGATCGAAGTGCCGATCGATTATTCCGACAATGACCGGATATTAAACCGGGAAATCAAGGAATTAAGCGCGAAAGTTTAAACCAAATATAATTTTGGGGCGTCTGATCTCCGGCCTCTTCGGCTAACGGAAATCCCGCGACGGGGCGTCCAGGCCGTTCAACAGGCCGCTGAAGTTTCGCAGCCGGTCGGCGATCAGGTGCTGAACGCCGTCCTCGCGCTCGATGCGGCCATCCACGACCAGCAGCCGCGATTCGAGCAATACACGCCGCTGGCGTTCGGCCAGCTCGCGCCATACGACGACGTTGACCATGCCGTGTTCGTCTTCCAGCGTCAGGAAGGTTACGCCGGTGGCGGTCTGCGGGCGCTGACGCAAACGCACCAGCCCCGCCACGCGAACCCGACGGCCGTGCGTGATGCGCGCCAGATCGGACGAATGCCGGCAGCGGCGCGCTGACAACTCGCCGCGCAACAGTGCCAACGGATGCGGACCGAGCGTGGTGCCGACCAGCGCGTAATCGGCGCGCAGGTTTTCGCCAACGCTCGGTGGCGGTAGCGTCACTGCCGGTTCCCTTGTCGGCGTCACATCGGCCAACAATGGCAACTGTGCTTCGACGCCGCGGATCGCCCAGCGTGCGCGATGGCGATGCCCGGCCAACCCCTTCAGCGCACCGGCATCGGCCAGCAGGTCCTGGTGCCGACGGTCCAGCTCGGCGCGCCGGCACAAATCGGCGATTTCGGCGAACGCACGCGCCGTTCGCGCCACGACGATGCGTTCGGCGGCACCTTCGGCAAATCCCCGCACCAGACGCAGGCCAAGCCGGATCGCCGGCGTGCCGCGCGTATTGGCGTCCGCAAACTCCAGCGTGCAGTCCCAGTGGCTGTAACGCACATCGACCGGCAACACGCGAATGCCATGCTGCCGGGCATCCTGCAGGATCTGGTCCGGCGTGTAGAAACCCATCGGCATCGAGTTGATCACGCTGCACGCGAAAGCCGCCGGTTCGTGGCATTTGAGCCAGCAACTGGCATAGGTCAGCAAGGCGAAACTGGCCGCATGCGATTCCGGAAAGCCGTAGCTGCCGAATCCCTTGATCTGCTGGAACAACCGCTTGGCGAAAGCCTGCGTGTAGCCGCGTTCGAGCATGCCGCGGATCAGGCGCTCGCGATGCGGCTCCAGGCCGCCATGACGTTTCCATGCAGCCATGCCGCGCCTTAGTTGGTCTGCCTCGCCCGGTGAATAGCCGGCCGCCTTGATCGCCAGTTGCATGACCTGCTCCTGGAACAACGGCACACCCAGCGTGCGCCGGAACACGTCTTCCAGTTCCGGCGGATGGTCGATCGGCTCCAGGCCTTTTCGCCGGCGCAGGTATGGGTGCACCATGTCGCCCTGGATCGGACCGGGCCGCACGATCGCGACCTCGATGACCAGGTCGTAGAAGTTCTGCGGCTTCAAGCGCGGCAGCATCGCCATCTGCGCACGCGATTCGATCTGGAACACGCCCACGGTATCGGCGCGGCCGATCATTTCGTAGGTAGCCGCATCCTCGGCCGGGATCGTGGCAATGCTCAGGTCGCGCCGTCCGCTTCGGCGCAGGACATCCAGCGTCTTGCGGATTGCGGTCAGCATGCCCAGGGCAAGGCAATCGACCTTGAGCAGGCCGAGTGCGTCGAGATCATCCTTGTCCCACTGGATCACGGTGCGGTCCGGCATCGCCGCATTCTCGACCGGCACCAGCGTATGCAGCGGATGCTCGCTGATCACGAAGCCGCCGGGATGCTGCGACAGGTGACGCGGAAAATCGATCAACTCGGTGGTCAGCCCGATCACGCGACGCATGATGTCCGAGTCCGGATCGAAGCCCTGCTCGCGCAGCCAGTCCGGCACCGGCGCCTCGCCGCCCCAGCGGTCCATCGTGCCGGTCAACGCGTTGACCTGGTTCGGTGGCAAACCCAGCGCCTTGGCCACGTCACGGATCGCGCTGCGCCCGCGGTAACTGGTTGCCACGGCAGTCAGCGCGGCGCGTTCGCGACCGTAGCGCTCGAACACGTACTGCAGCACTTCTTCCCTGCGTTCGTGTTCGAAATCGATATCGATGTCGGGCGGTTCGTTGCGTTCCCTGGAGATGAAACGCTCGAACAGCATGTTCATGCGCGCCGGGTCGATCTCGGTAACGCCCAGCGCATAGCACACGGCGGAATTGGCCGCCGAGCCGCGTCCCTGGCAAAGGATTCCGCGGCCGCGCGCAAAGCACACGATGTCGTGCACGGTCAGGAAATACGATTCGTAGCGCAGCTCCGCGATCAACGCCAGTTCGTGCTCGATCAAGTCGCGTGCCCGTGCCGGCACGCCATCGGGCCAGCGCCAGCGTGCGCCGGTTTCGGTGAGTTCGCGCAACCAGCTTGTCGGCGTGTGACCGTCCGGAACCAGTTCGCGCGGATAGGTATAACGCAGCGATTCCAGTGCGAACGTGCAACGCTGCGCGATGCGAACCGACTCGGCCAGCAGCCCGGGCGGATAGATCTGCGACAGCACCGCGCGCGTGCGCAGGTGACGCTCGCCGTTCGCGAACAGGTGTGCACCGGCTTGCGCAATCGTGGCGTGGTGACGGATCGCGGTCAGCGTATCCTGCAAGGCGCGTCGCCCGCGCACGTGCATGTGCACGTCGCCCGTCGCCACGGCCGGCACGCGCACGCGTTCGGCCAGTGCCAGCAACTGTTGCAATCTCGACTCATCGTCCGCGCCGCGATGCAATTCAACCGCCAGCCAGCAGCGTCCGGGGAACGCCGCGGCCACCCATTCCCCATCGGCCACGGCATCGACCGCTTCGGGAATCCACAATGCCAGCAGCCCGGGCGGCAGATCGACCAACTGCGTACGATCCAGGCGATATGCACCCTTGGACGCGGCCCGACGCGCTACCGTGATCAGGCGGCACAAGGCACTGTAGGCATCGTCATCGGCGGCGAGCAGTACCAGTTTCAGCCCGTCGACGAGTTTCATCTCGCTGCCGACGATCAGCGCCACGCCGGTTTCGCGCGAGGCTTCCCAGGCACGCACGATGCCGGCCAACGTGCATTCGTCGGTGATCGCCAGTGCGCTGTATCCGAGTGCCCGGGCGCGTTCGAACAGTTCGCGCGCGACCGATGCGCCGCGCTGGAAGCTGAATGCGGACAGGCAGTGCAGCTCGGCGTACTGCGCAATCACGCGAACCAGCCGTGCAGCATGAACGGACCGGTTTCACCGCGCGCGCAATAGACCCAGGCACGCTGGCCGGAAGCGGATTCGACGATGTAGTAGTCGCGGCGCACGTCGCCGCCATCCCACCAGCCGGATTCGATGCGTTCCGGACCGGCGAGGATGCGTGGTGCCGCTCCGCGCCACGGAATCGGACGTAGTAGCAGCCAGCCCGGACGTTCGCCGGCAACCGGGAATTCCGCATTGCGCGAATCGGCATTCTCCCGCCAGGCGTGTTCGGGACGATGATCGGCACGCAACGACAATCCACGAACCGCGTCATCGCCGAGCCGCGCACGCAGGCGTTCGCGCAACTGTTTCCATGGCACGGCCTGTTGCGGGCGCGTATCGAACAGGTCGCGACCGGCCGGCACGAACGGCGGCAGATCCCGGGCGATCAGGCGCAAACCGACTGCCGGCGCCGGCATCGACGCCTGTTCCAGGCGCCCGCGCGCCAGCTCGAACAGCATGGCCGCCTCGCGCTCCGGCGCCAGCAACCCGACCGGGACCTCGGTGCGTGCGGATTCATGCTGCAGACGCAATACGAAACGTTGTACACCACCATCGCGACCGGCCAGAAATGTCGCCAGGTCGGCAGTCAGCCGACGCAGCGGAAACAGCAGCGCCGTGCTGGAATCGATTTCGTGATCGAACTCGATACGTTCATCGAAACGGTCCGGCGGCCGATACCAGTTCAAGGGTTCGTTCTGCTTTCCGCGCAGCAAGTCCAGGTGATGCAGCAGCGATGGCGGGAAACGCCGCGCCAACGTCTCGCGCGGCAACGCGAAAACCTGACGCAAGCGACGCAGGCCCATGCGCACCAGCGCCGTGGCGATATCGGCATCCAGCCCCGCGTACTCGACCGGCAGATCGCCGAGCACGGCATCCAGGCGGCCTTCATCCACGCCCAAACCGTCATGCACTTCGGCCAGCACGCGCGCGGCCTGCGGATTCGGCGCGGCGACAATGCGATGCCGGAAGCCCAGTTGCGCCAGTTCCTCGCGCAGGCGAGCCTCGAATCGCGGCCACGGACCGAACAGGCCCAGGCTCTGGCCGACCTCGAGCACGATGGCCTCAGGCAGGTCGGTGCTGACCTGCGAACTGAAGCGATAGGCCCAGCTGGCCAGCCATTCCCGCTGGCGCTCGACTGCATCGGCATCGTATTCGATGCGCGCAAAGTCGCTCGTCAGCGCCTGCGCCGCGGTCAAGGACATGCCCGGGTGCAGGCCGGCCGCACGCGCCGCCGCATTGACCGCATGCAGAACCCGGCGGTGTGCCGGGCCGGTGACCAGGGTCAGCGGCGCGTCGGGATCGGGCCGGCGGCGGAGGTTGGTATCCAGCGCCAGATGCGGCAGCAACAGACAGGCCCAGTGCATGACAGATCGGCATCAGTGCCGGGCGTAGCCGATAGACCGGGGCGGCGCCAGCGCACCGCGACACTTGAGCACGCGCAATTGCCTGGTTTGCGCATCGATAAGAATGCGCAACGCCGCCGGCGACGCGTTCACTGCCTCGGTGTGCGGACGAAATGCGAAACAAGGTGTCTGTCCGGTTTCGGCGGCAACCTGCAAGCGGCGCAACGTGCGATCGTTGGCGCGCCACGGCCAGCAAAGCACCGCCGCGCAGGCACCCGAACGCAGGCATTGCTCGGCGGCCCATGCCGCCTGTCCGGCATCGGCGTGGATTATCTGCAGGCCACACAGGTCGATGCCGGCGGCATGCCAGGCCGGCGCGTATGGAACATACGGTGGCGCAACCAGCACTATCCGTCCGCCTTCGCCTGTCAGGCGTGCCAACACCGGCCACAACAACTGCAGCTCGCCGATACCATCGGCCGGGATCAACACCTCGGTCAACGACGACGACGGCCAGCCACTGAGCGGAAGCACACGGTCCAGCGCATCGCAGCCGGTCGACAAGCCTGATTTCGACGGCGCATTGGCAGCACGCCCGCGCCACACCGTGCGCTCGATGAGCAGTTGATCCAGTGATCGCAGCGCTGCCATCAGCCGGTCCTCAGCAGGCCGCAGTACAGGCCCTCGATCGCGAAGTCGGCGTCGGCCGGAACCTCGATCGGAGCGTAGTCCGGATTGCGCGGCAGCAAGCGGATGCCACGGGCCGTGCGCTTCAGGCGCTTGATCGTGATCTCGTCATCGATGCGTGCGACCACGATCTGGCCGTCATGCGCATCCGTGGAACGTTTCACCGCAACCAGGTCGCCATCGAGGATGCCGTCCTCGCGCATCGAATCGCCCTGCACGCGCAGCAGGTAATCCGGAACCGGCGAGAACAGCGAACGATCCAATGCGATCTGTCTGTCGGCATCGTCATCCGCGCCGATCGGCTCGCCCGCGGCGACGCGGCCCAACACCGGCAGCAACAACTGATCGGCACGTGCGCCGCGGCGACTGCCAGCCAAACGGATGCTGCGCGCCCTGCCCGGCTTGCGCGTGATGGCGCCGGCTTCTTCCAGAGCGCGCAGGTGGTAGTTGGCCGTGGCGTTCTGCTTGAAGCCGAACGCGGCGGCAATCTCGAGCTGGCTCGGTGGAAACCCGTCCCGGTCGATGCGTTCGCGGATGAAATCCAGGATCGCGTATTGTTTGTCGGTCAGATACATATGACTAATATTAGTCAATTTCAGGCAACGAAAAACCAGTTCAACAGGTTCAATGACTTGGGCCATAAAGCTCATGTGCGTTGTCATCCATTTTCCCCGTTTCCGGCATTGTCGGCCGTCGCCGTCTCACCAGTCGAGATGAAAAAGGGGGAAAGGGGGTCAGAGTGCCTTTTCCGCCCCCGATGAAGGTGTATCCCGACCACAGAGCTAAAAAAAGGCACTCTGACCCCCTTTTCCGCCCCCGATGAAGGTGTATCCCGACCACAGAGCTAAAAAAAGGCACTCTGACCCCCTTTTTGAAGGACAATGGGACATGGCAGGCAGAATCCGCGTAGGCACCGCAAGCTGGACTGACCCCAGCCTGATCAAGTCCGGCATGTTCTATCCGAAAGGCTGCAACTCGCCCGCCGAACGGCTCAAGTTCTACGCCAGCCAGTTTCCGATCGTCGAGGTCGATTCCAGCTACTACGCCATGCCGTCACCGGCCAATGCGCAGAAGTGGGTCGAGCGCACACCCGACGACTTCGTCTTCAACATCAAGGCATTCAGGCTGTTCACCGGCCATCACACCGACCGCCGCGCCCTGCCCCGCGATGTCGGCGATGCGCTCGCCTCGCATTTCGAAACCAAGCGCAACATCTACTACAAGGACACGCCGGCCGATATCCGCGACGTGCTGTGGGAACGCTACAACAACGGCATCCGCCCGCTGCGCGAGGCCGGCAAGTTGCGCTCGATCCTGTTCCAGTTCGCGCCGTGGGTCAAGTACTCGACGAAGTCGCTCGAGCACATCGACGAGTGCCGCGCGCGTCTGCCGGACGACCTGCTGGCAATCGAGTTCCGCGACCGCGGCTGGTTCGACGAACGCAACCGCCAGCGCGTACTCGATTTCGAGCGCGAGCGCGGCCTGGTCAACGTCGTCGTCGACGAACCCCAGGGCACGCGCAACAGCATCCCGACGGTGTGGGAAGTCACCTCGCCGAAACTGGCCATCCTGCGCATGCACGGGCGCAATGCAAAAACCTGGAACATCAAGGGCGAGTCCGCCGCCGACCGGTTCAACTACGACTATCCCGAGGCCGAGTTGCAGGAACTGGTACCCGCCATCGACCGGCTCGCCGACCAGGCCCTGGAAGTCGACGTCATCTTCAACAACAACTACGAGGACCAGGGCCAGCGCAACGCACGCACGCTGACCGGGCATCTGTCACCCGGGCGCAAACGCTAGCCGGGCTTTTTTCATCCGGAATACGCAAAGCTATTGCGCAAACCGCTCCGTAGGATGGGTTAGGCACTCAATGCCGTAACCCATCGCAAACACGTCACGGCAACTGGCTCGTCATTCCAGCGAACAGCCAAACACCCGTCACTCCAGCACAGGCTCACATGTTCGTCATTCCAGCAGAGGCTGGAATCCAGTTCCTGCTCTTCGCTCCCGTGACCAAGAACTGGATTCCGGACTGCCGCTGCGCGGCATCCGGAATGACGGGTCAATTCGGGATCGACGGGCAAGGGCTGGCGAAACAAGCGCCGGCCACTTGAAAAATCATTCCGCTAAGGCGTTGCGCCGAAACCGTCGCGGTGCACCGCCCGCATGCTGACGGTCGCGCATGGGCGCTTCGGGCCGTGAATATCGGACACGCCAGACTAATTTGATACGTCCAAAAATCGAAATTGAGGACTCGGGACTCAAAGCACGATTGCGGTCATCCGTCGGCACCGGTTTCGGGTCGTGCCTCGCGGGGGACAGGTCAACCAACGGCATCGAAGGCAAAACCGAAGTATCCCTGCAGGTTGATATTGCTGAACCGTCCGGCATTTTGTGCGTGGCACGCAGCGACAAGCTGGAGATAGCCAGTACGGCGGTGAATCCGGCGGATTTCAGACAGCTTTTCATCATCGATCTCCTGTTGTCTCGGCATCAAACGCGACGCGCGCGCTGAGGTAGCCGTGCGCGTCAATGACGTCTTGCGTACCAGTCTCGCCGAGTCATGGAGATGACATCATTTTTTCTCACGGCTATCTCACGTTGCCTCCAATCGGGCCGGTGCGTAGACTCGGATGTAGAAAAGTCGGGCATGGGTAACTGGCGATGGACGTGCACCGGGGCGCGGAGTTCACGATCGGCGAATGGTTTGTGATTCCAGCAGAAAATCGGATCACCGGCCCGCAGGATCGCTCGTACCATGTTTCCCCGAAGGCAATGGATGTCCTGGTCTGCCTGGCGAAGAAGGTCGATTTGGTCGTCACGAAAGACGAATTGCTGTCCGGCGTCTGGGGAACGCAGTTCGTCACGGAGGGCGTATTGGCCAACGCCGTAAGTGAACTGCGCGGTGTGTTCGGCGACGACGCGCGCCACCCGCGATTCATCCAGACCATCCCGAAGCGGGGCTACCGTCTGGTGACGCCCGCGAAGGCGTCGGCCGCGCCGGACCTGCAGCCACCGCAAGCCCCGGCTCGTCGCCGTCGCATGTGGCTGACCCTGGCGGTGACGTGTGCGGTCGTAGGCTGGCTTTTGATCGAAGTGGCGAGCCAACCATTTCCGTTCTTCAGGATTCCGAACGGGCCGATCCGGCTTTTGGTGTTTTTCGCGATTGTCGGTCTGCCGATTGCACTGGTGCTGGCCTGGGCATTCAAGTTGACTCCGCCGGGTTCCCGTAGAACCGGGCATGCCGATTCGCCTGACGCCCGCCCGCCTGACCGGCATCGTCTTACGGGGCGCACGCTGGAAATCGTGATCATTGGTGGTCTGGTCGTGGCTGTGTCGGTGATGGCATGGCAGCACTGGGCACCTCAAAAAGCGGTTTCGATGCAAACGAAAGTCGCCGCTTCATTACCCGAATCAGGCGCTGGCGGGCGGCCATCGACCATTTCGGCTTCTGCGTCAACAAGCGTTCCGCAAAGGTCCATTGCCGTACTGCCGTTCGAGAATCTGAATGTCGACAAGAAGGATGCCTACTTCGTGGCCGGCATGCAGGACCTGATTCTGACCAAGCTGGCCGACATCGGGGACTTGAAGGTCATCTCGCGTATTTCCACCGCCAGCTATGCCAGCCAGCCGAATGATTTGAAAGCCGTGGGTCAACAGCTCGGCGTGGCCACGGTGCTCGAAGGCAGCGTGCAAAAGGCAGGTGACCAGGTGTTGGTCAATGTGCAGTTGATCGACACGGGCACCGATGCGCATGTCTGGGCGCAGGCTTACACGCGCACGCTGGACAACGTGTTCGGCGTGGAGGGCGAAGTGGCCGAGAAGATCGCCAACGCCCTAAACGCGAAGCTGTCGCCGACGGAGACGAAGCGCTTGGCCACCGCGCTCAGCAGCGACCCGACAGCCAACGACCTGTACCTTCGCGCCAACTACTACGTCAACCATAGTCTATCCAACGCTGATGCCGCCGTCTTGGAACGAGCCATTCCCCTGTACCGCCGGGCCCTGGCCCGGGTGCCGGATTTCGCCCTGGCGCATGCGCGCTTGTCCTACACGGAAAGTTTGCTGGCTGCCTTGGGTGGAGGTGGCCAGGACATCCGGCAACTCGACGCCGATGCGCGTGCCCAGGCCAAACGAGCAATGGATCTGGCGCCGAACCTGGCCGAATCGCATCTGGCCATCGGCTACTGCGACTACTACTGCAAAGGCGACTACGTCGCGGCGCTGCATGCCTTTGCCGATGCACTGAAACTTCGGCCCAACGATGCCGATTCATATCTCGCACGCGGCTATGTACTGCGTCGTCAGGGCAAGTTCAACCAAGCCATCAACGCCTTCAAGCATGCATTGGCGCTTGATCCGCGAAACACGACGACGGCCCGGAGTCTTGGAGTTACCTATATGGCGACCAATCGCTACCTGGAGGCCGAGCGGGTACTGCGACAAGCAATGACGCTGGATCTGGGCAGCGACTACGCGCGAACCCTTTACGCCACTGCGAACCTGTTACGAACCGGCGACGTGAATCGTTATCTTGCCCTGGTGCAAGGCAACAGCCCGACATTGAAAAAGTTCACGGCGGGCGGGTTGGCTGCGCAGCGCAAGTATCTCGATGCAATCGCGTTGATCAAGAGTATCCCCGATACGCGCGACAACTTTCCGCTCAGCGGAGAGAGCGCCACTTTTGGATTCACAGGTAAAGACATCGACATCGGCGATTATTACCGGCTATCGGGCGACTTTGCGCGGGCCAGAGAATACTACGCCAGGGCGTTACCGGATTTGCGCGCGCAATTGTTCAAACTCACGAAGCCCACCCGACTCGCCGACCTCTGGGACGCCATTGCCGCCGCGGAAATTGGCCTGGGTAAAACCGGCGCGGGGATCGCCGCGATCAAGTCGGCGGTGGCGGAGGGCGAAAAATCCGGTGATCGTCTCGCGGGCCCGCGAATTTTGATGGACTCCGCCGTTCGGTATGCCCAGGCCGGTCGAGCCGATGAGGCGGTTTCGCTGATCTCCCGCGCGCTGGCTGCGCCGGGTATCGGCGTTGGGTACTCGCCCGTAATGCTCTGGATCGATCACCGCTTCGACCCGATCCGCAAGTCACAGGGCTTCCAGGCGCTGCTGAAGAAATACGCCAAGGATCGCCCGGCTACCGTATCCGCCACGACTGGAAAATGATCTGACGCGTTTTCCGACACTACCGGGTTCGCGCTCAGGAGCTTATGGGCATGCCGAAAGCATTCGGTGGTGAGGGACCGCTTCGGGTCGTGAATTGCCGGTACTCCCGCGAGTGACGTAGAGAATATCGGGGTCAGACTGAGATTCTCTTGCTCGCAGGAACTTTCACTTTGCGCGGCCGTTCAGACTTGCCCGCCCGCACGCGCCGCTTCCGTGCCGCCTTGATCGTATCCTTGAATCGCTTGCTGCAGTATACGCGGCATTCGTTCAGCGCCGATCGAATGGCCGCCACTTCGGCGGCACCCAGCCGGCTGCGGAACAATGCCCGATACGCACGCTGACGTTCTTTGCAGGTCCCACCCAGGGCCAGATATTCGCGATGGTCGCGGATCAAAGGGTCCTCGCGATCTTGCACGTGCGCAGCATGGCTGCTCCGGCGATCCTCGCCCGGATGCCCTACCATACGGGCGTCCTGCCTGCGCGTGGAGAGGCATCAGGGGCCATGCGCTCCAGATTCTCTGCACAACTGCAGCGTCGCCTGGTAGCGCTCTTCTACGGTGCGGCGATCCTCGACTTCCGACAATCCGTCGCGAGTCCCCCGGACGATCATCTCAGCGTGCCGCAAGAGCGCGGCGCGGTTCCCCGGTTCTATGTGCGAATCCAGCGACCACGGCAATTGTCTCCAGCAGACAGATCCGTACCGAAGCACTGGAATGGCCATATAGCCGGATCTGGTTGAACGTGGCGTCAGTGATGTCGGAGAAAGTGACGGTGCGCGCAATCACCCGAAGCTTGTCCTGTTTGTCATATCGATAAGGCGACGGCCGGTCGCGCGTAGCCAGAAGACTCAACGCCGACGCCAAGCGGTCCACGCACGCAATAGCCGTGAATGGGTCATTCACCCCAGGAGAAAGGGCTCGCACCGCCACCTCGACGAGTTGGTTGATCGCGAACTCGACGTCCTGGCCTGCAGTCCGCTGGTTGCCCAAGACGAAGACGGAATTGACCCCGTCTCTGATCTGGTCGACAACCCGGTTTCCTGGCCGGACCAAAACCAGCGGGCTACCGGCGACGACGAAGTGACCGGGACTTTGCTCCAGTCGAAAAACCACATCTTCTCGTATGGCCAAGGCCATCAAGGCTTCTGCGTCGACAAACTGAACGTAGCCGCCGCCGTCAGAGCCGACCGGGCGACCCTCCGGGCCGAACGCTTGAGGTAAGTGGCCGCTACGACGAATGGTTGGCGTTTACCGCGACGATTCGCAGCGGTCCGCCTAAGCGAACACTTGCGCGAACGGTACCCGCTAAGCGGGAACCACGGTGCTCAAAGCTTGGCTGATTTTCGACAAGTTACGGATGGACAGGGAGAGAAAGGCTACGCCGGCGACAGCGAGCGCCTGCAAGAACAGCATGCGGCTGTCCGAAGAGAATGTGAAACCGCCCAATATGAAAGCGATGGTTGCGACCGTGATGAACACAGTACCGATTGATAACAGAACGGCAGCCTCAAAGACTTTCATATTGTTCTCCTCAATTGAGTTCACGTGGCGAACCAACAGATGGCCGAACGTTTGGATTTATCGGAGCTGCGAAGCTTTTCGCGCAGGTCCTTTGCAATGACGGGTTAGGCCCCAGCCAGGTTTAATCCAAGAATGGTTTCCGTTCGTTGCCACAGCTTCTGGCCAAGTGTGAGGTCGCGGGCTTTTTTGGAAGAACGCGCATTCGGCATCAGGCGATTGGTAATCAGGTTAGCACTAAAATACTGCCCGTTTATCCCTTGCGGATTTTCATGGCTGAGCATTGCCACCAGATTCTCCCCGCCCTTGCCTTTGTTGAACATCATCGCGCGGCCGATACGAGTGTTGTATGACACGTCGAGCATGCCCGCCGCGTCCCGTCCGATACGGCTCGCCACAACCCCCGGGTGAAACGCAGCGGCGGTGATGCCGGTTTGCGGCGTTTGACGGGCGATCTCACGCGCGAACAACAGATCAGCCAACTTGGAATCGGCATAAGCTTTCTGCGTCGAATAACGGCGCTTGTCGAAATTCAGGTCATTGAGCCGGATCCTGCCAAACCAGTGGACCAGGCTGCTGGTAACAACTACATGGGCGCCACTTGCTGATAGCCGGTCATGCAAGAAATGCTGCAAGAGAAACGGAGCGAGGTAGTTGACTTGCAGCGTGAATTCGTGGCCGTCTTCGGTAATGACCCGCTTGCCCATCATCGTGCCCGCATTGTGGGCCAGCACGTCGATGGCGGGACAGGTCTTGAGGAGCCGCTCGGCGAGCATGCGGACCTCGCCAAGTCGCGCGAAGTCCACGATGAAAGGTTGCACTCCGAGTTCTGCGGCCAACGCGTTGGTCCCCTCCCTGGAACGACCAACGGGCACTACGGTGGCTCCTTGTCGAGCAAGTTGTCGCGCCGCCGCGGCGCCAATCCCCGAACTTGCCCCAGTAATGACCACCGTCTTGCCTGTCATATTCCGAGCCATGTCTACCCTCTCAATTTTATCCGGGTTGATTGAGAACCTGCATAGTTCGAATACAGCCTGGATTCCAAATCCCGGTGCGACTCAAAAACGGGGTGACGTCGCGAATACTGATGCGCAATCCGTCAGCGATAATTCTCTCAGCAATCTGCCTGTAGGGAAGTGGCGTTCTTGCCACCCCTGGCACCTTGTCGATGGCTTTTCTCCAAGTAAGTTCTTTTGCCAGGTTCGACTCGATGAGGGTGTGGGTGGCGTCTAACGCTACTAGGTTGTAACCGGCCAGGACATTTTCACATGCCGGCTCATCAATGCGCCTTTTTTTGACGTACTGCCGACAATATGCCCTGCAGTAACGCCGTCGGCGAAGGCGGACATCCAGGCACCGTTACGTCCACCGGAATGACATTGGAGATTCCGCCCAAACTCGCATAGCTCTCGCCGAAAATGCCTCCGCAAGCGCCGCAAACGCCCACGGCGATCACCAGCTTGGGTTCTGGCGTGGCAGCATAGGTTCGCTGCAGGGCTTCGGCCATATGGCGCGACACCGGCCCGGTCACGAGCAAGGCATCGGCATGTCGTGGGCTGGCGACGAATTTAATGCCCTGCCCTTCGAGGTTGTAGTAGGGATTGGTGAGCGCGTGGATTTCCAGCTCGCAGCCGTTGCACGAGCCTGCATCGACATGACGGATACACAGCGCGCGTCCGAAGACACGATGAATATCCTTATGGAGTTGGGTTTTGAGTAGCGAGGCATCCGTCGCCGGGGGCGCTTCCGTCACCAGACCCACACGAAAGATTTGCCGAAGCATGTGCCACATGGCAATAAGCTCCTGTTAGAGGTCGTGACCGCTATAGGACAAGTTGAAGGACTTGTTGATCAAGGGGAAATCCGGAACGATGTTGTCCATGATGGCGTGCTCCAGCACCGGCCAGTTGTGCCAGGACGGATCGTGCGGGTGACAGCGTGCGATCCGCCCGTGGCGGAATGCACGCAGCCCCACCAGCACCGGCCCGCGCCACCCCTCGACTCCACCGATGGCAAGTTCGTCGGTGCACACGTCGCCTGGCGATTCGCAAACAGGCCCCGATGGCATCGTCGCCAAGAGGTGACGGCACAGGCGCAAGGAATCGATGACTTCGTCGAAGCGCACGGCCACCCGTGCGGCGACGTCGCCCTGCTCGCGAACGATCGGTGTCACGAGGGATTCCGCGTAAGGAGGCATTTGCAGTGAGGCGCGCCAATCTTGCGGCTGGCCACTGGCGCGTGCTACCAGACCGATGATGCCCAGTTGACGAGCCAGCGCTGGCGTCACGCACCCGGTACCCATAAACCGATCTTGCAGACCGGCGTGATTATCATAAATGCTTCGAAGCACATGCAGCTCGTTTTCCAGACTTCGCATGGATTCCAACAATAGCTGCGTGGCGTCAGGCGTCAGATCGGCATGGACGCCGCCCAGTGTCAACGCATCCATGGGATACCGTGCGGCCCAGACTTTCATGTTCACGCGCAACAAGTCTTCTTTGAGACGCGAGAATTGCGCCAGGCCGAGCGCGAAGCCCGCATCGTTGCCAATGGCCCCAAGATCGCCCAGGTGGTTGGCCAGGCGCTCACGCTCGAGCAGCAGCGCGCGTAGTGCCAGCGCGCGCGGCGGCACCGTCGTCATGGTCAACGCTTCGGCGGCCATTGCGTACGCCCAGGCAAAAGCAACGGTTGAGTCGCCGGAAACGCGAGCGGCCAGGCGAATACCATCGGCCAGAGTCATGCCTTCAAGGCGTTTCTCGACCCCTTTATGCGTGTATCCCAAGCGCTCTTCCAGACGCAGGACTTTCTCGCCTACCACGGAGAACCGGAAATGGCCTGGTTCGATCGTCCCGGCGTGGACCGGGCCGACGGCAATTTCGTGGACACCATCACCTTCTACTCTGACGAAAGGATACGGTTCATTTCCATTCAGGGCCTCCGCAATCACCGCCCCGGCGCGCAGCGGAAACGTGTTCGGTGCCCATGCGGCGTGGCGCAACCACGGGCGATTGTCACCGCCGATCGCGTGCATTCCGACCAGATCAAACGCGGCGCGTTGAAGGCGCGAGGCACTCGGAAAAATGCCGCTGAGATCGGGATAGCTCGGTGTGTCCGATGCCGACGTGTACTCAACGACCAGCAATTCGACGGCCATTTCCAATACCACGCACAGCCGAAATCGATCAGAAACATCACCCCGATCCTCGGCCCACAGGCTGACAAGGCGGCCGCCCTCGTCGCGAACGCGCCGGCATATCGCCAGCAACCCGGTAGAGTCGACGGCCGCTTGTACCGCTGGCAGCGTCCCAGGCATGAGGGTCCAGACTATGTCGAGATCAGGAAATGGCATCGCAATGTTCATCCGATCATCGCCGCCGCAAGCCGATACCAGGTGGCAAGCGCCGCCGGAATGTA
Source organism: uncultured Pseudomonadota bacterium (assembly GCA_963779795.1). GTDB lineage: Bacteria > Pseudomonadota > Gammaproteobacteria > Xanthomonadales > Rhodanobacteraceae > Rudaea. The sequence continues at coordinate 350,583 of CAVZZK010000003.1, read as the reverse complement.
GACGCCCAGCATCGACACCAGGCCCAAATGGGTAAACACTGGCACCAGGGCTGGCGAGTGCGGCAACGCCTTCAAATCGGTCTCACCGAAAACCATCGCCTGAACGCGACGGAAAATAGCCGCAAAGGCAATAGCCAACGCCAGCAAGAGTATGGGTGTAGCCCACGGATGGTCGCGCATGGCCGTAGTGACGATCAGGAATTCGCTGGTAAATACGCCGAACGGCGGCATGCCCAGAATCGCCAGTGTGCCGATCATCAGTCCCCAGCCAACCGTGGGACTGATGACGATCAATCCGCGGATGTTGTCCATCACCTGGGTACCCGCTTTCTGGCAGGCGTGGCCGACTGCGAAGAAGATGGCCGATTTGGTCAGCGAATGGACGGTCATGTGCAGTAGCGCCGCAAAATTGGCGATCGGCCCACCCATGCCGAATGCGAACGTCACGATCCCCATGTGCTCGATCGAGGAATAGCCAAACAGTCGCTTGATGTCACGCTGTCGCCAGAGAAAGAGCGCGGCGAGCAACACCGATAGCAGGCCAAATCCCATCATCAGGTGGCTAGCCAGGCCCGAATGCGTGGCGCCCTCCACCAGCACCTTGCAGCGTACGACCGCGTACAGCGACACGTTGAGCAACAGTCCGGAAAGCACCGCCGAGATCGGCGTCGGACCCTCGGCATGGGCGTCGGGCAACCAGTTATGCAGCGGCGCAAGACCAACTTTCGTGCCGTAGCCGACCAACAGGAAAACGAACGCCAGAGACAAGACATTGGGCTGCAGCTGCCCCTTGACGGCATTGAGGTGTGTCCACAGCAGCGCGGTTGAACCGTCAGCGCCGAGCACCTTCTCCGCCGCCAGGTACAACAGGATGGTGCCGAACAGTGCCTGGGCAATACCGACGCCACACAGGATGAAATACTTCCATGCTGCCTCGATACTCGCGGCAGTCCGGTACAAGGAAACCAGTAGCACGGTCGACAATGTTGCCGCTTCCATCGACACCCACAACAACCCGAGGTTGTTGGTTAGCAGCGCGCACAGCATGGTCGCCACGAACAGCTGATACATGGCGTGGTACAGGCGCAGCTTTGGCCGATTGACGCGACCGTGATGTTCCTCAATGCGCATGTAGGGCCGGGAAAACATCGACGTTGTCCAGCCGACGAACGCGGTGAGCACCACCAGGAAGACGTTGAATGGGTCGACAAAGAACTGTTCATGACCCAACAGCAAGGGGCCTTCGGTGATGACACGCCGCGCCAACGCGCAGCTCGCCAGAAAGGTAGCCAGACTGAAGGCAACATTGGCCTCGGCCGCCCAACCACGGGCGCCAAAAACCGCAAGTGTCAGGCAACCTGTCAGGGGGATACCCAGTAGAAACCAAAGTTCCATCTCATTCCTCTCTGAGTTTTTCCAGATGCTGTAGATCCAGGCTGTCGAACTGGTCGCGAATCTGGAAGAAGAACACGCCGAGGATCAGCGTTCCCACCAGGACATCCAGGGCGATGCCGAGCTCCACGATCATGGGCATGCCGTGGGTCGCGCTGATCGCAGCAAAAAACAGTCCGTTTTCCATCGCCAGAAACCCGATGATCTGCGAGATCGCCTTGCGCCGCGTGATCATCATCAGGAACGACAACATCACCACGGCCATTGCGATTCCCAGCGTGCTGCGTGCAATGCTGGTGGACAGTTGCGCGATCGGTTGCGACAGCGCGAACGCGAACACGACCAGCAAAATGCCAACCAGCATGGTCGTCGGAATATTGAGCAACGGCTCCTTGTCCCAGCGAACATTGAGCCGACGGATCAAGTGATGCAGGATGAGCGGCAACGCGATCACTTTGAGGATCAAGGACAAGGCCGCCGAAACATACAAATGATGCTGGCCCGATGTGTAGGCAACGGCGGCCGTCGATATGCTGAGCACAGCCCCCTGCCATGCGTACAGATTCACCAATGACAGAATGCGTCGCTGTGACAGCATGGCAAACGACGTCAGCAGCAGCACGGCGGCACCCAGATTGATCAGCTGCGATGTCCACGCCAAAGTCTGCATCGTTCAGCTTCCCAGCAACTGGTGAACAAGCAGCCCCAACACCGCGAACAGAAAAGCCGTAGCGAGAAACTCCGGCGCCCGGAAAATTCGCAACTTCGCGCTCGATGTTTCGATAAGCGCCAGCACAGCGCCGACCGTCCCGAGCTTTATTATCGAGATGAGGAACCCGCCCAGAACAGCGACAGGACCACCGGCAGGTGCCATCAGGCCCCACGGGATGAACAGCGCCAGCCCAATCGCGGCGAAGTTGAGCAGCTTGAGCGCCGAGGTCCACTCGATCAGCGCGAGGTGGCGGGCCGAATATTCCAGCACCATGGCCTCGTGAATCATGGTCAGCTCAAGGTGCGTGGCGGGATTGTCAATCGGAATACGCGCATTTTCGGCCAACAGCACCATGACAAACGCCACGCCGGCGAAAGCCATGCTCGGGTAGATCGCCAATTCGCGGTGACCCAAGGTCTCGACAATCGTCGGCAGCAACGTGCTCTGGGACAGCAGTGATGCGGTGAAGAAAACCATTAGCAACGCCGGTTCGGAAAGAAATCCAACCAGCATTTCACGACGGGCGCCGAGCGTTCCGAATGCGGTGCCAATGTCCATGCCGGCCAGCGCGGCGAACACCCGGGCGACGGCAAAGAGCCCCACGAGTGCGATGGTGTCGGCCGAGGTCGCCAGCAATGGCCGGCTGCCAAAGATAGGAATTATGGCCGCTGCGAGTGCCATCGCGCCGAATTGCACGTAGGGCGACGCGCGAAACAGCGGCGAAGCACCGTCGGCGACGACTGCATCCTTGTGCAGCAACTTGCGCAATGTGCGGTACGGCTGCAGCACGCCCGCGCCGGAGCGGTTGCTCAGCCATGCCCGGCACTGATCCACCCAGCCGACGAGTAGCGGTGCCACCGCGATAGCGAGCAATGCCTGCAGAAAGGCCAGGATCAGAAATTCATTGGTCACAGTACGAACGCCAGCAGGATCAGAAGGGTCGCGAAGCTGTACATCAGGTATAGAGAGATCCGCCCCTGTTGCAGGAAACTGACCCAGCGCGCTCCGGTTTCGATCGCTCGTTCGAGCGGGGTATAGAGCCAGTCCCACCAGCGATCAAACAACTGCAAGGCGTACCGGGGAGCAGTATCAAGCGGCGTTGGCAGCAAACGCGTTATACGGAAAAACGGCGCGAAAATACGCCGGATGGGCTGCCCGAACCCTTCGGCAGTGTCCTGCATGCGCGGCGTCTGATTGGGAAATCCGCAATCCCACGCCGCACTGCGCCGAACTCGCCCATGGTAGAGGCGGCGCACCAGCAAGAATGTGATAGTGATGGTTAGTGCGATGCTCGCTCCGAAAGTCAGCGGACTGTACGAAGCCCGGTCCGCGGCCACCGGTACGATGGCCCACCAGGATGCCGCGTGATCGCCCAACGTCGCGCCGAGCAGACTTTGGGTGATTTTGTCGGTTGCCCGCAGAACGACGACGGGAAACAATCCAAAACCCACGCAAAGGGCAGCGAGCCAGGTCAGCCCGATACGTTCCAACAGCCCGGCATCGTGGGCCTGCGCGAGGGAGGGCTCGCGCGAACGGCCGAGAAATATCACGCCGTAGAACTTGACCAGGACATAGGCGGCAAGCGCGAAGGTCAAGGCAAGGGCGGCGGTGCCGAGTGGTACCAGCATGTTCACCAACGGGTGCGGCAGGGTCGGGGTGAACAAGTACGACTGCAGCAACAGCCATTCCGATACGAACCCGTTCAACGGAGGCAACCCCGCCATAGCCAGCGTGCCGACCAACGCCAGACCGGCGACCCACGGCATGCGATGGATCAGTCCTCCCAGCTTGCCGAGATTGCGATGTCCGGTTGCATGCAAGACCGAACCGGTAGTCAGAAACAGCAGACTCTTGAATTGAGCGTGATTCAGGCAGTGGTACAGGGTTGCGGCCATGGCCAATGCGGAAAGCTTTCCCATGCCCATCCCGCGATACAGCAGCGCCAGGCCCAATCCGCTAAATATGATGCCGATGTTTTCGATCGACGAGTACGCCAGCAGACGTTTCATGTCTGTTTGCACCGCCGCAAACACAGCACCAAACAGGCCGGTGAATCCGCCGACGACCAACACGGCAGCACCCCATGCCCATTGCGTGTGCGGAAGTAGATCAAAGCTCACCCGTATGAAGCCATACACAGCCGTCTTGAGCATCACGCCACTCATGAGCGCGGACACTGGCGACGGCGCGGCCGGATGGGCCTCCGGCAACCAGACGTGCACCGGCACGAGTCCCGCTTTCGCACCGAAACCGAACAAGGCCAGGGCGAACGCAACGCTGGCCCACGCCGGCGACAGGGTGGCAGCACGCATGGCCTCAAACGTGAAATGCCAGGAGCCACCCTGCAGCACGCCGAAACACAGGAGCAGGCTGGTGGCGCCGACATGCGCGAGCAGGATATACAGGAAGCCTGCGCCCTGAATCTCCGGCATACGGTGTTGCGTGGTGACGAGAAAATAGGACGACAGCGCCATGGTTTCCCAGGCCACCATAAAGGTGAAGGCGTCGTCAGCGAGCACCACCATCGCCATGCTGGACAAGAACACATGGTATTGAAGGCACAGCAGCCCCGGCGCAGTCCCTTCGCCGTCGCGGAAGTAGCCCGCCGCATAGATCGACACCCCTGAAACGGTCAGTCCGATCAGCGCCAGGAAGAACGCCGCCAAAGGATCCAGGCGCACGTGCATCGGCAGGTCCGGAAGACCCAGCGGCAAGATGCGCGTTTCCGGAGTACCAAACAGGGCCAGTATCGCGACGACCGCCAGAGCCAACGCCAAAGCCGAGCCGAGCGGGAAAAGCGTGCGGCCAACCCAGGCTAAATTTCGCGGCGCGGCCAGCCCCGCCAGGCCGATCGCCAGCCAAGCCAAAACGATGGCGATGACGCCGGTGAGAATCACGTGGGCTTCCTTTTTCGGCAGCCGAATGACTTCGGCCGTCAGCAGACACGAGCGCACCAAACCGCTGGAGCGTGTTGATTGACTTGGGCGCATTTGATTGTCATCGTACGCACATCAAATGTAAAGAGGCGCATGCCATGGCGCGCGAGCAACGTACCGGCCGCCTGACAGTTCTGATTGATCCCGACAAGAAGGCCGTGTTTGAGCACTTGTGTGCGCTCGACGACGTCACGGCGTCTCAGGTCGTACGTCGTCTTATCCGGGAATTCATCGAGCAGCGCACGGGACGCGCTTGGCAACCTGGACAAGGGCCAGAACACTTTTCTTCCAGACTCCCTGCGTCACCCGCACGGGCCGAAAACAAGCGGTCGAAAACGGGCTAGACCGGATCGATTGGCTACATGCCCATGACATGGCGCGCCAACGGCCAACATGGCGCGAGACATTGATGACCATGGCTCTGTGGGTCACGCTCGTCGTCGATGCAACCGCAGCCAAGGCATTCCCGGAGATCGTTTACGCGTCCATGGATCGCTCTTGAGTTGAACACCCCGATCCGAATGGTGGATCAACGCATCCGTGCCCACGCCACGGATCGGCGCGTAGCTTCTCGAATGCCAAGTTGAATCACCCCCGGGTTTGCCGGGGGCTTCCCTCATGGCTGAGTCAATTCAGCTGCCGCCAATGTCCAGGGATTGTTCGATGCCCGCCCGTGTACTGAGCTGTCCATGCACGGCGGCATCTGACGGGCAGGTGTTGGACAATTCTTGGCAGCAACGGTCGGTTTCCGCGTTTATGTAACACGGGGAATCATGGACACGACTGGCATCAACCAAGCGTGGTCCAACATGATACGAGAGGATCTGCAACAGGATCTGGCGTGCCTGATGTCCGGCGGCAACGCTGAGCGCGCCGCAAACTGTCTGATATCAGGTCTCAAACAAAGCAGCGCAGCCGGGCACTTGCGATGGTGCCCGGCTGCGTGCCTGGATGGCTCCCCGAGACGGGATCGAACCGCCGACCCAGTGATTAACAGTCACTTGCTCTACCGCTGAGCTATCGGGGAAAGAAAAGAGGCTCAAACGAGCCGCGTATTGTCCGCGATGGCCGCCGGCTGCGTCAAGCTCGGATGACCATCAAAGTCGCAGGTCGCGCCGAATCGCCTCAACCAACTGGTGGCGTCACATCGATCCGCTCATGCGACGCGGCGATTTGCGCGACTGGCTATAATCGAATGTTGATCTGGAGTTTTTGATGGCCGATCGTTTCAAACTCGTCGCACCGTACAAGCCCGCCGGCGATCAGCCGGAAGCCATCCGGCGCCTGATCGAGGGCTTCGAGTCCGGCCTGGCGCATCAGACCCTGCTCGGCGTGACCGGTTCGGGCAAGACGTTCACGATTGCCAATGTCGTGGAGGCCATACAGAAACCGACGCTGGTCCTGGCCCCGAACAAGACCCTTGCGGCGCAGTTGTACGGCGAGTTCAAGGAGTTCTTTCCCCACAACGCGGTGGAGTATTTCGTCAGCTATTACGACTACTACCAGCCGGAAGCCTACGTGCCGTCCAGCGACACGTATATCGAGAAGGATTCCAGCATCAACGAGCACATCGAGCAGATGCGCCTGTCGGCGACCAAGGCGCTGATCGAGCGTCCGGACGCGCTGATCGTATCCACCGTGTCGGCGATCTACGGCCTGGGCGACCCCGGTGAATACCACCGCATGGTGCTGCACCTGGTGCGCGGCGAGCACATCGAACAACGCGAGTTGCTGCGCCGGCTGACCGAATTGCAATACGAACGCGGCGATTACGAACTGCATCGCGCCAGCTATCGCGTGCGCGGCGAGGTCATCGACGTATTTCCTGCCGAGAGCGAGATCGAGGCGATCCGCATCGAACTGTTCGACGGCGAAATCGAGAACCTGTCGCTGTTCGACCCGTTGACCGGCAGCGTGATCCGCCGCGTGCCGCGCTACACGATCTACCCCGGCTCGCACTACGTGACCACGCGGCGCACGGTGCTCGAAGCCATCGAGACGATCAAGGCGGAATTGGTCGAACGGCTGGCGCAATTGCGCAGCATCAACAAGCTGGTCGAGGCGCAGCGTCTGGAACAGCGCACCCAGTTCGACATCGAGATGATGGCCGAGATCGGCTATTGCCAGGGCATCGAAAACTATTCGCGCCACCTGACCGGCCACGCCCCGGGTGAGCCGCCACCGTGCCTGTTCGACTACCTGCCCGCCGACGCGCTGCTGGTCGTCGACGAATCGCATGTGACCATTCCGCAGCTTGGCGGCATGTACAAGGGCGACCGTTCGCGCAAGGAGACCTTGGTCGAATTCGGTTTCCGCCTGCCCTCGGCGCTGGACAACCGGCCGCTGAAATTCGAGGAATGGGAGCGCCGCGCGCCGCGTGCGATCTTCGTCTCGGCCACGCCAAGCAAATACGAACTCGAACACTCCCGGGGCAACATCGTCGAGCTGCTCGTACGCCCGACCGGACTGGTCGATCCGGAAGTTGAAGTCCGTCCGGTCGGCACGCAGGTCGACAACCTGCTGTCCGAAGCCAATGCGCGCGTCAAGATCGGCGACCGCGTTCTGGTCACCACGCTGACCAAGCGCATGGCCGAAAACCTGACCGACTATCTGTCAGAACACGGCGTGCGCGTGCGCTACCTGCATTCGGATATCGAAACGGTCGAACGCGTGGAGATCATCCGCGACCTGCGCCTGGGCAAATTCGATGTACTGGTCGGCATCAACCTGCTGCGCGAAGGCCTGGACATGCCGGAAGTTTCGCTGGTGGCGATTCTGGATGCCGACAAGGAAGGCTTTTTGCGCTCGGCCGGATCGCTGATCCAGACTATCGGCCGCGCCGCGCGCAACGTGCGCGGCAAGGCGATCCTGTACGCCGACAGGATTACCGCGTCCATGAAAAAGGCGATGGACGAAACCGATCGACGCCGCACCAAGCAGATCGAATACAACCTCAAGCACGGCATCACGCCGAAATCCATCGTCCGAAAAATCACCGACATCATGGAAGGTGCGCGTGCGGACAACGAAGCCGAACGCAAGGGCCGCGGCAAGGGGGCCGGCCGGCGCAAGGTTGCCGAAGCGGAAATCGATTACGCAACGCTGCCGCCGGAGCGACTGGCGGCCGAACTCAAGCGCCTGGAAGCACAGATGTACAAGCACGCCCAGAATCTGGAATTCGAGGACGCCGCGCGCGTTCGCGACGAGATGCATCGCATCCGCGAGCTGGGCTTGATCGGCTGATCGCCCTCAGCGCTTGACCAGACCCCGCGCCACGAGCACATCGACCAGGGCCCGCGTGAAAGCCGGCTTGTCGCGGTAATCCAGGTGCGAGTCGTCCGGCTCCTTGAACGTATCGAGCTGCGGAATTTTTTCCCCATCGATCAGCGGCGCCGGCGTCGTGGCGATGAAACGGTCCCAGTATTGCGCCGGCGGATACATCATCGCCTCGGCCCTGGGTAATACACCGGATGTGGGCGAGCGATAGAAAATCACCTCGCCGCCGCGCGCCTGTATCTTTCGCACCCAGCCGTAAACCGTGGACAAGCCGTCAAACCACTCGGCCGGCTGGCTCATGGCTTTCGGCACCTTGCCCTGCTCGACCAGTTCGTCGAAGTGGCGTCGCGCCGCGGCAGGATCCGTTTTTTGATAATCGATGTCGCCGCTGCGGTTGGCATAAAAGTGGAAATAATCGGGTGGCGGCGGTTTCTTGCCGGAAACAAGCCGTGACACGGTCGCCACGACGCCCAGATCGGGGTCGGCCACGACGGCATGCTTCTGCCACAACGTCAACAACAGCCGATGCACGTACCAGCTCGGCGACCATTGCGTATGGTAATAATTGACCAGCGGTTGCTGATGATCGAAATAGATCCGGTTCAAGCCGTTGCTTTCGATATCGCAAAGCACGACGCCATGGAAGCGCTGGTCGTTGGCAAGATCGCGCAGCACTGCCAGCGGATAATGCCCGTTCTGCGCCAGCATTACCGGCCTGTAGTGCGGCAGCAGGCTGGCCAGTTCCTTCATGTCGACGCCAAACTCGATGCGCGAGGCGCCGAGCAGCACCAGCGGGATGCGCTTGCCGGAATAAACCCGATCACGCTGGATCGACCACAGTTGCGCCGAATCGCGGATGTTCGGCCGATAGCCCAATTCACGCCAGTGATATTCGAAACCGGCGACGATGGCGAGCGCGCAGACCAGCGCGATCAGCCACACCGGCAACCAGCGCCGTGACGGAACCGGTTCAGAACTGGAAGTAGATAAAGGCATGATTGTTTCCGGGCGACAACACGATTGCTGCCAGCAATAGTCCCAGTATCAGTCCAACGATCGGCGCAGGCAGTTTCAGCAGCAATTGGCGCAGGTCGCGTTCGCGCATCAGCCAATGCGTCGCCACCACGGCCGCGAATGTGCCGAACACCAGCTTCTGCCCGGCATCAAGCACCGAATGGGAAGCCGGCGCGAACAGCGTTTTATAGACAGTCAAACCGGTGGAAAAGTCCGGCGCGCGGAACCAGACCCAGGCCAGAGAGACCAGGAACAGGGTGAGCAGGCCGTAGGCGAAACGCAGGAATCCCGACGCCACCCGCTCTCGCGGCCACCATCGTTCACGCACGTAACGTTCGACCGCCAGATAGATTCCATGCAGCCCGCCCCAAGCGACAAACGTCCAGGCCGCACCATGCCAGAGCCCGCCGATCAACATGGTCAGCATCAGGTTGATGTAAGTGCGTGACAGGCCGCGCCGGTTACCGCCGAGCGAGATGTACAGGTAATCGCGTAACCAGGTCGATAGCGAGATATGCCAGCGCCGCCAGAAATCGGAAAACCCAATCGCGGCATACGGGTAACGGAAGTTGATCGGCAACTGGAAACCCAGCAGCAGCGCGGTGCCGATGGCGCAGGTCGAATAGCCGGCGAAATCGCAGAAAATCTGGCCACTGAACGCAAGTACGCCGCTCCAGGCGACCGCGGCGCCGGAACCGCCAACCGAGCCGAAGAAGGCATCGGCCACCGGCGCGAAAATCGAGTCGGCCAGCACGTTTTTCTCGAACATGCCCAGCACCAGCAACGCACAACCCATGCCCAGGCCGTAAACCGTAGTCCGGCGTGGCGCCTCGATCTGTGGCCGCATCTGCGTGAAGCGGGTAATCGGCCCGGCAACCAGTTGCGGGAAAAAACCGACGTAAAGCGCATAGTCGCGCCAGCTTCGCGTCGGCTCGAACTTGCGCCGGTAGACGTCGATGCAATACGACAACGAATGGAACGTGTAGAACGAGATGCCGATCGGCAGGACGATATCGAATTCCGGCGGCGAGTAATGCACGCCGACCAGCTTCAGCAACTCGACGCAGTTATCCAGCAGGAACCGGTTGTACTTGAACAGGCCAAGCACGCCGAGGTTGACGATCAGGGTCAGCACGACCCAGCGCTTGCGCGCCGCCGGTGCCTGCGCGGCATCGATGCGTTGTGCGATCCAGAAGTCCAGCGTGGTCGAGCCGATCAGCAGCAGGACGAACGGCGGATTCCATCCGGCATAGAACAGATAGCTGGCGCCAAGCAGCAACCATTTGCGCGCCGACCATCCCGGCAGCGCGTTGTAGATCGCAACGACCGTGAGGATGAACAGGATGAACGTGAAGGAATCGAACTGCATTCGCCGTATCGGATCGCCGTTGTGCGCGGCGCGATCGCCAGCGTCGCCGTATTATCGTGGAGGACGCCGCCAGTTCAAACCGGCGGCGAACTATCGCCTCGCAAGCCGATCAGTGTGACTTCGTCTTGTCGACCAGCAACTGCACGCTGAAACGCTGCTGCGCATCGGTCCAGACCTTGTCCACGGCAAGCCCCGCCCCCTCGGCCAGCTTGGCGAAATCGGACAGCAGGTATTTGTAGCTGTATTCGACCAGCATCGCCTCGCCATCGTCGAAGTGGACCGTTTTGCCGCCGATGTGAACGTCCTGATCGCGCTGGCTGACGATGTGCGTCTGGATTCGTCCGGCCAGGGTGTTGTAACGCGCGCGATGATGGAACGCGGACAGGTCGAAGTCCGCTCCCAGTTCGCGGTTGAAACGAGCCAGCATGTTCAGCGTGAATTCCGCGGTGACGCCGGCCGCATCGTTGTAGGCGGCTTCCAAGATCGCCGTGTCCTTGTGCAGGTCCACGCCGACCAGGGCCGCGCCGTCGCGGCCCATTTCCATGCGCATGTGGCGCAGCAGCGTCTGCGCCTGTTGCGGCTCGAAGTTGCCGATCGTCGAGCCGGGGAAATAGACCACGGTGCGCCGTGCATCGCGCGACGGCTTCGGCAAATCGACCGGTTCGGTGAAATCGGCACACACCGGCAGCATTTCGATGCGCGGGAATTCGGCCTGCAACGTCTCGACGCTGGCCAGCAAGGCGCTGCTTGAGATCTCGATCGGCACGTAGGCAACCGGCGCATGCAGATGCTCGAGCAACAGGCGCGTCTTCAGGCCGCTGCCGCTGCCGTACTCGACCAGCATCGCGCCGGGGCCGATCGCATCAGCCATCTCGTCGACGCGTTCGCGCATCAGCGCCAGCTCGGTGCGTGTCAGGTAATACTCGGGCTGTTCACAGATGCGCTCGAACAGTTCCGAGCCACGCGCATCGTAGAAGTATTTGGGCGACAGCCGCTTGGGCGTGCTGCTCAATCCGTCCAGCACGTCGTCGAGGATGTCTTCGCGGCCGGGACGCTGGTCGTCCAGCTCATCTGCTTTCAGCGTATTGCCCATGATCACGCGTCCCTGGCCAGGCGGATTCCGGCAAATTGCCAGCGCGCCGACGGGTAGAAGAAGTTGCGATAGGTGATGCGGACATGATCCTGCGGCGTCGCACACGAACCACCGCGCAGCACCCATTGCCCGCACATGAATTTGCCGTTGTATTCGCCGATCGCGCCGGGCAACGGCCGATAACCGGGGTAATTTACGTACGGACTCGATGTCCATTCCCAGACGTCGCCGTACATCTGCACGGGCGACGCATCCGTTGCCGTAGTCGGAGCCCGCGGATGCAAGCGCCCGCTGGCAACGAAATTGCCGGTGATCTCGCAACCGCGAGCGGCACTCTCCCACTCCGCCTCGGTCGGCAAGCGGGCGCCGGCCCAGCGCGCGAACGCATCGGCCTCGAAGAAGCTGACGTGGCACACCGGTGCGTCCGGGTTCATTGCCCGACGTCCGGCCAGGGTGAATTCGGTACACAAATCTTCGCCCCAGTAAATCGGACGTTGCCAATTCTGCGTGCAAACCAGATCCCAGCCTTCGGCCATCCACAAGGTGGGCGTGCGATAGCCGCCGTCGCGTATGAATTCCAGCAACTGCGCATTGGTGACCGGCCGCCGCGCCAGCGCATGCGCCTGCAGCAACACGCGGTGCCGTGGTGTTTCGTTGTCGAAGGCGAAACCGTCGCCGGCATGCCCGATATGCGCGATACCTTCTGCGCCGGCGATCCAGCCCTGGGCGACGCCCTTGCCGGTATCGATCGGCAAGTCAGGATCGTAGGCCGGCTCCAGCGGATTGATCGAGAACAGATGCTTGATATCGGTCAACAGCAATTCCTGATGCTGCTGCTCGTGATTCAGCCCGAGTACGACCAGATCGATGAATTCGTCGTCAACCGGGCCGCTGTCGAGCTGCGCACTCATGCGCTCGTCGATGTGCTGGCGATACTCCAGAACTTCATTCAGGGTCGGCCGGGTCAACAAGCCGCGTTGCGGGCGCGCATGCATCGGCCCAACGGACTGGTAATACGAATTGAACAGGTAGTGCCACTGCGGATGCAACGGCCGATAATCCGGATCGCGGCCGAGCAGGAATTGTTCGAAGAACCAGGTCGTGTGCGCCAGATGCCATTTCGCCGGACTGGCGTCGGTCATCGACTGGGCGACGGTATCCTCCGGCCGCAGTCGGGAACACAGCGCGACGGTCGCCCCGCGCACGCGGCGGTAGCGCTGCAGCGGTGTCAGGGGGACTGGCTGGGCGTTCGGCGGGCTGTCGCTGGCGGGTCGGATGGATGCCATCGGCTCGTCTCTACCGGGAATCATAACCGATAATCCGGATTTGACCCGGTGCACTGCGTCAATCTCTCGCGCCTGTTGCTCCACCACCCGGGATTCACTCGCGCGCAACTAGCCGCAGACCGCGTGGCGTCATCAACCGCTCGGCGACTTCGAAGACGGCCTGAACCAGCAAGGCCATCACCGCGGCCGGCACCGCGCCTTGCAGGATCAGGCCGATGTCGTTGAGGCGGATGCCGGTCAGGATCGGCTGGCCGTAGCCGCCGGCGCCGATCAATGCCCCGAGCGTCGCCGTGCCCACGTTGATCACGGCGGCGGTCTTGATACCGGCCAGGATCGTGCGCAAGGCCAGCGGTAGTTCAACCCGCCACAAGCGCACTGCACGCGGCAATCCCAGCGCCGCGGCCGACTCACGCAGGTCGGGCGCGATTCCGCTCAGTCCGGCATGCGTGTTGCGAACGATCGGCAACAGGCTGTAAAGGAACAGCGCCGCGATCGCCGGCCAGGCGCCGATCCCGAACAGCGGGATCATGAATACGAACATGGCCAGAGACGGAATCGTCTGCAGGATTCCGGTGGCGGCGATCACGAGTTGTCCAAGACGTCGCAGCCGCACCGCCAGGATGCCCAGCGGCACGCCAAGCAGAATCGCGGCGATCAGCGATATCAGCACCAACCGCAAATGTTCGATGCTGCGCTTCCACAGGCGCTGCCCGAAACCGGTTGCATCGGATCGGTCGGCGACGCCGAGAAACGCCGAGGCAACCGACGCTTCGCTGCGATGATCCAGCTTCACGTGCGCATTCATTGCGCGCATGACCTTTTCGTCAATACGCCCGGCCAGCGAACCCAGGACGCGCACGAAAACCGGAACTGCGTGCCGCAAGTCAAGGCGATACACGAACACGGCATCGTAGCGCGGGAAATAGTGTTCGTCGTCGCGCAACGTGGTCAGGTGGTAATAGGCGATTTCCGCATCGGTGCTGTAAAGGTCGGTGACATCGATCGCCCCGTTTTCCAGCGCGCGATAAGCCAGCGCATGTTCCAGGCCGCGTACCTGCGTTTGCGGCAACCGGTACCTGTCGCGCAGGCCCGGCCACCCATCGTCGCGATTCATGAACTCGTTGGAGAATCCGAATTTCAGCTGCGGATGCGCGCGCAGGTCCGAAATGCGGCTCACGGCCAAACGCTTCGCCGCGGATGCGCGCATGCCGATGGCATACGTATTGTTGAAACCGAGTGCGTCGGTGATGCCGATGCCCAGCGGTTTCAGATGCTCGCGCAGCGTTTGGATATCCGCATCCGGCGCGACGTTTTTCAGCAGTTCATGCGTCAGCGTACCGGTGTACTCCGGATAAGCATCGATGCTGCCCTGGCGCAAAGCATCCCACAGGATGCGCGTACCGCCGAGCTGGCGCCGATGTTCGACGGCGATCCCCGCCTGCTCGGCATCGATGCGGGCGATTTCGGCCAGGATCACGGATTCGGTGAAATCCTTGGAGCCAATGACCACGGGACGGGCACCGGCGCGCGTCGGCAGGCATGCAATGAGAACGAGCAGCAAGACGCCGACGCGGCGAGCGCGGCAAGTCATGACGCCGCCTCGGGCAGTCCACGTTGCGCTTCAACGAATCGATTCACGAAATCGTCCGCCGGCCGGTCGCGCAGATCGGTGTAACTGCCGTCCTGCATCACCCTGCCCTGACGCAGCAATATCAGGCGTCGGGAAAAGTGCGCGGCCTCAGCCAGATCGTGCGTGACCAGAATCACGGTCTTGCCGAGTTCGTCGAAGATGCGTTTCAACTCGGTCTGCAGTTCGTAACGCACGATCGGATCGAGCGCGCTCAGGGGTTCGTCCAGCAGCAACGCATCCGGATCGAGCATCAAGGCGCGCATCAAGGCAACGCGCTGGCGTTGACCGCCGGACACCTCGGCCGGAAACCTTGCCAGCACGGACTCGGGCAGATGTGCCAACTGCGCCAGCTCGATCGCGCGTTGACGAATGCGCTCCGCGGCCCAGCCCAGATAACCGGCCAACAACCCGAGGTTGCCGAGCACGCTCAGATGCGGGAACAGGCCGCCATCCTGGATGACGTAACCGATGCGCCGTCGCACCGCCAGTACCTGTTCGCGCCGCAACACCTCGCCCGCGACCAGCACGCTGCCCTGATCCGGCCATTCCAGGCCGAGCAGCAGGCGCAGCACGGTCGACTTGCCCGAGCCGCTGCTGCCGATCAACGCCGTGCAGGCACCGCTGTCGAATTCCAGGTCGACGCCGGACAGGGCATGAATCGGCCCGTACGATTTGCTCACGCCGCGCAGGCAAAAGGCAGCGCCGCCGGAGTCGGAAGAGGCTTCCCCAATCATGACGTGGCCACCGTAACCCAAGCGCTGCGTCAACACCACGTTTGCCGATCAAGTGCCGTATGCTGGATGACTTCGTGAACGGGCGCTGCGGGCACCGCGTCGCTTTCGGGCCTGCTTTATGACCTTTGGCAGTCGTGACAGACAGGTCCGGATGCCTAGACTGCCAAGTTGAATCCATAAATCGGGTGACACCATGAGTAAATTGCGGGGCTTGGTCACGAGTCTGATCCTGGTTGCGTTTGCCGCCTCCGTGCGGGCGGCGCCATTGCTGTTGCAGACGCCGGCGATTTCGCAGACTCAAATCGCCTTCGCCTACGGCGGCGAAATCTGGACCGTTGCGCGCAGCGGCGGCGCCGCGCAACTGCTGGTTGGCGCTCCCGGTACCGCCAGCGGACCGCTGTTTTCGCCGGATGGACGCTGGATCGCCTATACCGCCGACGTCAGCGGCAACCGGGATGTCTTCGTCGTGCCCGCGGCGGGTGGCACGCCTCGGCGTCTGACCTGGTTCCCCGGCACCGACATCGCCGCTGGCTGGAGCCCGGATGGAAAACAGGTGCTGATCACCTCCAGCCGCGATAACAGCAACGACTCCGATCACCTTTATCTGATGCCGCTGTCCGGCGGACTGCCGAGCAAGCTGCCATTGTCGATGGCCGAACAGGGCAGCCTGTCTCCGGACGGCACACACATCGCCTACAACCCGATTTTCCAATGGGAATCGGATTGGCACGATTACCATGGCGGCCAGCAGACGAAAATCTGGATCGCCCGACTGTCCGACTCCAGCGTAGTCAGGATCCCGCAGCAGAATTTCAGCGACCGCGATCCGATGTGGGTCGGTGACAAGGTCTATTTCCTGTCCAACCGCAACGGTCCGTTCACGCTGTTCAACTACGACACCAATACGCGCAAGGTCACGCAAGTGATCACCAATGATGGCTTCCCCATCGACGGCGCTTCGGCCGGTGCCGGCGCAATCGTCTACTCGAAGATGGGCGAGCTGCACGTCTACGACCTGGCCAGCGGCAACAACAGCGTGATTCGCGCCAGCATCGACGGACCGCTGCCGGAAACCGTGCCCTATTTCAAGAAGGTCGCCAAGCAGATCCAGAATTACGGCATTTCGCCGACCGGCGCGCGCGCCGTTTTCGAAGCACACGGCGACATCTTCACGGTGCCGGCCAAGAAAGGCGACGTGCGCGACATCACGCGCACCTCGGA
Source organism: uncultured Pseudomonadota bacterium (assembly GCA_963779795.1). GTDB lineage: Bacteria > Pseudomonadota > Gammaproteobacteria > Xanthomonadales > Rhodanobacteraceae > Rudaea. The sequence goes on along the minus strand of CAVZZK010000003.1, from coordinate 333,920 downwards.
TGCGGCCGAGCGGGATCCGGCCTGGTCTCCCGACGGCAAGCAGATTGCCTATTTTTCCGATGCTTCCGGCGAATACGCCCTGACCATCCGCAACCAGGATGGCCTGTCCAAAGCGCGCACGATCAGCCTCGGTAATCCACCTTCGTTCTTCTACAAGCCGGTGTGGTCGCCGGACGGCAAACGCATTGCCTACAGCGACAAGCGCCTGAACCTTTGGGTGATCGATCTGGCCGACCCGAAGCCGGTCAAGGTCGATGCCGACCGCTACGATACGCCGCTGCACGAGTTCGACGTGGCCTGGTCGCCGGACAGCCGCTGGCTGACCTATACCAAGCAGCTGAGCAATCACCTGCGCGCGGTATTCGTCTACTCGCTGACCGACGGCAAGGCGCATCAGGTTACCGACGGCATGAGCGATTGCCTGTATCCGCAGTTCGATGCCAACGGCAAATATCTGTACTTCACCGCCAGCACCAACATGGGCCTGAGCGCCGGCTGGTTGGACATGACCAGCGAGGCACATCCGGTCACCCGAGGTGTCTATGTCGCCGTGCTGCGCAAGGGGCTGGCCTCGCCGCTGGCACCACAAAGCGACGAGGACAAGGGCATCAAGCAGGACAAGGCCGACAAGGAAAAGAAGCAGACCAAGGACAAGGACAGGGACAAAGGCAAGTCCGTCGAAAGTGTCAGCATCGATTTCGACGGTCTGCTGCAACGCACCCTGGCACTGCCGATCGAACAGGCGAACTATATTGGCCTGACCGCCGGCAAGAGCGGCGAGCTGTATCTTCTGCAGGCACCCCAGGTTCCGGACTACACATCCGCCGCGACACTGAAGCGCTTTGATCTGGAAAAGCGCAAAACCGACAAGCTGGCCGACGGTGTCAAGGCATTCGCCCTGTCCGCTGACGGCAGCAAGATGCTGTATGGCAACGGCAAGAGCTGGTTCATTGCCGATGCCGGCAAACCGGCCAAACCCGGCGACGGCAAGATTGCGACGGACGACATGGAAGTGCATGTCGTTCCGCGCGAGGAATGGGCACAGATGTATGACGAAGTCTGGCGCATCGAGCGCGACTTCTTCTATGACCCGCATTACCACGGCCTCGACCTGAAGGCAGCCGAGAAACGCTTCCGTCCGTACCTTGACGGTGTCGGCAGCCGTAGCGACCTGACCTTCCTGTTCCGCAAGATGCTGGCCTATATCAACGTGGGACACATGTTCGTGCGCGGTGGCGCCACGCCGGAAGTCACCAAGGTTCCGGTCGGCATGCTCGGCGCCGATTATGAAACCGCGAACGGACGCTATCGTTTCGCCAGGATCTACAGCGGCGAAAACTGGAATCCGGACCTGCAGGCGCCGCTGACCCAGCCCGGCGTCGACGTGAAGGCCGGCGAATATCTACTCGCGGTAAATGGGCGCCCGCTACACGCAAGCGACAACGTCTACAGCTTCTTCCAGCAGACCGTCGGCAAGCAGGTCGTGCTGCGCGTCGGCCCGAAGGCGGACGGCAGCCACGCGCGCGACGTGACCGTGATACCAATCGCCAACGAACACGGCCTGCGTCATCTGGCCTGGGTCGAACACAACCGGCAGCTGGTCGACAGGCTCAGCGACGGCAAGCTGGCCTATGTGCATCTGCCCGATACCGGAGGCGGCGGTTTTACCAGCTTCAATCGCTACTTCTTCGCGCAGACCAACAAGCTCGGCGCGATCATCGACGAACGCTACAACCACGGCGGCCAACTGGCCGACTACATTGTCGACTACCTGTCACGCAAGCCGATGAGCCGGGTCATGACGCGCGAAGGCGAGACCTACACCGAGCCGACGCAGGCCATCTTCGGCCCGAAAGCCCTGCTGATCAACCAGTTCGCCGGCTCCGGCGGCGATGCCCTGCCCTGGTACTTCAAGCGCATGGGCATCGGCCCGCTGATCGGCGAGCGCACCTGGGGCGGACTGGTCGGCATCGGCATGTATCCGCCGCTGATCGACGGCGGTTCCGTTACCGCGCCGCGCTGGGCAATCTTCGGATTGCACGGACACTGGGAAGTCGAAAATCACGGCGTTGCGCCGAATATCGAGGTGTGGCAAAACCCGGCGTTGACGCGCAAGGGCCACGATCCGCAACTGGAAAAGGCGGTCGAGGTACTGATGAAACAGCTCAAGCAGCATCCGGCACCGACCTATCCGGCCCCGCCTTATCCGAACTATCACCCGACCCTGCCGCCCGTCGGCAAGTCGTGACCAACAACAGGAGAAAAGACTGTGCGTAAACCCCTGCACACCTCGCTGCTGATCGCAGCGCTTGCCACGGTCGTCAGCGTGACCGGCTACGCCGCACCCGACGCCCACAAGGGCGGTGATTCGCACAAGGCCGCCGCCGGCAGCGAATTCAAGCTGCCGCCTTTCCCCGACGACAAGAGCGTTTCGCAATCGGTCGAAGTCGGCGGCAAGACGCTGAAGTACACCGCCACGGTTGGACATTTGCCGGTGCGCAACGAGAAAGGCGACATCACCGCGCAGGTCGTGTTCACCGCCTACACCATGCCAGGCAAGAACCGACCGGTCACGTTCGCGCTGAACGGCGGACCGGGCGCTTCATCGGTGTATCTGAATCTCGGCGCGATCGGTCCGAAGAAGGTCAATTTCGGCGTGGAGGGAGATACACCATCGACACCGGCCACGTTGCACGACAACCCGGGCACCTGGCTGGGCTTCACCGACCTGGTGTTCATCGATCCGGTCGGCACCGGTTTCAGCCGCGCCCTGGTCGACGACAAGAAGGCGACCAAGCTGTTTTACAGCACTGATTCCGATATCCATTACCTGTCGCGGATCATCTACGACTGGCTGGTCAAGCATGGCCGCCTGACTTCGCGCAAGTACCTGGTCGGCGAAAGCTACGGAGGTTTCCGCGGCCCGCGCATCACCGAATACCTGCAGACGCAGCTCGGCGTGGCCATGAACGGTGTGGTGCTGCTGTCGCCATATCTCGATCCACAAGCCTACCGGGACGAGAACGTCTCGCCGCTGCCGTGGATGCTGACCCTGCCCTCCATCGCGGCCGCGAACCTGGAGCGCCACCACAAGCTAACGGCCGAGGCCATGCAGCCGATCATCGACTACACGCGCACCACCTATGCGCAGACCCTGCTCAAGGGCCGTACCGATCCAGCCGCAGTCGAGGCGATGATCAGGAAGGTCACCGAGCTGACCGGCCTGGATCCGGTGTTCGTCAAGCGTTCCGGCGGGCGTATCGAAACGCAGGCCTATCTGCGCGAAATCTATCGTTCGGAAGGCAAACTGGGAAGCCGTTACGATTCCAACGTCACCGCCTGGGATCCGTTCCCGTACTCACCACATCAGCGCAGCGGCGACCCGATCCTGAACGGCATCATCGCCCCGACGACAACGGCCATGGTCAACTTCATCACGCAGACCGTCGGCTGGAAATACGACGGCCGCTACAACGCACTGAGTTTTCAGGTCAATCGCCTGTGGCATCAGGACGACGATGCCCGCGAGGGTTCGGTAACACAGCTGCGCGAAGCGGTGGCGAATGACCCCAACCTTCATGTGCTGATCGCGCACGGCTGGGACGACCTGTCCTGCCCGTTCATGGCTTCTGAACTGATCGTGGCGCAGATGCCGGCGATGGGCGACCCGAAACGGGTGCAGGTCCGGGAATATCCGGGCGGACACATGTTCTACGCGCGCAAGGACAGTCAGCAGACACTGCTGCACGACGTGCGTGACATGTTCGGCTTCAACTGAGCGCGCTTTTCTGCACGCGCAATTTCGCGCAACGTTCGGCGACGGCATCGAAAAATGTCGTCGCCAGCGCGGCCCGAACCGGCACTAACCACCAATTCGGCTTGGCAAATCGCCGGCATTTGACCGCATCCTTGGCCGTCATCAGGACCGGCAATTCGTCGCCGAAATCCAGATCGCCCGGTACATGGGCATGATGGTCGGCGAACGGATGTTCGATCACCTCGATTCCTGCCGCGCGCAAATCATCGAAAAACCGCCCGGGATTGCCGATCCCGGCGACGGCGTGCGCCGAACGCCCGCGAAACTCTTCCAGCGGCTTGTTTTGCGTCGGATCGATCACGCAAACGGCACCGTCGCCGACCAGCGTCATGGCGACCTCATCGAGCTCCGCCTTGCCGCCGTTGCAGACCCTGAAATCGACACGCGCGAGCCGGCTCAACGGTTCGCGTAGCGGACCAGCCGGCAGCAGCCGCGCGTTGCCGAAGCGACGCGCGCCATCGATGACGCAAATCTCGATATCGCGAGCCAGTGCGTAGTGCTGCAAGCCGTCGTCGGCAATCAGCACATCGATTTCGTCCAGCAACAATCCGGCCGCCTGCACACGCTTGCGACCGATCGCGACCGGCACACCAGTGGATTCGGCAATCAGCACCGGCTCGTCGCCGACGACGGCCGGATCTGCCGGCACAGCGACCCGCTGCGCCGCGTCCGCGCTGCCGCCATAGCCGCGACTGACCACGCCCGGACGGAAGCCGCGCTCGCGCAGCGCTTCGACCAGGGCGATGACCAACGGCGTCTTGCCCGTGCCGCCGACGCTGATATTTCCAACCACCACGACCGGAACCGGCAGGCGCGTGGAACGCAGGATGCCGGTGCGATACAGGCCGCGGCGCAACGCCGTCAGCAATGCGTACAGCAAACCTGGTCCGCGCAATCGCAACGGAACCGGACCGGCATCGTACCAGATCGCATTCAGCTCGGCCCGGCCCGGAATCAACATGGAATCAGTCGCCGTTGTCGCGGAACTGCATCCGGTACAGCGCCGCGTAATGACCGTCGCGTTGCAACAGCTCGGCATGACGCCCGACTTCGACGACGCGCCCCTGATCGAGCACGACGATCTGGTCCGCATGTTCGACCGTGGACAAGCGGTGAGCGATGACCAGTACGGTACGGTCACGCATCAGCTGCTTCAGTGCATCCTGGATCAGGCGCTCGGATTCGCTGTCCAGCGCGCTGGTCGCCTCGTCCAGGATCAGGATCGGCGCGTCCTTCAACAACGCCCGTGCAATGGCGATGCGTTGGCGCTGCCCACCGGACAGCAGCGTCCCGCCCTCGCCGACCCGGCTGTCCAGACCCTGCGGCATGGCGTCGACGAACTCCAGCGCATTCGCCGCACGTGCAGCTTCGATGATCGCCTCGCGCGAAGCGCCGGACAGGGCGCCATAGGCGATATTGCGCCCGATCGTGTCATCGAACAGCACGACTTGCTGGCCGACCCAGGCGATCTGGCGACGCAGCCCGTCCAGCGTGTATTCGCCCAGCGCGCAACCATCCAGCGTGATGCTTCCCTCGTCCGGCTCGTAGAAACGCGGAATCAGGCTGGCCAGACTGGATTTGCCGCTGCCGGAACGCCCGACCAATGCGGTCACGCTGCCGGCCGGGCATTGCAGGCTGACGCGATCCAGAGCCGGCTTGACCTGGCCGGGATAACGCAGGCTCACATCGCGCAGCTCGATCTCGCCGCGGCACGGTTGCGGCGTCCGCGTCCCGCTATCCGTTTCACCCGGCAGGTCGACAATCGCGAACAGGTCCTGCGATGCCGCAACGCCGCGCTGCATCAGGGCCTGAACGGTAGTCAGGCGCTTCAGCGACGGCAGCATCAACAGCATCGCGGTAATCAGGGACATGAATGTGCCGGGACTCATGTGGCCCAGCATCGACGGCCGTGTGGCCAGATAGATGATCGCCGCCAACGCCGACGCCGCGACCAGCTGTACCAGCGATGTGGACAAGGCATTGGTGGCGGCAACCTTCACGTTGAGCCGGCGATTGCGCTCGTTCGCGGCTGCGAAGCGCTCGCGTTCGGATTCGGCACCCTGATAGACCTTGACTTCGCGTTGTCCCTCGACCGCCTCGTTGACGATGCCGGTAACGTTGCCAACGGATTCCTGGATGCGATGGTTGATGCGTCGATAGCGACGCCCGACCGCCCACACCACGATCGCGATCAACGGCGCCATGATGAACAGCATCATGGTCAGCCGCGCACTGTTGCTCAGCATCACCCACATCAGCCCGATGACGGTCAGGCCGTCGAGCACGACTACCTTGATCCCCTCGGTGCTGGCCTGTGCGACCTGCTCCACGGTGTAGCTGAGCCTGGCGATGGTCTGGCCGGTCGATTGCCGGTCGAACCACGAGGCCGGCAATCGCAAGTATCGTGAGAACACCAGCTGCCGCAACTGCGCGACCACGCTGCGGCCGATCCGCGAAACGCCGTAACCGCTGGCGAATGTGGCAAGGCCGCGGATCAGGAACAGCACGATGATCACGATCGGCATCCAGAAAATCATTTCCGGATCGCGCTGGATGAACAGCTTGTCCAGCATCGGCTTGATCAAGCGCGTGAAGACGGTGGTTACGCCGGCATCGAACACCATGCCAAACAGGGCCAACGTCGCAAGTGGCCACTGTCCGCTGAGGTAACCGAGCAGGCGACGGTAGGTCGCGTAGGCACCGTCGTAAGTCTTGGCCCCGGGGCCGGCGACGTCATTCGTCAGCATCAGGCTTGCTGCGTACCGTGGCGATTGACATGTGCGTGAATCCGAGTTGGCCGAGCGCATCCATGGCCGTGACCACGGCCTGGTGTGGCGTCATCGCGTCGGCACGCAGGATCACCGGGCGGTCGTGATCGTCGCCGACCACGTGGGCGATTGCCTGCTTGAGCGTGTCCAGGTTTGGATTCAGCACCTCGTTGCTGTCCACGTAGAAACGGCTGTCCGCCCCGATCATGATGATCAGCGCATTCCGCTGCATGTCTTCCTGTTTTTCCGAAGCCTGCGGCAACACCACCTTCATCGTCGAATGCTGCACGAACGTGGTGGTCATGACGAAGAACATCAGCAGGGTCAGCATGACGTCGATCAACGAGATCACGTTGATCTCGAACTCGTCCTGACGGGTCGCACCCAGCCGCATGTCAGCGTGTCTCGTAAACCGAACCCGAGCCGTCCTTGCCCGAGAGGTGTTCCTGCGAGCTTAGCTCGTCGATCAGCAGGATCGTCTGCTGCTCCATGTCAACCACGTAATCGGCCACGCGTCCGCGAAAATAGCGGTGGAAGAAATAAGCCGGAATCGCCACGCACAGTCCCGTGGCCGTACACACCAGCGCCTCACCGATGCCGCCAGCCATTTTCAGCGGATCGCCGACGCCGCTGACCATGACCGCGAAGAACATCTTGATCAGGCCGAAAACCGTGCCGAGCAGGCCAAGTAGCGGCGAAATCAGGGCGATCGTGCCGAGCGTGTTGAGGAAGCGTTCCAGCCGATGCACGACGTGACGACCGGTGTCCTCGACGCGTTCCTTGATGATTTCGCGCGACTTGTCGCGCACCTTTAGCGCCGAGGCCAGGATCTCGCCCAGCGGCGAATTCGTGCGCAGCGCCTCGATATGCCCGGGGTCGAGCTTGCGCGTCCTGGCCCAGGTCAGTACCTGCTCGCCCAGATCCGGCGGCACCACCGTCTTGCGCCGCAGCGACCAGAAACGTTCAAGGATGATGGCCAGCGCCACCGCCGAACACAGCAGGATCGGCACCATCGGCCATCCGCCGGCAATCAGGATTTCCAGCACTTAACAAACTCCGGAATAATCGAATACCTCGAATGATACCAGTGTGCGCGCCTCGGAATCTGCCGATCAACGCAAGCGTTCGCGCAGGCCGCCGTGACGAAGCGCGGGCGTGGCGACGGCGCGAAGCAGCACATCCGGCATCGCCCAGATTTCGGCACCTCGGCGTGCTCGTGATACCGCGGTGTAGAGCAATTCGCGACTGAGCACCGGACTGTCCGCGTTCGGCGGCAGCAATACGGCCACGTCGTCGTATTCCGAACCCTGGCTGCGATGGATCGTTATCGCCCATGCACTGTCGTGTTCCGGCAGCGCATGCGGCGAGATATCGCGCGGACCCTGGCGGCCCTCGAACCACACGCGCAGTCCGGCATCACCCTGCAGGGCGACACCGATGTCGCCGTTGTACAGGTGGCGTGCGTAATCGTTGCGCGTAATGATGACAACACGCCCGTGGTACCAGAGGCCGACGACTTCCTTGCCGGACCGCTGTACAAGTTTATGCGTTATCAGGGCGTTGACCTGCCCGGCCGCAAAAGCGCCACCGCGCAAGGCACACAGGATTTGTACCCTACGGGCCAGAGCGAGCGCCTGCGCCGGCTCGGCTTCCGGGTCCAGCAGGGCGTCGTAAATTTCGCGGTAACGATCCAGCCAGCGGTCGATACAGGCATCCAGGGCACGCACATCGGCGCACGTATGGAGATGCAGCGCTGCATCGCCGCCACGCTCGACCACATTACCGAGCCAGGCCGCATCGCCATCACGCAATGCCTGCAGATCACGCTGCAAGGCAGGATTCGCGCGCCAGGTGTGCGTCAGCGTGACCACCTGTCCGGCCAGCGGGGCTGTGGCAGCGTCGGCATCCGCACTCTGCACCAGCCCGGCCAGTTCGCGGACCAGTGTCCGCGGCAATCGATTCTGCTCGGTGCCGGCGACGATGTCGCTCAACACCGAGCCGGCCTCGACCGCATACAACTGATCCGGGTCGCCGAGCAGGATCAGCACGGCATGCCGCGGCAGGGCATCGAACAGCCGCCGCATGGCCGCTAGGTCGATCATCGAAGCCTCATCGACAACCACCACATCGGCCAGCAACGGATTTTCCGGACCGCGCGAATAGGTATTGTCGCGTGGACGAAAACCGAGCAGACGATGCAGGGTCTGCGCGTTCATTGATTGCAGCGTTTCCAGCGCGCTGCGCAGCGCGTCGTGCCCCGCCGGCAAACCCTGCAACAGTCGACCACTGCCCTCGGTGACGGCCTGTGCAAGTCTTTGCGCGGCCTTGCCGGTCGGCGCGGCCAGCGCGATGTTCGGATTTGGCGGCAACCCGGCAGCCTGCGCGTGGCAAACCAGCATCGCGAGCATGCGCAACGCGGTACTGGTCTTGCCCGTTCCCGGCCCGCCGGTCAGCACGAAAACCCGCGCTCCGATTACCGCCGCGACGGCAACCTGCTGCCAGCGCGTCGCTTCCGGGTCTTGCCCGGCAAACAAGGCCTCGAGATCGTCGTGCAGCATCGACAACGACGGCAATGCACGATCGCGAGTTCGCGCAAGCAACGCCTCCGCCAGTCGGCTTTCGTGCCGCCAGTTGCGCCAGGTGTAGAAATTTTCATGCGCATCGAACACGAACGGCGTCTGCTTCGGGCCGTCCCCGACCCATGCATGCGCGCGTAATGCCTCGATGTCGGCCGGATTGAATGCGTCGTCACGGCAGAGTGCCGCGCAGGCATGGCCCTGCCCTTCGGCCTGACTGACTGCAAACGCCGCTCGCTCAAGCAACTCCGAGCCGCTGCGTTCGCGCACCCAGCGCGCGAGGCTGTAGTCGATATTGCGCACGCGTGCCACCGTTTCGCTCATGCTGCCGCCTCCAGCGAACCGGCAAAGGCATCATCGAGTTGTTCGATCATGGCCGCCGGCCAGCGCCGCCGCCATACGCCAAGGCCCGGCCCCAGCCCGACCGCGCGCAGGAACAGGTACCAGCTATCGCCCAGATGCTTCCCGGCTTGGTAATCCGGCAGGCGCTGCCGCAGGTAACGATGCAAGGCGACGGTGTACAACAAGGCCTGCAAATCATAGCGATGCCGGGCCATGGCCGATTCCAGCGAAGCACCCCGATAATCGTTTTGCGTCACACCGAGCCGGTTGGTCTTGTAGTCGAGTACGTGATAACGGCCCTGATGCAGGAAGATCAGATCCACATATCCGGTCAGCATGCCGCGCCACTGGGTCGCTGCCAGGCTTGCAGGCAAGACCTCCCCGAAACCGTGCTTCCCGCAAACGCCCTGCAACAGTGCGTAACCGGTATGCAACGGAAACTGGAATCCGAATTCCGCAACCCGTAAATTCTTGTCCAATTCGCATAGACGCAAGCCGTCACCCAGGTCCGATGATTGTGTGCGCTCGATCATGTCTCCGACCGGCTCGAAGACATCGCCGACCGACTCCTCCGCACCTCGCACGGCTTGCAACGCAAGCTGCTCGACAATCAGCTTGCGCTGGCGCGGCCAGACCGGGCCCGGCTCGGCCAGTTCCAGCACCTTGTGCACGGCATCGCCGAAACGCCGGCCGCGCCAGGCGTCCAGGGCCAACAGGTGCGGATCATCGGGCTGTTCCGGATCTTCCCCGATTACGGTGAGTTCTTCCGAAAAAGATGCGTCCGCCAGCTCGGCTTCGTCGGCGGCCGCCGGCTGCGCGTCATCGGGGCCGGTATGCCGGGTCAACGCGCTGAAGCTGTGCAGCCATTCGAAAACGCGCAGCGTCGGCAACGGCGTGCGCGCGACACGCGAGCCGTCGGCCGAATCAACAATGCGGTATTCGCCGTGATCGGATGCCACGGGGCCGATCACGGCCGTTCCACCAATTTTCTTCGCGAGTGCTTCGAGCGAGGCTTCGCCAGGTTCCAGGTCGAGATTGTCCTGCGCCTCGCCGATCAGCATGTCGATTCCGGCCACGTTCCACAGCCGCTGAAGGTCATCCGACTCGGCGTGACGATCGACCCAGTACACATGCACCGCATGCACCGCACGCGTCAACGCGACATACAACACACGCAAGCGTTCCTGCAGGTCCTCGCGGAAGTGTCGTGCCAGGTTCTCGTCGAAGTCTTTCGAGCCAAGATCGACACGAGGCGTGCCGTCGGAATCATGGAAATACAGCGCTTTCGGTATGTGCCGACGATCGCGGCTGGCAATACGCCAGGCAAGCGGCAGGAACACGATCGGAAACTGCAGGCCCTTGCTCATGTGCACCGTCAACAGTTGTACTCGTGCACCGTCGCTTTCGATGCGCAGCTGGCGCGCATCGGCTGCATCGGTGTCGGCCTCGCCATCATCGCGACGAGTCGCGACGAACCACGCGTAGAGTCCCTCCAGGCCGTGCCGGCTGCGCTCCTGCTCGGACAACAATTCACCCAGATGACGCAGATCGGTCAAATCGCGTTCGCCGCGCGCCGTCGCCAGCAATGCACTCGCGCGCGTTTCCAGAATCGCCTCGATCACGGCCAGGATTCCACGACGTTGCGCCAGATCGTGCCAGGCGGCGAAACGTTCCAGCTCCACCTCGAAGGCGTTCTCATCGTCGCGCCATTCACACAACGTGGACAATCTCGCGCCAAGCAGGCGCGTGGCCAGTGCGGCGCGCACGGTCGTATCGTCGTCGGCGTTGATCAAGGCATGCAGCACCAGCTCCAGATCCTGCGCGATATCCGTATCGAAAACGCTGCTACGTCCGCTGCCCGTACACGGGATACGGCGTGCCACCAGCAGTTTGCGCAGTTTGGCGATCTGCGTATTCGTGTTCAGCAGCACGGTGATATCGCCCGGTCCGACGGGTCCTCCGTCAATCGTGTGACGCGCATCGTTGAGCAACTCGACAATACGCTGTGCGCAATCCTGCAGGGCCTGATTTTCCAGTTCGCCCAGCGCGGTCGTCTCCGGGTCCCTGCGGAAACAATGCAATCGCAGCGGCGTGGCCACGGCTTCACCGGAAACCAGATACGGCTTGTCGTCCGCCTTCGGCGCCGGAGAAACCTCGCGATAGTGAATCGCGGGATCGTCAAAACCGCCGTTCGTGTTGCCGTACAGGCCATTCATGGCCACAATCAGCGCGCTGGCGGACCGATAATTCACTTCCAGCGAAAAGCGCTGATCGACTCCGGCGCTGGCGCGCTGATAAGTGGCGATATCGCCGCCACGGAACGCGAAGATCGCCTGCTTGGGATCGCCGATCATCGCCAGCAGGCCGCGCGGCGTGCCGGACGAATCCTGGTAGATCCGTTCAAATATCTTGAATTGATGCGCGTCGGTATCCTGAAACTCGTCGATTAACGCTGCCGGGAACGCCGCAAAAAGCCGTTCGGCAAGTACGCCATGATCTTCAAGCATGCGCTGATGGACGTTGTCGACCTGCATTGCATAGGTCTGCGCATGGCGCAATTCGGCACGCCGCCTTATTTCCTTCTCGCAAAATTTGAAAGCGGCGGTCAGAACCGAGCCACGCACCATCTGCGCACGGTGCCGGAGCAGTGTGCGCAACTCGCGTAGTTCGACAATCAGCCGGTGATCGCGCAGGCGCAGACTCGCATCATCCGGTTGTAGCGCGTCGAGTTTTGCCGGCTCAAAATTCCCGTCGACTTTCTCCATGAGTACGTCGGCCGCACCGCTTCCAGACTCAAATGCTTCGGCGATCGCCAACAATCTGGTACGCGCCGCACCATTGGATCGCTTGTGCAAAGACGGTTCAGCCAAACTGCGCAATGCCCCGATATTCCCGGTCGTGCCAAGCTTTGCGATGCGCTGTTCCAGTTCCTTCAGGCCATCGGCATCGACCGGTTTCGCCTTGCGTGCCAGCAATTGCTTCAATTCGGGTAGCAGATGTTCCGGACCCGATGGGACAACCTTCCTGGCCTCCAGCGGATCGACCGTGCCGACCAGATAGCGACGACGCCAGAAATCCTCCAGGCATTCACGCAGCAATGCGGTTTCATCAATCAAGTGGTCGTCGGAAAAGCCGACGCCGCTTTCCAGCGGATAATCGCGCTGGATGCGCGCGCACAACGCGTGAATCGTGGCGACGGGTGCACGATCGATATCAGCTCGCGCCAATCGGACCCGTCGCAACGCCGTCTCCCGACCGCCTTGCTGCACGCACAGGCCGGCAAGCCATGCACCGAGTGGATCGGCCGTCGGCGCCGCCTGTCCGGCCGCAATTCCAACCAGCAGGCGCTCGGCATCGACCAACCGCGTGCGCAGACGCTCGCGCAATTCCTGCGCCGCCGCCTCGGTGAACGTCGCCACCGCGATTTGTTCGACGCGCAATTCGTGCTCCAGCAACAGGCGCAGATAGATCAGCGCGATCGTGTAGGTCTTGCCGGTCCCGGCGCTGGCCTCGATCAGCACCCGTCCGTCCAGCGGCATGCGTTGCCAATCCAGCGCAGGCGAGGTGGTGACGTCATCGTTCATCGATCACCCCGCTGGTATCAGCCGATTCCGGTAATACCGAAGCCTCGTCACTCAACAACACCCGATGCATCGGATCCAGCGCGTCGCATACGAGGCGCGTCGTTCGTTCGAAGCGTTCCCGCGCGGGAGACTGCGCATCAAAGAGATCCATATCGCGCAGCAGCAGGCCGGCATAACCGGGGGCGTAATCGCGTTCACCCATCTGATCACCCCTGCCCTCCCAGGCATCGCGCGCGGACGACTCGCGCCTGTCCGCATCGGCGTTCGCCCAGGCCCACGCAGTTTTCGGCATGAACAACAACGGATGCGTCAATGCGTTACAGCCGGGCTCAAGCAGACTCAGCAAACCGCGGTGCAACTGTTCCGGCGTCTGCGCCCGCATGGACTCGATCAGCTTGGGACGCCGCGCAGATGTCGCATTAGTGCCCAGTTCCACGAAATCGAGCTGCACGTCCTCGCCCAGCGACAGGCGCAAGGCGGCGAACTCCAGATACGGGCCCACGAGATCGCGAAAATTGGCGGACCGGGTCGGACTCGCGTCGAACAATACGCGACTCCCGTCGCCGGTCTGGTAAAGGTTTTCGATTGCACCGACCAATCGGAAATCATCAACACGCAGATCGATGGTCTGCGCGTGACGTCGGGGCGTTTCACCAAGGCTGGTACGCGCGGCTTCGAGCACGACATCAGCACGTTTCCTGACCACATCCCAAGCCTGCCTGCCGACGCTGCCGGCGGCAAGCAGACCCGATCGCGCCAGCCATGGTGGCGGCAAATCCGGCAGCCCGTTTCCGGACTGGATCGCATCGAAGACGAGTCGTCGTTCGATGCGTTCGCGCCGGTCCAATTTGCTTTCCAGCGGCTCGCGATCCGGCCAGACGTCCGGATCGAGCGAGTCCAGACTCAGGCCGATGCCATCGCGCAACAAGGTCCTGGCCGGATCGCGCCAGTAGCGTTTCAGCGCGGATAGGGCCAGTTCCTTGGTTGACGCGTGCGCGACAACCGGCCGGGAAACCGAATCGAAAAATGGTTCGTCGTCGGATGAGGGTTTCGTATCGGCGCCGACATACGTCGTGGCGTAGGAAAACAGGCGCGGATCATGATGCGCCCGGTCCAGGGCTTGTGCGTAATAGCGCGCATCGAACGGCTGCAGCGGATGCCGTATCAGCCACGGGCGCGACGATTTTGCGTCGTGTAATGCGTGCTGCGTATCGAGGAACTGCAGTAACTCGGCAAGCGGTGCGGCCGGGTTGCACGGACGGCCGTCGCGCACGCCTTCGCCGATGAAACTGATGTGCAGGAATTTGCGCGCCGCCATCAGCGCTTCAAGAAACAGGTAGCGGTCCTCATTGCGCGTATCGCGATCGCCGCGACGCGGCTTGGCCAGCATGCGGTTCAGACCGGTATCAGAACCCGGCCGCGGAAATTCGCCCTCGTTCATGCCGAGCAGGCACACCATGTTAAACGGGATCGAGCGTTGCGGAACCAGTCCGCAAAAGGTGACACCGCCGAGCAGAAACGGTTGACGTTGCGATACGTCGTCGAGCGTGCCGGTAACGGCCTCGCGAATCACGCTCCACGGCAGCGCGGTATCGTCGCCGGCTGCTGCTGTCTGGCCACTCAAACCGGCAACGCCACGACGCAATTCGTCCAGTGCCGCGGTTTCCGCGTCATCGTAGGCGTCGGCCCGAAACAGGGATTCGATCAGGTCCAGCAACCACTCGCACCAGCCCGACAGCGTCCGCGAGCGGTTCATCTCCAAACGAGCCTGACGCAAAGTGAACAGCAAGCGGTCCAGCCCGCCGATGGCGTCGACCGACGTACCGCTGACGCCATCCACGGGCAGCATGTTCTCGAACAGTGCATCCGGCGGGTCGCCGCCAAGCAGATAGCCTGTGTAAAGCCGGTCGAACCCGAATTGCCACGAATTGATTTCGACTGCCGCCCCGCCACTGGCCGCCTTCATGTCCGCGTCCAGGCCCCAGGCGACATGCGCCGCACGCAACCAGCGCGCAAGCATTTCACGCTCCTCTTCGGCGATATCGAAACGCCGGGCCACGGCGGGTACGTCGAGCAGACCCATGACCTCGCTGACGCTGAAACGGCTGTCAGCCAGATCGAGCAAACTCGCAAAAGCGCTCATCAGCGGATGCGTGCGGCGCAACCCGACATCGGCCAGGTGCCAGGGAACATGCGCCGGGTCGCTACTGTAGCGGGCCGGTTCGCCGAATACCGCGGCCAGGTATGGCGCGTAGGCCTCAATCGCCGGCGCCATGATGACGATATCGCGATGATGCAGGGTCGAATCGGCCGCCAGGCGATCCAGCAAGGCATCGCGCAACACTTCCAGTTCACGCAGCCGGGTATGGCAGGCATGCACGCGCAAACTCGCATCCTCGCGCATGTCCGAAAGCCGGGTTGCGATCGACGCCTTGTCGTCGCGCACTGCCGCGCCGACGAAATCCGGTTCGCAACAACGGATACTGGTTTGCACCTGTGCCAACAACGGCGCGGATGGATCCGGCGCCTCGGCCTCGTCCACGGAATCGGGTTCGTCCCGGGCATCGCTGTCTTCCAGTGCCAGACAAAAATCCTGGGCGATACGACCAAGGGCGGCCAGCAAGGGGTGTCCGAGTTCGTAATACAGGTAGGCAGGATCGTCGGCGTGTTCCAGCAACGAGCGTTGATTACGCAGATAGACCCAGTGCTCGCGACACGGATCGGGAAAATAGACATGTACCGGACGATGCCGCGCCAGCGCATTCAGCGCGGCGAAGATATCCGGCGGCAGGTGGCTGACGCCGAACAAGTGCAAAGGCGTCGCTTCGTCATCACCACGATCCGCCAGGGTTTGCAGCAAAACTTCGCGGCGTTGTGCCCGATGCGGCTCGGCGATGCGCTTGCGTACGCGCTGCCAGACTTCAGCCTGCCAGTCTGCGTGCGGCTGCTCACGCTCCCAATCCAGAATCCAGTCCGGCCGGTAAACCAGATACTGGCTGTACAGGCCGGCCAGATGTCCGGCCAGTTGGAAACGGCGGCGCTCGCCATCGCCCGATTCCAGGTATGACCTGACCGGCGCGGCCTCAATCTCCGGCAGCACACGATGGATATGCCAACGCAACATTTCGCGGCGGTAGGCCGCGCCGTTGAACGCGGCGTCACCGAGTACGTTTCTGGCGGTGCGCTCCAGCCATTGCCACGGCTGGATCATGTCGAAATTGGCGGCGATGCCATGGCCGCCGGCAACCGGCTTGCGCCGCGCGAATACGCCGAGCAGCCAGCGCCGCAAACCCGGATGCGCGACGACAATGGTCTGCGCCGCCAACGGATTGGCCGGCGCCCTGGACTCGATCGCTTCGGCCAGCTGTTCGGCCAACCGCTCGGTACGACTCGCCCGGTGCACGAACAATCCGCCCGGACCGGTTTCGTCGATCACGCTCATGGCCGATTGTCGTGATTCGCTCTCATGTCCGCATGATAATCGCGCGGCGTCTCATGCGTCGCGATTGGCCAGGAGGCGAGCCGATGTCGCCTCGGCTTGCCGGGCCGGTCCGTCGCGGCACGGCAAAGCTCAACCGGTCACGAGGCGCCGGACTGAACCAGTTGCGCCAGACAGCGGACCGCGACCGAAACCACCGGATAATCCGTCACCACGTGGCTGCGCATGTCGGCCAGCATGTCGATGACGAATTTCAACGAGGCATCGTCACGCTCCAGCCAGCGTTGAACCAGTTCGGAACCATTGCCACGGCCACCACTCTCCAGAATCTGCGCGGTCAGGGCGCGATGTTCGCTGTACAACTCGTCGCGCAAGCTGCCACGCGCATGCGCATGCCAACGCGATTCGACCGGCAAGGCCTCGATCTTGCTCATCAACCAGCTCAGGTGCAGCGCAGCGCCCAGCGCAAAGTAAACCTCCGCCGTACTCGCGACCGGCAGCTGATGCTCGGCGGCAACGTGGATAATATCCAGCGCCGAACCCGGCGTCGGCAATGCGGCCAGGGCGCTACTGATCGCCTCGTCGAAGCCGGCGTCGAGCCAACGCTGCTTGTCGGCATCGTAACGCTCGCGTTCAGCCGGCGTGATGACCTGGTACAGGCAGCCGAGCAGGTCGCGCATGCCCGGCCAGTAGAGGTCGACGGCCTTGGCGATATCGAGCATCGATTCGGAATGATTGAGCAGCCAGCGCGTCATGTTGCGCAGCGTTGCCCAGATGGCCAGCAGCGCGTCGATCTGGGCTTCGTTTTTGACGCGGCCGTCGAGCGCATCGATCTGCGCCCACATGGCGCGTCCATCAAGCACTTCGCGCGCGATGTTGTAGGCACGCGCCACCTGCGCCGGAGTCTTGCCGGTGTCCTCGCACATGCGCAGCACGAAGGTCGAACCCATGCGGTTGACAATCGAGTTGGTCACCGCGGTGGCGATGATCTCGCGTTTCAAACGATGCCGCTGCATGTGCTCGGCATACTTTTCGTGCAGCGGTTTCGGGAAATAGCGGCGCAACTCCTTGGACAGATAGGCATCTTCGGGTACATCCGATTCCAGCAATTGCTGGAACAGCACGATTTTCGAATACGACAGCAGGATCGACAGTTCCGGCCGGGTCAGGCCGATGCCGCGCACCTTGCGCTCGGCGAATTCGGTGTCGGTCGGCAAAAACTCCAGCGCGCGATCAAGCAGGCCCTGCGCTTCCAGTGTCTGGATGAAATGGCGCTTGGCGCCCAGCCGCGAAACCGACATGCGCTCCATCAGGCTGATCGCCTGATTTTGACGATAGTTGTCCAGCAGGACCAGGCGTTCGACCTCGTCGGTCATCGCCGCCAGTTGCGTGTTGCGTTCGGACTCGCTCAACTCGTCACGCTGGACGGCGTCATTGAGCAGAATCTTGATGTTTACCTCATGATCGGAAGTGTCGACACCGGCCGAATTGTCGATGAAATCGGTATTCAGCAGTACGCCGTTGAGCGCGGCCTCGATGCGTCCACGCTGGGTCAGGCCGAGATTGCCGCCCTCGCCTACCAGTTTGCAACGCAGGTCCGAACCGTTGATGCGAATCAGGTTGTTGGCACGATCGCCGGCGTCGGCATTGGATTCGGATGCGGCCTTGACGTAGACGCCGATACCGCCGTTCCACAACAGGTCCACAGGCGCCTTCAGGATGGCACGCATCAGTTCCGCCGGAGACAGGCTTTCGACACCGTCATCAATGCCCAGCGCGGCGCGCATCTGCGTCGACAGCTTGATCGCCTTGGTACTGCGCGGGAACACGCCGCCGCCCTCGCTGATCAGCTTGGTGTCATAGTCGGCCCATGAAGAGCGCGGCAGCTTGAACATGCGCTCGCGCTCGGCGTAGGACACGGCCGCATCCGGATCTGGGTCCACGAAGATATGGCGGTGATCGAATGCCGCGATCAGGCGCGTATGCCGCGACAGCAGCATGCCGTTGCCGAAAACGTCGCCGGACATGTCGCCGACACCCACGCAGGTGAAATCCTCGTTCTGGCAGTCGCGTCCGAGCGCGCGGAAATGGCGCTTGACCGATTCCCAGGCACCCTTGGCGGTAATGCCCATAAGCTTGTGGTCGTAACCGACCGAACCGCCGGAAGCGAAGGCGTCGCCCAGCCAGTAGCCATGCTCGGCACTGACCGCATTGGCGATGTCGGAAAACGTCGCCGTACCCTTGTCCGCGGCGACGACCAGATAGGGATCGTCCGCGTCGTAACGTTCGCAGCTCTGCGGCGGCGCCACGGCACCGTCGACCAGATTGTCGGTGATGTCGAGCATGCCGTTGATGAACAACCGATAGCAGGCCACGCCCTCGGCCAGCACCGCATCGCGCTCGCCACCCGGTGGCGGACGCTTGACGAAAAATCCGCCCTTCGATCCGACCGGAACGATAACCGTGTTCTTGACCATCTGCGCCTTGACCAGACCCAGTACCTCGGTGCGAAAATCCTCGCGCCGATCCGACCAGCGCAAGCCGCCGCGAGCGACTGGCCCGAATCGCAGGTGCACGCCTTCCACGCGCGGCGCGTAGACGAAGATTTCCCGGTACGGTTTGGGCTTCGGTAGCTCCGAAACTTTCGACGGGTCGAATTTGAAGCTGATGTACTCGCGCGCCTTGCCGCCCGGCGTCTGATAGAAGCTGGTGCGAAGCATCGCGCCGATGAGACCCAGCCAGGCACGCAGGATACGATCTTCGTCGAGGCTCGCAACGCGATCAAGCAGAATACGCAGCGCGGCCACGATGGCTTCGAGTTGCTTGCTCCGCGAAGCACCTCTGGCCTTGACCAGATCGTCGATGAAGCCCGGATTGGCCTCGGCGATATCCTTGTCCAGCAGTGCTTCCAGTTCCTTGCGCAGGCGCTTGCGCGCGCCTTCGAGTACGGTGCGCCCGGGATTCTCGCGCGCCGGATCGAACTTGGCCTCGAACAACTCGACCAGCAATCCGGCAATCAGCGGATAATGGTTGAGCGTCTCCTCCATGTAGCTCTGCGAAAACGGCACGCCTGCCTGCAGCAGGTATTTGCACAGTCCGCGCAGGACGGCAACCTGGCGCCAGTCCAGTATGGCGCCCAGAATCAGCCGGTTGAAACCATCGTTCTCGGCCTGCCCACGCCAGATGCGTTCGAAACTGTTCTGAAAATTATCGCGCACCTGTTCGATGCCGAAAGTAAGCGCCTGCGCAGGTTCAACCTCGAAATCCTGGATCACGATGCGCGAATCGGCGACCTTGATTTCGTAGGGATGCTCGGAAAGGATGCGCAAGCCCATGTTCTCCAGCATCGGCAGCACTTCGGACAGCGTAATCGGAGCGTCGAAACGGAAAAGCTTGAAGCGCAGGCTGTCGCCCTTCTTGCGCGAGCGGTACAGCAACAGACGCATGTCGTTGCGTTCACGCAGGCTGGCGATGGCTTCGACGTCGACTGCGGCAACGTGCGCGCTGACATCCTCGATGTAACCGGCTGGCAGCGCCTTGCCAATGCGGGTCGCCAGCTTCAGGCCTTCGGCCTCGCCATGCTTCTGTACCAGGATTTCGCGTAACTCGTCGTGCCAGTTGCGCACGATTTGGGCGATCTTGCGCTCCAGTTCAAGGGTGTCGTAAGCGGGCTTCTCGCCGGGCTTGGGACGGATGACCAGATGCAGACGTGCCAGCGCCGACTCGCCGACGTGTATCGTCGAATCCATGCTCTGGCCACGGAAGGCACGCTTGAGCAGGGCCTCGATGCGTTCGCGCACATCGCTGGTAAAGCGGTCGCGGGCGATGAACACCAGACAGGAGAAGAAACGTGCGTAACGGTCGCGGCGCACGAACAGGCGCGAACGCGTACGCCCCTGCATCTGCATGATGTTCATCGCTGTGGCGAACAGTTCGTCCTCGCTGGACTGGAACAGTTCGTCGCGCGGCAACGTGGCCATCACGTGGCGCAATACCTTGCCGGAATGCGATTCGCGGCGCAGGCCGGAGCGCGCCATGACGGCATCGAATTTCTGCCGCACCAGTGGAATTTCCCAAGGACGCCGGGTGTACGCGCTGGACGTGAACAGACCCAGGAAGCGCTGTTCGACCACCGGCACGCCGGCCTTGTCGAATTGCAGCACGCCAATGTAGTCCATGTGCCCGGAGCGGTGCACCACCGACCGGGCGTTGGTCTTGGTCAGGATGATCGCATCAATCGCGCCGGATTGCGGAAGATCCTTTGCCGCCAAGGTCCTCAGCGAGCGCGGCGCCATCGAACGTTCGCCGCCACGCAGCACGCCCAGTCCCGAATCCTCGACCGCAAGCAAAACGTCGTCGCCGGATATGCTGGCCACACGGTATTCGCGAAAGCCGAGGAAGGTGAAATTGTCGCTCGCTACCCAGCGCAGGAATTCCTGCGCCTCGGCCACGCCCTCCGCGTTGACCGGCATTTTATGTGCGCTCAAACCATCGGCGATTTCCAGCATCTTGGCGCGCATCGCTTTCCAGTCCTCGACGCAGGCCGCAACGTCGGTCAATGCTGCGCGCAAGGATTCCTCCAGGCGTGCCCTTTCGCCCGGTTCGGCGATCGGATCGACCTCCATGTGCATGACCGATTCCATGCCGCCCTTGTCGCCCTCCGCGGACAGGTTGAGCACATGCCCGCCCGGATCGCGTTGCACGCTGAATACCGGATGCATCACCGTGTGCAGCAACAAGCCGGCCTGGCTGATCGCAATACCGGCCGAATCGACCAGGAACGGACTGTCATCGGTTACGATCTCGATCGCCGTATGACTGGATTCCCAACCGTTTTCCGCCAAACTTGGGTTGAACACGCGCACTTTCGGCACGCCCGCTTTGCGCTCACGCACGAATTCGAGCAGATCCGGGATCAACCCTGCCCACGCATCGACTGAACGTGCGGCAATATCGTCGTTGCTGACCCGGCCAAGCAGGTGCCTCGCAAAACTGGTCGCCTGGATACTTTGTCCGGCACCGAGCCGGTTCGTTATCTGTTGCAGAATGGATTTGACGTCCGACTTGGAGGCGTGGACCTGAGCATTCATGGGGAATCGTGGTGTAGGGCCGTTTTGCGGGGTGCCAAGGATACTGCCACGACCGACGTCTCCGCCAGCAGTCGCACGGCACAGGCATTTGGTCCATTTTTTGCATCGTCAAATCAGGTTAATTCCAACAGGGCAAGCGTATGGGCCGGGGTACATGAAGCGTTTCAGGTTGATGCGGGAATGGATTAACTCCTATATCGGCCGGGTCTCGCTGCTGTTCGGGCTGCTGGTCCTGATTCTGGCGACGATTGGTTTCCAGGTCTGGCGTACCAGCGCCCATTACATCGAAGAGGACGTCCTGGTCACGCACGCCGTTGATGTTCAGCAGGTGGCCCAGTCCGTGCTGGCGCGTCTCGGCAGCCTGCAGGCGGCAGCAATCGCGTACTCGGTCACCGGCGCGCCCTTGCGCAAGGCCGAATTCGAACTGGAATCGCCGCAGCTCGAAAGCGACCTTGTAGTGCTCGCCAATCTCGTCCGCGACAATTCCGAACAGAGCCGACGCGTGAGTCGACTGGCAACAGCCATCCGCGAACGTCAGGCGCTGCTGCGCCAGGCCGTGCAAGAACGGCTACGCTCCGGAAAGGTGCCAATGCTGCCGCAGCAGTCGATGATTGGTCCGCGCCAGCTTGCCACGGAGATCATCTCCGCCGCCGACCGGGTTCTTCAGCCCCAGCGCAAGACCATGCTCGACACCGCGCTGAGCGCACGCGGACTTACCAACGTGGCGCTGAGCCTGAGCATACTGTTTCTGATACTGATGTTCGTGCTGGTCCGCTATGCGCATCGCAACAACGCGCGCAACTCCGCCGAACTGCAACGCACCAATACCCAGTTGGCCGAAGTGGTGGCTGATACCCGCCGCAACAACGACAACATGCAGCACCTGATCCAGCTTGGCGAGATGCTGCAAAGTTGCCGTTCTCTGGAGGAAGTCCGTACCGGACTACCTGAAGCGTTCCACCTTTTGCTGCCGGATGTCGCCGGCCGTCTCGCCATCCTGAACCCGTCCCAGGAACTGCTCGCCATCGGTGCGCATTGGGGCCAGCACGGTGTTGTCGCGGAGTCTGTTTTCCAGGCTGAGGATTGCTGGGCACTACGCCGCGGTCAGGCCTATCCACTGTGCGGAACCGGTAAGGGTTTCGTCTGCAGGCATGTGCAGTGGCCCAATCCGGACTTGCCCGAGGCAACCTATCTGTGCGCGCCGTTGATGGCACAGGGCGAAATCATCGGCCTGCTCACTCTGGATGCCCCGCGTCCGCTCACGTCGAACGAACGCCGACTTGCGATCGCTTCCGCCGAACAGTTGGCCCTGGCGCTGGCCAACCTGTTGCTGCAGGACACGCTACGCAGTCAGTCGATACGCGACCCACTGACCGGCCTGTTCAACCGCCGCTATCTGAAAGTTTCGCTGGAACGTGAACTGGCGCGCGCATCGCGCAATACCCAGCCACTGGCCGTGCTGATGCTGGATCTGGATCATTTCAAGCGATTCAACGACCGTTACGGCCATGACGCCGGCGACGCACTGCTGATGCGTTTCGCCCGGGTGCTGCGCGAGGCCATGCGAGGCGACGACATCGTGTGCCGCTATGGCGGCGAGGAATTTACCGTAATCATGCCGGCCGCGGATGCCGAGGCCGCACGCACCTATGCCGAACGCATCCGTATCGCGGTGTCAGAAATTGCGTTGGTACACCGTGAGCAGACAATCACCGATGTGACGTCCTCGATCGGCATTGCCACATTTCCGCTGGACTCGAGCAATGGTGAAGAGTTGCTGCGTCGCGCGGATACGGCGCTTTATCGCGCCAAACGCGACGGCCGCAACCGCACCGTGGTGATCTGCGATCCTGCCACAGTCTGAGCAGCGCCGAAACTGCTCGTCCGTGCACTAGGGCCGCTTGGATCAGCGCAGGCCGGTTTCGTTTCGCGCGATAACCAAACGCTGGATCTCGCTGGTACCTTCGTAGATCTCGGTGATCTTGGCATCGCGGAAATAGCGTTCCAGCGGCATCTCCTTGGAATAACCCATGCCACCATGAATCTGCACGGCCTGATGGGTAATCCACATGGCCGATTCGGACGCGGTCAACTTGGCCACCGCGGCTTCGGTCGAGAAACGGCCGCCATTGGCCATGGTTCTCTGCTTGGCCCAGGCCGCTCGCAAGGTGAGCAACTCGGAGGCATCCAAACGGCATTTCATGTCCGCGATTTTCTGCTGGATCATCTGGAACGAGCCGATCGATTGCCCGAATGCCTTGCGGTCGTGCGCGTAGGTCAGCGTGGCTTCGTACGCCGCGCGCGACAGGCCAACCGCCTGCGAAGCGATGCCGATACGTCCGGCATCGAGCACGCCCATGGCGATCTTGAAACCGTGCCCTTCTTCACCGATCACCTCGTCGGCCGCAGCCCGGTAATCGCTGAATTCGATCTCGCAGGTTGCCGACGCACGAATGCCGAGCTTCGGCTCGGTCTTGCCTCGATGGAAGCCATCGCGTTCGGTATCGACCATGAATGCGGTAATACCGCGCGCATGCTTGTCCGGATCGGTCATCGCGAACAACAGGATGTACCTGGCCACCGGGCCGGACGTGATCCAGCTCTTTTTGCCATTGATCACGAAACTGCCGTCGGCCTGTTTCTGTGCCCGGCAACGCATCGCCGTGGCATCGGAACCGGATTGCGGTTCGGTCAGCGCGAAGGCGCCAATGGCCTGACCCGAGGCGATCGGTGTCACGTATTTCTTCTTCTGCTCCTCGTTGCCGAACTTGAGCAGACCGTTGCAATACAAGGTGTTGTTCACCGACATGATCGTCGAATGTGCGCAGTCCGCAGCGCCGATCTCGATCATCGCCAGAACATACGAAATCGAATCCATTCCGGCCCCGCCATACTCCGGCGGCACCTCGATGCCCATCAGGCCGAGCTGACCCATTTCGCGAATGTTGTCCAGCGGAAATTCGCCCGACTTGTCGAAATCCGCAGCGACCGGCGCAATGCGCTTCTGCGCGAAATCGCGCGCGATGGCCTGAATCTGCAATTGCTCTTCGCTGAAACCGAACTCCATACATGCTCCTGTGTATGCGACCCGCCACGACATGGCCGATCGCGCTTTCGTGGCTTGCTTATGCCGCGCTCGGCTACCCCTATCAACCGGTCGACGCGGTACGCGATACCGCGCCGGGCGCCGTCGCGAACGGCGTATTTTAGCGTTTTCGGCGAACCCTTGCCGCAATCGCCACCGAAACCGGTTGCGCACCCGGACCAACCGTCAAAATTGGCAACCGGATACGTGCCCGACCAACCAGGTTTCGCGTGCGTCCCGGCATTGACCGCTGCGCGGGCTGCCGCTACGCTGACCAACGAATATCTTTTGATCAAGATGAAAGGATACGATTTGGACCTGTCCGCGACATCGGCGCTGCTGCGACTGCTCTCCGACCCGACACGCGTGCGGCTGCTCGCTTTGCTGGAGCGGGAAGAATTGACCGTGGCCGAACTCTCCGACGTACTGCACCTGGCACAACCGCGAGTATCCACGCACCTGGCCAAGCTGAAGGAACTCAACCTGGTCCGCGACCGGCGCGCCGGTGTTTCCGCCTACTATCGCCGAAACACCGAACTCGAAGAAAAACCGGCGGTACTGGTCAAGACATTGACCACATCAATCGACGATGCGCTGATCGCCAACGATGCCGAACGCCTGCCCGCCGTGCTGGCCAAACGTGCGCGCAGCGCCGGCTGGGCCGACAGCGTCGCCGGCGACATGGAAAGGCACTATTCGCCCGGACGCACCTGGGAAGCACTGGCACGCGCCATGACCGGCCTGGTCGAATTCGGCGACGTGCTGGACATCGCCTCGGGCGACGGCGTGCTGGCCGAACTGCTCGCTCCGCAGGCACATTCGATCCTGTGTCTGGATTCCAGCGAGCGCGTCGTCGCCGCAGCACGACGGCGCCTGAAGCGCCACCGCAACGTCAAAGTACGTCAAGGCGACATGCACGCCCTCAAACTCGGCCAGCGTCGCTTCGACCTGGTCCTGCTGCTGCATGCCCTGACCTACAGCGAACAGCCGACCCGTGCCATTGCAGAAGCCGCGCGCGTGCTGCGCCCCGGCGGGCGCCTGCTCGCCCTGACGCTCGGCAGACACGGGCACGAAAAGGTCGTCAAACCGTTCGATCATCGCAATCTGGGCTTTCGTGTCGCCGACCTGCGCCGCTTCGCACGCGCGGCCAAGCTGGAAATCCTGGCCTGCAACAGCATTACTCGGGAACGTCGCTCACCGCATTTCGAAGTCATCAATCTGCTGGCGAGAAAGCCCGCATGAAAACCCTGCCCTGGCTCAACCCGCAACGCGCGGCGGCACTGGAAGCCGCACTGCGTCAGCGCATCCTCGTGCTGGATGGCGCCATGGGCACGATGCTGCAATCCCATTCACTGGACGAAGCCGGCTATCGGGGCAAACGTTTTGCCGCAGGCTGCGATGCAGGCCAGGCACACGATCACGCCCGCGCGCAAGCCGATGCGAATGGATGCGACTATCAACTCAAGGGCAACAACGACCTGCTCAGCCTGACGCAACCCGAAATCATCCGCGACGTGCACCTGGCCTATCTGCGCGCCGGCGCCGACCTGGTCGAAACCAACACGTTCAACTCCACCTCGATCAGTCAGGCCGATTATGGCTTGCAGCATCTGGTGCGCGAACTCAACCGCGAGAGCGCGAAAATCGCCCGTGCAGCGTGTGACCGGATTGCAGCCGAAACGCCGCAGCGGCCACGCTGGGCAATTGGCGTTCTGGGCCCGACCAGTCGCACTGCCTCGCTGTCGCCGGACGTCAATAATCCCGGTTTTCGCAATGTCGATTTCGATGAATTGGCCGACGCCTACGCCGAGGCGGCACACGGTTTGATCGAGGGCGGCGCCGATGTGTTGATGGTCGAGACGATCTTCGACACGCTGAATGCAAAGGCCGCGCTGATAGCCATCTTCCGTGTTTTCGATGAAATCGGAGCGAGACTGCCGATCATGATTTCCGGCACGATAACGGACCGCTCCGGACGCACGTTGTCCGGCCAGACGGCCGAGGCGTTCTGGTATTCGCTCTCCCACGCAAAACCGCTGGCCGTCGGATTGAATTGCGCGCTCGGTCCGCGCGAGTTGCGCGAACACGTCGAGGCACTGGCACAAGTCGCCGACTGTTATGTCAGCACGCATCCCAACGCGGGCCTGCCGAACGCGTTCGGCGGTTACGACGAATCACCACAGGACATGGCGGAAACGCTGGGCGAATTCGCGCGTGCCGGCCTGATGAACCTGGTCGGCGGCTGTTGCGGCACCACGCCCGATCACATCCGCGCCATCGCCGAAGCGGTACGAGACCTCAAGCCACGCAGCTTGCCGCAATCCGGACAGATCGCCGCATGAGTCAACGCCATACCCGCCTCTCTGGCCTGGAACCGCTGGTCATCACGCCTGAACTGAATTTCGTCAACATCGGCGAGCGTACCAACGTTACCGGCTCGGCCCGCTTCCGCAAGCTGATCAAGGAAGACCGCTACGAGGACGCCGTAGAAGTGGCGCGCCAGCAGGTTGCCAACGGCGCGCAGATCCTCGACGTCAACATGGACGAGGGCCTGCTCGATTCCGAAGCGGCGATGAAGCGTTTTCTCAACCTGATCGCCGCCGAACCGGATATCGCGCGCGTACCGGTCATGGTCGACTCGTCCAAATGGAGCGTGATCGAGGCGGGGCTGAAATGCCTGCAGGGCAAGGGCGTGGTCAACTCGATTTCGCTGAAGGAAGGCGAAGCGACGTTTCTGGAGCAGGCGCGCAAGATCCTGCGCTACGGCGCCGCGGTCGTGGTCATGGCCTTCGACGAAACCGGCCAGGCCGACACGCTGCAACGCAAGGTCGAGATCAGCACGCGCTCGTACAAGCTGCTGACCGAAACCATCGGATTCCCTCCCGAGGACATCATTTTCGACCCAAACATCTTCGCCATCGCTACCGGCATCGAGGAGCACAATAATTACGCCGTGGACTTTATCGAGGCGACGCGCGAACTGAAGAAGCGCTTTCCCGACTCGCACGTATCTGGCGGCGTGTCCAATGTGTCATTCTCGTTCCGCGGCAATAATCCGGTGCGCGAAGCAATCCACTCCGTGTTCCTGTATCACGCGATCGCCGCCGGCATGGACATGGGCATCGTCAATGCCGGCGCATTGGCGATCTACGACGACCTCGACCCGGAACTGCGCGATCGCGTCGAGGACGTGGTCCTTAACCGTCGTCGCGATGCCACCGACCGACTCATGGAAATCGCCGATCGTTTCGCCGGCGGCAAGCATGGCGCGCAGGAAGACGTGAACGCGAACGCCTGGCGCGAACTTCCGGTCCACAAACGCCTCGCTCATGCGCTGGTACACGGCATCGATCAATACGTGGTCGACGACACCGAGCAGGCCCGCCAGCAGGCCAGGCGGCCGCTCGATGTAATCGAAGGTCCGCTGATGGACGGCATGAATGTCGTTGGCGACCTGTTCGGCGCCGGCAAGATGTTCCTGCCGCAGGTAGTCAAGTCCGCACGGGTGATGAAAAAGGCCGTGGCGCACCTGTTGCCGTACATCGAAGCCGAAAAGCGGCGTAGCGGCGACGCGGCGAAGAACAACGGCAAGATCATCATGGCCACGGTCAAGGGCGACGTGCACGACATCGGCAAGAACATCGTCGGCGTGGTCCTGCGTTGCAACAACTTCGAGGTGATCGATCTCGGCGTGATGGTGCCGGCACAGAAGATTCTTGATACGGCGATCGCCGAGAAAGCCGACATCATTGGCCTGTCCGGACTGATCACGCCGTCGCTGGAAGAAATGAGTCACGTCGCAAAGGAAATGCAGCGGCAGAAGTTCCGCGTGCCGCTACTGATCGGCGGCGCGACCACATCGCGCGCGCACACGGCGCTGAAGATCGAACCCAATTACGAGGCGCCAACGGTCTGGGTCAAGGATGCCTCGCGCGCAGTCGGCGTGGCGCAGTCACTGGTCAGCAAGGATCAGGTAGATGCGTTCCTGGCGAAGATCCGCGCCGAATACGCGCAAGTGCGCGAGCGCCATCAAAACCGTGGACCGCAAAAACGCCTCGTTTCGCTTGACAAGGCGCGCGCCAACGCATTCGACGGCGACGTGGACGACTATCGCCCGCCCGGACCAACCTTCACTGGCGTGCGTTCCTACGCTATCGACTTGAACGACTTGATCGACTTCATCGACTGGACGCCGTTTTTCCAGGCCTGGGAATTGTCGGGACGATATCCGGCGATCCTCGACGACGACGTTATCGGCAAGCAGGCGCGCGAGCTGTTTGCCGATGCGCAGGCGATGCTGAAGAAGATCGTCGACGAGAAATGGCTGCAGGCGCGCGCCGCGATCGGTTTCTGGCCGGCGCGACGCGTCGGCGACGATATCGAATTGCTCCCTCTCCCCCAGGCCAAGCCTGGGGGAGAGGGTCGCGGTGACGGGGCAACGTCAAGAAGCGCGGAAGCGCAGCAGCAAGATCAGACATTCCCCCCTCACCCAACCCTCTCCCCCGAGCAAGCTCAGGGGCGAGGGCTTGCTCTACACTTCCTGCGCCAGCAGGCCGACAAGCCCAGCGATCGTCCGAATCTTTGCCTGGCCGATTTCATCGCCCCGAAGCAAAGCGGTGTCGATGACTGGATCGGCGGCTTCGCCGTAACCGCCGGACTGGGCATTGAAGCACACGTGAAACGCTTCGAGGAAAATCATGACGATTATTCGGCGATCCTGCTCAAGGCACTGGCCGATCGCCTGGCCGAAGCCTGTGCGGAATACATGCACCGGCGCGTACGCCGCGAACTATGGGGTTACGCCACCGACGAGCACCTCGACAACGATGCCCTGATTGCCGAGAAGTATCGCGGCATCCGCCCGGCGCCGGGATATCCGGCGTGCCCGGACCACACTGAAAAGGTCACGCTGTTCGAGTTACTGAAGGCCACCGACAACGCCGGCATCGAACTGACCGAGGGCATGGCCATGCTTCCCGCTGCCTCGGTTTCAGGCTGGTACTTTTCGCACCCGCGCAGCCAGTACTTCGTCGTCGGCCGTCTGAGCCGCGAGCAGGTTGCCGACTACGCCAAACGCAAGGGCTGGACTCTGGCCGAGGCGGAACGCTGGCTGGCGCCAAATCTGGATTACGATCCCGACTAAACCGTGTTGGGCCTCACCGCTCGGCAGCCGGCGGGATTCGTTGCGCTGCTCCCACTCTACATCGTTGACTATCTAAGCCCCGATGTCCGGCTAATCCGAATTACGATCCCGACTAGCCTACCGTTGCGTCAGCACTGCGCCGATGGCGGAAATCGACGACCAGGTTATAGACCGAGACGAACGCCGGGAACGAATTGGAGAGGATGCCCACGGAGTCGTTCTTGCCGAACGTGAAGTAACTGACCAGCATCGCGCTGCCGCACAGCGACAACCACCAGAATGCCCGCGGCATGTGCACGCGGCGCGCCTTGCGCGTGGCATACATCTGCACGAACCAGCGGCTGGTGAACAGACACAGACCCAGATAGCCGATCAGCTTCCACGGCGTGATCGTCAGATGATGAAAATGAAAGATGACTTCGTTCATGCGTGACGCCCCGCGGTCGTACGTGCGCAGATCAAGCCCGTGCGCTGAGCCAGTCGTTGATGGCAGTCGGCACCTCGCGTTGGGCGCGGCCGGACACATAGATGCCAATGTGTCCACCCTTGAACGCAAGTTCCGTATAGTCTTTGGTGCCGACGTGATCCTTCATCGGCCGCGACGCCGACGGCGGCACCAGATGATCCTGCTCGGCGAAAATGTTCAATACCGGCATACGGATGTTCTTCAGGTCGACCTCGCCGTCGCCGATCTTCAGTCCGCCCTTGATCAGCTTGTTGGCCTGGTAGAAATCCTTGATGAACTGGCGGAACGCCTCGCCGGCCTGGTCCGGGCTGTCGAAAATCCACTTTTCCATGCGCAGGAAATTCTCAAGTTCCGCCTTGTCGTCGAGGATATCGACCATGCCGATGTATTTCTGTTGGAACAGGCGTATCGGCTTCAGCGTCAGGTAGCACCAGTTCATCAGGTCCGCCGGCACGTTGCCGAGCGTATCGACAAACAGGTCCACGTCCATGCCTTGCGTCCAGCGTGACAGCATGTTGTCAGGCGTGTGGAAATCAACCGGCGTAACCATGGTGATCAGGTTGCGCACAAGCTGGGGATACATCGAAGCAAAGCACAGGCTGAACGCACCGCCTTGGCAAATACCGAGCAGGTTGATGCTGTCCAGTTTGTGGCGTTTTGCGACGACTTCGACGCAACGCCGGATATAACCGTTGATGTAATCGTCAAGCGTCAGGTAACGGTCGGACGGATCGGGATAACCCCAGTCGATCAGGTAAACGTCCTCGCCCTTGGCCAGCAGGTTGCGCACCATGGAACGATCCGGCTGCAAATCCACCATGTAGGGCCGATTGACCAGCGCGTAGCAGATCAGCAGCGGTACCTTGGCGGTCGGTTTGCCCTCGCCCTTGTAGCGATACAGGACCAGCTTGTCCTCACGGTAGATTTCTTCCTTTTCGGTGGCGCCGTAATTGACATCATCCAGTTCGCGCAAGGTTTTCAGGCCCGCGCCGAGCTTGCGATTGAATGTCTGCACCTCGGCCATCGCGGCGGCCGGATCGATACGCAAGGGGTTCATCGGCTACCTCCACGTTTGCTTTTCCTGGCCGCGGCACGCTTCCGCGGTGCGGCAGCGGAAGCCCGCTTGGCGGCGGCACGCGCGCGGCCCGACTTCGCGCCTTTCTTCGAACGCATGTTGTCGATCGCCTCGGCGAATTTGCCGGTCGTTGCGGCACTGCGTTTGGCTTTCGCCGGTGCACGTTTGGTCGCCGCCGATTTGCGCTTGGTCGGCGCCTTTGCCGTCTTTACCGGGCGACGCGGTTCGCTACGCACCGGCTTCGCGGACGCGACCGGCTTGTCGGCAACAGCCTCCGGGTTTCCGGCATTGCGCTGTCGCGATTGTCGACGCAACTCATGCAATTGCCGGAGCACGCTGTCCAGCTCTGTACGCGTGGGCATGCCCATCTCGGCGGACAAGCGTTCAGCCTCCGCCTGCAGGTTGGCGCGCACGCGCATCTGCGCGTTGACCAGGTTGCCGTAGACCTTGCTGAATTCGTCGGACAACGCGACCTCGGCATAGGCATCCTCGGCCGCATCGACCCACAGGTTGTACAGACCGCGCATGGAATCGATCTGGCGACCGGGCTCGGAACACTCAGCCAGTTTGCCTTCTAGAATCTCGAAACTGCGCTTGCTGACCTGAAGCATCAGGTCGTTGTATTTCTTGAGCGCCTCCTGGTAATCAGCGAAAGCGACCAGCGCCTTCTGAAAGCGCTCCTGGTGCTCGCGCGCAAATCCGAAAGCCGGCGCTTGCAACCAGGACATGCCTTCCTGGCGTGCCTGCGCCATCAAGGGGGCGAACTGGGCGCGAAGTCTTTCCGGATTCAACATGTCGGAACCGTCAATCCCGCGCAACATGGCCGCCATCGGATTGGCGTTCAGCGCGTCTCCGCCGGCGCCCGGATCAAAACCCTGGCGCATGCTGTCCATCCACGACTGCAGCGGCGCCGAGCCGGCATTCTTGCCGCTGGCGAACTGCAATAGCGATTGCATCAATGCGACGTAGGACCTGGCACTACCGAGCAGGCGTTCGGTCGCCTCGCTCTGCTCGCCGGCGTTGCCGAACATTTGCCGCCATTTGTCGATACCTGCCTGCCACGGCATCGACGCCTCGGCGGAAGATCCGACCGCGCTTTGCGTGGCGTCGGACCAGGCATTCCAGTATTGATTCTGCAGTGCCTGCCAGTTCCGCATAAAGTCCTGACCCGATTTTTTGTCGCTCATCATAGACCTCCGCTTAGCCTTGAAATGCTAGCACGCAGCATGCTGCACCGCAACAATTTCAGGCGAGAAGAAAGCGGGCCGCGGCCCGCTTTCCCGAAATCCTTTCGAATTGTCGAATCCACTTCAGAAAACCGCGACAACCGATTGTTCAAAAGCGAAATTCCAAGCGTTACGCGGCAGGTGCTTCCTCTTCGGCGATCGCCTTCATCGAAAGACGGATGCGGCCCTGCTTGTCGACTTCGAGTACCTTGACCTTGACGATATCGCCTTCCTTGAGCTTGTCGGAAACCTTCTCCACGCGCTCGTTGGAAATCTGCGAAACATGCACCAGCCCGTCCTTGCCGGGCAGGATGGTGACGAACGCACCGAAGTCCATCAGCTTGGCGACCTTGCCCTCGTAGATGCGGCCCGGTTCGACATCGGCCACGATCTGGTCGATACGCTTCTTGGCTTCGTCGGCCGCGGCGCGGTTGACCGAGGCGATGACGATGGTGCCGTCGTCACTGATATCGATGGTTGCGCCGGTTTCCTCGGTGATCGAGCGGATCACGCTGCCGCCCTTGCCGATGACTTCGCGAATCTTGTCCGGATGAATCTTCATGGTCATCAGACGCGGTGCGAATTCGCTCATTTCCGAACGCGGCTTGTCCAATGCCTTGGACATTTCGCCGAGGATATGCAGACGGCCACGCTTTGCCTGGGCCAGAGCGGTGCGCATGATCTCTTCGGTGATGCCATCGATCTTGATGTCCATCTGCAGCGCCGACACGCCTTCGGAGCTACCCGCGACCTTGAAGTCCATGTCGCCCAGGTGGTCTTCGTCGCCGAGGATGTCGCTAAGCACGACGAAATCCTGGCCTTCCTTGACCAGACCCATGGCGATACCGGCCACCGGGGCGGTCAACGGCACACCCGCATCCATCATCGCCAGCGAGGAACCGCACACCGAGGCCATCGACGAGGAACCGTTGGATTCGGTGATCTCCGAAACGACACGGATCACGTACGGGAAGGACTCCATGCTCGGCTTGACTGCCTGCACGCCACGCTTGGCCAGACGTCCGTGACCGATTTCACGACGCTTCGGACCCATCATGCGGCCACACTCACCCACCGAATACGGCGGGAAGTTGTAATGGAACAGGAAGGTGTCCTTGGATTCACCCGCCGGTGCATCGATGATCTGCGCGTCGCGCGTAGTACCCAGCGTGACCGCGACAATGGCCTGGGTCTCGCCACGGGTGAACAGTGCCGAACCGTGCGCACGCGGCAGCACGCCTGCCCGCACCGTGATCGGCCGGACGTCATCCAGATTGCGTCCGTCGATGCGCTGCTTGGTCTTGAGCACGCCGCTGCGCAGCGTGCGGTATTCGAGTTCGGCGAATTCCTTGGCCAGATCGGCGCTGTCCCAGCCATCTTCTTCAGCCTGGACCTTGAGCGATTCGAGCACGTCGGCCTTGATCGCGGCGATCGCATCGCGACGCTGTAGCTTGTCGCGCACCTGGAAGGCCTCTTCGAGCTTGTTGCCGACGGCGCCCTTGACGGCCGCGACAAGCGACTCGTCGCGAGCCGGCGGCTGCCAGTCCCAGGACGGCTTGCCGGCCTCGGTGGCCAATTCGGCGATGGCGCGGATCGCGGCCTGCAACTGCTCGTGGCCGAACATGACCGCACCCAGCATCACGTCTTCGCTGAGCAGTTGTGCCTCGGATTCGACCATCAGGACCGCGTTCGCAGTACCGGCGACGACCAGATCCAACTGCGAATCCTGCAACTCGGTCGCGGTCGGGTTGAGCACATACTTGCCATCTGCATAACCGACACGCGCTGCACCGATCGGGCCCTTGAACGGAACGCCGGACAGGGTCAGTGCCGCCGAAGCGCCGATCATGGCCGGGATGTCGCCGTCGATTTCCGGATCCATTGACACCACCGTGGCAACGATCTGGACTTCATTCTTGAATTCGTCCGGGAACAGCGGACGGATGGGACGGTCGATCAGGCGCGAAGTCAGCGTTTCCTTTTCGGTCAGGCGACCTTCGCGCTTGAAAAAGCCGCCGGGGATCCGGCCGGCGGAATAGAATTTTTCGACGTAGTCGACGGTCAGCGGAAAGAAATCCTGACCTTCGCGCGCCTTCGCCGCAGCGGTGGCCGCTACCAGGACGACCGTCCCGCCCATGCTGACCATGACGGCGCCGGACGCTTGACGGGCAATTTCACCCGTTTCCAGCGTGACTTGATGTTTTCCGTACTGGAATGATTTGCTGACTTTGGCCACGATTGATTTCCTAATCTAATTTTGAAAGTGCGGCCACGGATGGCCGCTTTTTGATCTTCGCGTTCACGGATGAACGCAAGTAAATGATACGGCCGCGAGTTGCCGCTTTTCGGGATTGATGCAGATGGTTATATATGCATCTGCGGATGTCGCGCCAGGACGGCGATCAATGCCGCTGCGCGCGATCGCCGCAAAGGAAGAACGGATCACTGCCGATGAGACAGGATCGTTGGCGGCAGATGCGATGGATGGCTCCCCGGCCGAACCACGACGACAGTCGGATTCGACGGTAACACACGATTGCCGGGGGATGATGCTCATTGGTGTTATCGGGATTACCGACGCAGACCGAGGCGTTCGATCAGGCTCTTGTAACGCTCGTTGTCTGACTTCTTGAGATAATTCAGCAGACGACGGCGCTGGTTGACCATCTTCAGCAATCCACGCCGCGAATGATGGTCCTTGCCATGATCGGCAAAATGCTTGGACAGGTGCTCGATGCGCGCGGACAGCAGCGCCACCTGGACTTCCGGCGAGCCGGTGTCGTTCGGCGCGCGGCGGTAGTCAGAGATGACCTTGCTGGTTTGTTCGACTGTAAGTGACATGGGTTATGTGGCCTTGAAAGCTTTAAGCATGGCCGACACGCCACCACCCGAACCGATGGCAACCCGGCGACCTCGCAAGTGAATTCGGAATTCTGGAAAGCTCAATATTTTAGCCTATTTCGAGGCGGCGCGGTCAACTTTGTGCAGAATTTGCATTGAATCCGCGGCGTATCCGGATCAAACCATCTTCCGAAGCCTCGACCAGGGCAACCAGCCAATCGCGCGAATCCAGCGCGCGGTAAATTCGCCCGACTTCCAGCCCGGCATATCGGAAACGCTGCCCTTGGCGCAACCGGCTGCACGCCTGCGCGTCGAAACTGACTGCGGGCAGTCCGCTCAGGCCCGTTTCCAGCGGCAGCAGCAGCGCATCCAGCGCCCCGGCGTCAGCGCCCTGCGCGCGTTGTTGCAAGTCGCTCAAGCCATACATGACCGGCTCGCGGAACGGATCGACCCAAAGCCGGCGCAGCGCCGTCAAATGGGCGCCGCAACCCAGGCGCTCGCCCAGATCGCGGGCCAGACTGCGCACATAGGTTCCGGAAGAACATTCGACGTGCAAGCGAATCCTTTCGCCATCGATACCCAACAAATCCAGGCGGAAAATTTCTACCTCGCGGGCTTCGACCGTGACCTGTTCGCCGCGACGGGCACGCTTGTACAGCGGCACGCCGTCGCGTTTCAAGGCCGAATAAATCGGCGGTACCTGGAGAATGCGTCCGCGCAAACCGGCCAATGCCAATTCGATTACAGCACGGTTCAATGTCGGAACCGGCCGCGTGCGCAGCACCTGCCCGTCAGCGTCGTCGCTGTCGGTGGTGATGCCCGACACCAATTCGGCTTCGTAGGCCTTGCGCGAACCGAGCAGGTAGCCGGCAATCTTGGTCGCCTCGCCGAAACAGATCGGCAGCAAACCCGTCGCCAGCGGATCAAGACTTCCCGTATGCCCGGCCTTGCGCGCCTGAAACAAGTGGCGCACACGCTGCAAGGCCTGGTTGGAACTCATGCCCGACGGCTTGTCCAGCAACAGGATGCCGTCGATGTTTCGATAGCAGGTTTTCGACATCGCTTGTGTCGTTGAACGACCGTAAACCGTCCGGACTCAGCGCTTGCCGGTATCCGACGTCTCGCCGCGCAACAGCGCCTCGATACGTTCGCCGCGATCTACCGAATCGTCGTAGCGGAAACGCAACTCCGGCACGCGACGAATACGCATCTGATGCGCCAGCTCATGGCGAAAGTGCCCGGCCATCTCGTTCAACGCATGCACGGCTTCGGTCGAGGATTCCGGCAGCAGTGCCGTCACGTAAACCGTGGCGACATCGAAATCCTTGGTTACCTCGACTTCCGACACGCTGACCGACGGCAACGCGTGATCGCGCACGGCTTCATGCACCATCGTGCCGATCAGGCGTCGCAATTCGGCGCTGATGCGGTCGGCTCTCTTGAAGTCTCGCGAAGGCATGGTTTATCTGCTGAACGCTAACAGACCGGCGCCGGTCACAGCGTCCTGGCCACCTCGATGCGTTCAAAGCACTCGATCTGGTCGCCCGGCTTGACATCGTTGTACTGCTTGACGCCGATACCGCACTCCATGCCGTTGCGTACCTCGTCGACGTTTTCCTTGAAGCGTCGCAGCGACTCCAGTTCGCCCGAGAAGATCACCGTGTTGTCGCGCAGCACGCGAATCGGCTTGCTACGCTTGACTACGCCTTCCACCACCATGCAACCGGCAATGGCGCCGAATTTGGACGAACGGAACACGTCGCGAACCTGCGCGGTACCGATGATTTCCTCGCGAATCTCGTTGCCAAGCAGACCGGTCGCGGCCTGCTTCACCTGATCGATTACATCGTAGATGATCGAGAAGTAACGCAGATCGACACCGCTGTCGGCGATAACCTTGCGCGCGGACGTGTCGGCACGCACATTGAAACCGATGATGATCGCGTTGGATGCCGCAGCCAGCGTCGCATCGGATTCGGTGATGCCGCCTACGGCCGAAACGATGACATTGATCTTGATCTGGTCGGTACCGATCGCGGTCAGCGCGTCGCGCAAGGCTTCGGCAGAGCCCTGCACGTCGGCCTTGACCAGCAGATTCAGCACCTGCTGCTCGTCGCCCTGGCCCATCTGCGAGATGACATCTTCCAGACGCACGGCCTGCTTGGTCAGGCGTGACTCGCGACGCTTGTGCTGACGTTCGGCCGCGACCTGCTTGGCCAGACGCTCATCATCGACGACGACGAAATCGTCGCCGGCTTCCGGTACGCCGGACAGACCCAATACCTGAACCGGGATCGACGGCCCGGCGCTTTCAGTCTGTTCGCCGGCTTCATCGAACATCGCGCGCACACGCCCGTATTCGATCCCGCAGACCAGAAAGTCGCCTTTCTTCAGCGTGCCCTGCTGAACCAGCACGGTAGCGACGGCGCCGCGTCCCTTGTCCAGGCTCGATTCGACCACGACACCGGTCGCCAGGCCGTCCCGTACGGCCTTCAACTCCATCACTTCGGCCTGCAGCAGAATCGCATCGAGCAGATTGTCGACGCCCTCGCCGGTCTTGGCCGAAACCGGCACGAACTGTACGTCACCGCCCCATTCCTCGGGCACGACTTCCTGCTGCACCAGACCCTGCATGACCGTTTCCGGATTCGCCTCGGGCTTGTCCATCTTGTTCATCGCCACGATCAGCGGCACACCGGCCGCGCGTGCATGTTGAACGGCTTCGATCGTCTGCGGCATGACGCCATCGTCGGCGGCCACGACCAGGACCACGATGTCGGTCAGCTTGGCGCCACGGGCACGCATCGACGTGAACGCCGCATGCCCCGGAGTATCCAGAAACGAAACCACGCCCTTGTCTGTTTCAACGTGGTAGGCACCGATATGCTGAGTGATTCCACCGGCTTCGCCGGAAGCCACCTTGGTACGGCGAATGTAATCCAGCAACGACGTCTTGCCGTGATCGACGTGGCCCATGATCGTCACCACTGGCGGGCGCGGCGCCTTGTCACCCTGAACCTCAACCTTTGACAATGCCGATTCGGCATTCTTTTCCTCGAGCGGCGCGGCCTTGTGCCCGAGCTCTTCGACCACCAGCACCGCGGTGTCGTGATCGATAACCTGATTGATCGTGGCCATGACGCCCATCTTGAACAGCGCCTTGACCACGTCTGCCCCCTTGACCGCCATCTTCTGTGCGAGATCGGACACGACGATGGTTTCGCCGACCGGTACGTCACGCACGATTGGGGAGGCCGGACGCGTGAAGGCATGCGAACCCGACGCGGCACGCGTCTGTTCTATCTGGCGGCGCGATTTGCGCTTGACTGCGCCGCGTCGTGCATGGCCGGCGTCGGACAGGTGCAACTCGTTACCGAAATAGCGATTCGAGCCATCATCACCGCCTTCACGCATGCGATGCGAACCGTGCTTGGTCTTGCCGTGCTTGTGCGAAGGCGCATCGGCGGCAGGGCGATCGCGGCGCTTGTCCGGAGTTGCGGCCTTGCGCCCGGGTGCACGTTCGGCGGCCGGCGTGGCAACCTCGGCTTCGGCCTGGCTGGCAGCAGCTTCGCGCGCCGCGGCCTCCGCACGGACGCGTTCTTCTTCGGCGATGCGCTTAGCTTCCTCAGCGGCACGCAGTTTTGCATCCGCTTCCTGCCGGCGGCGTTCCTGTTCCTGCCTCGCGGCTTCCTCGGCCTCGCGCTGGCGTTGTGATTCCTGCAGCTTCTTCAGTGCTTCCTCGCGCTCACTGTCCACCCCGGTATTCTCGACGACGGCGCGGCGATTCACGTAGGTGCGCTTCTGACGCACTTCGACGTTGACCGTCTTGCCGCGCGCAGCACCCTGGTTGACGGTCAATTCACTGACCGTCTTGCGCTTGAGCGTGATCTGACGCGGGGCATTCTCACCGGCCTTTTCGACCTTGCCGTGCGTGCGACGCAGAAAGCCGAGCAGCTTGACCTTTTCGCGACTGGACACAACCTGGTCGGGATCGGAAAACGTCATGCCGGCGCCCTCAAGCTGCTCCAGCAGCTTTTCCACGCTCATGCCGAGCACGTCGGCGAGTTGCTTGATGGTTACGTTAGACATGATGTTTCGGTCCTCCTTGGGCCAATACGGTTACGGTCCACGGATCAATCGGACTCAGGCAGCCTTCTCCGCACGGGCAGCCATGATCAATTCGGCAGCGCGCGGTTCGTCGATACCGTCGATAGCCAGTTCCATAAGCTCGTCCGTCGCCAGGTCAGCCAGATCCTGGCGCGTGACCACCTTGTGCTCGGCCAGTGCATAGGCCGTGGCTTCGTCCATTCCGGACACTTCGAGCAGGTCTTCAGCCGGCTTGTTTTCTTCGATGTCTTCCTCGGCCGCCAGCGCCTCGGTCAACAGGGCATCGCGGGCACGGGCACGCAATTCCTCGACGATGTTCTCGTCGAATCCCTCGATGGCCAGCAGTTCCGCGCTGGGCACATAGGCGATTTCCTCAACCGTGGTGAAACCTTCCTGTACGAGGATGGTGGCGATCTCGGCGTCGACTTCGAGTTTTTCCTGGAACAGCTTGCTGGCCGCTTCCTGCTCGGCTTCGCTCTTTTCCTGCACCTGATCCTGCGTCATCACGTTGAGCTGCCAGCCGGTCAGCTTGCTGGCAAGCCGCACGTTCTGGCCGCCTCGCCCGATGGCCTGGGACAGCTTGTCCTCGGCAACGGCGATGTCCATCGAATGCTTTTCCTCGTCCATGATGATTGACTGTACCTCGGCCGGCGCCATCGCATTGATCACGAACTGCGCCGGATTCTCGTTCCACAGTACGATATCGATGCGCTCGCCGTTGAGTTCGTTGGACACAGCCTGCACACGCGAGCCGCGCATGCCGATGCAGGCGCCGATCGGATCGGTACGGTTGTCGTGTGCCAGCACCGCGATCTTGGCGCGATCGCCGGCGTCGCGGGCCGCGCCCTTGATCTCGACCAGTCCCTGACCGACTTCCGGCACTTCCAGTCGAAACAGCTCAATCATGAATTCGGGTGCACTGCGCGACACGAACAACTGCGGACCACGTTGTTCGGGGCGCACTTCGTACAGATAACCTCGAATGCGATCGCCGGCCCGCACTGCTTCGCGCGGTATGGTGCGGTCGCGCGGGATATACGCCTCGGCGTTGCCGCCCAGATCCAGATAGATGCTGCCGCGTTCGACCCGCTTGACCACGCCGGTGATCAACTCGCCGACGCGATCCTTGTAGGCCTCGACCACCTGGGCACGCTCGGCCTCGCGTACGCGCTGCACGATCACCTGTTTGGCGGCCTGCGCGGCGATGCGACCGAATTCCGGATTTTCGATCTGCTCCTCGATGTATTCGCCCACCTCGATATCCGGATGGGTTTCCACCGCGTCCATCAGGCGAATCTGCCGATCCGGCGACTCCATGACGACGTCGTCGGCGACGACTTCCCAACGGCGGAAGGTTTCGTACTCACCGGTATCCGGATCGATGCTCACGCGCGTGGCGACGTCCTCGTCGAAGTAGCGCTTCTTGGCCGCCGAGGCCAGGGCCGCCTCCATCGCTTCCATGATGACTTCGCTTTCGACGCCTTTTTCATTGGCGACCGCATCGACGACCAGCAGTAGATCTTTGCTCATGCCTGTTGCTCCTGAGTCCGATCGGGCCGGACCTTGTTTCCGTGTTTAGCGCTGCGTTCCGCCCTGCCCTTTTTAGCGGCCGGCCGCAACTGCTCCAAATCCGGTACCAGACGCGCACGACGAATGTTGTCGAATTCGATCGTCACTGGTTTGGCGTCCTGTTCGATGTCGATCCGCCCGTCCTGCACCTTGAGAATCTCGCCCTGGAAACGGCGACGACCATCCACCGCCAGATTGGTTTCGAGCTTAGCCTGGCTACCGACGAAGCGTGCAAAATGATCCAGCGCATACAACGGGCGGTCCAGACCGGGCGAGGAGACTTCCAGCGTGTAATGTCCGGGAACCGGATCGTGTACATCCATCGTCGCGGAAACCTCCCGGCTGACTGCTTCGCAATCATCGACCGTCACCGCGCGATCCGCCGCATCAATATAGACACGCACGAGCGAATTGTTGCGCGACGGGCTGTACTCGACGCCGAGGCATTCGAGTCCCATGTTCGCCACGACCGGCTCCAGCAATTCGGTTAGCTCTTCGTTGCGCATGTCGTTTCCAGGCGCGACCAAACTGATCGCAAAATCAATGACCACCATCCATGGCCGCACTTCATCGTTATTCCTGCGATCATCCTGATCGCGAAGATCAAAAAGCGTCCATCCATGGCCGCACTTCATCGCTATTCCTGCGATCATCCTGATCGCGAAGATCAAAAAGCGTCCATCCATGGCCGCACTTCATCGCTATTCCTGCGATCATCCTGATCGCGAAGATCAAAAAGCGTCCATCCGTGGCCGCACTTCTCAAATTCTGCAAACAAAAAATGGGCACGAGGCCCATTCCGTAGTCCGCCGTTGTGTCGCTTCCCAACACCGGCAAGTTGCGCATCCATGCGCCGCTTTACGGCTGAAAAAAAAGCCTCCCTTGGAGGCCTTTTTGTAATTCTGGTAGCGGGGGCAGGATTTGAACCTGCGACCTTCGGGTTATGAGCCCGACGAGCTGCCAGACTGCTCCACCCCGCATCAGCCGAACGCGCATTTTAGCTGACGAACCGACGCATTTGCAACCATACATGCATCCAGACCCGGTATTTGAAGGCATCAAAAACAACCCGGGTTCGTAACCATTCAGCGGGATCGTCGCGCCGAAATTCAAGCCGGCCGAAACATCGCGGCAATTCGCGGACGATATCGATCAGTCTGCTACACTTCAATGCCGAGAAGCCTCCGCGGAAACGGATGATCGTCCAAGTCGCCCTGGTCCTTTTACTGGCGCTGCTCAACGGATTTTTTGCGCTAAGCGAGATGGCACTGCTGACCTCGCGCAAGAGCCGGCTCAAACAGATGGCGCACAACAGCCGCAGCGCGCAATTGGCGTTCAGGCTTTCGGAAATGCCGGACCGCTTCCTGTCCACGGTGCAGGTATTCATCACCCTGATCGGAATCGGTACCGGCACCCTGCTCGGCGAGCGCTTCGGCCACACTATCGCGCACCTGCTGGCTTCGCCGCATTCAACGTGGCTGTCGACGTATGCGCCTGCCTTGGGCGTAACACTCAGCGTCGCCATCATCACGTTCGCCAACATGCTGTTCGGCGAATTGCTGCCAAAACGCATCGCCCTGGTCCATCCGGAGCGTTTCGCGACCTCGACGGCCATCCCGATGTGGATCATGACCGCACTGGCCAAGCCGTTCGCTTTCGTGCTGATCGCCCTGACCCGGTTGCTGCTGCGCATGTTGCGACTGGACAAGGTCAGCAGCGAAAAAGTCAGCGAGGAGGAAATCCGCCTGCTGGTGTCCGAAAGCGCTGAACAGGGCGTGATCGACACCGACGAGCTGAATATGGTCAATCGCGTCCTGCGCCTGGGCGATCGCAGCGTGGACAGCCTGATGACGCCGCGCACGCGAATCGTCTGGCTCGACAAGGATGCCTCGACCGAGGAAAACCTGGCACGCATGCGCGATACGCCTTATTCGCGCTATCCGGTTTATCGCAGCAGCGACAAGGACGTGATCGGCGTGCTATCGATCAAACGCCTGCCCGCATTGCTCGGCCGGCCGCAGTTCGACCTGTTCGCGAAGCTGGCCAAGCCGCTGTATGTGCCGGGCACGGCGCGCGCGCTGGACCTGCTTGAGGAATTCCGCGATGCCGAAACCCGGCTGGCTCTGGTTGTGGACGAATACGGCGACATCGAAGGCCTGGTTACTTTGAACGATGTTCTCAGCGCCGTCGTCGGCAAAAACGCCGCCCCGGTCCCGACGACCCAACCGGCGCCATTCGTGCGCCGTGACGACGGCAGCCTGCTGGTCGACGGAGCACTCAGCACCGAGGATCTGGCTGAATTGCTCGAACTCAGCAAATTGCCGCAACAGGAAGAACACGACTTCCACACCGCCGGCGGCATGGTCGTGGCCAATTTCGGGCACATCCCGCAGCCCGGCGAACACTTCGACTGGCGCGGCTTGCGTTTCGAAGTGGTCGATCTGGATGGCGCACGTGTCGACAAGATTCTGATCAGCAAACTCACGCCGCCGATCGCATCAGCCTGATTCCCTGGCGTCGCACCGGGCGCTGCGCTGCGCATCGTCGAAGATACCGCGCAGGATGCGTACTTCGCGTTGCTCCAGTTCGGTACGCAAGAACAGGCGTCGCAAGCGTTGCATGATCCTGCGCGGCGAACGCCCTTTATGGAAATCGATGGCATCGAGTGTTTCGGCCAGATGGCCGAAGAAGTGCTCAAGCTGTTCGGCGCTGGCCAGGGGTTCCTTGCGCGCCGGCGCCGCTTCCGACGGATTCGCTGCCAGCGTTGCCAACCGCCATTCGTAGGCCAGCACCTGTACCGCCTGGGCCAGATTCAACGACGGGAAATCGTCGGCGCTGGGAATGCGTACCATTGCGTGGCAAGTCATCAGCTCGTCGTTTTCCAGACCGGTGCGTTCATTACCGAACACAAACGCGACCGGTCCATCACGGCTCGCCGCCAACGCGCGCGCAGCGGCTTCACGTGGTGAC
The DNA here is from genome assembly GCA_963779795.1 of uncultured Pseudomonadota bacterium. Taxonomy (GTDB): domain Bacteria; phylum Pseudomonadota; class Gammaproteobacteria; order Xanthomonadales; family Rhodanobacteraceae; genus Rudaea. The sequence goes on along the minus strand of CAVZZK010000003.1, from coordinate 289,822 downwards.
AACTCTTCCAGCGCGATACCGCGTCGGCGTGCACTGCATCCCAGGACCAACCTGCAATCGGCGACCGCCGGTACCAGTGTGCCGGTGATAACGGCATTGTCCAGCACGTCGTCGGCACCGGCTGCCATGGCCGTCGCCTGCGCATCGGGGAACCGGTGGGGCGCAACCAAGTCCAGGCGTCTGCAATTCATCGTGCGAATTGCGCGCGCCGCCGCACCGATATTGCCGGGATGCGAGGTTCGTACCAGTACGAACCGTACGCGATCATTGAAATACGATTCGACATTGGATCGGCTGGCTGACGAGTTTGCGGATTCGTTCACGAGGGAAAATTCAAGGCGGCGTTTGCGTGTTCAGCGCGGTTCGGTAGCGGGCATTGTATCCGGCTTCGATCATGCTACCCTTCACGCCCGCCCCGATGCGGGCGATTCGTTCTTTGCAACGCCAAACCGGCCGGAGTTTTCATGCCCAGACCCGCAGTCAATGTCGCGGTGCGCGCCGCACGCGCAGCCGGCTCGATCATCCTGCGCTATCTCAACCGTGTCGACAGCCTGACTGTCGAAGAGAAATCGCGCATGGACTTCGTCAGCGAAGTCGACAAGCTGGCCGAGGCAGAAATCGTGCGCGAACTGCGCCGCGCCTACCCCGATCACGCGATCCTTGCCGAGGAGTCGGGCAAAACCGGCAAGGCCGACAAGCTGTGGATCGTCGACCCGCTGGACGGCACGCACAATTACCTGCGCGGTTTTCCGCATTTCAGCGTCTCCATCGGTTTCGCCGATCACGGCGACTTGGTCTATGGCGTGGTCTACGATCCACTACGCGACGAGCTGTTCACCGCCAGCAAGGGCGATGGCGCATTCTGCAACGATCGGCGTCTGCGCGTGGCGCGTCGCGAAACGCTGGCCGGCGCCTTGCTAGCCACCGGCTTTCCATACCGCCAGCGCGCGCATCTGGAAACGCAACTGGCGATGACGCGAGCGTTGCTGGCTACGGCCGAAGATATCCGCCGTACCGGCTCGGCGGCACTCGATCTGGCTTACACCGCGGCCGGACGCATCGACGGCTACTACGAGATCGGCCTGAAACCCTGGGACATGAGTGCCGGTTGTCTGCTGGTGCGTGAAGCCGGCGGCAATTTCTGCGATTTCGCCGGCCGTGATGGTGTTCCCGCCAGCGGCAACCTGATCGCGGGCAATCATCACCTGACATCGGCCATGAGCAAGATCATCTCGGCGAATGCCACGCCGGATTTGTTGGCTGCAACCGATAAATAGGTTTTCGTCAACCTTCAGCCGCCAGTGACATTTGAGCCAGAGCATTCACTCGCGTTCGCGGAGCGAGTTACTCTCCCCCACATGACTGTGTGAACGGGGCACGTCCGTAACCGGTGTATCAGGACGTGGGTCACACCTTCGGCGGATCACCTACGCCGCCCATTTAGGGACGCTCTGATCAAAAAAACGCTCGCACGAAATGCGAGCGTTTTTCTGCTTGCCGATGGAACGAATAGACAACCGCGCTCAAGGCCGGCGCGCCAACTCCGGATTGTCACGTGTAACCGGCATCAGATCCTTCTTGGATACACCCAGCCACAGCAGGATCGGGTTGGCGAAAAAGATCGACGACAGCGTACCGATGACGATGCCGATGATCATGGTCAGCGCAAAACCGTGTACCGCTGGCCCGCCAAAGACGAACAGCGCGATCATGGTCACGCCGGTAAACGCCGCGGTGATGATGGTTCGCGACAGCGTATTGTTGATTGCGCGGTTGAGAATATCTTCAGGTTCGCCCTTGCGTGTCGAGCGGAACAGTTCGCGCACGCGGTCAAACACCACCACCTTGTCGTTGATCGAATAACCGACCACGGCCAGTACCGAGGCGAGTACGGTGATGTCGAATTCGCGATAAGTCAGTGCATAGAAGCCGACAGTAAGTATCGTGTCGTGAAATTCGCTGGCGATTGCAGCGACAGCGAAACGCCATTCGAAACGTATGCCGATGTAGATCATGATGCCGAGGATGACGAAGATCACCGCGGTCACGCCGTCGCTTTTCAGCTCCTGGCCTACCTGCGGGCCAACGAAATCCGTACGCGTCTTGATCACATCCGGCCGTTTTGCCCTGAGCGCCCTGAGCACGTCGTTGGCGACCTGATCGCTTTGCTGTTTTCCCTTGTCGCTCTCGGCTGCCTTGTCGGCACGTGCCTGCAAGCGAATCGAGACTTCACGCGCGCCACCAACGCTCTGCACGATGGCATGGTCGAAACCGGCCGCGTCCAGGGCACTGCGGACATCACTGATATCGACTGGCTGTTCATACTTGACCTCGACCAGCACGCCGCCGGTGAAATCCAGTGCGTAGTTGAGGCCGCGCGTTGCAATTGCACCAATCGAAATCAGCAGCAGGATCGTCGAAATTACGATACTGACGCGACGCCAGCTCAGGAACTTGATGTTACTGTCGTGTTTGAAAATTTCCATGGTTCAGGCTGCTCCGCGCGCGTAGCCACCGCCGACGGACAAGCCTTTCAGCTTGCGCCCGCTGTGTACGAGATTGGTAATGGCATGCGTGACGGTCACCGAGGTAAACATCGAAGTCAGAATGCCGAGACCCAGCGTGACCGCGAATCCCTTGATCGGACCGGAGCCGAAGGTCAGCAGGCCGGCTGATGCCAACAGATGGGTCACGTTGGCATCGAGAATCGTGGCCCAGGCCTTCTCGTAACCGGCACGTATCGATGCCAATGGCGTCGAGCCGTTACGTAACTCCTCTCGTATTCGCTCGCAGATCAACACATTTGCGTCGATTGCCATACCCAGCGTCAGCACGATGCCGGCAATGCCGGGCATCGTCAGCGTGGCCTGGAACAGCGACAGCGCGGCGATCAGTAATATCAGGTTCAAAACCAGGGCAATGTCGGCGATCAAACCGAACAGGTGATAGTACAGCGCCGCGCAGATCAGCACGGAAAACAGACCCAGTTCGACCGCGCGAATACCCTTGCGGATGTTGTCCTGACCGAGGCTCGGACCGATCACGCGTTCTTCGACGATGTCGGCCGGCGCGGCCAGCGATCCGGCGCGCAACAGCAATGCCAGCTCACTGGCGGTCTTCATGCTGCCCAGGCCGGTGGTCTGGAACTGGTTCGAGAACACGCCCTGGATGGTCGCATCGTTGATTACTTCCTGGGTCGTCTTGTAGGTGCGCACTTCCTTGCCGTCGATCATGCGCGTCTCGGGCACGCGATCGATGTATACGACCGCCATTCGGTGGCCGACGTTTTCAGAGGTAAAAGCGAGCATGCGCTGCCCGCCGCGTGCATTCAGCCGCACGGATACGGCCGGAAGACCGTTCTGCGGATCGGGAATGGCGGTCGCATCAACCAGTTCGTCGCCACCGACGATGATGCGCTTTTTCAGCACGACCGGAATCGGCTTGCCGTCCGGACCTTTCTTGTTCATGTAGTACAGTCGCGAATCCGGCGGCACGATACCGGTCTTTTCGGCCTCGATCGGATTGGTATTCTCATCGACCGCGTGATATTCCAGAGTGGCAATCGCGCCGAGAATTTTCTTGGCTTCGGCGGTATCCTGCACGCCTGGCAGTTCGACCACGATACGGTTTGCACCCTGCTGCTGAATCAGCGGCTCGGCCACGCCCAGCTGATTGACGCGATTGCGCAACGTGGTCAGGTTGCTGCTGACAATCTGGCGCATCTGCTCCTGTATGGTTGATTCGCGAATCCGGGCGATCAGCGGGTAGTTGTCTCCAGAACCGCCATCCTCGTTAATTTCCAGCGGTGGCTGGTCACCAAGCTTGGCCGGCTGATTGACCTTGGATGCCAGGACCTTCTCGGCCTTGCTGCGATCCGCCTCGGTGCGTAGCACCACATCGATACCCTTGGCGCCGTTGGTCACCGATTTGTAGCGAATCTTTTCCTCGCGCAGCGCCGCACGGATATCGTCGACATAGCGCTGTTGCATCTTGTTCATCGCCGCCCTGGTGTCGACCTGCATCAGGAAGTGCACGCCACCCTGCAAATCCAGGCCCAGCGGCAGGCGATTGGCGCCAATCGCCCGCAACCAGCCGGGGACCGTCGAGGCCAGGTTCAGCGCAACCACGTACTTGTCGCCCAGGTCGCGCTTGATTTCATCGTAAGCGGCCAGCTGGACTTCGGTATTGGCAAACCTCACGAGCATGCGATCACTGTGGATTTCCACATCGTTGAAGCTGATCTTCTTCGACTTCAGGTCCTGCGTGACCTTTTCCTTCAGCGCCGAGTCGATGGTCGCGCCCTGGTTCGCCGATATCTGCACGGCCAGCTGTTGCGGATAGATGATCGGCAGCGCATAAACGATGCCGAGCAGCACGATGGTCGCAACCAGAATGTATTTCCACCTTGGAAAATCGTTCATGTCATTTGCTCATGCGCCGCATGGGACGCAATTTTGATTTCGGGGCAGCCGCTTCTCAGGCCGATTTCAGCGTGCCCTTGGGCAGCACCATGGTGATTGCGGTCTTCTGCAACTTAATCTTGACGTTCGGCGCGATTTCAAGGGTCACGAAACTTTCGCCGAGTTCATCGATGCGCCCGGCCACGCCGCCGTTGGTGACCACTTCGTCACCCTTGGCAAGGCCGGCCAGCATGGTGCGTATCTCCTTTTGCCGCTTGGATTGCGAGCGGAACATGAAGAACAGCATCACGCCCATGATGATGATCAGCAGGATCGGCGAACCGAGCAGTCCGACGGACGGCGCCTGCGTTGCCGCGCCACCGGTTTGCGCATATGCATTCGAAATCAGAAAGTCCATGGGTATCCTGTCGAGAATCAGGCCACGCAGCGCGTAGCGGTAAATCAAAAGACCGCGGATTATGGCATGGGCGAATGCCGATGTGCACCCCGGGCAGTCTCGACCGCCGATCAGGGCGTGTCGGTTTCGCCGGTTTGCTGCATTGCATGGAAGCCCGCCGTGAATTCGTCCAGACGGCGTTCGCGGATGGCCACGCGCAAGCCACTCATGAGTTCCTGGTAGTAGTGCAGGTTGTGGATCGTGGCGAGCATCGGGCCCAACATCTCGCCGCAACGGTCCAGATGGCGCAGATAGGCACGGCTGAACCCGCAAGCACAGGTATAGCACGCGCAGGCCTCGTCCAGGGGGCGCGTGTCGCGCTCGAAGCGCGCGTTGCGGATGCGCAGCACGCCGTGGCGCGTGAAGATGTGCCCGTTGCGCGCATTGCGCGTGGGCATGACGCAGTCGAACATGTCGATGCCGCGTCGCACCGCCTCAACGATATCCTGCGGCCGTCCGACGCCCATCAGGTAGCGTGGCTTGTCCGTCGGCAACAGGGGCACGGTTTGATCCAGCGTGCGATTGCGTTCGTCCTCGCTTTCGCCCACGGCCAGACCGCCGATGGCATAACCGTCGAAACCGATATCGATCAAGGCGGCGGCCGAGCGAGCCCGTAGTGCCGGGAACACACCGCCCTGCACGATGCCAAACAACGCATTCGGATTGGCCAACTCGTCGAAAGCGTGGCGCGAACGTTGCGCCCAACGCAGACTCAATTCCATTGAGTCGCACGCCTGCTTCTCGGTGGCGGGATACGGCGTGCATTCGTCGAAAATCATGGCGATATCGGAATCGAGTACGCGCTGGATGCGCATCGATTCCTCCGGCGACAGGAATACCATCGACCCGTCGACCGGCGAGGCAAAACGCACGCCATCCTCGGTGATCTTGCGCTTGCCGGCCAGCGAAAACACCTGGAAGCCGCCCGAATCGGTCAGGATCGGTCCATTCCAGCCGATGAAACGATGCAGGCCACCAAAATCACCGATGACATCGAGCCCGGGGCGCAGGAAAAGATGAAAGGTATTGCCGAGGATGATTTGCGCACCGGTTTCGCGAATTGCCGCCGGCGTCATCGCCTTGACCGAACCATAAGTGCCGACCGGCATGAACGCGGGCGTCTCGATTACACCCCGCGCACAGTGCACACGCCCGACACGGGCGGCACTGTCACTGCCATGCAGTTCATATCGCAACGGATCGGGTGGCGCACTCACGTCGCTTTCTCCGCGTCTCCAGCGGCAGCATTTGAAGCGTGCGGCAAGATCAGCATGGCATCGCCATAGGAGAAAAACCGGTAACGTTGCTCGACGGCGTGACGGTAGGCATCCAGCATCAATTCGCGCCCGGCAAAAGCCGACACCAGCATCAGCAAGGTCGATTCGGGCAAATGAAAATTCGTCAGCAAGGCATCCACGCTGGTGATGCGGTATCCGGGAAAGATGAAGATCTGCGTCTCGCCGGCGAACGGCTCGATCCGCCCATCCCGCAACGCCGATTCGAGCGCACGCACGACCGTTGTGCCGACCGCAATGACGCGACCGCCGTTGTGGCGCGTGCGACGAATCTTCTCGACCAGCTCCGCACCGACGTTCAGCCATTCCCGGTGCATGACGTGGTCCTTGATGCTTTCCACACGCATCGGCTGAAACGTACCGGCACCGACATGCAGAGTCACGTAAGCGGAATCCACGCCTTTGTGCTCAAGCCTGCCGAGCATCGCCGTATCGAAATGCAGGCCCGCCGTCGGCGCAGCCACGGCACCGGGCGCGCGCGCGAAAACAGTCTGATAGCGCTCGCTGTCGGTCGCGTCGTCGCTTCGGGCAATGTATGGCGGCAACGGCATGTGTCCGTGTTGCAGAAGAATTTCTTCGATGGGCTGATCGGCTGCGCTGCGCAAGCGATGGAATTCACCCTCACGCCCCAGCACCGTCAACGCGATTTCGTCGTCGAGCAATATCCGCGTCTGCGGCCTGGGCTTCTTGCTCACGCCAAGTTGGGCGATTACCTCATGCGAGTCAGTAACGCGCTCGATCAGGATTTCGACCGCACCGCCGGTTTCCTTCTGCCCGAACAGGCGCGCCGGCAACACCCGCGTATCGTTGAAAACCAGCAGGTCACCGGCACGCAGGTAATCGAGCAGATCGACGAATCGCCTGTCCTCGAACCGATGCGAAGCGGCATGGACAAACAGTAGACGACTGTCCGAACGTCGCGACAACGGTTGCTGCGCGATCAATTCGGGCGGCAGGTCGTATTGGAAATCTGATTTTTTCACCGGGCAATTGTACGGGCAGGGCGAAACGCTTCAACGTCAACGCCGTCTTGTGACTCAGAGCCAGCCCTTTTGTCGCGCCAGCCGGTAGGCCTCGATGCGATTGCCGACCCCGAGCTTGCCGATTGTCTCGGACAGATAATTGCGTACCGTACCCTGCGACAAATTCAACTGCGCCCCGATATCGCCGGCGGACAGTCCCTCGCCTGCCAGCCGCAATACCTGACGTTCGCGATCATTCAGCGGATCATCGCCGGACCAGGCTTCCATCGCCAGTTCCGGATCGATCGAACGGCCGCCACGATGGACCGTACGCAGCGCCTCGGCCAGTTGCTCGGCCGGTGCGTCCTTGAGCAGATAGCCGCTGACGCCGGCATCCAGCGCCCGACGCAAAAAGCCGGAGCGGGCGAACGTGGTCAGAATGACGACCTTGCACCCGATTTCATGTCGCCGGATGCGCTGAGCCAGTTCCAATCCGGTCAACCGCGGCATCTCGATGTCGGTAACGACGATATCGGGCGTGTCCTTGCGGATCATGTTCCAGGCGTCTTCGCCATCGGCTGCGTTGCCAATCACTTCGATATCCGACTCCAGTTGCAGCAAGGCCGACAACGCGCCGCGCACCATGGCCTGATCTTCGGCCAGCAGGACTCGAATCATTGCGGCATCCCTTGGGTACATCGCATGTGACAAGCCTGTATACGGAATACCCGGAAGTCAATCATGGAAACAGGTGCTGAACGTGGTTGCGTTATCGCCAAACGGGTCCGCGCCAGGCGCTCCACGTTGACCACAACAGACGGTTTACGCTTCACGCAGGTGCGGAAACGGTGCCGGAAGTAATTCCGGCGGCAATGACAGTGTCGCCACAAGTGTGGTACCACGACCCGATTGCGATTGGATTCGAAGATCGGCGTCGATCGCGGCAAGCCGTTCGCGCATGCCTACCAGACCGTTACCCGGGACGATGTCACCGCCGCGACCGTCGTCGCTGATCTTCAGAACAAGGCAATCATCGCTTCTATCCAGCGTAACGCGCACCGAGGTCGCCCTTGCGTGTCGTTGTGCATTTGTCGCCGCTTCGCGAACACACATGGCCAATACCGTTTCGACATCGGCCGGCAGCGAAACGTCAGCCAGCGTGTACGTGAACGCGACACCGTAGGATTCGAGCAACAGCTTCGCGGAAGCCAGTTCCGCGGCGAACCCCGCCGTACGGATGCCGGTAACGGCCCGGCGCACCTGGGCCAATGCATCACGCGCAACACGTTCGACTTCCGCGATTTCCCGTCGCGCCGCCGAAACGTCTCGATCAAAGAGGCGATCGGCAAGCTCCGATTTGAGCGTGATCAGGGAAAGCGTGTGACCGAGCAGATCGTGCAGGTCGCGGCCGATACGCTCACGTTCGGCCGTCGCCGCCAGTTTGCGGACCTCTTCGTGGCTCAGGCGCAACTCGGCTTCCTTCTGCGAATTGATCCGGTAAATGAGATTGCCAATGCCGGCGGAAATGGAGATCGTCATCATCGCGATCGTTACTCCGAGCGGCCACGACAACAGGTGACTCCACAGGGCAAAACCGGCGATGGTCAGTGCGATCGCGGCGATGCTTTGGCGCACGCTCCCGTGGAACGCGAAATAGGCACACGAATAGATCACGTAGCACGTACCGCCGCTGTGGTTCCACGGCATCACCGTGAATCCCAGCAAAGCCATGGCCGTCGCGTAGTAGGCAATCTGGCGGCGCGAACGCATGCTGGCAAGCTGGTACAGCAGCAGGAATACCGGCAGACTGACGGCAGTCGCCACCATCCAGTGCCGACCCACCACGTTGCCGAACATCGGATCGGCGAATACCCACAGAATCCAGACCAGGTTGAACCACCGCCACCAATACGGAACGCGCGAGAAGCGTATGCGACGAAACAGGATCGAATCCGGGTCGGGCTTGAACAGACGCTCGAACATGGCTGCATTATCCCCCGGTATCAGCCGGCACGCACCATCCCGCGACGTGCGACAGCGAAACAAATCCAGCTGAAACCGCCCAACCATGCAACATGTGCCGCGACACCGGCCGTCGGCACGCGGCCGACCACCATCAGCGCGAGTTGCGCCAGATGATAGGCCGGCCACAACGGAGCGATCGTACTGAAGAACGCCGGCAACATAGACAAGGGCACCCACAGCCCGGACAGGAATGACATCGGCAGGTAGATCATGTTCACCAGTGCCGGGGCAGCCGATGCATTCGCTCGAGTGCCGATCAGCAAACCCAACGCGCAGAACGGCAACACGCCCAGATCGGCAACGACGCCGATGGCGAGCCATTGCGACAGGTTCAGGCGAATGCCACCGAGCGCAAACGCCATGCTTGCCAGGACCACGTAGATAATCGTCGCGAACAGCATTGCCATGAGCATCTTGGCCGCCAGGTATGCGCCCGGCGGCATCGGTGCGACCCGTTTGAGCGAAAGCCATCCGCGTTCGCGTTCGATCGCCATGCCCACGCCAAAACCGAACAAGCTTGGCGCCATGACGCCGAATATACTGTACGTCGCGAACAGGTACTGCGCGGCTTGTGCGTTGCCGTGGTTGAGCAGCAGCCCGAACAACAGGTAGAACAGCGGCGGAAACATGAGCGTAGGCACCGCGAACGCCGGCGTGCGTATTACGCGCAGGAATTCAAAACGTGCTTCCAGCCAGTAAACGCGCAAGCCATCCAAGCGGCGGCTGTCGTCAACTGCTACCGGCATATGTGAGGACGCATTCATCACGCCGCCTCCCGGGTGATTTCGACAAAGGCCTCGGCCAGACCGGCGCGGCGGACTTCAAGCTCGGCCAGGTCGGGATCCGAACGCAGTAGCTGCCGAACCACGCCTTCCGCGGTATCGGTGACGATTTCAATACGCTCGCCATCGCGAGTGACACTGCGCACCTGCGGCCATGCACTGATCGTTTCGAGGGAAAGTCGGGACACACAGCGGATACGTCGCTGGACCACGCGAGCGCGAATTTCCTGCACGCTGCCGTCAGCTACTTTTCGACCATGCGCGAGCACGCTCACGCGATCTGCAAGCGCTTCAGCTTCCTCGAGATAATGGGTGGTCAGCACCACGGCGCAGCCTTCGCGCACGAGAACACGTATCGTGTTCCAAAGCGTTTCCCGTGCCTGGATATCCAGTCCGGTCGTAGGCTCGTCGAGGAACAGCAGTTCCGGTTGACCGACGATCGCCAGAGCGAACTGGACCAGACGCTGCTGACCACCCGAAAGGCGCGCATACCGCTTGTCAAGCAGGTCTTGCACACCAGCGAGAGATATCACGTCGGCGACGGTGAAAGGCCGCGGGTAGTAGCTCTGGAACAGGCGGATCAACTCGGCCACCCGCAAGGTTTCCGGCACGCCCGCGGCTTGCAGCATGGCACCGATGCGGCGCCGAGCTGCAAGCATCTGCGGTTGGTGACCGAACAGCGTGGCGCTTCCTGAATCCGCCCGAAGTAGCCCGAGCAGCAACGATATGCCCGTTGTCTTGCCAGCGCCGTTGGGACCAAGCAGGGCCAGCAACTCACCGGGAAACACCTGCAAGTTGACGCCATGCAGGGCAACGACATTGCCGTAGCGCTTGCTGGCGTTGGTCAGGCTCGCAATTGCCACTCGTTCCGCCTGCATATCCATCTCCTCACCGCGATGGCAGCTATTCTCGCTGCCGAAGCCAGACTTTTGCAGTCGCGTCCGTCATTACTGGCAGATGACATCTGTCAACATCCAAACGACCAATTGGAACCCGTCCGAGCAGCCGCAGTGGCTCCTGCGGCCGGACGCGGGCGCGTGCTAAAATTGGCGTTTATCCTGATGCCGGGTCAAACCTGCGCGGCAGGTCCCGTTTGGAGGTCAAACATGTCGCTTATCGCAAAACTCGACGAATTGCGTCGCTTCGGCGGGGAAATCCGCACGCACGGTCTGCCCGACGACGTTATCGAGCGCCTGGAACCAAAGTTTCCGGAACTGGGGCGGGCAGTCGACGAAGCAGTCAAGTTGCATCGCGATTTACGCAATGAATTCGGCGATTTGCTCAAACTCGACGAGAACGAACAGCTTCGTCAGGTCCAGGCCGACTTCGTCAATTTCTATCCCGAGGATGCGGTCAATCCCTACGTGGCCCTGGCCGCACGTGGGCCATGGGTTATCAGCCTGAAAGGTGCGGTTATCCACGATTCCGGCGGTTACGGCATGCTCGGATTCGGCCATGTTCCGGCGGCGGTCATTGAGGCCATGTCACAACCGCAAGCCATGGCCAACATCATGACGCCGAATCTTAGTCAGCTGCGCTTCGGCAGGGCACTTAAGGCCAGTATCGGCAAGGCCCGTGGCAGTTGCCCGTATGCCCGCTTCATGTGCCTTAATTCCGGATCCGAGGCGGTTACGCTTGCCGGGCGCATCATTGATGCCAACGCCAAGATGCAGACCGAGCCCGGCGCGAAATACGCTGGCAGGACGATCAAGCGTCTGGCCGTCAAGGGCAGCTTCCACGGCCGCACCGAACGCCCGGCGCTGTACTCTGACTCCACGCGCAAGACCTACCTGCAGAATCTGGCCAGCTTCCGCAACGAACAAAGCCTGATCATCGTCGAACCGTACAATGTCGAGCAGTTGCGGCAAGTCTTTGCCGAGGCTGATCGCAACGGCTGGTTCATTGAGGCGATGCTGCTGGAACCGGTCATGGGCGAAGGCGACCCCGGCCGCGCGGTCACGACGGAATTCTATTGCGCGGCGCGTGAGCTGACACGCAACCACGGCAGCGTGTTCCTGATCGATTCGATCCAGGCCGGACTGCGCGCTCACGGCGTGCTGTCCATCGTCGACTATCCCGGATTCGAAAAGCTCGATCCGCCCGACATGGAGACTTATTCCAAGGCGCTCAACGCAGGCCAATACCCGCTGTCGGTCCTGGCGGTAACCCCGGAAACGGCCAAACTGTACAAGAAAGGAATTTACGGCAATACGATGACGGCCAACCCTCGCGCTCTGGATGTCGCCAGCGCGGTTCTGGGACTGGTCACGTCGCAATTACGGGAAAACATTCGCGTGCGTGGACAGGAATTCCTGGACAAGCTGAACAAGCTCAAGGCGGAACTGCCCGACCTGATCGTCAAGGTCCAGGGGACGGGCTTGCTGTTTTCATGCGAACTCGCGCCGCAATTCATGTGTTTCGGTGCCGGCAGCACCGAGGAATGGTTGCGCGAGCGTGGTATCGGCGTTGTCCACGGTGGCGCCAACTCGTTGCGCTTTACTCCGCATTTCGGCGTCACTTCCATAGAGGCCGACCTGATGATCGAAGGCGTCAGACAGGCTCTACTGAAGGGACCGCGCAAACAGGCTGCGGAAGCGGCCTGACCGCCATCGGTATCTCGCCCGGGAGTCGTTGTCCGGGTATGCTGCGGTGTGCCCGACACACGGCCTCGCTCCGGTGCCGTCGTGTGCCGATGATCCAAGTGCCATGGAATGCGACGCCATGAAAATCGTTGAAGTCGATCATCCGCTGATTCGCCACAAGCTCGGCCTGATGCGTCAGGTCGATCTCAGCACCAAACATTTCCGCGAACTGGCCGGCGAGATTGCCGCCCTGCTCACTTACGAGGCTACCCGCGACCTGGAGACCGAGCATACCGAGGTCGAGGGTTGGGCCGGACCGGTCACCGTGCATCGCATCAAGGGGCGCAAGATCACCATCGTGCCGATCCTGCGTGCCGGTCTGGGCATGCTGCGCGGCGTCCTCGACATGATCCCCGCAGCCAAGGTCAGTGTGGTCGGCCTGCAGCGCGACGAGACCACACACGAACCGGTCACGTATTACGAGAAACTCACCGGTCGCATGGACGAGCGCACGGCGATGATCGTCGACCCGATGCTGGCCACCGCCGGTACGCTGATCGCGACTGTCGGCATGCTCAAGGCAGCCGGCTGCAAGCGCATCAAGGGCTTGGTCCTGGTCGCCGCACCGGAAGGCCTGAAACGCGTGGCCGCCGAGCACCCGGACGTCGAGATCTACACCGCCGCCATCGATGATCGGCTCAATGACGATTGCTACATCCTGCCGGGCCTTGGCGACGCTGGCGACCGCATTTTCGGCACACGCCAGGACGCGCCGATATCCGGGCGCTGATGCGGTCAGTTCTGCGCCCGGGATGGCTGGCGCTCAGGCCGTTCAGTAATCTGAATAATTTTCTAACGGTACTACGCTTGGAAGCGGCGCCAGCGTATGCTTGCATCCCCTGTTGGGGGAACAACCAATACCAAGGAGATCACCATGAAGTTCGCAGTAACTGCGGCGTTAGCCATCGCACTGACTTTGGCCGCCGGCGGCGTTGTCGCCAAGACATTGACTCCGCAGCAACAGAAGATGAGCACCTGTTCCAAGGACGCACATGCCAAGGCATTGAAGGGCAAGGAATACAAGTCGTTCATGAGCACCTGTTTGAAGGGTCACGAAGCTGTGCCCAGCAAGCGTGCCAGTCACAAGGCAATGGCCCACAAGAGTGCGACCCACAAGGTCGCCACTCACCACAAGAGCACCGCCCACAAGGCCGCCGCTCACAGCAAACGTACCGCTCAACAGCAAAAGATGAAAACTTGCAACACCGATGCCAAGAGCAAAAAACTCAAAGGCGCGGCACGCAAGTCGTTCATGAGCAAGTGCCTGAAAGGCTGAAGCCATCTTCACGAAACGACTGAATGGTCGATTCAGAACCGGGCCCCATGGCCCGGTTTTTTTTCGCGCCGACAAACCGGATTGGTCTGAAATTTTTTAGCGAAATCTATCGGTTGCGGCAACCAGTTCACTTGTTATCCCGGCCTCGAACGCGGAATGTCCGGCATCCGCGACAATGTGCAGATCGGCCTGCGGCCAGGCACGGTGCAAATCCCAGGCACTACGCATCGGACACACCACGTCGTAACGACCCTGCACGATCACAGCGGGAATGTCCTTGAGCTTGTGCACATCGCGCAACAACTGATCGTCAACTTCGAAGAATCCGCCATTGACGAAGTAGTGGCATTCAATGCGAGCGAATGCCAGCGCAAACTGATCCGCCCCGGTCGCGGCAATATAGTCCGGATCCTGATACAAATAGCTGGTGCCGCCTTCCCAGGTTGACCACGCCTTGGCGGCAGCGAGACGAACGCCGGCATCTTTGTCGGTCAGACGTCGGTAATAGGCAGCGATCAAATCTCCGCGCTCAGCCTCGGGGATGGTTGCCAGGTACCCTTCCCAGGCGTCAGGGAAAATCGCATCGCAGCCTTTCTGGTAGAACCACTGCAATTCCCAACGACGCAACATGAAGATGCCGCGCAGGACCAGCTCGGTGACGCGCTGCGGATGGGTTTCGGCATAGGCCAGCGCCAAGGTCGAGCCCCAGGATCCGCCGAACACCTGCCAGCGATCCACCCCCAGGTGCTCGCGCAGTCGCTCGATATCGGCGACCAGATCCCAGGTCGTGTTGTCCGTCAGTTCCGCGTGTGGCGTCGATCGGCCGGCACCACGCTGATCGAACAACACGATTCGATAATGCTCCGGGTCGAAGAAGCGCCGGCACTTGGAATTGCAACCGGCACCGGGGCCACCATGCAGGAATACCACCGGTTTACCTTTCGGATTTCCGCATTGCTCGTAGTACAGCGTATGCAACTCCGAGACTTTCAGCCGATCGCTGTCGTAACGCTCAATCTCGGGATACAGGTTTCGTCGGGGAGAGGGCTCGGTCATATTCATGTCTCCAAAACTCAAACGGCGCCGCGCGGCGCCGTTTGAACCAGAACTGAAATGGTCGGGGCGGCGGGATTCGAACCCACGACCCCCTGCCCCCCAGGCAGATGCGCTACCAGGCTGCGCTACGCCCCGACGCCGTGTTTTGCAAGCATCCATGCCTGCCAAGATCAAAAAGCGGCCAACCACGGGCCGCACTTTTCAGTACGTATTGATTCTAACAGAAGCGCGCTTCAACGCCGAAGGATTTGCAGCACTTCTTCCAGTTCCAGACGAACCTGGCGAACGATCTGGTTGGAAATACTGATTTCCATGCGCGCTTGCTGGCCGTCCAGGCGTTGCCGCGCACCGGTGATGGTGAAGCCCTGGTCGTACAGCAGCGAACGGATCTGTCGGATCATCAGCACGTCGTGGCGCTGGTAGTAGCGCCGGTTGCCGCGGCGCTTGACCGGCTTGAGATTCGGAAATTCCTGCTCCCAATAGCGCAGGACGTGCGGTTTGACCGCACACAATTCGCTGACTTCGCCAATGGTGAAGTAGCGTTTGGCCGGTATAACCGGCAGTTCGCTATTGCTGCCCTGATCCAGCATAGGATTCGACTCGCACCTTCAGCTTCTGTCCTGGACGAAACGTTACCACCCGGCGCGCGGAAATTGGAATTTCCTCACCGGTTTTCGGGTTTCTGCCGGGGCGCTGGTTTTTGTAACGCAGATCAAAGTTGCCAAATCCGGACAGTTTGACCTGCTCCCCCTTCTCCAGTGCCTCACGCACCACGTCGAAAAACGCGTCGACGAATTCCTTGGCTTCGCGTTTGTTAAGCCCGACATCCGTAAACAGACGCTCGGCCATTTCAGCCTTGGTCAATGCCATGTTACCCCCTCAATCTTGCGTGACATTTCAGTTCCAGGGCCGTCAGCGCCTGCGCCACGTATCTATCCGCTTCTTTGTCCGTAAGAGTGCGTGAATCGTCCTGTAAAATCAAGCCAATAGCGAGACTTTTTACATCCGAACCTAGATTCGGCCCGGAGTATTGATCGAAAACAACCAGTTCTGACAAGGACTTGCCTAGCGCGGCGTGTAGCGTAACCGCAATGTGCGCGTATTGCGTTGCCTCCGGCACGACGATAGCGATATCGCGCCGCAGGGACGGAAAACGGCTCAATTCGCGTGCACACGGGATCTGGCCGGAGGCAACGCTATGCAGATCAAGTTCGAACACCTGTACATCGACACCGATATCCAGGGCTTTGAGCAAGCGCGGGTTGAGTCCGGCTACAACACCCACAGCCTGACCGTCGATGCAGACTCGCGCACTGCGTCCCGGGTGCAGCCACGGTTCGTCGGTGCGCACGAATTCGATATGCCGTCCCTGCCCGGCCAACGCCAAAAGACTTTCCACATCCGCCTTCAGGTCGTAGAAATCCACCACGCGCTTGTCACTGTTCCACGACTCAGGCAGGGCACGACCGCAAGCTACTGCGGCGATGCGATTGACTTGCCGCAACTCGCCATCGACGCGGCTGAACACCATGCCGATCTCGCTCAGCCGAACACGATCCTGCTGGCGATTGACGTTGCGCTTCAAGGCGTCACACAAGCCGGGCAACAACGAGGTGCGCATCACCGCCAGGTCCGCGCTCAACGGATTGGCCAAAGCCACGGCATCTGCACCCATCGACCACCTCGCCAACAGATCGCGGGAGACGAAGCTGTAACAGATCGCCTCGCGGAATCCGCGCGAAGCGAGATGATTGCGAAGTCGGCCGAGCGGCGTGCGGGCCTCCGCGGGCAGCGCCAGGCGCAGTTCGCCACCGGGCGGACGCACAGGCACCTTCTGGTAGCCGTAAATGCGCACGATTTCCTCGATCAGATCCTCTTCGATCTCGATATCGAAGCGCCGGGACGGTGGCGTCACGCGCCAGCCTTCAGCGGTGCCTTCCACGCGCATGTCGAGTTTGCGCAGGATACGCTCCACCTCGGCATCATCAATACGCATGCCCAAGACCCGCGCCAGACGCTCGCGCCGCAGCGTCACGGCCTTTCGCTGTGGCAATGATTCCGACAGGACCGCCTCGGTCACCGGGCCTGGTTTGCCGCCGGCGATAGTCAATAGCAAGGTCGTGGCACGTTCGATCGCGCGTCGCGGCAATTCCGGATCCACGCCGCGTTCGAAGCGATGCGAGGCATCGGTGTGCAGGCCAAACCTGCGCGCACGCCCCATGATCACGACCGGATCGAAATGGGCCGCTTCGAGCAGCACGTTGCGCGTCGTTTCGGTCACGCGTGAGTCAAAACCGCCCATGATTCCAGCGAGACCGAGGGCGTCTTTCTCGTCGGCAATCAGCAGACATTCCGGATCGGCCATGATCTGGTTTCCATCGAGCAGTTTGACCGGCTCTTCAGAGCGCGCGCGACGCACGCTGATCGGTCCATGCAAGCGGTCCAGATCGTAGGCATGCATCGGCTGCCCAAGTTCAAGCATGACGTACTGGGTCACATCCACTACCGCGCTAATCGGCCGAATACCGCTGCGCCGCAGGCGCTCGGCCAGCCAGGATGGAGACTTCGCGCCGGCATCGATGCCTTCGATGACGCGCGCCAGAAAGCGCGGACAATCGCTACCGGCTTCAAGACGAACGTCGTATTGTCTGTTGATCGCCGCCTTCACAGGCTCATCGGACGGCTCATTGACGCTGGCGTCGTACAATGCCGCGACGTCGTGTGCCAAGCCGACCAGTCCCAGGCAATCGGGGCGGTTGGGGGTCAGTCCCAGCTCAATGCTGGCATCAGGCAGGCCCAGATAATCCGCCAGCGGCATACCTGCGGGCGCATCGGCGGGCAGTTCCATCAGCCCGGAGGCTTCGGTGTCCACGCCCAGCTCTCTTGCCGAACACAGCATTCCCGACGACGCCACACCGCGCAGCTCGGCCTGTTTGATGGCGATGCCACCCGGAAGCTTTGCCCCGACCATCGCCAGCGGCGCCTTCAACCCGACCCGCGCGTTGGGTGCGCCACAAACGATCTGCAATGGCTGCCCCTGCCCGGCGTCGACCGTGCACACTTGCAGGCGGTCGGCATCCGGATGTTTCCCGGCGGCAACGATCTCGGCCACCACCACGCCGTTTAGGCCCTCACCCAGCGGCACCAGTTCCTCGGCCTCGTGGCCGATCATCGTCAAATCGCGCGCCAGTGTCGCACGGTCCACGGGAATCTCGACCAGTTGACGCAGCCAGTTTTCGGAGAATTTCATGCCGGGTGCTCCATCAGGCGAACTGCGCCAGGAAGCGCACGTCGTTCTCGAAGAACGCGCGCAGGTCCTCTACGCGATAGCGCAACATGGCAAAACGGTCGACGCCCAGACCAAAGGCAAAGCCGGTATGGCGCTCGGGGTCGACGCCGCAGTTGGCCAGCACGTTGGGGTGCACCATGCCGCAACCCAGCACCTCCATCCAGCGCTCGCTTCCGTCTTCGTTTTCCCAGCGGATGTCCATCTCGGCCGAGGGCTCGGTGAACGGGAAGTAGCTGGGGCGAAAACGCATCTCGAAATCGCGCTCGAAGAATGCGCGCACAAAAGCAGCCAGAGTGCCCTTGAGATCGGCGAAACTCGAACTTTCATCGACCAGCAGACCCTCGATCTGGTGGAACATCGGCGAATGCGTCTGATCCGAATCGCTGCGATAGACCTTGCCGGCGGCGATGATCCGCACTGGTGGTTGCCGGCCGCTCATGGCACGAATTTGCACCGGCGAGGTATGCGTGCGCAACAATCTGCCGTCGGGAAAATAAAACGTGTCGTGCATCGCCCGCGCAGGATGGTGCGGCGGGAAGTTCAGCGCTTCGAAATTGTGGTAATCGTCTTCGATCTCCGGCCCCTCGGCCTGCTGGTAACCAAGCGCGGAAAAAATGTCGACGATGCGCTGCTGCGCGCGCATGACCGGGTGGACGCTGCCCAGATCCGCATCACGCCCGGGCAGGGTGATGTCTATTTGCTCGGCCGCAAGCCGCTCATTGAAAGCAGCATTCTCGAGCGCATCGCGTCGAGCACCAATACGTTCGTGCAATTGCTGCTTGGCGCGATTGACCTGTTCGCCGCGCGCCTTGCGTCGATCCGGGGGCAGCTTGCCGAGTTGCTTGAGTTGCTCGGTGACCAGACCGGACTTGCCAAGCAGGCCCACGCGCAGCGACTCCAGCGCATCCAGCGTCTGGGCTTCGTCGATGCGCTGCAATGCCTGTTCAACCTGTTCGCTCAAGTTATCGGACATCCCCGGCAACCCCTCTCATGATTTCAGCGTTCGCAAACCGCGCTTTGCACCGGGCAGGCAATGCCACGGCAAAACCCGTCCAGCAAATGCAAACGGGGGAGCAAGGCCGCGCCCGGCTCCCCCATGTTGCTTTGGCTGGGGTGCTGCTGCGTTATTACGCGGCGAGACTGGCCTTGGCTTTTTCGGCAATCACGCCGAAGGCCTTGTCGTCGTGAACGGCAATATCGGCCAGCACCTTGCGGTCCATCGTGATACCGGCTTTCTTCAGGCCGTTCATCAAGCGACTATAGGACAGTCCGTGCTGGCGCGCCGCGGCATTGATACGCGTGATCCACAGGCTGCGGAACTGGCGCTTCTTCTGCTTGCGACCAATGTACGAGTACTGCAGTGCCTTGGTAACCGCCTGCTTGGCAACCCGGAAGACCTTGCGACGGGCGTTGTAATAACCCTTCGCGCGCGACAAAACCTTTTTGTGACGGCGCCGTGCGACGACGCCACGCTTTACTCGTGCCATGACTCGTCTCCTTAACTGTAGGGCAGCATGCGTGCGATGCGACCGGAGTCTTCTTTTCGCACGATGTTGGTGGCGCGCAAACCACGTTTACGCTTGGTGGATTTCTTGGTCAGGATATGACTCCTGAAAGCGTGGCCGGCCTTGAATTTGCCGGACGCAGTCTTGCGGAACCGCTTGGCAGCGGCCCGGTTGGTCTTGATCTTGGGCATGACCCAACTCCTTTCGTTTGATTAGATACTCGCCCGAGCGCCCCACCACCTGCATTCATCGGAACCGTCGCAATTGCGAACGACCCAATGAATGCGAGCGGCGTGGTCTTTCCATCCTGCTCGGACTCAGCTTGTAAACCACACTACCCAGGTTCGCGAAAGGGCAAGCGTTGCCGCAGACGCTGTGGACCTGAGTGGTGGGGCGGGTCCAAATTTCCTGTATTACCGACGTGGCTTCAATCAAAGCCACATCGCACAGCCACGCGTACGCGGCTATTTTTTCTTCGGCGCGATCATCATCACCATCTGGCGGCCCTCGAAACGCGGGAAACTTTCGATGACGGCCTCGTCGAGGATGTCGCCCTGGATACGCTTGACCATGGCTTCACCCAGTTCCGTGTGCGCCAGCTCACGGCCCTTGAAGCGCACCACTACCTTGACCTTGTCGCCCTCTTCGAGAAAGCGGCGCATGTTGCGCAACTTTACGTTGTAATCGCCATCTTCGGTCGAGGGGCGAAACTTCAATTCCTTGATCTCGACCTGCTTGCTCTTGCGTCGGGCGGCGTGAGCGCGTTTCTGCTGCTCGAACCGGAACCGTCCGAAATCCATGATCCGGCAGACCGGCGGATCGGCATTGGGTTGAATTTCAACCAAATCCAGCCCTGCTTCCGTGGCCATGGTCAGTGCCTCATCGCGTGAAACGACTCCGGCCTGGTTTCCATCCGCATCAATGACGCGAATCTGCGGAACGCGAATCTCCGCATTCCTGCGGTTAATTTTCTGGGTGGCGATAATTCAGTCTCCACATTGCCAAAACATTCACCCGCCGGCGGAATCCCAACCGCAACGACGGATGCCTTGACGCCACAGCGTGTGCGCCCGATCAACTGCGTTCGTGCTGCTCGTGTCGCAGGCGTTCGACGAAATCCTGCACGGACATGCTGCCCAGGTCTTTGCCGAACCGCTCACGCACAGCAACATGTCCGCTTTCCTTCTCGCGATCGCCGATCACCAGAAGGTACGGGACTTTTTGCAGCGTATGCTCGCGAATTTTATATCCGATTTTCTCATTGCGCAAATCCTTTTGCACGCGGAATCCTTGTTTTACAAGGGTTTGAGTCACCTCATCGGCATATTCTGCCTGGGCATCGGTGATATTCATGACCACCGCTTGCACCGGCGCCAGCCAGACCGGGAAATTACCGGCATGGTGTTCGATCAGGATCCCGATAAAGCGCTCCAGCGAGCCCACGATGGCCCGGTGCAGCATGACCGGATGCCGGCGCTGGCTGTGTTCGTCGATATATTCGGCGCCAAGCCGCTCGGGCATCATGAAATCGACCTGCATGGTGCCGACCTGCCAGTCGCGGCCGATCGAATCGCGCATGTGGTACTCAATTTTCGGCCCGTAGAACACGCCCTCGCCGGGCAGTTCCTCCCATTTCACACCGCTGGCGCGCAAGGCCGCGCGCAATGCTTCCTCGGCGCGGTCCCAGGTTTCTTCCGTTCCCAGGCGCTTTTCCGGGCGCAAGGCGATCTTGACCTCGATGTTCTCGAAGCCGAAATCGGCATAGACCCGCATGGCCTGGGCGTGAAACGCGGTCACCTCGGCCTCGACCTGTTCCCCGGTGCAGAAAATATGGCCATCGTCCTGCGTGAACGCACGCACGCGCAACAGCCCGTGCAGCGCGCCCGATGGCTCATTGCGGTGGCAGCCACCGAATTCGCCAAAACGGATCGGCAGCTCGCGGTAGCTGTGCAAGCCGGTGTTGAATATCTGCACATGCCCTGGACAGTTCATCGGCTTGAGCGCGAACGTGTGCTTCTCCGATTCGGTGAAGAACATGTTTTCCTTGTAATTGTCCCAGTGCCCGGACTTCTTCCACAGCGACACGTCCAGTACCTGCGGCCCACGAACCTCGCGGTAACCGCTACTGCGATACACGTCGCGCATGTACTGCTCCACGACCTGCCACAGCGCCCAACCATTCGGGTGCCAGAACACCATGCCCGGGCCTTCTTCCTGCTGGTGGAACAGGTCCAGTACCTTGCCGATCTTGCGGTGGTCGCGCTTTTCGGCCTCTTCGAGCCGGGTCAGATAGGCTTTCAGGTCCTTGTCATTCAGCCAGGCCGTGCCGTAGATGCGTTGCAGCATCTCGTTGTCCGAATTGCCGCGCCAGTAGGCACCGGCAATCTTCATCAGCTTGAACGCCTTGAGCTTGTTCGTGTTCGGTACGTGCGGGCCACGGCACAGATCGATGAATTCGCCCTGTGAATACAGCGAAAGTTCCTCGTTCACCGGGATGCTTTCGATGATCTGCGCCTTGTATTCCTCGTGCCTGTCGCGGAAGAACTGCACCGCCTCGTCGCGCGGCATGACCGAGCGCGTAACAGGCAGGCCTTCGGCGGCGATCTTCTTCATTTCCGCCTCGATCTTCTCCAGATCGTCGGGTGTGAACGGCGTCGCGCGCGCGAAGTCGTAGTAAAAACCGTTGTCGATCACCGGGCCGATCGTGACCTGGGTATCCGGGTACAGGCGCTGCGTGGCCTGCGCCATCAGGTGCGCCGTGGAATGGCGGATGATTTCCAGCGCCTCGGGACTTTTTTCGGTGACGATGGCAAGGCTCGCGTCGTGATCAATCGGGTACGAGATATCGACGAGTTCGCCGTCGACCTTGCCGGCAATCGCGGCCTTGGCCAGCCCGGCACCGATCGATGCCGCGACCTCCTGAACGGAAACGGATTTTTCGAACTGACGCTTGCTGCCGTCAGGAAGTGTGATGTTGATCATGTCGATGCTCTTTTGTCGAGAGTGCGGCCACGGACGGCGGTATTTTGATAACCGCCATCTGGAAGATGGCAAAAATATCGCGCAATAAAAAAGGCGCCGAGCGCCTTCAGTCAGGACTGCTCGGGTTCGGGAATCTCAGGTCTGGAAAGTTCGCGTTGACATGTCGCACACTCGACCGGCGGTTTGTCGCGGGTCACCCTCGCTGATATTGGTCACAATTTTCGCATTAGCCGGCCCGGCGTTCAACAGGCCACAACGACGCCGCGAACCGGTACCATCGCCTGACTTGATTCCGGATCCCGCCAGTTATGACGCAAGGCACCCACGAGTTCGACGACGACCCGCGTAATCGCGATATCCTGATTTACGTCAACGGCGACCTGAAAAAGCGCGCCGATGCCGTGGTTTCGGTCTTCGATTCGGGTTTCATCCTCGGCGACGGCGTCTGGGAAGGTCTGCGCGTGCAAGCAGGCCGACTCGCCTTTCTGGACCAGCATCTGGACCGCCTGTACGCCGGCGCCAAGGCAATCGACATGGATATCGGCCTGTCGCGCGACGCACTGACCCGGGCGCTGTACGAAACGCTCGATGCCAACGCCATGACCGACGATGCGCATATCCGCCTGATGCTCACGCGTGGGGTCAAGCAAACGCCTTATCAGGACCCGCGCATGACGATTGGTGCGGCAACCATCGTCATCATTCCCGAGTACAAGACGCCCAAACCTGAAACCCTGCAGCGTGGCATCCGACTGTTCACCGTGCATGTCCGTCGCGGCGCACCCGATGTGCTCGACCCGGCCCTGAACAGCCACAGCAAGCTCAATTGCATTACCGCCTGTATCCAGGCGACCAAGGCCGGCGCCGACGAGGCGCTGATGCTCGATCCGCACGGCTTCGTCGCCACCTGCAATTCAACGCATTTCTTTATCGTCCGCAAGGGCGAAGTCTGGACCTCCAGCGGCCTGTATTGCCTGGCCGGCATCACGCGGGCGAACATGCTGCGTATTTGTCGTGCGAACGGCATCCCCTGTGTGGAAAAAAGCTTCAGCCTGACCGACGTCTACAGCGCCGACGAAGCCTTCGTAACCGGCACCTTCGCCGGCGTTGCACCGGTGACCGAAATCGACGGTCGCCGCATCAGCGACGGGCGTGGTCCGATGGTCGAACGCCTGCAAAACCTCTATCGCCAACTCGTGGCCGACGATGTCGCAGCGCGCAAACGGCCGCAGTAATTCCGGCATGGCCGAACCGTTGCGCATCGCGATGTGGTCAGGACCACGCAACATCTCCACGGCGATGATGCGTGCGTTCGAAAACCGCGAGGATTGCGCTGTCGTCGATGAACCATTCTATGCACACTATCTCGCCGCGACCGGTCTGGATCATCCAGGCCGCGACGTGGTCATCGAAAACGGCGAGACGGACTGGCGCCGCGTCGTCGAATCCTTGACCGGCGCCGCGCCGGACGGCAAACCGGTTTTCTACCAGAAACACATGACGCATCACATGCTGGCGCACATCAATCACGACTGGTTCGATGCGCTTGCGCACGTATTCCTGATTCGCGACCCGCACGAAGTGCTTGCGTCCTACCTGAAGAGCCGACCGCAGGCCGCGGCCGACGACATCGGCGTTTTGCAGGAAGCAGCCCTGCACGACGAAATCACGAGTCGCTGCGGCACGGCGCCAGCGGTCATCGACGCCGACGAATTCCTCAAGAATCCGGAGGGACATTTGCGCGCCCTGTGCGAGCTTCTACAGATTCCATTTACCTCGCGCATGCTGCATTGGCCGGCCGGGCCACGACCGAGCGACGGCATCTGGGCTCCTTACTGGTACGACACCGTACTCGAATCGACCGGGTTCGAACCCTGGCGTAAGCGTTCGCATCGCGTCGACGAGGCGCATCGCGACGTCATCCGCACTTGTTTGCCCGCCTACGAACGGCTTCGGGAAATGCGCCTGATGCCATGACTTTCCGCCAGTTGGCAAGCACTCCGCTCGCCACTATGCTGAAAGTTTGGCCCAACCAATTCTCTCTGAGAGACTCTGCATGCACCGCATCGCCATCAGCTTTTTGTTCACCATCGCGTCCGCATTCGCATTGAACGGCACCGCAAGTGCGGCGGACAAAGCCGACGCCGGCCACAAGTTCGCACGCGACCCGAAACAGCCCGTCGATACGGCCTACACGAAAAAGATCGCCGAATACACGACCGATCCGCGTTTCAATTCGCCGCTGACCGATTACCTGCCGGCTTCATCGACCGCACCAACACCGGAAAAGGCGTTGGGCTACATCGCCGGCGCACCGAATCATCTACCATACACGAAACAGGTTGAGCACTATTTTGACCTGCTTGCCACGGCCAGCCCTCGCGTAAAAGTGTTTCGCATCGGCAAGAGCGAAGAAGGCCGCGAGATGATTGCCGTGGCGATTGCCGATGCCTCGCTGATTGCCAAACTCAAGGCCAACAACACCCGACTGGCGCAACTGGCCGACCCGCGCAAGATCGGCATGGACGATGCGCGCGCCGATGCATTGATCACACGGACGACGCCGGTCTACTACATCACCGGCACGATCCATTCTCCGGAAACCGGCGCGCCGACCGCGCTGATGGAACTGGCTTACCGGCTGGCCGTCGACGACGCGCCGTATATCCGCCACATCCGTTCGCACGTGATCACCCTGATCACACCGGTGGTCGAAACCGACGGCCGCGACCGCATGGTCGATCTTTACAACTGGCATCTCGCCAATCCCGGAAAGACCCCGCCACCGCTGATTTACTGGGGCCATTACGTCGCCCACGACAACAATCGCGACGCGATGGGACTCACGCTGAATCTCACCCGCCACGTGCTGGATACTTATCTCGGTTGGCATGCCCAGGTGCTTCACGACCTGCACGAATCCGTTCCGTTTCTTTACGACAACACCGTCGGCGACGGACCGTACAACGCCTGGGTCGATCCGATCCTGGTCAACGAATGGCAGATGCTTGGCTGGGACAACGTGCAGCAAATGACCAAGTTCGGCATGCCCGGGGTCTTCACGCATGGCGCCTTCGACACCTGGAGCCCGGGCTATCTGATGTCCCTGGCCGCCATGCATAACGGCATCAGCCGCCTGTACGAGACCTTCGGCAATGGCGGCGCCGATACCGTCGAGCGCATTCTCGACCCGGACGAATACGCGCGCACCTGGTATCGGCCGAATCCGCCGCTGCCCAAGGTGCTGTGGTCGCAACGCGACAACAACAACTACGAGCAGACCGGCCTGCTGACGGCGCTGGACTACTTCGCCGACAACGCGCAGCAGTTCCTGCACAACTTTTACCTGAAATCGAAACGTTCCATCGACAAGCCGCAACTGGGCGGCCCGGCCGCCTACGTGTTCCCGGGTGACGACGTGCATCGCGACGCACAGGCTGGCCTGTTGCGCGTATTGCAGCACCAGCACGTCGAAATCAGCCGTGCCGATGCCGTGTTCACCGTCCAGGCGCCCGTAACGCCCGGACACTCCGACGATGACCCCGACAAGAACAGCGCTGAAGCGGAACCCGAAAAGCCACAGACGGCCGCGAAGTCCTATCCGGCCGGCAGCTACATCGTGCGCATGGATCAACCCTACTCTCGCGTCGCCGATGTACTACTGGATCGCCAGTACTGGTCTCCCGGCGACCCGCAGAAACATCCTTACGACGATACCGGCTGGACGTTCGGCCCGCTGTTCGGCATCGAGGTGGTGCGCATTACCGACCCGGCCGTTCTGAAGGTGCCCGTCGAGGCGGTACGCGATCCGGTAGATGCCGATGGCGGAATTCACGGTAGCGGCGACATTTATCTGCTTGCCAACCATGCCGATGCCTCGTTGATGAGCCTGCGCTATGCGTTCAAGGGCGCGAAAGTGTCGATCGCCGACAAGGCTTTCGATGCCGCCAATCGTCATTTTGAAGCGGGAACATGGATCGTTCACGGCGTACGGCATGGCGATCTGGCAAAACAACTCGATCGCTTCGGGCTCGACGCTTGGGCAGTCGACACGCGACCAGCCGTGGCTTCTCACCGTATCGGCGCGCCGCGCATCGCCCTGATGCACACTTGGCTGCGCACCCAGACGGAAGGCTGGTGGCGCATGGCACTGGACAAGCTGCATGTGCCCTATGAATACATCAGCACGCAAACCGTGGCGCGCGAGGACCGTTTGCGCCGCAAGTACGACGTGATCCTGTTCGCGCCGGTTGGTACCCGCAATACGCAACTGATCCTCAACGGTCTGCCGGATTGGTACAACCCGATGCCGTGGAAGACGACCCGGCTGACACCGAATATCGGCAAGATCGATTCGACCGACGATATCCGGCCGGGACTGGGTGGCACCGGGCTGGAGCACCTGCGTCAGTTCGTCAGGCAGGGCGGCGTGCTGATCACGTCCGAGGACACGGCAAAATTCGCCATCGACATGGGCCTGGCACCAGGCGTATCCATCGCCGACCGCAAGGGCCTGAAAGTGGTCGGCAGCATTCTTGATGCGGCGATCACCGCACCGACGAATCCGGTCAGCTATGGTTACGATAAACGCTTTGCCGTCTACAGCGCCCAAGGCATGTCGTTCGAGCTGAGCAATGTTCTTGGCGGCGACAACCTGCCGGTGGCCAAAGACTACCAGCGCCCGACCGGCCGAGGCGGTTCGGACGATACCGACCAACCCGAAGCGCGACCGCCGGTACAACCGCCCGAGCTGCCCGCGCCGAAACGGTGGCAGGCAACGCCATTGAACAGTGACCAGCAACGGCCCAACCCGTTCTTTCCCTACACGGTCATTCCCGCGGATCAGCGTCCGCAGACCGTTGTGCGCTTCGCCGAAGCGGACGACCTGCTGGTCTCGGGCCTGCTCAAGGATGGTGGCGCGATGGCGAATCGCGCCGCAGTGGTGGATGCGCGTTTTGGCAAGGGACACACCGTGCTGTTTGCAATCAATCCGATCTGGCGCGGCGAAACCATCGGCAGTTACGCGCTGGTTTTCAATGCGATCCTGAACTTCTCGCAGCCCTAGGCGCCTGACAGTCCATGCCGACGCCCGCCGCCCTGTTCGCCTCGTTCCTGTTCAGCACAATTGGCGTCGGCGCATTCATGTATGCCAAGCGTACCGCGAGCTGGTCGCCGGCCATGTTCGGACTGGCATTGATGGTCTACCCGTGGTTCGTGTCGCAAACCTGGCTGCTGTATGTGATCGGCGTGGCGTTGTGCCTCGGTCTGTATTACTTCCGCGAATGAAATCAGCGACAAGCTCATGAATCAGGAAAAGTACGATCTGGCTGTGATTGGCGCCGGCAGCGGTGGCATTGCCGCTGCCAACCGCGCCGCCGCACGCCATGGTGCACGCGTCGTCGTGTCCGAATCCGGGCGCCTCGGCGGCACCTGCGTCAACTATGGCTGCGTGCCGAAGAAGTTGTCCTGGTTGGCGGCCACCACGGCGGAGACGATGCGCAATGCCGGCGGTTACGGTTTTCAGGTACCGTCGTTCAAACACGATTTCAAAGCATTGCGCGATGCCCGGGACCGCTACATCACCTATCTCAACTCACGCTATGCCGAAGTCCTCGAAAACAACGGCGTAAAGCTGATTCGCGGACGCGCACGCTTCGTCGATGCGCACACTCTGGTTGCAGGCGATCAACAGATCCATGCTGAAAACATCCTGATCGCGACCGGCGCGCATACACGGCCCCTGCGCATCCCGGGTGGCGACCTGGCGCTGGATTCCAACGATTTCTTCAAGCTCGACCAACGCCCCCAACGTGTCTGCCTGATCGGCGCGGGCTACATCGCCGTGGAATTTGCCGGCATCTTCCGCGCGCTGGGCAGCGACGTCGATATCGTGCTCGGCGGTCGTCGACCGTTGGCGCATTTCGATCCGTTCATCGGAGACGAACTTCACCAGTCGCTGGAAAACGACGGCATACGCTGCCTGGATGCAGGCGCCAAGGCCATCGAACGCGACGATAACGGTTTCACGCTGCATGCCGACGATGGCAAAACCGAACGCTACGATGCCTTGTTCTCGGTAATCGGCCGCATTCCGGACACGTCCGACCTGAATCTCGCGGCTATCGGTATCGAAACCGAAGCCAATGGCACAATACCGGTGAATCACCTGTTTGCGACGGGCGTACCGCACATCCATGCGATCGGCGACGTCACCGGCCGCGCTCATGCACTGACGCCGGTCGCGATTGCCGCCGGGCGGCGTCTGGCCGATCGATTGTTCAACGCTGCCGAATCACGGGACATCGATCCGGACATGATCCCGAGCGTCATATTCAGTCACCCGCCGGTGGCGACGATCGGCCTGACCGAGGCCACTGCACGGGAACGCCATGGCGACGCGGTTACGGTTTTCACGAGCCGCTTCACGCCTTTGTCATCGGCTTTGGTCGAACACAAACGCCGGGCCGCGATCAAGCTGATCGTGACCGGAGCCGAACAACGAATCGTCGGCCTGCATGTCATCGGCGATGGCGCCGACGAGCTGCTGCAGGGCTTTGCCGTGGCCATACGCATGGGCGCGACCAAGCGCGACTTCGACGAAACCATCGCCATCCATCCGACCCTGGCCGAGGAAATCGTTACCCTGCGTTGACCTACTGGCCCACCGCAAGGTGGCGATACTGCCGGCTGGCCAGTACTGCCGGGCGCTGGTAGAACGATTGCCCCGACAGGGCCGGTACGACAAGCCTACGACAACTTCGAGCCGATCGCGATAGTACGAACGCCATGCTTGCGCCATCACATCGATTCCGGCTCAGGCTCCGGCGGACTTGCGCGCCTTGCGTCGCGCCGACTTGCGCACCGGCTGGCGTACCCGCCCGAATTCCGATTGCAGAAAATCTCCACCGTTCTCGATGATGAAATCGCGCAGCGCACGGGCCGCAGGCGAATGGCGTTTCTCCGCCAAATGCGCGACGTGCCAGGTACGCATCAGGGGCGTGCCTTGCACATCCAGAATCTTCAGTGCGCCATGACGCAACTCGAGCGCCAGCGTATGCAGTGAAATCAAGGCCACACCCATGCCGGCGATAACGGATTGCTTGATCATCTCGTTGCTGTCCATCTCGATGAATCGCTTGGGCCGAAACAACGTCTTCTCGAAGTATTCGTCGGTCAAGGCGCGCGTACCCGAATCCGGTTCGCGCAACAGAACGGTTTCACCGCGCAGTTCGAACAGGTCGATCGCCGTTGCATTCGCGCAGTGGTGATCGGCTGGTCCTATGAATACGTACGGATGTTGGGCAAATGCCTCAGTTACGGTATCCAATCCATGCGGCGGGCGACCCATCACGGCCAGATCGATTTCATTGCGGTGCAGATATCCGTGCAACGCAGCACGATTACCGGTGATGATGCGCAAATCCAGATTCGGATGCTGCCCGGTGAAACGCGCCAGCAGCTTCGGCACGAAATACTTGGCCGTGCTGACCATGCCGACCGTGATGCGTCCGCCGTGCAACCCCTTCAACTGGTTGATGGTCTCCTCGGCGTCGTGAAGCTCGCCAATGATGCGCGAGGCATGTTCGTGAAATTGCTCGCCCGCTTGCGTCAGCGCCAGACGTTTGCCGAAACGGTCCAGTAACGGCAGACCCAGGGTTTGCTCCAACTGCTTGACCTGCATCGATACGCCGGGCTGGCTCAGGTGCAACTCCTCACTGGCCCGGGCAAAGCTCATATGCCGCGTTACGGCGCAAAAAATCTGCAACTGGCGAATCGTGATACGTCTAATCATAAGTAATAGTTTATGACAGGCTCACAAACTGTGACTATTAATTATGATAAACCATCGCTATCGTCCTTGCACCGATCGCTGTTTCGCGACGCAGGATTTCAGGACCAATCATCATGAATGCAGTTGCCAAGCCAGTCGAAACCGCCAAAACCAATCCGCGCTACAAGGCCGGCGTGCTCAAGTACAAGCAGATGGGCTACTGGCAACCGGACTACGAACCCAAGCCGACGGACATCATCGCGCTGTTTCGCATTACGCCGCAGGAAGGCGTCGATCCCGAAGAAGCGGCCGCCGCGGTCGCCGGCGAGTCATCGACGGCAACCTGGACGGTGGTATGGACCGATCGACTGACCGCCTGCGACATGTATCGCGCCAAGGCATATCGCGTCGATCCGGTACCAAACCAGCCCGGCCAGTATTTCGCTTATGTCGCCTACGACCTCTCGCTGTTCGAGGAAGGCTCGATCACCAACGTCGCCGCCTCGATCATCGGCAACGTCTTCAGCTTCAAGCCGATCAAGGCCGCCCGACTCGAGGACATGCAGTTCCCGGTCGCCTACGTGAAGACGTTCAAGGGTCCGCCGACCGGCATCGTCGTCGAGCGCGAACGACTTGACAAGTTCGGGCGCCCGCTGCTCGGCGCGACGACGAAACCGAAACTCGGACTGTCGAGCCGCAATTACGGCCGCGTCGTCTACGAAGGCCTCAAGGGCGGCCTCGACTTCATGAAAGACGACGAGAACATCAACTCGCAACCGTTCATGCATTGGCGCGACCGCTTTCTGTTCGTGATGGATGCCGTGAACAAGGCCAGCGCTGCAACCGGTGAAGTCAAGGGCAGCTACCTCAACGTCACCGCGGGCAACATGGAAGAGATGTACAAACGCGCCGAATTCGCCAAGGAACTCGGCTCGATAGTCATCATGGTCGACCTCGTCGTCGGCTACACCGGCATCCAGTCACTGTCCAACTGGTGCCGCGCCAACGACATGATCCTGCATTTGCACCGCGCCGGACACGGTACGTACACGCGGCAGAAGAATCACGGCGTATCGTTCCGCGTCATCGCCAAGTGGATGCGCCTCACCGGCGTGGACCATATCCATGCCGGTACCGCAGTCGGCAAGCTCGAGGGTGATCCGCTGACGGTCCAGGGCTACTACAACGTCTGCCGCGATACCCACACCGTGGTTGACCTGCCTCGCGGCATCTATCTGGAACAGGATTGGGGCGCCTTGCACAAGGTCATGCCGGTCGCATCCGGCGGCATTCACGCCGGCCAGATGCATCAGTTGATCGATCTGTTCGGCGACGATGTCGTGTTGCAATTCGGTGGCGGCACCATCGGCCATCCGATGGGAATCCAGGCTGGTGCGACGGCAAACCGCGTCGCGCTCGAGGCAATGGTACTTGCCCGCAATGAAGGCCGCGATATCAAGAACGAAGGCCCGGACATCCTGAAAGAAGCCGCCAAATGGTGCACCCCGCTGCAAGCGGCTCTGGATACCTGGGGCAAAGTCACCTTCAACTACGAATCGACCGACACCTCCGATTTCGTTCCCACCCCCACGGCCAGTGCCTGAACCCGAACCAGAGGAATCCGAGCCATGATGAGTAATCTGGGCAACCGCATCACGCAGGGACAGTTTTCGTTCCTGCCCGATCTGACCGACGAGCAGATCACCAAGCAGATCGAATATGCACTCAAGAACGATTGGGCAATCGGTATCGAGTACACCGACGATCCGCATCCGCGCAACACCTACTGGGAAATGTACGGGCAACCCATGTTCGACCTGAAGGATCCGGCCGGCATTCTGATGGAGATCAATACCTGCCGGAAGACGTTCCCGAATCATTACGTTCGCGTCATCGCCTTCGACAACACGCATGGCTGGGAGACCCCACGCATGTCCTACCTAGTCAACCGGCCGAAGGAAGAACCCGGTTTCGGGCTGATGCGCCAGGAATCCAAGGGGCGCGATATCCGATATACGGTGTTCAGCTACGCCACAAACAAGCCCGAAGGCGAACGCTACGGGTAACGGTTTGGCATGTTTTCAAGAGTGAAACCCAGGTGAATCGATGAATGCCATGGTTGAAGCTGATCCAGAAGCGGTAAATACCGATACGGAGGCGCTGGACTTGGCCGCACTGTATCGTGACAGCGGCATCGACAGCGTCTTCAAGCAGCTCGATTCCGAACTGGTCGGGCTAGTCCCGGTCAAGTCGCGCATTCGTGAGATCGCCGCCCTGCTGCTGGTCGACAAGGCCCGGCGGGCGGTAGGCCTGAGCGCGGGACCGCCCAGCCTGCACATGTGTTTCACCGGCAACCCCGGCACCGGCAAGACCACGGTCGCCATGCGCATGGCCGACATCCTGCACCGGCTCGGCTACATCCGCCGCAACCATCTGATTGCGGTCACGCGCGACGATCTGGTCGGCCAGTACATCGGCCACACCGCGCCGAAGACCAAGGAAGTGCTGAAAAAGGCCATGGGCGGCGTGTTGTTCATCGACGAAGCCTATTACCTGTACCGGCCGGAGAACGAACGCGACTACGGTCAGGAAGCGATCGAAATCCTGCTCCAGGTCATGGAAAACCAGCGTGACGACCTGGTCGTCATCCTGGCCGGTTACAAGAACCGCATGGAAACCTTCTTTCGCAGCAACCCCGGCATGGCATCGCGCATCGCCCACCACCTCGAGTTCCCGGATTACGACGCCGAGGAGTTGCTGAGCATTACCAAACTGCTGATCGAACAGATGGATTACACGCTCGATGACTCCGGCCTGCAGGCCATGCGCGAGTATGTCGAGCGGCGCATGGAGCAGCCGCATTTCGCCAATGCGCGATCGATTCGAAATGCGCTCGACCGCGCGCGATTGCGGCAGGCCGGACGCCTGTTCCGCGACGCACGCGACGGCATTAACCAGGACAAGGACAGCCTGATGACCATTACCGCCGAGGACATCCGCGCGAGCCGCGTATTCAAGGGTGGCCGCGACGCTCCGTCTGACGACGAATCCTGAATGGGGAACACACCATGCTCAACGGCCGTACAACACTATCCAAATTCCTGATCGAGCAGCTCAAGGGTGCGCCGGAAGGCAGCTCGCTGGCCGCGCTGCTGGTCGACGTGGCCGCCGCGATCAAGACAATCAGTGCGATGGCCGCCAAAGGTGCCCTCGGCGGTTATCTGGGCAGCACCGAAAGCCAGAACGTCCAGGGCGAAACGCAGAAGAAACTCGATGTCCTGACCAACGAAACGGTACTGCGCCACTGCGACTGGGGCGGGCTGGTCGCCGGGATGGTATCCGAGGAAATGGAACAGCCATTCCCGATTCCCGACGAATACGAGCGCGGGCGCTACCTGCTCCTGTTCGATCCTCTCGACGGCTCAGCAAATGTTGATCTGAACGTCGCCGTCGGAACGATCTTCTCGGTGGTTGAACACGATCGCGACGATCCGCCCAAGACAGAGGATTTCCTGCAACCGGGCACTAGGCAGGTCGCTGCAGGCTACGCGATCTACGGTCCTTCCACCCTGCTGGTCCTGACCGTGGGTCACGGCACCCACGGTTTCACCCTGGACCGGGAAATCGGCAACTTCGTACTCACCCACCCTGACCTCACCGTGCCCGAGGAAACCAGCGAATTCGCCATCAATACGTCCAACGAGCGCTTCTGGGAACCCCCGATGCAGCGCTACATCGAGGAATGCAAGGCCGGTAAAACCGGGCCACGCGAACGCGATTTCAACATGCGCTGGATCGCCTCCATGGTTGCCGACGTGCACCGCATCCTGATTCGCGGCGGCGTCTTCATGTATCCGCGCGACAACAGGGACCCGAAGCGACCAGGGCGCCTGCGCCTTCTGTACGAAGCCAATCCGATGGCCATGCTGATCGAGCAGGCTGGTGGGCGTGCCTCCACCGGGCGCGGGCGCTTGCTCGAGGTCAAGCCCGAAGAACTGCACCAGCGTATTCCGGTGGTACTCGGATCGCGTCTGGAAGTCGAACGCATCGAGCTGTACCACGCCAACTTCGATGCCGGCCTCGACGAACCCTTCGTTTCGCCGCTGTTCAACGAGCGTTCCCTGTTCCGGCCGGAAGCGCGCGCCTGATCGATTTGCACTGCCCGAGGAAGACATCATGTCCACGAAGCACCCTGTGATTGCGATTACCGGTTCGTCCGGAGCCGGCACGACCACGGTCATGAGCAGCTTCGTCAATATCTTTCGTCGCGAGGGCATTAGCGCACAGATGATCGAAGGCGATGCCTTCCATCGCTACGACCGATTGACGATGCGCGCGAAAATGAAGGAGGCCGAAGAACAGGGCAATCGCCACTTCAGCCATTTCGGACCCGAAGCCAATCTGTTCAAGGAACTGGAAACCCTGTTCCACGAATACGGAGAGAATGGCACGGGCAAGTTCCGCAAATACCTGCACAACGAGAAGGAAGCCGAGCCGTACAAGCAGGATTCCGGAACGTTCACCGCCTGGGAGGACGTGCCGCCCGACACCGACCTGCTGTTCTACGAAGGATTGCACGGCGCCGCCGTCGATGGCGACATCGACGTCGGCCAGTATGCGGATTTGCGCGTAGGAGTCGTGCCAATCCTGAACCTGGAATGGATCCAGAAACTGCACCGCGACAAGAGCACGCGCGGCTACAGCCAGGAAGCGGTCACGGACACGATTCTGCGCCGCATGCCCGATTACGTGAGCCATATCTGCTCGCAGTTCTCGCGCACACACGTCAATTTCCAGCGCGTACCGACAGTCGACACCTCCAATCCGTTCATCGCACGCTACATCCCGACACCGGACGAAAGTTTTCTCGTGATCCGTTTCGCCAACCCGCGTGGCATCGATTTCCCGTACCTGCTGAGCATGTTGCACGACTCGTTCATGAGCCGTCCGAACACGATCGTCGCACCCGGCGGCAAAATGGGGCTGGCCATGGAGATGATCTTCACGCCGATGATCCTGCAGCTGATGGACCGCAAGCGCCGGGCCACGTCTGCCTGAGGAAAATCCGAATGAATGCACGCGTAAAACCAGAAACATCCAGCCAGCAGGACATGGCCAATGCCATTCGTTTTCTCGCCGCGGACGCCGTGCAGGCGGCAAAATCCGGACACCCGGGCGCGCCGATGGGCATGGCCGAAATTGCGTTGGTCCTGTGGACACGTTACCTGAAGCACAGCCCGGCGAATCCCGGATGGTACGACCGCGACCGTTTCGTACTGTCGAACGGTCACGGTTCGATGCTGTTGTACGCACTGCTGTATCTGACCGGATACGACCTGCCGCTGGACGAACTCAAACGCTTCCGCCAGTTGCACAGCAAGACGCCCGGGCACCCGGAATACGGCATGACACCCGGTGTGGAAACGACCACCGGCCCGCTCGGCCAGGGGCTGACGAACGCTGTAGGCATGGCGCTGGCCGAAGCGCTGCTGGCACGCGAATTCAACCGCGACGGGCATATCATCGTCGATCATCATACCTACGTGTTTCTCGGCGACGGCTGCCTGATGGAAGGCATCAGCCACGAGGCGGCATCGCTGGCCGGGACGCTGGGCTTGGACAAGCTCGTCTGCTTCTACGACGACAACGGTATATCCATCGACGGCGAAGTCGAACACTGGTTCGGCGACGATACGCCGCGGCGCTTCGAAGCCTACGGCTGGCACGTCGTACGCAACGTCGACGGTCACGATACCCAGGCCATTGAGCAGGCATTGAGCGAAGCGCGTGAGCATCATGACGCACCCAGCCTGATCTGCTGCAAGACCGTTATCGGCAAGGGCAGCCCGAACAAGGCCGGCAGTCACAACGTGCACGGCGCTCCACTCGGCGACGACGAAATCAGCGAAATGCG
Organism: uncultured Pseudomonadota bacterium; assembly: GCA_963779795.1. Taxonomy (GTDB): domain Bacteria; phylum Pseudomonadota; class Gammaproteobacteria; order Xanthomonadales; family Rhodanobacteraceae; genus Rudaea. The sequence goes on along the minus strand of CAVZZK010000003.1, from coordinate 253,466 downwards.
CAACACGCTCGGGTGGCCGCATGCCCCGTTCGAGTTGCCGACAGCAGTGACCGACAAATGGAATGCGCGCGAAACCGGCAGGCAGCAAGAGGCGGCCTGGAATGTCCGCTTCGAAAAATATGCCGCCGCGTTCCCTCAACAGGCCGCCGAATTCAAGCGCCGCATGCTTTCGGAGCTGCCCGGCGACTGGCTATCGGTGACGCGTGGGTTGCTCGCTGCGGCCCAGGAAGCCCTGCAAACGATCGCCACGCGCAAGGCATCGCAGCAAGCGCTCGACCAACTCGCACCATTGCTGCCGGAACTGCTCGGCGGATCGGCCGATTTGACCGGTTCGAACCTGACCAACTTCAAGGATTCCATCGCCGTACGCCGCGACGATGCCGGCCCAGGCTACGGTAATCACATCAATTACGGCGTGCGCGAATTCGGCATGAGCGCCATCATGAACGGCATCGCCCTGCATGGCGGTTACCTGCCCTACGGCGGCACGTTCCTGACCTTCTCCGACTACAGCCGCAATGCCATCCGCATGGCGGCACTGATGCGACAACGCGTTGTGTTCGTGCTGACGCACGATTCGATCGGGCTCGGTGAGGACGGCCCGACTCACCAGCCGATCGAACACGTCGCCAGCCTGCGCCTGATCCCGAACCTGCGCGTATGGCGGCCGTGCGATGCAACGGAAACCTTCGCCGCATGGACCGCCGCGATCGAACGTCGCGACGGACCGACGGCGCTGATCCTGTCTCGACAGAATCTTCCCGCCCAATTGCGCACGCCCGAACAGCTCGGCCTGATCGCGCTGGGTGGATACATCCTCGCCGATGTCGATTCGGGCGATCCCGACGCCGTGATTATCGCCACCGGCTCGGAAGTCTCGCTGGCCATGCAGGCGCGTACGCAACTGGCGAAACACCAGATGCATGTTCGCGTCGTGTCGATGCCGTGCCTGGAACAGTTTGCCTTGCAAGGTCGGGACTATTGCGAGTATGTGCTTCCGCCCGGCATCCCGCGGGTCGCGGTCGAGGCCGGCTGCACCAGCTCCTGGTATCGCTGGGTCGGCGATCGCGGCGCGGTCATCGGTATTGATCGTTTCGGCGAGTCCGCCCCCGCCAAGGACCTGTTCGAATATTTCGGCTTCACCGCAGCCAGGGTTGCCGAACGCGTGCAGGAAGTCGTCACCGACACCGCCAGGAGCACTGCATGAGTGGGGCCGATATCCGTGCAGTCCTGTTTGATATGGACGGCACGCTGGTCGACACCGCACCGGATATTGCCGTATCACTGAATACGGTTCTGCGCACCAACGGCCTGGATACGTTGGCGGCGGCTGACATTACCAATATGGTCGGCAAGGGCGCCAGGGTGCTGGTCGAACGCGCCATTGTGGCCGGCGGTCGGGACCTCGACGATGAACTTGTCAACGCAGTGACTGAACAATACCTGCGCGAGTTTTCGCTGACCCGCGGCAAACATGGCTCGGCATTCCCGGGCGGCACCGAATGCCTGCGCGAATTGCACGGCCGTGGACTCAAGCTTGGCGTGGTCACCAATGCGCTGCAACGCAGCGCAGAGGCCACCCTCGCCCACTACGGGCTGCTCGAACATGTCGACATAGTTGTCGGCGGCGACCAGACCACGAAACCGAAACCGCACCCCGAACCGCTGTGGGCCGTGTGTCGCAAACTCGGCGTGCCGGCCGCGCAGACGCTGATGGTCGGCGACTCGGCCAACGATGTCACTGCGGCACGCGCCGCCGGTTGCTGGGTCGCCTGCGTGCCGCACGGCTACAACGAAGGCCAACCGATCGAGCAACTGGGGTGCCCGATCGTGGCCCGCTTGCAAGATCTACCGAATTGGCTGGATTCCATTCCGGCACGGGCGCGCTCAAGCAGCGCGGCCTGAACCAGCAACGTTTCATTACCCGATTGGAGTATCAAACATGGCCTTTATCAGTCTGCGTCAGCTCCTCGATCACGCGGCCGAGAACAATTACGGCGTACCGGCGTTCAACGTCAACAATCTCGAACAGATTCACGCGATTATGCAGGCAGCCGAGGAAACCGACAGCCCGGTCATCCTGCAGGCTTCCGCCGGCGCACGCAAATACGCGGGCGAGCCCTATCTACGCCACATGGTTCTGGCCGCCGTCGAGGCACATCCGGATATTCCCCTGGTCCTGCACCAGGATCACGGCGCCTCGCCGGCCGTCTGTCAGGCTTCGCTGCGTTCCGGTTTCACATCGGTGATGATGGATGGCTCTTTACTCGCAGATCAGAAAACACCCGCAAGTTACGAATATAACGTGGAAACTACGGAATTCGTGACACGAATGGCACATGCGATCGGTGTATCCGTCGAGGGTGAACTGGGTTGCCTTGGTTCGCTGGAAACCGGCGAAGCCGGCGAAGAAGATGGCGTCGGCGCAGCGGGCAAGCTCAGCCACGACATGCTGCTGACCGACCCGGAACAGGCCAAAGATTTCGTCGCCAAAACCGACGTGGACGCGCTGGCCATCGCCATCGGAACCTCGCACGGCGCCTACAAATTCACACGTCAACCGACCGGCGACATCCTCGCCATGGATCGTATTCGGGAAATCCACGAAAAGATCCCGAACACGCATCTGGTCATGCACGGTTCCAGCTCGGTGCCTCAGGAGTGGCTGGCGATCATTCGCGAGTATGGCGGCGACATCAAGGAAACCTACGGTGTGCCGGTCGAGGAAATCCAGCGCGGTATCAAGACCGGGGTGCGCAAGGTCAATATCGATACCGATATCCGTCTGGCCATGACCGGCGCCATGCGCAGATCGTTCAGCGAGAAGCCCGGTGAATTCGATCCACGCAAGGCGCTGCAAGCTGCCACGGCGGCGGCACGCGACATCTGCAAGTCCCGGTTCGTCGCCTTCGGCAGCGCCGGGCAGGCATCGAAGATCAAACCGATTCCGCTGGAGCAGATGGCGAAACGCTATCAATAACGACAGGCGGGTGTTACATGCGCTGATTTTCGACGTCGACGGGACGCTGGCTGATACCGAACGAGATGGCCATCGCGTCGCGTTCAACCGGGCGTTTGCCGAAGCCGGCCTGGCATGGCGCTGGAGCGTAGCCGAGTACGGCGAATTGCTGCACGTCGCCGGCGGTCGAGAACGCCTTCAGCACTACATGCAAACGCGCAAGCTGATTGTCGACGCCGACAAGTGCAGGCAACTGGCGAGCGAACTGCACGCCAGCAAGACACGGCACTACCGCCAGGTGGTTGAAACCGGTGCCGTGGCATTGCGATCCGGCGTGTCGCGCCTGCTGCAGGAAGCTAACGCCGAAGGGCTGATGTTGGCCATCGCCACCACCACCTCGCATGCGAATATCGATGCCTTGTTCGAGCACACGATGCCGCAAGCCCTTTCCTGGTTTTCCGTTATCGCTGCGGCCGAGGATGCGCCGAACAAGAAGCCCGATCCGCAGGTCTACGAATTCACGCTGAACCGGCTTGGCCTTAAACCGGACGAGTGCATCGCCTTCGAAGATTCGGCCAATGGCCTGCTGGCCGCCAAGGCCGCCTCAATACCGACTGTGGTGACATTCAACGAGTACACGGCCAACCAGAATTTCCAGGATGCGATGTGCGTCCTCAGTGATCTGGGTGAACCGGGCTCAGCACCAAAGCAGATCGATGGCCCGGCCTTGCTCGGGGATTGCGTCGATATCGATCAGTTGCGTCGCTGGCACGACGCCAGCGACGCCTGATCGACCCCTTTTGGACCTCAATGAGTCCAGTCGATACGCACGCCGGCAAAAACGTTGCGTCCCGGAGCCGGCTCGTAGTATCGGCCATTGCTGTCGTTGACGATCACCGAACCGGCGTAGCTGTGGTCGAACAGGTTGTTCAACTGCAGGAATGTCGATACATGGGCATTGTCGATATCGAACGCATAGCCGACACTGGCATCAAGCACGCCGTAGCCGGAGGCGAACTCGGTGCCTTGATCGTTGACCGGCGTATTGCTGGCAATCTCGGACTTCAGCGCCGCATTCCAGCCGCGCGGATCGTCGTAGCGTAACTGCGCGTAGAAATTCGATCGCGGCACGCCCGGAATACGTGTGCCGGCCGGAACCAGGGTATCCGGCGTCGTGCATTTGCCAGCCGCCGGACAGGTCAGGAATGGCGAACGGAACGTCGCATCAAGGTAGGTATAGGCGAGTCCGGCATGCCAGCGTTGCGCAAACGGATAATCGAACTTGACCTCGACCCCGCGGCGCCGGGCCCGGTCGATATTCTGGTAGGTCGTGCGTCCACCGCTGGAATTCTCCACCGCCAGTTCGTGCCGGGTATTGGCCTGGAACACGGCGACGTCGAGTTCGCCGCCATGGCCGATTTTCAGTTTGGAACCGATCTCGCCATTGTGGCTGCGCGCCGGTACCAGATTGAAGTTGATGCCGGCGCTACCGTCCGGGCGATAACCCAGTTCGTTGAATGTCGGCGTTTCAAAACCATTGCCATACGAGGCGTAGAGGTGCCAGCGTGGTGTCGCTCGGAACATCAGGCCCGCTACTGGCGTGGTGTCCGAATAAGACGCATTGCCGCTGTCGTCCGGATTGCCCGGCGCGATGTAGTGGTCATGTTCGATGAAGTGAACCTGGCTGTGGCGCGCACCGGCACTCAACAGCCATCGGTCCGCGAAACTCCAGGTTGCCTGTACGTACTGGTCGAAATTGAATTCGTTGTCCTGCTCGTTGCGACGCAGGTCGCCCTTCACGCCAATGACATCGCCGACAAAGTTGTTGAAGCCCCGGCGGTGCACATCCTGCCGGTCGTAACTGAGCCCGGCAGCAATATCGAATGGTCGCTGCGCGAGTTCGCCTTCATAGGTCCAGCGCGCATCCGCCCCGCCATACTTGCCGCTGAGGTCGATTACCGCACCGGCACTGGTTGGCGAGTTCTGCACGAACGGCGGAATCGACAGGATTTGTTCGACATCGCGCTGGCCGTAATAGCCGAGGATCCGGATTTTCTGATTGCTGTCGATGGATTGCTCGTAAATCGCGCCGCCTTGACTCTGGTGCACGCTCTTGCGCGTGTCGTACTTGATGGCGTTGGGCTGTGCCTGGCTCGGGTCTTCATTGAACTGCGCGCGTGTCAGCCCCTGCGGATCCTGCACGGTCGGCAAGGAAACGGTATTGACAAGCAGCGTCAACTTGCGGTCGCCACCAAGATTGATGTCCACCTTGGCATTGCCGTTTTCGCGTTCCGCCTTGCTGTGCCCGCGGAATCCATTCGTATGGAAGTGCGAAAAGTCGAAGTTGTAATCGACGGCGCCGTTGATGCCCCGCGCATTCAGGCCCACTTTGTAAGTGCCGTAGCTGCCGGCATAGACGCCGGTACGAAATTCCGGCGGATCGGTGCCGTCGGCCGTGAATATCTGGATCACACCGCCGGATGAATTGCCATAGAGGGCCGAAAACGGTCCACGCAGCACTTCGATCCGGTCGGCCGACTCGAGACTGAAGTTCGAAACCTGTCCCTGACCATCCGGCATGGTGGCGGGGATGCCATCAGTGTACAGACGCACTCCGCGTACGCCAAACGTCGATCGTGAGCCGAAGCCACGAATTGAAATCTGTTCGTCCTGGGCATAGTTTTGGCGATCGCGAGCCAGCACACCGGGAATCCTGTCAAGGTATTCGGACGGATTGATATCCGGCGTATCCACATTTCCCGTATCGATCTTGACTGCATCCACCGAAGCCGGAATATCGAAGGCGCGTTGCGCCGTGCGCGTCGCGGTCACCACGATCACGGACAGCGTCTTTTTGTCGTCTTTTTTCTGGTTGTTGGTAGCCGCCAGTGAAATTTGCGGCGTCAGCGCGAGGCACGTCAGAAGCGCGCCGTACAAAATCCGCATCTTCGGCCCCCGGTGCATTGGTCGCGGAAACGACGTTGGATTTGATGACGGTAAAACACGACCGCAACCGGTTCTGTGTCGCGCAAGCATGGCAACTCCCAGGAAAGATGAATATGATTCAAGCGCGACTGCAAGTCGCGCAAGACATGTCGATCAAGCTACCATTCGCTCGCTTCGAGAATCAATCGCGAAAATCATTAAATCACTCAGGCATTCAAAAACTTGCCGTGGGTTCTTCAATTCATTGCTTCGAATGGCGCGCGAGCAGACCACAGCCGTTACCAACCGGCAGGTTGTCGGACTACTACGACTGGATGTGCATCACCGAACGGTGACGGAACACGTCTGTGTTTGACTGCTGCTACGAATTCACGCGCGACGAATGTAGACAGGGCCAGGGCGACAAGCCATGGGACTGGCTCTTTACTGCATGAGCACGATGTTGTGCTTGTGTATCTTGCGATACAGCGTATTGCGGCTTATCCCCAAAGCCTGCGCCGTACGGCTGATGTTCCAGCGCATTCGCTCGAGCTCCCGCAACAACGCTGCGCGTTCGGCTTCGCGCAAGGCTTCAGACGGCGGCGTTTCATTCGCCTTCGGATTCGCATGATTCCCATTCGAATAACCCGGCGCGGAATAAGAACGCGACTGTGTATCGAGAATTTCCTGGGGCAGGTTCGATAGGCGGATAACGCCATCACGACACAAGGCAGAAGCCGTACGAACCGCGTTGCGCAACTGTCGTATATTTCCAGGCCAGGAATAATCCACCAGTTTCTGGAACGCATCGTCTGCGATCTCAATGGATTGATGTCCGGCGTTTTCTTCCTGCAACAACGTATTGATCAAGTCTCCCTTGTCGGTTCTGTCGCGCAGCAGCGGAAGCTGTAACGTAATTCCGTTGAGGCGATAGTAGAGGTCCTCGCGAAACTCGTTATTTTCGATCATTTGACGAATATCCCGGTGCGTCGCACTGATGACGTGCAAATCGACCGGTATCGGCTTATCGCTACCCAGCGGCACGACCTCTCGCTCCTCAATTACCCTCAGCAAACGGGTTTGCAGCATCAACGGCATGTCCCCGATTTCGTCAAGAAACAGGGTTCCTCCGCTGGACTGCAATATCTTGCCGGGGCGACCCTCCTTGACGGCGCCAGTGAAAGCGCCACGGGTGTAACCAAACAATTCGCTCTCGATCAGGCTTTCCGGAATCGCCGCGCAATTGACCGTGACGAAAGGTTTGTCGAACCACAACCCGGTGCGATGCAATGCCTTGGCGAATGCTTCCTTGCCGGTTCCCGTTGCGCCCTGTAGCAAAATCGGCACCTGCTTTTCGAAAAGCTGTCGGCCACAAACCAGATTCTTGCGCATCTGCGGGTCCTCACCGACGTGCTTTGTGCCCGGCTCCTGCGCTTTCGATGATGTTGTTTCAACATTCTGCATGGCGGCGAGCTCGACCGCACGCACTTTGGCACGCATCGGCGCTCTTACGATGGCGAAGAACCGGCGCCCGTGTTCCAGATCCCGTACCGGCCAGATGGTGCTGGGCTCGAATCGTGCGCGCTGCTCGAGCGTATCGAAATCGAACTTGAAAAGCTTCTCGATGGATTGGCCGATCAATTCTTTGCGCGAACTTCTCCCGAGTTGCAGCAAGGCGCTTTCATTCACGCCAAGAATCTTTCCCGACCCGTCCAGGGCCAGCAACGCCTCGTGCAACAGTCCCACGAATTCGGGACGGCTGTGAAAACGTAAAATCCATGCATGGCTGAATTCATTCAGGAAATTCCAGCGTGAAATCAGGTTGGCCGACATGTTGACCAACGCCATGGTATGTCGCTGAATCAACCGACTGTCGCTTGAATTGGCCGTCGACGCATCCAGCACGGCCATGATTTCGCCGTGTGGGTCGAGAATCGGCGCACCAGAACACGACAAAGACAGGTTATATCCGCGGAAATGCTCCTCGCGATGAACCGTGACCGGCGTCCCCTCGGCAATACAGGTGCCAATGCCATTGGTACCCTCATGTCGCTCATCCCACATCGCGCCCAGCCACAATCCGGCCTGCCTGAATTCACGTTGAAGCGTCGGATCGGTAATCGTGCTGAGCACCGCACCCTGCGCGTCCGACAGGATCACGGCAAACCCGGAGCCGGCGATCTGCTCGTACAGGTTTTCCATTTCCGCACGCGCGACACGCAACAATTCGCCCATGCCTTGCTGCAATTCCTTGACGGACTGTGGACTCAGGACAACGTTGTGACGCGGCTCGGAAGGGTCAATGCCGAATTCGCACACACAACGGTGCCAGGATCGCGAGATGTGCGGTTCGATCCCAGCCGGTTGCAAACCGCTCTCAACAGCGCGAAGTATCCTTGAAGCGTGATTCGCGGCAGTCTTTAAGTTGGCCAAGGCGACACCCTTTTTGATCAAATACCCGCATTGGAAGCGGGAGAATGACGGGCTGACTGTTCACATATGTCAGCATCGGTTGTGATTCAACCAAAGCGTGGCCTTTTTGTGCCATATAAGCAAACTGCGCTGCAACAATTTTCTGAAAATGTGTCATATTTGGCACAGTTAGGTGCTCTCAGCGAAAAAAAAACCGGAACGGCGCAACGGCCGTTCCGGTTGGCACGCATACCCTCCAGCGGAGGGAGAATCAAAGCTCTTAGTTGTTTGGAGGCGGTTCCGCCTGTTTGGGAGCGCCGAATTTGTAGGCTGGATCCCCATCGTATTTGGAACGTACGAAAGCGAAGATTTTCCACAATTGATCGGCGTTCTTGATGATCGGACCGAACGGGGGCATCGGTGCGACCACATTTTCACCACCGATACGGGTATATCCATGTTTTTCCAATTCCACGCTGCCGTCGGTTACCAGACGGAAAATCGTGTCATCGTCACCGCCGTATACCCAAACGTCATTGATCAGGGGCGGGCACATGCCGCCGCCGCCGCCACCGCCGTGACAACCGTTGCAACCATAGCTCAGGAACAGGTGCTGTCCCTCAGCCACGATTTTCTTGTTGGTATCCTTGTATGGATTCTTCAGCTTGCCCTTGGGCGTCTCGGCCACCAGCTTGATCGGCGTAATCTTGCTGTAATCGATCTTTTTACCAGGCGCCGCCTCAACCGAGGTACTAAGCATTCCAGCCGCCAGGGCAAACGAGCCCAACGCGGCCAAACCTATAGCCATCACACGTATTTTCACCGCAATCCTCCTCTTAATGATATTTCAATTGTTTTAGCTGAAATTCTCGTTGAAATCTTTTGGCTGCCGAAGTATCGCGTGCATCAACCGGACTTGGCACTGTGTTTCGCACCAGCCGCCTGCAATAACTTGATCACCGCGTGACTGTCGTTCGCTTGCGCAATGCTTAACGCGGTACGGCCATCCGAACTGCGCGCGTTGACTTCAGCACCTGACTTGATGAGCGATTCGGCAACATCAGGAAAATTTCGCGCCGCCGCAATCATCAAGGCAGTCACGCCACCGGAGTTGGCGGCGTCGACCTTGGCACCATGCTTGATCAGGGTATCGACGAGTCCATCCGAACCAGCGACCACGGCCAGCATCAGCGGTGTATAGCCACCCTTGGCAACCGGCTCGTTTACGTCCGCACCGGCCTTGACCAGTTCGGCGACCGCCTTGAGCTTGGCGTGTTGTGCCGCGACGGCCAAAGGCGTCAAGCCCTTACTGTCCTTGATGTTGACTTTGGCACCCCGAGCGACCAACAACTTGACCATCTCCGGCTGGTCGGTCCAGGCCGCGTACATCAATGGTGTCCACTTCGACAGGTCCGTCAGGTGAACATTGGCATGCTGCGCCAGCAGATATTTCGCAATATTGGCATAGCCAAAACGTGTTGCATTGATCAGCGCCGTGTTGCCGTCGCCGTCGCGCGCATCAACCTTCGCACCATGCTTGAGCAGGAATTTCACCCGATCGAGATCATTGGCGACAATCGCATCGTTCAGTTCCGCGTTCGGGTCCGCCCCTTCGGCAAGCCATTTCTTGACTTCGGAAAGGCGCGATTTACGAATTTGCTCATCCGCTTGCAGTTGTTGCTTGGTCGGTTCCATCGGCTTGTACGGACCGTGCGAAGGCAGGTCACCTGACACAATACAGTCCCCGCACTTGACCAGCGGAACACCGTAATCAGTCAGAATCTTGTGAATTTTTTCCCGGTTTTCTTCGAGTGCGTGAACGACGGCTTTCTTGACATCGGAGCGACCTCGGGGAATCGCCAGCGTCATGTCGAATTCCAGCGGTACATGGTCATCCATGAGGTTCATGTACTGGATGGTGATCGGAGCATGCTTGACGGTCTTGAAGTAGCCGGCCATCGGTCCCCAGGCGGCGGCCATATCCAGCTTTCCATTGATTACCTGCTGAATCTGGTTCGAGGGTTGGTTCTGGGGAACCAGGTCGGCGTTGTGACTCAGATAATGAATCACCGTGTTTGAAAAAATATTGTGCGCGGCCAGCGCCTGACGCGCTGCCGATACCTGGAACACGCCAATGCTGAGTTTCTTCAGGATCGGGTCATCCAGGCTCTTGATGTGGTAGCCGCGATCGTTGCGATAGACGAGTACGAACGTTGACCGGTATAGCGGGGGCTCCAATATGACCGCGCCTTCGGTACCCGACGCCATATCCATCCACAGATCGCAGTCTCCCGCGCTCAATGTCGTGCGCATCAGGCCACGCGCAATCGATGGACGCCAGTAGTATTGAACACCTGTTCCCAATGATTTGCCGATCACGTCGGCAATCTTGTTTTCGAAGCCTTCCCCTTTGCGGTTGGACAACGGCATGTTGCCGGGATCCGCACAAACCGTGAGCGTTTCCAGATCGCCGGCCATCGCTGTAGCTGCTCCGTATATCGTTAAACCGACGAACAGCAACAATTTGCATGCGAGTGTATTGCGATTAAACGGATTCATTGACTGCCTCCACGAAGGATAGGATTGAATCTACCATAGCAATTGTTAGATTCTGTTTGAGTTTGACAGCCGTGAATGGTTTCACATGCGACGTCATGAATATGTAGCGATTTTCCTGATTTCTCAAGAAAAGCCCGGTGCCATTGCGGCACCGGGCAGATTCTCTCTTAAGAGAGAATTAGTGGACTTTCAATTAACCGCCTACGCGGAACGTATACAGGGTACCGCCCAACGGGATGTGCTTCAGGCCGGAGGCCTTCGCCATGGCGGTCGCACCGATGGCACCGTACTTGTCGTTCAGGTCCAGACCGGCAGTGATCGGCAAGCCGATCCAACCACCGATACCGGCGAACACGGACACGTATTCCTTGCCATCCACGGACCAGGCAATCGGGTTACCGATGATGCCGGAACCGAGCTTGCGATGCCAAAGGATCTTGCCCGTGTTGCGGTCGACGGCGCGGAAATCACCACCCAGGCTGCCGTAGAAGGCCAGACCACCGGCGGTAACCATCGCCCCACCCCAGTTCGGATACTTGTCCGGAATCTCCCACACGGTCTTGCCGGTCAGCACATCGAACTTCTTGAACTTGCCGGTAACACCTGGTTTTTCCGGATACATGTACACATTGGCGAACACGTACACGATGCCTTGCGTCGTATGCGAACGCTGTTGCGGCTCGTCTTCCATGCACCAGTTATTGGTTGGTACGTAGAAGTTTGCCGGATCGTTCGGATCCACAGCCACCGGCTGCTGATCCTTGCCGCCCATCGCCGACGGGCAAGCCTGCGTGTTGTCACCAACCTTCAACGGCGAGTGCTTCGGATCCTTGACCGGACGACCGGTCTTCATGTCGATCTTCTCGGCCCAGTTGGCGGTCACGTACTTGTGGGCGCGCAACAGCGTGCCATCCGTACGATCCAGCACATAGGCAAAACCGTTACGATCGAAGTGGACCAGGCACTTGTGCATCCGGCCATCGACCTTCATGTCGACCAGGACGTCCTCATTGATACCGTCATAGTCCCACTGATCGAACGGGGTCATCTGGTAAACCCAGACAGCCTTGCCCGTCTTCACATCGCGCGCGAAGATACTCATCGACCATTTGTTGTCGGACGAGCCATCGTTGCAATGTTTCTGGGTGACCGGCGGCTTGCAGCGATACTGCGGGCTCCACAGACCGGGGTTACCAGTGCTGTAGTAAATCAGGTGCAGCTGCGGATCATAGCTGTACCAGCCCCAGGCCGCTCCACCACCACGCTTCCACTCATCGCCCGGATAGGTGTTGATGCCCAGATTCTTGCCGTAGGTACCATATTCCGGATGATGCTTGTTGGTTTCCGGCGTCAGGCAAACGTCTTTGTCGCTACCAGTTGATTCACAGGACCATACCTTCTTGCCATCGGCAAGATTGTAGGTCGTGACACGACCACGTGCGGCAAACTCGTCACCACCGAAACCGATGAACACCATGTTGTCAACAATGATCGGAGCCGGTGTAATGGTCTCGCCGTGAGCCGGCCAGGCATGCTTGACAACCCAGTCTTCCTTGCCCGTCTTCGCATCCAGCGCGATGACGTAACCGTCCAGAGTACCGAACACGAACTTGCCATCGGCATAGGATCCGCCACGATTGACGGTGTCACAGCACGCGCGCGGAATCGCGGATGCGTCACGCCCACTGGTCTTCCGGTACGTCCACACGTTAACCGGATTGTCCGGATCGGACAGATCCAGGGCCTGAACGATGTTGCACTTGGAAATCTCCGGACAGCCGCTGACCATGAACATCATCGGCTTGCCATCGACCTTCACCACCAACGGTTGCCCTTCCTGACCGCGCAGAGCGCCGAGGGACTGAGCCCAGGCAAACTGTAGGTCCTTGACATTACTGGTGTTGATCCCCTTGAGCTCGCTGTACCGTGTAACGGACAGATTGCCACCGGGGGCTCCCCACTGTGTCGGATCTTTGAAGCGTGCAAATTGCTCCGTATCCGTATTAGCCATCGCGATACCGTAACTCGCCACGACTGCAGTAACGCCGAAAAGTATCTTCATCTGACGTTTCGCTGTAAGCCATCTCATATTCAACTCTCCTCCTGCTTAGGGTCTGTGCTCGCCGCCATAACAGCGGAAAGCCGCGTGCACACAATCCTTACTCTGGGTGTCGTGCGGACAATCGAACACGTCTACACGCTCATTTTTTAACTCCCTCACCACAACCTTGTATCTGTTGCTTGTCGTTCTAACCGCAACACCATCGGCATCCAGCCGACACCGATGGTAGGGAAGTTAGCGATACGCGCCCAGTCTTGGATCGCGACCTATATAACAGCAATGCCTGTGCCATCTGTGTTAAAAATATTCCTGAACAACAAGCCCGGTTATAAGTAACACAAAATCAGTAATTTACAAATTGCAGCGCACAAAAATTTGTTGCGTCGCAGCAGGAAGTGTTCCCTGACTGTGACACTCGCGCACAGGAGATTGCGCCATTCATGAGGCGTTCAAGAAAGGTCGATGCAAAAAAAAATGCTTGGCAAGCGCCAATTGCGACGTAACTACCGACAGCGCCGCGATTTTATTCAGGCAGCGTGAACAGGCAAATCGCGGATTCATTTACGCTCTGATATCGCGTAAGAGAACGCGCCTTCAATTGCACAGGTAGCATCCTGGCCAAACCAGACGCGGATCAGTAGCTCGGGAGAATTTCCCGTTCAGGAATGCCACCCGCCCATAACGGGCAGGCATTTCAGCTTATATCCGACCTCAGATGCTGGTTGGCCACGTCGTCTGCGTTCCGACGACGACGTGGCCGCGGATTGGTTTTCAATCAGATCGTTACACCCCACGGCAACTTGCCGACGGGAATGTCCTTGATGTGCTTGAGTGTCACCGCGTCGAGCACGCTGACACTGTTGGAGCGCCCGTTCGCGACATAGAGCTTCTTGCCATCCGGCGTGAGCGCCATGTTCCACGGGCGCTGGCCGACGGGCATGGTGCCAGCTACCTTGTGTGTCTTGAGGTCGATGGCCGCGACATTGGCCGAGCCACCATCGCTGATGAACACATACTTGCCACGGAGTCCCATGATTGCCCCGGCCGGCCGCACACCGGTGTGAATTGTGTCGATGACCTTGTGCTTGGGCACATCGACGATATCGGCACCACCGGCAGTCTCCTGTACGACGTAGGCGAACGGCTTGTGCGGCAACCAGGCGATACCCCGTGGATGACCCGATGTCGGTACCAGGGCAACGGACTTGTCGAGCTTCAGGTCGATGATATCGACGTTGTTGGAATTCTCGTTGCTGGTCATCAGCCAGCGTCCGTCGGGACTGAACGAGCAGTGTTCCGGGTTTTTCCCCTGCGTGTGAATTTTCTTGACCACTTTCTCCGAGGCCACATCAACCAGGGTAACCTCATTGGACTCCTCGACGCATACGGCAATCATCTTGCCGGACGGCGACAGCGAGGCGCCTTCCGGAGCTTTGCCGACCGGGATATGCTTCTCGATCTTGCCGGTTACGGAGTTGACCGCAACCAGATCGTCGCCGTCGGCATCGACCACGTAGATGGTTTTGCTGTTGGGCACGACGACAACAGCCTGAATCTTGTTGCCGATCTTGCCGTGTTCCGGGAGCGTCCGGATTACCTTGTCCTGAGCGGTATTGATGACCGATACGGTCCCATCCCGCTGATTCGCTGCGTATGCCAGCACCGCAGCGCTTGCCGATTCGGACACGGCTGTCATACCGAGCACGAACGCGCCGCAGACTGCCAGTTTAGTGGCATGTACAAATATCCGCTTCATGAGATTGACCTTATAGTTGGTGTGTGAAATCGTCGAGTCCACGTGTCGGTGCCGGTTGAACCAAACGCCACAAAGCAACCGATACGGGCCTCGGATGAAAAAGTGTTGTGTCGACATGTTGTCGTGAGCCTGGTGACACCGTCAAGGAGTTCCAACGCATGGTGCCACGATACCTTCTGACAACTCGCAACGGATCTAGTTCGCGGAGATATCGATGAGACGCTGGCGACCCAGCCTGAAACTGCGCCTGATGATGTTGATCACACTGTTGATCGCCTTGTTTTGCATGGCGGCCGGGATCTATATCGTCAGACGCGCGCACAACGATATTCGCGGCGAGGTTTTCTCGGCAACCGATCTGGTTGAACGCTACCTCGATGCACAACTGGCACTGACGCGCATGGAATGGCGCAACAGCGGCGAAGCGCTACCGAAACTACACCTGTCCCGGCTCAGCGACGTACGCCATGTCGACGTGTATTTTTACAACGCCATCGGCCATCTGCTGGAAACCAGCGCACCGAATTCGGTCAGCATGCCGAAGGCGCCGTTCTGGTTCGCGTGGCTGGTACAGCGTTCGTTCAAGCCGATTCCGGACGTGCATCGATTCGTATCTTTCGATGGTTCACCGGCCGGGGCGCTGGTCATCCACCCGGATCCGGCATTCGAAATCGACGAGATCTGGAACGTGACACGCGGCCTGTTCGGCCTGTTGCTTGTTTTCGCGCTACTGGTCAATTTTCTGGTCTGGTGGGCGGTCGGCCGTGCCTTGCGCCCGGTGGAAAGGGTACGAATCGCACTGAATGCGCTCAGCGCCGGCAAATTGGATCAGCGACTGCCCGAGTTCAATTTGCCGGAACTGTCCAGCCTCAGCCATGATTTCAACCGCCTGGCCACCAAACTGGAACTCGGCACCGCGGAG
The DNA here is from genome assembly GCA_963779795.1 of uncultured Pseudomonadota bacterium. GTDB lineage: Bacteria > Pseudomonadota > Gammaproteobacteria > Xanthomonadales > Rhodanobacteraceae > Rudaea. Next base: position 237,871 of record CAVZZK010000003.1, on the reverse strand, counting down.
AATCATCGCCTTGCCAAACGCCTGATTCAGACCCAGGAAGACGAACGCAAAGCCATTGCGCGTGAACTGCACGACGAAATCGGTCAATGCGTGACCGCGATCCATGCCGATGCGACCACCATCCGCGATTCCGACCATTCCGGCGACCGCATCATCCACGAAAGCACGATGGCGATCATCGAGGTCGCCACGCGTATCAAGAACATGGTGCGCGGCATGCTGCATCGACTTCGCCCGACGCAGATCGAGGAGCTGGGACTGGCGCCGGCGCTGCGCGAATTGACCGGCGCCTTCGCGCAACGAAATCCGGAAACCAGGTGCTCGCTGGAAATTGATCCAACATTGCGTGAACTCAACGAAGACACGGCGATCGTGACTTATCGGGTGATACAGGAAGCATTGACCAATATCACACGTCACGCCAAGGCGAAATCGGTCGATATCAAAGTTGCCAGAAAGGCCAACCGCGTTGTCCTTGATCTGTGCGACGATGGCATTGGTTTCGATACTGATCAAACGTCACGTGGCCTGGGACTGCTCGGCATGCGCGAACGGGTCATCGGCCAGGACGGACATTGGGCCATCGACACTACACCGGGACAGGGCACCCGAATTACCATGAATCTCCCCCTGCCGGATCTTGAGAAATCTTCGACATGACGTCGCCATCCAAAATCCGGGTCATGCTCGTCGACGACCATGCGATCGTGCGCTCCGGATTTCGTCGCCTGCTGGAACGTTACCCGGATATCGAGGTTGTCGCCGAAGCCGACAATGCCGAGCAGGCCTACCGGGACTTCCTGAATCACGCGCCGGATGTGCTCGTGCTCGACCTGTCCATGCCGCAAACCGGGGGCATGGAGATCATGCGCCGCGTGCTGGCGCGCGAACCCGAGGCACGCATCATCGTGTTCAGCATGCATGACGATGCCGCTTTGGTGGAACGCGCCATGCGCAATGGCGCGCGAGGCTATGTCAGCAAGAGCAATACACCGGAAACACTGGCCAAGGCAGTGCTCGAAGTTGCCGCAGGCAAGCAGTTTCTCAGCCCGGACGTGGCGCACGCGTTGGCGCTGTACAAACTGGAAGGCAAGGCCAATCCGCTGGACCGTTTGACGCCACGCGAATTCGAAATCTTTCAGCAGATTGTCAGCGGCCACAGCGCCGCGGATATCGCACGCGCGTTGAATCTGAGCAGCAAGACGGTCGCCAATTACCACACTTCGGTCAAACAGAAACTCGGCGCGTCCAGCGACGTCGAGCTGGTCCGCGTTGCCATGCGCCTGAACTTGATCGACTGAAACGGTACCGCGTCCATGTTCTCGACTTGGGAAAATTTCCCGAGTCAATTCAGGAATACCTCTACTCACAGCGCTCGCCATACCGGTTAGGCTTGGTTGAGAGCTTACCTGTGGTGTGCGGTCGTTGGTTTGCGTGTCCAACGCGCCGGCGACCTTGCCGGTAGCGGTCGGCTTATCTTGAGATTCAAGGGAAGTAATTCGTGACAAGACGCCATCGAACCGATCGAACCCAAAACAGCCTGCCCCGCAATGTCGCCATCGGGATTGCCTTGCTCTTCGCAGGCATGCTGGCCTGCCCCCATGCCTATGCCCAGGACACCAGAACCCACAGCTCGAGCAAGCCGGATCAGGACACCAGCGAAATCACGAGCAAACAGGCAGCCAAGCTCGAGACCATCAAGGTCATCGCAGTGTCGCCAATTCGCGGCGCTGAATTGCCCGAGATGATGATCCCATACGACGTGCAGTCCACCACGGCCGAAGACATCTCGCACAGCCAGTCGCTGAGCCTGATGGATTACATGAACCGGCATCTGACCGGCGTTTCGATCAATTCCGCAGCGAACAACCCACTGCAGCCCGACCTGCAATTCCGCGGCTTCACCGCTTCCTCGTTGCTCGGCGGTTCCGAAGGCATTTCGGTTTATGTGGATGGCGTGCGTGTCAACGAGGTATTCGGCGACACGATCAACTGGGATCTGATCCCCGAAGACGAAATCTCGACGATGAGCCTGATTTCAGGGTCCAATCCGATCTTCGGACTGAACACCCTTGGCGGCGCGATCCAGATCAGGACCAAGAACGGATTCTCCGACCCTGGCTTCAATGCCGAAAGCAGCGTCGGCTCATATGGCTACAGCAACACCACGATCCAGGATGGCGCCAACAATGGCCGCTGGGGGTATTACATGCTGGCCAATCATTTCGAGCAGACCGGCTGGCGCGATTTTTCCAACACCAATGCCAGCAACTATTTCGGCACATTCAGCTGGCGCGGCGACAAGGCCACCGCCGATATCCACATCGCCCATGCGGAAACCAAGTTGAACGGCAACGGTGCTTCGCCAGTCGGCGCCCTCGATATCCGCCCACAGAGCGTATTCACTGCACCGGATCGCACGCAGAATTTCTACAGCACGATCAACGGCCAAAGCACCTACAACCTCAACGATTCCACACTGCTTACGACTACGCTGTTCGTGCGCCAGGTGAATACGCGCTCCTACAATGGCGACGCTGCCGACTTCAATACCTGCGACAACAACCCGGATTATCTTTGCGATAACAATGGCTCGCCCTTGATCGACCAATTCGGGCGGCCCGTGCCTGCGAAGTTCAACGCGATCAACAACATCGGCGTACGCAAACAATTCAGTTATGGCGGCTCGTTGCAAATGGTGTTCAAGCAACCGCTGTTCGGTTTTCGCAATCAGCTCGCCGCCGGGCTCGACTATTACCACGGCCGACTGAACTACACCTCGGTACTCGAACCGACCAACCTGATCACTTTTCCAAATCTGCCGTTCAGCTCGATCACGGCGGCCAATCAGGGCGTTTCAGTTCCGGCAGACGCACTCAGCATGACCAGCCATGGCATCGATACCGGTCTGTATCTGACCGATACCATTTCCCTGACCGACAAACTCGCACTGACCGTGTCGGGTCGCTACAACCATTCGCGCACCACCATCAGGGACACCAGCGGACTGAATCCAGACCTTAACGGCGACCATTCTTACCATCGTGTCAATCCCGCGATCGGCATGACCTATCAATGGAGCCCGGCGATAAACTTCTATGGCGGCTACAGCGAGTCGACACGCTCGCCGACACCAGTGGAGCTGACCTGCTCCAGTCCCGATGCCCCGTGCAAACTGCCGAACGAATTCGTCGCCGATCCTGACCTCAAGCAGGTCGTGGCCAAGAACTGGGAAACCGGTTTGCGCGGGACCATCGGCGGCAGCGACAACACGGACCGCACGCGCTGGCGAGTCGGGCTGTTCCGAACCACCAATTACGACGACATCATTTTTCAGTCGACTGGTGGCGCACAATCGAACGAAGGTTTCTACGCCAACGTCGGCAAGACCCGTCGTCAAGGCGTGGAGGCCTCGCTGTCAGGCAGGATGTTCAACGGACGCCTGGACTGGTTTGCGAACTATACGTACCTGGACGCGCGATTCCTGACGCCGTACACGGAGGAAAGCGCAAACAATCCGAATGCCGATGCGAACGGTCTGATTCACATATTGCGCGGAAATCACATTCCCGGGCTGCCGAAAAACGCCGTCAAACTGGGAGCTGACTATGCCGTTACCATGAGCTTGAGCGTCGGCGGTGACGTCTTGTTCAATTCAGGGCAATACCTGCGCGGTGACGAGTCGAACAGGTTGGGAAAGATCGGCGGCTACACCCTGTTCAATCTGCGCGCCACCTATCACATCAATGACTACGTCAAACTGTTCGCCAGCGTGCAGAACCTGTTCAACCGTCACTACTACGATTTCGGCGTGGTCGGCAATGCCAGCGGCGTATTGCCGCAATTCACCAGCCCGCTGCTGCTCAGCCCCGGCGCGCCGCGCTCATCCTGGGTCGGCGTCTCGATCGACATGTAAACAAAACCCGACGCGAAAATCATCGCGCCGGGTTTTTTCGTCGAACAGAGGCTTATTTCGCCTCCATCATCTTTTTGAGGTTGTCGAGACCGGCTGAATAGACCGAATCTATCGTGTCCACCGCGGTCTTGTCGTTGGCATTGTCGGCCGGATGATTGCTCAGATCCTTGCGCTTGAAATGCCCGGACCAGGTCACCGTGCACTTGTCCTTGCCATCCGCCTTCACGACAAGAGTCGACTTGTAATGACTTACAGGCAGGACGCTTTCGAGGATTTCATACTTGAACTTGTGATGTTTTGCACTGAATCGCAACAGCTTTTCATGGATCGTGCCACCGCCCTTCAAGGTCAATTCGCGCACGGCACCCGGAACATTGTTCTTGCCCTTGAGCAGCTTTTCGCTGGCAACAGCCGGATGCCACCGGTTCAAGGCATCAAAATCCTTGACGACATTCCACACCTTGTCGGCCGATGCATTGATTGTCACGGTTTTGCTCGAATGCAGCATCGGCGCTGCGGCGAAACTCGAGACGCAAACCAGAGATAAGCCTGTCAATAACATGGCGCTGATCGTTTTCATGTCTACCCTCCCGTTATTTGTTTGAGTACGAACTACAACACGCGCATCGTTGGACGCTTGCGGATTCTAATCCGCTTGCGACGGCCTGTATGTACCTACAGCTTACAGGCGCAGGCTACGTTGCAGAATCGGGACAGTCTCTACGAGGCGATTACGCCAGCGATAGAGGTGAATCAACCCGGCCGTAGCCATTTGGCCGCGAATGGCGGAATCAGCAACAGACTGACCAGTGTCGAGGAAACCAGTCCGCCCAGTATCACCACGGCCATCGGCCCTTCGATTTCGTGCCCGGGCTGGTGTAATTGCAGGGCAACCGGCAACAGGGCCAGTGCCGTGAGCAACGCGGTCAACAGCACCGGCGTAAGCCGTTCCTCGGCGCCGCGCAACGCGGTTGCCAGATTCCAGCTCTGGCCTTCCTCCACCACCAGATGATCGAAGTGCGAGATCAACAGGATCGTATTGCGCGCCGCCATGCCGAACAGGGCAACGAAACCGACCATCGATCCCAGAGTCAAGGTTCCGCCGGTAATGGCCACGGCAACGACGCCGCCTATCAACGTACTCGGCAAGGCCAGCAGCACCAGCAATACATGACGCGCGTGACCAAATGCCAAGGCCAGCAACAGCACGATCAACACGAACGCCGCGGCGGAATGAAACAGCAGCTCATGCGTGGCGGCAGCCTGCACCTCGGCCGCACCGCCATAGCGGATGTAGACGCCCGGCGGCAGCTTGACCCTGGCAGCGATCGCCTTGCGCGCTGCTTCAGCGAATCCGGCCTGATCGGAACCTGTCGTCGATGCGACGACAATCTGTCGACGCAGTCCATCCTGATGGTTGATCAGGCTGCGCGCCGACGTCATCTCGATATCGGCAACGACCGAGATCGGGACGACCGCCCCATCGTGTCCGCGCACCAGCAGCTTTCCGACCGATTGCGGATTGTGTCCGCTGCCGGCGACTCGCACCACCACCGGTATGCTGCGATCGGCCTGGTTCAGACTGGCCGCGACGCTACCGTGATAAGCCGCATTGATCGTCTGCAGCACGTCCGATGCCTGCAAGCCATACAGGGCAAGCGGGTGCGGGCGCAGACGCACTTTCAGTTCGGCCTGACGCGGCGGCACCATCAGGCGAACCGTGCCACTGCCCGGGATCTTGCGCAGCACATCAGCAATCTGCGCGCCGACCTCATCGTCGACGTCCAGGTCCGAACCGAACACGCTGATGAAGAATGGCGCCGATTCGCCGGACAACGTTTCGCCGATACGTTCGGCCAGCACCGAATATATTTCCACCAGCTGGTTGGGGAAGTTCTCGAACACTTGGTGAATCGAAGCCTCGATATCGGTGGCCGTGTATCCACTGTTCGGATCGATCTGAACTTCAAATTCGCTCTTGTTCGGCGCATCCGGATCCTGGCCGTTCTCGGCCCGTCCGATCTGCTCGGCAACGCTCTTTATGCCGGGAATCGCCATCAGGCCGCGTGAGATGCGTTCCCCGACGCGCGTGGTTTCAGCGAGCGAAATACCTGGTCGCAAAGACGCATGCGCGATCAGGTAATTCTCGCGAAAATCCGGCAACAGCCGCGCCCCGAGCAAGGGCAGCAGGACGATACCGGCGACACCGGTTGCGATCAGGATCGACAACAATGCGCGCGGACGCCGATGCAACCAGTCGATCATGCCCAATTGCCAGCGTTTGCAGCGCTTGAGGAACGATGCTTCCGGACGTGGTTGGTGGTTTGCCATGAAAATGGCGCACATGGCCGGCGTCGCACTCATGGCCACCAGCAAGGACAAGCCCACAGCCAGCAAAAATGCGATCGACAGCGGTCGGAAAAACGCACCCTGCAGGCCGGACATCATCAGAATCGGAAGGAACGCGACCGCCACGGCGGCGGTGGCATAGAACACCGGGCGCCGCACTTCCAGCGAAGCACTGATGAACAGCGACTTGATGTCCGGACTCTGCCCTGCGCTGCGCCGTCTTCGCAAAATGTTCTCGACGTCGATCACGGCATCATCTACGACTACGCCGAGAGCCACGACCAGTCCACCCAGGGTCATCGTGTTCAGACTCAAGCCCCAGGCTTCGAGTATCCAGACGGTGGTCAACAGCGCCAGCGGAATCGAGCTGAAGGAGACCAGCGCGCCGCGCCAGTCTCGCAGCGTCGCCAGAAGCAACGCGACCACCAGCACCGCGCCGATCAGCAGCGAGTTGCGCAACTTGCCGATCGCGCTTTCGATGAAGCTCGCCGGCCGCAATAGTGCGGGATGGTATTCGACATCTTGCTTGGCCAGCGCCGGCGCCAGCGCATCCAGGCGCTTTTCCAATGCGCGCGTTACTTCCAGCGTGTTGGCGCCGTACTGCGTGGATGTCTCGATCAGGATGCCCGGCTTGCCTGCGATCAGCGCATCGCCGAAACGTGGCTCGGCGCCTTCGCGCACGTCGGCGACATCGCGAATGCGCACCGGCAAACCGTCGCGCATGCCAACGACCGCATCCTCCAGTGATTTCACTGTCGTCGCCGGCGCCTGTGCGGCGATGACGATGCGCTGGGTATTCGTTTCGACGTAACCGCCACCGATCAGTTTCGTCGCGCGTCGTGCCGCGTCAAGCACATTCTCGATGGACATCCCGACCGCGGCCAGTTTCAGCGGATCTACCTGTATCTGGCGCTCGCGCACCGCGCCACCGAAAATCTGCGCCTGGGCCACACCGGGCACAGCCAGAATCTGTGGTTTGACGATCCACTGCACCAGATCGCGCAATTCGATCGGCGTGAGCTTGTCGCTGGTGTAGCCGAAATGCAGCAGGTATTCCATCGACGAACTGAGCGGCGACAGCGATGGTGCATGCACGCCCTGCGGCAACAGGCTGGCCGCTTCCGCCAGGCGTTCGGTCACGACCTGGCGTTGACGATACGGATTGCCGCCACGGTTGAATACGACCTGGATCGCGGACAACCCCTGGCTCGATGTCGAGCGCACGGTCTTGACGTTCTCGGTTCCGGCGAGCAGACCTTCCAGCGGCCGCGTGACCAGCGCTTCCACCTGGGTTGCATCCAGTCCGGGCGCCTCGGTCTGCACCAGCACGTGCGGTGGCGCGAAATCCGGAAACACGTCGAAACGAGCCGTGAACAGCGCAGCGACGCCCAGCACCGCGATGAGTCCTGCCAACGCGGTGACAATGCGCGGGTTGCCGAGCGAGGAACGAACGATGGCCGATAGCATCCCGAATTACCTAGTCATCGTCGTCATTGATCTGGGTACCGATCGCCTGCAACGACCAGAGCACGCCGGCCCCATGCACGACGATCTCGTCGCCCTTGTTCAGGCCACGCACCAGCCACCCGTCACCATAACTGCGCAGCAGCGTGACCTTGACCGGCTCGTAGCGCGTCTTGGCATTACCGGCCTTGCGCACGATTTGTTTGTAGACGTAGGTTCCGCTTTCCTCGTAGATCATCGCGTCGCGCGGCACCAGCAAGCCATCGTGTTCGGATCGCAGCAGGAAGACCGGCACGCGCGCCCCGGATCCAAGTCCCTGCGGCACCTTGTCAACCTCGACCAGCAAACCCACGCTCTGCACCTCGCCGGACTCGCGCAGCACACCCAGTACGCGACCCGGAAACTCGACGCCATCGACATCGACCACCGCACCGCTCGGCAGCCTGCCGATGCTGTGAATGCCCGGCAAATCCGCACGCAGCAACATCGCGCCACCCTGCACGCATGCCTGCACCAGCTTGTTGCGTGCCGATTCATTCAATGCGGCAAGCGGCCCCCAGCGCAGACGGAATTGTGCATGTACCGAGTGTGCCTTGGCCTGTGCCTGAATCTGTTCTGCACGCGCGGCCTGCAACATCTTCAACGAGGCATTGGCATGGCTGTCGTACAACCCTTGCAGCCGCTTCGCTTCAGCCGTCGCGGCCTGCTCGGCAGCATCCGCGGACCTGACCCCACCAATGTCCGACAGCAGCGCGGCAACGTCGAGCACACGCCCGATTGCACGTTCCCGCGCCGGCACCTTCGCCGGCAACGGATGCGCGACGGCGATACCGACAGCCTGCACCTGCTCGGTGGTCAACTCCGGAATCGTTTGCTGCGGGTCGGGATTCATCGTGGTCTGATCATCATCATCGTCGGCGCGCACAGCCATCGATGCAGCCAACAACACGATCACGGCGAACGGCAAGAACAGTTTTTGCCAGACCCTCATGGCCGTGCTCCGGGAACGGTGGACAGGAATGGTTTCGCCATGGATAACTCCGGACCTGACAACGGCGTATGCAGCGCATCCTCGAGGGAATCCCGCGCCACCTGTAATTGTGCGCGCATACGAATCACTTGCAGGCGGGCACGCGTTGCATCGATGCGCGCCACCAGCCATTGCTGACGGTTAATCGCGCCCAGACGCAGGCCATGATCTGCTTGCGCCTGCAATTGTTCGCTCGCACGCAAGTCACGCTCGGCAATGGCGAGACTGTCGCGGGCCACCTTTTCCTGACGTTGCGCAGCATCGACATCGGCGTAGATATCCGTCTGCAGCGCCAGCATTTTCTTTGCCGCCAGTTTGCGCGCGGCGCGCGCTTCGGCAATCTCGGCGCGATTTCCGTTCAATGGCAAGGTGAATCCGAGGTTGAACGGGAACTTGGCAATTCCATGATCCCAGTAATAACCCGGACCGAGATGCAGTTGCGGATACTGCCGCGCGACCGCCTGTTGCAGGCGCGTCTCGGAAACCGCATAGGCGGCAATCGCCGCCGCCAGATCGGCACGCCCCAGCAAGGCCTGTTCACGCCGACCATTCAGCTGCGCCAAATCAAGTTCTGGTGGATTGCCCCAGTCCTTCCACTGCAGTTGGATTTCCTTCAAGGCTGGCTCCGGCACACCCAGAGCGCGGGCAAGCGCGGCATGCGCGGATTCCGAGGTTCTGGCCAGCTCGGCCAGCTGTTGCCGGGTTTCGATGCGCGCGCGCATCGAGACGAGCAATTCGCTGGGCGGATCTTCACCGGCATCGACGCGCTGCTTCTGCAACGCGTCCAGCTGATCATGGTCTCTGGCGAGGGTCTCCAGAAGCTGACGTTGACGTTGCGCACTGAACCAGTCCGAAAGCGCTTTCGTCACATCGCGACGTACCCGCCAGACCTGTTGCATCAAATTCGCGCGCGCGCCACCGGTTTGCAGTTGCGCGATGCGCATTTGCAGGCGACGACGTTTCGGCGTTCGCAGCAGCCAGTCGAAGCTGATGCCATACAGCCAATGATCGGCCTCGCGGCGCGCGTATTCGGATTGCAGTTCAACGTCGGGGTTCGGCGACAGCGCGGCGGCGGATTCATGCGCCAACGCACTGTCGATCTGCGCACGGGCAACGGCCAGCTGTGGGTTCTGTGCCAATGCAACCGACAGCAACTCGGCACGCCCCCACTGCAGCGGCGGCCAGGGCTGCGGGGCCGAACCTGTAAGCTTTATGATTTGCTTGCGCAGATGTGGATCATCGAGGCGGCGGGCGGCGAATCGATCGGCACTGCGTTGCGGATTCAACGGTTGCGGCTGATAGGTCGCACAGCCGGCGCAAACCAGCACCAGTCCGAAAATGGCGTTTGCGCAACTGCCAAAACGCAACAAACGATGGCGCGAAACTCGCGATATGCGAACCCGCTTTGCCCTGCCGGTTTTGGCCATTTCCTGCACCCGCACTGTCACCTCATGGCTTGCGAAAACGTGACGCCAGGATATCGGCACATTGCGCGCGCGCGAATTGGACCCCGGCATCAACGATAACGATGATACTCGATCGTTCCGAATTCGCACGAAACCCGTATGGAATCCCGGCGCTTCGATCAAACGGACCGACGCAACCGGATTGGGTACGGGTCAGCTCGTTGCAGCGACGGTACAGGAACCGACCAAAGTGGGAATCAGGCTGCCGCCTGGCTGGCCTCGGCCAATTGCGCGACGGCTTCTCGCGCCAGTGCATGCATGCCCTCGCCTTTGTGATTACGCAGATGCGCAATGAGTTTATTGCGCATGCTCGGAGCCCAAAACTTTTGTATATGGTTGCGGACCCCGGCCACGGCCTGGTCGTGGTCCGGTTCGGATGCGAAATACGAGGCGATGTCGTTCGCCATGGTAACCAGATGTTCGATGCTCATGATGCGACCTTGCGAGGCTTGAGGGGGGTGTCGGCGTCGACACGCTCGGGAAACGTATAAACGGAATAGCCGTTCGGGCGGGCAAATCCTATCAACAAGACATTGGCCTGCTGTGCCAGACTGATAGCCAATGCGGTCGGTGCGGATATCGCCGCCATCGCACCCATGCCGACCGTCGCGGCCTTCATGACCATCTCGAAGCTGGCCCGGCTGGTCACCAGGGCAAAGCCTTCGCGCTTGTCGATGCATGCTCTGGTCATCGCGCCGATCAACTTGTCCAGCGCATTGTGCCGGCCGACATCCTCGCGCAACATCGCGATTTGGCCATCCGCACGCGCCCATGCCGCAGCATGCACCGCGCCGGTCGCGGCATTGATGGTCTGCAATTCGTCCAGACCCGCCAACGCACGCTTCAGGGATTTTTCCTTGATGTGCACATTGCCCGGCACCGGTTCAGGATGACGCACGGCCGCTTCCAGCGTCTGTGCGCCACACAGGCCACAACCGGTACGACCAGTCAGTTCGCGAACACGATCATCGAGTTTCGCGGCGCGTTCGGTCGGTATAAAAATACGCAGCTCGATACCGGACAGTGCCGGGAAAACCTCAATTCGCTCGCACTCGCCGGCCTCGGCTATGATCGCCTCGCTAAGCGAAAAGCCCAGCGCGAAATCCTCGATATCTGCCGGGGAAGCCATCATCACCGCGTGCGGACGCCCGTTGTAGACAAAAGCGACCGGCACCTCCTCGGCAACGGCATCCGTTATCTGCCGTGTGCTTTCTTGCCGGTGCCGCTCGGCCTTGCGTCGAACCGCTCCGAGCGGCAACACCCGGCCGGACGATTTACTTTTCGGCGATGGCATGCTCGAGTAGTTCCTGCTGCTGCTGGCTGAAGGCCACGTAGCGTTTCTGCCATTCCGACGGTTGCGTCACGCGTGTCACACGCACCGCGGTTACCTTGTACTCGGGACAATTCGTGGCCCAATCCGAGTTTTCGGTCGTGATGACATTGGCGCCGGACCCCGGGAAATGGAATGTCGTATAGACCACGCCCGGCTGCATGCGCGAGCTGATCAAGGCGCGCAACACGGTCTGGCCGGAACGACTCTCCACCCCGACCCAGTCACCATCGCCGATACCCAGATCCTCGGCGTCATGCGGATGGATTTCCAGTCGATCCTCGTCATGCCAGGACACGTTCGGCGTGCGGCGCGTCTGCGCGCCGACGTTGTATTGGCTCAGGATGCGCCCTGTGGTCAGGATCAGCGGGAATCTGGCATTGACCTTCTCGCTGGTCGGCACGTATTCGGTAATCAGGAAGCGCCCCTTGCCGCGCACGAACTCGTCGACGTGCATGACCGGCGTACCGTCCGGATGCTCGTCGTTGCACGGCCACTGCACGCTGCCGAGCGTGTCGATCTTGTCGAAGCTCATGCGCTGGAAAGTCGGCGTCAGGCGCGCGATCTCGTCCATGATCTGCGACGGATGCGTGTAATTCATCGGATAGCCCATGGCGTTGGAAATCAACTGCGTGATCTCCCAGTCCGCGTAGCCTGCGGGCGGCTCCATGACCTTGCGCACCAGCGATACACGCCGCTCGGCATTGGTGAACGTGCCGTCCTTTTCGAGGAACGACGAGCCCGGCAGGAAAACGTGCGCGAATTTGGCCGTCTCGTTGAGGAACAGGTCCTGTACGACGATGCACTCCATCGACGTCAGGGCCTTGGTGACATGTTGCGTGTTCGGATCGCTCTGGCCGATGTCCTCACCTTCGATGTACAACCCTTTGAACTCGCCATCGATGGCCGAATCGAACATGTTCGGAATGCGCAGCCCCGGCTCGTCGAGCAGGCTGACACCCCAGGCGCTTTCGAAGCTGTGACGTACTTCGGTATCCGAAACGTGGCGATAACCCGGGAACTCGTGAGGGAACGAACCCATGTCGCACGAACCCTGCACGTTGTTCTGGCCGCGCAACGGATTCACGCCGACGCCTGGCCGGCCGATGTTGCCGGTCGCCATGGCCAGATTGGCGATGCCCATGACAGCGGTCGAACCTTGCGCGTGTTCAGTCACACCCAGGCCATAGTAGATGGCCGCGTTGCCGCCGGTCGCAAACAGTCGCGCTGCACCGCGAACCTTTTCCGCCGGAACTCCGGTCGCAGCTTCCAGCACCTCCGGCGAATTGTGCTTGTCAGAAACAAACGTTTTCCATTTCTCGAATGCATCGTCTTCGCAGCGGGCCTTGACGAATTCTTCATTGACCAGCCCCTCGGCGACGATCACGTGCGCCATGCTGTTCAGCAGCGCGACGTTGGTGCCCGGGTGCAACGGCAAATGGAAATCAGCCTTGACGTGCGGCGCGCGAATCAGGTCGATACGCCGCGGATCGGCCACGATCAATTTCGCGCCCTTGCGCAAGCGCTGCTTCATCTGTGAAGCGAACACCGGATGCGCGTCGGTCGGATTGGCACCAATGACAAAGACGACATCGCATTCCTCGATCGAATCGAAATCCTGCGTGCCGGCCGATTCACCCAGCGTATTCTTCAAACCATAGCCGGTCGGCGAATGGCACACACGCGCGCAGGTATCGACATTGTTGTTGCCGAATGCTGCACGCACCAGCTTTTGCACCAGGTAGGTTTCCTCATTGCTGCAACGCGACGAAGTGATGCCACCCACGGCGTTCTTGCCGTACTTGGCCTGGATGCGCTTGAACTCGGATGCAACGTGTCCGATCGCATCTTCCCAACTGACCTCGCGCCACGGATCGGTGATCTTGGCTCGGATCATCGGCGTGGTAATGCGGTCCGGGTGCGTGGCATAGCCGATGGCGAACCGGCCCTTCACGCAGGAGTGCCCGTGATTCGCATCGCCGTTCATGTTCGGCACCATGCGCACAAGCTTGTCACCACGCATCTCCGCGCGGAACGAACAGCCGACGCCGCAATAGGCACAAGTCGTGATCACGCTGTGCTCGGCCTGGCCTTGTTCGATCAATGATCTCTCCGACAGCGTCGCGGTCGGGCAGGCCTGGACGCAGGCGCCGCAGGAAACGCATTCGGAATCGAGGAACGATTCGTCCTGACTGGCAGCCACCTTGGATTCGAATCCACGCCCCTGAATGGTCAACGCGAACGTGCCCTGCACATCCTCGCAAGCACGCACGCAACGCGAGCAGACGATGCACTTGGATGGATCGAATGTGAAATACGGATTCGACTCGTCCTTTTTCGCGAACAACGGATTCGGAACGTTCTCGCTACGTCTGGCTTCGATTCCCGGGAAGCCCTTCGGCACAGGCTGCTTCAGCTCCTCGTAAACGTGATTGGCGCCCTCGTAGCCGTAACGCACCTCGCGCAGACCCACCGCGCCGGCCATATCCTGCAATTCGCAGTGGCCGTTGGCCGGACAGGTAAGGCAATCCAGCGGATGATCGGAAATGTACAGCTCCATGACGCCGCGGCGAATCTGCGCCAGCTTGCCGGTCTGCGTGGTCACCTGCATGCCTTCCGCAACCGGTGTGGTGCACGAGGCCGGATAGCCTTTCATGCCCTCGATCTCGACCAGGCAAAGCCGGCAAGATCCAAACGCATCAAGCATCTCGGTGGCACAAAGTTTGGGAATATTGATGCCGTTCTCGGCTGCCGCACGCATCACCGATGTACCGGCCGGCACCGTCACCTTGCGTCCGTCGATGGTCAGCGCCACGCGCTGCTTCGATATCTTGATTGGTGTGCCCAGATCGGTTTCGTTGATCGATAACATGGTTATTCTCCAGCACTACGCATTGGCGCGCGGTGCAAAGTCTTCAGGAAAAAATTCCAGCGCGCTGCGGACCGGATCGGGCGTCAACCCGCCCAGTGCGCACAGCGAGCCATAACGCATCGTGTTGCAAAGATCATTCAGCGTATCGAGGTTCTTGTCGTGCTCGATACCTGCGCGAATGCGGTCGATCAATTCAACGCCGCGCGTAGAACCGATGCGACACGGCGTGCATTTGCCGCAGGACTCAATCGCGCAGAATTCCATCGCGTAGCGCGCCTGCTCGAGCATGTCGACGCTGTCGTCGAACGCGACGATGCCACCGTGGCCGACCATCGCGCCAATCCTGGCGAAGGCCTCATAATCCAGCGGCGTGTCGAATTGCGATTCGGGCATGTACGCGCCCAGCGGTCCACCGACTTGCACGGCGCGGATCGGGCGCCCGGAATACGAACCGCCGCCGTAGTCGTACAACAGTTCACGCAAGGTCACGCCAAACGCCTTTTCGACCAACCCGGGGTATTTCAGGTTCCCGGCCAGCTGAATCGGCAAACTGCCGCGCGAGCGACCGACGCCGTAGTTCTGATAATAGGCGGCGCCCTTGTCCAGAATAATCGGCACCGAGGCGAACGAGATCACGTTGTTGATTACGCTCGGCTTGCCGAACAGGCCTTTCACCGCAGGCAATGGCGGCTTGAAACGCACCTGACCGCGCTTGCCCTCGAGGCTGTCCAGCATCGAGGTTTCTTCGCCGCAGATGTAGGCGCCGGCACCCAGACGCACCTCCAGGTCGAAGCGCTTGCCGCTGCAGCACAGGTCGTCGCCAAGATAACCGGCCTTGTACGCATTGGCGATCGCTTCGTTCAAGGCGGCATGCGCATGCGGGTATTCCGAGCGCAGGTAGATGTAACCCTGCGTGGCGCCGACCGCGAGCGCGGCAATGGTCATGCCTTCGACCAGGCACAGCGGATCGCCTTCCATCAACATGCGATCGGAAAACGTACCGGAGTCGCCCTCGTCGGCATTGCACACGATGTATTTCTGTTCGCCGGGCGTGTCCAGCACTGTCTTCCATTTGATTCCGGTCGGGAAGGCCGCCCCGCCGCGTCCGCGCAAACCCGAGTCGGTAACTTCCTTGACGATATCGGCCGGCGCCTTGGTGACAGCGTTTTTCAATCCTGCCCAGCCGCCGTGCGTGGCGTAATCTTCCACATCCGCCGGATCGGTAATGCCGACACGCGCAAACGTCAGGCGTTCCTGCTTCTTGAAGAAGGCAATGTCCTCAACCTTGCCCTGGCGCAGAGCATGCTTGCCGCCATTGACGAAATCCGCATCAAACAGGCTGGCCACGTCGACCGCCTTGACCGGACCATAGCTAACGCGCCCTGAAGCCGTTTCGACCTCGACCAGCGGCTCCAGCCAGAACATGCCGCGGGAACCGTTGCGCACAATCTTGATATCGAGTTTGCGCTTGCCGGCTTCGGCGGCGATTGCGGCAGCCGTCGCATCGGCACCCAAGGCCAACGCGGTGGCATCACGGGGAACGAAAACCCGGGTACTCATGTGGCCTCCCGCAAGCTGGCGACAAGTTCATCGAAATCCTTGTCGGTGACGCGCGCATGCAGGTGTTTGTCGTCGACCAGCACGGACGGACCACAACCGCAATTGCCCAGACAGTAGACCGCTTCCAGCGTGATCGCGCCATCGCTCGTGGTCTGGTGAAAGTCGATGCCGAGCGAGGATTTGGCATGATGCTCCAGTGCGCGCGAGCCGAGCGCCTGACAGGCTTCGGCACGGCACACCCTCACCACATGACGGCCCGCCGGCTCGGTGTGAAAGTGGTGATAGAAGCTGACCACACCATGTACTTCGGCCCGCGAAATGTTCAACTCGTCGGCAATCAGGGCCAGCACGTCGGCCGGCAGATAGCCCAGCACTTCCTGTACGCCATGCAGGATCGGCAACAGCGCGCCGGGTTTGTCGCGCCCTTCGTCGACGATCGGCATCACGCGCGCTCGCACATCGGTCGGCACCTTCAGCGCCGGATCCTTTTTCGTCGGTTGCGGTTGCATTCTCGAAAGCATATATGTCGTCTCGTTTCAGAACAGGGCCGAGGCTTTCTGCAGGGCGATGAACAAGCCGATCAGGAACGGGATGCCCACGCCCAGCCAGGCCAGCGTGCCGGTCATGCCGAACGGTCCGCGTGCAGCGGCTTCACCGTGACCCACACTGCGAGTCTCATGCTGTAATTCGCGCTCGCGCGCCATTTGCGACTCGTCCATGAAATGTTCGTCACTGATCGGCTTGACCAAGGCGTTGCAGATCAATCCTATCAATAACAGACCAGCCATCAGGTAAAGGGTTCGATCGTAAACAAGGTTGTGCGCCACACCGGCATTCAGCTGCGCCTGGCGCAACGCGGCGATGACCAGTGGGCCGACAATACCCGCTGCCGACCAGGCCGTAAGCAGGCGTCCATGAATGGCCCCGACCATCTGCGTGCCGAAAATATCAGCCAGATAGGCCGGCACCGTCGAAAATCCCCCACCGTACATGGTCAAAATCACGCACACAGCGGCTACGAACAGCCCGGCCAGACCGTGATGACCGAGTGTCGGCAGCGACAAATACAAGGCGATGCCGAGGACAAAGAAGGCGTAATACGTATTCTTTCGTCCGATCTTGTCCGACAGTGACGCCCAGACGATGCGCCCAAGGCTGTTGAACAGGCTGATCAATCCAACCAGGCCAGCCGCCGCGGCAACGATCATTGCCTTGTGTGCGGAAGTCAATGCGCCACCTCCGGCCGTACCCAGCAATTTCGCCCCGAAAATGTCCTGAAACATCGGGCTGGCCATTGAAATGACCGCAATGCCCGCGGTCACGTTGAGAAACAGAACCAACCAGATCAGCCAGAATTGGGGCAATGTCCACGCGCGGTCCAGATGCACATGCTTGTGCGTGATCATGCCGCCACGGGCTCCAGGCTCCGGTTCTGTCCACCCTTCCGGTTTCCACCCGGGAGGAGCGATGCGAAAACCGAACGCGCCGGCAGACATCGCCAGGAAATAGATGATGCCCAGGCCGATAAGCGCCTGCGCCACGCCCAGCGTCCCGCTCGGTGCGAAGTGTGCCATCAGCGCCACCGCCAACGGCGCGCCAATCATGGCTCCGCCGCCGTAACCCATAATCGCCAACCCGGTCGCCATGCCGCGCCGGTCCGGAAACCATTTGATCAGGGTCGACACGGGCGTGATGTAGCCCAAACCCTGGCCGACGCCGCCGAGCACACCACAACCCAGATAGACCAACCATAACTGGTGAACGATCACGCCAATACCGCCAAAAACCAGCCCACCTCCCCAGCACCAGGCCGCAATGAAACCCGCCTTGCGCGGCCCGGCATGCTCCAGCCACCCACCCCATATAAACGCGGAAACACCGAGCATGGCGATGAATGTCTCGAAGATGTGCGTAACCTCGGGGACGGTCCAGTTGCAGGTCGTCGTGGTCAAGGCGCCAAGCAGGCTCAGCTTTGCGCAAACCGCCGCGTCGGTATTGGCCAGCTGTCGTGTCATCGGCAGCCAGAACACGGAAAAACCGTATGCCATGCCGATGCACAAATGAATGGCCAGCGCGCAAGGCGGTATCAGCCAGCGATTGAAATTGGGCCCGGCGAACGTACGCTCGCGTGCCAGAATACCCGGCGCCGACGCGCCGACGGAGCTTGTTTCGGACACACTCGACATCTCACCCTCCCAATTGTTTTGTTGTTTTGCCGTATTTCCGGCTTGTTATCGTAAATTGTGAAGCATGCCCGGTTAGGCTTTCAATGACATAACCTCGGCATGGTTTTACACAACCAAATGAACAATAGCGCAAAGCAGTGTGACAAAATATGCTCTGAAAAGCGTATTAAGGATGCTCTGATTGGCGGCTTGGTGTCCACAAGATCGGCAGTTTGGGTGGCGTGGCGCCGCCGGGGCCGGTTGCCCCGGCAAGACGCGCGGCACGGACTGCGGGTCTTTGGGCATTACTCGTCGTTATTGGATTCAATGGCTTGGGCCGACCCTGTCAGCATACATTTCGTCGTTGCCCTGCCTCGACAGGCCGCCAGCCTGCCTTCGCCAGTGCGCCTCGCTCCGCAGGCAGGCATGGTCGGTGACACCTGAGCTGAGGTGATCAGAGCATCCTTGAGGCGAAATCCTGTCGCTAAAATCGATTCGGGCAATCGACATGTTCAAGGTACAAATCCAGCCGCATTGGCGACTACAGGCCGAAGATGGGCCGCCTGTCGTTCAACGCCTGATCGATTTGCTGGTTGGCATTCACGAAACCGGCAGCCTGGCCCGCGCCTGTGCACGTGCAGATATCTCCTATCGTTACGCTTGGGGAATCCTGAAACGTGGCCAGAAATTGCTCGGTGCGCCGCTGGTGCATTCGGCACGCGGCAGTGGTGCCCGCCTGACCATACTCGGCGAAAAGCTGGTCTGGGCCGACAAGCGCATCGCCGCGCGGCTGTCGCCCCTGCTCGACAGCCTGGCATCGGAAATCGAGGTTGAATTTGAACGCGCCGTGGCACACGCCGAAGCGATCCTGCGCATACATGCCAGCCACGGTTTTGCCGTCGAGACGCTGCACCGGTTCCTGACCGGACGACACATATCCGCCGACCTGAAGTACCGCAGCACGCATGAGGTCATCGCGTCGCTGGCGCGCGGCAGTTGCGACCTGGCCGGATTGCACGTGCCGATCGGCGAATTTGAATCCGAGTTCCTGCACCAGTATGCGCAGCCCTTGCGCGCCGGTTCCTATCGCCTGATTGATTTGGCGACGCGTCGCCAGGGCCTGATGGTCGCTCGCGGCAATCGCAAACATATTCGCGACATCGCCGACCTGACCCGGCCCGGTGTTCGCTTCGTGAATCGTCAGTCCGATTCAGGCACTCGGCAACTCTTCGACCTGATGCTGGCAAGGCGAGACATCGACGGACGCTCAATCAAAGGTTACGACACCGGCGAATACACGCATGCCGCGATCGCCGCCTATGTGGCCAGCGGCATGGCCGATGCCGGATTCGGGATCGAAACTCCGGCCGAACGCTTCGGCCTGGATTTCATTCCGCTGATCAAGGAACGTTATTTCTTCCTGTGCCCTGCCGAGATATTGAATTCACCGGCGATCAGTCGCGCCCTGACGATCCTGCGCAGCGTCGAATTTCACAAGGCCGTGGACAAGCTGCCCGGGTACGACGCAAAAAATTGTGGCAAGGTGCTGGAATTGCCGGCGGCTTTCCCGGCCGTGAAAACCTGGCACGAATGAGTATCCTATTCGTATTGCTGGCATGTCACGCGGCGAACGCCTCGGCACGAATCCTCCGATACCAGTGCGCCGCCTCGGCGGCCTGGGCAACACCGAATCCCGGGGTTTTGACGGCAGCGGCATCTTTGTGGACACCGCGCAGCACGCCCTGGTCGAGCTTGAAACTGGCATGTATCGCCAATGCGCTGTCGGGCGTGAGCATGCTGTAGCACACGCTTTGCATCGCCAAATGATTCGCCGGCTTGCCGGCCAGATCGGCAACGATCGCCCGCGCACATTGTCGCGCCTGGGCAGTCGCGGCTGAAGCAGCCTTGGGCATCGCACCGGCAATGCAGGAATCGCCGATCACATAGACGTGCGCAAGATTACTTGACGCAAACGTCTGCTGATTCACCGGACACCAACCGTGCGCAAGGGCCAGCCCGGCCGCGGGTGCCAACGCGGCCGGCGCCTGCGGCGGAATGACGTTGGCGACATCCACCCGGTGCCTGCCGTGTGCCGTGTACAGCAGCTTGCGTTCCGCGTCCACACCTACCACGGTGCCATCCTGTGTCATCGGGATCCATTCGATCATGCCTGGATAGAACTGGTGCCAGGCACGCGTGAACACGCCCTGCTTCGGAAAACGGTTGTTGGCGTCGAAGATCAGGATCTTCGAGCGCGGTTTGTGCTGCTTGAAAAAGCCGGCGACCAGGCTGGCACGTTCGAACGGTCCCGGCGGACAGCGCATCGGACCGGCAGGCACACTGATCGCAAATATGCCGCCATCGCGCATCTCGCGCAGCCGCCCTGCAAGAATTCTCGTCTGCTCGCCGGCTTGCCAGGCGTGAGGCATCAAATGCTCCGCCGCTTGATCATAGCCTTCCAGCCGATCGCGGAGAAAACGAATACCGCCGGCGAAAACCAGACGATCGTAGGGCAAGGCACTACCGTCGCCGAGGCGCAGCAATCGGCTGTCACCATCGATGCCTGATACACGAGCGCGTAGGAATTTCACGCCGGCACGCTCCAGCCCGTGCCGCGACACCGTGATCGAATCCATGCCACGGCGTCCTGCCAGTACTTCGTTACTCATCGGACAGGTCACGTAGTCGGCATCGGCATCAATCAGGACGACACGCAGTGACGGTACCAGGCGGCGCAGATGCAACGCACAGCAGGCGCCTGCGAATCCGCCACCGACAATCAGCACTCTGGCTTTTGCCAATTTACGCAAAGCTTCGGCGCGCAAATGATCCGGGGCAATGCCTGAGGCCGCCCATGCCGCAAGTTTCAATACAGTGCGTCGATCCATCGTGTCAGTATCGGCATGATCCCGGGCTTATTCCCATTCGAGTTCTTCGTAGGCTCGCGCGACGTTTCGCTGATGCACACCCTTCCATACCAGCCAGTGCGAGCGCTGCGAATTTCCCACACGGTTCATCGCATCCTGCATCGTCCTGCCCTGCTTGATTTCACGGCGCACGCCGTCGACGACGATTTGCAGGTACCGCCGCTCGGGCTTGAGCGCGTCGGCCAGATCCCGCGTGAGTGGCCCGTGTCCGGGAATCGCCAGTTTCACGTTGTTCGCCGCGGCCAGTTCGTCGATCACTCGCAACCAGCCCAGGATGCTGCCATCCAGCGCCGGCAAGCGTTTGCGAAACAGCAGATCACCGGTCCACAGAGTCGCAGTTCGTTCGTCGTAGACGGTCAGATCGCTATCCGTATGCGCCTTGGGCCAGGCTTTCAGCTCCAGTTTCCGTCCACCGAGATCCAGCTCGAGTTTGTCCTTGACCAACTTGTTCGGGCCGATTACCTGCTTTGCGCTCGGTGGCTGTTGGAAATCCCCGGGATAGTGTTTCAGGAAAAAACTGCGGCTGCGCGCCATGGCCGTGCGCAACGTCGCACTGCCGACAAAAACCGGTTTGTCGGATACGAATGCGTAGTTGCCAAGTACATGATCGACATGCACGTGCGTATTGATGACATAGCAGATGGGTAATTTGGAATGCGCACGAATGGCGGCATGCAACGCCCGTCCGATTCGCACCGACCCGCCGGTATCGACCACGGCGACGCAACGTTTGCCGACGATGAATCCGATATTGGCGATATCATCGTGGCCGGGCGCGTCGAGCGCGACCTGTTTGCCCAGGTGCACGAATATCCCCGGCGCCGGCTCGCTCAGATTGAATGCGTTTTGATGTAGCGCCGCATTCGCATGCCCGCCCAGAGGCAGGCATATGCCCGAAAACAGAAACGCCCGGCACCAATTCACGCGATTCGTGCGCAATTGCGCCGCTCAAGCAAAACCGGCGTGATCATTGCCCTGGCGCATTCCCGTTCGCGGCCAGATCCTGGTCGGACTTGGCGTTCACGGTTGCCGTGTAATGCTCATGCGTAACCGAATCCACCGCATCGACATGGAACGGCATCGGCAACGGCTTGTCGGACACAATACGCAGGGTCGGGTTCTGGCTGATCGAAATGCCGGTCTGCGCATCCAGCAGTTCCTTGCCGCCGGCCGTGACAGTGATTTGCGAGATGTAATGAGCTGGAATCGGATCGCCGCTGACCGGATCCAGCTGGAAGCCGGAGTTGTTCGGGTGGCGGATACTCACGCGCAGCGCCTTGCCACCGTCGGATGGATATATGCGAATGTCGCCGATCTTGCCACCCGATGAGGGACTCGACGGTGCCGAGCAGCCACCACTGGCCTGGACCCAATGGCTGCGCATTTCGAGGTTGCCATCGGCCAACTCCGCCACGGCGCGAATCGTGGTAAAGCGGTCCACACGCACGCGCATGTCGATTCCAGTAACCGGGATCTGCCCGGGAAGCGTGAAGGTTGCCACCAACGGTGCCGGGTTATTGTCGATGAATACGCGAACGCGCTTGATGCGCCGCTTCGGATCATCGGAGAAATGCAGGGACAAGGGTGTCGCTGTCGGATCCGGCGTGCTGTCCGGCGCATCCAGACTCATGAACTTCTCGTCGACCAGTCCGATCGCTGCGTCGTTGACCTCGCCGTAATACTTGTGTCGCAGATAGTCCCACTCTGATGTGATCGGCGATGCCGGCGGTTGCGCCGCGACCGCATAACCGGTGGCGATCAGGACCGCCAAACCGATCCCGGCAGCGAGACAGCGCGGCCACGGCCCGAAAAGCCGTCGCTCAGGATCAACCGGTCCGACCAACGAAATATTTCTTGATGCGTCGTATCTCATCATCACTGCTTATGTTCACGGGACAACATGCGAATTGCCGAGATCCTTCCAGCTGTAACGTGGAACCTGAACCCAATGACCGTCCTTCAATTCCGGTACCTTGTGCACCTTGACCTTGCTTACCGACATTTTTCCATCTTTGGAATCGACCCAGAAATCAATGTCGTAAATCTGGTGTTTGGTGCCCTTCACGCGGAAATCCGTGCAGGCAAAGTAGTGCCCGTTTGAATCCAGTTGCCGCACGGGTTGATGGGTGTCGACAAATTCCAGTTGCAGGGTCTTCCCGGTCTTGCCGTCCTTCAACAGAAACACACCCCCGTCGTTCTTCGTTTTCGACAATGCACCTTGCTCGACTGCTGACATGACTTCCCAGCCGCGCTTCTGGGCAATCTTCCCGGGGTGCTCGGATGCCGGGATCCACCACCATGGAACGGGCTCGCGCGCAATCTTGTGCCATTTGCCGTCGACCAGCATGGGTGCCTTGTAGATACGTACCTCCTGCACTTGCAGTTCACCGTTCACGGGCATTACCCAAAAGTCGATGAGATACTTCTTGTCCGCGTTTTTTGGATCATGGAATTTCACGTCCGGGAAGAACCCGTAACCATCGATCGTGCGCGTGAAGTCGATGCCATCGTAGGCGAGTTTCAAGTGATCGCCGTTCAGCGCATCATCGATTGGATATAGGCCTCCATTGGTCTTGAGTTTGGCCTGAATGTCGCCGTTCACCAATGTCTCGGCATCCTTGCTGTCGAAATATTGCATCTCTTGCTCGGTAGACTGTACGTTGCTGGCAGCAATGAACGACAGCGCACGCTCCAGATTTTGCTGTGGATTCTTCAGGAACGATTTTTTGGCGGCCTCGCTGCTGAAGCAATACGCCTTTCCATCCGGGGAGGTCCAGGTAATCGAACAGTTGGTCATTACGTGCCGTCCTTCGGACAGGCCCTCCACACACTGCCCACCGAATTGAGCCTTGGACGGGGAAATCGATTGCCCCGAATCAGCCGCGACGGCCCCGCTTACGTGCATCAGCAATAGAGCCAACAGCGACGCTAAACCAGATATTCCGCGGATTGGCGTATTCCTCGGTATGATCGGTGACCTTGCCATGGTTTTACCTCCGCAGGAAGTTAAGTTGATCGTACTCTGCCGGATTGGACATAACAAATATCTTCCGGTCTGAAAAGATGCCCTTGAATCCATCGGCTTGATAGATCGTTTATACCGCATCGTTTCATTTGTAACGCGCGCTGCGTTACCAGCACGTCAAGAAATAACGTGACCACTCTGACAGCGACATGGTGTCAAGACCGTAGCCCGCGTCGACCATCTGTTTCATGAGACCGGGCCCGGCTGGAAGAAATTACATGCATGGATAAAAAACGGCGACGCATATGCGTCGCCGGTTTCGGCCACAGGAGTGCCGCACACGCGTACCGCGTCAGAAGAAAATGATGCCACCCAGAGCAAATGTGTCCTCGGTGGCTTCGTTGCCGTTCCAGGCCTTTGCCTTCGTATTGATGTACTCGCCGACCAGCGTCACGCTCGGCGTCAGGCTGTAGTAAATCCCGGCTACACCCGATGAGTTGCGCTTGACCAGGTTGCTCACCGCCTCACCGCTGGCCAGGTCCAGCTTCGATTCGCCATAGCTCACGCCGAACTTCACCTTGCCGGTCTTGTACGCCAGCTGCGCATAGCCACCGCTCGAATCGCGTTTCTGGCCCGTCGCCGAAACCGGCAGTACGTACAGCCCCGTCGTCCCGATACCCGAGCCCGAATATCCGTACAACACGCCCTCGAAACCGCCAAAGCCCAGCTTGACCCCGGCATCGAAGCCGCTGCCGGTGAAACTGCCGTCCACCCCGGCCGGAGCGGATCCGCTCATCTGCGCCTTCTGGCTGACCACGTCGGCCCACACCTTGCCCGTCATTTCATCGTTCTTGGCATTGCCCCACGCATAGCTCACCCCTGCCTGGAACTGTGGCGAGTCATGCCGCGAGTACGTCGGGTCCGTCAACGGCGTCAACGGCTGGAAAACACCCGCCGAAAAACTGAATCCGCTGTAGTTCGGCGTCGTATACGTGATCTGCGGTTCCCAGTCCGTGTAGATGTAACCCAGACCAATCCGGCCCAGACTCGTATTGCTCGGCGCCGCATTGCCGCCCGTGGAGCCCACGCCCAGCAGCGTCATGTCGTCCAGAATGGCGTCCCGCCCGAATATGCCGATATCGCGACCCATCTTGATCGTGCCCCAGCTCGCATCGCCGAACGTGAAAAACGCCTGGCGCGCATCGATGCCCGGCGTCTGCAGTGCCGCCGGAAGACCCCCTCCGGTGTTCACCTGACTCCCCGCCGAACTATTGATGCCCGGGTAAAAACCAATCGTCACGCCAATGTCGTAGCCGTCCTGGCGTGTCTTCGCGTTGAACACCAGCGCCGCCGGCAACAGTCCATTTCGAACGGCCGTTTCAGACGAACCCGTGCACGCCAACCCGCCACCAACGGTCGTATTCGCTCCGTTATCACAACTCGCATTCACGTAAAACGCGTTCACGTTCCCCGCGATGTCCACCTTCCAGTCTCCTGCCTGAAAATCTACGCCGGCGAAAGCCTGCGTCATCGGCAGCAGAAACAACGCCGCTCCCATTGCGGTCACAAGCTTGGTACGCGTAATCATAAGAAACCCCTCCAGTTCGAGATTTTTATCGTGGTAATGAATCGATTCGGTTCATCAGCGGATTGACGCAGACGGCCGGAATCGGCTCTGGCTGACTGTCTGGAACGGGAAAGACCGTCGATGGCTCGATCCGCTTGATCAAGTTGTTGCCATCACGAATCTTTGAAGCCATCCCGTTCCCCACAGTCCCCGATCATGCTTGAGTTATCGGTTGAAGCCAGACACATATACGCAAGAGACATACCAAAATTTAATAAATGAACGACACCTTTTGAACAAAACGCGGAATTGCTGCGCTGCAGCAACGAATGATTATACGTATGTAATTGATTTAAATGCATTTGGTTAGCTACGGCTGCCTCGATTGATACTTTCTGACGACCGGAGTGACTGGCAAACAGGGAACCTCCCGGCGGTGTATGGCCTGTGCGCGGCGGTATGTTTTTGGCGCAATCTCGATAATACGTATCGAGAACGGTACACCAATACACGCTTCACAATTGCGCCACCTTTGTTGCAACGCGGGCGCGGTGAATGGCACGACGCACGCGCATACGCGCATATCGGACTGGACAGTGCGCACATAAACACGACATCGTTTCAGTCGCGCGTATGGATATGGCCCAGGTTCACCCAAACAAGCACCACAGGCGTGGCACTGTGTCTTGGAACGGATACACATTCAGGCAACGATGCCAGACAAGCATGGTCAGACATCGGATGTCGCCACAAAACCACAACATACAACGTTAGAATCCAAGGCATACTTGATGCAATGCGCGATATACGCCGAGTCACAGCATCATCACCGGTAATCAATGAACGACAGGAATGCATTCATGGCAAAGATCGAAACGATAAGCGAGCAAGTTTGTTTCGGAGGCGTACAAGGCTTCTACAAACACGACTCCAGCGCATGCAACGGTGCAATGCGCGTGGCCGTATACCGCCCACCACAAGCCGCCAAAGGGCCGGTACCGGTGTTGTATTACCTGGCCGGACTGACTTGCAGCGAGGAAACCTTCACGATCAAGGGCGGTGCGCAGCGCATGGCCTCCGAACTCGGCATCATGCTGGTCGCGCCGGACACAAGCCCGCGCAATACCGGCATTCCGGACGAAGACGCCGACTGGGAATTCGGCACGGCCGCCGGCTTCTATCTGAACGCGACCAAGCAGCCTTGGGCAAAATTCTTCAACATGTATTCCTACGTGACCGAAGAACTGCCGTCACTGATCGCCGCGAACTTTCCCATGAATGGGGCACGGCAGAGCATTTTCGGACACTCGATGGGAGGCCACGGCGCCTTGACCATCGCCCTGAAGAATCCGGATCGCTACCGCTCGGTATCCGCATTCGCACCGATCGTGGCGCCGACCCAGGTACCGTGGGGGCACAAGGCGTTTCCACGATATCTCGGCGAAGACAAAACAACCTGGAACGAATACGACGCAACCGAGTTGGTCAAGCGCGGCATTTTCCCCGGCACGATCCTGATTGATCAGGGCGACGCCGACAATTTCCTCGCCGGGCAACTGAAACCGGAATTGTTCAAGTCCGCATGCGCCGAAGTCGGGCAAAAGCTCACCCTGCGCATGCAACCCGGCTACGATCACAGCTATTACTTCATCAGCACCTTCATGGAAGATCATCTGCGCCATCATGCTGCCGCATTGTCGGCTTGACGCCGATCACCTCACACTGGGCATAACTTCCTCTGGAGCATGGCTGCTTCAGTTTTGGCGCACCCACTGTGGCGGATAAGTAACAACTTGAACGTGGTATTTGACGGACTGTGTACGATAACAAGGCAAGTAACTGATAGAGAACCATAATTAATTTCCCTGAAGCGCTGGCATGCAAGCTGCAAACCTAGCCTGACGATAAAGTCAGGGAATTCTGACTGGGCTTAGGCGCCGATCGGTCGGCGGGATGCACGGTTAACACGCCTTTCGGGGAGCAGCCAGCAAACAAAATACTGCGCGCATGCATGCCGCAGGGTGACGATTTTTCATTCAGGAGCCGGAATACATGAAGACTAGAGCAGCTGTTGCCTGGGAGGCGGGCAAACCGTTGAGTATCGAGGAGGTAGACCTCGAAGGCCCGAAAGCCGGCGAAGTTCTCGTTCGCCTGGAAGCTACTGGTGTCTGCCATACTGACGCGTTCACCCTCTCGGGAGCCGATCCGGAGGGACAGTTCCCGGTCATCCTCGGGCATGAAGGCGGCGGCATCGTCGAGGAAGTCGGAGCCGGCGTAACCAGCGTCAAGCCTGGCGACCACGTGATTCCGCTTTATACGCCGGAATGCGGTGAATGCGAATTCTGCAAATCCGGCCGCACCAATCTGTGCCAGAAAATCCGCGTGACCCAAGGCAAGGGCGTGATGCCCGACGGCACCTCGCGCTTCTCCAAGAACGGGAAACCGATCCTGCACTACATGGGCACCAGCACCTTCTCCGAATATACCGTACTGCCCGAGATTTCCGTCGCCAAGATCAGCCCGAAGGCACCGCTGGACAAGGTCTGCCTGCTCGGTTGCGGTGTCACGACGGGTATCGGTGCCGTTCTCAACACCGCCAAAGTCTGGCCGGGCGCCACCGTGGCGGTGTTCGGTATGGGTGGTATCGGCCTGGCCGTGGTCCAGGGTGCGGTCATGGCCAAAGCCTCGCGCATTCTCGCCATCGACATGAATCCGTCGAAGTGGGAAATGGCACAGAAGATGGGCGCGACGGACTTCATCAATCCCAAGGATTACGACAAACCGATACAGCAGGTCATCGTCGACATGACCAATGGCGGTGTGGACTTTTCGTTCGAGTGCATTGGCAATGTCAACGTGATGCGTTCGGCACTGGAATGCTGCCACAAAGGCTGGGGTGAATCGACGATCATCGGCGTGGCCGGAGCCGGCCAGGAAATCTCCACCCGTCCGTTCCAGCTGGTGACCGGCCGCGTATGGCGAGGCACTGCCTTCGGCGGCGTGAAGGGCCGCTCGCAACTGCCCGGCTATGTCGACCGTTACATGGACGGCGAGATCAAGATCGACGAATTCGTCACCGAAGTCATGCCGCTGGAAGACATCAACCATGCCTTCGACCTGATGCATGACGGCAAGGTCATTCGGTCGGTGATCAAGTATTAACAAGAGCAACAACAGTAGCGAGTGTCACGACAATCTTCAGGATTGTGGTCGCCGTGCAAACGGCTGTTTCAGAACCATTGGGAGGAAATCATAATGGCAGTTTCAATTCACCCATCAGTCGACAACGGCGTCAAGCCCGGCAAGTCGGACTTCGCCGGCGGCACCTTGGAGTGCAAATGCGCTGACAAGAAGGTCAAGGTCACGTTGTCGTCGAATACCGCGCATAACCATGCGTGTGGCTGCACCAAATGCTGGAAGCCGACGGGAGCGACGTTCTCGGTTGTCGCCGTGGTGCCGCGTGACAAACTCACGGTCACCGAGAACGGCGACAAGCTTAAAATCGTCGATGAAAGCGCCACCATCCAGCGCTATGCCTGCACCGGTTGCGGCGTACACATGTATGGTCGCATCGAAAACAAGGAACATCCGTTCTACGGGCTCGATTTCGTGCACACCGAACTGTCTTCGCAGGACGGCTGGTCCGCACCGGGATTCGCGGCATTCGTGTCCTCGATCATCGAGAGCGGAGCCCCGGCTTCGAAAATGGGTGAAGTCCGCGCCCGACTCAAGGATCTGGGTTTGGAGCCTTACGATTGCCTGAGTCCGCCGCTGATGGATGCCATTGCATCGCATGTCGCGAAGAAGGCGGGCACGTTCAGGGAATAACCCCCCAAAACTCCGTGGTAAACGCAGGGCCGGCTTCATGCCGGCCTTTGTGTTTTTGCGGAATCGAAACGTCCGAACCGCAACAACTACACATCCAGCTCATGCCGAATCAGACGCGCCTCGACCAAACCGTGTGCGGCTGCGACAATGTTCGTGCACACCTGAACTGATCAGAGCATCTTGAAGTGAACGATATTCCGTCCTTTGAAGCGTTCCGCATTCACGCCGGCCGCGGCGATTTCCACGCCGGCATCGAACAGATGAGCGTGGACGACCTGTCGCCAGGCGAGGTGGTGATCAAATCTGCCTATTCCAGCGTCAACTACAAGGATGCGCTGGCGGGATCCGGCACGGGCAGGATTCTGCGCGAATCGCCGCTGAATGGTGGTATCGATGTGGCCGGCTATGTGGCTGCTTCCAATGATCCGGCTTTCAAGGAAGGTGATGCCGTGCTGTGCACCGGCAGTGGCCTGTCCGAAACGCGCGACGGCGGATACGCAGGCTACGCACGCCTGGAATCGAAATGGACTGTCCGTCTGCCGGATGGACTGAGCCTGCGTGAATCCATGGTGATCGGCACCGCGGGATTCACCGCCGGTTTGTCGCTGTATCGCATGCTGAAAAACAGTCAGGCTCCGGAAATGGGACCCATCGTGGTCACTGGCGCCAGCGGGGGAGTGGGATCGCTGGCAATCGATATATTGACCCAAGCCGGGTTCGATGTGCACGCCATCAGCGGCAAGCTGCAACATTTCGACGACCTGATCGCACTCGGCGCGAAACAGTGCATCTCGCGCGAGGATCTGCACTGGGGGCAGCGTCCGCTGGAAAACACGCATTGGGCCGGCGCCATCGACAATGTCGGCGGTGACATGTTGTCCGGATTGACCCGGGTTATCGGCCCCTACGGCAATATCGCCTGCTGCGGTCTGGCTGGCGCGACCGATCTGAAAACGACGGTGATGCCGCTGATCATCCGCGGCGTCAGCCTGCTGGGCATTGCCTCGGCCGGGACCGCACGTTCGATCCGCGACGAGGTGTGGCAGCATCTCGCCTCGGACTGGAAGCCCGCGCATCTCGACGAAATTGCGACGCGGGAGGTCGATCTGCGAACCCTGCCGGAAGTTTTCGACCACATGCTTGCCGGCAAATCGTTCGGCCGCACCGTAGTCGCACTCTGATCGTAACCAGTTTTCATCCTCGACCCTTTTTAGCTTGATTCCGCAATCGACTGGAATTGAACGGGTTTTCGGAAGCTTCTCACAACTGTTCTGAAAACCAGTTGGCCTGCGTTGATGCGCCCTTTAGAATGCGACGTCTGTATGGAGACGCTTGAAGGATCCAAATAAAGCTTATGGCGCGAATTTTGGTCGTAGACGATTCACCATCCCAACTCGTCGGTCTCAAACGCATCGTCGAGAAGATGGGACATGAGGCGATTACCGCGCAGGACGGGTCCGCTGGCGTCGAGATTGCCAAGCGCGAAATACCCGACCTGATCCTGATGGACGTGGTCATGCCGAACCTGAACGGGTTCCAGGCGACGCGCACCATCGCCAAGGACGCCAAGACCAGCCACATCCCGGTCGTGCTGGTTACCACCAAGGATCAGGACACGGACCGGGTATGGGGCATCCGTCAGGGCGCCAAAGCCTACGTGACCAAACCGATCAACGAAGGCGAACTGGCCAAGGTCATGAAGGAACTTCTCCAGACCGCTTGAACCCGTTGTGATTCAAGCCAGGGATGCTCTGATCAAGTCGGCACACACGGCATGGTGTCCAGCCTGCCTTCGCCAGTGCGCCTTGAACTGCACCAAGACATGGCCGGTGACACCTGCGTTGACTTGATCAGAGCATCCCTAGCGCGGATCGTAATCGAAGGTCTGCGCCATTTCCTCGTAAAACTTGCGCTGCGCGTCGTTCTCCGGCTTCGGCGCATAGATCTGCAATGTAACAAGCTGGTCGCCCGCCGGCTTGCCGGGCATGCCACGGCCGCGCAGACGCATGCGCTTGCCGCTGTTCGATCCGGCCGGTACTTTGAGTTGCACATCACCGCCCAGTGTCGGCACCGTCACGTTCGCGCCCAGCGCCGCTTCCCAAGGGCTGATCGGCAACGATACATGCACGTCACGGCCTTCCAGGCGAAAGCGTGGATCCTTGCGAACACCGACTTCCAGCAGCAGGTCGCCCGCCGGCGCACCCTGACTGCCGGACGAACCCTGCCCGCCCAGACGGATCTGCTGGCCGGGCAAAATCCCGGCGGGGATCTTCACGTCCAGCGTCCGCGCGCCGCTGGCATCGCGCAAATTAATGCGCTCACTGCCACCGGCAAAGGCCACGCTCAACGGAATTTCGATTCGCGCCTGTACATCGTGCCCGCGACGCGGGCGCGATGCCCGTCCAGTTCGTGCACCACGACCGAACAGGGACTCGAAAAAATCGCTGAAATCGCCCTGCTCGCCGAAATCCGAATAATGGAATTGCGTGTCCTCGCCAAAATGAGGTGGCGGATGGAACTCATCGCCCGGCCGGTAACCACTGGCCCGCAATTGATCGTAGGCACGACGTTTTTCCGGATCACGAAGCGCCTCGTAAGCCTCATTGACAGCCTTGAATTTCTCCTCGGCACCGGTTTCCTTGCTGACATCCGGATGAAATTTGCGCGCCAGCTTGCGATAAGCGGATTTGATATCCGCGTCGCTGGCATCGGCTTTGACGCCGAGAACCTCGTAATAATCCTTGAATTCCATCGTTATCAGTTCGGCCCTATCATCATGGCGTTGCGGCTACGACGATCGGCAAGATCGCATAAAAAATGCCCGCGGTCGAACGAATCCGCCGCGGGCTCCGGTTCGGATCGAAATACGTCAGTGATTGACGTTGATTCGGCGCGGCGTGGTTTCCGGTTTCTTCGGAATCGAAATTTCCAGGACGCCGTGCTTGCCGTTTGCGCTGATGCCATCGGCATCGGCGCTGTCCGGCAAGGCAAAGCGCCGGTGGAAAACGCCGTGCAGGCGCTCAATCCTCGTCAGATTGCCGCTTTGTTCCTCGCTTTCGGACTTGCGCTCGCCCTTGATGGTCAGAACACCCTTGTCCATGCTCACTTCGATGTCTTTGGGCTCCACGCCCGGAATGTCGGCGAAAATGACGAAACGCTTGTCCTCTTCCTTGATGTCCACGCGCGGTATCCACTGGCTGGTCACGACGTTCGAGGAATCCGCATCCTCTTCATTCAAGAAACGTCCGAAGACCTGCTTGATATCGTCCTGCAGGCGCTGGGACTGCAGCCACGGCTGGTAACGGGAAATGGCCATAAATCCTCCAAAATCATGTCCGGGCACCGATTGCCCGTATGCTCGAATAGGTAGGGTCTGGCCACCAACTTTCAAGGGTATGCACGGGCTCGATCGAGCCATTAAGATGCTCTGCTCCAACCCCATTCATCCACATTAACCAAGGAAACCCGAATGAGCATCAAAGTCGGAGACCACATTCCCAACGTTACCCTGAACTATCTGAAAGACGGGATTCAGGCGATTACCACCGAAGAGCTGTTCAAGGGCCGAAAAATGGTGCTGTTCTCGGTGCCTGGCGCATTTACCCCCACCTGTTCGGCCAAACACCTGCCCGGGTATGTTTCGCGCTTCGACGAATTCAAAAGCAAGGGCATCGATATCGCCTGCGTGGCCGTCAACGACGCTTTCGTCATGGATGCCTGGGCGAAGAGCCAGAGCGTGCCGGACGACTTCTACATGCTTTCCGATGGCAACGGCAGTTTCACCAAAGCGCTCGGGCTGGAGATGGACGGCACGGCATTCGGTCTCGGCATCCGCGGCAAACGCTTCGCCTTGTACGCCGAGGACGGCGTCGTCAAACAGTTGCACGTGGAAGCGCCGGGTGAATTCAAGGTGTCCGGCGCCGATTCGATGCTTGCCGCACTCGATATCGCCTGAGCCAGGCACTAAGCCCGGGCGGAACGACATTCCAAATGAAAGTAAAGGGCCGGATCATTCGGCCCTTGTCGTGGTTGCCCGGGTTTCCGCTTAGCAGTTGCCGCACAAACCGCCGCAGGGCGAATCAGACGATCAATGCACCGAATCGGCAACAGCTGGCCCATCGCCGTCGACAACCTCATCCGACTCGGCATCATCGCCATTCAGCGATTCAACAACAGCAACGCCGACCAGGGATTCTTCCTCAGGCAGACGAATCAATGTCACGCCTTGCGTGTTGCGTCCAACCTGGGCCACCTCGGCAGTCCGGGTACGCACCAGGGTTCCACGATCCGATATCAGCATCAGTTCGTTCGCCTCATCGGCCTGCACAGCTCCGACCAGCGCGCCGTTGCGCTCCGAACACTGAATCGCGATCACGCCCTGCGTTCCGCGACTCTTGCGCGGGTATTCCGCCAATGGGGTGCGCTTGCCGTAGCCATGCGTGGTGGCTGTCAGAATGTCGCCGCCATCCGGCTCGGCCACGATCATCGATACGACGTGCGCATCATCAGCCAGACGGATGCCGCGTACGCCGTGCGCGACGCGTCCCATCGGCCTGACCGCACCTTCGGAGAAGCGAACCGCCTTGCCATTGCTGGCGAACAGCAGAATATCGCGCGAACCGTCAGTGAGCGCCACGTTGACCAACCCGTCGTCATCGGCAATATCGATTGCACGAATGCCGTTGGTGCGCGGCCGGGAATAATCGATCAACGCCGTTTTCTTGACCGTGCCCTGGCGCGTAGCAAAGAACACGAAGCGGTCATCGGTGAATTCCCGCACCGGCAGGATTGCCTGGATGCGCTCGTCCGCCTCCAACGGCAACAGATTGACGATCGGCTTGCCGCGTGCGCCCGGACCCGCATCGGGAATCCTGTAAACCTTGAGCCACAAAACGCGACCACTGCTGGTGAACGCCAGTAACGTATCGTGCGTGTTGGCCACCCACAGGCGCGTCACGAAGTCGTCTTGCTTCATGTTCGTCGCCGAACGGCCCTTGCCGCCGCGGCGCTGCGCGCGGTAAATGCTGGCTGACTGACGCTTCGCGTAACCGGCATGGGACAGCGTCACCACGACATCTTCCGGTTCGATCAGGTCAAGTACGTCCAGGTCCTCCTGCGTGTGCTGGATCTCGGTACGCCGCGGATCGCCGAACTCCTGCCGGATCGCGGTCAACTCGTCGCGAATCACGCCGAGCAGCTGTTCCGGGTTCTCCAGGATCGAAATCAGTCCGGTGATGGCAACAAGCAGCTGCTGGTATTCGTCGGACAGTTTCTCCTGCTCCAGCCCGGTCAGGCGGTTCAGGCGCATTTCCAGGATTTCCTTGGCCTGCGCCTCGGAAAGCTGATAACCGTCGTCGCCCAAGCCGACATTCACCGGCAAATCTTCGGGGCGCGTAATCGACGCACCGGCTGCGGCCAGCAAAGCGCGCACCGGACCCGGTTCCCAACGCCGCCCCAGCATGCGTTCACGCGCGACCTGCGGGTTTTCCGAAGTCTTGATCAGGGTGATCATCTCGTCGATGCTGGCCAGCGCAACAGTCAGGCCCTCGAGGATATGTGCGCGGGCGCGAGCCTTGCGCAACTCGAAAATTGTGCGCCGCGTGACCACTTCGCGACGATGGCGAATGAACGCCTCGAGAATTTCCTTCAGGTTGAGCAAACGCGGCCGGCCATCGGCCAACGCGACCAGATTGATGCCGAAAGTCACCTGCATCTGCGTGTGCTGATACAGATTGTTCAGCAGAACATCGGCCATGGTGTCCTTGCGAACCTCGATGACCACTCGCATGCCGTCCTTGTCGGACTCGTCGCGCAACTCGGAAATGCCTTCGATGCGCTTTTCCTTGACCAACTCGGCGATCTTTTCGATCAAGCGCGCCTTGACGACCTGATACGGCAATTCCGTGATGATGATGGTTTCGCGGCCGTTGTCCTCGGTCTCGATTTCGGCCTTGGCCCGCACCAGGATGCGGCCACGACCGGTGCGATAGGCCTCGTGGATGCCGGCCGCACCGTTGATGATGCCAGCGGTCGGAAAATCAGGGCCCGGAATATGATGCATCAGGGCTTCGATCTCGATTTCCGGATCATCAAGCATTGCCAGAAGGGCATTGATGACTTCGCCCAGATTATGCGGCGGTACATTCGTCGCCATGCCCACGGCGATGCCGGCCGAGCCGTTGACAAGCAGGTTCGGCAACCGTGCCGGCAATACGCTAGGCTCGGATTCCTTCTCGTCGTAGTTCGGTACGAAATCGACCGTTTCCTTGTCGATATCGGCCAGCAGGTCGGACGACAGCCGCTGCAGGCGACATTCGGTGTAGCGCATTGCCGCAGCATTGTCGCCGTCGACCGAGCCAAAGTTGCCCTGGCCGTCGATCAGCGGATAACGCAACGAGAAATTCTGCGCCATACGCACCAGCGCATCGTAGATCGACGAATCGCCATGCGGATGGTATTTACCCATCACCTCACCGACGATGCGTGCACATTTGACGTAGGGCCGGTTCCAGACATTGCTGGACTCGTACATGCCGTAGAGCACCCGACGGTGCACCGGTTTCAAGCCATCGCGCACATCCGGCAGGGCACGCCCGACGATCACGCTCATCGCATAATCGAGGTAACTCTGCCGCATTTCGTCTTCAATATTTACGCGTATGACTTCTTTGGCCAGCTCCGCCATTGGTATGGTTTCCCGGTGTTAACTGCGGTGTCGGATACGCGCGTCCAGCGGGTATCGTCAGGGGGTTTTTCAAGCCGTCAATTATAGCATATTCGGGCGCCGGATAACTCGCCCGAAAGCCTGCAAAAACGAGGCTTTAAGCCAAAAAAGCAGGGGCTGCCGAATGTTGCGGACCGGCTACTCGCCGAGCGCCTCTTCGGACAGCGCTGCCGACTTGCGCAAATGCCGGAAAACCCAGTAGCGCGACGCGGTGAAATTCACGCCCAATCCGGCTATCGAACCGATGCCGACAGCCAGAATCAGCCAGCGACCATCGATATTGAAAAAATAGACCAGCAGCGAGTAAATCGCGAAGTTGCAGGCGAAGCCGCCACTCATGGCCAGCACGTAACGCATCCACTCCATGCGCAGCGAGTGCTTGCGTGGCCCGGTGAAGGTGAAGTGACGATTGAACAGCCAGGTTACGCTCGCCGCACACAGGAACGAAATCAAACGGCCCGTGTAGCGGTCCCAGGCGAGGCCCACGACCAGCAGTTGCAATACGCCTGCGTCGACGATGAAACCGATGAACCCGCCGATGCAGAACATGCCCAACTGACGCATGCCGGATTTCATGGTCTTCCCCCGCCTGGCGCCGCAAACACTTCGCGCATGCGTAGCGTATGGGGACGTTCAATAGCGCCGCGCTCGGTCACCAGCACGTCAATCAGACCGGCAGGCGTTACGTCAAATACCGGATTCCAGGCCGAAGCACCGTCGACAACCGTTCGCTTGCCGGCAAACTCCAGCAGTTCGCATGGTTCGCGCAGCTCGATCTCAATGTGTCCGCCATCCGTCGTAGTCATGTCGATGGTCGAAGAAGGCGCCACGACCATGAATTTGACGCCATGATGGCGTGCGCTGATAGCAAGCTGGTAGGTGCCGATCTTGTTGGCCACGTCGCCATTGGCGGCGATACGATCCGCCCCGACGATGACCCATTGCACCCGCCCTGATGCCATCAGGTACGATGCCGCCGAATCGGCAATGAGTTGCGCCGGGATGTGATCGCGCGCCAGTTCCCACATGGTCAGACGCGCGCCCTGCAACCAGGGCCGCGTCTCGCCCGCGTAGACACGCTTGATCCGGCCCGCCGCGAAACCTGCGCGAATGACGCCCAGCGCGGTGCCATAGCCGGCCGTGGCCAAGGAGCCGGTATTGCAGTGTGTCAGCACACCGACCTCGCTGCCGAGCAGGCTCGCGCCTATCTCACCCATGGACCGGTTTGCGGCCAGATCCTCATCCTGGATGGCTTGCGCCGTATCGGTCAGAGCCCGAACCGGGTCGGATGGCGAGTGGTCCAGCACCGAACCCATGCGTTGCAGCGCCCAAGCCAGATTGACCGCGGTCGGACGCGCGGCATGCAATCGATCAATGGCTGGCCGCAGAGCTTCGGCGTCGAGCATCTGCCCTGCGCCGCTCAAACGGCTGGCTTCCAGTACCACTCCCCAGGCGGCGGCGATGCCAATGGCCGGTGCTCCGCGTACCACCAGTTCGCGAATCGCCGAAGCAACCTGCTCCGCATCGGTACAATCCCGATATCGCTCTTCGGCTGGCAGTACGCGCTGATCGAGCAAGCGCAAGACCCCGTCGCGAAAAACCACGGCGCGTACGGTGTCGTGTTGGTCGAAGTCAGACATTCGTCGATCCACCAAATCGGCGCAGGATAACCCAAGCGGCGGCCCATCGCAGTCCTCCTTGCCGTCACCATCTCGGAAATGCCCTCGACGTGCGGTTAAGCAGCATCACCACGCCGCCGTTGCTCCCACCTGTGGGAATATCAGCCACATTTGAACCCACCTGCAGCCACAAGCGAACCAGTCATGCGGCCAGCGAAGTGGGTTACCCGCGTCGAGGCCGACGTGAACGCGGAGGAATGCCTAACCGGTCTTTTCCGGCATCAGGAAGAATTCCCCGGATTCGTGTCCGGCAAACTGGATCGGTGCGTATTCCGGCGCCTGCTGCAAACCGGAGTGGGCACCGCGTAAAGCCATCCCTGACATGACCTCGCGGAACAAATGCTGGCCGGTGAGCAATTGGTTGTCGTCGCGCAATACGCTGAGCAGCGTTGCCGCAAAAATGGAATGCTTGCCGTCGCTGCTCGTATCGGCAACCGGCTGCACGCCACCGGAAGTCAGTGCCGTTCGCGAGCGACCGGCGACCATGGTCTTGACCCAGTCACCCCAGGCGCTGGCAGGCATGCCTCCACCAAACGTGGCCAGCGATGAACGTGTCATCGTGCCTGAATAGCACGAATCCGCTACCACCAGCACATGCTTGGCTTCCATCGTGGTCAGGATATCGCTGATCGCACGATTCGATATCCAGGTATTCGGGGTGTTGCTCTGTGCATCAACCGGCAGCCAGTAACCCTGCTTCGCTTTGTCGATCTCGCCGTGACCAGCGTAGTACACCAACAAATTATCCTTGTCGGTAAGTTTCTCGCGCATGTCATTGAGAGCGGAAAGCATCTCGAAACGATTGGCATTGGTCAGCAACGTGACCTTGTAGCCGTAGCGAGAGCGCAATACGTTGGCAATCGCCTCAGCATCATTGCTGGCGCTTTTTAGGTGCGGATACGCCGTGTAGTTATCGTTGCCGATAACCAGCGCGTAGTAGCCGCCAAGACGCACACCGCGCGGCAGACTTGCAAAGTTCGGCGTCGCTGAAGATACCAAACCGGTACCGGAATCCGTCGGCGCCGGAATCAGGACGAAATCCAGTTTCGCCTCGGCCCCCGACTTGTCTTGTGCTGCGACACGTACCGAGGTGTCCCGTCCGGTCATGTCGACGTGTGTTCTGAACTGACCGCTCGCATCGACCGTCACCGTATGACCATTGAGTTGCAGCGAGGTCAGACCGGCGGGCGCCTCGACACGGCCGACAACATCGATTCCCTTGCGCGATGAAGGTACGGATGCAGCGGGCTTGCTCGACCCTCGGGTCATGGCCAGCGACGGCTGCAGGATTTCAAGCTTGAGATTGCCGCTATTGCTGGCTGTCGAGAATCCCTTCGGCAGCTCGGCAACTTGATCACGATCGATCTGTGAACGCAACGACGCCATCTGGCTGCGCGAAGCGGTCAATTGATCACGCTTTTCCGTGAGTTGGGCCTCCATCAGCTTCAACAGGCGTTTGGCATCTTCGTTTTTCGCATGCTCACGGGCTAGCTGCAGTCGTGCCTGATCGAATTTCGCTTGTGCTTCCTGCCGCTGCTGTTCGTTCAACGCCAGCAGCTTCTGCAAATCCTGCATCCGATTCCGATGGTCGCGCAGCGCCGTGTCCATTTGTGCCGCGGACTGGCGGAGGGCGGCGAGCTTATCCTTGTCTTCAGACGATTTGCCTGCCAACAACTGCTTCTCGCGCTCTCTCAGCCTGCCGACCTCCTCCTGTGCGTCAGCAAGTTTCTTCGCATATGATTGTTGCTCGGCTTGCAGTTCGTGTTGCCGCTGGGTCAACTTCGTTTCACGATCAGCCGCCTGCGCCTGTAATTTGGCATAGCGCGGATCGCTGTTGACACCTATTTTCGCCTGCTCCGCGTCGAGTTTTCCACGCAACTTCCGCATCTCGCCGCGCGCCTTGTCATAATTTTTCTGTTTTTGCCTGAGCTGATTTTGCAGTTTGCCGATCCGGGCCCGCAATTGTGCGGTCTTCTGCTGTTCGCCGGCGAGCCTTTCACGCAGATTCGCACTTTCCGCCTTTGCCTCATTCACTTCGGCGGTGACCGTCGAGGCGAACACGAGCTTGTCGTTATCGATTCCGGACGCTTCACGGTAAAGGTTAAGCGCCTTGGCCATGTCCTTGGGCACGCCAAGGCCCTGCTCGTAAAGGTATCCGAGGTTGATGCGGGCCCGCTTGGAACCTTGCGCCGCGGCCTTCTCGAACCATTCCCGCGCCTTGACGTAATCCGGGGCCGTACCCAGACCCTTGAGATAGATCTCGCCAACGTAGTTTTGCGCATCGGCATTACCGAGTTCAGCCTGCCCCATCCAGACCTTCAGCGCGGTCTGGTAATTGGCCCGGTCGTACGACACGTATTCGCCACCGCGAATCTCGCAATCCGCCTGAGTCGTGCGAATCGGGCGGCGCGCCCCCATGAACGTGGCCGAACGGCCCAACCGTCTTACCTGACCCGGCAGCAGACAATCCACAATCAGGAAATCTTCCGGATTTCGGGTCTGCACCGTAGCATATGCCGGAACCGGTGGTCCCGCCATTCCAGCAGCAAACGCCACCAACGCAACGAATATCGAGGCAAGCGGCTTGAGCGATATCGACGTGGCGTAAAAATGCTTGGACTTCATGGCTTACTCCGAAACATGGCCGGTTGCGGCAAGGCACAATATTTGTCCTATACTCTTATTAGTATAGTTCCAGTTCTGGGGAGGTGGTATGAACGGGATCATGACACGGACATTTTCCGTACTTTCTTCAAAAACCCTCAGGTTGATGCTGGCTGCGCTGACCGTATGTGCTCCGTTACATGCCGTGCATGCCCAAAATGCGATCTCGATCTTCAGTGGCAACAACCAGAGTGGCTACCCATATTCCACGCTCGGCTCGCCGTTGACCGTCGCATTTTCCAATTCGTCGTATGTCACCGATTTGACCTGGACCGTCACACAAGGCGCTGCCACCATTGTCCAAAGCCAGAACTCGCAAACGTATACCGATCCGAGCTATTTGGGAACCAACCCGACACCGGGGCAGACCGCAAGCATCGACCTTTCCCTTGACGGTACGCCGGGACCCGTGACCGTCCAGGTCACCTGCAGCGGTTGTGGATCGGGCGGTACACAAACCCTCAGTTTCAGCGAAAAAATACTGCAACCTCCGCCCTATCTCGCAATGGAGTTGTACAGCGGCAACGGGCAGCACGGTTCGCAGAACTCGACGCTATCGAGTCCCCTTGTGGTCAAACTGACACCAAGCCCCCAAGGATTCGATGGGCCATTTCAGGTTCCTGTTGACTGGACGATCGTCCAGGGCACGGCAACATTCACCGCGAACAACTCAACCAGCTATTCGCAATCGGTAGACGTGACCAACGGTCCTGCCTATGGAAAAGTATCGCTCGCGCTGGGCAACACTACCGGGCAAGTTATCGTTGAGGCCTCTTGCTCCGACTGCACCGCAGGCTCGATCCAGCGCTTCTACGTCACAATCACGGCAAGTACGGTCATTTCCAAGCTTTCCGGCGACAACCAGAGCGGCATTGTCGGTAGTGCGGCGGACATGCCACTGGTTGTCGGACTGACTGATTCCAACGGCAGCCCACTGGCAAACAAGACAGTCAGCTGGAGCGTGACCAGCGGTCAGGCTACGCTCGGTGCCGCCAGTATCCAGAGTGACAGTAACGGCCAGGCATCGATCAACTTCTCGTACGGCGACTCCGCGGGGCCGATAACGATACGGGCCAGTTCGGGTGGCGTCAGCACCGATTTCAGCGCCACCGCGATGGCGGCCACGGCCAGCGTGGTCAGCGGCAACAATCAAACTGGCGTGGTCGGACAGGCCTTGCAACCGTTTGTCGTGCAAATCGCATCGCCCAGCGTAGTGAAGGGATTAAGCCAGGTGCCGGCAATAGGGCAGGTGCCGGTAACCTGGACCGTCGTTTCCGGAGGCGGCAGCCTGAGTACGGCAACCACGTACACGAATGCAAATGGCCAAGCCAGTAACGTGCTCACGCTGGGGCCACAACCCGGCAGCAACAGCGTATCGGCGACCTTGCCCGGCAATGTTGTCGTCAACTTTGCCGCAACCGCGATTTCTGCCGGCAGCGCCACTGTAACCAAGCTCAGTGGCGACAACCAGATCGGCACGGCCGGTACAATGCTGCAACCGTTTGTAGTGCACATCACCAACGGTTCCCAGCCGGTATCGGGTTTTACCGTCAACTGGAGCGTCGTGCAGGGCGGCGGCACCTTGGCCATGCCATCGACCTTGAGCAACGGCAACGGTGAAGCCAGCAATATACTGACGCTTGGCTCCAACCCCGGAACCAGTGCGGTTCAAGCTTCGATACCCGGCATCGGCATTGTCATGTTCAGTGCCACTGCTACCGCACAGGTCGGCAATAGCAGCCAATTCACCATCGTCTCGGGAAATAATCAGGCACTGGTCCCGAATCAGCCATCCGATCCGCTGGTAATTAAACTCGTCAGCGCCAGTGGCGATCCAATCGCCAACGCGGTCGTGCAATGGAGCGTTTCCGGAGCGACCGCGAAACTAGCGAACTCCAGCACTCTGACCGGTAGCGATGGCCAATCGCAAAATCAGCTAACGGTCGTGCTCCCTGGTTCTTACACGGTTTCAGCGAAACTGCCCAATGCCCCGGACATCGCCTCGCTGACTTTCGACTTCAGCAACGGCGTAGCAAATATCCCGAACCTGTCACCAACCCAGACGCGTGTTGCCGCTGCGATCGACAAGGCCTGTCCGGCATTGGCATCCATGTCATCCGGCGGAAAACTCAGTCCCGGTCAGCAGGATTTGCTGCAACGCTGCTCGGAACTGGTCGTTGGCGCAACTACCGACCCGCAGAACATACCCAATGCGTTGAACCAGATGCTCAACAACAAGGCACTGCCGCAACGCAGCCAGGCGCAGGGCGTACAGCAGGGCCAGTTCAACAATCTGAATACCCGGTTTGCCGAATTGCGCCAGGGTGCAAGAGGCGCGAGCATTCGTGGCCTGACCCTGGTGAATGACGGTCGAAGTCTGCAATTGGCCACGCTTGGCGACCTGTTCCGCAAGGATCCGGGTGCCGACGACGAGGTCGGCAAGGACTTCGCACGCTGGGGTTTCTTTGCCACCGGCATGGTCGACCGCGGCGGATTCTCAGCCAATGGCACGCGCCCGGGATTCGATTTTCACAATGAGTCATTGACCGCGGGAGTCGATTATCGGTTTACCGACAACTTCGTCGCGGGCGCAGCGCTGGGCTACAACCAAAACAGCTCCAATCTCGACCAGAATCTGGGCAAACTCAGCGTCGACGGGTACAGCCTCAACGGATATTTCTCGTGGTACCACGATAACGATTTCTATGTGGAAGGTTCGCTGGTTCTGGACTGGTTGAATTACGACCTGCAGCGTAACATCACCTATCAGATTGCCAATCTCAGCAACACCGGAATGACAAGCGTTGACCAGACGGCAACGGCTTCACCGAATGGCAACCAAAGCTCGATTGCGCTGTCTGTCGGCAAGGATTTCAATCGTGGCGCATGGGCCGCGTCACCGTACATGCGGTTGGTATACTCGCATTTGCGACTGGACGGCTTTACCGAATCTGCCAGTAACCCCGGTGCACCGGGCGCCGGACTCATCACTTCGGTCGCGTCGCGATCGCTGGACAGCAATCTGGGCGTGATCGGCGGGCGCATCAGCTATACGACCAGTTTCGACTGGGGCATTCTGATTCCAAATGCGATGCTCGAATGGAATCACGAATTTCGCAACGATCCGCAGACGATCGTCACGCGCTTCGTCTATGACCCAACGCAGACCCCGATCGTCATCACCGACAAACCACCCGATAACAGTTATTTCAATGTCGGTATCGGTCTCAATGCGGTGTTGCCCGGCGGACGGTCCGGTTACTTTTCGTGGGAACATCTGGTCGGTTTCGCCGGGGCTCACGAAAATCGCTTCTCGCTCGGAATCCGCATCGAATTTTGAGCATGCGACCGATCGCGCCCAACAGCTCCCGGCTTGCATCACCAGCTAGATGCGCGGCATGCTATGCACGCTGCGTTAGGCAAAACCAGATGTGGAGCCAACACAAACTGCATGGGGAAGCCGCAGGTCGGCAATCAGCGCATGATTGAATTTGGACACAGCACACACGTTGGCTTGCGCCGCGAACATAACGAAGACACCTATTACGCCGATGCCGGGTTGGGACTGTGGCTGGTCGCCGACGGCATGGGCGGGCACGAGCACGGCGAAGTCGCGAGCGCACTTGCCCGTGACACGGTCATGCACGAAGTCCAGCGCGGCCAACCGCTGGCGCAAGCGGTGCAGCGGGCGGACGAGGAAATCATCAAGCACTCGAGCAAACGCGCCGAGGCTTTGCCGATGGGGACGACCATCGCTGCCATTCGGGTACAAGGCAACGATTACGAAATCTGCTGGGTCGGCGACAGCCGTATCTACCTGTGGAAGGACGAACTGAAGCAACTGACCCAGGATCATTCCTACGTTCAGGAACTGATTCAACAAGGCGCAATTACGCATGAGCAGGCACGCACACACCCTCACCGTAATGTCGTCACTCAAGCGCTCGGGGTGACCGATCCGCAAAGCCTTCGGGTGGAAACCATCCGCGGAACGTTGCAGCCGGGCATGCAAATCCTGCTTTGTTCGGACGGCCTGACCGAGGAAGTCGACGACAGCGATATCGCTGCGTTTCTCGCTCGCGAAGAACTTTCGGCACAGGAATGTGTTGATCATCTTATCCTGGCAGCGCTCGACGGCGGCGGGTCGGACAACGTCACGGTAATTCTTATCCGCAGCCGCTGAAGAAGGTATGCCCGGATCAGATCACTGACCCGCGTTTTTGCGCGCCCTGGCGACCTGTTGCCTGAGCTGGAGCAATTCCTGATTCTTCGGATCGGCGCGCAAGCCGTTGTCGATGAGGTTCTCGGCGCCCGAGTAATATCCGTTACGCATTTGCAGGCGTACACC
This sequence comes from uncultured Pseudomonadota bacterium, assembly GCA_963779795.1. Lineage (GTDB taxonomy): Bacteria > Pseudomonadota > Gammaproteobacteria > Xanthomonadales > Rhodanobacteraceae > Rudaea. Next base: position 193,017 of record CAVZZK010000003.1, on the reverse strand, counting down.
ATCGATATAGAACGCCACCTCCTTCGCCAGACCCTGCAGGGCGCGCTTATTGCCCGGATCGCGTTTCAGGGCCTCATGAAACATGTCGGTCGCATTTTCGCCGGGTGGAAAATCAAGCCGTTCCCCATAGTGTTTCAACCCGTGCGCCAGGTACTGATCGCCGTTTTTCAGCAACGTTGCCAAATCCATCTTGTGCATGGCGGTCACCGCCGGATTGATGTCGGCTTCGGAAACCGACATCGGTACGGGTGAAGAAGTCGATGCGGGGCTTGCCGACGAACTGGATGATGCAGCAGAACGATGGGTGGCGTACCAGGCTCCCGCGCCGATCGCGATTATCACCGCAGCAAGCGCCCCACCCGCGAGCCATAAACGACGCGTCGGCGCGACACTCCTGACCGGCTGCGATATCGCCGTGTCTTCGGGCGCGCCCGTCGTCGAGTTGGCCGCCCTACGGCGCGACCTGCCTTGTTCGCGAATGGATGCCGCTGTCCTCGGGTGACTCTGCAACAATCGATCACTGGCTTGGATGAATTCCTCGCCGTTCGCAAAGCGTTGATCCGGATTCTTTGCCATCAACCCATCAATCAGCGGCTGTAACCAGGCGATGTTTTCCGGCAACTTCGGAACCGGTTCGGTCACGTGCATCAACGCGACGGCATAGGCGTCGCTGGCTTGATAAGGTTTTCGCCCAGACAGACATTCGTGCATCACCGCGCCGAGGCTGTACAAATCCGAGCGTCCGTCGACCGGACTTGCCTGAGCCTGCTCGGGGCTCATGTAGTCGGGTGTGCCAATCGCATTGCCGGCCATGGTTGCTGCGCTGACGGACTTGATCGCCTTGGCGATACCAAAGTCGGCCAGTACCGCCGTACCATTTGCCCGGAACATGATGTTGCCGGGCTTTACATCGCGGTGCACAAAACCTTTCTCGTGCGCATAGGAGAGGCCGGAGGCAATATCGCGCGCGATTTCCAGTGCTTCGGCCGTACTCAGGCCCGCAGTCATGCGTTCACGCAAGGTACCAGCCGGCAGATACTCGCTTGCCAGGTAATAAATACCATTCTGACTGCCGATATCGTGCACCGTCATCAGGTGCGGATGGGTCAAACGGGCCGCAATACGGCCTTCCTTCATGAACTGTTCGCAGAAGTTTTCATTGGCGGCCAGCGCCGGCGACATTATCTTGAGCGCTACCTCCCGGTCGAGTGACTCTTGCAAGGCCAGGTATACGGTGGCCATGCCGCCCTCGCCGAGCTTGCGAATGAGCTTGTAGCCCGGAACCTCAACGTTTTCGGTCATTCGAAGTCAATCATCCGGTGTTCCCGGAAGCACGCCTTTCGGGGTCAGGAAGCCCTAGGATAAATTCGCAACGCGGCGCTGGGCAACACCGCATTGCGGAAATGTTACGGCGCGGCCGCGCGCAGAAGGCGCAATGCGGCCACAAATCGCTTCATCGAGTACTTGTCCTCGTCCTTTACGGCATCGAACAACACATCGAGTTTCTTGCGCAATACGGCAGTCTGCTGCTTGTCCAGCTTGCCGTCATTTTCGAACGCGGTGACTACCGATTCGGATGCCATTGCGACTTGTTCGGCCGCGGCATAGTCGCGGAACTCGTTGTGTTCACCATCGTAAACCATGCTGCTCAATATCGGGTTCAGGCTGGAGGCATCGTAATCGTGGGAAGAAACCTCGGGCAACAGCTTTTCAAGCGTTGCGCGCAAGCGCCGCGCAGCCGCGAACGTTGCCTTGCGACTGACCGTGGTCGCCCGATGCAAATCGCGGGTGCGCTCGAATACTTCGTGCGCCCCCGCTTTGTCCACCGGCGCCAGCGCATAGCGGAATACAAGCAGGTTCGCATCGTTCAGGCGCACCACCCCTGGCCCGAGGCCGGTACCCTGCCGTGGTCCCCAGTTATTGTCCTTCATCAACTTGTGACAAGCCTGGCAGTTGAACAGAACCAGCTCGGGGAATATGCCGCGCCAACCCGTTTTAGGATCCAACAACAAGTCAAGCAGATTCTCGGCTGCGACGCCCTGACCGACTGCCCAATCGCGCACACCATTCCAGTTGCCCTTGCGCTTGATCCAGTCCGCATCGATCTTGTAGTGCGGGTGCAGCCATGTGAAGGTATCCAGCTCGAAGGACAGACGTGGATGACCGGCTCCCATGATCCGGTGGGTAATCATGCGTTCTTTCTCGCCCATGTGGCAGGACAGGCACAGCCGGGCGCGCTTGACCGGATCGGCAGTCGGATACATGCCCTTCGCCAGATCGTCGGCATAGGTAACTTTGCGATCGGCGTGCGAATTCAGCCACAATTCCGAACCGCCGTGGCAAGCCTCGCAACCAACGCCATCGGAAATCTGGAATCGATTACCGCGCTTGTCGTCCGGCATGTTGTCCGCATGGCAATCAAGACAGACCTTGGCCTTGGTCGGATCGCCGATGCCCAGTTTACGGGCAATCGACTTGGACCGCGCCTGTTCAAGCACGGCATAAGCCTTGGCATGCGGATCGAATTCCTGCCAGATCGAGAACTCGTTCTGCATGATGTCCGAATCGCGAAACGGCTGTGTAGCCCCATGGCAGACGCTATTGCTACAGCTCGCCACTCCCATGTGCTTGTGCGCCGCAATCGCCTCTACGGCGGTTGTAGCGCTTGCGCTGGAAGCATAAAGAATCAGCAGCGCGGACAACACCTTCATAGCTACTCTCCCCAAGCTAGCGTGTCGGTCGGACAAATCATACCGCAGTCACACCGCAATGGTCTCGCCTTATTGTCGTTGCCAGACACATCGGCCGCCACTTATCTGGTCCACGGATTGCAGGCGTGCCGCATGCCGGGCGAGTTCTTCGCCCTGTGCCAAGCGGACACGCACCGCCGGGCGCTGGCCATCATGGGTTTCCGGGCTGGGCGCGATGTCTGTCACGGCACCTCCCAGACCCAGATCACCCTGTCCACCGGTCATGCCCAGGTAGACTTCGGCCAGCAGTTGCGCATCGAGCAGCGCACCGTGTAATTCGCGATGCCTGTTGTCCACGCCCAGTCGCCGGCAGAGGGCATCCAGACTGTTTCTTTGGCCTGGATATTTCTGCCGTGCCAACGGCAACGTGTCGAGAATCTGCGCGTGTCGCGCGATCGTTCCAAGATCGGGATCGACCATACCCAACTCCGCATCGAGAAACCCGATGTCGAAAGCCGCGTTATGGATGATCAATTCGGCATCACGAATGAATTCCAGGAATTCATCCGCGATTTCTCCGAATTGCGGCTTGTCGGCGAGGAAATCGTTGTTGATCCCGTGCACCGCCAGCGCACCGTCATCGATGTGCCGTTGCGGGTTCAGGTAACGATGGAAATTTCGTCCGGTCGGCCGGCGTTCATTGAGTTCAATGCAACCGATCTCGATGATGCGGTGTCCCTTTTCAACCTCAAGACCGGTAGTTTCCGTGTCCAATACAATTTGTCGCATCACCTGCCCGCCACTTCCAGAGCCGCCTGTCTTGCCAACTTGTCCACCTGCTCGTTCTCCACATGCCCGGCATGACCTCGGGTCCAGTCCCAACACACGCGATGCCCTTCCTGGGCCGCCGCCAACCGCCGCCATAAATCCTGATTCTTTACCGGTTTGCGGTCGCTGGTACGCCAACCGTTGGCCTGCCATCGCGGCAGCCACAACTCGATGCCATTCTTGACGTACTGTGAGTCGGTCGTGATTCGCACGCTACTTGCCCGCCGCAGGGCTTCCAGGGCGCGTATTGCTGCGGTCAACTCCATACGATTATTGGTCGTGTCGGGTTCACCGCCGCTGAGGCATTTTTCGGTTCGCTTGTAGCGCAAGAGCACCGCCCAGCCACCAGGCCCGGGGTTTCCCAAACAGGCCCCATCGGTAAACGCTTCGACGTGAGCCGGTGCGGCATTGCTCATACCCGTGCCCGCCGTGCGCCGGGCAGCAGACCCGGTTGTAATGCAAATTCCTTGTTGCGATTGCGCAGCCGCATTGGAGTCAGGGTAGCACGACGTTTTCGTGCCAACAGCAACCAACTGCTACCGAATCGTGCCAGCGGGTTTTGCGCCTGACTGCTCGTCAGCGCCGCCGAGGCGTTGGGGGACCACCAGGGCAGAAACATCCCCGGAAACCGTATCTGCAGCGTATCGATGCGTTCGCGCAACAGCAGTCGGCGCCAACTCTGGGCAGAACGCAAATGCAGCGATTGCGTTGTAAGTTGCTTGCGCCATGCCAACCATGGTTGCCAACTGCCCAGTGGATTGAACCCCAGGATCAAGGCAACGCCCTCAGGCGCAAGCACGCGTGCGATTTCCTCAATGCATTGGTGCAGACAATCGCTGTGCTCATAGGCGTGCTGGGCCACGAACAGACTGAAACTCTCGTTGGTAAATGGCAATGCCATTGTCTGACATCGCAAGTCGCCCTGCATCTGGCCGGCTCCCATGCAGGATAGCGTTGTCAGGGAACCGACAAGATGTGCCGGCAAATCGCGGGGCATCGCCGCCTGTGCGCGTATGAAAAGTCCATGATTGCCATAAATGCCGGACAGAATCGGCCTTAACGCCACCAACTCACGCCGAAACAACTCGCGCATTGCAGCATGATCGTAAAACACCTGATTTTGCAATGCGTCGACAGGCATGCTTCCGAAACCGTGGCTACTTGACGCCAGCGTATTCAACCGACCGGAACCTGACACTTCTGGTCAGGCCGGTCCGGACGCGCCGACACGAACTGCTATAGTAGCCTTAGTCTTTTACCCGGGAGAAGGGGGCTGGCGTTTACGCCAAATTTTGCGCATGCATCCCGAGTATGCCCGCCGAACATTTCTCTGCATCCGTGATCGATTACGGACCATCAAGCGCGACTGGCCACTGGCCATTTTTGCCTTGACCTGCGTCGTTACCGGGTTCGGTTGTCTGTCGCTGGCCGCATGCAGCAATTCCGGAGTCAGGCCGGATGCGCTCGCAAGCATCCATCCACCCGCCATCCTCCCCCCGACACCGGCGCCACTCCGGCCACTCTCAAGCAATATGATACGCGAGCCGGCACTGCAACCATGGATTCGCATGCGCTCCGGTTTTGCCATGTCCGATTGCGATGCCGACACGTCGACCCTGCGCTGGGCCCGTCGCTACACTCACGACCCGGCAGCTTTCAGCGCTTCCCTGAAGCGTGCCATGCCGTTGCTGCTTTACGTGCTAAACCAGGTCGAAGCACTCGATGTACCGACCGAGTTCGCCCTGTTGCCTTACGTCGAGAGCACTTACAACCCCGCTGCCTCGAACAACGGCAGGGCCTTGGGGATGTGGCAACTGATGCCTGCTACTGCACGTAGTCGGGGGCTGAGAATGGCACGCCATTTCGACCAGCGCATGGATCCCGTTGCCTCGACGCGTGTCGCACTGAACCTGCTGATCCGCCATCATCGATCGTTCCACGATTGGCGTCTGGCGGATCTGGCATTCAATGCAGGCAGTTACCGGATCCGGCGAGCCCTCGACAACAGGACCGTACGAAATTCGCCCGCGCCAACCAGCGATCTGGGCCTGAATACGACGACGCGCGACCATCTTGCCAAGCTGCAGGCGCTCGCATGCATCGTTTCGCAGCCGTCTCGCTTCGGCGTGAACCTGCCTGCAGCCAACGAGAATGACGTACTGGTCGTCGTGGAACTCCAATCTCCCGTCGATTTGCTGCTGGCATCACGGCTGTCTGGCGTCGATTACGACCGCATCCGGTTTTTCAATCCCGAATACGAAGATGCACGCATGTCCGCGAAGGGGCCATTCCGGGTATTGCTACCCGCCGCCGCGAGGGATCCCCTGGTTTCCAATCTGGCCCCGTTGCCCGAGTCAATCCGGACACGCTGGCACGAACTGCGCTTGCAGCACACCGAGAATCTGAGCGTACTGGCTTACGCGAACGACATCAAACCAGCATACCTCGCTGCCGCCAATCGAGTGCCCGTCGACGCGAAACTGCGTGTCGGAACGCGAGTCTTGCTACCGGACCATTCGACCCACCCGTTCAGACGGCATGTCAACACCGTATCGGCGAAAAGCACCTCGCCACAGCCTGAAAGATACATCGTACGTCGAGGCGATACGCTGTGGGCGATTGCCCGCCGCAGCCGGATTCGCATGGACAATTTGCGCCGTTGGAACGGATTGGATAAACACGCCACATTAAGGCTTGGCCAACGTTTGCGTCTATCCACGCCTGATCGGAACAGTACACCCGAATCAAGCGATGTAGTCTCGAACTGACGCGGATGCGCCGCTCTCGGTTACAATCGCAACGCTCGGTCAATTTGGAGGGATTATGGGATTTCTACAAGGCAAACGCGCGCTGATCACCGGCGTACTCAGTCAGCGTTCCATCGCATGGGGCATCGCCGAAGCCATGCATCGTGAAGGCGCGCAACTGGCTTTTACCTATGTCAACGACAAGCTCAAACCCCGCGTGGATGAAGCTGCGCAGACGTTCGGTTCGGATATCGTCCTGCCTTGTGACGTATCCAGCGACAAACAAATCAACAACCTGATTGAGGAACTCGGCAAGCGCTGGGACGGACTCGACATCCTCGTACACTCGATCGGATTCGCCCCGCGCGAGGCGATCCAGGACGAATACCTGGACCATCTGACCCGCGAGAACTTCGCCATTGCTCATGACATATCAAGCTACAGCCTGTCCGCCCTGGCCAAGGCCGCACGGCCGATGATGCAGGGACGAGGTGGCGCCATCCTCACCCTCACCTATCTCGGCGCGGATCGTGCGCTGGCCAACTACAACGTGATGGGAGTGGCCAAGGCCAGTCTTGAGGCCAGCGTGCGTTATCTGGCCTACAATCTCGGTCCTGAAGGCACGCGTGTCAACGCCATTTCCGCGGGCCCGATCAAGACCCTGGCCGCCGCTGGCGTCGGCAATTTCCGCAAGATGCTCGAACACGTCGAGCAAAATGCGCCGTTGCGGCGCAACGTCAGTATCGAAAACGTCGGTAATGCCGCTGCCTTTCTTTGCTCGGATCTGGCTGCCGGCATCACCGGGGAAGTAACCTTCGTAGACTCGGGCTACAACATCCTCGGCATGACGGGGATCTGAGTCCCCATCGCTCGAGCCCGGCAAGACAAATTACTGTTCCAGACGTTGTTCCGAAGTTTCAACTTTCGCGGACTTGCGCAAGCTGTCGACAAATTCGTGCACTGATACGTTGCCCAAGGCCTGTTTGAGCTGGTTACGTGCGGCTTCAACAGTCTTGCTGTCCAGCTTGGATGGATCGGCATCCTTGACCCGATCCAGTTCGATCAGCGCGTAAGCATTGTCCGCCAATGCGACCTTGCCGGGCGTCGTCTTGCCGTTTTGCGGTTGCGGCAAGTTGAAAACTGCTTTCACCAGCTTGCGGTCGACGTTGGCGGCGTTGCGGCCGATGCCTTGTTCAACAGTCGGCTTGAGCTTGAGCTCATCCGCAATCTTGTCCAACGACTCGCCCTTGCCAAGTTGTGCGAACAATTTGTCGGCGCGTTCACTGGCCTGCTTGGCCACATGTTGCTCGATCAGCAACTTGCGGATCTGATCGCTGACCTGATCCAAAGGCTTCGGCTTCGGCTTTTCGTGTTGATCCAATCGAATCACGACGATGTGCTCGGGCCCGATGGTGATTGGATCCGATGCATTGCCTTCGACCAGAACGTTGTTCGAGAACGCTGACTTGACCACGGCCGGATTCGCGGCAATACCCGTGCCGCCCTGACGCGTAAACAAGCCGGTTTTCTGCACTGTCAGGCCAAGCTCCTTGGCCGCGGACGCCAATCCCGTCGGATCCTGATAGATCAGGTCTGTCAACTTTCCGGAAATGTCGCTGTACTGGCGATCACGTTCGTGCGAAAGATATTTTTTCTCGAGTTCGCCCTTGACTTCGTCGAAGCTGCGTATCTTCTCCGGCCGCACATCGCGCAGCCAGATGATGTGGTAACCCTCGGACGTCTTTACCGGTGCGGATATATCGCCTTTCTTCATCGAGAACAACGCTGATTCAAACGCCGGATCAGTCACACCCTTTCCGATCCAGCCAAGATCACCGCCCTGATTCTTCGAACCCAGGTCGTCGGAGTACTGCTTGGCCAGGTCGGCGAAGCTTTTGCCCTGTTTCAATTCCGCCTCTACCTTTTCGGCCTTGGCCAGAGCCTTCTTCTGTGCGGCCGCGTCCGCGTTCTGGCCAACCGAGATCAAGATGTGAGAGACCAGACGCTGCCCGGGCGTCACATAGTGCGACTTCTGGTCCGCGTATTGCGCCTTCAGCGTCGCTTCGTCCACGCTGGTCTTGGCCTTCATGTTGGCCGCGTCAAGTTCGACATAGTCCAGCGAGACCTTTTCCGGCGTCATGAACTGGCTGCCGTGTTCCTTGTAATAGTTCGAGATGTCGGCATCGGACACGGTGCCGTCGAACGTCGGCTTGTCCAGTTTCACAAAGCGGAAATCACGGGTCTGGTCGCGCAAGCGCAGATATTGGTTTACCTCGGCACTGGTGATAAGCGTGCTCTTGGACAACTGGCCGGTCAGCTGTGTCAGCTCGAGATCGCGTCGCACCCTTTCCTCGAACTCTGACGCACTTTCGTTCTGGGAAGTCAGATACATGCGGTATTGGTCCGGGTTGAATTTTCCGTCGGACTGGAAACCCGGAATGTTCTCGATTTCGTGGCGAATATCGGCCAGCGGAACCGCAATGCCGATCTTCCTCGAAGCATCGAGCAGCAATTGTTCGTTGATCATCTGGTCCAGCACGTGGCGTCGGGTATCGGCTGTATCAAACGTGCGCGGATCGAAGGCCTTGCCGTACATGCGCTGCATCTGCATGCGAACGTTGTTGAAGCGGTCGCGAAAGGCTTGTTGCGTAATTTCATGGCCGTTCACCTTGGCCACGTAAGTCTCGCTGCGCGGATTGAAATATTGCTGGATACCGAAGAAGCCGCCGAAGATCACGACAATAATGCCGAGCACGATCTTGGCCAGCAGGCCGGACATTTTCTGTTGGAGTGTTTGCAGCATTGGCGTTGACCACACCTGATAAATTCGAAGCGACAGTCACCGCCGTCGCACGGTTGATCTTCAGACCCAAGCCGCGGCATGGATCGTCAAACGTGAAAAAACAAGGGCGCCTGCGGCGCCCTTGATCGAACGTGGCGGAGTGGACGGGACTCGAACCCGCGACCCCCGGCGTGACAGGCCGGTATTCTAACCAGCTGAACTACCACTCCGCGCTTGACTGGTATCCCATCCACCGTCACCGGCAAACGGAAAGCTGCGGAATGATCCGCATCGAGGTACTGGTGGGTGCTGAGGGGATCGAACCCCCGACCCTCGCCTTGTAAGGGCGACGCTCTACCGCTGAGCTAAGCACCCCTACTTATACCGTGGGCGAAAGCGCGTTAGTTTATGGCATCCTTCAGCGCTTTGCCAGCCTTGAAGGACGGATTCTTCGAGGCCTTGATCTTGATCTGCTCACCGGTACGCGGGTTGCGGCCGGTACGTGCTGCGCGCTTGCGTACGACGAACGTGCCGAAGCCGACTAGCGAAACGGTATCGCCCTTTTTCAGCGCCTTCTTGATGACTTCGATCATCGCTTCAACCGCACGACCGCCTTCGGCCTTGGTCAATCCAGCATTATCGGAAACTGCGTGCACAAATTCTGATTTGTTCATTTATCTCTCCCGAGAGAATTCACCGACCCACCAAACAATGTTCTGCGAGTCGATATTGCCGCGCGCTGATCGTGCGCGCTCGATTCGCCACCCCGCGGTCCCCAGACGGGTAATCTTTCTGATCGCGGCGCAGACTTTATACCAGCCACCATGATCCGGCGCAATACGAGCAGCCATGCGGGTTTGCGGGATTTCTGGCATTGGCTTCAAAACAGACGGTTTCAGGCTTCTACCCTTGACATCAGCCGACAAAAGCGGCATGGCGAGCATCGCGCACCGCTTCAATGCGCCCGCGGCTTGCTGTCGTCGGCATCGTCGTCCGCAGGCTTTTCTAAAGTAGATTTAATCTCATTTTCCACTTTTTTTGATGGCGCCAATGCACGTTCCAGCGCGATATCCAGTACTTCATCGATCCAGCGCACCGGTTTGATGCGGAGCGATTCCGTCACGTTGTCTGGAATCTCGGCCAGGTCCTTTTTGTTTTCCTCCGGGATCACGACCACCTCGATTCCGCCACGATGCGCGGCCAGCAATTTTTCCTTCAGGCCACCGATAGGCAAGACTCGCCCACGCAGTGTGATTTCACCGGTCATGGCTACTTCCGAGCGTACCGGAACGCGTGTCAACGCGGAGACCAGGGCGGTACACATCGCGATACCGGCACTGGGGCCGTCCTTGGGCGTGGCGCCCTCGGGCACGTGAATGTGGATATCGTGCTTCTGATGAAAATCCGGATCGATGCCGAAGCGTTCGGCGCGAGCGCGCACCACGCTCAAGGCCGCCTGTATCGACTCCTGCATGACATCGCCAAGCTGCCCGGTATGGATCAGCTTACCCTTGCCCGGCACCACGGTAGCTTCAATGCTGAGCAGATCGCCACCAACCTGGGTCCAGGCCAAGCCAGTCACGAGACCGACCTCGTTCAGCACTTCCGCACGGCCGAAGGTGAATTTACGCACGCCCAGATACTGGTCGAGGTTGCGCATCGTCACCGATACCTTGCGACTGCGTTTGGCGCGCTTGGCTGTCGGCTGATCATCCGCCAGGGTCAATTCCTTGACCACCTTGCGGCAGATCTTGGCCAACTCGCGCTCGAGATTGCGCACGCCTGACTCACGCGTGTAGTAGCGGATCATGTCGCGGATGGCGTTCTCGGCAACCTTCAGTTCGCCTTCTTTCAACCCATTCGCCTTGATCTGCTTGGGCAGCAGGTAGCGTCGGGCAATGCTGACTTTTTCGTCCTCGGTATAACCGGGGATACGGATCACTTCCATGCGATCGAGCAGCGGTCCGGGAATGTTCAGGGAATTGGCCGTGGCCACGAACATCACCTCAGACAAATCGAAGTCGACTTCAAGGTAATGGTCGCTGAAGGTATGGTTCTGTTCCGGATCAAGCACTTCGAGCAACGCCGAGGACGGATCGCCACGAAAATCCATCGACATCTTGTCGATCTCGTCAAGCACGAACAACGGATTGCGCGTGCCGACCTTGGACAGGTTCTGCACGATGCGACCCGGCATGGAGCCGATATAGGTACGGCGATGGCCGCGAATTTCGGCTTCATCGCGCACGCCGCCCAGCGACATGCGCACGAACTTGCGATTCGTTGCCCGGGCAATCGACTTGCCCAATGAGGTCTTGCCCACGCCCGGCGGTCCGACCAGGCATAGAATCGGGCCTTTCATCTTGCGCACGCGCTGCTGCACGGCCAGATATTCGACGATGCGTTCCTTGACCTTTTCCAGGCCATAATGATCGGCGTCCAGCACCTCCTGCGCCAGGCGCAGATTGCGGCGGACCTTGCTTCGCTTCTTCCACGGCGCGCCGACCAGCCAGTCGATGTAGTTGCGCACGACAGTGGCTTCTGCCGACATCGGCGACATTTGCTTGAGCTTGTTCAACTCGGCACGGGCCTTGGCCTCGGTTGTCTTGGGCATGCCGGCTTCTGCGATCTTGCGGCCAAGTTCCTCGACTTCGTTCGGCGCATCTTCGCCTTCGCCCAGTTCCTTCTGGATCGCCTTCATCTGCTCGTTGAGGTAGTACTCCCGCTGACTGCGCTCCATCTGCGTCTTGACGCGGCCCTTGATGCGCTTTTCGATCTGCTGCACGTCGATCTCACCCTCGACGGCGCCGATCAACATCTCCAACCGATCGGCAACATCGGCGGTCTCCAGCACGCGCTGCTTTTGCGCCAACCGGATCGACAAGTGCCCCGCGATGGTATCGGCCAACCGGCTCACATCCTCGATCCCGGCAATCGTGGTCAGCAGCTCGGGCGGGATCTTTCGGTTCAGTTTGACGAACTGTTCGAACAGCGAGGCCAGTGTGCGCGACAACACCTCGATCTCGCGCGGCTCACGCGTGTACTCGGTCTGCGTGACGCGCACATGCGCTCCGGGCGTGTCGTCGCGTTCGAAAAAATTGGTGATTTCCGCACGCGCGCTGCCCTCGACCAGCACCTTGATTGTGCCATCCGGCAATTTGAGCGATTGCAGCACGGTAGCGACGGTTCCGATCGAATACAGATCGCCGATCTGTGGATCGTCGGTATCGGGACTGCGTTGCGCCACCAGCAGAATCTGCTTGTCGCCCGCAACGGCCAGCTCGAGCGCACGCACCGACTTCTCGCGCCCGACAAAAAGCGGGATGACCATGTGCGGATAGACGACCACGTCGCGCAGTGGCAATACCGGCAACTCCGCGGTTTGAGGCGTAGAGGTCTTGTCTTGGTTCTCAGGTTTGTCCATCAGGTATTCCGTTGAGGTGGAGGCTCGCGCAACCCTTGCAGATTGACCGCGTGTGCATGACTCGTCAAGTGAGGGCGTGCATCAAGAAATGCAAGCCTTGGCGCACGCGCCGTGGAAGGCGCGTGAAACGATGGTCAAGCTCAGGATAGCCGCAATAGGCGCCGGGGACCGTGTCCCAGCACGCAAGCTGCAGACAGCGAAGGGACTATTCCGAAGCGGCGCGAGTCTGCATGCCGCGGTAGATCAAATACGGCTCGGCCTGACCGTTGATGACCGCGTCATCGACGACGACCTTGCTGACATGCTCAAGCGACGGCAACTCGTACATCGTATCGAGCAGAACCTGCTCAAGAATCGTACGCAGGCCACGGGCGCCGGTTCGGCGTTTGAGTGCCTTGTCCGCCACGGCCGCAAGCGCTTCGGGGCGGAACTCCAGCTCCACACCTTCCAGTTCGAACATGCGCTTGAACTGTTTGACGATGGCGTTTTTCGGCTCCGTCAGTATCTGGATCAGGGCCGACGCGTCCAGCTCTTCCAGCGTCGCCACGACCGGCAAACGGCCGACGAACTCCGGAATCAGGCCGAACTTGACCAGATCTTCAGGCTCGACATCGGCCAGCACCTTGCCGACATTACCCTGCCGGGTTTTGCTGCGGATCTCCGCGGCGAACCCGATCCCGGTCGATTCGGAGCGCTGCTGGATGATCTTTTCCAAACCCGCAAACGCGCCGCCGCAGATGAACAGCACGTTTTTGGTGTCGACTTGCAGGAATTCCTGTTGTGGATGCTTTCGTCCGCCCTGCGGCGGTACGCTGGCCAGGGTGCCTTCAATCAGTTTCAACAAAGCCTGCTGCACGCCTTCGCCGGAAACATCGCGCGTAATCGACGGGTTTTCGCTCTTGCGCGAAATTTTGTCGATCTCGTCGATATAGACGATGCCGGACTGCGCCTTGTCGACGTCGTAGTCGCACTTCTGCAGCAGCTTCTGGATGATGTTCTCGACGTCCTCGCCGACATAGCCGGCTTCGGTCAACGACGTGGCATCGGCGATCGTGAATGGCACATTGAGCAACCGCGCCAGCGTCTCGGCCAGCAGGGTCTTGCCCGACCCGGTCGGACCGATCAGCAGGATATTGGACTTTGCCAGTTCAACTTCGTCCTGACGCTGGCGCGCGTCCAGACGCTTGTAGTGATTGTAGACGGCGACCGCGAGCGTTTTCTTGGCGCGACTTTGCCCGATCACGTATTGATCGAGCACCTCCATGATTTCTTTCGGCTTCGGCAGATGGCTACGCGCGCCGGCGTTCTTTTCTTCGAGTTCCTCACGAATGATGTCGTTGCAGAGCTCGACGCATTCGTCGCAAATATAGACGCTCGGACCCGCGATGAGCTTGCGCACCTCGTGCTGGCTTTTGCCGCAGAAGGAGCAATAAAGAATCTTGCTGCCGTCGCCGGATCGCGTTTGCCGGTCGTCACTCATGCCGGGTTCCGAAATGTTTTTGTAAGGTCGCCGCGCGGAGAATAACACACCGTGGCGTGCGGTCGCTGCAAGCACCGCAGCAACGCCTAACCTGGCGGAAGAAACTCAGTGAATTCAAGCGTTTTTGACGGAATCCGCAGGTCGCTGCTCAAGCACTTCGTCGACCAGTCCATAGGACTTGGCCTCGCCGGCACTCATGAAATGATCCCGGTCCACGTCCCGCTCGATCTCCTCGATGGTCTTGCCGGTGTGCTTGGACATCATTTCGTTCAAGCGGGTCTTGATCTGCAGGATTTCCTTGGCGTGAATCGCGATATCCGAAGCCTGTCCGGAAAATCCGGCGGACGGCTGATGGATCATGACCCGCGAATTCGGCAAGGCATAGCGCTTGCCCTGGGCACCGGCCGTGAGCAGGAACGCCCCCATGCTGGCTGCCTGACCGATACAAATCGTGCTGACCTGTGAACGGATGAACTGCATGGTGTCGTAGATTGCCAATCCGGCAGTCACTGAACCGCCCGGGCTGTTGATGTACAGATTGATGTCCTTTTCCGGATTTTCGGATTCCAGGAACAGCAACTGCGCGACGATCACGTTGGCCATGTAATCGTCCACGGGGCCGACCATGAACACGACGCGTTCCTTGAGCAGGCGCGAATAGATATCGTAGGCACGTTCACCGCGCGAGGTCTGTTCGACCACCATCGGCACCAGGTTCAAACCGCGGATTTCTTCGCGCATTGCCGTTACTCCGTCAGGGGGGCTGATCAAGCCGGACGCATGGCTTCGCTGAAGCTCATGCTCTGCTCATTGGTCTGCGCGTGCTCGGCGATCCATTCAGCGACCTGATCTTCCATAACGCGATTCTGCAGACTGCCCATCAATTGGGGGTCGCGCTGGTAAAGTTCAACCACTTGTTCCGGTTCCTCATAGGTCGAAGCGATACTGGCCAGCGCCTCGGCGACCCGACGGCTGTCGGGGCGGATATTGTTCTGACGCGCCAATTCGCCGATCAACACGCCAGCGCAGACCCGCCGCCGCGCAATTTCCGTGAATGCGGACGGGTCGGCGTTGAACGCCTGCCCTTGCTGTTCGGCCTGCATCTTCGATTGCTGATGCAGGGCGCGTGCCTCGGCATCGACCATACCCTGCGGCAATTCGATTTCCGGGTATGCGTCGAGCAGCTTCTGCACCACGTCGTTCTTCAGACGATTCGCCAGCATGGTCTGTAGCTCGCGTTCCAGGTTGGCGCGCACATCGCCGCGGAATTTCGCCATGCCGCCATCGCCGATGCCGAAACTGGAAACAAAACTTTCGTCCAGCTCGGGCAGGTTCGACTCCTGCACGCGCATGATCTTGATGGTTACCGTGGCCTTTTTCCCGGCGAGCGGCTTCATGCGGAAATCGTCGGGAAAAGTCGTCTCGACGGAAAATTCATCGCCCGTGGCGTGACCAACGAGTTGATCTTCCAGGTCCTTCGACATCGCCGCCGAACCGAGAATTGTCCCGACGCGTTCGCGGCCCTGTTCAGGAAATACCGTGCCGTCCGAATCCGCGGAAAATTCGAACAGGACCATGTCGCCGTCCTGCGCCTGGCGCTCGACTGGCGTCCAGCTGCGCCTCTGCTGGCGCAGGGTCTCGATCATGTTGTCCACGTCGGACTCCTCGACTGTCGCCACCGGCTTTGTGATCGCCAGAGCGACCACGTCGATCTCGCCGATTTCCGGCAACACCTCGAAAGTCGCGGTGTATTCGATCTCGCCGTCGACGGGCTCGCCGCTGGTGGAAATCGAAGGCGTCACCGCCGGGCGCAGCTTCTGGTCGTCCACGGCCTGCTGGAAGCTGGTACGCACCAGTTCGGACATGGTTTCGCCACGAATCTGCGCGCCGAAACGCTGCTCGATAACCTTGACCGGCACCTTGCCGGGACGGAAGCCCTTCAAACGGACATTGCGGCTGGCTTCGGCCAGTCGCGTCTTGACCTGGGATTCATAGGCATCGGCGGGAAGCCGCACCGTCAGCTTGCGCTCGAGTTTGCCCAGGTTTTCTAACGAAACTTGCATGCTCTACCTCGAAATTACATTCCGGTGCCATCGCGGCGCGCCATTTTACATGGTCGCCGGCCAAGAGTCTGGTGCGAAAGGAGAGACTCGAACTCTCACGGGTTACCCCGCTGGAACCTAAATCCAGTGCGTCTACCAATTCCGCCACTTTCGCAAGGACTGGATCTTAGATGCGGCCATTCCGCAGTCGCGTCGGGGCAATAGAAAAGATTGGTGGGCCGTCTAGGACTCGAACCTAGAACCAACAGATTAAGAGTCTGCTGCTCTACCAATTGAGCTAACGGCCCGATTTGTCACCCGCACCCGTGATCGCGGAGCGCGAATTATATCGAAACTGGGGTGGGCGATGGGACTTGAACCCACGACATCCGGAATCACAATCCGGTACTCTAACCAGCTGAGCTACGCCCACCATGAAACATCATTCACCTGGCCTGTTACACAATTGCGCCAGGTGACTTCTATCCTTGCAACTGCCGCTTCCGCTGCTGCGCAAAACCGGATTTGGCACGCCCGACAGGACTCGAACCTGCAACCGTCGGCTTAGAAGGCCGATGCTCTATCCGGTTGAGCTACGGGCGTACGGATCAAGTCTAACCCACGATTCCAACCGGGGCGCGTTTGATCGGCATCCCTTTGCATATCCCAGCGAGCAATTCCACTTGCCGTTGTGGCAATGGTCGGGGTAGAGGGATTCGAACTCTCGACTTCCAGCTCCCAAAGCTGGCGCTCTACCAAGCTGAGCTATACCCCGTTCATTGCGTCCACGCATCTTTACGTGAAATCACGGAGAGCTGTGCATAGCATCCGCTACAGTCAAATCCGCCGCGACCCGAACCGCCGCAGTACAACACATACCTCTTTTTTTCTACGCGCCCCATACGGCAGGCCACGAATTAGCAATGAAAAAAGGGTGCCTTGGCACCCTTCGCAAACTGGCGCGCCCGGAGAGATTCGAACTCCCGACCACCAAGTTCGTAGCCTGGTACTCTATCCAGCTGAGCTACGGGCGCGAAGAAGCGGGATTATTCAGGTGTACGACGTTTTCGTCAAGCCTGAGTGACTTTGCAAAACACGGCCAATCGGCCTGCACTCCTGCGTCGCAAGGCCACCGGTCGTTCATTACTTCCCACAAACCACAACGGCCCCGGACGGGGCCGTTGTGGTTTGTGGCGGAGAGAGAGGGATTCGAACCCTCGATAGGGTTTTTAGCCCTATACTCCCTTAGCAGGGGAGCCCCTTCAGCCACTCGGGCATCTCTCCGGAATTGTCGCCCCAACCGCAAATCAACGTCCAAACGAGGCGAACGTCACGGCGGATCGAATATGCAGGTTCAACGAAATCGGGGCCGCCAAGAATAACGGCTCGTCCCGGCTCGGTAAAGCCGGCCGCTACACGCGCAGGGACTAACCCGCAGCCGCAGGGGGATCGCCCCCTTCAGACTCATCCTGTTCACGCTTGATGCGCTGATAGATTTCCTCGCGATGTACCGCAACATCTTTTGGCGCATTGATTCCAATGCGTACCTGATTGCCCTTGACGCCGAGCACCGTCACGCTGACGGTATCACCGATCATGAGGGTTTCACCCACCCGACGTGTCAAAATCAACATAAATTTCTCCTTCGGCGTCTTGTCTCTCCGCACGCCGCAGCAAAAATTTGCGGTTATTAGAGACAAGACTTATGACTGCGAGTTCAGGGACAGACTCCGCAGCATCCCCATACAGGCATTAAGAATATGTTTTTATTGCCTTTGTTTCCTTCGGCATAGATCACCTAAAGCTGCAACCGAATTTAGCGAATACTAATCCACAGCCGACAGGCATGTAAACCCGCATACAGTTTAGCGCACGATTTCATTCCTGTATTGGCGAAAAATCATGACAGGCGTGTATTTATCCAAGCGGGGAGCGATTCGAGAATTGTGGTAAGTCGCGGCGAGTCCTCGCCACCGCCCTGTGCCATATCCGCGCGGCCACCGCCCTTGCCGCCAATCTGTCTGGCGACATGGGAAACCACTTCACCGGCCTTGATCCGCTCCAGGGCCTTGCCGTTCACGCCAGCAACCAACGCTGCCTTGCCGTCATTGCCGGCAGCCAGCAATACAACACAATCTCCCAGCTTCTGTTTGAACCGATCAACGCTCTCGCGCAGCGTCCTGGCGTCGGCGCCATCCAACCGGGCGGCCACGACCTTGATGCCGCATACATCGACAGCGCGTTCGGTCAGATCGCCGACGGCCGCGCTGGCGGCTTTCGCCTTGATCGACTCCAGTTCCCGCTCGAGCTTTTTTTGACGATCGAAAAGCTGTTGCAAGCGTTGTACGACATCTCCACCGCTAGCCGACAACAGGTGTGCGACCTGATCCAGACTGTGTTCTTCACGCCGCACGAACTCCAGCGCGCCGGCACCGGTAACGGCCTCAATGCGGCGGATACCGGCAGCCACTCCGCTCTCGCCGACAATCTTGAACAGACCAATATCGCCGGTTCGCGACACGTGCGTGCCGCCGCATAATTCGGTGGAAAAATCACCCATGCGCAGCACGCGAACCTGATCGCCGTATTTTTCGCCGAACAGGGCAATGGCGCCGAAATCGATCGCCTCCTGGTACGCCATTTGACGGCTCTCCGCGGCGACGTTGCGGCGGATCTCGCCATTGACCAGATCCTCGATGCGCTGCAACTCTTCAGCCATCACCGGCGCCGAATGCGAGAAATCGAAACGCAGCCTGTCCGGCGCAACCAGCGAGCCCTTCTGCGCAACGTGCGTACCCAGCACAGTGCGCAGCGCCGCGTGCAGCAAATGCGTCGCGGAATGATTCAATACGATCGCTTGCCGCCGTGCCGCATCCACCGATCCGTTCATCACCGCATCGATGCGCAATGGCTTGCCGTGCCAGCGCCCGACATGGCCGTGGAAAGAACCGGCCATCTTGATCGTATCGGCAACCGTGAACTGGCCTTGTGTATTGCTCAATTCTCCGGTGTCACCGACCTGGCCGCCCGATTCCGCGTAAAACGGCGTCGCATCAAGCAGGATGATTGCTTCCTCGCCGTCGCTCAATTCCTGCACGGCCTTGCCGTCGTGCAGGATCGCCATGACGTTCAGCGCATCGGCATCCAGCGCGCCGTATCCCAGAAACTGCGTCGGTTCGAGCCGCTTGACCAGATCCGCCGACAACGACGCCCTGGTATCGAACTGACTGGCCGCGCGCGCGCGTTCCCGCTGTTCTTCCATGGCTTTCTCGAAACCGTCCATGTCTACGGACAAACCCCGCTCGCGGGCGATATCCGCGGTCAGGTCGACCGGAAACCCGTACGTATCGTACAAACGGAAGGCCTGCTCGCCCGGGATCGTCTTCCTGGCCGCAGCGGCGATTTCGTCAAACACCTTCATGCCATGGTCGAGCGTTTCGCCGAAGCGTTCCTCCTCGATGCGCAGCGTGTTTTCGACCAACTCGCGCTTGGCCGACAATTCCGGATAGGCCTCGCCCATCACCTCGACCAAGGGCTCGACCATACGGTGGAAGAACGGCTCCTGCATGCCGAGCATGTAACCGTGGCGCAAGGCGCGACGGATAATCCGACGCAGCACATAACCACGGCCTTCATTCGATGGCAGCACGCCATCGACAATCAGGAACGCACAGGCACGGATGTGATCGGCGATGACGCACAGCGACTTGTTTTCCAGATCCTGCGTGTGCGTGAGTTTCGCCGCCGCCTTGATCAGATGCTGGAACAGGTCGATCTCGTAGTTCGAATGCACACCTTGCAGAATTGCGGCCAGACGTTCCAGCCCCATACCGGTATCCACGCACGGCGCCGGCAACGGATGCAGGGTGCCGTCGGCAGCCCGATCGAACTGCATGAAAACCAGATTCCAGATTTCGATAAAACGGTCACCGTCTTCGTCTGGCGAACCAGGTGGCCCGCCGGGAATGCGGGCACCGTGGTCGTAGAAGATTTCGGTGCATGGCCCGCACGGCCCGGTATCGGCCATCTGCCAGAAATTGTCCGAGGCATAGGGCGCGCCCCTGTTGTCGCCAATGCGCACGATACGTTCGGCCGGCACGCCGATTTCATCATGCCAGATCGAATAGGCTTCCTCGTCCGTGTGGTAGACCGTCACCAGCAGCCGCTCGGCAGGCAAACCGAAAACCACGGTCAGTAGCTCCCAGGCCCATTCGATCGATTCACGCTTGAAGTAGTCACCGAAGGACCAGTTGCCCAGCATCTCGAAAAACGTGTGATGTCGAGCCGTGTATCCGACCGAGTCCAGATCGTTGTGCTTGCCGCCCGCACGCAGGCAGCGTTGCACGTCGACGGCGCGCACGTACGGCAGTTTTTCGCTGCCAAGAAACACGTTCTTGAACTGGACCATGCCGGAATTGGTGAACAGCAGGGTCGGATCGTTGGCCGGTACCAGTGGCGCCGATGGAACGATCGTGTGGCCACGGTCACGGAAAAAGTCGAGAAACGTCTGGCGAATTTCGGCGCTGGATTTCATCGGCTGGCTGAACGGTAAAGTGGATGCGCGGCTGCCGTGCACACCACAGACGTTCAATCCAGCTCGTCTGCCGATGCACCCGACTCTTCTGCGCGGATGACTGATTGTACTGTGGAGGCGTCAAAACCGCGACGCAAGAGATAGCCATGGCGTTTGCGCAATTCCGCCAGTCCTCGGGCAC
This sequence comes from uncultured Pseudomonadota bacterium, assembly GCA_963779795.1. Classification (GTDB taxonomy): domain Bacteria; phylum Pseudomonadota; class Gammaproteobacteria; order Xanthomonadales; family Rhodanobacteraceae; genus Rudaea. Next base: position 172,309 of record CAVZZK010000003.1, on the reverse strand, counting down.
GCGCCTCTCCGTACCGGCGACGCAGTTGACCCGCGGCAATTCGCGGCCAATCCGGTGCGGCTTCATCGATCAGGTCTTGCGCCTTTGTTTCATCCATGCCGTGCGTAGCCAATTCGGCGATGATCCAGCGCGGGCCGTATCCGGACTCGATGCGAGAACGCACCAGCATTTCGCCAAAACGCGCGTCACTTTGATAGCCGCTGGCCTGCAGACGCGCCAGCACATCTGCATTTTCCTCGTCGGAGAACCCGCGCCGGAACAACTTCTGTTGCAGTCCGCGAGCCGAATGCTCGCGCCTGACCAGCAGGGCCAGTGCCTTTTCGTAGGCACCGGCTTGCTTCGACTTCCCGGGCCGGCGCGGCATCGCCTAGCGACGGAACCGGCGTCGCCGGATAGCGGCCACTACCGAGAAGAAGCGCTTCCGCATCAGGCTTCCTCGAGTTCTTCCTCCGCCGCCACAGCCACTGCGGCACCACTCCGGGCGACGCCGAGCGCGTCGCGAAGCTTGTCCTCGATCTCGTTGGCCACGGCCGGATTTTCCCTCAGATATTGGCGCGAATTGTCCTTGCCCTGCCCGATGCGTTCGCCGCCGTAGCTGTACCAGGCGCCGGATTTCTCGACGACCTTGCTTTCCACGCCCATGTCGATCAATTCGCTTTCGCGGGAAATGCCCTCGCCGTAGAGGATTTCGGTGACGATCTTCTTGAATGGCGGTGCCAGCTTGTTCTTGACGACCTTGATCCGGGTCTGGTTGCCGATGATCTCGTCGCCCTTCTTCACCGCACCGATTCGGCGGATGTCCAGGCGCACGGAAGCATAGAACTTCAGCGCGTTGCCGCCGGTCGTCGTTTCGGGGCTTTGACCGGGCATCATGACGCCGATTTTCATGCGCAGCTGGTTGATGAAGATCACCGTCGTATTCGACCGCTTGATGTTGCCGGTCAGCTTGCGCAGGGCCTGGGACATCAACCGCGCCTGCAAACCGGGCAACTGGTTGCCCATCTCGCCCTCGATCTCCGCGCGTGGCGTCAATGCGGCCACCGAGTCGATCACGACGACATCGACGGCGCTGGAACGCACCAGCATGTCGGCGATCTCCAGCGCCTGTTCGCCGGTATCCGGCTGCGACACCAGCAGATCGTCGACATTGACGCCGAGTTTTTCGGCATAGGTCGGGTCCAGTGCGTGTTCGGCATCGACAAAGGCACAGGTGCCGCCAAGCTTTTGCGCTTGCGCGACGACGTGCAACGTCAGCGTGGTCTTGCCGGACGACTCCGGCCCGTAGATTTCGACCACACGGCCACGCGGCAAACCGCCGATGCCCAAGGCGATATCCAATGCCAGCGATCCCGTCGGAATGGCATCGACACCCGGGTTCGAGTGGTCGCCCATGCGCATGACCGCACCCTTGCCGAACTGTTTTTCGATCTGGCCGAGCGCCGCGGTCAATGCTTTACGTTTGTTGTCATCCATTCTGGGATCCTCAAATTGGTTCGGGCAGGATAATGGCCGGGCGACGTCTCAGGGGTTGCGACGCGATTTCACGGCACGCGTCACGACATGCCGGACTTTCGAGCGCTCGTGCGAAAGTTGCCGCACGAGCGTTCCGATAGGCAAATTATTCCACAGCGCGACGCACGGCGCATGGGCCAAACGCCGCGTCAGGCTGTAAGAATTTTCTGAACGCCATGCAAAGCCGCCGCGACGGTCTGCCGCCGGACCGCTTCGCGATCTCCCGGGAAATGGAACAGTTCGGTCTGCGCGTACCCACCACGCTGCTTCCAGCCGATCCAGACCGTGCCCACGGGCTTGCCCGGCAAGCCACCGGTGGGGCCGGCGATGCCGGTGACGGCCACCGCAATACTGGCGCCAAACCGCGCCAGCGCACCGGAGACCATCTCGATTACGGTTTCGCGGCTGACCGCACCGTACTCTTCCAGGGTTTCGGGGCGTACCCCCAGCAGCGCTTCCTTGGCCTGGTAGCTGTACGCCGCCACGCCGCATTCGAACCAGGCGGACGATCCGGCAATATCAGTCAGCGTCTTGGCAATCCAGCCCCCCGTGCAGGATTCGGCGGTAACCAGGGTCTGGCCGCAGGCAAGCAACAGTTCGGCGATTTGCCCGGCGGATTCGCATAATTGCGCATCGTCCGGGACAGATACGGGTTTCGAGGTTTCCATGCGGGCTCCATCAGAACCGGGCACAGGGAAAGGGACCGGCAAAAACAACAAGATAACGCATTCGACCCCATCGGGTCTGCAAGACCGGACGCCAGCCGGTTGTCACGCCTGTGCCGGAACGGACACGCGCTACTTTTCGCCCAGATGCGGCATCTGCGCGTTGGAAGTCTGATCTTTCTTGCGCCGCGGCGCCTCCAGCGGCTCGCCATTGACCACGAACCAGATGTTCTCCGCGATGTTGGTGGCGTGATCGCCGATGCGCTCGATGTTCTTGGCCATGAACAGCAGATGCGTGCACGAGGTGATGCTGCGCGGATCCTCCATCATGTAGGTCAACAACTCGCGGAACAGGCCGGTGTAGGCCTCGTCCAGCTTGACGTCGTCCTTCCAGACTTCGAAGGCGCGATCGGCATCGCCGTCGCGATAGGCATTGAGCACCTTGCGTATCGCCGCGGCCGCCAGTTCGGACAGGTGTCGTAATCCGCGCGCCGGCGCAACCGGTGCCACCATGGACAACGGAATCGAACGCTTGGCCACGTTCGCGGCGTAATCGCCGATACGCTCGATATCCGCGGCAATGCGCAACGCGGCGAACACCTCACGCAAATCGCGGGCCATTGGCGCGCGCAGCGCCAGCAGTCTCACGACATCGTGACTGATCTCGTGCTCCATGGCATCAATCGCGTCGTCGTTGTCGACGACCCGCATTGCCGCGCGCTCGTCGCGCCGTTCGACCACGTCGATGGCGGCCTCCAGCTGGGTCGCGGACAACTCGCCCATGCGCACGATTTCGCCGGTCAGCCGGGCCAACTCGTCATCGTAACTCTTGATGATATGGTCTTTCGATGTATTCATAGTCCTGCCCTATGCCGTTGTGCCTTGTACCGCTTTCGCGTCAACCGAAACGTCCGGTAATGTAGTCCTCGGTTTGTTTCTTGTCCGGTTTGGTGAAGATTTTCTCGGTATCGCCGAACTCGATCAGCTCGCCCAGATACATGAACCCGGTGTAATCGGACACGCGCGCGGCCTGCTGCATGTTGTGGGTCACGATAACAATCGTGTAATCCTGCTTCAGATCCTCGACCAGTTGCTCGATGCGGCTGGTCGCGATCGGATCCAGCGCCGAAGTCGGCTCATCCAGCAGCAAGACCTCGGGTTTGAGCGCGATGCCGCGCGCTATGCAAAGGCGCTGTTGCTGGCCGCCGGAAAGACCCAGGGCGCTCTGCTGCAGCTTGTCCTTGACTTCTCCCCAGAGCGCAGCTGAACGCAACGCCTCTTCCACGCGCTGGTCCATCGCCTTGTGCTTCAACTTCTCGTGGTGGCGGATTCCGTAGGCCACGTTCTCGTAGATCGTCATCGGGAACGGCACCGGCTTCTGGAACACCATGCCCACCTTGGTGCGCAGTCGGTTCATCGAATAGCCGGGATCGAGGATATTCTCGCCGTCAAGCAACAACTCGCCGGTAGCGACCTGCTTCGGATAGATTGCGTAGATCCGGTTGAAGATGCGCAACAGCGTGGACTTGCCGCAGCCGGACGGGCCGATGATCGCCGTCACCTTACGCTCCGAAACGTCCATGCAAACGTTCTTGATGGCCTCGAACTTGCCATAGAAGAAGCTCAAGTCGCGCGTGCGGATCTTGATTCGATCCGTTTTGGCAGCTGCAACCGGCGCGGTCGCCACGACGGAGAAATCATTCATAACTCACCTTCTTGCGTGAGAACACCATGCGCGTTATCAGACTCAACGCGAGCACGAACAGCGTGATGAGCAAGGCGCCTGCCCAGGCAATGGCGTGCATTTCAGGGTTCGGGTCCTTGGTGTACTGGTAGATCACGACTGGCAGATTGCCCATCTTGTTCAACGGGTTGAACGTCATGTAATTATTGCCGAATGCCGTGAACAGCAGCGGTGCCGTCTCGCCGGCCAAACGCGCCAGCGCCAGCAGCACGCCCGTGATAATGCCTGAACTGGCGGCGCGCATGAGTACTTGTGTGGTGAGCTTCCACTGCGGGATGCCCAGCGAAAGCGCGGCTTCGCGCAGCGTACCCGGAACCAGTTGCAACATTTCGTCCGTCGTGCGCACGATTACCGGCAATCCGATAAGTGCCAGAGCAATCGAGCCGGCCAGCGCGGAGAATGTGACGCTGCCGTTGGTCAATGCGGTCATCGGCAGCACGACGATCACGTATACGAACAAACCCAGCACGATCGACGGTGCCGACAGCAGGATGTCGTTCAAAAAGCGAATCGTTGCGCCGAGTTTGCTGCGACTGGCGAACTCGGCCAGATAGGTACCGGCCAGCACCCCGATCGGCGCACAAATCAACACCGCCAGCAGGTCCATGATCAGGCTGCCAACGATGGCGTTGGACAATCCGCCTTCATCGGCATAAGCGGTGACCTTGGTGAACAGGCGCACGCTCAGCGCACTGATACCGTTACTCAATGTCACCCACATGATCCAGGCAAGGAACATCAGGCCGATGGCAGTCATCAGTCCGCTCAGGGTCAGCGCGATGATGTTGATCGCATAACGACGGCGATAAATTCCGGGCAAGCCGCTCACACATTGCCCTCCCGGCGCGACAGACGCCGCAGCATGATGCGGGCGATCATCAGCACAATGAAGGTGACGACGAACAACAGGAAGCCCAGCGCGAACAGGGCGGAACGGTGCAAACCGATGGCCTCATTGAATTCGTTGGCGATGGACGAGGAAATCGAGCTGCCGGGCATCAACAACGACGCGGTCACGTCATAGGCATTACCAAGCACGAAAGTCACGGCCATGGTCTCGCCCAGGGCCCGCCCCAGACCCAGGAAGATGCCACCGATCACGGCCGAACGGGTGTACGGCAGGACGATGTTCCAGACCACTTCCCAGGTCGTCGAGCCCAGCGCATAGGCGGATTCCTTCAGCCGTGCCGGTACCGTCTGGAAAACCTCGCGCATGACCGAGGAAATGAACGGCAGGATCATCACGGCCAATACCAGACCGGATGTCAGCAAACCCAGACCGAGCGGGGGCCCGCGAAACAACGCACCGATAAACGGAATCTTGCCCAGCGAATCAGTCAGTGCCGGTTCGACATGCTGGGCCATGAACGGCACCAGCACGAACAAGCCCCACATGCCGTAAATGATTGACGGAATCGCGGCAAGCAGTTCGATCGCCGTACCGACCGGCCCGCGCAGCCAGTCCGGCGCGATTTCAGTCAGGAACAGCGCAATGCCGAAACTGACCGGCACCGCCAGCACGATGGCGATGATCGAAGTAATGAGGGTGCCATAGATCGGCGCCAGTGCGCCGTATTCGTGTTCGACCGGGTTCCAGTTCTGCGTCGTCAGGAAGTGCCAGCCCTGGCTGAACAGGACTTCGCGACCGCCCCACAACGTCGACGCCGCCGCACCGAGCAATGCGAAAAGGACCAGCATCGCGCAGAAAAACAACAACCAGCGGAAGATGCGGTCGTGGCGCGCATCCACCCGGGAACGTACGTCGATATCGCGAGCTGGCATCGATGCAGTGACGTCGTTCATGCGAACAGTTCAGAACCGGTAAAAAGAATAAAACGAGCGTGGTGCGCACACGTTGGGTGCGTGCACCACGCCGTTCAACTGCGGACAATATCGAAAATGCCCGCCTAAATCGAATTACATCTTGAACTGGGTTTTCCAGTAGTCCTCGATGCGCTTGACCAGACTGTCCGGCAGCGGCACGTAATCCAGCGACTCGGCCTGCTTCTGGCCATTTTCATAGGACCACTTGAAAAAGTCGAAGGCTACCTTGGTGTGCGCGGCATTCCTCGCCTGCTTGTACATGATCGCCCAGGTCGTGGCCGTGATCGGCCAGGCGTTCTCGCCCGCCGCGTTGGTCATGATCAGGTGGAAATCCTTGGCGTGCGCCCAGTCGGCCGTGGCTGCGGCGGCCTGGAAGGTCGCGCCATCCGGTTTTACGGTCTTGCCCGCCGGATTGTTCATCAGCGCGTAGTTGATGTGATTTTTCAGCGCGTAGGCGTACTCGACGTAACCGATCGACCCCTTGAGCTGACCGACGTAGGCGGAAACGCCTTCGTTACCCTTGCCACCGATACCGGTCGGCCATTTGACCGCGGTGCCCTCGCCGACCGAGCTCTTCCACTCGGGGCTGACCTTGGACAGGTAGTTGGTGAAGTTGAAGGTGGTGCCGGAACCGTCCGACCGATGCACCACGGTGATGTTCGAGGCAGGCAACTTTACGCCGGGATTCAACGTGGCGATTTCCGCTGCGTTCCAGGTCTTGATCTTGCCCAGGAAGATGCCAGCCAGGGTCGGACCATCCAGCACCAACTGGCCAGTCTTGATGCCCGGGACGTTCAGCGCCGGCACGATGCCGCCGACCACGATCGGGAACTGGCCCAGTCCATGAGCACTGAGGTCGGACTCATCCAGCGGCTTGTCGGAGGCGCCAAAATCGACGGTGCCGGCCCTGATCTGGGCAATGCCACCGCCCGAACCGATAGACTGGTAGTTGACGTGATTGCCGGTCTTTTCGGCATATGCGGCCGACCACTTGGACAACACCGGGTAAACGAAGCTGGAACCGGCGCCGGTGATCTCGGTTGCCGACGCGGCGAAACTGAACAGTATCGCCGCAGCTGCAACAACGATGCGTAGTTGGATGGACTTGTGCACGATAACTCCTCGAATACGGTTGAAGGCGAAAGGCGCCTGGGCGGTATTTAAGCGAAACGGTGTTGCAATTAGATGAGCCGAATGCTTCAACTTTATGACAATGACGCGATTTGACCACGAAAGCGCCTGCACCGCCCGACCGAAAAAAAATGGCCCGGCCAGCCGGCAGCGCCGCTATTGCTCAGCCGACGGGGGCCACATGGACCGTACGGTCCAGCCCGTCGACACTGAGCAACCAGCTGTTCAGGAAACCCTTCCAGAGCGTGACCTTGGGGTTATGCATGGTCGCCACGTGCATGCGCTCGTCGTCGGTCACCCGCCAGCGTTGCCCGTTCTGCAGCTTCAGCACGGTACCCTGGTCCCAACCGGTAAAATCGCCGGCGATGCGGTTCTGGAACCGGTTCGGCCGCACCTGCGCGCGGGGCGATTCCGATTTCCCGGGTGGTAACGTCGAAGAAAGTTCCGGCCCGCAGTTCCCATGCGTTTTCAACCAGGCGTTGAGCCCGGCCAGCTGATCGGTGCTGAGCTGATCCAGACCCAGTTTGCGGAATTGCGAATACGACATCCGATCCTGCAGCAACACGCTGTGGTCACGGACTTGCTCGCCGGCCATCGCAAATTGCGTCGAACCGAGCATCATCAACATCGTGATCGCGGCGACATGACTTGTCTGCATGGGTACTTCTCCAGAAATCGTGCCGGCGACGGGCCGGCGGACGCGCGAAGATTACCCATGCTTCGATGACAGTTTGACTTCATCCCGACCTCATTTGTTACGGACGCATGTATCGCTTCGACACCCCAGGCGCATTGTCATCGTGCTGTCACACAAATCCCATCTTCTCGTAAAGATTCCTCTGCAACATGCGCTCCGTCACAAGGTTTTAACGCTTGTTGATAGCCCGCATGCCGCTTGGCGGACGGTGCGCACGCCAGTCATACAAACTCAGAGGAGTCATAAAGATGCGTCGCAATTTGCTTGCTGCTGCCATGTTGGCAGTTATCGGTTCGATGAGCATCAACGCCCACGCCGATCCCGGCGACACCACGGTAGGCGGCAAGATGTTTATCGACTTCACCAATCTCAACCAGAAAGACTCCGGACAGAAAACCGACAAATCCGGTACCGGTCTGGACGTCAAACGCTTCTACCTGAGCGTCTCCCATCAATTCGACGATGTGTGGTCGGCCAACCTGACCACCGACTTCAACTACGTCAGCTCCGACAGCCAAACCAACCTGTTCGTCAAGAAAGCCTATATACAGGGCAAGTTCGACAAGATGTTGGTGTTCCGCGCCGGCTCCGCTGACCTGCCGTGGATTCCGTTCGTCGAAGGCTATTACGGTTATCGCTACGTCGAAAACACCCTGATCGATCGCCTCAAGTACGGCACCTCCGCCGACTGGGGTCTGCATTTGGGCGGTGATGCCGGTGTCGGTGGTGTGGATTACGCCGTATCCGTCGTCAATGGCGGCGGCTACAAGCATCCCGATCGCAGCAAGAGTGTCGACTTCGAAGGCCGCGTCGGCTACGAGCCGATGCCGGGCCTGATCTTCGCGGTCGGGGGCTACTCCGGCAAGCTGGGCAAGGATGTGCAGAGCGCACCCATGACGCGCAGTGCAAACCGCGTTGACGCGTTGGCCGCCTATGCCAGCAAGTCCTTCCGCGTCGGCGTGGAGTACTTTTCCGCGAATGACTGGGCCAACGTCGTGACCCCGTACAAGGACAAGGCCGACGGCTATTCAGTCTGGGGCAGCGTCGCCGTGGCCGATGGCATCGACGTCTTTGCACGCTACGACAACGCCAAGCTGAGCAAGGATATCGACCCGCAAGCCAAGGACAAGTATTACAACGTCGGCGTGCAGTTTCAGGTCGCCAAGGGATTCGTGCTCTCGGCCGTGTACAAGCACGAGCAGCAGGACGGCAATGTGCTGCTTGCCAATCCAATCAGCATTCCGATCGGTTTCCACCCCAACCGCAAGACCGACGAAGTCGGCGTGTGGGGTCAAGTCAAGTTTTGACGAAATTCCGGAAGCGATGCGTCGCATGCGCATCGCTTCCGGCCGGCGCGGAGTGCTTGCACATTCAGCGACGCATGGCACTTGAAGAAAATCGGGTTCGATTCGGGAACCTCTGATTGCAGCAGGAAAGCGAAGGAATCGCGATCCTGCTGCTTTTTTTGGCCCGGAAAAGGGCGAACTCGGCCAGCAGGGCCGTCAGGTTTGATCGCGCTGATCCGGCTCCACGATACGTGACGCATCGAATACGCAGGTGAAGGTCGAGCCCTTGCCTGGTTCACTGTCGATCAGCAAGCGGCCTTGATGCAGGTTCAGCACATGCTTGACAATCGACAGGCCCAGACCCGTCCCGCCCAGCTCGCGCGAACGGCTCGAGGAAACGCGATAGAAGCGCTCGGTCAGCCGCGCCAGATGATTGGCCGGAATCCCGTAGCCGGTATCGCGCACCGAATACTCGATGCCTTTTTCCGTGCGCCGCCAGCCTATCGTGACCGACCCACCGGTTGGAGTGTAGCGCACGGCATTGCTGACCAGATTCGAGAAAGCGCTATGCAGTTCCTTGGTCGAACCGCGGATGTCGGCCCTGGCCGTATCTTCCACGCTGACGCTGTGCCTGCCCTGACTCAGCGCATCGGCCTCCTTGCGCAGGCTGGCCAGCATCGGCGTCATCGAAACGACTTCCTCCTCGACCAGATGCTGCTGCATCTCCAGGCGCGACAGCGTCAGCAGGTCCTCCACGATCTGCCCCATGCGCCGCGATTGGGCGCGCATCTCCGTGAGTACCGATGCCAAGGCCGGCACGTCTTCGCCGTCGAGCAGCTCCAGATAGCCGTGAATCACGGTCAGTGGCGTACGCAATTCGTGCGAAACGTTGGCGACAAAATCACGGCGCACTTTTTCCAGGCGACTGGTATGACTGATGTCGCGAGCCAGCAGCAATTTCTGACGATGCCCGAACGGAATCAGCGTCGTGCTCAGCACCAGGCTTTCATCAGCCGGACTGGTCAGCTCGATCGAGGAATTGCCGGGAGCAGAGAGCCAGTGACCCAATTCGCTGCCACGGAAGCGCTGCGTCAGCACTACGCCCCTATCCTGTGGCCAGCCCAGGCCGAGCAATCGCCTGGCGGCCGGATTGAACCAGCGCACGCGACAACAGCCATCAAGCAGCACCAGGGCGTCAGGGAACGACCTGGCGGCATCCAGCAGATTGCGCAGCTGTGCCGCAAGCCGGCGTGCGCGATTGGAGGTCATCTTCAGGCGGCCACGGAAAATCGGTAGCCGGCCCCTCGCACGGTCTGTATCAGCGTATCCAGTCGCCACGGCTCCAGGGTCTGGCGCAGGCGGCGGATATGCACGTCGACCGTGCGTTCCTCGACGTAGACGCTGCCGCCCCAGACGTGATCCAAAAGCTGCGAACGCGAATACACGCGCTCAGGATGCGTCATGAAAAAATGCAGCAGCCGGTACTCAGTCGGCCCGATTGGAACCGGGTCGCTACCGACGGAAACGCGATGCGCCGGCCCGTCAATCTTCAGTCCACCCAATTCGATCACGCCGGAACCGTCGTCGCCGTGGCTGCGCCGCAGCACCGCTTTTATGCGGGCAATCAACTCGCGTGTCGAAAACGGCTTGACCACGTAGTCATCGACACCGGCTTCCAGGCCGTTGACCCGGTCCATTTCCTCACCGCGAGCCGTCAACATGATGATCGGCACTTCGCGCGTCGGGTCCTCCTTGCGCATGCGCCGGGCAAGTTCCAGACCACTCATGCCGGGCAGCATCCAGTCGAGCAGGATCAGGTCCGGAACGGTCTTGGCAACAGCCATCTGCGCTTCGCGCGCGTCCGCTGCCTGCATGATTTCCATATCCGCCTTGCGCAGTGCGAAGGCGACCATTTCGCGAATGGAAGCCTCGTCTTCAACTATCAGGATGCGCTTTTGCACGTGTCCACGCCTTTGCATGACCGATGACACGATTATTACAGCCCGCACCCATGACATGAATATGACAGCACGGCGGCACGGATGCGAAATCCGGGACAAGAACGAAACCAGCCATGAATCAGGCGACTAGGGAAACATTCGAAGTATTGCCTGATGCAGGTCAAAAATCCACTTCCGGCCCGTTGCTGCGAAAACCGGTGGTCGTAAAGTTGCAAAAAACTTCAGGCAGACGGGAACCGTCCGGCGCTGCGCAGGGCGTCGATTTCTTCGTCCTTGAACAATCGCGAACGTGTCAGGAAGCGCAAACCCTCACCATTTTCCAGCGAGAACATGCCGCCGCGCCCTTCAACCACGTCGATGATCAGCTGCGTATGCTTCCAGTACTCGAACTGCGAATGGCTGATATAGAACGGCGCGCCGCCGATCTCGCCAAGCATTACGTCGCGATCACCGACAATGAAATCATCCTGCGGGTAGCACATCGGCGAGGAACCGTCACAACACCCGCCGGACTGATGGAAAAGTACCGGACCATGCTTTTCACGCAGTTTGCCGATCAGCTCAATGGCCGCCGACGTTGCCCTGACCTGTAATGGCTCTTCAGACATGGGTGACTCCAGTTTTGCGGGCACCGACAATGTCGATGCCCAGCATGCATCATCGCTCATTCACCATAATAGCGAATTGGAACCTTCGAGCGTTCGGCACCTTCGTAGGTCAGTTCCGTCTTGCCGGAAGGATACCCGTTTTCCTTGAGCAAGTAGGCCATGATCTGTACATCCTGGTCGCGACTCAGGCTGCCGGGCGTAGCGGCGGGCATCAACTTGGCGACAAAGTTGAAGATATCGCTGACATGGAAATCATAGCTCGGGTCGGCGAAGTCCTCTCCTTTCAGCGCCGGGCCAGGAAACCCGCCCATCTGCCCGTCCAGCAGGGGACCGTGGCACATCGCACAATTCTGAAGATACTCGATGCGCCCCCTGGTCGCCTGCGCCTTCGAGTACAGTGCCGGTGGCGTGGGCAAGTCGGGGCTTGCCTTGGACTTTTGGGACGCCGCCGAATCCGACCCGCAGATACCCGACGGGCGCCCGTGCAACGGCAACGACGACATTGCGGGCACGGGCGTCACGGGAGCATACGGCTTGATCAGTTTCTCCAGGCGACGTTTGGCGGCCAGATTCACCAATCCCTTGTTGAACGCTTCCGCAGCGGCATTTGAACCCGGTGCAAACAACGCGACCAGATGCCAACGCATGTGCTTGCCGGGCAACAATCCGGCGTTCAGACGCTCGTGATCGCGATGCCTCGCCTCGTACGCCTGCAATAGCGGCTGCCAGGTCAAGCCAGCGGTGATCTTGTGGTTTGCCAAATCCGCGAGCATGTCCGCATCCCTGGGGTACACGTGCATGACGATGTTCGGGTGCGTGCTGAACAAGAGGCCGGCCCACGTATCGAGTTGCGCAATACCAACTTCGCTACCTTTCGGCAGGTCATCGAGCGCAACCAGTTTGCCGTTCCCGCGCTCGACCAGAACGAATCCCGTCGTTGCATAAGCATGCGTCGATTGAACATTGGGCGGCAGGTTCGGATCGCTGACGTCGACGGGAAAACCCATGATCAACTTGCACCGGCTCGCCGTCAGCTTGGCGAATTTGCTGATCGGGAATCCGTCGCTGGCTTCCTTGCCATGGCCAATGAACGTCACCGTCTCGACGGTGTAGCCTTGCGAATGCAATGCCTCTCGCGCGACGCGCTCATCCATTCGATGCGTGGGATTCGCTTTATCGATACAGACCTTGATCGGCATCGCCGCTTCGGCGCGGTGGAAACCCACCGCGCCGAGAACGCATGCCAACAAGGGCATGAAACGCTTCATCAATCTACAACGAGAAGACATACAAGTGTCCGCCGGTGGGAATCGCCTTGACTGCCGGGTCATTGGCCATCTGCCCACCCCAGATCGGGCTGGCGCCGCCCCAACCGGCCCACACGGCGACGTACTGCTTGTTGCCAACCTTGTAGGTCGTCGGCACGCCGATGATGCCGGAAGCGAGCTTTTCACTCTTCCACAACACCTTGCCGGTCTTTGCATCGAAAGCGTGCAGATAGCCATCCGTGCTGCCGCTGATCACGATGCCTCCGGCCGTCGCCAGTGTGCCGTCATTCCACGGCAATGCCGTTTCGTGTTTCCAGACCTGTTCGCCGGTGTCCAGGTTTACCGCCTGTACAGCGCCCCAGTTCTTGGTCGCCGGGTCGTGCTTGACCTCGAATGACACATCCAGGAATGCCAAGCCAGCCTTGTAGGCTACCGGCTCGGTGCCCTTGATATCCATGCACGCATTCAGCGTGGGGATGTAGGCCATGTGCGTCTCGGGGTCGATCGACATCGGCCACCAGTTCTTGCCGCCGAGGAAGCTCGGGCAAGTGAATACACTCTTGTTTACGGCCGGCCGCTGTTTCGGGTCGGACTGGTTGATGCCGTCCTTCGGACCCGTCATCGATGTTGCATGCACGAACGGCGTGGCATAGATCAGCTTGCCGTTGCTGCGATCAACCGCGTAGAAATAACCGTTGCGGTCGGCGTGCACCAATGCCTTGTAGGCTTTGCCCGCATAGCTGAGATCAGCCATTACGGTTTCGTTGGAGCCGTCGTAATCCCACGTGTCGTTCGGCGTCCACTGGTAATACCATTTCAGCTTTCCGCTGTCCGGATTCAACGCCACCACCGAATCGGTGTACAGGTTATCTCCGGGGCGCAACGTGGCCAGCCACGGACCCGGATTGCCGACTCCCCAGAACAGGGTATTGGTGGCGGTGTCATAGGTCCCGGTGATCCAAGGATTGCCGCCGCCGGTCTTGTAGGCGCCCTTTGGCCAGCTGTCACCACCGGGCGTTCCGGGCGCCGCGGTCGTATGGAACTGCCATTCGACCTTGCCCGTGTTTGCGTCCAGCGCCGAAATGAAGCCTCGCGCACCGTACTCGCCGCCGCCCGTGCCGACGATGACCTTGCCCTTGACGATCAGCGGCGCCGAGGTCATGAAGTAGCCGACGCCCGGCGCGAACAGTTGCTTCTTCCATTTGACCTTGCCGGTTTTCGCATCCAGCGCGACAACGTGGTTATCCAGAGTCTCCATGTAGACGTTGTTGCCGTAGAGCGCAACGCCCCGATTGACGACGTCGCAACAAACCGTCTTCAGCGCTTTCTTGTTGATTGGAAAAACGTACTTCCAGAGCACCTTGCCGGTTGTCGCATTCATCGCCACCAGGTGATCCATCGGCGTCGTCACGAACATGTAGTCGCCATTGACGACCGGCGCGGCCTCGTGCCCCTGGTTCAGCCCACTGTCATAGCTGAAAGCCACCTTCAGCTTGCTCACGTTCGAGGTATTGATCTCATCGAACGGCGCATAGCCGGTGCTGGCGTAATCACGACGGTACATCAGCCAGCCATTGTCGGCCGATGCATTGTCCAGGCGCGCATTGGTCACTGCCGGATAGGTGCCGGCCGATGCGCTGGCAGCGCCGCCGGCCAACACGGTAATCAGCAACGCCAGTACCGCGCGTGACGCCCCGTGTTTGTAAACTTGTTTTGATAATCTGTTGCGTGTCATCGTTGCATTCTCCTGACTCGTTAGTTTCATGCCCGGCGCTGTCGGATTGCGTGATAGCGCAAGTTCGCCAGGTCGCTTGCCATCGATTGCGTGTGCTCAGAAAAAGATGATTCCACCCAGTGCAAAGGTATCCTCGGTGGCTTCGTTGCCGTTCCAGGCCTTTGCCTTCGTATTGATGTACTCGCCGACCAGCGTCACGCTCGGCGTCAGGCTGTAGTAAATCCCGGCTACACCCGATGAGTTGCGCTTGACCAGGTTGCTCACCGCCTCACCGCTGGCCAGGTCCAGCTTCGATTCGCCATAGCTCACGCCGAACTTCACCTTGCCGGTCTTGTACGCCAGCTGCGCATAGCCACCGCTCGAATCGCGTTTCTGGCCCGTCGCCGAAACCGGCAGTACGTACAGCCCCGTCGTCCCGATACCCGAGCCCGAATATCCGTACAACACGCCCTCGAAACCGCCAAAGCCCAGCTTGACCCCGGCATCGAAGCCGCTGCCGGTGAAACTGCCGTCCACCCCGGCCGGAGCGGATCCGCTCATCTGCGCCTTCTGGCTGACCACGTCGGCCCACACCTTGCCCGTCATTTCATCGTTCTTGGCATTGCCCCACGCATAGCTCACCCCTGCCTGGAACTGTGGCGAGTCATGCCGCGAGTACGTCGGGTCCGTCAACGGCGTCAACGGCTGGAAAACACCCGCCGAAAAACTGAATCCGCTGTAGTTCGGCGTCGTATACGTGATCTGCGGTTCCCAGTCCGTGTAGATGTAACCCAGACCAATCCGGCCCAGACTCGTATTGCTCGGCGCCGCATTGCCGCCCGTGGAGCCCACGCCCAGCAGCGTCATGTCGTCCAGAATGGCGTCCCGCCCGAATATGCCGATATCGCGACCCATCTTGATCGTGCCCCAGCTCGCATCGCCGAACGTGAAAAACGCCTGGCGCGCATCGATGCCCGGCGTCTGCAGTGCCGCCGGAAGACCCCCTCCGGTGTTCACCTGACTCCCCGCCGAACTATTGATGCCCGGGTAAAAACCAATCGTCACGCCAATGTCGTAGCCGTCCTGGCGTGTCTTCGCGTTGAACACCAGCGCCGCCGGCAACAGTCCATTTCGAACGGCCGTTTCAGACGAACCCGTGCACGCCAACCCGCCACCAACGGTCGTATTCGCTCCGTTATCACAACTCGCATTCACGTAAAACGCGTTCACGTTCCCCGCGATGTCCACCTTCCAGTCTCCTGCCTGAAAATCTACGCCGGCGAAAGCTTCGCCTATCGGCGCCAGACACAGGACCAAGGTGACTGCAATTGCAACTTTGGTACGCGATTTCATAGTCTGTCCTCTCCGATGGAAATGTTTTGGGGATGCGCTGACTTGCTCTGAGCATCCTTGGTTATCGTCCGGTCGAAGATGCCGTCGCACCCCGACCACGCGGTCATCTATCGACCGGAATCAACGCCGCAATCACGATCCGGACCGCACGAATGTCCTTGGTCCGCGCGAATTTTCAGAGCAAACAGCCCCCTTCGCCGCGCCTGCGGCGTTGATTTGACGCATTAGAAATTCGATCCGGTCGAGCCCTTGGTCAATCACCGCGGTTGACCGCCGCCGCCCGATCAGAAAGACCTGGCGACGGCGATCATCCCCGACACTGGTTGATCGATCAGAAGAAGCCGAGTGCCTTCGTCGAGTAGCTGACCAGCATGTTCTTGGTCTGCTGGTAGTGATCCAGCATCATGCGGTGATTTTCACGGCCGATGCCGGACTGCTTGTAGCCACCGAATGCCGCATGAGCCGGATAGGCGTGGTAGCAGTTGGTCCAGACACGACCGGCCTGGATACCACGACCGAAGCGGTAGCAGCGATTCACGTCGCGGCTCCACACGCCGGCACCCAATCCATACAGGGTATCGTTGGCGATCTGCATGGCATCGTCCTCGTCCTTGAACGTCGTCACCGAGACGACCGGTCCGAAGATTTCCTCCTGGAAGATGCGCATCTTGTTGTTGCCACGGAACACGGTGGGCTGAATGTAGTAACCGTCCTTGAGCTCGCCGCCCAATTCGGCCCGCGCGCCACCGGCCAGTACTTCGGCGCCTTCCTGCTTGCCGATATCCATGTAGGACAGGATCTTTTCCATCTGCTCGCTGGAAGCCTGCGCGCCCATCATCGTGGTCGGATCCAGCGGGCTGCCCTGCTTGATCGCCTTGACCCGCTTGATCGCGCGTTCCATGAACTTGTCGTAGATTGACTCCTGAATCAACGCACGGCTCGGGCAGGTGCACACTTCGCCCTGGTTCAGCGCGAACAGTACAAAGCCCTCAATGGCCTTGTCGAAGTAGTCATCGTCCTCACGCAAGACGTCGTCGAAGAAAATGTTCGGCGACTTGCCGCCCAGTTCCAGCGTGACCGGAATCAGGTTCTGGCTGGCGTACTGGCTGATCAGTCGCCCGGTGGTGGTCTCGCCGGTGAATGCGATCTTGGCGATGCGGTTGCTGGAAGCCAGCGGTTTACCCGCCTCCAGGCCGAAACCGTTGACGATATTCAACACGCCCGGCGGCAACAGATCGGCGACCAGTTCCATCCACACGAGGATACTGACCGGTGTCTGCTCGGCAGGTTTGATGATCACGCAGTTGCCTGCGGCCAGAGCCGGTGCCAGTTTCCACGTCGCCATCAACAGCGGGAAGTTCCACGGGATGATCTGTCCAACCACGCCCAGCGGTTCGTGGAAGTGATAAGCCACGGTGTCATGATCGATCTCGCTGATACCGCCTTCCTGGGCACGAATGGCACCGGCGAAATAGCGGAAGTGATCGACGGCCAATGGCAGGTCGGCGTTGAGTGTCTCGCGAACCGCCTTGCCGTTATCCCAGGTCTCGGCGTACGCGAGCAGCTCGAGATTGGTCTCCATGCGATCGGCGATCTTGTTGAGGATATTGGCACGTTCGGCAACCGAGGTGCGACCCCAAGCGGTCTTGGCGGCATGCGCCGCATCCAGTGCCAGTTCCACGTCGGCCTTGTCCGAGCGCGGGATCTCGCAGAACGGTTTGCCGGTCACCGGCGTGATGTTTTCAAAATACTTGCCGCCCGTCGGTTTAACCCACTTGCCGCCGATGAAGTTTTCGTAGCGGCTCTTGAAGGGCACCTGGACTGCCAGGTTTTGTTGTTCGAGCTTTGTCATGTTCATTAACTCCTTTGGTGGACGAACGCGTATTCAACAGCACGGGTCGTGCCAGCTCAAGTGCATATTGCTCTGCATCAACCTGATTTTCTTTTATTCATATGTATTGTATTGGCCAAAATGGTGCATTGCGCAAACTATAAACGTGCGCAACTGTTGCAACCGGGGCTGGAGTGTGTGCAGACTCACTCCAGTGCAACAAAACGACTGTCGCATTTTGCGACACTTGTGGCGACACAATCCATGATCAGTTCTTCAGGGAACCGGCTGCAAACAGCGCGCCGACGCTTTTTCGACGACGGCACCGTGCCACGCGGCCTGGTTCCGGACACCATCTTGCGCTCCTGGCAACGCTGCACCGGAATGGGCCTTTCCGCGGGCGCCAAACCGCACACCGCACCGCTTGCACAACGTGCATTGCGCGAAGCGATCCAGCGACACGAAACCCTGCGCCGGCTGTGCATGCCTGAATTGCAGGGCCTGTACGCCGATGCTCGCGCCACCGGCAGCATTGTCATTCTGACGGCACCGGACGGGCTCATTCTCGAGGCACTCGGTAATGCCGACTTCCTCGACAAGGCCGCGCGCGTCTCGTTGACGCCGGGCGTACCCTGGAGCGAGAACGCGACCGGCACCAACGCCATCGGTACGGCGATTATTGAAAGCCGTCCGGTCGAGGTTCGTGGTGGAGAACATTTTTATGCACCACACCGGTTGCTGAGCTGCTCGGCTGTTCCGATCATCGATCCGTTCGGCAACATTGCCGGAGTACTGGATTTGTCGGGGGAGGCGTCGGTGCCTCACGTACACGCGCTCGGCATGGTGCGCCTGGCGGTCGATCAGATTGAACACCGCATGTTTGATCGTGAATTTCCGGGTTGCCGCACGCTGCGCATCCAGCGTGACGCCAGGATTCTCGGCACCACGCAGGAAGGCATTCTGGTATTCGACGGAGAACGTCTGGCCGCCGCGAACCGACACGGCCTGTCCCTGCTCGGGTTGTCGCTCGGAGATATCGGCCGGCGGCAATTCGAAGACCTGTTCGACGCAAAGATTTCGGATATTGACGACAGCAACGCCCTGCGCGACGCGCACGGCAGACTGCTGGCCATGCGCGCGGACGCGACGGCATCGGACAAGCCGCGCATCATCATGCCTTCGGAACCGGCGGCGGAACGTAACCGTACGAAACCGCGTCCCGAGCCGACGGCCGAACCGGTATTCCGGGCTGGTCTGCAACGCGAACTCGAACGCGCGACGCGCATCCTCGCGGCCGACCTTCCGGTCCTGCTGTTCGGGGAGACCGGCACCGGCAAGGAAGTGTTCGCCCGGGAGTTGCACAAACGCTTTTGCCCCGACGCACCGTTCGTGGCCGTCAATTGTGCCGGTCTGCCGGAAAGCCTGATCGAATCCGAACTGTTCGGTTACGAGGAAGGCGCATTCACCGGCGCGCGGCGACGCGGATCGAAGGGCCTGCTGCGCGCAGCCGACGGCGGCATTCTGTTTCTGGATGAAATCGGCGACATGCCGTTGCCTTTGCAGGCACGCCTGTTGCGCGTGCTGCAGGAACGCGAAGTCGTACCGCTGGGCGCCAGCAAACCGGTCAAGGTCGACTTCGCGCTGATCTCGGCCACGCACTGCGATCTCGAAAGGGCCGTCGAGGAGAGCCGCTTCCGCAGTGACTTGTATTTCCGTATTTCGCAACACGCGATCAGCCTGCCTGCCCTGCGCGAACAGTCGAACCGGCAGGACCTGATTCGTCGCATCTGGAACAACCACTCGCACGGACATCGAATCGAGTTGAGCGATCAGGCGTTCGATGCACTGACGGCGTTCGAATGGCCCGGCAACCTGCGCCAGCTTGTCGGTTCGCTGCGCACCCTGATTGCACTGGTTGGCCCCGGTAACCGCGTCCAGATCGACGACCTGCCTATCGCGATCCGCAAAACCCTGCCCGCCCAAACACCCGCAGCCGAACAATCCAATGCCGGCGATTCGTCCACCCTGGCCGGAATCACCGAGCAGGCCATACAGGCCGCACTCGAGGCTACCGACGGCAACGTTTCGGTAGCCGCCAGGCGCCTGGGCATCAGCCGCAGCACGCTGTATCGGCGAATGCGCTGAAGCGCGAATCCCGCTTGCTTCGCAAGATTCGATCCGGGTCCGCCGGGACCGACACAGCGTGCCTGCAGGCCTAACCGTTAGAATGACGCACCGTTCAGTCCCTCGCTTTGCCGACATAACATGAATCGCGACGACCTCGCCGGGCACACGCCGCTGATGCGGCAGTACCTGACCGCCAAGGCCGAACACCCGGACATCCTGGTGTTCTTTCGCATGGGCGATTTCTACGAATTGTTCTACGACGATGCGCGCAAGGCCGCACGCTTGCTCGACATCACGCTGACCCAACGCGGACAGTCCGCCGGCGCGCCGATTCCGATGGCCGGCGTCCCCCATCATGCCGCCGAAGCTTATCTGGCGAAGTTGATTCGTTTGGGCCAGTCGGTCGCGATTTGCGAACAGGTCAGCGATCCGGCGGCATCGAAAGGCCTGGTGGAGCGCAAGGTCGTGCGCGTGGTCACGCCCGGCACGATCACCGACGAAGCCCTGCTCGAAGAACGCCGCGACAACCTGCTGCTGGCCATCGCACGCGGCGCCGACCGCGATGACAAGGAACATTACGGCTTGGCCTGGATCGACCTGGCCGGTGGCCGATTTCTGGTCAGCGAAATCAGTGGCGAGGACGCGCTGGCTTCGGAAATCGCGCGCCTGAATCCGGCCGAGACGCTGATCGACGAGGACGTGCAATGGCCGGCCTTCATCACTGAACTGGCCGGCCTGCGCAAATGCGCACCGTGGCATTTCGATGGCGAAACCGCGCGACGCGAACTGTGCCGTTTCTTCGGCACGAAGGATCTGTCCGGCTTTGGCTGCGAGCGGTTGCCCGCCGCGATCGCCGCCGCCGGCTGCCTGCTCAACTACGCCGAAGAAACGCAAAAGTCGGCACTGCCGCATCTGGGCGGACTGACCGTGGAGAACGCCGCGGACACGATTGCGCTGGATGCCGCGACACGTCGCAATCTGGAACTGGATACGCATCCCGACGGGCGCATCCAACACACCCTGCTCGGCATTCTCGACGGGACAATCACACCGATGGGCGCGCGCAACCTTCGTCGCTGGTTGAACCGGCCGTTGCGTGACCAGAACGCGCTTCGCGCTCGGTATCAGGCCATCGAAAGCCTGATCGAACAGCGCCGCCATGAGGCGCCCCGGGAAGTGCTGCGCCGGATCGGCGATCTGGAGCGTATCCTCGCCCGCGTCGCCTTGCGCTCGGCACGTCCGCGCGACCTGTCCACCTTGCGCGACGGACTGGCCGCCGCCCCCGAGTTGCGGCAGGCGCTGGGCGATTGTGACAGCCCGCTGTTGCGCGATTTGCTCGACCGGCTAGGCGAGCATGGCGATTGCGCCAGTCATCTCGACGCGGCGTTGCCGGAACGCCCGCCCCTGCTGTTGCGCGACGGCGGCGCAATCCGCGACGGATTCGACGCAGAACTGGACGAGCTGCGCGCGCTGTCGACCAACGCGGACCAGTTCCTGCTCGATCTGGAACAACGGGAAAAGGAAACTACGGGCATCAACACGCTGAAAATCGGTTACAACCGCGTGCACGGCTACTACATCGAGATCAGCAAGGCGCAATCGGACAAGGCACCGACGCATTACACACGCCGACAAACGACCAAGAACGCGGAACGCTACATCACCGAAGAACTCAAGGCGTTCGAAGACAAGGTGCTGTCAGCCCGCGAACGCGCGCTGATGCGCGAACGCGCGCTTTACGAGGACCTGCTCGACCATCTTGGCGAACGACTGGCGCCGCTCAAACGCGCCGCCGCGTCAATTGCCGATCTCGATGTTCTCGCCGCGCTCGCCGAACGCGCCGACATGCTCGGCTGGAACAAGCCGGCGCTTGACGACAGCCCCGGAATCCAGATCAAGCGCGGCCGCCATCCCGTGGTCGAACAGGTACGCGACGAGCCGTTCGAACCCAACGACCTGAACCTGGATGCGTCACGTCGCATGCTCATAATCACCGGCCCCAACATGGGCGGCAAATCGACCTACATGCGCCAGACTGCGCTGATCGTGCTGCTCGCGCATATCGGCAGTTTTGTCCCGGCAGACGACGCGCGAATCGGCCCGGTCGACCGGATTTTCACGCGCATCGGCGCCGGCGACGACCTGTCGCGCGGCCAATCCACGTTCATGGTGGAGATGAGCGAAACCGCCAACATCCTGCACAATGCCACCGACTCGAGCCTGGTGCTGATGGACGAAATCGGTCGCGGCACCTCGACCTACGACGGACTGGCCCTGGCCCGCGCCTGCGCGATCGAGCTGGCCACGCACAGCCGTTCGTTCACGCTCTTCGCCACGCATTATTTCGAGTTGACCGAGCTGGCGGCGCAACACGACGGCATCGCCAACGTGCATTTGGATGCGATCGAATACGGCGAGGAACTGGTGTTCATGCACGCGGTCAAGGACGGCCCCGCCAACCGCAGCTTCGGCCTGCAGGTTGCCGCCCTGGCCGGCTTGCCCAAAGCCGTCATCGCGCAAGCCGCCGCCTATCTGAAGGAATTGGAACAACGCGGCACACAGTCCGCAATGACGGAAATGCAAGCGGCGCAACCCAGTCTGTTCACGCCGGCACAACCGTCACCCGCCGAACAGGTTTTGGTCGAACTCGACCCGGATTCGCTCACGCCGCGCGAAGCGCTGGATGCACTTTACCGGCTCAAGACGCTACTCGAGTCAAAACGTCGATAAGCAGAGCTGCCATCCTGCCGCTTCAGTCAGGTGACCCACGCGCAATGTGACGCACGCGGGCCAAATGACTGCGAAGCTTCAGTCGGCGGCAGTAAGCAGCGCGTTGACGCGCCGCACGTAGGCGGCTGGATCGTCGAGTGCAACGCCTTCGAGCAACTGCGCCTGATCGAGCAACAGCAGGCCCAGGTCGGTCGCGCGGGCATCGTCGCTTTCGCCTTCCAGGCGCTTGACCAGGGTGTGCTCCGGATTGATTTCCAGGATCGGCTTGCTCGCCGGTACGTCGTGGCCGGCCTGCTTGAGCAATCGCTGCATGGCCAGCCCCATGTCCTGTTCATCGAACACCAGACACGACGGCGAGTCGGTCAGGCGCTCACTGACACGCACGTCGCGCACGCGCTCGCCCAGCAAGTCTTTAAGCTTCTTGACGGTGCCTTCGGCCGCCTTCTCGGCTTCCTTGCGCTTTTCATCATCGCCACCGCCGAGCTTGTCCAGATCGAGTTCGCCCTTGGCCACGTTACGCAGTTTCTTTTCCGAATACTCGGTCAGATAACTGGCCATCCAGTCGTCGATGCGCTCGTACATCAACAGCACTTCGATATCGCGCGCCTTCAGGGCCTCGAGCTGCGGACTGCCCTTGGCCGCGGCGTAACCGTCGGCGGTGACGTAGTAAATCGCTTCCTGGCCGGCCTGCATGCGGCCGATGTAGTCGTCCAGCGAAACCGTCTGCTCGGCGCCTTCCGACTTGGTCGAGGCGAAACGCAGCAGCTTGGCAATGCGTTCCCTGTTCGAATGATCCTCGGCGATGCCTTCCTTGATGACCGCACCGAATTCCTTCCAGAACGTCGCGAACTTTTCCGGCTCGTCCGTGGCCAGTTTGGCCAGCAGGTCCAGCACGCGTCGCGTACAGGCAGCGCGCAGCTTGTCCAGGCTGCGATTCTGCTGCAGGATTTCGCGGCTCACGTTCAGCGGCAGGTCGTCGGAATCGATCACGCCACGCACGAAGCGCAAATACGCCGGCAGCAGCTGTTCGGCCGCGTCCATGATGAAAACACGCTTGACGTAAAGCTTCAGGCCCTTGCGTTCGTCGCGACCGCCAAGCATCAGGTCGAACGGTGACTTCGACGGCACGTATAGCAGCGAGGTGAAGTTCTGGTTGCCCTCGACCCGGTTGTGCGTCCACGCCAGCGGCTCGTTGAAATCGTGCGCGATGTGCTTGTAGAAGTTCTGGTAATCCTCATCGCTGAGTTCGTTCTTCGGCCGCGTCCACAGCGCCGATGCCTGATTTACGACTTCCCACTCATCCGTGGGTTTTCCATCGTCTTCCTTGGGCATGCGGATCGGAAAACCGATATGGTCGGAATAGCGCGCGATCAGGCTGCGCAACTGCCAGGACTGCAGGAATTCGTCCTCGTCGGCTTTCAGATGCAGGGTCACGCTCGTGCCGCGTTGTGCATCGTCGACGTTTTCGATGGTGTATTCACCGCTGCCGGTTGATTCCCAGCGTACGCCCTGCGCTTCGGCATCGCCGGCCCGGCGCGTCTCCAGCGTGACCTTGTCGGCCACGACGAACGCGGAATAAAAACCGACGCCAAACTGGCCGATCAGGCTGGCATCGGCCTTCTGCTCGGTCGACATGGCCTCGAGAAATTTTCGCGTGCCGGAACTGGCGATGGTGCCGATGTTGGCCACGACCTCGTCGCGATCCATGCCGATGCCGTTGTCGCGGATGGTGATCGTGCGTGCATCCTTGTTGTAGCTGATATTGATATGCAGTTCGCTGTCGCCGCCCAGCAGATCGGGTTTGCTGATCGCCTCGAAGCGCAACTTGTCGCAGGCATCCGAAGCATTGGAAATGAGTTCGCGCAGGAAGATTTCCTTGTGCGAATACAATGAATGCGTCACCAGGTGCAGTACCTGGGCGACTTCGGCTTCAAACTTGTGGGTTTCAGTCGCTGTGGTCATGTGCGAAATCCTTGAATGCGTTGCCATTCCGGATAGGGTCGCCACGCCCCGATTTCAAGCACTTCATCGCGATACGCCCGAAATAAGTCCCCAACAAAGACAAAGCGACCGCCGTTGCCGACGGTCGCTTTGGACGAGGAGCATAGACGCGACTCAATGCTCCAAGAGGTATATCTGTGTGATCACCAATGGCGGCGATCTGGTAGAGGCCTAAACAAAGGCCGCCCCCTTATTTCTTCGCGTGCTTGCTCAGATCTTCCTGAATACGCGCTGCCTTGCCGGTCAGCCCGCGCAGGTAGTACAGCTTGGCGCCACGCACCTTGCCGCGACGCTTCACGGTGACCGATTCAATGATCGGGCTGTGCGACTGGAACACGCGCTCCACGCCGGTTCCGTGGGAAATCTTGCGCACCGTGAAAGCGGAATTCAGGCCCGCGTTCTTCTTGGCGATGCACACGCCTTCATAGGCCTGCACGCGCTCGCGGTTGCCTTCCTTGACCTTCACATTGACCACAACGGTGTCGCCTGGACCAAAGTCCGGCAACTCACGGGTGGCCTGTTCGGATTCGAATTGCTGTACGAGATTCATGGCACTTATCACTCTGTTCGGAATTATACGCGGATGTTCGGCCACTTCGATGGCCTGATTCATAACTTTTTCGTATCTGATTGAAATTCAAGTAAATATTTTTTATCTTCCAGATTTAACTTTAACTTTTCCAGCAGGTCCGGGCGCCGTAACCATGTGCGTCCCAGGGCCTGTTTACGCCGCCAGCGACGGATCGCGGCGTGGTCGCCAGAGGTCAAAACGGCCGGCACGCGGCCGAATTCATGCTCCTCCGGGCGCGTGTAATGCGGACAGTCGAGCAAACCTTCGGAAAACGAATCCTGCTCGGCCGATTGCGCATCGTTGAGCGCGCCTTCCTGCAGCCGGCCGATCGCATCGATCAGCACCGCTGCCGCCAACTCGCCACCGGACAAAACGTAGTCGCCAATGGAAATCTCCTCGTCGACCTCGTGTTCCAGCAGGCGCTCGTCGACGCCTTCATAGCGGCCGCACAGCAAGATAATCCGCTCGCGGCCAGCCAGTTCCCGCACCTTCTCCTGCGTGAGCCGCGTTCCCTGCGGGCTCAGGTACATCGTCCGCGCCAGTTTTGCATCATCTCCGCGCGCTGCCTGCAGTGCGGCGCGCAGCGGATCGATCAGCATCACCATGCCCGGACCGCCGCCGAACGGGCGTTCATCCACGCGCCGGTAGGCATCAGTGGCGTAATCGCGCGGATTCCAGGCCCGCACCTGCAACAGGCCGCGTTCCTGCGCCCGCCCGATCACACCGATTCCGCCACAGTCAGCCACGAAATCGGGAAACAGCGTGATGACGTCGATGCGCATGTTCGAATTCGTCCTGCCCGGCCCGCCATCAGCACATCAACGCCGAACCGAAATCGGAGCCAGACTAGAAATCCGGATCCCAGTCCAACGTGATCGTGCCGCGGTCCAGATCGATATCACGTACTACCCGGTCCGGCAAATAGGGAATCATTCGTTCGCGTTTGCCGTCCCTGACTACGAGTACATCGTTGGCGCCGGTAGCGAACAGATGACTGACCGTACCCAGTGCCGATCCCTGCAACGTCAACGCCTGCAATCCCTCCAGGTCGGCCCAGTAGACCTGGCCCGGTTCGAGTTGCGGCAGCGCCTCGCGCCGAATCCGGATTTCCGCGCCGTACAGCTTTTGGGCTGCGTCGCGATCCTCGATGCCATCGAGCCTGACAATCAAGCCGCGTCCATGCTCTTGTCCCTCGATGCGGGAGATTTCAAACTCACCGTCCGGCGTGGTCACAAACCACGGCCGATACGAAAAAATCTGTGTGCGCGGCTCGGTAAACGATTCCAGCTTGACCCAACCGCGAACACCGTGAACGCCGACGACCCTGCCAACGAGCAGGAGCCGATCCGTGCCCACGACAAAACGCTGGTCAGGCCGCCTGGGCCTGCTTGCCGGCTTCCTTGTACAGCGACCGAACCTTGTTGGTCATCTGCGCGCCCTTGGCCACCCAGGCGCTGACGCGCTCGGTGTCCAGCTGCAGACGCACTTCCTGGCCGGTCGCGATCGGGTTGAAAAAGCCCACGCGTTCGATATTGCGGCCATCGCGCGCGTTGCGCTCATCGGCAACGACGATGTGATAAAACGGACGCCCCTTGGCGCCGCCACGGGACAGGCGAATCTTAACCATTGTTTTTACTCGAGAATTTGACAAAACCGGCAAGGCGCAGCTGACCAGGCAGACCGATCGCCTCGGCAGCCCGATATTGTAACCGGAAATATCCAGAAATACAGTACTTTCCCCGGTTTCCGGGCGTATCGATCTGGAAATCCCATCATCGCAACTAACAACCGCTTGTGCCGACCTCCGCAATGTCCGCTTCCAGCACTTGGTGACAGCCACGCACCCGACCGGTCGTCTGCAACTAAAACCAACTCGCGAACCGAGAAAAACGCAAATGGATAAAGCAACAAAGAGCCACATCGATGGGCAATGCCAAAAGTGGGGCGCTCGCCGCAGGCGAGTGAAAGCTTTTGCGCTTCAAGACAACAAATGTCCCCAAAAGAAGTTCGAAAAAAGGGCCTAATGCATTGGCATGCCACCACCCGGCGGCATGCCTCCGCCCCCTCCCATGGCACGCATCTGCCTCATCAGGCCCTTCATGCCGCCCGAACGCATCTTCGACATCATCTTTGCCATCTGCATGTACTGCTTCAGCAGACGATTGACGTCGGCCGGCTGGGTGCCGGAACCGCGCGCGATGCGCGCCTTGCGCGAGCCCTTGAGAAGGTCGGGATGGCGCCGTTCCTTTTTGGTCATCGACTCGATGATGGCGACCATGTGCCTGACCTCCTTGTCGTTGACCTTCGATTTGACGCTGGCCGGCAACTTGCCGACACCGGGCAGCTTGTCCATCAACGAGGCCAGGCCGCCCATGCTCAGCATCTGCTGCAACTGATCACGCATGTCGTTCATGTCGAAGCGCTTGCCCTTCATGACCTTTTCGGCCAGCTTCTGCGCCTTGTCACGGTCGACGTTCTGTTCGACCTGCTCGACCAGCGACAGCACATCGCCCATGTCCAGGATACGCTGCGCGATGCGGTCCGGATGGAAGGCGTCGAGGCCGTCTGGCTTTTCGCTGACGCCGATGAACTTGATCGGCCGGCCGGTCACATAACGCACGGACAGGGCCGCGCCGCCACGCGCATCACCGTCGGTCTTGGTCAGGATCACACCGGTCAGTGGCAGGGCCTCGGAAAACGCCTTGGCCGTGTTGGCGGCGTCCTGACCGGTCATGGCGTCGACCACGAACAGGGTTTCGATCGGATCCAGCGCCGCATGCAGCGCCTTGATCTCATTCATCATCGCTTCGTCGATAGCCAGACGACCGGCAGTATCGACGATCAGCACTTCGGCGAAATTCTTGCGTGCGGCCTCGACCGCCGCGCGGGCGATGTCGACGGGATCGTCATCCTTGCTGCTGGGATGGAACAGTACGTCGACCTGCCCGGCGAGCGTTCGCAGTTGTTCGATCGCAGCCGGACGATAAACGTCGCAACTCACGACCATGACTTTCTTGCGCTGCTTGTTCTTCAATCGCGCGGCCAGCTTGGCCACGCTCGTGGTCTTGCCCGCGCCCTGCAGACCGGCCATCAGGATCACCGCCGGTGGCGGACAATTCAGATTCAGCTCGGCGTTGGCCGTGCCCATGACCGCCGTCAGTTCATCACGGACGACCTTGACCAGGGCCTGTCCGGGCGAGAGGCTTTTCAGCACTTCCTGGCCGACCGCACGCACCTGCACCCGCTGAATCAGCGCCTGCACCACCGGCAACGCGACATCGGCTTCAAGCAGGGCAATGCGCACTTCGCGCAGGGACTCGCGGATATTCGCCTCGGTCAGACGAGCGCGACCGCGCAGACGCTCGATGGTGGAGGACAGGCGCTGGCTCAGGGATTCAAACATGATTCACACGGTAGACATCGGGACAAACCGCGATTATACCGTTGCCGGCCGGTGCCAAGGATGCTCTGATCAAGTCAGCGCATCCCTGATGCGTCTTCACATTCACAGTCCGCCGGTACACCATCCCCGTTTTCGGCCAACTATGCCAAACTAGACGGATGCCAACCGGATTGCTCACACCGATAGCCGCCACGCTGTATGTGCTCAGCGCGTTGATGCTGTCCCTGCCCCTGATAAATCGACGCGCGCTGCCGCGCATCTGCGGCCTGAGCCTGGCGCTGATCGCCGTGCTGATTCACGCCGTCATCGTGCTGGGTACCCACGGCGGCGGTATTGATCTGCATTTCTTCGCCGCGCTGTCGCTGGTCAGCATGTGCGTCGCGGCGCTGTGCCTGCTGGTCAACCTGGTGCGTCCGGTCGCCTCGCTGGGCATCATCGTGTTTCCGCTGGCCGCGATTCTGTTGCTGGTCGATGTCTTTGTCGCACCGCCAACGCATCCACTGCCGATCGACTGGCAGATCAAGCTGCATGTGGTATTTGCCCTGCTCGGCTTCAGCATGCTCAGCGTAGCCGCGGTGCTGGCCATTCTGCTGGCGCTGCAGGAACACGCACTGCGTAAACGCCGTTTCAACGGCATCGTCAGCGCGCTGCCACCGCTGACGCTGACCGAATCGCTGATGTTTCAGTTGATAGGCGCGGGCTTCGTGCTGCTCACGCTGACCCTGCTCACCGGCATCCTGTTCGTCGACAACCTGTTCGCGCAGCATCTGGTGCACAAGACCGTACTGTCGATTGCTGCGTGGATCGTGTTCGGTGCCCTGCTGCTGGGACGCTGGCGCTTCGGCTGGCGCGGGCGCCGCGCGGTCGAGCTGACCCTGTTCGGCATGGCGCTGTTGTTGTTGGCTTTTTTCGGCAGCCGCTTCGTGCTGGAAATCCTGCTCAAGCGCGTGTCCTGAGCGGCGGCGGCACACCCTCAATTACGTGGCAGCGTCGAGCGCCTCGCCCAGTCGCTGCACGGCAACGATCTCCAGTTCCCCGATCTTCGACTTCTTCGGCACATTGGCCTTCGGCACGATTGCCTTGAGGAAACCGTGACTGGCGGCTTCCCGAAGACGTTCCTCGCCGTTCGGCACCGGTCGAATTTCACCGGATAATCCGACCTCGCCAAAAGCCACGAGCTTGTCCGGCAACGGACGATCGCGCAGGCTCGAGGCAACGGCGAGCAAAACCGGCAGATCGGCCGCGGTTTCCTGCACGCGAATGCCGCCGACCACGTTGACGAATACGTCCTGATCGTAGGCGGCAACACCTCCATGCCGATGCAGCACCGCCAGCAGCATGGCCAGGCGATTCTGTTCCAGGCCCAGCGCGACGCGACGCGGATTGCCCAGTGAGGATTGATCAACCAGCGCCTGCACCTCGACCAGCAGCGGCCGCGTGCCTTCGCGAGTGACCATGACCGAGCTGCCCGGCGTCGGCCCGCTGTGCGCGGACAGGAAGATCGCCGACGGATTCGGCACCTCGCGCAAGCCCTTGTCGGACATGGCGAACACGCCCAGTTCGTTGACCGCGCCGAAGCGGTTCTTGAACGCGCGCAACACGCGGAATCGCGAGCCGGACTCGCCTTCGAAATACAACACCGCATCGACCATGTGCTCGAGCACGCGCGGACCGGCGATGCCGCCCTCCTTGGTCACGTGGCCGACCAGGAACACGCTGGTACCGGTCTCCTTGGCGAAGCGCACCAGTCGCGCGGCGGATTCACGCACCTGGCTGACCGAGCCGGGCGCCGCGGTGAGCGTTTCCGTCCAGATGGTCTGGATCGAATCGACGACCAGCACCCGCGGGCGATCCACCACGGCGGTTTCAAGAATCCGTTCGATGCAGGTTTCGGCCAGACAACGCAACGGCTCCAGCACCAACCCCAGACGCTGCGCACGCGATGCGATCTGTGCCACCGACTCCTCGCCGCTGACATACAGGCTGCGTCGACGTTCACCCAGGGCGCCCAGGGTTTGCAGCAACAACGTGGATTTGCCGATGCCCGGATCACCACCGATCAGAACGACCGAGCCTTCGACCAGCCCGCCACCCAGAACCCGATCCAGCTCGCCAATACCGATGTCGGTACGCACTTCGGTATCCGCGGCAACTTCATTCAACGCGATGACATCGGCACGCGCGGCCTTGCCGGAATAGCCACCACGCCGCGAAGGCGTCGCGCGCGTGGCTGGCTCGACCACAAATTCGCTCAAGGTATTCCAGGCCTGACAGGCCTCGCACTGGCCCTGCCATTTGGAATGCTCGGCGCCGCATTGATTGCACACATAAGCCGTCCGTGCCTTGGCCATGTCAGTTCTCATCCTCGACGAACAGCACGCGTCGCGTCATGCCGCAGGTCAGCTCATACGAGATGGTGCCAGCGCATGCCGCGACCTCTTCTACCGGCAGTTCGCGCCCCCACAAGGTGACGCGATCGCCGACTTGCGCATCGGGTGCCGCGCGCAAATCGATCGCGATCAGGTCCATCGAGACACGCCCGACGATCTGCGCACGCCGTCCGCCGATCAGCACCGGCGTGCCGGAACGCGCGCTGCGCGGATAACCATCGCCATAGCCGATCGCGGCCACGCCGACCGGCATGTCCTCGGGGCACTCCCAGGTGGCGCCGTACCCGATGTGTTCCCCGCGCCGTAGCCGGCTGATTGAGATCACTCGCGTGCTCAGGGTCATCGCCGGCTCGAAACCCAGGTCCAGCCCACTCTTGCCCTCGATCACGGACAAGCCATACAGCAATCCACCGCTGCGCACCCAGTCGCCGCGCGCTTGCGGCCAGCCCAAAACCGCCGCCGAATTGGCCAGCGCACGCGGGCCGGCCAGCCCCGTCGTGGCCGCTTCGAAGCATTCGATCTGCTGCCGGGTCAGGGCATTGTCGAATTCATCCGAGGCAGCAAAATGTGTCATCAACACGATGTCAGTATCGACGTTCGCCAGCGCACGCAAGCGCGCGTGCACTTCACCTGCCCGCGATACCGGAAACCCCAGCCGATGCATGCCGCTGTCGAGTTTCAGCCATACGCGCAAGGGCCGCGCGTCGCGGTCGGCTTCCAGCCAGGTCAGCTGCGTTTCGTGATGGATCACCGCGTCCAGATGCAGGCGCCGGAATTCGGCCAGGTCGGCGGCTTCGTCCGGACCTGACAAGACCGCGATGCGGTGCGCGATGCCGGCCGCCCGCAGGCGCAAGCCGTCGCCGATGGCGGCCACGCCGAAAGCATCGGCGTCGGTCAGTGCGCGCGCAACCCGCTCCAGCCCGTGACCGTAACCGTCGGCCTTGACCACCGCCATGACCTTCGATGGCGCGGCACGCTCCCGGATACGCGCCAAATTTCGACGCAGCGCACCCAGATGGATCGTGGCGATGGCGGAGCGACTCATGATCGCTACCTCAAACCATCATTCATAGTTCGCGCCGTAGCGGTCCGATGCGAAATTCTCGAACTTGGTGTATTGGCCGAGGAAGGTGAGGTTGACTACCCCGATCGGACCGTTGCGCTGCTTGCCGATAATGATCTCCGCCGTGCCTTTCTTCGGCGAATCCTTGTCGTAAACCTCGTCGCGATAAATGAACAGGATCACGTCCGCATCCTGCTCGATGGCGCCGGATTCGCGCAGGTCGCTCATCACCGGACGTTTGTCGGTGCGCTGTTCCAGCGAACGGTTCAACTGCGACAGGGCGATCACGGGAATCTCCAGTTCCTTGGCCAGGGCCTTCAGTCCACGCGAAATTTCTGAAATTTCCGTGGCGCGATTCTCCTTGTTTCCAGGCACCTGCATCAATTGCAGGTAATCGATCACGATCATGCCAAGATCATGCTCGCGCTTGAGCCGCCGCGCTCGCGCGCGCAGCTCCGCCGGCGACAAGGCCGGCGTGTCGTCGATGAATATCTTTGCATCCGAAAGCAGGGTGATCGCCGAAGTCACACGCGGCCATTCCTCTTCCTTGATATCGCCGGTGCGCAGGTGCTGCTGGTTGATGCGACCCAACGAAGAAATCAGGCGAAACGCGATCTGCGAAGCCGACATTTCCATCGAGAAGACCGCTACCGCCTTTTTCGATTTCAACGCGGCATGTTCGGCCATGTTCACGGCCAGGGCGGTTTTGCCCATCGACGGACGCGCCGCGACAATGATCAGATCCCCGGGTTGCAGGCCGGCGGTCTTGTTGTCGAGATCGTCGAAACCGGTCGCCACGCCGGTCAGTTGTCCCTGACTCTCGTAGCGCTGGTGCAGAATCTGGAATGCCTCCTTGGCCGCCGCGCGCATGGCCACGAAGCCCTTGCGTCCGCGCGCGCCGGATTCGGCGATGCGAAACACCAACTGCTCGGCGTTTTCCAGGATTTCCTGCGTGCTGCGGCCTTCCGGCTGGAAACCATCGCCGACGATCTCGGTACCGGCATCGATGAGCTGGCGCAACACGGACTTCTCGCGCACGATCGCCGCGTAGGCGGCGATATTGGCCGCGCTCGGCGTGGCATTGGCGATCTGGATCACGTAATCGGAACCGCCGACCAGTTCAGCCAGCCCGTTGGACTCGAACCACTCGCCCAGCGTCACTGCATCGCACGGCATGTTCTTGTTCGACAGCTCGCCAATGGCGCGGAAAATCAGGCGATGATCCTTGCGATAGAAATCGTTTTCCTCGAGCTTGTCGGCGATGCGCTCCCAGGCATGTTCATCGAGCATCAGGCCGCCGAGCACGGCCTGTTCGGCGTCGATGGAATGCGGCGGAACGCGCAACGCATCGACGCGCTGCTGGGTAAAACTGTCAGGTGAGGCGGCCATTGATATCTGCGTGTCTGTGATTCTTGTTACGATTTACCCGGATTCAACATGCACCAGCGCCATCTCAAGACATGAGACCGGCGAATATCCGATGCATGACCCTCCCCCGGACAGTCGAGCGCACAAAACGCAGCGCACGATCGTCATGCTGGCACATGTGCCTGTGAAGTCGCCAGTGGATAAGTTGTGTGGATTTGCATCTCGGCACCAAATCCGCACAAGATCGTCGCGAAAATTCTCCAGAGGGGACCACACTCGTGGCACAAACCATCACCAGCGTACTCGATTTGCGCGACTTGGCGCGGCGACGCGTGCCGCGCGCGTTCTTTGAATATGCCGACCGCGGTTCCTACGATGAAATCACCTTGCATGACAACCGCCACGCGCTGGAGGCGATCCGCCTGCGCCAGCGCGTCATGATCGATGTCTCGCAGCGCAACCTGCAAACAACCATCCTCGGCGCGCCGGCCAGCCTGCCGCTGGCATTGGCGCCGACCGGGCTGACCGGACTGCAACGCGGCAGCGGTGAAATTCTTGCCGCACGCGCCGCCGAAGCCGCTGGCGTACCGTTTTGCCTGAGCACGATGTCGATCTGCTCGATCGAACAGGTGCGCGCCGCGGTGAAATCACCGTTCTGGTTCCAGATTTACGTGATGCGCGACCGCGGTTTCACCCGGTCGTTGATCGAGCGCGCCAGGGACGCGGGCTGCCCGGCACTGATGCTGACCGTCGACCTGCAAATCCAGGGACAACGCCA
Source organism: uncultured Pseudomonadota bacterium (assembly GCA_963779795.1). GTDB lineage: Bacteria > Pseudomonadota > Gammaproteobacteria > Xanthomonadales > Rhodanobacteraceae > Rudaea. The sequence continues at coordinate 138,284 of CAVZZK010000003.1, read as the reverse complement.
CCAGGAAATCAAGAACGGACTTTGCGTACCACCGCGCCTGACTTTGCGCAACTTCTTCGACATCGCCAGCAAGCCGCTGTGGGCGTGGCGCGTGTTGCGTGCACCCAGCCGCTCCTTCGGCAACCTGGAAGGTCATGTACCAGGTCTCGACAGCCTGACCAGTTTCGGCCAATGGATCGCCAAGCAGTTCGATCCGACCCTGTCATGGCGCGATCTGGACTGGCTGCGCGAACTGTGGCCGGGCAAGCTGATCGTCAAGGGCATCCTCGATCCCGAAGATGCCGCTATCGCCGCCAAGGCCGGCGTCGATTCGATCGTCGTATCCAATCATGGCGGCCGTCAGCTCGACGGCGCGCCGGCGACCGTCACGGCGTTGCCGCGCGTGATCGAAGCGGTAGCCGGACGCAGCGAGGTGATGTTCGACGGCGGCATCCTCAGCGGCCAGAGCCTGCTCAAGGGGCTGGCGCTGGGCGCGCGCGCCGGGCTTATCGGCAAGGCATTCCTGTACGGACTGGGCGCACTGGGCGAGGCCGGCGTGGCGCAGGCCATCGACATCATCCGCCGCGAACTCGACGTCAGCCTGGCGCTGACCGGCCAGACCGATGTGCAACACCTGACCCGCGACGTGCTGTTGGCGGAAACGCGATCCGCCTGACAGGTCGCGGCAAAACAAAAACGGGCGCCGAGGCGCCCGTTTTCTACGTCAGCTTATCGAGGTTATTCGTCGGCTTCGACGACGACCTTGATCATGGTGTTGACGTCGGCATGCAGATGCAGTTCCACCTCGAATTCGCCGGTATGACGAATCGGGCCGTCGCCCATGACCACCTCGCTCTTCTCCAGCGGCTTGCCCTGGGCAGTGAACGCCTCGGCGATGTCGCGCGGCCCGACCGAGCCAAACAACTTGCCTTCCATGCTGGCGTTGGCCTTGATGGTGATGCTGGCTTCCCCGAACGCGGCCTTGCGCGCTTCGGCTCCCGACAGCGACTCGTTGGCACGGGCTTCGTACTCGGCGCGGCGCTTTTCGAACTCGGCCACGTTTTCCGAAGTCGCACGCGCGGCCATGCCTTGCGGAACCAGGTAATTGCGGCCAAAACCGGGCTTGACGCGAACCTTGTCGCCCAGGTTGCCCAGATTCTTCACTTTCTGCAGCAGGATGACTTCCATTGAAACTCTCCAATTCGTTAGCGCCGGCACGAAACCGACGCAGCGGTGTGGCTGTCCGAATTCTTCAAGCCCGGTCCCGACAGCCGTCAGGACCCGGGTTGGTACTCTTCAACGTTCCGGCCGGGCGAAGTTGCGCGGCAGGACGGGGACGTCAGTGGTTGTCGCAGTACGGCAACAGGGCGAGGAAGCGCGCGCGCTTGATGGCCTGGGTCAGCTGACGCTGATAACGCACCTTGGTGCCGGTGATGCGGCTCGGCACGATCTTGCCGGTTTCACCAATGTACTGGCGCAGCGTGTTCAGATCCTTGTAATCGATCTCGGTAACGCCTTCGGCGGTGAAGCGGCAGTATTTTCTACGGCGGTAAAATTTGGACATGTTCGGGCTCCTGGCTTACTCGGCGTTGCTCGCAGCGCTTTTTTTGTCGCTGTCGCTATCGCTGTCGTCGTTATCGCTGTCGTTATCGCTGTCGTTGTCGTCGTCGCTGGTGTTGTTGTCACGACTGCGACTACGGCGCGCGGACGAATTGTCGTTATCGCCGAAGCCATAACCTTCTTCGTCACGACGGCGACCGCCCTTCTCGTCCTTGTTTTTCAGGATCAGGGACTGCTCGGTGACCGGCGCATCGCGGGTGAGAATCAGATGACGCAACACCGCATCGTTGAAACGGAAGCCCGACTCGAGTTCCTTCAGCACGCTCTGGCTGCACTCGATGTTCATCAGCACGTAATGTGCCTTGGCCAGATTCTCGATCGGATAGGCCAACTGACGCCGACCCCAGTCTTCGAGACGATGAATCTTGCCATTGTCGCCCTCGATCAGCGACTTGTAGCGCTCGATCATCGCGGGCACCTGCTCGCTCTGGTCAGGGTGGACCAGAAACACAACTTCGTAATGACGCATGTTGTCTCCTTGTGGATACCGCGCGGGACATTCCGTCGCGGCAGCCTCCCGTCGGTCGGTGAGGCAAGGCCTTCGGCCGGTGCAAGCCGACGAAGGGGCGCGAATTCTACGGTGAATCAGGGTATTGGCGCAACCCGGACGACTCAGATCCAGACCTCGTTCGGCGCCGCCTGCATACCGACGGCATCGCCGGTATTGACCACGCCGCGCGGCTCGACAAGCATCACCTCGCATTCCTCTTCGGCGACCGGCTGATGCTCGACGCCACGCGGAACGACGTACATCGCGCCTGCTTTCAGCTCGACACTGCCGCCGCGGAAACGGATCAGCAGGTTGCCACGCACGACGATGAACGCTTCATCCGTATCGGCATGGCTGTGCCGGACGAACTCTCCGCGCAGCTTGGCCAACTTGAACTGTTAATCGTTGAGTTGGGCGACAACTTTCGGCGACCAATGCTCGCTGATGCGATCGAGCTTCTCGCGCAGATTGATCGCTCGATGATCTGCGGCGGATCCTTTCATGGACGCGCTCAGGAGACCGGGTTGACGCTGAAGCTCTCGCCACAACCGCATTCGCCAGTGACGTTGGGGTTGCGGAACGTGAACATGGTATTGAGCCCGTGGCGGCCGAAATCAATCTCGGTCCCGTCCACCAGCGGCCGGCTTTTTTCGTCCACGATCAACTTGATGCCGTCGTGCTCGACGACTTCGTCACCGGCATCGATGTGATCGGCCAGGTCAACCTCGTAGGCATAGCCCGAACAACCGGTCTTGCGCACGCCAAAGCGCACGCCAAGCGCACCCGGCTGGCTGGCCAGGTAACGTTGCATGCGTTCGCGCGCGGCGGGAGTGAGCTGGATATTCATGACGTCGGAATCCGGTTGACCTAGTTTATCAGCCTTCGATGGTCGCAAATCCGTTATTATGAGCGGCTGGTTATCAATCTGAATTTTGGGCAAAACCCGCGGAGTTTCAAGGCATGTCGGTAGTCACTGTAAAGCAGGCGCTTTCGGGCGCGATCGCCGCAGACAGCGAAGTCACAGTACGTGGCTGGGTGCGTACCCGGCGCGATTCCAAGGCAGGGCTGTCGTTCGTCAACGTCAGTGACGGTTCCTGCTTCAGCCCGATCCAGGTCGTCGCGCAGAACACGCTGCCCAACTACGCCGACGAAATCGCACACCTGACCGCGGGATGTTCGGTGATCGCAACAGGTACGCTCGTTGCTTCGCAAGGCAGGGGCCAGAGCTTCGAGATCCAGGCGACAACGGTCGAAGTAATCGGCTGGGTCGAGGATCCGGAAACCTACCCGATCCAGCCCAAGACGCACACGATGGAGTACCTGCGCGAAGTCGCGCACCTGCGCCCACGCACGAATACTTTCGGTGCCGTGGCGCGCGTACGCGACTGCATCGCCCAGGCGATCCATCGCTACTTCCACGAAAACGGGTTCTACTGGATCAACACGCCGATCATCACCGCATCCGACGCCGAGGGCGCCGGCCAGATGTTCCGCGTCTCGACGCTGGACCTGGTCAACCTGCCGCGTGACGACAAGGGCGATATCGACTGGCATCAGGATTTCTTCGGCAAGGAAACCTATCTCACCGTGTCCGGCCAGCTCAACGTCGAAGGCTATTGCCTGGCGCTGAGCAAGGTGTATACGTTCGGCCCGACGTTCCGCGCGGAGAATTCCAACACGGCCCGCCATCTGGCCGAGTTCTGGATGATCGAACCCGAAATCGCGTTCGCCGACCTGAACGACAACGCCACGCTGGCCGAGGATTTCCTCAAGTATGTGTTCAAGGCCGTGCTCGACGAGCGCATGGACGACATGCAGTTCTTCGCCCAGCGTCAGGAAAAAACCGCGATCACGCGCCTGGAAAATTTCCTGGGCGCCCCGTTCGAGCGCATCGACTACTCCGACGCAATCGAAATACTGAAGAAGTCGGGCGAGAAATTCGAATTCCCGGTCGAATGGGGCCACGACCTGCAGACCGAACACGAGCGCTACCTGACGGAAAAACACGTCGGCCGACCGGTCGTGGTCATGAACTACCCGGAAGCAATCAAGGCGTTCTACATGCGCCTCAACGACGACGGCAAGACCGTCGCGGCGATGGACGTGCTGGCACCGGGCATCGGTGAGATCATCGGCGGATCGCAGCGCGAGGAACGCCTCGACTATCTCGACAAGCGCATGGCGCAATTCAAGCTCGACCCGGAGCACTACCAGTGGTATCGCGACTTCCGTCGCTACGGCACGGTTCCACACGCCGGTTTCGGCCTCGGCTTCGAACGCCTCGTCGTTTACGTGTGCGGACTATCCAACATCCGCGACGCCATCCCGTACCCGCGTGTGCCGGGCTCGGCCGAGTTTTAAACCGAGTCCGTTCTCAAGCTCGCCTTAGCACCAGCAACGGCGACGTACGCGCGATGCGGCGCGTGCCGAGCCAGCCTGCCAGCGCGACGATAAGTGTTGCGCCAATCGCGCACAGCGCCAGTTCGCCGATCGGCGGCACGAACGGTACTCGGAATATGCTGCGCGCCAACCACATGCCGGCCAGTCCGGCGCCGAGCGCAGCGATGACGCCTGCCAACGCGCCGAGCACGGCGAATTCGCCGAGTACGGCGAGGGTGAGTTGCCGGCGGTCCGCGCCGAGGGTGCGAAGTAGAGCCGCCTCGAAACGCCGTTCGTCGGCGCTGGCGGCAAGCGCGGCGATCAACACCAGCAAGCCGGCTGCCAGACTGAATCCGAGTACCGACGTCACCGCCTGACTGACACGACCGATGATGTCGCGCACGCGATCGAGCAAATCGTTGATGTCGATCAGCGACAGATTCGGATAAGTCTTCGACAGGCTTGCCAGATCGTTTGTCGCGGTGCGCGGCAAATGGAAACTGGCGATATTACTGTAGGCCAATCCCCTGGCGCTGGCCGGATCCATCAACAGGAAGAAATTCACGCGAAACGAATCCCAGCGCACGCCGCGCAGGCTGGTGATGCGTCCGGTTACGTCGCGGTCGCCGATGCGCAAGGTCATCGTGTCGCCGATGCCCAGGTCGAACATGTGCACCCAGGCCATGTCGATCGAGAATTCCGGTCGTTTCGGATTCGCATCGAACCAGCGGCCGACGCGCAGATGGTTGGTCGGCGGCAATGTCCCACTCCAGGACAGGCGCGTTTCACCATTGATCCAGTCGGCCGCGCGGCGGTCCTTGAAATCTTTCGGATCCAGCTTTTTGCCATTGATCGCAATCAGCTTGCCCACGGCCAGCGGCATCACGCTCAGGTTCTGCGCACGCATCTCTTTCAGGCGCGTCATTACCGCGTCGGTCTGGTCCGGTTGCAGGTTGATCAGGAAATAATTCGGCGTATCCGGCGGCAGGTCCGCGCGCCACGCGCCAAGCAGTGACGGGCCGACCACGGCAAGCAGGTCCAGCGCGGTGGCGGCCAGGGCCAGCGCGATGATCTGCAACAGGCTCAGGCTGCGCCGTCGCGCCAGATTGGCTATGCCGAAACGCAGGGCGCCCGGCAAGCGCCGCAAGCCTTGCGTGATCCAGCGGATCGAAGCCAATCCGAGCACCAGCGCGAACACGGCAACCCCACCCAGGCTCGCGCCCAGCACCCAGGCCAGTTTCGGCGAATCGCTTTGCAGGTAAATCAGCACACCGGCAACCGCGAAAGGCAACAGGTACAACCCATCGAAACGCCGCACACGAGGACCGACGGCGCGCTGAAAAACGCGAATCGGCGGCACCTCGCGCAGTCGCAGCAACGGTGGCAAGGCAAATCCGACCAATACCGCCAGACCGACCAGGAACGCGGCCAGCGCCGGCATCAGCGGGACCGACACCGCGGCACCAGGCAACAGGCTGCGCGCGAACGCGAACACGAACTGCTGCAGGCCAAGCCCGAGCAAAGCGCCAACGACACAGGCGGGAACGGCCAGCAACAACAACGTCAATGCAACCGCTGACAGCACTTCACCGGAACTGGCGCCCAGGCAGCGCAACAGCGCGATCTCGTCGGTCTTGCGGCGCGCATAGCGCTGTGCAGCCATTGCCACGGCAATGCCCGACAACAACGCCGCCAGCAACGCCGCCAGGCGCAGAAACGATTCGCCGCGGTCGAACGTGTCGCGCAAGCGCTCGCGCGACTGCTGCACGGTGATCAGGCGTCCGCCCGTTGGCATGTGCGACTTCAGGTAGGCGCCGTATGCCGCGACCTGGCTTTCGTTGCCGGTCGCCATCAGGCGGTAATGCGCGCGACTGCCCGATGCCAACAGGCCGCTGCGCCGCGCATCGACGAGATTCATCAGCAATCGCGGCGACAACGCGAAAAGCTGGCCGCCGTCCGGCTCCTGCTCGATTTCGCCGGCAACGCGCAGCGTGATGTTCCCCACCGGCACGTTGTCCCCGGGTTTCAGGTCCAGCGCCACCAGCAGCCGATGTTCGGCATAGACCGATCCGGGCGTCGGCGTATGCACGCTCGATTCATTGCCCTGCGCATCCCGGATCTTCAATTCCCCGCGCAAAGGATAGGCCGGATCGGCCGCACGCACGTCGGCCAGATGGCTCTTGCCGTTGACGAACAACACGCTCGGAAAGTCGACGCTGAGGCTGGTATGCATGCCCTGCTGCGCCGCCTGCCCGGCCAGCGCCGGCGAAAGTTGAGCATGGGCGCTGACGCCAATATCGCCGCCGATGAGCTCGCCGGCCGAAGCCAGAATGCTGCTTTGAACCCTCGCGCCGAGCGTGGCCACCGCAGCCAATGCGGCCACGGCCAGCACCAGCGCCGCAGCCAGCGTCGCCAGTTCGCCGTAGCGGAATTCGCGACGCAGGGAACGCCAGGCCAGACGCAGCGGATTCATGCGCTGACCCGCAGGCGGCCGTCGTCGAGCCGCGCCACCACGCGGCAGCGTTCGGCCAGTTTCAGATCGTGCGTGACCAGTACCAGCGTCGTCGCATGCGTGCGGTTCAGTTCGAACAGCAGATCGCCGACCGCCTGGCCGGTATGCACGTCGAGATTGCCGGTCGGCTCATCGGCGAACAGGATCTGCGGCTTGTGCACGAAGGCACGCGCCAGCGCCACACGCTGCTGTTCGCCGCCGGACAACTGATGCGGGAAATGATGACGCCGCGGCGACAGGCCGACATCCGCCAAAGCCGACTGCGCCTGGCTCCGGGCGTCGGCTTGTCCAGTCAGCTCCAGCGGCAGCATGACATTTTCCTCGGCCGTCAGCGCCGGCAACAGGTGGAACGACTGGAACACGAAGCCGACATGTCGACGACGCAGCGCCGCGCGTTGCTCCTCGTCCAGGGTATCGATACGCTGCCCGGCGAGCGAAATAGCCCCTTTGCTTGGCGTATCCAGGCCGGCGAGCAGGGCCAGCAGGGTCGTCTTGCCGGAACCGGACGCGCCGACGATGGCGAGACTCGCGCCGGTCGATATGGTCAGATCGACCTTGTGCAATATGTCGATGCGCCCGTCGGGCCCTTCGACGCTTTTGCTAACATCGACCGCCTCGATTTGAACCGGAACGTTACTGCTCATGCGTAACCTGATCCTGTGCCTGCTGTTGTCGTTGTCGCCGCTGGCGTTGCCGGCCGGCAGCGCGCATGCATCCGGTCCGATCCTGGTGTTGGGCGATTCACTATCCGCGGCTCACAATATCCCGGTCGCCTCGGGTTGGGTGGCCCTGCTGTCCAAACGACTCGAATCGCTCGATGCAAAGCACCCCCGCGCCGTAGTCAATGCCAGCATCAGTGGCGAAACCACGTCCGGCGGATTGAGCCGTCTTCCAGGACTGCTGTCTGGCCACAACCCGGCGCTGGTCATAGTCGAACTCGGCGCCAATGATGCCCTGCGCGGCTTGTCAATTGACGAAATCCGGACCAACCTTGAACGCATTGTCAAAAGCTGCCGTGATGCGGGCGCAAAAGTGATCTTGTTGGGCATCGAACTACCGATCAACTACGGCCCGCGGTATCGGGACGCATTGAGAAACATGTATCGGGACATTGCGTCCAAATTCAATGTTCCGTTGGTCCCGTTCCTGCTCGCCGGCGTGGCGACCGACCCCGGCTTGATGCAGAACGACGGCTTGCATCCGAAAGCGGCGGGCGAACCGAAGGTGCTTGAAAATATCTGGCCAACCGTTCAGTCGGCGCTCAACACCATGAAATAAACCGATTTCGAAGGTGCGCGTATATTTGCCGGAAATCGACATTAATTGACCGAGTCGCGAATGCGGCAGACGCGCACGGCGTTCAGCCTGGGTTGGGGATGCTCTGGTCAACTCGGCAGATCCCTGGATGCGACCGACACTTTGATAAAGAGGACATGCACCGCGTATCCGCCATCGGCAATCGAATTCGACCCGCATTCTGCCTGACGCTACTGGCGATCAGCGCTTGTTCGGCCATACGCCCGGATTTTGTCAAACGGCCGTCCTCCGCACTGCCGGCCAAATTCGACAACGAAACCGCTCGCTACGTCCATTCGGCGACACAAATTCGTCCCGGTCAATCCGGATTCCGGCTGCTCAGCGACAGCACCGCCGCGTTGATGAGTCGGGTTTCGCTGGCCGACCACGCCGCGCACTCGATCGACCTGCAGTACTACATTTTCAAGAATGACGCCGTGGGCAAGCTGGTAGCACAACGTCTACTGGCCGCGGCCGACCGCGGCGTGCGCGTGCGAATGCTGCTCGACGACATCTCACTCAGTGACGAGGATCGGTTGATAGACGCGCTCGACGCACACCGGAACATCCAGATTCGGCTGTTCAACCCGTTCAACACACGTTCGCCATCGCTGATCTCGAAAGTGGCCCAGTTCATCGTAGACGGGCGGCGCCTGAACAGGCGCATGCACAACAAGTCCTTCATCGTCGATCACATCGCCGCGATCGTCGGTGGACGAAACATCGGAAATGCCTATTTCGACAACGGCAAGGCAACCAACTTCCGCGATTTGGACCTGCTCGCAATCGGCCCCGTCGTTGACCAGGCCGAACAGACCTTCGACAACTACTGGAACAGCAGTGCCGCCTATCCGGTATCGGCCTTCAAAGGCGTACGCGTGGACCAAGCTGCACTGGCCAATCTGCGCATTCAACTCCAGCGGCACGCCCGTACATTTGCGGCATCCGATTATGCCCAGGCAGCATTGTTCAAATCGGCGCATGCAGCGATAGACGATCCATCCGCGCACTGGTATTGGGGCAAGGCCACGCTGGTTGCCGACGAGCCCGAGAAAATCGACATGCGACACGACGTTCCCGCGTTGCGCATCGGGCCCGACATCAGCGCGATGCTGGACACTGCCCAGTCGCAAATCCTGTTGATATCACCGTATTTTGTCCCCGGGGAGGATGGCACCAGGTATCTGACGGGCTTCGCGCAGCGCGGCATAACCGTCAAGGTGTTGACCAATTCCCTGGCAACAACGGATGAACCGATTGCGCAATCCGGCTACGAGCATTACCGCAAGGATTTGCTCAATGGTGGCGTCCAGCTGTACGAACTGCGTGGCACCAAGAACGCGCCGCAGCCACCGACGTCGGGCGGGCAATCCTCAGGTGTGAGCCTGCACGCAAAAGCGGCGGTGGTCGACGATCGCCTGACCTTCATCGGTTCGATGAACATGGATCAACGCTCCAAACTGCTGAACACCGAGATGGGCGTGATCATCGACTGCCCGGACCTCGCACGCGCCGTATCCGGATTTTTTTCCAGCGCCACAGCGCCTTCCAGTGCCTATCGCGTCGTGCTGCGAGAGGTCGACGGCAGGATGCAGATGCGCTGGATCGGTGAGGATGCCGGAAAACGGAAAGTTTTCGACTCCGATCCCGGTGCCTCCACGGCGCGCAAGGTCGAAGTCTCGCTGATGCAATTGCTGCCGATCGAGGGTCTGCTGTGACGCGACTGCCCGATTCCGCCGCGCGGTTGGCAACTGGAAAGTTGCGCTGTGATAATACGCAGCATGACTCCCGACAATACAACTCTTGCCGACCGCTGGTGGCTGGCCGGACTTGGCGATACCCTGGTCTGGGCGCGTCTGCGCGTACTCGATTCGGGTACCGCGGAGATTTTCGGCGCGGCCGGTGAAATTCTGCGTTACGACGACGAAGACAGTGCCACGGCCGCGCTGCTCGACGCCGAATTCCGCGCCTACGATGGCCTGGACGACGAAGACGCGGCGATGCTCGGGTTCGATCTGAACACGGTTTCGCCACCGAAAGCCAGCAACGATGCGGCACTGTTGCCGATGATGACGCAGAAACTGATGCGAGGACACGGCTGATGGACATGAACCTCAGCGGCCGACATGCGCTGGTCTGCGGCGCGTCGCAGGGAATCGGCCGTGCCAGCGCCGAAGCGCTGGCCTCGCTCGGTGCGACGGTTACGGCGCTCGCGCGCCGTGAATCGGTATTGGGCGCAGTGGTTGCCGGTCTGGCAACGCCCGGCGACGGCCGAAAACACGGATTTATCGCCGTCGACGGCAGCGATACCGACGCGCTGACGAATGCCGTATCCGCGCTTGTGGCCAAAACGCCGGTTCACATCCTCGTCAACAATTCCGGCGGGCCGCCGCCGGGCCCCGTCTTCGGCGCGGACGAGGCAGCGTTTCTTGCGGCCTTGCGCAACCACTTGTTCGCGGCCCATGCGCTGGCGGGGATCGTCGTGCCGGGCATGCGCGAAACCGGCTACGGACGCATCGTCAACATCATTTCGACCTCGGTGAAGGAACCGATCCCGGGAATCGGTGTTTCCAATACGACGCGTGGCGCCGTGGCCAGTTGGGCCAAGACTCTGGCCGGCGAATTGGCACCCGACGGCATCACCGTCAACAACGTATTGCCCGGTTCCACGGAAACACCGCGCATCGAGCAGATAATCAGCGACCGCGTAGCCAAGAGTGGGCGCTCGCCGGAGCAGGTTCGTGGCGACATGACCGCGACGATTCCGATGCGACGTTTCGCAAAACCGTCGGAAGTCGCCGCGGCCGTGGCATTCCTCGCCTCACCTGCGGCCAGCTACATCACCGGCATCAACGTACCGGTCGACGGCGGACGAACGCGCTCACTGTAGACCCGACCGATGCGGTGCAAGCGTCGCCAGATATTGCATGCGCAGCCGAGCAGTGGAATCCTGACGCTTGGCATATTCGTCGTGTTTTGTGGCCTGTATGGCTGCGCCAACGAGACGGTCGCAGCGAAAGACGGACAGGCGGCGCCAGCGCCCGAAACCAGCCAGGCCGACGCGTTCTCGCGCCTGAACCGTATAAGCGCGCGCAGCAAGCTGCTGCACAATCCGGTCGCGGCCTACAAGCTGTACCTGGAAAGCTACGTGCACAGCGACGGGCTGCTGCACAACCTGCTGGGCCAGGTTGTCGCGGCGACCGAGAGCGAACTGGGCAATTACCGACAGGCGATCGTCGACTATCCGCTCGGTGCACCGCGCCTCAAGCATCCGCCACAACCGCTACCGAACCGCGATAGGGCCCGCGCCGTTGCCGCCGTCGACGCGATCACGGCTCTGGCGCGGCAACGCCGCATCGTCATGGTCAACGAAGCGCACCACGCCGCGCAGACGCGTCTGTTGACGCTGCAATTGCTGCCGCGCCTGCGCAAGCTCGGCTTCAACTACTTTGCCGCCGAAGCACTCGACGAAAACGATCACGATCTGCAGGCCCGAGGCTATCCGGTGCACAACAGTGGCACTTACGTGCGCGAACCGATTTATGCCGACATGATCCGCAAGGCGATCCGCCTCGGCTATCACGTCATCGCCTATGATACGACCCGCAAAAATTCCGACCCTTCCCAGCGCGAACAGGACCAGGCGGATCATTTGCGTCGACGCGTATTTGAAGTGGATCCGGATGCGCGACTGTTTATTCATGCCGGCTACGCGCACGTGGACAAGAGCGCAGACTACTTCTACACGGACACGTTGGCCATGCGGCTGAAACGCGACACCGGCTACGACCCGTTGAGCGTGGACCAGACTTTGCTGCGTGAGCTGGCACCGGGACGCGAATACGCCGGGTATCGCACGCTGGTGCGGCGATTCGATCCTCACGGACCTACCGTGATCCTGATGCGCAACAGCGGCCGGCCATGGAGTCTCGAACCTGACGTCTACGATGTCAGTGTGCTGCTGCCACCAACCCGCTGGATCGACGGGCGTCCCGACTGGCTGACGCTTGATGGGCAACGCCAACCGGTTGCCATCGAAAACCTCCGGGCCGGTCTGTCGCTTCCGTTCCTGATCGAGGCACGCCATGCGAATGAAAGCGCGAACGCCGTGGCGGCCGACCGCTTGTTGATTACCTCGCGTGAAACCCCGGCCGTCATGTTCTTGCGCCCTGGCGTCTATCGTATTGATTTGCTTGACGCGAGCGGTCGACCTCGAGCATTGCGTCGTCTGCGGGTGCCGACGCAAACAGCACTCGGCTCGGGGTAACGCCTCCTGCTAAGCTTCGCGACATGAGTTCCGGACGTATCCGACTGCACAACTACATCGACGGCGCACTGGTTGGCCCGCACGGCAAGCGCTACCTCGACGTTTACGAACCCGCCACCGGTCAAATCTTTGCCGATTGTCCGGATTCGGACGCCACGGACGTCGACAATGCAACGAAGGCGGCGCAACGCGCGGCTACCGACTGGGCCGCGACACCGGCGACGGATCGGGCCGGTTTTCTGACGCGTATCGCCGACCTTGTCGAAGCGCGAATCGACGAGTTCGCCGCCGCCGAATCACGCGATACCGGCAAGCCGCTTGCGCTGGCCCGAAGCCTCGATATCCCGCGCGCCGTCGCCAACCTGCGCTTTTTCGCCGCGGCCATTACCCAGTTCGCCAGCGAAGCGCATGCGATGGAAACCGCTGCCATCAACTACACCTTGCGTCAGCCGCTGGGCGTGGTTGCCTGCATTTCGCCGTGGAACCTGCCGCTGTACCTGTTCAGCTGGAAGATCGCTCCGGCGCTGGCTGCGGGCAATGCCGTCGTGGCCAAGCCCTCGGAGGTCACGCCCTATACAGCCTGCCTGTTCTCGCAAGCCTGCGCAGATGCCGGCCTGCCCGCCGGCGTGCTCAACATCGTGCATGGCAATGGCGCCGTCGTCGGCCAGGCGCTGATCGAGCATGACGGCGTCAAGGCGATCTCGTTTACCGGCTCCACCCGCACCGGCGCCGCCATCGCCGCCGCCGCGGCACCGAAATTCCGCAAGCTGTCCCTGGAGATGGGCGGCAAGAATCCCACGCTGGTGTTCGCCGATTGGGAGGCCAGCGAGAAGAATCTGGAGACGATCGTGCGTTCGGCTTTCGCCAACCAGGGCCAGATTTGCCTGTGCGGATCGCGCATCCTGATCCAGCGTTCGATCTACGCCGATGTCAAACACCGCCTGCTCGAAAGGGTACGCGCCTTGCGTGTGGGCGATCCTGACGATCCGGCCAGCGATCTCGGCGCAGTCGTATCGAAGGGACACTTCGACAAGGTCATGGGCCACATCGCAATAGCGCGCGAAGAAGGCGGCACGATCCTGTGCGGCGGCGAAGCGGTCGACCCGGGCGGACGTTGCGCCAACGGCTGGTTTATCGCACCAACGCTGATCGAAGGCCTGGATGCACAGTGCCGCACCAACCAGGAAGAAATTTTCGGCCCCGTCGCCACTTTGGTCCCGTTCGACGACGACGATGAGGCGATCGCCATCGCCAATGCGACGCAATACGGCCTGGCTGCGTCAGTATGGACAATGAACCTGCCGCGCGCGCATCGGATAGCCGCGCGTCTCGAATCAGGGATCGTTTGGGTCAATTGCTGGATGCGCCGCGATCTGCGCACGCCGTTTGGCGGGGTCAAGCATTCCGGCGTCGGCCGCGAAGGCGGATTCGAAGTACTACGATTCTTCAGCGAACCCAAGAACATCTGCATACAACTGGACTGAGAGCATGGCCGCACCAACCGACCTACTGACTCGCAACCACAGCTGGGCGCAACGGCAGCGCGAACAAGACCCGGAATTCTTTTCACGGTTGTCGCAACAACAGGCGCCGAAGTACTTGTGGATCGGTTGCTCCGACTCGCGAGTGCCGGCCACGCAAATCGTCGACATGATGCCGGGCGAGATTTTCGTTCATCGCAATGTCGCCAACGTCGTGGTGCACGCCGATCTGAACTGCCTGTCGGCCGTACAGTTTGCGATCGACGCGTTGCGCGTCGAACACATCATGGTCGTCGGACATTACGGCTGCGGCGGCGTGCAGGCCGTGTTGCAGGGCGCGCGACTCGGGTTGGTCGACAACTGGCTGCGCCACGTCGCCGATGTCGCCCAGAAACACGCCGCAACCCTGGCTGCGCTGGATGACGAAGCAACGCGCCTGGAACGCCTGTGCGAACTAAATGCGATCGAACAAGCCGTCAACGTCTGCCAGACGACGATGGTACGCGACGCCTGGGAGCGGAAACAGCAACTGTCCGTACACGCCTGGGTGTACGGCCTGCAGGACGGACACATGCACGATCTCGGGCTCGATGTCAGCGATCCGGCATCGCTGAACGACCGCTACCGCGCAGCACTCGCGCGATTGGACGAAAAGGCGCGATGATGGCTGCCGGACCGGCGATCATCGGCCACCAACAGCCGAGCCCCGGCCAAGGTCAGGAGTCCGCCATGTTGAACCGAATGACAATAATCGTCATCAGCAGCGGCCTGATCCTCGGTTTGGCCGTCCTGTGCCAACCAACCCGCGCCAACGAGATTGAACAACGCACCCCGAACATCCAGGACATGTCCCCCGCCGAATGGCATGCTCAACAAATGTCAGCGCTGGACAAGTCGGAACGCATCATGCGCGATGCGCAAAAAGTCAAAGGCCTGCTCGCTCAATACGTGCAAATGCGAACCGCCGACCATAGAGACCACTCACGTGCCTTCCAGGTGATATTCGGCCAATACCTGTCCTGGTACGAGACGTTCGTGGGCGATTACACCGGCGCCGCGGACAGCTTCTCGATTGCCCAGACGCCACAATCCGACGACGGGCCATCGCCCATGAACGGCGGCTACAAACCGGAACCTGCCGCCGAGGTAATTCTTCGCCTGGCCAAAACGCGCAAGGCCGTATTCTTCAACGAAGCGCACAGCGCACCGATTACGCGTACGTTGACCATCGAACTGTTGCCGAAACTGCGTGCCGAAGGTTTCAATTATTTCGCCGCCGAAACGCTCTACGACAGTGATCCGGGACTGCAGAAACGCGGCTACTCGACTCCGAAAAGCGGCTTCTATATCAACGAGCCGCTGTATGGTGAAATGATCCGCACCGCAATCAAGCTTGGCTTCAAGGTCATTCCCTATGACGTGGAAAATGCCGGCGTCGGTGATCCGCGCGAACGTGCCGGGGCCCAAAATCTTGCGAAAATATTTGAACAGGACCCCAACGCACGCCTGATCGTCAACGCCGGATTCGCGCATATCCAGAAAACCGGCAAATACCTGGGCGGCAGCAGCGTGGCGGAGTTCTTCGAGCGCATCTCCAAAATCGACCCGCTGTGCATCGAACAGACCATGATGATCCAACACGCTCGCCCGGATCAGGATCATCCCGACTACACCGCTGCGATTGCGGCCTACCATCCGAAGCAGCCGATCGTTTTCGTCCGTGGCAAGGACGATGTCTGGACCTTGAAACCGCGCAAGTACGATCTCAGCGTCGTGTTTCCACAGGCAAGCACCGCCGAGGACAACGAACTGCTGCACCGACCGGAATGGTTGACGCTCGGCGGCCTGCGGGTACGCTATCCGATATCGAGCGATCTTTGCCAGGCCAAGTTCCCGTGCCTGGTCCAGGCATTTTATGCCGGCGAGGGCAACGACGCAGTTGCCGCCGATCGGGCCATGATCAACGTCGTTGATCCCAATGCGCCTATTGAACAGCGCATGCTGGTCAATCACGGCAATGCACAAAGCGAATTGTTTCTGCGGCCAGGCAAGTACCGCCTGACGGCCAGCGATGTCAACGATCACATGCTGTTTTCAAAGGACATCGTTGTTTCCAACGCTGCCAACGGCGCGCAGCGCAAAGTCGAACACGTCGCCAAACAGCCGCGAAAACGGACATCGCCACCGTGCACCAACACCAGCTCTTCCACCATGATGCCAAGCCTCAACTGCTACCGCGGCGACAGCGACGATGACTGATACCGTTCGCGCCCAGTCGGCACCGAAACCGGTCGGCGCCTATCCGCATGCGCGTCGCGTCGGCAACCTGCTGTTCCTTTCCGGGGTCGGACCGCGCGACGCCACCACGGACTCGGTGCCCGGCAACATCTACGACGACCAGGGCCGGCTGGTCGACTACGACATCAAGGCACAATGCCGCAGCGTATTCGCCAACGTGCGCGCGGTACTCGAGGCCAGCGGCGCGCGCTGGGAGGACCTGGTCGACGTCACCGTCTTCCTGACCGACATGCAACGCGACTTTGCCGCCTACAACCGCCTGTACGCCGAATATTTCACGACCGCCCAACCCTGCCGCACGACGCTGGGAATCGACTCTCTGCCAACACCCATCGCAATCGAACTCAAATGCGTCGCCTTACTCAAGCAAGCAAGCTGACATGCTCACTCCGGCCTTCAACTTCAAGCAATGGATAGATGAACATCGCGACCTGCTCAGGCCGCCCGTCGGCAACAAATGCATCGTCGACGGCGATTTCATCGTGATGGTCGTGGGCGGGCCGAATTCGCGCACCGACTACCACTTCGACGAAGGCCCGGAATTCTTCTACCAGATCGAAGGCGAGATGGTGCTCAAGGTCCAGGAAGACGGCAACGCACGGGACATACCAATTCGCGCCGGAGAAATCTTTTACCTGCCGCCATGTGTACCGCACTCGCCACAACGCATGGCCAACTCGATCGGCCTCGTCATCGAACGCAAGCGCCTGCCGCATGAAAAGGACGGCCTGCTGTGGTACTGCGAGAAATGCAACCACAAGCTCTACCAGGAATTCTTCACACTGAACAGTATCGAAAAGGATTTCCCGCCGGTCTTCGAACGTTTCTACGGGTCCGCCGAAGCTCGCACCTGCAAGTCCTGCGGACACGTCAATCCGGCGCCGGACAGGCTTCGCTGACGCTGGCCGTTCGCGCCACGGTTTGATCCTGGGACCGGCCGAAGTTCGACTGATCCCTCACTCGAGCGGCAACGGTCGTCCCCTCCCCGGCGGCGCGATGGAACCGAGTCCATCGCCCGGCTGTACGGCCTTGAGTACTCACCCCACCCCAACCTTGCCCGCACTTGTGGGAGGAACTTCGGATGCGTTTTCCGCAAGCCGGGACGGGTAATGAACGCCGCTGCGCAGGTAACGCAGAAGAAGATTGCACTCCCTTTCCCGGCTCGCGGGGCAAGGTGCCCGAAGGGCGAATAGCTGCATTCGGGTACACTAAACCAATGCTCAAAATCGACACCCACGCGCATATCCTGCCGCCGCAATGGCCGAATCTGGCCGAGAAATACGGTGACGACCGATTCCCGGTCATGGTCCGCACCCAGGGCCGGCATCGCATCTACAAGGACGGCAAATTTTTCCGCGAGGTCTGGCAGACCGCCTTCGATACAGAACACCGCATCGACGACTACGCGAAATTCGGCGTACAGGTACAAGTGGTCTCTACCGTACCCGTGCTGTTTTCGTATTGGGCCAAACCGAATCAGGCGCTGGAGCTGCATCGGTTCCTGAACGACGACACCGCTGAAACCTGCCGTCGTTTCCCGCGCAACTACGCCGGTATCGGTACCGTGCCGCTGCAATCGCCAACACTGGCGATCCGTGAAATGGAACGTTGCGTGGAACAACTCGGCCTGCAGGGCGTGCAGATCGGTTCGCACATCGAGCAATGGAATCTGGATGCACCGGAGCTGTTCCCTTTCTTCGACGCCGCAGCCGACCTCGGCGCCGCCATCCTGGTCCATCCCTGGGACATGATGGGTCGCGAGACCATGCCGAAATACTGGCTGCCATGGCTGGTCGGCATGCCGGCCGAACAGGCGCGCGCAGCCTGCTGCCTGATCTTCGGCGGTGTGCTCGAACGTCTGCCCAAACTGCGCGTGTGCTTCGCGCACGGCGGCGGCGCGTTTCCGTACACGATCGGGCGCATCGAACACGGATTCCGCATGCGGCCGGATCTGGTCGCGATCGATAATTCGCGCAACCCGCGCGAATACTTCGACCGGCTGTATTTCGACTCCTGCGTGCATGATGACCAGGCACTGCGCTACCTGCTCGACGTCGCCGGGGTGGAACATGTCATGCTTGGCACCGATTACCCGTTTCCGCTGGGCGAACAGGAACCCGGTTCCGGCATTGCTGCGCTCGGGTTATCAGAACCGGAACAAAAACGCCTGTACCATGGCACGGCGCTGGAGTGGCTCGACCTGCCGCCAGCCCGGTTCCAGTGATTTGGGAGGGATCATGTCACGTCCAGTTTCAATTCTCGTGTGCGTTTTCAGCATACTGGCGGCCACCGCGGCTATTGCCGACGAAAACGGCCAGTACACGCTTGACCAGGGCTTCATCAAGTTCAACGCGCCACCCGCGTGGCCGGTGATCATGGAGAAGACCGAAGGCAACCCGCAGTTCGTCGCATTCCAGGTCAAGGACCCGGCCGATGTCGGCAGCGGCGAATCGACTCGTGTCGTGGTCGAGACCAAGCTGCTCGACAGCAGCGGCAACTTTCAGTCGATGGTCAACCGCGACGTTGAAAAAGCCAAGCACATGCCCGGTTATGAACGCCGCAAGGAAGGTGTACCCAAGACCGCGTTGCGTTACTTCGCGCGCAATGGCAAAGCGCGTTACGAGTATCGCGAGACCTGGTACCTGAACGGCCATCTGCTGGTTCACGTACGCTGCGAACGGCCCATGTTGCCAAAGACCACGGCTGCCTGGACGCAGGCCTACAACGCGGGTTGCGACGAAATCATGCGTTCGCTCAAGCCACACAAGTAATCATGAGCCATCGCACCGGGCTGGAGACCGACGAACGCGAAGCGCTGTCGCTCGACGCCGCCGATCCACTGGCGTCGTTTCGAGACGACTTCCTGATCCCCCCGCACGGCAACGGCGACCAGGTCTATTTCTGCGGCAACTCACTCGGGCTGCAGCCGCGTGCGACGCGCCAGGCCCTGCTCGACGAACTCGACGACTGGTCAAATCTGGCCGTCGAGGCGCACTTCCGTGGCAAGCATCCGTGGATGCCCTATCACGAGTTCGTGCGCGAACAACTGGCCGAACTTGTTGGTGCGCAAGCCAGTGAAGTCGTCGCCATGAACTCGCTGACCGTCAATCTGCACCTGATGATGGTCAGCTTCTATCGGCCCACGCCGGAACGCCACGCCATCCTGATCGAGAAAGGCGCATTCCCTTCGGACCGCTATGCGGTCGAATCGCAGATCCGCTTCCATGGTTTCGATCCGGCAACTTCGCTGATCGAACTCGATGCCGATCAAGCGGACGGCAGCATCTCCTATGCCGCGATCGAGCGTACGCTCGACGAACACGGCAAACACATCGCACTGGTGCTGTGGCCCGGCGTGCAGTACCGCACCGGCCAGGCCTTCGATCTGAAGCGGATATCCCGCTCGGCATACGCAAAGGGCTGCAATGTCGGTTTCGATCTCGCCCACGCCGCCGGCAACATCGAACTCGGGCTGCACGACAGCGATTGCGATTTCGCCGTGTGGTGCAGCTACAAGTACCTGAATTCCGGGCCCGGCGCCGTGGCCGGGTGCTTCGTGCACGAGCGTCATTCAAATGCCGTGCTGCCACGCTTCGCGGGTTGGTGGGGACACGACAAGTCGACGCGCTTCAAGATGGGCCCGCAATTCGTGCCGACGCACGGCGCCGACGGCTGGCAACTTTCCAATCCGCCGATCCTGGCGCTGGCGCCATTGCGCGTCTCGCTGGAAATCTTTCACCGTGCCACCATGGCGCGCCTGCGCGACAAGTCCGTCGCACTGACCGCCTATTTCGAATCGCTGATCGACAAGCACCTGCCCGGCGTCATCGAGATCGCCACGCCGCGCGAGCCCGAGCGCCGCGGTTGCCAACTGTCGCTTCGAGTGAGCAAAGGCCGCGAAGCCGGCCGCAGCCTGTTCGAATACCTTCAAACCAACGGCATCATCACCGACTGGCGCGAACCCGACGTCATCCGCGCCGCGCCCACGCCGATGTACAACCGCCGCATGGATTGCCTGCGATTTGCATTGACATGCCAAAAGTGGGTTGAACAGGCAACCACGTAGGTCAGCTAAGCATTGTGAGGACCAACCTGCGATTGGCAACAAACTTCCGGCCCATGCTCTTTTCTGAAAGCTGCACTATCGTTTCCCGGTCATGTGCCTGGGGAGGACAATCATGCGCATTCAGACTTTCACGTTCTTGCTCATCCTGGGGATCGTCGGTTTTCAGCGCGGCGCGATAGCCGCCGACAAGAAACCGACTGCAACAATCCAACAGGCTCAATCGCTGATCGGCAAGGGCAAGTTCGCCGAGGCGGTGCCGATTCTGCAGGCGGTGGTCAAGGCGCATCCCGACAAGGGGCCGGCCTGGCTGATGCTGGCATCGGCACAGCGTCACCTCAAACATGTCGAAGCC
Organism: uncultured Pseudomonadota bacterium; assembly: GCA_963779795.1. Taxonomy (GTDB): domain Bacteria; phylum Pseudomonadota; class Gammaproteobacteria; order Xanthomonadales; family Rhodanobacteraceae; genus Rudaea. The sequence continues at coordinate 117,544 of CAVZZK010000003.1, read as the reverse complement.
GCAGCAACTTCCTATCATAATGCATTGAATATAAAGACAGTTTCGCGACTGGCGACGCAGGGTATTTTCCTGCTCTATGCCGAAGCCGGCCGTGCCGACGATGCCTGGCCGTGGTTTGTGAAGCTGCGCGACGGGCACATCGGCGACGTCAGCGGGCTGGCCTCGCAGCCGGGCATCGCCAAGCTGCACGACGATCCGCGTTTCGCGATCCTGTTTCCGGACAGGATCAAGTTTTCGCCGCCGTTCGTCGAGCACACGAAGATCATCCACGAATGGCGCGGTGAGCATGCCGGCGACGAATTCGGCTGGATCGCCCGCGACGTCGGCGATGTCGATCACGACGGTGTCGACGACGCCGTGGTATCGGCGCCGGCGCACCCGCCGCACGGCAAGGGCACCGGAACGATTTACCTGTATTCGTCGAAATCCGGCAAATTGCTGTGGAAGCATGTCGGCAGCGGCGTCGACCTGCTCGGCAACGGCGTGGAGGCCGCCGGCGACGTCAACCGCGACGGCGTGCCGGACGTGATCGCCGGCGCGCCGGGCATCGGCAAGGCTTTTGTGCTGTCCGGCAAGGACGGGTCGGTGCTGCGTACGTTCAAGGCGCAATCGGGTGACGAAGGCTATGGCACCAAGGCGACCGGCATCGGAGATTTCAACGGCGACGGCTACCCGGAACTGGCCGTCGGCGCGCCCGCGCCCGCCGGCCCCACGCCCGGCGACAAAAACTATCCGGGCTACGTCTACGTCTATTCCGGCAAGAACGGCAAGCTGCTGTGGCGCCTTCCCGGCGAAGCGGCCGGTGCGCAGATGGGCAGCGCGCTCAGCGGCGGTGACGGTTTCCTGATTGTCGGCGCCGGCGGCGCGGGACCCAGGCATGCAGGGCGCGTGTACGTCTACACGAAACTGCACGCCAAACCGGCGTTCACCGAAGACGCCGATGCCACCGGGCACGCGCTTGGCGCGATGTTCGTCTCCGTGGTCGGCGACATGAACCACGACGGCACGCCGGACATCTACGCGGCCGACTGGGCCAATGCCGCAAAGGGCCGCGGTAGCGGTCGCGTGTACGTTTACTCGGGCAAGGACGGCAAGACGCTGCTGACGCTCGACGGCCGCGGACCCGGCGAGGGATTCGGCACCTGCGCGGCGAAAACCGGCGACGTCGACGGCGACGGCATCGCCGACCTGGTCGTGGGCTCGTGGCAATACGGCGCCGCTGCCTGGTCGGGTGGTCGCGTGGCGGTGTACTCGGGCAGGAACGGCAAACTGCTGCAGAGCTTCACCGGCAAAGTGCCTGGCGAGACATTGGGTTTCGATGCAGTCGGCATCGGCGACGTCGACGGCGACGGCCGTACCGATTTCCTGGTCACCTCGGCCTGGAGCATGGTCAACGGCATCCGTTCGGGCCGCGTATACATCCTCGCGGGAAAATCCGGGGGTGCGCGCACACCGGCCGGAGCCCACACGAGCAGCTGACAGGAATTTGCAGCGAGTCGAAAATACGGTACCAGCCCACACACGGAGATCCGGCATGAAATTCAAGGGTAGTTGCCATTGCGGTCGCGTCGCGTATGAAGTCGAAGGCGAGCTGGAACAGGTCATGGAGTGCAATTGCTCGCATTGCCAGCGCAAGGGCTTCCTGCTGTGGTTCGTGCCGGCAGCGCAGTTCACCCTGCTTACGCCCGACGCCGATGCATCGACCTACACCTTCAACCAGCACGCGATCCGGCATCGTTTCTGCCCGGTATGCGGCACCCAGCCCTACGCCATCGGCAAGGACCGCGAGGGCAACGCGACTGCCGCGATCAACGTGCGCTGCCTGGAAGACGTGGATATCGCTGCGTTGAAGCGGGTGCCGGTCGACGGTCGCTCGTTCTGACGCGAGCGACGTTCAAGCGTCAGCAAAGTCGAATGCCAGCACGTCGCGTATATCGTCGGCGCCTGTCATCGCCATCAGCAGGCGCTCGATGCCCAGCGCTACACCCGCACAATCGGGGATTCCCTTCTCCAGCGCGGCAAGCAGGTTTTCGTCAATCGGCATTTCCGGTTCGCCGCGCGAGCGCCGTCGTGCGTTGTCGCGTTCGAATCGCGCGCGTTGCTCGGCGGCATCGGTCAGCTCGTGATAGCCGTTCGCCAGTTCCTGCCCCAGGTAGGCCTCGAAACGCTCCGCCACCGGCGGATCACCATCTCGAATCCTCGCAAGCGCGCACTGTGACGCCGGATAGTCGTACACGACCGTAATGCGGTCTTCAGGAAACAGCGGCTGGATACAATGCGTCAGCAACAGATCGAGCCAATCGTCACGTTTCAGGTTGGTTGCGTCGATGCGCACATCACCCAATGCCTTGCGCACCTGCCCGTCGGTCGCTTTGAACGGATCAAGGCCAATGGCAGACACGAACAGGTCGCGGTAACTGAATTCAACCAGTTCGGCGCGACGGTCAACCAATGACAGGGCCGCTTGCACGAGTTCGACGACCTCCGCGCTCAAGCGACGATAATCCCAGCCGACGCGATACCACTCCAGCATCGTGAACTCGGGATTGTGCCGGCGCCCGGCCTCGCCATCGCGGAACACACGGCCCAGTTCGTAATTGTCACCTACTCCTTCCGCAAGCAATCGCTTCTGCGCAAATTCAGACGATGTCCGCACCCAGCGCTGCGCATTGCCGGCATCGGTGTGACCGGAAAACCGCGTACCGAAACTTTGGATATTCAGATCGGTGTTCGCCGCAGCGGACAGGATCGGCGTCTCCACTTCGATGACGTCGCGTTCGGCAAAGAACCGTCGGATCAGCGCGTAAAGCTTCGCGCGGAGCCGAATTGTTTTTCGCTTGCCGCCAACTGATCGATGAGGATTGTCGTGATTCCCCCTCACCCTGTCCTCTCCCCCAAGCGTGGATTGGGGGAGAGGGCTATTTCGGTTCTTGACCGACCCACCACTTCCAACAGCTTGGTCGTGTCATCAATCATGCTTGCGGAGAAAATCGAGCAACTTCGCCTCGTCCCAGACTTCGACGCCGAGTTCGTTCGCCCGTGTCAGCTTGGAGCCGGCCTCGACCCCGGCGACGACGAAGCTGGTCTTTTTCGAAACGCTGCCGGCAACCTTGGCACCGAGCGCCTCGAGCTTTTCCTTGGCCTCGTCGCGTGTCATCGATGACAGCGTGCCGGTCAGCACGGCCGTTTGTCCGTCCAGCGGACCGGCGGCTGCCTCGGCGCGCGGCAGTCGCGGCAAAATCGTCGCGACGGCATCGCGGCAGCGCTCGACCAGATGCTTGTCGTCACGGCTGGTCAGGAAGTCGCGGGCGCGCTCGATCACATCTTCCGGCACATTGGTAGCGGCCCACTGCTTGGCGTCGGCGGTGAGCAAGTGGTCCAGGGAATCGAACGCCGCCGCAACCTGCTCGCTTCTCTTGGCGGTCAGGCCCGGAATCTCCATGTTCGCCAACAGGGCGGGCATCGACAGCGCGGCGCGCAGCTTGGCATTTGGCGCGTGCTTGTCGCTGATGGTGATGCCGTGATGCAGAAGCTCGTCGATGACGCGCTGGTTGCCGCGCTGGCTGAGGAAATGGTCAATCGCACGCGCGACCTCACCGCCGATGTCCGGCACGGCCTTGAGGATCGGCCACGGCAGGTGACGGAACAAGTCGATATCGCCGAACCACTGCGCCAGCGTCTTGGCCGTCGTCTCGCCGACATGCTGGATTCCGAGTGCGTAAAGGAATCGGGTTAACGTTGTCTTGCGGCTGTTCGCGATTGCTTCTATCAGGTTCTCGGCCCACTTGGTCGCCACCTTGCCGGACTTGACCGTCTCCGGCGTCGTCCCGTCGCGTTCGTCGGCACGCCGTTTCATTTCAAGCAGATCATCGAGCTCCAGCTTGTAAAGATCTGCCACCGTGCGTACGTAGTCCAGGCCGGTCAGATCCTCGATGTAGCGTTCGCCGAGCCCGTCGATATCCATCGCGCGCCGCGACGCAAAATGGAATATCGCCTGCACGCGTTGCGCGGCGCAAGTCAGGCCTCCGGTGCAGCGTGCGATCACCTCGCCGTCCTCGCGCACGATTTCGGACTTGCATACCGGGCAGTGCACCGGCATTTTCCAGGGCCGGGTGTGCGCCGGCCTCCGATCGAGCACGACGCTGACCACTTCCGGAATGACGTCGCCGGCACGGCGCACGATAACCGTGTCGCCGACGCGCACGTCCAGGCGCGCGACCTGGTCGGCGTTGTGCAGGGTCGCGTTGGTGACGGTCACGCCGCCGACGTGGACGGGCTTGAGTTTCGCCGCCGGTGTCGCCGCGCCCGTCCGCCCAATGCTGACGATGATGTCCTCCACGACGGTCTGCTGCTCCTGCGCCGGGAACTTGTGTGCCAGCGCCCAGCGCGGTGTGCGCCCGACGAATCCAAGCTCGCGCTGCGCGGCCAGGTCGTCCACCTTGTAAACCACTCCATCGATATCGAACGGCAATTTGTCGCGCTGTTCGCCGATCCTGTCGTGATAGGCCAGGCAACCGTCCGCGCCGATGGTGGTATCGGCCAGATTGCTGACCGGGAACCCCCAGTCGCGCAGCTTGCGCATGGTCTGCGAGTGGGTCGCGGGCAGTTTCGCGCCTTCGACGCTACCGACGGCGTAAGCGTAGAACGCGAGTGGACGTTGTGCCGTGATTCGTGAATCGAGCTGCCGCAACGAACCCGCCGCACCATTGCGCGGATTCACCAATGGTTTGATCTTGCCGCCCGAGGCGAGTGCCTTCTCGTTGTATTTCTCGAACGCGGCACGCGGCATGTAGATCTCGCCACGCACTTCCAGCACACTTGGATAGTCCTTGCCGCGCAACCGCAACGGAATGCTCTTGATCGTGCGCAGATTCGCGGTAACGTCCTCGCCGGTCTCGCCGTCGCCACGCGTGGCGCCCTGCACGAACCTGCCGTCTTCGTAGCGCAGGCTGATCGCCAGGCCGTCGAATTTGGGCTCTACCGAAAACTCGATGTCCTCGCGACCCAGCAGCTTTTCGATACGCCGCACGAAGTCGCGCGTCTCGTGCTCGGGATCCACCCCCGGCGGCGGATTCGGATCCGTGAACGCATTGGCCAGCGACAACATCGGTATCTCGTGCCGCACCTTGGCGAACGCGCCCGACGGCGCAGCACCGACGCGCTGCGTTGGTGAATCCGGTGTGACCAACTCGGGATAATCGCTTTCCAGCACTTCGAGTTCGCGCATCAGGCGATCGTATTCGGCATCGCTGATTTGCGGTTCGTCGAGCACGTGGTAACGGTAGCCGGCATCGTCGAGCTGCTTGCGCAACGCGGCGGCACGTGCACGGATGTCGTGTGTCGGAGTGGCGCTCATCGAATTTTTCTTCATCACAGAACGACAAGTTTAGCTGTTCACCGGCACATGGCATATCGCACGATTCGAAAAATGTTTCGAACTTCCGCCGCCTGTGTTGGTCGCAATTACACGACGGCACATGACGCGCCACTCGCGCCCGCGAGCGAATTTGAGCGCGTCACGTGCCGGAATCGGGTTTGCGATATGCGGCCCGATTCCCTACCCTGATTGGCTCTTCCCGGTTCATTACCGGGATTTTTTTGCCGAAAGCCAAGGATATTCATGCAAATCGAACCTCAAAAAGTCGCATCGTTCCATTACACCCTGACCATCAACGGCGGTGAAGTCGTCGATTCTTCACGCGAGCGCGATCCGCTGAGCTACCTGCACGGTGCGGGCAATATCGTGCCGGGCCTGGAAAAGGCGATGAGCGGTCATGCCGAAGGCGATCAGTTCAAGGTCGAGGTCGCACCGGAGGAAGGTTACGGTCCACGTCATCCGCAATTGGTGCAACAGGTGCCGAAAAGCGCGTTCCAGAACGTCGGCGAGCCTCAACCCGGCATGCGCTTCCAGACCAACGGGCCGAAGGGTCCGATGCTGGTTACCGTCACCGAGGTCGAGGGCGACAAGGTCACCATCGACGGTAATCATCCGCTGGCCGGACAGACGCTGCACTTCGATATCGAAGTTACCGATGTTCGCGACGCCAATCAGGACGAGCTGAACAACGGTCAAGTGGAGGCAGCCGCAGCCGGCTGAGACCACGCATGGGCGGCGCGCATCGACAAAAGCCGGGGAAGCACCGGACCGGGTTGATGCGTGCCGACACGGATATTCTGGTCGTCGGCGGCGGGATCAACGGCGCCGGCATCGCCCGCGACGCGGCCGGCCGCGGGCTTTCCGTGGTGCTGTGCGAGCGCGACGACCTTGCCGCGCATACATCCAGCTCCAGCACCAAGCTGATCCATGGCGGCCTGCGCTATCTCGAGCAATACGAATTCCGGCTGGTCGCCAAGGCGTTGTCGGAACGCAGTGTGTTGTTGCGACTGGCGCCGCATATTTCATGGCCCCTGCTGTTCGTTCTGCCGCACGAATCACATCTGCGCCCGGTGTGGATGATCCGGCTCGGCCTGCTGTTGTACGACAAACTCGGCTCGTCGCATCGCACCCTGGCCGACTCGCGTACCATCGACCTGGCTACGCATCCGGTCGGTTCGGTCCTGCACGACGGTTTCAAGCACGGTTTCATCTATTCCGATGCCTGGGTGCAGGATGCGCGTCTGGTCGTGCTCAATGCGATGGACGCGCGGCAACGCGGCGCCGACATCCGCGTGCGCACGCGTTGCGTCGAGGCGCGTCGTCACCCGGATCACTGGCAGGTCGAATTGCAGGATGCAAACGGCAATCGCCAGACCGTGCGCGCCCGCGCACTGGTCAACGCGACCGGGCCGTGGGCCTCGCGCTTCCTCGATGAAGTTGCCGACATTCACAAGCATCGCAAGCTGCGCCTGGTCAAGGGCAGCCATATCGTCGTGCCGGCGATGTTCCATCATGATCATGCCTATATCTTCCAGCAACCGGACCGGCGCATCGTGTTCGCGATTCCGTATGAAGGCACGTATACGTTGATCGGCACAACCGATGTCGAAGTCGATTCCATCGATGCCAGGATTCACGCTTCCGACGAGGAAATCGAATACCTGTGCCAAGCCGTCAACCGCTATTTCAAATCAGGCATCACGGCGCGCGACGTCGTGTGGAGCTATGCCGGAGTCAGGCCGTTGATCGACGAAGGCGGCGATGCGTCGTCGGTCAGCCGTGATTATCGGCTGGTTTTCGACGACCGCGATGGTGCGCCATTGCTAAACGTATTCGGCGGCAAAATCACGACCTACCGGCGTTTAAGCGAAGACACCGTCAACAAGCTCGCCAAGGCGCTGGATTACGATACGTCGGCATGGACCGAAGACGGCGAGCCACTGCCCGGCGGCGATTTCGCCGATGCCGAACGCCTGATCGCGTTGTGGGCGCAGCGCTGGCCGTGGCTGCCGGTGGCGCTGACGCATCGCTGGCTGCGGCATTACGGCACCTGCACCGAACAATTGCTCAGCGGCATCGACAAGCTCGAGGATCTCGGCGAATATTTCGGCGCCGGACTGTATCGCGCCGAAGTGGACTATCTGGTCGAACACGAATGGGCGCGCAGCGTTGAAGATATCCTGTGGCGGCGGACCAAACTCGGCTTGCGCATGACCGACGAGGCAACGGCGGAGCTGGACCGCTACCTCGCCGACAAACTCGCAGCGCGCGCCGCGTTACAAAACAACTGAACTACCGGAGACCGATCGTGACCGAACGCAAATATGTCATTGCCATCGATCAGGGAACCACCAGTTCGCGTGCGCTGGTATTCGATCGCAAGGGCGCGATCATCGGCATGGCGCAACGCGAGTTTGAACAGATTTTCCCGCGCCCGGGCTGGGTCGAGCACAAGCCGCGCGAAATCATGACCAGCGTCATGGTCACGCTGACCGAGGCCGTGCACAACGCGCAGATCGATGCTTCCGAAGTGGCTGGCATCGGCATCACCAACCAACGTGAGACCACCGTCGTGTGGGATCGCAAGACCGGTGAGCCGGTCTACAACGCGATCGTCTGGCAGTCGCGGCATTCGGTCGAGCAATGCGAACAATTGCGCAAGGCCGGTGGCGCGGACGCCGTGCGTGAGCGTACCGGTCTGGTCGTGGACGCCTATTTTTCCGGCACCAAGCTGAAGTGGATCTTCGACAACGTCGACGGCGTACGCGAACGCGCGCACAAGGGCGAACTGTTGTTCGGCACCATCGATACCTGGCTGATATGGAACCTGACAGGCGGCAAGGTGCACGTCACCGACATCACCAACGCATCGCGCACTTTGCTGTTCGACATCCATAAACGTCAGTGGGATGCCGAATTGATGAAACTGCTCGACGTGCCGGCGACGATGCTGCCCGAAGTCAAATCCTGCAGCGAAACCTATGGGCACATCCTGGCCAAGCACTTCTTCGGCCAGGATGTGCCGATCTGCGGCATTGCCGGCGATCAGCAGGCGGCATTGTTCGGTCAGGCCTGCTTCAAACCGGGCATGGCCAAGAATACCTATGGCACCGGTTGTTTCCTGCTGATGCATACCGGCGATACGGCCAGGAAATCGGAAAACGGCCTGCTCACCACACCTGCGTGGGACCTGCACGGCAAGGTCGAATACGCGCTGGAAGGCAGCATCTTCGTAGCCGGTTCGGTAGTGCAATGGCTGCGCGATGGTATGCGCATGCTCGGCAAGGCCGGCGATTCCCAGGCCTACGCCGAACGCGCCAAAAGCAACGACGGCGTGTACGTGGTGCCGTCATTCACCGGGCTCGGCGCGCCGTTCTGGGACAGTGGCGTCGGCGGCGCCGTATTCGGCCTGTCGCGTGGCACTACCAAGGAGCAATTCATTCGCGCGTCGATCGAGTCGATGGCCTATCAAACCCGCGACGTGCTCGATGCCATGCAGTCCGACGCCGGGATCGAGCTGACCGAACTGCGCGCCGATGGCGGCGCCATCGCCAACGATTTTCTGGCCCAGTTCCAGGCCGATATCCTCAATGTCGAACTGGTCCGCCCGAAGATTCACGAAACCACCGCGCTCGGTGCAGCCTACCTGGCCGGATTGGCCTGCGGCGTATGGGAAAGTCGCGATGAAATCGCCAGGCTATGGGAAGTCGAGCGCCGCTTCAAACCGCATATGGGCGATGACGAACGCAAGCGCCTGTACGATGGCTGGCAACGCGCGGTCGCTGCTACTCGCCAGTTCCGCGTCGAGTAGCCAACGCAAAATCCGCTCTGCCCGTATGCCCCGCACTGCACCGCATGCGGCAAATCCTTTATTCTGTGGCAACACGGACCATCTTCGCGTGGATTAAGGCGACCGGCCGCGTATCGCGGCCGCCGATAACCTGACCGGGAAACGATTCCATGCAACACGGCGGTGAAATTCTGCTCAGCCTGTTTATCGTGTTCGTCGCCGCGCAGATCGGCGCCGAGATCGCGCAACGGCTGAAGATGCCTGGCGTCGTCGGCGAGATCGCCGCAGGCTGTGTGGTTGGGCCGTCGGTGCTTGGCTGGATTCATCCGGCCGAAGCGCTCGATGTGCTGGCCGAGATCGGCGTCGTTTTGCTGCTGTTTTCGGTCGGCCTGGAAACCCGGCTGGAAGACATGAAGCGTGTCGGTCGCAGCGCGGTCATGGTCGGCGTTCTCGGCGTGATCATCCCGTTCGCATCCGGTGCCCTGTGGGCTCACGGCAGTGGATTCGACTGGGCCAAGTCGTTGTTTGTGGCCGCCGCATTCGTTGCCACCTCCGCCGGCATTACCGCACGCGTGCTACAGGAACTCGGTGCGCTGCAGCGCGAGGAAGCGCGCGTGATCCTGGGTGCCGCGGTCATCGACGACATCCTCGCCATGCTCCTGCTTGGTATCGTCAGCGCGCTGCAGTCCGGCGGCGAGCTGCATGCGGGCGCCCTGCTGCTGGTGCTGGCCGAAGCGATCGGTTTCGTGCTGCTGATCGGCTTGGTCGGTCCGCGCGTGATGCGCCGTTCGGCACGCTGGCTCGATGCGCCGATCAATCCGCACTCGCCGCTAACCATCGCCCTGGCGATATGCCTGGGCCTGGCCTTCCTGTCGACGCAGTTGCAACTCGCCGCAATCATCGGCGCGTTTCTGGCCGGCATGATCGCTTCCGAAACCAAGCAGCGCCAACTCCTCGAACACCAGACCCAACCCCTGTTGGCATTGATGGCGCCGTTCTTCTTCGTCATGACCGGAACCAGGATCGAACTCGCGCAACTGGCCAGCGGCGGCGCCTTGCTGACCTTGCTGATCATGACCGCGATCGCAATCGCCGCGAAACTGCTGGGCGGATTCCTCGGTGCATGGTCGATGGGCAAGCGCAGCGCAACCATCGTAGGCGTGGGCATGATTCCGCGCGGTGAGGTTGGCGTGGTCATTGCCAGTCTTGGTCTGGCCGCGGGTGTATTCACGCCGAAGATGTACGCGTTGATTGTGGCGATGTCGCTGCTGACTTCGGTAGTCACACCACCGGTACTTGCACTGCTGCTGAAGAACAAACCGGATGAGGAAACGCCGGAACAAGCCTGAACGACTATGTCATGCGCCGGCCGCCACGATCGCGGCCGGCTTGCGCTTGAGTGCAATCAGGATCGTGGAAAAGATCAAATAGCCGATCAGGATCGCCACGGCATTCGCGCACACGCGCTCGTATCCCAACTGCGCCACGTTGATGAACGGATACGGGTAAAACCCCGAAACTGCCCCGCGCAACATCGCGTAGCCGAAGTAGGCGACAGGATAAACCGCCATGGGTGCCAGATCGCTCCAGCAAACGCTGCCGCACGGCACCCGCAGCCACCAGTAGATCAGAAACAGTACCGGCACGACATCGTGCATGATCAGTTCGGCGACCAGTTGCGCCCCGTGCGGATTCCACAACTGCCGCAACAACACGTTATAGGCAATACACACCAGCGCAATGCTGGCCGCAACCGTCGTCAAAACATGTGCCCTGCCGAAAAAACGACCCGGAGCCGATTGCGGACGAATCGTTTGCAAAGTCAAAGCCAACGCGACCAGCAGATTCGTGATCACGCTGAAAAACGCGAAGTACATCCACACGCCGTGGCCGATGCTCATGTCGCGTCGCAATGACCAACGAATCGATACGTACAGCTGCAGCACCAGTGCAAACCACACAAGCAGGGCGAGACAGACGGCGAATGGCTTCTTCATGGAATCCGGGACAACGGGACCGGCCAATATTATCCGGCCCGCCTTCGGTGAACGTAAAGACTTCCTTCAGGACAAACTCGCACGCATCCGCTGATACGCCTGCAACGCTGCGGCCCGCGACTGGCGCAAATCGACCAACGGTTCGGGATAGCCAGTGCGCGCGAGTAATTCCTGATTTTCCCATGGTTCGTGGATGCTATCGGACGGAATATCGCGCAGTTCGACAACCCAGCGACGCACGTATTGGCCGTGGGGATCGAAACGTCGTCCCTGTGTGACTGGGTTGAAGATGCGGAAATACGGCGCGGCATCGGCACCACAACCGGCCGTCCATTGCCAACCCTGCGTGTTGTTGGCCAGATCCGCGTCTACCAGCGTATGCCAGAACCAGCGAGCGCCATGCAGCCAGTGCTGTCGCAGATTCTTGGTCAGAAAACTGGCCACGATCATGCGCACGCGGTTGTGCATCCAGCCGCTCGCCCGCAATTGCCGCATGCCCGCATCGATGATGGGGATCCCGGTGCGTCCGTGCTGCCAGCGCGCCAGGGACTCGGCATCCTCGGGCGCCCATGGAAATGCATCGAATTTTTCGTTGAGATTCTTTTCCGGTATATGCGGGAAGTGGTACAGCAGATGATGTGAAAATTCGCGCCACCCCAATTCGCGCAAATACGGTTCCATCGCGGCGGACAAGTGTTGCAATTTTTGTGTGGCTGCCTGTTCGTGCAACTGCCAGAACAACTGGCGCGGCCCGATTTCGCCGAAATGCAGATGCGCCGACAGCTTCGATGTTCCGTCCTTGTCCGGTCGATCACGACAAGCCGCATATTGCGTCACGACCTGCTCGCACAGACGATTGGCCAGAGCCCGTGCGCCGTCTTCTCCGGGTGTCCAGTGTTTCGGAAACTCGCTATCCCGGCCATTCGTCGCCAGCAATCCGAGTTGTCCGATTTCCAGCCCGTCGGGTTGCTTTGGCGTTGGGACGTGTTTCGGTGCCGGGATCGGCGGTTGCGGCCTTAGCTGCGCCCGGACATTGCGCCAATACGGCGTGAATACCTTGTAAGGATCACCCTGGGAAGTCTTGACCTGCCAGGGTTCGATCAACAGGTTGGCGTTGAAGCTGTGAACACGGATACCGCGTTCATCCAGCGCCTGCTTGACGTCCTTGTCGCGCTCGATCAGGCGCGGATCGTACAAACGGTTCCAATAAATGCTGTCGGCGCCAACCTCATCAATCAACCCGGGAATCACCTCGCGAGCCGCCCCCCGTCGCACCAGCAGGTAAGCCCCGCGTTCCCGCAGGCGCGCATCGAGTGCCGCCAATGAATGATGCAGCCACCAGTTCGAAGCGCCGCCCGGCTGCCAGGGCGCTTCATCGTCGGGCGCGTGCACATACACACACAGCACCTGACCGCCTTCGTTCAGGGCCGCTTCCAAAGCCGGATTGTCCTCAAGCCTGGAATCACGCCGAAACCAGACGATTGCGCAACTCATGCGTTACTGCCCGTTTGGCGATTGCTGCGGAGTTTTGATGAGATGAACATGAACCGGATTGGCGACAAGCGTTCAACCATCGGCAAACTTTCCGTTGCGTCCTTCCCGACGACGCATTCACTCAGGTTTCAGTGCCTGATTGATCAGCGTCGCAGCCTAGCTGCCCCCATGTCCAAAAAAGGTGAACACGTCCTCCACCGGTTTCGACGGTGTACATACCGGTTTCAGCGGACCGCAGGGAACCTTCAGCATCCAGTATGCCCCACCGGACACGGTCGGTATCGTGGGCGCCACCCAGTACGTCCAGATCGCCAATTCCGTCCTTGCCGCCTTCGACAAGTCCGCCAGGAGCGTGATCTACGGCCTGATCCCGACCAGTACGTTGTGGTCCGGATATCGCCCTGGGCGACAGCGCGTCCAGCGGGTCGATGTATCCGGCTGTTCGCTACGCGACTCGGCTGGCCGGCGATCCGCCCGGCACGCTGACGAGCGAATCATCGATCATCGAAGGCGGTGGCTCGCAAAGCGGCTACAGCCTGAGCCGCCGGGATGACTATAGCGCGATGACCGTGGACCCAAGCGACGATTGCACGTTCCGGCACACCAACGAGTATCTGAAAACGACCGGCGCGTTCAACTGGAGCGCGCACATCGATTCGTTCAAGGTCTCCGGCTGCCAGTGAACCGCTTCAAAAGTTCGAAACCGGAACGGCCCGCGATCGCGGGCCGTTTTTTCGGTAACCCAAACATCCGCCTGGACTATAACAACCCGTAGCGTCGTACCAGCCAGGTCTTGGCGAATTGCGTCAATACCATGTAGGCGCCGAGCACGACGATCAGATAAGCCCAGTAATGTCCGGGTAGCGCCGTGAATCCGAACCAACCGGCTATCGGCGAAAACGGCAATAGCGCTCCAACCAGACAAATCACCACGCTGGTCACGGTCAACGCAAGACTGGCGCGGCTTTCCATGAACGGCACCTTGCCGGTACGGATGATGTGCACGATCAGCGTCTGCGACAACAGCGACTCGACAAACCAGCCGGTCTGGAAGATCGATGCACCTGCCGCACCGTTTGCGCCGAACACAAACCACAACAGCGCGAACATGATGTAGTCGAAGATCGAGCTGATCGGTCCGATCGACAACATGAAACGAGTAATCGAGCCCAGGTCCCACTGGCGCGGCTTGGCCAGGTACTCCGCATCGACGTCGTCGGATGCAACCGCGGTCTGCGAGAAATCGTAAAGCAGATTGTTCAACAGCACCTGCACGGGCAGCATCGGCAAAAACGGCAGCAAGGCACTGGCGCCGATCATGCTGAACATGTTGCCGAAATTGGAGCTGGCGGTCATCTTGATGTACTTGAGGATGTTGCCAAAAACCTTGCGGCCCTCGAGCACGCCCTCCTCCAGAACCAGCAGGCTCTTTTCCAGCAGGATGATGTCCGCCGACTCCTTGGCGATATCAACCGCCGTGTCGACGGAAATGCCGACATCGGCCGCCCGCAGCGCCGGACCGTCGTTGATACCGTCGCCGAGGAATCCGACGACATGGTTATCACGATGCAGCGCCTGGATCACGCGCACTTTCTGCTGCGGATTCAGGCGTGCGAACACTTGGGTGGTGCGCGCGGCAACGGTGAGTTCGTCGTCGCTCATCGCCTCGACCTGACGACCGATCAGGTAGTGCTCGACCTGGATGCCGACCTGATTGCAAACGTTGCGCGTGACGATGTCGTTGTCGCCGGTCAGTATCTTGACGGCAACGCCATGCGCGTTCAGCGCCTCGATTGCGTCGGCCGCGCTGTCCTTGGGTGGATCGAGGAACGCGATGAAACCCATCAGCGTCAGATCCTTCTCATCCTCGCGCGAATAGCTCGACTTGACGTGGATTTCGCGCATGCCCACCGCCAGTGCACGGAAGCCGTCGTCATTCATCTCGCGCGCGACCTCGCGGACTTCGGCCAGCTTGTCCGGCGTCATCTGTCCGGTTTCATCTCCCAGCGCCACGTTCGAGCAGATTTTCACCGTTTCCGCGACCGCGCCTTTCGAGATCAGAAAGTGGCGGCCGGTATCGTCGCGCACGATCACCGACATGCGACGGCGCGAGAAATCGAACGGAACTTCGTCGACCAGGGCATAGGCCTGTTTCAAACGTCCGGCGGTATCAGGTTCGGTGCGCTCGAGCACGGCGACGTCGAGCAGGTTGCGCAGGCCGGTCTGGTGATAGCTGTTCAGCCATGCGTATTCCAGAACGCGCTCGTCCTCATCGCCATTGATATCGGTGTGCAACTCGAGAATGACCTTGTCCTGGGTCAGGGTGCCGGTCTTGTCGGTGCACAACACATCAATCGCGCCAAAGTTCTGGATCGCGCTCAGGCGCTTGACGATGACTTCCTTGCGCGCCATCTTCAACGCGCCCTTGGCCAGATTGATGGCCACGATCATCGGCAACATCTCCGGCGTCAGGCCGACCGCGACGGCCACCGCGAACATGAACGCCTCGAACCAGTCGTGCTTGGTCAACCCGTTGATCAGGAACACGATCGGAACCATCACTGCCATGAAGCGCAACATCAGCCAGGCGAAACGCGAAACGCCCTTGTCGAAGCTGGTCGACGCACGACGCCCCACCAGCGAACCGGCCAGCGCACCGAAGTAACTGCCGGAACCGGTTGCGGCGACCACGGCGGTAGCACTGCCGCTGACCACGTTGGAGCCCATGAAGCACAGGTTGCGCGCTTCCAGCGCGGTCTCGGCGTCGGCATCGGCGGCGGCAAACTTCTCCACCGGCATCGATTCACCGGTTAACGCGGACTGGTTGAGGAACAAGTCCTTGGCACTAAGCAGCCGCAGGTCGGCCGGTACCATGTCGCCGGCCGACAGATGCACGATATCGCCAGGCACCAAGGCATCGATGGGCAACTCGAATTTCTTGTTCACGCGCCGACTTGCCGAATCCTCATCGGTTTCGTCTTCGGGCTCATCCACTTCGCGCCGGACCGCGGCGGTATTGCTGACCATGCGCCGCAGCTGCTCGACGGCGCGGCTGGTGCGCGATTCCTGAAAATGTGCGATGAACACCGCCATCACCACCATTGCAATCATGATGATGGCGCCGATGCGATCGCTGGCCGCCGAACCGCTGACCCAGGTGATCACGGCCAGCACCGTCAACAGGATATTGATCGGATTGGTAATGAATCGCTCGAGGATATTCAGCAGGAAATGCTTTTTCTTTTCCTGCGCGACGATGTTCGGGCCGTATTGCTCCAGCCGCTCGTCGACCTGCTCCGGATTCAATCCTTGCAGATTTGCCTGCAGCCGCGACAAGGTCTCGTCCGACGACGCCTTGGCCAACGCCAGCAATTCCGCGGCGGAGTGTGAAGCGGCCTCGCCACGCGCACGCTCGCGCGCGGTGACAGGGATCAGCATTGACAATACCGACAAGTCGAACATCTGCTACTCCGCGTTGTACGCAAAGGCAGCCTGACAAGCGAACATGACAGATTCGAGACGCTGGTTTCGCCGCAAGGGCGATGACCGGGCGCATTTCCGTCGCTGCGGAAACGGCCGGTAAACGGGGTTCCGCGGATTACGCTGACTGGGCTGCAGTGTAGGGACTACTGCAAGGGTCCACGGAGGACAACCTCTTTGGAAAAAGTGCGGGCAAGTTAGACGGCGCGCGTCGACTTGTCAATCCTTGCCATCGCAATGCCGCGTCAGCAAAGCGTTCAAGAGTCAGGCGCTTGTGCGTCGAGTTCGATGTGGATTTTGGCCGCGGCACGCTCGGCCCTGGCACGAGCCATGTCGATGTTTTCATCGCGCGCCAGGGTCACCGCCATACGGCGGCGACCTTTGACCTCGGGCTTGCCGAACACGCGCAACTGCGTGTCCGGTTCCATCAACGCCTCGGCCAGTCCGTAATAGCGTGGCCGGATACCCTGCCCTTCGCACAACACTGCACACGATGCCGACGGACCGAACTGGCGGATCGCTGGAATCGGTAGTCCGAGAACCGCACGCACATGCAAGGCAAACTCCGACAAATCCTGGGAAATCAGCGTGACCAGACCGGTATCGTGCGGACGCGGACTAACTTCGGAAAATATCACTTTCCCGTTGGCGACGAAGAATTCGACACCAAACACACCACGTCCGCCAAGCGCTTCGGTAATTGCTTGCGCCTGGCGTTGTGCCTCTGCCAGCGCCGTTTCCGGCATCGGTTGCGGCTGCCAGGATTCGCGATAGTCGCCGTCTTGCTGACGATGACCGATCGGCGCGCAGAATGCCGTGCCTTCGGCATGGCGCACGGTCAGCAGCGTGATCTCGTAGTCGAATTCGACAAGGCGCTCGACAATGCAACGACCACGACCGGCACGCCCGCCGGCCTGTGCGTATTCCCATGCCGATGCCACCTTTGCTGCATCGCGTACGATGCTCTGGCCCTTGCCCGACGAACTCATCACCGGCTTGATCACGAACGGCAAGCCGATTTCCGCGACCGCCTCGCGGTACTGCGATTCGTCGTCGACGAATCGATATTCCGAGGTTGGCAGGCCGAGTTCCTCGGCCGCCAGCCGGCGGATGCCCTCGCGGTCCATGGTCAGGCGCGTCGCGCGCGCGGTCGGGATGACGTTGAAGCCCTCCGCCTCGAGCTCGAGCAGCGTCGGCGTGTGGATCGCTTCGATCTCGGGCACGATCAGATCCGGCTTTTCAACGTCCACCAAGCGCCGGATCGCGGCGCCGTCGAGCATGTCGATCACGTGATGGCGGTGCGCTACCTGCATCGCCGGCGCCCCCTCATAACGATCCACTGCGATAACCTCCACGGCGAGGCGTTGCAGTTCGATCGCTACCTCCTTGCCCAGTTCGCCACAGCCCAAAAGCATCACGCGAATCGCGGTATCGGTGTTCGGGGTACCAAATGGTTTCACGCAAAGCTCCGTCGCCAAAACCTTGATTCTAAGGCTTGATGATCGTGTCCGGGCGAAGGATTGAATATGATATCATTTTGATATATATTTCTTGCACAAATCATCCTGGAGTCAATCATGAACGAGCGTTCGTATTCCGCCCCATCGGGAATTCCGGCATTGATCGGCTTGATCATCCTTCTGCTGGCAGACGGTGTCCTGCTGGTGCAGTCGCTCCGTAGCCATCTGGTATGGGGCATCATCGCTGCCGTACTGGCTGCTCTGATCATCCTGATCTGTCTGGGCGGCTTCTTCACGGTCGCGCCAAACGAAGGCAAGGTTTTGCAGTTCTTCGGCAAATACGTCGGTACCGTGCGTGATCCGGGTCCGCGTTGGGCCAACCCGTTCTACAGCAAGCGCGGTATTTCGCTGCGCGTGCGCAACTTCGAAAGCGGCAAGCTCAAGGTCAATGATCTGGAGGGCAATCCGATCGAGATCGCGGCCGTGGTCGTGTGGCAGGTAATGGATACCGCCGAAGCCGTGTTCTGCGTCGACGACTACGAAAACTTCGTGCATATCCAGAGCGAATCGGCATTGCGCCAGATGGCGCAGAGCTATCCCTACGATGCGCACGACACCGGCAAACCGGCGCTGCGCAGTCATGGCGAAGAGGTCAACAACCATCTGCGCGATGAAATCAAGGCGCGCTTGCAGAAAGCCGGCGTGGATGTAATCGAAGCTCGAATCAGCCACCTTGCCTACGCGCAGGAAATCGCCCAGGCGATGCTGCAGCGTCAACAGGCCGGCGCCATCGTCGCCGCACGCGAGCGCATCGTTGAAGGCGCGGTCAGCATGGTCGAAATGGCGCTGGCGGACCTGTCCAAGCGCGGTGTGGTCGATCTGGACGAGGAGCGCAAGGCAGCGATGGTCTCCAACCTTCTGGTCGTACTGTGCGGCGACCGCAATGCGCAACCGGTATTGAATACCGGCACGCTCTACCACGGTTGATCGGCCATGGGTGTTGCAAGCTATCCATTGCTCGCGCTGATCGCCGGGCTCGCCGCTTTGGTTGTGGCGGGCTCGGCGTTGCTGGTTCGCAGTCAGGTCGCCGATCAACCAGAACATGAAGGCCAGGCGCCCGACGGAGTGTCATCCTCCCTGGCACGGAAACTGAGCCACTATCTGTTCGGTATTGCGGCACTGATGGCCGTGCTGGCCATCGCTCTGGAACTTGGCGACACAATCAGCGATTGGATCGGCTTTTCCAGCGCCTACATCTGTGAATCAGTACTTGCATTAAGCTTCGCGCTGATTTCCGTCATTGCCCGACACTCCTACCGAAACCTGCGACGGAACGATGGCCACGGATAAAAAGGCCTATCCGCTACGAATCAGCGCCAGCGTGCTGGACGCGGTGCAACGCTGGGCCGAAGACGACCTGCGCAGTGTCAACGCACAAATCGAGTACGTACTGCGCGAGGCGCTACGCAAGAACGGACGGCTCAAGCCCAACAGGATGACGTCGGTAAATGATGACGTTAGCTGAGAACGAAACAGTGGCAGCAAAAGGAGATAAGCATGAAACGGGGATCAATGTTGATAGGTTTCGCATTGCTGGCCGCAAGTATGGCCCCGGTCCAAGCGGCTTCCGACCTCTGCCTGCAACGTTCAGACGCTTTGCTCGATTCCCTGCAAGCACATGACTACGCTGCAGCGCGCTCGCATTTCGACGCGCGCATGCAAGCCGCGATGGACGCGGACAAGTTGGGTCATGTTTGGGCCAACACGCTAACGTCGCAATTCGGCGCATTTGAACGAGCCGCAAAACCCCATTTGATCCCACCTCACCAAGGGTTTTCATTGGTGCTCACTCCGCTGCACTTTGCCAATGGCTGGTTGCAGATGCGCGTGGCTTGCTCCAACGACGGGCAAATCACCGGATTGTTTTTCGTGCCGGGCTCTGCGCCGCCGGTCGAAACACCCGGTTCAGCGAATCACGAAGCGTCCGGTCGCAACCCGCAAGCACGCAACCTGAGCGGGTCGACGCCGTTCGGACCCTTACCCGGCACATTGCTGATTCCATCGGGAACCGGTCCATTCCCGGCGGTCGTGATCATTGCCGGCTCCGGGCCTGCCGATCGCGATGGAACACTCGGGCCGAACAAGCCGCTGCGTGATATTGCCGAAGGTCTGTACCAAAACGGGATCGCCTCTTATCGTTACGACAAGCGAACCCGTGTTTACGGTGCCCAGATGCTGGGCAAACCAATCACAATCGACAACGTAGTCACCGATGACGCGGTCACCGCTTTGCATCTGCTGGCTAAACAGCCGCACGTCGACGTCCGTCGGTTGTTTGTACTCGGCCATAGTCTCGGCGCCATGATGGCGCCGCGCATTGCCGCCCGTGTACCTGCCGTCGACGGCCTGATCCTCATGGCTCCGCCGGCAAAGATGAGCTTCGACACGATACTGCGCCAGATACGCTACATCGGAAAGGTCGAGGGCAAATCTGCCCATTGGATCAACAGGCAAACCGCGCCGATCGTAGCCGCGAGAGACGCCTTGGCCGGCGTCGATATCGCCAATCCACCACCTGGAATCTTTTTTCACGCGCCAGCCAGTTACTGGCTGAGCCTGCGCGACTACAATGCGATCTTCACAGCCAGCAAACTCATTCAACCCATGCTGATTTTGCAAGGCGGTAGCGACTATCAGGTTACGCCAAAAGATGATTTTTCCGCTTGGCAAAAAGCATTCGCCGGCAATCCACGAGTGACGCTTCGAGCCTTTTCGGGATTGAGTCATCTCTTCATGCCCGCCGGTAACCCACCCTCTCCGGCCGACTATTCCAAGGCGGGACATGTCGATCCAGCGGTAATCAGGACGATCAGTGCATGGATCGACAAGATCGCGAAAACACAAGCAGGATGATTCCTTGAATCCGCCAGCGACTCCCGACACTCCGAATCGCAGCACGGCACGAGAAATCGAAGCCTTTGTCGAAACGGCCTTTCATTTGGGCGTGCCGCGCGACTATGGACGTCAACGCAAACTCAAGCTCGCACGCGAACCGAAACACCTGGCCTTCATCGGTTTCGATATCCACGAACGCGCACAATGGATGACGCCTGCGGCGGCACGGGCCTGGCGACGCATGCGCGACGCCGCGTCGAGAGACGGTATCAACTTGCAAATCGTGTCGGCATTTCGCAACGTCGAATATCAGCTTGGCATACTGCAGCGAAAACTCGACCGGGGACAGAGCATGCAGGAGATACTGAGCGTCAGCGCTGCTCCGGGATACAGTGAGCACCACACCGGTCGCGCCATCGATATTACGACCCCCGGATTCCCGCCTTTGCAAACCGAATTCGAAACTTCGGACGCTTTTCGTTGGCTATCTTCGAATGCCGTAGCGCATGGCTTTGGGTTGTCCTACCCCAGAGACAACCCGAATGGCATCAGCTACGAGCCCTGGCACTGGTGCTGGCATCGCCGCAGATAAGTCACATCGTCCACACCGGTCGCCTATGCCGGAAATCAATTCGCGCGCATATCGATCCAACTGGCCATCGCCAGGAATATCCAGCCAGCGATCAGCAACAGCCCGCCAATCGGCGTGATTACACCGATGGCATGCGGCGCACCGAGCGCCAACGCATACAGGCTGCCGCTGAAGGCCGGGATTCCGAAAGCGAAACAACGCGCGCTATGACGCCAGTACCGCGCTGTGGATTCGCGCGCAAGCGCGACGACAGCCAGCAATGCAAGCGCATGCCAGAACTGGTACTCGACCGCGGTATGCCAGACCTGCATCGAGATGGGGCCCAGATGGCCGCGCAACGCGTGCGCACCGAATGCGCCCATCATTACCGCCAGCGCGCCGGCGCAGGCTCCAATAACGGCATACCTGCGCACGCGCAACATTTACCTGTGCGTCTTGCTACGGTGCATCTTGCGGTGCCCGGCCTTGGTCTTCTTCTTCGGCAACGGCTTGAGCAAGTCGTCCGTGGTCTTGGCCATGTCCGCGTATTTGTAGGTCGGCAACACGAACGTCCAGCCATTGAACTTCTTGTTCAGCGCTGCTATCTCCTTGTTCAACGCATCGAGCTTCTGTTGCCGATCCTTGGCCGGATCACTGACGGCCAGCGGCTTGGCCTCGGTTACTTTCGAAGCGGCCGTGGCATTGGATTTCGCCTGCTTGCCGGTCGTGGATTTCTCCTCGGCAACCTTTTTGTCCGCGGCAGCGACATCGGCCTGATACGCACTCTTGGCTTTTGCCTGTTCGGCGTTGATATAGGCATCGGCAGTCTTGCTGTCCAATTTCGCGCTGAATTGGGCGTAATCCTTGCCGTCTTTCTGCCAACCGGTCGCTTCGATCACGAGACCGTCGAACGCGTTGTACTGCACCTTGTTGGCCTTGTCCGGCGCAGGCATGGATTTCGCTGAATCCGCCGCGTTGGCATGCAAACTGGCCAACACCGAAGCCAGCTCGTTCGGCGCATATTCCGAATTCAGCTCGCGACCCTTGGGCACATCAGCCACCTTGAAGTTGGCGTCGCCTTCAACCTCCTTGTAAACCTTCAAGGTCTTGCCGTCAGCATTCGTCAACTCGACAGACTGGAAGCGGCTTGAAGGAATATCGGTCAGGCTCAAGTCCTCCCATTGGCTGGCTTTTTTGGCGACGGTCAGCGTGCCACTGGCCAGCAAGGTTTGCTTGTCGCCGGCCATGCGCACGAAGGTCCCTCCACCACCGCCACCATTGTAATTGCCGACAATGATTTTCAGCGGCTTCGGCAAGCCGGTCAGCTCGAGCATCACGCCCTTGGCGTCGGAGTCCTTGACATCGTCGACGCCAAGCCTGGCGTACAGCGAAGGATCGGACGTCTTGCGTTCGACAACGGTTGCCTGATCGAGCTTGATCAGCAATTGGCGAATCTTGGCCAGATCCGCCGGATAGTCGAGATTGTCGGTCACAACCCAACCGCTGTCGCCGCGCTTGAGCGAAACCAGCACCTTGTCGCCGGCGCCGGTAATCGTGATCGCGTTGACGTCGTTGATGTGATTATGCAACTGGGGCAGCAGCGTCTGGTCTTGCGAGCTGACGTCACTCTGCGGCTTGTTGGCGAAATTGATCAGGTAGGCCGCAATCAGGGCGACGATCGCGGCACCGATCAGCACGTAGAATTTTTTCGGACTCATCGTGGACTCCTCAGGCTTTCCTGCGGCGGCGTTTCCAGACCGCGAACAGCAATGCGGCAATCGTCAGCAGAATCGGCATCAGCGCGATATTGATGAACTTCAGGCGCGTACCGAGCGCATCGATATTTTCGTCCAGGCGATGACGCACCGCACGCAATTGCTTGCGAATTTCGACCTTCTTGTTGAGGAAGTTCTGCAACTCCGACTGCTGCTGAGGCGACAGGATCATCTCGTTGCCCTTGCTCTTGCCGCTTTGCAGTTGGGTCAACTTGCGTTCGGTTTCGTTGAGTTCCTGTTGCAGCTGCTGTTCCTTGCCGCGGTAATTGTCTTCGGCGGCACGTTTCATGTCCTCGACTACCGTAAACGGTCGCCGTGATGTGGCACGTCCGCGAATCGAAATCAGATCGGACGACCCGGTCAGGTTGTCAACCGAGTTGATGAAGAAATCGCCGTTATTGGCGAACGCGTTCATGATCTTCTGCCCGAAGAACGGCTGAATCTGAACCCACATGCGGTTGGTCAGCATGTCGGTATCGGCCACCAGGATGATCTCACCCGATTTCTTGGCCTCGGCCAGATGGCCGGGGTCCTTGCGGTCCGGAAAAGCGGTCTTGAACTTGCCCTCCAGACGCCCGGCGATCACATGGCTTTGCCGGCTGGGCTGATAGCCGTTCAGCAACTGACTCGGATCCGGCAGGAACTTGACCCGCCGGCTCGGCACCACCATCGCGTCCGTACTGGTCTGAATCAGCGGGATCAGCTTGTTCTTCGACCCCTTGGCCAACTGGAAGTAACCGGCCGTGGAAACGTTGATGCTGTCCAGATTCGCCGTGACCACATCGTCGGCGTTGAGATCGCGCTTGTCGAAGCCGATGATGGCCGGGTCGCGGACCGCCGGCTGACCCTGCCGGACGGTGATCTGCAAGGCATGATCGCGATCGAGAACCACCTTCTTCGGATCATATTCGATGCCCCAGGCCTTGAACAGGCGCGGCAAATCCGACGACTTGTCGGCCAACATCGCCGCTTGCGGATTGTTCGGATCGGCACCGCTGGTGTCGGCTTCGGAATCCGGATCCACGAATACCAGCAGGTGACCGCCGCGCATGACGAACTGGTCGATGGCGTATTTCGCATCTTCGCTGAGGTCCTTCGGCTGGACCAGCACCAGTACGCTGATCTTCTTGTCGATCGACTTCAGCTTCTTGGCGTCCAGCGTACGCACGTCGAACGACTGGTTGAGCTGTTCATCAATCGCCCAGGGTTCGCTGACCTGACGCGTTTGCGGATCAAAGCGTGCCGCCATCTGCAGACCTGAAATCAGTCCAATAACCGGTTTGTGCGTCTGCGTCAGCTCATGGATGAGCTTGGCGACATCGTATTCAAGAAACGCTTCCTTGTTCGGTTGCAGGAACGGAATGACCTGCTTGCCGTTGGTCGAATTGGTACCGACCAGGCCGAGGAATATCTTGCCGCCATCCTGCCCGGCCGGAACGGCCTGCAGGCCGTAGCTGGTCGCGCGGTCTTCATCTTCGGAGAACGGTTGCGGATCGATGACCTTCAGCTTGATCTTGCCGTTCGCGCGTGACGCCATTTCGTCGAGCATGTCGCGAACGCGTTGCGCGTAAACACGCAGCTGCGGCAGGTTCGTGGTTTCCTTGTCCGAGTAATACAGGTACAGATGAATCGGTTCCTTGATATCGGCCAGGATGTTCTTCGTGCCCTGCGACAAGGTGTACATATGATTCTGGGTCAGATCCAGGCGCACACCGCGAAACACGGTATTGCTGATCAGGATGACGGCCACGAACAAGATGGCCAGTACAGCCAGTGCGCCGCCGGTCAGAAGCTTGCGATTGGAATTCATGAATTCTCAGCCCATGCTTAGGCGATCTTCCTGATCGCGAAAATCTAAAAGCAGCCATCCATGACTGCACTTTTCAGTTTTAGTTGCGATCTTCCTGATCGCGAAAGCCAAAAAGCAGTCATCCGTGACTGCAATTTTCGATTAATCAGCCTTCTTGAGATCGATGACGACGGCACTGGCATACAGCCAGAACACGATCGTCAGAAGGAAATAGATCAGGTCGCGCAATTCGATCACGCCCTTGCTGATCGAAGCAAAGTGCGCGAGGAAGCTCAGGCCGGATATCGCATCGACGACGCCCTGCGGTGCCCAACCGCTGAAGAAATTCAGCACCAGCGGGAAGCCGGCAAGCAGGAACACGAAACAAACCGCGGCAGTCAGGATGAATGCGATAACCTGGTTTCGTGTGAAGGCGGAGATGCACGAGCCGATTGCCAGAAATGCGCCGGCCATCAGGAAGCTGCCGATGTAACTGGCCAGGATCACGCCGTTGTCGGGCGACCCGAGATAGTTGACCGTAATCCAGATCGGGAAAGTCAACGCCAGGGCGATACCAATGAACGCCCACGCCGCCAGAAATTTGCCGACCACGGCCTGCCACATGGTCAACGGCAACGTCAGGAGCAGTTCGATGGTGCCGCTCTTGCGTTCCTCCGACCACAGGCGCATGCCGACTGCCGGTACCAGGAACAGATACAACCACGGATGGAAATTGAAGAACGGCAACAGGTCGGCCTGGCCTCGTTCGTAGAAATTGCCCAGATAGAACGTGAACGTGCCGGCCAGCACCAGGAAAATGATGATGAACACGTAAGCGACCGGCGTGGCGAAATAACTGGCCAGCTCGCGACGGAATACGGTCAGGATGTTGCTCATGCGTGTTCCTCCTCGGCCGGTTCGCTCGTAATCGTGCGGAATACCTCGTCCAGGCGCCCGCTTTCCAGTTGCAGTTCGCTGACCTGGATTCCCTGTGCCTTGAGCAGATCGCTGATTGCCATGAAAATCTGCTTGCCCGATTTCGGGAACGCGGTAATACGATGATCCTGAGGATCGATCTCCACCGCGGCGACATCCGCGACTCGCGACATCGCCTCCTTCGCCGCGGCGACATTCGGCGTCGTCAGCGACACTGCCTGGTGGTAGCGCGAGCGGGCTTCGAGTTCGGACGGCGTGGCATCGGCCAGGATACGGCCGCGCGCAATGATGATCGCCCGCGAGCACACGGCATGGACTTCCTCGAGCAGATGCGTCGAAACGATGATCGTCTTGTCGCGCGACATGGCGTTGATCAACGTACGCACTTCGTGTTTCTGGTTCGGATCGAGACCGTCGGTCGGCTCGTCGAGCACCAGCGCCGCCGGGTCGTGCAGGATGGCCTGGGCCAAACCGACACGACGCTTGAAGCCCTTGGACAGGGTTTCGATCGGCTGTTCCAGCACCTCGTTCAAATGCAGCCGTTCGATGACATCGTCGATGCGCTGTACACGCCGACTGTCGCGCAATCCGCGTACGTCGGCGACAAAATTCAAAAACTGGCGCGGCGTCATCTCGCCGTAGCTGGGCGCGCCTTCAGGTAGATAACCAAGCACCCGCTTGGCTGCAATCCCGTCCTCCACGACATCGTGCCCACAGACGCTGGCGCCTCCGGAAGTCGGGGCAAGAAAGCCCGCGATGATCTTCATCGTGGTGGATTTTCCCGCCCCGTTGGGACCCAGGAAGCCGAGCACACCGCCCGGTTCGAGTTTGAAAGAGATGTCATCGACGGCGGTCAGGTCACCGTATCGCTTGGTCAACTGCCGGGTTTCTATCATTGTCTATTCACCGGTTGTGTGTTGGATCCAGGGAGGCACCACGCGGGGGCGCGATTGGTCAGCGATCCCTCAAGAACGCCGGTCGACTTATCCGCAGGCACCGGGGGAAATACAACAATCTTACGGAAAAGTTCCCGGAACCAAACAATTTTGGCCCGGGACAAAACAAAACGGGCGGCCGAAGCCGCCCGTGTATCGATTTCGCAATGTCAGCTATTGCATTTGAATCGGCAGATAGACGCTGTAGGTCTGCTGGTCCGGCGCTGCCGTGGCATCCTTGGTGGTGTTGATGTCATAGAAACGACCATTGCCCTGCGAGGATTCATCGAACACGTAACCGTGCGTGTACGCATAGGCCTTCAGCATCAACCTTGCCACGGGAAGCTGCGCCGGCGATCCGGTGAACGTGGTCACCAATGCCTTGCCACCGTAACTGGTGCCGAGCTTGATCGGATCAGTCACCTTCGCGTCCGCATTGTCAATCGGGAACGCGACGTCGAAATCGTAATTCTGGTCACCCCAGTTTGTCGTGACCGTGATGCGCGGGCCGGTAAGGTTGAGCTTGCCTTTCTTGGCCGCCGTGCGCAATTCTTCAGTCGCCTTGTCCGTGGCGTCGGCGATATCGTCAAGCGTGCGCTTGGCGGTGGTCGAAACATAAATGATCGGCGTCGCCGTGACGTCCTGAACCTGGATATCCTGATTCGAGTAATCGACGTTCGGGAATGTCGCCAGCATGTTCTGCAAACGCGTCAGCTGAATCTGGATCTCGGTGGCCGGCACGCCTTGCAAATACAACCCGGCGAAGCGCCCGATCAGATCCCAGCCGTAGTCGACATCGAATCCCATCGTGATCTTTGCGGTCTTGCCGTTTTCCGACGGCTTGATGTCAATCGTGTATTTCTTGTTCTGACCCATCCAGTCATTGACGAGATCCCAGCCGACCTGACTGTCCTGCTGCGGCGCAGGATTGTCGGAAACGGTCAGGCTGCCATTACCCACTTTTTCATTGGTGCTGTGCCAGATCAACTTTGCCCCGGCACCCATTGCGGGGCCCGTCAGGCTCAGCTGCACTTTCGGATCGTACGCTTGCAGCGCGTTCCACGACGGATAAGTGCGAAAGCCATCGACAACATCGAACACCTGGCGCGCCGGTGAACTCACCACGACGGAACGCTCCACGTGCCGGTGATCCGGCAACGCAACAGCCAGCAGCACGCCCAGTATCAAAACGATGACGAGGGCAACGATTAACTCGAGCAGACGGGTCATTCAGCGAATCTCCAACTGGAATTTTGCATATAGTGCGTGCGTCTCCCCGGACGCAACATCATGACATCATACGTGTTTCAGGCAATTATGGCTCGCCCGCATGGGCAAATTGCCACACGTTGAACCGCAAATATTACTTGCTCGGGCCCGCGAAGGCTATGGTTGGCAGCTCAAAACGCGGATTGCGGGCCCTGCGCAGACCGGACGACGCAATCCTGCGAACAGGTCGCACAAGAGCGTTCGAAGCGCCGGGACAGGCGATTTCAAACGATGCCCAACTCAAACGCCTTCAGCACCGCACGGGTGCGGTCGCGCACGCCCAGCTTGGAAAGAATGTTGGAAACGTGATTCTTGACCGTGCCCTCTGCCACGCCCAACGAATTGGCGATCTCCTTGTTACTGTAACCGCCCGCCATCAGCCGCAGAATCTCCGTCTCCCGTTCCGTCAGCGGATCGGGCCGGTCCAGGCTGGTGAAATCGTTCTGCATGCGCTCCATTCCGCTGAGTAGACGCTGTGTGACCCCGGGTGCGACCAGGGAACCACCGCCGGCCACGGTCTTGACCGCATCGACCAGTTGCTCCAACGAGACATCCTTGAGCAAATAGCCTCGCGCGCCGGCCTTCAACCCGGCAAGTACCAGTTGATCGTCATCGAACGTGGTCAGGATGATGGTCGGCGGCAACGCACCGCCGGCGGACAACGTGTTGACCACATCCAGCCCGGACATGCCCGGCATGCGCATGTCCAGCAGTACGACATCCGGTTTCACTTCCGGAATGATTTCCACAGCCTGCTTGCCGTCGACGGCCTCGGCGGTCACGCGGATGTCGTCGGACAACTCGAGCAGCGACCGAATGCCCTGGCGCACCAGGGTCTGATCGTCAACCAGACAGACCGAAATCGTTGCGGATTCGTTCACGATGTCGCCTCCAGCGGCAGCCATGCATCCAACGCGAAACCTCGGTCCCGCGCCGTGGTGATCTTCAACCGGCCGCCGATCTCGCGCAAGCGTTCACGCATGCCGGTCAGGCCATTGCCGTCGCGCACTTGAGCGGCGCCGCAGCCGTCGTCGTGCGCGTGGATGGCCAGTTCGTTGTTGGGCGTACGTTCGAATTTCACCCACAAATTGCGCGCATTCGCATGCCTGACCGCATTGGTGATGATCTCCTGTGCACAGCGCAACAGGACCTGTGCCCGATTGGGGTCGTCCACGGCAAAACGGGGCGGCAAGTCCAGATGAATGGCCAGACCGGGCACGCCGTCGACCAGCGTTTTCAACGCCTGGGTCAAATCGAAAGTATCGTCCTCGCGAAGTTGACTGACGACTTCACGAACATCGGATAGCAACAGCCGGGCCACGCTTTGCGCTTGCTGCACGTGCCGCTTGGCGGAACCACTGACCAGATGGCTGGCCACTTCCATATTCAGACTCAGTGCGGTCAGGTGATGTCCAACCAGATCGTGCAGTTCACGCGAGATCCGCATGCGTTCGCCGATACGGCTGGTTTCGGTCAGCAATGCGCGTGTCGCGCGCAATTCGGTATTCAGTCGGCGCAGTTGCTCGCGGGAATCCGCCTGCTGACGGGCTACCAGAGAAGTCACGAACGTAAACCCGGAAAAGCCGAAATACAGTCCGCTTTGCAGTAATGCATCAAACCAGTCATATCCCTCGACTCGATAGATGAATACCGGCACCAACGAGAAATTCTGCAATACCAGCCAGGCTACACCCGGCCACAGCGGCAGCAGCCACGGCAACACGCCGGCGATGACCAGCAGCAGAATGCCGGACAACCCGCTGTGACTGAAGAAACCGATGCCGATCGCGGCGATGTTGAGCACCAACAACATTGGCAGGCGCAACAACCATGCGTAGCGTTGCTTGCCAAGGTCCCGGGTAATCAACCAGTAGCTCAGGCCAAACGCGATGTAACTGAGCCACCATCCGACCACTTCCACCTGGGTGTAGCCGTCCTCGCCCTGCCAGTAGCGGCGCAACAGCGGGATTCCCACGCACGCATAGGTAAACAGCCCGGCATAGCGCAGCAACTGGATGTGATTGAATTTGAACCACTGCATGCGCGCATCATAGACTCCCAGCCACGGCAGGCAACCTGCCCGAAGTCATGCCTGGCGTCCGGCAAATTCGCGTAAACGCTTGCTTAACGAAAATGCCAGCGACATGACATGGCCTGTGCGCGGCTTTGCATGCGATAATTGTCGGCCTGATTGACCCGCAGCAACGCTTTCATCGGAGGGATTCCCGCATGGCGATTACGATCCGCGACGTGCAGCCGCACGAGCTGGATTCGGTGCTGGCGCTGAACAACGCCGCCGGCACGACGATTCTGCCGATGGACATGGCCGGATTGCGCGCACTCGCCGATCAGGCCGCGTATTTCCGCGTCGCCGAAGTCGACGGCCAGCTGGCCGGCTTCCTGGTCGCCCTGCGCGAAGATGCCGAATACGATAGCCCGAACTTTCGCTGGTTCCGCGAACACCACTCGCAATTCCTGTACATCGATCGAATCGTCATCGCTCGGGCTTATCGGCGTATCGGCCTCGGCCGCGTGTTTTACGCCGACGTGACCAGCTTCGCGGAAGTTCGCGTGCCACTACTGGCCTGCGAAGTCTTCCTGGAACCGTCCAACGACGTCGCAATGCTGTTCCATGGAACCTACGGGTTCCAGGAAGTCGGACAGCAGGTCATGCCCGGCGTGAATCGGCATGTGGCGCTGCTGGCCAAGGAACTGTGCAGTTTTGCTTACGTGCGCGAAACCTATCTCGACGGCCCCAAGGCAAGCCTGCCGAACCAGCCTTGGCTGGCCGAGCGCGTACGTTGCCCGGCGGAACGCCCGGCCCGCGCCGCCGGCCTGAACTGACCCGCGGCGGATGCAGACAAACCCCGGCGCGAACGCGCAAGCGCTGTTCGAACTGAAATTCGGCCAAGTCGGCATCGCCCGACTACACTTCCGCGGTTGCGCGGACATCGACGAGTTGCGCCAACAGCTCGAAATCGCCGTTCGTCAATCGCCGGCCCTGTCGATGCATACGCCGGTTGTACTCGACCTGGGTGACCTGGATCCCTTGCCGGACACCGAACATGCGCGCGCCTTGGTCGATGCGGTGCGTGACGCGGGCATGCTGCCGGTGGGGCTTGTCGATGTTTCGCCGCAAAACGAGGAACTGGCGCGCTCGCTGCAACTGCCGCTGTTCCCCAAGCCGCGCTCCGGCGTTGCGAAAAACGCTTCCCGCACCGACTCGCAACCGACCATCGTCGCGATGCACCGCGACAAGATGGTGCGTTCCGGTCAGCAGGTTTATGCCCGCGGGCGCGATCTGGTGGTTGCCGCCAGCGTCGGCAACGGCGCCGAGGTCATCGCCGACGGGTCCATCCACGTCTACGGACGGTTCAGCGGACGCGCCCTGGCCGGTGCCCAGGGAGCCGCCGATGCGCGGATATACTGCACGGATTTTCGCGCGGAACTGGTTTCGATCGCCGGACGTTATCGCGTTTTCGAGGAACTGCCCGCGGATTTGCGTGGGCGATCCGTGCAAATCTGGCTGAACGGCGAAAAGCTCGAGCTGGCTGCGCTGTGAACCCCGTTTCAATCAACTTGAATATCTGGAGTTTGTGTCTTGACTGAAATCATCGTCGTCACGTCGGGCAAGGGCGGAGTCGGAAAAACCACTACCAGTGCCAGCTTCGCGGTCGGTCTGGCGCACAACGGCAAAAAAACCGCGGTCATCGATTTTGACGTCGGCCTGCGCAACCTGGACCTGATCATGGGTTGCGAGCGACGCGTCGTATTCGACTTCGTCAACGTCATCCAGGGCGACTGCACGCTCAAACAGGCATTGATCAAGGACAAGCGGCACGACAATCTCCATGTGCTGGCTGCTTCGCAGACACGCGACAAGGATGCGCTCAGCCAGGAAGGCGTCGAACGCGTATTGAACGAGTTGCGCGACAACGAATTCGATTACATCGTGTGCGATTCCCCGGCCGGTATCGAGAAAGGCGCATTCCTGGCCATGTATTTTGCCGACCGCGCGATCGTCGTGGTCAATCCGGAAGTCTCGTCGGTGCGCGATTCGGACCGCATTCTCGGTTTGCTCGCCAGCAAGACCCGGCGCGCCGAAACCGACCAGACCGCGGTCGAGCAGCATTTGCTGCTGACGCGGTACGACCCGGCCCGGGTCGCCGGCGGCGACATGCTCAGCGTTGACGACGTGAACGAGATTCTCGGCATCGAGGTGCTTGGCGTGATCCCCGAATCGCAAGGCGTTCTTTCGGCGTCGAATGCCGGTGTGCCGGTGATTCTCGACGAACAGTCCGATGCCGGCCGGGCCTACGCAGACGCCGTGGCGCGACTGCTCGGCGAGCAACGCCCGATGCGTTTCCTCGACGCGCCGAAAAAAGGCCTGCTCTCGCGCATGTTCGGAGGTTGACATGGGTATTCTCGATTTCCTTCGTCCACGACCGAAGCCTTCCGCCTCCATCGCCAAGGAGCGCCTGCGCATCATCGTCGCCCAGGAACGCGCCGAGCGTGCCGGGCCCGATTACCTGCCCCTGCTGCGCCGCGAACTGCTCGAAGTCATCCGCAAATACGTCAATGTGAATCCCGACGCGGTGGAAATTCACGTCGAGCGTGAAGGCGCCCGGGAAGTGCTGGAGCTCAGTGTCGCACTGCCCGACAAAGACGCGTAGCCGACTGCAATCATGCTGTTGTTCAACGATATCGATAAAACAACCGTTTCGGCTCTGCTGCAATGTTATGGTCTTGACTTGGTCAGCGTCGCCAATGGCGAACCGATTCCCGGCAGCTACTGGGGCGAACCCGAGGCAGGCGTGATCGGTCATCGCGTCTACGCGCGCAGCGATACACCGGTGCACTCGCTGTTGCATGAAGCCTGCCACCTGATCGTTGCCGATGACAACCGGCGAGCCGAAATTCACACCGACGCATCGGACTCACAGGCCGAGGAGGATGCGGCCTGTTACCTGCAGATCCTGCTCGCCGACGGACTGCCCGAAGTTGACCGCGAACGCATCATGACCGACATGGACGACTGGGGCTACAGCTTCCGCCTCGGCTCGACCCTCGCCTGGTTCGAGCGCGACGCCGAAGATGCCCGGTTGTGGCTGCAACAACGCGGTCTGCTGGATGGGGCGGGTGCCGTCGCCTTGCGACGTCCTGCGACCGGCACGGTGAACGGTTGACCGGCCGACGGCGCCTCCACGGCCGCACGCCAACGATGCAAAATCATTCGCCCCGATGGATAATCGTCGCGGCGGCACGCGGCAAATCCCGAAACACGAGTGCCCTCCGACCGAGACTGGCGACGATGCCCGAGCACGGAAACTGGACATGCCAAATTACCTGACGAACGAGCTGGTCAAATATGCCGACAAGCTGATGGCCGGCGCGGCAATCGTGGCGGTGGCAATTGCGCTGGCCTACGTGCTCAAACGCGTCATCCGCAAGATGCTCAGGACCCGGCACCTGGCGCCGGTCATGGCCGGTCGCCTGCGCCTGCTGGTTCGCTGGATCATCATGCTGGTCGCGGCATTGCTCGTGATGCAGACCGTCGGCATTTTCGACAGCGCCTGGGCGGTGATTTCGGCAACGCTGGCGGCACTCGCCATCGGCTTTGTCGCCGCCTGGAGCGTCCTGAGCAACATCACCGCCGCGCTACTGTTGCTTACCTTCCGCCCGTTCCGCATCGGCGACTCCGTGGAACTGGTCGACCTGGACGGTGATTCGATCGGCGGGCGCGTGGTCGACATGAACCTGATGTTCACCACGCTGATGGCGCCTGCGGACGATGCCGCCACGAACACGTCACAGGCGTACCTGCAGATTCCCAACAGCCTGTTTTTCCAGAAGGTCCTGCGAACGCGGTCTTCGATGAAGACCGGCAGCAATGCGACATTCTTCGCCAAAAGCAAGGACTAAGGGCACACGTTTGGACAACGAGGCCGTCGACCAGATGAGCGGCCGGTTTCATGCGGCGCACGCCGGTCCGCACACGTTCATGCGTTTCAAGTGCACAATAGACGTCACAGTCCACCCACAGGATCCGAATCATGCAACGCTGGCTAAAACTACCGGATGGGCAATACATCGATGCCAACCGCATCGTCTATGTGAGCAAGGTCGACACCTATCAGCAACTCGGCGACGAGGGCGAACAGGCCGGCGTCGGTTACAGCTTGCATCTCGGCACGGATTTTCCGCGCGAACATCAAATTGCCGTGACGGGCAGCAAGGACGAAATCCTGGCGCTGCTCAAATCGCTGCTTGGTGCGGGTCGGGCGTCGGGCTGATCATCCGAAACCACCGCAGCGATCCTCGCGAGCTACAAGCCGGTAACGGCACAAACCGCGTCGAATTCGCACGGCATGTTCCGACGCGCCGGCTTGACGCGGCACATGTCGAATTCAACGGATATCAGTGGCGCCGCAGCTTGGCATCCAGCGAATATCCGCCGGCGCCGGTGACGTACAGCAGCAGGAAACCGCCGACGATGCTGAGGTTCTTGTAGAAGTTGATCATGTTGCCGATCCGGGCGCCTCCGGTCATTGTCCAGAAGTGATGCCCGAGCAACGCCGTGGCCAGCGTGTAGACGGCCATCACCAGCGCCAGCGGGCGCGTAAAGATCCCCAGCATGATCGCCAGCGCGCCGAAGAACTCGGCAATGATGGAAATGACCGCCGCCAGCGCCGGAAACGGCAGCGCGTGCTGCTGCATCATGGCGACGGTTCCGGAGTAGCCGGTCAGCTTGCTCCAGCCGAAAATCAGGAACAGCAGCATCAGCAGGACGCGTGCGACCAGAATCACCGTGTCGTTCGTTTTTTCGGATGCAAAACCTGACATTGCCATTCTCCTGTTGGTTGCCGCATTCGCGAGGGCGAATCCAGTGGCCTGATCTTGCGCTAATGGCCGCAGGCCCTCGCCCTCAGTGCATCCCCCGCGCCTTGGCGATCCAGCCGGACAACCGGCGCATCTCCAACGTGTTGCGCGCTTCGGGCGGCGCTTCGTCGACCAGCTTCGCCGCCTCGGCCAGATCGGCCTTGCGCCTGGCACCCGCATGGATGTCGCCTTCGCTGGCCAGCGCATCGACATACAACGCGTAGGCGAAGTCGCTACGGAAACTCACTGTCGAAGCCCCCGCCTTGAGCTGTTCGCGATAATAGGCCAGCGCCGGCTGCAGAAGTTCCCGCGCCTTGGCGTGCTTGCCCTGCCCCGTCGCTGCGTGCGCGAGCTCCACGGCGATACGCGCGCTTCTCACCCGTGGATCGTTTTCGTTGATTGCAGGGATCGGCAGCGACCGCCAGCGAGTCGCCAGCGACTCGGCCTGTTCGTAATCGCCGAGCATGAGACTTGCCCGTGTCGCCGTGCGCAGCGAGGCGTTCAGCATGGCCGTCTTGAATGAATGGCCGCTTGTTCCCTCGGGTATCTTGATCGAGTCAACCCGGTCGATCAGCGCCGTCTCCGCTGCCAAAGCACCCTTTGCGTCGCCCCGGACGAGCTTCAGCCCTGCACCGACTCCGTTCGGTATTTCCGCAAACAATTCACGACGCGGATTGCCCGCTGGCAAATTCGCAACGGCCTCGCCGATGTCCTTCTTCATCGCCCGCAAGGATTTCGCGGCACCGGCGGAATCGCCGGTGTTTTCCTGCACGAATGCAAGGTCGATCCGCATGGGCCACAGTTGCGGCCCAAGGCTGGAAGGCCTGCGCTTGTCGTGCGCAAGTGCCAACGCCGTGCGGCGCGTTGCGATGGCCTTGGTCAACTCTCCCTGGCTTGTCTGGAAATCGGCGATCTTGTCGAGACCGGTAATCCAGTTGCTCCAACTGCCCAGATCCGAGGGGTCGCCGCGCACCTCGTCCTCGCCGGCCTGTGCCGCCTGGCGGGCATAGTTTTCAGCAGCCGGGTAGTCGTGCTTGATCCGGGCGAGACTGGTAAGCAATTCCGCGGCGAAAAACCGGTCGGCGAGCGCATGCAGGTCGCCGGGCCGCTGCGTCAGCAGCTTCTCGGCCAGGTCATAAACTTCCTTTTCAAGCTTCTGCGCCTGGTCGATGCGGCCCAGGTTGATCAGGTGGCGCGCCTCCGAATCGGCGGTGTCGGCATACGAGGACGCGGCGTTGAGATCGGACAGATCCAGCGCGCCGATCCCGGCCAGTACCTTGCGCGCCTCGTCGCAGGTCTTGACCGCCTGTTCCATCGGCTGCGAATGGCTGTAATAGTTCAAGGTGTCGGCATACAGCTGCTTGACCTCGCGCGAAGTGCCCTGCTTGTAGACCAGCGGCCGCAACAGGTCGGCGGCCTGCTTCAATTGCGCCGGCGTGCCGCGCCCGGCGCCAGCCGTACCGACCGAGCTGCTGCCCTGGCTTTCCAGAGTCAGCGCGAGGCCATAGGTCACCGGCTCGCCGTGATTGCCGCCAGCACGAAGATTCTCGAAAACCTTTTGCGCATCGCCGAAACTCTTGTAGGCGGCATCGATCTTGCCGCTGGCCTGCAGCGCGGAACCTTCGCGCACCAGCGCCATGGCGCGATTGATCCGCGTCTGCGTGGTGACCATGTTGGCCGGCAGGCTGTCGTAATAGCCCACGGTCATGCGCGCCAGCTTGCCCAGCGTTTCCAGCCGGCCGGTCGGCGCCAGTTCGTTGTAGAAATCCTCGATCAGGAAGCTGACCAGCTTCTCGGCATCGTTGCGCGACTTCTGTGCCTGCGCTTCTGCGGTTCGTGCACGGTGCAGGTTGACCCAGCCGAAAACCGCGCCGGCCACGGCCAGCAGCATCAGCACGGCGCATACCGAGGCGACCATGCGAGCCCGCACCAGCGCCCGATGCGTCGCCGCCTCGCGAGCCTGCTGTTCGGCCAGGCGACGCTCGGCGGCGGCGCGCTCCTCGCGTTCGTGGCGCAGACTTCGACTCGCCAGTACGACGCTGCAGAGCACGTCGTGGGTCAGCTCCACGCGGCGCACGTCGAGGCGCTCCTCGATGCGCAGCAGGCGGCGGTTGACCAGCGTCGCCAATGCGTCGGGCGAGGCGCCGGCATCGTCGAGCGCCTTGCGCACGCGCTCCTCGGCGAGGCTTTCGCGGTAGCCGGATTCGGTCAGCAATTCGTCCTCGATCACCCGCCGCACACCGGCCGGCTGGTCGGCCAGCGTGCGCTCGTAGAATTCGCTGAGGATGCTGTCGCGCGATCCGGCCAGCAGGTCGGCGGAAATCTCCTGGCGCCCCTGCGCGATGCGCGCGTTGTTCAGTTCGCGGCAGACCAGGCTCAGCAGCGACGGCTCGATCTCGGCGTTGGCCAGTTCCGAGCCGCCGGCAACGAAACGCACGATCGATTCGGCCACTTCCTGCGAGACCAGCTTGCCGCCGGGCTGCACGACCGCGCTGAGCGCCTGCGTACCGGTCATGCGCGCCAGGCGCATGCGGTTCTGCGTGACCGAGGGCATGATGCCCTTGACGCTTTCCAGATGCGCCAGGTAATCCTCACGCAAGGCGATCAGGATGCGGTAGTCGGCGCGCGCGAAGTCGAAATCTTCGGCGACAGCGTCGTCCTCGTCCAGGCGTTTTTCCAGCGCGGCCGGCGGTCGGTTCTCGACCAGGTCGGCCAAGTCCTCCAAAAACCGCGTGGCACGCTCACGGCCGGCGTCATCGGCCTGGCCGAGCGTGAAGATTTCCTCGAACTGATCAAAAATAAGTAACGGAATCCGCGACTTATCATCCGCACCCCGCAAGAGATCACCGCGGTGATGAAGGAATTCCCACAACGACTCCCCCTCGATGGACGCGCCCGGGCGCGTCCACACCCCGGCATCCGCAGTGGCCTTGAAAATCGCCTGCTTGATCTGTTCGGAGGGCGGCGGCGAATCCGGCGAATAATCGACGCGCACATAGACCGGGCAGAAATTCTCCGAACGCAATCGCGGCACCAGGCCCGCACGCAACAACGACGTCTTGCCCAGGCCGGACTGGCCGAACAGCACCGTCAGGTTCTTGCGCTGCACGCGCCGGGCAAGTTCCGCGGCTTCCTCGTCGCGGCCGTGGAAATAGGCCCGCGTCTCCTCCGTGTAGGAAAAAAGTCCGAGCCACGGATTCTGCGGGTCGAGCGTCACGGCGTCGCCGCTGGCTGCGCGGTTCATGCACGTCTCCCGCTGGACAACTCCTGCAGCCGGTGCACGAATTCGGGCGTCGGTTCGCCATCACGCAACCTTACGATGTGCAGCGCCTTGAAGCTCTCCGGCACCAGCGCCTCGCCCTCCGGCGTATTGTCGATGCACACCGGCAGGATGAACACCGCGCCATCGGCCATGTTGCGCGTACGATCAACGGCGTAGCTCCACTCGCGCCGGAAATACGCCTCGTGCCGGCGCTGGGTATTGGCCGAGATGATCGGTACGAAAAAACTGCAACGCGAGATGTTCGCGCGGATCTTGCGGTCGTAGTCGTCGCCGCCCTCGAGCCGGTCCATGTCGAACCAGGTAGTAATGCCTGCCGCGTCGAGCGCCGCTTTCAAGCGTTGCACGGCAGGCAGGTCCTCGCGCGCATAACTCATGAACACGGCGTTCTCGGGCATCTCCCGCGCCGGCGGCAGGAACCGCTGCGGTTCGGCAGCCGCGCCGTTTGCCGGCGCGGATTCACTCCGGCGCGCCTTCCAGCGCGAATGCAACTCGTCGACGAACGCCTCGGCGCCACCGTACACGCGTGTGCGCACGCTGACCTGCTGCAGGAACAGCACCAGGCGTTCGTCCTTCATGGTGTGATCGTCGGCCATCACCTCGCTGAAATCGCGCGGGTCCGACAGCCGCTTGCGCTTGGCCATGCGCAGGAACAGCCGCGCCAGCCAGTTGGAAAAGTCGCTGCCGATCAGCAACAGGTGGTTGTGCTCGAGTTCGTGGAACAGCTTTTCCGGGGTCAAATGCTCGGACTGCAAGGCGCAGATGAACTCGAGCATGTCCTCATCGGACAGCACGTAGGTTGGCGATGCCGACAGTTTCCCCAGCAGATGGTAGACGACGGCCCGCTGCATTTGCCCGCGTTCGGCCGGCAGATCGGCCACGCGGTTGGGCGCATAGGCGATGACGTCGGTCGTCGGTTGACCGCCGTAGCGCTCCTGGTTGACCGCGTTCTCCAGCAACGGATCGAACGTGGTCGTCACGAACAGGTCGAAATCGGTGATCTGCGCCAGTTGCCGCAGGGCCTTGGGCGGCTCGAACTCGACCTCGCGCATGATCGAGCGCAAACGCGTATAGGCTTCCTCGCGCCGACCCCGCTGCCCCAGGAAACTGCAGATCACGTCGTTGATCGTCAACGGCTGCGGCAGTTCATCGGTCTCCACCGACAATCGCGCCGCGAGCTTTTCCGCCAGCCATTCGTACAGGGGTCGAAGCCCGCAGTCGGTCTGCACGCGCAACAGGTCCGGCCCGATGATCGGAATGACCCGCCGTTCCTCTATGTAGTTGAGCAGATCGTCCCAAGCATCGTCGTCGAAGTCGCGCAGCGAATCAGTCGTAACCGGTACCGTAGTCATATCAACAACCTGCCCCAGAGGTGATGCGTTGACGTTGCATTGCGGCGATATTCCCGCGAACAAGGCAGACGCAGATGATCATGTCACTGATTTTAGTGAAACGAGCCGCTCTTTGCAGAATTCATTCTCAAGCGACCTACGGGGCACGAATTTGCCTGTTGATTCTTGCCCCCCAAGGTATCGATGCATGGTCCCGTCAAACGGGATTCAAGCCAGGTTGCATACGTATTCAACGTTTCCGATCCTCGACGACAGTGCCACCACCTGTGGCACACTGCCAGTGATCCGCACCGCACAACGCCTGTTGCGACGGGACACGGACAATAATCAGAAACGCCCCGGGAGGGAAAATAATGAATGTTGCAACTCAAGGCGCCGACGGCAAGGCGCATGGCTCGGCGGTACTGGTCGGCCTGCTGGCGGCCGTGGCCGGGCTGATGTTCGGCCTGGACATCGGCGTTATTTCCGGCGCCCAGCAGTTCATCCAGAAAGAATTCGCGATCAGCGACAATGTCCTCGAGTGGATCGTCAGCAGCATGATGTTCGGCGCCGCCATCGGTGCATTGGGCGCCAGTTGGCTGGCACTTCGATTGGGACGCCGCTATGCGCTGATCCTTGCGGCGGCAATGTTCGTGATCGGATCGCTGCTTTGCGCGATGGCCGGGTCGCCGCAGGCACTGATCGTCGCGCGCATAATTCTTGGTCTGGCCATCGGCGTGGCCGCTTTTACCGCGCCGATGTACCTGGCCGAGGTATCTTCAGAACACAGCCGTGGCGCGATGATCTCCACCTATCAATTGATGATTACCATTGGCATTCTGGTCGCTTTTCTGTCGGATACCGCATTCAGCTACAGCGGCAACTGGCGCTGGATGCTGGGCATCATCGCGATTCCCGGTGCGCTGTTCCTGCTTGGCGTAACCGCCCTGCCGGACAGTCCACGCTGGCTGGTATTGCGCGGCCGCAAGGACGAAGCCGCCGCGGTACTGCGACGCTTGCGCGGAAACGACGAACACGTGGATCAGGAACTTGCAGACATCGAGGACCAGTTGCGCGTGCCGCAACGCGGCTGGCATCTGTTCCTGGAGAATCCGAACTTCCGCCGCTCCGTCGGACTCGGCGTCCTGCTGCAAATCATGCAACAAGTGACGGGCATCAACGTGGTGATGTATTACGCGCCACGCATCTTTCAGGCGATGGGCTACGCCACGCATGCGCAGATGTGGTTCACGGCAGCAGTCGGACTGACCAATGTACTGGCGACCTTCATCGCCATCGGCTTCGTCGACCGCCTGGGACGAAAGCCGATCATGTACATCGGCTGCGTCGTCATGGCACTGGGTCTGGGCGTCGTCGGCACGTTGATGCACATCGGCATCACGACGCACGCGCAGCAGATGTTCGCAATCGCCATGCTGCTGACTTTCATTGTCGGTTTCGCCATGTCCGCCGGGCCCCTGGTGTGGACGATCTGTTCCGAAATCCAGCCGTTGAAGGGGCGCGATTTCGGCATCGGTTTCTCCACGGTCACCAACTGGGTGGCCAACATGATCGTCGGCGCCACGTTCCTGAGCCTGCTCAATGGCATCGGCAACGCCGCGACGTTCTGGCTTTACGCCGCAATGAACCTGATTTTCCTGCTCATCGTGTGGCTGTTCGTGCCGGAGACCAAGGGCGTCAGCCTGGAATTCATCGAAAAGCGTCTGATGCAAGGCAAACCCCTGCGCGATATCGGCCAGTGACCGAATGCACCGGGGCCGACTCCAACTGACACGGTTGCCCGCGGGGAGGAACAAGGCATACCCTGCCTGCCGATAGCAGGCAGGGTTGTCGCATGGCGTACAACGTGTACAAAATCTGACCTGAGTCAACACGGTTT
This sequence comes from uncultured Pseudomonadota bacterium, assembly GCA_963779795.1. GTDB lineage: Bacteria > Pseudomonadota > Gammaproteobacteria > Xanthomonadales > Rhodanobacteraceae > Rudaea. Next base: position 76,386 of record CAVZZK010000003.1, on the reverse strand, counting down.
GCGCCCCGGCGCGCAAACTGGCGGGATGAATGACACCTCTCTTCCCGCGGACTCGTCGGCAGAAGCGCAACGGCACCTGATAAGCGCATGCTTTCTTGGACCGTACGGCGAAAATGACGCGCTGCTCGAGCACATCGTCGTCGAGTTCCTGCGCGATCACGTCTATTGGCGGCGCAACTTCCACCCCGAGGATCCTCCGGCGATACCGACGGATGCCGACCAGGACCCGGCCTATCGAGCGTTTGCCGCACGCATGCGTCGCGAGCTGCACCAGCTGTCGGCAGCACTGAAAAAATCGGTGCCGTTTCACAGCCCACGTTATCTGGGCCACATGGTTTCCGATCTGCTGTTGCCGGGATTGGCAGCGCAGATGCTGACTCTGCCCTACAACCCCAATAACGTCACCGAGGAAGCCGCGCCGGTCACCGTCGACATGGAAGTTCAAGCCGGCCTGCAACTGGCCCGCATGATCGGTTATGAGCACGATCCGGCAAAGGAAAACTGTGCCTTCGGTCACCTCACTTCCGGTGGCACCGTGGCCAACTACCAGGCCTTGCGACTGGCGCTGGCATTGAAGGCATTTCCGGTGGCCCTGCGTGCAGCACGCGTGCCGCACCTGGAATTGCCCGAGGACGACTGGACCGCGTTCAATTTGCCGCCCGAGGCGGCGCTGGATCTGGTGGTCGCATGGTTTGCCTGGCTCTCGGCACAGACGTCCCGGGAACGCGAACACTGGTACCAAGCCGTCGATTCGCGGCGCATCGAGCGGCAAGGCCTGGCTGGGTTCTTCGCTACCCATCCGGAAATTTCGGTCCCACTTGTCCTCGCGCCGATCACTGCGCATTACTCCTGGAGCAAGGGCCTGAAGTTGCTCGGCCTGGGTCGCGACCAACTCGAGCTGCTTCCCACCACCGGCATGCGCCTGGATCTGAACGCGCTTGATGACGTGCTGGCGCGCTGCGCGCATCGACATCAACCGGTATTGATGGCCGTCGGGGTTCTGGGCACCACCGAATATGGAACCATCGACCCGGTCGACGGCATCATCACCGCACGTGACAGCGCCGCCGCGAACGGGCTGGGTTTCGGCGTACATGTCGACGCTGCCTGGGGCGGTTATCTGGCCACACTGTTGCGCAACGAGGATGGAACCCTGCGGGACCGGGCGACCGTGGCCACGGAGTTCGAGCACTTCCCGGCGGCTCACGTACATGCCGCCATCGCAGCCATGGCAAAATGTGATTCGGTAACCGTCGATCCGCACAAGCTGGGCTATCTGCCGTTCGGCGCCGGCGCATTCGTATGCCGCGACCATCGCGCCATGTCATTGCTTGCCGAACGTGCCGACTACGTATTCGTGCGCAACCAGTCCACGGAGTATCTCAAACGTTACCGTAATCTCGGTCAATACATCCCGGAAGGTTCAAAACCCGGCGCCGCCGCGGCGGCAGTGTACGTCACGCACAAGGTACTACCGCTGGACTACCTGCATTTCGGACGTCTGCCCGCTGCCACGCTGACGGCGACCGAGCGCTTCTACCAGCGCGCACTTTCGTTTGCCAAAACCGTGGCCGATGGTGTGCGCGTGATGGTGCCTTTCGTGCCCGACAGCAATCTGGTGTGCCTGGCGTTGAATCCGGTTGGTAACCGCTCACTGATGCAAGCCAACGAATTCACGCGCCGTCTACACGAGGAATTGCGCTGCGATCCGGCGCACCCGTTGCAATTGAAAGAATTCTTCAGCTCGATGACCAGCCTGCATCCGGAACGCCTGGGCCCGGCCGAGACGCAGCGCATCTTCGACGAACTCGGCCTGGATCCGGCCAGCATCGCCGAAGACGAGACGGACGAGGGGCTGGTCATCCTGCGCCACACGTTGATGAATCCGTTCCTGATCGATGTCGAGAACGACATCAGCTACATCGATCTTTATTTCGACTTCCTGACCCGTCTGATCCACGCCATCGAAGCCGTCCATCCACGGGCGAAAATGGAGAACCGTCATGAGTAGTGCCCGCGCGAACCTCGGCACCCGCGCTGAACCGGTTGCCGGGAACGAACAGCGCGATGACCGTGCCTGGCTCAATGGCGCGTTACTCACGCTCGCCCGGGAAGCGGCGCGTTCGGCGGATACGCATCTGCTCAAGCTCGAGTTCCCGGGATTCCCCGGCATCGATTTCTACTTCAAGGACGAAGCCGCACACTCGACGGGCAGTTTGAAACACCGTCTGGCACGTTCGCTGTTCCTGTACGCGCTGTGCAACGGGCGATTGCGTGCCGGGCAGACGGTGGTCGACGCGTCCACGGGCAGCACGGCCATTTCCGAAGCCTGGTTCGCACGCCTGCTCGACCTGCCGTTCGTGGCCGTCATGCCGGCCAACACCGCAGCGGCCAAGATTCGCGACGTACAGGCGTTGGGTGGAAGCTGCGACCTGGTCGAAGATACCGATGGCGTTGCCAGCCACGCCGCCCGGCATGCGGCGGACGGGGCCTGCTACCTCGACCAGTTTGGCTTGGCCGAGCGCGCCACCGACTGGCGCGGCAACAACAACATTGCCGAGTCGATCATCTCGCAAATGGCGCAGGAACCGCATCCGGATCCGGCCTGGATCGTTTGCGGCGCCGGGACTGGCGGCACTTCGGCGACCCTCGGTCGCTATCTGCGCTATCGACAATTGCACACGCGGCTATGCGTTGCCGAACCCAGCGGCCGCGCCTTCTACCATGGCTGGCGTACGCGCAATCCGGCGGCATGCGCAACGCGGGAAACCCTGATTGAAGGCATCGGCCGACATCGGGTCGAAAACGGATTCCTGTTCGATGTGGTCGACGAGGTGATCGAGGTTCCGGATTCCGGGTCGATCGCCGCCGCCTGGCTGCTGCACGATTTGCTCGGCCGACGATACGGCGGCTCGTCGGGAACCAATCTGGTGGCCTGCCTGCAATTGGCAGCGCGGATGAAGGCAGACGGACAGCGCGGCAGCATCGTCAGCCTGCTGTGCGACCGTGGCGAACGCTATTGCGAGACCCTTTTTGACGAATCCTGGCTGCACGCCCACGACATCCGCCGGATGCGCTGGGATGCAAGCTTGCGTCATTGCCTGGCTGATGGCTGCTGGCATCCGCCCGACGACGGTTGATCGCGAACCCGGCACTCGCCGCGCTCCCGTCGTCAGCGACCGGAAAACACTTCAGCTGCTGGTGACAAACAGCACGCCGAACGGCGGCAAGCTCACGCGCTCCGACTGCAAGGTACCGGACACCAGACCGTGATCATCCAGCACTCGCGCGCCTTCGAACAGTGCATGCGTGAACTCGTGCGATCTCCCGCTGATGTTGAAAAAGGCACGAATCACGGAGCCGTCCAGCCGCCGATCGAACGCCAGTACAGGCTCTTCGGTCTGCAACAGCTCGATATCCCCCCACATCAAAGCGGGATGACTGCGGCGCCAGCGCATGAAGCGGCGAAAACGCTGCAGGGGCGAGTCGGGACTGCGTTCCTGGGCCGCGACGCTACGCTGACGATGTGTCTCGGGCACCGGCAACCAGGGCCTGGCGTGACTGAATCCACCATTTTCCTCGTCGACCCAGGGCATTGGCGTGCGACAGCCGTCGCGCCCCTTGAATGTCGGCCAGAATGCGATTCCGTAGGGGTCCTGCAACAGGTCGTAAGGCAGCTGCGCTTCGGTCAGCCCCAATTCCTCGCCCTGGAACACGCAAACTGAACCGCGCAAACAACAGGCCATCGCGGTCAGCGCTGATGCCGCATAGGCGGGTGCATTGTCACCGCTCCAGCGCGTCGCAACGCGCTCCACGTCATGATTGGAAATCGCCCAGCACGGCCAACCCTCGCGCATTCTCGGCTCGAGTTCGGCAATGGTGTTGCGGATATGCGTGGTGGAAAAATCGTCGGTCAGCAACTCGAAACTGTACGCCATGTGCAAACGTCGCGGACCGGTATAGGCGGCCATGGCGCCCAGTGAGTCCTCGGCGGAAATCTCGCCCATCGCCGCGGCATCGGGATACCCGTCGAGCAACCGGCGCAAGTCGTGGAGGAACTCGACGTTCTCAGGCTGCGTGTTGTTGTAATAATGGTACTGGTAGGCGTAGGGATTATCGGGTTTGAAGCCGCGCCCGAAACGCAGGGCAGCGGGTTTGGCCGGATTATCTCGCAACTGCTTGTCGTGAAAGCAGAAATTGATGGCATCCAGACGCATGCCATCGACGCCGCGATCGAGCCAGAAACGCACGTTGTCGAGTGTCGCCTGGCGGACATGGGGATTGTGAAAATTCAGGTCCGGCTGCGACGTCAGGAAGTTGTGCAGGTAGTACTGCGAGCGGCGTGGCTCCCATTGCCAGGCCGGACCCCCGAAAATCGAAAGCCAGTTGTTCGGCGCGGTGCCATCAGGTTTCGCATCGGCCCAGACGTACCAGTCCGCTTTGGCATTGTCGCGGCTTTCGCGGCTTTCCCGGAACCAGGCATGTTCGCTGGAAGTGTGACTGAGCACCTGGTCGATCATCACCTTCAGCCCCAGCGCGTGGGCGCGTTCGATCAGGCGATCGAAGTCGTCCAGCGTGCCGAACAACGGATCGACCTCGCGGTAGTCCGCAATGTCATAGCCGTAATCGGCCATCGGCGATTTGAAGAACGGGCAGATCCAGATCGCGTCGACCCCAAGGCCGGAAACGTAATCCAGACGCTGGATGATGCCTGGCAAATCGCCGACACCATCCGAACTGCTGTCCTGGAAGCTGCGCGGATAAATCTGATAGATGATGGCTCCGCGCCACCAGGGGAAATTGGACATACTGAAGAGCTCCCTGAACTAGCCAGACCGGCGATCCTATGGCCCGTCGGCGCGTGCAAGCTTATCCGCATCGCCATGCCATACCGCAGACTTGTGCATACGTATTCATGTTTGCTGCACTCGCACATATTTCCTTCAAATGCCTCAACCAGCCGGCCGGGGAAATTCACGCACTGACCTGAAAAATACATTAGCAATACTGAAATCACACAGATTTCGTCAACCGAACGGGCAGCAAATAAAAGTTTTGTTGCAATGCAATTACAGCGTTTTTCAGCCCTCTCTGAATACGTATGCAGAACATGGCTGATCCGCCTAACACGGGCTTAACATCGCGATCAGTTCTTCGGGGCGGTCCGATACTTGCGCGCCGAGGTTGATTGGAGGCGCCCTGCCCGACAGTGGCTAAGGGGTCAAAACTTTTTAATACGACACACGTTGGTGAGGAGTCGAGAACATGCTACCCAAACGCAACCTGCTGTTTATGGCGATGATGGCGGCCGGACTGCCAATGGCATCCATCGCCGCCGGCAATACGGCCAACAACGCAGCCATCGCCGCCAATGGCGCGCAGGACAACTCAAGTCAGGATCAGAGTGGTTCGCAAGACACGGCCAACGGAACCGGGACCCCGAATACGGCCGAGCAAAAACGCAGGAAGAAGGCGAGCAAGCTGAAAGCGGTCGAAGTGACCGGCTTTTCCAGCAGCGTGCAGAACTCCATTGCCACGCAACGCAATTCCGACATGATCGTCGAGGCCGTCTCGGCGGAACAGATCGGCAAGCTGCCCGGCGTTTCCATCGCCGATACGCTGGGTCGCCTGCCCGGCCTGGCGGTGCAGCGTCTCGCGGGGCGTCCCCAGGTACTGACCATCCACGGCCTCGGCCCGGACTTCAGCACCGCCCTGGTCAACGGTCGCGAGCAAGTCAGTACCGCCAACAACCGCGGCGTGCAGTTCGACCAGTATCCGGCCAGCTGGTTCAACAGCGTGGTGGTGCACCTGAGCCCGTCGGCGAGCCTGCTTGGCCAGGGCATGGCCGGCACCGTGGACATGCGCACCATCCGGCCCCTGGATCTGAATCACGGCGTGGCGGCGGTCAATGCCAATTACGTCTGGGATGATCTGGGTCAGGTAGCCCAGGGGCGCGGCGTCAGCGACAAGGGCTACACGGTCAACGGTGTGTGGGTGCATCAGTTCCTCGATCACACGCTGGGCATAACCGTCGGCATCGACCGCGAGTCCAACCCAACACAGATCCAGCACGAAAACCCGTGGGGGTATCCGACCACCTCGGATGGCAATTACATTATTGGTGGTTCGAAGAATTACGCCATCTCCGACCTGTTCAAGCGTACCGGCTTGTTGACCACACTGCAGTACCAGCCGAACGAGAATTTCACCAGTACGCTGGACATGACCTATGACCGGTTCCATGACCGGCAACAGGCCAAGGGCATCGAGTTCCCGCTGCAATGGAGCGGAGCGCAACTGCAACCGGGCGGCACCGTCAGCAACGGCCTGATCACCAGCGGCACATTTACCAACGTCAAGCCGGTCATCCGCAACGACTACAACCGCTCGCTGGACAAGGTTTATAACCTCGGCTGGAACAACAAATTCCGCTTCAACGAGGATTGGTCCGCCGAGTTCGACGCCAGCCTGTCGCACGCCACGCGCCATGATGTGTTCCTCGAGAGTTACGCCGGCACCTCTTTCGGCGGCGGCAATGGACCTTTCGACACCATAAACTTCAGCCAGACAGGCCAAGACGGCCTGTGGCTGTTGAGCAACGCGCTCGATTACGGCCCGGGCCAGACGGTCCTCACCGACCCGCAAGGCTGGGGTGGTGGAAACAACCTCGTGCAGGGCGGCTTCATCAATATGCCGCACGTCGTCGACAAGATTTCGGACTTTCGCCTGACCCTGCAGCACGATTTCCTCAACGGCCCGATCGCCAACGTCCAATTCGGCATCGATCGCGCCGAACGCAGGAAATCCTTTGACATCAATCAGAAATTCCTGGTGCCCAGCAACGGCAACCAGACCTACATGACCTCGCCGATCGGCGCGCAAACCCTGCCGCCACCATCGGGCGCCACCACCGGCGACCCGCTTGGCTTCATGGGCGTGGGTCCGCAGCTCCTCTACGATCCGATCGCATTGCTCCAGGACGGCACCTACGACCAGGTATCGACGTTCCAGTCGAGTCTGCCGCTGCCGCCGAACTGGAAAGTACGGGAGAACGACGTCAATTCGTTCGTCCAGTTCAATCTGGATACGCAACTCGGCAAATTCCCGCTGCGCGGAAATTTCGGCCTGCAGGTAGCGCATACCAAACAGCAGGCGCAAGGCGGACGCGTTGCACCGGGTAGCTCCTACATCGGCGAGACCGTCGTTATCCCGGTATCCGACGGCACCAAATACACACGCTACCTGCCCAGCCTGAATCTGGTCCTGGGCCTCACCGACAACACCGACCTGCGCTTTGGTGCTGCCCGCACGATGGCACGGCCGCGTACCGACCAGATGAACGACAGCTTCGGCGTCAATGCCGACGTCACGCACCTGGTATCTTCCGATCCGAATCAGGCATATTTCAGTGCCTCGGCCGGCAACGCCAAGCTGTTGCCTTCGATGGCACAGAACTACAACCTGAGCATCGAACGTTACTTCGGCGACGACAGCAAGGGCTACGTGTCACTGTCCGGCTACTATCTGAAGCTGAGCGACTACATAAACCCGAATTCGTCCTACCTGTACAACTTCGCCGGATTTATCGATTCTTATCTGACGCCGGCACAGCAACAGCAGCTGGGCACGACCTTTGGTATTGCCAATGGGCCGACCAACGACGGCCAGGGCAACGTCAAGGGCGTGCAGGGCGTGCTCAACACACCGCTGGGCATGTTCTGGCCCGCGCTCGATGGCTTTGGTGTAATCCTGTCTGCCGACTACACCAACAGTTCCATCAAGTACGGCGGCAGTCCGGACGCGATCACGGTGCCCGGCTTGTCCAAGAAGGTTGTGAACAACACGCTGTACTATGAGCACAATGGCTTCCAGGCAAGAGTCAGCCAGAACTATCGCTCAAGCTTCCTGGGTCGTGTCTACGGCATCAGCGCCTCGCGCATCGAGCAATCCATCCAGGGCGGCAGCACCTACGATGCGCAGGTGAGCTACACAATCGGCAGTGGCGCCATGAAGGGACTGACGATTCTCCTGCAAGGTTCCAACCTCACCAACAAGCACTTCATTACCTACCAAGGCACCGATCCGCGCCTGATCCAGACGTGGGAGAACTATGGCCGCCGCTACGAACTGGGTATCTCCTATAAGTTCAAATAAATATCCCGACTTACCCAGGTCAGCCCCGTTGAGTAATATCAACGGGGCTTCTTTTTTTCTCCGAACGGAATATCCGTCTCCAACCTGCGCCTGCGGCAGAATGGCAAAAGCATGAAGACCTCTCCCATCCGTCGGATCGTCATCGTCGGCGGCGGTACAGCAGGCTGGATCAGCGCCGCCCTGCTCGGCCGCGCGCTCGGAACCCAGCTGAAAATCCGCCTGATCGAATCCGATGCCATTGGCACCGTGGGCGTGGGCGAAGCCACCATCCCGCAGATACGAAACATCAACACGTTCCTGGGCCTCGACGAATTCGAGATGCTCAAGGCCGCCCAAGCGACTTTCAAGCTGGGCATCCAGTTCAACGACTGGTCGCGCAGCGGTGACTCCTACCTGCACGCCTTCGGCGATATCGGCCTGCCTTACGGCCTGATTCCTTTCCAGCATTACTGGCTGCGCAGCCGGCAACGGCAGGACGCTCCGGACTTGTGGGCCTACTCGCTCAACGCGCAGGCCTGCGAGGCAGGCCGAATGGCCTCGATGGAACGTATCGGCAACAGCCCGCTGACCGGGCTACGCCACGCCTATCACCTGGATGCGGGTTTGTATGCGCGTTACCTGCGCCGCCAGTGCGATACCAATATCGTGCAACGCACGCAGGGCAAGATCGTTGAAGTGAAGCTGCGCGAGGACGGCTTTATCGAATCGGTGCAACTGGAAAGCGGCGAAAGTGTCGAAGGCGACCTGTTCATCGACTGCTCGGGTTTCCGCGGCTTGTTGATCGAAGGCGCACTGAAAACCGGATACGACAACTGGCAACACTGGCTGCCCTGCGACCGCGCCATGGTCGTGGCCAGCTCGAGGGTACCGCCGATGCGCCCGTACACGCAGGCCAATGCGCGCGACGCGGGCTGGCAATGGCGCATCCCGCTGCAAAATCGCAGCGGCAACGGCCATGTCTACTGCGGCGATTTCCTCAGCGACGACGAAGCCACCGCCATGCTTCTCGACAACCTGGAAGGCGAGCCCCTGGGCGAACCGCGCCTGCTGCGCTTCACCACAGGCTGCCGCAAACGCCTTTGGAATCGCAACTGCGTGGCCATCGGCCTGTCCGCCGGCTTCCTCGAGCCATTGGAATCGACCGGCATTCACCTGATCCAGTCCGGCGTCAGCCGCCTGCTTAAATTGTTCCCGGATCGTGGCTTCGACCCGAACCTTGTTGCCGAATACAACCGCGATGCGCGTTTTGAGTTCGAGCGCATCCGCGATTTCCTGATCCTGCACTACGCCACCAACGAGCGTCGGGATACGCCGTTCTGGCGCCACTGCGCCGGAATCGACAAACCCGAAAGCCTGCGGCGCAAGCTGGACATCTTCCGCGCCAGCGGGCAAATCTTCCGCGAGGGCGAGGAACTATTCACCGAAGTCGGCTGGTTGCAGGTGATGACCGGCCAGCACACAACTCCGCAGCGCTACCATCTGTTGGCCGACACCCTGTCGCAAACCCAACTGGACCAGTTCCTTGGCAATATCCGCACGCTGATCCGGCGTGCCGTCGAAACAATGCCGTCCCACGCACAATTCATCGAACAGCATTGCAAGGCGCCATAGCTGCCCGCCGGGAAATGACAAGCGTTCGGGCGCTCGTGGAAAAGGTGAGCGACAACACAATCGTCTTTCCCGATGCCGCACGGCGGCGACCACGACACTAGTTCTTCGAGGCAAGGGCGAGTGGCAAGAACCTGGTTCCAGCCTGCGCTGGAATGGCGAGTTGAAGAAATGTCCGCCATCCCGTACGCCGCGCAGCGGTGGTGCGGAATCCGTGAGAGACACGTCGAACTTCAAGCCGGAACGGGGAACGTCATCGCCATCGCGCTTCGATGCAACGACCAAGAGCCGCATTGCAGGCCCGGTAATGGGTAAATGTGCAGCCGCTGCTTGGAACGCATGACTGGACGGGTCCGCCGGTACGGAAGTTGACAATCCGGGCACGATCCCGGTCGTTCGAACGCGTAATGATGTTTCTGTGGCAAATGACAGCGGCCCGGTGTTCCAAACGGTTTCGTATCCCGATGGCGTTCCAATTCGGTTTGACCTATCCTCATGGAGGTGGGTATCAGCTCATTCGTGACGGGATTTTGGCGAATTCCGGACTTGCCGCCAATCAATGGCGAATGCTGCCAACGACAATTCGCCAGAGCGGAACGTGATCGACAAGGGGAGGATATGTCGAACCGATACGTCGGATGGAAGTGTTGGCTGATTGTGGTTTGCATCGCTGGCACGTCGACCCCCGCTCTGTGCAGCCCGAGCGCCGCCAACCTGTCCGATGGGCCGAGTGGCGCGCGCCTGATGGTGTCTTCGGCCACCGCACCCGAATCAAGCGGCTTCGACGAGATTTACAACAACGGATTCGAAGATCCGTGCACGGAGGACGCGGATGGCGACGGCCTGGTCGATTGCGTGGAAACCAATACCGGCATCTACAACAGCACCTCCGACACGGGTACCGACCCGCACAATCCAGACACGGACGGCGACGGCCTGACCGACTACGAGGAGGTGTATGGTACCGCCGGTGGACTCGACCTCCCGGCGCTGGGCGTGAATCCGAATCACAAGGATATCCTCATTGAATACGACTGGTTTGACGATTCGGACGGCTGCGCACAGCATTCGCATCGTCCTACCGATGTGGAAATTCAGGACGTGCACGATTTCTTTGCGAATGCACCCGTACCCAACCCTGACGGCAGCAACGGCATAAATATCATTCAGGACTACGGGCAAGGTGGCGCATTCACCGGTGGCAATCAGATCGTGGATCCAAACAATCCAGACGGTGTTATCAACGGCAACGTGTTCGGCAGCCAGTACCAGAACTACGAAGCGGCGAATTTCGCGAGTAACCGGTCCGGCTATTTCCACTACGTAATAATGGCACACCAATACGTAACCTCGGACGGCAGCAGTTCGTCCGGTTACGCGGCCATTCTGGGGCACGAGATGATGATCACGCTGGGCTGCGACGCGCTGTATACACAGTCCCCGACTCCCGAGTACACGCGCAATGCCATCATTCATGAGCTTGGGCACAATCTCGGCCTGCTTCACGGCGGCGATGAAAACTGCAACTACAAGCCCAATTACAATTCCACGATGAATTACGCTTACGAATTCATCGGAATAGACACGAGTTGCGACGGGATCGGTGGGAATTACACGCCCGGGTTCTCGAGCGGAACGCGCAGAACGCTCGACGAAAACAATCTCGATGAAACACTGGGCATGTGTTACAGCCCCATCGTGCCGATTGACTGGAACCAGGATCAGACATACGAAACATCGGTGTCATACGACATAAACTACTACGGAACTCCTGAATCCACAGAATGCGGTGGCACAAAGACAATTCTTCACGACTACGACGACTGGGCAAACCTCACGCTCTACGCCGTTTCCCAGACGGTCACCCAAGCTGCCAAACGCCTCACGGTTGAGGGCGTTTCTTGCGCTACCATTCCACCGGTGCATTGAGGGTCCTGATGTTCAGAACCGTTTCCCTGTCGCTAATCCTGCTGTTGGTCGCGAGTCCAGCGATAGGCTATGCTGCTTCGAGCTATTACGTTACGTTCATTCCCGCATCGCCCGACATAAACGAGCCCGTCACCGCTCGCGTCTCGAGTACAGCCGGTCCGTCGTGCTTGCCGCCGCCGACGTCGGTGACACTCACCGGCAACACAATCCAATTGCGATTGGACTATTCCGATTCATGCGCGTCCGGCAGTCTGATCGCGAGCCGGGATTACGCGATCGGCGCCTATCCACTCGGACGCTACTATTTCGACATACAATCGTGTCAGAACGAACCGCCGCCATTCGGAACGACGTGCACGACGGCTTTTCATGGTCCGCTGTTTATCGGATTCAAATTAGTGCCGGTTCCGTTGTTGTCGGCCCGGTCGATCTGGCTGCTGTTGGTTGGCATCATCGGCGCCACGTTCACGCTATGCTCGCGCCGATCGAGTACATCAATCTAGATCGGTCGTTGACACCTGATCGTCGATCGCATGAGGATCGAATCGTCGTCGCAAAAGAGCCGTGATATCGGGGAAATCTACCGCCACGAATCCCGTGCGGTATTGGCAACGCTGATCCGTCTGCTGGGGGATTTCGATCGCGCCGATTTTTGGCTTTCCGCATGCCGCGCAGCGACGGTCCGGAATGCGCTGGAATGATGATCCATGCCGTTCTTGCCGTCACCACCCGCAAGCCCGACTTGCAAGGTGCAAAACGATGCCGATCAGTCCTGCGCGGCGCGACAGAATCGTTGTATGTATTGGCGATGATCCGGCATGGCCTCGGCGGCCTGAATCAGTGTCTCGTGCAGGCCGGTCAGAACTCCCGTGCCGTCCACGTTACCTCGCATGTCCACCAACGGATCGTAGCGCTTCGGCAGGACCTCTTGTCCCACCAGAACGGCGAGCCAGCTTGGATTCTGGAATAACTCCAGCGCCTCGGCCACGATACGGCCGTGACTGCGGAAATGATCGATCTTGTATTGCAGTGTGTCGGGTATATCCATGTGACGCGTGTACCGCCACAGTGGCGCATCCTCGCGCGCAGTGGCGTGGTAGTGCAGGATCAGGAAATCGCGTACCCGCTCATATTCGCTTGCGGTAATGCGGTTGTACTCACGCGCCGTCAACGGATTGAAATCCCGGTCCGGGAACAACGCCAGCAGGCGCGTGATACCGGACTGTATGAGATGAATGCTGGTCGACTCCAGCGGTTCCATGAATCCGGCGGACAGGCCGATGGCCACGCAGTTGCGATTCCAGAACTGCCGGCGTCGACCGGTAACGAAACGCAGCAAACGCGGTTCGCCCAGGGGCTCGCCTTCCAGGTTGTCCAGCAACGTGGTGCTGGCCTCGTCGTCGCTGATGTAACGGCTGCAATAGACGTGACCGTTGCCCATGCGATGCTGCAACGGAATACGCCACTGCCAGCCGGCGGGGTGCGCGGTGGAACGCGTGTAGGGCGGCAATTCGTCGCCCAGCGCGCAGCCGACCGCCACGGCGCGATCGCAGGGCAGCCAGTGTTGCCAGTTCTCGTAACCGCTTTCCAGCACACCCTCGATCAGCAAACCACGAAAACCCGAGCAATCGATGAACAAGTCGCCCTCGATCGTCCCGCCGCTTTCCAGTTTCACGGAATCGATAAAACCGTCCTCGCGCAAATTGACGTCGACAACCTTGCCCTCGGTGCGCAAGACTCCGCGTTTTTCGGCATACGCGCGCAGGAACTGCGCATAACGAATCGCATCGAAATGATAGGCGTAGTCGTATGTCGATTGCGCATGTCGATGATCGCCACGCGGTTGGTCGAAGCGGCCGCGGCTGGCGGCAACCCAGGCCAGCGCATATTCCTGCAGCGGTATGTGACTGCCGCGCTGACGCTCGCGCAGCCAGTAATGATGCAGTGGCACGACGTCGAATTCTGCGCCGAACTGACCGAACGGATGAAAATAACGCTGCCCGATCCGCGTCCAGTCGACGAATTCGATGCCAAGCTTGAAGGTTCCCTGTGTGGCAGCGACAAAGGCGTTTTCGTCGATGCCAAGCGATGCATTGAACCGCTTTATCGGCGGAATCGTTGCCTCGCCCACGCCGACTGTTCCGATCTGTTCGGATTCGACAAGTTCGATACGACAGCTACCCTGAACCGCATTGGCCAGTGCCGCCGCCGCCATCCAGCCGGCTGTTCCACCGCCGACGATGACCACGCGTCGGACCCGGCGATCACCGCTGTCGGCCGTTGCTGAATGTCGCGTTATCTCACTCATGCAAGAGAGTACTTCTCCAATTGCGTCTGTGACGCCTGTGCCGACTGGATCAGCGCATGCCTAGCGTAGCCCATCAGCGTACACCGACATATCGGTCACGCGCGACAAGCGCATGAATACGTATGCAATATGTCCGCGAAACGCCGTAATCGGGCCTACCATTGACCAGCCTGATCCTGACGCCGGATTTATTTCGCGAAATCGCTTACAAACGGCAACGCCACGCCATCAAGATACGACCAAAACCCGGAGAAACCGTTGATTCATAAATCCCGGCTGCTCACCCGATTTGTGGCAAGCATGGCGCTCGCCGGCATCTGCGCCTTCGTGCCCGCGCCACCGTTGTACGCGACCTCCCACTCCGCGAAAAGAATCCGGCCCGCCATCACACCATCCGGCGTGTACTACGAAATCTTCGTACGCTCGTTTTACGACAGCAACGGCGACGGCATCGGTGATCTCAACGGCATCACCGCAAAACTGGACTACCTTAAATCACTCGGCGTCAGCGGTATCTGGCTGACGCCGATAAACCCCTCGCGGTCCTATCACGGCTACGACATCACCGACTATCTGGCGATCAATCCACAATTCGGCACGATGGCCGATTTCAAACACCTGCTGCACGCGGCGCACAAACGCGGCATCAAGGTACTGATGGACCTGGTCATCAACCACACCAGCAACCGGCATCCATGGTTCCGCAAGGCACTCAATCCGAACAGCCGCTACCACGACTGGTACGTGTGGGCGGGCAAGAACACGGACCTGAGAGAACGCAGCGCCCTCGGCGGTCACGCCTGGCACGACATTGACGGCGAACATTACCTCGGTATCTTTGCCGCGCAGATGCCCGACCTGAACTACGACAACCCGGCCGTGCGCAAGGCGATGATCCGCATCGGCCGCTTCTGGCTACGCAAGGGGGTGGACGGATTCCGTCTCGATGCAGCCCGGCACATCTATGAGAACTTCGAAGGCCAGGACCATGATCCCGCCGAGGTGCGCAACAACGTGCAATGGTGGAAGCAGTTTCGCACCGCCCTGGAAAAGACCGACCCACGCGTTTTTCTGGTCGGTGAGGTCTCGGCCGACAATGATGGTCAGTTGGCACCCTACTACGCCAGCCTGAATTCGGTCTTCAACTTTCCCGTTGCCGAGGACCTGTTGGAGGCCGCCAAGTACGAGCACAGTACGCATATCGGCTGCACCGCACACGGCGCCCTGGTGCGTTACCGCGCCGCCGCCCACGGCCAGCCGTTTACCGATACGCCGTTCCTCACCAACCACGACCAGGACCGCGTGCTCAGCCAATTGAACGGTAACCTGCACCATATGCGCATGGCCGCGGCCATGCTGCTGACGCTGCCGGGCATACCCTTTCTTTACTACGGTGAGGAAATCGGCATGACCGGCAACAAACCGGATCCGTCCATCCGCGAGCCGATGCGCTGGGACCGCTCGACCACGGCATCGGGCGAGACCACCTGGGAGCCACTGAAATACAACACCCGTGCGCAGGTCTCGGTGGCCGCGGAAAATGCGGATTCCGATTCGCTGCTGAATTTCTATCGTGCGCTGATCGATTGGCGCAAGACGCTGCCGGCGCTGCGCGATGGCGACATTGACGGCTACCCCGCCGACGGCGGTCCGGTGGTGGCGTGGCTGCGCCACGACGAAACGCAGACTCTGCTGGTGGTACACAACCTTTCGGGCGATTCCAGGTACGTGATCCTCGAAGCCGGCACACCGCATTTCGGCAAAGTGATACGAAGTACGATGCCGGGCGTATCACTGCAAGGTCGCAAGCTGATCGTGCCGGCTTACACAACGGCCATTCTGCAATGACCCGCCGGCGCGACTAGACAACAACGGAAAAACCATGCCCGAACATTCAAAATTCTGTCGGCTGTTTTGCGCCGCACTGCTGGTCCTGTTTGCCGGCCCCGCCGTTGCCGATGCCGACCATCCGACGCCGCGGATCACCCAGGTTGGCACGCGTCTGGATGTCCACATCGGCAACCAGCACATCGAGTTGGCGCTGGTGCGTGACAACGTACTGCACGTGCATTACCTACCCGACGGCTGCACTACCCAACCGACCCTGGTGATGGCACCGCAAGCCCCGACGGATGGGAACGTCCCGTTCAAGTTGACCCATGAAGGCAGTACCTATGCTCTGGCCAGCGCGTCCTTGCGCGCCGTGTTCGATGCGAGTGCGACCAGGCTGTCCCTGTACGTGCCCGGGCAAAGCAGGCCGCTGCTATACCAGCGCAACCTGGCGGACCTGTCCAACCGCGCGGTGGTGCTCGATTTCGCCAACGGATCGCCACTGTACGGCGTCGATGGCTACAAGAACGACAGTAGCGATGCCAGCGGCATCGTCCGCGGCGGCATGCATGTCGCCAAGGCCGGACTGCAAGGTCAGGTCGGGGCACCTTTCGTCTGGAGCACTGCCGGCTTCGGTGTCCTGGTCGACACGCGCGGCGCCACTTATGACCTCGGCGACCGCGAACTGCGCGCACGAAACCTTTCCCAGCCCGATGTGAGTTATTACCTGATCGTCGGCACACCGAAGAAGATCTTCGCGGCGCTGAATGACCTCAGCGGTCACCCGCAACTGTTCCCCAAATGGGCCCTTGGTTTCACCAACTCGCAATGGGGCATCGACCAGCAGCAGTTGCTGGACATTGTCCATACCTATCGCAGCAAACATATTCCGATTGACAATTTCACGCTGGATTTCGACTGGAAGGCCTGGGGCGAGGACAACTATGGCGAATTCCGCTGGAACCCGGTGAAGTTCCCGGACGGACCATCGGGAAAGCTGGCGAAGATGCTGGCTCGTGAGGGCATCCACCTGACCGGCATCATGAAGCCGCGCATCCACGTCGATACCGTTCAGGGACGTTACGCCAGCGCCCACCATCTCTGGTTTCCCGGCGAAAACACCTACGACGACTACTTCTCGCACAAACCCGTGCGTGACATCGATTTCAACGATCCGGCCGCACGTGCCTGGTTCGGCGACATGACGATGAAGTATGCCTTTGCCAAGGGCATTGTCGGCTGGTGGAACGACGAGGCCGACCAGATCAACGCCAACAACGAACCGATCAACGACGACACGCAATTCCTCAACATGCAGCGTTCCCTATACAACGCGCAACGACGCGTCAGTGACGTGCGCGTGTGGTCGATCAACCGCAACTTCTGGCTCGGCTCTCAACGTTACGCTTATGGCATGTGGTCAGGCGACATCGATACCGGATTCGACAACATGGCGGCGCAGCGCGAACGCATGCTCAGTGCGATCGATGTCGGCGAAACGCTATGGGGCATGGATGGCGGCGGCTTCAACGGTAATCCGACGCCCGAAAATTATGCCCGTTGGATACAATTCGGCGCGTTTACGCCGATTTTCCGAGTGCACGGTCAACACAACATGCTGCGCCAGCCCTGGCGCTACGGCGCCGTCGCGGAAAAAGCGGCGACGGATGCGATCCGGCTGCGCTATTCCCTGATTCCGTACATCTACAGTTACTTTCGACAGGCACATGTCAGCGGCGTCGGTCTGGTACGCCCGCTGATCTTCGACTGGCCGCAGGACCCGAAGGTACGCAACGATATCGACGCATGGATGTTCGGTGACTGGTTGATGGTCTCGCCGGTGGTAAGTCAGGGTATCAAGTCGAAATCCATCTACCTGCCCGCGGGCGAATGGATCGACTGGAACACCGGCAAGCGTCATGTTGGCGGTCGAACCATCGAGCATATTGTCGACAACAATCACTGGAGCGATATTCCGATCTACGTGCGCACAGGCGCGATCATACCGATGCAACCGGTCATGGATTACGTCGGCCAGAAGCCCGTGACGCAAGCAAGCGTCGAGATATTCCCGTCAACGCAACGGACCCGGTTCGACTACTACGATGACGACGGCGAGACGTATGCTTACGAGCGCGGCGTCTACTATCGGCAAGTCTTGAGCGTGCAACGTGCTGGTAATGGTGCGGTAAAACTGGAAATCGCCGCACCCGACGGCAGCTTCAAACCGGCGCTACGCCATTACCTGCTCAAGATCCACGGCGCCGCCGCGACGTCGGTTACCGACAGCAGTACCGAATTGCGGCATGTCGCCGGCGTGCACGATCTGGACAAAGGGCAGGCCTGGACGACTGGCCAGGATCGTTTCGGCAAGGTGACCTATGTGCGCGTCGATGCCGACACCGCGCATGCGCTGAAACTCGGTTCCGCGCCGCAATGACCATCATCGCGCCGTACACTGACAAATTCTTTTTCGAAACGTGACGGTACCGACATGAAATCGAAACCGAACCTGACGTTCTGGCAGATCTGGAACATGTGTTTCGGGTTCCTCGGCATCCAGTTCGGTTTCGCCCTGCAGAACGCCAATGTCAGCCGTATCTTCCAGACGCTGGGCGCAAATATCGATGATATCGCCATCCTGTGGGTAGCCGCACCACTGACCGGCTTGATCGTGCAGCCGATCATCGGCCACTACTCGGACCGCACCTGGACCCGTCTCGGTCGGCGCCGGCCGTACTTCCTCGCCGGCGCATTTCTCGCCACGGCGGCACTGCTGATCATGCCCAACGCGCCGGTCCTGTGGATGGCCGCGGGCATGTTGTGGCTGATGGACGCTTCGTTCAATATCTCGATGGAGCCGTTTCGCGCTTTCGTCGGCGACCAGTTGCCGCCGCATCAGCGCCCCCTGGGCTACTCCATGCAAAGTGTCTTCATCGGTGTCGGCGCCGTGGTCGCTTCGGCCCTGCCGTGGCTGCTGGCACATCTGGGAGTCGCCAACACCGCACCGGCCGGGCAGGTTCCGCTAACCGTTCGCTACGCGTTTTATGCCGGTGGCGCGGTGCTGCTTGGTGCAATCGGCTGGACCGTCGTGCGTACGCACGAATATCCGCCCGAAGAACTGCGGAATTTCAGCGACGCTTTGCCTGCGCCAGCCCCTGCGGATGTATCGCGAGCCTGGCTACCCGGCGTGGCAATGCTGGCACTTGGCGCAATCTGCGTGCTGATCATCGAACAATTATCGCTGGAAAAGGAACTGTACCTGCTGGCCGCGATGCTGATGGTGTTCGGCGCGCTGTTCGTGTGGCGCAGCCGCACGAACAGTCACGGCAGCCTGAGCCAGATCATGGGCGACATGTATGCCATGCCGGATGCGATGCGCAAGCTGGCCTGGGTGCAATTCTTTTCCTGGTTCGCCTTGTTCTCGATGTGGATCTACACCACCCCGACCGTCGCCGCGGTGCAGTTCGGCAGCAGCAATCCGCAAAGTGCCGCCTACAATGCCGGCGCGAACTGGGCCGGCGTGCTGTTTGCCGTCTACAACGGTTTCACCATACCGGCCGCGGCGTTGATTCCGCTTATGGTGCGCGCGCTGGGCGTGCGCTGGACGCACCTGGTCAACGTGTCCCTGGCCGGGCTTGGCCTGATTTCGTTCGCGCTGGTCCGCGATCCGAACTGGCTGGTCCTGTCGATGATCGGCGTCGGTTTCGGCTGGGCCTCGATCCTGTCGCTACCCTATACCCTGCTCTCGGACAATCTGCCGGCGGAGAAGATGGGCGTTTACATGGGCATCTTCAATTTCTTCATCGTCATTCCGCAATTGCTTGCCGCCAGCGTGCTTGGCCTGCTGATTCGCCACTTCTTCAACGATAAACCCGTGTACGCACTGGTAATGGGAGGTGTCAGCATGATTGTGGCCGGCCTGTGCGTGCTGCGCGTACCCGAATGGCAGGCAAACGGCAAGACCAAGTCGGCCCCGGCCATAGCCTGACTTCGACGATTTATCCGCGTGCTTCAGCTGTCGCGGCGACCGGCTCCACGGCGCTTGGCCGCAGCCTTGCCTCGACTGCGTCGCGGCTTCGCCGCGGGTTCGCCATCGGGCGGTGCACCGCAGGAGCGCCGTACCATGACCTTGGCCGGCAGCAATACGCTATCGACCGGCTCACCCTGAATCTGCCGCAGCAAACATTCAACCAGCAGCTCACCGGCCTGCTTGGTGTTCTGTTGCACCGTGGTCAACGGCGGCTTGGCGAAACGCGCCGTGGGGATGTCGTCGAAACCGACGACGGAAACGTCTTCCGGCACACCGATGCCGGCATCCTCCAATGCGTGCATGGCGCCGATCGCCAACAGGTCGCTGGCGGCGAAAATTGCGTCGAATTCCACGCCACGGTCGCGCAAGGCCTGCACTGCCTGGAAGCCCAATTGCTCGGTGGAATCCAGCGCATCGACCTGGAGTGCCGCATCGGCTTTCATCCCAGCCGCATGCAACGCAGCCAGATAACCCTTGTGCCGATCGCGAAACTCGGGACGGTGCTCGGTCGCGTTGCCGATAAAGGCGATATGTCGCCGTCCGAGACCGAGAAGGTGTTCAGTCACGGCCTGACCGCCCTGCACATTGTCGCAGCCGACCGAGATCTCCGCCTGGCCGTCGATGACCGCGCCCCAACGAACGAAGTGCGTGTTCTGGCCGACCAACTTCTGCAACCGGTCACGAGCCGTCAGATAGTCGCCGTATCCGAGCAAGATCAGACCATCGGCCTTGTGGCAGTCCTGGTAATCGGCATGCCAGTCGTCCGAAAGTTGCTGAAAGGAGATGAGCAGGTCGTACCCACACTGCGCACAGGTGCGCATGATCGAACTGAACATCGAAAGGAAAAACGGATTGATCAGTGAATCGTCGGTAGTCGGGTCCTCGAACAACAGCAACGCCAGCGTGGTTGCATGTTGCCTTCGCAAGCTCGAGGCGTTCTTGTCGACCTTGTAGCGCAGCTGCTCCGCGATCGCCTGGATACGCGCCCGCGTTTCGGCGCTCACCAATGGGCTGCCGCGAAGTGCGCGCGAGACCGTTGACTGCGATACGCCTGCACGGTAGGCGATATCGAAGGACGTGGGTTTCCTTTTCATCTGCTGCGAGTCTCTGGGCAGCGGCAATTGATCGCATTCGCGTCGAAAACCGATGCCATGCCGTCGATGTACCTCGTGCATAGCTTGTCTTGGCATCAACTCCATTGCATGTGGCAGCGCACCATGCATCGCCTCGTTTCAGTACGACGAACGCCACGCTTGCGCGCACGGCACATGCAAACTTGACACTGCTGCGCCGGCCTGCGCTATGCTTTGGGAACGAACGGGAGATGGTATTCCTCCCCGAAGCGCCGTGTGGCTGATGATACCTGTCGAAGCCGGGTTGACCGGCGGGAGTGGGCGCAGCCGTTGATCCCCTGCCGCAAGTTTCCCGCACCCATTGATGCGAGGGACCTTCATGACGATTGCAGCATTGTTTGCCACCGGTACCGGCGCGTTTTTCGGCGCCTGTCTGCGTTATGCGCTGGGACTGACGCTGAACACGGTGTTTCCGACCATCCCGCTGGGCACGCTCGCCGCCAACATGCTTGGCGGCCTGTTGATGGGTATCGTCATGGGCTTGCTGGTGCAGATGCAGGCGCTGTCGCCGGAAATGCGCCTGTTCGTCACCACCGGGTTTCTTGGAGGACTTACCACATTTTCGACGTTTTCGGCGGAAACCGTGACGCTGATCCTGCGCCAGGAGTATTTCTGGACAGTGGCGATGATCGGCCTGCACCTGGTCGGTACATTGGCGATGACCGTATTGGGTCTGACACTGGTACGAGGTTTGATGAGGGTATGGGCATGACGACTCAGCGTGGTATCTTTCTGCGATTCTTCGTGCATGAAAATCGCCGGCACCAAGGCATTCTGCTTTACGAATGGCTGCTCGAGCACGCCAAGGAATTGCGTATCCACGGCGGTAGCGCCTTCCGCGCAATGGCCGGTTACGGCCGACATGGCGTAATGCACGAACAACATTTTTTTGAACTGGCCGGCGACTTGCCGGTGCGCGTGGACTTCATCGTCACCGCGGACGATGCGAAACGCCTGCTTGCCGCGATCGAAAATGAAAATCTTTCCATTTTCTACTCGAGTATAGAAACCGAATTCGGCGTCACCAATTCGACAAGAAATGATAACGATGCCTGATATCCCGCGGTAACGGAGAGATCAAACCAACTGCCGCACGGCGCGTGCGGTTAACGCCGTGGACGCAAGGCACAGGAGGTACCAGCATGCCGCAACGCAGGATCGCTCAACTGCTCGCCACCGCAGGCCTGACACTCAATGGTCAGGCGGCATACGATCCACAGATTCGCGACGAGCGTTTCTACCATCGCGTCGTCGCACACGGTTCGCTCGGGCTTGGCGAGTCTTACATGGACGGCTGGTGGAGCGTGGACGATCTGGACGGCATGCTGTTCCGCATGCTCGACGCGCGGCTGGACGATCAGGTCCGCGGCGTCGAGGATCTCTGGCTCTGGGTCAAATCGAAACTGATCAACCTGCAGCGCGGACGGCGCGCCTATGTCATCGGCAAACGTCACTATGATCTGGGCAACCACCTGTTCCGCAACATGCTCGGCAAACGCCTGGTCTACAGCTGCGGCTACTGGAACCAGGCGACCAATCTCGACGATGCGCAGGAAGCGAAACTCGATCTGGTCTGCCGCAAGCTCGGCCTGCAGCCCGGCATGCGCGTGCTCGACATCGGCTGCGGCTGGGGCGAAGCGCTCAAATACGCCGCGGAACGCTACGGCGTCGAGGGCGTCGGCGTCACGGTCTCCAGCGAGCAGGCCGAATTCGCACGCAAGCTGTGCCAGGGATTGCCGATCGAGATTCGCGTGCAGGACTATCGCGAACTGGACGAAGCATTCGATCGCAGCTGGTCGATCGGCATGTTCGAGCACGTCGGCGTCAAGAACTATCGAACGTACTTCGAAGTCGTGTGCCGCTGCCTGAACACAGACGGCTTGACCCTGCTGCACACGATCGGCAGCGACATTTCCTCGAACCACGCCGATCCATGGATCGCCAAATACATTTTCCCGAACTCGATGCTGCCATCCGCGGTACAGATCACCGAGGCAAGCGAAGGGTTGTACGTTATCGAGGACTGGCACAACTTCAGTGCCGATTACGACCGCACGTTGATGGCCTGGCGAGAAAATTTCGAAAACGCCTGGCCGCTGCTGAAGGAAAAATACGACGACCGCTTCTACCGCATGTGGCGTTTTTATCTGTCGGCTTCGGCGGCCGTGTTCCGCGCACGACGCAACCAGCTGTGGCAGATCGTGCTCAGTCCGCGCGGCGTGCCTGGCGGCTACCGCGCGCCGCGCTGACCAGATTTACCGCATTGGCGGGCCTTGTAGTCGCTTCGCACCCGGACCCTCGCCAGTCACATCCGTCAAAAGCTTGTATCCGTCAACACTTTTCAAACTGCGCCGCTTCATCCATGATCGCGGTGCTTTGGACTCGACCGCAAATCCATGAACCTGCAAGCCAATTACGAACAGATTCCGCTGCGCGAATACGCCGAGCGCGCCTATCTCGACTATTCGATGTACGTAGTGCTGGACCGCGCCCTGCCCTTCGTCGGCGACGGCCTGAAACCGGTGCAACGGCGCATCGTCTACTCCATGAGCGAGCTGGGCCTGAGCGCCGCGGCCAAGCCGAAGAAGTCCGCGCGCACGGTTGGCGACGTCATCGGCAAATTTCATCCGCACGGCGACAGCGCCTGCTACGAGGCGATGGTGCTTATGGCGCAGCCGTTCTCGTACCGCTATCCGCTGATCGACGGCCAGGGCAACTTCGGTTCGCAGGACGATCCGAAATCCTTCGCGGCGATGCGCTACACCGAATCGCGACTGACGCCGATGGCACAGCTGCTGCTGGAGGAACTCGGCCAGGGCACGGTCGACTGGACCGCGAATTTTGACGGCACCCTGCAGGAACCATCCTGGTTGCCGGCGCGCGTCCCGCACGTGCTGCTCAACGGCGCGACCGGCATTGCGGTGGGCATGGCCACCGATATCCCGCCGCACAACCTGCGCGAGGTCGCCAGCGCCTGCATCCATCTGCTCGACGAACCCGCCGTCAGCGTGGCCGAACTATGCGAGCACGTACGTGGCCCGGACTTTCCCACGCCGGCCGAGATCATCACGCCGAAGAACGACCTGCTGGCGATGTATGCGACCGGCAACGGTTCGATACGTTGTCGCGCGGTGTATGTCCAGGAGCAGGCCAACATCATCGTCACGGCACTGCCGTATCAGGTCTCGCCGTCGAAGATCATCGAGCAGATCGCCAACCAGATGCGCGCCAAGAAACTGCCGATGCTCGAAGACCTGCGCGACGAATCCGACCACGAGAACGCCGTGCGTCTGGTCCTGATTCCGCGCAGCAACCGCGTCGATCTGGACGCGATGATGCAGCACCTGTTCGCAACGACGGATTTGGAGCGCACCTACCGCGTCAACCTGAACATGATCGGCCTGGACGGGCGACCGCAGGTCAAGAACCTCAAGCAGATCATCAACGAGTGGCTGCGCTTCCGCCGCGACACGGTGACGCGTAGGCTTGAGCATCGACTGGCCAAGGTCGAACGCCGCCTGCACCTGCTCGAAGGCCTGCGCATCGCGTTCCTGAATCTGGACGAGGTGATCCGCATCGTGCGCAGCGAGGACGAACCCAAGCCGGTACTGATCAAACGCTTCAAGCTCAGCGAGGATCAAGCTGATTACGTCCTCGAAACACGTTTGCGTCAGCTGGCCCGGCTTGAGGAAATGAAGATCGACGCCGAGCGCGACGAACTCGAAGAGGAACGCGCACGCATCGGCGCAACACTGAAATCCAAGGCGCGGCTGAAAACGCTGATCAAGGACGAACTCAAGGCCGATGCCAAGCAGTACGGCGACGAGCGGCGCTCACCGATCGTCGCGCGCGAAGCGGCGCAGGCGCTGGCCGAATCCGACCTCGTGGCGAGCGAGCCGGTCACCGTGGTGCTCTCCGAGAAAGGCTGGGTGCGAGCGGCCAAGGGCCACGACGTCGATGCGGCCGCCCTGAATTATCGCGACGGCGATTCCTATCGAGGCTGCGCCGTGGGCAAGACCACGCAGCAGGTCGCCTTCATCGATTCGAACGGGCGCAGCTATTCGACACCGGCGCACACCCTGCCCTCGGCGCGCGGCAATGGCGAACCGCTGACCGGCCGCTTTTCGCCGGCCGCCGGCGCGCAGTTCGACACCCTGGCCATGGCCGAAGCGGACAGCAAGCTGGTGCTCGCGTCCGACTTCGGTTACGGCTTCGTGACCCGTTACGAAACGTTGCTGGGCAACAAGAAAGCCGGCAAGCAGCTGATCAACCTGGACAACAAAGCGCACGTGCTGCCGCCGGCCCACGTCAACGATTCGGCACGCGACCGCATCGTCGTGGTTACCAACATCGGTCATTTGTTGATGTTCTCGGTCGCCGACCTGCCGGAACTCGACAAGGGCGGCAAGGGCAACAAGCTGATTGAAATTCCCAAGGCCAAACTGGCATCGGGCGAACGCGTGGCCGGCATCGCTGTCGTCGCCGAGGGTAGCGGCGAAGTCACCGTCTACGCCGGCGCGCGCAAGCTGATCCTGAAGTGGGCCGACCTGGTCGAATACG
Organism: uncultured Pseudomonadota bacterium; assembly: GCA_963779795.1. Taxonomy (GTDB): domain Bacteria; phylum Pseudomonadota; class Gammaproteobacteria; order Xanthomonadales; family Rhodanobacteraceae; genus Rudaea. The sequence goes on along the minus strand of CAVZZK010000003.1, from coordinate 50,831 downwards.
GCGGCAGCCGGGCCCAGCGAGGCAGCAAACTGCCGCGCGGATTCCAGCGTGTGGACCGAATTGAGACCAGCGGTTAACCCGCATCGGCGGCAAACCGCTGGATTGAGCCTACGACTACGGGCAGGCGTGGTCAAAACACGCGTTGCCGCCCATGTCCTTCACCGTCGACACCGTCCACTGCGTGCCCGCAGCGTTGTTGCCATCGAAAGTGTTCTGGCTCAACGCACAGGAAAAGCAATAAAGACCCACGCCGCCATTGAACACAAACCGGCTACCGGAAACGAGCAGCCCATAGCCGCCCCAATAAACGCCGAAATATTTGTTCCCCGACAATGTGCTGTTCTCCAGGGTCAATCTCAAATTGCTTGAGGTAGAGATTCCATAACCACCATTTCGGGAAATTTGCGAATCACGGATCCGCATCGTGTAGTGCCCGCTGGAATTAAGGTCTATGCTTTTCAACCCGTCATTTTCCAAGATCGTCAATCGCTACAACAGCGTGCCTTCGCCCACATTGGCGAAGGTGAGGGTCCCACTCGCAAAGCCTTTGATGAGTCCGTCATGTATGTGAAGCACTGCGGGATTGCGCGAATTTGACTGGATGCCGTAGTTGCCCTGCCATCCGGAAAAAGACGATACCGGCGTTCCGGTACATCTGCCCCCGCAATCGATGCTGTGACCGCACAGATCGATATCGACCAGTGATGCGGAAACAGTGATCGCATTCGTGAAGATATCGGGCGGCGCGCCGATGTCCAAAGTCAGCACATAGGTCCCGGGGTGTGTGATGGTCACGGGATAGCCGGGACTGTCGCCGTTGAAACAGCCAACGGCGATGCAATCCTGATTGATTTCCAGCGCGCCGGCGGCGTGGCTGACAGGTAGTACGCTCGAAAACGCGAACAACAAAACAAGCGAAACAGCAGGTTTCATGGTCTATTCCTGGTTGAAGTTGTCCTGGAAGATGGTGTCGTTGTTAGTCGCCGACAGGCCGTCGAGATTCGCCGCGCCCCAGCGATCGAAAAGGCCAGCAGCATGAAGCGCATGCTCCACGTCCCGTCCGTCAAATGTAGTTGCATCACGTCCTCATCCGAAAACGGGATATCGTTGATGCTGCCGCCGCCATCGAAAGAGACAAGCAGGTAATCGATGGTCCCGTACATGTCGATCGCGTCGACGTTGCAGTTATCGGCTAGGCCAAGCGCACGCGCGTCCAGCAACTTCGGGCCAAACACCCCGTTGCTGAACTCGATGACATCGGCTGGCCGGATCGTGGCGTCTGCGACGGTAAATGTCCGGTCGAACGACAGCAGCAGCGGACCGTTTGCCCCGCGCCGCGCGACGCCGTCGCAATGCACGCCGGCCGCGACGGAATCGAATTCCTTGCCGAACGAGCTGCCGTAGATACGGATCACGTCGGCCGGTGCATAGTAGATCCCGCCCGGCGTGACGCCGATATCCAGACAGAACATGATGTTGCCGTTGGTCTCGATATGGAAATCGCGCAGGATGGCATTTTCCGGCAGCCCGGAAATTTTCACCCGCGTGCGTGAGCCGGCCAGATCGTCATCGACGAAGTCACGGCGTGCCGCAAACAGGCCCGGACCCACGATATTGGCTCCGATGTCCGCCGAATATTGACGGAATCTTGAACCGTTGTGCACGCCTGCCCGGGGAAAACGTGCCGGGTAATCAAACGAAGGCGAACACGGCAACCGAACATCCCTCCGGCAGGAATGCACGCGCACGTATGGATTGAACCTGTTGGCAAATATGTAATCGTCGACGCAGGCCCGGCGTAGTCCGGGTTCGGCGGTACTACCCGCCATGTCCGCCGCGATGCGAACGAGTTCTAAGGCAGTCGATTAAACGACCGTTTCGGGCGCCGATCATCCGGAGCCCGGTTGTGCACCAGAAACCACTCAGCGGCCGATGGCAATTCAGCCCGGCATTCGCCCGATCACGGACATTTTCAAGGCAACGGCCAATGTTTCTCGGAGTGGATGCGCCAAACGAGGCCACAACGGCGCATCGTTATGCGACCACCTGTCTGCCAGCTTCGTACGTCGACGATCGCGGTATCATTCTGGATCGTGCAACCGGTGACGATTGTCGGGACGTGCTGGCTGTCGCACCATAATTCGAACAACGGTGCGGATTCGGCAACCGCGCAAAACTCAAGCATGCCCTGTTTCCCTTCCTCGGTCATGACGGCCAGAACCGCATCCAGATCCCGGTGTCTTATCGCTCGCTGATAGGCTTGATACGTCTGTATCGGGTCCGATGCTCCCCGCGGAGCCGGGAAGATAGGGTGGGATACGGCTGTGACAGCGTCGGCGGACATCGATATGGTTTTCTCACTGGTAGTCCCGAAATCAAACGCCAGACGGGGACGAAAGCGAACGCCGCGTAGACCCGATCGAGTGAACCTCGAACCAGGGTTGAGCGCTGGCCGGCAGCAACTCAACCCTTTAATCGTTACCGTGAATGACGTCGCAACGTTCCGGCGAGCGGCACTGCACAGGATGCGTTTCGTGACGGTATTTGACGAGACGCAAGGCTGGGTACCCCGAAGCATCGCTTGTATCGAATATCGATTACGGCATCCCTGGCCAACAATTCACCCCGGGCATTTCGCAAGCTGCACATGGGTGGTCGTTGGGGCACGGATAAGCGTGATGCCGAACAGGGCCTGCGTTGCTACTGATAGCCGTTGCTGAAGATGTAGTCGTCGGTGAACGGGTAGCACTTGCCCGGTTCCGAGGTGTTGCCGGCGCCATCCGTAGCCGTGGCGAACAGATATCCGCTACCCGGAATGGTTTTCGGCGCCGTGATCGTCGTATACGGGAACGACTTGAATGACGTTCCGGGGCTGACATAGGCGAAGAAGTACCCGACGTAACGTTTCAGCTCACCGCGCGGCGTATCGTTCGGGCCGCTGCCAACGCAGGAATCGGTCCAGAACACGTCGAGCCGATAGGTCTGGTTCGCCGCAGCCGATTCGGTCAACAGGTAACCGTCGAGCGCGATCTGGTCGGCCTCGACGCGCAGCGCCTCGGTCAGGTACGGATAGTTCTCAAGCCGGTTCGGGCCGCTGTCCGAATCGAATGCGTCGTTCGCGGTCGGTCCGAGGCCGAACGAATCCGTCGCCGCACCGAGATCGATCGGCAGGAAACCGTCATTGTCGTGTATGACGTTGTTTCCGTCGATGCGATTCCCGTTTCCGGCCGTCGTTTCGAGCCAGATACCCGGCCCGAAGTTGTTGACGATGTAGTTGCCGCCACCACTCTGGTTCTGATAGGCCGCCGTACCGATGACGTTACCGTGCGCGCTGGCGGCGATGCCGATACCGGCATTGCCGTTGCCCGCTGTCGTGCCGGTCGGACCGATGCCGATGCCATTTCCGATCAGCGTATTGCCCGTCGTGTTGGTCCCGGTCAGGCGGATGCCGTTCGAGGTCATGCCGCCGATCGAGTTGTAGCTGATCGTGTTGCCGCCCGAACCCAGTACATAAATGCCATAGGTCATGGCGGCACCAGTCCAGGGGGTTCCATTGAAATTGAAGCCCGCAAAATTGCCTTCGACCACGTTGTATCGGCCCACGCCATTGGATTCGAAATCGATGCCTGCAATACCCTGATTGAACACATTGCGATCATTCGGCGAAAAAGATCCGATCAAGGCATGGTTGGCACTGCCCTCCATGCGCACGCCGGCGGCGTTCGCCGCCGATGCCGGCATCGCGGAAAACCCGTTGCCGACGACGACATTGCCGTTGCCCGCGGCCAGACGGACGGCGGCAGTCGAGAATCCCTCGAATTCGATGCCCTTGACGGTCAGACGACCGGAACCGCTGACTTTCAGCGCGTGATCGACCGTGTTGTTGGCCGCGCGCAGGATGATGCAAATCTGCCCATCGTAGTCGAGGTACTGGGTATTGGCCTTCGAGCCGGGCTGGCTGAATCCGTTGATCGTGACATCCGTGGTGATATCGGGAAGTGGCGTCGACAGGCTGATGACCCGCGGGCAGGTGCCGGCGCTGCCGAGATTGAAGTTGATCGAGGTCGCGTTCGAGTTCGAATTCGCGGTGTTGATCGCGGTGCGCAGCGTCGCATCCAACGAATTGTCCAGATTGGATGTCACGGTCTGCCCGACCAGGTCATTGACGGTCGACTCATACGCTCCCAAATCGATGTGGCTACCGACCACGCGCACCCCACCGCCCAGGTCCCGACTGCCGTAGCCGCCGGGAACGACGTTTTCCAGTGCGCCGACGTTTATCGCCGGCGAACTGTTCAACAACTGGAAATCGTCATTCAACGGATTTTCAAACTTGGGATCGGCGTTGAAATTTCCGATCGACGTGTACGTACCAACCGACTGGGCGCTGCTGAAATCCGAGTAGGCTATCAGGGCAGTGCTGCTCGGGTCCGCAATGCGCGTGTCCAGCGCGCCGGAGTTGTTGTTGAACAGGATCGTGTTATACGCGAATACCAATCCGGAACACTGGAAGCAGCCGATCATCAGGCCGCGCGCGTCGTTGTATGCGGAGGTGACGTTGGTGACGATCGCGTTTACGTTGTCATCAAACCCGCTGACTTCGAGCCCGGCCGCGGTATCGCCACCGTGGATGTTGTAGAACAAGCTGCTCTCGACGCGGATGTTCGATTTACCTGTGACGCGGAAACCGCCGTATCGTTCCTGCGTCGAGGCTGCGCCGAACAGATCCGTGCCAATCACGTAACGCACCATGATGCTTACCGCCGCGTCGTTGGAGCCCCCGCTGATCTCGACGTCTTGGGCGAAACTTTTGAAAGTAATTCCTTCGACGAGGATGCTGTTCAGCCCGTATAGCCCGAATTCCGAATTGTGCGTCGCCCGCTGACCGTCGAGTACCGTGTTGGTCGCGACTACACTGCGACTCGCACAACCCGCGCTATATCCGCCCAGTAGCTGCAGCTTGGCGTCTCCGCCGGCGTAGGGCTGCGACCAGTAGTCGAGGTTGGGATACAGATACGTGCCCTGCACCAGTTTGATCGTGTACGTCTGGTCACTCGCGCCTTGCCATTCATCCAGGGCATTGCGTAGCGCCGTCGTCGTCGACACGCAAACCGTGGTTGCCCACGCGCTCGATATGTGCAGGCTGGTTGCCAACAGCGACAGCAGCCCAAACAAGATACTGCGAAGCATGCCACGTCTCCAGATGATTCAAGGTCAACTCTGGAAACGATGGCATGCACGCATAGCGAACATCCCGCGATGGATTGACAGCCGTGCCGGCAATTGCGAAGCCGGCAAGCAGATGGACGGATCGTGGTTGATCCGGCGCTCGCGAGATCAGCGCCAGGCGCCCTCGCTGACGAACGCAGCCCAATAGTACGGGTGATCCGACAAGCCGATGTCGCGCCGACGTTTCAAGGTATCGCGCATGGCCTGACCCATGGCTTCGGATACATCTTGATGGGTGAGGAAACGCGCGCGATAAAGCGAGCGCATGAGCGAAACCGTCGCCGCATCGTCGATCTGCCACAAGCTCATGATGACCGTGCGCGCGCCGGCAATCCTCAATGCGCGGCGCATGCCGAATACACCCTCATTGCGTCCGATCAAGCCAAGGCCGGAATCGCACGCGGACAACACGATCCATGCCGCGTTCGCAAGATTCAACGACGCCAATTCGCCGGCGCTCAACACGCCGACCTCTCCGCTACCAACATCCGTCGGATTTTCCACGAATGCCAGACCGGAAAACCCGGCCGCCGAAAGCACTTGCCTGGGAGGGATCGCGCCGGCCAGACTGACTCCGCGCGTTCCCGCCTTGTCCGGGCAATCATCGTCCAGCACAAAGCCGTGAGTCGCCAGATGTACCAGATTGGCATGCGTCAATGCGCTGACGACGTCCCGCTTGGTCGCGCCGGCACCCGAGAGTTCGATGATTCGCGCATTGACCGCAGGCTCGCTGAGCAGGTTTCGCAAAGCGTCGAGTTCACGTCGCGCATTGGGGATCGGCGCGAGTCGGGCAGTGCGGAACCCGTCACAGGCATTGCGAACCGTCGCACGCGCTTCCGACGGTGCGCCAAAATCGGGCGCCCCCGCGAGCAATGCCAGCGGGTGCGACAAGGCCAATGGCGGCAAGAGCAAATCGGATTCATTACCCAGCGTGTGTACGCCGGCGAACGACTCGATGAGGTAACCACGGCCGTGCATCGCCGGCAAGGCCGCGAAACTCATCCGGTACAACTCGCCCTCGGGTATCACGAACAGGTGGCCCACGCGCCGGTTGCCGACAAACGGATCGAGCACGGCGTGACGCAGGGCGAAGCCGTCGGCTCGAAGCGTGGCGAGGTCGCTGGTCGGCGAACGCAAATCCAGATACCACGCCCGGATCTGGGCCGACAACGCACGGATATTCCCGATGCGCCGCAGGCGCAACGCACCGGAACGATCCAGGCAAAACGCGTACCAGTCCTCCGGAACCAATTGATCGCCGGCCGGCATGGCTCGCGACGGCTGCGAAGAAACGCCCTCGGTATACGCGATCAGCAATCCGTCCTCAGGCAGCGCGCGTTTCAAATCGGCAATCGGAATCGACGAGGCCGCCGCTTGACGCCTGGCCAATTGGCGAGGCCACATCGCCCGTTCGGCTTCCTCGGCCCGGCGGCGCAGGCCGGTGATCTTGTTCGGATCCGTATTCGGCTCAAACCACGCGTCGCCCAGCGCCCGATTGATCTTTTGCCAGCGCGCCAACGCCGCAGCGGTTGCCGGGTCGGTACGCGCTCGCGCAGCCGCCAAGCGGTAGGCCTGCGCGCGTTCGACGAGTCCATGCTCGACCATCGACAGATGCCAGGCCGTCCGGATGCTTGCTGCATCGCCCAGTTTTGCGGCCAGCGTGACGGCGAGTGCCGTAGCCGGTATCAACAGCTCGCGATAAGCCATGCTCTGGCGCTCGGCAAAACCAGCCGCGAACGTCGCCAACACTGCCTGCTCGTGCCTGGCCGTGCGCACGGCGAGGTCAAATGCGCCACGCACGTTGCCTTGCCCCCAAAACGCCAGGGCCAGACCGAAGCGCAACGGTCCGAGCGTGGGATGGTTCGGCGCCATCGTCAATCCACGCAATGTCAGCGCACGTCGGAAGTAATGCTCGGCCTCGGCGTAGTTTTGCAAGGCCAGTGAGGCGGACCCGAGTCCTTCCAACGAATAGGAAAGCCCCGGGCTGCGTCTGCCGTCGGATCGTTCGCGCAAGGCCAGTGCCTCGTGGAAATCCGTCCTGGCGCGTGCGTAGTCGTGCACGCGAAACTCGGTGTTGCCGACGTTTGCCATTATCACTGCGCGAATGTGGGCGCTTTGCGGACCACTACCGAGCAAATGGAGGGCGTGCCGGTAACTTTTCAACGCCTCGTTCTCGGCCCCCATCTCCTGCAGAAGATTGCCATAGTTCGCGTAAATGACGACCTGCTCATGCACCGGTGCGTCAGTGATTCGCCTCAGCACCGCCTGGGCGCGGGCATAGTGCTCGCGCGCGTTCCCATAGTCGCCGATTTCCTGCAATCCGGCGCCAAGTACCGCCTCAGCCTGGGCCACCTGGTTGCTGTCCGCGCCGTAGCGATGCCGCGTGCCCGACAGCACCGATTCGCGCACGCGCAGGCCTTCATTATTCAGCCCCATGCTCGACAATTGACCGGCACGGGTGATATCGATTTGTATGCGCAACGCACTGTCGCGACCGAACGCACTCGCAGCCGTTTTCGAGGCTGTCGTCAACAGGTTCAGCGCTCGCCGTGCATCTCCGGCGTCGGCGTAGGCACGGGCGAGCAGGTGTTTCAGTCGGACTTCGTGCCAGCGCGCCTTGGCTCCAGGGCGGCGCTGCCATGCCACGGATGCCGGCTCCGCCAGTGCACGAGCCTGATCCAAACGACCGGCCGTTTCAGCCAGCGCTGCCGATACGGCACTGCGCAACTCGATCTGCTCGGTGGCCGGAACGCGCGCCAGTTGTGCCTTCACTTGTTCGCCAATCCTCGCCACGGCGGCACTATCGCCACTTGCCACCGCCCGTGCGATCGCGAAACGTTCAAGCAGCCAAGACATGCGCGTATGTTGCGAGAAATTGACGGCGAGATCGTGCAGATGCATGCCGGACGGCTTGATCAGATTTCCCGTTTGCGTCAACACGTCAAGTCGTGCCTGCAACGCATCCTCGCGACAAGTCGAATCGGCCGCCGTGTGTTCGACGAGCCACAGACTGCCGCTTAGCGCCTGAGCGTTGTCGCCCCGACCCAACGCCCGATAGACCGCATCGATACGCGAGGCGACGTTTCCGCTGCTCGCCGCCGCGCTGGCAATCCACAAGACGAGGAAGATCGCCGAACGACCGGTGACGCACCTGCTGACCATTACAAAAGCCCCCGCCCGATGATGAATCGCCGGCAGGTATTGTAACGTTTCCGGTTTCGCCCGGCGTCAGTTGACGGCGTCGGAATCAACCAGCCGATGCGGGAAGGCGAACGTCCAACGACGCACATGGCCACTTCGAACCGCGCCTTCAAGTTTGCCCAACAAGGCCTTCAGGCGGGCGTTTTCGATCTGTGTTTCGCGCGGCGCAGGCACCAGACCAAATACACCGCGCTCACCGGGTTCGACTCTCCGCTGCGCGTGACGCCAGTCGCTGACCCGGCGCTCGATCAACGGCTGCGGCGAATCGGCAGCGAGCACGACGAACACATCGCGTTCCGAAACGCGACTGACTTGCCAGCTCAATCGGGTTCCCGCGGACACCCCGGGCAGTTGATGCACGGTATTCGACGCCAACGGGTTGGCGGGCCGCAAACCGACCAGTGGGAACAATACCGCCACTTCACCCGAACCGTCGTCGTCGAAAACGTAAACGTAAGCCGGGCGATTACTCTGGAAGCGCAGCACCAGTCGATCGCCCATGGCGATGGCGGACCCTGTCGGCAGTTCACGACTGGCACCGGCATCGAGTCGATCGATGTGCGCTTGCGCGTGCCAGGCGATTGCTGGAAACAGGTACAGCCTGCCAAGGATCGCCGCTAGCACCACGAACAACAGGGCGGCCACCGCCAACGGGAATCGCGATTTCGTCGCAGAACGAGCCGACAACGCTTCGGCAAATGCCTGCGCATGCGCGTGCCGCTTTCGTGCCAATGGATCGAGTGCGCGCTCCACTGCCTGCGTCAGATCGCGGGGCAGACCCGGCCGCAATGCACCAAGGCGCGCCCGCGTCGCGCATGCAGCCTTCGATCGCGGCGCGGACAATGGGTCCAACTGATGTGGAAAATCTCCAGTCAACAATCGGAACATCACCATACCCAGCGCGTAGATGTCACTGGCTACCGAACGCATCTCGCCTCGCAACAGTTCCGGCGCCAGATAATTCGGCGAGCCGGCCGTCACCAGGGGCGGTTCCGCATCCAGTTCCCGCGCGACACCGAAATCCATCAGCACGATGCGCCCGGAAACCTCACGCATGATGTTTTCCGGCTTGATGTCACCGTGCAACAAGCCGTGGCGGTGCACGGCGGCGAGCGTGTGGCACAAGTCCAGGCCGATGCCGCGCACGTCCTCGGCCGGAAACGGTCCATCCCGGGCAAGCAGTTCAGCCAGCGTGGTGCCGCGCACCAGTTCCATCCAGATTCCGGCACGTCCGTTTTCGACGGCCGCGCCATAGACGCTGACGATATTCGAGTGACGCACCCTGGCCAGGCGCCTCGCCTCTTCGACAAACTCGCCGGCCAGCGTGTCCGAATCCAGCTTTCGCAGCTTCAACGCGACCTGCATGTCCAGCATGGGATCATAGGCACGCCACACCTCGCCCTGCCCCCCCTGGCCGATCGGTTCAATAACCTGCAGCAGCCCGAAGCGAAAACGGCACCGTCCCGGGATGGCCGAGCTGGTGTTCAACTGGATATGCCGAAAGCCCCGTGCGACTTGTTCCAGTACTCGCAAACCCTGCGTTGCAGGGTCCCGTGAAAGCGTGCCGTCCCCATCATCGGCCCAGTCGATCGGCTGATCATCGGCGATACGTACGGCCAGCGTCTGTAATCGGTCGTTGCGTTCGGCGTCTTTCGACATCATGCATCCTCCGTCACCCAGACGACTCGTCAATCCAGATAAACGAAACGCGGCGCATTAACGAACATCGTCGTTCGCAGCATCCTTACCAAGCAAGCGCGAGAGCTGAACAACCGCGCGCGCGACCATGACGCGGACGGCATCGGCGCCGCTACCCGTCTCGGCCGCAATTTCAGGATAGCTCATGCCGAATTCAACGCGCATGACGATGAGTCCCTGCTGTCGCTTCGGGAGCGCGGCCAACGCCTGTTCGTAGGCACGCATGCGCTCGTCACCGACGATGGTGTCAATGATTGTCGGCGCATCCGGATCATGCATTTCCAGATCGACCTCGGCATGTTCCGGGCGGCGCTGATGGCGTCGTAGTTCATCGCGCACCTGGTTCAGCAACGCTTGGCGCAAATAGGCAAGAAAAGCCCCGGGACCGCTGCTGTCGAACTTGTGCAGGTGCCCCATGGCTCTCATCAAGGCGACCTGGACCAGGTCGTCGGTTTCGTTGAGGTCGCGTATCTGCGCGGGCAATCGCCCGTGCGCCCAACGGCGAAGAATCGGCATGAACCGGCGCAGCAGATGCTCGCGTGCAGCGGCGTCGCCGGACTGAATCCGGCGGATCAAGACAACGGTCGGTTCGTAGACCTCGCTGTCGGCACTCTGCCCGGACTTGTCCATATGCGTGCTCTTAGGCGCTGGGTGCGTCAGAATACCGCGGTAGCGACATTGCCGGGAAGCGTCAAGGCCCAACTTCAGCCGGCACATGCTTTACCATCACGGGATTGCCGCTTCCAAAACCGGACCATGCCCGTGCTTCGACCTCTCCTGCGTCGCCTGATCATTGTCTTTTTCGTTGCGTTGTTGCTTCTGGCGGCAGCCGGCTGGCTGGCACTGTATTTGAGCCTGCCAACGCTGCAAGGCGACTTGCGGGCCGGTGATCTGCAAGCACCGGCCACGATCGAGCGCGATGCGCTCGGAACGGCGACGATCCGCGCCTCGAGCCGCCTGGATGCAGCCTATGCATTGGGCTTTGAACACGGCCAGGAACGTTTTTTCGAGATGGATCTGATGCGCCGTAGTGCGGCCGGTGAACTGTCGGCCCTGGTCGGCAAGGTGGCGCTGAACATCGACAAAGCGCACCGGCAATTCCGCATGCGCGAACGCGCACAGCGCACGCTGCACGACATGCCGGTGGAATCACGTGCGCTGCTGGCCCGTTATCGCGACGGCGTCAATGCCGGTTTATCCGCATTGTCGGCGCGACCCTGGGAGTACTGGCTGCTGCGCTCGCGCCCGCAACCGTGGACCGAAGCCGACAGCCTGCTGGTTATCGACGCGATGTCCATGGATCTCAATGATTCGACCAACGCGCGTGAACTGGCATTTTCGAGAATCCGCGCCGCGCTCGGCGAAAACGTCTACAAATTCCTGGCAACGAGCGGTGGCCCGTGGGACGCCCCCCTGCTCGGCCCGCCGATGCCCTACCCGACCCTGCCGAGCGCCACGGATATCGACCTGCACAAGCTCGACCCGAAGTTGTTGCAGTTCCCGCCCGAACGGAGCCAGCGAATGACCACGCCCGGCAGCAATGGCTTCGCCGTCAATGGCGCGCTGACCGGCACGCACTCGGCGCTGGTCGCCAACGACATGCACCTGCGTCTGCGCGTGCCGAACATCTGGTTCCGGGCGCGCATCGAGTATCCGAATCCGCGTCGTGCCGGTCAGACCACGGACCTGATCGGCGTCACCCTGCCCGGTGTGCCGTTATTGATCGCCGGCAGCAACCGGCACATCGCCTGGGGCTTCACCAATTCGTACGGCGATTGGCTGGACTGGGTGCGCGTCGATCTCGACCCGTCCGATCCGGAGCGTTATCGCACGGCCGACGGCTGGCGCAAGATTCACGCGCACAAGGAAATCATCAAGGTTCGCGGCGGCAAGGATGTGACCATCAATGTACGCGATACCGAATGGGGACCGATCCTGGCCAAGGATGTCGACGACACGCCGCTGGCACTGGCCTGGACGGCTTTGCGCCCCGGCGGCGTCAATATTGAACTGGCGAAAATGGATACCGCCGAGACCGTTGACGAAGCGATGGAGATCGCCAACCGCGCGGGCATGCCGCCGCAGAATTTCATCGTCGGCGATCATGCCGGCAATATCGGTTGGAGCATCGCCGGGCGCATTCCCATACGCATCGGCAACTATGATCCGCTGCTGCCTTCGGACTGGAGCAAGCCCGACACGGGCTGGGCGGGTTGGTACAAGCCGTCGGACTATCCGCGCCTGCCCAATCCGCCATCCAACCGCATCTGGACGGCCAACGCGCGCACCATGGACTGGGGAAGTCCCGATTTTGACAAGCTCGGCGACGGCGGCTACGACCTCGGCGCGCGCGCGCGGCAAATTCGCGACGACCTCAAACGGCACGACCAGTTCGTTCCCGACGACATGCTGACCATCCAGTTGGACGATCGCGCATTGCTGCTGGCGCATTGGCATGACAACCTGAATCGGGTCATCGACCGCGCCGGCACCAAGTCGCCGCTGGCAAGGCTCAAACCCTACCTCGCCGACTGGGACGGCCAGGCGGATACGAAATCCGTGGCCTACCGTATCGTGCGCGATTATCGCAACGACGTGCTGGACACCGTGCTCGACGGCTTCGCAGCGGCCGTGCGAGTTAAATATCCAGACTTCAAGCTGCCGAAGATACCGCAAGCCGAAACCCTGGTTGACGACATCCTGGTCCACGCGCCGATGAACCTGCTGCCGCCGGGCTATTCGGATTGGAACGACTTGCAACAGCAATGCGCGCAACGTGTCATGACAACACTCGCCGCCAGACCCGGCGGCCTGGCGAAACAAACCTGGGGCGCACGCAACACGACCGATATCCGCCATCCGCTAAGCCCGGCGCTTCCCGGATTCGGCTGGCTGCTGGACATGCCTGCGCATGAGCTTCCGGGCGACAGCAACATGCCGCGTGTACAGACTCCGAACTTCGGCGCCTCGGAACGCTTTGCCGTCTCCCCGGGTTACGAACAATTCGGCTATTTCCACATGCCCGGCGGGCAAAGCGACAATCCGCTATCGCCGTTCCACGACGCAGGCTACAAGGCGTGGATGCAAGGCAAGGCGACGCCGTTCCTGCCGGGTGTCGCAAAGTACACGTTGCGTTTGGTACCCACCCGGCCCACGCACTAAGGATGCTCTGATCAAGTCAGCCCTGGCCGATCAACCGATCGGCAATGGCCCTGTACAGGCCGGGCAACTGCTCCAGCTCGTCGAGCGCGATGTTTTCGTCGATCTTGTGGATCGATGCATTGATCGGGCCGATTTCCACGACCTCCGCGCCAAGCGGCGCGATGAATCGTCCATCCGAAGTACCACCGCCGGTACTGGGTTCGGCATCGATACCGCAAACCTCGCGAATCGCGGCCGCGGCGGCCTGTCGCAACGGACCCGGTGCAGTGACAAACGGCTCGCCGGACTGGTTCCAGTCGATTGAAAAATCCAGACCATGGTGGCGCAGGATCGCCTCGGTACGTTGACGCAGACTGTCGGCCGAACTCTCGGTGCAGAAACGGAAGTTGAACATTGCTTCGAGCGCGCCCGGCACCACATTGCCGGCGCCGGTACCCGCATGCAGGTTGGAAATCTGCAACGAGGTCGCCGGAAATTCGGCATTGCCGTTGTCCCAGTGCGTCGCCGCCAGTTCGGCCAGGGCGGGCGCAGCCAGATGGATCGGATTGCGTACCTTGTCCGGGTAAGCGACATGGCCTTGCACGCCGCGTACCGTCAGCGTCGCCGACAACGAACCGCGCCGGCCAACGCGCATGATATCGCCCAGGTGATTCAGCGACGACGGCTCGCCGACGACACACCAGTCAATGCGCTGTCCGCGACGACGGAATTCCTCGGCCACACGACGCACGCCGTCGCGATTATCCGGACCTTCCTCGTCGCTGGTCAGCAACAACGCCACCGTCCCGCGATGCTGCGGATTGGCCGTAACGAATTCCTCCAGCGACAGTGTCATCGCGGCGACGCCGGATTTCATATCCGCCGCACCGCGACCATACAAATGAGGAGTGCAGCCCTGGCCCGCCGCTTTTTGATCTTCGCGATCAGGACGATCGCATAAATCCACTCCATCGCGGATTGTCGGCTCGAACGGCGGGCTCGACCAGGCGGATTCCGGACCGCTCGGCACCACGTCGGTATGACCCAGATACGCCAATACGGGTTCACCCTCACCGTGTGTCGCCCACAGATTGTCGACCTCGCCGAAGCGCATTGTCTCGATCTTGAAGCCAGCGTTGCGCAAGCGCTGCGCAATCAGCTCCTGACATCCGGCATCTTCGGGAGTAACCGAACGTCTTCCTATCAGTTCACGGGTCAATTCAAGAATTTCGGACATCGTCGTCTGCAATGGGGAAGATCGAAAGTGTCAGTGGTTCAGATCACGCTATGGCGGATTCGCCGATTGTTCACTTGTTGGGCCCTGACGCGCTAACCGAACATGTCGGCGTACAACTTGTCCCTGAAACCCGGATGCACGCCGCCATCATCCGTTACGGCAACCGGCCGACGCACCAGGGCCGGGTACTCGCGGATGAGCAAGGTCCATTCCGGATCCGACGCCGGTGTCTTGCGCGATACCGGAAGATTGCGCCAGGTCATGCCGGAGCGGTTGACCAGTTTTTCCCAGCCGCCCACGGCGCGGGCCCATTTCTTCAATGTCGCCGGTGCGATCGGATCGTCGCGATAGTCGACGAATTCATGCTCCACCTTGTGCCGTTGCAACCAGTTGCGCGCCTTGATGCAGGTGCTGCATTTGTGAAGTCCGTAGATATGAAGCGTCATCAGCCGGTTCCTGCCTGTCGTCAATTGGCGGCGCGTCTGCGACCAAGCATGCGCGAGACCGCGCGCACCAGGCCGGCACGACGCATCCATGCGTATGCGGCAAGCGCCGCAACGGATACGATCGCCCACAGCAATGCCGCGTGTCCGGTCAACCTGGATGTAACCAGGCCACTGAACATGATCGCGAATGCCAGCACACATTGGCCGGCCAACAGTACACCACACCACTTCAACCGTTGTTGCAACAACGCAGTCAGAGCGTGTTGCCCCATGCCGGATTGATTACTTGTCGATACGCGTTTCATGCCGGTCGCGTTTTGCAATTCCCCCAGATCACGCAACGCGCCACGATAGTTTGCCGGCAACGCCCGGGCGAAATCCACGCGCTCTACGAATTCTTCGATCTGCTGCCGCCTCGCGCGTTCTGTCGCAACAACCTCCGGTCGGCGTTGTTGCAACTTGTCGCTCAGCTTGCGCGCCTGGACAATGATCGGTGACGCTGCATTCGCCGGCTTGTGTGGCGCACCGTCATCAGCGCTTGAACTGTTGATACGCGTCGCCAACGGCTCCGAACAGGCCTGCTCGTATGGCTCGCCCAGAAAATCCAGTGTATCTCTCAATGCATCGTGCGGCCGCTCGACCATGTCCCGATAGCGCAAGCGATAGACTCGCCCGACGCCAATCGCGTGCTCCGCCAGCAGGCAGGCCCGTGCAAAGCGCCACCAAAGCCCGTAAGCCTCTTCCTCGCCGTTCACCAGCGGGCTTCCGTCTTGCTGCCGAAAATTCAGCAACGATGCGACCACCTGATCGACGTCGCGCGTAATGTGCACGAATTTCGCATCGGGGAAAAGTCGAATCAGTCCCTCGACATACAGGGAATATTCCGGCGTACCATCGACCCAGCGCCGTTTCGGCTCATCGCCATCGCGTGAAACAGCGAAGCCGTCGACGATCTGGTCCGGATCGTTGCGCGCCGACACATTCGCGTTGCGCTCAAGTGCATGCCGGTGCCGGTGGATCAGGCGGTCGATGGTATCGCCGAGCGCATGCATGAAATCGCCTTCGCTTATGCCGAAAGCCGACAACTGCGAGCGCTCGCCGCGCTTGCTGCCAATCGCATGATGCACGGCCGCCTGCAATGCGAACGGGCCGATCCAGTCGGACTCCTCGCTGGGCAGGATGTTCGGGTGCTGCCCCAGGCACCAGGTCAGGATGCTGGTGCCGGAGCGCGGCGAACCGATGACGAAGATCGGCGCGGAATTGTGATCGTCCCGGATTTCCATCTAGATGATCCGAGCCCTAATCTCCGCTGCGCAGCAACTCGTTGATCGAGGTCTTCGAGCGTGTCTTCTCGTCCACGCGCTTGACGATCACGGCCGCGTACAGGCTGTGGCTGCCGTCGGCCGCCGGCAGATTGCCGGCAACGACCACGCTGCCGGCCGGAACCCGACCATAGTGCACCTGTTTGCTGGCACGATCGTAAACGCGCGTGGACTGGCCGAGGAACACGCCCATGCCGATCACGCTGCCGCGCTCGACGACGAAGCCTTCGACGACTTCCGAGCGCGCGCCGATGAAACAGTCGTCCTCGATGATTGTCGGCCCGGCCTGCAGCGGTTCGAGCACACCGCCAATGCCGACGCCACCGGACAGGTGCACATTGCTGCCGATTTGCGCGCATGAACCCACCGTCGCCCAGGTATCGACCATCGTGCTCGCGCCCACGTACGCACCGATGTTGACGAAGCTCGGCATCAGCACCACATCGTGACCGATGTGCGCGCCGCGGCGCACGATCGCGCCCGGCACGATGCGCGCGCCGACTTGACGGAAACCGGCCTCGTCGCAGCCGGCGAAGCGCAGCGGCACCTTGTCGAAATACGGCGCTGGTTGCGCTTGCTGTAGCCGACTTTGATGAATCCTGAAATACAGCAGCACGGCCTTTTTCAGCCACTGGTTGACGCTCCAGCCGCCGTTGCCGTCCGGTTCGGCGACACGCCGTTCGCCGCTCTCCAGCAGATTCAGTGCCTGCTCTATCTCGGCACCGACACGCCGTGAGAGTTCCTCGGAGCTTGTCGTGCCCCGTGTTTCCCATGCCTGGTCGATTATGGTCTCAAGCGATTGCATGCTCGGGCCTTGTATTGGATACGTTGTCGAGTTGTTCCAGCAATGCCTCACGCAGGGTCTCGCACGCCGATTCACTCAGTGGCTGATCGTGTGCATCGCTGATCTGGAAAAAGTCCTCGACGCGCTCGCCGAACGTCGCAATACGCGCATCGTGGACACGGATTCCGCAATCGTGCAGCACCTTGGCCAGCTTTGCCAGCAGGCCGGGCCGGTCCGAACAGACCAGGGCCAGCTGGGTACGCCCGACCGGCGCCGCGCCGAAGGAAATACGCGTCGCTACCTGGAAATGGCGTAGCGGTCGCGGCGATGGACGCAAACGCAGTTCCGCGCGGTAAGGTACGCGCGACAGCACTTCCGTCAATGCACGCTGCAGACGCTGGATTCGGCTCGGATCGGAAATCGGGCTGCCGTCGGTTTCCAGTACCAGAAAGCTGTCCTGGCTCATGCCGCTGCGCAAGGTGACGATGCGCGCGTCGTGCACCGAGAAGCGCATGCGGTCCAGCACCGCCGTGACCACCGCGAACAGGCCGGCCCGATCCAGTGCGTGCACGAACACCTCACTGGTGCCGTGCAGGCCTTCGGGTTCAACCAGTACCAGTGGCGCGGTCGAACCGTTCGCCTTCTCGATTGCCTGTGTGTGCCAGGCGATTTCCTCCGGTGCGAAGCGTAGAAAACCCTCGTCCGGAAAATCCGCCCACACCCGCTCCAGGGTGTCCGCATCCATGCCTTGCTCGAGCAGCAACTCGCGCGCCTGCTCGCGGCATTCGCTTACCAGCGCGGCAATCTGCGGCGGGCTTTCAAGCCCACCACGCAGCATGAAGCGCGTATTTACGTAGAGGTCCGACAGCAACTTGTCCTTCCACGAATTCCACAGCTTGGTGCTGGTACCGGCAATATCGGAAACGGTAAGCAGGTATAGCAGATCGAGCCGCTCCCAGTCGCCAACCCTGGCCGCGAATTCGTGCACGATCTGCGGGTCGTTGACGTCCTTGCGCTGCGCCGTCTCGCTCATCAGCAAATGCCAACGCACCAGCCAGGCGACTATTTCGACCTGCGTTCCGGGCAAACCCAGTTGCGTGCAGAACGCGCGCGCATCGGTCTCGCCGAGTTCCGAGTGATTGCCGCCGCGCCCCTTGGCGATATCATGAAACAGTGCGGCAAGCAGCAGCAGTTCCGGCTTTTGGATGCGTTGCCATACCTCGTTGGCGTGAGCGAACTCGGTGCAGGTTTCCGGGTTGTCGAAACGCGCCACATTGCGCAGCACGCGCATGGTGTGCTCGTCCACGGTGTACATGTGAAACAGGTCGTATTGCATGCGCCCGACGATGCGCCCGAACGCCGGCAGGTAGTGCGCCAATACACCGTAGTAATTCATGCGTGCGATGGCGTCGACGGCGGGCGCGCCCTTGTGCAGCAGGCGAGCGAATGCCGTATTGACATCGGCATCCTCGGCCAGTCGTTTGCCATGGCGCTGCAGCGCCTGCTCGATGCGCATCGGCACGTCGGCGCGCAATCCCTTCAGATGCGGATGCTCGATCCAGCACCGGAACATGTCGATCAGCGCAGCCGGGCGTTGCAGGAACAAATCCGGCGGGTCGCAATCCAGGCGCGCATTGACCGCGACAAAGTCGAGGCTCAGTCTTTCGACCGGCGGATTCGGGTCCGGATGCAAGGCCTCCTCGGCGCGCTGCAGGAAGCGATCGACAAGACGATCATTGCCGATCACCGAGCGATAATAGCCCTGCATGAACTGTTCGACTGCGAGGTTGCGGCCATGCTCGTCGGTGAATCCGAATTGCACGGCCAGCGTGCGCTGGTAATCGAACAGCAGGCGCTCTTCGGCGCGACCAGCCGCCAGATGCAGGCCGTAGCGAATATGTGACAACCGTTGCCGCGCCTGTTCGGCGTCATCGGCTTCGACTTGCGTGATCAGGCCGCACTCGACCAACCGGGGAAGCGTCGGCGCGGCAAACAAGCGTCGGCCCAGCCAGTGGACCAGATGCAACGAGCGCAACCCGCCAGGACCGTCCTTGATATTCGGCTCCAGGTTGTAGGCGGTGTCGTTGAAACGCGCGTAGCGTTGCTCGCGATCCTCGGTCTTGGCCTGCAGATAAGCGTCCGGCGGCCAGATTTCCGGCGAATTCAGCAACGCGTCCAGCCCGGTGTCGACTTGCGCATCGCCAGCAATGCGCCGGGCGTCCAACAGGCTGGTGTAGATCGTTTCATCGGCCGCCGCCACCTCACGGCACTCACCCACGGTGCGCAGGGCGTGTCCGGGTTTCAGGCCAATGTCCCACAGCCGTGCGAAGAATGTCTCCAGCGCACGCAGTTTGGTGGACGGGAAATCGCCACCGGTCAGGACCAGCAGGTCAACATCGGAAAACGGGAACAGCTCGCCACGACCGAATCCGCCAACCGCATACAACGCTACTTGCGTCGCGTCGCCGATGCACGCGGTCCAGACGTGGACGACCAGGTTCTGAACCGCTTCGCAGCGCGCGCGAATCAGTTTATCGATCGGCGTACCGGCGCGAAATGCCTCAGCCAGCAGCCGATCACCGTCGCCGAGCAACTGGCGCAGCGCCAAAAGAGCTTCCTCGGACACGCCCGCACGCGGCACCGCCGCGGGCAGTCGCGGCAGGATCGGGCTATCGACAACGCGAGACTTGTCCTTCGACATACACGAAGTATGCCCGCTCATCGGTCCAGCGTCACCACGCATGGAGATCTGATCGTCGGACCTGATCCAGGTCGATCAAATCTCCGACATGTCGCACACGCAAATAGCGGGCGAAACATCGGCACTGCAAACTGGGCGAGAACATTTACCCGGCCGTGGGCTGAACCAGTTTTCGATTTGAAAGCACGACTTTCACAAGCCTGCGGTCGACTGTTGCGTCCCCGGGATCGAGCGCTTTCACCGAGCCCACTGCGGAGCGAGTTACCTTCTCCGGCGTGGCCAAGAAAAGGCCTCCGGGTTCCAGGCAAGTAACACGCTCACGCTGCAACGAACGGCGGTTGCCGTGACGCAACCCGATACAGTAATTTTCGAGGATTGCAGCCGGCCAGGCTGCAGCACAGGCGATATTCCTATGCCGGGTTCGGCCAGGGCGTCAGGATCTCGAAGCCGTCGTCGGTCACCGCGAGAGTGTGCTCCCATTGCGCCGACAGCGAATGGTCCTTGGTCACCACCGTCCAGCCATCGGGCAGCACGCGCGTATGCTGTCTCCCTGCGTTGACCATCGGTTCGACGGTGAAAGTCATGCCTTTCTGCAATTTCAGGCCGGTACCCGCCTGGCCGAAGTGCAGCACCTGCGGTTCCTCGTGATAGGTAGTGCCAATGCCGTGACCGCAATACTCTCGAACCACGGAGAAGCGCTGCGCCTCGACGAACTTCTGGATGGCATGTCCGATATCACCGAGCGTCGCGCCCGGTTTCACCTGCTCGATACCCTTCATCATCGCCTCGAACGTAACGGTACAAAGCCGCTTGGCCAGCACCGAGGGTTCGCCGGCGTAGTACATGCGACTGGTGTCGCCATGCCAGCCGTCCTTGATCACGGTCACGTCGATATTGACGATGTCGCCGTCCTTGAGCACCTTGCCCGGACTCGGGATACCATGACAGATGACGTTGTTGACCGAGGTACATACCGTTTTCGGAAACCCGCGATATCCGACATTGGCCGGGATCGCGTTCTGCACATTGACGATGTGCTCGTAACAGATGCGGTCCAGTTCTTCGGTGGTCACGCCCGGCTTGACATGCGGTGCCACCACTTCCAGCACTTCGGCGGCAAGACGCCCGGCAATGCGCATCTTCTCGATCTGTTCGGGTGTCTTGACGGTAACGGGCATTGGCAATCGGGATCGCAGTCTTGGCAGTGAATAGTCTAACGGAGGTAAGGACTCGGCGCGCAGAAACAAGGGGTTGCGCCATCACCAGGCGGGTTGGGTGCCATCAATCCGGCACGGCGAAGCAGATCGGGACGGTCTGGCCGCATTTACGATGCGTTGGGCCTGCCGTTTTCGCACAGGCGCGCGCAAACCTGATCTGAGAGGTCCCGGCGCAACTGCTGATTCTGCTCCTGCAGTTGAAACAATTCCGACTCCAGTTTTTTAACGGCGGCCAGCACCTGCTCCAGCGATGCCTGCGCTCGCTTGATGGCCGCCCGACTCGCCTCCGAATCGCGGTGATAGTTCAACCGCGCAATATCCTCGCTCGCCTTGGTGATGTGTCGAATCAGGTTGTGCATCCTAATTAACCGCCTCCGCAATACACAGGATCCGTCCCGGAGCAACGCGCAGTTCCCCCAACGCATTCGCATCCTTGGCCGGATGCGGCCAAGGTAACGCATCTTGACATTGCTTCGCCATACAACCGCCCCGCGATGCGTGGCTTGCCCCGTCACGGGCTGCAGCCCCCGTGACCGGCCCGCGGCACGTACCGCCCTGGCGCACGAGGCAACATTTCATCGCAACGCAACGTTGCGCACGGACGCGCATGGGGGGTACAATTGACCGGCTGCCCTGCCTGCAGGGCGCAAATCCGCACACGTCCCGTCACTCGCATCGGGGTGCTCTGCCGGCCATTGGTTCCGACGGACTTTCGAGTCCGCCGCGACGGTCGCGGGGTCGCTGCGAGGGGGATGTGGAGGCCTCAACCCCGGGTAGTCCGCGCGAATAAAAGGTTCGCGGCTACCCCTTTTGGAGTTCCAAATCATGCCCCAAGTCACGATGCGCCAGATGCTGGAGGCCGGTGTTCACTTCGGCCACCAGACCCGCTACTGGAACCCGCGCATGGCACCGTTCATTTTCGGCGCCCGCGGCAAGATCCACATCATCAACCTGGAAAAGACGTTGCCGTTGTTCAACGACGCGATGAATTTCGTTTCCGGGATCGCGCAAAAGCGCGGCACCATCCTGTTCGTCGGCACCAAGCGCTCGGCACGCGACGCGATCAAGGAAGAGGCCGAACGTTGCGGCATGCCATACATCAGCATGCGCTGGCTCGGCGGCATGTTGACCAATTTCCGCACCGTCAAGCAATCCGTTGGCCGGCTCAAGGAGCTGGAAACGATGTCGACCGACGGCAGCTTCGACAAGCTGGTCAAGCACGAGGTGCTGGGCCTGACGCGCGAACGCGACAAGCTTGAAAGCTCGCTCGGCGGCATCAAGGACATGAGCAGCCTGCCCGACGCACTGTTCGTGATCGACATCGGTCACGAAGACATCGCCGTCAAGGAAGCGCGCAAGCTCGGCATTCCGGTCGTCGCCGTGGTCGATACCAATTACGACCCGAGCCTGGTCGAGTACGCCATCCCGGGCAATGA
Source organism: uncultured Pseudomonadota bacterium (assembly GCA_963779795.1). GTDB lineage: Bacteria > Pseudomonadota > Gammaproteobacteria > Xanthomonadales > Rhodanobacteraceae > Rudaea. Next base: position 28,419 of record CAVZZK010000003.1, on the reverse strand, counting down.
CGACGCGATCCGCGCCGTGCAGCTGTACGCGCGCGCCGCCGCCGACGCGGTACTCGAAGGCAAGGCCGCCGCACCGCAGTTTGCCGCCGAAAACAAGGACGAATTCGTCGAGCTTGATGCCGACGGCAATCCGGTCGCCAAGCAGTCCGAAGATCGCGACAACCGTCGCAAGCCGGCACCGCGCAAAGCCCCCAAAAAGCCCGCGCGCAAGGCCGCGCCGAAGAAGGCCGAGACGGATTCGACCAAGGCTGATGACAAGCAAGCCAAAGCCGAAGACAAGGATGAAAACGCCGCGGAGAAAACCGAGGCCGAGCCGGCTGCCGAAGCCGCCAGCGAAGAGTAATTCGCCTATCGCGGCGTGGTCGCGACCGGCCCTGGCGGGCGCCGGGCCACGCCGCCACGAAGCAGTCATCCGGATCGCGATGCGCGCGATGCAGGCATATCGACATCGCCGTGCAATTTCGTCGTTACCGGTTTGCTACACAACACAGCAGCACGCGATCGATTCGGTCGCGCATTGAACGAGAGGTAATCCAATGGATATCACCGCAAGCATGGTCAAGGAACTGCGCGAGCGCTCCGGCGCCGGCATGATGGAGTGCAAAAAGGCGCTCGTCGAAAACGACGGCAACATCGAAACGGCCGTCGAATGGCTGCGCAAGCAGGGCCTGGCCAAGGCTGACAAGAAGGCCAACCGCGTTGCAGCCGAAGGCCGCATCGTGCTGGCCCAGGGCAAGGACAAGGCCGTTCTGGTCGAAATCAATTCCGAAACCGATTTCGTCGCCAAGGACGAAAACTTCCTGGCCTTCGCCGATGAAGTCGCCAAGTCCGCGCTGGCCAGCGGCGCGGCCGACGTCGAGGCATTGAAGTCGGTCAAGACCTCGCAAAGCGGCACCGTCGAGGAAAACCGTCAGGCCCTGGTCGCCAAGGTCGGCGAGAACGTGCAGGTGCGTCGGCTTGTACGCATCGAAGGTGGCGATCGCATCGGCGCCTACGTGCACGGCGGACGCATCGGCGTGCTGGTGCGCATGATGGGCGGTTCGGACGAACTGGCCCGCGGCATCGCCATGCACATCGCAGCCATGAATCCGGCCTACCTGAGCCCGGAAAGCGTGCCGGCGGAAATCGTCGCCAAGGAAAAGGAAATCGCACTGGCGCAGATGACCGAAAAGGACCGTGCCAAGCCGGCCGAAATCCAGGAGAAGATGATTGGCGGCAAGATTCGCAAGACACTCGCCGAAATCTCGCTGACCGGTCAGCCCTACGTGCTCGACACCAACAGCAACGTCGAAGCCGTGTTGAAGAAGGAAGGCGCCGAGGTCACGGCTTTCCATCGCATGGCCGTTGGCGAAGGCATCGAGAAGAAGGAAGACGACTTCGCCGGTGAAGTCATGAAACAGGCCGGACTGGCCTGATCGGCTCGATCAAGCAGCACGGAAACCCGCGGCCCTCCGCGGGTTTCTTGTTTCGGACGAGCGTGCCTCCAACCGCTGTGCGCTTAGGCTGCGAGGCGCCTTCGAATCCAACCCCGGATAAGGTAATAAGCGACAGATCCGCCCAGCACAATCGAGATCGCGACGAACTCGCGCCTGCTTGAATTGGTCAGCAGCCAAACCACCGAACCGCAGGCCAGCAAAGCGACCAACGGCCCGCCTGGCGCACGAAAGCCGCCCGGCTGTCGCGGCCGCGTGTAGCGCAGCTTGAGTGCGGCCAGCGCTACGCCCAGATAGATCAACAGCAAAGCGATGCTGGACAGTACGGCCAGCGGCCGGAAAGCACCGGAAATCGCAACGAGAAAGGTCGCCGCCGCAAACGTGATGATCGAAACCCAGGGCGTGCGATAACGCGGATGCACTCGCGTCAGCACGCGCGGCAAGTCGCCGGCTTCTGCAACGGCCAGAAAGCCACGTGGTACGCCGATCGTGTCGGCCGCCAATGCGCCGAATACGGCCAGTGCAGCGCATCCGAGGACGATGTGATGGCCTACGCTCCCGGCAATCACCGAAGCCACGTCGGCCAGCGGCGCATCCTTGTGATTTGCCAGGTCATTACCCAGCACGCCCTGTGCCACGAATTGCAGGCCCAGATACAAAACGATGACTGCCAATGCACCACCGAGAACGCCACGCGGCACGGTGCGGGCCGGATCGCGAATTTCGCCACTCGGCGTCAACGCACTTTCCATGCCGGCAAAGGCGAAGAACAGCACCAGGGCGGCCGTACCGATCTTGTCCATCGACGGCCAGCCGCTCCAGGCCAGATTCGCACCGTTCACGGCAAACACGCCCAATGCGACGATCAACAACAGCGGTACCAGCTTGGCGATCGTGACCGCGACCGATAACCCCGTACCCTGTTTGACGCCCCGGATATTCAATAGCGCCAGCCCGCCAAACAGCAACGCGAAGAATGCCACCCGCAAAACCCCGCTGCTGAGCGACGGCAGCAGGGTGCTCAGTGAATCGGCCAGAAAATTGGCGATGGCGCCATCGGACACGACCGAAAACGCCACGGCGAAAATGACCCAGGCGACGAATCCGGCCGTTTTGCCAAACGCCTCCTCGATATAGGCAATGGCGCCACCCGAGCGCGTGACCTGGCTTCCCACTTCGGCAAAACACAACATCACCAGCAGAATCAATGCTGCGCAAATCAGATAGGCGATCACCGCTGCCGGCCCGAGAATCGCGGCGACAACGGCAGGCAGTGCGAAGATACCCGCACCGACGGTCAGGTTGACGACGTTCGCCGCCAGCGCCCAAGGCCCGATCGCGCGGTTGAGTAGCTCGTCGGCTTGCGCTGCAGGCACGTCGAAGTCTCGTGTCATCGCGATCCCCATTCAAAACCGCAGCGGTTACGATAGCGCAAAACGCAGCGTTCGGTAGGCCGGAAATACTTTTGCCGACTTTGCCTTTCACGGGCCAGCGATTTGCTATATTGGTTATGAGATCGATTCGTACCAGCCGCGCGTGAACCGGTCGACGACTTCGGAGGACGGGCCGAAATGACGGATGCAGTTCACGCGGTGCCGGATACCCGGTACCGTGCATTCATCAGCTACAGCCACGCCGACAAGCGTTGGGGCGACTGGCTGCACCGCGCGCTGGAAACCTATCATGTGCCCTCACGCCTGGTCGGGACTCGCACCTCGACCGGCGAAATCCCGCGCCGTCTGGCGCCGATCTTCCGCGACCGCGAGGAACTGTCCAGCGCAGCCGACCTGAATGCCAAGGTCAACGAGGCCCTGCGCGCCTCGGCCAACTTGATCGTCATCTGCTCACCGCGCTCAGCGGCTTCGCGCTGGGTCAACGAGGAAGTGCTCGAATTCAAGCGCCTCGGCCGCGGCGACCGCATCTTCTGCCTGATAGTCGACGGCGAACCCAACGCCAGCGACCTGCCCGGAGGCGAATCCGGGGAATGCTTCTGCCCCGCCCTTCGATATCAGATCGGTGGAGACGGCGACCCGACCGACCGGCGGGCCGAGCCGATCGCCGCCGACGCGCGCGCCGGCAAAGACGGCAAGGCCAACGCCAAACTGAAACTGATCGCCGGCCTGCTTGATGTCGGCTTCGACGCGCTGCGCCAGCGCGAACAACAACGCCGCGTGCGGCGCATGGCATGGATCGCCTCGTTCGGCATCGCCGGCATGCTGGCCATGTCGGTGCTCGCTGGCGTGGCGGTCCATGAACGCAATCAGGCCGTGATGCAGCGCGAGCAGGCTGAAAACCTGGTCGGCTTCATGCTCGGTAATTTGCGAGACAAGCTTGAAGCCGTCAGCCGGCTGGATATTCTCAACGATGTCGCGGATCACGCGATGGCCTATTTCGAGGCACAGCATGGCTCCGGTAACGTCGGTACTCGCACCAAGCGTGCCAAGGCATTCCTCTTGCTTGGCGGAGTGCGACTGGGCCAAGGCAAAGTCGGTGAAGCCAAACAGGCCTTTGCGGAATCGCTCAAGATCAGTCAATCGCTTTATGGCGACGGTCATCAATCGCCAGCTGTCGCCATCAACCTGATTGACGCGCAGTTCTGGCTGGGAATGGCAGCTTGGCAATCCGGCAAGGTTGACGATGCGCTGGCACATTTCCAGGCTGCACTCCCCGTGCTCAATACCCTGCTCGACGCGCATCCGCACAATCAGGTCGCGCTCAAGCACCAGGCATGGATGCTGCAGAACATCGGTCATATCTTCCAGGCCAAGGGTGAAACGCAAAAGGCGATGCGCGAATACACAGCGCAACTTGAAGTCTGCAACAAGCTGGTGGCGACGGATCCGCACGACCGTGACTACAACCGGGAACTTGCGAACGCCAACGACAACATAGCGGCCCTGCTGTACTCGCAGGGTAACCTGCAAGATGCAGAGCGCCACTACCAGGCCGAACGCGATCTGCTGCAAAAGCTCGTGGACCAGGATCCGCGTGACAAGGATTCCGAATCCGCGCTGGCGATCGCGCAGACGTTTCTGGCGCAGGTTGCCGAAGCGCTCGGGCGTACCGAAGTAGCCCGCGAGAATCTGCAGAGCGCCCTGAAGATCGGCAAAAGTGCGCTCACCGCCGACCCCGGCAACAACGACAAGACCGGCGATCTGGCTGCCTACTTTCGGCGTCTCGGCCGTGTGCTGCGTGTGGCAGGGAACCCGAATGATGCCGCCCACCTGATGGATCGCGCGATCACGCTTTACTCGCAAATGCTCACGACCGAGCCCAGCAATGTCCGGGGCAAGTCCGGCCTGGCGCTTACCAAGCTGGAACAGGCAAGACTGGCCTGGCAAAACGGCAGTGGCTCGAAAGCACGCGAACTGGCGGTCGAGGCACGGCGGATATTCGAATCGTTGCGGAAGGCACAAAACTATGCGCGCGACGCCAGTGCCGGATTGGCAAGCGTCGATCTGTTGCTCGGCAAAATCGAGGCGGCGCGCAAGCATCCTGCGGCGGCGAACAAGGCTTGGGAGCTTGCGCTGGATACCTTGCACGCGTCCGCAGAAGATTCGCGCGACCCGGATAATCTCAGCCTGCGTGCCGAATTGCTCACGCTACTTGGCCGTTCCGACGAAGCACGGCCACTGATCGCACGCCTGGACGCCATGCATTACCGCGACCCGGCGTACGTGAGCTGGCGCGGCATTGATAGCGCAGCCAATGCTGCAACCGGTCAAAAATCATCAGGCGCCCGAGCCGACTCGAATCGATAATCAGGGGACCCGGCACCCTGGCATGCGGCCAGCGGCCGACCACAGCGAAGGAGAAGCAAGATGGCAATCAAGGTCAAATTGAAGGGCAGCACCGTCACGATCCACCCGGATACTTTCGATGTAAATTACGGCAACGGGAAGACCGTCGAATGGAAACCCAAGGACGACAGCGATTCATATGACTTCGACGATCCGGCAATCACGTTCGACGACTCAGCCGCCCCAATCTCGGTAGGCACACCAAGCGGAGATGAAGTAAGCGCGACGGACAACAACCAGAATACTTCCGGACAGGATGTCTCCTACACCTATCACGTGCATCTGATCGATGCCAACGGCAACAAGATCACCTACCCACCGATGAACAGTCCGGCCCAAGACTTGAACCCGACCATCACCAACAAACCCAATTGAGGAGAAATTCGAGTCTCGTCGCCACGGCCCATAGCGACTTGGCGACGAGACCAGCCTGGCACAGGAAGTCCCTGCCCGGTTCTTGTAATCTCAGGGATAGCAACAACGAGTTTTTCGTTTATCCATGTCTGAAACCAACCCGCCACCCGTCCCGCTGATCGTCGGCGTCACCGGCCATCGCAATCTGGTAGAAAGCGAAGTTCCCGCATTGCGGGCACGGGTGCGGGCGTTTTTCGAGTCGCTGCAGCAACAATTCCCCGGCTTGCCGCTGATGCTGCTGTCCGGACTGGCGGAAGGCAGCGACCAGATCACCGCCGAAGAAGCGCTGGCCTGTGGAGCGCAACTTGTCGCCGTGCTGCCGCTGCCGACGCTAACCTACAAGAACGACTTCGTACAGGCCGGTAGCCGGCAACGATTCGATGAATTGTGCGCAAAAGCGCAGGTATTGCAGTTGCCGATTCCAAGCGGGATCAATGCTGCCGCCATTTCGCAGCAAGGTCTGGACCGCGATGCGCAATACGCCGAGGCGGGTGTATTCATTGCCAGTCACTGTCACGTTCTGCTGACGATCTGGGACGGACGCGACTCGGACCTCTACGGCGGTACTGCGCAGATCGTGCGATATCACCTGGACGGGCTGCTGCCCGGCTCCATCGAACGCCGGCGCAGTACGCGCCCGCTACTGGACCGAAGCGATGAGAGCCTCGTTTATCATATTGCCTGTTCGCGTCTGGAACCGAATTCGGAGATTTTGCCGCCGCTCGAACGGTTGCAACCACTACAGACGCGCTGGCTGGACGAATCCGGTGCCGAGTCAGACAAGTTGCACCTGCCCGACGGCATGCAACTGATGTTCCGACGCATGATGGAATTCAACGACGACGCAAAACGCTACGAGGACGAAGTGATCGTCAGCCGCGAATACCCGGCCGATGCACCGCCCGGCGACGTCGGCATGGCGCTGGACAGATTGTTTGCCTATGCCGACTGGCTGGCGATCCATTTCCAACGTCGCGTGCTGCTGACCATGCGCGGCATACACGTGCTTGCGGCGCTGATGGGCATCGCGTTCGTATGCTATTCCGATCTGCCCGGGAACCCGATAAACCGTGCACTGGACATATTCATCGTGCTGTTCATCGCCGGCGTAATTCTCGATCGCGTCGCGGAACGCCGCGCCTGGCATCGCAAGTACATCGACTACCGCGCGCTGGCCGAAGGCTTGCGCGTGCAGCGCTACTGGCGCCAGGCCGGCGTATCGGCCGCTGGATCGGTCGCTTTCGCACACGACAACTTCATGCAGAAGCAGGATGTGGAACTGGGCTGGATTCGCAACGTCATGCGCGCGGCCGGTTTGTACATTCCGGATGCGGAGGACAGCAAACCGGCCGGGCTTGCTGCGGTGATTCACGAATGGATCGGCATATCCGACGACGATGGACAGCTCGGCTATTACACGCGCCGCACCGAACAACGCACGCGCGTGCATCGCACCACGCAGATGCTCGGCCGTGCCTGCCTGTGGACCGGCATGGGAATCGGAATCTGCCTGGCATTTTTTTACCGCTGGCTCGACGCCGATGTAACCACGAGTCTGGTGACGGTGATTGGCTGCCTGGCGATCATCGCCGCGGCACGTGAATCCTACGCGTTCCGCAAGGCGGACAAGGAACTGATCAAGCAATACCGCTACATGCGCAACCTGTTCGCCAGCGCGCGCGGGGCACTGAACGACGATCCGGACCCGGCCGACCAGCGTGAAATCCTGCGCACGCTTGGCGAAGCGGCCCTGGCAGAACACGCCGAATGGGCGCTGATGCATCGCGAACGCCCGCTCGAACACGGCAAACTGTAGGGCGCGCCAGGACCCGTGGCGACAAATCGGTCGCTGCCATCATCCCCGCCCGGCCGGCGGTCCCGTTTTTGCGTCTCCAGCGACCCGGCCATCCGATGCCTGGCTATTCGTAACCATTGAAGAAGATTTCGTCGACATTCTCGAACGCGCCCAGGTCCACCGAGTTTCCGACGACGCGCGCGTAGCCATCCAGGTCAAAGCTACTCAATTCCCAGGCGTCAGCCACCCCCGGCACCACCCCTTTGTCGATAAGCGGCGACTGGTTGCTCAAACGATACTCGGGCACGATCGAGAATTTCGGGTCGAGTTGGTAATTCGCCCCGCTTCCGGATGCCGGCGTACCGAAAACCGAACCGTAGTCGTTGGCGGTCAACAAAACGTTGTCTTCACTGACATGCAGATCGATGTTCTGGTTGCCCCACAGGACATTGTTGACCGCCAACGCCGGTCCAATCCCGAGCATGCAAAGACCACCGACTTGCGCCGAGCCCGGTTGGCTGCAGCTATTGCTTGCGTAGTTGTACGCAACGGTATTATTCACTGCGTAGGCCGCAGCGGTGTCGGAAAAGGCGAACTCGGCGGCGCCGCAGGTGCAGCTTGCCTGATTGTCAATGAACAGGTTGTTGCGCAACATCAGCTCGCCACCGCCATAGACGTACAGTCCCCCGGCAATATCACCCGACACGTTGCTCTTGAAGATGTTGCGCTCGATGGTCACGTTGCCCTGGTAGTCAACTGCACCCACGACACGCAATCCGCCGCCCTCGAACTGCTGGGATAGGCTCGACGTGTCGCCATCCACGAAAGTAATCAGCTCCACCTGCACGTTGGTGTGCGTGTTCGGAAAAATGTCGAGCACGCGCGAAGTTCCGTTGCCGTTCAATTGCGTATAGACGGGATTGTTGGTTTTGCGGCGACCGCATGGGGTACCCGAGAATGTCGTCCAGCCGCCGCTGAGCGTGATGTCGTAGTCATCCTGAGAAAAAAAGGCAAATCCGCCGGACGGTGCGTTGTAGGTATTCGTTTCAAGGCGGATCACGTCGTCCTCCTGGTTGTTGCTTGCGGTGTTCAGCGCCGCCTGCAGTTCGCTGGCGTTGGTCGCGCACAGCGTTGCCGCGCGGGCGTGTATGGCAAAAAGCAGCAAAGCCAGACAGCTCAGCAGTTTCATGATTCGATCCTCGTCACATGGAAACGTCATCCCTATCCAATGCGCGATGATGGGGAATCGCACAAACGCTACGTTGTCTGACCCGTCCCGATGGGCGACACTGGCGGCGGAGGACGGAGCATGCGCGAGAAGGGCGGGTTGGAAAACACCACGCGCCTGATTAGCCTCATCCAGGCCGGGGACAACGATGCTCGGGAACGGCTGATCGGCCGTTACCTGCCGATGCTCAGGAAGTGGGCACACGGCCGCCTGCCGGTCAGCGCGCGTGATCTGGCGGAGACGGACGATCTTGTGCAGATCACGTTCCTGCGTGCATTGAACAGGCTGGACACCTTCGAATCGCAGCGGCCGGGTGCTTTCCTGGCGTATTTGAGGACCATTCTGATGAATGCCGTACGCGAGGAACTGCGTCGCCGCAAGACCGTTCCGGCAACCACAGGCCTTCTCGAATCGCTACCCTCGCCGCAGGCTTCCCAGGTCGAACAGGCGATCGGCAGACAAACGCTGCAAGCCTATGAGGAAGCCCTGGGCAGGCTGCCCGAGAACAAGCGGGTCGCGGTCGTCATGCGCATCGAGTTCGAAATGAGCTACCAGGAAATCGCCGACGAACTGGAGATGCCCTCGGCCAATTCAACCCGCATGATGATCGTGCGTGCCCTTGAGGAACTGGCCGGGGCCATCGCCTCATGAATGACGAGGTATTGCGTCGCCTGGCCGAATCGGTAGCCGACGGTACGCCGACGCCCTGGCCGGATGATTCGGCGCATCCGCACGTTGCCGGATTGCGGCACCTGCGCGACCTGGCAGGCGCATTCAGAATTCGCGCCGGAGGCGCACCCCGGCCGTCACGCCAGGTGCTGTTTCAATGGCGGCATCTGGATGTTCTGGAGCACATCGGCAAGGGCGGTTTTGGCGACGTTTACCGTGCCTATGATCCGCTGTTGCGCCGCGACGTGGCGTTGAAATTGATCAATGATCAATCCACGCCCACGCACGCCACCGGGCTGATCGCGGCCGAGGCACGGCGCATGGCGCGATTGCGACACCCGGCGATCCTGGCCATTCACGGCGCCGACGAACAGGACGGCAGGCTGGGGATCTGGAGCGACCTGCTGGTCGGGCGCACGCTGGAAGTCCTGCTGGAAGAGCGCGAAAAACTGCACCCTGCCACGGTGCTGGAATTGGCGGTGCCGCTATGCGAGGCACTGCGTGCCGTGCACGGGAAAGCGCTCACGCACGGCGACTTCAAGCCGGCCAACATCATGATCCAGGATGACGGAACTCCGGTACTGATGGACTTCGGGGCCGCGCGCGAGGTGATGTCCGAAAACGTGACGCTTGGATCGCCGCTGGTCATGGCGCCCGAGTTGTTCGACCATGCCCGGGCATCGCCCGCCGCCGACATGTACGCCTTCGGCGCGGTCGTGTACCGGATGCTCAGCGGCCGTTACCCGGTCCAGGCCGACAACCTCACGCAACTTCGAAACCGCCTGCTTGACGGCCAGCCACCGGATTTGCGTGTGTTGCCACGGCAATGGCGCGCATTGGTCGGTGATCTGCTGGCGCGGTCGCCGGAGGCCAGGCCGGACACCGACGCCGTGCTGGTGCGACTCGAGCGCATGCGCACGGCAAGACAGCGGCGTTTTCGCCGCCTGGCCATCGCCGCAGTCATCGCCTCGCTCAGCCTGGGGTTGGTCATTGCCACACTGGGCTATCGCGAGGCACTCAAGCAACGTGATCGGGCGCAAAGCACCGCGGCCACCTTGTTCGACGTGCTCGAATCACCCCGCCCCAGTCGCAGCGGACGCCATATGAGCGCGCTGGATCTGCTGCACGATCTGCGTCCCCGCGTGCAGGCCATGCTGCCGGACCACCCGGCGCTGCACGCGAGGGTCATGCTGGAACTGGCCGATACGTTCCTGTATTTCGACGAAGTCGACAGCGTGCGCAGACTCGACGATGCCGCGCTGCAGGCATGCGTTTCCTGCGCGCCGCGCCAGCAGGCGCAACTGGAAATGCGACGTCATCATCAGTTGACCGAGGCGGCACTGATTCAGCGTCACATGCGCGACGCGGAACAACACGCGCGCGCGGCCCTCGACCTTGCCCGGCGTCTGTACCCGGACCCGTCCCCGCAACGTGCCTATGCGATGGCCAAGCTGGGCGACGTGCTGCTCGCGCAACGGCGCCTGAAGCAGGCAGGCCCGTGGCTGAAATCGGCCATGAAAATGTCGGACAAGGTTACCTGGACCGACCCCGAACAACAGGCCTTCTTGCGCGGTACCTGGCTGACCTGGCTGACCAGTACCGGCTCGATGCGCAAAGCCGAAGCCTGGGCGCGCAAACAGGTGGCATGGACGCAGGCTACGTTCGGGCTGCGCCACAGCAGCACGTTGTCGGCGCATCAGGGACTGAACCGGATACTCATTCAGACCAGTCAGCTGGACGAAGCCGCGCGCCGGCTGGATGCCGATATCGACCTGGCCTCGAACTGGCTCGGCAGGACCGATGCCACGACGTTGGGGCTGCGCCTGGAGAAAGCCTCACTGCTGAATCAGCAAGGTCGCCGGCAGCAATCGATCAGACTGCTCGAAGGCATCCGCAACGAAATCCTGGCCAGCGACGAGCCCGATACCGAAGCGCTGATGGTGGCCAGCGGCAACCTCGCCAGCGGCTACAAGGATGTCGAACGTTACGCCGAAGCGGAAAAAATGTACGACTGGGTCATCGACAAGACCACGAAATCCCTGGGACCCGAGCACCCTCGCGTATTGCTCAATCGCGCCAATCTCGCCGAAATGCGCCTGGCCCAGGGTCGTCCGAAACAGGCACTGGAATCGTCAATGGACATCGAGCACATTGCTGCAAAGGCAATCGGAGCGAACCATCTGATCAGCCACTTCGCAGGCTTTATTGAAGGACGCAGCCTGGTGGCACTTGGACGTTACCGCGAGGGCATTGCCAAACTTCGCAGCGCGCGCCATGGTCTGGAAGCGAAGCTCGGAAAGGATTCCAAACTGGCCATGCGCGCCGGTTACCACCTTGCCCAGGCCCTGGCCGCGGCCGGCCAGCGCGCGCAAGCGCGCTCGTTGGTCGATGAATTGCTACCGCGCGCGATCAAGGTCCTGGGCAAGGAACACGCAGACGTCCACGACCTGGTGGCGCTGCGCAATACGCTTGAATAATGTGCACGCGAACATCGCGCTTTTTATGTTCCGACACGCCGTGGCGCGGATCGACGAACGTCGTGACGGATTCGCCCGCAACATGAATCGGCGCCGAATCTGCGGCGCGATATCGGCAACCTATTTCCGGGACACGACACTAGCGAGACTGATGTGCCTTGTTCCTGGAAGCATCGCTCGATGCCGGTTCGGTATCGGCGTCTTCGTGGCTGTTGAGGATCGCCTGGAAGCTCGCATCCTTGCGCAGCGGATCCCAGAACGGGTCGAGCTTCAGTTGCGCCAGGGTCACACCTGATGGCACCTTCAAAAGTTCCGGAAGCGCGGCTGTCGCGGCCGCAAGATCGCCGCTCATCGCCTGGATTTGTGCCAGCACAATTTGCGCGGTTGGCTCGTAGATGGAATCGTCTCGGTATAGCTCCATCGCACGACGCCCCTGTTCCAGGGCACGCTGGCTTTCTCCGAGGCCGGCGTAAGCCTGCGCCAGCGTGATCGGCATGCTGCTGTCGTTGACGGTCGTGGCGTGTGGCTGAAGTTGCTTGACAAGGCGTTCCAGCGTGTCGTGCGCGCCGGTCTTGTCGCCGGCCCACAATTGCGCGTAACCGAGATTGATGGCCAGTTGCGGGCCCCAGCCGTTGAGCGTGCTTTCCGGCTGCGCCAGCACCGCCTGCAATTCGGTGACGGCCTTGGCGTAATGCCGTTCCAGCAGGCTCTGGTAACTGCGCATCAAGGCGATTTGCGCGTCTTCACCGGACTCCGGAACGTCGTGCAGCAGCTTCGCGGCCTCGGGCAGCCGACCCTGGAGCTGGTACGACTGTATCTTGTAGGACAAGGCGAGAGTCGAGTCGGGCGATATCGCCAGCGCCCGGTCGAGCCAGATACGCCCATCATCCCAGCGCCGCATGTTCATCAGCGTTTCGCCGCCGATCGTGGTCATCAGGCCGGGATTGCGCGGGTCGCGATCGGCCGCCTGCAACAGGTGTTTCAACGCCTCGTCCCACTTGCCTTCGCGACGCTCGACGAAGCCCAGGTAGCGCAACCCGTTCACATTGTGCGGCGATTTCGCCAGCACGGCCCTGAACGCCTTGTCGGCGCCCGGGAAATCGAGCAGCACACGGTAGCGATAATTGCCTTGCGCCAGTAACGCCCCGATCGAATCCGGCTTCAGTTGGGACGCCATGTCCACCGCGTGCTTGACGAAATCCGCCGTGTAAACGGAAGGATCCACGCCATTGCCGTAAAGGTAAGTGGCTGTCTGGGCCAGGTCCGACCAGGCCTGCGCGAATTTCGGATCCAGCCGGGTCGCCCTTGACAGGAGCTGGCAGACTTTGCGTGACACGTCCAGGTCGTAACCGCGTATGCCCACGGCTCGCGCCTGCAGAAACGCCTCGTAGGCCTTCGGGTTGTCCGTGGGTTTTGCGGCCAGTTCCGCCCGTTCGCTGCCCGTCAACTGCGCCTTCAGCGAGGCGGCGATCTTCTCGGCCACCTCGCTCTGCACCGCGAACACGTCGTTGAGGGTGCGGTCGTAGGTTTCCGCCCAGCGGTGCGAGTCGGTCAGCGCGTTGATCAACTGCACGTTGATGCGCACGCGGTCGCCGGCTTTCTGCACGCTGCCTTCCAGGATGTTGTCGACGCCGAGCTGTTGCGCGATCTCCGGAATATTGTCCGGCTTGCTCTTGTAACGCTGCGTCGACGTGCGCGAGATCACCTTCAGGTCGCCGACCTTGGCCAGACCGGTGAGTATTTCGTCCTGGATGCCGTCGGCGAAGAATGCATTAGCCTTGTCCGTCGACAGGTTCTCGAACGGCAACACGGCGATGGACTTCGATGCAGCCGCGGCGTTGGCAACTCTCGGCGTCCCCGGGCCACGGGCCCCGAACTGGCGCCACAGCAGGACGGCCACGGCCAGTGCGAGCACGGCGATGATGATGTAGTCGAGCTGGCGCCCCACCCGGCGTTGCTGCTCGGGTGCGCGGGCATCGGGCGAGTCCACCGGCTGGGTGCGGCGCACGCCCTCGGGCGTCACCTCGAACGCCCAGGCCAGCACGACCGCGATCGGAAAGCCGATCAGGATCACCAGCACCACCAGTTGCGCGGCCCAGTCCGGGATGTGGAACACCGGGAAAATCTGCGTGGCGACCTCGATCAGCAGCCAGCCGACAACCGCATAGGCAGCCGCGACACGATATACGTGCCGGCGCCTGAGTTCCCGCCAGATCGAGCGTCGGCTCATTGAGTACGTCTCATGCTGTACGGCATCGTATAACGAATCCGGATTCGTTCCTATGCGAGGTTGCCGAGCAGTGCGACGAAAATGGTACGAATGACATCAGCCGTTCGGTACATCCGCGGGTTTCGCGACGCCGCCGTCGGTTGCATTCGCCGGCCGGTCCTTCGTGTACTTCTTCAGCAGTGCCCGGAATTGAGGTGTCTTGCGGATCGGGTCCCATCTTGGGTCGATCCACAGCATGACCGGCGAGTACCAAGTCCCGATACCGGGAGTGGCCAGGGCATCCGACAGCACTTGCACGGCCTTGACCGCACGGCCGGCCTGCGCGTACCGCTCGGCGCAACGTTCCATCAGAAGGGGACGGTAAAGGTGGTCGCTGCCGTTTTCGGCGATGGCCAGCACTCTTGCAGTATCCGTCAGGCCTGCCTTGGTCCGGCCAATCCCAAGTTCTGCCCGGGCAACCTCGTTCAACACCAAAGCCTGGTTGATGACCGGACTACCGGCCAGCGCCGCATATTGCGCACGGACTTGCGGCAGTGCCTTGGCGTAGAACGCGCGTGCCTTGGCCGGTTCGCCACGGAGCTCATACAGGTAGGCGAGCTGCATGGACTTGGTGCCACGATTGTTGGTAGCAAACGGGCCCGGTGAATAGGGAATGGATTGCAGCAGCGTCAGCGCCTGGTCGTACTTGCGTGCCAGGGTCAAAATGCCAACCCGACCCAATGCCAGTCTCGGGTTGTCACCTTGCACCTGCGCCAGGGCCTTGGTCAGGTCGCCGCTGCGGTACACGATCGTCAGCGCGAAATGTGCCCTGGCGTTGACGTTGGCCGGGTCCAGCGCCAACGCACGCTGGAACGTCTGTTCCGCCACGGCGTACTGGCTTAACGCCATGTAGGTCGAAGCCATCTCGGAAGCCAGCAACGTGTTGCGCGGGTCCAGTGTTAGCGCTTTCTGGAACACGCCGATGGCCTCGTCGAACTTGCCCTGGCGGCGCAAAATGGCCGCTTTTCCCAACAGCGCAATGCTGTCATTGGGTCGCAGGGCAAGAGCGGCGGCTAACGCCTTGAGCGCCGCGGAGTAATCGCCCTTGCCCCAGTAGTCGTACAACCCCATCGCGTGGTGCGCGTCGGCGAGATCCGGTGCCAGCTTGAGTGCCTGTTCGGCCTGGGTCAGCGCATCGGCATATAGCGGGGCGGTTTTTTCCCCTCCGCCGCCGAACCAGGCGAGCTGGCTTTCCATGAACGAAAGCTGCGCGCGCGCTTGGGCAAAATCTGGTGCCTTGGCAATGGCCTGTCGGTAGAACGCGATGGCCTGTTTCATCGCCGCCGTGTCGTAGTTGATGTTGCCCCGGTTGGCAAAGTACTCGCCTTGAAGGTACAGGTCGTTGGCCTCCGTATTACTGCTCAGTGTCGTGGCCAGGCGCCTGGTCTCGGCCGGCGAGAGCCTGGCCTTGAGCGTGTCGGCGATCTTCTGCGCGACCTCGCCCTCGACGCTGAAAACGTTCTTCAGCGTGCGCGTGTAGCTGTCGGCCCATATGTGATGGTCGTTGCGCGTATCGATCAGCTGCACGTTGACCAGCACCTGGTCGCCGGCCTTCTGCACGCTGCCTTCGAGCAGCGTGGCCACGCCCAGTTCCTTGCCGATCTTCGTAAGGTTCTGCGGATGGCTGCCGTACTGCAGGGTGGACGTACGCGAGATCACTGCCAGGTCGCCGATCGAGGCCAGTTTGGTCAGGATCAGGTCCTGCATGCCGTCGGCGAAGTAGGCGTTGTTCTTGTCCGAGGACAGGTTCTCGAACGGCAGCACGGCGATGGACTTGGCCGGGATGGCCGTGCTGGTGGCGGGTGGCGCCGGTTCGTGTACCACACTCGCTACACGGGCTGTCGCTGCGACAGGCGTAGTGGGCATGGCAGGGCGCGAGGCCGAACGACCCACGAACCACAGCAGGACGCCCCCGAACGCGAGCACCAGGGTGATGATCATCAACTCCGTACCGCTCACCCGCTGGCGTCCCTGTTCGCCGTGGTACCAGGCCAGCAGCAGGGCCAGGACAAAACCGACCGCCAGCGCCAGGATCGCCAGGCGCAGCACGCTGGGCGGCCAGCCGAACGGCTGCGCGACCAGATCGATGCCCTGCAACAAAGCGAAGGCAAACGCCACGTAGGCCAGCGCCCATTGCACCAGCTTGCGCTGCCGGAGCTTGGTCCACAGGTCCGTCATGGCGCACCGGCTCCGGCTTGTGTCGACGACTTTGGCACGCTGGCGGGTTCGGAACGGGCGAAGCGCCCAAGCAAGGCCTTGAATCGCGGGTCGTTGCGGATCGGATCCCACAACGGATCCAGGCGCAGGGTCCAGAACGTGAAGGTGCCATCGATCGTATGCTTTGCACGCATATCCTCGAGTATCGCCACCGCCGGGCCAGCCTGGCCAAGCAGTGCATGGATCTGCGCCAGGTGATGAGCGCGCACGAGCTTTCCCCCACGGGCTCCTGTCATTGGACCTCAACGCCACCGCGCGACGGCCGGCGGCAAGGGCCGCGTCGGCCTGGCCCAGATGCGCCAGCGCCTCGGCGAGGTCGCCCTCGGCGTCGGCGTCATCGGAGTGCTGTTTCAGGTACGCGTGCAAGGCGTTGCTCGCCTGTGCGAAGTCGCTTCGGGCTCGATCGTCCTGGTGCTGGATACTGGCGATCATTCCCAGATACATGGTCCTGCTCCATGGATGCTCGAAGGCATTGGCAGGAGCCTCGCCGGCCACCTGCGCCGCCGCCTGCCCGTCACGCTGCCAGATCTGGATATACAGCAGTGAACCAACGACAAAGGGATTCCATTGCTGCCCGGGCGTGGCGCGTATGGACTGAATGATCTGCCGTGCCCTGGCAAGATCGCCGGTACCCCTGCGGATGGCACCTGCCAGGAACAGTTTGTCCACTTGGTCCGTCGGATCGATGGCCACCGCGCGCTGCAAGGCCTGTGCGGACTGGTCATTGTCGCCGAGATCCCGGTAGACCAGACTCAGTTGGCGCAGCAACAACACATCACGTGGGTCATGCTCGGCCACGCTCGTGAGCAGGCGCAGCGCTTCGTCGAAATGCCCATCGCTTGAGGCGATGCCGGCCAGACCTCTGAGCGCTTCATCCTGTTTGGGATCCAGGGCCAGTGCCCGCTCGAATTGCGCGCGGGCCCGCACCCGATCATCGGACTCGCGGATGAACCACCAGCCCAGGCTGGTATGGGCCTCGGGCAGGTCCGGTGCCAGGCGCAAAGCCGTGTCGATATGCGCGCGGGCCTGCTTCATCAGGTCCGGATCGACCTTGCCGGACATGTAAGCGCGCGGTCAGGAAGTAATAGTGGTTGCTTTGGACGAAGCCCCAACGTGCGTAGGCCAGCGCGAAGGACGGGTCCAGGCGCACCGCCTCGGCAAATTCCTGGTCGGCAAGCTTGAACAGTTCGGCGTAGCCGCCGGTGGCGTTCCAGACCGCACGTCCATGGTATTGGGCTTTCAAAAAGGCGTTGTAGGCTGCCGGATTGCGGGTTGGCCGATGTGCAAGCGCGGCGGACTCCGTGGGCGACAGCCTGGCCTTGAGCGCGTCGGCAATCTTGCCTGCAACCTCGCCCTCGACCCCGAACACGTTGTCCAGCGTGCGTTGGTAGCTCTTGGCCCAGATGTGCGCGTCCGTCTGCGCATCGATCAGCTGCACGTTGATCAGCACCTGGTTGCCGGCCTTCTGCACGCTGCCTTCCAGCACCGTGGCCACGCCCAGCTGGCGGCCCACTGTTTTCAGATCGTCCGGGTGGCTGGCGTACTTCAGCGTCGACGTGCGTGAGATCACCTTGAGCTGGCCGATGTCGGCCAGCTTGGTCAGGATCAGGTCCTGCATGCCGTCGGCGAAGTAGCCGTTGTCCTTGTCTGACGACAGATTTTCGAACGGCAGCACGGCGATGGATTTGGACGTAACCTCGCTGTTCGAGACAGCGGCGACCGCCTCGCGCGGCGTCGCCGTGGATGCATGCCTGGTGCGTACCGGCGCTGGTTCACCATTCGAAACGGTCGTTGGCGCCTTTCTACCGCCCGGCGTTGCCGGACCTGGTGCGCGGGAAAACTGCCACAGGAACCCGCCGCCCACGGCAAGTACCAAAGCCATCAGCAACAGTTCCGCACCGCTGACGCGCTGGCGCCCCTGCTCACCGTGATACCAGGCCAGCAATACGGTCACGAAAAAACCGACGCACAAGGCGATGATCAGCATCCGTTCGACGCTGTCGGGCCATGCGAACTTCGCGGCGACGATATCGATGCCCTGCAGCAGCGCGAATGCCGCGGCGACGTAAGCGATTGCCCACTGCACCAGCTTGCGTTGCTTGAGCTTGGACCAAAGATCAGCCATTGCCGGCCTCCGCTTGAACCGGCGCCGGATCGCTCTCGGTAGGCTGCTTCAACAGCGCCCGGAAGCGCGGGTCCTTGCGCAGCGGGTCGAACACCGGGTCGAGCTTGAGGCGTTCGATCGACATCACGGCACCGGCCGGCATCGCCAGCAGCCGGCGGATGGTCTTCAAGGCCAGGTCGTGATCGCCGGCCCACGCGGCAATCTGGGCCAGGCCGGCCAGTTGAAAGGTGGCGTAATAGCTGTCTTTGGAAAGCGGTAGATCGGCCACGGCGCGTTGCGCCAGGGCGATGGCCTCGGCATGACGGCCAAGACACACATCCACCCAGCTCAACTGCTGCAACAGCGAGAGTGACTTCGGATCCTGTGCCAACGCAGCCCGCAGTGAGGGAGCCAGTTGCACGCATTCAGGACGCGCTTGTTCAGCGCGACCGGCAAGAAGTTTGATTACGATGCGTGCCACCTGTCCGGTGCGCCGCTGTTCTTGCGTTTTGGTGGGTGCCGAGTCCCAGGCGTGCAAGGCCACGTCGAAGCGGCGTGCGAAAACGTCGGCGTAGACCCGCTCATTGACCAGCAAAAGGATGTCGCCGGCCTCGATGTTTTGATAGGCGATCCGCCAACCCGGCAACGCCTTTACCGCGTTGCGAGTGGCGTCGGCATTGCCAAATCCGAACAACTGGATCGCCAGCATCAGATCATACGAATTTGCATCGCCCGGCGACAGTATCAGTGAGCGCCGCAACTGGGCATCCGCCTGCGCATAGCGGCGCATCAGCATGAGCGTCTCACCGTACGCGGCAAGCAGCTCAGGGTCGCGCGGGGAAATCGCCACGGCCTGCTTCAGGTAGACCAACGCGTGCGCCACCTGCCCGGAACGTCGTGCGACGTAGGCCAGCCCGGCAAGTGCATCGGCATTGTTGGGGGCCAGCGTCAGGGCGCGCTTGAACTCGGTGGCGGCAGCGGCATACTGGCGGAAGCCGTGGTAATAATAATAGCCGAGCGCCAGGTGCGCCTCGGGAAGATTCGGCGCCACGGCCAGCGCGCGGTCCGCATAGGCCTTGGTAGTGGCCAGTTGCGCCGCCGTCAGCGGGGTGGCGAACCAATGCCGGTTGAGCTGATTGTAGGCAAGTCGTGCGTAGGCCAACGCGAAACCCGGATCGAGCGCGATCGCTTTCAGGTAGTCGGCGTCGGCTGCCAGGAAGCCCGCCTCCGATTGCGACGTCGTTGCCTTCTGCGCCAGTTCTTCCGCCTTCAGGAACACATCGAACGCCGCCGCATTGTGGGTCGGCGCTTCGGCCACGTGGGCGCTTTCGGCCGGCGTGAGTTTGGCCTTGAGCGCGTCGGCCACCTTTTGCGCGACTTCGCCCTCGACACCGAAGATGTTGTCGAGCTTGCGCGAGTAGGCCTGGGCCCACAGGTGGCTGTCGCTGGCCGCGTCGATCAACTGCACGTTGATCAGCACCTGGTCGCCGGCCTTCTGCACGCTGCCTTCGAGAATCGTGGCCACACCAAGTTGCCGGGCGACGGCCTTGAGGTTATCCGGGCGGCTTGCGTATTTTTCCGTCGAGGTGCGCGAGATCACTTTCAGATCCCCGATACCGGCCAGCTTGGTCAGGATCAGGTCCTGCATGCCGTTGGCAAAGTAGGCGTTGTTCTTGTCGGGCGAGAGGTTTTCGAACGGCAGCACCGCAATCGACTTGGCCGGAATCGCGGTATTCGAGTCGAGCATCGTCGCCGGTGCTCCGGACGCGCGTCGTGCAGCAGCCGAAGCGGGCGGAGCCGAAGCCTTGTTGCCCGGCAACGGCGAGCGGGAAAACTGCCACAGGAACCCCCCGCCAATCGCCAGCGCCAGGGCAATCAGTAGCAACTCCGGACCGGTGACGCGCTGGCGCCCCTGCTCGCCGTGGTACCAGGCCAGCACCAGCGTGATGAAGAAGCCCACGACCAGCGCGAGCGTGAAGCCGCGTTGCACGCCGTCGGACCAGCCGAACTGGTGTGCCACGATGTCCACACCCTGCAGCAACGCGAACGCCGCGGCGACATAAGCGACTGCCCACTGCACCAGCTTGCGCTGCTTGAGCTTGTCCCACAGGTCCGTCATGCGCCGGTGCTCGAGGTCGGCGGCGCCGGATAGTGCTCCAGCGGTGGATGGTAGCGGGCGTATTTTTTCAGCAACGCCTGGAATGCGGGCGTCTTGCGGATCGGGTCCCAGGCGGGGTCGATCCACAGCATGACCGGCGAGTAAGTGACCCCTATACCCGGGGCATCCAGGGTAACCGACAGCAACCGTATGGCCTTGTCCGCTTGGCCGGCCTGCAGATACAGGCGAGCGCACACTACCTTCATTGGGGGGCCGAAAAAATGATCGCCGCTGTGCACGGCCATGGCCAGCGCTTTTGCGGTGTCGGCCAGGCCCGCCTGGGTCCGGCCCAGGCCAAGCTCGGCCTGGGCGACGTGAGTCAAATACGTGGCCCGATTGATGACCAGGCTCCCAGCCACGGCCGCATAACTTGCGCGGACTTGCGGCAACGCCCTGGTGTAGAACGCACGGGCCTTGGCCGATTCTCCACGGAGCTCATACAGATAGGCGAGAGTAAGGGACTTGGGGTACTCACTTACGGACATTAACGTGTTCCGTGAACCAGAAATGGATTGCAGCAACGCCAGCGCCTGGTCGTACTTGCGTGCCCAGATCAAGAAGCGAACCCTGCTCAACTCCAGCCTCGGGCCCCCACCCTGCATCTGTGCCAGGGCCTTGGAAAGATTGCCGCTGCGGAAAAGGATCGCTCTTGCGTTGAGCTGTCTGGCGTAGTCATTGGTCGGGTCCAATGCCAGTGCGCGCTGAAAAGACTGTTCGGCCTGGAGGTACCCGTTGATCAGCATGTAGGTGAGACCAAGATCCGCTGCTACACCGGAGTTGCGCGGATCCATGGCCAGTGCTTTCTGGAACACGCCGATGGCCTGATGGAAATTGCCTTGGCGGCGAAGCACGGCCGCTTTTCCCGTCATCGCAAGGCTGTCGTTGGGCTGCAGGGCGAGGGCGGTCGCGAACGCCTTGAGTGCCGCTGCGTAGTCGCCCTTGCCCCAGTAGTCGTAGAACCCCAGCGCCCGGTGCCCGTCGGCCAGGTCCGGAACCAGCTTCAGTGCCTGTTCCGTCTGGCTCAGTGCATCGGCATACAACGCGGCGGTGTTTTTCCCTCCGCCGCCGAACCAGGCGAGTTCGCTCTCCATGAACGAAAGTTGCGCACGCGCCTGGGCAAAATCCGGCGCCTTGGCGATGGCCTGCCGGTAGAACGTGATCGCCTGCTTCATGGCCGCCGTGTCGACGTTGATGTAGGCGCGGTGGGCGAAGTAGTCACCGCGCAGGTACAGATCGTTGGCTGCCGTATCGCCGCTCAGTGTGGTGGCCAGGCGTTGGGCCTCGGCCGGCGACAGCTTGGCCTTGAGCATGTCGGCAATCTTCTGCGCCACCTCGCCCTCGACGCTGAACACGTTCTTCAGCGTGCGCGTGTAGCTTTCAGCCCAGATGTGGTGGTCGTTGCGTGCATCGATGAGCTGCACGTTGACCAGCACCTGGTCGCCCACCTTCTGCACGCTGCCTTCCAGGATCGTGGCCACCCCCAGTTGCTGGCCGACCGACTTCAGGTCCTCCGGATGGCTGCCGTACTTCAGGGTGGAGGTGCGCGAGATCACCGCCAGGTCGCCGATGCCGGCCAGCTTGGTCAGGATCAAATCCTGCATGCCGTCGGCGAAGTAGGCGTTGTTCTTGTCCGAGGACAGGTTCTCGAACGGCAGCACGGCGATGGACTTGGCGGTGATGGCCGCGCTGGTGGCGGGCGGAGATGGTTTGTGTGCCACGCTCGATGCGCTGGCCGTCGAGGCGATAGGCTTCGAGGTGACAGGCGTTGCCGGCATGGCGGTGGGCGTGGCCGAACGGCCCACGAACCACAGCAGGACGCCTCCGAAGACAAGCACCAGGGTGATGATCATCAACTCCGTACCGCTCACCCGCTGGCGTCCCTGTTCGCCGTGATACCAGGCCAGCAGCAGGGCCAGGATGAACCCGACCACCAGCACCAGTATCGCCAGCCGCAACACGCTGGCCGGCCAGCCGAACGGCTGCGCGACCAGGTCGATGCCCTGCAGCAAGGCGAAGGCAAAGGCCACGTAGGCCAGCGCCCACTGCACCAGCTTGCGTTGCTTGAGCTTGGTCCACAGGTCCGTCATGGCCCGGTGCTCGAGGTCGGCGGCGCCGGATAGTGTTCCAGCGGCGGGTGGTAGCGGGCGTATTTTTTCAGCAGCGCCTGGAACGCGGGCGTCTTGCGGATCGGGTCCCAGGCGGGATCGATCCAGAGCATCACCGGGGAGTACCACGCGCCGATCCCGGGCATGGTCAGCGCGCGGGCCAGCAGGGCAACGGCCCGATCCCCCCGGCCAGCCTGGGCATAGCCCCTGTGCGGCCTCCAGGACCACCTCGGGTCGCACGCTGAGATCCCTGGACGCCTCCCCCGCGGCCAGCATGGCCTTGATGGAAGCCATCGCTGCGCGGGTCTTGCCCAGGATCAGCTGTGCCGTGGCCATGGCGGACAGGGTCCGCCAGGCCTCCCCGGGATGACCGGCCTCGGCCTGCAAGCGGTCACGCAGCCCGGGCAACGCCCTGGCGGCGTGCTTCCGTGCGCGGGGCATGTCCCCGGCCGACTGGTACAGGCTTGCCAGTCGCATGTTCTTCCCCCCGGGCCAATAGCTCAACAAGGAATCGGGGAGGGGCTTGACCAGGGCAATGGACTGGTCGTACTTGTGTTGATAGACAAGGACGGTGGATCGTGCCAATGCCAGAAGGTCACCCGGACCCTTCAACTCGGCGAGGGCCCGCTCCAGGTTGCCCGTGGAGAGCATGATGCTATTGGCATAGTAGTAGCGTGAATTGATGTTGTCCGGCTGCAGGGCGAGTGCATTTCGAAAGGTCTGTTTCCGCCTGGTCGTAGTTTCCTTGCGCCATGTAGATGGTGCCGAGGTTCCACGGGATATCCCGGGCGTTGGGGTCGAGGGACAAGGCCTTGCTCAAGGCCTCGATGGCCAGGCGGAACTTGCCCTGGTGATGCAGCACGTAACCGCGCGCGGCATACGCATCGGCATCGTTGGGCCGCAGGCGCAAGGCGGCGTCGAACGCGTCCAGTGCCGCGCCATAGTTTTCCCTGACGTAATAGGCGACATAGCCCAGGGCCAGGTGCGACTCGGGTAGCGACGGCGCCAGCTTGAACGCCTGTTCGGCTTGCGTGCTGGCATCGGCCCTGAGCTTGGCTACGTCTTGTCCACCCCCACCATAAGTGACCATCACGCTCTCGACGTAGGACAGTTTCGCCCGCGCCAGCGCGAAGCCGTGCGCGCGGGACACGGCCTGGCGATACAGGTCGATGGCGCGACTCACGGCCTCGACGGGATTTTTGGAGGAAAGGCGGGTATCCATTTCGTGCTGGGCGCGCAGTACAGCAGGTTGGCCGCGGAATCGTCGCTCAGTTGCGAGGCCATGCGCCGGCCTTCGTCCGGTGAGAGCTTGGCATTGAGCGCGCTGGCGATCTTCTCGGCGACCTCGCCCTCGACGCCGAACACGTTCTTCAGCTTGCGCTGGTAGCTGTTGGCCCACAGGTGGCGCGTCGGTGCGCGCGTCGATCAGCTGCACGTTGACCAGCACCTGGTCGCCGGCCTTCTGCACGCTGCCTTCCAGCAGCGTGGCCACGCCCAGTGCCTTGCCGATCTTCGTCAGGTTCTGCGGGTGGCTGCCGTACTGCATCGTCGAGGTGCGCGAGATCACCTTGAGGTCGCCGATGTCGGCCAGCTTGGTCAGGATCAGGTCCTGCATGCCGTCGGCGAAGTACGGCGTTGTTCTTGTCCGAGGACAGGTTCTCGAACGGCAGCACGGCGATGGACTTGGCCGGGATGGCCGTGCTGGTGGCGGGCGGCACCGGTACGTGTGCCACGCTCGATGCGCCGGCCGTCGAGGCGACAGGCTTCGAGGTGACAGGCGTTGCCGGCATGGCGGTGGGCGTGGCCGAACGGCCCACGAACCACAGCAGGACGCCGCCGAAGGCGAGCACCAGGGTGATGATCATCAACTCCGTGCCGCTCACCCGCTGGCGTCCCTGCTCGCCGTGGTACCAGGCCAGCAGCAGGGCCAGGACAAACCCGACCGCCAGCACCAGGATCGCCAGCCGCAGCACGCTGGGCGGCCAGCCGAACGGCTGCGCGACCAGGTCGATGCCCTGCAGCAAGGCAAAGGCAAAGGCCACGTAGGCCAGCGCCCACTGCACCAGCTTGCGTTGCTTCAGCTTGGTCCACAGGTCAGCCATGGGCGTTGTTCCCGGGTACCGTGGCGGGCTTGTACTCGGCGTACTTCTTCAACAAGTCCTGGAACGCGGGCGACTTGCGGATCGGGTCCCAGTAGGGATCGAGCCACAGCAGGCGAGGCGAATATCCGCCGCCCCCTGGCATAGATAGCACGCGTGAAAGCAAGGACATGGCCCGGTCCGCATCCTTTGCGTGGGCATACGCATAAGCGGCATTCCTAAGTACGCCTGGCCGTACAAAGTAGTCCTTGTCCCTGGATGCAAGAGACAGGGCCGTTTCGACGGCAGCGATGCCGGCTTTGGTCTTGCCCAGGCCCAACTGGGCGTTGGCAATGCCGGTCCACATCAAGGGTATGCCGGCGGTTCCGAACGTGGGCGTGGCCAAGTGGCTGCGCAGGATGGGCAGGGCCTTGGCGTAGTACACCCGCGCCTGCGTCACGTCACCGGAAAAACGATACAGGTCGCCAAGCGCCAAATCCTTCGAAATGAAAAATCCATTGCCATAGAAGATGCCGGTAGAGTCAGGCAGGTTTTTTATCAGGGCGATGCTGGCGTCGTACTTGCCCTGATACGAGAAGAGTACGGCTTGTACCTCATTGCTGAATATGTATTCACTGTCGATCCGAAGCGCGTGCAATGCCCGATCCACGTCGCCGGTCTGGAGCAGAATCGAATAGGTATAGAAGGTATTCGCTGCGCCGCTGTCCGGGTCCATCGCCAGGGCATGTTGCTCGGTCTGGATGGCATCTTCGTAGCGCCTGGCCATCATGTAGTTTTGCCCGAGGTTGATGGCTATCATCAGGCTGCGCGGATCGAGCACCAGGGAACGCTTCAAGGCGTCGATGGAATCATCCAAACGCCCCTGGCGACGCAACACGAAACCACGCGCTGCATACGCCTGGGAGTCATTGGGGCGAAGCGCGAGAGCGGCATCGAAGGCCTTGAGCGCCGCATTGTAATCGCCCTTGCCGTAGTACTCGTAGTAGCCCATGGCCAGATGGGACTCGGCAAGATTCGGGGCCAGTTCCAGGGCCTGTTTGGCATGCATCAAGGCGTCGGCATAGAGCTTGGATATGTCCGAGTTTCCGATGTTGAATGCGTACAAACTCTCCGCCATGGACAGGCGCGCATGCGCGAGGGCGAATCCTGGATCCTTCGCCAGTGATTTCTTGAACCAGGGAAAGGCTTTCTCCAGGTTGAAAGTGCCGGCGTAGCCGTAGGTTTTATTGACGTAATACTCGGCCCTCAGGTAAAGGTCATTGGCTTCCTGGTTGCCGCTGAGCGTCGTTGTAAGTCGCTGTTCCTCGGCGGGCGATAATTTTGCCTTCAACGCATCGGCGATTTTCGCGGCGACCTCGCCCTCCACGCCGAATACGTTCTCCAGCGTGCGCTGGTAGCTGTTGGCCCAGATGTGGCTGTCGGTGCTGGCGTTGATCAGCTGCACGTTGACCAGGACCTGGTTTCCGGATTTCTGCACGCTTCCCTCGAGCAGCGTTGCCACGCCCAGTTCCTGACCGATCTGCCTGAGGTTTCGCGGATGACTGCCGTATCGCATCGTGGAGGTGCGGGAAATCACCTTGAGATCGCCGATGTCGGCCAGCTTGGTCAGGATAAGGTCCTGCATGCCGTCGGCGAAGTAGGCGTTATTCTTGTCCGAGGACAGGTTCTCGAACGGCAGCACCGCGATGGACTTGGCGGGGATGGCCGTGCTGGTGGCGGGCGGCACCGGAACGTGTGCCACGCTCGATGCGCCGGCCGTCGAGGCGACAGGCTTCGAGGCGACGGGCGTTGCCGGCATGGCGGTGGGCGTGGCCGAACGGCCCACGAACCACAGCAGGACGCCTCCGAAGACAAGCACCAGGGTGATGATCATCAACTCCGTACCGCTCACCCGCTGGCGTCCCTGTTCGCCGTGATACCAGGCCAGCAGCAGGGCCAGGATGAACCCGACCACCAGCACCAGTATCGCCAGCCGCAACACGCTGGCCGGCCAGCCGAACGGCTGCGCGACCAGGTCGATGCCCTGCAGCAAGGCAAAGGCAAAGGCCACGTAGGCCAGCGCCCACTGCACCAGCTTGCGCTGCTTGAGCTTGGTCCACAGGCCCGTCATGCGCCGGTGCTCGAGGTCGGTGGCGCCGGATAGTGTTCCAGCGGCGGGTGGTAGCGGGCGTATTTTTTCAGCAGCGCCTGGAACGCGGGCGTCTTGCGGATCGGGTCCCAGGCGGGATCGATCCTGAGCATCACCGGGGAATACCACGCGCCGATCCCGGGCATGGCCAGCGCGCGGGCCAGCAGGGCAACGGCCCGATCCCCCCGGCCAGCCTCGGCATAGGCCTGTGCGGCCTCCAGGACCACATTGGGTCGCACGCTGAGATCCCTGGACGCCTCCCCTGCGGCCAGCATGGCCTTGATGGATGCCATCGCTTGCGCGGTCTTGCCCAGGATCAGCTGGGCCGTGGCCATCGCGGACAGGGTCCGCCAGGCCTCCCCGGGATGACCGGCCTCGGCCTGCAAGCGGTCACGCAGCCCGGGCAACGCCCTGGAGGCGAGCTTCCGTGCGCGGGGCATGTCCCCGGCCGACTGGTACAGGCTTGCCAGCTGCATGTTCCTTCCCCCGGGATAGAAATTCATCATCGAATCGGGGAGGGTCTTGACCAAGGTGATGGACTGGTCGTACTTGCGTTGAATGTCAAGGACGAAGGTTCGTGCCAATGCCAGTAGGTCACCCGGACCTTTCAACTCGGCCAGGGCCCGCTCCAGGTTGCCCGAGGAGAGCATGATGCTATTGGCGTAGTAGTAGCGTGTATTGATGTTGTCCGGCTGCAGGGCGAGTGCATTTCGAAAGGTCATTTTCGCCTGGGCGTAGTTTCCAAGCGCCATGTAGATGGTGCCGAGGTTCCCCGGGATATTCCGGGCGTTGGGGTCGAGGGACAAGGCCCTGTGCAAGGCCTCGATGGCAAGGCTGAACTTGCCCTGGCGATGCAGCACGTAACCGCGCGCGGCATACACATCCGCATCGTTGGGCCGCAGGCGCAAGGCGGCGTCAAACGCGTCCAGTGCCGCGCCGTAATTGGTCCTGACGTAATAGGCGACATAGCCCAGGGCCAGGTGCGACTCGGGTAGCGACGGCGCCAGCTTGAACGCCTGTTCGGCTTGCGTGCGGGCATCGGCCCTGAGTTTGGCTACGTCTTGTCCACCCCCACCATAGGTGACCATCACGCTCTCGGCGAAGGACAGTTTCGCCCGCGCCAGCGCGAAACCGGGCACGCGGGACACAGCCTGGCGGTACAGGTCGATGGCGCGACTCACTGCCTTGATGGGATTATTGGAGGAAAGGCGGATATCCAATTGGCGCTGGGCGCGCAGGTACAGCAGGTTGGCCGCGGAATCGTCGCTCAGTTGCGAGGCCATGCGCCGGCCTTCGTCCGGCGAGAGCTTGGCATTGAGCGCGCTGGCGATCTTCTCGGCCACCTCGCCCTCGACGCCGAACACGTTCTTCAGCGTGCGCTGGTAGCTGTTGGCCCACAGGTGCGCGTCGCTGCGCGCGTCGATCAGCTGCACGTTGACCAGCACCTGGTCGCCGGCCTTCTGCACGCTGCCTTCCAGCAGCGTGGCCACGCCCAGATCCTGGCCGATCTTCTTCAGGTTCTG
>CAVZZK010000002.1:0-327087 GCA_963779795.1 uncultured Pseudomonadota bacterium | reverse complement strand
CCGCTACCAGCCGTGCTCGGCTACAATAGGACTGTTTTGCTCGCCCCTCCCCAGACGCGCCCACCATGTCCGCAAAGAAAAAATACAAGCGTATCGTACTCAAACTCAGCGGCGAGGCGCTGTTGGGCGAGGCCGACTTCGGCATCGACCCGAACGTGCTGGCGCGGCTGGCGCGGGAAATACTCGAGGTTCAGCGCAGCGGTATCGAAATCGGCATCGTCATCGGCGGCGGCAACATCTTTCGCGGTGAAGGCCTGGCCGGCGCCGGGATGGATCGCGTCACCGGAGACCAGATGGGCATGCTGGCCACAGTAATGAACGCGCTGGCGATGCAGGACGCGCTGGAGAAAATTGGTGCGCACGTGCGCGTGATGAGCGCGATCAAGATCAACCAGGTGTGCGAGGACTTCATCCGCCGCCGCGCCGTGCGCCATCTGGAGAAAGGCCGCATCACCGTTTTCGCCGCCGGTACCGGCAATCCGTTCTTCACCACCGATTCCGCGGCGGCGCTGCGCGCGATCGAGATCGGCGCGGACCTGCTGCTCAAGGCGACCAAGGTCGACGGCGTCTACAGCGCGGACCCGAAGAAGGACCGTTCGGCCAAGCGCTTCGAGCACCTGACCTACGACCAGGTCATCGAACGCAAGCTGGCGGTCATGGATACCGCCGCCATTGCGCTTTGCCGCGACCACAAGATTCCCCTGCGCATCTACGACATCGCCCGAGAAGGCGACCTGATGCGCATCATCAAGGGTCAGCAGATCGGTACCCTGGTCAGCTGATACCCCGGCCGCAACACTCCTCGACAACCGGTTCCCCAGCGGCCCTCACTCGACTGATTCCCCGCAAGTAATTCCCTGTGCCATTTTGCGAATTGCACAGGTGCAGGCGGTCGCCCTGGAGACTGAAACGGAACTCGATCTTCGAGGTGTCGCCTTGGCGATACCCTGATCGGGTCAGCGCAAGCGGATATTGATCGGCCAACGTCATGCGCCCCGCATCGACGGGGCGACTTTTTTCGGCGCGGCCTCGATCCGCCCACGGCAAATCCGGACCGTCGCCGTCGCACGACGCGCCGGGCGTTTGCCAATGCCAGGCAAGCCTGCATTCGGTGGGCGAATTCAACACGCATCGTGTAATCGCTGTGGTCATTTCCGGAAGAGGGAATCGTACGCCGCGTTCACACGGACCATGCCGGAGCCCAACCCCATGCGTGATATTCACCCACATGCCTGACCGCCTGTCGCGCACTACCACGCCGAATAATCCGCAGCGCCGGGTTTGTCATGGCTTTGGCGCCGGTCCCCTGGCACGGGCATCCTCAGCGCATGCGACAAATACTGAACCGCCATCACGTTTCGTGGCATTATTGCGGTTAGGTAAGCGTGCGCTGGGGAGCGGAAGTGCAATGACGCGCTTCGACACGACACGATGGAGCATGGTGATGTGCGCCCGGAACGATTCCGAGCAGGCGCGCAGTGCGCTCGAATCCTTGTGCCGCACGTATCACCCGCCCGTACTCGAATTTATCCGCCGCCGCGGCTACGCGCCGGATGCGGCGGAAGATCTGGCTCAGACCTTTTTTACGCATTTTATTGAGCGCGCCTACTATGCCGATGCCGATCCGAATCGGGGGCGCTTTCGCGCATTTTTGCTTATCGCCCTGAAACGTTTTCTGATCGATGCCGATAACGAAGCACGCACGATCAAGCGCGGTGGGCGGGTTCGCTTCAAGTCCCTGGACGATTTTGAAAATGGCAACGGCGCGGATATCGGCGATGGCGGCGAGACCCCGGAAAATGCATTCGAACGGTGTTGGGCAATCGCCCTGCTCTCCGCGGCAATGAAACGGCTGCGCAAAGAGGCAACTCATGCCGGCAAACGCGAATTGTTCGAACAATTGCACGAATTTCTCGCCGAACGGCCCGACGACGCCGACTACGAGCGCGTCGCCACGAAATTGAACATGCGCCGCAACACGCTGGCCGTTGCCGTGCATCGCATGCGCCACCGCCTGCGCGAACTGGTTCGCGAAGAGCTTGCACAGACCACGGTGAATCAAGCAGAACTCGAATCCGAAATTCGTGATTTGCGATCCGCGCTGGGCCGCGCCATCGGCTGATTCGACATGCCAGCTCGGGACCCAAGCCAGTTTTTGCGTGATCGACATGACCTCAGTCAGCCACTCTCGTAATCAATTCGCGACAACGCGCTGGTCGTTGGTCATGCAGATGTCCGCCGACCCGCACACTGATGCCGGCGAAGCACTTTCCGACCTTGCTCAACGTTACTGGTATCCGGTTTACGTCTACATGCGCCGACGCGGTCATTCTCCCGCCGGAGCCACGGAAGTGGCACGCCGATTCATGGCTCATCTGCTGGATATTGTTCGTAGTGGACAAGCGTTGCCGAAACAAAAGCACTTTCGCAGCTTTCTGCTCGGGCATCTCGACGCATTCCTGGATGGCGACTGGGACGCCAGCAACCCGCCCGAAAGGCCGGATACCCTGTCTCCGCCACCGGAAAACCTGGAGCGACGATTCGAGCGCGACGGCCTGCGCTCGGTACCGCCGGAACAGGCGTATCAACGCAGCTTTGCGCTTGAAGTCATCGCGCGCGCGTTGAAGCGTCTGCGCATGGAAGCCGGAAGCAGCGGGCACATGGACATGTACGTCGCACTGGAACCCTATCTGGGCAGCGATCCACCGGCCGGCTGCTGCCAGGAACTGGCGCAGCAACTCGATACACGCCCACTGGCCCTGGTCGTCGCCTTGAAACGATTGCGCCAGCGATTTCGCGAACTGGTCGGGGAGGAGTTGGCCGACACCGTGAACAGCGCCCAGGATCTCGTCGTCGAGCATCGCACCATGCACAGCGTGCTGCGGAAATTGTCGTCATGAACGCCGACCCTGCCGATGTCACCGATACCGATGTATTCGACATCGGCTCGCTACTGAGCCCGCACGGCGACGGCAACGCCATCGTCGACCTGGCATTCGGCAGCGTTTCGCAGCATCCGGGTTCGCTCGACGTTACCGTCGTCGGCCGGCCCCTGGCCATGCTGCAACCCGAAACGCTCGAGCTGGACCTGAGCGACCCGGCACAACGCCAATTCGGCGATTACGAACTGCTCGAGATGATTGGTGAAGGTGGCATGGGGGTGGTCTATAGCGCCCGCCAGACCAGCCTTGACCGCGAAGTAGCGATCAAGCTGCTGGCCGCGGGCCCCTGGGCCTCACACGACTACATCGAGCGTTTCCGGCGCGAGGCGCAAAACGCCGCGCGCATGCAGCATCCGAACATCGTCGCCATTTATGAAGTCGGCAGTGCCGAGGAACTGCATTTCTTCAGCATGCGATTGATCCGTGGCGCCAGCCTGGCCTCGACACTGAAAGACAAAGGCCGGTTTGCGCCGCGCGAAGCAGCCACGTTGTTGCGAACGGTGGCCGAAGCCGTGGATTACGCACATCGGCTTGGCGTGCTGCATCTGGACTTGAAACCGGCCAATGTACTCATCGACGAAAACGGCGTGCCTTACGTTGCCGACTTCGGACTGGCCCGGCGTCTGGATCAAGGGCTGGCCGCGGACAACGATGAAGTTTCCGGCACCCCCAGCTACATGGCGCCCGAACAGGCAACCGCGGGGGTTCAAAAAATCACGCCGGCTACCGATATCTGGGGTCTGGGCGCGATTCTTTACGAACTGGTCACCGGGCGACCGCCGTTCCTGGGCGATTCGGCGCAAAACACGCTGAAGCTGGTCGTGCAGGGACAACTGCCCAGCCCGCGCCGCCACAACGCCGACCTACCGCGTGACCTGGAAGCCATCATTCTCAAATGCATGGCCTACAAAACGACAAACCGGTACACGGATGCCCGCGAACTGGCCGACGATCTGGCACGCTTCGTCGAGGCCCGTGAAGTACTTGCACGGCGCTTGAGCGTAGCCCAGCGCGGTTGGCGTTGGGCACGCCGCGAGCCGAAACTGGCGGTCACGGGGCTGCTTGCGCTATTCGCGTTGCTCGGCGGACTGGCCACGACCACACAGCAATGGCGGCGCGCACAGAGTAATGCGCAACGTGCCGCCACGCAGCGTCAACTCGCCGAGCACAATGCCGACGTGTCAAACCGGCGGCTGTGGGAGAGCCGTCGCCAGGCGGCGCTTCGCGAAATGAGCGACGGCAAGGGTTACGCCGCGCTGCCTGCGCTGATTGACAACATCAGGGAACTGGAGGAACACGGTCGCAGCGCCGTTTTGGAGCGCCGCGAAGTCAGCGCCGTCATGAACCAGGGGGTTGTGCTGGTCGGCGGCGCCAACCTGGCAAGCGCCGACAGCAAACCGTTCGCAAGTGCACTCAGCAACGATGGCAACCTGCTTGCCATTGCCTTCACGGATCTCACCGTGCACTGGTACCGCACCGAAGACCTCTCGGAACTGGGCAAAGTCGACCTGTTGGGGCTTCCGGTATCCACCGAACGTCCCGAAATGCCGATATTGCTGCGCTTCGTCGACAATCATCGACTGCGCGTCACGCTGGATTGGCCCGACTACAAGCCGAGCCCGGCGAACAACGACACCTACCTGATCGACCTGGACAAGGGCCACACGATCGGTTTCCCGGCGGGATTCAGGAACCCGATGAGCGCCACGTTCAGTACCGACGGCAAGTTCGCCC
This sequence comes from uncultured Pseudomonadota bacterium, assembly GCA_963779795.1. Lineage (GTDB taxonomy): Bacteria > Pseudomonadota > Gammaproteobacteria > Xanthomonadales > Rhodanobacteraceae > Rudaea. The sequence continues at coordinate 322,411 of CAVZZK010000002.1, read as the reverse complement.
TGCTGCTGAACCGCCAGCGCCAAATGCAGTTGTGGCAGGTTGAACCGTGGCAGGTCGTTCCGCAAAAACGGGGCGGCACGACTCCCGTATTCATACGCGGATACCAGTCCAACGCGATGTTGCTCGGCCCGGACGCGCGCTCCGTCGCCATGGTGGGTTCGAACTTTCGCATGCTCGCCGTCTACGACCCGCGCAAGCTGAAATCACCGACACGCATCAATCTGCCGCCCACGCCGGGCTTGTCCGCCATGGCGGAGGATCGCAACGGCTCGAAGCTGGCGTTGGGCGACTACGCCGGTCGCGTGCTGATCGTCGACATGAACACCTACAAGGTACGGCCGTTGCCGACACCACCGGGGCGCGAAATCCGCTGGATCGCGTTCAGCGAGGACGGCGAGTGGCTCGCCGCGGCGCGTGCCGACGGCGCCGCCTACGCGTTCGACGTCGCTACCGGCAACCCGTTGATGTCCGGCCAGATTCAGCTCGATTTCGAACTGCACCGGATCGCCATCAATCACCGTCAACGCCTGTTGATCGCCTCCAGCTACGACAAGACCGCACTGTGGCGACTGCCGCAACCCGGCCCCGTCGTTGCCGCGGCGACGCGCGTGATCGCCAGTCCTTTCAGTTCGGAAATCGGCGGACCTTACAGCGTCGGCTTCGCCGAGAAAACCGGCATGCTCGCAACGGTGAGCATGAGCGGTGAAGTCCGCCTGTGGCGAATTCCCGCGTCGCCGGTACGCGACGCGCATGCCGCGCAACAGTTGCCGGGTTCGCTGCATTTCGACGGCAGGCGTGTCGTTGACGTCGCCTACGACCGGCTGCGCATCATTTCCGTCAAGGGCAAGCCGCTCACGCACTGGGTCCGGTTGCCGCAACCGGTCGACTTTGCCGAGCTGGCCGATGCCGGCAGGACCGTTGTCGCAACCGCAGGCCGGGAACTTCGCATCTACGATGCGGCCGACATGAAGCTGCGCCATGCGCCGCTGAAATTGCCGGAAAATCCGCTGCGACTGGACGTGAGCCGCGACGCATCCGCGGTGGTACTGTCGTTCGCCCACGTCGACGACACGGGCTTTAGCGAGCAGATCTTCAGCTACGATCTGCGCACGTTGCGTCCGCTCGCGGGCCCGGTGGCGGTACGCGGACCCCTGCGCCAGCTCGAGTTTTCGCCATCCGGCCGCCGAATACTCGCCACCGGACCACCCAACGGCGCCACCAACGTTTTCCGGGCACCCACGCTCAAGCGAGTCGGCCGCTTCAAGAACCATTCCGACGCCAAGGTGATATGGGCTGCATTCGGTGATCCTTCGGGCGCGCACGCGGGCAAGATCGCGCTGGTCACGCGTGCGGTCGCCGCAAGTGCGGCGGCAAGCCAGTTGCTGATAGGCAACCCCGCAACCAGCAAAATCGAACAGCGACGCTCCTTGGGCGACATATGGCCGATCGGCGTCGTCATGACTTCAACCAAACCGTTCGTGGGTGGAAAAACCCGGGATGTGATCGATCCCGGCGGACCCGACGAACGCGGCATGGAGCACCCGGTCAATTCGTCTTCGACTTCGGCAATGGCCGTCAGCCACGACCACAGCCTGATTGCACATGCCCTGGGCCGCGAGGTCCAGCTCTACGACGCTTCCTCGGGCACGCCAATTGGCGCACCGCTGTACGCGGATGTCAACGCAATGGATCTGGTCGCCTTGCTGGCATTCGCTCCGGACGATGACAGCCTCCTTGGCCTCACGCTGCAGGGTCAATGGTTGCTTTGGCCCACCGCCGTGGATCAACGAGCCGTCGCCTCGCTTCGCCGGCAGTCGGACGTGCTCAACAATATCGCGTCCGCAAAAACGCGCTCGGCAGCGGATCATTCCACTTCCGGCATGGCCGCGGATCCGGGCCCCTGGACCGCATCCCCGCAGCGGCCGAGCCCACCCGCGGCGCGAGTGGTAGCCGGCGTGCCGGTGCCACGCCGCGCGCCCGCTACCGATGCAAACATGCTCGACCTGACCCGGTACTACGATCGCGCACCCGGATCGTTGGCCAACCCGATGATCAACATGATCCGCGTGATGCGCGTCGTACCGACGGGCATCGTGCACCTGGACGGCGTCGACTACGACGTGCGCGGCTCGGTCTGGTTGCACGATTTCACCTCGGCTGCCGACCTCGGACCCGACCAGCACACCAGTATCGACGGCATTGGCGTCCCGCCGAGACCCATCACCGCCTTCCACATCCTGCTGAGCAATCAAACGCCGTTGCAACTCAACGCGAGGCGCTACGCAACCGTGCACGTGCACTACCGCGACGGCAGCCGCGAAGACCTGCCGCTGCTCACGGAAGGCCGGCACGGAGGAACCGACAACACCGATTCCCGCAGCGGCGCCGTTTGGGTATGGGGCGACCAGAACCGCCTGACCGGCTATGAACACCAGGTGTTTGTGCGCAGTCCGCGTATCGCCAATCCACACCCGCGCCGGCTTGTCGCCTCGATCGATATCGAGGCAACGCAGACCGCGCCATGGCTGGCTGGACTGGTTTTCGACACGACGGTATTCGCGATCACCATCGAGCCTGTAATTCCGGCCGGCAATTCCGGAACAAGCAAACATCAGGGGTCCGTCAGGCACGACGTGCCACGGGAAAGACGTCGTTCCACACAACCGGGGAGTCAACCATGAACAAGACCGCCAACCTCGCAATATTGACGGCGATCGCTTTCGCCACGGCCGGTAGCACCGCTTTTGCCTGCGGTGAGAGCATCTTTCATACCGGGCACGCCATGCGCTACCACGCATTCATCACGCGCCGGCCCGCGCGAATTCTTGTCTACGACCCCGGCGAGTGGAAAAAAGGCGTGCAACAGGCGGAGATTTACAGCGGCCTGGAGTCCGCGGGCCACAAGGTCACCGTCAGCGGCGACCCGAAGGCACTCAAACAGGCGCTGGCCGCACGAAGCTATGACGTAATCATTGCCAGCAGCAACGACATGGCAACGATCAGGACCCTGCTTCGGCAACCCGCACCGGAACCGACGCTGGTGGCAATAATCGATCGCAACGCCGCACAAAATGCGCAACTGCTGCATCGATATCCGCGCAACCTGCCGGATAACGCCAATCTGAACCAGTACCTGAAATCCATCGAGCAGACGATGGAGACTCGCGGCACATGAGAACCGAACGGTCGGCCCTAGACGGACGCAACCGGGGCCCGACAATGTCCCGGCTGGCCGCATACCTGTTCGCGTCGTCGCTGATGGTTGCGGCAACGCCAGTATTGGCAAACACGGACTACACCGATGTGCCCGACCAGGACGAGCCGGAAACCAGCGAGTTTCCCGCCGGGCACGGATCCGTGTCGATCGAATACCAGCACCTTTTCATGAACGGCGACTGGTGGGATGTCGGGCCCAAGAAGCCATTCGGCTCCGTCATCGTCAACAGTCTGCGCCTGGACGCCGATTACTTCTTTGCCGACAACTGGGACGTCGACCTATCGCTGCCGTTCATCTCGGCCAAATACTCGGGTGCCTACCCGCACCTGCTATCCACGCTCGAAGTCCCGCATCCGCATACGGTGTTCGTCGAGGACGGCAACTGGCACGGGACCTGGGCGGACTGGATCACGGGAATAAGCTATCACTACAAGATCGGTTCGTACTATCTGACGCCAACGATCAAGGCCTACATACCCAGCCACAACTACACGTTCTACGGCTCGGCGACTGTCGGCGACGGTCAGAAGAAACTCGGAATCGGCGTGACGCTGGCACATCAGTTTGATTTCTCGAATTTCTATTACAGCGCTCAATATGAATACGTGTTCGTCGAAAAAACCCTGGGCATCAATGCCGATTTTTACCGCTTCGGCATGGACCTGGGCTATTTCGTGAACCCTCGCCTGTCCGTGCGCGGCTTTTTCGAAGGCAAACTCGGCAACGGCGTGGGCTCCACGGAAATCGTCAACAATTGCTGCAGCAGCGAATTCTGGTTCCTGCACGACAAGTTCCGGCGCGAGGAACACTTCAACGTCGGCGGCGGCCTGGACTACCAGTTGAATCCGAAACTTACCCTCTCGGCCTCGGCGTTTCGCATGGTCTGGGGCCGTGACAACCTGAACCTGAAATACGGACTGGATTTGCGCATCACGCGCAGTTTCTAGTCGCGGAATCGGCGACGGCCCGTCCGGGCGCAAGGTCCGGAGAAAGCGTCTCCAGTCCCGGATTCCCCAGAGCGTCGACGGCGACACTGCTATACTGCGCGGCCTTCGACAATGAAGTGGGGCCGCCTATGCTCAACGAAATCCAAAAGGATGCACAGCAGCGCATGAGCAAGAGCGTCGAGGCGCTCAAGCACGAGCTGCAACGGCTGCGCACCGGTCGCGCAAGCACCACTTTGGTCGAACACCTGAAAGTGAACTACTACGGCTCCGACGTGCCGCTGAGCCAGGTCGCGAGCGTCGCCGTCTCCGATGCGCGTTCGCTGACTATCACTCCGTGGGAAAAGACCATGGTGCAGCCGGTCGAGAAGGCGATTCTTGCGTCCGACCTCGGCCTGAATCCGACCACAGCCGGCACGGTGATCCGTATCAACTTGCCACCATTGACCGAAGAGCGCCGCAAGGAACTGTCCAAGCACGTCTCACACGAGGGCGAAAACGCCAAGGTCGCCGTGCGCAATATTCGCCGAGACGCCATGCATCAGGTCAAGGAACTTCTCAAGGAAAAAAGCATTACCGAGGACGAGGAACGCAAGGCCGAGGATGAAATCCAGAAGCTGACCGACCGCTTCGTCAAGGACATCGATGAGGTGGCCAAGGCGAAGGAAGACGAATTGATGGCGGTCTAGGCCGCTGCGCACGTGCAGGCGAGCCCGAAGCAATCCGGATCCGCGGCGTCCGCAGAATCCGTGCGATCCGCTGCGGCACACCTGCCGCGCCATATCGCCATCGTCATGGACGGCAACGGGCGCTGGGCGCAGAAACGCCGGCGTCCACGCACCTTCGGACATCGCGAAGGCCAGAAGGCAGTACGCGCCAGCATCGAATTCTGCCTGCGCCAGGGCGTGGAAGCACTGACCCTGTTCGCTTTTTCGAGCGAGAACTGGCGCCGTCCGGAAACCGAAGTCAGCGCACTGATGGAGTTGTTCCTCAAGGCGCTGGATCGTGAAGTCGCCGAACTTCACGGCAACGGCGTGCGTATCCGCTTCATCGGCGAACTGGCCGCTTTCGCGCCTGAACTGCGCAAGCGCATGATGGCGGCGATGGCCACGACCCGCGACAACGACCGCCTTGCCCTGAATGTCGCCGTGAACTACGGCGGGCGCTGGGACATCGCACAGGCCGCGCGAGCGGCTGCCGCGGCGGTCGGCAATGGTGAGTTCGCCATCGAAGAAATCGACGAGAATCGCCTCGCGAGCTTCTTCGCGCTGACTGATCTTCCGGCCGTGGACCTGTTCATCCGCACTGGCGGCGAGCATCGCATCAGCAACTTCCTGCTGTGGGACCTGGCCTATGCCGAACTGTACTTCAGTGACGTGTTATGGCCGGACTTCGACGCAACCTGCCTGCAAGCCGCACTTGACGAATTCGCCCGCCGTGAGCGACGTTACGGCATGACCAGTGCCCAACTCGGCAATGACGAGACGGCATGATTGCGCACTCCACCCCATCCAACCCCGACACCCGTCTACAAGGATCGCCGTGAAACAACGTGTGCTGACCGCCCTGCTGATCACGCCCGTGGCGATCGCGGTGGTGCTGTTTCTGCCAATGCTGGCATTTGCCGCGTTGATCACCGCCCTGTGCCTGATTGCAAGCTGGGAATGGACACGCCTGTCCGGACTTCGCGACCGGCGCCTGCGCGCGCTGTTGCTGGCCGTGGCGCTGGCAATTTTCTGGGTGCTGTGGGTATGGCACAACTCGCCGGTGGTGTGGAGCATCGCCGCCATCGGCTGCGTGTGGTGGTGCCTGTCCCTGCTGTGGCTGCGCCATTTCACCTTCGCCGCATCGCCAAGTCGCGGCAACACCCTGTTCAAGCTGCTGGTCGGCGTGCTGGTCATATTTCCGGCCTGGGTTGCCTTGATGCATCTGCGCGACGGCACACTCGGTCCTGCCTGGTCACTTTACGCGCTGTTGCTGTGCTGGTCCGCCGATACATTCGCCTATCTCGCCGGCAGCCGCTGGGGCAATCGCAAGCTCGCGCCGAACATCAGTCCGCGCAAGACGATCGCGGGAGTCTATGGTGCACTTGTCGGTACGGGTATCGTCGCAGCCATTGGCGGCTGGTTGTTGCACGTACGCGATACCAATCTGGTCTGGTTGGTGCTGCTGGCGCTGCTGTGCGTCGGTTTTTCCATCGTTGGCGACCTGTTCGAGAGCCTGATCAAGCGCCAGTCGAACGTCAAGGACTCGGGTAACCTGTTCCCCGGTCACGGCGGCGTATTCGATCGTCTCGACAGCGCGTTTGCAGTCATGCCCATATTCGTCTTCGGCAAGTTGCTGCTGGGCTTATGAATCACGTCGCTGTCCTTGGCGCCACCGGCTCGATCGGTACCAGCACGCTGGATGTCATCGCACGTCACCCGCAGCAGTTTTCCGCGGCCATATTGACCGCACAGCGCAATGTCGATGCCCTGATCGACCTGTGTCGGCGGTTCCGGCCAGGTCTGGCCGTGATCGCAGATCCGGCACTGGAAGCGCGGCTGCGCGATGGTCTGGCACAAGCCGGCCTGGATACCGAAGCCGCCTCCGGGACGGCCGCCCTGCGCGATGCCGCCACACATCCGGACTGCGACATCGTGGTTGCCGCCATCGTCGGTGCAGCCGGCCTCGAATCCACGCTAGCCGCGGCAACGGCCGGCAAAAAATTGCTGCTGGCCAACAAGGAAGCCGTGGTCATGGCCGGTGCCCTGTTGCGCGAGGCAGTAACTGCCGGAGGTGCGACCCTGGTTCCGGTCGACTCCGAACACAATGCCATTTTCCAATGTCTGCCCGCCGGTTGTACCGGGCTCGACGCCGCCGGCGTGCGCCGCATCATCCTGACCGCCTCGGGCGGCCCGTTCCGCGGCAAGACACGCGGCGAATTACTGACCGTCACGCCCGAACAGGCCTGCGCGCACCCGAACTGGAGCATGGGTCGCAAGATTTCGGTCGATTCGGCCACGTTGATGAACAAGGGCCTGGAAGTGATCGAGGCGCACTGGCTGTTCGGTGCACGGTCCGGGCAGATCGAGGTCGTCGTGCACCCGCAGAGTATCGTGCACTCGCTGGTCGACTATGCCGATGGATCGGTACTGGCGCAGCTTGGCAATCCGGACATGCGTACTGCAATCGCGCATGCGCTGGCGTGGCCACAACGCATCCAATCGGGGGTCGCCCCACTGGATCTTGCGGCTCTCAAGCAACTGCAATTCGAGGCACCGGACACCCAGACGTTCGCCTGCCTGGAACTGGCCTACCGGGCGCTCGAAGCCGGCGGCACGGCACCGGCCATTCTCAATGCGGCAAATGAGATCGCCGTGGCCGCTTTCCTTGAGGGCAGTCTGCCGTTTCTGGCTATTGGCGACTTGATCGAGGCGACTCTGGATGCCCTGCCGAACCAGCCGGTCAGCGATCTGGAAACCCTGGTTCACGCCGATTTAACCGCACGCGAACGGGCACAACGTATCATGCCCGCGATGTCCTGCTGAAGCCGTACCAACCATACCGCGTACTGAACGACACGCGATCCATCAAGGGGAAATTACCCGAATGCGTTTATACTTCCACCGCTGTGGCGGCATGCAGCCGTCCAGATGAAGCTGTCAATCAAGGCAAAACCGCATGAGTGAGTTTTTCGGCTCGGTGTGGTGGCTGCTGGTCACCCTCGGCCTGCTGGTCACCTTTCACGAGTATGGCCATTTCTGGGTAGCGCGCCGTTGTGGCGTGAAAGTGCTGCGTTTCTCGATCGGCTTCGGCAAGCCGTTGTGGTCGCGGCGTGGTCGCGACGGAACCGAATACGTGATCGCCGCCATCCCGCTCGGCGGCTATGTCAAGTTCCTGGATGCGCGCGAAGCCGACAATCCGGACGAGGTCAGCACACAACCCGGCGAATACAACGCTGCCCCGGTGTGGCAGCGCATGGCAATCGCCGCCGCCGGCCCGGTGTTCAATATTCTTTTCACGATCGCGGCGTTCTGGGCGATGTTCGTTGTGGGTCGCCCGGATTTCCAGCCGGTGATCGGCACGCCGCAGGGTCTGGCCGCCGCGGCCGGATTGCAAAAGGGCGATCGCATTCTCAGCGTGGATGGCGACGAGGTCGATTCATGGACCGCGGCGATGGTCGATATCGCCCAGGCGGCGATGGTTCATCGCGACGCCAGCCTTCAGGTCGCCAACGAACGGGGCGACCATTCCACGCATATGCTCAAGTTGAGCCAGCTGCACGGCGAGATTGCCAACGACAGCAAGACGTACGACCAAATCGGCCTCAAGCTGCGACCGATACCGGCCATTGCCGATACCGTTCCGGCAGGACCGGCCCGCGAGGCCGGCGTGCAGCCCGGCGATCGTATCCTCAGCATCAATGGCCACGCGGTCGACTCGTTCAACGCCATGGCCAAGCTGATCAAGGAACAGGCCGCGCTGGACCCGCACCTGCACCTGACAGTTCAGCGTGGTCAATCAACGCTCGGGCTGGACGTCACCGCGCAGAAACATGCCGAGGGCGACCACAGCCGCTGGATAATCGGCATCGGCGGACGCAATGCCTACGATGCGGTGGAGCATTACGGGCCGCTGCGTGCCGTTTCCGCCGCCTTGCACGAAACCTGGAAAACCGCCAGCAGTACGCTGAGCATGATCGGCAGCATGCTGACCGGCCAGGCTTCCACCAAGAATCTTTCCAGCGTGATCAGCATTGCCCAGGTCGCCAACCAGTCGGCGCACATGGGGCTGGCATGGTTCCTGTCCTTCCTGGCCCAGATCTCCCTGGCGCTGGGTATTCTGAACCTGCTGCCGATCCCGATTTTGGACGGCGGACACCTTGTGTATTACCTTATTGAGCTGGTCAAAGGTCGCCCCTTGAGCGATCGCGCCCTGATCGCCGGGCAATTTGTCGGTATGGCGCTGCTGGTGATGTTGATGGGCCTGGCCTTCTACAATGACATCCTGCGACTGGTCACCGGCTGATGGCAGGCCCGTTTTGCGCACCGACACACCCATACAACCTTCCGGGGCAGGACGCTACGGATCGGCGAATTGGCAATATTCGCCGTCGAATTGATGCTTGTGCGGGACGCGCGCTTTGCCAATACAACAATGACCCTGTGCACGATGAGGCACGGGGACGGAATCCTACAAATTAACGGAAGTGACGATGAAGCGTATCGCCGCCCTGATCCTACTTGCCTGCGTGGCCGCCAATGTCTACGCCTTCCAGCCCTTTGTGGCGTCTGACATTCGTATCGACGGCCTGCAACGCATCTCCGCGGGTACGGTATTCACCTATCTGCCGATCGAGAAAGGCGATCAGGTGACCAATTCCCTCGTCGAGGAAGCGATTCGGGCGTTGTACAAGACTGGCTTCTTTACCGACATCAGCATGTCGCGCCAGGGCGATATCCTGGTCATCAAGGTCAACGAAAGGCCGGCCATCTCCAAGATCGAGATCAAGGGCAACAAGGACATCAAGACCGTCGATCTCATGAAGGGGCTCAAGAACATCGGCCTGTCGGACGGCGAGCCCTTCGACCGTCTGTCGCTGGACCGCGTCACGCAAGAGCTTACCCGGCAGTACTACAATCGCGGCAAGTACAACGTGACCGTCAAGCCGACGGTGGTTCATCTGGACCGCAATCGCGTCGCGCTATCGATCAATATCGCCGAAGGCAAAGTTGCGCGGATCAAGCAGATCAATATCGTCGGCAACCACGCGTTCAGCGAGGCACAGCTGCGCGATGGATTCGAATCCGATACCAGCAACTGGACGTCCTGGTACAGCAAGGACGACCAATACTCGCGCGAAAAACTGACCGGCGACCTGAACAAGCTCAGTGAGTACTACCTGGACCGCGGTTATGTCGACTTCAATATCGATTCGACCGAAGTGAGCATCAGTCCGGACAAGCGCTCCATGTACCTGACCGCAAATGTCTCCGAGGGCAAGGTGTACAAGATCGGCTCGGTCAAGCTCAGCGGCAATCTGGTACTGGCTGAAGCGGACATGGAAAAACTGTTGAAGATCAGCACCGGCCAGATCTTCTCACGCAAGCATCTGGAAGATTCCTCGACGGCGATGACGAACGTGTTGTCCAATATCGGCTACGCCTTCGCCCAGGTAACGCCGATCCCAACCGTTCATCGCGACAAGCGCACGGTCGATATCGACTTTTTCGTAAAGCCCGGCAAGCGCGTTTACGTGCGCCACATCGTATTCAAGGGCAATCACGTTACCGAAGACCAGGTGATGCGTCGCGAGATGCGTCAGCTTGAAGGCGCCTGGTATTCACAGGCGGCGATCGATCGATCGAAAATCCGCCTGCAACGCCTGGGTTTCTTCAAGAAAGTGGACATCACCACACCGCGCGTACCAGGGACCGATGATCAGGTCGACGTCGATGTCAACGTGGAAGAGACCTCGTCTGGCGCTTTCACCTTCGGACTGGGTTATTCGCAGGTCTATGGCCTGGTGTTGAGCACCTCGGTGTCGCAGAACAACTTCCTGGGCACCGGCGATCGTGCGTCCATCACGCTGTCCAGGAGTGATTACTCGACGACCTACGCGATGTCTTACTACCAGCCTTACTTGACACCCGACGGCGTTGGCCTGGGCTACTCGCTGAACTATTCCAAGCTGAACTATCAGCAAGCCAATCTGGCGAATTACCTGAGCAACACCGGCGCGTTCTCTACTTACATTGGCATACCGGTCTCGGAAAACGATACCGTCAACCTGCAGCTGGGCGTAAGCAAGACCAAGATCATCACCGGCTATTCGGCGTTGAAACTGGACGCCACCGGCAATCCGATTCTGGATGCCAACGGCAATTACACTTATTACACGGTATATACGTCACCGGAACCCATCGTCGATTACATCAACGCACTGGGGCACTACACTTTCCACGAATGGACCCTGCAGGCGTCCTGGGCGCACGACACACGTAACAGGTTCTGGAATCCCACCCACGGCACGTTGCAGCAGTTTTCCGCCGAGTTCGCGCTGCCGGGCTCGACCGTGGAGTACTACAAGCTGATCTATAAATACGAACAGTACTTCCCGATCACCCACGGAATTACGCTGGAAGGTTCGGCCACGGTCGGTTACGGCAACACCTATCGCGGCGCGGACAGCGTCAATCCGAATACCGGTGAGGCATTGAAGGTCAATGGGCTGCCGTTCTTCGAAAACTTCTACGCCGGCGGCATTTCCGACGTGCGCAGTTTCCGCGACAATACGCTGGGTCCCTACACCCTGGCACCGGGCTGCGCGGCTCTCGCCCAAAGCTACTATTGCCGGCAGCCGCTCGGCGGCAACCTGAAGACCGTGGCATCAGCTGAACTGATCTTTCCGACACCTTTCGTCAAGGACGACTCGACCACCCGTCTGTCCTGGTATCTGGATGTCGGCAACGTGTTCAACCAGAACAACCCGTCACTATCCATACTGGGTTCCAATCAGATCTTCAACAACGGCGGATTCTCCTGGAACGAACTACGTGCTTCCACGGGCATTTCGCTACATTGGCGTGCGCCGGTCGGACCAATCGTGATCAATATTGGTCGGCCGATCCGCAAGAAACCGGGCGATATCGCGGAAACCCTGCAATTCAACTTCGGAACAACATTCTGAAGCGGGGTTAACATAAGAAGACGCCGGCTACCGTTGCAGCCGGCGTGAACGACGTAACCAGCGAGGCGGAAGTGTGAGGGACAGTGCAGGCAGGCAGCCAGTCATCAGCTTGTTTCTGCTGGCACTCGCCGTGCTGTCTGCGTCCGTTCATGCCCAGTCCGGGCCCAGCAAGGTCGGTTATGTCGATCTGAAGCGCCTGATCGACAACGCACCGCAGATGATCTCCAGCCGCGAGCAACTGCAAAAGGAGTTCGCGCCACGTGATGCCGCGCTGAAAACGGACGAAAAGCAACTCAAGGATTTGCAGGCCAGGTACACGCGCAATGCCGCCATCATGAGTCAGCCGGATGCCGACGCGCTGAAACGTCGAATCGACACGCTGCAACGCTCCGTGAAACGAACACGCGACCGGCTGCGCAAGGATTACAACGCCAAAGCCACCAGCGAACGCGATCGTATCTGGCAGCAGATCAACAACGTCGTCATCGATTATGCACGCAGCCAGGGCTTCGACCTGATCGTGCCGAGTCCCGTGGTCTATGCCAGCCCGCGCATTGACATCACCGACGCCGTGCTGGAACGTCTGCGCCAATCCCAATCCAACGCCAACAAGCAGCCATGAGCGGTATCGCCTTGACGCTTTCCGAACTGGCTGCGCGGTTCGATCTGCCATTGCGCGGAAACGGCGCGCAGCAGATCACGGGTGCCGGCACGCTGGGATCAGCGACATCCGGCCAAATCAGCTTTCTGGCCAATACCCAGTATCGCGGCAAACTGGCCACTACCCGCGCCAGCGCGGTCGTGTTGCGCGACGACGACGCGACCAATTGCCCGGTCGCCTGCCTGATCGCCGACGACCCGTATGTCGCTTTCGCCAGGATCGCCGCGTTGTTCGACACCACCGGCACGCACCCGCCCGGCATTCATCCCAGCGCCGTCATCGATCCCGGCGCCGAGGTCGATGCCAGTGCATATATCGGTCCACAATGCGTCGTCGAGGCCAGTGCCCGTATCGAGGCTGGAGCCGGTATCGGACCGCATTGCGTCGTAGGCGCGGGTTGTATAGTGGGCGCCGGTACCCGGTTGGTAGCGCGGGTAACGTTGGTGCAAAACGTAACCTTGGGTCGCCGCGTATTGATTCATCCGGGCGCGGTCATCGGCGCCGACGGCTTCGGCGTCGCCTTCGACAAGGATCACTGGATCAAGGTGCCGCAACTCGGTGGCGTGCGCATCGGCGACGATTGCGAGATTGGCGCCAACACCACGATCGATCGCGGCGCACTCGAAGATACGGTGCTGGAGGAAGACGTTCGCCTGGACAACCAGATCCAGATCGCGCATAACGTGCACATCGGCGCGCACACGGCAATGGCCGGTTGTGCCGCGGTCGCCGGCAGCGCCAAGATCGGCAAATACTGCCTGATCGGCGGCGGGGCTGGCATACTTGGCCATCTGCAGGTGGCCGATCGCGTCACGGTGACCGCGCGGACCCTGGTCACGCACTCGATCCACAGCGCCGGCGAATATTCGTCCGGCGTCCCCGTGCAGGAAAACCGGCAATGGCGCCGTAACGCGGCGCGCTTCAAGCAACTAGACAACCTTGCCCGTCGCGTACAGGCACTCGAGAAGGATTCGAAACCATGAGCGAAACACCGTCCGATAGCGTTGCCATGCCTCTGGATGTCCAACGCATCCAGTCGATGCTGCCGCATCGCTACCCGTTCCTGCTCGTCGACCGCGTCACCGAGTTCGAATCCGACAAGCGCCTGCGCGCGTTGAAAAACGTCAGTATCAATGAGCCGTTTTTCCAGGGCCATTTTCCCGGTCATCCGGTCATGCCGGGCGTACTGATCATTGAAGCTCTGGCTCAGGCATCGGGGATACTGGTGCAGCTGTCGCGCAAAGGTGATGGTGCCACCAACCCGCTTTATTACCTGGTCAAGGTGGACAAGGCCAAATTCACGCGCATCGTGCTGCCTGGCGATCAATTGATACTCGATGTCGAACTCAAGCGCATGATCCGCGGCATGGGCCAATTCATCTGCCAGGCCAGCGTGGATGGTCAACCGGCGGCCGAGGCCGAACTGCTTTGCGCGGAGCGCAGCGCCGAATGATCCATGCCAGTGCCATAGTCGACCCGGACGCCAAGCTCGGCACCGACGTCAACATTGGCGCGTACAGCGTTATCGGCGCCCAGGTCGAGATCGGCGACGGCACACGGATCGGTCCGCATGTCGTTGTTGAAGGACCGACCCGCCTCGGCCGAAATAATCACGTCTACCAGTTCGCTTCGATCGGCGCCGATCCGCAGGACAAGAAATTCCACGGTGAGCAAAGCCAGCTCGTCATCGGCGACGACAACACCATTCGCGAGTTCGTCACGATCAACCGCGGCACCGCTGATGGCGGTGGCGTTACCCGGATCGGCGACGACAACTGGATCATGGCCTATGCGCACATCGCCCACGATTGCCAGGTCGGCAACCATACGATTTTCTCGAACAACGCGACGCTCGCCGGCCACGTCGAGATCGGCGATTACGTGATCCTGTCCGGGTTCTCCGGCGTGCACCAGTTCTGTCGCATCGGCGAGCATGCCTTCATCGGCATGGGCTGTCTGATCAACGGGGACATCCCGCCATTCATCGTCGTCGCCGACGATTACGGGCGGCCACGCGGCGTCAACATCGAGGGACTCAAGCGCCGCGGATTCAATGCCGACCGCATCGCCGCCATCCGTCGCGCGTATCGCACCTTGTACATGTCGGGGCTGCCGCTGGAGCAGGCCCTGGCCAAGTTGACCGAGACAGCCGACGATACGGTCGATGTTCAGCGCATGCTGGCCTTCATCGAAATCAGCCAGCGTGCGCTGATGCGATGAAGACAGGCATGCCCCTTTGAACGGTCAGTACACCTCCACCTCCGCTTCAAACGAGCGCTGCGAGCCGACTCGCAACGCACCGGACAGCGCGCCATCCGCGCCATTGTTCGTACTGGTCGCCGGCGAGGCCTCCGGCGATGCGCTGGGCGCCGAGTTGATCGAGGGCCTGCGTCAACATTTCCCCAACGCCCGATTCGCCGGCATCGGCGGTTCGCGCATGTCTGCCGCCGGCATGACGATCTGGCACGCTTGCGATGCGCTGAGCGTCATGGGCCTGGTCGAGGTGTTGCCGCATCTGCCGCGCTTGCTGTCGATTCGCCACGACGTGTTCAAGCAAACACTGAAACAGCGTCCGGCCGCCTTTATCGGTATCGACGCGCCGGACTTCAATCTGGGCCTGGAACGCAAGCTAAAAGCCGCCGGTATCCGCAGCATCCATTATGTCAGCCCGTCAATCTGGGCGTGGCGCGAGAAACGCGCCGAACGCATCGGCCGCAGCGCCGATTGCGTGCTGTGCCTGTTTCCGATGGAACCTGCCATCTATGCCCGTCACGATGTCGACGCGCGCTTCGTCGGGCATCCCCTGGCACACCAGTTCCCGCTGCAACCGGATCAATCGGCGGCGCGACAGGCACTCGCCCTGCCCGCGGATGCACCGATACTCGCCTTGCTGCCCGGCAGCCGGCTAGGCGAAGTCAGTCGGCTCGGCGCGGATTTCATCGCCACAGCGCGGCTGCTCAAGCGCGAGATTCCACCACTGCATATCGTCGTACCGCTGGCCTCGTCAGGTTGTCGCAAAGTGTTCCAGCGGCTGCTCGAGGATGGACCCGGAACGCTGCATGATCTGCATCTGCTTGATGGACGCTCGCACGAAGCGATGATCGCGTCCGATACCGTGTTGTTGGCATCCGGGACCGCCGCGCTCGAGGCGATGCTGGCCAAACGGCCGATGGTCGTCGCCTATCGTCTGGCGCCGCTCACGCATTGGCTGGTGAAGACACTCGGACTGTTGCGAACCGGGTTGTACAGCCTGCCGAACATTCTCGCCGGCGAACGTATCGTGCCGGAACTGATGCAGGACGCGTGCACGCCCGAAGCACTGTTCGCGGAACTTATGCCCGGCCTGAAAGCGCGACACCCCGCGCGCGAGTTGATCTCACGCTACGAAGACCTGCACCGCAGCCTGATCGGCGACCCCGAACACGATGCCGCCGCAACGATCGGCAGCTTGCTCGAACACGCACGATGAACGAACACGACAACGAGAATCCAAAGCGCGCGCGACGTAACCGCATCGTAGCCTGGATTGCGGCCATCGGCTTCGCGATCGTGCTCATCGCCGGCCCGCTCAGCGCCAGCTCATGGGCCGAGCGCGGTTACAGCCTGGCGCTGATCCTGGGTAGCGCAGCGCTGCTGGCCTTGGCCACAAGGCGTATCGGTTTTTCGCTGGCTGCGCCGACCATCGTCTTCGGCGGTCTGCTCATCGCCGGCGCGCTGAAGTTCCGCTACCTGACGAGCCCGCTGCTGGCACCGGACCTGCTGTATTTCCTGAACCGCGACCTGTACGCCGTGGCGACCCGTTATCCGAGCATCATGATGGCCCTGACTGCTGGCGCCATCCTGATTCCCGGTCTGTTGATTCTGACCTGGGTAATCGACAGACCGCGTCTGCTGGCATCGAAACCCCGCCGTCGCCGCCTCGCCATCCAGACAATCGGTGTGCTGGCGTGCCTGATCGCGATGATCATCATCAACTCGCCGGGTGGCCCGTTCAAAAAGGTTTTCGCCAAGGGCATGTGGGCACGCATGAACGACCGCAGCTACATCGCCGATTTTTTCACCTCGTTTTACCAGACCGAAATCGTGGTGCCGCCGGTATACGGCAATGCCCTGCCAAAGATTTCGTGGACGCAAGCGCCCGCGCAAAACCCGCCGGCATGCGAATCCCCGCCCTGCGTACCGGACAAACATTTCGCGCAGCCACAGAAGCACCCGGATATCGTCGCCATCCTCGAGGAGAGCACGTTCAATCCGAAGCTACTCGCCGTGTGCAACGTGCCCGAGTGCAATGCGCACATGTTCCAGGCCGATGATCGCACGCGGGCGCACGGCCTGTTGACCGTGCATGTCTGGGGTGGCGGCACCTGGACCAGCGAGTTCGCCCTGTTGACCGGCCTGAACCACAACAGCTTCGGCGAGGCGGGACTGTATGCGCCATACAATCTGGCGCCACGCGTGGTCTCCACGCTGCCGCGAGTACTGCATAAGGCCGGTTACCGCGTGATCGCGATCTACCCGATGTCCGGCGATTTCATCAATGCGCGCAACGCCTACAAGGACTACGGTTTCGACAAGTTCTACGACGGCCAGATCTACGGCCTGTCGTGGGATTCGACCGATGCCGATCTGGTCAAGGTGTTCGACAAAATCTACGCGAAGGAAAAAAACAGGATCGGAGTCAAGCCATTGTTCATCATGATGCTGACCCTGCACCAGCACGGCCCGCACATGACGCCGCTCAAGGAATTGCCGGCACCCTACAACAAGCCCTTGTTCCCCGACCATTTCACACCGAAGGACCTGGACGACTGGCTGAACCTGAACCTGGACAACTACCTGGAACGCCTGTCCGAATCGGACACGGCAATCAGCCATGTCGAGCATACCCTGCTGGATAGCGGCCGTCCGGCATTGCTTTTCCATTTCGGCGACCACCAGCCGTCTTTCGATGGCGCCATCCGCGAGTTGAAGAAAGTCGTTCCAGCCAGCGTGCCGGACGCCAACTTCATCACCTACTACATGCTCGAGACGAATTTCCAACCGACGCGCAAATACGATTATCCGGTTCTGGACCTGAGTTACGCCGGCGGGCTGATACTGGATGTCGCCGGCATCAAGAAAGACCCGTTCTTTCAGGCCAATGCATTGCTGCGACAACGCTGCAACGGCGCGTACCTGGACTGCCCCGACAAGCCATTGCTGGACACCTACAAAAATTATGTGTTTCACCAGCTGGGCGACGTCAATGAATGAGCGACCGGTCTGGATTGCGGGCATCGACGAAGCCGGCCGCGGCCCACTGGCCGGACCGGTCGTGGTTGCGGCCGTGATCCTGGACCCCGCCAGGCCGATTACCGGACTGGGCGACTCCAAGGCGCTCAGCGCCAACCGCCGCGAACATCTGGACGTGGAGATTCGCCAACATGCCCGCGCCTACAGCGTGATCGCCGTGGATGTCGATGAGATCGACCGGCTCAACATCCTGCAGGCGACGCTGACCGGCATGCAGCGTGCCCTGCTCGCACTCGAGTACAAGCCGGACCTCGCCCTGGTCGATGGCAATCGGCTGCCGCCACGCCTGCCCTGCCCGGCACGGGCCGTGGTCGGAGGCGATGCCAGCGAACCGGTGATCGGCGCTGCTTCGATACTGGCCAAGGTCGCGCGCGACCGCATCATGTGCGAGATGGACCTTGTCCACCCCGGCTATGGTTTCGCCAAACACAAGGGCTATCCGACCCCGCAGCATCTGCAAGCGCTGGAGCAGCTTGGCCCGTGCCCGCATCATCGGCGCAGTTTCGCACCGGTCAGGCAAACCCTGCTGGAATTCGACCTGCCCGCCGATTGAAACACCTTGATACCACCCGGCCGGGCTGGCAGCGTCATCGATAGCCCGTATCATGTTGCCGCTGAACCGGCTAGCGGCTAGGCTGCCGGAATCGCCGCAAACTGACTTCATGAATCCCGAATTCGTCCATCTGCGCATCCACAGCGACTACTCGCTGGTCGATTCGACGATCCGTCTGCCGGACAAACCCGAATATGGCGATCCGGTCAAGGCCGGCAAGCCGAATCTGATCAGCCGCGCAGTAGAACTCGGTCTGCCGGCGCTGGCGCTGACCGACCAGAGCAACCTGTTCGCACTGGTCAAGTTCTACCGTGCCGCCGAAGCCAATGGCATCAAGCCGCTGGCCGGCGCCGACTTGTGGATCGCCGACGAGGACCAGGCGCAGCGCCCTGCGCGCCTGACCCTGCTGTGCCAGAACCACGCCGGTTACCTGAATCTGACGCGGCTGATATCGCGCAGCTATATCGAAGGCCATCGCGGTGAATTGGCAATCGTCGACCCCGCCTGGTTTGTCGGCAACAGCGGCGGCCTGATCGCACTGGCCGGCAGCGACAGCGATTGTGGCCGTCTGCTGCTTGCCGGCAAAACGGATGCCGCGATGCAACGTACGCAGGAATGGTTGCGCCTGTTCGACGATCGCTGGTACTTCGAGCTCACGCGCATCGGCCACGCCGACGAAGCGCGCTATACCGAAGCGGTATTGCAACTGGCCGATGTCGCCGATTGCCCGGTGGTGGCGACCAATCCGGTGGTGTTCGCCACGCGCGAGGATTTCGAAGCGCACGAGGCGCGGGTATGCATCCATCAAGGGCGTCTGCTCAACGATCCGAAACGCCCGCGCGAATACACTCAGGAACAATACCTGAAGACACCGGCCGAGATGGCCGAGCTGTTTGCCGATCTGCCCGAAGCGTTGCAGAACAGCGTCGAGATCGCCAAGCGCTGCAACCTCGAGCTCACGTTCGGCACCTATCATCTGCCGGCCTTTCCGGTGCCCGATGGGCAGACAGTCAAGACCTTTATCCGCGACCAGGCGCATGCCGGTTTGCAACAGCACCTGTCGCAACAACAGCTGGCACCGGGCTTCAGCGCAGACGACTACCGCAAGCGACTGGACACCGAACTCGGCGTCATCATCGAGATGGGTTTCCCCGGCTACTTCCTGATCGTCGCCGACTTCATCAACTGGGCCAAGCGCAACGACATTCCGGTCGGCCCGGGACGCGGCTCCGGCGCCGGCTCGCTGGTTGCCTGGAGCCTGGGCATCACCGGCATCGATCCGTTGCGCTACGGCTTGCTGTTCGAGCGCTTCCTGAATCCCGAGCGCGTGTCGATGCCCGACTTCGACATCGACTTCTGCATGGACCGCCGCGACCAGGTCATCGACTATGTCGCGCGCGCTTACGGACGCGATCACGTCAGCCAGATCATCACCTACGGCACCATGGCGGCGAAGGCCGTGTTGCGCGACGCCGGCCGCGTACTCGGCATGGGCTATGGCCAGGTCGACCGCATCGCCAAGCTGATCCCGCTGCGTCCGGCCGATCCGTTGTCGCTGGAGGACGCACTCGGACGCAGCCGCCGCGCGCGCGAAGATGCCGGCCGCATCGTCGGTGAATTCCGCGAACTGTACGAATCCGACGACGAAGTGCGCGAGCTGGTCGATCTGGCGCTCAAGCTTGAGGACCTGATCCGCAATGCCGGCAAGCATGCCGGCGGCGTGGTCATCGCGCCGTCGCCATTGACCGACTTCGCCCCGCTGTACAGCGAAGGCGGAGGCGAAGGCGTAGTGACACAGTTCGACAAGGACGACGTCGAATCCGTCGGCTTGGTCAAGTTCGACTTTCTCGGCCTGCGCACGCTGACCATCATCGACTGGGCAGTCAAGGCGATCAACGTGCGTCGTTCACGCAATGGCGAAACGCCGATCGACATCACCCAAATTTCGCTGGACACGCCCGCCGTCTACGCAATGTTCAAGCGCGCGCAGACCGTGGCCATCTTCCAGTTCGAATCCAGCGGCATGCAGCGCATGCTCAAGGATGCGCGCCCGGACCGTTTCGAGGACCTGATGGCGCTGACATCGCTGTTCCGGCCGGGGCCGATGGAACAGATTCCGAGCTTCTGCAAGCGCAAGCACGGCGAGGAACCGATCGACTACGCCGATCCGCGCGTCGAGCCGGTGCTGGCCGAAACCTACGGCATCATGGTCTATCAGGAACAGGTCATGCAGATGGCGCAGATCGTCGGCGGCTATTCGCTCGGCGGCGCGGACCTGCTGCGCCGCGCGATGGGCAAGAAGATCGCCGCGGAAATGGCCAAGCAGCGCGAAATCTTCCGCGAAGGCGCGGCTGGCAATGGCGTCGACCAGCGCAAGGCCGACGCGATCTTCGACCTGATGGAAAAATTCGCCGGCTACGGCTTCAACAAGTCGCACGCCGCCGCCTATGCGCTGGTCAGCTATCAGACTGCCTGGCTCAAGGTGCATTATCCCGCCGAGTTCATGGCTGCGGTGCTGTCGGCGGACATGGACAATACCGACAAGGTGGTGAATCTGCTCGGCGAAGTGCAGTCGCTCGGCCTGCAAATGCTGCCACCGGACGTCAATGCGTCGG
Source organism: uncultured Pseudomonadota bacterium (assembly GCA_963779795.1). GTDB lineage: Bacteria > Pseudomonadota > Gammaproteobacteria > Xanthomonadales > Rhodanobacteraceae > Rudaea. The sequence continues at coordinate 301,457 of CAVZZK010000002.1, read as the reverse complement.
ATCATCCGTTCAGCGCGCTCGACGGCGAGGAACGCTCGCCCTCGACGACCATCCGCTACGGCCTCGGCGCGGTCAAGGGCGTCGGCCGTGGTGCCGTGGAAAGCGTCGTGCAGGCACGCGAGCAAGGCGGTCCGTTCCGCGACCTGGCCGATTTCTGTCGCCGCGTCGATACGCAGAAACTCAACAAACGTGCGCTGGAGGCACTGATCCTCTGCGGCGCCATGGATGCGCTGGCGGCCAACCGGGCCACGCTGATGGCACAACTACCCGAATGCCTGCGCGCCGCCGAACAACATGCACGCGACCTGCTCGCCGGACAGAACGACATGTTCGGCGGCAGCAGCGCAGCGACCGGAACGGTGCTCGAACTGGCACAAGTCAACGATTGGCCGCTGGAGCAGAAACTGGCCGGCGAACGCGACACGCTCGGACACTACTTGTCCGGTCATCCGACGCGCGCCTGGCGCGACGTATTCACGCAGCTGGCCACCTGCCCGATCGGCGACATCGACACCCGCTTCCAGCCGCCGCGCGTCCGGCCGATGGATTCAGATCAGAAAGGCAACCGCTTTCGCCGATCGCCGGAAGTTGCGTGGGCCGCGGTCGGCCAGGTGGTGGACCTGCGCAAACGCGGCGACACCATGGCGTTCGTGCAACTCGAAGACTGGAGCGGCCGGATCGAAATCAGCTTCTATCGCGAGACTTTCCTGGAATCCGCGCCCATGCTCACCCGCGATGCGTTGATCCTCGTCGAAGGTGGCATGTCCTGGGACGAGTTCTCCAACGGTCCGCGCTTGCGCGCGCGCCGTGTATTGACGCTCAACGAGGCCCTCGAACAGCGCACCCGCGTGCTACGCATCAGCCTGAACGGCGTCGATCAGGCATTCATCGACTCGTTGCGCACGACGCTCAAGGGTTTCCGCGGCGGCCGCACGTCCCTGCGCCTGGGCTACGCCAATCCGCAGGGACGCGCCGACCTGGAGCTGGGCGAGGACTGGCACGTACGCGCCAATACCGAACTGAAACGCGCACTGGATATGCTGCCTGGCGTGTTATCAACCGAGCTGCTACTGGATCGGTTCGGCTTCGACGAACAGCCGTGAACACGGACATTAGTCACTCGACTGGCTATACTTTCAAGCTTGTGCTCAGGGGACGCAGTCCGATTTCTGCATGAATCCGAATTTTCTCGATTTCGAACAGCCAATCGCCGAACTGGAAGACAAGATCCAGGAGCTGCGCAATGCCAGCCACGGACAGGCGTTCAATATTGACGAGGAAGTGGCGCGCCTGCGCGGCAAGCTGCGGCACAAGACCGCGGATATCTTCAAGAACCTGTCGCCATGGCAGGTGACCCAACTGGCGCGACACCCGGCCCGACCGTACACGCTGGACTACATCGGCGTGATGTGCAGCGAATTCCACGAGCTGGCCGGCGACCGCGCCTATGCCGACGACGCGGCCATCGTCGGCGGTCTGGCGCGCATCGGTGACCGCTCGGTGATGCTGATCGGCCACCAGAAGGGCCGCGACACCAAGACCAAGGTACGTCGCAATTTCGGCATGCCGCGGCCCGAAGGCTATCGCAAGGCGCTGCGACTGATGCAGTTGGCCGAACGCTTCGGTCTGCCGATCCTGACCTTCATCGACACGCCCGGCGCCTATCCGGGCGTCGGCGCGGAAGAACGCGGCCAGAGCGAGGCGATAGCACGCAATCTGCTTGAGATGGCGCGCTTCAAGGTACCGATTGTTTGCACCGTCATCGGCGAAGGCGGATCCGGTGGTGCGCTGGCGATCGGCGTCGGCGATCGTACGGTCATGCTCGAATACTCGACCTATTCGGTTATCTCGCCCGAGGGCTGCGCCTCGATTCTGTGGAAAAGCGCGGACAAGGCCAGGGACGCCGCCGATGCGCTGGCCCTGACCGCACCGCGTCTGCTCGAACTGGGCCTGATAGACAAGATCGTGCGCGAACCGCTGGGCGGCGCCCATCGCAATCCGCGCGCAATGGGCACGCGCCTGAAGGCCGTGTTGCTCAATCAGCTCGACGAACTCGAAAGTGAAGACGAGGCCGGCCTGCTCGACCGGCGATATCAGCGCCTGCGCCAATACGGCGAATATGGCTCCGCCTGAATCTGCTGCCTTACTCCACCTCGATTTCGATACCGCCGACAACCGAGGCAACCAGGTTGTAGAGCGCCGCCCCTATTGCTCCGGCAATAAACCCGAACACACCGTACATGATCGGGAAAATGATCAAGGCGGCGATTCCGCCCACCATGCCGGCCATGGCCGCCTCATGGTTCAACTGACCGATCATGCCACCGAACATCAACACGAACAGCGCGATGATCAGGCCCAAAGCTGACATCATGGCACCCTCGAAAATCGCCAGCTTGAGAACCCCTATACGTTTGATGACCATACGAAATCTCCCCAATGCGTTATGAGCCGTGTTGCCGGGAACCCGGCAAACGCACGCTAGCGCAAGCTGACGGCTGATGCAAAAGCCGGACTTCTGGCACCATGCACGCATGTCGTCGCACGACTTGATCCAACATCTGCAAGCCAGGCTGCAAAAACTGCCTGCCGGAGAGGTGGCCGTCGGCTACAGCGGCGGCATGGACTCGACCGTGCTTTTGCACGCGCTCGCTGAAATTCCGGCTGCCCGCGAACGCGGCCTGCGCGCAATTCATGTCGATCACGGCCTGCATGCCGACAGTCGGCACTGGTCGCAACATTGTGAACGCCTTGCGCGCGACCTGGATGTTCCCATCCGCATCGTGCGCGTCGACGTACAAACCAATGCCGGGACCGGACTCGAGGCGGCCGCACGCCAGGCCCGCATGTCGGCGTTTGCCGAACACCTGAAGCTCGAGGAGACGATCGCCCTGGCGCAACACGGCGACGACCAGGCCGAAACCGTGTTGTTGAAACTGTTGCGCGGGGCCGGCCCGGAAGGCCTGGGCGGCATGCGCGAACGACGACGCCTCGATCGCGGCTGGCTGTGGCGTCCCCTGCTCGCACTGCCCCGAAGCACGTTGCAGAAATACGCGCGATCGCAAGCGCTGCGCTGGATCGATGACCCCAGCAACATGGATACGGATTTGCGCCGCAATTTCCTGCGTCTGGAAATTCTGCCGCGCTTGCGCAAGTACTGGCCGCAAGCGCAGGCGGCGCTCGGCCATAGCGCGACCTGGGCACGGTCCGCAGCCGACTTCATCTCTGCTCAGGCGATTCGGGCGCTTGACCAAATTCGCGGCGATTCCGTCGATACACTGCGCTGGCAAGCCTGGCTCGAGCTACCGGACGCGCTGCGCGATCCGGTGTTGCGCCTGTGGCTGCGTTCACTTGGACTGGACGAACCGGGCCATCAGCATCTGCGCGAACTCGAGCGACAGCTGGCCGATGCGGCGAGCGATCGCATGCCCTGCCTGCGCTTGGCGACTACCGAGATCCGGCGCTACCGCGAGCAGATTTACGCCATGCGCGCGCTGGCACCCGTACCGGCGGATTGGCAGGCCGACTGGAACGGCGCACCGCTGCGTCTGCCGACCGGCGACTGGCTGCAAATGCAACCACAACCGGCAACCTGGCCGGATGCGCCAACGTGTCGGGTTCGATTCCGTCGCGGCGGCGAGCGCTTCAAACCTGCCACATCCCGCCACAGCCGCGAATTGCGCATCGTATTGCAGGAACAGGCGGTCCCGCCATGGCAGCGTGAACGCCTGCCGCTGATCTGGTTCGGCAATGAACTGATCGCCGTCGGCGACCTGCTGCTAAGTGACAATGGACAGGCCCTGTGCAAGCAATTGCAGACCCATCTGTTCTGGCAGAGGTCGACCCGCGATTGATTCCGTCGCGGCTCTGCGGTAGCGTGCGCGCCATGCCGAAGTCACAAAGCCAACCCGCCGAAACCGGCCAGATCGCCGCCTTCGAGCAATCGCTGGACGAACTCGAGAAACTGGTGGCAAAAATGGAAGAGGGCGAGCAAAGCCTGGACGATTCCTTGAAATCGTTCGAGCGGGGCGTCGAGCTGTACCGAAATTGCCGCACTGCCCTGGAACAGGCGGAACTGCGCGTCAAGCTGCTCTCCGACCCGCAATCGCCGGACGATAGCGAAGACTTTGAACCGGAAACGCCCTGAGCCTCCGCGCGCCCTGACCACGTTCAGCGCGCGGGCGGATGCAGCGCTGGAGCGCGCGCTGCCTGACGCTTCGCGTATTCCGCAACCATTGCACGAGGCCATGCGCTACGCGGTGCTGGGCGGCGGCAAGCGGCTGCGCCCGGTACTGGTCTATGCCAGCGGCACGGCACTCGGCGCACCGCTGGAGATACTGGACAGCAGTGCCTGCGCGGTCGAGTTCATCCACGCCTATTCGCTGGTGCACGACGACCTGCCGGCCATGGATGACGACTCGCTGCGTCGCGGTCGCCCCACCTGTCACGTCAAGTTCGGCGAAGCCATGGCAATTCTGGCCGGCGACGCACTGCAGGCCCTGGCGTTCGAAGTGCTGACCGCCGATGAACTGCTCAAGCGTAATCCCGGCGTGCAATTGGCAATGCTCAAAACCCTGTCGAATGCCTGCGGATCGCAGGGCATGGCCGGCGGCCAGGCGATCGACCTGGCGGCAATCGGCAAGTGCCTGACTGCGACGGAACTCGAACGCATGCATGAACGCAAGACCGGTGCATTGATCCGCGCCAGCGTGCGCCTTGGCGCGCTCGCTACGGGCCGCACCGACGACTGCGTACTCGATGCGCTGGACCGCTATGCACACGCCATCGGCCTGGCCTTCCAGATCCGCGACGACATCCTCGACGTCGAAGGCGAAAGCGAAACCCTGGGCAAAACGGCCGGCAAGGATGCTGCCGACGACAAACCGACCTTCCCCGGGATACTCGGCATGCAAGCCTCGCGGCGGCGCCTTGGGCAGCTGACCGATGAAGCCGTCGACAGCGTCGAGTCGCTTGGCGAACCGGTTCGCGATCTGGTCGCACTCGCACGATACATCGCCGAGCGCGACAGTTGATCGCTGTCGCAGCGCCTATTTGATCAGGCGCAGGCTGATCGGATAGCGATACGCCACGCCCTCGCTGGCCTTGATCGCGGCAATGATGGTGAAGATCAGCCAGCCGACGCCGACGATGAAGCCCACCGGCAGGGCGATGACGATGCCCAGCCCCAGGGTCATGACCGTCAGGATCAACAGGATCGCGGAGATGATCGCCAGCGTGATGTTGAAGTTGACCGCTTCCTTGCCCTGATCGTTGACGAACGGCATCGTATCCTTTTTTATCAACCAGATGACCAGCGGACCGACAAAGCAGCCGAAACCGAAGAAAACACTGGTAAAGATCGCACCGATCAACGCTGACAGATGGGCAAACAGCGCCCATTGTTTCTCCTCGGCGCTCGGCAAGCCGGATGGCGGCGGCGCAGGTTCCGGCGCCGCTGCAGGCGCGGAAGCATTTTCGTCAGACGCACTCATTGCAGACCTCGCAACAGTTGCCAAAATTGGCGCTTTCAAACTAACGAGCCGGGCGGCACGGGTCAATAATGACCTCTGGCCTATCAGCTACCTGCCAGTGTCATGCGGTCGATCAGGATGGAGCCGGTCAGGATGTGTGAACGCGGATCGACGTCGGCACCGATCGCGACTATACCGTCGAACATGTCGCGCAGGTTGCCGGCAATGGTGATTTCCTCCACCGGGTATGCAAGCTCGCCATTTTCCACCCAGAAACCGGACGCACCACGCGAATAGTCGCCGGTCACGATGGAAACGCCCTGCCCCATGGTTTCGGTAACGAGCAGACCCGTGCCCATGCGCTTGAGCATCGCCGCGAAATCATCGTCGCCCGTCTTCACGACCAGATTGTGCACGCCACCGGCGTTGCCAGTGGTCTCCAGGCCGAGCTTGCGTGCCGAGTAGCTGCTCAACACGTAGCGCTGCAACACGCCGTCACGAATCAGGTCGCTGTCGATCGTGGCCACGCCTTCCGAGTCGAACGAGGCCGATCCGAGGGCCCGCGGCAAACGCGGCCGTTCGGCGATGTCGACGAAGGTCGGGAATATCCGCTTGCCGGCATGATCGAGCAGGAAGCTGGACTTGCGATACAACGCGCCGCCGCTGACCGCCGCGATCAGGTGCCCGATCAATCCGCGCGCGACTTGCGGCGCGAACAGGACCGGGCACTGGCGCGTGGACAGCTTGCGCGCACCGAGCCTGGCCAGGGTTCGCTCGGCCGCCTTGCGGCCGACCGTCGCCGGATCAGGAAAATCCTGCGCCGCGCGAACGACTTCGTACCAGTAATCGCGTTGCATGCCGGCATCCTTTCCGGCAATCAAGGCGCAGGAAAGCATATGCCGCGTACTGCGCTCACGGCCGACGAAACCTTGCGATGTCGCATATACCCACAAGGTACGCCCGGCCTGCACGGAAGCGCCCTCGGAATTGGTGATGCCGGCAATATCGCGCCCGGCCTGCTCGATGCGCATACCCAGTTGGATCGCGTCGCTGGCCGTGACATCCCACGGATGCCACACATCGAGATTCGGAAATTCGTGCGCCAGACGTGCCGGATCGGCCAGGCCCGTGTACGGATCTTCCTCGGTGAAACGCGCGATGGCGCAGGCCTGTTCGATGGTCTGGTCGATCGAGGCTGATTGTAAATCCGCCGTGCTTGCCGACCCCTTGCGCTTGCCGAAATGGACGGTCACCGCGAACGAGCGATCGCGCGTGTGCTCGATGGTCTCGACTTCGCCGAGCCGCACACTGACATCCATGCCGGTCTCGATGCTGGTGCCGACTTCCGCCTCGCTGGCGCCGGCGGCACGACATCGCCGCACCACGTCCGCGGCCAGATTGGCCAGAATGTCGAGTTGGGCACGATCATCGTCGCTTTCGATGACGGCCGGTTTTGCTGTTGTGACGTTCACTGCGTATGCTTGCCTTGCCTGTGGATTATTCAGTCATGAACCCTGTCGATCCGGATCTCAGCGACGAACGCGTCGAACCCAGTCGCAGCCAGCGCCGTCGCGACGCATTGGATGTGTTGCACCTGGCGCAAGAACTTGTGAATCTGTCGCCGGCACAACTGGAACAGCTGCCGCTGGACGATGAACTGCGCGAAGAGGTGTTGCGATCGCGTGGCGTTCGACAACAAATCGCGCGCAAACGCCAGATCCAGTTTCTGGCCAAACAGTTGCGTACTCTTGAAGCGGACGAACTCGAACCGCTGCGTGCGGCGCTGGCGCACGATCGCGACCTTGCGCGACGCGAAGCCGCCACGATGCATCACGTCGAGAACTGGCGCGAACGCCTGATCGACCAGGGCGACGAAGCCCTGAGCGAACTGCTGCAAGAGCATCCTCATGCCGATCGACAACACCTGCGCCAGCTTGTTCGCAACTCTCGCAACGAGCGCGAACGGCAACACCCACCGCATGCGCAACGCGAACTGTTCCGCGCCGTGCGCGAATTGCTCGACGATAACGGCAACTGAGCCGACGGCAACCGTTCATCTCGGCGCAATCGCGTTCGCTCCGGTTCACGCCGAAGCGGTTCCGCCGACGGTCATCGCATCAATCTTCAGCGTCGGCTGACCGACCCCTACCGGCACGCTCTGGCCTTCCTTGCCACACACGCCGACGCCCTCATCCAGCTTCAGGTCGTTGCCGACCATCGATACGCGCGTGAGCACTTCCGGACCGGAACCGATCAGGGTCGCGCCCTTGACCGGACGCGTGACCTTGCCGTCCTCGATCAGATACGCCTCGCTGGCCGAAAACACGAACTTGCCGTTGGTGATATCGACCTGGCCACCGCCAAAATTGACCGCGTACAGACCGCGCTTGACCGAAGCGATGATGTCGCCCGGATCACTGTCGCCCGGCAGCATGTAGGTATTGGTCATGCGCGGCATCGGCAGGTGCGCGAAAGATTCGCGCCGGCCGTTGCCGGTGGAACGCGTGCCCGTCAGGCGCGCGTTGAGCTTGTCCTGCATGTAACCCTTGACTACACCGTTTTCGACCAGCACCGTACACTCGCTGGGCACGCCCTCGTCGTCGATGCTGAGCGAGCCGCGCCGGTTCGGCAAGGTACCGTCGTCGACGACAGTGCAAAGCGGCGAGGCAACCTTTTCGCCTATCTTGCCGGCAAACGCGGAACTGCCCTTGCGATTGAAATCGCCCTCGAAACCGTGACCGATGGCCTCGTGAAGCAGTACGCCCGGCCAGCCCGGGCCCAACACGACCGGCATCGTGCCGGCCGGCGCCGGAACCGACTCAAGGTTGACCATCGCCTGACGCACGGCCTCGCGCGCCAGTGCATGGGCCCGGCCGTTCTCGAGCAGTTCGGTGTACCCGTAACGCCCGCCTCCGCCGGCGAATCCCGATTCGCGGCGCCCATCGCGTTCGGCGATGATCTGCACGTTCATGCGTACCAGCGGACGCACATCGGCGGCCAGCGTGCCGTCCGCAGCCGCGATCAGGATCGTGTCCAGCGTCGCGGCAAGACTCACCACGACCTGCTTGACGCAAGGATCCTGCTTGCGACAGAACGCATCCACCTCGCGCAACATGGCGATTTTTTCCGCATTGGCCAGCGACTCGACCGGATCGATCGGCGCATACAAGGTTTTCGCATCGCGTGCGGTCAGCGGCAACGACCCGCCGTCGCGTCCGGAACGGGCAATCGCGCGTGCCGATTCCGCGGCGGTAAGCAATTGCGGCAAAACGATTTCATCGGAGTAGGCGAAACCGGTTTTCTCGCCACTCATCGCGCGCACGCCGACGCCCTGCTCGATCGAGTGATTGCCGTCCTTGACGATGCCGTCCTCAAGCATCCAGGACTCGCTTCGCGAATGCTGAAAATACAGGTCCGCGGCGTCAATGGACGGCCCCATCAACTGTGAGAAAACGCGATCGAGATCGCCACTGGATAATCCGCCGGGCTGCAGCAATTGCTGCTCGGCGCGGGTGAGCAGGGTCATTTGGGGGATACCAATTCCACGGAATATTCAGGAATGAACTGTGGCCGGGATGCCAGGTTACAAGGGGGAGCACGGGCAAATTATCGTCAGCCAGCCGGCATCAGATTGTTCAATATTTTAGGGGATTTCAGGATGTTATGGCCGCATCTCCAAATTACAAGGATACACCGCACGGTTTTCAGGGCCGTTGCGGGCCGGACTTCCGGTCAGGCTCGGGCTGTTTCGGTTCCGTCTTCGACTTGCCGTCCCGGGGTAGTTTTTCCTTCGCAAGCAAGATGATTTTCGGGTGCTCCCAAGTGCCGGTCACGCTGTATCGATTGCGCGTGGCGGCATTGATCTGCTTCTTGAAAATGCCTTGAATCAGCGCGCCGGCCGCCGCTCCCACGGGCCCGCCGACCAGGGCACCACCCACGGCAAGCGTGCCGCCGACATGCGGGGTCACCTCCATGATCTGATCGTAGTCCTTGGACTTCAGGCCGGTGCGGCCAGTCACCTTGATCTCGGCGGCCGTGCCCTTGATCGTCAAATCATTGGTGTAGGCGTTACCGTCCTTGAGTGTGAACAGGCCCTCGATCGAATCAAAGCTGAAACCGGATTTGAAAAAATCGCCGAAATCCAGCGCCAGGCGACGCGGTATGGCACTCAGATTGAATAAACCCAATATTCGCCCCGCACCGGGATCTGCGTCGGGAATACGCCCTTCACGCACGGACACATTCAACGTGCCGTTGACCCGGGCCAGGGCAAATGTGGATGGCGAGCCTGCCCAGCTGCCTTTAATCTGAGCCAAAGTCTGTCCATCGTCCACCACCCCTGCATACCCGAAAGCATCCAGCATGTGGCCAAGGTTGTGCGCGCTCAGATCGATCGAGAATGTCGATTTGTCCCTGCCCGGCACACCGGTCCAGTCGCCATGCGCGCGCATTTCGACATTTTTCGAGTGCGTACCGACCTGCTCGAAATGCGCGCCGTCCGCGGTGGGGTAACTCTCGACGGTCGCCTGTCCGAAGCTGCTGTGACCCAGATGAAAATCGTCGATTCGAATATGCAAAGGCGGCAATACCTTCGGATTCTCATCGGCCACCGTACTGTTGATGCCTTCGGGTGCTTCGGGCCAGTACAAGCGCTTGAATTGGGCCGTCACGCCACGACGGTGCAACCCCGCGAGCTGCATCTGCACCTGACCGACGACCTGAGCCCCGTCGAAATTCATGTTCAAGGTATTTCCGCTGGGCCTGAGTACGAAGTGTACGGCACCGAAGTCGCGCGCCCAGGCCAGCATCGAGTCGGCATGCAACGCGACCTCGGCCAACGAAACGCCGCTGCCGCCGGCCCGGTTCGCGACATAATCCATCCAGCCGGACAGATCCAGCACGGGAACGTGCCCGCTGATTTCAAAACCCATATCTGGCAACGGCTGCGTCGAGTCTCCACCAAAACTCACATGGGCGGCGAACGGCCGCTTCGCCGTGGCCAGTCTGCCGTGCATGTTCAACAGATCGCCGGCACGCAACTCGAGTTTGCCACCAGTAAACGGCAATCCGATCGTCACATCCAGCGGCAACTCATCCGCGGCAGGTTTGGCCAGCGGCGCCGGCAAGCTTATGCCGACGCCGCGCAGGTCGGACTTGACCGTGATTCGCTGCCCGGGACTTTTCACGTCATCGCGATCGGCACTGAAACCGATATTCCAACGCGTTGTTCCGCTGACATTGTCGGCATAGTCGCGCAACGCGGACGCATAGTCGACAACGTAGGCGGCTGGCAGCTCGGCTCGCAGATTCGCTTCCACCGCATGCCGTTTGTTTTCGCTATAACCACCCACGGCCATATGAAATGTCCCGGGATGACCATCCACGGTTACCGGCAGGTCGTCGGTCGCGAAACCGTTGTCGCCGAATCGCACCCGTCCGTTCGCATCGTTCAGAAGCAGTCCGTATTTGGCATCGGCCAGATCGGCGTCCTTGAGCATGACATTGCCGCTGAACTCGCGCTGTTCGGCATGCTTGATCGGCAAATGCAGCTGGAAATCGACCTGGCCCGTACCGCCAATACCGACTCCCCGCAACTCGGCGGCGTACTCCGTACCGATCGGCGTCGCCTTGAGGAAACCGAGCAACGTTTTGCCGCTGCCACGACCGCTGGCGTTCAGGTCGAGCACCGGCTCGCCCAGATCGGCAATATCCGCCGTGGCCTTGGTGACCCGGTTGCCGCCTGACTGTGCGGAGGTCAAATCCACGTGCAAGGAGGTATTGACGAAATTCACCTGGCAACCCACCTGTTCCGCCGCCGGCCAATCGGGCAGATAAACCAGGCGCATGCCCTCGATATCCGCCGTGGCCTGGAATAGCCCGCCATGATTGCGAAATGGCCAGTTGGCCAGGTTCCCGCGAACGACCGCGCGTCCGCTGACGCTGCCGGAAGCCAGGCCGCGATCCAGCCATTGCCTCGCTGCCGGTGGCATTACGTTGATCGGCCAGAACAGATGCGAAGCGGTGACATTGGCCTTGGTCACGACTGCCGAGGCATCCACGAACGGACGGCTGCCATCGTCCGGAAACTGGATCGCACCACGAAGCTGCCCGGCATAGCCGGCCCCCTGGAAATCGATGGCATCGGATTCAAGACGCCAGGCGGAATCCACGCGATAAGCCGCAACATCGCCGGAGAACGCGGAAAATTCCAGCGGTTGGCGGAACACCTGCGGCAAGTCGAAACCGAACGTCGCATGCTCGGGCAGATGCATGCTGAGCGCCTGTTCGTCACCGTGAATCTCGGCGCTGATCCCGCTGGTTCCCGGTAGCTTGTCGACCGCATGCCAGGCCAAGCCATTGGCACGGGCCTTGATCTCGTAGTCGTGCTTGCCCGCGTAACGCAGAGCGACGTCCGAAAGCGATCCGACCGGATTGGCCATGTACACCCAACGGCGCCAACGGCGCGGCAATGCATCGCTGAGCATCGCCATGCTCAGCGGCGTGGCAATTGCGATCCGGTCCGCCTCGAATCGATAGGCCGGATCGGAACCGGACTCTGCGTCGAGTTTGCTCAAGCGCAATTGCGCGCGTTTGGCGTCGACTCCCTGGCGTGCCAGCACCAGGTCGGCCACATCGGCCTGCCAGCCGCCGGCTTCCCGCAGCCACTGCGCACCAAACGCGATGCGATCGAAACCGATGTGCGGGGCAATATTGCGTTTGGCGTCCAGACGAATCGAATCCGTCGCGTCCAGAATGACCCCGTCGAGATCGACTTCGGCACGCACCCGCGTGAGGTGGTCGTGTTTCCACCAACCCCAGAATTGCATGCGGCCGCTGCCGCGTTCCAGCCTGATTCCCGCCAGCGGCGCATTGCCCAGAATTCCGGCCAGTTGCAAACGGTCGCCGCCGGCATAGACCTGGCCGTCGTGGCTATCGCTGTCGTAATGTACAACCAGCGCGACCGAAGCGGATTCGGATGCCGTCCATCGCGCCCGGGCCAGAACCGTGTGCTCGCCGCCGTTGTTGATCAGGCGCGCTTGCGGTACGAACAGACTCAGGTGCCGCCCGGAATCGTTGGCGTCGATACGCAACTTCAGATCATGTAAGACCAACGACCCCATATCGAACAGCGGGTTGTCGCTGCCGAATTTGCTGTTGGCGCTATTTCCGGTGTCCATGCCCTGCACACGCCAACCGCCACTGTCATGCACCAGGTGCAAGTTGAGGCCGACCAGACGAAATTCGTTCCACGCCTCGTTGTGTCGCAGGAAGGCGAAGAAATTGATCTTGAGTTCCGCTTTCGGAATGATGCTCTCCGGCTCGCCCGGTTTTTCCGCGGCGATGTGGACGCCGTGCAGGATCAGCAACGGACCGTCGCGTTCGGAACGACCTTCGACGCGCTCGATGGTGACCTGACGATTCATGCGTTCGCTCAGGAAGGCACTGACGCGTTGCGGATGCGCCACGATCCACGGCAGGGCAATGCGCACCAGCCCGACCAACAATGCCAGGGCGATGACGGCTGTTGCTATCAGCGCCTGCAACCACAGGCGCAGGCGCCGCAAACGGCGTTGCCACAAAGTCACGACGCGGTCTCTACAATCGACCACGCGCCGTTCAGCACCACACGAATCGTCTGCAAGCCGACATCGCGAGTCTTCAGGGCTTGCACATTGCCGCGACCGACGCGAGGTTCAGAGCAGGACCACATCGTATTGTTCCTGCGCGTAGTTTTCCTCGCCCTGGAAGCGGATGGTCTTGCCGATGAATTCCTCGAGTTCGGCCACGGCCGCGGATTCCTCGTCCAGAATGCGTGAGACCACCCGGGGGGCCGCCAGCACCAGCAGCTTTTCCGCCTCGAACTGGCGCACCGCACGCATGATTTCACGGAAGATCTCGTAGGTAACGGTTTCGGCGGTCTTGATGCTACCGCGGCCTTCGCACACCGGACATGGCTCGCACAGCTGACGCTCGAGGCTCTCCACGGTGCGCTTGCGCGTCATCTCGACCAGCCCCAACGGCGACATGTCCTGCACGCTGGTCTTGGCGTGATCCCCGACCAGCGATTTCTCGAGCGTACGCAGCACCTGGCGCTTGTGCTCCTCGTCGGTCATGTCGATGAAATCGATGATGATGATGCCGCCAAGATTGCGCAGGCGCAGCTGCCTTGCAGCCGATTGGGCAGCCTCGAGATTGGTCTTGTAGACCGTTTCCTCGAGATTGCGATGGCCGAGAAACGCACCGGTATTCACATCAATCGTGGTCATGGCTTCGGTTTGATCGATCACCAGATAACCGCCGGACTTCAACGGCACCTCGCGTTGCAACGCGCGCTGTATCTCATCCTCGACGCCATACAGGTCGAAGATCGGGCGCTCACCGGGATAGTGCTCGATCCGTCCGGCCAGTTCGGGCATGAACTGGCGTGCGAAATTGACGGTGCGTTCATAGTATTCGCGCGAATCCACGCGCACTTTTTCCACATCGCTGGGCATCAGGTCGCGCAGGGCGCGCAATGGCAGCGGCAAATCCTCGTAAATCCGCTCGCCGACCCTGGAGCCGGCGATCGTCCCGCTCAACGCGCCCCACAACTTGCCGAGATAGGCAACGTCCTTGGCCAGTGCCTCCGGCGTCTCTCCTTCGGCATTGGTGCGCACGATGTAGCCTAACTCGGTTTCGCTGACGAAATCCTGAAGAATCTCCTTCAGGCGCGTGCGTTCATCCTCGTCTTCGATGCGCACCGATATGCCAACCACCTTGGTATGCGGCATCAGTACCAGATAACGTGACGGCAGGGACAGATGCGTGGACAGTCGCGCACCCTTGCTGCCGATCGGATCCTTGACCACCTGCACGACGATTTCCTGCCCTTCGTGCACCAGTTCGCGGATCGGCTTTTGTGGCGGCGTACCGTTGTCGGCATCTTCGGCCGCCAACGGCGGAACCGCACGCAGGATATCCGAGGCATGCAGAAAGGCCGCGCGATCCAGGCCGATTTCGACGAAAGCAGCCTGCATGCCCGGCATGACCCGGTTGACGCGCCCCTTGTAGATGTTGCCGACATAGCCGCGACGGGACGTGCGCTCGACGTGCATTTCCTGCAGCATGCCGTTCTCCACGAGCGCGACGCGGGTCTCCCGCGGAGTCACGTTTATCAGTATTTCCTCAGTCACAACATCTGCTTGCGAATACGATCTAAGGTGATTTATAGCCGGATAAGCCGCGCAAAGCGAGACCTGGCCCACAATCCGGCCGCGCCGATCAGGCCGGCCGGCCGCCCACTATCGCACGCCGCGCGGGCAATCGCCATGCGTGGCCGGACTCAGGAAAGTTCGCCGAATCGGGTCAATAACTGCGCGGTCTCGTACAGGGGCAAACCCATCACGCCTGAATAGCTTCCCTGCAGATCGGCAATGAACGCTGCGGCGCGACCCTGGATCGCATAGGCGCCTGCCTTGCCCATGCATTCGCCGCTGGCCACACAGGCCTTGATTTCGGCCTCCGACAACGCGCCAAACCGCACCCGGCTGACCTGAAGGCAGCTCTCCTCGCCGGTTGTGCCGATGCAACATACCGCCGACAGCACCCGATGCGTGCGCTCGGAAAGCTGTTGCAGCATTTGTGCCGCATGTGCCACATCGCGAGGCTTGCCGAACACCTGGTCTTCGAGTACGACCTCGGTGTCCGCACCCAACACGACCGCGTCGGGGACATCGGACAACGCCCTGAAACCGGCCAGCGCCTTGTCATGCGCAACACGCCGGACGTAACCCTCGGCCGATTCCCCCGGCGCCTGTTGCTCGGGAACATTGACATCGACGATGCGGAAACGCAGGCCGAGTTGCTCCAGCAATTCGCGTCGCCGGGGTGATTGCGATGCAAGATAAAGCATGTGGGCTACCATTCAACCGCGGTGATAAGGATGGTTGGAAAGCTGGCTGGCCGCGCGATACAACTGCTCGGCGAACATCACGCGCACCAGGGCGTGCGGATAAGTCGCCGGACCCAGCGACCAGCGTTGATCGGCGCGTTGCAGTACCGGCTGCGCCAGCCCGTCCGCGCCACCGATCAGAAAAGCCAGATCCTTGCCTTGCATGCGCCAGCGCGCGAGCTGGCTGGCAACATCTTCACTGCGCCAGGCCTGGCCTTTGCCATCCAGCGCGACCACATGCGCGCCGTTCGGTACCGCGGCCAGCAGCGCCGCGCCTTCATCAAGCTTGTGGCGTGCCGGGTCGCGACGGTTCGCCGATTTGACCGACACCTCGATCAACTGCAATGGCAATTCGCGACTCAGGCGTTTGGCGTATTCGGCATAGCCCTGCTGTACCCAGCCGGGCATGCGTTCGCCGACGGCGATCAGACTCGCGCGCATGAGAAAAGCCGGTCCCGGTTATGCCATGAAGGGACTCGAACGTGTGGCCCCGGATCAACGACCGTGCCGCAGACGCAACAAGCGATGCCAATTACTCCGCGTTTGCCGCTACCGGCATGTCGTCGCCGACGGTCCACAGGCGTTCCAGACCATAGAACTCGCGGATGCGCGGCAACATCACGTGCACGATGATGTCGCCCAGGTCGACCAGAACCCACTCCGCTTCGCGCTCACCTTCGACGCCGAGCGGCATCATGCCCGCCTTCTTGACGAACTTGACGACCTCGTCGGCCAGCGATTTGACGTGCCGGGTCGAGGTGCCGCTGGCAATGATCAGGGCATCTGCGATGCTGGTCTTGCCACGCACGTCGATTTCGCGAACATCGCGCGCCTTGAGTTCTTCAAGCGCGCTCAGAACCTGCTTGCGCAGGATTTCGACCGGATCGGATTTCGTTGCGGCTGACTTTCGGGAGGAACCGCCGGTAGCGGATCGGCTGGTGGCAGTTTTGGAGCGGGTGATGGACTTCGCGGTTTTTTTCGCTGTCGTAGCCAAAGTGGCGTAACCCTCGATTGATGTCGAACGAACGGTGCGGGCAACCCGGCACCGTATTGCCAGTATAGAAGGATTTTCAGCGCACGCCAGTGACGCCGCAATGACAGCACCATCCCGTTCAGTTTCCGGCGATGGGCCTGAACCCAAGGATGCCCTGATCAAGTCAGCGCAGGTGTCGCCGAGCATGTCCGTGTGCAGTTCAAGGCAAACTGGCGAAGGCAGGCTGGCGGCCTGTCGAGGCAGGGCAACGATGCAATGTATGCTGACAGGGTCGGCCCAAGCCATTGATTCCAATAAAGACGGGGATGTCCACCATGCCGCCTGTGCTGACTTGATCAGGGCTTCCCTAAGCTTTCGGTGCCTGACGATAAACATCCAGCAACCGCGGCTGCGCCAGCAGCTTGTCCGGCAACAACCAGCGCGGCTCGCGACCCGCGGCAAGCAGCGCGCGTATCTGGCTGGCCGAAACGTCGAGCGCGGTCACGGCCAGTTCGTGGATGCAGCCGGCCGGATTCCGGCTCAACGGCGCAATGCCGGCACTGCGCCGCGAAGCGACCTCGGCGGCAAGTGCATCCGCAAGCGGTGTGCGTGGTCCCGGCCGGGTCAGCACGGCGACATGCGCCAGCGCGAACAGCTCCCGCCAGCGATGCCAGCTCGGCAGGCCGGCGAAGGCGTCGGCGCCAAGCAGCAGAATCAGCGGGCGTTCCGGACCCAGCTCATCGCGCAATTGGGTCAACGTGTCCACGGTGTAGGACGGGCCTTGGCGGTTCAATTCGCGCGCGTCGATGATCAACCGGCGCTGGCCGGTCAGCGCCGCTTCGAGCATCGCCAAACGTTGTCGCCCATCGGCAACCGGCCGCGGCCGATGCGGCGGCATGCTGGCCGGGACCAGGCGGACCTGTGCATCGAACGCCTCGGCGGCCTCCCAGGCCACGCGCAGATGACCGATATGCACCGGATCGAAGGTACCGCCGAGTATCGCGACCGCAGTCATGTCGTCAATGGGCTGCGTTGAGCGCGCCCGGCCGCGCGATATCGAACAGCAGCCGTTCCAGCGCCAGCCATGGATCGCCCTGGCCGCGGCCCTTGCTCAGGCGATCGACTTCACCGGCTTGCAGCAGACACTGCTGCCAGTGTCCGCGCGGCGCGCGCGACAAGACCTTGCGATACATGCCCTCGCGCGAAGACCACACGCGCTCGGCACGCAGGGCCGCCGTCAGATTGCTGCCCGCATTCGCCAATCGTGCCAGCAACTGCAATTGATTCAGCAACCAACCCATCAAGGCCGGCACCTGTTCGCCCTCGGCCCGCAAGCCACTCAGAATACGCAAGGCCCGCGAGGAATCGCCAGCGAACGCCGCGTCGACCAGCTTGAAGACATCAAAACGCGCACTGTCGGCGACCAGCGATTCCAGCGTGACGGCATCCAGCGCGCCGTCACCGTGCAGCAGGGCCAGCTTGTCGATTTCCTGTGCCGCGGCCAACGAGTTGCCTTCCACGCGCGCCACCAGAGCGGCGATCGCCTCGCGATCCGGAACCAGTCCGCGCGAGCGCATGCGTTGGGCGATCCAGCGCTGGAATTCCGATGGCTTCATCGGCCACACCGGCACAAACATGCCGGCCTTTGCCAACGCGGAAACCCAGGCGCCTTCGTGCTTCTTGCTCCACTGCGTCGCGGTGATCAGCAAGACGGTATCGGGAGGCGGCTGACGCATGAACTCGACCAGCGCCGCCGCACCTTCGCGGCCCGGCTTGCCGGTCGGCAAGCGCAAGTCGATCAGGCGACGCGTGGCGAACAGCGACATGGATGCACCCGCGCGTGCCAGATCATTCCAGTCGAAATGCGAATCGACGTCGAGCACGTCGCGTTCGCCATAGCCCTGATCGCGCGCCCGGGCACGCAACGCATCGGCGGCTTCCAGCACCAACAGGTGTTCTTCGCCGACGATCAGGTAAACCGGGCACAATTCGTCCGCGCTCAGATGCTTATGGAATTGGGCAAGACTCGTGGCCATGGTCGCACCGTTGGCTTCAGCTGGCTCGTATCAACCTTTCCGTAGCCACCTGTGCAGCCTCTCACTCACCGGCCTTGTGCACGGCCGCGTCAACGCGAAGCATGACCGACTGCACCATGTCGCGTTCCATTTCCCGCTTGATCTCATCCTGCTCCGGCCCGGTGCCGATGGCCTGGGTCTGGTCGAATGTGTAATCGCGCGAATGTTCGATAACCCGATTGGCCAGCAGGATCTGGCCGTTGCCGTCGGTAATCGACAGTTCCACGTGATAAACCATGCTGAATTCGTTGACGTAGGCATTGGCACCCACCGAGCGTACCTGAGGCGCCAGCGACAGCGCCGAAATCGTGACCTCGGCGATGCCCGGCCCCGGCGAGGCCTCGACCGTCGCACCGGAGCGGGTCAAGGCCGCTTCCAGATCGCGCTTGAGCGGACTGAACGGATCGGCAATCTGCACATGCACGCGCTGCATGCTGGCGGGCAGGCTGACCTCGCGGCGCATGTGAAAACCGCAGGCCGAAAGAATCGCAAGTACTGCACACAACGCCACGCAACGGCCTATGCTCATGTTCGGGTCCCTGTCAGGATCGGATATCGCACGTCCAGAAGATCATACGGTGCCTGCCAGCCCGGAAGCGCGCGCAATCGGCGCAGCCACGACTGCACTGCCGGCCAACCGTCGAGCTCCAGATCAGCCTGATCAGGCCAGAAAAGGTAACCGCAACACGCGATATCCGCGATCGTCGGCGCACCGGCAACCAGAAAATCGGCTCCCGTGAGGGTCTCGTCCAGGCGATCCAGATCCGCTCGCAGCCGGTTGTCCAGCCAATCCTCCACCGGCTCGGGCAATTTGCTGAAGTTTCGCGACAGTCTCACGTAGGTGAGGTTGATGCCGATGCGCCCGGCTTCCCAGTACAGCCACTCGCGCACCCGGGCCTTCTCCTCGCCGGTGCCCCCGTCGAGCTTGCCGTAACGCTCGGCAATGGCCTCGAGAATCGCATTCGACTGGCAAACCGCCACACCGTCGTCGAATACCAGCACCGGAACTTCGTCGAAACGCGCGACCTCGCGGAAATCATCGCCACGCAACTCGCGCAACCGGTTCAGGTCAACCGGACGCTGTTCGAAACCCGCGCCGATCAGGCTCAACGCCAGCGCGACCTTGTAGCAATGACCCGATTCGTAGTGGGAATAAAGGATCGGCATGGCTATATCACGATATTCACGATCTTGCCGGGCACGACGATGATCTTCTTCACCACTGCGCCCTGCAGGAACCTGGCCACGTTGGCGTCGGCAACCGCCGCGCTGCGTATGTCATCGGCCGACGTGCCCACCGCCACCTCGATCTGGCCGCGCAGCTTGCCGTTGACCTGGACCATCAGCCTGATCTCGTCCTTGCGCAGCGCCGATTCATCCAGCGTCGGCCATGACTGGGCAATTATGGACTCGCGATGCCCCAATGCCAGCCACAAGACATGACAGATGTGCGGAGTGATTGGATTCAGCAACAGGACCATCGCCTCGAACGCTTCGTGGCGCACAGCCCTGCCCTGGTCGCTCATGTCCTCGAACTTGCCCAGGGCGTTGAGCAACTCCATCAGGGCCGCGATGGCCGTGTTGAAGGCCAGTCGGCGACCGAAATCGTCCGACACCTTGGCGATCGTCTCGTGGGTCTGCCGGCGCATGGCTTTCTGATCGGCATTCAACTTGCCTGGATCGACTTCGGGATGATCGGGCTGCGCGACATGCATGTGCACGTCGCGCCACAACCGGCGCAGGAACCTCGCCATGCCCTCGACGCCGGCCTCGCGCCACTCAAGTGAATGATCCGGCGGTGCGGCGAACATCGAGAACAGGCGCACCGTGTCGGCACCATACTTGTCGACCATGGTCTGTGGGTCGACGCCATTGTTCTTCGACTTGGCCATCTTCTCGATGGCGCCGATCTGTACCGGCAGGCCGTCGGATTTCAGCGTCGCGCCGGTGACCTGGCCGCGCTCGTCGCGCTGCACGTCAACATCGCGCGGATTGATCCAGGTGCGTTGTCCGTCGGCTTCGTCACGATAATAGGTATCGGCGATGACCATGCCCTGACACAACAGGTTCGTGGCCGGTTCATCGGAATGCACCAGGCCTTCATCACGCATCAGCTTGTGGAAGAAGCGGAAGTACAGCAGGTGCAGGATGGCATGCTCGATTCCGCCGATGTACTGATCCACCGGCAGCCAGTAATCGGCGCGTTTGTCGACCATGTCGACCGCTCCGGGGCTGGTGTAGCGCGCGTAGTACCAGCTTGATTCCATGAAGGTATCGAAGGTGTCGGTTTCGCGCTCGGCCGGACCGCCACACTGCGGGCAGGTGGTCTTGCGCCAGTCCGGATCGGCCTTGATCGGCGACTGTACGCCCATGAACTGCACGTCCTCGGGCAGGACCACCGGCAACTGGTCTTCGGGCACCGGAACGGCATCGCACTTGGCGCAATAGATGATCGGGATCGGACAACCCCAGTAGCGCTGACGCGACACGCCCCAGTCGCGCAGCCGGTAGTTCACCCGACGCCGGCCGCGGTCTTCGCGCTGCAGGCGATCGGCAATCGCGTCGAAGGCGCCGCGATAGTCCAGCCCGTCGTATTCGCCGGAATTGACCAGCGTGCCGTAGTCGGTAAAGGCCGACTCGGTAATTATCTTGTTCTCGAAGTCCTCGAGCATCGCCAGCGCACCGGGCGCTTCATAAACATCCAGTGCCTTGCTCTCGCCCAGCGCTGCACTCATGGCATCGGCATTGGCCGCTGAATCGTGACCCAACTCGCGGATCGCATCGCGTACCCCGTCGCTGACAATGACCATCTTGATCAACAGGTCGTATTGGGTCGCGAATTCCCAGTCGCGCTGATCGTGTCCCGGCACCGCCATGACCGCGCCGGTGCCATAACCCATCAACACGAAATTGGCGATCCACACCGGCAACCTGTCACCGGTGATCGGGTGTATCGCGTGCAGGCCGGTCTCGACACCCTTCTTTTCCTGCGTTTCCAGATCGGCTTCAGCCGTGCCGCCCTGGCGACATTCCTCGATGAATGCACGGATTTTCCCGCTGCCCTCGGCTGCCTTCAGCGCCAGCGGATGTTCCGCGGCGATGGAAATGAAGGTCGCGCCCATCAATGTGTCCGGGCGCGTGGTGAACACGGTGACGCCATCGGTTTCACCTTCGATGTCGAACCGGATTTCCACGCCCTCGGAACGCCCGATCCAGTTGCGTTGCATGGTCTTGACCGAATCCGGCCAGCCGGGCAACTTGTCCAGGCCGTCGAGCAATTCCTGCGCATAGGCGGTGATCTTCAGGAACCACTGCGGAATTTCCCGTTTCTCCACGACCGCACCGGAACGCCAGCCGCGACCATCGACCACCTGTTCGTTGGCCAGCACCGTCTGATCGACCGGATCCCAGTTGACCACCGAGTTCTTGCGATAGACCAGGCCCTTCTTGAACAGGCGCACGAACATGCGTTGCTCGTGCCTGTAGTAGTCGGGGTCGCAGGTGGCGAATGTCCGCGTCCAGTCCAGCGCGTAGCCGAGCGATTGCAATTGCTTGCGCATATGCTCGATGTTGGAACGGGTCCAGCTGGCCGGCGCGGTCCTGTTCTTGATCGCCGCGTTCTCGGCCGGCAAACCGAATGCGTCCCAGCCCATCGGTTGCAGCACATTCCTGCCCCGCATGCGCTGGTAGCGACTGATTACGTCGCCGATGGTGTAATTGCGCACATGGCCCATGTGCAGCGCCCCACTCGGATACGGCAGCATCGACAGGCAATAGAATTTCGGCCGCGAAGCATCCTCCAACGCATCAAACGCCTTGGTTTCGCTCCAGAACTTCTGCGCCGCAGCCTCAACCGCGGCGAAATCATAATTGTCTTGCATGAAAGTGGGGTCAGGCGGCGTTGGCCGGCTTGTTGCGGTTTTGACGCAGACTACCGCAGCGCCGCAAAAGAGAAAAGCACGCGACAGCGCAAATACCCGCCGCGGGGATAGGCGCGGCTGAGTCGAACCGCTACCATGACATGGATTTCCTCGGGAGGACAACCATGTATCGTACGATCGCTGCGATTATCGCAGCCAGTCTGTTTTCTGCTTCGTTCCAGGCCTTGGGCCAGGATAATGCCCAGGCCGCCGATGTCAGCATGATCCAGTGCGGACACGTGGTTGATGTCGTGCACGGCAAACTGCTCGGTGCCGGCACCATCGTCGTCGCGGGCGAACGCATCAAGGCCGTGCTCGACGGCACGCAGACGCGCGACGGCGCACGGACCATCGCGTTGCCGGACAGCACCTGCATGCCCGGCCTGATCGACTCGCATACGCATCTGACGATGCAGTTCAGCAAGTCCACCTACAGCGACAAGTTCCGCCTGAATCCGGCCGACTACGCGATCCGCAGCACCGTCTACGCCAAACGCACCCTGTTGGCCGGTTTCACCACGGTGCGTAATGTCGGCGACTCGAACAACGAATCGATCGCGCTGCGCAATGCGGTGAATGCCGGCATCGTGCCCGGTCCGCGCATCTTTTCCGCCGGCAAGTTCATCGGCACCACCGGCGGCCACGCCGACCCAACCAACGGGTTCCGCTGGGATCTGGCCGGCAACCCCGGCCCAAAGGACGGCATCATCAATTCGCCCGAAGATGCGTGGAAGGCGGTACGCCAGCACTACAAGGACGGTGCCGACCTTATCAAGATCATGCCGTCGGGCGGCGTACTCGATGAGAGTAGCAGCGCCGACAACGCGCAGATGACGATTCCGGAAATCAAGGCCGTGGTCGCGGCCGCGCACGACTATGGTTTCACCGTCGCCGCACACGCGCACGGCGCCGAAGCGATCCGACGCGCCGTCATCGGTGGCGTTGATTCCATCGAGCACGGCACGTTCATGAACGCGGCCGACATGAAGTTGATGAAGGAACACGGCACCTGGTACGTGCCGACCATCATCGCCGGACAGTTTGTCATGGCCAAGGCGAAGGAAGGCTGGTATCCGCCGCAGGTCGCACGCAAGGCCGAGGAAGTCGGGCCGGTGATCATGCGCACCGCCGGCAAGGCCTACAAGGCCGGCGTCAAGATCGCCTTCGGCACCGATGCCGGCGTCTACCCGCACGGCGAGAATGCCAAGGAATTCCAGTACATGGTCGAAGCCGGCATGCCACCGATTTTCACCATCGAGGCCGCCACGCTGCATGCCGCCGAGTTGCTCAAGCATGACAAGGACATCGGCAGCCTGACCGCGGGCAAATTCGCCGACGTGGTTGCCGTGCACGGCAATCCGCTGGACGATATCACCCTGATGCAAAAGGTCAGCTTCGTCATGAAGGCCGGCACGGTCTACAAGCGCGACGGTCAGGCCACCCCGGCGATCGCCAAGGCCACCAGCCCGACCGGACAAACCGTCGACCTTGACGGCTTCTGATCCAGTCCCGGACCGGAAATGGCGTCGCGGCGAGTTTGCCGCGACGCCGATCACTGTCTGTCAACACGGCGTCGAACCGTCAAGAATCGTGGTCTTGACCTATAATTCCGCCAGGGTGTTCTGATGAATTCAACGCAGGTGGCATGATGTCCACAAGGTTCGCGGTTCGGGTTGCGTGGTGCCGCCACCGGCAACAGCTGTGCTGATTTGATCAGAGCATCCTTAACCGGAGAATAACCGTGGCGGACATGATGAATGCCCTGGTCAAGCGGGAAGCGGCCAAGGGAATCTGGATGGAACAGGTACCGATCCCCGAAATCGGACCGAACGAAGTACTGATCAAGCTCGAAAAGACCGCGATCTGCGGCACCGACCTGCATATCTACAAATGGGATGAATGGTCGCGGCGCGTGATCAAGCCCGGCCTGGTTATCGGCCACGAATTCGTCGGTCGCATCGTCGATATCGGCCCCGGGGTGCGCGGCTACAGCCTCGGCCAGCGCGTCTCGGCCGAAGGCCATATCGTTTGCGGCATCTGCCGCAACTGTCGCGCCGGTCGCCAGCACCTGTGCCCGAATACGGTCGGCATTGGCGTTAACCGCGATGGCGCGTTCGCCGAATACATCGCCATGCCGTCATCCAACCTGTGGCCGGTACCGGACCAGATCCCGTCGGAGCTGGCTGCGTTTTTCGATCCATACGGCAATGCCACGCACTGTGCGCTCGAATTCGACCTGATTGGCGAAGACGTGCTTATCACCGGCGCCGGCCCAATCGGCATCATCGCTGCCGGCATTGCCAAGCACGTCGGCGCACGCAACGTCGTCGTCACCGACGTCAACGACTATCGACTGAAGCTGGCCGCGGACATGGGCGCCACGCGCGTGGTCAATGTTTCGCAGCAATCGCTCAAAAACGTCGTCCAGGACCTGCATATGGAGGGCTTCGACGTGGGACTGGAAATGTCCGGCAACCCGCGCGCCTTCAACGACATGCTCGACTGCATGTACCACGGCGGCAAGATCGCCCTGCTCGGCCTGCTGCCATCCGGCGCCGGCATCGACTGGGACCGGGTCATCTTCAAGGGGCTGGTGTTGCACGGCATTTACGGCCGGCGCATGTACGAGACCTGGTACAAGATGACGCAGATGCTGCTGACCGGTTTCCCACTGCAGAAAGTGCTGACGCACCAGATCCGCATCGAGGATTTCCAGAAAGGTTTCGACCTGATGGACTCGGGCCATTGCGGCAAGGTCGTGTGTTCGTGGAATTGAACAGCAGGCACGGACCCTGACCATCCCCGGATCGCCCCGTTCACGGGCGATTCGGAAAGATTCGGCAATCATGCCCGGCGCAGGAATTGCCGATCATGAGATTCTTCGCCAGCGCCATCGCTTTCGGCCTCGCCAGTTTGTGCACATCGGGCGTGCACGTCGAGGCTTCGACGCAGAAATATGAGCGCGAACCCGTGCTCAGAGCCGTCCGGCTGGTCCAGCCGGCCCTGCTCAGCGGTCCGGATTTCCGCGTCGTGCCCGAGGTACGCGTGCGTGGCTACATGGCTGACTATCTGATCGACACGAAATTCGGGCCGATGTACGCCGAAAGCACACAACTGCTCGGTATTCGCATCGCCGAGTTGCCCGCACTCGAAGCGCTGGACCGGGCCTCGCGCACCGGCGCGTTCGCCCATGCATTTTCCACGCGCGGGAAAAACGCCGGAGCAGCCATCGTGCATGTTCTCGCGCATCCCGTCGACACCATCACCGGCCTGCCGGCAGGCGTGGCTCGCTACTTTGAGCAAAAGTGGGATACCTGGGCGCACCGTGCGCAATCCTTGTCCGATCGGACCACGCGCATCATCGAGAACCCGGGCAATCCGTCGCAGGCGCCAAGCGGCCCGATGACCGCCATCCGTCGCATCCCGCCAGAGGTCAAGCCACCCGGACATCGCAACCGCACCTGGTATGGCCGCATGGGTAGTGAGGCCGGCCGCGAAACGCGGCGCTATCTGAAGTTCAATCAACAACGCCGTGCGATCTGCAAACTGCTCGGGATCGACCCCAACTCGACCAATGCCGCGCTAAAGGAAAAACTGGACTCGCTGGCCTGGGCCGCGGTGTGGGGTGATTTCTCCGCCACCGCCGCGCTGGGCAAGATCACCGGCACGACCGCACAAGTCGTGTCCTACAGCGCCCAGGTCAACCGGTACGTCTACGATTATCCGCCCGAACAGCTGCGCGAGATCAATGCCAGACGCCTGCAAACCTGGTGCAGCGACGACTACAGCATCCGCCAGTTTCTGCACCGGGGCGGATTTACCGACACCTTGCGCAGCAAACTGATCGACAAGCTCGCGCAGCTGAACCCGGTGCGCGGCTGCAACGAATTGATCGAACTGGGCGCATCCACGCGTGGCGAGGTGGAAGCAAGATATCTGGTCAACGCCCTGAGCCTGATTCTCGACCACGCGCCTGAAAGCGGCGGCGGAACGTTGATGACCGTCGGCGCCGCGCTGGCCTATCGCACGCGTTCAGGCAAACTGATCCTGCCGCTGCCGGTGGATTATCTGAGCTGGAACCGCCATCTCGCCCGTTTTCTCGACCTGCCCGATTGGCGAAACGGCGACAAAACCGTGTTGATCGGCGGCGAGGCCTCATTGTTGTCTCAACGTAATCTCACCCAACGCGGTTGGAACCTGGTCATCCGCGCCCGCTATCGGGACGCGCCCGCGTACGCGACGATCGGCGAATTCGATCCCCGGCGCGAACAGGAACGGTTGCGCCAGATCGATGTGCCCGACGCATACCTTATAATCCCGGATCAATTGACCAGGGGCAGTCGTATCCGGCGCTGACACAGCGGCGCTTGAATTTCGTCTGAAGGCTTAATGCGCATACTGATAATTTCCTTGTTGCCAAAGTGGAAGGAACCACCCCGTTTGGCACGAGCCCTCGCGGAACATGGCGCGACCGTGGCAAGTCTTTCCGTTGCCGGTAGCCTGCTGGAATATTCAGGCTTTCTCAAACAACGCTACAGCCTGCATGGCGAATCTCCTGAACGCGGCGGCGATCTTGGTAACGCAATCGCCGCATTCAGGCCCGATGTACTGCTGCCCGGTGACCAACTCAGCGTGCGCTGGCTGCATCAGCTGCACGCAGATACGACCACCAGCGCTTCGCTGAAGTCCCTGATCGAGACATCGCTCGGCAATCCGCAATGGTACGAGTGCACTTCCGACAAGCTGGCCATGTCGGTTCAGGCTCGAGAGCTCGATATTCTGCAACCTGAAACCATCGCGTTGACCAGCAACGAGGATGCGCATGATTTCGTGCACCGCCATCAATGGCCGGTCGTGATCAAGGCATGTCGGGGGTTTGCCGGCTTTGAAGTGTTTCCTTGCGGTAACTTGCGCGATTTGCGATTCGTCCTTCGAGAATGCAGCCCCGATGCGCCCCGCCTGATTCAGCGGTTCCTTGATGGCGTCACATGGATGGTCAGCTTTGTCGCCAGGCAAGGCAACTTGCTTGGCGCGCTGGTCGCCGAAAAGCAACGCCAACATCCTCCGTTGATCGGACCCAGCACCATCGTGCGCTTTGCGCACGATCCGGCAATGCTCGAATCGACGCAAAGGCTGGTCCGACATCTGGGTTATAGCGGTTTCGGCAGCATCGATTTTCTGCGCACGCAAGACGGCGATGTGTACTTCATCGAGTTCAATCCGCGGGCAACACCAATCTGCCATCTTGGCGGACGGCTGGGCATCGATCTTGCGCGCGCATTTATGGACGGAATCGCTTGTGACGACGCTTGCGTGGACGTTGGACAACGCGTGGCGCTGTTTCCACAGGAAATCTGGCGCGATCCGAGTGGCGAAGGTCTGGCCGACTGCTGGCACGACATCCCCGAAGACGAACCGGAGCTGGTCGCTGCGATGCGACCCTGAGGCGCAGGGCATTTGCCTGGACCGAAGAATTGCGGACAATGGGTCTTTTCAGCCCCGGACATTCCCATGGACTACCCCGCACACGACCGGCTGATCGGCGAACTCGACTCTATCCGCGACCAGGGTCTTTACAAGGCCGAACGCGTACTGACCACACCACAGTCCGCGGAGATTCGCACCGAGTCCGGCAAGCAGGTCCTCAACTTCTGCGCCAACAACTATCTGGGCCTGGCCGACAACGCCGAGATCATCGCCGCCGCAAAGAAGGCGCTGGACACGCACGGCTTCGGGCTGGCCTCGGTGCGTTTCATCTGCGGCACGCAGGATCTGCACAAACAACTGGAATCCGCCATCGCCCGGTTCTTCGGCACCGACGACGCGATCCTTTACACCAGCTGCTTCGATGCCAACGGCGGCTTGTTCGAGACCCTGCTCAACGAGCAGGACGTGGTCATCTCCGATGCATTGAACCACGCCTCGATCATCGACGGCATTCGCCTGTGCAAGGCCGAACGCCGGCGATATGCGAACAGCGACATGGCAGAACTTGAAAAGCACCTGGCCGAAACCCAGGACAGGCGCACCCGCCTGATCGCCACCGACGGTGTCTTCTCGATGGACGGCTTCATCGCCAAACTCGACGAAATCGTCAGACTCAAGGAAAAGTACAACGCGCTGCTGATGGTCGACGACTCGCACGCCACCGGCTTCGTCGGCCCGAGCGGCCGCGGCTCGGCCGAATTGCACGGCGTGATGGACAAGGTCGACGTGTTCACGTCCACGCTGGGCAAGGCGCTGGGCGGCGGTTCGGGCGGATTTACGACCGGTCACCAGAAAATCGTCGATCTGCTGCGTCAGCGTTCGCGGCCGTACCTGTTTTCAAACACCCTGCCGCCGCCGCTGGTGGCGGCGGCGCTGAAGGTATTCGAGATGCTCTCGTCGAGTTCGGCGTTGCGCGACAAGGTCAACGACAGCGCCCGCTATTTTCGCGAGCGCATGGGTTCGGCCGGCTTCGATCTCAAACCGGGCAACCATCCGATCGTGCCGGTGATGCTGTACGACGCCAAGTTGGCGCAGCGCTTCGCCGCCGAATTGCTGGACGAGGGCATTTACGTGATCGGCTTCTTTTTCCCCGTGGTTCCGCAGGGGCAGGCACGCATCCGCACGCAGATGAGCGCCGCGCACTCGCGTGAGCAGATCGATCGCGCGGTCGAGGCTTTCATCAAGGTCGGCAAGAAGCTCGGCGTCATCAAGTAAACGCCCTGATCGCGGTACTGGTTCATTGCGCCCGTCGCGGGGATACCGCGGCGCGGCGCGCGAGGCTCTCCGGCGACCAGTATTTCCGGCTGTCGTAATACTCCGGCACCGCGGGAATTTCGGGCGACAACACCACCCACGGCTGTTTTGTCGAGGTGAAAATATGGATGTCCGGCCGCAACCGGAACGCCTCATCAAGCGTGCCCACACGTACGAAACGGATCGCCTCGCCGGCACCACCGTAGTTGCTCCAGAGCGCAACATGACAGGATGGACAACGCGCTATGCGCTGCCCCTTGCCGCTGTTGGATGGCGTATCGACGACCTCAACATCACCACGCGTCAACTCCACCCGATCGGATTCGATCATCGCATTCATCGCAAACGAGGCGCCGGTCTCGCGTTGGCACCAGGTGCAATGACAGCAATGTACGAACATCGGCGCCGTCAGCATGCGATAACGTACCGCACGACAACTGCAGCCGCCCTGTAATGGATAGTCAGTCATTTTCCACTCTCCGACGTTGGGCGGAGATGGTGCCCTAAAAACGGAATTTGCGCACGCAACACGATGCGGTCGCAACTCGTCACCATTTTACCGCCACGATCGCACGATTCGAATCGTGGCCAAGTCCGGGACGTGTCGCTAAGCTGTGAACTTCCGCGATACCCGGACGTCACGATGGCCGAAGCCGGCAACAGGCAAACAGCAGAAACGATTGGCGAAACCGCGATCTGGCCCGGCTATCGCGACGCAGTCGTCGTGGATGCCTGCAGCGCGCCCGGTCAACAGGCGGATGGCAGCGACCGCGTCATGCTCGACGCCGCCGGGCTCGAAGCCATCCGCGAATCCGGGGTCACGGCGATCAATTTCACCGTCGGTGCCGTGGGCAGCTATCGCAACGATTATCGCGAGACCATCAACAATATCGTCCATTGGGATGCCCGGATCGCAGCGCACCCGGATGCCTTGATGAAAGTGACCGCGGGTTCGCAAGTCGATCAAGCCAAACGCAGCGGTCGGCTCGGCATCATCTACGGTTTCCAGGACACGACGATGTACGGCGAGGATCTCGCTCGCTTCGACGAATTCCACGCTGCCGGGGTGCGCATCATCCAGTTGACCTACAACCGCCGCAACCTGGTCGGCGACGGCTGCATGGAACCCGGCGACGCCGGCTTGAGCCTTTTCGGGCGTGAACTGCTGTCGTTGATGAATGCCCGCGGCGTACTGGTGGACCTGAGTCATTGCGGCCGCCAGACCACGCGCGAAGCCACCGAATTGTCGACCGCACCGGTTGCTGTCACCCATTCCGGCTGCGCCGCCCTGGCCGCCAATCCGCGCAACAAATCCGACCAGGCAATGCGTGCCGTCGCCAAACGCGGCGGCGTTTTCGGCGTGTATGCCATGCCATATCTACGCGACAGCGGACAGGTCCTGGCTGAGGACGTCATCCGCCACATTGAGCACGCGCTTGAAGTCTGCGGTGAAGATCACGTCGGCCTCGGTACCGATGGCATCATCGCCGCAGTGGAATTGACTCCGGCCTACCAGCAGGCTTTCGCCAGGGAAATTGCCAAGCGACAGCGTCGCGGGATCGCAGCACCGGGCGAGCGCGCCGACTGCTACACATTTGCACTGGACCTGAACACCCCACATCGCTACCAGCAACTCGCGTTCGAACTTTCGCAGCGCGGGCACAGTGACGCCCGCATCGAGAAAGTCCTTGGCGCCAATTTCGCGCGCCTGTTCCGCGAAGTGATCGTTTAAGGCCGCCGTGATCAAGCCGGCGCGGGCATCACCGACCATGACACCCGGCGCGAATTGGCGTCCGGCAATGACGTGACCTGCTCAATCGTATAGGCTTGGCAAAGGGGCCGAAGTGTTTGAGACCGGTGTATGCAGAACGTCGCATTTCGGAGCATCGAATCCGTCTTGTAGGGCCACTCGATTGAGGCCTGTTCGATCGCGACGACTAAAATTTCGATTACGAAATCCGCTTTCGGCCACATAACGAATGTGGAGATCGCATGAAGATTGGAATGGGGATTCCTTCACCATGAAATCACCGGATAAACGTCATGCTTGTACACCGTCACAAGCGTCGCCGGTGTGTATGCATCAATCGATTTCCAGTACCGGATCGCGATTGAAATTGTTCGATATCATCGCCCGATGGTTCGACAACGATGTCGTTGAATTACCCGAAGGTCCCGCCGCGGACCGAATCGACTGGCTGCGTGTCGTGCCGTTCATCGCCATGCACCTCGCCTGTATCGGCGTGCTCTGGGCCGGTTCCTCGTGGATAGCTCTCGGCGTCGCCGCCGCACTGTATGCGCTGCGCATGTTCGCATTGACCGGCTTCTATCATCGCTATTTCTCGCACAAGGCTTTCAAGACCTCGCGCGCCATGCAGTTCGTGTTCGCCCTGATCGGCGCGACCTGCGTACAGCGCGGCCCCTTGTGGTGGGCGGCGCATCATCGCAACCATCATCGCAGCGCGGATACGGAGCACGACATCCACTCGCCCTTGCACCGCGGATTCCTGTGCAGTCACATGGGCTGGTTCCTGACTCCACGCGGATTCCGCACGGACTGGAATTCGATTCCGGATCTGCGCCGTTACCCGGAATTGCGCGCGCTCGATCGCTACGATATTGCGGTGCCGATCGCGCTGGCCGCCGGCCTGTTCTTTTTCGGCCGATGGCTGGGGCAGACTTATCCACAACTCGGCACCAGCGGCGCGCAGATGCTGCTATGGGGCTTCTTTATCTCGACGGTGGTGTTGTTCCATGCCACGGTAACGATCAATTCGCTGGCCCATCGCTTCGGCTCGCGCCGTTTCGAAACGCGCGACAACAGCCGCAACAACTGGCTATTGGCGCTGCTGACTTTCGGTGAGGGCTGGCACAATAACCACCACCACTATCCCGGCGCCGCCCGCCAGGGTTTTCGCTGGTGGGAGTTGGATGTCACCTACTATCTGCTACGAGCCATGGCCCTGATCGGTCTGGTCTGGGACCTGCGGCCATTACCAGCAGGATTGCGCCGGCCGCGCTAGGCCCGCGATATGCGCATCGCCGTCATCGGATCGGGCATCGCCGGACTGGCCAGCGCCTGGCTGCTCGATCAGATGCATGAGGTCACGCTGTTCGAGTGCAACGACCATCTGGGTGGCCATACCCACACGCATCGCATCACGCTGGGCGAACGCGAGTTCGACGTCGATACCGGCTTCATCGTCTTCAACCGGCCGCATTACCCGTTGCTCAGTCGTGTGTTCGATACCCTCGGCGTGGAATCACAGCCGACCACAATGAGTTTTGCGCTCAAAAACGAGCGCAGCGGGCTGGAATACAGCGCGACCAACCTGCACGGGCTCTTCTGCCAGCCGCGCAATCTGGTCTCGCCGCGTTTCATGCGCATGCTGGGTGACATCCTGCGTTTTTATCGGCAATCGCCGACACTGCTGGAAATCGACGGCGCCGGACCGGACCTTGGCGACTATCTTGCAGAGCATCGCTATTCGGATACGTTCCGCGACGATCACCTGCTGCCGATGGCATCGGCACTGTGGTCCTCGCCATCTGCCGAAATCCTGCGCTTCCCGGCGAAGTATCTGGTGCAGTTCATGGCCAATCACCAGATGCTGCAGGTCGCCGGGCGACCGCAGTGGCGCGTCGTGAAGGGTGGTTCCAAACGCTACATCGAAGCGATGCAAATGGATTGGTCCGTCGCCGAACGGCTCAACTGTGCGGTAACCGGCATCGTGCGCGAGGCACATGCGGTTCGCGTGGACAGCGCCGCAGGCAGCGAACACTACGATCACGTCGTGATGACCTGCCACAGCGACGATGCCCTGCGATTGCTGAGTGACGCGGACGAGCGCGAACGCGCTATCCTCGGCGCCATGCCGTATCAGGACAACGATACCGTGCTGCATACCGACGCGCGCCTGCTGCCGCGTCGACGCGCCGCATGGGCAGCCTGGAATGCACTGGTAGCACAGGATCGATCGGCACGCTGCACGGTCAGCTATTGCATGAACATGCTGCAATCGCTGGATGCTCCCGAGCCCCTGATCGTCACATTGAATCGAACCGACCGTATCGCTCCGGAGCACATTCTGCGGCGCATGCGCTACCGGCATCCGCTGTATTCCCGGGCGTTCGTTGCCGCGCAGTCACGCAAAACGGAAATCCAGGGGCGTCGACGCACCTGGTTCGCCGGCGCTTACTGGGGCTGGGGATTCCATGAGGACGGCATGCGCAGCGCTGTCGATGTCGCCAACGCACTCGGAGTCCGTTGGCCATGAGCGAGGTCGCGCTGAACAGCTGCATCTACGAAGGCTGGGTCCGCCATCGCCGATTCGTGCCATCCGCGCATGCTTTCCGCTATCGGATGTGCATGCTGTTTCTCGACTTGTCAGAAGTTGATCGGGTATTCCGCGATCGTTGGCTGTGGTCGGTGGATCGCCGCAATCTGGCCGAGTTCCGGCGCAGCGACTATCTTGGCGACCCCGACATTCCACTGGATGTGGCCGTTCGAAATCGAATTCGTGAAGCAAGCGGCCGCGCGCCCGACGGGCCAATCCGTCTGTTGACGCATCCGCGCACTTTCGGGCATTGCTTCAATCCTGTCAGTTTCTACTACTGCTATGCCGAAGACGGCGTCACGCTGGACACGATCGTCGCCGAGATCACCAACACGCCGTGGAAGGAAAGACATGGCTACGTGCTGCCGTTGGCCGACTGCAATCGTCATCGAAAGGCCCTGCGCTGGGATTTCCGCAAGGCGTTCCATGTCTCGCCATTCATTCCAATGCAACGCGACTATGCCTGGCGCTTTACCGAGCCCGGGCGCAAGTTGCACGTGCATATGGATGTCATCGCCGATGCACGGCGCGATTTCGACGCGACACTGGTTCTGGACCGCCAACCGCTGAATGCATCGAACCTCGCAAGCATGTTGCTGCGTTTCCCGGCGATGAGCATGCGTATCGTCACGGCGATCTACTGGCAGGCGGCGTTGATGTTTCTTCGACGTGCGCCGTTTTACGATCACCCCAAATCCGGTACCGACTGAGGCTTCGCATGCAATCCGGCAAGACACTGAATCTGACCGCACCAGCCAAGTGGAGTGCGCTCGACCGCGCCCTGCGCAACCGCCTGATCGCTCAGCTGGCGCCATTGCGCGAATGCCGCCTGCGCCTCGTCGACGCAATGGGCGAATGTGTGGTGGGAACGCCCGCGCAGCAACCTGCCGAGACGCTACAGGCAACACTGCGAATCTACGATGCCGCGTTTTATCGGTTAATCGCGGGCAACGGCAGCGTCGGCGCCGGGGAAGCCTACATGGACGGACTTTGGGAAAGCGACGACATGGTCAGCCTGATGCGCATGCTGGTGCGCAATCGCGATCTGCTCGACCGCATGGAGACCGGACTGGCACGCTTCGGTGGGCTGCTGATGCGCGCCTGGCACACGTTCCGGCGCAATACGCGTAACGGCAGTCGACGCAATATCGCCGCACACTACGATCTGGGCAACGATTTTTTCGAGCTGTTCCTCGACGACAAGCTGATGTACTCCTCGGCCATGTACGCCAATCCCGGCGAATCGCTGGAAACGGCCTCGACGCGCAAGCTGGACAACATCTGTCGCAAGCTGGCACTTTCGCCTTCTGACCGCGTTATCGAAATCGGCACCGGCTGGGGCGGTTTCGCCATGCATGCTGCTGCCAACTACGGCTGCCACGTAACCTCGACGACCATCTCGCGCGAACAGCATGCGCTGGCCGCAGAACGCGTCCGTGCCGCTGGGCTGCAGGACCGGGTCAAGTTATTGCTGGAGGATTATCGCGATCTGCAAGGCCACTACGACAAGCTGGTGTCGATCGAGATGATCGAGGCGATCGGTCATCAGTACCTGGACGACTACTTCGCCAAAGTCGGCGACCTTCTGCATCCGCACGGCATGGCACTGATTCAGGCGATCACGATCGAGGATCATCGCTACAAGCAGGCACTGCGTGCCGTGGACTTCATCAAGCGCTACATATTTCCCGGCAGCTTCATTCCGTCGGTCAGCGTGATGCTGGAAGCCACCGCGGGCAACAGCGATTTGAAACTGTTCCAACTGGAAGATATTGGCCCGAGCTACGCCGAAACGCTGGCCGCTTGGCGCGCACGTTTCATGACGCACCTGTCGCAGGTTCGCGCGCTTGGCTACGACGCGCGGTTCGCACGCATGTGGGAGTTCTACCTGGCCTATTGCGAAAGTGGGTTCCGCGAACGCTCCACTGGCGATGTGCAGATGCTGCTGGTAAAGCCACGCTGCCGGCGCGCACAACTAGCCGCCACCATGGCACCGCCGGCATGAATTTCTGGATCAACTTCATCATGTACCAAACGACCTGGCTGATCGCGATTGCCGGCGCGGGCCACGGCTTGTGGTGGGCCGGACCGGTCGCGCTGGCGGTATTCGCCACGTGGCAGCTGATCGTTTCCGAACGACGTCGGGTCGATGTCGTGCTGCTCCTTTGTGCGGCCATCATCGGTTTCGCGATCGATTCCACCCTGGTTCACGCCGGTTTGCTCAGCTACGCCGCCGCGGAGCCATCGCCACGGTTTGCTCCGATATGGATTGTCGCCTTGTGGATGAGTTTCGCCCTGACACTGAATCACTCGTTGGCCTACCTCCAGTCGCACCTGACAGCCGCATCGCTTCTGGGCGCAATCGGCGCGCCGCTGGCGTACTGGGCAGCGGCGCATACCTGGGGCGCGGTGACGTTCCTGGCACCGACACCGGTTGTCATCACAAGTCTCGTCATTGTCTGGGCGATCCTTGCACCACTGCTGAGCCGACTCGCCAGCCTGCTGTCCGGCACTGCCTCGAAGCCGCTTCATCTGCATGGAATGTCTCAATGACGCCGGTACATGTTCTATATGTCTGGATAGTCGCCAGTGTAGTCATGTTCGCCGCGTGGCTGATTCAACGACGCACTCGCAACGCCGGGATCGTCGATGCGGTCTGGTCGTTTCTTATGGCAGCCACGGCGATTTATTACGCGTTCATCGGTGACGGAGCGCTGGTGCCTCGTATCACGGTGGCCTTGCTGGGGGGAATCTGGGGTTTGCGTCTGGGGCTGCATGTCTTGCACCGGGTGCTGCACGAACCCGAAGATGGCCGTTATCGTTACCTGCGCGATTACTGGCATGGCAATCAAAACAAATTCCTCGGCTTCTTCATGTTGCAGGCGTTGTCGATCGCGTTGTTCTCGCTACCGTTCCAGGCGGCAACATCGAATCCGAGCGTAGGTGTATCGGCCTGGGTCATGCTTGCCATCGGGGTCTGGTTCATCAGTCTCGGTGGCGAATCGCTGGCCGACAGGCAACTGGCCGCTTTCCGTGCCGACCCGTTGAACCGCGGCCGCACCTGTCGTTCCGGCCTGTGGCGCTATTCGCGACATCCGAATTACTTCTTCGAATGGTTGCACTGGTTCACTTATGTGTTCCTGGCGGTGGGCACGGTGTTTACCACCTGGTTATTCAGTCTGCTCGGGCCGGCATTGATGTTCGCCTCGTTGTACTGGGTCAGCGGCATCCCCTTCACCGAAGCCCAGGCGCTGCGCACGCGCGGGGATGATTACCGCGAATATCAACGCACGACGAGCATGTTGATCCCGTGGTTTC
Source organism: uncultured Pseudomonadota bacterium (assembly GCA_963779795.1). Classification (GTDB taxonomy): domain Bacteria; phylum Pseudomonadota; class Gammaproteobacteria; order Xanthomonadales; family Rhodanobacteraceae; genus Rudaea. The sequence continues at coordinate 264,691 of CAVZZK010000002.1, read as the reverse complement.
CGAAAGCACGCAAATCCGGATCTTGAGGTGTATTGCGCGATGACGTCGGTACGTATTGCCCGTCCTGCAACTGGTTCCGAACCATGTCGATAATCACGTTGGCCGAACGTGGCCTGGTCCCGGATTTCGTCATTCGTGCGGGCATCCGGCGTCTGTGCACCGAGCGTCTGCGTGAGGAAAACGCCGGCGACGCGATTGCCGCCTGGACCCAGTTCCGGCAACGCCTGGGCGAACTTCGCTCAAGCCCTGTCGCCATACATACCGACGCGGCCAACGAACAGCACTACGAACTGCCACCGGAGTTCTTCCGGCTTTGCCTGGGGCCGCGACTGAAATATTCCAGCTGTTATTACCCGAACGGGAATGAAACGCTGCAACGCGCGGAAGAAGCGATGCTCGAGCTTTACATGCAGCGTGCGCAGCTCGATGACGGCCAGGACATACTCGAGCTCGGGTGCGGCTGGGGATCGTTGACTTTGTGGATGGCGCAGCGCTTTCCGCATAGTCGCATCACGGCCGTATCCAATTCGTTCCTGCAACGCGAATTCATCGAATCGCGCTGTCGCGAACTCGATCTTCCAAACGTGAACGTCATCACCCGTGACGTCAATCGCCTGCAACTTGAACAGGGACAGTACGATCGCACCATATCAATCGAGATGTTCGAGCATATGCGCAATTACGCCGAGCTGTTGCAGCGTATCGCAAGCTGGCTGCGCCCGGGAGGCAAGTTGTTCGTGCACATCTTCTGCCATCGTGAGCTGATGTACCCGTTCGAAACGCAAGGCGAGGACAACTGGATGGGACGTTACTTCTTTACCGGTGGATTGATGCCGGCCGCGGATACGCTGTTGTGGTTCCAGAACGACCTGCGCATTGAACAGCAGTGGCGGCTTTCCGGATCTCATTACGCAAGGACCGCGAATGCCTGGCTGCGCAATCAGGACAAGAATCGAAGCGCGGTATTGGACGTGCTGCGCGAAGCTTATGGCGATGAGGCGCAGGTATGGTTTCAACGCTGGCGCATGTTCTGGATGGCCTGTGCCGAGCTGTTCGGTTACCACAGCGGCAACGAATGGCTGGTTGGCCACTACCGTTTTGCAAAACCCGGTTAAGGATGCCCTGATCGGGCCACGCATTCGCAACCAAAGAAAAAGCCCGGCATCTGCCGGGCTTTTTCGTGGAGCAATTGCAGAGCCGATTATTGACCCTGATCTTCAACCTTCAACTCAACGCGACGGTTGCGCTGACGACCAGCGGACGTCTTGTTGGTATCGATCGGGTTGGACTCGCCAAATCCCTTCGGACCATCCATACGGCTCGAGTCGACGCCATGCGAAGTCAGGTATTCGTATACCCCCTTGGCACGACGCTCGGACAGTTTCTGGTTATAGGCTTCGGTACCGATCGAGTCGGTGTAACCATCAACCTCAACGCGAACGTTCGGATAGCGCTTCAGCGTATCGACCGCTTCATTGAGAATCTGCATGGAGTCCGCAGTCGGCGCCTTCAACGACGGCTCAAGCGCTTCATTCGGACGCGGGTGATCGAACTTGAACTCGACACCGCGCAGGTCGATCGACACGGCCGGAGGCGGCGTCGGTTCTTCATGCGGCGGCGGCGGCGGTGGCGGCGGCGGTGGTGCGGCCGGGGCCGGAGCCGGTGCGGGGGGCGGCGCTTCTCCACCAAAGTTGTAGATGAAGCCCACGGTAGCCAGGCCGTCGACAAAACCGGTGTTGCGGGCAAAACCCGCGGCATCGGATGTGGCGGAATTCATCGAGTTATTGTCGCGGTCATAACGTGCGGCGATTTCGCCACGAAATGCTACGCGATCCGACAGGTTGTATTGCAGACCGATGCCTGCGGCAACCATCGGGTCCCAACCGCCACCGCGCGTACCGGTAATGAAACCGGAATAGGCCTGATGACGCAGGGCTCCAAATGCACCCATCAGGTAAGGACGCACATTGGAACCGAGTTCAGCAAAATACCACCGACCGGCAACATCCAGCTGCACGCTCTCCCACTGATGACCGTAACGCGGAGAACTGTTCTTGAACTGCGCATTGTTGATGCCGTATTCAAAATCTACGGAAAAATTGGGATTAACCCAAACGCCCGCACCGATACCGGCAAACAGACTTGTTTTCGTCGTGCGCGAGCTATCCGGGACGTTGACCCCAATTCGCGGTGCCAGATACCAACCACTGCGATCCTGGGCGTGCGCTACGCTTACGCCGCCCAGTCCCAGGGCGATAAGCGCAAACAATATGTTACGTTTCATCGGTGTCTCCTCTTTGATTTTCGGGCGTCCGCAACAAACGGTGCGTAGCACAAAATTAAAATTACCGAAACTAAGCGACGTGTTAATTATACGTTAGACCGAGGGCAAATTGACAGCAACGCGAATATTAACAGTCTAGCAAAATCCGAGAGTAGTACACAGGTCGGCGCACAGCATACATTCAGCGTTCAGTCAGCCAAAATGGTCGCTGAAGTCGGGGTTTCGACTGCCAGCCCGACCCCCGACCGACCACGGAAACCGGCAGCCTCGATTAAAAGCTGAACAAATCCTGCCACTCGGTTACCGGTGTCTCCACCAAACGTGGCGAGTTGGCCAACTCCATGATCGCATCGACCCTGCGTTGCGGCAGATGCCCGCGCAGCGCGTTCTCGAATTTTGCCATCAGCACCGGAATCCCCTCCTTGCGCCGCTTGCGATGGCCGATCGGATAGTCGATCGACACTTTCTCGGTGTGACTGCCATCGGCAAAGAACACCTGCAACGAATTGCCGATATAGCGCTTGGCCGGATCGAAATAATCGCGCGTGAATTGCGGATTTTCCCGGACCTGCATGAGGCCGCGCAAATGGTCGATCCGCGGATCCGCGGCAACCGCATCGCCATAATCGTCGGCGGTCAGGCGACCGAAAATAAGCGGCACGGCGACCATATATTGAATGCAGTGGTCGCGATCGGCGTAATTGGCCAACGGGCCGGTTTTGTCGATGATGCGCGCGCCGGCTTCCTGGGTTTCGATCTCGATACGTTCGATTTCGTCCAGCCGTCCGGCCACCTCCGGGTGCAGCTTCATCGCACACTCCACGGCGGTCTGCGCATGGAACTCGGCTGGACAGGAAATCTTGAACAGCACGTTTTCCATGACGTAACTGCCGAACGGACGCTCAAACTCGAACGGTTTGCCGCCGAACGCGACATCGTAGAAACCCCAGGTCCTGGCGCTCAGCGCCGAGGGATAACCGACACAACCCTTGACCGCATTCAGTGCATGCGTGACCGCGCGCCGACAGGCATCGCCAGCCGCCCAGCTCTTGCGCGGACCGGTATTTGGCGCATGCCGGTAGGTGCGCAGGGCGCCATTATCGATCCAGCTGTGCGAGACCGCGTTGACGATATCCGCGCGGCTGCCACCAAGCATCTGCGTTGCCACGGCAGTGGACGCAAGCCGCACCAGGATCACGTGATCCATGCCCACCCGGTTGAATGAATTCTTCAATGCGTAACAACCCTGGATCTCGTGCGCCTTGATGGCCGCGGTTAAAACGTCTTGGATAGTCAGTTCCGGCTTGCCTTCGCGCCGACCGCGGCGCGACACGTAGTCCGCCACGGCCAGAATCGCGCCGAGGTTGTCAGACGGATGCCCCCACTCGGCGGCCAGCCAGGTGTCGTTGAAATCCAGCCAGCGCACCTGCACGCCGATGTTGTAGGCAGCCTGTACCGGATCGAGCTGCCAGCTCGTGCCCGGTACCCGAACGCCGTCGGACAGGGTCGCCCCCGGCACGATCGGCCCCAAATGCTTGACGCACTCCGGAAATTTCATCGCCAGCATTGCACAGCCAAGCGAATCCAGCAGCATGTAGCGCGCAGTGTCGTACGCATCGGCCGAGTCGATCCGGTAGTCGACGACGTAATCGGCGATGTCCAGCATCGGCTGGTCGGGATCCGGCCGTTTGGCCGAGCGGATATCGTGTTGGCTCATATGGCTTCCGGAATAGCGGGACGAAGCCGGCTATTTTGCCAGATTGTCGCGAACAACTCCTGCCGGCTCAGGATCCGGCAGGCTGTTTTATCGCCGTACGATACAGCAGCCAGGCGATGAAGCCGACAATCACCAATCCCAGCCAATTGCCAAACTGCAGGCTTTCCGGCAAGGCCATGACATCGGCGCGCTGACTGAGCACGATCGGAACCGCCATGATGATGCCCATCAACGCCTCGCCCGTTATCAGGCCGGCCGAGAACAGCACGCCGGGCTGATGCACGCGATCGCGTATTTCGCTGTCCTTGCCCAGAACGCCCTGACGCCGCTCAACCAGGTACGCGAGCAAGCCGCCGGCGAAGATCGGCGTAGCCAGTTCCAGCGGCAGATAAATGCCGACCGCACAGGCCAGCACGGGGGCACGGAACGTCTTTCCGGTCGCCTTGAGCCATTCGTCGAATACAATAATCGCGGCACCAATGGTCGCGCCGACGCCGATCGTGACCCAGGGCAATTCGCCACCGAAAATGCCCTTGGCCACCGATACCATCAGGTTGGCCTGCGGAGCGAGCAAGGGGTTCGGATGTTCCGGGGTCGGCACGCCGATACCGTAGGCCTTCGCCAGCAGGCTCAGTACCGGTGCCATGATAAGCGCGCAGGAAATCGCGCCGATGGCCAGCATCACCTGCTGCTTCCACGGGGTCGCACCGACCAGATAGCCGGCTTTCAGATCCTGCAGGTTGTCGCCGCCGATACAGGCCGCACAACACACCACCGCGCCGATCATGATGGCCGCCACCGGCCCGATCGCCGAATCGCGCCCGAGCAGTGCGGCCAGAACCAGCGCCGCGAACAGGATCGTGCAGATCGTCATGCCCGAAACCGGATTGTTGGATGAACCGACGAGGCCGGCCATGTAGGCTGAAACCGATACGAACAGGAAGCCGGCGACGATCATGATCAGCGTCATCGGAATACTGACAAGCCACTGGCCGACGATGGCCTGATACAACGCCAGCAGTGGCAGCACGAACAATACGATGCCGATCAGGATGTACTTCATCGGCAAATCGTTTTCGGTGTGGTCCACCTCGGATTCGGCACCCGAGCGTGCCGCGGCCAGACCGCTGCGTACGCCGGACAATAGCGACTTGCGCAACGAAATCAGCGTCCAGATGCCGCCGATCAGCATTGCGCCCACACCGAGATAACGAATTTGCGCACCCCAGATCGCATAAGCCGCATCGCCGGCGCTCATGCCGGCGACCTTCGCGGCCAGCGCAGCATTGTGCGGCAGGAAGTACGCGCTGTAGATCGGAATACCGATATTCCAGGCAATCACGCCGCCGGCCAGCATGACAATGCCGATATTCAGACCGACGATGTAGCCGACGCCGAGCAGGGCCGGCGACAGGTTGGTGCCGAAATAGGCAATCGCCTTGCCCCACCAGCCCGATGCCGCGGCAGTGTCGGGAATCAGGTGCAATCCGCTGGCTTCGGCCAGTTTGGTCAACCCGCCCAATAGCGCCGCACCGGCCAGGGTCTTTACGCTCTTGCCCGGGTTCTCGCCGGCCTTGAGCACTTCGGCCGCGGCCTTGCCTTCGGGAAACGCGAGTTGCTGCTCGACGATCAATGAGCGCCGCAACGGGACCGAGAACAACACGCCCAACAGACCGCCCAGTCCGGCAATCGCCAATACCCACCAGTACTTGTAGTCGTGCCAATAGTTGAGAATAACCAGGGCCGGAATCGTGAAAATCACGCCGCTGGCGATCGACGTGCCGGCCGATGCACCGGTCTGCACGATATTGTTTTCCAGGATTCCGCCGCCGCCGAGCATGCGCAGGACCGCCATCGAAACCACCGCCGCCGGAATGGCCGAGGCGATCGTCAGCCCGGCGAACAACCCCAGATACGTATTCGCCGCGGCCAGAATGACCGCCAGGATGATCGAAAGCACAATCGCGCGCACGGTCAATTGCGGCGCGACTCCCCCATGTATCTTGTCCGTCGCTACGTTCATGCCGATCTCACCTCCCGAGATTCCCAGCGTGCATCATCCACAGGACCGCCGCCAAATGCCAGTCCGGAAACGCCGATGACATGCCAATCGCCGCGCATAGGCACATAATTCGCTCATGCCGCTGGAGAATTTCCATCCCGCCGTCGCCGCCTGGTTCGGCGAAACCTTTTCGACGCCGACACCGGCTCAGGCTCGAGCCTGGCCGGCCATCCAGTCCGGCCGACATGCGCTGATCGCCGCGCCAACGGGTTCCGGCAAAACGCTGGCCGCGTTCCTGGCGGCGATCGACGAGCTGGTGCGTCGTGGTATCGAAGTACCGTTGCCGAACGAAACCAGCGTGGTCTATGTGTCACCGCTGAAGGCGCTGTCGAACGACGTCAATATCAACCTCGAAGCACCACTGGCCGGCATCCGCGAACACCTGCAACGCCTGGGCCTGCCGGACGTCGATATCCGCACCGCGGTGCGTACCGGCGACACGCCGCAATCCGAACGCGCGTTGATGCGGCGCTCGCCGCCGCATATCGTCGTGACCACGCCCGAATCGCTGTACATCCTGCTCGGTTCCGAGTCCGGACGCGCGATGCTGGCCTCGACACGTACGGTCATCGTCGATGAAATCCATGCGCTGGCGCCGAACAAGCGCGGCGCGCATCTGGCCCTGTCGCTGCAACGCCTGGAAGCATTGTGCGGCCGAGGCCTGACACGCATCGGCCTGTCGGCCACGCAGAAACCGATCGAGGAAGTCACCCGATTCCTGGTCGGCACCGCCCTTGGCCCTCACCCCCATCGTCCGGATGGGGGTGAGGGCTGGGTGAGGGGGCAACGGCAAGGCGATCCGAATACCAGGGAAATGCCGATTCCGGCGACGCCGATGTCAGCCGAACACTCGGCTTGTGATTCCAAAACTCCCTCCTCACCCCGACCCTCTCCCCCGATTGGGCCGGGGCAGAGGGAGGCAATCCGTATATCCGGGATATCGTCACAGACGAATGAAGCCTTCGAATGCGAAATCGTCGATGTCGGCTACACACGCGAACGCGACCTGGCGCTGGAGCTGCCCGAAGCCCCGCTGTCGGCGGTGATGTCCGGCGAAGTCTGGGAACAGGTCTATGCCAGATTGACCGAACTCATCACACAACACCGCACCACGCTGATCTTCGTCAACACACGGCGCATGGCTGAACGCGCAGCGCGACACTTGAGCGAGCGCCTTGGCAAGACAGCGGTGACTTCGCACCACGGCAGCATGGCACGCGAACAGCGCCTGGCGGCCGAACAACGCCTCAAGCGTGGCGAGTTGCGCGCACTGGTTGCTACCGCGTCACTGGAACTGGGCATCGATATCGGCGATGTCGATCTGGTCTGCCAGCTGGCCTCGCCGCGCGCGATTTCGACCTTCCTGCAACGTGCCGGGCGGTCCGGCCATTCAGTCGGCGGCACGCCCAAGGCCCGACTTTTCCCCCTGTCGCGTGACGATCTGGTCGAATCGGTGGCCCTGCTCGATGCGGTACGCCGCGGCGAGCTGGATAATCTGCAAGTGGAATGCGGCCCGCTCGACGTACTGGCCCAGCAGATAGTCGCCGAAGTAGCTTGCGGTGAATGTCGTGAGCAGACCCTGTATCAAATGTTCACGCAGGCTTACCCCTACGCCGGATTGTCGCCGGATGCATTCCGCGATGTCGTGCGCATGCTTGCCGACGGTTTCACCACACGGCGCGGGCCACGTTCGGCTTATCTGCATCGCGATGCCGTCAACGGCATGTTGCGTCCGCGCAAAGGGGCGCGACTGACCGCCATCACCTCCGGCGGCGCGATTCCGGATACGGCCGACTACGAAGTGGTGCTGGAACCTGACGCACAACGTATCGGCACGGTACACGAGGACTTCGCGGTTGAGAGTATCGCCGGTGACGTATTCCAACTGGGCAACACGTCATACCGCATCCTGCGCGTGGAACGCGGCCGCGTGCGCGTCGAGGATGCGCAAGGCGCGCCGCCGACCATTCCATTCTGGCTGGGCGAAGCACCGGGGCGCAGCGACGAGCTGTCGTTCGCGGTATCGCGCCTGCGCGACGAGTTCTCGCGCAACGCCGATGCAGGCGCCGGCGAATTGCGGCGATGGCTTGGCGACGAAATCGGCCTCGACGATTCGGCCGCGCGCCAACTGGTCGATTATCTGGGTGCCGCGCGCGCTGCGCTGGGCATTCTGCCGACACAGATGCAATTGGCGATGGAACGTTTCTTCGACGAATCCGGCGGCACGCAACTGGTTATCCATTCGCCATTCGGCAGCCGCCTGAACCGTGCCTGGGGACTGGCTTTGCGCAAGCGTTTCTGTCGCCAGTTCAATTTCGAACTGCAGGCCGCCGCGACCGAAGACGCCATCATCCTGTCGCTGTCGACCAGCCACAGTTTTCCGCTTGCGGAGGTCGCGCGCTATCTGCACTCGAACACGGCGCGGGACGTGCTCACGCAAGCCCTGCTCGATGCACCGATGTTCGGCGTTCGCTGGCGCTGGAACGCGGTCGCATCGCTGGCCTTGCCGCGTTTCGTCGGCGGCAAGAAGGTCGCGCCGCAACTGCAACGCATGAAGTCAGAGGACCTGCTCGCCAGCGTGTTCCCGGACCAGGTCGCGTGTCTGGAGAACATCGTCGGCGAACGCCAGATTCCGGATCATCCGCTGGTCACGCAAACACTGCACGATTGCCTCAACGTGGCGATGGATTGCACACGGTTGGAAGCGCTGTTGCGCAGTATGGAAAACGGACAGATCGAAATCGTCGCGCGCGAACTGACAGCGCCCTCGCCGCTGGCCGCCGAAGTGCTTACCGCCCGCCCCTATGCTTATCTCGACGACGCGCCACTGGAGGAGCGTCGCACGCAGGCGGTGATGAGCCGCGGATGGGGCGGCATGGACGATACCGAGGACTTCGGCAAACTCGACGCCGATGCGATCGACGCCGTGCGTGAACAGGCCTGGCCGCAGGCGCGAAATGCCGACGAACTGCACGAGGCACTGACCGGTCTCGGCTTTCTGCGTGAAGCCGAAATTCGCGCCAACAGCAACTGGCCGGTCCATCTGGATGAACTGATCGCGCAACATCGCGCAACGCGCTTGCCCGGCTCGACGATCTGCATCGCAGCCGAACGCCTGCCGCAATTCGAAGCCCTGTTTCCCGATATGCACGTCGCCCCGGCAATCAGCGCGCCGGCGGAATACGCATCGACGCAGTGGACGCGAGAGTCGGCCCTGGTCGACATCGTACGCGGGCGCCTCAGCGGTCTGGGCCCGGTGACCGCCGCGACGCTGGCCGAATCGCTTGGCATCGAAACGCCTGATCTCGATACCGCCCTGCTCGCGCTGGAAACCGAAGGCGTGGCCATGCGCGGCCGATTTACGCCCGGCGGTAGTGCCGAGGAATGGTGCGAACGGCATCTGCTTGCACGCATCCATCGCTATACGATCAAACGCCTGCGCCGCGAGATCGAGCCGGTCGATCCGCGCGATTTCATGCGCTTCGCGTTCGAGTGGCAACGCGTGTCTCCGGACGCGAAAGTCAGCGGACCGGATGCCTTGGCCGGCGTGCTCGCACAACTGGAAGGCTACGAAGCGGCGGCGGCGGCGTGGGAAACCGAAATCCTGCCTGCACGCGTGTCCGGTTACGAAATCTCCTGGCTGGACGATCTGTGCCTTTCCGGCCGGATCGTCTGGAGCCGCTTGCGTGCATCATCAAACACGGGCAGCGAACGCGGCTCGGGGCCGGTACGGGCAACGCCGATTGTATTGCTGCAACGGCGCCATCTGCGCCCGTGGAACCAGTTGCGCGACCGGGCATCGTCGGACACGCAACCGGCACTTTCGTCTCGTGCCGCAGCCGTGGCCAGGCAACTGCAACAAGATGGCGCCTCGTTCTTCGACGAACTTGCCGGCGCCACGCACCTGCTGCAAACCGAGCTCGAAAACGCGCTTGCCGAACTGGTTGCCGCAGGCAGCATCAACTCCGACAGCTTCGCCGGCTTGCGCGCATTGCTGGTGCCGGCCTCCCGGCGCGCGTCAACCAGCCGGCGTCGTGGACGCCGTGCCGCGCTGATGGGAATCGCCGATGCCGGTCGCTGGGCCCTGCTGCGCAACAACGCAACGCACGCCGACAAACCCGACCCGGAAACCGTCGAACTCGTGGTGCGCACCCTGCTGAAGCGTCATGGCGTGGTGTGTTGGCGCATGCTTGCGCGCGAAGCGGCCTGGCTGCCGCGCTGGCGCGATCTGTTGCGCGTACTGCAACGCCTGGAGGCGCGTGGCGAAGTTCGCGGCGGACGTTTCATCGCCGGGATTTCCGGCGAACAGTTTGCGTTGCCCGAAGCCGTCGGGCTGTTGCGCAGAATTCGCCAGAAACCGCACAACAATACGCTGGTCAGCGTATGTGGCGCCGACCCGCTGAATCTGGTCGGCCACATCGTGGCCGGTCCGCGGGTACCCAACTTGAGCGGCGCCCGCGTGCTGTATCGTGACGGCATGCCGGTGGCATCCCTGATATCCGGTGAATTCGAAGCCCTGGTCGGCATGGACGAGGCCGAAGCCTGGGCGGCCAAGTCGTACCTGCTGCGCGACGACGCATCCAGGGATGCCCTGATCAACTCAACGCAAACGGCATGATGCCCACAAGGTTCGCGGTTTGGGTTGCGTGGCGCCGCCGCGCCCGAGCTTGCATCTCAGCGCACCCAGTGACCTTGCTTCAGGCACCAGTGCCGACCACACGCTTCCCATCGAGCGGGAACGTAGTGATGTCCGGCGCGTCCATGCGTCCAATGCCCGTGCCTCCAGTCATATCGGCCATGCGCCCATCGCCAATGACCGGGTATCCAGACCTGTCCGCGCCGCATCCGACCGCGATGTTCGATCCTGAGCGGCGGCGGCGCATGCGTGGGCAAGGCAACGCTCACCATCACGCCTGCCGATGCCGGCTGTGCATACGCCGCCAGACCAAACGTGCCGGCTACCGCCATTGCCAATGCCATGGATTTCAGCGACATCATCTGTCTCCTTTGTCGGGCTACAACCATTGCAGCCTTCGACGCATAAGAACGTCCGCCACACGCTATGGTTGACCGCTGCGTTCGGCGCATTCAGGCGAGATTCCGATTCCGTTCAACTGCGGTTGCATATGCGATCATTGCAAGCCGGCTCAAATTTGATCGCGCCGCGAAAATGTACCCATGACATCCGAGTCCCCGCTCCAGCACTTGTTGCACATCAGCGCCTTCGATGGCGATTCCAGCGGTGCCCTGCGTGCGATACGCAATTACTTCGAAAAGGAATTGCCCGACTGCTCGCTTGCCTTGCTTCTGGTCCGTGACCAACCGCAAGCCGGTTGCCGTCTGGCTGGCCTGATCGGCGCCGATGGCGTTGAACACGTACCGAACATCGACCCTTACAACCTGCTCGGCGAACTGCCCCTGTTCGACGACGACCTGGCAGCCCGGATCGTCGGCGCCGATGGCGCGCATGTCGTGCCCGTGGCGCCGGTTCAGCGCGCTCTGCCGCTGGCCCAGGCCTTGTTCGCGCCAGCCAGCGTACTGGCCATTCCCATCGTGAACAGCGGGCAGCTGACGCACTGGCTGGTCTTTGCCGGCAGTGTTTCGCATCGCTTCGATCATGTCGATCTGGAACGGATCCTGTTTCACACCAATCTTGTCGTGAGCCTGATCGTGCGGCCGCTGGCCCTGCGCGAGCTAACCCGCCAATCCGAACGCCAACGCCGCGAAATCGAAAGCCTGGCCGACATCCAGAAGCTGCTGCTGCCGGACAATCCGCAGATTGCGGGAGTCGATTACGCCATCCATTGGCAACCGGCAGAAACGGCAGCCGGCGATTATTACGAATTGATCAATCTGAGCCAATTCGCGCCGTCTGAAATTCAGCACAACGGCTCCGATTCCTGGGGCATGATGGTCGGCGACGTATCGGGGCACGGAGCCGCCGCGGCCATGGAAGCGGTGCAGTTCGATGCAATACTGCGCACCTATCGTGGCGACGAGGGTGAGCGACCGGCCAGTGTGGTCAGTTACACCAATCGCCATTTTTTCTCGCGCCGCCTGCGCGGACGCTTCATGACCCTGTTCGCGCTGCGCTATCGGCCCGACACGAGGTCGATCAGCTACCTCAGCGCAGGGCATCCGCCGTTGTTGCTGCGTCGAGGCAACGAACTGCACCTGCTTGGCGAATGCGATCAGATACCCCTGGGCGTGTTACGCGACTACCAATACCAAAACAACGAGTTCCGCGTGGAAACCGGCGACGTATTGGTCTCGTACACGGATGGACTCATCGAAGCACGTGACCGTCGGCAGAATCCGTTCGGATTGGAGCGGCTGCGTGAACTGGTCGCGACCGGCCCCCAATCGCCCGAACAGCTACGCGACGAAATTGTTGCAGCCGTTCAATCCCATCAAGGCGCCCGGCTCGGCGCTGATGACCAGACCCTGATCGTATTTCGCTTGACCCATTGAAGACCAGCAAGGCTGCAAGATACGTATCCGTTCATCCGCACTTGTGCTTACCGGCCGTTACAGGCATCGTGTCGCCTTTCAAACGACCGTTTGACACATCGAAGCGCTCGTGACCGCCAAATATCCGCACCTGCTTGCCCCGCTCGACCTGGGCTTTGTTACGCTGCCCAATCGCGTGCTGATGGGTTCGATGCACACCGGGCTGGAAGATCATGCGCGCGACTACCCGAAGCTCGCGGCGTTCTTCGCCGAACGGGCGCACGGCGGCGTCGGCTTGATGGTCACCGGCGGCTTGGCGCCAAACATCGCCGGTTGGCTCAAACCGTTCGCTGGCCGTCTGTCCATGCCCTGGCATGTCGCACGACATCGTATCGTCACCGATGCGGTGCATGCCGCGGGCGGCAGGATCTGCACACAGATCCTGCACGCCGGTCGTTATGGTTATCACCCCCTGTCGGTCGCGCCGTCGAACATCAAATCGCCGATCACGCCGTTCACACCCCGCGCGCTGTCATCGCGCGGCGTGGCAAGGACAATCCGCGACTTCGCCAACAGCGCCGTGCTCGCGCGCGAGGCCGGTTACGACGGCGTCGAGATCATGGGCAGCGAAGGCTATCTGATCAACCAGTTCCTTGCCGCACGCACGAACCGCCGCGGCGACGCCTGGGGCGGCAGCGTCGAAAACCGCCAGCGTTTCGCCATTGAAATCGTACGAAGCACGCGCGAAGCCGTCGGCCGCGATTTCATCATCATCTACCGCCTGTCCATGCTCGACCTGGTTGATGATGCGCAAAGCTGGGACGAAATCGTTCGACTGGCCAAAGCCATCGAAAAAGCCGGCGCAACGCTGATCAATACCGGCATCGGCTGGCATGAGGCGCGCATCCCGACCATCGTCACCAGCGTGCCGCGTGCAGCCTTCACCTGGGTGACGCAAAGACTCAAAAATGAAGTCGGTGTGCCGCTGATCGCCACCAATCGCATCAACATGCCCGACGTCGCCGAAGCCGTGCTCGCACGAGGCGATGCCGACATGGTGTCGATGGCCCGCCCATTGCTGGCCGACGCGGACTGGGTCGCAAAGGCGCAATCCGATCGCTCGGATCGCATCAACACATGCATCGCCTGCAACCAGGCCTGTCTGGACCACGTGTTCGAAAACCGCAAGGCATCGTGTCTGGTCAATCCGCGCGCATGCCGTGAAACGGAGTTGCTTGTTCAACCAGCAACTCGAAAGCGGAAAATCGCCGTGATCGGCGCAGGCCCGGCGGGGCTGGCGTGTGCGACAACACTGGCCGAACGCCGGCACGCGGTGACGCTGTTCGATGCCGCTGCCGAGATCGGGGGGCAATTCAATCTGGCCAAGCGCATTCCCGGCAAGGAAGAATTCCGCGAAACCTTGCGCTATTTCCAAAACCGCATTGCGGATGCCGGCGTGATGATGCACCTGAGCACGACTGCCGCGCCCGAAATGCTGAGCGGATTCGATCGTGTCGTTCTCGCCACCGGTGTCACGCCACGAACAATCGACATCCCCGGCGCCGATCGCGACAACGTGCTGAGCTACGTCGACGTACTACTGCAACGCAAGCCGGTTGGTCAGCGCGTCGCAATCATCGGTGCCGGCGGCATTGGTTTCGACGTCGCCGAATTCCTGACCCAGGATCCTCCGTCGCCCTCGACCGACATCGTGCGCTGGTCGCACGAATGGGGTGTGGACCAGGCCTACACGCACCGCGGCGGATTGGGCAAACGTGTGCCGGAAGCTTCCGCACGCAAGGTCTGGCTGCTGCAGCGCACGCCGGGCACCCCCGGCAAACGCCTGAACAAGACCACTGGTTGGGTGCATCGTGCAGCACTGAAGATGAAAGGCGTACAGATGCTTGGCGGCGTCACTTACGTACGCATCGACGATGACGGGCTGCACATCCTTATCGATAACGAATCACGCGTCCTCGAGGTAGATCACGTCGTTGTCTGCGCCGGCCAGGAATCGCGTCGCGATCTGTACGATGCGCTCAATCAGGCCAACATCGAAACGCATCTGATCGGCGGAGCCGATGTCGCCACCGAACTCGATGCGAAACGGGCAATTGCACAGGGAACCGAACTGGCAGCGAAACTCTGAACCGTCGATCAGCGCGAGGCGTCGCTCAGGCAAGATTGTAGCCATACGTCGCTGCCGCCGGCGCTTTGCGGCGAACAAACCACGGAATCGACGATCTTGGCGCCATGGCGTGCGGCACCCCGACAATCCATGCGCGTGGCCACCAAACCATAATGTTGCCGGTATTTCTGCGCCAACGCATTGCCGTCCTTGCGCTGTTGCGGGTCGAGTGCCTGCTCGAGCTGGTGTGCCAGGGAGGTGAAATCGCGGAAGCGAAACTCCGCGGCGGTTTTGATCCAGGCGTAGCCTTTGAGGTCGTCCTTTTCCGTACCCTGGCTGAGGATGTACATGCGCCCGACGAGCAACTGGCTGGTCTTGTCGCCAGCGCAAGCCATGCGTTCCAGCAACGGGAAAGCCCGTGTGTAATCCTTGCGGTTATATGCACGGATACCCTGTTGCCATTGATCCGTGAAACTCGCCGCGGGGACCCTCTCCAGTTCAGTCTTGTCTCGCGCCAGCGCAGCGACGCCGAGACTCAATCCTGCACAACACAGAAGTAATCTTGCGTATTTCATAATCTCAAACGCACAAATGCGGCCGGACCTTGAAAACGTAAGCGCGCCCGTCCCTGCCAGGAATCCTTGTCGGCCTTGACGTCCAGATCGCTGCTGTCGTACTCGAGCGCCATGCCGACATTCTGCCACGGAAAATACTCGAATCCGACCCGGGCGTTGAGCAAATGGCCGCTGAATCTGCCGCCGACCTTGCGTACGCCGGAAACATCGGCAAACGTGCGGAACCGGTCCGTGAACGCATGTTTCCAGCCGATCGTCAGCATTGGCGCGAACGCACTACCCTGCGCTTCGCCGCGCGCAGATGCGGAATTGCCGTTTACGGCGAGCCGACCGTCGATGATGCCGTGCAGATCGTAATAAGCCACGCCCAGACCGAATCCCACTGCATCGCGTGGTGTCGGCGAAAACCACCAGTGCCAACTTGCATCCAGCGTGCGCAGGCTCAGACGCGCACCGATTGAAGCATCGGCTCGATAATCAATTCCGGCATAACGGATATCGCGAGCCAGCGAGGTCGAGGCGAAACGCGAATAGTGGTAACCGCCGATACTGAACCCCTGGTTGTCAAACACCAGAAAATCGAAACGCACATTCGACAACACGCGATGCTTGTCCAGTCCCAGATCTCGACGAAAATCGACTTCGGTACCGGAAGAATCAGGGCCGTTCGCCGATACGCGCGCATCGATTTTCGGATAAAAGCCGCCAAGCCAGAGACTGACGCGATCCAGCGGCATGGGAGTTTCAGCATGCGCCAGGGTCGAAACTGGAAAAATCGATGTCATTGCCAGCGCAAGTCCGGCGCGGACCGGAAGTACCCGCCACGATCGCACGTGCCGTTGGGTCCGGGAATCCCGGTTCCGGGAAGGCTGCATGTAACGGCTATGCATCAATGCGTCGACACCCGTAGTTGAATCGTCGTGTACTGCCCTGCCAATCCGCCATGCTCACGCCGGGGGCGAATTCAATCCCGGTATTTCGCCCACGGCCCGAAATCGAACAGGCCGTTGGTGTAGGTTTCCACAACCGCGCTGAACGGAACCTGTTTTTCCGTATACAGAATCGCTTCGTGGCGCAACACAAAGTGCGGAATGTGCAGGACCCCAGCGCCCGCATGCTGCCAGCCGGACATTTCCCAACCCGGCGGCATCGGCGACCAGAGCAGCTTCGCCGATAGCGTGCGACGCTGAAAATGCAACGGCCATACGACCTTGCCAAACGGTATATCGGACGTGTTGAGTTGCCGGTTCATGGCCGCCGTCAAGCGCCCAGGCACGTACCAGTTGTCGGCCTCGGAAAGAACTTCGTCACCACAAACCAGTTGTACGTGGCGATAACCAAGCGGCGTATCCGCAGCGACCTCCAGCTTGCGCCGCAGCGCTACCGGCAACGGTTTGATCGCGCCGCGAAAACGCCGCACGACGACATTCGCCGGTTCGGCAAGCCGGTGATCCGCACACCAACTCTCCAGCGTCAGCGTCGCACTGGGATTGCTGAGCAGATCGGCATTGATGGTCTGCAACAAGGCCAGGGATTGCGCCCGCAACAATGCGCTGTCGCCACTTCGCGTTTCCAGGCCGACGCAACCGGCGAGTACGAAAAACGCAATCGTCGAGGCGAACAGGCGCAGCCTTTGTCCACCCCGACGCAAGCAAACGCAAACGTCAGTTCGACCATTCATGCAGAAATCACCGGTCAGCGATGGTTTCAGTCGACCATCGCTCAGCGCTGGTCAATCGGCACGAACTTGAGGTCTTCCGGACCGGTGTAATTGGCGCTCGGACGGATGATCTTGCCGTCCTGACGTTGCTCGATCACATGCGCGGCCCAACCGGAAGTGCGCGATATCACGAACAGCGGCGTAAACATGGCGGTCGGCACACCCATCATGTGGTAGCTGACGGCACTGAACCAGTCCAGGTTCGGGAACATCTTTTTTATGTCCCACATCGTCGACTCCAGCCGCTCGGCGATATCGAACATGCGCATGTCGTCACGCGCCCCCGACAGCTCTCTCGCGACTTCCTTGATCACCTTGTTGCGCGGATCGCCGGTGGTGTACACCGGATGGCCGAAACCGATCACGACTTCCTTGCGCCCGACGCGTTCGCGAATGTCCGCCTCGGCTTCATCCGGCGTGTCGTAGCGCTTCTGGATTTCGAACGCGGCTTCGTTGGCGCCACCGTGTTTCGGCCCGCGTAACGCGCCGATCGCACCGACGATGCTCGAGTACATGTCGCTGCCGGTCCCGGCGACGACGCGCGCGGCGAACGTGCTGGCATTGAACTCGTGTTCGGCATACAGAATCAGCGACGTGTGCATCGAACGCACCCACAGCCGGCTCGGCGACTGACCATGCAGCAGGTGCAGAAAGTGACCGCCAATGGAATCATCGTCGGTCTGCACATCGACGCGCTTGCCATTGACCGCGTAGTGATACCAGTACAGCAGGATGGAGCCGAGCGAAGCCATCAACCGATCGGCGATGTCGCGCGCGCCCGGCGCATTGTGGTTGGGCGATTCCGGCAAGGCGCAACCCAGCGCCGAGACGCCGGTGCGCATGACATCCATCGGATGCGACGAGGCAGGCAATTGTTCGAGCACCTCCTTGACCGAGGCCGGAATACCGCGCAGCGATTTGAGTTTGTCCTTGTATGCGGCCAATTCCGCCTTGTTCGGCAGCTTGCCGTGAACCAGCAGGTAAGCGATCTCCTCGAACTCGCTGGTCGTGGCGAAATCGAGGATGTCATAACCGCGGTAATGCAGATCGTTACCTGTACGGCCAACCGTACACAGCGCCGTATTGCCGGCGGTAACGCCGGACAGGGCGACGGATTTTTTCGGCTTGAATGGTTTGACGGTCTCGCTCATGACTTCCCTCTATCGATTCGATATTGCCAGGCGCCCATTTGTGGCTGCCGGGATCGAGCCAAACGACTTCGACTGCCGGTCAACACGGCCGGCACAACGACAATGTCCGTTCAGCCCTGACGCAAGCATTCAGGCATCACGGTTGCCACCGGCAAACAACTCGTCCAGCTTGCACTCGTAATCGTGGTAGCCGATGCTTTCGTACAACTCATCCCGCGTCTGCATCGTTGCCAGCACATTCTTCTGGGTACCGTCCCTTCGGATTGCTTCGTACACGGCTTCGGCCGCCTTGTTCATCGCGCGGAATGCGGACAACGGGTACAGCACGATGCCGACACCGGCATCGCGCAGTTCATCCACGCCGAACAACGGCGTCTTGCCGAATTCAGTTATGTTCGCCAACACCGGAACGTCCAGCGCCTCGGTGAAGCGTTTGTACGTCGGCAGGTCGTAGGCCGCCTCGACGAAAATGCCGTCGGCCCCTGCGTCTACGCAGGCCTGCGCGCGCTCCAGCGCCGCATCGACGCCTTCGACCTGGATCGCGTCGGTCCGTGCGATCAGGAAGAAGGCCTCATCGGTCTTCGCATCGGCCGCCGCCTTGACCCGGTCGACCATCTCCTGCCGGCCGACGATCTCCTTGCCCGGCCGGTGGCCGCAGCGTTTGGCCCCGACCTGATCCTCGATATGGCAGGCCGCCGCACCGAACTTGATCAGCGATTTGACCGTACGCGCGATGTTGAATGCACTGGGCCCGAATCCGGTATCGATGTCGACAAGCAACGGCAACTCGCACACATCGGTGATGCGGCGTACATCGGTGAGCACGTCATCGAGCGTGTTGATGCCGAGATCCGGCAAACCCAACGAGCCGGCTGCGACGCCGCCACCGGACAGGTAGATCGCGCGATAGCCGGCACGCTTCGCCAGCAATGCGTGGTTGGCATTGATCGCGCCGACGACCTGCAACGGCTTTTCGGCGGCCAGAGCGACGCGAAAACGCCCGCCGGGGGACGATGAATCAGCCATGGCAACTCCGTGGGAAAACCCCATTTTAGCGCAGTGCGGCCCGGGTTCCCGAATTTCGCCTGGCAAAATCGCGACCATACGCCCGGCTGCGACTCACACAGCCCCGCCGGTCACCGATCGTGACACACGTCCGGACCGCGTTGCAGCACGCGACGTATCTCCTCGAGCGCGCCCGGATCGTCGAGCGTCGACAGGTCGCCGGGGTCACGCTGCTCCGCGAGCGCCTGCAAGGAACGCCGCAGCAGTTTCCCCGATCGCGTCTTGGGCAAGGCGCCGACGATGTAGATACTTGCCGGACGCGCCACGGCGCCGAGTGTCTCGACGATGCGTTGCTGCATTCCGATGGCCGCATCGCGTCGCGCCGCCGCATCCGCGGCTCCCGCTTTCAAGGTGGCGAAGACTATCGGCACCTGCCCCTTGACCTCGTCCTTGATGCCGACGACAGCCGCCTCGGCGACCGCTGCGTGGGTGGCGACCGATTCCTCGATCTCGCGCGTGCCGAGACGATGCCCGGCAACGTTGATGACATCGTCGGTTCGCCCGAGAATGAACGTGTATCCGTCAGCATCGCGAATCGCCCAATCCAGCGAGCTGTACAACAGCCCCTTGAAGTGCGAGAAATAACTCCTGAGGAAGCGTTGATCGTCGTTCCAGACCGTCGTCAGGCATCCCGGCGGAAGTGGTGGCTCGATCACCAGCACGCCCTTGTCGCCGGCCGCCGCTTCCTCGCCGGTGACTTCGTTGATCACGCGCAGGCGGTAGCCGAAGTTGGGAAACCCGGGCGATCCGAAACGAATCGGTTTCAGGTCCAGTCCCGGCTGCAAACACAGCACCGGCCAACCGGTCTCGGTCTGCCAGTAGTTGTCGATGACCGGCTTGCCCAGGCCTTCGCTGATCCACCGCGCGGTCGGCTCGTCGAGCGGCTCGCCGGCAAGAAAAAGCCAATGCAATTTCGACAAGTCGTATCGTTTCAGCCACGCGGGATCGTGCTTCTTCAGAACGCGAATGGCCGTCGGCGAGGAAAACATCGTGCGCACGCCGAATTCCTCGCACAGGTTCCACCAAATTCCCGGATTCGGCTGCGTGGGCAGACCCTCGTACAGCAGCGATGTCGCGCCGACAATCAGTGGGCCGTAGATGTTGTAACTATGCCCGACCGCCCAACCGACGTCAGAGGTCGAGAACATTACCTGACCCGGGCCCACGTCGTATACGGTGCGCATGGACAGCGCCATGGCCACGGCGTGCCCGCCAACATCGCGCTGTACGCCCTTGGGCTTTCCGGTCGTGCCCGAGGTGTACAAAAGATAGCTGGGCTCATTGGACTCGAGCCAGGTTATCGGCACTTCGGCATGTTCGTGCGCTTGGCGCAACTCGGCGTAATCTTCGTCGCGACCACTCGTCCGTGGCAGATCCGCATCCAGCCCACGTGAAACAATCAATACGCGCGCCGGCGGGAACTTCGCGTTGCGCAGCGCTTCATCGACCAGCGGCTTGTATCGGATAACCTTGCCGCCGCGCATTCCCGCGTCGGCACAGATCAGCAATGCCGGTTTGGCGTCGTCGATTCGAAGCGCCAGGTTGTGCGAGGCAAAGCCTCCGAAAACCACGGAATGGATAGCGCCCACGCGCGCGCAGGCGAGCACGGCGAATACGGCCTCGGCCATGTTCGGCATGTAGATGACAACGCGTTCGCCACGCTTGACGCCCAGCGAAAGTAGCACCGACGCGAACGTGTTTACCTCGCGATGAAGCTCGGCGTAGGTGATGCGCCGGGTGATGCCGGTTTCGGTGGAGATGGCCACCAGCGCCAGCTGATTGGCCCGTTCGGCCAGATGGCGATCCACCGCGTTGTAGCAAAGGTTGGTCTCGCCCCCGGCAAACCACCTGCAAAAAGGCGGGTTCGAGTAGTCGAGGATTTCCTGCGGCGGCTTGTGCCAGTGTATGGCTTCGGCCTGCCCGGCCCAGAACTGTTCGGGTTCGTCGATCGACTGCCGGTACGCATCCTCGTAACGCATGGCCGTGTTCCGTCGGTTTGCGGACTCACAGCGTAGAACAAACCCGGCGCAGCGACAAAACGTGGACGCCGCGCATGGGTAAGTGCGCTATTCCGGGGCGATCACGATCCCGGCTCACCTTGATCGCTACGCTGTATTCGTTGACCACCTTGACGACCGCGAACTGTCGACCCCAACCGGTCCTTCGCGACCGGCCGCTTTGGGAGCGTGGATATTGTCGAAATCCTGGGCCGGACCAAGTGGACAATTTATACGAAGACGACCGTCAATCCGGATGCCGCGCAGCGGCAGTCCGGAGTCCAGTTTTCCGTTGCAGGAGCACAGGGAAGGTTGTGCAGGTTGGGCCAAGCGAAGCGCAGCCCAACAGCCGTTGCGTCGAATTGTTGGGCTTCGCGGCCGCTCAGCCCAACCTACGATTACTTCAGGTGCTCAAGGAAATCCGTCATGGTGAATCTGCCGCGGCATCGGCGCCCGGTTCCGCGGGGAGCGCCGGGAGGTTCACTTCAAACTTGACCTTGGCCAGCTGATCGGGCGCGAAGCCTACCTTGCGCAGGTAGGCCTTCCAGCGGGGGTCATCATGCAGCTTGCTGAAGGAGACGCCGTAGACGGTGTAGGGGACGGACCGATTGCGCTGGTCCATCGTCTTGTCGAGCAAAGCAAAGGCCTTGTCTACTTCCCCGCAATCGGCATAGGCACTGGCCAACGCCGGGGTTGGATAGTGTCCGGCTTGATCCAAATAATCATTGAGTATCTTGATGCCCTCCGCGCGGCGCCCCGTCGCACACAGGGCCGAGACCAATGGATACTTGCTGTTGGGATAATCGGCCAGTGCCTTCCTGGGTTGGCCCATCGCGATTTCGACCCATGAGGTCAGGTATTGGATTTGTATATTTCCAGGACTCAGCTTGCGGGCCCCGCGCAGGATTTCCAAAGCTTGTTTCAAGCGCCGTCGTTGTATCGACACCTCGGCCATATTGACGTCGATATCCGAATTGAGCGGATCCAGGCGCTTGGCACGATGCAACACGGCCATGGCCTGTTCCGGCCGATCCAGCACATACAGGAATTTGCCGACGTTGAGCAGCACGTCCGGGTTGTCCGGGTCCAGCGCCAGCGCACTCCTGAAGTGCCCAGCCGCCGCGTTGAAGTCGAACTTTTCGAACGTGGCCAGATATCCCTCGACCGACAGACCCACGGCATTGTCCGGTTCGATCGCCAGCGCTTTCCGGATATAGGGTTGCGCCTTGCCGAAGCCTAGTTGCGGATTGAGGTTGCCAAACCATGGCCTGTTGATCGCATTCTGTGCCAGCCCGATCCAGGCCGCGGCATAACGGGGTTCGATCGCCAGCGCTCGCTGGTAGAGCGCATCGGACTGGCCGAGCGCCTTGACGGTGCCCTGGTAACTCAGCAGGCGGCCCTGCAGGTAGAACGCGTAGGCCTGCGGATCAACCGCCTTCACGGTGGGCTCGCCACCCAGCAACTGCACTTTCAGTTGCTTGACCACATCCGCGCCGATCTCGTCCTGGATCTTGAACACGTCCTTCAGCTTGCGGTCGTAGGTCTGCGACCAGTGCTGCGTGTCAGTGGCGGCATTGACCAACTGCACCGAGATGCGCACCTCGTCCCCCACCTTCTGCACCGAGCCTTCCAGGATGTAGGCCACGCGCAGCTTCTCGGCGATCTGCGGGATCGTGTAGTCCTTGCCGCGGAACCAGAACGAGGACGTGCGCGCGGTAACCTGCAATTGCGGGATGCGCGCCAGCAGGTTCAACAGGTCCTCGGAGATGCCATCGGAGAAATATTGCTGGCTCTTGTCGCCGGACAGGTTGGCGAACGGCAGCACGGCGATCGAATGCTGCGGCGCCTGGATGCTCGATGTCTTCGACGGTACGGCAGCGGATTTCGCGGACACGGGGGACGACGCCACCATGCCCGGCGCCGGCTTCACCCCCGCCTCGCGCCACAACAGGAAGCCGCCGATGGCGAACACGCCCGCCAGCAGCAGCAACTCCACGCCGGTCACACGCTGCTCGCCGCGCTCGCCGTGGTACCAGGCCAGCAGCACGGTCACGACCAGCCCCAGCGCCATGGCGCCAAAGGCCAGGCGCATGATCACGTCCGGCCAGTGGTAGCTGTCGGCGGCCAGGTCCAGCACCTGCAGCAGCGCCCAAGCCGCGGCCACAAAGGCCGCGACCCACTGTACCAGCTTGCGTTGCTTGAGCTTGGCCCAGAGGTCAGTCATTGGACCCGTCCCCAGCAGGCGTCTGGGCTGTTTCATGCTGCCACGCCTTCGGCAGGCTCACGCTGAACTTGATCTTCGCCAGCTGCTCCGGCGCCTTGCCAAACCTGTGCAGGAACGCCAGCCAGCGCGGGTCGGAGTGGATCTTGTCGAACAGGCTCTGGGTCACGATTTCGCCGAGACCCGGGTCCTGGTACTGCACCGCCTTGTCCAGCCATTCAAAGGCCTTGTCCGCCTTGCCGCAGTACGCATAGTCGTAGGCGATGTTAAAGGAAGATTGCTTGGTGTACTTGCCGATCAGCGCCGTGAAGGCCTTGTCCGCGTCCGCCTTGCGCCCAAGGGCGCAATACACCATCGGCAGGCCGATTTCTCGCCAACCCGTTGACGCTGGCTCCTGCTCGATCTCGGCCAGCGCGGCGGGAGTTTCACCCTTGAGCAGCAGCGCCACACCGAGTTGGTAGTGCGCTGCGCCTCGGTCCGGGCTCAGGCTCAACACCGTATGGAATGACGCGATCGCCGCATCGTTATGACCGGCCGAGGTCTGATCGAGGCCCAGGTCGTAAATCGTATTTACATCGACTGGATCGCGGCGGACGATCACCTTATAGATTGTAAGTGCCTCGTCCAGGCGGCCAAGGTTCTTGAGGAGTGTGGCGGCGTTGCGAAGCACATCGAGATTCGTCGGATCGAGCGCCAAGGTACGCTCGAAGTACTTTGCTGCGCCGGCCAGGTCATTATCGCCGTACATCTTGATGAACCCGAGCTCAGCGTACGCAGGGGCATAGTCCGGGTCGATCGCCAGCGCCTTCTCTGCCGCCTCGCGGGCGTGGGCGACACCTTCGCGGTGTGACAGAAGGCCGATGTTAGCCTCGTTAAAAATGTTGTCTGCCAGCCCAACCCACGCCGGGGCGTAGTGCGGGTCAATGGCCAGCGCCTGGTGATACAGCACGTCGGACTGTTTGTATGCCACGGGGTTGTTTTGCTGACCGAGTTCCTTCGCCTGCAGGTACAGCGCATAGGCCCTGGGGTCGGTCTGCTGGACCTTTGGCGCGGCGCCGAGCAGCTTGACCTTCAGCGCCTTGACCACTGAGGTGGCGACCTGGTCCTGGATCTTGAAGATGTCGTCGAAGGTGCGGTCCCAGGTCTGTGACCAGCGCTGTGTGTCGCTGCCGGCATCGACCAGCTGTACCGAGATACGTACCTGGTTACCCACCTTCTGCACCGAGCCTTCCAGGATATGCGCCACGTGCAGCTTCCTGGCGATATCGGCTATGGAAACGTCCTTGCCCTTGAAGTAGAACGAGGAGGTGCGCGCCGTGACCTGCAGCTGCGGGATCTTCGCCAGCTGGTTCAGCAACTCCTCGGCGATGCCGTCGGAGAAATACGCCTGGTCCTTGTTCGGCGAATCGTCGCTGAACGGCAGCACGGCGATGGAGTTGGGTGGTGCCTTGACGTTATCGGCCGCGCCGCTCAAGCCCGCGCCCTTGTGCCAGACGAAGGTGTTGGTCAGCAGCAGCACCACGGCCACCGAAAGCACGCCGATGATCCAGCGATCCATCGTGCGGCCGGTATGCGCCGTCACCGAATCGGCCGGATCGATCTCGCTCTCGCGCTTCAGGCCCTCGGGCGTGAACTCGTAGAACCAAGCGAAGGCCAGGAAGAAGGGAAAGCCGATCGCGGATGCGACGAGGAACCAGGTGACGGTCCAGTCCGGCAAACCAACATATGGCGCCAGTTGCGCAAGACCCTGCGACAGCGCCCACACCGCACCGATGTACAGCGCACCGGCACGCAATACGTTGCGGCGCTTCAATTCCGTGAACAGGCCGTGTTTCATGCCGCGCGTGGAATCCCCTTTGCCGGACGAGCCCGGCCCCTGTCGGTCAGTGTCACCAAAACCCGCGAACCGCGCAAGTTTGCACGACCCGGCTTTCCCCCGCCGCAACCATGCTCGATTCTCCGTCATTCCGGATGCCGCGCATTTGTGTAGGTTGGGCCAAGCGAAGCGCAGCCCAACAGCCGTTGCGTCGAATTGTTGGGCTTCGCGGTTGCTCAGCCCAACCTACGAGGCCAATCAACCAATGCCCCGTCATTCCGGATGCCGCGCAGCGGCACTCCGGAATCCAGTTCTTCCTACAAGTGCGACAAACAAGAGCTGGATTCCCGCCTGCGCGGGAATGACGAGCATTAGGATTTCCGTCATTCCGGGCGACGCGCAGCCACGAGCCCCACCGCGATTGCAGGACCGCAACCGCGCACCCGGATGCCAACGTCTACGGCATCCCCTTCTCCCGCCTGCGGGGGAAGGTGCCCGGAGGGCGGAAGGGGGCAAACACACCGGCGACACAAACCGAACCGTCATTCCGGATGCCGCGCAGCGGCAGTCCGGAATCCAGTTCTTCGTTACAGGTGCGAAGAGCAAGAGCTGGATTCCCGCCTCCGCGGGAATGACGAGCATATGAGCATTCGTGGGAATGACGAGCATATGAGCATTCGCGGGAATGACGAGCATATGAGCATTCGCGGGAATGACGAGCATATGAGCATTCGCGGGAATGACGAGCATATGAGCATTCGCGGGAATGACGAGCATATGAGCATTCGCTGGAGTTAGGAGCTTATGCGGCTGCGCGGGCGAGTGGCGGCAATCGGGCATTGAAATCCGGCCCAGCTACTACCGCTCTTGGCCGACAGCTGCCGGTTGTCCCCACGCCATCGTTCCGTCGGCGCGCTGCCCATGATCGTTTGGAACGGATGATCAGTGTCATCGGTGTGCGCACATTGGTTCCGAAGGCCGGCTCTTCCTGTCAGATCGGCGAACGCCGCCGCTGCGCCGATGGGCGCGGCCCTTACGCGTCAGGCTTCAGGCGTTTGCGGTCAGGAGCCGGCGAACAGATGCTCCACGTTCGCGCGCTCGGTACGCAATTCCTTGTCAGTGGTATCCAGCCGTTCACGCGAGAATGCGTTGATCGCCAAGCCCTGTACGATCTCGAATTTCCCGTCTTTGCAGGTAACCGGGTAACCGAAAATGACGCCCTCGGCGATGTCGTAGCTTCCGTCGGACGGGATCCCCATCGAGGTCCAGTCGCCCGCGTCCGTGCCGAGCGCCCACGAGCGCATGTGATCGATCGCCGCGGCCGCCGCCGAGGCCGCGCTGGATGCCCCGCGCGCCTTGATTATCGCCGCCCCACGCTGCTGCACGGTCGGTATGAACGTCTCCCGGTACCACGACTGGTCGATCAGTTCGGTGGCCGGTTTGCCGGCGATCGTCGCGTGATGGATGTCCGGGTACTGGGTGGAACTGTGATTGCCCCAGATAATCATCTTCTTGACATCGGTGTTGTGCTTGCCTGTTTTTTCCGCTAGCTGGCTCATCGCGCGGTTGTGGTCGAGCCGCACCATTGCGGTGAAGCAGTTCCGGTCCAGGTCCGGCGCGTTGCGCTGTGCGATCAGCGCATTGGTATTGGCCGGGTTGCCGACCACCAGCACCTTGACGTCGCGGCTGGCGTGATCGTTCAGGGCCTTGCCCTGCGGCCCGAAGATCTTGCCGTTGGCTTCGAGCAGGTCCTTGCGCTCCATGCCGGCGCCGCGCGGGCGCGCGCCGACCAGCAGCGCGAAATCGACGTCCTTGAAGGCAACGTTGGCGTCGTCGGTCATCATGACGCCGGCGAGCAGCGGAAACGCACAGTCGTTGAGCTCCATCACCACGCCCTGCAAGGCGGGCAATGCCGGCGTGATTTCAAGCAGGTGCAGGATGACGGGCTGGTCCTTGCCGAGCATGTCGCCGGCGGCGATGCGGAACACAAGCGCGTAACCGATCTGGCCAGCGGCGCCGGTGACGGCGACTCGAACAGGTGCTTTCATGACGGTACTCCGTTAAACAGGTGGATGCATTGGTCGGCCACGCAGCGAAACCGGCCCGGCTGGCGGACCGCGACGCTTCGCCGACCGGTGGATCAGGTCAGCTCGGCGAAGAAATCGCGGATACGCTGCATGCCCGGCTCCAGTTGCTCGGCCGGGCAAGTGTAGGAAATGCGCAGACCACGCGGCTCGCCGAAGGCCGAGCCCGGCACACAAGCCACGCCCTTGGCGTCGAGTAGCGCCGAGCACACGTCGACATCGTTCTCCAGGCGCTTGCCGTTGTGGCTCTTGCCGAAGGCGCAGGAGATGTCCGGGAAGGCGTAGAACGCACCTTGCGGACGCGGGCATTCGACACCCGGAATGCCGTTGAGCACATCGACCACCAAATCGCGACGCTTGGCGAACTCGGCACACTTGGCCGTCGGTACATCCTGCGGGCCGGACAGCGCGGCGGCCGCGGCCACGGAGGCGACCTCGGGGATGTTGGTAATGTGGTTTGAGTTCAGCGTCACCACGGCATTGGCGACTTCCTTCGGACCGGCCATCATGCCGATGCGCCACCCGGGCATGCCGTAGGTCTTGGACATCGAATCGACGAAGATCACGCGATCACGCAGCTCCCCGCGCGCATGCATGAAGTTGTGGTAGCCGACGCCATCGAACACCATGCGATTGTAAATATCGTCGGTGATCACCCACGTATCCGGGTGCTTGACCAAGACGTCGGCCAACGCGGCAATCTCACCCTTCGAGTAGACCATGCCGGTCGGGTTGGACGGATTGTTGAACAGGAAGATCTTCGGCTTGCTGGCCAGTGCCTCATCCAGTTGTTGCGGCGTCAGCTTGTAGTTCTGTTCCGGCGGGCACGACAGCAGCTTGACCTTGGCGCCAAGAATGTCGGCGATGTCCAGATAACTGGTCCAATACGGCGTCGGGAAGGCGATCTCGTCGCCATCGTCCAGCAGCGCCTCGGCCAGGTTGTAAAGAATATGCTTGGCACCCACGGCCACCGCACAGTTCTCGGCGGTATAACCATCCAGTCCAATGCCTTTCATGTGCTCGAGAAATGCATCGAGCAACGCCTTGCTGCCGCGGTTCGAGCCGTACTGGCCCGAATCCTTGTCCAGCCAGTCGCGCACGGCCTGGTAGACGTGCGGGCCGGGCAGGAAATTCGGCACGCCAATGGAAAAACTGATGATGTCCCGGCCTTCGGCCTTGAGCTGTTTTGCCTTTTCGGCAATAACCATGATCGCGCTCGGTTTGGCGCGGCCCATGCGCTCGGCAAGCTTGAGCATCGCAAATCCTCGAGTGGGTTAGTGCAGCGCACAATTCTATCACACGGGCTCGGCACTACATGCGCACTTTCAGTTGCGCAATTTGCAGCTTGCGTTTGCTATGCTCGGCGTCGAGTCGGGGATCGACTGGGGCGGACGCAACCTTCAATCAAACTCCCGGAGGATTACATGATTCATCTGATCTGGTCGATTGTCGTTGGCTTCATCATTGGCTTGATTGCCCATATGTTCATTCACGTCGGCCACATGGGCTTTATCGCGACCACCGTCGTCGGCATCGTCGGTTCGCTGATAGGCGGGTTTATCGGCAGCCTGATCAAACGGCCCGCCAATGGCGCGATGTTTCACCCCGCCGGTTTCATCATGTCGATTATCGGTGCAATCATCCTGCTTTTGATCCTGCAGCACGTAAACCTGCCGATCCTGCACAGTTAACGACTAGGCCGCCCGAGGGCGGCCTTCGTTTTTGCCATTTCCCGGCGCTGGACCGGGCTAGCGCTGTTCGAGGACTCGATTCCAGCCATCCACATGTGACTGCATCTCCTGCATCAGGCTCGAGTAATCGCCCTGGATCGAAATCGAATCGATCCGTTCGCCCTGGCGGATGCTGTTGACGATAGCCTGGTCATCGGCGCCGACGACCTGACCAAACACGGTGTGCTTGCCATCCAGCCACGGCGTGGCCACGTGCGTGATGAAAAACTGGCTGCCGTTGGTATTCGGCCCGGCATTGGCCATCGACGCGATGCCCGGCCGATCGTGCTTCAACTCCGGCGTCGTCTCATCCTCGAACCGGTAACCGGGGCCGCCACGCCCGTCGCCTTGCGGGCAACCGCCCTGGATCATGAAGTCCGGGATGACGCGATGAAAACTCAGACCGTCGTAAAACTTGCGTGTTGCCAGGTTGACGAAATTGGCAACCGTGAGCGGAGCATGGTCGGCGAACAGACGAAGATGGATCGGACCGTGCGCCGTGCTGATCAGCGCGGTCAATTCCGGGGCACTACTCATCGCGAATCTCCGAACGAGGCAAACCGTGATTGTATCGCAGACACAGACCACGCATTTCCGCGCAGCCAGGATCAGTGCGGCAGGTTCAACATCGCGGCGTTCAAGGGTTCGCTGCCGCGTGGTCGCGGTTGCGGCGTGGGCTGGTCGGTCATGGGAATCCCTTCGGATAGATGCGAATGCAGTCGGTCCAGCACCGCATATCCGTAAGCCAGCAATGGAACGTAGCGGGCACCGAATTCAGGCAGGCTCAGAAACGCATCGAAATGCTGTGCATGGGGCACACGCCAATGATATGGAGACCTGCCCTGTTCGCGCAGCCATTGGATGTAGGGGTCCGAGCTGAACACCGGTGGCACCAGGCCGTCCTCGGCGCCGTGCACGACCCAGATCGGCAGATTCTCACGTGGAAGCCGAACCGCAAGCCTCTCGACCGCCCCACGCAACTGCATCGCCCGCGCACTGCTGCCGTCCCACAGTGCGCGTAGCGAGAGCAGACCCGCCACGCAGGCATTGCCACCTGCCTGCGCCTCAGCGTCGACAAGTGCGACGCCCACATTGGGTGGAATGCCGGTTCCATCCGGCCACCATGTCGCTTGTACCGCCTGGGCGGACATTCCTTCGACCTCGACTTGACGATAGCTATACCCCTGCGGCATTGCCCCGACGGCGGCGCGCGTATAGGCCGATGCGTACATCACGGCAACCGCACGCCAGACGTCGAAAGCCGTCGAGCAGGTGGCCGAGGCAATCATCGGTTCTTCCCAGCCGGCTGCCAGCAGTCGCTGCAACGCCTCGTCCGCACGAGCGGCCTGATTGCCTGCCTGCATCTCACCTGCCGCCTGCAGCGCCATGTCGTGCGCCGTCCATGCCGACGGAACGTTGCCGCCTTCGTCGCGCGCGAGCGGCGTCGTCGCGAACCGCGCATGTGCGAGCGCGCAGGGCATCAGCAGGGCCGCTTCGGTCATGTAGTCGTAGATCGCGCGGCCGTGCCCCGGAACGTGTACGTTCGGTTCGAGCGCCACCACGCCATCCAGCCAAGCGTCGACATCCAGCCCCGCCGCCTGCAACACTGCACCGCCGCCGTTGGACACACCGATCGCAATGATGCGCGTGTTTTCCGGCGTGAACGGCGCTTGCTCGGGAAACGCCTCGTCGAGCATCGCCAAGCCAAAGCGGACGGCCTGCAGCACATGCGCACCCCAGTCGGCTTCGGGATGGTCACCCGAATGCGCATGCTTGATCGCGATGCCAGCGTCAGTCGGCGCCGATGCGGGCTCGAATTCGAGCATGGCATCGCCCGCCCGGGCCCGGGTACCGTCCAATGCTACACCGGTACCCTCGGCACAGTCGAAATAGCCCGTGCCGGTACCCTTGTCCGTGTAGACGACCGCACAACCTCGCGGCAAACCCCACGCGCCGGCCAGCGGAATCGGCCCGTAGACGCCGCGTGAACCGGACGACGGCGCAACAATCAGGCAACGCGTCTTTTCGTCGAAACCATCGGGTATCTGACACAGCACGCGAAACGGATGGCGCGCCTGCGGCAAGCGCGCGAACGCACTGTACTCGCGTCCCGGCACCCGGGGCGCCGCACCATAAACTCGCCCGTAGCCCCCAAGTGGACCCAAATCGGCCAGACCCTTCCATGCCGACTGGACTGCGCGCCGACGCAGTTCCGCGGCGGTGGGCCGGACCGGGTCGGCGAACGGCACAGGCCATCCGGCAAGTCCGTCCAACCCCATGCCAGCGGTCAAAAGATCGTCGTTGCCAGCATGAATGCAGCGCCGGATCGACCCGGTCAGGAAGGCAATCGACATGACTTTCTCCTATCCAACATCATGCACTCCTATGTCGCCGGAACCTCGGCGTCCAGGCCGCCGTTTTTACTTGCCAGAATACGCAGAGCAAATTCGGCATAAGCATCGGCCACCTGTTGGGCCGTGACGTGGTAATCCGGCGCAAACCAGTAGGCCACACGCAAACCCATGCCGCCGATGGCAGCTGTGGCAAGCCAGACATCGGGTACGTGAAAAATCTCCTGGTCGATACCCAGCTTGATGATGTCGGTCAGCAGTCCTTCGGACTGGTGCCGCAGCAGGAAGGTGGCCGAACCCAGTTCTTCGCCGAGCACATGAAGCTCGGCGTTTGACACCACGGCCAGCATTGGAAAGGCGGTATGGAATTCCACATGTGCACGCACGTAGGCAACAATCTGGTCGCGTGGGTTGGCGCCGCTGGCCAACACGGCGGTGCGCACGCGCCGGTATTGTTCTTCATGTCCGATGCGGCACAGCTCAGCCAGGATGTGTTCTTTGGACGAATAGTGCACGTAGATCGTAGCCGGCTTGACGCCCGCAGCTGCAGCAACGTCGCGGATCGACGTCCCCGCGTAGCCGCGCTCGGCGAACAATTTCAAGGCAGACATCAGGATTTGTCCGCGTGACCCGGACAGTTTCACCGCGGGTAGCAGATTCGCCGTTGTCGCGGCCAAGCGTCGATTTACTGTCATAGCGCAATTATGAACGAACGATCGCTCTCATTCCATCCCATTGACATATATACCATATGATAATATAACACCATGAACGATCGTTCGTTCATATACAAATTAACCGGGAGGGGCATGTCCATGAACACTCGAGCGACAGGACTGCGTTGTCTGGCTGCGGCGATCGCGATCGCCCTGGCCACCGTCGTACAAGCAACGCCCAATGAAACCGCACAGCGACAAACGGGTACTGACACTCAGTCAACTCCGGCAGCGTCTGCGATCAACCATTCCTCCGCAATTAACGAAAAACACAAATCTGCCGGTAAGGACGAGGACCAGACGACCTTGCCACCGGTCGTTGTTACCGCGGCCCATCGGCGCGAGTCACTGCAGAACGTCGCCGGAGGCGTCACCTCGCTGGAAGGTTCGTTTCTCGAACAAATCCACGCTCACAGCTTCGATCAATTCGCCAACTTCGTACCTGGATTGAGCTACGACACGCTGAGCCCGACCAGCAATCTCGTCGCCATCCGCGGCGTGACTACCGGCGGCTCGCAACTGAGCAGTGGTATCGGCCTGTATCTGGATCAGGTACCGATCGGTGCCAGCTCACCCTTCGGTGTAGGTTTCCAGACATTGCCAATCAACACGTTCGACCTGTCGCGCGTCGAGGTACTCAACGGCCCGCAAGGCACGCTCTACGGAGCCAACGCACTGGGCGGTGCAATCAAATATGTGCCGGCCACGCCGGATCTGGATGCCTTCGACGGATGGGTCACGGCGGGAGTGTCCAGCACTACACATGCCGGTACAAACGACCATACGGGTGTGATGCTCAACCTGCCGTTGGCACCCGGCAAGGTTGCCTTGCGAGTGGACGGGGTCCAGCAATACGACACCGGTTTCGGCCACAACATCCTGCGCGGCGTCGACAATCAGGGGGCCGCACACACTTTCATGGGGCGCGCCCAGCTACTGGCACAATTCAATCCAGACCTGAACGTTAAACTGTCCGCATTCTCACAACGCATTCACGGTGACGGCCTCAATGTCGACTTCCGTGACATCAACACGGGTGCGCCGATAACGGATACCTACGAACAGCAATTCGGCCTGGCCCAACCCGAATCAAACTCCTTGCGGATGTTTTCAGGCATCGTCAACTGGAACCTGCACTGGGCCACACTCACCTCGGTTACCGCCTATCAGAACAACAATGGGCGCTACCTGACCGACGTCAGCGACATCTACAACCCGTTGCTGGCGTCGGTATTCGGGCCCCAACTTTACGGTCTGTTCGTTGACACCTCGACACGCAAATACACCCAGGAACTTCGCCTGGCCTCGCCCGATGATGGTCGTTTGCAGTGGCTGCTCGGCCTGTACAGCACACATGAAAAGACGCACGAGTTCGTCAATCTGCAGAACGGTTCCGAGTCGGATGGCCTGCTTTTCGGCTATTCGCCGTTCTACGGCGTCCTGCCCAGCATCTACCAGGAATGGTCGGCGTTCGCGGACGTAACCTATCACTTCACCGACAAGTTCGACCTGACCCTCGGGACTCGCCACAGTTGGAATCGTCAACGCTACCAGCAATTTGCGTACGGCCTTTTCGTGGTGCCTTCACAACCCACGCTGACTACCCACGAAGACGCCACGTCAAAACAAAACGTTACCACCTATCTGATCAACCCGCGCTATCGCATTTCCCGGAACGTCATGGTCTACGCCAAGATAGCCAGCGGCTATCGCCCGGGCGGGCCGAATTTCATTCTGCAACTGGGCCAGGGCGCGCCGACCTTCGAACCTGACAAGTTGTGGAACTATGAACTGGGGGAAAAGGCGACCTTTCTCGACGACCGTGCGACCCTGGACGCGGACGTTTACGACATCCGCTGGTCGCGCATCCAGCTGACCGTCAACAACGGCGGCATCAACCAGATCGAGAACGGTGGCGATGCGCAGATCAAGGGTGCCGAAGTCAGCGCGGCGTTCAAGCTGACACGGCGCCTTACTGTCCGCGCCTCCGGCGCATATACCGACGCCAAGCTGACTTCGGCCGTCCCCGCATTAGGCCTTTCGCAATCCGGCAACCGCCTGCCGCTATCACCGAAGTACAAACTGTCGGTGGCAGCGACCTATGATTTCGATATCGGAAGCCAGTCATCGGGAGACTTCACGGTCAGCGACGCCTATATTGGCGACCGCACGACCGGGTTCATCGGCAGCCTCGTCACCCCCGGTTACCGCCTGCCCGGCTACAACAGCATGAATCTGGACCTGGCGATCTTCGCACCACACGGTATCGAAGTGGATGCATTCGTTCACAATGCGTTCGACAAGGCCGGCCAGGTATCGGCCAGCACCACCGCCAACGAATACGATCCGACCGCACCGGTTCCGGTCGTCCTTTCGCAACCGCGGACCATCGGTGTGCAGATGAAGATGGCATTCGGCGATTCATACTGAGACTCTGCTTTGGAGCTGCGGGCTTTGCTTCGCAACATTGTTCGATGCAAAGCCCCGCGCCAGCCAATGACACTCAGCTTCGCCTGAGGGACTGACGTCGCGACAACATGCTGCGATACTAAAGACTACTCGCGTCCGTGTCGGGTTTCGAAGTCATGCCACGGACCGTATCTCCGGAGGAGTCTTGATGCGCGTCTTGTTTGCCCTGCTTGCGATTCTGGTCAGCGCACCGGTCTGCGCGGCTGATGCGGAAGCCAGCTACAACTTTCATCTCGTCAATCACCCTGTCGGTTGGGTTTCCCTGCTGCTGTTCATACTCGCCTATGTCGCGGTGATCCTGGAAGAGCGGATCCACATCGCCAAATCCAAACCGGTCATGCTGGGAGCAGCTCTGATCTGGGCCCTGGTCGCCTGGCAAATGGGCGGGGCAGCCGATACGCGCCATGCCTACGAGGCCATGTTCCTCGAATATTCGGAAATCTTTTTCTTCCTTGTGGTTGCGATGACCTATGTCACCGCCATGGGTGAGCGCGGCGTCTTCGACGCGCTGCGCACGCAGTTGACGCGCCGCCACTTCAGTTATCGACAACTGTTCTGGGTTACCGGCGCGCTGGCGTTCATGCTCTCGCCGATACTGGACAATCTGACCACGGCACTGGTGATGTCCGCCGTGGTTCTCGCCGTAGGCGCCGGCAATGTCCGTTTTATCACGCTGTCGATGATCAACCTGGTCGTCGCGGCCAACGCCGGCGGCGCCTGGAGCGCATTCGGCGACATCACCACGCTAATGGTCTGGCAGGCCCACAAGGCCGATTTCTTCGAGTTCTTCCATATCTTCCTGCCCTCGGTCGTGAACTGGCTGATACCGGCCGTGGCAATGTATTTCGCATTGCCGAAAGGACGGCCCGAGGCGGCCGATGGCGCCTCCAAGGTCAAGCCCGGCGGCATCGGCATCTGCGTGACGTTCGCCCTGACCATCGTCATCACGGTTGCCGGCAAGCAATGGCTGGGCATGCCTGCGGCCTTCGGCATGCTCACCGGCCTGGCGTTCCTCAACCTGCTGGCCACGCGCATCGACCACCGCCAGCGCCGCTATGCGCTGGCGCAAGGCATCGAACAGGAGCCGTATTCGATCTTCCGCATCATCGCCAATGCCGAATGGGACACGTTGCTGTTTTTTTACGGCGTGTTCGCCTGCGTCGGCGGCCTGGCCGCCATCGGCTATCTGGAACTTGCCTCGAAGCACCTGTACCAGAATATGGGCTACACGGTGGCGAATAGTGGCATGGGTGTGTTGTCGGCAATCGTCGACAACATCCCGATCATGTTCGCGGTGCTGAAGATGAATCCGCCAATGAGCGACAACCAGTGGTTGCTGGTCACGCTCACCGCGGGCGTCGGCGGCAGCCTGCTGTCGGTCGGCTCCGCCGCCGGCGTGGCATTGATGGGTGCCTCGCGCGGCATGTATACGTTCATGGGGCACTTGCGCTGGACCTGGGCAATCGCCCTGGGTTACATCGCCAGCATCCTGTTGCACATCTGGTTGTCGGGAACTCACTGAGCCGGCCGGCCCGAAGCAAGCCGTTCGGGCTCGCGGCCCTTGTGGACATCATGCCGCCTGCGTGGACTTGTTCAGCGCATCCTTGATCAGAACATCCCTTGGGGAAGTTTGAAAATCTGCCGCCAAGCCGCTTACGGACGGACCGGAATGCGGTTATAATTGCCAGATTCCTCCCTGTCCCGGCCCGCCATTCGGTGGGCGTATCGTCATGTCCATCGAAAACCTGCGCAATATCGCCATCGTCGCTCACGTTGACCATGGCAAGACCACGCTCGTCGACTGCCTGCTCAAGCAATCGGGCACGTTCAGCGAACGTACCGTACTGGCCGAACGGGTCATGGACTCGAACGACCAGGAAAAAGAACGTGGCATCACGATCCTGGCCAAGAACACGGCGATCACCTGGCGCGAAAACCGCATCAACATCGTCGACACACCGGGACATGCGGACTTCGGTGGCGAAGTCGAGCGCGTGCTGTCGATGGTCGATTCGGTGTTGCTGCTGGTCGATGCCATGGACGGGCCGATGCCGCAAACGCGCTTCGTGACGCAGAAGGCATTCCAGATGGGCTTCAAGCCCATCGTCGTGATCAACAAGATCGACCGCCCCGGTGCACGCCCGGACTGGGTGTTGAACCAGACCTTCGACCTGTTCGACCGCCTCGGTGCAACCGAGGAACAACTCGACTTTCCGGTCGTTTACGCATCGGCCTTGCACGGCTACGCCAGCCTCGATCCAAATGCGCGCGAAGGAGACATGGTGCCCTTGTACGAGGCAATCATGCAGCATGTGGCGGCGCCGCAGGTCGATCCTGACGGCCCGTTCCAGATGCGCATCAGTCAGCTCGACTACAATTCCTACGTCGGCCTGATCGGAATCGGCCGCATCCAGCGCGGCACCGTGCGCACCAACCTGCCCGTATCGGTCATCGACCGCGACGGCCGCAAGCGCACCGGCAAGGTACTGCAGGTACTCGGTTTCATGGGTCTGGAGCGACGCGAAGTCGAACAGGCCAGCGCCGGCGACATTATCGCGATCTCCGGCATCGAGGGCCTGGGCATCTCCGACACCGTCTGCGCCGTCGATGCAGCGGAACAGCTGCCGGTGCTGACCGTGGACGAACCGACCATCAGCATGACGTTCCAGGTCAACAATTCGCCGTTCGCGGGCAACAAGAATTTCAGCGCCGGCAAGTTCCTGACCAGCCGCCAGATCCGCGATCGCCTGATGCGCGAGGTGCTGCACAACGTCGCGCTGCGCGTCGAGGAAACCGACGACCCGGACAAGTTCAAGGTTTCCGGGCGCGGTGAGCTGCACCTTTCCGTGTTGATCGAAACCATGCGCCGCGAAGGCTACGAACTGGCCGTCTCGCGTCCGGAAGTCATCGTCAGGGATATCGACGGCGAACTGCAGGAACCGTGGGAACAGCTCGTCGTCGACATGGAAGAGCAATTCCAGGGGGCGGTCATGGAGCGCCTTGGTGCGCGCCGCGGGCAGCTCAAGAACATGGAACCCGACGGCAAAGGCCGCGTTCGCCTGGAGTACCTGATTCCGGCGCGCGGATTGATCGGTTTCCAGACCGAGTTCCGCACAGTGACCGCGGGCACCGGCCTGCTGTTCCACGTTTTCGACCACTACGGCCCGCGCGCCGAAGGTTCCATCGCCAAGCGCCCGAACGGCGTGATGATTTCCAATGGCCAGGGCCAGGCCCCGGCTTATGCGCTGGTCGGACTGCAGGAACGCGGTCGCCTGCTGATCGACGAAGGCGCGGAAATCTACCAGGGCCAACTTGTCGGCATCCACGCCAAGGACAACGACCTGACGGTGAATGCGCTACGCGCCAAACAGCTCACGAACGTCCGTGCCGCCGGCAAGGACGAAAACGTGCAATTGACGCCGTCGGTGAAGCTGTCGCTGGAACAGGCACTGGAATTCATCGAGGATGATGAACTGGTCGAGGTGACGCCCAAGGCGATTCGCCTGCGCAAGAAGCACCTGACCGAAAGCGATCGCAAACGCGCCTCCCGCCAGGCAGCCTGATCGATCTCACTTGCTCGCGCCGATGCGCAAGCGATGGCGAGGCATTTTTGGCACAATGGCCCGACATTCACAAAGGGGCCGGTGTCATGCGCGTTTCTATCTGCCTGGTAATGATCTGTGCCCTGCTCGGTTCGGGCATGGCAAATGCGGGCAATGCCGCCTCGACAGCAAGCCACGATGCGGTACCTGTCAATGTCGTCGAAGCCACCGTCGCCGAGCTCGACAAGCGCATGGCCAGCGGCGAGCTGACCTCGCACGAACTGGTCCAGCGCTACCTCGATCGCATCGCGTTGATGGACAAGGCCGGTCCGGCGATCAACGCGATGATCGAACTAAACCCGGATGCGCTGAAGATCGCCGACGAGCGTGATGCCGAACGCCGTGCCGGCAGGGTTCGCGGTCCCCTGCATGGCATCCCCGTGGTGATCAAGGACAACCTTGACACAGCCGACCGCATGCACACCACTGCCGGCTCGCTGGCGCTGGCCGATTCGATTGCGCAACGTGATTCGACTGTGGCGGCCAAACTTCGCGCCGCCGGCGCGGTAATACTGGGCAAGACCAACCTGAGCGAATGGGCCAATTTCCGCTCGACGCATTCATCCAGCGGCTGGAGCGGACGCGGCGGGCAAACACGCAATCCATATGCGCTGGACCGCACGCCTTGTGGTTCCAGCGCCGGCACCGGCGCGGCGGTCTCGGCCAGTTTCGCCACCATCGGCATCGGCACCGAGACCGACGGATCGATCGTGTGCCCTTCCTCGGTCAACGGGCTGGTCGGCATCAAACCGACCGTCGGCCTGGTCAGCCGCGCCGGCATCATCCCGATCTCGCACAGCCAGGATACGGCCGGCCCGATGGCGCGCACCGTAACCGACGCCGTGCTGCTGCTCAACGCCATCGCCGGCAGCGATCCGCGCGATCCTGCCACGGCGGACGCAGACAAGCATCGCCATGACTATACCCAATACCTGCGCGCGAACGGACTTCGGGGTGCACGCATCGGCGTGGTGCGCGCCCTGGCCGGCTTCAGTCCTGACGTCGACGCCCTGCTCAATCGGGATATAGCGGCAATGCGCGCAGCCGGTGCAACCGTCGTCGATCCGGTAGTGGTTCCGACGCTCGGAAAATACGACCATGCGGAATTAACGGTACTCGAATACGAGTTCAAGCACGACCTGAATGCCTATCTGTCGGCACTGCCGGCAAGTTCCCACGCGCCGCGATCACTGGCCGAACTGATCGAATTCGACAAACGTGAAAAGGCACGAGAGATGCCATGGTTCGGGCAGGAGCTTTTCATCCAGTCACAGGCCCGCGGCCCACTGACCGACCCGGTTTATGTAAAAGCGCACGCCATGGCGAAACGGCTGGCCGGGAAACAGGGAATCGACGCAACCCTGAAAAAATATCGCCTCGATGCGCTGATAGCGCCGACCAAGGGCCCGCCCTGGCTGATCGACTGGGTCGACGGCGATCAAGGCACTGGCGGCAGCGCGAGTCTCGCCGCAGTTTCCGGCTATCCCGACATCACCGTGCCGGCCGGATTCGTGCACGGACTGCCGGTTGGATTGAGTTTCTTCGCCAGTGCCTGGAGCGAACCGACGCTGATTCGCTTGGCCTACGGATTCGAGCAGGCAACCCGCGCGCGGCATGCGCCGCAATTCAAGGCGACCATCAACACACCGTAACTTCCACTCAGGGGTAAGTCCTCTCTCCCAACCTCTTCACGGGAAAGGGTTGCGCGACGGGCTAGCGAGACATACCCGATACCCTTGAAATTTTCCGTAACCTCGCATTTCCGGGAACAAAGCTTTCACTCGCAAGCTCTGCGGGTGCGTCCGCGTCATTCGTTAGGCGGGCGCAGTCAAACTGCCGCGCTTGCGCACGATCAGCATGGCCAGTTCCAGCGACTGTTCATAGTTCAGTCGCGGATCGACCGTGGACTTGTAAGCGCGTGACAGGTCGATTTCGGTCAGATCGCGCGCACCGCCGAGGCACTCGGTCACGTTCTCGCCGGTCAGTTCCAGATGCACGCCGCCGAGCCGCGTGCCGTTGGCGGCATGAATATCAAAAGCACTGTCGAGTTCGGTGCGAATATTTTCGAAGCGGCGCGTTTTCACGCCGTTGCCGAGCGTTTCGGTATTGCCGTGCATCGGATCGCAGAACCACAATACACGCCGTCCCTCGGCCGAAACCGCCTTGAGCAACTTCGGTAAAACCGCGTCGATTTTTGCCGCACCCATCCGATGGATGAGCACGAGGCGCCCGGCCTCGTTATCCGGATTCAGCGCGTCGATGATGCGTAACAACTGATCCGGCGTGACGCCGGGACCGACCTTGAGCCCGATCGGGTTGCGGATACCGCGGCAATATTCGATATGCGCGCCATCCAGCGCCGCAGTGCGCATGCCGATCCAGGGGAAATGGGTGGACAGGTTGAACCAGCCCCAATGTCGTGGCACCTGACGCGTCTGTCCCTGTTCATAATGCAGCAGCAGGGCTTCGTGCGAGGTATAGAAATCAACTCGACGGAAATTGCCGATCGACTCTCCGGCCAGGGTTTCCATGAAGCGAACCGAGTCGCCAATGGATTCGACCATCTGCCGGTATTCATCCTGCAAAGGCGAATGCTCGACCCAGCCCAATCCCCAGTATTCCGGGTGGTGCAGGTCGGCGAAACCGCCGTCGATCAGCGAACGGATGAAATTCATTGTCAGCGCCGACTTCGAATGTCCTTCGATCAAACGCTGTGGATTGGGCAGGCGTGCTTCGCTGCTGAATGCCGGGCCGTTGACCAGATCCCCGCGATAGCTTGGCAGCGTGACGCCATCCCGGGTCTCGGTATCGGCCGAGCGTGGTTTGGCGTACTGCCCGGCAAAGCGTCCGATGCGCACCACGGGCATCTTCAAACCGTGCACCAGCACCACGCTCATTTGCAACAGGACCTTCAGCCGGTTGGTGATCAGCGAGGAATTGCAATCGGCAAAGCTTTCAGCACAATCACCACCCTGCAGGACAAAGCAGCGACCTTCAGCGGCATCGGCCAGTTTCCGTCGCAGGGAAAGCACTTCCCAGGAGGTCACCAGCGGTGGCAGGCTGCCCAGTTCGTCAAGCGCACGCGACAGTGCCTGCGCGTCCGGGTAATGCGGTTGCTGAGTGACCGGCTTGGATTGCCAGGACGTCGGCGACCATGACGGGTCGACACGTACCGCGCTCAGTGGCTGTTTGTCTTGCTGCATTGTCGTTTCCGCAAAATTGCTGCGCTGCGAAAAAGCATCATGCCACAGCCGCAAAACACTGCAAGTGGGAATTTTTGCCCCGGTCAGGGTTCAGCGGCGATACCAGCCGGCCCACGTGCCGCCGGCGCCGAGCAGCACGAAGCTGATCAACGACCAGACCGGCATCGACAAGCCGAGTATGGTGTGACTGATCTTGGCGCAGTCGGCGGTTCCGGTGAACGCCATCCGCAATGTCTTGCTCCAGGTGAAATTGGCCACCATGTAATTCAAACCGGGGCCGCAGCCGGAAAAAGGGTTGGGCGGTTGATGCTGGATCCAGATATGTCGCGCAGCGATACTGATGCCGATGCAGGCAATCACCCCAAGCATCGCGCCATAGATGCGGCGCCCGCGCGAGGCCGGTGCCTGGATCGCGCCGACCAGGAACACGATTCCCAGCACAATGAACACGATACGCTGAAAGATGCACATCGGGCAGGGTTCTATTCCCATCCCGAACTGCACGTAATAGGCATAGGCAAGCAATCCCGCGCAGACGAGAAATCCAGCCAGACACTGGATACGAAACGGCCAACGGAATGGATTCAATGTTCGCTCCCGATTGCAATGTAATCGCCGATTCAGACCCCATCGTGGATGACGTGTTCCCGATAGGGCCGAAGTGGGCAATTATAGGCCGACATCAGTCGCCACTACAGCCGCCCGCGTGTGCAAACAACGACGGCCCCGACAGTCGCCTGCCGGGGCCGTCGAAATCCAGACCGGGGTCCCCGGCCGGTCGTTTTATTCGCCGTCGGTTTCGATATCGCTGCGCGGACGATCGACCAGTTCCACATAGGCCATCGGCGCTGCATCGCCGGCACGCTGACCGCACTTGAGGATGCGCAGGTAGCCGCCCTTGCGCTCGCGATAACGCGGTCCGAGTTCGACGAACAACTTGCCGACCGCGACCTTGTCACGCAGACGCGAAAACGCCAGTCGACGATTGGCTACGCCATCCGTCTTGGCCAGCGTGATCAGCGGTTCGGCCACGCGCCGCAGCTCCTTCGCCTTCGGCAAGGTGGTACGGATCAGTTCGTGCTTGAACAGCGAAGCCGCCATGTTGCGGAACATCGCCTGGCGATGGCTGCTGGTTCGATTCAGCTTACGTCCGGAATTCATGTGACGCATGATAAAACCCTCATCTTTTCATTGTTATGGAAGCCCGGTCGCCTGGAGCCGGGTTCCGCGGTTACCCGCTTATTTATGTGTTCGCGTAGGTTGTCTTACCCCAACTGCATGCCATGCTGCAAACCGGCCGGCGGCCAGTTTTCCAGCTTCGTGCCCAGCGACAAACCACGCGATCCAAGCACGTCCTTGATTTCAGTCAGGGACTTCTTGCCCAGATTCGGTGTCTTCAGCAGCTCGACTTCCGTGCGCTGAACCAGGTCGCCGATGTAATAGATGCTTTCCGCCTTGAGGCAGTTGGCCGAACGCACGGTCAGCTCCAGATCGTCAATCGGACGCAACAGGACCGGATCGACACCGGCTTTTTCGTCTTGGGCAACCGTGTTTTCTCGCCGCGTGAAATCACCGAACACGGTCATCTGATCCTGCAGGATCTCGGCGGCCTTGCGAATGGCTTCCTCAGCGTCGATGGCACCGTTGGTCTCGATGTCCATGATCAGCTTGTCCAGATCGGTACGCTGCTCGACACGCGCACTGTCGACCTCATAGGCCACACGGCGTACCGGGCAGAACGACGCGTCCAGCTGCAAACGGCCAATCGGACGGGATTCCTCGTCGGGCAGACGACGCGACGTCGCCGGCTGATAACCGACGCCACGCACGATCTTGATACGCATGTTCAGCGTCTGGTCCTTGGTCAGGTGACACAGCACGTGATCCGGATTGACGATTTCGACCGTATGGTCGACGGTGATGTCGCCAGCCGTGACCACGCCCTTGCCCTTCTTGCTCAGGGTCAGCGTGGTCTCATCCTGGCCGTGCATGCGAATCGCCACGTCCTTGAAGTTCAGCAGGACTTCGATCACGTCTTCCTGCAACCCCTCCATGGTCGTGTATTCGTGCAGAACACCGTCGATTTCGACTTC
Source organism: uncultured Pseudomonadota bacterium (assembly GCA_963779795.1). GTDB lineage: Bacteria > Pseudomonadota > Gammaproteobacteria > Xanthomonadales > Rhodanobacteraceae > Rudaea. The sequence continues at coordinate 221,257 of CAVZZK010000002.1, read as the reverse complement.
GGTCACGGCTGCGCCGGGGATCGACGACAGCAGGACCCGGCGCAGTGCATTGCCCAGGGTATGGCCAAAACCGCGCTCGAGCGGTTCGACCACGATGCGGGCGCGGTTAGCGCCTGTGCGTTCCACCTGCAAGCCACGGGGGCGCAGGATATCGGTAGACGATTGTGTCATTTGCGACACTCCAACTATAGGTGTTTGTTGATTCGATTCGTCGCAACCGTGCGAGACGGTAGCGGATCACTTATTGCCATCTGCGCGCGAGGCCAGATGCGTGTCCTTACGAATCCCGGCGACCGACGACGCTGCCGCACGCCGGCCTGTTCATAAATCCGCGCTTACTTGCTGTACAACTCGATGATCAGGCTTTCGTTGATATCGCTCGGCAGATCGGCGCGTTCCGGTAATGCCTTTAGCGTGCCGATAAACTGTTTCGGGTCCACTTCGACCCACGGCGGCGTCAGGTCCATTTCCTCGGAAAGGTCCAGCGCCTCCTTGATGCGCAATTGACTGCGCGACTTTTCGACCACCGAAATCTGATCGCCCGGCTGAACCTGGTACGACGGCAGATTGACCTTCTTGCCATTGACCTGGATCGCCTTGTGCGAAACCAACTGGCGAGCCTGCGCGCGCGTCACCGCAAAACCCATGCGGTAAACTACGTTGTCCAGCCGGCCTTCGAGCATGCGCAACAGGTTCTCACCGGTATTGCCCTTGAGCTGCGACGCCTTGCTGTAGTAATTGCTGAACTGACGCTCGAGCAGACCGTAAATGCGCTTGACCTTCTGCTTTTCGCGCAACTGAACGGCGTAGTCGGACAAGCGAGCACGCTTGCCGCCGGCGCCATGCTGGCCCGGCTTCTGCTCGAGCTTGCATTTGGAGTCGACCGCGCGGGCGGGGCTCTTCAAGCTCAAGTCGACGCCTTCGCGTCGGGCCATCTTGCAGGTGGGACCGATATAACGTGCCATGTTGTTCTCCTCAGACCCGGCGGCGCTTCGGTGGACGGCAGCCGTTATGCGGAATCGGCGTCACATCGATGATGTTGGTGATCTTGTATCCGATCGCGTTCAGCGAACGCACCGCCGATTCGCGGCCCGGACCCGGGCCCTTGATACGTACTTCCATGGTCTTGATGCCATAGTCCTGCGCGGCGCGCCCCGCCTTTTCCGCGGCAACCTGCGCGGCAAACGGCGTGGATTTGCGCGAACCACGAAATCCGGCACCGCCGGAAGTCGCCCACGACAGGGCGTTGCCCTGACGATCCGTGATCGTAACGACCGTGTTGTTGAAGGAGGCCTGCACGTGCGCAATCGCGTCGGTAACGATGCGCTTGCCTTTTTTCTTGGCCTTGGATGCGACCGGTTTGTTCATGAGTCAGCTTACCCGCAATGTCCAATACTTAACGATACGGCGCCCGCCGGCGCCACGAATGATCAGTTCTTCCGAATCGCGCGACGCGGTCCCTTGCGCGTACGCGCGTTGGTCCGCGAACGTTGCCCGCGTACCGGCAGACCGCGGCGGTGACGCAGGCCGCGATAGGTACCCAGGTCCATCAACCGCTTGATGCTGATGCCAACTTCACGGCGCAAATCGCCTTCCACGATGAACTTGGCAACCGCCTGCCGGATCTGTTCGATCTCGGCCTCGGTCAGCGACTTGATCGGCGTCGCCGGATTCACGCCAGCGTTCTCGCAAACCTTGCGCGACCGTGCTCGGCCGATACCGTAAATGCTTTGCAGACCGATGACCACGTGTTTGTGGACCGGCAGATTCACACCTGCAATGCGCGCCATTATCCTGATCTCCAAATAGTTCTTCGCGGCAGCGAACTGCCTATTATAGCTCGATTTCGCTGGTTCTAGAAGCCAAGCCTCGCCGAACCAGCGATCCAATCCCGCTCAGCGCGTACCGCCGCTGCGCCCGTAACCTTTCAGATTCGCCTTCTTGAGCAGACTGTCATACTGGTGCGAAACCAGATGCGCCTGCACTTGCGCCGTGAAATCCATGACGACGACGACGACGATCAACAATGAGGTGCCGCCGAAATAGAACGGCACGTGCCAATTCTGCTGCAGAAACGTCGGCACCAGACACACGGCGACCAGATAAAGCGCGCCGGCGCCGGTCAGGCGCGTCAGCACGCCATCGATGTAATCCGCGGTCGCCTTGCCCGGCCGAATCCCCGGAATCAAGGCGCCGGACTTCTTCAGGTTGTCCGCCGTCTCGCCCGAATTGAATACCAGCGCGGTATAGAAAAATGCGAAGACGATGACCAATACCGCGTAAAGCACTTCGTACAACGGCTCGCCGGGCGCCAGCGCAGCGGTGATCATCTGCAGCCAATGGATGTCCGCACCATTGGCCAGCCACGATGAGGCAGTCGACGGAAACAGGATCAGCGAGGAGGCGAAAATCGGCGGAATCACACCCGACATGTTGATCTTCAGCGGCAGATGCGAGCTCTGGTTCATGTAGGCCCGGGCACCACCCTGGCGCCTCGCATAGTTGACCGTGATACGCCGCTGGCCACGCTCGACGAATACCACGAACGCGGTGACCAACAGAATAAGGGCCAGAATCGTCATTACCTTGAGCGGACTCAACTCTCCCTGTTGCGACATCTGCAGGGTATGTACGACTGCCGCCGGCAAGCCGGCAACGATGCCTGCAAAGATCAATAACGAGATGCCATTTCCGACCCCGCGCTCGGTAATCTGCTCGCCCAACCACATCAGGAACATGGTGCCTGCGGTCAGGCCCACCACGGTACCAAAAACGAAGCTCGCTCCCGGCGTGTAAACCACATTGGCCTGATGCTGAAGCATCGTCGCAATGCCGAAAGCCTGGAACATGGCCAACCCGATTGTGCCATATCGTGTCCACTGGGTCAGCTTGCGCCGGCCAGACTCGCCTTCCTTGCGCAATGCCTGCCAACTCGGGATCACCGAAGCAAACATCTGCACAATAATCGAGGCGGAAATATAGGGCACCACCCCCAGGGCAAACAGGGAAAAGCGCTTCAGGGCGCCACCGGAGAACATGTTGAACATGCTCACCAGCCCGCCGGAGCCTTCAATCAGACGCGACATCGCATCCGAGTTCACGCCCGGGACCGGAATGAACGAGCCGAGCCGGTACACGATCAGCGCGCCGATCACGAACAGGATGCGCTGCTTGAGCTCGGTCAGCTTGCCCAGATTCGAAAACAGATTGGATTGCGGGGTAGACACGCTTACTCCACGCTGCCGCCGGCAGCTTCAATCGCTGCCTTGGCGCCTGCCGTTACGGCCACGCCGCGCAACTTGACCGCGCGGCTGAGCTCGCCCTTTTTTACTACCTTGGCCCTGATGGCACGGGTTTCAATGAGCCCGGCTTCCTTGAGCGCGGCGAAATCCACGACCTCGGCCTTGATCGAGTCGAGCTTGTACAGCAGTACTTCGCAGGTTTCATGCGCGCGCTTGGAACGGAAGCCGACCTTGGGCAGACGGCGCTGCAACGGCATCTGGCCGCCCTCGAATCCGGGCTTGACCTTGCCTTTACCGCTGCGTGCGTACTGGCCCTTGTGGCCACGACCCGCGGTCTTGCCCAATCCGGAACCGATGCCGCGGCCGACGCGAGTACGCGTCTTGCGCGAACCCTTGGCTGGTTTGAGTGTATTCAGACGCATCGTTCGAACTCCGAAAATATGCTTTGCGTTTACGCGTTTTCTTCGACGCGGACCAGATAGCTGACCTGATTGATCAGACCACGTACCTGCGGACTGTCTTTCAGTTCGCGCACGTCATTGAGTTTGTTCAGGCCCAGCGCACGGACGCTCTGACGATGTCGGCGTTTACATGCGATCAGGCTCCTGTACAGCCGTACGCGAACCGTTCCCGCGTTCTTGTTTTCAGTCTTTGCCATAACCGCCTACCTCTTCGACCGTCTTGCCACGCTTGGCGGCAATATGCTCGGGCGAGGCCATCGCCTTCAGCCCCTTGATCGTGGCGCGCACGAGATTTATCGGGTTGCGCGATCCAACCGTCTTGGCCAGCACGTTCTTGACGCCGACCACTTCGAGCACGGCGCGCATGGCACCGCCGGCGATCACGCCGGTACCTTCGGCAGCAGGCTGCATGTAAACGCGCGCAGCGCCATGGTTGGCCTTGACGGCATGCCAAAGCGTGCCATTGTTCAGTTTGACACTGATCATGCCGCGGCGTGCACGTTCCATCGCCTTGGAAATGGCCACCGGCACTTCGCGCGCCTTGCCGTAGCCCAAGCCGACCCGGCCATCGCCGTCGCCGACCACGGTCAGCGCCGTGAAGCTCATCTGCCGGCCGCCCTTGACCGTCTTGGCGACGCGGTTGACGGCAATGAGCTTCTCGAGCATGCCATCGCTGTTGTCACGTTCGTTGCTGGACATCGTTTCACCTTCTTTGCCGCTCACCTGAGTGAGTCGGACTTCTGCTTGCGGCCAGGCCGCTTGGAGTTGTAGTGGTTGGTCTAAATCAAATTCGGTCAATCAGAATTTCAGCCCCGCCTCGCGTGCCGCATCGGCCAACGCTGCAACGCGACCGTGATAGCGGAAACCGGAACGGTCGAATGCCACGCTCTCGACACCGGCGGCTTTCGCCTTTTCGGCGACGGCCTTGCCGACGGCAGCCGCCGCAGCCTTGTTCTTGGTGCCCTTCAGGTCCTTGGCGATGGCTTTCTGCACGGTCGAAGCCGCAGCCAGCACCTTGTCGCCTTCGGCCGAAATCACCTGGGCGTAAATATGTTGATCGCTGCGGTGAACGGTCAGGCGCGGCACGGCCAGCTTGCGGATGTGCATGCGCGTGGCCTTGGCGCGACGCTGTCTTGCAATTCTCTTGTCCATCATCCTGCTCCTAGGCCTTCTTCGCTTCTTTCAGCGAGATACGCTCGCCGGCGTAACGCACGCCCTTGCCCTTGTAGGGTTCCGGTGGACGGAAGGCACGAATTTTCGCTGCGACTTCGCCGACGCGCTGCTTGTCGGCACCGCTGATCGTCACTTCGGTCTGGGTCGGCACGGCCAGGGTGATTCCTTCCGGCGGCTTGAACACGACCGGATGGGAAAAGCCCAGCGTCAGGTTCAGGTCATTGCCCTGCAGCGTGGCACGATAGCCGACGCCGACCAGCTCAAGCTTGCGCTCGAAGCCGTCGGATACGCCGTGCACCATGTTGGCCAACAGCGAGCGGGTCGTACCGGCCATCTTGACGGCCTGTGCATCCCTGGCGATACATTGGACCTCCGATCCGTTGACCTCGACATCCACGCCGACCAGCCGCTCAAGTTTGAGCGTGCCTTTCGGACCCTTCACGGAAATCTGCCCGTCGGTAATGTTGCACTCGACCCCTTTGGGGAGCGCGACGGGTTTTTTGGCTACTCGAGACATGATCTTCTCCTCGCTCAGACCACGGTGCCGATGACTTCGCCACCCACGCCTTTGGCGCGCGCCTGGGCGTCGGTCATGATGCCTTCTGGCGTTGAGACGATGGCGATACCCAGGCCGCTCATGACACGCGGCAACTCGTCCTTGCCGCGATACACGCGCAAACCGGAACGGCTCACACGCGCCAGCTTGTCGATGGCCGGACGGCCTTCGAAATACTTCAGCGCGATCTCAAGCACGGACTTGTTGTTGTCCGTCTTGCTGACATTGAAGTCTTGCAAGTAGCCTTCGTCTTTCAGCACGCCGGCAATGGCGGCCTTGATTTTCGACGCCGGCATGCTCACCGTCGGCTTCGCCATCGCTTGCGCGTTGCGAATGCGGGTAAACATGTCAGCGATGGGATCAGTCATGCTCATGTTTTGTGATTCCTGTAATGCATCGATATCCGGTTGAATCCAGTCGACGCAGCATTCATAGATAGCCGCCGTCGGTCGATCTTCTTACCAGCTGGCCTTGCGCAGACCCGGCACGTCGCCGCGCATCGTCGCCTCGCGCAACTTCTGCCGGCCCAGCGCGAATTTGCGGTACACGCCGCGCGGACGGCCGGTCAACTCGCAACGATTGCGCTGACGGGTCGGGCTGGCGTCACGCGGCAGCTTCTGCAACTGCGCCTGCGCGGTCATGCGCTCCTCGTACGAGGCATTCGGGTCGAGCACCGTCGCCTTGAGCTGCTTGCGCTTGGCGGCGTACTTCTTAACCAGTTTCGCGCGTTTCTTTTCGCGCTCGATCATGCTGGTCTTGGCCATACGGTTGTCTCTCTATTCGAATCAGTTACGGAACGGGAAGCTGAACGCCTCGAGCAACGCCTTGGCTTCTTCGTCGTTTTTGGCGGTGGTCGTGATCGCGATGTCCATGCCGCGCATCGCATCAACCTGGTCGAAATCGACCTCCGGGAAGATGATCTGTTCCTTGACGCCCATGTTGTAGTTGCCACGCCCGTCGAACGCACGGCCACTGGCGCCACGGAAATCACGCACGCGCGGCAACGAGACGTTGATCAGGCGATCCAGGAACTCGTACATGCGCGCCCGGCGCAGTGTCACCTTGCAGCCGATCGGCCAGCCATCACGAATCTTGAACGCGGCGATCGACTTGCGTGCCAGCGTGGTGATCGGCTTCTGTCCGGCGATCCGGGTCATGTCGTCAACGGCGTTCTCGAGCACCTTCTTGTTGCCCACGGCCTCGCCCACGCCCATGTTCAGCGTGATCTTGGTCAGGCGCGGCACCTGCATGACGTTGTCATAACCGAAGCGCTGCATCAGCTTCGGCACCACTTCTTCTTTGTAGAATTTTTCCAGGCGCACCATTTCGATATCCTCAGGCGTCGACCACTTCGCCGCTGGCGCGGTACGTGCGTACCTTGCGACCGTCGTCGAGAGTCTTGAAACCGACCCGGTCGCCCTTGCCGGTCGATGGGTTGAACAGCATCACGTTGGAAACATGCACGGACGCCTCCCGCTCGACGATTCCGCCCGGCTGGTTGGCCTGGGGATTCGGCTTGGTGTGGCGTTTGACCAGATTGATGTTCTGCACGAATACGCGATCACCGGCGACGCGCAGCACTTCGCCTCTCTGGCCCTTGTTTTTTCCGGTGATCACGATGACTTGATCACCTTTGCGAATACGGTTCATGGCGTGTTTCCAAAAATGATTGCGTTACAGCACTTCGGGCGCAAGCGAAACGATCTTCATGAATCGCTCGCTGCGCAGCTCGCGCGTGACCGGCCCGAAAATACGGGTGCCGATCGGCTCGAGCTTGTTGTTCAACAGTACGGCGGCGTTGCCGTCGAAGCGGATCAGCGATCCGTCCGGACGGCGCACACCCTTGGCGGTACGCACGACGACAGCGTCATACACTTCGCCCTTCTTGACCTTGCCGCGCGGAATCGCGTCACGCACCGAAACCTTGATGACATCGCCGATGCGGGCATAGCGACGCTTGGAGCCGCCCAGCACCTTGATGCACATCAGCTCTTTGGCACCGCTGTTGTCGGCCGCGGCCAACTTGGATTGCATCTGAATCATGGTACGTTTCTCCCGGCCTCGGCGTTACTGCGCGGCGCGCGCAAGGACTTGCACCACGCGCCAGTTCTTGGTCTTCGACATCGGCCGACATTCGATGATGCGCACCATGTCGCCTTCCTTGCACTGGCCCTGTTCGTCGTGCGCATGCACCTTGGTCGAACGGCGGATGTACTTGCCGAACAACGGGTGTTTGACCTGGCGCTCGAGCAGCACGGTCACCGTTTTGTTCATCTTGTCGCTGATCACGCGCCCTTCGAGGGTACGCTGCGTCTTGTTCTGTTCGCTCATTGCCGAGTGCCCTTATTGTTTCTTCTTTTCGCCAAGCAGCGTCTTTACCTGCGCGATCTCGCGCCGCACGCGCTTGAAATGATGAGTCTGTGTCTGGTCGCCGGCACCCCTCTGCATGCGCAGGTTGAAGTGCTCACGACGCAATTCCAGCAATTGCTCGCCCAGGTCCTGTTCGGACTGTTTACGAAGATCGTTGAGTTTCATCACAGCACCGTGCGGTTGACGAACTGGGTTTGAACCGACAGCTTGGCAGCGGCAAGGCGAAATGCTTCGCGTGCGGCATCCTCGCTGACGCCCTCGATTTCATAAAGCATGCGCCCCGGCTGGATAACGGCGACCCAGAACTCGACGTTGCCCTTGCCGTTGCCCATACGCACTTCAATCGGCTTCTTGGTAATCGGCTTGTCCGGGAAGACACGAATCCACAGCTTGCCGCCACGGCGCACAAAACGCGTGACACAACGTCGCGCCGCTTCGATCTGGCGCGAAGTCAGGTGTCCGTGCGTGGTCGCGCGCAGGCCGTATTCGCCGAAGCTGACCTTGTTGCCGACCTGGCTCAGCCCGCGATTGCGGCCCTTCTGCATTTTGCGGTACTTGGTACGTTTGGGTTGCAACATTTTCTTTATCCTGCCTGAGCGATCTTCCTGACCGCCGTACTCACAAAACCGCCGTCCCGGCGGACCGGTTCAATGTTCTATTTGCCCGCCTGACGCGCTTCGCGCTGTTCACGCGACTCGCGACGCTCGCGCGGCGCATTGTCGCGACCTTCGTCCTTGGCCTCCTGGTTGGCCGCGTGCAAGTCGAAAATTTCGCCCTTGTAGACCCACACCTTGATGCCGATGATGCCGTAGGTGGTTTTCGCCTCGGCGAAACCGTAATCGATATCGGCGCGCAGCGTATGCAACGGCACACGGCCTTCGCGGTACCACTCCGAGCGCGCGATTTCCGCGCCGTTCAGGCGACCCGCCACGTTGACCTTGATGCCCAGTGCGCCCAGACGCATCGCATTGCCGACGGCGCGCTTCATCGCGCGGCGGAACATGATGCGGCGCACCAGCTGCTGCGCGATCGACTCGGCCACGAGCTGGGCATCGATTTCCGGCTTGCGCACTTCGGCCACATTGATGTGGGCCGGAACGCCCATCATCGCCGTGACTTCCTTGCGCAACTTCTCGATATCCTCGCCCTTCTTGCCGATCACCACGCCCGGACGGGCGGTGTGGATCGTGATACGCGCGGTTTTCGCCGGACGCTCGATCTGGATGCGCGACACGCCGGCCTGCGCCAGCTTCTTGTGCAACAACTCGCGCACCTTCAGATCCGCGGCAAGATACTGCGGATAGTCGCGTTTGTTCGCATACCACTTGGAATTCCAGTCCTTGGAAATGCCCAGGCGGATGCCCGTCGGATGAACTTTATGACCCATCGTTGGTTTCCTGTCAGCTCCCCACCACCACGGTAATGTGGCTGGTGCGCTTGATGATCCGGGTACCGCGACCCTTGGCGCGCGCCTGGAAGCGCTTCAGTCGCGGACCTTCGTCCACGGCAATCGTGGCGACTTTCAACTCGTCCACGTCCGCTCCGAGATTGTTCTCGGCGTTGGCGACCGCCGAAAGCAGCACCTTCTTGACCAGGTGCGCGGCCTTCTTGTCACTGAACTGGAGAAGATCCGCTGCGCGCCCAACCGGCATGCCGCGAACCTGATCGGCAACCAGTCGCGCCTTTTGCGGCGAAATACGCACGCCGCGCAGGATCGCTCTGGCCTGCGTCGTGTTGTCTTGGTTGGCTTTGCCTTGCATCATCATGCCCTCTGGAATCCGGCTCGTTATTTCTTCGCTTCGGATTTCTTGTCGCCGGAATGGCTTTTGAACGTACGGGTGGCCGCGAACTCGCCGAGCTTGTGCCCGACCATGTTCTCGTTGACCAGCACCGGCACGTGCGCCTTGCCGTTGTGGATCGCAATGGTCAAACCGACCATGTCCGGCACGATCATCGAACGGCGCGACCACGTCTTGATCGGGCGCTTGCTGTTGCTGGAAACCGCCGTCTCCACCTTCTTCAGAAGATGCAGATCGACGAACGGACCTTTTTTCAGTGAACGCGCCATGGATTAACCTCTGCGATCGCGCACGATGAACTGGCTCGTGCGTTTGTTCTTGCGGGTCTTGTAACCCTTCGTCGGCTGACCCCACGGCGTAACCGGATGGGGATTGCCCTGGCCGGCCTTGGCCTCGCCACCACCGTGCGGATGGTCGACCGGGTTCATTGCCGCACCGCGCACCGTCGGGCGGATACCGCGCCAGCGTTTGGCGCCGGCCTTGCCCAGTTTGCGCAGGTTGTGCTCGGAATTGCCGACCTCACCAATCGTCGCACGGCATTCAGCCGGTACCTTGCGCATCTCGCCGGAACGCAGGCGCAGGGTCGCATAAGCGCCTTCGCGCGCGACCAGCTGCACCGAGGCACCGGCGCTGCGCGCCAGCTGTGCACCCTTGCCCGGCTTCATCTCGATGCAATGCACGGTGGCACCGATCGGGACGTTGCGCAGCGGCAGGGTGTTGCCGACACGAATCGGCGCATCGCGACCGGCCATCAACTGATCGCCAACCTTGATGCCCTTCGGCGCAATGATGTAACGACGCTCGCCGTCGACATAACACAGCAAGGCGATATGCGCCGTACGGTTCGGGTCGTATTCAAGACGTTCCACGCGGCAGGCAATGTTCTCCTTGTCGCGCTTGAAGTCGATGACCCGATAGGCCTGCTTGGAACCGCCGCCCCGGTGACGCGTGGTGATACGACCGTAATGATTGCGCCCACCACTCTTGGATTGCGGTTCGGTCAACGCCGCGTACGGCGCGCCCTTGTGCAGGCCCGGCGTGGACACGCGCACTGCGGCACGGCGTCCCGGGGAAGTTGGCTTGAGTTTAATCAGTGCCATGTTGATTCCTAATCTTTATGACCAAGTCAGGCCGAGCCGTATCAGGGCTTTGCCGTGACGTCGAGGCTCTGGCCTTCCGGCAGACGCACATACGCCTTGCGCCAACCATTGCGCTTGCCGTTGCGGAACCGGAACGACTTGACCTTGCCCTTGACGTTGACCACCGTGACCGACTTGACGGTCACATTGAACAATGACTCGACAGCAGTCTTGATCGCTTTCTTGTCGGCGCCGGGCGCCACTTCAAACACGTACTGGTTGTGTTCGGCCAGACGTGCGCTCTTTTCCGAAATGTGCGGCGCGCGCAAAACCTCGAACAACCGCTCGTTGGTAATCTCGCTCATGCCAGCCACTCCTCGATCTTCTTGACCGACTCGACGGTCATTACCACGTTGTCGGCGTCCACCAGGCTGGCCGGGTCCATCGCCGAAACATCGACGATACCGACCTGGGCGAGATTGCGCGCCGACAGATACAGGTTCTCATCAACGCTTTCGCTCACGATCAGCGTACGGCCCGCGAAGTCCTTGAGCTTTTCCAGCAAGGCCTTGGTATTCGGCTTGTCGACGGAAATATCCTCGACCACCTTCAACCGGCCCTGACGATTCAGCTCGGACAGGATCGCCTGGATCGCGCCGCGGTACATCTTGCGATTGACCTTTTGCGCGAAGCTGCGCGGTTTGGCCGCGAAAGTCACGCCACCGCCCACGAAGATCGGTGCAGTCAGGGCGCCATGACGTGCACCGCCACCCTTCTGATTCTTGGACTTCTTGGTCGTGCCATTCACTTCCGAGCGCGTCTTCTGCGCCTTGGTGCCGGCGCGGCCCGCGTTGCGATACGCGACCACGACCTGATGCACCAGGCCTTCGGAATACGCGCGCCCGAATACGGCATCGGAGACCGAAATCGGTTTTTTTGCGCCTACAACCTGCAATTCCATAGTCATGTCCTCAAGACCGTCCGTGATCCAAAAACGCCGGTCATCGTGACCGGATCAATAATTCAAGCTTTCGCCGCCGGTCGCACGATCACGTTGCCGCCGGGTGCGCCCGGTACTGAACCGCGAATCGCGATCAGGTGGCGCTCGCTGTCGATCTTCACGATCTCCAGATTCATCGCCGAACGGCGCACATTACCCATGTGCCCGGCCATTTTCTTGCCCTTGAATACGCGGCCCGGCGTCTGGCGCTGACCAATCGAACCCGGGGCACGATGCGACAGCGAGTTGCCGTGCGTGGCGTCGCCCATGCTGAAGTGGTGACGCTTGATCGTGCCCTGAAAGCCCTTGCCCTTGGTCACGCCCGCCACGTCGACGATCTGCCCGGCCTTGAACACCTCATCGGCCTTCAGTTCGCCGCCGATGTTGTAATTGCCCAGTTCCTTCTCTGCGACGCGGAACTCCCACAAGCCGCGCCCGGCTTCGACCTTTGCCTTGGCGTAATGGCCGCTCAGCGGCTTGTTGACCAGCGCGGCACGCTTGCTGCCAACGGTCACCTGCACGGCGCTGTAGCCATCGCTTTCCGGCGTTTTCACCTGGGTGATGCGATTCGGCGTCGCCTCGATCAGCGTGACCGGGATCGACTCACCTTCTTCGGTGAAGATCCGCGTCATGCCGCATTTTTTTCCAACCAGTCCGATACTCATGGTCATCAGCCTCAATACAGCTTGATCTGCACGTCCACGCCGGCGGCGAGATCGAGCTTCATCAACGCGTCCACGGTCTTGTCGTTAGGATCGACAATGTCCAGCACGCGTTTGTGGGTGCGCGTTTCATATTGATCGCGCGCATCCTTGTCCACGTGAGGCGAGACCAGAATGGTGTAACGCTCGATCTTGGTCGGCAGCGGAATCGGTCCGCGTACCTGTGCCCCAGTGCGCTTTGCCGTCTCGACGATCTCGCTTGCCGAGCGGTCGATCAGGCGATGATCGAACGCCTTCAGCCTGATTCGAATCTTCTGGTCTGCCATTGCCGTAATTTCCTGAAAGAACGTTGTTTCTTGTTTCGTTACCGGGGCGACTTTTCATCGCCCCGCCTTAAACTGGATCCCGGATCAACGTACATCCGTGTACTGTCCGGGATGACCTCATCCTGAAGTCACTTGATGATTTTCGCGACCACGCCGGCGCCGACCGTGCGGCCACCCTCGCGAATCGCAAACCGCAAGCCCTCTTCCATCGCAATCGGATGAATCAGGCTCACCACCATCTTCACGTTGTCGCCAGGCATCACCATCTCCACGCCTTCCGGCAACTCCACCGCACCCGTCACATCCGTCGTACGGAAGTAAAACTGCGGCCGGTAACCCTTGAAAAACGGCGTATGACGCCCGCCTTCGTCCTTGCTCAGCACGTACACCTCAGCCTCGAAGTCCGTATGCGGCGTGATCGAACCCGGCTTGCACAGCACCTGCCCGCGTTCCACTTCATCGCGCTTCGTCCCGCGCAGCAGTACACCCACGTTGTCGCCCGCCCGGCCTTCGTCCAGCAGCTTGCGGAACATCTCCACGCCCGTGCACGTCGTCTTCGCCGTCGGCTTGATGCCCACGATCTCGATCTCGTCACCCACCTTGACGATCCCGCGCTCCACTCGACCCGTCACCACCGTGCCGCGGCCCGATATCGAGAACACATCCTCGACCGGCATCAGGAACGGCTTGTCCAGCACACGTACCGGCTCCGGTATGTACGCATCCAGCGCCTCGACCAGCTTGATGATCGACGGCACGCCGATCTCGCTCTCGTCGCCTTCCAGCGCCTTCAGCGCCGATCCCTTCACGATCGGGGTATCGTCGCCCGGAAAATCGTACTTGCTCAGCAGGTCGCGCACTTCCATCTCGACCAGCTCCAGCAGCTCGGCGTCGTCCACCATGTCTGCCTTGTTCATGTACACCACGATGTACGGCACCCCCACCTGGCGCGCCAGCAAAATGTGCTCGCGCGTCTGCGGCATCGGGCCATCCGCGCTCGACACCACCAGAATCGCGCCGTCCATCTGCGCCGCACCCGTGATCATGTTCTTCACATAATCCGCGTGTCCCGGGCAGTCCACGTGCGCGTAGTGCCGCGTCGGCGATTCGTATTCCACGTGCGCCGTCGAAATCGTGATACCGCGTGCCTTCTCTTCCGGCGCCGCGTCAATCGACGCGTATTCCTTGAACTCGCCACCAAAACGCTCCGCGCCCACCTTCGTCAGCGCCGCCGTCAATGTCGTCTTGCCGTGATCCACGTGGCCTATCGTGCCTACGTTCACATGCGGCTTGGTTCGCTCGAATTTTTCCTTGGACATGGCTTGAAACCTCAAACGCTAGATAGTTGTTGTTGAAAGTTATGCTTTTTTCATGACCGCTTCGGCGATCGTGCTGGGCGCCTCGGCATAGTGGTCGAATTCCATCGTGAACGTCGCTCGTCCCTGGGTCGCCGAACGCAGACTGGTCGCGTAACCGAACATTTCGCCCAGCGGCACCAGCGCGGCGATGACCTTGCCGGACGGCGAATCATCGCTGCCCTGCAAAATACCGCGACGACGCGACAGATCGCCCATGACGTCGCCCATGTAGTCTTCCGGCGTCACCACCTCGACTTTCATGATCGGCTCCAGCAAGGCGGGATTCGACTTGCCGAAACCTTCCTTGAAGGCCATGGACCCGGCGATCTTGAACGCCATTTCGTTCGAGTCGACCTCGTGATATGAGCCGTCGACCAACTTCACCTTGACGTCGACCACCGGGAACCCCGCGAGCGGACCGTTGGTCATGGCTTCAGTCAGGCCTTTTTGGACGGCCGGGATGTATTCCTTCGGAATCACGCCACCGACGATCGCGTTCTCGAACTCGAAGCCCTTGCCGCGCTCAAGCGGTTCCATCTCGATGACGACATGGCCATACTGGCCACGACCACCGGACTGGCGCACGAACTTGCCTTCCTGCCGGACCGGATTGCGGGTTGTCTCGCGATAAGCCACCTGCGGTTTGCCGACATTGGCCTCGACGTTGAACTCGCGCTTCATGCGGTCGACGATGATGTCCAGATGCAACTCACCCATACCGGCAATGATGGTCTGTCCGGACTCCTCGTCGCTGCGCACGCGAAACGACGGATCTTCCTGCGCCAGGCGGCCAAGTGCGATACCCATCTTTTCCTGGTCGCTCTTGGTCTTCGGTTCGATTGCCATGGCAATGACCGGCTCCGGGAAGCTCATCTTCTCGAGCATGATCACGTGATCGGTCGCGCACAGCGTCTCGCCCGTGGTCACGTCTTTCAGGCCCACGGCCGCGGCGATATCGCCGGCGCGCACTTCCTTGACTTCCTCGCGGTTGTTCGCGTGCATCTGCAACAGGCGACCAATGCGTTCCTTCTTGCCCTTGATCGGGTTGTAAACCGTGTCGCCGGAATTGAGCACTCCCGAATACACGCGGAAGAACGTCAGCGCACCGACGTACGGGTCGGTCGCGATCTTGAACGCCAGCGCCGAGAACGGTGAGCTGTCGTCAGCCTTGCGCGAATCTTCCTTGTCGTCTTCATCGATGCCCTTGACCGGCGGACGGTCGGCGGGCGACGGCAGCAGCTGCACGACGGCGTCGAGCAAAGCCTGCACGCCCTTGTTCTTGAATGCCGAGCCACAGAACACCGGGATCATGTCGTTGGCGACCGTGCCGTTACGCAACCCCTCGATGATCTCCTTCTCGTTCAGCTCACCGCTTTCGAGATACTTGTTCATCAGCTCTTCGGACGTTTCCGCGGCCGACTCGACCATGTACTCGCGAGCCTTCTTGGCGTTCTCCGCCAGCTCGGCGGGAATTTCGCGATAGTCGAACTTCATGCCCTGGGTTTCCATGTCCCAGTGGATGGCCTTCATCTTGACCAGATCGACGACGCCTTCAAAGTTCTCTTCGGCGCCGATCGGCAACTGCATCGGCACGGGGTTCGCGCCGAGGCGCGCCTTGAGCTGACGCACGACCTTGTCGAAATCGGCACCGGCGCGATCCATCTTGTTGACGAACGCCACGCGCGGCACGCTGTACTTGTTGGCCTGGCGCCAGACCGTCTCGGACTGCGGCTGCACGCCACCGACCGCACACAGCACAAACACGGCGCCATCGAGCACGCGCAGGGAGCGCTCCACCTCGATGGTGAAGTCGACGTGTCCCG
Source organism: uncultured Pseudomonadota bacterium (assembly GCA_963779795.1). Lineage (GTDB taxonomy): Bacteria > Pseudomonadota > Gammaproteobacteria > Xanthomonadales > Rhodanobacteraceae > Rudaea. Next base: position 205,408 of record CAVZZK010000002.1, on the reverse strand, counting down.
GGGTGTCGATGATGTTGAAGCGGTATTCCGGGAACGACATGTCCATGCCCTTCCAGAAACACGTAGTCGCGGCGGACGTGATCGTGATGCCACGTTCCTGCTCCTGCTCCATCCAGTCCATCGCCGCGGCGCCCTCATGCACCTCGCCAATCTTGTGACTGACGCCGGTGTAGAAAAGGATGCGCTCCGTGGTCGTGGTCTTTCCGGCATCAATGTGAGCCATGATGCCGAAATTACGGTAGCGTTCGATTGGAGTATTGCGAGCCACGTTCAAAATTCCTCGATCCTCGATCCGGTTATTCCATTACCACCTGTAGTGCGAGAAGGCCTTGTTGGCCTCGGCCATGCGATGCGTGTCTTCACGCTTCTTGACCGCGCCACCACGACTTTCGGCGGCATCCAGCAGTTCCGCCGCGAGCTTGCGCGGCATCGAATTTTCACTGCGCTTGCGCGCGGCCTCGATGACCCAGCGCATGGCCAGCGCCATGCGCCGCGAAGCGCGCACCTCGACCGGCACCTGGTAGGTCGCACCACCGACGCGGCGCGACTTCACCTCAACCGTCGGGGCGACGTTGTCGAGTGCCTTTTCCACCAACTCCACCGGCGTGGCATTCTTCTGGCCGATCTGGTCGATCGCCCCGTAAACGATGCCCTCGGCCACGGACTTCTTGCCGCTCTTCATCACCATGTTGATGAAGCGGGAGATCAGCTCGCTGCCGTGTTTGGGGTCCGGTAGCAACGTGCGGGTGGGAGTATTGCCTTTTCTCGACATAGTCTGATGTCTCGATCTGTTCGGTGTTGTATGTGCGTTTATCGATCCGCGCCAATTACGCGAGCGCGGCTTTCAACTTATCCCTTGGGTCGCTTCGCGCCGTACTTGGAACGGCTCTGGCGACGCTTGGCCACGCCGGCGGCATCCAGCGAGCCGCGCACCGTGTGGTAGCGCACGCCCGGCAAATCCTTGACACGACCGCCGCGAATCAGCACGACCGAGTGCTCCTGCAGATTGTGCCCTTCGCCACCGATATAGCTGATCACTTCGAAGCCGTTGGTCAGACGCACCTTGGCCACCTTGCGCAGGGCCGAGTTCGGCTTCTTCGGCGTGGTCGTGTACACGCGCGTGCACACGCCGCGACGCTGCGGGCAATTGGCAAGCGCCGGCGAGGCGCTCTTGTAGGTCTTCGGGTGGCGCGCCTTGCGCACCAGCTGGTTTACTGTCGACATACGTTTGATTCCGTAAGACGAAAAAACAGCCCGGACCGGAATCCGGGCTGTCACTCTGGACTGTATCCACGCGCCTGACGAGGCCGTTGCTTCAACCGCTAAGCGGCCTGGTCGGTCATCCTGACAACGAACACAAGGAACCTCCTGCCCCTCATTTCGCTTTTAGCGCTCGGGCGCAAGACATCCGCGCCCAACTGAGCTGCGCATTATAGCCAGTCGATTGCGGCTGCGCAACTGCCGCAATCGGGGTTTTTCAAGGCGTCTGCGCGCTCAGGCTTCGCCTTGCGAGTCGCCGGCAAATTCCGGCGTGCCGCCATGCAGCGTCTCCAGCTCGGACTCCGTCAAATCACCCGGGCTGCGCCGTCGTTCATTGTGATAAGCCAGGCCGGTTCCGGCAGGAATCAGCCGTCCGACAATGACGTTTTCCTTCAGGCCCCGCAGCGTGTCGCGGGTTCCGCGTACGGCGGCCTCGGTGAGCACGCGGGTGGTCTCCTGGAACGACGCCGCGGAGATGAACGACTCGGTTGCCAGCGAGGCCTTGGTGATGCCCAGCAGCACCGGCGAAAACTCCGCCGGCTGCTCGCTACGCGCCACGATCCGCGCATTTTCCTCGACCAATCGCACGCGTTCGGTCTGCTCGCCGCGCAGGTAATTGGTATCGCCCGGAACAGTGATCTCGACCTTGCGCAACATCTGGCGAATGATCGTTTCGATGTGCTTGTCGTTGATGCGCACGCCCTGCAGGCGGTAAACGTCCTGGATTTCCTTGACCAGATAAGCGGCCAGTTCCTCGACTCCGAGCAGGCGCAGGATATCGTGCGGATTGGGTTCGCCGTCGACCACGGTTTCGCCCTTCTCCACATGCTCGCCTTCGAACACGATGACCTGACGCCACTTGGGAATCAGTTCCTCGTGATCGGTGCCGTCGGCATCCTTGATCACCAGGCGCTGCTTGCCCTTGGTGTCCTTGCCGAAACCGACGATACCCGACACCTCGGCCAGGATCGCCTGCTCCTTCGGCTTGCGCGCTTCGAACAGGTCCGCGACGCGCGGCAGACCGCCGGTGATATCGCGGGTCTTCGAGGTTTCCTGCGGAATACGTGCTACCACGTCGCCGACGCCGACCTCGGCGCCATCCTGAATCGACACGATCGCACCGGCCGGCAGGTAATACTGCGCCGGAATGTCGGTGCCGGGCAGCTTCAGATCCTTGCCCTTCTTGTCCTTCAGGCAAACGGTTGGACGCAGATCCTTGGCCTGCGTGCCACGACGCTTCGGATCGGTGACAACGGCGCTCTCCAGGCCGGTCAGCTCATCGGTCTGCGCCTGCACCGTGACACCGTCGATGAAGTCGATGAAGCGCACGCGTCCGGCTACTTCCGACACGATCGGATGGGTATGCGGATCCCAGGTCGCGATAACCTGACCCGGCTTGATCTCGGCGCCATCCTTGACCGCGATCGTTGCGCCGTACGGCACACGATAGCGCTCACGCTCACGACCGTGCGTATCCATGATCGACAACTCGCCCGAGCGCGACACCGCCACCAGGTGGCCCTGGCCGTGCTGCACGGTCTTGAGGTTGTTGAACTTCAGCGATCCGGCCGTCTTGACCTGCACGTTGTCCACGGCTGCGGCACGCGAAGCGGCGCCACCGATGTGGAACGTACGCATGGTCAGCTGCGTGCCGGGCTCACCAATCGACTGCGCGGCGATCACGCCGACCGCTTCGCCCATGTTGACCAGATGGCCACGGGCCAGGTCGCGCCCGTAGCATTTGGCGCAGACACCAAAACTGGATTCGCAAGTAATCGGCGAACGCACGGTGATCTGCTGCACACTGGCCGCATCGAGCTTCTCGACCCACTTTTCGTCGAGCAAGGTATTGCGCGTAACGATCGGCTCGTCGTCGTCGCCCGGCGCGAACACGTCCTCGGCCACGATACGTCCGAGCACGCGATCGCGCAACGGCTCGACCACGTCGCCGCCTTCGACGATCGGGGTCATGACCAGGCCGGCCGTCGTCTCGCAATCATCCTCGGTGATCACGACGTCCTGCGCCACGTCGACCAGACGCCGCGTCAGGTAACCGGAGTTGGCGGTCTTCAATGCGGTATCGGCCAGACCCTTGCGCGCGCCGTGAGTCGAGTTGAAGTACTGCAGCACATCCAGGCCTTCGCGGAAGTTGGCCTTGATCGGCGTCTCGATGATCGAGCCGTCCGGACGCGCCATCAGGCCACGCATGCCGGCCAGCTGGCGAATCTGCGCCGCCGAACCACGCGCCCCGGAATCGGCCATGATGTACAGCGAGTTCATCGACTTTTGCTCGACTACCTCGCCCTTGGCATTCTTGACCTTGTCGATGCCGATGCCTTTCATCATCGCCGCAGCGACTTGTTCGTTGGTGCGCGACCAGATGTCGACCACCTTGTTGTAGCGCTCGCCGGAGGTGACCAGACCCGAAGCGAACTGCTCCTGGATCTCCTTCACATCCTTTTCGGCGACATCGAGGATCGACTTCTTCTCGTCCGGGATCTTCATGTCGTCGATGCCGATCGAGATGCCGGCCCGGGTCGCGTAGTTGAACCCGGTGTACATCAGCCTGTCGGCAAACACGACCGTATCCTTCAGGCCGAGGCTGCGATAGCAGGCATTGATCAGCTGGGAAATCGCCTTCTTGCTCAATTCCCCGTTGACCAAATCGAACGGCAGGCCTTCCGGCAGAATCTCGGCCAGCAGCGCACGGCCGACGGTAGTGTCGACAATCGTCGTGCGCTCTTCGCGCTCATGATCCTCGTTCACGACCACTTCGTGAATGCGTACCTTGACCTTGGCATGCAGTTCGACCACATGGTTCTGGTAGGCGCGCTGCACTTCGGCCAGATTGGCGAACACCATGCCCTCGCCCTTGACGTTCTCCAGCGCACGGGTCATGTAGTACAGCCCGAGCACGACGTCCTGGGTCGGCACGATGATCGGATCGCCGTTGGCCGGCGACAAAATGTTGTTCGACGACATCATCAGTGCGCGCGCTTCCAGCTGTGCCTCGATGGACAGCGGCACGTGCACGGCCATCTGGTCGCCGTCGAAGTCGGCGTTGAATGCGGTACAAACCAGCGGATGCAACTGGATGGCCTTGCCCTCGACCAGCACCGGCTCGAACGCCTGGATGCCGAGTCGATGCAATGTCGGCGCGCGGTTCAGCAGCACCGGATGCTCGCGAATCACCTCTTCGAGAATGTCCCAGACTTCGGCGCTTTCGCTTTCGACCTTCTTCTTGGCCGCCTTGATCGTGGTAGCCAGACCGCGGCGCTGCAGCTTGGAGAAGATGAACGGCTTGAACAGCTCCAGAGCCATCTTCTTCGGCAGGCCGCACTCGTGCAGGCGCAGGGTCGGACCGACCACGATGACCGAACGGCCGGAATAGTCCACGCGCTTGCCGAGCAGGTTCTGGCGGAAACGCCCCTGCTTGCCCTTGATCATGTCGGCCAGCGACTTCAGCGGGCGCTTGTTGGTGCCGGTGATGGCACGACCGCGACGGCCGTTGTCGAGCAACGCGTCGACGGCTTCCTGCAACATGCGCTTTTCGTTGCGCACGATGATGTCCGGCGCGTTCAACTCAAGCAGCCGCTTCAGGCGGTTGTTGCGGTTGATGACACGACGATACAGGTCGTTGAGATCCGACGTGGCGAAACGGCCGCCTTCCAACGGCACCAGCGGACGCAGGTCCGGCGGCAGCACCGGCAACACGGTCATGACCATGTATTCCGGCCGGTTGCCGGATTCGACGAAGGCCTCGACCAGCTTGATGCGTTTGCTCAGGCGCTTCAGCTTGGTTTCCGAATTGGTCGCGGCGATATCCTCGCGCAGCTGCATCATCTCGGCGTTCAGATCGATGGTCTTGAGCAACTCGTAAACAGCTTCGGCACCCATGCGCGCGTCAAACTCGTCGCCGTGCTCCTCGATCGCCTCGAGGAACTGGTCCTCGTTCAGCAATTGGCCACGCTCCAGTGGCGTCAGGCCCGGATCGACGACGACATACGCCTCGAAGTACAGGATGCGCTCGATATCGCGCAGGGTCATGTCCAGCATCAGGCCGATGCGCGAAGGCAGCGACTTCAGGAACCAGATGTGCGCGGTCGGGCTGGCCAGCTCGATATGGCCCATGCGCTCGCGGCGTACCTTGGTCAGCGTGACTTCGGTGCCGCACTTCTCGCAGACCACGCCGCGATGCTTCATGCGCTTGTACTTGCCGCACAGGCATTCGTAGTCCTTGACCGGACCGAAAATGGCCGCGCAGAACAGGCCGTCGCGTTCCGGCTTGAATGTGCGGTAATTGATCGTCTCGGGCTTCTTGACCTCGCCGAACGACCACGAACGGATCAGTTCCGGCGAAGACAGGGCGATCTTGATCGCGTCGAAGTCGAGCGACTGGCGTTGCTGATTGAACAGGTTGAGCAGGTCTTTCATTGGGTTTCTCCAAAAGGAGGAATACTTTGGTCGGGGAACGAACTCGTTGACTCAGTGCCGGAACGGGAAGGGCCATGAAACCGGCCGGCTTCCCGTTTCACGCGATGCGTCAGTTCTCTTCCAGCTCCATGTTGATCGCCAGCGAGCGAATTTCCTTGACCAGCACGTTGAACGACTCGGGCATGCCCGCGACCATCTCGTGGTTGCCGTCGACGATGTTCTTGTACATCTGGTTGCGTCCAGGAACGTCGTCGGACTTGACCGTGAGCATCTCCTGCAGCGTGTACGCCGCACCGTAGGCTTCCAGCGCCCACACTTCCATCTCGCCGAAGCGCTGACCGCCGAATTGCGCCTTGCCGCCCAGAGGCTGCTGGGTGACCAGCGAGTACGGACCGGTCGAGCGTGCATGCATCTTGTCGTCAACCAGATGGTTCAGCTTCAGCATGTGCATGTAGCCGACCGTGACCGGGCGATCGAACGAATCGCCCGTGCGTCCGTCAAACAGCGTGGTCTGGCCCGACTCGGGCAGATCCGCCAACCTCAGCATGGTCTTGATTTCGGCCTCGTTGGCACCGTCGAACACCGGCGTCGCCATCGGTACGCCATTCTGCAGGTTGTTGGCAAGCGCCAGCAGCTCGTCGTCTTTCAACGACTTCAGGTTCACGCGCTGACCGAACGTGTCCTTGTCGTGGTTGTAGATCTCGTCCAGGAACTTGCGCAACGCCGTGGCCTTCTCGTTGGCTTCGAGCATGCCGCGAATCTTGTCGCCCAGACCCTTGGCCGCCCAGCCCAGATGGGTTTCCAGAATCTGGCCGATGTTCATGCGCGACGGCACGCCGAGCGGATTCAGCACGATGTCGACCGGGCGTCCGTCGGCCATGTACGGCATGTCCTCGACCGGGCGGATCATCGACACCACACCCTTGTTGCCGTGACGGCCGGCCATCTTGTCGCCCGGTTGAATACGGCGCTTGACGGCCAAGTACACCTTGACCATCTTCAGCACGCCCGGGGCGAGATCGTCGCCAGCGGTGATCTTGGCCTGCTTGTCGCGGAAGCGCTTGTCGAACTCCGCTCGGTGGCCCTTGATCTGCTCCTGCGCCTTTTCCAGCAGGTCCGCGATATCGGCATTCTTCATGCGCAGCGCGAACCATTCATCCTTCTTCAGACTGTCCAGATAGTCGTCGGTGACCGTGGCGCCCTTCTTGATGCCGCCCGGACCGCCATTGGCAACCTTGCCGACGATCTGCGTACGCAGACGATTGAAGATCGCGCTTTCCAGGATGCGGAACTGATCGTCGAAGTCCTTCTTGATGCGCTTGATCTCCATCTGCTCGATCTGTTGCGCACGCTTGTCCTTCTCGATGCCGTCGCGAGTAAACACGGTCACGTCGATGACGGTACCGTCCATGCCTGGTGGCACGCGCAACGAGGAATCCTTAACGTCCGAGGCTTTCTCGCCGAAGATCGCACGCAGCAGCTTTTCTTCCGGCGTCAGCTGTGACTCGCCTTTCGGCGTGACCTTGCCGACCAGGATATCGCCAGCCTTGACCTCGGCGCCGATATAGACCACGCCGGATTCGTCCAGGCGTGCCAGCGCCTGTTCGTTGACGTTCGGGATGTCGGCGGTGATTTCCTCCGGACCCAGCTTGGTATCGCGCGCCGCGCAGGTCAGCTCCTCGATGTGGATCGTGGTGTAGCGATCTTCCTGCACGACCCGTTCGGAGATCAGGATCGAGTCCTCGAAGTTGTAACCATTCCAGGGCATGAACGCGACCAGCATGTTCTGGCCCAGCGCCAGTTCGCCCAGGTCCGTGGACGGTCCGTCGGCCAGAACATCGCTGCGCGCGACCACGTCGCCGACATTGACCAGCGGACGCTGGTTCATGCAGGTGTTCTGGTTCGAACGCGTGTACTTGGTCAGCGTATAGATGTCCACGCCCGGATCGTTTTCGCCGATCTCGTCCTCATTGGCACGCACGACGATACGCGCGGCATCGACCTGATCGATCACGCCGCCACGCAGCGCCACCGCAGTGACACCCGAATCGCGCGCCACCGGACGCTCGATGCCGGTACCTACCAGCGGCGTCTGCGAGCGCAGCGTCGGCACGGCCTGGCGCTGCATGTTCGCGCCCATCAACGCGCGGTTGGCGTCATCGTGCTCCAGGAACGGAACCAGCGCGGCGGCCACGGATACGGTCTGCATCGGCGAGACATCCATGTACTGGATGTCGGCCGACGGACGCAGCTCCGATTCACCATGGCAACGACACGCAACCAGTTCCTCGATGAAACTGCCGTCATCGTTCAATGGCGAGTTGGCCTGCGCAATCACGTATTCGCCTTCCTCGATTGCCGACAAGTACTCAACCTTGTCGCTGACCTTGCCGTTTGCGACCTTGCGATACGGCGTCTCAAGGAAGCCGTATGAGTTGGTGCGCGCATACACGGCCAGCGAGTTGATCAGACCGATGTTCGGGCCTTCCGGCGTCTCGATCGTGCACACGCGGCCGTAATGCGTCGGATGCACGTCGCGCACCTCGAAGCCGGCACGCTCGCGGGTCAAACCACCCGGGCCAAGCGCCGACACGCGACGCTTGTGCGTGACTTCGGACAGCGGGTTGTTCTGGTCCATGAACTGGCTAAGCTGCGAGGAACCGAAGAATTCCTTGGTTGCAGCCGCCACCGGCTTCGCATTGATCAGGTCCTGCGGGGTCAGGCCTTCGGCCTCAGCCAGCGACAGGCGCTCCTTGACTGCACGTTCGACGCGCACCAGACCGATGCGGAACACGTTTTCGGCCATTTCGCCGACCGAACGCACGCGACGGTTGCCGAGATGGTCGATGTCGTCGACCGTGCCGCGACCGTTGCGGATCTCGACCAGTACCTTGAGCACTTCAAGGATGTCGGAAGTCTCGCCATACTGCTTGACCAGCTCCTTGGACACCTCGTCGTTGCGAGCGCCGTAGTACTTCTGGTCATACAGCACGGCCGGGCCGGAAATTTCCTTGCGGCCGACGCGACGATTGAACTTCATGCGGCCGACCGCCGACAGGTCGTAACGGTCAAAGGTGAAGAACAGGTTGTAGAACAGGTTCTGCGCGGCCTCCTTGGTCGGCGGCTCGCCCGGACGCATCATGCGATAGATCTCGACCAGCGCTTCCAGCGGCGTGCGCGTCGGGTCGATGCGCAGCGTGTTGGAAATGTACGGGCCGCGATCCAGATCGTTGACGAACAACGTCACCACCTTGTCGACACCGGCCTCGCGAAACTGCTCGATATGTTCCTCGGTGATCTCGTCGTTGGCCGAAGCGATGACTTCGCCGGTCTTGGCGTCGACGACGTCGGTGGCCAGAATCCGGCCGACCAGATATTCGTCGGGCACTTCCAGATTCTTGATGCGCGAGCCTTCCAGTTCGCGTACGTGACGCGCGGTGATGCGCTTGCCCGCCTCGACGATGGTCTTGCTGCCGGCACGCAGGTCGAAGTTCAGCGTTTCACCGCGCAGACGCTCGGCGACCAGTTCCAGGCGCGCGCCGCTCTTCTTGTCCAGATGGAACACGTTCTTTTCGAAAAAGATGTCCAGCATCTCTTCGTTGTTGTAGCCGAGCGCGCGCAGCAGCATCGTCACCGGCAACTTTCGCCGGCGGTCGATTCGCGTGAACAGTGCGTCCTTCGGATCGAACTCGAAGTCCAGCCACGAGCCGCGATAAGGAATGATGCGCGCGGAATAAAGCAGCTTGCCCGAACTGTGCGTCTTGCCGCGATCGTGATCGAAGAACACGCCGGGCGAACGGTGCAGCTGTGAAACGATGACACGCTCGGTGCCGTTGATGATGAAGGTGCCGGTGTCGGTCATGAGCGGCATTTCGCCCATGTAGACTTCCTGTTCCTTCACATACTTGATGGCCTTCTTGCTGGCCGGACTGTCCTTGTCATAGATGACCAGGCGCACCAACACGCGCAGCGGGGCACCATAGGTCATGCCACGCGCACGGCATTCGCGCTCATCGAACGCCGGCTCGCCGAGGCGATAGCTGACATATTCCAGCGCGGCGTTGCCGGAATAACTGCTGATCGGGAATACCGACTTCAGGGCTGCATTCAGGCCCTGGTCCGCGCGCTGATCCTCGGGCACGTCCTGCTGCAGATAGCCGCGGTAGGAGTCGGTCTGGATCGCCAGCAACGGCGGAACGTCCAGTACCTGCGGACGCTTGCCGAAATTCTTGCGAATGCGCTTTTTCTCGGTGAAGGAATAACTCATGGTGAGTACCACCTCTGATGTGACGCCGGCTTCGTCAGGGCCGGCTGATCCGAACGGGGGGACGAAAAGGAAAACGACAAGGCTGGGATATGGTGGACGTTCTCAGCGTTTCTCGTTTTCCGTCTTGTCCGCCCGTCAACGACTAAAGCCCGGGGGCTTTCGCCCCCAGGCTGAGTGACGCTCGGTAGGCCAAGCGCCGCAAAGTCCGCTTACTTGACCTCGACGGTCGCGCCGGCGGCTTCCAGATCCTTCTTGAACTTCTCGGCATCCTCCTTGCTCACGTCTTCCTTGACCGTAGCGGGAGCGGACTCGACCAGATCCTTGGCCTCCTTCAGGCCCAGACCGGTGATCGCGCGTACGGCCTTGATCACTTCGACCTTCTTCTCGCCAATCGCCTTCAGGGCGACGGTGAATTCGGTCTGCTCTTCGGCCGGTGCCGCTGCGGCACCGCCAGCGCCGGCAGCCGCCACCGCCACGGGGGCTGCGGCCGACACGCCGAATTTGTCTTCCATCATCTTCACCAGCTCGGTGACGTCGATGAGGCTCATGTTGCCAATTGCATCAAGGATATCTTCTTTTGAAACGGCCATTTCAATTTACCTTCTGAATAGTTTGAGAGTTGCCAATCAGGCGATGTGTATTCGTCAAGCTGCCTTCTGGTCGCGAATCGCGGCCACTGCACGCGCCGTTTTCGCGGCGGGCTCGGCCAGGGTGCGGACCAGCTTGCTGATCGGTGCCTGCAAGACGCCCATCAGCATGGCCAGGGCCTGCTCGCGGGTCGGCAGCGATGCCAAGGTGTCCACATGGGACCCCGGAAACATCTGCCCACCGATCGCCACGATCTTGGCTACCAGCTTTTCATTTGCCTTGGAAAACTCCTTGACCAACCGCCCTGCGGCACCCGGGTCTTCCTGTGAAAAGGCGTACAACATCGGGCCGACCAGTGCTTCTTTGACGCACACGTAATCGGTACCTTCAATCGCTCGCGAGACCAGGGTGTTTTTCGCAACTTTCACGTACACCCCGGACTCCCGTGCCTTCTTGCGCAGCTCGGTGAACTGCTCCACGGTGAGACCGGAATACTCGGCGGCGACCAACGAGTGAGCCGAGGCGGCCACATTCGCCAGTTCGGCAACGACGACTTTCTTTTGCTCAAGATTGAGCGCCATTGCTGTCCTCCGGACCGGACCCGGCACAACGCTTCATGCTGCTGCCGGACCAACATTTCAAACGAATCGGCATCCTGCCGGATCCGCTGGCGCCTGAGACGCCGGAATTGGTGGCCGTTCGAAAACATCTCACGGGCATCACCATCTACGCCGGCCGGATTCCATCCCGATTACGGCTTTGCGCGTTTCGATCCGGATTCGTCATGACATCCGGCAGGGCTGCTTCCTGCAACCACGCATTGCCACCTGCGGTCTTTGACGGCCGCCTCACCACTCGTTTCAACTGACTGTCCACGTGAACCGGAACAATTGGCTGAAACGAATGGTGAGGTGCCCTCAAAATCTGCAGCGATCGTCAGATCGCCAATAACTGCCTTAGATCGTCAGCGACGACTGATCGACGCTGACACCCAAACCCATCGTGCTCGACAAGGAAACCTTCTGCAGGAACACGCCCTTGGCCGTGGCCGGTTTGGCCTTGACCAAGTCCATGAGCAACGCCTGCAAGTTGTCCTTCAACGCGCCGACTTCAAAATTCACCTTGCCGATCGAGCAATGCACGATACCGGCCTTGTCGTTTCGGAACTTGACCTGGCCGGCCTTGGCATTCTTGACCGCGGTGACCACGTCGGCCGAAACCGAACCGTCCTTCGGATTCGGCATCAGGCCGCGCGGTCCGAGCAACTGACCCAGCTTGCCAACGACACGCATGGCATCCGGCGTCGCGATGATGCGATCGAAATTCAGATCGCCGCCCTGCAGACGCTCGGCCAGGTCCTCCATGCCGACGGCATCGGCGCCGGCGGCCTGCGCCGCCTCGGCCTTCTCGCCGGCCGGGCAGAACACCGCCACGCGCACCGTCTTGCCGGTACCGTGCGGCAACAGCGTGGAACCGCGCACGCCCTGGTCGGACTTCTTCGCATCGATGCCCAGACGCACGGCCACATCGACCGATTCGATGAACTTGGTCTTGGCGTTGTCCTTGAGAATCTGCAGTGCTTCGTCCACGGAATAGGCCTTGCCCGCGACGACCTGCTCCTGCATTGACTTGAATCGCTTGCTGATCTTGGCCATGGTCAGACCTCCGTCACCAGGCCCATGCTGCGCGCGCTACCGGCGATGGTGCGCACGGCGGCGTCCATGTCGGCAGCCGTCAGATCGGGCATCTTGGTGGTAGCGATTTCTTCGAGCTGCTTGCGCGAGACCTTGCCGACCTTTTCGGTATTGGGGCGCTTGCTGCCCGATGCAATACCCGCGGCCTTCTTCAGCAGGATCGACGCCGGCGGCGTCTTCATGATGAATGTGAAGCTGCGGTCCGAATATGCGGTGATGATCACCGGAATCGGCAAACCGGGTTCCATTTTCTGCGTCGCGGCGTTGAACGCCTTGCAGAACTCCATGATGTTCAGGCCACGCTGACCCAGCGCCGGACCGACCGGCGGCGACGGATTAGCCTGCCCGGCCTTGACCTGTAGCTTGATGTAACCAACTACTTTCTTTGCCATTTCAGTTCTCCTCGGGTCCCAGCGTCTGCACGCCCGGCGGGCTGCGGGACTCCCCGCTGTTGCAAATCGGCAAGACATGAGACGTAAAACGCAAGACGAGTAGTCACTTTCGTCTCATGCCTCATGTCTTACCGCGGTTAAGCCTTCTCCACCTGGCCGAATTCGAGTTCGACCGGCGTTGAACGACCAAAAATCAGCACCGCCACTCGAAGACGGCTCTTTTCGTAATTGACTTCCTCGACCACGCCGTTGAAGTCGTTGAACGGACCATCGGTAACGCGCACCATCTCGCCGGGCTCGAACAATACTTTCGGCCGCGGCTTCTCGACGCCTTCCTGCATGCGTTGCAGGATCGCATCGGCCTCGCTGTCTTTGATCGGCAGCGGGTGGTCGGCGGTACCGCCGATGAAACCCATCACCTTCGGCGTATCCTTGATCAGATGCCAGGATTCGTCGTCGATCTTGGTCGCGCGGTTTTCCTGCGCGGTTTCGATCTGCACCAGCACGTAACCGGGGAAGAACTTGCGCTCGCTGCGGCGTTTTTGCCCACCGCGCATCTCCACCACTTCCTCGGTCGGCACCAGCACGTCGCCGAACTTGTCCTGCATGCCGGAACGCTCGATGCGCTCCTTCAACGCGCGCGCTACCTGATGCTCGAAGCCCGAGTAGGCGTGTACGACGTACCAGCGTTTGCCGATCGCATTCATGGTCAGCGCCCCAACTTCAGCAGGTTCTGCAAGATAGCCCAGTTGAGAAACACGTCGATCAAACCGAGCAGGATGCTCAGAATCACCACCACAACGATTATGACCAGCGTCGTCTGCACGGTTTCCTGACGGGTCGGCCACACGACCTTGCGCAACTCGAAGATCGACTCGCTGAAGAATTCGTGCAGCGCCTGACCGGAGCGCGTGAAAAAACCGACCGCGCCACCGGCGGCCATGCCGCCGAGCAACATCAGCAGGCGCTGCCAGGTCACCAACTGATTGAACCAGTAGTAACCCACGATCCCGGCTGCGATCAGCAACACGGCCAGCATTAGCTTCAGCGTATCGGCAGCCGATGAGGTGTCTGCATGTTCAACTTTGGCATTCATGACTTGTTGGGCAGAAGTACTTGAAACGCGGATGCCGGAACCTTGGAATTCGCCGCACGGGCATTCCAGTGCGGGCTTCGGTACCTGTCGCGGATCTGTCTTCTACCTTTAGTTTTTCCTGTGTCTTCCGGGTGGCACGCCAGGAGGGACTCGAACCCCCAACCTGCGGTTTTGGAGACCGCTGCTCTGCCAATTGAGCTACTGGCGTATGAATTTATTTCAGCCGTCCTCCATGACGCCGAAGAATGGACCGGCATCCATGCCGGACTTTTTGTAAATGAGCAGTGATCTCGTTGTTTTCGGCAAGCGGGAACAGCACTTACGCTCTTGCTGCTACGAATCCCGATTCCCGCGTCCTACTTGATGATTTTCGCGACCACGCCGGCGCCGACCGTGCGGCCACCCTCGCGAATCGCAAACCGCAAGCCCTCTTCCATCGCAATCGGATGAATCAGGCTCACCACCATCTTCACGTTGTCGCCAGGCATCACCATCTCCACGCCTTCCGGCAACTCCACCGCACCCGTCACATCCGTCGTACGGAAGTAAAACTGCGGCCGGTAACCCTTGAAAAACGGCGTATGACGCCCGCCTTCGTCCTTGCTCAGCACGTACACCTCAGCCTCGAAGTCCGTATGCGGCGTGATCGAACCCGGCTTGCACAGCACCTGCCCGCGTTCCACTTCATCGCGCTTCGTCCCGCGCAGCAGTACACCCACGTTGTCGCCCGCCCGGCCTTCGTCCAGCAGCTTGCGGAACATCTCCACGCCCGTGCACGTCGTCTTCGCCGTCGGCTTGATGCCCACGATCTCGATCTCGTCACCCACCTTGACGATCCCGCGCTCCACTCGACCCGTCACCACCGTGCCGCGGCCCGATATCGAGAACACATCCTCGACCGGCATCAGGAACGGCTTGTCCAGCACACGTACCGGCTCCGGTATGTACGCATCCAGCGCCTCGACCAGCTTGATGATCGACGGCACGCCGATCTCGCTCTCGTCGCCTTCCAGCGCCTTCAGCGCCGATCCCTTCACGATCGGGGTATCGTCGCCCGGAAAATCGTACTTGCTCAGCAGGTCGCGCACTTCCATCTCGACCAGCTCCAGCAGCTCGGCGTCGTCCACCATGTCTGCCTTGTTCATGTACACCACGATGTACGGCACCCCCACCTGGCGCGCCAGCAAAATGTGCTCGCGCGTCTGCGGCATCGGGCCATCCGCGCTCGACACCACCAGAATCGCGCCGTCCATCTGCGCCGCACCCGTGATCATGTTCTTCACATAATCCGCGTGTCCCGGGCAGTCCACGTGCGCGTAGTGCCGCGTCGGCGATTCGTATTCCACGTGCGCCGTCGAAATCGTGATACCGCGTGCCTTCTCTTCCGGCGCCGCGTCAATCGACGCGTATTCCTTGAACTCGCCACCAAAACGCTCCGCGCCCACCTTCGTCAGCGCCGCCGTCAATGTCGTCTTGCCGTGATCCACGTGGCCTATCGTGCCTACGTTCACATGCGGCTTGGTTCGCTCGAATTTTTCCTTGGACATGCGCTAAACCTCAGATAGCTCACGGAATGAATGGGGTGTTGCAAATTTCACTTGTCAGAAACGCTGGTGCTCACGATTGGAATCGAACCAACGACCTCCTCCTTACCAAGGAGGTGCTCTACCGACTGAGCTACGTGAGCATTGAAACGTTGTATTCAGACAACGTGCAAACGCAAGGATTCAATGCGCGGAACTCGCGTGCGCCATTGCCTTGGATATTGCCCTTGCTTCGGTGTCTGGCCTTGTCTCCTGAATCAAACCGGTTGAATCAATTTGTTTATCTGGAGCGGGAGACGGGAATCGAACCCGCACTAGTAGCTTGGAAGGCTACAGTTCTACCATTGAACTACTCCCGCAATTCGATGGTTTCGTCAGGCTGCCATCCCGCTTCGCCGTCGATCGCGCCGCTTTCGCGTCGCGCTTTGCGCCACTCACGGCGAATATGCCGAACCACTTCCATTTCGGTGGTTCTCATCCACCTTTAACCTGACTTTTCCTCAAATTCTGGTGGAGGGAGGTGGATTCGAACCACCGAAGGCGTAAGCCAGCAGATTTACAGTCTGCCCCCGTTGGCCGCTTGGGTATCCCTCCAATGTGTTCGTTTTGCCCTCTCCAATTCGTTTGCTGCGAGTCTGCCGATCGTGCCACTCACACGCACCCTGCCGGCCTCACCACCCATGGGCGAATTGCACCGAAATATGAGGATGATTGCTAAGTTGCCGACTCCAACGGGATTTCGGCATTCCGACCAGGCAAACCGTACTGACAGACCGAGCCGCGTATTGTCGTTTCTGATGAGCCACCTTGTCAAGGCGACAAAAGGAATGGCTGCGGCCGGCTCGAACCATCCCTAGCGGGGCTGCGGCAGATGCGCGGCCTCGCGGTAACGGGCCACTTCCCGCCCAATGCCACGATCCAGTTCCATCAGCTTGCGTGCGTAGGCCGCCAGCGCCTTGTCCTCCTCGCTGTGCGGCTCCCAGCCGGGCACGGCTACGGGCTTTCCGGCCTGGTCCGTGGCGACCATGACAATGACGCAGTGCGTCGCCAGGAAAACCTCGCCACTTCCGAGCCGACGCGCGGAGACATCCACGCAGAAATGCATGCTGGTGCGGCCGGTATAGATCAGCTGGCAATGCACCGTAACCAGGTCACCGATCAGGATCGGCGCCACGAACTGAATTCCGCCAACCGCGGCGGTTACGCAGTATTTGCCGCTCCAGCCCACTGCACAGGCATAACCGGCCTGGTCGATCCACTTCATGACCATGCCACCGTGCACCTTGCCGCCGAAGTTGACATCTGCGGGCTGGGCCAAAAAACAGAACCGGACTTCCCGATCGCGCTTCGACATACTCCGCTCCACGGGTATTTGAACCCTTAAAGATAGCACCGGCGCCGAAAAACCATGCAACCCGCAATCAGACGTTGAAGCGGAAGTGCATCACGTCGCCTTCCTGTACCTGATAATCCTTGCCTTCCAGACGCAGCCGGCCGGCATCGCGTGCACCGGATTCACCCTTGTAGTGGATGTAATCGTCATAGGCGATGGTCTCGGCGCGGATGAAACCCCTCTCGAAGTCGGTGTGGATTACGCCGGCCGCCTGCGGTGCGGTTGACCCTTTTTTTACGGTCCAGGCCCGTACTTCCTTCTCCCCGGCAGTGAAATAGGTTTGCAACCCGAGCAAACTGTAGGCCGCGCGAACGACACGGTCCAGACCCGGTTCGGACAACCCCATGTCAGCCAGGAACGCATCGCGATCGGCATCGTCGAGCTGCGACAACTCCTCTTCGATGGCCGCGCACACCGGCACCACTTCAGCGCCTTCGGTCGCGGCGCGCACGCGTACCGCATCAAGGAACGGATTGTCGGTAAACCCGTCTTCGGTGACGTTCGCGATGTACATCAGCGGTTTCAGTGTCAGCAGGAACAGGTCGCGAACCAGTTGCCGTTCGTCGTCATCAAGTCCGGCCGCTCGCGCCGGCTGCCCCTGATCCAGCGACGCGCGCAGCTTTTCCAGCACCGGTCGCTGTGCCAGCGCCTGCTTGTCGCCCGACTTGGCCGAACGTTCGACGCGATTCAATGCCTTTTCCACCGATTCCAGATCTGCCAGGGCAAGTTCCGTATCGATGGTCTCGATGTCGCTTACCGGATCGATCTTGCCGGCGACGTGCACGATGTCGGAATGCTCGAAACAGCGTACGACATGGGCGATCGCGTCGACCTCGCGGATGTGCGCAAGGAACTTGTTGCCCAGACCCTCGCCTTTGGATGCGCCAGCCACCAGTCCGGCGATATCGACGAATTCGACCGCCGTCGGAATCACTTTTTGCGGCTTGGCAATTGTCGCCAGCTCGGCCAGGCGCGTATCCGGCACCGGCACGACGCCGATATTCGGGTCGATCGTGCAGAACGGAAAATTGGCCGCCGCAATGCCAGCCTTGGTCAAGGCGTTGAATAACGTTGACTTGCCGACGTTCGGCAGACCTACGATGCCGCATTTGATGCCCATGTTGTAAATCCGTGAGGCGTGAGACGAAACAGGTAAGCGCCCAGAGCGATTGCGGCTCTATCGGCTCACGTCTTTCGTCTAACGTCTTATCCGATGGCCGTGTGCAAGCGCTTCATCGCTTCCCCGAACTTGCCGGCAACTACCAACGGAAATATCTCGAGCGACGCCGCGATGGCTTCGATCATGGCTTGCTCGTCCTCGGCATTCGGCCTGCCGAGCACCCAGGGCAGGACGCGATCGCGGTTGCCCGGATGGCCGATGCCCAGCCGCAGCCGGTGAAAACGTGCGTGCCCCAGATGCTGGATGATGTCGCGCAAGCCATTCTGGCCCCCGTGACCGCCGTCGAATTTCAGTTTCGCGGCACCGGCGGGCAAGTCCAGATCATCGTGCACGACCAGCATTTGCTCGGGCACAATTTTCCAGAAATTCAGTGCCGCAACGACGGCCGTGCCGCTGTTGTTCATGAACGTTGTCGGCTTCAGCAGACGCACATGCTCGCCGTCGCGATGAACCTCGCCGGACTCGCCATGCAGCTTGACGCTCCTGCGCCAGCTGACCGATTCGCGCTGAGCCAGAGCGTCGACGAACCAGAACCCGGCGTTGTGCCGGGTCCGCAGATGTTCGGCACCGGGATTGCCCAGACCGACGATGAGACGCAATCCAGCCATGCCGACTAGCAGCCGCTGTCGGCCACGCGGCCAGGATGAGCCGCGCGGCCGAACCTGAACGGCTTACTTTTCCTCGTCGTCCTTGTTCTCGGAATCGTCAGCTTCCTCGTCGGATGGCGCCGCAGCGGCCTCGGCATCAGCCACTTCGCCTTCGACTTCCGTCTCGGGCTCGACTTCCTCGCGCACTTCCTGCGCGGTGACAACCGCCGCATCGTGCTCGCGTCCCAGACGCAGTTCCGGGATCTCGACGCCTTCGGGCAGCTTCAGGTCGGACATGTGAACGATATCGCCGACTTGCAGCGCAGCCAGGTCGACCGCCACGTATTCGGGCAGGTCCTTCGGCAGACACGAGATTTCGATGTCGGTGAGCGCGTGCGAAATGGCCACGCCGGAGATCTTGCCGGCCGGCGACATCTCCTGATTGAGGAAGTGCAACGGCACGCGGACGCGGATTTCCCGGTTCTCGTCGATGCGCAGGAAATCCAGATGCAGAAGCTGCGGCTTGAACGGATGCCGTTGCATGTCGCGCAGAAGTACTCTCTGCACGTTGCCGTCCAGCTTCAGATCGAGAATGGCCGAATAGAACCACTCGTTCTGGCAAGCCAGCATTGCGGCAGTATGGTCGATCTGGATGCTTTGCGGCCCTTGATCACCACCATATACGATTGCCGGCACCTGGCCCGCACGACGCAGGCGGCGGCTCGCACCTCTCCCTTCGTCCTTGCGGCTTTGTGCCGGAATTTCATGAATTGTTGCCATGTTGAGTTTTGCCTTTGTTGCAGTTGATCGCCTCACGGCGACGATTGAACTCTCCCGCGACCAGGAGAGCCATGATTGGTGCTTCCGGACCGTACCGCCCCGGAAACGCCGGATTTCGAAAAACGTTCGGCCTAGTCGACGTACAGCGAGCTGACCGACTCGCCGAACGCGATGCGCCGCATTGTCTCGCCAAGCAATTCGGCCACGCTCAGCTGGCGAACCATCTTGCACGCCCGCGCCGACTCGGACAGCGGCACCGTGTCGGTAACGATCAGCTCATCGAGCTGCGACCCGTTCAGATTCTGGATCGCCGGCCCCGACAGCACCGGATGCGTGCAATACGCCACCACGCGTCGCGCACCCTGGCGTTTCAGCGCAGCCGCCGCTGCACACAACGTGCCTGCGGTATCCACGATATCGTCAATCAACACGCAAACCTTGTCTTTCACCTCGCCGATGATGTTCATCACCGTCGCTTCGTTCGCTCGCGGCCGGCGCTTGTCGATAATCGCCAGATCCGCATCGTCCAGGCGCTTGGCCAGGGCCCGCGCCCGCGCCACCCCGCCCACATCCGGACTCACCACAATCAGATCCTGACCACCATGGCAGCGCCAGATGTCGGCCAACAGCACCGGTGACGAATACACATTGTCTACCGGAATGTCGAAAAACGCCTGGATCTGATCGGCATGCAGATCCACCGTCAACACCCGGTCGGTACCCACGGCGCCGATCATCGTCGCCGCCACCTTGGCCGTGATCGGTACCCGCGCCGAACGCGGCCGCCGATCCTGCCGCGCGTACCCGAAATACGGAATCACCGCGGTCACACTGGTTGCCGAGGCACGCTTGAGCGCGTCCACCAGCACCAACAGTTCCATGAAGTGGTCCGCCGTGGGCGCGCAGGTCGGCTGGATCACGAACACTTCCTGGCGCCGCACGTTCTCCTCGATCTCGACCTGAACTTCGCCGTCCGAGAAGCGGCTGACCAGCGCCTTGCCCAGCGGCACGTTCAACGTATGACAGACTTCCTGCGCCAGCGGCCGATTCGCATTGCCGGTGAACACAAGCAGCCCGCGTTCTTCGCTTTCACGCGCATAGGCACTTGCATAGGCTGCTGGGTTTGCCGTGTTCACGTCTCACTCCCGCTTGCCGCTGCATTTCAAAATTGACTGGGACGGCAGGACTCGAACCTGCGCATGCGGGGATCAAAACCCCGTGCCTTACCAACTTGGCGACGTCCCAACGATCTACGCGAAGGATTGAGCATCCTGCCACAACCTGCGCGTCGTGAGGCGCAATACTGCACCGAATGAGGAAACTGTCGCAGCAGAGCCGCGCCACGCTTCACAATTCAGTGCTTCGCAACTCACCTCGGCACATCGTGCGCCGAATTCAAGCTGTCCCGCTCCGATAATCACCGACCGCATCCAGCAAGCCCGAGCGATTCACGCCTGTCGCACGAAATGCCCGGAACGTCTCCGGACAAGCCTTGACGATCATCTCTGCCTGCTCGGCCGAATCCAACGCAACGAACACGCAACCGCCGCTACCGGAAAGTCGCGCCTGACCGTAATTGGCCAGCCAGTCCATCGCCTCCGCCACCGCCGGGTAACGCGCGCGAACGACCGGCGCGAACGCATTCGCCGTCAATGTTCCATGGAGAAAGCCGGATATTGTCGATGGCGGGCTGTTTCGTGTCAATTCCGTTGCGCTGAATAAATCCCGGGTCGAAACATGAACGCGCGGGTCGACGACGACGTAATGGCGCTGCGGCAACGTTATCGGCGTCAGGCGCTCGCCGATGCCCTCAGCCCAGGCACTGTGACCACGCACGAACAACGGCACATCGGCGCCCAACCCGAGGCCGATTTCCGCGAGTTCGTCCGTCGTCAGGTCCGTACTCCACAGCTCATTGAGCGCAACCAGCACGGTCGCCGCATCGGAACTGCCGCCACCCAGACCGGCACCGATGGGAATTCGCTTGTCCAGCCTGATATCGGCTCCTTGCCGGGTAGCGCAGCGCTCGCGCAACGCGGATGCAGCACGCACGACCAGATCCTGGGCTGCCGGAACTGCCTGCGGGCCTTGGGGCCGTTCAATCCGGCCATCGGTGCGGGTCCGCAATGCGATCTCATCGCCCCGGTCGAGCAACTGGAATGCGGTCTGCAACAAGTGATAGCCGTCTTCGCGGCGGCCGACAATATGCAGAAACAGGTTCAGCTTCGCCGGTGCAGGCCAGTACGTCCAGGCATCACTCATGCAGCGACCAGTCCTCGATCACGACGCGCACATGCGACTTGCCCTTGCTGGCAAACAGCTTGCGCGGCAGCGGCGGGTTGCGGTCGTCGTACCAGTCACGATATTCAACCATCCAACCGTCCTGACGGATGACCGCGGGCAGGCCCTGCGCGTCGAATTCGACCTGCGACGCCATGGCCGGCGCGCGCA
The DNA here is from genome assembly GCA_963779795.1 of uncultured Pseudomonadota bacterium. Lineage (GTDB taxonomy): Bacteria > Pseudomonadota > Gammaproteobacteria > Xanthomonadales > Rhodanobacteraceae > Rudaea. The sequence goes on along the minus strand of CAVZZK010000002.1, from coordinate 183,742 downwards.
TGCCCAGAATCCAGGCGCGCAGATCCCTCAGCGGCACATCCCAACCAAGCCGGTCACGCAACAACTGGTAAGCGTTGGTCCCGCGATCCGGCTGCGGATCGACGCCTTCGAGTACCGCCGTTTCGGCATCGCCGCTGAGTTTCCACGTGCGTCCGGTTACCGGCGCGCGCACGACAAAACTGTAGCTCTGCCCATCCTGTCGCCACTCGAGTTGACCGCTACCGCCATCACGGCCATTGGAAACCGCGATGTGGGCGGTCAGGGTCCAATGTTTCACGGGCCGCAGTTCGGCCTCGCGCGCGGTCAGCGCCGCCAGCGTTTCTGGAGTTTGGCGTACCCGCACCGGAGCGCATGCGCTCAACTGCACAAGGGCCGCCACACAGATACCCCGGAACAGCATGCGTCGGGCGGCAAGCGCAGCCTGAGCCGGCCGCCAGCGCGAGGCATACGTGCCAGTCACGACGAAAACCGTTGGATGGTTTCCAGCAACACCTTGTTTTCGGCATCCTTCTTGCGCGCCTGTTCCCAGATCTTGCGCGCTTCCGATTTCTGGCCGGACTTCCACAATACCTCGCCCAGATGCGCGGCGATTTCCGGGTCCGGCTGCTTGGCATACGCGGTGCGCAGTTGCTTGACCGCTTCCTTGAGGTGTCCCATCCGATACTGCACCCAGCCGAGACTGTCGATGATCGCCGGTTCGCCCGGCTTCAGCGCCAGTGCCTTCTCGATCAGGGTCAGGGCCTCGGCCTCATGCCGGGTGCGATCCGCCAGCGTGTAACCCAGCGCATTCAAGGCATCGGCGTTGTTCGGGTCCAGCTTGACCAGGCGGCGTAGATCGCGCACCGCCGCATCGACATGGTCGAGATCGTCGTTGAGGATCGCGCGCGCGTACAGCAGACGCGGGTCGTCCGGCAGCGCCTCGAGTCCGCGGTCGTAAACCAGGACCGCCGCCTCGCCCTGCTTGTGTTCGTTGAGCAATTCGGCTTCGAGCAGATAGGCATCACCCAGCTGTTTTCTGTCGTCGCCACTACGCGCCTGCAGCTGGTGGATGAGGCTCAGCGCCTGTTTGCGCCGCCCGGTCTTGTCCAGCAGGATCGCCCGCCGCAACTGCGATGGAAACCACTGATCATCGTTCTCGGGAACCTGCCGATACCATTTCAGAGCCTCCGCATTGCGCTTCTGCATCTCGGCCAGTTCGCCGAGCAAATTCAGCCGCGCGCCGTCGCGACCCGACTTTTGCTCGCGCAATTCACGGTACAAGTCGGCGACAAGACGCTTGTTCTTGGCGCGCGCCGCAAAGGCCGCGCGTGCGGCGTAGCTGTCATCGTTTTGGGGCCCTGCCGCCAGCACCAGGGCGGCTTCGTCGTACTTGCCCAGTTGACCCAACATCAGGGCGTAGGAACGACGCAGATGCGCGTTTTTCGGATATCGCCGCAGGGCCTGCTTGAACAGATCGAGCGCACCGCGGCTATCACTGCTGCGGAACCTGAGCTGCGCCGCCCAGGTATAGACCAGCGCATCGCCGAACCGCTTGACCGCCTCATCGGCCAGCGAACGGGCGAGTTTCAGGTCGCCGACGTGGACGGCCAGCTGGCTGATCGCGATCCAGGTCTTGGATGCGTCGCCGAGCAAATCTGCTTGGGCAAGCCGACGCAATACTTCATCGGCCTGCTGTTTGTCGGGTGAATCGATCAGTACCCCCACGACGGTTCGCCAACCGCGGTCACCGGGTTTCTCGACCAGCTTGTGCAATTCGGCGTAGGCGAGATCGGTTTTGCCGTCGTGCAGGGCGACCTCGGCGCGCGCGCGGATCAGTCCGTGATCGTCCGGACTCAGCTTTTGCCAACGCGTCAGCAATTCGCGCACGGCCTTCCAATGGCGCGCCGCCATCGCCACGCGCACGGCACGCTGCGCAATGGCTGGATCATCGCTGAGACGAGCCGCCTGTGCATAGTCTTCGGCCGCCGTCGCCAGATCGCCATTGCCCAGCGCAAATTCGGCGGAAAGCTCCAGTGCAAGCGGATCCCGGGCCGCCGGTGGCGTGGCCAGATCGATTCGTTGCAGCGGTTGCGCAGTTGCCGTTGCGGGCGGTTGCCGGCTCACGCTGGCGCAACCTGCCAGAGCCAGTCCCGTGCAGGTCATGACCGATGCAAGCCTTGTAAGCCGGATGGAATGGAACGATATCATCGGTACATAATCCCACGATTATGCGGCATGCTCAGCGTCGATTGGCTATTTGCCGGTTGCCATTGCGGCGCAGGCACCGCACAATTTTCGCCGGATCGGATGCGCTTGTCGCTGTAGGGGTGCTCTGATCTATTCAGCATAGGTGGCATGATACCCACAAGGTTCGCCGTGCGGGTTGCACGGCGCCGCCCAGGCTGGTTGCCTTGGCAAGACGTGCGGCACACACGGCGGGCCTTGCGGGCATCACCTTTTCATATTGTAATCAACCGATTAGGCCGGTCATGTCTGCACTCATTTCGTTGTTGCATTGTCTCGACAGGCCACCAGCCTGCCTTCGCCAGCGCGCCTTGAACTGCATACAGACATGGCCGGCGACACCTGTGTTGGATAGATCAGAGCATCCTTAAGCTTAGCCGATTCACGCACCCAAGACTCCGCTGATGACACTACTGGCCTACGGACTCAATCACCGGACCGCACCGCTCGAACTGCGCGAGCGCGTCGCATTCGAGCCGCGCGAGCTGACCGATGCATTGTCCGACCTTGCACGCCAACCCGGCGTGAACGAGGCCCTGATTCTATCGACCTGCAACCGCACCGAACTGTATGTGGACACCGAGCAGGGCAGCGAAGACAGCGCGCGTCGCTGGCTGCTCACTCATCATGGTCTGAGCGAACGTCGGCTGGATGAGTTCCTTTATTGCCATGTCGAACACGACGCGGTGCGCCACCTGTTCAGGGTCGCGACAGGACTGGATTCGATGGTACTGGGCGAGCCGCAGATTCTCGGCCAGGTCAAGGATGCCTATCAGGCCGCGCATGTTGCGGGCACGCTGCACGGGCCCATGGAACGACTGTTGCAGCAGACCTTTGCCGTGGCCAAGAAGGTGCGCACGGATACAAAGATTGGCGCCAATACGGTTTCCGTCGCATTCACGGCGGTGCGGCTGGCGGAACGTCTTTTCGCCGACTTGAGCGAGGCAACGGTTCTGTTGATCGGCGCCGGTGAAACGATCGAGCTGGCCGCACGGCATCTGGCCGAATCGCAAGCCAGGCGGCTGATCGTCGCCAATCGAACGCTGGAAAACGCACAGGTGCTGGCTAGACAGTTCTCGGCCTACGCCATTGCGCTGGCGGATCTGCCACAGCATCTGGCCGAGGCCGATATCGTGATCAGCTCCACGGCCAGCCACGAGCCTGTGCTCAGCCGTGCGCTGGTCGAAGGGGCAATACATGCGCGCCGGCGACGGCCAATGTTTCTGGTCGATATTGCCGTACCGCGCGACATCGATGCGCAGGTCGCCGAGTTGGAAGACGTATTCCTGTACACCATCGACGACCTGCACCAGGTCATTGACGACAACCTGCGTTCGCGCCAATCCGCCGCGAACGAGGCCGAAGCGGTGATCGAGCTGCAGACCGAACATTATCTGGCCTGGCGTCGCGCACTGCTGCTGCATAATCCGATCGTGGACCTGCGTCGTGACGCGGAAACGCAACGTGATGCGACCCTGGAGCGCGCCCGGCAGATGCTGGCGAACGGGCAGGATCCTCGGGCGGCTCTGGAATATCTGGCGAATACGCTGACCAACCGCCTCCTGCACGCACCCAGCGCCAATTTGCGCGAGGCCGCCTTGCGCGGCGACATGGACATGCTGCAGCTCGCCGAACGCCTGTTCACGAGTCCATCCGGACGCGATACGACGCCATCGAAAAACAAGCCATGACGCCGTCGATACGCGCCAAACTGGAAGCGCTCGGCGAGCGCCATCAGGAAATCGCCCTGCTGTTGGCCCAACCCGAGCTCATCGACGACCCGACGCGCTTTCGCGAACTCAGCCGCGAATACGCGCAGCTGGAACCGCTGGCCGTCTCGCTCAAGCGTTACGACGACACTGTCGCCGCCTTGCGCTCGGCACGAGCCATGCTGGACGACCCGGAAATGCGCGAACTGGCGCAGAGCGAGGCAAGCGAACTCGAAGCCTCGCTGGCTGAAATCGAATCCGAACTCAACGTCCTGCTGCTGCCGTGCGATCCGCGCGACGAGGCCAACCTGTTTCTGGAAGTGCGCGCCGGCACCGGTGGCGACGAAGCCGCGATCTTCGCCGGCGACCTGCTGCGCATGTATTTGCGTTACGCGGAACGCCAGCGCTGGAAAGTCGAAATCCTTTCGGAAAATCCGGGCGAGCACGGCGGCTACCGCGAAATTGTCGCGCGCGTGGAGGGCAAGGGCGCGTTCTCTCGACTGAAATTCGAATCCGGCACGCACCGCGTCCAGCGCGTACCGGTTACCGAATCGCAAGGCCGCATCCATACCTCGGCGGCAACCGTGGCGATCCTGCCCGAGACCGATGAAATCGAGGACATCGAACTGCGCGACGCCGATCTGAAGGTCGACACATTCCGCGCTTCCGGCGCTGGCGGCCAACATGTCAACAAGACCGACTCCGCCATCCGCATCACGCACCTGCCCAGCGGCATCGTCGTCGAATGCCAGGACGAACGCAGCCAGCACAAGAATCGCGCACGCGCCCTGAGCTTGCTCAAGGCGCGCCTGCTCGATGAACAACGCAGCGCACAGACCGCCGAACAGGCCGAAACGCGCCGCCTGCAGGTCGGTTCCGGTGATCGAAGCCAGCGCATCCGCACCTACAATTTTCCACAGGGCCGAATCACCGATCATCGCATCAATCTGACCCTGTACCGCTTGCCGGAAGTGCTCGATGGCGATCTGGATCTGCTGATCGAACCGTTGACGCAGGAATTCCAGGCCGATCAATTGAAAGCGATCAGCGCCTGATCGCGCCTGCAGCAGGCGGCGAATCTGTGGCAGCATGGACCGCTCCAGTTTTTTGCGGGGCGAATACAACGGTGGATATCGATCCCTCCCTGGCTAACGGCCTGAACACTTTGATCGAACTGATCTCGCACGGCGATCTGCCGCGTGCGCGCGGCATGGCTGATGAATTGCTGCAACAACACCCGCAGCAACCCGAATTGTGGCGCCTGTCCGGAATCTGTGCGTTGCAGATGGGCCAGTTTGACGCGGCCCGGCAAGCCTTCAAGCGCGCGCTGGCGCTGGCGCCCGACTCGGTTGAAGTGCTGTGCAACCTGGCCAGCCTGCACACGGCAACCGGCAATCTCGACGAGGCCGAAAAAGCCCTGCGCAGCGCCCTGGAACTGAACCCACAGCATGCCGGTGCGCTGAACAACCTCGGCAGCCTGCTCGACGCCCGCGGCGATTACCACGCGGCCGCCGATTGCTTCGCCAGGGCGATCAAGCAGAAACCGGACTATGCACGCGCGTGGCTGAACCAGGCGGCGGCCTTGCTCTCGGCCAGACAACTGGAGCGCGCTGAAAATAGTACGCGGCGCAGTATCGCGCTGGCACCGCAATGGCCGGATGCGCACTTCATGCTCGGCAACGTGCTCGCCGCGCGTGACTCGAACGAGGCCGCCGTGCAAGCCTATCGCCAAGCGGTCGCGCTGGCGCCGAACAATGCGCAATTCCACTATCAGCTTGGCCTGGCATTGGACACGCGGGGCGATCTTGCAGATGCCGCCGCGGAATTCGATGCCTGCCTGCACATCGCACCCGACTTTGCGCCGGCGCTGTCGCAAAGGGTATTCGCGCTGCGACGCATGTGCGATTGGCACGCGCTGCCGCCATTATCGAAGCGCCTGCTCGAGTGTATAGACGCCGGCATCGACGGCATCACGCCATTCTCGATGCTGGTCGAGGACACCACGCCGGCGCAACAGTTGCGCTGCGCGCGCCGTTTCGCCGAAGCCTGCGCGAAGCGCGTGAACGCTCAGCGCGGTCGTCTGACAACAACGTCATCCACGCGACCTGACGGACCAATCCGCGTCGGCTTCCTGGCCGCCGGATTCGGAGAACATCCCACCGCCCTGCTCGTCGTCGAGCTGATCGAGCGCTTGCGCGAGTCATCGCTGCATACGATCGGCTATGCCACGACCGGCGACGATAACGGTGACTTGCGCAGGCGTTTGACCGTCGGATTTCACGGCTTCGTCGACTTGTCGGACGCGTCGCTCGAAACAAGCCTGGGTCGACTACGCGACGACCAACTCGATATCCTGGTCGACCTGGATGGCTACTGCGAAGGTTCGCGTGCCGAGATATTCGCGTTGCGTGCAGCACCGCTGCAAATCAATTTCCTCGCCTACCCCGGTACGCTCGGTGCGCCCTGGTACGACTACCTGATCGCAGACCGTTTCCTGATTCCACCGGAAACACGCGCCGAATACAGCGAGAAAATCGCCCGGCTGCGACGCTGCTATCAGCCATCCGATACCACGCGCGGGATCGCACAACCGAAAACCCGCGAACAATACGGCGTGCCGGCCGACGGCACCGTATTCGCCTGTTTCAATCATTCCTGGAAATACACGCTGCGCAGCTTCGCACGCTGGATGCGTATCCTCAAGGCCTGCCCGAACAGCGTGCTATGGCTGTTGTCCGGACCGGCGCACAGCGGTGCCGACGAGCGCTTGCGCCACGCCGCGCAAGCCGCCGGTGTCGACCCGCAGCGGTTGATCTTCGCCGCACGCGCGCCGCACGCCGAACATCTGGCGCGCTACCGCATCATCGACCTGTTCCTCGACACCAATCCGTACAACGCTCACACCACCGCCAGCGACGCAGCATGGGCCGGTTGTCCGGTGTTGACGCAACCCGGCAAAACATTTGCCTCGCGTGTGGCCGGCAGCATGAATCATCAGCTCGGCCTGCAGGAACTCAACGCCGAATCCGATCAGGCGTATATTGATATCGCCGTGCAACTGGCCGGCGACCCTGCACGCTTACGCACCTTGCGCGAACGCATCGAACGCGACGGACGGCAAAGCGGGCTGTTCGACATGTCCGCCTATGCGCACGATTTCGAACGCATACTGACCCGCATGTTCGAGGTGCATCAGCAAGGCCGCAAACCCGAAGATTTCGAGATCAGCCAATGACCGCCAAAACCGAATTCGTGCCCTTGTCCATGTGCGTGTTGACCGTCTCGGATACACGCACCGCCGAAAACGACACCTCCGGCGATTTTCTGTGCGAAGCGATACAGGCCGCCGGGCACCGCCTGCACTCACGCGCAATCAGTCGCGATGACCGATACCGGTTGCGTGCGATCGTGTCGCAATGGATCGCCGACGCCGGGGTCGACGGCATTATCGTCACGGGCGGCACCGGTTTTACCGGCCGCGACTCCACCCCGGAAGCGATCCAACCGCTGCTGGACAAGACCATGCCCGGTTTCGGCGAGATGTTCCGCGTGCTCAGCTTCGACGAGATCGGCACCTCGACGCTGCAATCGCGCGCCTTCGCCGGGCTGGCCAACTCCACGTTCGTATTCTGCCTGCCCGGCTCGACCTCGGCCTGCCGCACGGCCTGGGAGAAACTGATCAGCGAACAACTCGACGCACGCACGCGACCGTGCAATCTGGCTGGATTGATGCCACGGCTGGATGAGAGATAGCGCGATGAAAAACAAGCAATACCAAGACAGCCTGGGAAAACTCGCACTGGAACTGACCGAGTTGCAACGCTGGCTGGTCGATCGCGGTCAGCGCGTCGTGGTGCTGTTCGAAGGCCGCGATGCCGCCGGCAAGGGCGGCGTGATCAAGGCCATCAGCGAATTCCTGGACACGCGTCACTATCGTATCGTCGCCCTGGGTAAACCCGACGAGCGCGAAAGTACGCAGTGGTATTTCCAGCGCTATGTCACGCATCTGCCCTCGGCGGGCGAACTCGTGCTGTTCGATCGCAGCTGGTACAACCGCGCCGGTGTCGAGAAAGTCATGGGCTTCTGCACCCAGGCGCAGTATCAGCGGTTTCTGGAGCAATGCCCGGTGTTCGAACGCGGTTTGGTGGACGATGGCATCGTGCTGCTCAAGTACTGGCTGGCCGCGGATCAGGCCGAACAGGAACAGCGCTTCGCGGAACGCGCCGAGGATCCGCTAAAGCGCTGGAAGATTTCACCAATCGATCTGGCCGCACGCAATCAGTACCAGGCCTATTCGGCGGCGCGCGAAGCGATGTTGCAGCGTACCCATACCGACTTCGCGCCCTGGGCGGTCGTGGATTTCAACGACCAGCGCCGCGGCCGGCTGAATCTGATCCGACACCTGCTCGATCATCTGCCGAACCGCAAATTGCCGGACAAACCCTTGCGACTGCCGAAACTGCGTCGCAAGCCCGGCGTGGAAAAACTTGCCGATGAATCACTGTGGGCGCGTAACGTCTACTGAGTCGATTCGCGCGACACGCGTTACAGAGTAAGGAACCCCTGCTCCACCAGTGTATCCGTCGGCATGCGACGCAGCTCGATCACCTTTGCCATCGGCGGCCCGTCTTGCAGCCAGCGCTCCAGGTGCGCGATCGCGGCTTCGTCCCCGCAGGCAAGCACTTCCACGCTGCCGTCGGCGAGGTTCCGGGCATAGCCGGTCAGGCCCAATCGCCGCGCCTGCTCGCACGTCGAGGCACGAAAGAAAACGCCCTGCACGCGCCCGCAAACGATAAAGCGCACGGCCGCCATCGCGCTACTTGTCGAGGATGATGTTGGCCAGGTCCCTGGACGTGATCGGGCCGAGAAACGCCTTGGCGACGGTTCCGTCAGGCGCGATCACGTAGGTGTTCGGCAAGCCTTTGGGTGTATCGAATGCTTTGGGCGGATTATCGATATTGATCTGCGCCACCGGATAACTGAGCGGATGCTTGCTGAGGAATTTCTCGACATCGGCCTTGGGGCTGTCCTCGTAGTCCAGACCGATCGCGGTGACCTTGTCCTTGTGTTTGGCGACGAAGGCGGAGATGTCAGGCAGTTCCTTCAGGCAGGGTGAACACCAGGTCGCCCAGTAATTGACGATGACCCACTTGCCCTTGTGGGCGGCCAGGTCGAATTTCTGGCCACCCAGCGTGGTTACGATCAGATCCGGTTTATGCGCGGTTGCGGCGTGTGCGGTTGCCAAGGAAAAACCGAACAGGACAACGGCAAGCAATCGATACATCAGTTTGACTCCACAGGATGGTTTTTTTCAGGGTTCGGTTGATCTGACCGTCGCGAGGCGGGAAAAATTTCCGACAACGGCACGCCGAGCCGCTTACGCACGTCCTGCGCTCCGTGTTCCAGCAGCTCGACAGCGAGCTTGTCGCCGGTAACCGTGCCCGGCGCCGGCAAGCTGTTGTTGGTGGGTAAACGGTAGCCGCTGGCGACATAAATGTCGTAAAGGGTCACCGCGGCGAGATTGCGAGTCAACACCCATTCATCGTTTTCGTTGCGCTGGATCATGTCCGCGCGGACCAGGTCGGCAAGGAAATCCTGCAGCAGATCGTCGGTCAGAAACGGTTCGCTGCGACGCAGCTGAACACCGTGCAGGCCCGCGCCGCTGCGCTGTGCATCGGCGAAATGCGCAAGAACCCGGATCAAGCCCAGCAACTCTTCGCCGGGACGCAAACGCAGCGCAGCCGGTTTGTATTCGAACGCGGCGATGATCGCGGTCAGGGACGCCCCCAGCAGCACCAACACCCAGCACAGATAAACCCACAGAATGAATACCGGCACGATAGCCAGTGCACCGTACACCTGCTGGTAATTCGCGCCAGTGGTGACATAGGTGGCGAAACCGCGCTTGGCCAGTTCAAACAGCAACGCCGCAACCAATGCGCCCAACAGTGCATCGCGCAAGCGCACGCTGCGATTGGGAATCAGCACATAGGCAGCCGTGAGCGTCGTCCATTCGATCAGGAACGGCAAAAACGTCAGTAATTGATGCTTGATGGAGAATTCCAGATCGGGAGAATGCAGGGCCGACAAGGCAAGCAGGTACGACGTGACCGCCAGCGTAGCGACCAGCAGCAGCGGCACCAGGGTCAGAACCGCCCAATACAGCACGAAGCGCGTCCGTGCCGGCCGGTTGGTCGGCACCCGCCAGATGCGATTGAAGGCCGATTCGACACTGAGCATCAACATTACCGCGCTGATCACAAGCACGACGATGCCGATTGCGGTCGCCTTGCTGGCATTGTCCGCGAACTCGGTCAGATAGCGCTGAACGACATCGCCCGCAGCCGGCACGAAGTTCTCGAATACGAAATGCGAGATGCGCTCGCGCCAGTCGGCGAAAGCCGGAAACTGGCTGAGCAGGGCGAGCATTACCGCGGTCAACGGAACCATCGCGAACAGGCTCGTGTAGGCAAGCGCACCGGCACTTTGCAGACAGTTGTCGTCGACAAAACGCTTCGCGGTGAATCGCACGAACTCGACGAAACGCCTGCGATCGAATTGCGCGATGGCGTGGAAAACGCCGCGCGCTGGTTGTCGGTTGCCCATTACGGTTAAGATCGTTCGAATCAAATGCCCGGCAAACAATACGCCATTCCGCGCCGCACGACATGTCTGAAATACTGATCGTCTATTACAGCCGAAACGGCAGCGTTGCCAAACTCGCGCGCTTTGTTGCACGCGGCGTCGGGGAAGTTGCCGGCATGCGCGCGCGTTTGCGCAGCGTGCCGCCAGTGGCAGCCGTCACGGCAACCAGCCAGCCGCCGGTGCCCGAGGAAGGCGCACCTTACGCCAGCCACGACGATTTGCGCGAATGCGCCGGCGTGATCCTCGGTAGCCCTACCCGCTTCGGCAACATGGCTGCGCCGTTGAAACATTTCATCGATAGCGGCGCGACCGATTGGCTGTCCGCCGCACTGGTCGGCAAACCCGCTGGCGTTTTCACATCCACCGGTTCGATGCATGGCGGACAGGAAACCACGCTGGTGTCGATGATGCTGCCTCTGCTGCATCACGGCGCGCTGATCGTCGGCATTCCATACACCGAAAGCGTGCTGAACACGACCGTCGGCGGGGGCTCGCCGTATGGCGCCAGTCACGTCGCCGGCCCCGGCAACTCACGCGAGATCAGCGATGACGAACGCGTGCTCGCGCGCGCACTGGGTCGGCGCGTCGCAAGCGTCGCCGCGAAACTGGGGGCATGATGCCGAACCAATCACGGGCCTTGCGTGTCGGTCTCGCGGCATTGTTGGCGCTGGTATTGCTGCAACTGATCTGGCATTGGCCGGACGCGGAAGCCGGCACCAACGGCTGGCTTTTGCTGGCGGTTACCGTGATTCCGCTGCTGCCCGGCCTGTGGGCTGCTCTTGGCAACCTGCGTCGTGGCGTTCTGATCGGCGGCATCTGTTGCCTGTTGTACTTCTGTCACGCCGTCGTCGTCGCCTGGGCCGAATCCGCCGAACGCATTCCGGCGCTGATCGAGCTGGCCCTGACACTGGTCGTGATCGCCTCACTCGGCTGGGATGCGCGCCACTATCGCCGAAGAAAATCGCCGGCCGGTTGAGCCGCAACACCAGGGCATGTCCACGCGGCTTTGTTAGAATCGGCAACCACGCAACCGGGACGCCGCACATGCTGCAACATCTGACTGTCATCGCCACCGGCGGCACCATCGACAAGATCTATTTCGACGACAAGTCGACTTTCCAGATCGGCGAGCCGCAGATCGGCGGAATCCTGACCAAACTGGGCGTTGCCTTCACCTTCGACGTGATCGCGCTGATGCGCAAGGACAGCCTGCACATGGACGACAGCGACCGCGACCTGATCCGACGCACCATCGAGGCCCAGCCGCATCGCCACATCCTGGTTACGCACGGCACCGACTCAATGGTCGAAACCGCACGCGTGCTGGCTGCAATAAAGGACAAGGTCATCGTCCTGACCGGCGCCCTGAACCCGGCGCGATTCCAGGGCTCGGACGCCGTTTTCAATATTGGTTGCGCGGTCGGCGCGATCCAGGCGCTGCCCGACGGTGTCTATATTGCCATGAATGGACGTATCTGGGATCCGGCCCGGGTACGCAAGAATCGTGACGCGAATCGTTTCGAAGACGCCAGCCAAAAATAAATTCCCGACGGCATTGTGAAGTCGGGGAATTCTTCCCGGGATTTGCCAGTCACGAGCAGTCGCTCAAGCCACCGCGACATCGCCACCGGCTTTGATTGTTGCTCCCTATCGCATCCTGCGGATGCCGAAACGACTCATGCGCTTCAGGGTCGTCGAATAAGGTGAACCGTCTTCGGACGCCTGGACCACAGCAACAAGGCCAGCAGTCCGAGAATCGGCGCCGCCCAGTACATCAACTTCAGCAGCGAGTGCTGTGGATTCCAGGATTTGGAAAATATCAATTCCATGGCAACGCGTGAGTCTTCCTTGATGCGCGGAAATCCCTGGGACAAGGCATCCACTGCGTGCTGCGTACCCCAGTCCTTCAAGAATGGCACAGCCGTATCGAGCGAGCCGCCGAGACCCATGTAAATGTGAGCAAACAAGGCCTGGCGTTGCGCTGACTGCTCCAGTTTCGGACCGATGTCCGGAAGCAGGGAGGCGGCACCCCAGACCACCAGGTCATAACCAAGCGCCAAAACAAAAAGGAACGTGATCCACCAATGCAGATGCCGTTTCATCAGGTGTCTCCAAGCTCGATGACGTAATGCTAAACCGGAAACACATCGTAAATCAGCTACGAGGATGCCCGGATCAAGTCAGCACGGACTTCAGACCTTGTGGGGATCACCCATTTATTATTGCAATCAACGGCTTGGGCCGGGCCTGTCCGCGCACATTTCATCGTTGCCCTGCCTCGACAGGCCGCCAGCCTGCCTTCGCCAGTGTGCGCAGACCGGATGATTCATGATGGATCGCCAGTGATTGCGGATTCCGCAGCAAACCAGGCGCCGCGAGAAACCGCAAACGCCGTGACGGGACAGTGCGGGAAACACGCTGTAACGCCGGATAACAACCATGGCATCGCTGTATTCCCCCAATCGGTCAACAACTTGCACAGGAGCGCTGTCCGCCCTCATGAACTATCCGCTGCATACCGACAGGCTCGGCGACACCTGCGCCGAGTTAATCAGAGCATCCCTTGGTCGATACAGATACTGCCGCTCGCATTGCCTCTACTCGGCCGCGTTTTCATGGAGCACTTCCCCGGCAGCGCCGAATGAAGGAAATGTGAGCCCCGGCACGGCTAAACAAACGCGAAAACTGCAAGCTCCGGGGTAAAGTGGGCAGCCGGCAACCATCGCGCCAGATGAGCAACCAGGACAATTCCACTGCGGATAACCACGCGCTGGCTCGCGATGAGCTACGCAAGCGTTGTCTGTCGTTCGTCCGGCGTTGGCAACCGCTCGCACAAAACGGCTGGGACCACCGCGCCGCTCGCAAGCTGGGAGAAGAACTCGATCAAATCGCGGAAACCAGCGATCGCCTCGGTCTGGAACAGGTCAATTCCTCGGCACTCGAACTGGAAGCCTATCTGTGTTCGTTCATTGACGACGTCCTTTCCCCCAAACCGACCGATCTTGAACGCCTCGCGGCAATGGTCAACCGTCTCGGCGCCGTACTGACCGATCTTTCGGCCACGGCGACGGCGCAGGTTCACACCTTGTCCCGGGCCCGAACCACGGCGCACCCGGAGGGGCAACAGGATGCGGGAATGGCATCGAACTCATACGGCGTCGATGTCGATCGTGCGGCAACATCGGCCAACGAGCTGCAGCGCCACGACACAACCGCGATACCGAAGATTCGGGCAAATGAGGTGTGTCTGGTCGGACACGCGCCTGCGGCAATTCCCGGCCTTGCGTCCGGGCTCGGCGAACGCGGGTATCAGATTCGCGAATTTCGGGATGAAGAAGGACTACTCGGGTTCGTAACGCACACGGTTCCGGGTGTCATATTGATCGACGCAGCCCGGCTCCGATTGATGCGGCGGTTGACCAACCTCTACGCGAAGCTGCAGCTGACGTCCCGGAACATGCCGCGCGCAATCGCCGTTTCGGACAACGGCGACCTGGCGCATCGCCTGCTGGCCATGCGCAGCGGCGTCAGCGCATTCTTCAGCTTGCCGGTGGATTCGCTGCATGTCGTCAAGCGCATCGACGAATTTCTGGGTCGCGGCGAACAACCGGGCTGGCGAATAATGCTTGTCGATCGTGATCGCGAACATGCCATCGCTTGCGCACACCATCTGGTCGAACGCGGCATGACCGCCCGCGTGAGCGACTGCGGCCGGGCCGCGCTGAGCATACTCGGGGACTTCCGTCCGGACCTGATTTTGATTGATGCCGATCTGCCCGATCTGCGCGGCATCGAACTGATCCAGTTGATTCGCCAACAGAGCGAATACGCTGCTGTACCGATCATTCTGGCGGCAAATGATACGGACATCGGGCAACGTTTCGATGCCATTGCCGCCGGCGGTGATGACTACCTGCTCAAGCCGGTCAAGACGCGTCATCTCCTCGGTGCAGTACAAGCACACGTCCAGCGCGCGCATTGGTTACGCGAAATCGTTGGTTCGCCGGGAGCACGCGATGCGCGCACGGGCCTGTATTCGCGCACGGCGTTGATCGAAAAGCTGGAGACCGCGCTCGGCGACCGCTCCGCGGCGGTCCTGTATTTTGCGTTGGATCACGCCGTGATGCTGCACGAACAGATCGGCCTGTCCGGCGTGGCGGCGCTGGACGCGCATATCGGCAATCTGCTGCGTGCCGAACTGGAAGAACTGGATCTGTCCGCGCAGTATCAGGACTTCCACTACTTCACCCTGCTGCACCGCCGCAGCCGGGCCGAGATTACAGCCGCAGCCGAACGCGTACGCGTGGCGCTAAGCAGTCAACCATGGCGATACAACAATCGCAGCCATCAACTCACCGCGAGCATCGGCATGGCGATGTTGGGCGACAGCAATGCCAGTGTCGATTCCGTCGTAACCAATGCGCAGGCGGCCGGGCTGGCCGCCGCGCACATGGGTGGCGATCGCATATTGTGGTTCGAAGCGCAGGAAGCCGCCCTGTTGCCGGCAGACAGGACCTTGGCGATTCGGGCCATTCTGAGCCGGCCGCTGAACGCGGAACAGACACGTTTCGAGTTTGGACCGATCGCGCGGCTGGCAGGAAAACTCATTGCCCAGTTCCAACTGGGCATGAAGATCGTCAGCGTGCAGCATCAAGGTTCGACCATCAGCTATGCCGAACTCGCTCCCATCGCGCAGGAATGCGGCCATATCCAGGCCATTGACCGACTCGTCATGAGCCATGCGCTGGATGTACGCCAACAACAACTGAATCAGGGCAGACAACTGCGGCTATTCGTACCGCAATCAATCGAAACCGCCCTGGATCAGGCGTTTCCGGCGTGGCTTGACCATGAACTCAAGCAACGACACCTGTCCGGCACCGGCCTTACGATCCAACTGGGTTGCTCCGCACTGATCGATGCCGGCGACTACGGCATCGAGCGCATCAAGGCAATGCATCGACTGGGACTACGTTTCTGCTTGCTCGACTACGGTCGCGACTGGGCAGCGGTGCACGCGCTGAAGGACCTCGGCGTGGATTTCGTGCAGCTGGCGCCGAATCTCGCTTCCGGATTGAACACTGCGAAGGCGTTGCACGATACGGTGCTGGCGCTGGTGCGCAAGGCGCACGAAGCCGGAACCGGAGTCATCGCCCCCGAAGTGGACAGTCTGCAGCGTGCCCATCTGCTGCTGCGCCTGGGCGTGGATTACGGAATCGGGCCCGCCTTTGCCAAATCCCGGGCGCAACCCGCATACGATTTCAACAAGCCGCTCTGGTAACGCGATTGGCCAACAGTTGAACAGGCCTGTTGCGTCCTAAATCATGCCGGTTTCGAGCTTGGCCGTCTCCGACATCATCGAGTAATTCCACGGCGGATCGAAGGTCAGTTCGACGTTCGCTTGCGTCACGGTCGGAATCATCTCCAGCTTGTCGCGCACATCGTCGACCAGAATATCGCCCATGCCGCATCCCGGCGCGGTCAGCGTCATCTTCACCTCGACCCGGCGGCTGCCGTCATCACGATGGCTGACGTCGCATTCGTAAATCAGGCCGAGTTCGACGATGTTGACCGGAATCTCGGGGTCGTAACAGGTGCGCAGTTGTTTCCAGACCAGCTTTTCAACCTCGCCATCGCCGGCTTCCGGACTCAGTTGCAAGGGCTCCGGTACGTCCTTGCCAAGCGCATCGGCATCCTCGCCGCGGATGCGGAACAGGTTGCCGTCGACAAAAACCGTGAAACTGCCGCCCAGCGCCTGCGTGATGTAACCGTTCTGCCCGGCCGGCAACCGCACCGACTGGCCCTGCGGCACCAGGATCGCCTCGCAATCGCGGGCAAAGACGATGGGTTCGGATGTCTGGCTGTAACCTGCCATGCAATGTCGCTGTCAGTGGTGAATGGATCAGTCGATTATCGCAGCTTGCGCGAATAGGCAAAGCCGGTAGGGCTCGAGTTTGGGTCGACGCGGCGAGAATGCAAGCCGCGGCGGTGTTTGTATCCGCTGTCAACGACGATCTCATCCAGGCACGCTGCGAGGATGCGCACAGCAGCGCGCAGATCCGCCGGCGGCAAGTCGGCATAGCCCAGCAGCAGACCTGAATAGTGTACCGATCCCAGGCAATACGGCGTAATCGTGTACAGCCCGACGCCGCGCCTGCGTGCACGTTCGACCAGCACCTCGACCTGACGCGTCGTGAAAGCAGGCAACCAGGCCACGACGTGCATGCCGGCATTGGAATCGGCTATCTCGACCCGATTTCCCGCATATTGCCGCAAGGCGTCGAGCAGGGCCGCACGCCGAGCCTTCAGGGCGCGCGCGGTACGCCGCAAATGACGCTCGAAGCTGCCGCTGCCGATCAGCCGTGCCAGCGCATCCTGCTCGATCGTCGGACAGCCGCGGTCGTTGAGCCACTTGGCGGCCACGAACGCATGCCTCAACGCCGGAGGCAGCAACATGTAGCCCAATCGCAAAGCCGGAAACAGCACCTTGGAGAAAGTGCCGATATAGATCACGCGGTCGTTTCCATCCAGTGATTTCAGCGCCGCCAGCGGACGCGCATCGTAACGGAACTCGCCGTCGTAATCGTCCTCGATCAGCCAGCAGCCGTTGCGCGCCGCCCAGTCGAGCAAGTGCATGCGTCGCGCCAGACTCAACGTGGCGCCGGTCGGAAACTGATGCGACGGCGTGACCACAGCCATGCGCATGGTCTTGCCGCACGGCAAATCCTGCGTCCGCAGGCCGTCGGCGTCGACAGCAACCGGCACAATTCGCGCGCCACGCGACTGAAAAGCCTGCCGCGCGCCCTGGTAATGCGGGTTCTCGAACACCACGCGATCGTCATTGCCGACCAACACGTCCGCCGCCAGGGCAAACGCCTGCTGGGTACCGCTGACGATCAACACGTCGTCGGCATCGGCCGTGATGCCGCGACGTCGGGCAAGGTAGGCACACACCTGACGGCGAAGTTCCGGCAGGCCTTGCGGATCCGGATAGTCGGTGCGCGCACGCGCCGCGGCATGGCCGAGCTCGCGCCGCCAGGCGCTGGACAACTGCGGATTGGTCGCCGGCTGCCCGTACTGCAGGTCGAAACGCAGTCCGCGATGCTGGCGGCCGGGAATAGTCCCCGTGTACAGGTTCAATGCCCGGCGTCCATGCGGCGACAGATCGCGCGCACGATGTTTGACCGATCGGCCCGGGTTCGGCTGCGGCTGCCCTGTGCCCGCGCGGAAGTGGGCGACATAACAACCCGAACCGGTCCGCGTTTCAATGAACCCCTCATCGGCCAGTAGTTCGTAGGCAGCGAGCACGGTATTGCGCGAAAAATCCAGTTCCTGCGCCAGCACGCGCGTCGCCGGCAATCGACTGCCCGCGGGACAGCGCCCGTCCAGCACCGCCTGCTTGAACGCGCGGGCCAGTTGCTGATAGCGCGGTCCGTTTTGATCCAGTTGCAGAAACATATTGGCCCTATCAAACAAATGAATTGTGGTTCTTGGAGGTACCAATTTGACCGCTTAGGCTGATCCGGTCAAGGTCATGGAGCAACTTTCATGAAAGCCAAGCCGCGTTATGAGGTGCGGCGCGTCAAGGATCGCGCTCGCTACGATCGCCAAGGCGCATATGCCATTCTCGATGCCGGATTTCTGGCGCACGTCGGTTTTTGCGTGCAGGCGCAGCCGTTCGTGATTCCGATGCTTTATGTCCGTGATGGCGATCGCCTGTTGCTGCACGGCTCGATCGCCAGCCGCCTGCTGAAATCGGTCGGCGACGGCATCGAGACTTGTGTCAGCGCCACGCTGGTGGACGGTCTGGTGCTGGCCCGTTCGCAGTTCCACCACTCGGTGAATTACCGTTCCGTGGTCGCCTTCGGAAAAGCGCAGCCGATCGTCGACGCCGGGCAGAAACGGCGTGCACTGGAATATTTCGTCGAGGCAATGCTGTCGGGCCGCGCCGCCGAATCGCGCGCTCCGGATCGCAACGAACTCGCCGCGACCGCGGTACTGGCATTCGACATCGCGGACATCTCCGCGAAGGTACGCAATGGCGGAGCAAAAGACGACAAGGCGGACCTCGATCTGCCGTTCTGGGCCGGTGTGATTCCCATGCAAACACGCTATGGCAAAGCGTTGCCGTCACCGGATTGTGCCGCAAACCCGTTGCCCGCTTCGGTGGTCAAGCTGTTCAACGAACAGGCATCTGGTGCATGATTCACGCTTCGCATACGGGAGCGCGAGTTGGTCGATCAATCCGGAATCAAACCCAGAACCCACACCGCAAGTTTCGTGTCGATCCTGGCCAGCGTGTTGATGAGCGGCTTGGCCGCTGGCGCCCTGTGGTGCCTGCTGTCATTGCAAACCGACCGCGATACGGCAATCCTGATCGTGCCGCTGGCGGCCGCGATCGGTTTCTTCATGCGCTGGCAGCGGTTGCGCGGCGGGGTTGGCGCATGGTGCGCCTCAACCGCGACCCTGCTTGCCTTCGCCTATGCGCAATACCTTTTCGCGGCCATACGCATCGCGCAGATTCTCGGTTTCTCGTTGCGCAAGACGTTGTTCAGGATGGACTTCGCGTTGGCCCTGCAAGTCGGGCGCGCCAACATCACCGGTTGGGACATCGGCTGGTTGGCTCTGGCGCTGATTGTCGCCGGCGGCGTTGCCTGGCCCCGACCTGACACCAACGCCTGAGGCAATCCCGGGCGGAGTTCAGTGCCCGCCGCCGTCCATCGCCTTCAACCCGGCGATCAGCTTGTTCGCGGCTTCCTGGCCATCGGCATACAACATGCGGCAATTGTCCTGGTAGAACAGCGAATTCTCGATGCCGGCGAAGCCCTTGCCCTTGCCGCGCTTGATCACGACCACCTGTTTGGCGCTGGCCACGTCCAGAATCGGCATGCCGTAAATCGGCGATGATTTGTCGGTCCGTGCAACCGGATTGACCACGTCGTTGGCGCCGATGACGATGGCGACATCGCAGTTCGGAAATTCCGGATTGATGTCGTCCATGTCCGCGATCAGGTCGTAGGGCACACCGGCTTCGGCCAGCAGCACGTTCATGTGGCCTGGCATGCGCCCGGCAACCGGATGGATCGCGAACTTCACTTCCTTGTCGCGCTTGAGCAGTTGCTGGGTCAGTTCCCATATCTTGTGCTGGGCCTGGGCCACGGCCATGCCGTAGCCCGGCACGATGATGACTTTCTCGGCCAGGTACAGGAACGAAGCGGCGTCGTCGGCCTCGATCGGCTTCATCGACCCGGCGATCTCGGCGGCCTCGCCGCCGCCGGCGCCGAAATTCGAGAACAGCACATTGCTGATCGAGCGATTCATGGCCTTGGCCATCAGGCGTGTCAGCAGGGTACCGGCTGCGCCGACGACGATGCCGGCAATAATCAGCAACGGATTGTTCTGCACGTAGCCTTCGAAACCGACCGCCAGGCCGGTAAAAGCGTTGAACAGCGAAATCACCACCGGCATGTCCGCGCCGCCAATCGGCAACGTCATCAACACGCCGAACAGCAGCGCAACCCCGAAGAACAACGCGATCACATGCACCTGCAGATGCAGTACCACGAGCACACCCAGCACAATCGCGGCCAGAAAACACAGCCCGTTGACGAGTTGCTGGCCCTTGAAGCGGAACGTGCGATCCATCCAGCCTTGCAGTTTGGCGAAGGCAATCAGCGAACCGGTAAACGACACCGAACCGATCAGCGCGCCGATCACCGCCAGGATCACCTGCGAGCGGGGAGCCTGCGGCATCGCCGCGACGAACTGCGGTTGCGCCGCCATGGCCGCAAAGCCGAGCAGCGCACTGGCGCCGATCGTCGCCGCCGAACCACCACCCATGCCGTTGTACAGGGCAACCATCTGTGGCATCGCGGTCATCGCCACCTTGCGCCCGCTGTACCAGGCCAGGGCCGTGCTGATGGCGATGGCGATGAAGATCAACGTCGCGTTCTCGATCAGGGTGATGCGGTTCGCGCCCGGATGCAGGAAAGTCACGATGACCGCGACCAGCACGCCGATGCCGGCCCACTGAATGCCGCTGCGCGCGGTCACCGGGGAGGACATGCGCTTGATGCCCATGATCAGCAGCGCGGCGGCGATCAGATAGATCGCCTGGATGGCAAGACTCAGCACATGTGCGCCGTTCATTGCTTGTTCTCCGGCTTCTTGCTGGATTTGAACATCTCCAGCATGCGTTCGGTCACGACGTAACCGCCTGCCGCGTTACCCGCACCGAGGAACACGCCGATGAAACCGATGGCCTGCTGCAGCGGCGTGTGCGCTTCGCCGAGTGCGACCATCGCGCCGACCAGCACGATGCCGTGCACGAAATTGGATCCGGACATCAGCGGCGTGTGCAGGATTACCGGTACGCGCGAGATGATTTCATGGCCGGTGAAGGCGGCCAGCATGAAGATGTACAGTGCCAGGAATCCGTCGATCATGACTGCCCTCCCTCAACCAGTTGCTTGGTGGGTTCGTGCCTGATTTCGCCCGCGTGCGTGACACAGGTTTTGGCGATCAGTTCATCGTCCCAGTCCAGCGTCAATTCGCCGCCTTCGCCGATACTCAACTCGAGAAAATTGAACAGGTTCCTGGCGTACATTTCGCTGGCGTGGATCGGTGTGGTCGAAGCCAGATTGACCGGGCCGACAATGGTCACTCCATTGTCGGTGACGATGCTCTTGCCGGCTTCGGTCAGCTCGCAGTTGCCGCCGGTTTCCGCGGCAATGTCGACAATCACGGCACCGGCCTTCATGCCGTCGACCATGGCCTTGCTGATGATACGCGGCGCCTTGCGCCCCGGCACCGCGGCCGTGGTCACGACCACGTCAATGCCCTTCAGATGCTCGGCCAGCGCAGCCTGCTGCTGGGCGCGCTCTTCCGCGGTCAGCTCGCGAGCATAACCGCCGCTGCCGGCAGCACTGACGCCCAGATCGAGGAACTTGGCACCGAGCGACTGGATCTGTTCTTTGGTTTCCGGGCGAACATCGAAGCCTTCTACCTGCGCACCGAGCCGACGCGCAGTGGCGATCGCTTGCAACCCGGCCACGCCGGCACCGATAACCAGCACCTTGGACGGCCGGATCGTGCCGGCGGCCGTGGTCAGCATCGGGAAAAATTTCGGGCTGGCCCCTGCCGCCATCAGCACGGCCTTGTAGCCGGCGATATTGGCCTGTGACGACAGCACGTCCATGGCCTGCGCACGGGTCGTACGCGGCAGCAGCTCCATGGCGAAACTGGTGACCTTGTGGTCGCGCAGCGCCTTGATGCGCTCCGGTTCCTCATGCGGCGACAGATAACCAATCGTGACCGCGCCTTCTTTCAGCGCGGCAATCTGCTCCAAAGCCGGCGGCTGCACGGTCAGCAATACGTCAGCGCGATTCAGCACCGTACCGGCATCGCTGGAGAACTCGACGTCCTTGTAGCCGTCATCCGGAAAACCGGCAGCCGATCCCGCATCGTGTTCGACCAGCAAGCCGACCTGCTTGGTCTTGAGCCGCTTGGCCACATCCGGCGTCAATGCGACGCGTCGTTCCCCGGGTGCGACCTCGCGCACCACCCCGATGGTAATCGCCATGTTTTCTCCCGCGCATGCAATGCGTGAACTGCGGATGCTATCCGAGCTTGGCGGCGTGTTCCACCTGTTATGCTTGTCGCCGACAAAAGAAATGCGCCAATGAACTTGCTGAACCAGCTCAACAACCGCCGTTCGACGCCGGCCCGACTGCTCGCCGAGCCCGGCCCGGATGACCAATCACTGGAAAAGCTCCTGGCCGCCGCGATTCGCGTGCCTGACCACGGCAAACTGACGCCATGGCGGCTACTCCTGATACGCGGTGAAGCGCGCCTGGAACTCGGACAACGCCTTGCGGAAATCCATGCCGCTAACGAACCGGACGTACCTGATGCGTTGTTGACCAAGGATCGTCAACGTTTCAGCTTCGCGCCGTTGATCGTCGCCGTCATTGCACGGACCAGGCACGACAACCCCAAAGTACCCGTGCAGGAACAGGTACTTAGCGCCGGCTGCGTCGCCTACAACCTGTTACTCGGCGCGCAAGCGCTCGGCTTCGGCGCGCAGTGGCTGACCGGCTGGGCGGCATACGACGCACAAGTCGCCACCCTGCTCGGCCTGGATGACAACGAACGAATCGTCAGCTTCGTGCATATCGGCACGCCGCGCGGCGCCGCCCCCGAACGGCTGCGTCCGTCACCGGCCGATATTGTCAGCGAATGGAAAGGCTGAGAACACCGTGCCGACCCTGCATCTGATCGACGCCAGCCTGTACATATTCCGCAGCTGGTATGCCGTGCCCAACCAGTTTCACGATCAGGATGGCGCGCCGGTCAATGCGGTTTACGGCTTTACGCGCTTTCTGTGCGACTTCATCGAACGCGCGCAACCCACGCATGCGGTCGTGGCTTTCGACGAATCCCTGACCAGTTCGTTCCGCAACGGCATCTATCCGGAATACAAGGCCAATCGCGAACTGCCGCCGGAAGAACTGAAGGTCCAGTTCGACTACTGCAAACAGGTCGCGGGCTCGCTCGGGCTTTGCGTCCTGTGCGACATGCAATACGAAGCGGACGATCTGATCGGCAGCGCCCTGCATGCCGGACGCCGGCAAGGGTACCGGGCCGTGATTGTTTCGGCCGACAAGGATTTCGGCCAATTGATTGCCGAGGGCGACGAGCAGTGGGACTTCCCCCGTGACCAGCGCTGGGACGTACACGGCGTAAAAAAGCGTCTCGGTGTGCGCCCGGACCAGGTAGCCGACTACCTGGCGCTGACCGGGGACGCCATCGACAATATCCCCGGTGTACCGGGAATCGGCCCGAAATCCGCAGCGGCACTACTGGCGCATTTCGACACGCTTGAGGGATTGCTCGCACGCATCGAGGAAATTCCCTACCTGCGCCTGCGCGGCGCGGCGCAAATCTACTCGCGACTCAAGCAGTATCGCGAACGGGCGGAACTGTCGCGCCGGCTGACCGGCATTGTCCTGGACGCGCCGGTGCCATCATCGGCCGACGAAATGATTCGTTCGGCACCAAAGCTCGAAGCACTGGACGCCCTGCTGGAACATTTGCGTTTCGGACCGCTGACGCGCTCAAGATGCCGAGCGTTGAACGACGCCTGAGACGCTACCGTCCTCCCTTACCGCTGTCCTTGGCGGGTGCCAGCTTCATATCCGGGCCTTTGTCCAGCATGCCCGGCGATCCGTTCGTGACCGGGATGATACTTTTTCCAACACCGCTTTTGCCCCAGGCAAAACGCAGGTTACTGCCGAATATCGTCGTCCGCGCCAGATTTCCCGGGTCGCTCAACAAACCGTTCGCATCGTAAAGGCCGTCCTGGCGGTTGGCCACGAAATACAGTTTGCTGCCGGCGACCGCGCCACGTCCCAGCGCGACGAATTGCGGGTGCGCGACATCGAGCGGCATCGCACCCTTGATCGTATGGCCGTCGTCAGCCAACTGCAGACGCATGACGCGCTTGGGTACCATCCCATCCTCGACAATGACAAGAGTCCCGTCGTACCAGTACATGCCGACGATGCCGCCCAACACCAGATTTTCGGGGTTGTAGCGCGGTTCAAACGCCTTGCCCTTGGTCAGATCGAAACCAAAGATGCCCAGCGAATAATCAGCCATATACAAGGTGCGCCCGTCCCCGGAAACCGCAAGCGCGGAGATATTGGTCAATTTTGGATTCTGCAACAACGGGCGCAATTTGCCGTCGTCGATCGAATACACCTGTCGGCGCGGTCCATCGGTCACATAGACCTTGCCTCCCGCTGATACGGTCATCGCTGTCAGCAGGACTCGTGAATTCCGCCCCGGCAACAGGTAAGTGTTGAGCAACTTGCCGCTGGCCAGATCGAATTCGAAAACACCGGCACGATTTGCATTTTCGGCATTGAAGTCCTTGTAGATCTGTTTGGACGCGCTCGCGGCATACAGCTTTCCATGCTTCTGATCGACGCCGAGTGCATAGATCGACCAGGGGCCATTGTTTGCGTCCGTCTTGATGAACGGCTCAAGCTTGCCGTGCTTGCCAACGCGATAAATGTTGCCATCGCGCGTACTTCCGGCCAGCAGCTGTTTGTGTTTTGCATCCCACGCCAGCGAGTCGAACAAGTAATCGCCTTTCGGCAGTTCGTATGCGGTCTTGCCTTCGCCGAACTGCTTGGAATTGACTTGCAGATTGGCAACCAGATAATCCCAGACCTTGGTGCCGTGGATCGGATCAAAACGAGGATCCTTGGCGACGTCGTAGCCGAACCCCTGCATTTGCATGTGTATCAGGGTGTTATAGGCGTTGGTCTTGTCGTCGATCTTGGCGTAAGCGATCGCAAGTTGCAGCTTCAAATTTCCCGAATTCGGCATCAATTCCGTAATCCGCTTCAACGCCCAGATGAATCGCTTCGTGTCATGCTGCGCGTTGTACAGCTGCGCCAGTTTGCTCAGGCTTTTGACGTCGTGAGACTGGTTGATCTGGTCTTCGCTCAGCGCATCGGCACGTTTGATCACCGCCGCCCTCGCCCGTGCCGCGGCAGAAGTCTGTGAAGACGGCTTGTCCTGCGCAAACGCACTGATCGAGAGCATCGATACGAGCGTAGCTAGAATCAGGGATTGAAGTTTCATGAAAGAATCCGGGATGATGAGACGAGTTGGAGTCTGACCATGCTGTCGCGACGAAGTTCGGCGCGACGCCGACAGAAACGGACAAAGATTGCGAACAATGAACGAAACGCAGACGCTTTTCAACGGTCGCTGGCTGCGCCTGGTCCGCAGCGGTCGCTGGGAATATGCCCAGCGCACCAACCCGGGTGGCGCGGCAATAATTATCGCCGTCACTGACGAGGACCGGGTCCTGTTCGTCGAACAATGGCGCGAAGCCATCCACGGCAGGACGATCGAAATGCCGGCCGGCCTCGTCGGCGACCTGCATGGCCAGGGGGCGGAATCGGCCGTCACGGCGGCAGCGCGCGAACTCACGGAAGAAACCGGCTACCGTGCCGGCAGCATGCAGATGCTGATGGCCGGTCCGTCATCGGCCGGCATGAGCGACGAGATCATTGCCTTCGTACGCGCTCGCGAGCTGGTGCGCGAGCATGCCGGCGGCGGCGATGCGACAGAAGACATCACGGTGCACGAAATTCCGCGCGCCGAGGCAGCACTTTGGTTGCTGAAAAAAATGCACGCGGGTTACTCGATCGACCCGAAACTGTTCGCGGGCTTGTACTTCCTCGAGCATCACGAGTCGCTATTCGGCAACGGTGAAAACGGCGATTGAAACCCGTTTGCCGGGGATGCTCTGATCAAGTCGGCACAGGCGGCATGGTGTCCCTAGAACAACAGCCAGCGCCACAACAGCAGCGCGGCCATGGCCAGTAACAGCAAAAAGGTCAAACCGGCGCCGAGTGTGCGACCGAAAGAAATACCGCTGTGGTGCGAAACTCCCCAAGCATGCGCCAGGCGAGCCACGACCAGGGATATCCCGCAAGCATGCAGAATCCACACAGCCGTGCCGTCGAGTTCCAGGATCAGTAGCATAACCAGCGCTACCGGAACATATTCGACGGCATTGGCATGCGCGCGGATGCACCTGCGCAATGTCCTGTCGTCGCCATCGCCCAAGCCGACTCCATGCGATCGGCGACACAGCACCACACGCACCGCCAGTACCACGATCAGTATGGCTGTCAACGCGGCATAAATTCCGGTAATGCGCATCGCGGTCTACTCGATGTCGGATCAGTTTGCGCTCAAACGCGAGCCATGTTGAACACCCGTCAGCGTTGCCTTGCCGACGGCAACCTCGCTGAAGCTCACGCGCAAATCGCCAATCGCAGGCTGCGCCGGATTGTCGCCGGCATACAGCGCGCCACCAATATCACGGAACGTGGCCGCCAGATTCGGCGGCAGAGTCGACGTATTCACGGGCAACCCGGTCACCTTGCCGGTCGCGGCAACCACCGCGGGATCGACATGAAACGCACCCAGACGGATGTCCGATGCCGCGAACTGCGCATCGGTGAAAGGAAATGGCGGATTTCCGTGTCCGTCGGGCCGGTCGAACTTGCTGGAATCGATCGGCTGTTGCGACCACACGGTTTCATAGATGCAGTTGCCACCATTGCAGCGCTCGCGCCACTGGTACATCTCCACATGCCGAAACAGCACGGCCGCTGTTGCGCTCACATCCAGACGCGGATCACGCGGCGGCTTGCCGATACTCAATTCTCCGCTCACACGAATACGTTTGCCGTCGTTGGCGGGATCGATCGAGGTCGCCGACAAGCTCAACGCGTGAGTTTCCGGCGTACCAAATTCGCTGCGGATCCGACTGCCGATCCGGTGCCAGTCGCCATGCGTCGCCAACAGCGCCACGATGACAACCGCGATCACGGCGCCGGTTGCGGTCAACAACAATCGGCGCGGCTTTCTCCTGGACCTGCGTCTGCTCATCGCTCAGGCGACCATCGCCTTGATTTCAACCATCTCGTCTTCGGTGCCGAAACGGCCCTTGTCGTCGCGCGTGACGCGTGCCAGCGCACAACCGCTATCGTGCGTAAAGAACAGGCGTACATTTCTCGCCAACTTGTCTTGCAGAAACGCCCGTTTTTCGTCGATCAACAGCTCCGGCGCACGATCGTATCCCATGGTGATCGGCAGATGCACCCATGGCCGGCCGGGAATCAGGTCGGCGCAGAAAACGATGCCGCCATCGGAGGTCAGAATTTCGGCCAGCATCAAGCCCGGCGTATGCCCGTCGCTGAACGAAAAATGCACGCTTTTGCCGAGTGTGAACGAATGCACGTTGTCAACCAGCTCCAACCGACCCGATTGCTCCAGCAATGGCTGCAAGTCCGGAATGAACGAGGCGCGATCGCGCGGATGCGGATTTCTGGCCCGCTCCCAGCAACGGCGTCCGATCACGAAACGCGCGTTCGGGAACAAAAGCGTGGACTCACGATCCGGCCGCCAGGCGGCAAGCAGGCCGCCGGCATGATCGAAATGCAGATGCGACAACACCACCGCATCGATGTCTTCGTGACTGAAGCCGGCGTCTTGCAGCGATTCCAGCAGAACGTGACGCTCTTCGACCACGCCGTAGCGTTCGCGCCGCTTCGGTTCGAAAAACGCACCGATACCGGTCTCGAACAGCACCGTCTTGCCGTCCAGATCCTCGACCAGCAACGCACGGCAGGCCAGCGGAATGCGGTTCTCCTCGTCGGGCGCGATCCATTTTGACCACATCGCGCGCGGGACGTTGCCGAACATGGCACCGCCATCGAGTTTCTGCGAGTTGCCGGGAATCGACCAGAGTTTCATCCATGAATTCCTGCGCGAATCATCCGCGCTTCATCGCACTGGCACGGACTGCAATTCAATGCAGCCCGCGCAAAAACCGGGATCTGGCTCGGACGCATGGACGCGCTCAGTGCACCTGTCCACTGCCGGAAATGTGGCGGGGATCGCTGGCCGCGTCGAGTTTGTTGTCGCGCAAATTCCACGTGACGACGTTCATGAAACCCCAGTGACCACCGCCGAAGGGAGCGCTCTTGAGTGTGTAACCCATGGCCTCCAGTGCTTTCTGGGTAGCCGGATCGAAGGCATTTTTTTCCGTGAACACGACATCGGGCAGGTACTGCTCGTGATAACGCGGTTGCGCGGTGATTTGTGCGGCCGTCTTGCCGTCCATGAACGCCATGATGCCCTCGAAAACCTGGGTGATGATGGTCGAGCCGCCGGGCGATCCGATCACGCCGATGCGGTCCTTGCCGAATACGAAACTTGGCGACATCGACGAAAGCATGCGCTTGCCCGGCTCCGGCGCATTGGCCTTGTTGCCGCGCAGCCCGTAGACATTCGGCGCACCAGGCACCAACGCAAAATCGTCCATCTCGTTGTTCAGGAACATGCCGGTACCGGCCGCGACGAGCCCCGAACCGAAGCTCGTGTTGACTGTCTGCGTCGTCGAAACCATGTTGCCGTCAGCATCAATGATCGAGAAATGCGTCGTGTGCATGCCCGGATCGTGCGGCACGGTGGGCGGCAGCATCGACGAAGGCGTGGCCTTGTCCGGCAGGATGCTGGCGCGCAATCCGGCAGCATAATACGGCGAGGTCAGCATCTTCAGCGGCATCTTCACGAAATCGGGGTCGCCCAGGTATTCGTTGTGATCGCGGAACGCGCGCCGCATCGCTTCGATGATGTAGTGCAGGCGTTGCACCTTGTCCATCGCATGCAGGTCATAGCCGGAAAGCACGTTGAAGATCTCGGTCAGCGCGATCCCTCCCGACGACGGCGGCGCGGCGGTGACGATACGCCAGTCGTGATAGTGGATCGTGACCGGCTCGCGAATCTTGACCTTGTAGTTGGCCAAGTCCTCGGCGGTCCAGTTGCCGCCGGTCTCGTGCACGGCCTTGAGCATCAGCTGCGCCGTCTTGCCGTGATAGAAACCTTCATCGCCCCTGGTTGCGATGCGCTCCAGCGTCGCGGCCAGATCCGGATTGCGGAACACCCAGCCGGGCTTGGGAACGTCGCCGCCAGGCATCAGCAATTTCTTCGACGCCGCAAACCGGTCGAGCTTTTTACGCGTAGCCTTGATCCTGTCCAGGAACTCCCGATCCGGCTTGAAGCCCTCGCGCGCGATGCGGATCGCCGGCGCCATCGATTTGGTCAGCGGCAGCTTGCCGTAATGCCTGGCCAGCCAGACCAGTCCGGCAGGTTCGCCGGGAATACCGGCGGACAACGGCCCGATCAGTTCCGCATCGCGATTCGGCGTGCCGTCTGCATTTACATACAGCGATTCCTTGACCGCCGCCGGCGCGGTTTCGCGCGCGTCGAGCATGATGTTTTTTCCATCGGCCGCTGTGTGCAGCATGAAGAACCCGCCACCGCCGATACCGGAACTCTGCGGTTGCACGACCGAAAGCGCCGAGGCCACGGCGATGGCCGCATCGAAAGCGTTTCCGCCTTCGGCCAACACCTGGAAGCCGGCATCGGTAGCCAACTTGTTGGCGCTGGCGATTGCGGCATGTCCCGGGCCCTGGTGCGGACCGGTGGCAAACGCCAACATCGGCAGGACCAGCATGAACAAGGCCATGATGGAAGATTTCCGCGCCGTAACAAGCGCGCGAAGTCGGGGGGTGGGGCAGTCTGAATGCAAATCTCGTGAGCTCACTTGGCAACCTCGCCTGTCAGATGAAAATACTTGTCGCGCAGCTGATCCGGCGTTTCCACGAATGCGGAATCGAGCTCAATGCACTCGACCGGGCAAACCTCTACGCACTGCGGCGTATCGAAATGGCCAACACATTCGGTGCAGCGTTGCGGATCGATTTCATAGACGACTGCGCCTAGCGCAATCGCCTGATTGGGGCATACCGGCTCACACACATCGCAGTTGATGCAAGCCTCGGTAATCTTCAGCGCCACCGCCGGGCACCGGCGATTGCCGCGGCCGGGATGACCGCGGCACCGGCTTGATTACTTCGCTTCGACAAAGCGGAATTCCGCACCGCTGGGCGAGACTGCCTGCTTGACGCGATCCTCATCGGCTGCCGCGCCGATGAACAGTACGACGACATCCTTGAACGAACCCGGCGCGGCGTCCTTGAACGCCGCGACAACCAGATCCGCAGTCGTTGTCGAATCAGGACCGCCGAAAGCCATCATGTTGCCGGGCAGAACGCCCCGGGCAACCGCATCCGACACACTCTCAAGCTGGCGCGCACGCTTGGCCTTGATATCGTCGCTGTCGCCGGCCGGCACGTAGTACATGAACGGGCGGCTGGTCTTGACGCCTTTCATGTTGCGCTGAACGACCTTGACCAGATACTGCCTCCAGTCGGTGTCCGATGCATTCGGGCCGGGCAGGGGCACGGGTTTGGCCGCTTCCGCTGCGGCAGCGGCATCGGCAGCCTTCTGCTTGGCCTGCTCGCTCTGCCCGCAAGCGCAAAGCACGATGGCAGAAACCGCCGCCAGCATCACGAAACGAATGGTTTTACTCATGATCTTTATCACCTTGATTCGAACTTCAGGGTTTATTCCAGCGTTGCCGCAATGCCTGCTGCACCGCCGGGTGTACGAAGCTGGACACGTCGCCGCCCAAAAGTGCGATTTCGCGAACCAGCGAGGAAGAAATGAAACTGTACTGCTCCGAGGGAGTCAGGAACAAGGTCTCCGCATCCGGAATCAGGTGGCGATTCATGCTGGCCAGCTGAAATTCGTATTCGAAATCCGAGACCGCACGCAAACCGCGCAGGATCACGCCGGCACCCTCCGCCCGCACGAGATCGGCCAGCAACGAGGAAAACCCCCGCACCTCGACATTGTCGAGACCGCGCAATGCCTCGCGTGCCATGGCGATGCGCTCATCGAGACCGAAACTTGGCTTCTTGCTCGGGCTGGCCGCGATGCCGACGATGATCTTGTCGAACAACAACGCGGCCCGGCACACCAGGTCGGTATGCCCGTTGGTGATCGGGTCAAAAGTGCCCGGATAGATCGCCACCCGTGCACGACTTGATCTGGATTGACCTGAACTCAGCACGTCGTCCGCAAAGTCTCTACAAGGCAGCACATCCCCAACAGCTTAACGGATGCCTATTCGCGACGGTAGAGCGCGCAACTTACGGCCCCGGCACGCGCCTGGCGATGCACCCGCCATCCGTGCGGCAAATCCAGTACCTGTGCAGCCGGTGACTCCACGTAAATCAATGCGTTGCCGGCCAGGCAGCGATTTTCCTCCAGCGCACGCGCGATCGATTCCCAGGCATTGTCGGCAAAGGGAGGGTCGAGAAAAACCACGTCGAATTTCTGCCCGATCCGGCCGACGACGCCGAGCGCATCGCCACGCAACACGATGGCTTCCTGCTTGAGCCGACCCAGATTCGCACGCAACTGATCGACTAAACGCGCATCGGATTCGACGAATGTCACCGCCGACGCTCCGCGCGACAGGGCCTCGATACCGAGCGCGCCCGTGCCGGCGTACAGATCCAGGCATCGGGCACCGGCAATTACCGGCATCAACCAGTTGAACAAGGTCTCGCGCACCCGGTCCGGGGTCGGTCGCAAGCCGGGAAGATCGGGCACAACCAGCCGCGAACCACGCAAATTTCCGCCGATAATGCGCAGCTTCCCCGGTGCCTGTCTGGCATTCCGCGGCACGATTCTATTCAGACGTCAGTGGTAGCATGCACACATTGTCTTTCATCATCGTGTTCAATGCGCAAGTTCTGGAAAAAAGACCCCGAGCCGCTCAAGTCCACCGGGTCCGCTCACGGCCAAGATCAAATACCACAACAAACGCCCGGCGGGCCGCCCGAGCGGGATCGCGAACAGGTCCCCGCCACGGAACCCAGGCGCAGCTGGCGCGACCGGCTGTCCGGCAGCGTGCTAAACCGCGATGTGCGCGACCTGTTTCGGCGCCATCCGAAACTCGACGACGCCCTGCTCGATGAACTGGAGACAATCCTGATCCAGGCCGATGTCGGCGTTACGGCCACGACCGGACTGATCGAGGTGTTGCGTGTCCGCGTCGAAAAACGCGAGTTCACCGATACCTCGGCGCTGCTGGCAGCCTTGCGCACCGAACTGCTGCGGATGCTCGAACCCGTGGCGGTACCGCTGCGCCCGGATGCCAGCCGCAAGCCATTCGTGATCCTGACCGTCGGCATCAACGGCGTGGGCAAGACCACTACGATCGGCAAGCTCGCACGACGATTGCAAAGCCAGGGAAAGAACGTGTTGCTCGCCGCCGGCGACACCTTCCGCGCCGCCGCCGTTGAGCAGCTCAAATCCTGGGGTGAGCGTTGCGGCATTCCGGTGATGGCACAGGGTCAGGGTGCGGACTCGGCCAGCGTCATCTTCGATGCCTTGCAGGCCGCGCGGGCGCGCGGAACCGATATCCTGATCGCGGACACGGCCGGTCGCCTGCACACCCAGGCCGGCTTGATGGACGAGCTGGCCAAGGTGCGTCGCGTGCTGGGCAAACTCGATGCCGACGCGCCGCATGAAGTGCTGCTGGTCATCGACGGCACAACCGGGCAAAACGCGGTCAGCCAGGTTCGGCAGTTCCGTGCCGCCATCGGCGTCACCGGTCTGACCGTGACCAAGCTCGACGGGACCGCCAAGGGTGGCGTGGTCTTCGCACTCGCACGTGAGTTCGGCCTGCCGATCCGCTTCGTAGGCCTGGGCGAAGGTGCCGGGGACCTGCGCGAATTCGATGCGCGCGAATTCGTCGACGGCCTGCTGCCGCAGTCGCTTGGCGATGGCTGAATCCTCGCGGTTGGCCGCGCGCCTTCTGCGCTGGTTCGACAAGCACGGCCGCCACGATTTGCCGTGGCAGCGCCCGCGCAGCGCCTATCGCGTCTGGGTGGCTGAAATCATGTTGCAGCAAACCCGGGTGGCGACCGTCATTCCCTACTTCAGGCAGTTCCTCAAGCGTTTCGGATCCTTGCGCGCGCTGGCAAATGCCGATATCGACGACGTTCTCGCCGCCTGGGCCGGACTCGGTTATTACAGCCGTGCGCGCAATCTGCATCGCGCAGCGCAACTGTGCCTCGAACATCATGGTGGACGACTGCCACGCGACTTCGACAAATTGCAGGCCCTGCCCGGTATCGGCCGGTCGACCGCCGGTGCGATCCTGGCGCAGGCGCATGAATTGCCGTTTCCGATTCTCGACGGCAACGTCAAACGCGTCCTGATCCGTTGTCATGGCCTGTTTGGCGATCCAGACTCGGCCGCATTGCAACAACAGCTTTGGCAACTGGCTGCCGACCATTTACCGAAACGGCGCATCGCTGATTACACCCAGGCGATCATGGATCTGGGTGCGACGGTCTGCACACGCAATCAACCGGCATGTCGATCCTGTCCGCTGCGCAAAGACTGCCTCGCCTGCCGCGATGGCCTGACCGACGCACTGCCGCAGCGCAAAGCAACACGCAGCCTGCCGACGCGCCAAACGATCATGCTCATCCTGCGCGATCGCGACGGCCGCATACTGCTGCAACGCCGCCCGCCCAACGGCGTCTGGGCACAGATGTGGAGCCTGCCCGAAGTGATCGACGAGACCCGCGCCATGGAACAAGTCGCCCTGAGCTGTGGCACCGCCTCAAAGCGCATCGGGTTTCGTCGATTACCGGCGTTTCGGCACACCTTCAGCCACTTTCACCTGCAGGTAACGCCACTGCAGATGGACATCCAGCCGAAATCGCAAATCAACGACGATCCCGACCGGCGCTGGTTGCATCCGCATCAAACCGACACCATCGGCATTCCCACGCCAGTACGAAAGCTGATACTGTCGATTGCGGAATAGATCAGAGCATCCCGAATGTCACGCACTGTTTTCTGCGTCAAACTGCAACGCGAAGCCGACGGGCTCGATTTCGTGCCCTATCCGGGCGAACTCGGCAAACGCATATTCGACAACGTCTCCAAGCAGGCCTGGGCGCAGTGGCTGGCGCATCAGACCATGCTGATCAACGAGAACCGTTTGTCGCCGCTGGACCCGAAGGCACGGAAATTCCTGGAAACCGAGATGGAGAACCACTTTTTCGGCGAAGGCTCGGCGGCACCGCAAGGCTACGTACCGCCGAGCGATTGATCAGCCGCCATTCCGGCCTTTCGCGGCTTTCTCAGCCTTGCGCATGGCCGCGCGGTCAATCGGCTGGATTTTCAGGATCTTGCAGCGCTGGTGTTCGAACGCCACGTAATCGAAAGTTTTGGTGACCTTCATCGACATGACCTGGGAAACACCCAGCGCGTTGGTCCACTGCAAACGCACGCAGGGTTTGGCCACGGTCAGCAAGTAAGCCGTATTGATTTTCGGCCACACCACCAGTTTTTCCGGCCCGACAACCTGCCATTTCCACATGTTGACCATCGGAAATTCCCGGACAGGCGCACCTGCATATTTTTCGAATTTCGCAAGCTGGCTGGCCTGATAGGCCGCCGTATCCGCCCGCGCCTGCGGTGCAATGCTGCCCAGACCGAACGCAAGAAGCGCCAAAGGCAATACAAATCGCATAACCGTCTCCCTTTCTACGTCGCATTATCCTTGCAAGACGCAACAAGGCGTGTACTCGTCTCAGCCAATCACCGCATGGCTTGACTGATCCGGTCCGAGCCGATTTAATACGCGGCCCTCACCCAAAGTGCCAGTCGGGCTGGATTCACGGCTCCGGCACGCACGTATGGCCAGGTAGCTCAGTTGGTAGAGCAGGGGACTGAAAATCCCCGTGTCGGCGGTTCGATTCCGTCCCTGGCCACCATATTTTCAATAACTTGCATTGCTCTGATGCCGGGTTTGCCGCAATGGCATCCGATTGGCCTCCGGAATCTGGGCGCTTGGCACTGGCCGTGTCCCTTGTCCGAAAACGGGTGTATTGTTCTGGCCTCCGACGGTTTGAGACGGAATTCGCGATGGGAACCAAAGAGCCGAAGGAACCGGAGATTCCAGATGAAGTCCTGCTCCGAGAGCTGGACAATTACGCGCCTTCGGTCTTGATTCCAGCCAGACAGGTCGCGATTATACTTTCCAGAAGCGAAGATCGTCTGGCGGATGACCGCGCTGTGACCTGCTCCCCTCGCACCGTACCAGCGTAAGGTTAGTAAAGTCCGTCAACCATGATGGACTGCGATCGCCGCGAAGCGGGTGTTGCAAGACGTGGTACGATCATGCCTGCCAACATCAGGCAGATCGGCGTAGAACTTGTACTTTTATCAAATAGATTATTCAAAACAAAGGGGGTGTAGGAGTGAACCGACGTAGTCTGTTGTCATTGATTTCAGCCATCATGGTGTTGATGGCGCTTCCAGCTGCCGCACTCGGTGCCACGATTAGCGGCTACCTGGGCAATACAAACTTGTTTCCGAATGGTCGTTTCTATTCTGGCAATCCCTGCAATGCATCTGCTGGCTTTGACACCTCCGGGACCTTCTACTATCAGTTCCGGCAGATTCAAGTATCTGCCACCGGTTCGTACGCATATTCAGATTATGGAGTGCAGGTCAACAACGATGGCATCATCGATGGCTACGTAGGAATCTATACAGGGTCTCCCACCACTTTCGATCCGACTAGCGCTTACGGCAATGGCTGCGTTGCCATCTTCGATGATAGCGGGAGTGTCAATCTGAACGCCGGAGTCACCTACACTCTCGTGATCACTTCGTTTGAAGGCTCCCTCGATCCTGGAGATGGCGACAACAACGTCGGGAATTATCAATTTTCTCTGACTGGCCCGGGAGCTGTGAGTCTCGTTGTCGCCAAAACAGCCCCGACTCCTACGCTCAACGATTGGGGCCTTTTGATATTGATTTCCTTGCTGGCGCTGGCGGCAGTTCGAGGCCTATACCGAAAACAGACGTAAATCTCTTCAAGATCCCGTTGCTCGATGCCCACCTGAAACGAAGGTGGGCTTTTCTTTCTCCGCTGCTACCTGGCAGCCCTTCCGAGTCGCTCAAGCCGAAGAGCAGTTCGCCGTCACAGCCGAGCCTCCCTTTCGCCAAGCCGCCAGAGTCCACCAGGGGCTTCAGATGAACGAGCTGCCACCGCAGACACCCAGTCCACGAGCGGAATTGGGTCGTGGACGGCCTGCTCGTCTCTCAGCCCCGGCCCTCGCTGGCGTTCTGGAACCACTGCTCGATGGTGATGGTACCGCCAGCCTGCGCCGCACGTCCCACATCCTTGGCGGGAAGGGCATCCTGGAGCATGTCCACGCGCTTCCATTCCGCCATGGGAGTATCGCAATTTGCCTTGGGGGCGTAGCGTGACGTGGCGAGTTTCTTGTAGGTGTGAACGTAGCGGGGGCAGTTGATCCAAACATCGGTCACCGTGACCCGCACGACCAGTTCCGCATCCTTGTAGTCCTCGAGCAGGGGATCGCTGGCGGAGACCGTGGCCTCTCCCTGGACCCTGAGCCGGTGGGGAGTCTCAAGGTCCATGAAAAGCATGCCAACCTTACGCGTCAGAGCGATGTTCCCCATGGACAGGTACATGCCGTTGCCGTCGTAGCTAGGAAAGACGATGGTTTTTGTGTCCGGCACCCGCACGAAGCCCGCGTCGCCACCTTTGTAGGACACGGTTGGCTGACCTTCACCGTTGACGGTAGAGAGAAAGAACATGTCGCGGGAGGCGATGAACGCCGCCTCCGATTCGCCCAGCTCTGTCTTCGCGACGATCTGTTCGATGCGGTCAGCAATGCGACGGTTGTCGAACTGGTCCTGAAAGGTCCGGTGGTTCTCGTGAAACAGGCGGCTCATGGTCTACCCCTTCATGATGATGACGTGATTCGCCAAGGCATACGCTGGATGACGGTCCGGCAGGCATCAATCCGGGTAGCTCCCGCTAGGTCCATTGTAATCAAAATCCTGTAGCGCCGGGAAATTGCTTCGCCAGCCAGACCTTGGGAAACGGCGTTGTTGGTGTCGGAGTTGCCCTGATTTGGCGGACAGTTTCGGCCTTCAAGCAAACGAACCAGGCGGCTCGCCGTGAGGTTCGACCGGCCGCTCGGGGTCGATTCTGTTGAAAAACTCGGTTCTGAAATCACGACCACCGGAGGCGTTCGAGCTTTGAACGCCGATCAATTGTTCAAGGATTCGGGACGCACGCGCCCCCGTGCGTCAGGCGGGAACCGGATTTCCCATTTCCGTTCCTTTCGGCACCAACCACATCGCCATTCGTCGTAGGTTTTGCGCAGTGGCTGCCATCAGGAACTCATCATGTGCGCCGGTGAGACCTCTAAGCCGCAATCGTCGCAGCCGCAGGATGCGTTTGAGGTGGGCGAAGAGCATTTCCACCTTTTTGCGTTGCCGTCGCGATCGTACATAGTCAGGCGTCTTCGCGATGTGTCTTGCTGCATCGCGCGCAGCCTCGTTCACATGCCGTGTGACCTTGCGCATTGATGTGTTTGGACAACACCGAGTCTTCAGCGGACACGTTTGGCAGTCATGTTCGGATGCCCGATAGATGATCGTGTTGGCCTTGGTGACCCCGGTACGCGGCTTCGTGAATTTTCGACGTCTAGGTATGAGCGGCTTTCCACCAGGACAACGGTACTCATTGTCCTGCTCATGCCACTGGAAGTCGGATCGGGAGAATGTACCGTCGCGACGCTCGGCTTTGTCCCATACTGGTACGTGCGGCTCGACAGCCTTCTCATCGACCAGCCAGCCCAGCATCCGGGCAGTACCGTAAGCGGTGTCACCGATCAGGCGCTTCGGCTTCAGATCGAAGCGCTGCTCAACCCGATCCATCATCGTCCGGGTCGAATTGACCTCATCCGAGCACAACGCGGGTGTTGCCTCTACGTCGACGATTACGCCCGCCTTCACATCGACAAGGTAATTGGTCGAGTACGCATAGAACGCCGGGCCACCCGGTGCCGCGGTCCAGCGCGCTGCGGGATCCGTCAACGACACGTTCTTGGGTAGTGTCTCGGGCTCTTCGGCAGCGTCCAGCGCTTCCAGATACTCGCGCACCGGACGCGCCAATGACCCATTTCGATCAAACGCCACTTCCGTGCCGGGAACGCCGCGCTGGCGGTTCGCATCGGCCTTGACCACGCTGGCATCGACCGCGAAGCCTTCACCACCCACCAGTCCTTCCGCGAGGCAACGCGCCAACACCTTCTCGAACACAAACCGCAACGTGTCGTTGTCACGGAACCGACCATGCCGGTTCTTCGAGAAGGTAGAGTGATCGGGCACCTTGTCTTCCAGACCCAAACGGCAGAACCAGCGGTATGCCAGGTTCAAGTGCACTTCCCCGCACAGTTGTCGCTCGGATCGAATGCCGAAGCAGTACCCCACGACCAGCATCCGGATCAGCAAGGCCGGATCGATCGATGGACGACCCGTGTTGCTGTAGTGCGGTGCCAAGTGCTGATGCAGCCCGCTCAGATCAAGAAAATGGTCGATACCGCGAAGCAGATGATTGGCCGGAATGTGGGCGTCGAGGTTGAAGCTGTAGAACAAAGGCGCTTGCGCAACTTCCTGGCGTCCCATCATCTCGTTGCCCTCGATCTGCGTCGACAACATTCGACAACACGCCGTGAGTCACGTTCCTCAAATCCCGGAGTTTTTCAACACAATCGGTCAATGGCGGTCAGTCCTGTTGTGCCGCACTGAACTGCGCTGAGATATCAGTGAAATGACATAACGAAAATCGGCAAGCACCTCAATCGGCTGTTCTAGTTCAGGTTTATAGAACTGCCAATCCAGGCTGAAAATCCCCGTGTCGGCGGTTCGATGATTCGCCCCATCCATGGGGCTCACCCTTCGCTACGCTCAGGGCCAGCTGCGCTGTTCGCATTCGCTCCTAAGCGAATGCAGTCCGTCCCTGGCCACCACCAAGCCTGGCACCACCCATCAACTCGGCGCCAAGCCGCACAGGCGCAATCGCGGAAGTGGAACCTGACAAGCGTTTTTATGCTGATGCTGCAACGCCGAGAGCCATCACTGGCATGATTGACGGTCACAGTGGCACGGACGTAGAGTGTTTGAACAGACTTAGCCGCGCTGGCGCCGCTTGCTGACGCAGGTTCACCAACGAATCGCAATAGGGATTGTCGTGACGAATGAGAGAACCAGCAGCTTTTACCGAGGGCGCGTTGATGCCCGGTAGCGATTCCACTACGCGTGTCCCATTCCTGCGCTGGTTGCTGGCTGCGGTCCTGCTTCTGTTTGTCGCCGCGAACGCATCGGCGGACATCCTTCACTACGTTCAGATATCGGATACACGATACTATCCCGACACACTCGCCGAATACTATCCTGACACGCCTGACACGCCCTTGCAGCGCTGGATTACCTTCGCCGGCAACGATACCAACTCGTACTACGACGACTACTCCAACGACGCGGACGCGCCCCCTCCCATCTTTGGAGACACGATGGGAACCGGCACGGTCAAGGCCGTGTTCGACTATCCGATGCTCGAGGATGTCCACAGCGCCGACAGCGACAAGGTCACCGCGTTCTTCGAGTTCAACGTGTTGACGCTGTCCGGTTATGCGGACCCGAACGTCTCTCAGACCATCCAGATCGGATACACCGACCTCATCAATGACATCGAGTGGGATGAGGCTGGGCAGGAACTCCTCTCAACCAGGCTCGACGGCGGTTACAAGGTCACCAACCTGCCTCGTCTGAGCGATTCGGGAAGCCTTCCGCTGCGCATCCAGATGTATTACAACTTCGCCAATTACGTCGCCACGTTCGTGATCATCAACGACGCGACGCATACCTCGACGTCGTTCAGCTGGGCCGCCACCGGTAGCACGCTCAATCCGTTCAAGAACTACTATGGCATGATTGGTGGGACCGATCCCGACAATCGCGAAATTTATCCGTACGTATTTTGCAGTACCGCGTGCGAGGTCCAGGCCCTGAACTGGAAGGTATTGGATTGCAATACGGTGGGCGGCCAGGTCGACCCCGCCAGTTGTGGCCCCGACCTGGCCATCACCAACAACGACGGCCAGGCGACGTACCTCCCCGGGGGATCGCTGACCTATGTCGTGACCGCCAGCAACTTCAGCCCCTACGATGTCGTCGGTGCGATGGTGAGCGATGCCTTCCCGCCGGCGCTCAGTTGCACCTGGAGCTGTTACCAGAGCGGCGGCGCGAGCTGCACCGCTCACGGGTCGGGAGACATCGCCGAGTCGGTTGACCTGCCGGGGCACGCCAGCGCCAGCTTCTACGCAACCTGTAGTGTCGATGCGGGCTTCACGCAGCCACTCGTCAATGTCGCCACCATCGCGACGACGGGCCGCGAGGAGGATCCGTTGCCCGCCAACAACACGTCCACCGATACCGATATCGACGTCAACGATCTGATATTCGACGACGGCTTCGAATCCGGCCTCACCACGAACTTGCCGAGCCGCGGTCACTAAGGACGCCATGCCCGACTGCCGGTCAACGGTTTGACAAATATGCCGTTGCGGAACGATCGCTTCGACTCGCAAACGGACGCGGGCCTTGTCGCGCCCTGAACCATGAGATCCCAGCAAACTGATACAACGCAGATTGGCAAGCACCGCACGTAGCTGATTTGGACTACGTTTCTTGAACTTCCGAACAAGGCTGCCCCCGTGTCGGAGGTTCGATTCCGTCCCTGGCCACCATCCGATACTGTGGTCTGGCAACGTTTCCTTGCAACACTGCCGCAACTTCCAGTGATTCAACCCGACGCTCAGCGTCGATTCGATGATGGTCCACGACGCATGCATTCTTTCATCGCCGCACAACCGGAGCGATGAACGAGTACGTCAACCCGAACTTGGCGACCTTGCCGGAGCATTGTCCTGTTCGGCATCATCACCGATACACATACGGAGTGAAGATGATGGCCACTTCAAAAACGTTCAGCCGTTTCGGCCTGTTGCTGGCCGCGGCACTGCCGTTTTGCTCGACCGCTGTGTCGGCCGATTTCCCGCCACGACACATCCCGCCGCTTGCCGACCATGCGTGGTTGCTGAAGGCCGATCGCGTGTTCAATGCCCGCGACTCGCAAACGCATGCCGGCTGGGCAGTGCTGGTACGCAAAGGGCGCATCGTCGCGGTTGGACCCGTGGGCGGGATCGACACGCCGTCGGGCACACAAGCCATCGACCTGCCCGGCACCACGCTTATGCCGGGCCTGATCGACGCGCATTCGCACATCTTCCTGCATCCCTACAACGAGACGCTTTGGAACGATCAGGTGCTGAAGGAACCGTTGCCCTACCGCACCATCGAGGCGGTACTGCACGTGCGCGCCACGCTGATGGCCGGCTTCACGGTGCTGCGCGACCTCGGCACCGAGGGCGCCGGCTATGCCGACGTCGACGTGCAGCGCGCGATCGACCAGGGCATGATTCCGGGACCGCATTTGTTCGTCGCCACCCGCGCCACGGTGGCCGCGCACTGCTACGGTCCCGGGCCTTATGGTTTTCGCGCCGACCTGTCTCTGCCGCAGGGCGGCATTCCGGTCAGCGGCCGCGCGCAGATGATCGATGCGGTGCGCGACCAGGCCGCGCACGGTGCCGACTGGATCAAGATCTACGCCGACTATCATTGCGGCAAGACGCCAGGCGCGGTGCCGACCTT
Organism: uncultured Pseudomonadota bacterium; assembly: GCA_963779795.1. Lineage (GTDB taxonomy): Bacteria > Pseudomonadota > Gammaproteobacteria > Xanthomonadales > Rhodanobacteraceae > Rudaea. The sequence continues at coordinate 142,037 of CAVZZK010000002.1, read as the reverse complement.
CACCCAGGAGGAATTGAACGCCGGCGTGGAAGCCGCACATTCGCTGGGCCTGCCGGTGTCGATGCATTCGACCACCGCCGAGGGCATGCGCCGCGCGGTCATGGCCGGCGCCGATACGATCGAGCACGGCTTCGGCGGCACGCGTGAGGTGTTCGAGTTGATGAAAAAGCACCACGTCGCCTACCTGCCGACGCTGGAAGCCGTGGCGTCATATGCACAGTATTTCCACGGCTGGAAGCCCGGCGATCCGCCCACCGACGAGATGCAACAATCCGCTCGCGCGTTCAAGCTGGCCATGGCCGCCGGCGTCACCATCGGCTGCGGCAGCGACGTCGGCGTGTTCAGCCACGGCACCAACTACAAGGAGCTGGAGTGGATGGTGCGCGACGGCATGACGCCAATGCAGGCGTTGCTGGCGGCGACCGTGGTGGACGCACGCATCCTGCGCCGGCAGGACCAATTCGGCCAGCTGAAACCAGGCCTGGATGCCGACATCATCGCCGTACGGGGCAACCCAACGCACGACATCGGCGCCATCGAACACGTGCCGTTCGTGATGAAGGGCGGCGTGATCTACAAGCAGCCGTGACCATGGTGCAGCGTCAGCCCGCGCGGCGTATATCGGTGTGACGTTCGGCAGTTGATCGCTCCGACGCCGGAGAACTGCCGCAGCAACCGTCTTTTCGTTTTTCAGCGCCGAGCAAAGTAGACTCGTGTGGCTTGTCAGGGTTGGCCCGCTTCAGGATACTTGCGCGGTGAAATTCCACCTCATCGCCATCCCGGGCATCGTCGCACTGGTATGCTCCTGGTTGCTTGCGGCCGTGGTGTTGCTGACCGGGCCGGGGCAGCGGCGCGACCGCCTGCTGGCACTGCTGCTGGTCATCGAGGGAACAATGTTCGCGACCGGCAGCGGATTCCTGTACCTGGCGAAAAGCCCGGAGGTGGCTTGGTACCTGCAGGCGGTGTTTGTGGGCATGCTGATCGCGATGCCGGGCTGCGTGCTCGCATTCGCCGGCACGCTACCCACGACGCTGATGGCGCCGCTGCGCCTGCGCTTCACGCTGCCGGTGCTGGCCGCGGCAACGCTGGCGGCGGAGCTTTACTATCTCTCGCAGCCCGGCCAGTTCGTCGGCACGATCGTACCGGCCTGGTATGCCACCTGGGACGCGGATCTGCCATCCAACGCGATTACCGTTTTCAACATTGTCGGCCTGGTCGGCCTCGTGTCGCTCGCAGGTTGTATTTCTGCCTGGATGCAAAGCGCGCGTGGAAGTTGGGAGCGCCGCCAGGCACGCGCGTTTGCGCTCGCATTCGGGGTACACGATGTCGGATTGTTTTGCGCGCTGGTGCTGCCGGGCAACCTGATCCCGCCACCGCCGAGCGGAAACCTGAGCGACATCTTCGTCATTGTCGGCATCAACTTGACCTCCATTGCATTCGCAGTGCTGCTCGCCTACGGCATTCTCAAGGTGCAGTTGTTCGACATCGACCTGCGCATCAAGCACGGCATCCGGCGCAGCACGGTCGCCGCCGTTTTCGTGGCGGTTTTCCTGATCGTCGAGCAAGCCGTGCAGAACTATTTCAGCGGACGCTTCGGTCTGCTGATCGGAGCAGTCGCTACCGGCTTGCTGCTGTTCGCACTCGGTCCGATCCGGCATTTCGCCGAGACTCTGTCCAATGGCGCAATGCCCAAGGTATCGGCTTCACCGGAGTATCTCGCCTACCGCAAACTCGAAGTGTATCGAGCCGCTTTCGAGGGACTCTATGCCGACGCGCTGGTAAGCGACAAGGAGCGCACCATGCTCGATCGATTGCGTATCAAACTCGGCATCCAGCCGGGCGACGCCCTGGCGATCGAGAACGAAGTCCGCGGTGAAAGCGAACCCGCGCAGGCCTAGGGATGCGCTGACTTGTTCAGAGCATCCTTGACGCTCCATTCCAAACCTGATCCTGCGCGAGTTTCGGCCCACGCTGGGGCTTGATCCGGGTGCGTAGGGAATTTCAAATCGAACCATATACGGAAAATAATGGATCTTTGGCAAATGTGACGCAGTGGACTATTCGACAACTCGAAAACAGTTAAAAATCGGCGAACATGCAGCGTATAGTATGGGTTGCATGAAAAATGCAATCAGGGGGTTTGTCTGGACATGGTCCCGACCGTTTGTGCAGGAGACTGTTCATGTACGGCAAGTGCCCTCATTGTGGTCAATTCGTTACCCACCTGGCTGTCGCGTCGCCGGACGTGCATCAGGGCACACGCCCGATGTGGAAAGGTGTCGCTTTTCTCTGCCCGCGCTGCACGACTATTCTCGGCGCCGGCCTTGATCCGCTGGTGCAGAAATCCGAGTTGATTAACGGCGTTCTCGAGGCTCTGAAAGGGTCATCCGACGTATCCGCGCAACTACCGCGCGAATCCGGCACACACGGCCGTTGACCAATCAGACGGTTCCATTCCCGGCAATGTGACCTGTTTCGACTCACGGCGGTAGGCAGTCGACATTTGAATTTGCCGTGCACGCGGCGGCGATCGGAACAACCGCCTCACGATTTGCACGGGCTTCCTGCGTCGCGCCGGCCTTGGGTCGGCTTCGATGAAGCCGCCCTTGTGACGGTGTCGATCAGCGCCCCAGCCCCACATCGCCGTCGAATGGCGACGCGCGCACCAAATCAGGCGAACGGATTCACGCCGATCCAGCGTGCATGCAGCCAGAACGCAAAGACCGCCCAGGCAACCACACCGATGACGATCGCGATGGCATCGCCGCGCACGGTACCCGCAGGGTACACGACGCCGCTGCGGCGATCGCGCCGCCGCGAGATGATGAAATCGACTATCGCCCAGACGAGGAAAGCGCCGAACAGTACGACGTCGCGCAACATGCCGATAGCGAGCAGGTGGCCGAAGGCCCAAAGTTTCACGCCGGCCAGCATCGGGTGGCCGAATTTCGCCTTCAGGTGGTTACCCGGCACGTACGCCGCGAAGATCAACACGAACGCGATCAGCGTGAACAGCGCGTTGACGTGGCGCAGCCAGAGCGGTGGCGAATACAAAAGCACCGGGTTGTGCCGGGCCAGGCCGAAGCCCCAGACGATCAGCACGAACCCGACGATCGACACGAGCGCGATGATACCTTTCCACGCGTTGGCGCCGAGACGTTCGATCTGGCGCGCGCGCCAGCCGTCGGCAAAGATGCGTAGCGAATGCGCACCGAGGAAAAGCAGCAGTCCCAGAACAAGAATCGTCATTGACAGGCTCCTTTGCAGCTACGATGCAAGCCCCGATCAGGTGCGGTCGGCTGCGGGTTGTCCGGTTTGCCTACATTATCACGCGCATCCCGCGCGGTACTCACGCGTCATCCGTAGCGGCCTCGCGTGAATGTGATTCGTGGCGGATCATTTCCAATTCGGCGCGTACCCGTTCGAGCAATCCCGCCCAGTTGCCGGGCGAGTCCTGGCGCCACAGGCGCATCGTCGGATACCACGGCGTGGTCTCGCCGCCGGTGCCCCAACGCCAGTCGGCATAGTGCGCCAGTAACGTCCAGACCGGCTTGCCCATTGCGCCGGCCAGATGCGCCACGGACGTGCACACGCTGATGACCAGGTCCATCTTCTCCAAGTACGCGGCCGAATAGCCGTATCCGGTACCGTCCTTTTCCAGGTCGACCACGTCGTGTTCGGCCAGCATTGTCGCCTGGCCGTCGGCGAGCGGCTTCTGGAAGCTGTAGAACCGCACACCCGGAATGCCCGTGAGCGCCAGCATCTCTTCCAGTGGGCAGGAACGGTGATGATTGTCCTTCTGTGTCGGGCTGCCCGCCCATACGATGCCCACCTTGAACCCATCGCCGGGCAATTCCGGCACCAGCATGCGTGGCGGCACGTGCAGATACGGAATCTTTGTCGGCAGGTTCTCCAGCGTGATGCCCAGTGCCAACGGCAGCGTCATGATCGGACAGTAGACGTCGAAACTGTCGGCCGGCAGGTCGCCGGGCGGTCGCACTTCGTCGACGCCTTCGACAGTGCCCAGTATCAATCTCATGTTGTCCGTACACACGACAATCAGCTTGCTGCAGCGCTGCTTCGCGAGCGGCAGCAGGCGCGCGAACTGCATCGCGTCGCCGTTGCCCTGCTCGGTGTGTACGAGCAGGCACTTGTCGGCGATCTCTTCGCCCTTCCACAGCGGCTGCGGGCAACGAAACGGATTGAACGTCGGCATCTGCCAGCGCCATTCGTAGCCTTCCCAGCCTTCGGCGAAATTGCCGGTGCGCAGATGCATCAGGCTGCGGTTGAAGTGTGCCAGCGCGAACTGGCGGTCGGCGGCCAGGGCCAGATCGAAGTGTTCGATCGCCTTGGCCTCATTGGCCTGCCGCGCATAGGCCAGTCCCAGACTATTGTGCGCCTCGGCATTGCGCGGCTGCTCGGCGACGACGCGGCTCAACTCTTCCACGGCTTCAGGCCAGCGCTCGGCATCGGTCAATGCCAGGCCGAGCTGGAAACGTGCGATCTTGTGGTCTGGTCGCTCGGCCAGCACTTCGTTGTAGGCCTTGATCGCCTTGTCGAATTCTCGCCGGTGATGCAGCGCCGTCGCCGCCGCGAGGCGATCGGCGACCGGGTCCGGCTTGGCGAAATCCTGGATCGCGTCGTCGGGCATGCTGAAGCTGTTGCGAATTATCGGATCGCCCAGTTCCATCAACACCGGATAACGCCACGGCAGCACCGTGACGGCAAAGATTTCCTGCACGCGACCGGTGAAGATCACGTAGGCGACGATTTGGCGTTCGGCGGTATCCACCACCCACACGCCGCAATGGCGCTCGCTGACGCGTTCGGTCAACGGCAAACCGGCGAACACGGCCGTTTCGCGTACCTGCGACAGGCCGACGAAGGCGTAGCGGCCGATGAAATCCAGCCCGCGCGTAAAACCCGGCATCTCCGCGATCACGTCCTTCTCGCCGGTTTCCGGATCGAGCGTGCACAGTTGTCCGGCACCCGACTCCAGGTACCACAACTTGCCGTCGTGCCAGCGTGGCGAATGCGGCATCGACAAGCCGCGCACGATAATCTTCTCGTCCTCCAGACGCAGCAGCAGGCCACCGTCAGCCTTGTTGTCGCGCCAGCCGCCGGGCTTGTCGGTCTCGCCCAACGCGGTGACGTAGGCAGGCTTGCCGTCACGCAGAGCCAGGCCATTCAGATGACAGCGATCGCCGATGTCGTACTCCGTGACCCACGGCGGGCGCCAGCGCGGCACCACGCTGTGTTCCTGCGACAACGTACACAGGCAAGACATGCGCGTATTGACGAACCATAGCTGGTCGTCGTCGGCATAAGCCATCTCATGGATGTCGATGTCCCCGGTGACATGGATCTGGCGCGGCAGGAACGCAGCATCGTGTTTGCCCTGGGGTTCGAGCTTCGGGGCCACCGCGGGCATGTTGTAGAAGGTCCACAACTGGCAATCCGAACCGATCGCGATGCGGCCGTTCTTCGCCGCCATCCCCATCGGCTTGGCCATCGCCTGAAAGTGCGTGTTCAGGCTGTCGCCCTGGTCGCGCAGCAGGATCAGGTGTCCGGCCTGGTAGGTGGACACCAGTATCGACGCACCGAGCTGACGCAAGGCGAGCGGAAACGATTGCGTGTGTTTGCTGGCCAGCGCCGCGGTGGCCTGATTGTTCGGAGGTGGATTCGTCATTCAGGCATTGTAGCCCGCCCCACCGCCGCTGCGTAATGGTCGCGAGGTCGCCAGGCATGCCGGTTCTTGGCGTTCAATCAGGGCTCCGGCTCAAACCCGTCGCCGAGGAACCGATCGCCTTGATGTTGATACGCACCGATATCGACCTTGCCGGATAGCGTGTGCGGGAAGCGGCAAGCGCGTTGATCGAAGTCAGGCAGATATTGCGTTGCCGCGCCCCTCAAGCCTGTCGCGCCACGGCGATAGCCCGACCGGCGCGCACGCTGGAAGGCTGCGTGTGTCAGGGAAAGAAGTCGAATCCATTGGCAAAGATCACGTCGCTCAGCTCATACGCCCCGATGTCCACGGTGCCATTGTAGACACGCGGATATCCCGGGCCTCGCTGGTCGTGGTTCAGGCCGGATGCCAACGCGTTGCTGCCGGCATCGATCGCGGGACTGGCGGATTGCAGAGCCATGGTTTTCGTCGGACCGCCGTTGTCGGCCAGCGGACCCAATTTCGGGTTTCCGTCGATGATGTTGCCGCTTCCGACACCGCCACTGCCACCGGGCGGATTGTTGCAGTAACTCGTGATCATGCTGTAGTCGGCGGAAAAACTGCCACCGATCACGAAAAAGCACTGGTTGTTCAGGATCGTATTGCCGAGCGACACAGTCGACGCACCGGTCATGGCCAGTCCGCCACCCGCCGCGGCCGAGTTGCCGGAAATGGTGGAATTGACCAGCGACACGGAGGAATTGCCCGCGGCAGCCGTGTCGGTCTTGACGTATATGGCGCCACCTTCAAAGGTACTCGTGTTCCCGTAAAACGTCGTATTTGTCATGGTCACCGTACTGTTGTGGACGAAAACGCCGCTGGCGACGCCGGCGGCATTTGCCGACACGGTCGAGTATTCGATATGCCCGGTTGCGGAGTGGTCGATATCGATCCCGGCGCCATAGCCAAAGCTTGAACTCACCGAGTTGCCGGAAACGGTGGTCGCAGACAGGGTCAGCGTCGCGTTGTAGGCCTCCACGCCACCGCCTTTCGAGATGGCATAGTTCCCGGAAACGTACGAACCGTTGACTGTCATCGACGACTGGTTGATTGCCATCAGGCCACCGCCGGAGCCTGAACCGTAGCCAGCCGAATTTCCGGTGACGGTCGCGTTGGTCAGGGTCGAAGAATCAGCTTTTGTAGCGAAGAACCCACCTGCCTCGATACGCGCCGTATTTCCCGAGATCGTCGAGTTCGTCAACGTCACGCTGCCTGCGTACGCGTACAGCCCTCCCCCGGCCAACGCGGCGGAACCGTTGGAAATGGCGACATTGTCCAGACTCAACGTGCTGTTTTTGTCGTAAATGTCACCTCCGAAACTGCTCGATCTGCCCCCAGTCAGCGAAATGCTGCTGGCGCTGAGCGTCGTACCGATCACGCTCAGCACGCGCGCGGAGCCACTGCCTTCGATGACCTGACCGCTACCCGTGATCGTCAGCGGTTGTGTCACGGAAAGTTCTCCGCTGCCGCCGAGCGCAATCGTCGCGCCGGCGAGTCCCGCGGCAAATTCGATCGTGTCCGTACCGCCGCCTGCGCCGCAACTGCTACTGCCCGCGTTGTCGCTGTTGGAGGACGTGATCGCCTGTCTCAGCGTGCAGGTCGAGGACGTGCCGCTGTCGCCAGTGTCGGTGACGGTAATGGTATTGGCGTGCGCACTGGCGATTCCGATCGCGGCGGCGATGGCGAGAACGAGGCGACGACGTTGAACTGCGGATGGGTTTGGCATGGGGGCTGCTCCGAATTGAAACCGGCAATTGCCCCAGCAGCCCGGCCTGCCTCAAAGGCTTGATCCGGGTCCCGTCAATACCGTGCCATCATCGCCTGTTCGATGCAAATCCTTGGAAACTCGAGGTGCGCCCATTGCGTGACATTGCGTCTCGCCTGACGCGCACCGGCGACGCGCCACGGCGCGGCGTCCGGTTGCCATCGGACGCATCACGGCTGAGTGGCAGCCCGCAGCTCACCGACCACGGTGCACCCTCGCGCATTTGCCCGTAGCAAACCAGGGCCCCAGACGCATCATCGCCCACGTTGGCCTCGACGAGCGAAATGTGACTACGGTTCGGCTTCGAACAACCCGACAAAGATGCGGTCGCCGGGCGCCGGCTGATGCTGGTACGCGCCGATATCGACCTTGCCCGACAGCAGGCGCGGATAACCGGTGCCGCGCTGGTCGTAGCTGAGCGGATTGCCGGTGGCTGACAAGGCTCGCGCAACGCTGCCGTTGTCAATGGCCAGACTACCTGCCATTGGCGCCATGGTCCGGGTCGGCCCGCCATTATTCGCAAGTGAGTTCAATAGCGGAATGTTGATGAAATGATTGTGATGGTCGGCATTGCTGTTGGGTGCGCTGTCCAGTGGCAAGCCGGTGCCCAGTAGGGAGTAGTAGGCCTCGATCGTGGACGTGCCATCGACTGTCGCGTCGCCATATTCGAATGAACGACCGGATGTAACGTAGTTGTGTGACAGGATGGTGTTGTCGAGGTACGCGGTCGTGTGATCGGCGATCGCAATGCCGCCACCGTAGGCGTAATTGCCGGTAATCGTCGAGTTCACGAGCTTCAACGTCGAATGGGAAACGACATGGAGGCCGCCGCCGGATGCTGCAGTGTTTCCAGTGATCGTCGAATTGACGATATTGACCGTGCTGTAATTGGAGAATCCGATGCCGCCTCCCGTGGCGGTTGAGGTAGAACCGCTGACATTGCCGACGACGGTGGAATCGGTGAGCGTAAGCGTGCTGAACAAGAAGCCGCCGATGCCATTCGCGAGTGTGGTCGCGCTGTTGCCGGACACCGTCGACCGGTTCAGAGTCACAGCGGTCCCGCTTTTGGACCACACCCCGCCGCCATAGTCGGCGGAGTTGTCCGCCAGCAGTACATCGTTCATGGTGAATTGCGAGTTGTACGCGGCGTAGATGCCGCCACCGTTGTTGCCGGCGGAATTTGACGTGACGAAACCACCCGACATTGACAGCGTGCTCGAATTCAGCACGGCCGCGCCACCGCCGGCCGAGGTCGCCACATTGTTGTCAACGGCCAACTGATTCAACGTGAGCTGGCTGCCCGTGGATACGATAATCCCCGCGCCGATGTCCGCCGAATTTCCGTAGGCACTCGTACTGTCCAGGGTGACGACACTGCCATGTGTGGCCAACAGGCCGCCGCCGAAACCCGTTGCCGTGTTGTAACTGAGTGTGCTCTCGGTCAGGTTCAATGTGCTGTGGTAGGCATAAATGCCGGCGCCGTAGCTGCCGTTGTTGCCGGTTACCGTGACGTAGGTCAGCGTTACGCTGGCCTGGCTGATGTCAAGTCCGGCACCGATCGCCGACGTGTCGCCGCCACTGATCGTCACGGTGCTCAGATCGAGATCCGCTCCCGGCAGGACCTGCATGGCACGCATGTTGCCGCTTACCTGAATGGTCTGGCCGGTACCGACGATCGTCATCGGCTTGCTCAGCGCCAGCTCGCTGCCGCTTATGGTGATGGTGTGACCCACCAGGGCGGAATCGAATTCGATCGTGTCGTTGCTGCCGAATGCATCGCCCGTGGCGCTGCAACCGCTCAAGCCGACGCTGCCGTTGTTGATCGAAACAATCGCCTCGCGCAGCGTGCACAGACCATCATTGATGGTTGTGTTGTCCTGATCGCTATTGACCGTGATCGTGGCGGCGTGCGCACCACCCGCGGCAAGCGCCAGCGCGATCGCGAGCGCCAGGGGTCGGTGGGATCTCGATACCTTCGAAGTCATGGCGAACCCGGCTCCTGCTGATGGGATTTGGCGGGTTCCGGCAATCCGCAACACGTGCAGGCAGCCACGGCAACTGGCGCGAGTCGCCAAGGGGCGAGACGTCACGCAATCCGTGCCGATACTTACCGGAACATCCGGCAGCTTATTATCACGCGGCGTCGCACGCCACTGTGAAGGGATGCGCAATTCAACCGGCTGGTGGCTTGATCACGGCTCCGGATCGAATTTGCCAACGAAAATTCTGTCGCCGGGGTCCGGCTGGTGCTGGAACGCCCCGATGTCAACGCTACCCGACAACGTTCGCGGAAAACCGATACCGCGCTGGTCGTAACTCAAGGCATAACTGTTGTAGACCGCCAACGCGACGCTGCCGGCGCCGATCGCGGGGCTGTCGGAATTCAGGGCCATGGTCCTGGTCGGTCCGCCGTTGTTCGTCAGCGAACCCAGGCCGGGGGCATCGGAAAAGACATTGCCGTTGCCGCTGTAGGCGGATTGCAGTGTCGTACCGAGCAGGCTGTAGCTGGCGTTGATCGTGGATGCCGTCGAATAGGTACTCGCGTAGATGTCCGGGCCGCTGCCACTGGAGCCCACCGAGTTGTTCGACACGATCGAATTATGCAGCGTAACGGTGGAACCGAAATTCGCGCAAATTCCCCCTCCATAGGTGTAAGCCTTGTTGCCCGTGACCGTTGTATTGATCAACAACACGCTCGACGCATCGGCATTGATGGCCCCGCAGTAGCCGAAGTACCCGGTAATTGAATCCCCCCCCCGTGCATACCCGCCTTCCACGGTGGAGTTGACGGCCGTCATCGATGAAGCATTCAGATCGATCAAGGCACCTTTCCTTGCAAACCCATTGTCGACATCGGAGTCGATCAATGTCAGCGAGCTACCGCCGGACAGGGAAAGTATTCCTCCGACACCGAAGTAGAAACCGGTTCCGCTCCTGATCGTCGATGCGATGGCAATCACGTCGCTCCCGGTGGCGGCAATGACACCGCCCGTGTAACCGGCGATGGATGTGCCGACGGTGGAATGGTCAATCGTCAGTTGACTGCCATACAGTGCAATGGCGCCGCCGTTCCCTGAACCGGCTGTGTAACGGGTGAAACACGAGCTGACCGAACTATTGACCAGTGCGATGCTGCTGCCGTTGTTGGCGATGATGCAGGCACCGTCGAGTCCATACCCAAACGACGCGTGGATGTTCTTGAGCGCCAGCGTGCCTGCGTTCACATTGAACACGCGCGAAAGGCTCGCCGTGCCTCCAGTATAGGGTTGCTGCTCATTCGCACGGATATCCCAGCCGCCGGTACCGCCATCTATCGTCACCGCCGAAGTGACCGATAGTGCGCTTCCCCCCAGCGTCACCGTCGAGGGTGACAGGCCGGCATCGAACACGATCGTGTCCGCGCTGCTGCCGTCGGTGCAGGTGCTGGTGCCACCGTTGCCGTCGTTGTTTGCCGATTCGACGGCCTGGCGCAATGTACACGTGGAATTCGTGCCGGCGTCACCGGGGTCGGTGACGGTAATCGTTACCGCATGCGACGTCGCGGCCCCCAAGGCCAGCGCGATCGCCAGCGACAACTGTTGTCGTGATTTTTGAGTGATCGATGCCATGCTGTCCTCTCTCCGATTCATGTAACCTGCACACGATTCCGACCATGCGCCGGCACCAGCAATCGAGCTGGCATCAGGCTTTGCTTGCGCACGCATGGCCGCCTTTCACGACTAATCGCAAAATCGCGCGAAATCGTGCCATGGTCATCGACCAGTGCAATGGATCTGCGCACCCCGGGCCCTTGAAGTACCGAGCGAGCACGCACGCGGCCGGCGGATGACGAACAAGCTGACTTGCCGGCGGGTCGGCTCGTTGCCGCTGCTGCCAGAGCAGGAAGCGTCGGGATCAAGGTCCGGACTCGAAGCCGTTGGCGAAGATCCCGGAGCCCAGCTCGAACGCGCCGATATCCACCGTGCCGTTGACGATACGCGGATAGCCAATGTCACGCTGGTCATAGCTCACATCAATCGGCACCAGCGCATTGCTGCCCGCGTCGACGCCCGGGCTGCCCGGCAACAACGCCATCGTCCGGGTTATTCCGCCGTTGTCCACCAGGAGACCGAGTCCCGGGTTGTCGGTAAAGACGTTATGGTTGCCGGCGGCACCGTAAGCGGCCTGCAAGGCCGTTCCCAGCAAGCTGTATGTCGCGCTTACCAGCGTCGCTGACGTATACGGAGATACGCGCAAATCGCTCGCGCCTCCGCCTGTCAACCGGTTTCCGGACACGATGGTATTTTTCAGTGTCAGATACCCGCGCGACGTATACAAGCCGGCGCCGTAGGTGCCTGCGGTATTGTTGGAGACCGTGCTGTTGATCAGCACACTGGTGGAGCCTTGCAATGTCAGGCCTCCGCCCCAATTCACGGCACGGTTACCCGAGACGGTACTGTTGACCAGCGTGAACTTGCCGCCGCCCGCTATCCCGGCGTCCTCGTAGGCGTAGTTTCCGGAGACGGTGCAGTTGTTCAGGGTCACGTCGTTGCCCGCGCCAAATACGGCGCCCCTGGCATACATGCCTCCACCGTAGGGGGCGCTGTTGCCGGAAATCGTGGTATCGGTAAGCATCAACGTGCTGTCATAGACATACACGCCCCCGGCGGCTGACGACGGATACACGCGCCCGCCGGTGAGCGTCAGACTCTTCACGCTCAATGTCGCGGACTCCAGGTGAAGCACTCGCGACAAACCGTTTGCATCGATGGTTACGTGACTGCGTTTGCCGTTAATGAGGAGCGGATTGCTGCCGTCGATGGTGAGCGGAGCACCCAGGCCGCTGACGCTCAGCTCGGTCCCCGACAACGTAATGGTCGAGTTGAACGGCACCCCGACGGAATCGAAAACGATGATGTCGTTGGTGCCGAAAACGGGACCGATGTGGCTGCAACCGTTCTCGTCAGCGCCGTCGGTTAGTGCCTGGATCGCCTCGCGTAGCGTGCAGTGGCTGTCGTCCAGAATTGTGTCGGCAGTGGTGTCGACCGTCATCGTCGCGGCATTTGCGCCACCGCTGAGCACCAGCGCAACAGCCAATGCCAGTGGTCGCCGTGATTTTTGAATATCGATTGGCATGGTTGACTCCCCACTTGATCAAGGTTCAGCAAAAAATTGTTCTCGTCACCCGGCCACGGCTGCCTGCAAATACATGTCTTTACAAGTTGCAAAACCAAGCCCCAGCGGCAAATTCAGACCTGCCTACCCCGATTGATCGTAAAATCGTGGCAAAACGTGCCATCCAATCCGACAAATCAGTCACATGCACCTGCAACTCCTCAATCTGGACGATTCGCTGACCTGGCAGGATTCGCTGTCTACGGCGGCGGCGTGGGATTCGGTCAGCACCCTGGATTTGCGCGACCTTGGTCCCCGATTGCGCCTTTGGAGCCGTGAGCGGACGATTCGCGAGGCGCGCCGGCGAATCGGCGAAGCCGAACATGCCGGACCAACCCTGACCCTGCTCGGCTCAGGCGATTTTCATCATCTGGCCACGCTGCTGATGGAACGGGCAGACGAACCGATCACGATCGTGCACATCGACAATCACCCGGACTGGGTGCGCCTGGCGCCGCGATGGCATTGCGGTTCCTGGGTGAACCGGGCGCTGCGCCTGGAAAACGTGGCACGCGTAATTACGCTGGGTGTTTGCAGCGACGATCTGGTCCGACCTGATTTGAAGGGCGGCAACCTGCCTGCGCTGGCCGCGGGCCGAATCGTGTTGTTTCCGTGGAATCATGCGCCATCGCGCGTGTGGCGGCGCATCGCCGATGGACCCGGGCACCATTACCGTAACGGTCATCTGCATTGGCGCAATCTGGCCGATCTGCCCGCCGCCCAAGCGGCCGGTGATATCATGGCGCAGATCGAAACGGACGCGGTCTGGTTGAGTATCGACAAGGACGTACTGCCGGATATCGACGCCTTGACGAACTGGGACCAGGGACAGATGCCGTTGGCTGCCGTGCTCGATGTAATCCGCGCCATCGGCTCGCGCAAGCGCATCGTCGGCGCGGATATCTGTGGCGAATACTCGCCGCCCCACCACGGCAATCTGGTCAAATCCTGGGAAGCGCGAATGGATCAGCCCCGCCGCACACCGGATGAAGCCATGCTCGCACGCAACGAAATTACCAATCGCAAACTGCTGGGCACCATCGAACGGGCATCGCGCTCATGTTGATGTTCGCCCTGCTGATCGGTACCGTTATTTGCGACGTTGGCGGACAGGTCTGCTTCAAACTCGGCTTGGGCCATGACGCAGAGACAGCCCCCGGCGTACGCGGTTTTCTGCTCGGCCTGGTCCGCTCCCCGTGGATCGTCACCGGCCTGTTCGTCTATGTGGTCGAGTTCACGCTCTGGTTTGCCGCGCTGACCCTGGCTCCGCTCAGTATCGCATTCCCGTTCATGGCGCTTTCGTATTGTGGCGTCGTCGTCGCCAGCCACTTCATCCTGCATGAACGTGTGCCGCCGAGACGCTGGATGGCGACAGTTATCGTGGCGGTTGGCGTGGCAGTGGTGTGCTGGCCCGGGGCATGAATGGCGCGATTGTCGCTAACTGTGATTTTAGACAATCCTAAACTAGGATATGTCACGATTAGGCATCGAAAATTTCCTGGAACGGGGTTCGGATGATCAAATCCAACGATTTTTACCTGCCTGGCGGACGCTCGGGCGTGCTCATGATTCACGGCCTGACCGGCACACCGACGGAAATGCGTCTGGTCGGCAAGGGCCTGCATCGCAACGGATTTACCGTGTACGGCATGCAACTGGCCGGACATTGCGGTGACGAGGCGGATTTGCTCAGGACCGGCTGGCACGACTGGTATCGCAGCGTGCGCGAGGCCGCTGACAAGATCAGCCGTGACGTCGATCACCTGTTCGTCACCGGCCTGTCGATGGGCGCCCTGCTGGCGCTGAAACTGGCCGCCGACCATCCCGATCAGGTTGACGGCCTGGGTCTGTACGGCACGACATTCTTCTACGATGGATGGACCATTCCGTGGATCGGCAAATTGTCGTTCATGTTGCCGCTGGTCTGCGGCTTGGGCTTTGGCCACAAGCGGCAGTTTTACGAGTGCTTTCCCTACGGAATCAAGGACGAACGAATCCGCCAGCGAATCGCAAACAGCATGCTTGGCGGCGACAGCTCGGCGGCGGGCCTGCCGGGCAACCCCTGGCCGTCGCTGGCCGAGTTCTACCGCCTCTCCTATCGCGTGCGCCGACAACTGCCGGATATTGATACGCCCTGCCTGGTCGTGCACGCCAAGGACGACGACGTTGCCAGCCTGAAGAATGTACGCATGGTCGTGCGCGGCGTACGCGGGCCGGTCGAAACGGTGTTGCTGGAAAACAGCTATCACATGATTACGGTCGACCAGGAACGCAGCCTGGTGGTCGAACGCTCGACGAAATTTTTCAATCAAGTCGCTGCCAGGCAATTCGTACACATGCCCGAAAGCGTCCCGATTCCGGCCCTCGCCGATTGATGCAAACGGTCCTTGCCGATTCCATCGATGCGTTCGGACGCGAGGAATGGGTTCGGTTGTTCCCCGGCGAGCTGGAAAGCTGGCACTACTATCGCGCCGTCGAACAATCCGGCCTGCCGGACTTCGCCTGGGTCTATTTCGGCGTGCGCGAAAACGACCGACTGGTCGCGGCCATACCCGGCTTCGTCACCGACTATCGCCTGGATACCACGGTCAGCGGCCCGCTGAGACATGTCACCACGTTAATCGCCCGCGTGTTTCCGCGTCTGCTGCGCCAGCGCATGCTCGGGCTGGGCTCACCGGTCGCCGAAATCTGCCATCTCGGTTTCGAACCCGGAACCGACAGTGACAAACAGCGCCACCTGCTGGATACCCTGCTTGCTGAAGCCGAACGCTACGCCGCGGAAAACGCCGTGCGCATGATTGCCGTAAAAGACGCGCCCGAGTCTCAGGACGCACTGTGGACCGCCTGTGCCGAATCCGCGGGGCTGCGCCGCCAACCCGGCCTGCCAACCGCATTCCTGGATGTGAATTTTGCCGACACGGATGCGTATCTGCGCACCCTCAGCCGCGCCACGCGCAAGGACTTGCGTCGCAAACTGCGATGCGAATCCATGTTGCGCACGGAATGGCGCAACAATATCGACGACGTCGCCGACCAGGTCCAGCGCCTGTATCAGTCCACGCGCGCGAATGCCGAATTCCAGTTCGAGGATTTGACGCCTGCATATTTCAGCGGCTTACTGCGCGAACTGGATCAAAACGCGCGCTGCGTGCTGTATTGGCTTGGCGACCGGTTGGTGGCATTCAATCTGTTGCTGCACGACCGTCACCGGCTGCTTGACAAGTTTCTCGGCATGGATGGCACGCTGGCGCGCGAATACAATCTGTACTTTCTTACCTGGATGGAAAACGTGCGCTATTGCATCCGCCACGGCATCGCGCTTTATCAGAGCGGCCAGGGCCTGCACCAACTAAAGGTACGACTCGGCAGTCGATTGTCGCCGAACTGGCTTTGGTATCGGCATCGCAATCGCGTCATCGACAAGCTGCTGTCGATGATTGATCGCCTGGCTCGCCTGGACCGGCACGACCCCGAATTGGCCGCGCTGACCGGCCGCCACCGATGAGCCGCCCGCGTACCGGCACCTGGGTCGCATGGCTGCTGCTGTTGTGTTTTGAAACGCTGTGCCAGATTTCGCTGAAAATGGCCGGGCGCGCCACCGGAGCATTCAATTTTTCCGAACCCGCCTTTGCACACGCATTCGAGACCCCCTGGCTGTGGGTTGCGATCGCCTGTTACATCGGCGCATTTCTCGCCTGGATGACCATCCTGCGCAAATCCACGCTATCGGCGGCATTCACGACCAGCGCCATCGTCTTCATCGCAGTCATGTTTTCGTCGTGGACCGTGTTCGGCGAGCATATTGACTGGCTGCACCTGGTCGGTTCGGCCATCATCGTCGTCGGTATACTGATGATCGGCGCTGACGAAAACGATACCGTCAGCGATGTGCCGCCAACGACTGCCGGGCACGGACCGGATTGATTATGAGAATCACTCAGCATGTCACGCCGGCCCTGGACCACGGCGGCACTCGAAATCCTAACGTACTTGTTAGTACACTCGTATTCCTGCGGTCCGGCGACACGCTTCACGATTTCGCACGCGACGCTTTTCCTGGCAATTCCCTGACTTTCTTGATTATCAAGCGGAGCAATCCATGAGCAATGTGCAGGAAACGATTTTCGACATCATCTCCAAGGAAGCCGGAATCGACAAGGACAAGATCACGCCGGATTCGACATTGAATGATCTGGAAATCCAGTCGCTGGATGCGGTCCAGATCATTTTCGAGATCGAAGACCACTACAAGATCACGTTGCCCGACCGCGATCCGGAGTTCGACACCGAGTCGGTCAAGGGCCTGGTTGACGCCGTGGAAAAACTGCTCGCTGAAAAGCCGGCCGAAGCGCCGCCGGCGCAGAACTGAGTTCCGGTCGCCAAGCCATGCGGCGTGTCGCAATCACCGGGATGGGTGCAGTCAGCGCACTCGGCGCCGACGCGCGTATGACATGGGCAGCGATGCGTGAGGGGCGCTGTGGTATCGGGCCGATTCGCAATATTCCGACCGACCTGCTCAACATCAAGATCGCCGCCGAAATCGGCGACTTCGATCCGCTGGCACACTTCGAATCGCGGCGCCTGCAACTGCTCGATCGCGTAACCCAGTTCGCGCTGGTCGCCGCGCGCGAAGCCGTCGCACAATCGGGTCTCGATTTCCGCGCCGATGAAGCCGGCGAACGCACCGCCTGCATTGTCGGCACCGGCATCGGCGGCGAGAATACGCATAACGAGCAGTCCAAGCGTTTTTATGGCGACAACAATCCGCGCGTACATCCGCTGACCATCGTTCGCCTGATGGCCAACGCACCGGCCTGCCAGATCACCATGGAATTTGGCCTTACCGGCCCGTCGTTCGCTGTTGTCAGCGCCTGTGCATCGGCCAATCACGCCATGGCGCAGGCGTTCGACATGATTCGCAACGGCAAGGTGGATTTTGCCGTAACCGGCGGCAGCGAGGCGTGCATTACCGTTCCCACGATCAAGGCCTGGGAGGCGGTGCGCGTCACTGCCGACGATACCTGCCGGCCATTCTGCAAACAGCGCCACGGCATGGTGCTCGGCGAAGGCGCCGGCATTTTCGTGCTGGAAGAGTACGAACACGCTCGCGCGCGCGGCGCCACGATTCTCGCCGAATTTGCCGGCGGCGGCATGTCGGCGGATGCCTGCGACATCGTGCTGCCGTCCGAAGACGGCGCCGCGAAGGCACTGGCCGGCGCGCTCAAGGACGCGCAATTGAGCACGCAAGATGTCGACTACATCAACGCCCACGGTACCGGCACACCGGCCAACGACCCGACCGAATCCAGGGCCATCCGTCGCGTGTTCGGTGAGCATGCCGACAAGCTGGCAGTTTCTTCGACCAAATCCATGCACGGTCATGCACTGGGCGCTGCCGGTGCGATCGAATTGGTCGCCGTCATCGGCGCGCTGCGCGACGGCGTGGTACCCCCGACCGCCAACTTCATCGACCCGGATCCGGACTGTGATTTGGACTACGTCCCAAACACGGCGCGCGACATGTCGGTCCGTGCCGCCTTGAGCAACTCGTTCGCGTTCGGTGGACTGAACGCCGTGCTGGCATTGAAGCGCGCCGACTAAATGTCTCTGACGTTCGCCACCAATCATGATCGGCGGATAACTCACACGAAGACACAGCCCTCACTGGCATTGAACCGTGAGTACTACTTGGAAGCACAATATTTGACTCACCTGCGGTGAGCCGGTGGCTTCTACTTGCGTGGCCAAGAAGAAGTCACCATGAAGAAGCCCCCCTGGGACGTTTCCCGGGCTTCCTGCCTCAAAAGCCAGATCTCGCAATCTGAAACGACGTAGTCCGGGAAAGGACGCGTTCGTCGATCACTGTCGCCGTCCAGCGGTGCCGAGCATCGCAGCACGAGGCAAAACCGGAACACCGCGTAGACGGGCAACGAATGCATCGGCAGGCGGCGCGTCGACCAGGATCCGGCCCGCCTTGATGTGCGCGAACGCGTAATCGGGTACCGTCACTTTTGTCGGATCGATTTGCGGGAACGGTTTCCCGCCGGTCACGCAACCGACCAGACGTTGGTCCGCCGTGTGCGTCTGCTTGGTAAGCGACCTGTCCGCACAACCGGACAGTACGTCCAGCGGCGCCCGCAGCAGGAACCAACCGATGGGGCACGCGTCCCGCACGGCTTTGCGGGATGCTTTGATCAACTCAGCTCAAGCGGAACGCGCCAGGTCCGCTGCCACGTGCCGCGCGGCCGCCAGCGTCTGCGCCACGTCGGCGCGCGTGTGGGCGGTGGACACGAACAGGTTCTCATATGCTCCCGGATGGAACAGCACGCCGCGAGCGAGCATGCCTTGCCACCAGGCACGGAAAATCGTCTGGTCGGCATGACGCTCGGCATCGCGATAATTGTGGATTTCGTCCCTGGCGAACCAGACCTGCATCAGCGGCCCCATGCCGACGACGTAGGCGGGCAGTCCGGCTTCGCGCAGCACCTCGCCAAGTCCGTTGCGCAATTGTTCCGAAACTGCATCCAACTGCTGGTATACGCCCGGCGTCGACAGTTCGTCGAGCGCGGCGTTCGCTGCCGCGATGGCGATGCCGTTGGCGCTGTAGGTACCGGCCATCGAAACCGTGCCGTCGGCGACCAGCGCCATGATGTCCGCGCGGCCGCCCATCGCCGCAACCGGGAAGCCGCCACCGATGCCTTTGGCAAATATCGACAAGTCCGGCTTGACGCCCAAACGACCCTGCGCGCCGCCCAGGCCGAGACGGAAACCCGTGATCACCTCGTCGAAGATCAGGACGATGCCGTGCTTGAGCGTCATCTCGCGCATCGCTTCGAGATAGCCCGGCCGTGGCAGGATGCAGCCGGTATTGCACATCACCGGCTCCGAAAGCACCGCGGCGATGTCGTCGCCCTCGCGCGCAATCGCATCCGCAAGCGCATCCGCATCGTTCCACGGCAGGATGATCAGATTGTCCTCCACCCCCTTGGGCAGGCCCGGCCCTTGTGGCACCGGCACTGGATGCGCATCGGGACCGGCCTTGTCGATGGCCGGGTGCTTGCTCCAGTAAACGCCGTCGGAGAAGCCGTGGTACATACCCTCGAAACGGATGATCTTGCTGCGCCGGGTGAACGCGCGGGCCAGGCGCGTGGCGTACAGCACCGCTTCGGTGCCAGTGTTACACAACCGCACCCGGTCCACGCTCGGCACTGCGGCGACAATCTTCTGCGCCAGTCGCGCCTCATCCTCGGTCGGCAACGCGAACATGGTGCCGCGCTGCTGGATGAAATCGACCACGGCCTGGGTGACGCGCGGCGGGCGGTGGCCGAAGATCATCGGCCCCAAGCCCAGCAGATAGTCGATGTACTCGTTGCCGTCGACGTCGCGCAATTTCGAACCCTGCCCGTCCTTGACGAAAAGCGGATACGGCGACCAGCCGGCCCAGGTGGCGCGCGCGGTACTGTTGACGCCGCCGGGTATGAGCTTGCAGGCAGCCGCGAACAACTCGGCGCTGCGCGACGTGTCGAGACCGGCTGTTAACGTCATTTCGCCCGAACCGTGAGCGGCGGCGGCGGTTGCATCACCGGTTGCATTCATTATGGCTGACCTTTTTGTGTCTGACCGTCCGATCACGCGCGATTCGGCGATGAACGGCTTGTTTTTGGGCAATGAACTCGAAGACAGGATACGCCGCGATACACTCAGGCCGTTGCTGCGCGCATCGCGGTCGAGCCGGCATTGTCGTCGGCACCGAGTTCGCCCGACAGCAAATGCGGCAACAGTTTCAGCGCTTCGGTAAAATCTTCGATCGCCGCATGCGCGATCGCATTGCGGCGACAGTAATCGATCAGCTTACCCTTGGCAAACACGAAATCAGCCGCCTCGGCCACGCAGAAATCCGAGGCGCCATCGCCGATCAGAAGCACGTTGGAGGCCGATCGACGCGCGGCCGCCGCTCGCACGCACTTGCAGGTACCGCTGCCGACCCGGCAATCGCTGGTCGCATGCGGAAATTCGAGATGCCAGTTACGCACGCCAATCGGCTGCAGACGGTTGGAAGTGACCGGCAGCCAGTCCAGTGCGTTGCCGCCGAGAATGCTGCGGATCGCATAATCCAGTCCGTCGCTGACCACTTCGATCGGTACGCCCTCGGCCTGCGCCGCCGCGACAAAAGCCTCAAACGCCGGATCCAGCGCCCGTTTGGCAAGGTGCGCATCGAGTTCGGCGTGATCCATGTCCAGCAAGGCCACCTGGCCGGCCATGCATTCGCGGGAGCCGATGCGGCCGGCGCGCCAATCCGATTCCAGCGCCTCCCATCCGGGGCGCCCGAATCGGGCCAGCAGGGTATCGGTTGTGTCTTCGACGGCGATGGTGCCGTCGAAATCGCACAGAATGGTCCAGTCGCTCAAGCAGATTCCCGGTTTGGCAAGCTATCCAGCAATTTTCGCAGCAGCGCATTAAAGAAACCTAGAGGGATGCCGCGATTGAGCCAACGTTAACGCAGACTCGTGTATTTCTGGCAGAATAAACTACCATTTTCGGTCATTGATTCGCACATGTCGAGCCGCGGCAAATTTTTCGCTTACACCCCGTGGGACCTGGTTCCCACGCTGATGGGGCTGGGCCATCTGGTGTTTGTCGCGACGCTGTTTTTCGGCTTCCACGCCATTCCGTGGGTCGTATGGATACCGCTGGCGCTGGTCTATTCGATCAGCATCTCCTGGAGTATCAACTCCACCAGCCACAACTTCATCCACAATCCGTTCTTCACATCACCGGTACTGAACCGAATCTACAGCATCATCCTGTCCATTACAGACGGCTTCTCGCAGGAGTTCTACCACCACGTACACATGCGCCACCATGTCGGCAACATGGATCGCATCGGACCAAATGGCACCACCGTCGACCCGCTGTCGATCTGGCGCCATGGCAAGGATGGCAAGCCGGAAAGCCCATGGACTTACACGTTCTACAGTTATTTTCGCGACGATATCGGCGAGGTTTATCGCCGTGTCAAACAAAAGTTTCCGGAAAAGGCACGCTGGATCTGGCGTGAAATCTACATCGTCGTCGGCCTGTATCTGATCTGCCTGATCTGGGACTGGCGCGCATTCCTCGCGCTGGTGCCGTTCTACTACTTCGGCCATTCGCTGTCGTCGCTGAATGGCTATTATGAACACTTCAAGGGCAACCCGGACGATCCGATCGCCTGGGGCGTGAGTACCTACAACAAACTGTACAACTGGACCTGGCTCTACAACGGCTTCCACGCCGAGCATCACTACCGCCCCAAAGTGCACTGGACCAAGATGGTTGAGCTGCGCGATTCGATTCGCGAAGAGCAACGCGAGCACGGTGTACACGTCATGAATCACTGCCATGGCCTGGGCTTCCTCGACCGCCAACCGCCGAGCTACACGCTGGTTCGACAACAAGCGAAGACGGCAGCCTGAGCCCGCATGCTTTAACCCGGCGGCGCTTTTGGCTAATGTAGACGACAAATCGCAGCGGGTTTCCAACGATGAAACGTGTGTTACGTCTTGCCCTGACCACCACCCTGTTCGCGCTGCTCGCCGGTTGTGGCAGTATCGCCCAGCATCCGATCAATCCACCCAACGCCAGCATTCAGCAGCTGGATGTGCAGTCCGATGGCAGTTGGAAATTGCAGATTCGTCTGGAAAACTTCAGCGACATGACAGTACGCTACGGCGCCTTGAAGGCATCGCTGATCATCGAAGGGCACGTCGCCGGCGATATTTCGCTGAACCCGAATCTCGATATCCCCGGTGAAAACGCGGACATCGTACCGGCCACCATAATCCCGGACAGCGCGGCCAGACAGGCTTTCAACGACGACGCCAGGAAACCGGGCGGCGCCTCCTACATCCTGCGCGGTACCATCAACATTCCGAAAGCCGGCAAGGACTTCAAGTTCAGCTATCAAAGCAGCCTTTCGCCGGTACCCGGTGTGACCAACGAGTATCGCTGATCTTCATTTTCCCAAGCTGGAAGTCAGATGAGTTCCTACACCGCACCGCTGGCCGACATGCGCTTCGTCATGTTCGATCTGCTGCGTGCGGACCGACAGTACTCGCGCCTTGACGGTGGCGAGGCGGCGACACGCGACGTCGTCGATGCGATTCTCGATGAGGCCGCGCGTTTTTCCGAACAGGTCCTGGCTCCACTGAACGCATCCGGCGATATCGAAGGCTGCCACTTCGACAAGAGCACCGGCGCGGTACGCACCCCAGAGGGCTTCAGGCAAGCCTACGCCGAATACGTCGCCGGTGGCTGGAGCGGACTGTCCGTGGCGGAGCAATACGGTGGGCAGAACCTTCCCGAATCCATCGGTGCACCGTTGAAGGAAATGATCGATTCGGCCAATCTGGCGTGGGGCAACTATCCGCTGCTTTCCCACGGCGCCAGCGAAGCCCTGAAACAACATGGCGAGGAATGGCAGCGCGAACTGTTCCTGAAGCCGATCGTCGAAGGCCGCTGGACCGGCACGATGTGCCTGACCGAATCGCATTGCGGTTCCGATTTGGGCCTGCTCAAGACCCGCGCCGAGCCGGCCGACGATGGCAGCTACCATATTACCGGCACGAAGATATTCATCACCGCCGGCGAACATGATCTTGCCGAGAACATCGTGCACCTGGTGCTGGCCCGTCTGCCGGATGCGCCCGCGGGGACCAAAGGCATCTCGATGTTCATCGTGCCCAAGTTCAAGGTCGGCAAGGACGGTCGCATGGGCGACCGCAACCTGGTTGCCTGTGCATCAATCGAACACAAGATGGGCATCAAGGGTTCGGCCACCTGCGTGATGAATTTCGATGCGGCGCAGGGCTGGATGATCGGTCCGCCAAATCGCGGGCTGATGGCCATGTTCACCATGATGAACACGGCGCGCCTGGCCGTGGGTCTGCAGGGCCTGGGGTTGATCGAACGCGCCTATCAGAACAGCTTGGCGTACGCGCGTACGCGATTGCAGATGCGTGCCTTGTCGGGCGCGAAATACCCGGACCAGCCGGCCGACCCGCTGATCGTTCATCCCGATATCCGGCGCATGCTGCTGACGCAGAAGGCATTCGCCGAGGGTGGCAGGGCGATGGGCTATTACGCCGCGACGCTGGTTGATCTGGTCGAGCGCAGCCCGGATCCCGATGAACGCAAGCGTGCCGAAGAACTGCTGTCATTTGTCATCCCCATCGTCAAGGGCCTGCTGACCGAGGCGGCCGTGGAGTGCACCAATCTGGCCCTGCAGATTTTCGGCGGGCATGGTTATATCCAGGAAACCGGCATCGAACAATTCGTGCGCGACGCGCGCATCACGACGATTTACGAAGGCACCACCCAGATCCAGGCACTGGACCTGCTCGGGCGCAAGGTATTCCAGACCCAGGGCGTCGGTCTGCGCCATTTACTGGAGGAGATCACCGGCTTCTGTCAAAAACATTTGCAGGACGCCAGCGTAACCGAATTTGTGGCGCCGCTGGCGTTGACGACAAAACAATGGACCGATCTGACCCAGGAAATCGGCAAACGGGCCGCTACCAGTCCTGATGTGATCGGCGTCGCCGCAGTCGACTACCTTTTCTACTCCGGATATGTCCTGATCGCCTATTTCTGGGCCCGCAGCGTGGTCGCCGCGCAAGCTTCATCACAGCCGGAAACCTTCAAACAGGCCAAGAGCACGACTGCCCGTTTCTATTTCACCCGCCTGCTGCCTCGCGCCCAAGCGCACGCCGCCGCACTGCAGGCCGACCCGGCCACCCTGCTGGACGTGCCGAACGATCAATTTTGATAGATACCCTCACCGCAACGCAGCCTTTCACCATGAACGACCGACTCGACTCCATCCATGTGCGCCTCGCCCATGCGGACGACGACGAATTCATCCTCTCGCTCGCCGGCCGCTTTGTTGATTTCGATCTGCCGGCCTGGCGCAAACGCAATGAAACACTGTCCGGCATTCGCAACGATATCGCCCACCACCTGAACGAACTGCCGCCCGGCTCCCATCTGTTCGTGGCCGAAGACGACGAAGGCAAACCGGTCGGTTTCCTGCATCTGCAAACGCACAAGGATTTTTTCACCGGCGCCATGAATTGCCACATCAGCGATCTGGTCGTCGACGCCGACAACGAAGGTCAGGGGGTCGGCTCGGCCATGCTGGAATTTGCCGACAACTGGGCCAGGGAGCACCGCTGCCGTCATGTGACCCTGGCCGTGTTCCCGGGCAATGATCGCGCTCGCGGTTTTTACGAACGGCGAGGTTTCGGCGTGGAATTGCTGCGCATGGTCAAACCGGTCAACTGACCCGCCTGTGATCCAGCCTGGTGCCCGGCCGCGTGGCCGGCAGGCGACGCGATATCAGGATGACGCCGGATCCGGTTTATGCCGGGTCAGTGGCAATATTCGTCATGCAGGGACAGGATGATGCGCTGCGCCGGCCCGTCGTTGAGACGATAGTAAATGGTTTGTCCGTCTCGCCTGGTCGCCACCAGGCTTTGTTCGCGCAGGCGCGCCAGATGCTGTGACAAAGCCGACTGGCTCAAATCCACGAACCGGTTGATCTGGCCAACCGACAACTCGCCTTCGACCAACAGACATAGAATACGCAGCCGCTGCCCATTGGCCAGCATCTTGAGCAACTGGGCTGCATCGTCGGCATTGTCGCGCATGGCTTGCGCGTCGAATTTCGATGACAAATCTGTCGAGTTTTGGGTTGTCCTATCCATCGAACGCCTGTTTATAAGTACACGATCTCGAAGCCCGGTTTGCCCGAGCAATGGGATTTCTCTGTGGCGATTTCAACAACATCTTCTCGTCAGGGTTCTACTTTATCACGCATTTTTATCGTCTGGTCGACACATCATGCAGCCAGCTAGCGACAGTTCATAGTAGATACGTGATGATGCAGTGGTCCTGAATGCACTGGCATTGATTGCGATGATCAAGCTTGCGCAACAAGACTCAACGGCATATCAGGAGTCCCTCTTGACTTACATATAAGGTATCACTACATTAGTATCTAATCAACTATGCTCGGTGAGCATGGCTTCGGGCATCAAACTCGTACCCAAAGGGAGCCAAGTCATGAAACATATCGTGGTCGTCGGCGCCGGGATTGGCGGAATGAGTTGCGCGTACGAACTCAAGGCCGCATTGGGCAAGGATCACAAGGTAACCGTCATCAACGAACAGCCAAGGTTTTCGTTTACTCCATCCAACCCATGGGTGGCTGTCGGCTGGCGTGAGCGCGAGGACGTCGAAGTCGACGTGGGACCGGTGCTCGAGAAGAAGGGCATCGAGTTCATCACGGAAACCGTCACCAAGGTTCAGCCTCAGGATCGATTCGTCGTCACCGAGAGCGGAAAGCGGGTGGATTACGATTACCTCGTCCTGACAACCGGCCCGCGACTCGCATTCGACGAGGTACCCGGCCTGGGCCCGCACGGCGGCTTCACGCAATCAGTTTGCACGACGCCTCATGCTTTGGGCGCCTGGGCAGCGTATCAGGAATTCGTCAAGAACCCCGGTCCGGTTGTCGTCGGCGCCGTTCAGGGCGCGAGTTGTTTTGGTCCGGCGTACGAATTCGCATTGATCCTGGATGCGGACCTGCGTAAACGCAAAATCCGCGACCGCGTGCCGATGACGTTCGTGACCAGCGAACCGTATGTCGGGCACATGGGCCTGGGTGGTGTCGGCGATTCCAAGGGCCTGATGGAGAAGGAACTGCGCGAACGCCATATCCGCTGGATCACCAACGCGCGCGTCGCACGCGTGGAACCTGGCTGCATGCACGTTGAAGAGGTCGCGGACGACGGCGCGGTCAAGCAGCAGCACGAGTTGGACTTCGCCTACTCGATGATGCTGCCGGCATTCACCGGCGTCGACGCCTTGCGCGGCGTCGAAGGCCTGGTCAATCCACGCGGCTTCGTCCTGATCGACAAGCACCAGCGCAATCCCAAGCATCCGGAAATCTTCTCTGCGGGTGTCTGCGTGGCGATTCCGCCGGTGGAAAAGACCCCGGTCCCGACCGGCGCACCGAAGACCGGATTCATGATCGAGTCAATGGTCGGTGCCATCGTCGCCAACATCCAGGCGGACATCGAGGGCAATCCCGTCGAGGCCGAGGCGACGTGGAATGCGGTGTGCCTTGCCGACATGGGCGACACCGGCATGGCGTTCGTGGCACTGCCGCAAATTCCGCCGCGCAACGTGACCTGGACCCGCGCCGGCAAGTGGGTACACTTGGCCAAGATCGCATTCGAGAAATACTTCTTGCGCAAGATGCGCACCGGCAACACGGAGCCAGTTTACGAGAAGTACGTGATGAAGGCTCTGGGAATCCGGCGGCTGAAGGACACGAAGTAATCGTATAACGACATGAGGAGCAAGACATCATGAACATCGATCGTGCCGTAATGGCGTTTGCCGGATTCGTCATCGTTGTCAGCCTGGTATTGGCCCACTATTTTTCGGACTGGTGGCTGCTGCTGACGCTTTTCGTCGGCCTCAATCTTTTCCAGGCATCGTTCACACGGTTCTGTCCGCTGGCAATCATCCTGCGCAAGCTGGGGTTTGCCAACGGCCCTGCCTTCAAGTGATGACCAAAACGGGGACCGCAACATGAATGTTCGATTCACGTTGCTGCGCCTGTTGACAGCCGCCGGAATGCTGGCGGCTCTGTCCGCTTGCGGTTCGCCAACATCTTCGACGCCGGCGCCAAAACCGGCCAACCTGGCGGGCATGACCGTACAGCCGCAGGTGGCGCGTCGCGAACAGGCCTGGGATGGCGTGGTCGAGGCCGTCAATCAAGCGACCATGTTCGCGCAGACTTCCGGCCGCGTGATCGAGCTGCCGTACGACGTCAATGACTACGTCAAGGCCGGTGAAGTCATCGTGCGTTTCACCGACGTCGAGCAAAAGTCGGTGCGTCGTCAGGCCCAGGCACAACTTGCTTCGGCCAAGGCAGCCTACAATGAAGCCGAATCCAGCTACCGCCGAATATCGGAAGTCTACGCGCGCAAGCTGGTATCCAAGGCTGACTACGAGCAGGCGGTGGCCCGACGCGACGCAGCGAAGGCTGCGCTGAACTCCGCGCAGGCGGGCTTGCGCGAAGTCGGACAGAAGCTCGATTACACGACCGTACGCGCACCGTACGAAGGTTACGTCACCAAGCGTTGGGTTCACGTGGGCGAAGCAGTGCAGCCCGGGCAACCGTTGATTTCGGGCATTTCCCTGAAGCAAATGCGCGTGACCGTGCAAGTACCGCAAAGTGCGATGGGAGCCATTCGCAAGTTCCACAGCGCCGAGATCGTGCTCAACGGCAATGACGGCCAGCGCGTGAAAGCCAGCAAGGTCACCATTTTCCCGTACGCCGACCCGCAAACGCACACCTTCGACGTACGCCTGGAACTCGACGGCGAGCACACCGGGCTGTATCCCGGGATGACCGTCAAGGTTGCATTTGCGGTGGGTGAAACCCGACGCATACTCGTGCCCGCCTCGGCACTCTGGCATCAAGGCGAAGTGACGGGCATTTTCGTCCTGGACAAGAGCGGCGTCAGCCTGCGCCAGGTTCGCACCGGTGACCGCTTCGGTGACCGCGTTGAAGTCCTGTCCGGCCTCGTCGCCGGTGAACGTATCGCCACGGATCCGACTGCCGCCTCCCGCTACCTGTCGACGTTGAATTCGAGCCAATCGACATGAGCGAACGTCGGCTGGGTTTCTCGGGCCTCATCGCACGCGCTTTCCAGACATCCCCGCTGACGCCGATGCTGGCGTTGACGGCCTTGCTGCTTGGCCTGGCCGCCACCCTGATCACGCCACGCGAAGAGGAACCGCAGATCGACGTGACCATGGCCAATGTCATGGTGCCGTTCCCCGGCGCCGACGTGCAGGACGTCGAGAATCTGGTCACCTACCCGCTTGAGAAGAAACTCTCGGAATTGCAGGGTATCAAGCACGTGTATTCGGTCAGCCGGCCCGGGGTGTCGATTATCACGGTCGAATTCAAGGTCGGCGTGCCGCGTCAGACCGCCATCGTGCGACTGTACAATCAGGTGTTCCAGAACCGCGATTTCGTGCCGCCGGGCCTGGGTGTCGGGCAACCGTTGATTCGGCCGATGGGCATCGACGACGTGCCGGTCATGGCGCTGAGCCTGTGGAGCAACGATGCCAAGCGCAGCCCGACGCAACTGGGCGAAGTCGCGCACTCACTGGAAACCGAGCTCAAACGCATTTCCGGAACCCGGGATGTCTACACCATCGGCGCACCAGATCGCGCCGTCGTCGTACAGCTGGATCCATCCAGGCTGGCCGCGTACGGCCTGTCCCTGACCGACTTGTCGAGCGCTTTGAAAGCGGCCAACGTCGTCACCCAGGCCGGTGACCGCGTCAGCGAGGATCACGACATTCCGGTCACTGCCGGCACGTTCCTGGCTGATGCCCGCGCGGTCAGGGACCTGGTTATCGGGCTGAAAAACGGCCAGCCGGTGTTCCTGTCGGACGTGGCCAGCGTTCATCGCGGCGCGGACCTGCCGAGCAGCTATGTGTGGTTTGGAAGCCCGCCCGGGAAAAACGGTCCGCTCGCGGGCAGGGCGCCGGCGGTGACAATCGCCATCGCCAAGAAATCCGGCACCAATGCGGCCGACATTACCAGCACGATCGAGGCACGACTTAAATCGCTGCGTGGCGTCGTCATCCCCAGCGACGTGCACGTGACGGTCACCCGCGACTATGGCCAGACCGCCACCGACAAGGCCGACAAGCTGATTCACAAACTGATCTTCGCCACGTTTTCCGTCGTCCTGCTGGTATTGATGACGTTGGGCTGGCGCGAAGCGATCGTTGTCGGTAGCGCGGTCATCATCACCCTGATGCTGACCCTGTTCGCTTCGTGGGCGATGGGTTTCACCATCAATCGCGTATCGTTGTTCGCGCTGATATTCTCGATCGGCATTCTCGTCGACGACGCAATTGTCGTGGTCGAGAACATCCACCGGCACATGGCACTGGGCGGGCGCAGCATGCGCCAAGCCATTCCGGAAGCCGTTTCCGAAGTCGGTGGACCGACGATACTCGCTACCTTTACGGTGATCGCCGCGCTGTTGCCGATGGCGTTCGTGTCCGGGCTGATGGGGCCTTATATGCGGCCGATTCCGATCAATGCCTCGGCCGGTATGCTGCTTTCGCTGGCGGTGGCGCTGATCGTGACGCCATGGCTGGCCCTGAAGTTGCTGCGCCACCATCACACCCCCGAAGTTGAAGAAAAACACGAAGTCGCACGCGGCAGCCGCCTGCAGCGGCTGTTTCGTCGCGTCATGCTGCCGTTTCTGGACGGCGAACGCGCGCCGCGGCGACGTCGATTCCTGTTCGCAACGATGGGTGCCCTGGTTCTTGGAGCCGCCGGTCTGGTGCTGGTCAAGGCCGTGATCCTGAAGATGCTGCCGTTCGACAACAAGTCGGAATTCCAGGTCGTCGTCGACATGCCCGAAGGTACGACGCTGGAAACCACCAACGATCTGCTCACGCAATTGGCGCAAGTGGTCTCACGCGTGCCGGAGGTGCGGGACTATCAGGGCTATGCAGGCACCGCCTCGCCGATCACGTTCAACGGACTGGTCCGCCAATACTACCTGCGCAGTGGATCCATCGTCGGCGATCTGCAGGTGAATTTGATCGGCAAACATCAACGTAGCCGCCAGAGCCACGAGATTGCGCAGGCAGTGCGTCCTGCACTACGGAAAGTGGCACAACGTTTTGGCGCTTCACTCAAGGTCGTGGAAGTGCCGCCCGGACCGCCGGTGCTGGCGCCGATCGTGGCCGAGGTGTATGGCCCGAATTACGCCACGGTGCGCAAGATAGCGACCGGACTGGGCAGCGACTTCAAGGCCAATCCCGATATCGTCGATATCGACACCAGCGTCGAAGCGGATTCGCCACGCGAGATCATGGTCGTCGATCGCGAACGCGCGGCCAAGTTGGGGCTCAGCCAGGCGGTCATCGCCACGGCGCTGCGCACCGCCCTGTCCGGCGACGATGCCACCTACATGATGGACGGCCATGCACGTTACGCGGTGCCGGTCAGGTTGCGCTTGTCGGCTGCCGACCAGGCCTCATTGAGCCAGTTGCTGGCGCTCCGCGTACGCGCCCAGAACGGCAAACTGGTACCACTATCGGAAGTCGTCAGCGTGCGCAAGGCCAATTGGGAGAAAGCGATCTATCACAAGGATCTGCTGCCCTACGCCTACGTCACCGGCGATGACGCCGGCGCCACCGACAGCCCGCTGTACGGCATGTTTTCGCTGGTCGGCAAGCTCGACCACGACGAGGTCGATGGCCATCACCTGGCCCAGTATTTCATTCATCAGCCCACGCAAGTGACCGGTTATTCGGTCAAATGGGACGGCGAGTGGCAAATCACCTACGAGACCTTCCGCGACATGGGGCTGGCCTATTCGGTGGGCCTGATCCTGATCTATCTGCTGGTCGTCGGCGAATTCAAGAGCTATGTCGTGCCTTTGATCATCATGGCACCAATCCCGCTGACCATCATCGGCGTGATGCCCGGGCACGCGCTGCTGGGTGCGCAGTTTACCGCCACCTCGATGATCGGCATGATCGCGCTGGCCGGTATCATCGTACGCAATTCGATTCTGCTGATCGACTTCATCAACCACGCAATCTCTGCGGGCAGACCGCTGCACGAAGCTGTCGTCGAAGCCGCGGCCGTACGCGCCAAACCGATCGGACTGACTGCCGTCGCGGCGATGATTGGCGGATTCTTCATCATCGACGACCCGATCTTCCAGGGTCTCGCGGTATCGTTGATATTCGGCATCCTGGTGTCGACGATCCTGACCCTGGTCGTCATCCCGCTGCTGTATTTCGTCTGGTGCCAGCGCCATCCGCCCAACACCGCTGAGTCCTGAGGTTTGCCGCGGCGCAGGGCGAGCCTGCAACGGGTCGATGCGGCCCGTTGCAGAACCCTGCCCTGCTACTGCACCATGACGTGGACGGGGCGCGACGGAGTCCCGTTGGCCACGACTTCCAGTTCGCTCGGGCCGGTTTCCTGGTTCGCGGAAACATCGAAATGCGTTGTCGACTGCCGGTCGGATGCCACCGCCATGCTGCTGTGGTCGTGCGTGCGGCTGTAGAACACGTGACCCGTTGACAGGTTGGTGATGCGCACGAGCGGATAATTGGTCGCGTTCTGGTCCTCGTCGCCGAAGGCCGAGGCCTGCGACATGCCGTTGAGGCGCACGCCACGCAACGTGTACGAACCACCCGGCGAAACGTTCCTCGGCGCCTTGGTCACTACCGGTGCCCAGGACGGATTGTAGCTGTTGTCGTCGGGCGTGTAGATCTCGACGTCACCACTGCCGTCCACCGCGAGTACCTGGCCGGTCGGCAGCAACAACAGGTTGATCGACTGGGAGATGTCGTAGGCCCCATTCGGAATAGTCGGCTCGGGAATCAATTGTTTCCCGTTGAACTCGAAGAACGCGACCGGGGGATTGGAATAGCCATGCAGCGCGGACCCGCCGCTTGCATCGAACAGCACGTTGCCATTGGGCAACAGCGCCGCCGGGCCGTCCTGGTCCGTGTATTGATAACCTTGCGGGCTGATCGGCAGGTGCGGGCCGACCGACCACATATGCGTGCGCGTATTGTAAATCGACGTATAACCCTGGCTGCCAACCGCAAATACTGTCCTGTCGGGCCGCAGCACCGCCGGACCGATTTCCGCGAGGATCGGATCGGTCAGCGTATTGATGGTGCTGCCGGCGCTGGTCCACTCGCCAGTCGCCGGATCATACAACTCCGAACTGGTCGGATCGTCCGGATATGAACCCAGACCGAAATAGGCATCGGTGTAACAGTCGATCGTCAAGACCTTCCCGTCGGGCAGCAGGGTCAGGCCTTCCTCGTCGTTCATGTCCGCCTTCGTCGCGGTGCCGGTTTCGGTCCAGGTCAACGTGTCCAGATCGAGCAGGGCCGCCTGCCGGCTCATCTTGTCCTCGACCATGTACGTGCCGTCGGCCAGGACAATGCTGGCCGCATCGCCAATCGGGCTAGGCGCAAACGTCGCCCGCGGCGGATACAGGTCGACGAAGAATGGCGGCGGCGGCACCGAGGTCCAGGAATCCGTTTCCGGGTCATAAATGGCGCCTTCGTTGGTCAACAGAAAATTATATGGGGCTCCGGAATATTCCCCACCCTCGAAGATCACCCGCCCATCCGGCAAAACGGCGCTGGCGCCCGCATACGGCATGTACGGCATCGATGCAAGCTGCGACCAGGTGCCGTTGACATAGCTTCCGCTGCTGTCGGGGGTCAGCTTGAACACTTCCGCGGTGTTGTAATAGCCGCTGTTCCTGATGATCACGCTGCCATCGGTAAGCAGCAACGGAGCGGTGGCGCCGCCGGGACCGAAGTCCCCTGTGGCAGGATTCACGGTATTCGGCAACAGCGGCTGGTTGGTCAGCGGCTGCCAGGTACCCGCCAATGCCAGCAGTGGCGCACCGAGCAGCATTGCGAAAGATGTGAGGCTCCATGCCCGAAGAAAGCGCAGCGGCGCCGGCCGTCGCGAACGATTGCACCACCGATCGAATTCGAAGCGGTTTGAACTCACGCGATACTCCCCTATCAAATGGCTGCAGCTGCCAGATGGTCCAGGTCGTCGGCGCTGCCGCAGTGCACGAAACACAGCTCTGTTGCGGCGCTGTTTCCCGTGATCCACGGTCATCAAGCGCGCCCGAAATCCCCTCGAAACGCCGCTAACCTCCCGCCAACTGTGTCGTTGACCGGTGCTTCGACCGGCAGTGTAATCGCGCTGCGATCAAGTCGCAATCCGGCCTCGCTCGGCTCGAATACGCCGGCGGCCTCCGCCCACAGGGAACCCCTGAAGCGGCAATCGGCTTTCGCGGGGTTATTTAGCCGACCAGGCCGAATGCGCTATAGCACCAGTTGATCAGCGGCCCCCAATAGACGCCGAGTATGACCAGTAAAAGACCGTTTACCGACAACAGCCAGCGCATCGCCAGATCTCGTGGCAACACCAGTGCTTCTTTCTCGGCCGGCTCATCGAAGTACATGACCTTTACCACGCGCAGGTAGTAGAAGCAACCGATGATCGCAAACACGATTGCGATGATTGCCAACCACAGCATGCCGGCATTGATGGCGGCGTTGAGCACCAGCAGCTTGGCGGTGAAACCGAACATCGGCGGCACGCCGGCCAGTGAGAACATGGCCACGGCCATGATCAATGCATACCACGGGTTGCGCTGGTTCAGCCCCTTGAAATCGTCGATTTCATCGGCTTCGAAACCGGTCCGCGCCAGCAACAGGATTACGCCGAAGGCGGCAGTTGTCATGATCGCATAGGCAACTGCGTAATACATCGCCGCCGCGTAGCCGGCAGGCGTGCCGCTGGCCAGGCCGAGCAGTAGAAAACCGACATGCGAAATCGTCGAATACGCCAGCATGCGCTTGAGGTTGGTCTGGGCGATGGCGATGACATTACCGACGATCAACGACAGCGCGGCGAGTGCCGCCAGCATCTCGCTCCAGTGCGCGACCAGACCGCCCAACCCGTTGTCCAGCAGCCGGTAGGCCATACCGAACGCGGCGATTTTTGGCGCCGAACCGATGAACGCGGTAACCGCCGTGGGCGAGCCCTGATAAACATCGGGCAGCCACATGTGGAACGGAGCCGCGCCGAATTTGAAGGCGATGCCCACGACCATGAACACCAGGCCGAAGGCCAGCAGCGCCTGATGCGGACTGTTCGACGCAAGCATGCCGACCGCATGGATCTTGTCCAGATCCAGCGTGCCGGTTGCGCCATAAATCATCGACATGCCATACAGCAGCAAGCCGGAAGCCAGTGCGCCGAGTACGAAATACTTCATGGCCGCTTCGGAGCCGATGGGCGAATCGCGATTGATCGCGACCAGGGCATAGGTCGACAACGCGAACAACTCCAGGCCCAGATAAACCATGACCAGATTGCCGGCCGAGACGAGCAGCATCATGCCGAGCACGGCGAACAGCGTGAGCAGATAGAACTCGCCAATATGCAACTTGCGGTCGCGCAGATAACCGCGTGCGTAGACAAACACCACGGCCGTCACGATCAGAATGAAGGCCTTGAGCACACAGGCAACCCTGTCCGCGATGTAGGCGCCATCGAACGCCGTCTGCGTTTGCGTCGCATGCCAAGGCAGCAAGGCAAGCGTGCCGAACACGGCCAGCAGCGACAACCAGTGCGTCAGCGCACGCTCGCCCTGCCTGGCGAACAGGTCGACGAACAGGATCACGCAGACCGAGCCGAGCAGGAATCCCTCGGGCAGCAGCAAAGTCAGGTCGTGAAAATTGAAGTTCATTGCGCGTCCCGTATCAGATCTTGACCGTCAGCAGATGGTCGACGACATGCTTGATCGATGCATCCATCAGATGCGTCAGCGGCGCCGGCCAGATGCCGATGATCAGCACACCGGCCGCGAACAGGCCAAGCAACAGCGCCTCGCGCGGGTTGATGTCCTTGAGCTTGGCGACGTGCTCGTTACCGACCTCGCCGAAGATCACGCGCTTGACCAGCCACAAGGTGTAGGCCGCCCCAATGACCAGCGTCAGCGCCGCGCCGAATGCCACCCACGGATTCAGCGCGAAGCTGGCCAGGATCACCATGAACTCGCCGACGAAACCGCTGGTTCCCGGCAGGCCGCAATTGGCCATCGAGAACAGCACCCAGAATGCGGCGAACCACGGCATGGTATTAACTACACCACCGTAATCGCTGATCTTGCGCGTGTGCATGCGGTCGTAAATCACCCCGACGCAGGAGAACATCGCACCGGCAACAAAGCCGTGCGAGAGCATCTGCACCATCGCACCCTGCACGCCAAGGTACGCTGCCGCGGGGTCACCGCTGACACGCATCAACCCGAGGCTGATGAACAGGCCCAGCGTGACAAAGCCCATGTGCGAAACCGACGAATACGCGATCAGTTTCTTCATGTCGTCCTGGACCAGCGCGACAAAGCCGACGTAGATGATTGCAATGAGCGACAACGCCACGATCAGCCACGCGAATTCCTGGCAGGCGTCGGGCACGATCGGCAGCGAGAACCGGATGAATCCGTACCCGCCGATTTTCAACATGATCGCCGCCAGTACCACCGATCCGCCGGTAGGCGCCTCGACGTGCGCGTCCGGCAACCAGGTATGCACCGGCCACATCGGCACCTTGATCGCGAAGCCGAGAAGGAACGCAAAGAACAGCCAGGCCTGTACGTTCGCCGGCAGGTGGACGTTGGCCCACTGCGCCAGATCCCAGGTGTTGGTGTGCAGGTACAGATAGATCAACCCGATCAGCATGAAGATCGAACCGAAGAACGTGTACAGGAAGAACTTCAACGTCGCATAGACACGCCGCGGACCGCCCCAGATGCCGATGATGATGAACATCGGAATCAGCATGGCCTCGAACAACACGTAGAACAGGAAGGCGTCGGTTGCCGAAAACACGCCAACCATCAAGCCTTCGAGCACCAGGAACGCGGCCAGATACTGGTTGACCCGGTCGTGCACCGAATCCCAGGCGCCGATGATGACCAGCACCGTGGTCAGCGTGGTCAGCACGATCAACGCAACGGATATGCCGTCCACGGCCAGCGCGTAATTGGCATGAATCGCGCCGATCCATGCGTGATGCTCGACAAACTGCATTGTGCCGGTTGCCGCATCGTAGCCGGTCAGCATGGGAATGCTGACCGCGAATACGATCAGCGCAACCGCGAGTGCCAGCCAGCGCGCCACCGAGGCACGACCGCTTCCGGCAAACGCAACCACGCCGCCACCGATGATCGGCAGCCAGATCAGAAGGCTCAGTAAGGGCCAGGTTGAACTCATGCTTCGTTTCCGTCGCGACAGCGATCAATGCGGATCGGGGATATCAACACGCTTGCATCCATTGTTATTTGACTACCCACCAAAGACTCGCCAACAGAAGCACAAGTCCAAGGATCATGGAAAACGCATAGGTATACAGATAGCCGGACTGTACCCAGCGCACGACGCCGGCGATCCGCCCGATACCGGCCGAGGTGCCGTCGATGAGTATATTGTCGATGATGCCGACATCACCGCCTCGCCACAATCCGCGACCAAGCGCTACCGAACCACGCACGAAAATCGTTTGGTACAACTCGTTGAACCAGTATTTTCTGTCCAGTGCGAGCCATAGCGGATGCAATACCCGTTTCAGACGATCGGCCATGCCGGGGTTGAACAGATAGACGTACGTGGTCACCGCGAAGCCGGCAAAGGCGAACACGAATGGCAGGCCGGTAAAGCCGTCCAGGATGGTATGCAACGTGCCGGCGTAGGCTTCATGCGACGACTCCGCCACACCCTTGATCGCGGCGCCGAAGTAGTCGCCATGCAGGATCGGGCCAGTCGTGTACCAGCCGATCACCAGCGACGGAATCGCCAGCAGGATCAACGGCACGGTCACGACCCACGGCGATTCCTTGGGCGGACGCAGCAGGTGCCCGGGTTTGCCGTGCGCATGATCGTGATGATCATGCGCATCGTGATCGACGATAAAGCGTTCGGTGCCATGGAAAGTCAGGTACAGCAGGCGGAAACTGTACACGGCGGTGACGAACACGCCGAGCAGTACGGCCCAGTAGCCGTAATGCTGCGCCCAGCTGCCATGCTCGGATGCGGCATGCGCCGCCTCGATGATCGCGTCCTTGGAAAAGAATCCGGCGAATCCGGGCATGCCGGTCAACGCCAGCGTACCGACCCACATCGTGATGTAGGTAATCGGCATGTAGCGGCGCAGGCCGCCCATGTAACGCATGTCCTGCTCGTGGTGCATGGCGATGATCACCGAGCCGGCGCCGAGGAACAGCAACGCCTTGAAGAATGCATGCGTCATCAGGTGAAAGATGCCTGCGGCATAGGCCGATACGCCTAGCGCCACGGTCATGTAGCCAAGCTGCGACAGCGTCGAATAGGCAATCACGCGCTTGATGTCAGTCTGCACGATGCCGATCAGGCCGGTGAAGAATGCGGTCGTGGCACCGATGACCAACACCGCCGCCAACGCGGTTTCGGACATCTGGAACAGCGGCGACATGCGCGCGACCATGTAGATGCCGGCCGTTACCATGGTCGCGGCATGAATCAACGCCGAGATCGGCGTCGGACCTTCCATCGAATCGGGCAGCCACACATGCAGCGGCATCTGCGCGGACTTGCCCATCGCGCCGACGAACAGGCACAGGCAGATCACCGTTGCCACCGACCACGGATGCCCGCCGATGATTTCCCAGGTCTGGCCCTGCAAGGTGCCGGCGCCAGCGAACACCTGCGCGTAGTCGAGCGTGTGAAAGAAATACAGCACGCCGGCAATGCCGAGCAGGAAGCCGAAATCGCCGACGCGATTGACCAGGAACGCCTTGAGGTTGGCGAAAATCGCGCTGGGGCGCTTGAACCAGAAACCGATCAGCAAATACGAGACCAGACCGACCGCTTCCCAGCCGAAGAACAGCTGCGCGAAGTTGTTGGCCATGACCAGCATCAGCATCGAGAACGTGAACAGTGCGATGTAGCTGAAGAAACGCTGGTAGCCCGGGTCATCGGCCATGTAGCCGATACTGTAGATATGCACCATCAGCGACACGAATGTGACCACGACCATCATCAACGCGGATAGCCGGTCGATCAGAAAGCCGACATGGGTCGAGAAATTGCCGACCTGGAACCAGGTGTAGACATTCTGGTTGAACGTTTCCGCCCCGCCCCAGACCAACTGGTAAAACACCAGCATCGACAATCCGCAGCTGATGGCGACACCGGCGGTAGTCAGGCTGTGCGCACCGGCCCGCCCGATCTGATTGCGAAACAGCCCGGCGACGACCGCACCGACGAGCGGGGCGAGGGCGATGACGAGGAGAACGGTTGGATTCAGACTCATCGTCAACCCTTCATCGAATCGATTTCGCCGACGTTGATCGTCGCGCGGTTACGGAACAACACCACCAGAATCGCCAGACCGATCGCGGATTCGGCCGCGGCCACGGTGAGAATGAAGAACACGAATACCTGCCCGGCCGCGTCGCCCAGATAGCGCGAGAACGCGACGAAGTTCATGTTCACCGACAGCAGCATGAGCTCGATCGCCATCAACAGCACGATCAGGTTCTTGCGGTTGATGAAGATTCCGGCTACGGAAATGCAGAACAATATCGCGCCGAGCACGATGTAGTGGGCAAGCGTGATCATGATGCGGGCTTCTCCTTGCGTGCGCTGACCATCTTGACGATGCGCACGCGTTCGCTGGCCTTGACCGCCACCTGTTGCGACGGATTCTGGTGACGCGACCCCGGACGCCGGCGCAGCGTCAGCATGACCGCCGCAATGACGGCCACGGTCAGGATCACCGCGGCAACCTCGAACGGCAGCAGGAAGCGCGTGAACAGGGCCTCGCCGAGCCAGGCGGTATTCGAATGGCCCGCCGGATTCGCAGGCGGAGTAATGGCCAGTCCATGCACGCCCATCAGCGCGAGCATCTCGACCAGCATGATCACGGCAACGCCAATGCCGACCGGCAGGTAACGGATGAAACCTTCGCGCAGCGGCTCGGTGTCGATGTCGAGCATCATCACCACGAACAGGAACAACACCATGACCGCACCGACGTAGACCAGGATCAGAACAATGGCGAGGAATTCGGCCTGCATCAACAACCACAACACGGCCGTCGTGAAAAAGCACAACACCAGCAACAACGCGGCGTGCACCGAATTCTTGACCGCGATGACACCGATTGCAGCCAGCACCAGCATGCCAGCGTACAGGTAGAACAAAATAAGGTTCCAGGGAAGATTCATCGCGGCTCCCTCAGCGATATGGCGCGTCTTGCACGCGCGCCTGTGCGATCAGTTTTTCGAAGCGATCGCCAATCGCCAACAATTGTTGCTTGGTGACGATGTTCTCGCCACGCTTCTCGAAATGGTATTCGTAGATACTCGTTTCCACGATCGAATCCACCGGACAACTCTCCTCGCAGAAGCCGCAGTAGATGCACTTGAACAGGTCGATGTCGTAGCGCGTGGTACGCCGGGTTCCATCGGCGCGCTGTTCCGAATCGATCGTGATGGCCAGCGCTGGACATACCGCTTCGCACAACTTGCAGGCGATGCAGCGTTCCTCGCCGTTCGGATAGCGGCGCAGGGCGTGCAATCCGCGGAATCGCTTCGACTGTGGAATCTTCTCCATCGGATAGCGCATGGTGTACTTGGGCTTCCACATGTACCTCATGGTCAGGCCCATGCCCTTCCACAGCTCCAGGAGCATCAGGCTCTTGAGGTAGCGTGCGACGGCGTTCATGACACGACTCCCGGAGCCGCCACGACCCCTTGTCCGACTACGCCGAAGTACACCAGGCATCCGGCGACACCGATCCACGCAAGCGCGATCGGAATGAATACCTTCCAGCCCAGGCGCATGATCTGGTCATAGCGGTAACGTGGGAATGCCGCACGGAACCACAGGAATAAGAACGCGAACACGAATACCTTGGCGAAAAGCCACCACCAGCCCGGCGCGCCGAGCAGGCCCCAGCTCATCGGGAACGGCGACAACCAGCCACCAAGGAACAAGGTTGCTGCAAGGAACGAGATCAGGATCATGTTCGCGTATTCGGTCAGAAAGAACACGGCGAACGGCGCACCGGAATATTCGACGTGGAAGCCGGCGACGATTTCGGACTCGCCTTCGACCACGTCGAATGGCGAACGGTTGGTCTCGGCCACGCCGGAGACGAAATAGATCACGAACAATGGCAGCAGCGGCAACCAGAACCAGTTCAGGAATCCGGCATGGCCGGCCTGCGCACGCACGATATCGGAAAGGTTCAGGCTGCCGGCGCAGATCAGCACACCGACCAGCGCCATGCCCATCGCAATCTCGTATGACACGATCTGTGCGGCCGAGCGCATCGCACCCAGGAACGCGTATTTCGAGTTCGACGACCAGCCCGCAATGATGATGCCGTATATGCCCAGCGAGGTCATCGCCAGCAGGTACAGCAGCCCGGCATTGATGTCGGCAAGCACCGCCCGCTGGTCGAACGGAATAACCGCCCAGGCAGCGAGTGCCGGTGTCAGTGCCAGCAGCGGCGCGAGCACGAACAGCAGTTTGTTCGACTTGGCCGGCAACAGGTATTCCTTGAGCAACAGCTTGAACACGTCGGCGAAGGTTTGCGCCAGCCCCGCCGGACCGATGCTGTTCGGCCCCATGCGCACATGCATCCAGCCCAGTACCTTGCGTTCCCACCACACGTAGAACGCCACGGAAAGGATCACCGGCACGGCGATCGCAAGAATGCACGCCAGCAGCCACACGATCAGTCCGGGAGCCCCGAAACCCAACAGGAAATCGCGCACTGCGAAGATCATGCTTCAGCCCTCACGATCTGCAATACAGCACCCATCGATGGCAACGCGCGCGCCTGTGGCCAGGTCGATTCGATCCACACCCCGCCCTTGGGAACCGCCTGCGTGATCGTGACCGGCAATTCGATGTCGACGCCGTCGTTCGACAGTTTTGCTCTGGCGTCTTGACCCAGGCCCAGCGCCAGCGCATCTTCGGGATTCAATCTGATGCGGGCTTCGCCGGTCAGCGGATGCGACTGCAAGGCCGGCGCACGACGCAGCACCGCGTCACCGCGGTAGATCGGCACCGAGGCGATGCGCTGCAAACCCTGCCCGGCTGCTTCGCGCGGTCCGAGCTTGCCATTCGGTTCGGCCACTGCCGCCTCAAGCGAGGGCTTCATCGCCGCGCGAACATCGGCGATATCGACAAAATCGAAGCCGTCGACTGCCAGCCTCGCACCCAGTGCTCGCAGCGCCTTCCAGCCCGGCCGCGCATCGCCGGGCAGCTTTGCTCCGGCCTTCACGGTTTGGACGATGCCGTCGACATTTACGTAGGTGCCATCCATTTCCGGCGCGAGACCGGTCGGCAATACCACGTCAGCGGTTCGGCGCACGCCGTTGCAGGCATAGGCTCCGATGTACAGGCAGAAGTCCGCTTCGGTGCGCGCACGGTCGAACGCCGACGACGAGGACGTATCCTGCGAACCGGCATGATAAATCACCAGGCTGCGCGGCGGTTTGGCCAGCATCGCCGCGGCGCTGGCGCCATCGGACTGCGGCACGACGCCGACTTTCGCCAGACCGAGCGCGTTGGCGCCGGCAGGAATCTCGTTGTATGCCGATTGCGTGTGCCTCGCGACGAAACGCGCCGCGCTACGCAGCCATGAAGCGTTGGGGTGCTGGCTCGCGGATTCGCCGAAGATCAGCACCGAAGATTCGGAGGCGGCCAGCGCCTTGGCCAACGCGCGCATCGACTCGTCGGCCTGCAATCCCTCAATCGCCTGGCCCAGCGCATCCGAGTCCGGCAGGTGCCCGCCATCGTTGACGGCCTTCGCCAGTCCCAGCACGGCATCGACCATGGCCGACGGCGTGGTGATCGTCTTGCCGGCCAGATCGAAATTCAGATCGAAATCCAGCGGGTTGATTGCATGAACCCTGGCTCCACCCCGAACCGCCTTGCGAATGCGATGCGCCAGTAGCGGCATTTCATGACGCGGGTTGCAACCGATCAGCACGATGGTGCCGGCGTGTTCGATGTCGGCGACCGGCATCCCGAACGCGGCACCGGCAAACCCGTCGGCCGTATCCGGCGCACGCAAGCGATGATCGATGCTGTCGCTGCCGAGTGCGCGCAGGATCTTGCCGAGCAGGAAGCCTTCCTCGCACGAGGTCATCGGCGCAACCAGCGCACCAAGCGCTTCGCCACCGTGTTTCGTCAAGCCTGCGGCGGCGGCCTCGATGGCCTCCTCCCAGCTTGCCTCGACCAGTTCGCCGTCGCGGCGAACCATCGGTTTGAGCGCAC
This sequence comes from uncultured Pseudomonadota bacterium, assembly GCA_963779795.1. Taxonomy (GTDB): domain Bacteria; phylum Pseudomonadota; class Gammaproteobacteria; order Xanthomonadales; family Rhodanobacteraceae; genus Rudaea. The sequence continues at coordinate 99,405 of CAVZZK010000002.1, read as the reverse complement.
GGTCGCCGGCATACAGGCCCTGATGGCTGTAACGGTCACGGTCGGACAGCCAGCATTCGTTGATCGTATCGTTGTCGCGCGGCACCGTACGCAGCACCTCGCCGCGGCGCGTATGCAGCCACAGGTTCGAACCGAGCGCATCGTGGTAACCGATCGACTCGTGCGCGATCAGTTCCCAGGCACGCGCCTTGAAGCGGAATACCTTGTTGGTCAGCGCGCCGACCGGGCAAACGTCGATGATGTTGCCGCCGAGTTCACTCTCGATGGTCTTGCCGATATAGGTGCCGATTTCCAGATTTTCGCCGCGACCCATGCCGCCGAGTTCATAGCTGCCTGCGACCTCGGAAATGACGCGGATGCAGCGCGTGCACTGGATGCAGCGCGTCATGTCGGTGGCGATCAGCGGGCCCAGGTTTTCGTCCGCCACCACGCGCTTGCGTTCGGTGAAACGCGACACGGACCGTCCGTAGCCGAGCGAGGTGTCCTGCAGTTCGCATTCACCGCCCTGGTCACAGATCGGGCAATCCAACGGATGATTGATGAGCAGGAACTCCATGACGCCGCGCTGCGCGGACAAGGCGCGCTGCGAGCGCGTGAACACCTTCATGCCTTCGGCCACCGGCGTGGCGCAGGCTGGTAACGGCTTCGGCACGGGCTTGCCGCCCATCTCGGCCTCGACCATGCACATGCGGCAATTGGCCGCGACCGGCAGCTTCTTGTGGTAACAGAAACGCGGAATCGCAATGCCGGCCTTGTCCGCTGCCTGGATGATCATCGAGCCCTTCGGCGCCTGCAGCGCCTTGCCGTCAATCTCGAAATTGACCAGGTCCGGCGCGGTTTCCGGCTTGTTCGGTTGCGCGCTCATGCCGCGGCCTCCATCGGGGCATCGACGATCGAGCGCTTGTTGGCGACGAAGTACTCGAACTCGTGCCAGAAATGGCGCAGGAAGCCCTGTACCGGCCATGCGGCGGCTTCGCCGAACGCGCAGATCGTGTGGCCCTCGATGTGCCCGGCGACCGGCTTGAGCAATTCGACATCCTGCATCGTGGCGTTGCCCTCGACGATGCGGGTGAGCACGCGATACATCCAGCCGGTACCTTCGCGGCAGGGCGTGCATTGACCGCAGGATTCGGCGAAGTAGAAACGGGCGATGCGCTGGCAGGCGCGTACCATGCAGGTGGTCTCGTCCATGACCACGACTGCGCCCGAACCCAGGCCCGAACCGGCCTTCTGCAACGCGTCGTAATCCATGGTCACGTCCATCATCACGTCGGCCGGCAGCACCGGCATGGACGAGCCACCCGGAATCACGGCCTTGAGCTTGCGTGAGTCGCGCATGCCACCGGCCATCTCCAGCAGATCCTTGAATGGCGTGCCCAGCTTGACCTCGTAATTGCCCGGCTTGGCGACATGTCCGGACACCGAAAAGATTTTCGGCCCGCCGTTGTTCGGCTTGCCCTGATTCAAGAACCACTCTCCGCCGTGACGCATGATTGCCGGCACCGAGGCATAGGTCTCGGTGTTGTTGATCGTCGACGGCCTGCCGTACAGCCCGAAGCCGGCCGGGAACGGCGGCTTGAAACGCGGCTGGCCCTTCTTGCCCTCCAGCGACTCCATCAGCGCGGTTTCTTCACCGCAGATGTAGGCGCCGGCGCCGAGCGCGTTGTGGATGTCCACGTCCACGCCGGAATCGAGGATGTTCTTGCCCAGCAGCCCGGCCGCATAAGCTTCCTTCAGCGCTTCCTCGATATGCTCGAACGGTTCGTGATGGAACTCGCCGCGCAGGTAGTTGTAGGCCACGCTGGAACCGGTCGCGTAGCAGGCGATGGCCATGCCCTCGAGGACGGCATGCGGGTTGAAGCGCAGGATGTCGCGGTCCTTGCAGGTGCCGGGCTCGGATTCGTCCGAGTTGCACAGGATGTACTTCTGCATGTCGCCCTTGGGCATGAACGACCATTTCAGGCCGGTCGGGAAGCCGGCACCGCCGCGCCCGCGTAGAGCGCTCTTCTTCAATTCGTCCACGATCGAACCCGGATCCGGCTTTTCGGCCAGGATCTTTTTCCACGCCTCGTAGCCGCCGGTCTTGACGTAATTGTCCAGACTCCACGGCTTGTCGAAGTGCAGGGTCGTGTAGACGACCTGATGTTCCTGCGGTGCGGGACCGACTGACATAACTTACCCTTGGTTTGCATTCGTCCCTGATGGCGGAGATCAAAAAACGGCTATCCATAGCCGCACTTCTTGTTTTTTCCTGCAATCATCCCTGATTGCGAAAATCACGAAGCAACCATCCATGGTTGCACTTTTCCACACGCTTCTATTTCAATTTATCGAGAATCTCGTCGACCTTTTCCGGCGTCAGGTTCTCGTGATAGTGACCATTGACGACCATCATCGGCGCGCCGCAACAAGCGGCCAGGCATTCTTCCTCGCGCTTGAGGTAAACGCGGCCGTCCTCGGTGCTCTCGCCCAGTTTGACGCCGAGTTTCTTCTCGCAATGACGCACGATGTCTTCCGCACCGTTGAGCCAGCACGAAATATTCGTGCAGATCGCGACGTTGTTGCGCCCGACCGGCTTGGTCTCCAGCATCGAGTAGAAAGTCGCCACCTCGTAAGCCCAGATTGCCGGCACTTCGACGTATTTGGCCACCGCGGTGATCAATTCATCGGTGAGCCAGCCTCCGTTTTGCTCCTGCGCGACAAACAGGGCCTGGATCAGCGCGGAACGGCGTCGATCCGACGGGAATTTCTTCAGCCAGTGATTGATGTGCTCACGCGTAACGTCGTTGAGCGCGACCAGCGGATCGACGTCCTTCACTTCGTTGTAGTGACCCGTCGCCTTCATCGATCGATCTCTCCGAACACCACGTCGTACGTGCCGATCATCGCCACCACGTCGGCGAGCATGTGGCCCTTGACGATTTCGTTCATTGACGAAAGATGTGCGAAACCCGGCGCACGCAGTTTGACGCGAAACGGTTTGTTGGCACCGTCGGAAACCAGATAGCACCCGAACTCGCCCTTGGGCGCCTCGACCGCGATGTAGGTTTCGCCGGCCGGCACGCAATAACCTTCGGTAAACAGTTTGAAATGATGGATCAAGGCTTCCATGTCGTCCTTCATTTCCTCGCGCCGTGGCGGCGCGACCTTGTAATTGCGCAGCATGACCTCTCCCGGATTGGCCTTGAGCCATTCCACGCACTGCCGAATGATGCGGTTGGACTGTCGCATTTCCTCGATGCGCACCAGATAGCGGTCGTAGCAATCGCCGTTGACGCCGACCGGGATATCGAAATCCATTTCGTCGTACATCGCATACGGTTGCTTTTTGCGCAGATCCCACTCGACACCCGAACCTCGCAGCATCGGGCCGCTCATGCCCCAGGCCAGCGCCTGCTCGGGTGAAACCACACCGATACCGACCGTACGCTGCTTCCAGATGCGGTTGTTGGTCAGCAGCGTCTCGTATTCGTCGACGCGTTTGGGGAAATCCTCGGTAAAGGCTTCGAGGAAATCGAGCATGGAGCCTTCGCGCCAGGCATTGCGTTGACGCAGGTCCTTGCCCTTGTGCCAGCGCGATTCCCTGTACTGCGGCATTTTCGCCGGCAGGTCGCGATACACGCCACCGGGGCGATAGTAGGTTGCGTGCATGCGCGCGCCGGAAACCGCCTCGTAGCAGTCCATCAATTCTTCGCGTTCTCGGAACGCGTACAGGAACACGGCCATCGCGCCCAGATCGAGCCCGTTCGAGCCGATCCACATCAGATGATTGAGGATGCGCGTGATCTCGTCGAACATCGTGCGGATGTATTGCGCGCGTATCGGCGCTTCGACGCCCATCAGTGTTTCGATGGCACGTACGTAGGCGTGCTCGCTGCACATCATCGACACGTAGTCGAGCCGGTCCATGTAGCCGATCGACTGGTTGAACGGCTTTGACTCGGCCAGTTTCTCGGTACCGCGATGCAACAGGCCGACGTGCGGGTCGGCGTGCATCACCGTCTCGCCGTCCATCTCCAGCACCAGGCGCATCACGCCGTGCGCGGCCGGGTGCTGCGGGCCGAAGTTGATCGTGTAATTCTTGATCTCCTGCATGTTCGTGCTCACTTCTGCGCGGCTTGCGCGTCCGCGCCGCGCTCGGCTTCGGCCTGTGCCAGGCCGGAGTCGTGACGGATCGTGCGCGCTACCAGAACGCGCGGCTGCACGCTGGTGACGGGCTCGTAGATCACGCGTTCGAGTTGTTCGTCGTAACGGACCTCGACGTTGCCGATCAGCGGGAAGTCCTTGCGGAACGGATGACCCACGAAACCGTAATCGGTCAGGATGCGGCGCAGGTCCGGATGGCCATCGAAGATGATGCCGAAAAGATCGAACGCCTCGCGCTCGAACCAGTTCGCTCCGCGCCACAGACCGGTCAGCGAGGGCACGACCGGCAGCGCGTCATCGTGCGCGTGGCAACGCAACGACAATCGCTGATTGTGTTTTATCGACAGCAACTGCACCACGACCGCAAATCGTTTCTGTCCGGGACCGGCCTGCGGGCGATCAGCCCAGTCGAACCGGCCGGGTCCCTCGCCTTCGACGCCGCGGGAAAACCCCGTCGAAGTGACGTCAGCGGTATCCCATTCGACCTGACCGTAATCCAGGTAATCCACGCCGCACACGTCCATCAATTGCTCAAAGTGAAAGTCTTCCTCGTCACGCAGCGCCTGTGCGACGCTCAGCCAGTGCTCGGGGAGCACATCGACACACAGCCGGCCGCGGCATTCGCTGCTGCCGATGATCTGCTCGCCGAGACGCGCATCGACGCGATGCGCCAGTGTGGTCGTGGCCTCATTCATGCCGTGACCCGCTTTTTCGAAATGGATTCGGTACGCCGAATCTTGTTCTGCAACTGCAGGATGCCGTAAACCAGTGCTTCGGCGGTCGGCGGGCAACCCGGCACGTAGATATCGACCGGCACGATGCGGTCGCAGCCGCGAACCACTGAATAGGAATAGTGGTAGTAACCACCGCCGTTGGCGCACGAACCCATCGAGATCACCCATTTCGGATCCGGCATCTGGTCGTAGACGCGGCGCAACGCCGGAGCCATCTTGTTGACCAGGGTGCCGGCCACGATCATTACGTCCGACTGACGCGGGCTCGGGCGGAACACGACGCCGTAACGATCCAGATCCAGTCGCGCCGCGCCGGCATGCATCATTTCCACCGCGCAGCAGGCCAGTCCGAACGTCACCGGCCACATCGAGCCGGTGCGCGCCCAGTTGATCAGGCTGTCCAGCGACGCGGTCACGAAGCCGCGCTGCAGCAGCGGATTGTCGCCCTCGGGACGAAGTATGTCGTCTACCGGACCGGTCGGCACCGGATTATGCATCAGGTCCGTGACGACGGTCGTTTCGGTTGGATTGGACGGCTTCACTCCCATCCCAGTGCTCCCGGCATGGATGCCATCAAAACCACTGCTTCGCGCGCAGCGCGATTCCACACGCTCCCCTCCCCCGCTCGCGGCGGAGGGCCAAGGGTGGGGGAAAGGGAGTACACGAATACGCGTTCAGCAAACATCACTCCCATTCCAGTGCTCCCTTCTTCCAGCAGTACACGAACCCGAGCAGCAACAGCAGCAAGAACGTGAACATTTCCAGCATCGCCACGCCGCCGATGTGCTTGAACACCACCGCCCACGGAAACAGGAATGCGATTTCCAGATCGAAGATGATGAACAGGATTGCGATCAGGTAATAGCGCACATCGAACTTCATGCGCGCGTCGTCGAAGGCCTCGAAGCCGCACTCGTAGGCTTCGCCCTTGTCGCGATTCGCCCGGCGCGGGCCGAACACGGCGCCGATTGCCAGCAGCACGACACCGATACCACCGGCGACCATGATGAACAACAAGATTGGCAGGTATCCAGCCAGCACAGTGAACGACTCCTGAAAAACGGTTACCGCGGCTGCGGAACTTTGGAATTTTCGCACGTCGGCACGGCGTCGTGCAACGCAGCAAGGCATTGCCTGGCATCTCGGCGCCGCTTCAAGCGTCAATTTCTTGACCTGCGTCATTCGCGGTTTTGATACTCCCATCGGTGGGCGACAGGATCAACAACGACCACAAAAAACCCCGCAGTTATGCGGGGTCTTGGACGGTTACGGACTATGACGGATTGTTAAGTGGTGCCCAGGAGAGGACTGCAGAACAGTCGCGGATTACACGTTCTATCGGGGTTACGACGATTCGCCTTTCAATCCGTACCCCCAGACCTACCCCCAATTGATCATTGCAACTGAGTCAAAAGGGCGCCAGTCAGGCATCGTCAATTCCTTGCCATCGACATGATCAAAACTTTCATCCTTTTTCCGTTTTTAATCTGCGTTTTAGGCGGGAATGCCAAGCTGGGGCGGGAGGCATCCCGTGACGTTGGGCAACATTCGCGGTCAGAGCGTAAGCATATCGTTTCACAAGTTCAGGCTGAGAAAGTCCATGCAATTTCTCAACGTCGGCGTGACCACCCATCAGTTCGAGAAGTCGCTGCCTTGGCGTCGCAGCATGCGCTTTGGCGAAGAACGTAAAAAGGTCCATTGCGTCCGCCGCCGGCGGGTGGTGTGGCCGAACCTCGCCAAAAAACGTTTCCGGGTATCGTTTCCAAGCATTCACTTCTTCATTTGACAAATGGAATTCCACCAACACTTGCCTGTTGCCTCCTAAGCTAAGTATGGCGGCTGCCTTACGTTCGCGCTCGTTGACCGTCGCCTCTTCGAGGATTCCTATTTCACCGCCGGGCAGGACATACGAATTACCGATAAGAAGCCTCTGGGACTCATCCAGCCCAGGTATAGATCCATCAAAGGTGGACGGAAGGACAGAATGTTCCTGCATTGACCGCCACAGGGTTTCGATTTCCGGATTTCTGTCACGCTCTTCGATAGCATCATGGAGGTCGACGAATTCAAAACGATAGCGTTCTGTCTTGAAGCCTTCAATTAATGCGCCAGCGCCTTCGACGACCTTGTCTAGCTGCCTATGCTCCGGAAAATTCGTAACGACGACCAGCGCGGGCGGCAATTCGGCCGCGTTGGGTTGTTTCTCCAGTGCACGCAATTGGTTAATTGCCGCACCGGACCAGCCTCCGGATTCTGAATCGAACCGAGCGTCAAGAAGATTCAACTCAACAAAAATTAGCCGTTCCAGCTGCGTCTCTTTCTGTAGCGCTGCACTCACCAAATGAGTGAAATTTGCTCGACCGGCATCGATCTCCGGTTGCCGCATCTTGCATTCAACCCAGAAGGCGCGCCCCGTTTGCGGGAACGTGGCGACAAACTCGCAATGCCCCCCAGGGCGTCGATCTTGCTCGTCTTCCCACGATAGGTCAAAACCAGCTCGAAGTAGGAAGCCAGCGATCCTGACCTCGTTACGAGCGCCGAAGAACTGTTCAGGATGACGCAGACGCTCCAGCAGTCGCTCAAAAGCGCTTTCGTCGGTCTCGTTTCTTGAATGGTGCTCAATTAGATAAAGATCGTAGGCCAGTCCGAATACTGCTCGCGCCGCCCCGTACTCGGGCATCACATGGATATCGCCATCGTCGGTCGCATGTTCGAGCATCAGCCGATTTAGAACGTCAAGCCAATGAACAAACGGGTGTCTCTCCAATTCAGGTTTCGCCTTCTCGCTATCTATCCACCGCCGCCCAAAACGGGAAACGATATGGGGGAGAAGGAAATCCAGAAACGTCCGCCACTTCCCATAGGCAACTTTTTTACCAATGGCAACGAAACGCGTCCCGTTTAGCTCGGCAGAGATGATAGGTCTACCCCGACCTTGCTGCCTGGTTCGCTGAAATTCCAGGGCTTTTCGCCTCTTAAATTCCAACTCAAGTTCATCCGAGCTCGGTGCCCGATTACCCGAGCGGGATTGCTGCAGTGCCGCCATTGGGCCGCCGTGGCAACGTTTAAATTTTTTTCCACTCCCGCACGGGCAAGGCTCGTTTCGCCCTACCTTCATCATTCTTTCCTCGAGTAGGACGTCGGCATCAGTAAATTGATGTGCGTCGCAAAGGTTCGCCCTTTAGATAATGGATGCGACAATGGAAGATTTGATAGAACGGGTCTGAACCGAGGTTTCCCCATGCGCGGGGACTGCATGACCCTCTTTTTGCCCTCCTGCGCATGACTGGTCGCGACAAGGGGCTCGAAAGCGATAGCATCGCCCTACCGGACCCAGCATGTGCGATATTTCGCATCGCGCCTGCGCATTCCGTCGATAAACATCGGTCTAGCAATTTATGTCTGGTCGTCGTCAGCATCATATACCGCAATTGCTCCTTCGTGGTTTCTCGACCGCAGCCGGCAAGAGGCATAACGTCTGGATGTACCGAAAAGGCGGCGACCGCCCGGTCAATGCCAATATCAAAAATGTTGGACTACAAACGAACTTCTATACGCTTCGCGACGATGGTTCTCTTGACCGTAAAATCACCCGCGCTGAACAAGAATATGGCACGGTCCTATCGACCATCCGGTCTGGGCAGCAAATTCCCCCTGAAGACCATGAGATTGTAAGGCGATTGATGGCAAATTGTCTCGTACGGACGGCTCGGGTTCGCACGATGCTTGGCAGCGCCGGCGTGCATGCCCAAAGGTTTTTCGCACGGCTGTCGGGAGATACTTCACTGTTTCGAGATGTACTTAGCGCGGCCTTGGAGGATGAAGCACATCTTTTAAAATTGCTCCGTGATGGGATTTCGGCGAAAGGTCTACCGGTGCCAGCGGACACTATTCTGTTGCCGCTACTTAGGCGACAGGTTTCGAACGCACGTCGGAATTTTGATTCGAATGTCCAAGAATTCGTAGCTCAGTCCAAACGCGCCTATGAAGAAGTTTCAGAGACGTCGCCGTTGAGAAACGCTGAGACTATGCATATAAGAGCGCTCGAGTCGTCTGGGATCGAGCCAGAAGCGCGGAGGAGACAGATCGCAGAACGGCCATTTGGTCTTGCAACGACCAAAACTACGGACCTTCTCTTGGGCGACTGCGTGGTGATTGGAATTGGTCGCTCGGACCGTCTAACTGCAATTGACAGTTTGAGCCCCATCGACGAGCTAAAGGGCTGGATAATGCCGATTACGACGAGGCTGTTTGCTTTTAGTGGCCCAACGGCATTAAGCACAGCGGATGCGCAATTCATCAATGACGCGAGCATCAGACTTTCTGAGCAATTCTTTGTCACGAAGCGGCGATCAGACGACTTGGCTAAACGAATGGACGACATCGGTAGTTTGCCGAATGCCGTACAGTCGATCCCTTGGGACGACATCTATTCCGAGGTTGAAAGAAGGGCCCGCGACGGCGAAATTCACAGATCTGACGCGCCCGATTAGGCAGCGGATTTTTTCGCCGGCCGTAGCGCACAATCGATTGTCATCCGGGACTGTCCGCCCGTACCGTCATCATGCTTTCGGACGCCGTGTAGAATTCAGGCGCAGAACAGCCGTATTGGCGCTGAGGTCCTGTTTTCTACAGGGATACAGTAACTTATTTCGAAGGGTTTCTGCACAGCTATTCGTGCATAATTGGGCTATGGTCAGGACGTGCAAAAAATGCGGGCACGTGGATCAGGCTGGTGACGCCGGAGAGCTCGCCGCATGCCCGAAGTGCGGCGCGATTTATTCGAAGGTCGATCTCGCACTTGCAGCCAAGGCGGCCGCCGAAGCCGAGGCAGCCGAAATCAGACGCCACAGAGACGAGAAGAAGGCTGCGGCAGATCGACGTGCCAGCCAGGCGCGTGAGCGCCAGCTGCTCAACGGATGGGTCTGTATGGCCTGCGGCAAATTGGGGCGTCCCAAACGCAGGGTGCCAGGCAGCTTGGCGGTAGAAATTGCGCTATGGCTCGCCGGTCTATTGGTCTGCGCGACCATCGTCTGGATCGCCTTGGGAGGGCTGATCCTGATCGCGGCCTTCATCTATAGCGTATGGCGCCTGGGCGCCACCAGAAAGCGCGAATGTCGCTCTTGCGGGTCCAATCAGATCGTCCGCGGCAACTCCCCGAAAGGTCGCGAGGAACTCGTGCGGCAAGGTCTCATAGGCCAGGCGGACGGCGAAGCGCGCTAGTCATCGCCAACCGGACGCAGGTGCGGCTTCTTCGAGGTCGACGGCGGCGTTTCGAGAGGCTTCATCAAATATGCCATCAGCTCGACTGCCTCGGGCGCAAGCCCGGGCGTTGCGCCGATCATGCGCGCGGCATGGTAGAGAATCGTTTGACCGCTTACGCCCTGCACCTCTGGAGAATCCACCGCATAGATGACGTGGCGAATGACGTTCGCCAGGGCGAAGATGCACTGCCCGGATGCCGTTCCCCGGAACGTGTCGAATCCTTTCAGCTCAATGGTGACATGCTTGACTGGCATCACTGGGCTCCGGTCGACAGGAGCTTGGCGCGGGACAATTCCTGCACAAGCTGAGTCAGCGATCGCGCCTGCTGCGGCGTCGCATAGAGGTGTGCGAGCACGGAGCCGAAATCGAGCGTGATCGGGTGCAGTTGCACGACGCCGGCCGGGAGGCCAGCGCTGGCTGCGGGCTGGACGCCAGCCGCCGGCGCAGGTGTCGGCGCCGGCACGACGCTGCTGCCCGTGGTAGCCGTTGACTGCTGCGCCTGCTGCTGTGCCTGCTGCTGCTGTTCCAGATTCGCCAGCTTGAGCTGGTGCAATCGATTCTCGTCCTTCAGGGCCTGCTGATAGGTCTGCGAATTCAATTCGCCGGCCGCCTGCGCCTCCGTTTTCAGGTTGTCGAGCGCCTTCTGGTGGCGCTCGTCCTCGAGCTGGACCTGGTTGCCCTGCTGCTGCAGCAGTGCATCATGCGCCTGCTGCGCGAGGTCCTGCAGCTGTTGTTTGGCGGCTTCGCTCGCTTGCTGCAAGGCCAGCACACGCTGTCGGGCGGCGTCGAGGGCCTGCTGCAGCGGCGCCAGGTCCTGCTGACCCAGCAATCCCATGGTGAAATTGCCGTTTTGGATGGCGTTGGACAATACCTGCATCTGCGCCGAGGCGGCCACGGCGTCATTGCCGAACTGACCGAAGTTGCTGGAGCCGTCCGTGCCGATCTGGTTGATCTGTTCGATCATGCCGGCGAGCTGCTGCCTTGCCCCGGCGATCTTGGCATCGGTTTCCTCGATCGCGGTTTGCATCGCCCTCGCGACCCGATCGAACCCCGAACCATCGTTGCTGTGCCCGAGGTCAAACGCACCTTTGAGTGTCGTGTCGTAGAATTTGGCCGCGGCATCGGAAAGCGCCTGATATTTTGCGCGCGCGTCTCCGATGCCCTGCGAGAGCGCCTGCATCGCGTCATTCGCGTGCGAGGTGTCGGCGGTGATACCGCGCGTGGCCAGTGCGGCCTGGTCCGCGGCGTCGCCCCATTCGGTGAATCCGCGCTGCGCGTTGCTGGTCGCCTGGTCCAGCGTTCCACGTGCATCGCGAACGGTCTTGTCCAGGCCCTGAAGTGCGCCTATTCCTTCACGTGCACCGCGCGAAAATGCGGGACCTATCGAAGCACCGGCGTCGGCGAGTCCAAGCGTATCGAACTTGGTCTTGAGCGCCTGGTCCGCCTGCGCCTGCACGTCCGCGTTGCTTTGCGCCGTCGCCTCATGCACCTTCTGCGCATAGTTGTCGTAGGCGCGCCTGACGTCCTCGATGACGGCATTCCCGTTCCTGAAGGCGTCGGCAATGCGGTTCAAGTTTGTTTCCGCATCCTTTGCCGCGCGATCGAGGTCCGCCTGCGTGGTTCCGGTTGCATCCTTGATGCTCTTCTTGAGCGCATCGGATTGAAACGCAGCGACGCGTATAGCTTCCGTTGCGCCGTGGATGCTCTGCTCGTAACGATTGAAGGCGTCGGTTGCCGCCTTCGAGAACGTGCCGAGCTGCTGCGTTTGTTCGGCCGCCTTCTTGGTGTTGGTGGTCAGGTCATCGACGGACTTCGCCGTTTTCTGGATAGTGACCTTGGTCTCGTCGAATGCGTGCGCGATGTTGCTGCCGGCGTCGGCGATTCGCTTCGTGAATTCGTCGGTAACGGCGCCAAGGCCGCCGATAGCGGTCTTTACTTCGTCAACCTTGCCTTTCGTCAATCCGAGCTTGTCGGTGATCTGCGCGAACGTGAGCACCACTTGCGCGGCGCCCTGGGCGAGCTTCGCCAGTGCTGCGCCGACCGAGTAGATCGCGATTTTGAATCCGTCAATGATGACGCCGACCGTCTTGAAGGCCGTGCTGATCTTCGACGCGGTATCGCCCAGGCCGGCAAAGAAGTCGTGCATCTTCTTGCCGGAGCTGCCGAGAAACGCATCTATGCGCGCCGTGGCCTCCTTGAAGTCGATTGATGCCACGAACTGGCGGACGCCCGAGATCCCCTGCTTTACGAATGCGGTCACACTCTGCTGCAGCTTGGTGAAGTCCGCGGTACCGATAAACGCAACGATGGCCTTTGCCGCATCGTTGAACGCGTTCTTGAGCGGCACCAGGGCGCCATCGAGCACGCCACGGCGCAGGCTATCGAACGCCGCGTAAAGCCGCGTGGCGCTGCCCTGGAACGTATCCGAGAAACGCTTCGCCGTGCGGTCGGCTTCGCCGCCGGCGTCGGCCAGGCTCTGCTGCAGCTGCTTGAGCCCGGCGCGGCCGTTGTTGACCAGGGCGGCGATTGCCGGCGCGGCGCGATTACCCAGCGACAGGATCGCCTGCGTGCCTCGATCGCCCGATGCAGCAAGGCCATCGATCGTGCTGGAGAATGTGCTGGTGTCGATGTTCAGCGCGCGCAATTGTTGGCCGAACTGCGATGACGGGTTGAGCATTTCGATGAACGTCTTGCGCAGCGCGGTACCGGCGCGGGATCCGTCGAAACCCTGCTGCGCAAGCTCGCCGACGGCCGCGGCGACGTCGTTCATCTTGAACCCGAGCTGCTGAGCAATCGGCGCCGCGTAGCTCATGGCCTCGCCGACCGATTCCACGCTCGCCGTGGTGTCGTTCGCCGTCTTGGTCAGAACGTCCGCGACCTTGGCGGACTTGTCGGCCGACAGATTGAACTGGTTCAACGTCTGCACAACAAACTGGGCCGCCGTGCCCAGGTCAACGCCGCCGGCCTTGGCCAGCGCCAGCACCGCCGGCAGCTGCTTGATCGCGTCGTCCGCATTGCCCGATGCGCGTGCGAGCTGGTTCAGCGCTTCGGCTGTCTGTTGGGCGGTGTAGCCGTATTGGGTGCCCGCGGTATTGGCGGCATCCTTGAGGCGCTGCAGCTGCTCGGCACTCGCGCCGGCGACCGCGCCGACTTCGGTGATGGCTTGCTCGAAATCCTTGGCCGACCCGATCGCGCTGCCAAAAACGCGGATCGCGCCGAGCGCGCTCAGCGAGCCGCCGACCAGCGTGGTGATTCCGCTGATGCGGCCAAGCCGGGACAGCAAGCGACCGAGGTCACCATACCAGCCCTGCACCGTGCCGCGCACGCTGCCGACGATCGAATTCAGGCGCTTGTGAGCCGCCGCCGAGCGTTCGGCTTCCGAGGCCATCTTGCCGACGGCCGTGCGCGCCCTGTCCACGCGCTCGGCGAGCACCGATTCGGCGGTGCCGAGCTTCGTCACGCTCAGCCCGTTGGCCTCGATGATGCTGCGCGCCGCGCTCAGCTGGGTGCGTTGTTTTTCCTGCGTGGCCTCGAGCTTGGCCAGAGACTTGCGGGCGGCCTCGAATGCCGCCTGCTGCCGCTTGGTCGGCGCATCGGTTTCGCTGATCGCCTTGCCGAGTGTGGCGACCTTCTCGCGCGCAGCGCTGATCTGCTTCTCGTAGTCCAGCACCGAGGCGCCGAGCTGGCGGAACGTCTCCACCGCACGCTGCGCCTGCTGGCTCGAGGTGATCTGGCTGATCAGCTCGGCGACCTTGCTGCGCGCTTCCTCGCTGTCGCCGCCCAGGGCGACGATCTTTTGCGCCAGGTCCGCAATGTCCTTGCCGCCATCCGTCTGGATCAGGATGCGCAGAACTTCCTCGAAATTGTTTGTTGCCATGGTGCTTTCTCGTATCGGTGAATCTGCCGTTGCCGCCAGTTGCTCGCGTCAACGGGCGGAGAATAAAAAAGGCCGCGGCAGGTTCCAACCCGCCGCGGCCTCGTGTTGCAAGATCACCCGACCTGAAAAGCCTCCTTGTGACCGGAAAACGGGCTTTTGCTGCCGACTATCCATAAACCAGCAATCGGCACGCTGGTTGGTCACACACTACGCGATGAAGTCGAGGCAGCGGACGAATGCCTCGTTCCGCAACAGGCCGAAGCCGGTGTAGAGAAACACCGTCAACGATACCGTTCCGTTGTTGCTGTAGGGATTTAAGACCACCTCAAACGCTGGCGCCCAAAGGCCGACGATTACCTGCGACCAGTCGCCAAGGATCGCGCCGCTCAGATTCGTGCCGGCGCCTTTGATCAGATCCGAGGGGATATGCTCGGTTACATTCGTATCCCAGCCGAGAAGCCGATTGGTGGACGTCCACAATGGCGAAACGCCCGCAGCCGTCGCCTTCTTTCTGCAGGCCCGGCGCATGGCGGCATTGGTGAACCATGCCAGCTCGCCGCCGGAATACTGCGCGCCCAGGTCAAATTCCATGTCCGTGAGCTGCGTCTGGGAGACCGCGGCGCCATCGGTGCCCGCCGAGTAGAGCGTGACATCCGAGTTATTCAGGATGCCATATGGCTCATCGCCGGTACCGCTGCCGTTGAGAATCACGCGATCCAGTTCCGCAAACGCCCGCCGCTGCAAATCGACGGCGAGGGCACCCTCAAGCGCAGCGCCAAATATATTTGTGTTCATGAGCGTGCGCGACATCTTGATGTTCGCGGCCACCGTGAAGGGCACCAATGTGCATAGGCTGAAGGTGGGATCGCCAGCGGTCGGAATGCTGCCATCGGCGGTGACCGATACCGTTGCGCCGCTCTCGATGCACGGATAATTTACGGTGCCGGCCTTGTTGATCGGCGCAATGCGCGCGCCGTTGGCGATCACCGCCGAATTGGGGACCAGTGAGGGGATTAGCTCGGCGGCGAGCTTGGTCTGGATCAACGCAGAGCCGGACGTACCGTCGAGGGTTCGGCGATTGATCGGCATCCATCTGCCACCGTGGGGCGGCTGCCCATATCGGCTCTCAAAGCGATCATTAATCCTTTTCGCCAGCGTTATCGCTGCTGGATCATCCTCGCCACGCGCCGATCTGCCGCGGTGCGCGCTCCAGCAGCAATTCGGCGATTGCGCGCGCGTAGGGGTCCGCAACCGCGGATCGGCTGGTTTGTACTTCGAGGATTTCCTCAAGCTCTTCGTCGTATCTTTGATAACGGCATGGATCGATTTCTCCGTGTTTGAAGCTGCATGGTTACACAGGTCCTGCGAACAAACCCGGTCTATTTTATTAGTGGCTGGATCTGATCCATCGTCCAGAGCATCGCAATAGCCCCTGCGCCGTGTCTGGCGCGGAATGCGAATTCAGCGCCCGAAAGATCGCCACATCCAAAGGCGACGCCGTATTCTGGGACGCCCGATGCTTGCCAGCGCCGCAACCGCGCGTTTCTCAGCCGTCGAATGGCGCCGAGCAGCTGCTGTGCCTTCTCCCAGGCGCTGCCGTCGAGCTCGGCCGCAGCAGTCCGAAGGTAAGAGTCACGCAGTGCCTTGCATATGCTCACGGGCTTTCGAGGCAAACCGAGACATGAGGCCAGGTTAGGGTTGCCGTCCGGGCGCAGGAAGCGAGCCAGTCCATCCTGAAGCCACTGCCATATCTGCTCGGGACATTGATGAGCATGCCCCTCGATAATTTGCCGCACGTGGTCGATCGATTCGGACACTGCTGTGATCTCAATCCACCGCGACGCAAGTTAGTGGTGCCATTACCCAGAGAACAAAATGGCGGATGCGGCAGCTGCCCCGCCCCATTGTGGTTGTGGTATTCGCGCGCAAAATTGGCGATCGCGAAGATTTCAGCGCAAAAGATTTGCCGGCCGCGGGTCCTTGCCTCGGGCCGACCTCGTCCCGCGAGCAGGGATTGCGTCCAAGCCGCCCGCGCATCAGCCGGATGCAATTGACCGCCGGTCCAGCGGCGACTCATGTTGTGACGACCGACGGGCGTGGATGGGACCTGGCTCTTGCCCTCGCGCCCTTGAGTGACGCTGCGACACTCGAAGCCTATAAGCGACCGACTACAAGCCAGGCCAAGGTGTGCGGCCCTTTTGGTCAGTATCCAACTTCCATTTTTTTCGAAAGGAATTGATGGAATAGGAACGCGCGCGCGTGCGGGATGTGCGGGGTCATGTGCGCGGGTTTGTGCGGCATAAAACGGCGTGGTTATGCGGTTGTGCGGCATGTGCGTCACGTCGCGCGCGGGGGCGCGCCTGGGCGGGCGGGCGCGCGCCCGCGCCTGCGCCCGCGCGGGCGCGCGCGTTGTCCCGCACATGCCGCACAACCCAATAAAATCAATAACTTGATGCCGCACAATGTGCCGCACCAACTGCCGCACGTGGCGCACAAATTTTCCCTTTCCCGGAGCTGCGACGCGAGCGATCCCGACGCCGGCTGCCCAGACGAGCACGGCAAGCAAGAGGCCCAGGCGTTCAGTAACTTCGCAAGGCACTGACTACCCCCATAATGCGCTCCCGGTTACCCGCGATGTGTCGACGCGGAAGGACCCTTGACCCAGCCCCTAGGTATACTTTTCCCATTTGACACATTGTGCACGGGCGCGAATGCGTCGGGCGCACGATCTCACCAAGGGGTGCGGGGTCGAGTTGGTTCGCAGCCGCAATCATCGATTGTCCATTTGTCGATTCGTGCTCGTCGCAACAGATGAAGCGATGGCGGGCGATGCCATGGCACGCGCAGCCGTTGATAGCTGGCCCAGGAACTCGACAGCGGCTAGGACGTTCGCGGCGTCGGTACCATCGCGACTGCGGTCGCCGGTCTCGATCAACCGGCGCGCAGCGCGTAGCGTGGCTGTCGATGCTATGTCGAGCGCGTCCGCAATGTCGGCGTACTCCGCTGCGCCAACCAGCGTCGAGAACTTCATTGCAAACCTAGCCGCTCCAATGGTGAGAACCATTCGGCGCGGATAGGGAGTCATCGCTTCTGGCTCGCGCGCCGGCATCCTCAAGACGCCCTGCGATAAAGTGTTGAAGTTCGGTTTCTGGAATGAGCGTGCGCCCACCAAGTTTGATGGGCGTAATTTCACCTGCCCGAATCAACTCAAACATACGCGTGCGAGCAACGCTTATCCGGCGACACGCGTCCGGAATCCTATGCGTTAGCGGAACGGTTTGATCCATTTCTGAACTCCGTCGGACTAGTTCGCAGCGAAGATTGGAGGAAAAATGCGAAATGGATAAGGCAAACCATTTCGCATACCCATCGGATCGAGCCCAACCAAGGCACTGGTTGCGACAACCGATCGCTCCGATCTCTGTTAACGGCCGGTTCGCGCCGTTCATCCGGCGCGAACCTAGTCCCTCCGATGGTGGGGACCATTGCGCGTGAACAGAGGGTCATCGCTTTGGGCTCGTGCGCTTGGCATCCTCAAGGCGCGAAGCAATGAATTCTTGGAGTTCGGCCCCGGGGATTAACGTGCGTCTGCCAAGCTTGATCGCCCTGATCTCACCCGCCCTGATGAACTCGTAGAGCGACGTGCGGCCGATGCCCAGCGATTCCTCAAGGGCGCCACGGCAGTGCGAGGAAGGCGCTCGCACGTTCGGTTGGGCGGCCTAGCCGTGGCGTGCTGCAGGCGTTCAATCCCGATTTACGACGGTGACTTAACGCCCTACGGGTTCGTTATCAACGATCCGCCCCAGCGCCGATCCGACGCCCCTCTCCAGTGTTGCTTCTCGCCGCGCAGCATTCGCCAGGCTCATGGTCAATTCCGCGGCCGCGATCAATCCGCTGAGCTCCTCGCGATGGCGCTCCGAGCCATCCATGTCAAACACGCGCCGATGCGCGATCCGGAGTGCGCTTTGCGCCGTGATCTCGAAGCGCGTTGCCAGGTCGTTAAGTCGAACCGGCTCCTTCTCGGCGAACGAAAAACGAAATACCTCGCCCGAGGTCTCGATCGAGTACGCTGAATTTGTCACTTCACTTCCTCCCTCGACCCGGTCGATACCCGTGCCATGGCTGCCACTTGGATATCTGCGAGGCGGTCGGCCAAGGCCGCCAATCGGGCTATGAAGAATGCGCCCTGCGCAACGTCGGACTTGTCGATCCCGATCTCGCTGTGCACGGCGGCCGCAAGTGCGTCGCCGAAAACTGCTAAACCGGCCAGAATTCCAACACGCTCCTTCTCGGCTGCATCCGCCACGCGCGCCGGATTCGGTGTGGATTCCGGATCAACCAGCAGGTCGGCCACAGAACCTGACTCAACAGTGGCCGCATTTGATACGATTTTCAAAGCCATGATCGTTCTCCTGTAACGGTTGTGGTCAGGCTCCCGGAACGTGCCATCACCACGCCCGGGAGCCGTTTACCGGCGTTTGCCGGATCTCTTCGTTCGAAGCGGCACGATCTCGCCGCCCCGCTTCAACTGGTCCAGATAATCCGCCCATACCTGCATCATCTGTCGGCGCTCATCCAGATATTGCGCCTGGCTGGTGTAGGCGTCGCGGACCTTGTTGCTTTCGGCATGCGCGAGCTGGCGCTCGATAACGTCGGCGCGCCATCCCAGTTCGTTAAGTCGCGTGGCGGCCATCGAACGGAAGCCGTGGCCAGTCATCTCCGCGCCGGTGTAGCCGAGCCTGCGCAGCGCGCCGGTCACAGTGTTTTCGCTGATGTGGCGCTGCGAGCTGCGAACCGAGGGGAATACATAGACACCGCGGCCGGTAAACTGGCGAAGCTCCTGCAGAATCCCCAAGGCTTGCCGCGATAGTGGCACGAGGTGCGCCGCGTTCATTTTCATTCGTGAACCGGGGATGCGCCAGAGAGCCTCGTCAAAGTCCATTTCCTCCCACTTGGCGCCGCGAAGCTCGCCTGGGCGGACGAACACGAGCGGCGATAGCTTGAGCGCAGCCTCGGTTACAAAGTAACCCGAGAATCCATCGATCGCCCGCAACAGCTCGCCAATCCTTTTGGGATCGACGATTGCGGCATGATGTTTGACGGTTGGCGATTTGAGGGCGCCCCTCAGGCTGGCAGTCGGGTCAGACACGGTACGGCCCTCGAGGATCGCGAAACGGAACACCTGGCCCGCCTTGATCTTTGCGCGCCTGGCCGTTTCCAGTTTGCCGGTCGATTCGATCTTGCGCAGCGCCTTGAGTAGCTCGGGTGGAGTGATCTCCGCGATTGGACGATGACCTAGCGCCGGAAACAGGCAGGATTCGAGCAGCCAACGGCTCTTCGCCGCGGTGACCTCGGCGACATCTTGCCGCTCCATCCATTCTCGCGCGATGGCTTCGAAGGTATTGCCGGCCGCGTCTAGCCGCTCACGCTCATCGGCGCGCCGCTGGGCCGATGGATCGACGCCTTGTGCCAACAATTCGCGAGCCTCGTCGCGCCGCTTCCTGGCCAGCTTCAGCGGCACATCGGGGTACCTGCCCATGCTCAGGAGCTTCTCCTTGCCCCCGTAGCGGTATTTCAGGCGCCAACCGCGGGAACCGCTGGGTTGAACCAGAAGATAGAGCCCGCCACCATCGAACAGCTTTTTGGGCCGTTCCGTGGCCGTTTCGCGGCGAATTTTAGCGTCAGAGAGTGGCATAGCTCGGAATCCCTGCCTTTCTACCCCCAGATCAGGCGAAAATTCGAGTCCCCCGCTCTGGAATACCCCAAACGCTACCCCCAATTTTTGCGGATGTCAACGAACGTGCTCGGACAGTCTCGAACGAAAAGACACAAAAAACCCCGCAGTTATGCGGGGTCTTGGACGGTTACGGACTATGACGGATTGTTAAGTGGTGCCCAGGAGAGGACTCGAACCTCCACAGCTATTAACTGCTACCACCTCAAGGTAGTGCGTCTACCAATTCCGCCACCTGGGCTCAGTTCTTCTTGGGGTGTTCTTCGGGTTTCTTGTTGTCGCTGCCCGCCGTCTGGTTCGCCGCAGGCGTCGGCATCGCGGCAGCTGGTGCCGGCTTGGTGTTCGTTGTTGCCGGGGCGGCGGGCACGTCGGTGTTGGCTGGTGCCGTCGTCGGCGCTGCCGGTTGCGGCTTCGCGGTTTGCGTGCTGTCGACGCCGCTCATGACACCCAGATCGGATTGCTGCCTGGTGGCGACCGGGTGCAAATAAATGGCCATGATCAGGCTGATCAGGAAGAACAGGGTCGCCAGCACGCCGGTGCTGCGCGACAGGAACGTCGCCGAACCGCGCGCACCGAATACCGTAGCGGAAGCGCCGCCACCGAAACCGGAGCCGGCCTGCGCACCCGATCCGCGCTGCAGCAGGATCAGCACGCACATCGCTATCGCGATCAACACATAGAAGATGTTCAACAACGTAAAAAGCATGATTCGATCTGTCCGCTCAAGCCTGCGCCGCGGCGCAGATTGCGAGAAAGTCCGCGGCCACCAGAGAGGCGCCGCCGATCAGTCCGCCGTCGATGTCCGGCTCGGAAAACAATCCGGCCGCGTTATCCGGTTTGACACTGCCACCATACAAAAGCCGCAGCGAGCTGGCTATTGTAGCATCGTCCCCGGCCAGTTTGCCACGGATGAAAGCGTGCACCTGCTGGGCCTGCTGCGGTGTGGCGGTACGCCCGGTGCCGATCGCCCAGATCGGCTCGTAAGCCACGATGGCCTTGTCGAAAGCGGCAATCCCGCAGCGCTCGACCACCGCGTCCAGTTGCGCGACGATGACCGCTTCGGTATGGCCCCCATCGCGCTGTTCCAGTGTCTCGCCCACACACAGCACCGGAATCAGGCCGGCCACCTGGGCGCGCTCGAACTTGGCCGCGACGACTTCATTGCTCTCGGCGTGGTACTGACGCCGCTCGGAATGGCCGACCAGCGTGTGCGTGGCGCCAATATCGGCGACCATCAGCGCGGCGACCTCGCCGGTGTAGGCCCCCTCGTGGTGCTCGCTGATGTCCTGCGCGCCGAACGAAATGCCGGCCTTGGCATGCCGGCCAATCAATTCGGCCAGATACGGGAAAGGCGGGAACACGGCGACATCGCATGTGGCCGACGGCATGGCAACGATGGCATCGACCAGCGCCTGTGCGCTGGCACGAGTGGTATTCATCTTCCAGTTTCCGGCGACGAGTTTACGGCGCATGCAATTCTCCCGGCATCAAGGGGGCGAGAATAACCAGCGCTCCACCGCCACGCAACGCGCAGGCCGGCTAGAATTCGCCGATGAATACACAAAGCAGCACGCAACGCTGGGCCCTGATCACCGGCGCATCGGCCGGTATTGGCGCAGCGTTTGCGCGGGAATTGGCGGCTCGCGAGGTATCACTGGTGCTAAGCGCACGGCGTGCCGACCGGCTGGACGCCCTGGCCGACGAATTGCGATCGCGGCATGGTATTCGTGTCGAATGCATCGCGGCCGATCTCGCCGTCGCCGACACACCTCGACAGCTGTGCGATGAGATGACGCGACGCGGTATCGCCATCGACATCCTGATCAACAACGCCGGTTACGGCGTACCCGGACAGTTGCTCAAACCGGGCTGGTCGCGCCATGCCGATTCGCTGCAGGTCATGATCACGGCGCCGTGCGAATTGGTCTATCGACTGCTGCCCGGCATGCGGGAGCGCGGCTACGGACGCATCATCAACGTTGCCTCGCTGGCCGGGCTGATTCCCGGTTCGGCCGGCCATACGATGTATGCGGCGCAGAAGGCGTTCCTGATCAGGTTTTCGCAATCACTGTCGCTGGAGAATGTCGCTTGCGGCGTGCACGTGTGTGCGTTGTGCCCGGGCTTTACCTATTCCGAATTCCACGACGTGACCGGTACCCGCGACATCGTGTCGCGATTGCCGAAGTGGATGTGGATGCAAGCCGACGCAGTCGCACGCATCGGCATGGATGCTGTTGAACGCGGCGAAACCGTGTGCGTTACGGGACGCGCGAACCGCGCGATCAAGACCCTGTTCAAAGTCATGCCGGAACGGTTTGCGCTACGTCTCGTGCAACGCCGATCGAAGCAATTTCGCGCGCAGGACTGAGTCCTGTTTCACTCACCCGCGGTGCGCGGCAAAAAACTTCGTCACCGAAACCGCGCAGTTTCGGCGCGGCGGCATAGCCAAGGTGGTCAAGGCCGAACAGGTCTTCCACGTTGCGCAGCAATCAGTAGTGATTGTGATCCTGGTGCGATACGGTTCCGGGCTTGATGAACGGCGACAGCAACACCACGCCCATGCGCGGCAATCCGCGCGTCAGGTAAGGCACCGGGGAATTTGCACCGAAGGTGGCTGCACATGATTTGTTCTCCAGAACGATCTCGAACACATGCCGAATCGGCGGCAGGACGCTGCCGACCTTGACCGGCGATGCCCTTGTCATCGACGAATACGCCGCACCGCCGATCAGCTATACGTACGCCGCGGCGACCCGCAGCAGGCCGATACGGAAACTCCTGGACAACTTCATCAGATCAGCTTGATTTCGCGCAAACGTTCCAGCAGGTATTCGTGCGCGGTGATGGTCGTGTCGTAGCGGCCAGGATTCTCGGCGCTCACACATGAGGGCAGCGGATCCAGCACTACATCAGGATTCGGATGCAGGAAGAACGGCACCGAATAGCGCGGCTTGCGCGCATCGTCGCCGGGCGGGTTGACGACGCGATGCGTGGTCGACGGATATACGTGATTGGTCAATCGCTGCAGCATGTCGCCGATGTTGACGACGATCGTGTCGGCATCGGCGGTGAACGGCACCCACTTGTCCTTGCGTGATTTGACCTCAAGCCCGGCGGCGCTGGCGCCAACCAGCAAGGTGATGAAGTTGATGTCTTCGTGCGCTCCGGCACGCACGTTCGGGACATCCGGCGTGGTGATCGGCGGGTAGTGGATCGGACGCAGGATCGAGTTGCCGAAATTGGTCTTGTCGTCGAAGAATCCCTCGGCCAGGCCGATATGCAGGGCCAACGCGCGCAGCACGCGCGTGCCGAGTGCATCGAGCGCCGAATACAGCGCGTATCCGCGTTCGCGGAATCCATCGACCTCTTGCGGCCAGATATTCGGCGCCATGATGTCGGCGTACTTCGATCCGGGCGGCAATTCGCGACCGATGTGCCAGAACTCCTTCAGGTCCGGGTAGCGCGAATCTTTCGCGGTTTCGATGCCGAACGGCGTGTAGCCGCGCGCACCGCCGGTACCCGGCTGGTGATATTTCATCTTCACCGCTTCCGGCAGAGCGAAGAAGCGCACGAATACGTCGTAAGCACCGTCGATCAGCGACTGTGGAATGCCATGACCGCGAATGCCGGCAAACCCCCATTCCCGATAGGCCGCGCCGAGTTCAGCGACGAACGCGTGGCGATCGGAATCGTAGCGGCGAATATCGAGCGTCGGGATCGTGGGCATCTTGAATCGCGAGAATCAGGATCGGGCCTGTAATTTTACGGTCTGCGCCAGCGACTCGGCCAGCGCATTGACCTCGGTCCCGTCCTCGCCTTCGACCGTGACGCGCACCAGCGGCTCGGTACCCGAAGCGCGCAGCACCACGCGACCGCGTCCACGCAGTGTCTTCTCGACTCTCGCCAGCGCCTTGCTCACCGCCGGCTCGGCGATCACCTTCGCACCGTTGTACAACGGCAGGTTCAGCGTGATCTGCGGCACCCGATGCACGTTGGTCAGCGCTTGTGACAGCGTCGTTTCGTTGCGCTTGAGGATTTCCAGCACCAGCAAGGCGCTGAGTATGCCGTCACCGGTCGTCGCATGATCGAGACTAAGCAGATGTCCGGAAGCTTCGCCACCCAAGGTGCCGCCGCGCTCGCGCAGCATTTGCAGCACATGGCGGTCGCCGACCTTGGCGCGCAGAAATTCGATGCCCAGATCGGTCACCGCGCGTTCGATACCGAAGTTGGTCATCAACGTGCCAACCACCGGCCCCTTGAGCACGCCGCGCGCATGACGATCAGCGGCCAGGATATAAAGCAAATCGTCGCCGTCGACCAGCCTGCCTTGCGCATCGACCATCTGCACGCGGTCGCCGTCGCCGTCGAAGGCGATGCCCAGATCCGCCTTGTGTTCGCATACGGCTGCCTGCAGCGCGGCCGGATGTGTCGCGCCGCAATCCAGATTGATGTTCTTGCCGTCCGGTTGCACGCCGATCGCATGCACCTGGGCGCCGAGTTCGGCGAACAGTTTCGGTGCGATCTGGTAGGTCGCGCCATGGGCACAGTCGAGCACGACGTTCAGGCCGGCAAGATGCAACCCCGGCACGGCGGCAACACAGAATTGCGCGTAACGTTGCGCGGCATCGTCGACGCGCGCTGCCTTGCCTATACGAGCCGGTGATGCCGGGGCCGACGGCGCATCCAGCTCGGCCTCGATGGCCAGCTCGACATCATCGGACAGTTTTTCGCCCTGCGCGCCGAAAAACTTCACGCCGTTGTCATGGTAAGGATTGTGCGAGGCGCTGATGACGATACCGGCACTGGCACCGAGGGTACGCGTGAGGAAGGCAACGGCCGGTGTCGGCATCGGTCCAAGCAGGCGCACGTCGGCACCGGCAGAGACCAGCCCGGCCTCAAGCGCGGATTCGAGCATGTAGCCGGATACTCGCGTGTCCTTGCCGATCACGACCGGCGCGCGTTCGCCATCCGCCAGAACACGTCCGGCTGCTCGTCCCAGGCGCAGCATGAAATCGGCGCTGATCGGCGGTTCGCCGGCACGGCCACGAATGCCGTCGGTGCCGAAATAACGTTTTTCCATCAGCGGAATTGATCGGGTCGGTGCGGCGCCGGCGCGATTACATCGTATGCGTCGGCCGATCCGCGCCGAGCAGGCCGGCAAGGATCGATTCAATCTTGGTGCGCGCGGTTTCGCCATCGGCCGATTCGTTGAACTGCACGCCGATGCCCGCCGTGCGCGTGCCCTGGGCCCCGGCCGGCGTGATCCACACCACCTTGCCGGCAACCGGCAAACGGTCCTTGTCGTCCATCAGGGTCAGCAGCAGGAATACTTCATCGCCGATGCTGTAACGCTTCGCCGTCGGCACGAACAGACCGCCACCGCGCACGAACGGCATGTACGCGTTGTACAGCGATGTCTTGTCCTTGATCGCCAACGACAGGATGCCCTGCCGCGGCATGCCGCCCATTGTCCCCGCCACCATCTGCCTTCTCCATCTGCTGCCAGGTCCGGTTCATCCGGAACCATTTCTGACGAAATTGCGGCCGGCTTCGTCATCTCAACCGACGCCGCGTCGATCAGCCGAAGCCGCTAAGCCGACTGCCAGGCCGCCAGCGCGTCCAACACCACCAGTTCGGCGCGCAAGGGCCCGCGCAACTGCGCACGGGCACGATTGGCGGCATCGAACCGCGCCTCTAGCTTGGTCAAATCCGTTGCCTGGGTCAAGGCAAGCGGCCCTTTGCGACCCGCCGCGCTGTCGACGGCTTCGGCCTGCGCCAACGCCGCCACGAACCACAACCTCGATTCCGGTTCCTCGCGAGCCCAGCGATCGGCCACCTCGACGGCGGATATCCTGCCGGCGTGCAGGGCCCGCAGGTCCGCGGCAACTTGCTCGCGCAGCTGCAAGCCGCCATTGCCGGCCCACTCGAGCGCCAACCCCGGATTGCCACCGCTGGCTTCCAACGCCGTGTCGACAATGTTCGCATCCAGCCCCTGCCCGTTCAGCCATTCGCGCGCCTGCACGCGCGACGGCAGGCGGAACTCGATACGCTGACAGCGGCTGCGAATCGTCGCCGGCAACCGCGCCGGCTGATCCGCGACCAACAGGATCAACGTCGCCGCTGTCGGCTCCTCCAGCGTCTTGAGCAAGGCGTTGGCGGCGTTGGCGTTCATCGCGTCGGCCGGATCGATCAGCGCGATCTGCATGCCACCAAACTGTGCAGTCATCGCCAGCCGCTCACTGAGCGCGCGTATCTGGTCGACCGCGATTTCCTTGCGCGGCGTGCCGTCATCGCGCAACGGCAGGTTGACCCGGATCAAGTCCGGATGGCTACCGGCGGCCAGCAGCGTGCAAGTTCGACATTGCCCGCAGGCGACGTCCTGCGCGTCACTGCATTGGCACAGAACCGCCGCAGCGAAACGCTCGGCAAAGCCGCGCTTGTCCAGCCCGTGCGGGCCGCACAACAGCATGCCGTGTGCAAGCCGATTGGCACGCCAGCGTGCGATCAGACTGCGCCAGTTCTCCGATTGCCACGGAGGCGGATTCATGCTGATTTCCCGGCGTCGTCGATGAAGCACGCTACGCATTCGCGTACCCGGGCCAATACGTCGCCAAGCGGCTGGCCCGCATCAATCAGGCGGAATCGTTGCGGCTCGGCGGCGGCACGCTCGCGGTAAGCCGCACGTACGCGCTCGAAGAACGCCGCCTGCTCGCGCTCGATGCGGTCGGCATCGCCACGGTCGCCGGCCCGGCGCATGCCTTCGACAACCGGCAAATCGAGCAACAGGGTCAGGTCCGGCCGCACTTCGGCGGCCCATTGTTCCAGTTGTGCGATGCGCGTCGGCGGCTGCCCCCGCCCACCACCCTGATAGGCGAAGCTGGCATCGGTGAAACGGTCCGACAAAACCCAGCGGCCGCGTTGCAGCGCCGGGCGGACGACTTCACGAACCAATTGCGCGCGCGAAGCGAACATCAGCAGCAATTCGGTTTCAGCGCACATGCCGCACATGGCGGGATCGAGCAGAATGTCACGTATCGCTTCGCCGATTTCGGTACCGCCCGGTTCGCGCGTCACCACTACGTCAATGCCGCGCTCGACCAGCAACTCGCGCAGCGCTTCCAGCACAGTGCTCTTGCCCGCGCCTTCGCCGCCCTCGAGTGTGATCAGTTTGCCCGGCGTCATTTGCGATGCAACTGGTATTTGTCCACAGCGCGGTCGTGCGCTCGCAGCGTCTTGGAGAATTGGTGCGTGCCGTCGCCACGCGCCACGAAATACAGCGCGTCGGTCGGCGCCGGGTGCGTGGCCGCGACCAGGGCGGGTACGCCGGGTAAGGCGATCGGCGTCGGCGGCAGGCCGGTGCGTGTATAGGTGTTGAAAGGCGTATCGTTCTCCAGGTCCTTGCGCCGCAGATTGCCATCGTAGCGCGAGCCCAAACCATAAATGACGGTCGGATCGGTCTGCAACTTCATGCCGAGGCGCAGACGGTTCACGAATACGCCGGCAATTTTTTTGCGTTCGCCTGCGCGTGCGGTTTCCTTCTCAACGATGGAAGCCAGAATCAACGCCTGATACGGCGTGTCCAGCGGCAGGTTCTCCTCGCGTGTCGCCCAGACGCGCTTGAGCTCGCGCTGCATCGCCTCGTGCGAGCGCCGCAGGATGTCGATGTCGCTCATGCCTTGCACGAAGTTGTAGGTTTCGGGCAGGAACCAGCCTTCGGGCGCCGTATCCGGCGAGCCGAGCGCACGCATGATGTCCTCGTCATCCTTGTCCGCCAACGTATGCCGCAACTCGTCGTTTTCCGCCAGCGCGGTGCGCAACTGTCCGAAACTCCAGCCATCGACAATGGTGAAACGGTGCTGGATCACCTTGTTTTCAGCCATCGCGGTCAACAGCCCGCGCGGCGTCATGCCGGTATCAAGCGAATACTCTCCGGCATGCAGTTTGCCCTGGACATGCATTTGTCGCGTCAGTGCACGCCAATACAGCGTTGGCCCAGGATGGATGCCGAGGGTTTCCAGTTCATGCAGGATACCGGGCAATGGCGTACCCAGGGCGATACGCAGGGTCACGGGCTTGTCCAGCGGCGACAGCGGCGTGTCGGGGAAATGCCGGTAATCGTTGTAGACGTACCCTGCAACCGCCAGCCCGGCCGCGAACAACAGCGCCAAGACGATGCGCAGCAAACGACCGGTAATGGAGGATGCGGTTTGGTTCACGATTTGGCCGGCGGAAATTACAGGTGCATTGTGCCGCAATCGCCAGCGATTCGGCAGACCGCCGCGCGCAGTCCGGCCCGGACCGGGCGCTGCAGGGGCCTAGATGCGACGGAACGCAAGCGTGCCGTTGGTACCGCCAAAGCCGAACGAATTCGACAGGGCCACGTCGATCTTCGCCTGCCGCGTCGTGTTCGGCACGAAATCCAGATCGCAGCCCTCACCGGGTTCGTCGAGATTGATCGTCGCCGGTATCACGTCGTCACGCAGCGCCAGCACGCAGAATATCGCTTCCACGCCACCGGCCGCGCCGAGCAGGTGGCCGGTCATGGATTTGGTCGAGCTGACCATGAGCTTGTACGCGTGATCGCCAAAACAGGTCTTGACCGCCTGCGCCTCGGCCAGATCGCCGGCCTGGGTCGAGGTGCCGTGTGCGTTGATGTACTGGACGTCGGATGGATTCAGACCGGCATCCTTCATGGTCGCGCTCATGCAGCGCGCCGCACCTTCGCCGTTCTCGCTGGGTGAGGTAATGTGGTAGGCATCGGCACTCATGCCGAAACCGGCCAGCTCGCAATAGATGCGCGCACCGCGTTTACTGGCGTGTTCGTAATCCTCCAGCACCAGCACGCCGGCACCGTCGGCCAAAACAAAACCATCGCGATCCTTGTCCCAGGGGCGACTGGCTCTTTCGGGATCATCGTTGCGCGTGGACAAGGCGCGTGCGGAACAGAAACCGCCCATGGCCACGCCGGTGGTCGCGTATTCGGCGCCGCCGGCAATCATGACGTCGGCATCGCCGTACTGGATCATGCGCATGGCCAGGCCCAGATTGTGCGTGGCTGTCGTGCAGGCCGTGACACAGGCGATATTCGGCCCCTTCAGGCCGAGCATGATCGACAGGTTGCCCGAGGCCATGTTGATGATCGAGCTGGGCACGAAGAACGGCGATATCTTGCGCTGACCACCTTCATGATAGGCGATGCTGGTGCGCTCGATGGTAGCGATGCCGCCGATGCCCGCACCGACCGCGCAGCCGACACGTTCCTCGTCGTGCTCGTGCGGATGCAACCCGGCATCGGCCAGGGCCTGAATCGACGCAGCGACGCCGTAATGGATGAACGGATCCATCTTCTTGACGTCTTTCGCGGCAACGAACTCGGCCGGATCGAAGTCCCGGATTTCGCCGGCGATGCGCGCCGGAAAGGTGCTGGCATCGAAATGCGTAACCGCACCAATGCCGCTTTTTCCCGCCTGGATATTGCTCCAGGCCGTGGCCACATCGTTGCCGACCGGGCTGATCATGCCAAGCCCGGTCACTACTACGCGTCGCTTGCTCATAGCTTACCTACGTGAACTTGTCCGGCCATGCGTTTCGCGAGTCGCCTCGACGGACTCAGGCGGTCCGGCCCGCGAATCGCTGCATTGCCCGGAAAACGAAAACTGCGCCCGCAGGCGCAGCCTCGACGAACCGCTCGAACACGGTTCAGGACTTGACGTGGGCCTTGACGTAATCGACGGCCTGCTGGACGGTCGCGATCTTCTCGGCTTCCTCGTCCGGGATTTCGCACTCGAACTCCTCTTCCAGCGCCATTACCAGTTCCACCGTGTCAAGCGAATCAGCGCCGAGATCGTCCACAAAGGATGCATTCGGCGTGACTGTATCTTCCTTGACGCCAAGCTGTTCGACAACGATCTTCTTGACGCGATCTTCAATGCTGCTCATGTGCAAAACCTCACCAGGATAAAACGCATAGGGGAAAACGCGCGAAATTGTAGTGGATGACCAGCCGGCGCGCCAGCAAACGGGCGTTTGAGCCCGCATATTACGGCATATACATGCCGCCATTGACGTGCAATGTCTCGCCGCTGATGTAGTCCGCGGCCGGCGAAGCCAGGAACAATACCGCTTGCGCAATGTCCTCGGCCGCACCCAGGCGGCCCAGCGCGATCTGGCCCAGCAGCGCCTTGCGCTGGTCCTCGGTCAGGGCGCGGGTCATGTCGGTATCGATGAAACCGGGGGCCACCACATTGACCGTGATGCCGCGTGCGCCGATCTCGCGCGCCAGAGACTTGGAAAACGCGATCATGCCGGCCTTGGCCGCGGCGTAGTTCGACTGCCCGGGGTTTCCGGTCAACGCGACCACCGAGGCAATGCTGATGATGCGTCCGCGCCGCGCCTTCATCATGCCGCGCAGCACCGCTTTCGAGGTGCGATAAATGGAAGTCAGATTGGTGTCCATGATGACCTGCCAATCCTCATCCTTCATGCGCAGAAGCAATTGATCGCGCGTGATGCCCGCGTTGTTGACCAGAATCGACACGGCACCGAATTCGCCGCCGATGGCGTCGATCAGGGCCTCTACCGCGGCGCCATCGGTCACATTGAGCAGGCGTCCGACACCGCCGTGCACGGCCAGCCGTTCGCTGATCGCCCGCGCGCCGGCCTCGCTGGTCGCCGTACCGATCACCGTGGCGCCGTTGGCCGCCAGCAAATCGGCAATGGCCGCACCGATACCGCGACTGGCGCCGGTCACCAGCGCGACTTCGTTCTTCAGCACCTCGCTCATGCCGCATCCTCCGCCTTGCCGTTGCTCCAGTCGCTGATCGCCTGCATCAGATTACCCGGCGCGCCGATGGCACGTCCATCCAGCGAGCGATCGATACGCTTGAGCAATCCGGTCAGCACCTTGCCGGGACCGCACTCGCCGACGCGGGTCACACCATCGGCCGCCAGCGCGCGAATGCAATCGGACCAGCGCACCGGGCAATACAACTGCCGGGCCAGCGCGCTGCGGATTTCCACAACGTCCGAATGGACCTTGGCATCCACATTCTGAACGATCGGGATGCGCGGCGCCGACCAATCCAGCGTCTCGAATTTTTGCGCCAGCCGATCCGCCGCTTCGCGCATCAACGCGCAATGCGACGGTACGCTCACGGCCAGCTTGACCGCCTTGCGCACGCCCAACTCGGCCAGGCGCGCGATGGCGCGATCCACAGCTGCGGTGTGACCGGCGATAACCAATTGGCCGGGTGCGTTGTAGTTGACCGGCGAAACCACTTCGCCATCGGCGACTTCCTCGCAAACCTGCGCGATCTGCGCGTCGTCGCCCCCGAGTATCGCCGCCATCGCGCCAACACCGACCGGCACGGCGGCCTGCATCAGGCGGCCGCGTTCGGCAACCAGGCCGGCCGCATCCGGCAGTGTCAATACACCGGCACAAACCAGCGCCGTGTACTCGCCGAGGCTGTGTCCAGCCAACCAGGCCGGCTGCGCGCCATCGAGTTGTTGCCACACACGCCAGACGGCAACACCCGCGGCCAGCAATGCGGGCTGCGTGTTTTCGGTGCGATTGAGGTCCTGTTCCGGGCCGTTCAGCGCCAGCGACCACAGGTCGGCGCCGACCCCGGAGGAGGCTTCCTCGAAACTTTGCTTGACGACTTCGTACTCACTGCCCAGGTTGGCGAGCATACCGACCGACTGCGAGCCCTGGCCGGGGAAAACGAACGCTAGATTGCTTGCAACCGACATGATTCAGGGACCCGTGAGTAAAACGATTAGTAGCGCAGCAGCGCCGATCCCCAGGTGAAACCTCCCCCAAAGGCTTCGAGCAAGACCGTCTGTCCACGCTGAATCTTGCCCGAGCGCACCGCGTAATCCAGCGCCAGCGGCACCGAACCAGACGATGTATTGCCATGCTTGTCGACGGTCACGATAACGCGCTCCATCGGCATGTCCAGGCGCTTGGCCGTGGCCTGGATGATACGCAGATTGGCCTGATGCGGAATCAGCCAGTCGATATCGTGACGATCCATGCCGTTGGCATTGAGCGTTTCCTCGACAACGCGATCCAGCGTCTTGACCGCAACCTTGAACACTTCGTTGCCGCGCATCAGCACGCGCACGCCGCAATTGTGCTCGTCGGCCTTGAATCCGGACGAAACACCGACCGGATTCCACAGCAGTTCCTTGAAACCGCCGTCGGCATGCAGGTGCGTGGAAAGGATACCCGGCTCCGAATCGGCCTTGAGCACGACCGCGCCGGCACCGTCCCCAAACAGCACGCAGGTCGAGCGATCCGACCAGTCGAGCATGCGCGACAGGGTTTCCGCGCCAACCACCAGCGCGGTTTTCGCCGTACCGGATCGAATGAACTGGTCGGCCGTCGCCAACGCGTAGACGAAACCCGAGCAGGCGGCGTTGACATCGAACGCGGCGCAACCGTTGGCGCCGAGTCGATGCTGCAGCAGGCAGGCGGTGGAAGGAAAAACCAGATCCGGCGTGGTCGTGCCGAGCACGATCAGGTCGATTTCCCCGGCCTTGACGCCGGCCGCCTGCAAGGCGGCTTCGGCCGCGCCATAGGCCAGGTCGCCGGTCGTCTGGTCCTCCGCGGCGATATGCCGCTGGCGAATTCCGGTGCGCGAGGAAATCCACTCGTCGCTGGTATCGACGAGCTTTTCCATATCGGCATTGGTCAACACGCGTTCCGGCAAACAGCTGCCGGTACCGACGATACGGGAATAAGTCACGGCACAGCTCCAGTTCAGGCGCGCGCAGCGCCATTGGCGCCGGCGCGCCGGATCGCATGTGCCGTAACAGACATCATCCGAATGAAACGATCAATCGCGGGAAAGACGATCAGTCTTCGTCTTGCACGACGGCCTTGTCTTCGATGACCTTGCGCCCGCGGTAGTAGCCGTCCTTGGTCACATGATGGCGCACGTGAACCTCACCGGACGTCGGATCGGTCGCCAACTGCTTGGCGCTGAGGGCGTCATGCATGCGGCGCATGCCGCGACGTGACGGGGTTTTGCGACTCTTGGCGACTGCCATAAAAATTCTCCACTAATCAGCTTGTGTTCGCTTCATCGTGCTCAGCACGGTGAAGGGATTAACTTCGTCGGCCTCATCGGCCGGCTCCGCCCCGCGCCAGGATTCGTCGATCTTCGATCCCGGCCTGATCGGAACCACGGGCAAGGCAAGTATCAATTCATCTTCCAGCACATCGACCAGACGAAGCCCGTGCTCGGGGACCAGCAACGGCTCGTATCCTGCCGGCAGCGACGCCTCGTCCTGCTCGTGATCGATCAATCCGAGCCGCGTATCCAAATGCACCGGAAACGCAAACGTGTCGAGCGTGCGCTGACAAGTCAACGGCAACTCGGTTTCGACACGCACGCGTAAGTGTGCCACGCCGATCTCGTCTTTGCCGAATTCGAGGTTGAAATCCACTTGCCCGGCCGTCGACGCCAGGCTGTCCTTGAGCCGTGTCAACGCCGCCAGTGGCAGGTTCCCCCGATACGAAGTCCGCGCCTGCACCATACGCCACGCATCCACAAATTCGGGCAGGGCGGCGTCCATCGGCGCGCGCGATGGTATGTGCCGCGCTGCACAAAGTCAACCGGAAAGCCTCGTGGCATCAGGCAATTTCAAGGCATCATACGGCACTTGCCGGACCGCTACAGCGGCCATTCCCGGGCCGATTCGAAAGACGATTTTGCGATTCCGGTCCAATCCGGCAGACTGAAGTCCGGTCCAGGGGAACGCTCCACGTGCTTTATCCGATCATTGCGATTTTCATTGCGCTGCTGGTCCTGCTGGCTGTCTACCTCAATGGACGCCGCCTGCGCCAGCGCGAATGGGCCATTCGCACCCTCCTGGACGGTGCCGATGAGTTCGAAGCGCAACTGCACGAATGCAAGCAACGCATGCAGCGCCTGCGCAAAATGCTCAGCATCCTGCCCGGGGAGATGAGTGCGCGCGCCGACCAGGCCCTGCGCGCCGATACCAGGGTCCAGGCCGCACTGAAGGATCTGCTCGCACACCGTTTGTGGATTCAGCAGCATGCGCTGTCGGCCAGCGCCAGCGAACTGGCCAGCGCCCGCGTGGCCATGGATCAATCGCGGGCCACGCTGGCCGAGCAGATCGATCGTCTGGGTGAAATCGCTGACGACCTGCGGCGCGCCCAGGCCAGCGCCAAGACCGTCTCGCCGAACGCCTCATGACGCCGCTGGCGGAAATCGATCTGGTGCTGGCTTCCATGTCGGCCTATCGGCGCGAGATGCTCGGGCGCATTACGCCGAAATTCCGCGTCGTCCCAAGCCGGGTCGACGAGAGCGCTTTTCATTCGGAAGCGCCGGAACAGCTGGCCGCTCGACTCGCATCGGCCAAGGCGCAGGCGGTCGCGGCGGCTTGCCCGGACGCTGTCATCATCGGCTCGGACCAGGTCGCGGAACTGGATGGATGCGCCATCGGCAAACCGGGTACGCTCGAGAACGCACGCGCCCAGCTCGCCGCCAGCAGCGGCCGCGAACTGCGCTTTCATACCGCCGTATGCCTGCTCGACACGCGGGTTTCGCCGCCACGTCCATACCCGGCCACGGATACGACACGGGTTTTCTTTCGTACTCTCGACGCAAACGAAATCGCCCGTTATGTCGAACGTGAACAGCCACTGGACTGCGCCGGCAGTTTCAAGTGCGAAGGTCTGGGTATCACCTTGTTCGAGCGTATCGAATCGAATGATCCGACCGCGCTTGTCGGCCTGCCACTGATCATTCTTTGCCGTTTGTTGCGCCAGGCCGGTATCGACCCGCTGTGAGTCAGTAACGCGCCGCAATGCAATCCGGCTGCGCCGGCAAGGCGTGTGAAGGGATACGGCCGCTGAACCAGCGGTAGCGCTCGCGAGCATCGTAGACATCGAGCTTGTCGACCGGTGTCAAGGCTTCGATGCGCGAACACAATGAGCCCATCCAGACGGCACGATCGCGTTCGCGCCGCGCGGTCGGTTCGACCACCAGCAGCACCGGTTTGCCGGCGTCTTTCGCGCGCAAACCCGCCTCGTCGCGATTCCATATCCGCAACTGCGGCGCGCGGCCATGCTTGACGTTGATCGGATGATCCAGTGTATAGACCTTGCGCGACCCGTCGAGCGCGAACTCCAGCTCCGCGGCCAGCATGAAATTGCCGGCGACCAGGATGCGATTCGCATAGGCCGGTTCGTCGAGTAATTGCCGGGTCCGTGCAGCCACATCGCGCCAGCCGACGAATTGCTGCGGAAACGCCTTGCTGCCGCGTAGCGCCGCGGCCGCATCGGGCACCGCCGCTACCGTGAAATAGGCGAACGCGACAAGCTCGCCGACGATCAGCAGTCCGACCGCGACAATCACGCCCGCACGCGACGCGAACGCTGCGACTTTCTCGCGCAACAGTACCGGCAACAACACCAGCAGCGGCAGATAGCCCGGCAACGGCCAGTGCACGCGGAAACGCGTGTCGTCGGCGAAACAACCCAGCACCAGATACGCCGCCAACGGCACCAGCGCGCTGGTCGCGAACAGGTCCCATGGCGTACCCCGACGCATGCGGCGCAACGCGTGCCACAAGGCCCACAACAGCAACAGATAAAACAGCGGCGTGCAAACCAGCATCTGTTCCAGCGGTTGTACCAGCGCATCGGCGTGAAACCGCCATGGATTGCGCTGCAACAACTGAAAATCCAGGGCAACCCAATGATGCTGCGCGTTGAACACGAGAATCGGCACAAGACCCAGACAGGAAATCGCGAGTGCCAGCCACAGGCCCGGACGCGACCAGAGTGATCGTCCGCGCGGGGTCAGGCACAGAAAGACCATGCCCGTCAGCAGCAACATGGCGGCACGGTAATGACTGAGCCAGGCGAAGGCGAGCGCGCCGCCGAGCAAAATCCAGTCTCGCCAACGCGAATCGCGGGCAGCGCGTTCGAATGCCGCCAGTGCCACGATACTGGCGAATGTCAGCGGCACGTCCGGCAACGCGAAAAGGCCCAGCGTACCGAGCAATGGCAAAGCCATCGTCAACAGGCCCGCGCACCAGCCGGTTTTGTCATCGAAAAGACGTCGCCCGAGCCCGACCACGAGCACGGGTATCGCGGCGCCGAGAGCCAGGAACGGCGCGCGCATGGCCAGCACGCCGTGGCCGAGGAGCATGTCGCCCAACCGGATCAGCCACGCCGTCGCCGGCGGCAGATCGCTGTAGCCCCAGGCCAGATGACGACTTTCCTGCCAGTACCAGGCTTCGTCGCCGAATGGCGAAAGATTCGCCGCAAGCACGAGCTTGACGGCCAGCAGGACGATCCAGGCAGCCCAGAAAACCGCCCGCCAATTCACGCCGTTGACTGGCCAAGAACGACCCCCACCGTTTACATTGCCCTTACCTGCTTGCATGCACGCTCCGGATCATGAATACGCAATTGTCCCAGGCCAGTCCCGTTCCACTCGAATCGTCACTCGCCGCCGCGCTGGACCGGGCGCAGCAGCAGGTCAATGCCATCGTGCTCGGCAAGGCCGATCAGGTTCGGCTCGCCTTCGCCTGTTTCCTGGCTGGCGGCCACCTGCTGATCGAGGACCTGCCCGGCGTCGGCAAGACCACGCTGGCGCATGCGCTGGCGGCAACGCTGGACCTGTCCTTTCAGCGCATCCAGTTCACCAGCGACCTGCTGCCGTCGGACATTATCGGGGTCAGCGTCTACGAGCGCGAGCAGACTGAGTTCAAGTTCCATCCCGGGCCGCTGTTCGCGCAGCTGGTGCTGGCCGATGAGATCAATCGTGCCACGCCGAAAACGCAAAGCGCCCTGCTCGAAGCCATGGCCGAACAGCAGATTACGGTCGATGGCACCACGCATGCCCTGCCCTCGCCGTTTTTCGTCGTTGCCACGCAAAACCCGATCGAGCTGGCAGGTACCTATCCGTTGCCGGATTCGCAACTGGATCGCTTCATGCTGCGCATCGGCCTGGACTATCCGGATCGCGAGGCCGAACGTGCCCTGCTCGGCGCAACCGATCGGCGCGAAGTCATCGCGCAGCTGTCGCCTTGCCTGGATCGCGCGCAGATTTCGCGCCTGCGCGAGGCGGCGGCCGGAGTCCTCGCCAGTTCCGCACTGATCGACTACGTGCAGTCGCTGCTTGCCGCCAGCCGCAGCCATCCCGGCATTCGCGTGGGCCTGTCGCCACGCGCCGGCCTGGCCTTGCTCAACGCGGCACGCGCTTGTGCATTGCTTGCCCATCGTGGCTATTGCCTGCCGGAGGATGTGCAAAACGTGTTCCCCGGGGTCGCCGCCCATCGTTTGATCCCGACCGATACGGCAACCCTGACGCGCGAGCAAATCGTCGCCGAACTGCTGGCGCAGGTCCCCGTGCGCTGACGCCGGCATGTCCGAGGTGCGCGCCGCGACCACGTTCCGGGCCCGCCTGCTGGCGATGGCCGAACGCCGGCTGCCCGCATTGACCCGGCTCAAACAACCCGAAACACTGCCGATCCGGCTGGATCGACGACGCATCTATGTGCTGCCGACGCGTTTTGGCCTGATGTTTTCGCTGGTGTTGCTGGTGATGATGCTCGGCGCGCTGAACTACAACAACAATCCGGCGCTGCTGCTCACCTGCCTGCTCGCCGCGGCCAGTTATCAGAGCGTATTCCAGGCGTTTCAGGCCCTCAATCGCCTCGAATTGCACGCCGTGCAGGCAAGCGCATGCTTTGCCGGTGATTGCCTGCGCCTGAGCCTGCATCTGCACAACGACGACCGGGTCCGGCATGACCTGCATCTGGTCTTCGCCGATGTCGATGAAGTCTTCGACCTGCGCGAACGCGGCGACAATCGCATGGACCTGAGCATGCATACGCAACGGCGCGGCTGGTTCCGGCCCGGGCGCATGCGCTTGTCCAGCCAGTATCCATTCGCGCTGTTCGAAGTCTGGAGCTGGCTGAACCCCGAATTCGCCGCCCTGGTCTACCCACGCCCGGAACCGAATCCGCCACCATTGCCGCGCTCGGCCGCGCAACGCGAAACGCACACGGTCCGCCGCGAAGGCGATGAGATGTCGGCGCTGCGAGAATATCGCCCCGGCGATCCGCTTCGCGCGATCGCCTGGAAAGCCAGCGCCCGGCATGAATCGCTGCTGGTCAAACAATTCGACCAGCCCATTGGCACCCATGTCGTACTCGACTATGCCGCCCTGCCTGGCCTGGATCGGGAAGCGCGGATTGCCAGACTGGCTGCCTGGGTGCTGGCCGCGGACGCCGCGCAAGCTTCCTGTGCACTGCACCTGCCCGGACGTCGAATCGAAAGTGGACGCGGCGGCGCGCATCG
Source organism: uncultured Pseudomonadota bacterium (assembly GCA_963779795.1). Lineage (GTDB taxonomy): Bacteria > Pseudomonadota > Gammaproteobacteria > Xanthomonadales > Rhodanobacteraceae > Rudaea. The sequence continues at coordinate 61,306 of CAVZZK010000002.1, read as the reverse complement.
GAATCGTTGCCTGCGCGAACTCGCGCTGATGCCGGGTGCGGCCGAGTGAAAACGCCGGCGAAAACGGCGCTGAGCGCAACGCAGTTTGCCGTCATCGCCGCCTGCGTGGGCATTTCCGTATTGCCGCATCTGCTACGCCTGCCCTGGTTCGTTTCGGCGCCGATCGCCATTGTCCTGACCATGCGAATCGTGCAACGGCTACGCGGAGGGGCGCCGATTCCGACCTGGATCAAGCTGCCGCTGGTGGCATTGTTTGCGCTGATCATCATCGCCCACTACGGCAATATCTTCGGACGCGAACCCGGCGCGGCGCTGGCCTGTGCGATGCTCGCGCTGAAGCTGGTGGAAACCGAAACCCGGCGCGATGGCCGGGCCGCGATCTGCTTCGCCAGCTTCGTGCTGATGAGCGCGCTGTTCTTCGATTCGAGCCTGGTTACGACGCTGGCCCTGTTCTCCGCGCTGGTCGTGTTTCTGGCGGCGTTGCGGATACTGCAGTCGCCGCCCAAACCAATGCGTTTTCGTCTGCCGGACGACCTGCTTCGCAACGGCACGTGGTCGCTGCTCGCCGCAATTCCGCTGGCGCTTTGTGTGTTCTTGTTCCTGCCACGCCTGGCTTCGCCGCTGTGGGGCGCGCCGGTCGATGCCGCGACCCGCACCGGGCTCGGCAACGACATGAACCCGAACGATATCCAGCAATTGCTGATCGACGACAGCGCCGCATTCAGGGTCACCTTCGATGGCCCGTTGCCGCCGCGCAATCAACTGTACTGGCGTGGTCCCGTGCTGTGGTATTTCAGCGGCAGTACCTGGTCACGTCCGGGATTCCTGGCCAGCCGGCCCGGATCGACCGATCTGGAAACCGAGGGACCGGTGCTCACCTACACCGTGGCGATGGAGCCCAGCAGGCGTCACTGGCTGCTGGCACTGGACATGCCCACAACGGTTCCTCAAGGCGCGGTGCGTGGCGCGGACATGACCCTGGTCAGCCGCAACCGTATCGATAACCTGCATCGTTATCACGTGGCCTCGGCGCCACATTACCGCCTCGAACCGCAACTCGATGCCAGGCACCGGCGCATGGCGCTGCAATTGCCGCAGGGATTCGATCCGCGCGCCCGCGCCCTCGCGCATCGTTGGCGAAGCGAATTCAACGACAACGGCAAGATCATTGCCGCCGCGCTGAAGCTGTTCCATGACAATTTCTTCTACACCCTGAGAGCACCGCTGCTGGGACGCAATTCCGTCGACGATTTCCTGTTCGATACACGCCGCGGCTTCTGCGAACACTTCGCCTCGGCATTCACCTTCCTGATGCGCTCGGCCGGCATTCCCGCACGCGTGGTGACCGGCTATCAGGGCGGGTTTTACAACCGCACCGGCGGCTATCTGCTGGTGCGCCAATCCGATGCGCATGCCTGGTCGGAAGTCTGGCTGGCCGGGCGTGGCTGGGTCCGCGTCGACCCCACCGCCGCGGTCAGTCCACAGCGTGTGGAGCTCGGCGCGCGTGCGGCGGCCGGCGCCAGTGCGCCGTGGTATCAGGCCAACTGGCTGCAAGCCTGGCGCAACCAGTTCGACCTGGTCAACCGTTTCTGGAACGACGTGATCATCCGCTTCAACGCGTTGCGCCAACAGCACCTGCTGACGCCGTTCGGTGTCGAAAAAGTCGACTACCCGCAACTGGTCAGCCTGCTGATCCTCAGCAGCACGATCATGCTCGGGTTGTTCGCCTGGTGGGTGCTGCGTGGACCACGCCGTTCTCGCGACCCGATCGACCTTGCCTATGCGACGCTGTGTAGAAAGCTGGCACGATGCGGCGTGCAGCACGCGCCAGCCGAAGGTCCGCGCGACTTCGCCCGACGTGTTCGCCATTCCCCGGTCAACAGTGTGTCGATAGGCGAATTGTTGGCTCAGTACATCGAACTGCGCTATGCCAGCGATACGCCTGACCCAAAACAAGTCAACGCCTTTGTAAACGCCGCCCGTACATGGCGCGTTAACGTCTGAACTGGCCGGACAGGATAAAATCCAACGCGACGAAAGTTCGCCGTCACGCGTCTTAACCGGTAAATCGCAGGAGTCAGCAATGCGCAAGTTTCTCGCTATCACGACGCTTGTCACGCTCGGCCTGGGCGGTTGCGCAAGCGTTCCGCAGCAACTGGCGGGAACGGGCTTCTCCAGCGTGACCGCTCGGCAGGCGGCCAACGGTGCCGGCCACGGCGAGCGCGTGCGCTGGGGCGGCGAGATTCTCAAGGTGATGCCCCGCGAGGAGGACACCTGTTTTGAGGTGCTCTCACGCGATCTGTATCCGGACGCACGGCCGCGACGGCGCGGGCAGAGCGACGGGCGCTTCATCGCCTGTCACAAGGGTTTCTACGACCCCGAACTATATGGTCGCGGCCGTGATCTTACCGTCGTGGGCCAGATCGACGGCACCGAGAAACACAAAGTCGGCGAATACGACTACACCTATCCCAGACTCAATGCCGACCAAGTCTACCTGTGGCCAAAACACACACGGCGGACAGTGCGTGTCTACAACCCCTACTTCGATCCGTTCTGGGGTTGGGGTTACGGACCGTCCTGGAGCGGATACGGATGGTGGGCGCCACCGGTTATTGTCGTGCGTGGCTCGCACCGGCACTCGCATGGCAAGGGCCAGTGATAGCCGATCCTTCGCCAACCACTACGCAAGGGCCAAGATAACGACGTTCAACCCGGTGGCCAGTTCAGCTGACGCCCGCCAAGCAGGTGCAGGTGCAGATGGAACACCGTCTGTCCGCCGTCGCGATTGCAATTCATGACGCAGCGGTAGCCGTCCTCGGCAAAACCCTGCTCGCGAGCCCAGGCCGAAGCCGCGAGTACCAGCTTGCCGATCAACAGTGCATCTTCGTCGCCGGCGTCGTTCAAGGTGGCGATCGGCTTTTTCGGAATGAACAACACATGCACCGGCGCCTGCGGATTGATGTCGCGGAACGCAAGCACATCGTCATCCTCGTATACGATATCCGCGGGTATCTCGCGGCGGATGATCTTGCCAAACAATGTATCGGCCATATTTGTCCTTCCGGTTGCTAGAGATTTTGTCGCCCGCCAAACGCATGCGCCAACGTACCGCGATCGATGTATTCCAGTTCACCGCCCAACGGCACGCCATGTGCCAGACGCGTGGCGCGCACATCGGCCTTGCGCGCAATCTGGCTGAGCATGTGCGCCGTCGCTTCGCCTTCCACCGTCGGATTCGTCGCCACGATCAGCTCGCGCACCTCGCCCTCGGCCAGCCGCGCCGTGAGCAGGTCCAGGCCCAACTCCTTCGGTCCAAGGCCATCCAGCGGCGACAGGCGTCCGAGCAGCACGAAATAATGGCCACGGTATCCGGTCGCCTGTTCGATGGCGATCTGGTCGGCCGGCGTTTCCACGACGCATAGCAGCTGAACGTCGCGCGCCTTGTTCGCACACAGCAGACAAATCGGCGTTTCGCTGAACGTGCGGCAGCGCGAGCAATTGCCGATGCGCTCAACCGCCGCCTGCAGTTTCTCGGCCAGATGCAATGCCCCATCGCGATCGCGATCCAGCACATGCAAAGCCATGCGCTGCGCCGTTTTGGCGCCGACGCCGGGCAGGCAACGCAAGGCGTCTATCAATTCAGAAAGTAACGGTGAACCGGACATGGGCTTGGCGGTGGGCGGTGGGCGGTGGGCGGTGGGCGGTGGGCGGTGGGCGGTGGGCGGTGGGCGGTGGGCGGTGGGCGGTGGGCGGTGGGCGGTAGGCGGTGGGCGGTAGGCGGTGAGCGGTGAGCGGTGAGCGGTGAGCGGTGAGCGGTGAGCGGTGAGCGGTTCAGAGCATAAACGATCCGTTGGTCCCGAATCCGCCTCGCCATTCCGGGTGCGCAGCCGTTTTCCCCCGCCGCCCGCGCTACTCAGAATGGCAACTTGAACCCTGGCGGCAAATTCATGCCACCGGCGACTTGGCCCATGTGTTCCTGTGTCGCCGTCGCCACCTTGTTCACGGCATCGTTGATTGCTGCCGCAACCAGATCCTCGGCCATCTCTGGATCGTCGGCGAACAGCTTGCGGTCAATGTTGACCCGGCGCACTTCATGCCGACCGTTCATGGTCACGTTGACCATGCCACCGCCGGCCTGGCCGGTCACTTCGAGTTTGGCGACCTCTTCCTGGGCACGCTTGAGGTCCTCCTGCATCTTTTGCGCCTGCTGCATCAGTTGCGCCATCGGTCCACGCATTTCACTTCTCCGCATTGTTGCCGGCCGCGGTCGACGCGGGCCGGATGGATTCGGGTATCACACGCGCATCGAAATCGCGGATCAACGACTGCACGAAGGGATCCTCGCCCAACGCGCGCTCGGCCGCCTGCTGTTGCTGTTCGCGTTCGCGCAAGGCCACGTCGGCCGGCGTTTCCCCGATTTTCTCTCGTTTTTCAAAGCGCACCTTGAGCGAACGACCCAACGCCGTGCTCAGTCGCTCCGCCATTTGTTCGATCAGCGGCGGCACTTTCAAATGCTCGAATTCCGGCTTCAGGGCCAGACGCACGACACCGTTTTCGATGCCCAGCAGGGCTGCATGTTGCGCAAGTTGGCCGACCGGGCCCAACAACCCGGCCTGCTGTATCAGCGTCTGCCAATCGTCGCTGCCCGTCGCGGCCGGCTCATCCTGCCTGCCATTGGTGCGCGGCGGCTTCGATGCAGGCGTTTCGCGCACGCCGCCACTTCGCGCCACGGGCGGCGATACCGCTGCCTTTGCCGGCGGCGCCGCAGCCGCAATCTTGTCGCCGGGGTTGCCCGGGCGGAACGCAAGCATGCGCAGCAAGGTCATTTCAAAACCAGCGCGCGGGGTCGGCGCCAACGACAGATCGCGTCGGCCAATCACGGCCATTTGATAAAACAATTGCACGACTTCCGGCGCCAGTCGCTCGCTGAGTTCGGCGACCTGTGCGTCCTCGTGCTGATCCATGTCGACATGCCCGGGCACGAGTTGCCGCAGCTGCAAACGATGCAGCCCCGCGGCGATGTCGTCGAGCACGCCGGCATAATCGGGCGAGAACTCGGCCAGGCTTTCTACTTCGGCCATCAGCCGCTGCCCGTCCCCGGCGGCCGCGGCCGCGATCAGCGCAAACACGCGGCTGCGTTCGATCGTGCCAAGCATCTGTCGCACATCGGCGGCATGCACCGAGCCCGCACCGTAGGCAATGGCCTGATCGAGCAGGGAAAGTCCATCGCGCAGGGAACCGTCCGCACCGCGTGCCAGTTCATCCAGCGCCTCGGCATCGTATTGCGTGCCTTCCTGATCAAGGATATGCCGCATCTGACCGCTGATCTGTTCCGGCAGCAAGCGCTTCAGATTGAACTTGAGACAGCGGGACAGCACCGTCACCGGCAGTTTCTGCGGATCGGTCGTGGCGAGCAGGAACTTGACGTGATCCGGTGGTTCCTCAAGCGTTTTCAGCAGGGCGTTGAACGCCGACTTGCTGAGCATGTGCACTTCGTCGATCAAATACACCTTGAAGCGCCCGCGCGACGGCGAATACTGCGCGTTCTCGATCAGTTCGCGCACATCGTCGACACCGGTATTGCTGGCCGCGTCGATCTCGATCAGGTCCATGAAACGGCCCGCATCGATATCCTTGCAGGCCGCGCATTCGCCACACGGATCGGAAGACTGACCGCGTTCGCAATTCAGCGACTTGGCGAAAATTCGTGCGATCGTGGTCTTGCCGACACCGCGGGTTCCGGTGAACAGGAACGCGTGGTGCATGCGATCGCTGTCCAGCGCGTTGCTCAACGCACGCACGACATGCTCTTGCCCGACCAGTTCGGAAAACCGGCGGGGGCGCCATTTACGTGCCAGGACCTGATATGACATTGCGGGAGATATCCGGATGAACCTGGATTTTAACAGACGCGTCCCTGCCGGCGATCCACATTCCCGAAATGTCGCGCTCCAGACTGGCGAGGCACAGCGCTTACTGGCCTTCGGCCGCCGGATGACTTACCTCGCGGCAAAGCATTCACTCAGCCTGTGGGTGAGCGATCGACTTATTATTGCCTGGCCAGGAAGAAGTCACCGGGAAGAAGGCCACTCCCTGGGACGCTTTCCACACATCGTCGTGTTCCAAGTGCGCTCGGGTGCTCGGATGGCGCTGACAGCATGTTCTTGTGCTGGCAGCGCAATCGGCGCGATATCCCTCGCGCCGCCCCTGCGGGCATTTCCTCACACCATTCGCCGCCCCAAAGGGGACCCGGCTTGGCGGCATCCTGCCGCAGAAGCCAGAACTCGCAATCCGAGAAGACGTAGTCCAGGGATGGACGGAATAGCAGACAACTGGCGCCGTCAAGCGGTGCCGAGCATCGCAGCCGTGACGGGAATGGCCCAACGGGTCGCGGCGATGGATCGCCGCGATCGCGATGCAGTGCATGGATGCACTGTCTGAGCGACCCCGGAGCGGCGAGAAGCGCAGGGTCATTCCGATTCGCCGGATGCGAATCGGAACACCGCGACAGGCGCATAGCCTTTTGGTTACTTTTGGGCGATACCAAAAGTAACTCGCTCAGCCGCAGGCTGAGTGAAAGCTTTTGACGCGCCGGATTCCTACCTGCGCAGGAATTACGAGCTCAAAATCGGTGAGGGTGGCGGTCCCGCCGGCTACATCCCGGCACCCGAATCATCTGCTACCGTTGCTGCCTTCCGGCCCTGGCGGGCGAGAGGGCGCGCTTGCGCGATGCGAAGTAACGCATCGCGCGCGCCGTCGAGCGCCGCGACACGGACGTCGCGGCAGGAAAGCGATCCAGGGATGGTTGCTGCCTCGGCTTCCGCAGCAGGGAGTCGGTCAGTTCACGAGGAGGGTGGCGGTCCCGCCGGCTACATCCCGGCACCCGAATCATCTGCTACCGTTGCTGCCTTCCGGCCCTGGCGGGCGAGAGGGCGCGCTTGCGCGATGCGAAGTAACGCATCGCGCGCGCCGTCGAGCGCCGCGACACGGACGTCGCGGCAGGAAAGCGATCCAGGGATGGTTGCTGCCTCGGCTTCCGCAGCAGGGAGTCGGTCAGTTCAAGAGGAGGGTGGCGGTCCCGCCGGCTACATCCCGGCACCCGAATCATCTGCTACCGTTGCTGCCTTCCGGCCCTGGCGGAGTTCACAAACTATCGTCGCGGGAGAACCAACGGAACCACCATTAAACAATATGGCGGAGAGGGCGGGATGTACTCGGTACATCCTGTACCTCGCCCTGCGGGCAGCTGCGCTGCACGAATCGGCTTTCCTGCCGATTCGTCGAACCCACATTTCTCATTATCGCGGGTTCGACTCCCGCCTTGAAACTTCTCGGACAAACAATATGGCGGAGAGGGCGGGATTCGAACCCGCGAAGCGGGTATAAGCCGCTTACACACTTTCCAGGCGTGCTCCTTCAACCACTCGGACACCTCTCCGTCGTTTCGCGCCCATGCACGAAAGGGGGCGCAGAATACCCGACCGTGCCCCGGTGAACAAGCCGGCCACCGGTCAACGCACCGCAAAACCATACTCGGCCAGTACCGGCTTCAATGCCGCGATCCATATCGCATAACCGGCCGGTTTCATGTGCAAACCATCCTTGCGGAACAGCTCCGGACGCGGCTTGCCGTTCGCTCCCAACATTTTCGGGGATATATCGACGAACTGCATGTTGGGCTGCCTGCGCGCCCATGCCCTGATGCCTTGGTTGGCCGCATGCATCTGCGGCCACATCGACCAGCGAGCCATGCTCGGCTTGATCGAAATATAGACAATGGCGACATCGGGCAAGTCACGGCGCACACGTGCCACAAACGCCTTGAAATCGTCAATGACCTGCTGCGGTGAATGGCCTTCGGCGACATCATTGTCGCCGGCATACATGACGATCAGCTTCGGGTGATACGGAACCACGATTTGCCCGGCGTAGAGTGTGCTGTCCGCAATCGCCGAACCGCCGAAACCGCGCCGCACCGTGGGCACGCCAGGGAAATCCGCGGCCAGCGTCGTCCACATGCGGATCGACGAACTGCCGATGAACACGACGCCGTGCTGCGGCGGCGGCCGGCTCGTATCGTTCGCGGTAAGCTGATCAATCTCGGATCGCCATTGCTGCGGCGCCGGGAATTTCATGCTCGAGCTACAGCCCAACAACAATGCCAGTATCGCAAAAACCGGCAATTTCACGATCATGCGCGCAATACTCCTGGCCATATTTTCTTGCATCGCCATTGGGGATTCTCTGATCAAGTCAGCACAGGCGGATCTTGTGGACATCCCCCGTCTTTATTGGAATCAAAGGCTTGGGCCGACCCTGCCGGCGCAGATTTCATCGTTGCGCTGACTTGATCGGAGCATCCTCAAGTTTGTGACAGCCATGATCCTGATTGGACGATTGGCAATGTTGGGAACCGATCGCGTTGACGCATTGCAATGGTGGGCCGTGAAGGATTCGAACCTTCGACCATCGGATTAAAAGTCCGGTGCTCTACCAACTGAGCTAACGGCCCATCGCATGGAATACCGCATGAGCATGCGACGTGGAAACCTGTCGCGGACCGCACCGTGAAGTCACTGGAAACGGTGCCGGTAACGGGCGGTTTCGCAGAAGGACGCGCAGTTTAGGGGCATGCGCGACAATCGGCAACCCTTCGTTCACGCATAACGCGTCGGATCCGGCACGCCTGCCTCGCTGAATCCCTGCGCACGCAATCGGCAGGCATCGCAATGGCCGCAGGCCAGGCCGTCCGCATTTGCGCGATAACACGATACCGTGATCGAAAAATCAACGCACAGGCGCTCACCTTCGCGCGCAATGTCGGCTTTGCTCATGCGGATTAGCGGCGCATGGACATGCAAACGCCTGCCTTCAACACCAGCCTTGGTCGCGATATTGCCGAGCCGCTCGAATTGCTCGATGAATTCCGGCCGACAATCCGGATAGCCCGAGTAATCAATAGCGTTGACGCCACAGAATATATCCTGCGCACCCAGTACTTCAGCCCAACCCAGCGCGACCGACAGCATGATGGTGTTGCGCGCCGGGACATAGGTCACGGGGATGCCGGAACCACCGGACTCCGGTACCTCGATTTCGTCGGTCAAGGCCGAACCGCCGATGCTGCGCAGATCGACATCGACGATCTTGTGTTCAATTGCCTCGAATGCCCGCGCAACACGCGCCGCTGCGGCCAATTCGGAGACGTGCCTCTGACCGTAAGCGACACTGAGTGCGTAACAGGCAAACCCCTGCTCGCGCGCCATCGCCAGCGTGACGGCGGAATCCATGCCCCCGGAAACCAGTACGACAGCACGATGCCCCGATGTTTTTGATCCGCTCATGGCTTGACCTGCAAAATATCCGACTTTATCAAGCATAATCGACGCAGGCTATCAGCCTGCACTTTTACCTGTATTGGCCTCAACAGGCCGATCGAGTTGGTGTCCAGGAGCAAAGCTTCCACTCACCTGCGGTGAGTGAGTGGCTAACCTGGAGGCAAAGCTTTCAGGGGCATTACCGGGCGGAGGGTCGAGTCAACACCTGACGCATGAAAAACGGGACACACGCGACATGGCGACTCAATGCCCCGGCTCTTCACCCCACAGCAGCTTGTGCAATTGCAACTGCATGCGAACCGGCAACCGGTCCTGCAATATCCACTGCGCCAGCTCGCGCGGTGCCAGCTTCGCGTAGACAGGCGAGAACAGGATCTCGCAACGCGTTGCCAACTTTTGTTCGTCGATGACGGCACGCGCCCATTCGTAGTCGACACGATTGGCCAGTACGAACTTGACCTGATCCGACCTGGTCAGTGCTTGTACGTTGCTCCACAGATTGCGGGCCGATTCGCCCGAGCCCGGTGCCTTCAGATCCATGACCTTGACCACGCGCGGATCCACGCCGGAAACATCCAGTGCACCGGAAGTCTCCAGTGAAACCGAATAACCGAGATCGCACAGACGCCCGAGCAAGTCCTGGCAACGTTTCTGCGCAAGCGGTTCGCCGCCGGTCACGCAGACATGCCGGGCTTCGTGGGTCGCAACCTCTTCGACGATGGCGTCAATATCACGCCATTGCCCGCCATGGAACGCGTACTCCGTGTCGCACCAGACACATCGCAAGGGGCAGCCGGTGAGGCGCACAAAGACGGTAGGCCAACCGGCATCGCGGGCCTCGCCCTGCAACGAATGGAAAATTTCGGTGACGCGCAGACGCGCGCGGTCGGGCGCGGCTTCGGACATGGAACGACGTGTTGTCGACAGAAATTGACGGGCGGCGCTTGCCTAACGCTGCCCCTCCAGCTTGATCGCACGCAGACGACCCTGGGCAAGATTGGCGACCGTCGTACCGGGATATTTGCGCACCACTTCGTTGAGTGTCGCCGTCGCCTGCTTCCACTGCTTCGACTCGTACTGGCAATAGCCGACCTTGAGCAGGGCATCCGGCGACTTCTGGCTGTCAGGATATCTGGCCAGCAACTTGTTGAAGGTATCCAGCGCCACACCGAAGTTTTCGGTTACATAGTACGACTCGCCGAGCCAGTAATAAGCGTTTGGCGCGAGCGTGTCGTCCGGGAACTGGCGGATAAACGCTTGAAACAACCGGGACGACTCCGCATAGCGTCCGTCTTTGAGTGCATTGAAAGCCTGTTCGTAAGCGGCTTGCGGATCGGGCGCGTTTTGCGCGCCGGACTGTTGCGCCATCGTATTGTCCGCCGCCTGTCCTTGCGCGGCGAGCGGCTGTGCCGGCGCCGTAGTCGATGTCGGACTCGCCGGCATCGGATTCGAGAGAGGCTGCGACGCGACGCTGGTGTTGGCCGCCGGTGTGCCGAGCTGGATGTCCTGCATGCGTCCGCTGTTGCTGGTCGCTGCCGCCGGTGCCGCCGGTGCCGCCGGATTGCTTCCTTCCAGACGCGCAAGGCGCGAATCCAGATCGATGTACTGATCCTTGCTGCGCTGTTTCATCCCTTCCAGTTCATGACGCAACTCTTCGATCTGGCCCTGCAGCGCCTGCACCTGGGATTGAAGCGCATTGACCTGATTGACCAGTTCGATGTTGCCGCGCGCATCGCCTTGGCCGTTCACCTGCTGTTCCAGACGAGAAACCCGTTCGGAAAGGCTCAGGCGTTGCGCTTGCAGCGGTGCCGCGAAAAAGGTGGCGGCCATGCAAGCCGCCACCAGTATTGCGTATCGTCTCGATTGCACTGGATGCATCGATTGGATCTATTGCTTCGCCGTGTAAACGATTTCGACGCGGCGGTTCTTCTGCCAGCAAGCCTCGTTGTGCTCCTTGCACACGGGACGTTCCTCGCCATAGCTGACGACGTTCAACTGGTCTTCCGAAGCACCGGCAACGATCAGGGCACTCTTGACCGCGTTGCCGCGGCGCTCGCCCAGACCCAGGTTGTATTCACGCGTACCGCGCTCGTCGGCATTGCCTTCCAGCGTGACGCGGGCACCGGGGAATTCATGCAGGTATTCGGCATGGCAGGCGATCGCTGCCTGGAATTCCGGCCGCAGTTCGCTCTTGTCAAAATCGAAGTAGATGATGCGCTGACGCAAGCAGGAGTCGCTATCCAGACTCTCCGGCGTGTACTTGCCACTGGGTGCCGCCGGTTCAGTGGTGGTCGGCGGCGGAGTGGTTTTCTCCGGCTCGACTGGTTTGGGTTTCTGGCTGGCGCAACCGGCCATCAAGAGACAGGCGACCGTGGCAGTCATGATAACGCGAATCGGGAGTTTCATGATTTTGAACCTCATGTTCTAAGTTTGTCTGTGAAGTTATCGAATCCGCAGGAACATTGCGGAGCTATTGTCCACGCTGACGGTAAGGAGACCATGCCGGTTCCCGGACATCGCCATTCGCCAGAACCAACCGTTGTCGCACCCTGCCGTCCGCCGATACCGCGTAAAGCACACCGCGTGGGCCTTCCGTCGCCGCGTAAAGAATCATGCTTCCGTTCGGCGCATAGCTGGGAGACTCATCGAGCTTGCCTGGCGAAATGTCTCGACTTTCCCCGGTTGTACGGTCCAAAACAGCAATACGATACACATTTCCATTACCGCGCGCCATAGCGATGTGCTTGCCGTCGTAACTGATCGACGCACGTGCATTGTAATCGCCCTTGAACGTAATTCGGGTAGCCGTCCCACCGGTTGCCGGAATCTGGTACAGCTGCGGTTTACCTGATCGGTCGGAAGTGAACACGATACTTTGCCCGTCCGGCATCCACGCCGCCTCGGTGTCGATGGCGAAATGATGCGTCAACTGGGTCAGGTTGTGCGTGGCCAGATCCATGACATAGATATCCGGATTGCCCTTGTATGACAACGTCATGGCCAGCTTGCTTCCGTCCGGCGAAAACGCCGGAGCCCCGTTGATGCCTTTTTTCGCGGAAACGATTTCTCGCGCACCCGTCGATATCTGCTGGACATAAATCGCCGAATCACCACGCTCGAAACTGACGTAGGCCAGTTTGGTGCCGTCCGGCGACCAGGCCGGGGACAGCAGCGGTTCGCGCGAGCGAACGACCGTCTGCGGATTATGCCCGTCGGAATCGGCGATCATCAGTGAATACTGGATGTTGTGACCGGTGCCGACCGAAGTCACGTAGGCAATACGCGTCCAGAATGCACCGCGCACGCCCGTGATTTTCTCGTAGACCAAATCGGCAATCTGGTGGGCGACATCGCGCAATCCGGTGCGTTGTCCGGAAATCGCCAGGGCCAGCAACTGCTGCTGCTTGGCCACATCGTAAAGTTCGAATTCGACACGAATCTCGCCGTTGGCGTTTTCGATCTCGCGCCCAACCAGGATGTAGGCCTGCTTGAGCTGGTTCCATGTGGCGAACTTGATCTGGCTGCCGCGCGTGGGGAACTCGACGATGTCGTTCTTGGCCAAGGTACGGAACTGGCCGCAGCGGTTAAGATCGTCACCGATAACACCCGACACATCCGTGTCAGGCGGCAGGCCCGCTCCGTCAAAGGAAAACGGAATGACCGCGATCGGAATGGCGCTGGCGGTGCCGTTCTTGATGTCGATGGTCGGCACGCTGCTGTTCAGGCCCTGGGCGAATGCGGTCGCGGACGCGAACAAGGCGAACACCAGTGAAAGGAATAATTTCGCGATGGTCCTGATTGGCATATCGAATCCCGTGTTCATCCTTCGTAGGTGAAATTGAAGTTGATTTCGCGCTGAAAGACTTTTTCGTAACCCTTGTACGGTAGAGGTTCCGCTCGTTTGACCGCCTGTTCGATCGAATCGCGCGTCAGCGGATCGGCGTTGCAGGGATTGGCAATCCTGACACTGATCACGTCGCCTCCGGGAATCTGCACTATACGCAGCATACAGTGCAGGCCGGGTTGTGTACTGTCGGGCCGCAACCAGTTATCGGTAACGGCGTTCTGGATCGCCGCCTGATATTGCGCCCACAAACCGCTGTCCGCGCCGTTGCTGCCGGACTTGGCTCGGTCCGCTTCCGGCACCGATTGCGCAGGCACCGGCTTTTGTTTTTGTAAATCCTTCAATTGCGCGAGCTTCTGCTGCTCGAGCTTGAGCTTGCGGTCCAGAGCCTTGCGCTGGCGCTTGATATCCGCCAGCTGGCGCTGCCGCTCGCGTTCCCGTTTTTGTTGCTGCTTGAGCAATACCTGTTCCTGACGTCGGCGTTCCTGCTGCGCACGCTTGGCCTTTTCGGCCTGTGCGGCCAGCTCGGCGACTTTCTCTCGATCGACGCGATCGTTGTGCGGCTGGCTGGGCGATTGCGGCGTCGGCTCCGGCGGTTTCGGTGGCTGTTCGGCTTTCGGTTTGGCCGGTTTGGGCTTCGCCTGGCGCTTTGGCCGCGGTTTCGGCGCGGCGCTCAACCCGACCAGCTCGGCCTGGATAATCGGCCCCTGCAGCTGGATCGGACGCGTCGCCTTGGTCCAGAACAGCCCGGAAAGCAGCGCCACGACGACCGCGGCGTGGACCAGCAGCGCATAGATGCATGCGCGGAGCTTGTCGCCAAAGCTTTCCATTGTCTGTCTAACGTTGCTTGTCCACGGGCGGCTCGCTCATCAGGCCAACCTTGGCCACACCGGACTGCTGCAGCAGCACCATGGCCTGATAGACCTTGCCGTAATCGACTCGTTCATCGCCTCCGATCAAAACCGTTACTTTCGGATTCTGCCGTACGAAAGCTGAAACTTTCTTGACCAGCGTATCGGCATCGATCGGTTCACGCTTGGAAGCCCCCAACGTCAGAAAGTAGTTGCCGTCCTGGTCGACGCTGATCACGATCGGCTGCTGCTCGGTCTGCACCGCCTTGGCGGTGGACTGCGGCAGGTGAATATCGACACCGAGGTTGAGCAGCGGCGCGGTCACCATGAAGATGATCAGCAAAACCAGCATCACGTCGATATAGGGAACGACGTTGATCTCGGATTTCAGCTTGCGCCGTTTGCGCATACGTCCCGTGGTTTGCATACGATCGGTTCCGGACAGTTACCGCGGCGATCAGACGATCAGATGTCGTCCGAGTGCGTCTGACGTTGCAGAATCGAGGAAAATTCCTCGACGAAGGTGTCGTAGCGGGCAACGATGCGCTCGACCTTGTTGGAGTAGCGGTTGTAGGCCCACACCGCCGGAATCGCCGCGATCAGGCCCATGGCCGTGGCGATCAGCGCCTCGGAGATGCCGGGCGCGACCATCGCGATCGTCGCTTGCTTGACGTTGGCCAGGCCGACGAAGGCGACCATGATGCCGGCCACGGTGCCGAGCAAGCCGACATACGGGCTGATCGAGCCAACGTTGGCAAGGAATTCCAGGTTTTGCTCAAGCCGATCCAGTTCGCGCGTCATGGCCACACGCATGCCGCGTTGCGCGCCTTCGAGAATCGTGCGCTGATCCATGTTGCGGCGCTGGCGCAATCTGGCGAATTCGCGGAATCCGGCCTCGAAAATGCTCTCGATACCGGTAACCTGATCGCCTGCGGCAGTCACGTCCCGAAACAGGCCGGCCAGGTCGGCGCCGGACCAGAAACGCTCCTCGAACTCGTCCGCACCGTTCATCGCCTTGTTGAGCATGTGCATCTTGCGGAAGATGATCACCCAGGACAGGAACGAAAATATGAGCAGGATCGCCATGACGATCTTGACGAACAGACTGGCATTGAGTGCAAGCTGCAGGACATCGATACCGCCGTTCATGCTTGGGGGGTCTCCGGAAACAGGTTTGCGGGAATGCGATGCGGACGGAAGTCCTGCGCACTGACGCAGGCCGCACGCACGCGCGCCTCGATCAGACGCAGGCCATCACGACGTCGCAGTATATATTGGTTGAACACGATCGAGGCCGAACGCCGCGTGAACGACGCGATCGTCGCGTCCAGTTCGTCGTCCAGCTGCGCCGATGCCAGGAAACGGATGGACGCGTCAGCGACCACAAACAACAGGCCGTGCGTCTCGCGCAGACGTTGCTGGGCGATGCCTTGCGAACGCAGCCACTCGCTGCGCGCACGCTCCAGATAACGCAGGTAGTTGGTGTGATAGACGACGCCGCCGGCATCGGTATCCTCCCAATAGACACGCACCGGCCAGCTGAATACGCGCGAGTCGTCAGCCGTGAGCCGCAAGTCGGAACGACCCGCCGTAGTTTTCGTCTCGCTTGTCACGTCTCAGGTTTCGCCCGCTTCAAACAGATCCGGCGCCGACTCGCGCTTGGGTGGTTTCAGGCCCAAATGCCGATAGGCCTTGTTGGTCGCCACGCGACCGCGCGCCGTACGCATCAGGAATCCCTGCTGGATCAGGTACGGTTCGAGTACGTCCTCGATGGTGCCGCGTTCCTCGGACAACGCCGCGGCCAGCGATTCAACGCCAACCGGCCCGCCGTCGAAATGCTCGATGATGGTACCGAGCAGGCGCCGGTCGAGTATGTCGAAACCCTCGTCGTCGACCTTGAGCATGGCCATCGCTGCCACCGCAACATCACGGGCGATTGTTCCGTCGGCCTTGATCTGCGCGAAATCACGCACGCGGCGCAGCAAACGATTGGCGATGCGTGGCGTGCCGCGCGCGCGGCGCGCGATCTCGGCGGCACCATCGGCATCGCAGGCGATCTCGAGTATGCCGGCCGAACGCCGCACGATCGCAGCCAACTCGCCCGGCGTGTAGAACTCCAGGCGCTGCACGATACCGAAACGATCACGCAAGGGACTGGTCAACAGACCAGCACGCGTGGTCGCGCCGACCAGCGTGAACGGCGGCAGATCCAGCTTGATAGAACGCGCCGCCGGGCCTTCGCCGATCATGATGTCGATCTGGCGATCTTCCATGGCCGGGTACAGGATTTCCTCGACGACCGGCGACAGGCGATGGATTTCATCGACGAACAGGACATCGCGCGGTTGCAGGTTGGTCAGCAGCGCGGCCAGATCCCCGGCGCGCTCGATCACCGGCCCCGAGGTCGCACGCAGACTCACGCCCAGCTCGTTCGCAATCACGTGCGCAAGCGTGGTCTTGCCGAGCCCGGGCGGACCGAAGATCAGCACATGGTCCATGGCTTCGCCACGTTGTCGTGCGGCTTCGATGTAGATGCCCAGCTGCTCGCGCACGGCCTGCTGGCCCAGATATTCACCCAGAGTCTGCGGGCGGATACTGGCCTCGAGTACTTCGTCTTCGACGTTGGAGTCCGGCGCGATGACGCGATCTTCAGTCATGCGTCAATTATGACAGGCGCGGGCGGCAAGCGGTGAGACTTGGAGAGTCAGACATAAGACTTGGGAACCGAGACGAAAACAGGCAACTCCAAGCACCGGCGTGCGACGCCAATGGGCCGAAAGTCGGGTCAGGTCAGGGCATCCCCGGCGACTTTGCATCCATCGCGGATTTTACACGTCCGAGGTGTTACCTCTCCCGTCTCCCGCGCCATTCAAATTTCCACCTGCGTACCCAGCTCGATCAGACGATTGCCGGGAACATGGAAAAACGCCGTGGCCGGGTTGGCGTTGCGCGCGAGGAACGCGAACAATTTGTCACGCCAAACGGGCATGCCGTGACTGCGATCGGTCGCAACGATGCTTTCGCGGCTGATGAAAAACGTCGTATCCATCATGTCGAAGCCCAGGCCCTTGGCCGAACACCCCGCCAACGCATTGGGCACATCCGGGTCCTCGGCGAAACCGAAACGCAGGGTCAGCTTGAAAAAGCCGTGTCCCAGCGCGGTGATTTCGCTGCGCTCGCCATATTCGGCAACCGGCAGGTCCAGCGTTTCGACAGTCATCAACACGTTGCGCTCGTGCAGCACCTTGTTGTGCTTGAGGTTGTGCAGCAGCGCATTCGGTACCGCGTCGGAATTCGCCGTCAGGAAGATCGCCGTACCGGGCACGCGTGTCGGCGGATGCTCGGCCAGGCTGGCAATGAACGGTTCCAGCGCCAGACCGCTCTGGCGAATTTCGCGCAGGACCAGATCGCGGCCGCGGCGCCAAGTGCTCATCACCGTGAACGCGCCCAATCCAAGCACCAGCGGCAGCCAACCGCCATGGATCACCTTGTCGGCGTTGCCGCCGAGAAACGACAGGTCGACGATCAGGAAGATGCTGCCGAGCGCCGCCACCTTGGGCCAGCTCCAGTTCCACATCTTGCGAAAAATGAACAGCACCAGGATCGAGTCGATGGTCATCGTGCCGACCACGGCAATACCGTAGGCAGCGGCCAGGTTGGCCGAAGACTCAAAACCGATCACGACCGCCAGGGTCAATACCAGCAGCATGCGATTGATCCATGGCAGATAAATCTGCCCTCGCGTTTCGACCGACGTGTGGCGCACTTCCATGCGCGGCAGATAGCCGAGCTGGATCGCTTCGCGGGTAATCGAAAACGCGCCGGAAATCACCGCTTGCGAGGCGATACTGGCCGCGATGGTCGCGAGGATGATCATCGGATACAGCAGCGGCTGCGGCACCAGCAGATACAACGGATTGGCCGCTGCGCGCGGGTCGTGCAGCACCAGCGCGCCCTGCCCCAGATAGTTCAGCATCAACGCCGGCAGCACGTAGCTGAACCAGGACAGGCGGATTGGCTTGCGCCCGAAATGGCCCATGTCGGCATACAACGCCTCGGCGCCGGTTATGCACAGCACGACCGTTCCCAGCGCGAAAAACGCCGACCAGCCGTTGCGCAGGAAAAATTCGATGCCGTAATGCGGCGACAGCGCACGCAACACCAGCGGGTGCTGGATCACCTGGACCAGCCCGAGTGCCGCCAACGTAGCGAACCACACGGCCATGACCGGCCCGAACACCAGTCCGACCCGACCCGTGCCGTGTCGCTGAAACGCGAACAGGACGATGATGATGACGGCGCTGATCGGCACGATCCAGTGCGACAGCGCCGGTGCGGCCACTTCCAGGCCTTCCACCGCGCCGAGTACGGACATCGCCGGGGTGATGACGCCATCACCGAAGAACAGCGACGCACCGAACAGGCCAAGCATGATGATCCACCAGCGCGCACGCACATTGCCGCGCAGGCAGCGCAGCACCAGCGCGGACAGTGCCATGATGCCGCCCTCGCCCTTGTTGTCGGCGCGCATGATGAACGTGGCGTACTTGATCGACACCACCAGGATCAGCGACCAGAACATCAGCGACAGGATGCCGAGCACGTTTTCCGGCGTCGGCACCACGCCCTGCTCGCCGAACGTTTCCTTGATCGTGTACAGCGGGCTGGTGCCGATATCGCCGTAGACGATGCCGAGCGCGCCCAGCGCCATGCCGGCAAGCGCCTTGCCGGTGGCTGTTTCGGTCGAGTTGCCGGATTCCGTCATTTCGGTTCCTATCCCAGTGCCGCCTTCAACGCCTTGCGGATGATCGCTTCGGCGCTGTCGCCCGAAGCCGCCGCCGCCCTTGCCATGCGCGTCGCCTCAGCCGGTTTGTAACCCAACTGCTGCAAGGCGATGGTCGCCTCGGTTTGTGGATCCTTGGCCACCGTGGCCGTGGCGCTCCCCACACCGGATGGTGCAAGGGTCGTGCCGTCGACACGGTCGCGCAGCTCGACGACGATGCGTTCGGCGGTCTTTTTGCCGATACCGGGAATACGCGACAAGGCCGCGATATCGCCTGCCTGGACCCGCACCGTGAACTCGTCCACGCTGGCGCCGGACAATGCCGCCAAGGCGATTTTCGCGCCGACGCCGCTGACCCGCAGCAGGTGCCGGAACAACACGCGCTCGCACTCCTGGGCGAAACCGTAAAGAGCCACGGTATCCTCCTTCACTGCGTAATGCGTGAACAGTGAGACTTCCTGCCCGGTCTCGGGAAGCTCGAAAAACGTCGACAGCGGCGCTTCCAGTTCATAGCCCACGCCGCCCACATCGACCATCAGCCATGGCGGCTGCTTCGAGGCGAGTACTCCGCGAATGCGACCGATCATGCTGTTTCACCCGCGGGACAGATCGACCGGCGATTGAACCGGTCTGGTGCCGCCGAAAACCCAGGTGCGTGAATCATCGGCGGCGCCTCCAGTCGGTACGCGCGACGCCGAGGCGGGTCACGCTGGCACGCGTGTGAGCATGCGTCAGCGCCACGGCCAGCGCATCGGCCGCATCGGCTTGCAGTTTCTGCTGCAGGTTCAGCAGCACGCCAACCATATGCTGGATCTGGCCCTTGCCGGCCGCGCCACGCCCCACGATGGCCTGCTTGATCTCCTTGGCCGCGTACTCGGCAACATTCAATCCGCGATTCACCACGGCACAGATCGCCGCGCCACGCGCCTGGCCCAATTTCAATGCAGAATCGGCATTACGCGCCATGAACACGCGCTCGATCGCCACTTCATCGGGACGATGCTGCTCGATCACGCCGCAAATCTCCTCGAAGATCTGTTTGAGACGCAACGGGAAATTCTCGTTGTCGAGCAGGACGATGGCGCCGTGGAAGACATGCCGGGACGCACCAATGCCATCGGTATCGATAACGCCGATACCCGTGCGCTGTGAACCGGGGTCGATGCCGAGAATTCGAGGCATGGCATTGAGGAGTGGGGTTTGCTCAGCGATCGTCGGTGGGGATTGCGCCGCGGCGCCTGCTCAACCGGGCGCACGGTTCGAATGGCATCAAGCCGGCCCCGATCCGTTCGCACCCTGGCTGCCATTGGCCCCGCATGATCGTGCAATTCTATCACGCGCGTTCAATCCGCAGCGCCTCGGGCACGAGTCTCGAAGCGGCCGTTGCGCAGAAACGCAACAATTTGCGAAACCACCGTTCCGGAAAAAAGCAGCCCCGTATGCGTCGCTGCAACCTGGACATGGTCGCTAAGCCCGGGAATCACCGTCTCGGCGACGCTGACGGTGCCGTCGTGAGGGCTCGCCAGTGAGCCGAACAGGAAACCGAATCCTACCGGCATGCGGCCCGCAATTACGCCGACCTGCTGAAGGCCTTGCCAACGCGGCAAGCCGTCGCGCAACAGGCTCTCACTTGTGCCCAGCAGCCAGCTGCCACCCGGCAGCCCGCCCAATACCCGTGCCACCGCGCTGCCACGCAGCGGCGTGCCGAGACAGACCACCCGGCCATTGATCAGATCCGGCTCACGCAACAAGGCCCTGAGTGCGACCAACCCACCCAGACTGTGTCCAACCAGATGCACGGTCTCGTTGTCGGACCCGCGCACACGCTGGACCAGACGCCGCACGGCAACTTCCGGGCCGCGCAACACGCTGGCGTAATCGAACAATTCCACGGTGTAGCCGGAGCGCCCGAGTCCTCGCCGCAGCGCAAGCAGCGTGAACGCGCGCATCCACAGGCCGTGCAGCAGGATGACGCGTTCCCCCTTCATGCAGCGGTTACTTTTGCGGCTTGACCACGCGCACATGCAACTCCTGCAGTTGCACTTCGGCTACCGGCGACGGCGCACCGGTCATCAGACACTGCGCTGTAGTGGTCTTGGGGAAGGCGATGACGTCACGGATCGAATCGGCGCCGACCATCAACGCGGCGAGGCGGTCGATACCGAACGCGATGCCGCCATGCGGTGGCGCCCCGTAACGCAAGGCTTCGAGCAGGAAGCCGAATTTTGCCTGCGCCTCCCCGGCGTCGATGCCGAGCAACGCGAACACGGCCGATTGCATTTCCGGACGATGGATACGGATCGAACCGCCACCGATCTCGCTGCCGTTGAGCACCATGTCGTAGCCGCGCGACACAGCCGCATCGGGATTGGCCTTCAACTCGTCGACATCGTCGACCTTCGGTGCAGTGAACGGGTGGTGCAATGCCACGTGCCGTTTGCCGGCATGATCGTATTCAAACATCGGGAAGTCGGTCACCCACAGCGGCTCCCAGCGATCGGCGACCAGCCCGGCGTCCTGCGCCAGCTTGATGCGCAATGCGCCCATGAATTCGCTGACGGTCTTGTACGGACCGGCGCCGAAGAAGATCACATCGCCGCTTTGCGCGCCGACTGCCTCGACGATGCCGTTCAACGCGGCATCGTCGAGGAACTTGATGATCGGCGAAGTCATGCCCTCACGGCCCCTGGCGCTGTCGTCGATGCGAATCCAGGCCAGACCCTTGGCGCCATAACGCGCCACATAAGGGCCCAAATCATCCAGATACTTGCGTGGCTGTCTGGCGCCGCCCGGCAGCCTCAGCGCGGCAATGCGACCGCCCGGGTCGTTGGCCGGGCCGCTGAACACCTTGAACTCGACGTGTTTGACCTGCTCGGCGACATCGACCAGTTCCAGTTCGATGCGCAAGTCGGGTTTGTCCGAACCATAGCGGCGCATTGCCTCGGCATGGGTCATGCGCGGGAACGGTTCGGGCAATTCGATGCCGCGAACTTCGCGGAACAGGTGCCGAATCATCGCTTCGACACAATCCTGCACGTCGCGCTCCTCGACAAAGGCGAACTCCATGTCGAGTTGGGTGAATTCGAGTTGGCGATCCGCGCGCAGCGCTTCGTCGCGGAAGCAACGCGCGACCTGATAATAGCGGTCGAAACCGGACATCATCAGGATTTGTTTGAACAGCTGCGGCGATTGCGGCAAGGCGTAAAACTCGCCGGGGTGCATGCGCGCCGGTACCAGGAAATCGCGTGCACCCTCCGGCGTGGCGCGGGTCAGGATCGGCGTTTCAATATCCTGGAAGCCGCGCGCATCGAGATACGCATGGATGGCCGCAACCAGCCGTGTGCGCATACGCATGCGCCGTTGCATTTCCGGCCGACGCAGGTCCAGATAGCGCCAGCGCAAGCGGGCGTCCTCACCGACAGCGTCGTCAAGCATGAACGGCAACGGCGCCGCGGCGTTGAGTACCTCGAAGGAAGTGGCCACCACCTCGATCTTGCCACTGCGCAGGCGCTCGTTGACCTGGCTGGCCGGACGCGCGCGCACCGTGCCGCGGATACGCAGGCAGAATTCGTAGCGCACGTGCTCGGCAGCGGCGAACGCCCGGGCATTGTCCGGCTCAATGACCACCTGCACGATGCCTTCGTGGTCACGCAGGTCGATGAAAATCACACCGCCGTGATCACGCCGGGTGTCGACCCAGCCGCACAGGCTCACGTCCTGATCGATCAGGGTCTCGTCAACGAGACCGCAATAATGAGTTCGCATGCAGCAAGCTCCGTTCCGCTTCTTGCGGCGCAACATTCGTGGAAAAGGTCCGAATGCTAGCACGGATGCCGCGGTTCGCGTGCCACCTCGGCAGGATTTGCTGGCCTGCAATCCGGCACGGCCGCGGCATTCGTCCACGACCACCCCGGTTCCGCTCGTCGATGCGCGCTGAACCTCAAGCGCACATGGAACGTCGCGCGAACTTCCACCAAGCCGGCTTGCATCGATGCCGGCTGCATGTTTCCCTGAAAAAAGATTTGCACCTTCGGACTGTGATGATTCATCTGGGAGCACTCGACTACATTGCCATCGCATCGTACTTCGCCATCACGGCGCTGATCGGCTTCAAGGTATCGCGCGGCAAGACCACTTCCGAGGACCTGTTCCTGGCTGGTCGCACACTGGGCCCGGCCGCCGTCGGCTTCTCGTTGTTCGCGGCAAATGTTTCGTCCGACACGCTGATCGGCCTGCCCGGCGCAGCGTATCGAACCGGTATTTCGGCCGCCAACTACGAATGGATGGCTGGCGTGGTACTGATTTTCACTGCGTTCTTCGTGCTACCGGTTCTGATGCGCGCACGCGTCACCACCATGCCGGAGATAATGGAACGCCGCTTCGATTCACGTCTGCGCAAATACCTTTCAGCCGTCACGCTTTTCTTGTCAATCGTGCTCGATACAGCCGGCAGTTTGTACGCCGGTGCGCTGATCGTGATCACGTTCATTCCCGGCCTGGGCCTGTGGGAAACCTGCCTGACCATCGCGCTGTTCACCGGTATCTACACCGCAGCCGGCGGGTTGCGCGCCGTGGTCTATACCGATGTCATGCAGGCGCTGGTGCTGCTGACCGGTTCAGCCGTGCTGGCAACCATCATGTTCAGCAAGTTCGATTATTCCTGGGCCAATGTCGTGGCCCAGGTGCATCCGGACAAGCTTTCCCTTATTCGCCCGATCGACGATCCCGGCGTTCCCTGGCTGGGACTGCTTACCGGCCTGCCCATTGTCGGCTTCTACTACTGGACGATGAACCAGTACGTCGTGCAGCGCATACTCGGCGCCCGCGATATCGATTCGGCCGGCCGCGCGTCGGTTGTCGCCGCGGCGCTGAAACTACTGCCGTTGTTCCTGATGACCATCCCCGGCGCGATGGCCAGCGTGCTGCTTCCCGGGCTTAAACACCCGGATCAGGTATTCCCGGCCATGGTCGAGAAATTCATTCCGGTCGGCCTGACCGGTCTGATTCTGGCCGGACTGATCGCCGCGCTGATGTCGACCTGCTCGGCCACGCTCAATTCCGCGGCAACCCTGGTTACGGTGGACTTCGTGCAGCCGCGTCGCCCCGCAATGACCCAGAACCAGCTGGTCTGGACCGGACGCATCACGACGCTCGTGATCACCCTGCTGGCGGCAACCTGGGCGCCGATGATCCGGCACTTCCAGGGATTGTGGGCCTATTTACAGCAAGTTTTCGCCTTCGTTGCCTCGCCGCTGGTCGCCACGTTCCTGCTCGGCTTGTGGTGGAAGCGCCTCGGCGCCGGCGCCGCATTCCGCGGATTGATCAGCGGGCACGTATTCAGTGCGCTGTTGTTTGTCGGCTACATCACCAAGGTCGTGAACATCCATTTCACGATCATCGCCGGTATCGTGTTCGTCGCCACCGCTGCGCTGACATGGATGTGGGCGATGATTCTGGGTGGCCAAGACCAACCCGCCGAGGATTCGCCGCAGATCCGCATGATCGACCGCACCGGCATCGCACGCGTCCCGGTCGACGTGCGCTGGACCGCCGCCGTGGTGTTGCTCGCCGTTGCCGCAATGATCATCACATTCTGGTAAAACAGGCCGCATGCCCGGTTGATCCGTCCCGTCATTGCCGACGATGACCGAGTTTCCAATCGCGGTTGACTCATGCTGAAAGTGACTCGCTTTCAGACAGTGAGTGATTCCCTTAGCGACGCAATATTCACTCACCTGAAACAAGCAAGTGAAATGTTTTGCGAACATGACTGACTCAATCCGTCACACGATTGATCAACGCAAAAAAAGAAAGCCGGCTTGCGCCGGCTTTGCAAATCAACCTGTCTGAAATCGGTATCGACGTGCCCGCACGCTTGCGGACACGTCGAATTTTTCGATTCAGCGCCAGCGGCGGTCGATCATGAATACGCCCGCACATCCCTGGGTTACCCAGATGCCGGCGCGATTCCAACCCCAGGTCCGCCCTTTTCTGCACGGCGAGCCGGAAGTCTGGCGCTCCAGATGCGCGCGTCCGGCTCTTCCCAGATCGACGGCGCAGAACTGATATTCATAGTTGTGGCTTTCGCAACTGACGCGGAAGCGGCGATTCCAACCACTCGGCGGACGCCATTCATCGCCATCCCGATCACGGCGATCTCGGCCACCCGCTTCAGCAAAGCGCGCCGAGCAGCCGGCGTTGACCCAAATCCCGCGACGGTCGATGCCCCAATTCTGCCCGCGTCGACAGGGCGTATTCGACATCTGGCGAACAATGCGCGCGTCACGCCATGGCACGCGGCAACGGTTCAACTCATAGTTCTCGCTCTTGCATTCGACAACATCGCGCCGATCATGGCCACGTCGCTGCGCATGAGCGGCCTGCAACGGCGCCGTCGACATGACGACCAACATCCCTACCCCAGCAATCAAGCGTATCGACATCATGCTTCTCCTCTGTGAGTTAGCATGACGCAGTGTATCCGAATTGAATTAACCGGACCTGCACACGGACCGGCGTCGCTAAGTGTCTGTTCAGCCGCTTTCTTTGGGCTGTTTCGATGGTGCCGGTGCATTCGCCTTCGTTGTTTTCGGCTCGCTTTTCGTCGCCGGTTTTGATTCGGGCGTTTTGCCATCCGATGCGGCGGTTTTCTCCGCGGCCGGCTTGGGCGGCTCGTCGACACCGGCAAGGTTGCGCTTGTTGTCACCGTCCTTCTTGAAATCGGTCTCGTACCAGCCGCTGCCGGCAAGACGGAAAGCCGGCGCAGTCAGGCAACGTGAAATGCTCGGCCCGCCGCATTCCGGGCAGGCTGAAGGATCGGGGTCGGACAGTTTCTGCAGGCGGTCAAACCGGTGACCGCAACTGCCGCATTCGAATTCGTAGATGGGCATGGCTATGGATGGGATACGTGATCTCGGGATGCTCCGGCCGGTTTCGCATGGTTGCCCGGCCGCTCCCCGCGCCGGCTTGCGACGCGGGGATCATCGGCACTATGCGGATACGCGGCGGAATTGCAAGTGGCCGCCAGCCACATCGACATCGATCTTGTCGCCCGGTTGGAACTTGCCTTCGAGAATTTCCCTGGCCAGAGGGTTTTCCAGCTGCTGCTGGATGGCCCGCTTGAGCGGCCGCGCGCCGTAAACCGGATCGAACCCGATGTTGCCGAGCAGATCGAACGCCTTGTCGCTGATACGCAGCTCGAGTTGACGTTCGGCCAGGCGCCGGCCCAGATACTCGCACTGGATGCGCGCGATCTGGCGAATCTGTGCCTTGTCCAGCGCGCGAAACACGACGATGTCGTCGAGGCGATTGATGAACTCCGGCCGGAAATGCGCCTGCACCACGCCCATGACCGCCGCCTTCATCTTGGTGTAATCCTCCTCCGAGTCGCTCGAATACTCCTGGATCTGCTGCGAGCCCAGGTTCGAGGTCATGACGATCACGGTATTGCGAAAGTCCACGGTACGGCCATGACCATCGGTCAGGCGGCCGTCGTCGAGTACCTGCAACAATACGTTGAATACGTCGTGATGCGCCTTTTCGACCTCGTCCAGCAGGATCACGCTGTACGGCCGGCGACGCACGGCCTCGGTCAAGTAACCGCCTTCCTCATAGCCGACGTAACCCGGCGGCGCGCCGATCAGCCGGGCAACCGAATGCTTCTCCATGAACTCGCTCATGTCGATGCGGATCAGCGACTCGGTCGAGTCGAACAGGAATTCGGCCAAGGCCTTGCACAATTCGGTCTTGCCGACGCCGGTCGGGCCCAGGAACAGGAACGAGCCGTTCGGCCGGTTCGGGTCAGACAAGCCCGCGCGCGAGCGGCGGATCGCATCGGCGACCGCGTGCACAGCCTCGTCCTGGCCGACCACGCGCCGGTGCAGCGCGTCTTCCATGCGCAGCAACTTGTCACGCTCGCCCTCAAGCATCTTCGACACCGGAATGCCGGTCCAGCGGCTGACCACTTCGGCGATTTCCTCGGCGGTGACGCGCTGCTGCAAAAGCTTGAAGCCCTTGGCTTCGGCTTCCTGGGCGGCGTGCAACTGCTTCTCCAGTTGCGGAATCTTGCCGTACTGGATCTCGGCCACCTTGGCGAGGTCCGCGTGACGTTGCGCGGTTTCGATTTCGGCGCGCGCCGCTTCGATCTGCTCCTTGATCCGGGTCGTGCCCTGCACGGCAGCCTTCTCCGCCTTCCAGACCTCGTTCAGGTCGGAAAACTCGCGCTCGAGCTTGGCGATCTCATCCTCGAGATCGGCCAGCCGCTTCCTGGATTCCTTGTCCTTCTCCTTCTTCAGCGCCTCGCGCTGGATCTTCAACTGGATCAGGCGCCGTTCCAGGCGATCCAGTTCCTCCGGCTTCGAGTCGATTTCCATGCGGATGCGCGAAGCAGCCTCGTCCATCAGGTCGATGGCCTTGTCCGGCAACTGCCGATCGGCGATGTAGCGGTTCGACAGCGTGGCCGCGGCGACAATCGCCGGGTCGGTGATCTCGACGCCGTGATGCACTGCGTAGCGCTCCTTGAGCCCACGCAGGATCGCGATCGTGTCTTCCACGCTCGGCTCGTCCACGAACACCTTCTGGAAGCGCCGCTCCAACGCGGCGTCCTTTTCGATGTACTTGCGGTATTCGTCAAGCGTGGTTGCCCCGACACAGTGCAACTCGCCGCGCGCCAGCGCCGGCTTGAGCATGTTGCCCGCGTCCATGGAGCCCTCGGCCTTGCCGGCACCAACCATCGTGTGCAACTCGTCGATAAACAGGATGACGTTGCCTTCCTCCTTGGCCAGATCCTTGAGCACGGCCTTCAGGCGCTCCTCGAATTCGCCGCGGAACTTGGCGCCGGCGATCAACGCGCCCATGTCCAGTGACAGCACGCGCCTGTCGCGCAAGCCTTCGGGTACCTCGTGGTTGACGATGCGCTGGGCGAGACCTTCAACGATCGCGGTCTTGCCGACGCCGGGCTCGCCGATCAGCACCGGGTTGTTCTTGGTGCGCCGCTGCAACACCTGGATGACGCGGCGAATTTCCTCGTCGCGACCGATCACCGGGTCGAGCTTGGAGGCTTCCGCACGCGCGGTCAGGTCGATCGTGTATTTTTCCAGCGCCTGGCGCTGATCTTCCGCGTTTTCGCTTTCCACCTTTTCGCCTCCCCGCATCTTCTCGATTGCCGCTTCCAGGTTCTGTTTGTTGGCACCCGCGGCCTTCAGGGCCTGCCCGACCACGCCCTTTTCTTCCAACGCAGCCAGAATGAACAGCTCACTGGCGATAAACGCGTCGCCACGCTGCTGCGCCAGCTTGTCGGTCAGGTTGAGCAGGCGATTCAACTCGTTGGAAACGTTGATATTGCCTTCCTGGCCGGACACCTTCGGCAATCCGTCCACGGCCTCGCCTATGCGCTGGCGCAACGCCGGCACATTGACGCCGGCCTGCGCCAGCAACGGCACCGTGGAGCCGCCCTGCTGGTCGAGCAACGCGTGCATCAGGTGCACCGGTTCGAGCATGTTGTTGTCGCGCCCGACCGCCAGGCTCTGGGCATCGGCCAAGGCCTGCTGGAAGCGCGAGGTCAGTTTGTCCATACGCATCGGGACTTTCTCCAATTTCAGATTGACGGCGCCATTGTCGCTGCAACGCAACACCATCGGGTTGTCTTTGAGATGCGGACGAAAAAGCCTGCTATCAAGCATCAAACTCCACTAATTTCGGGTATTTTCGCGACCAAGTACGTGTATTACTCAACCGTGGCAACGTTCGATATTTTCTTTATATCGATCAATATGTTACAATGCACAATGATTCGAAAGCCTGGTCCAGGCAATCCAAAATACAACAGGAGTCCCGTTGACCCCCACTGAAGCTACCGCACTGTCCATTCCCGCCCCCTCCTCCATTCGCTTCCTGCTCGCCAGCGACCTTGATGGCACCTTCCTCGGCGGCGACGTCACCGCACGCCAGCAACTTTACGGCCTGATCGACCGCCACCCGGAAATCAGTCTGGCCTGGGTCACCGGTCGCGGGCTGGAGTCGGTCATGCCATTGCTCAGCGATCAGGCATTACCACGCCCGGACGTCATCATCTGCGATGTCGGCGCCACCATCGTCGACGGGCATACGCTGCAGCCACTACAACCGCTTCAGGCTCAAATCGATGCCCGCTGGCCGGGCGAGGGCCTGGTCGTCAAAGCCATGGCGCATTTCACCGATCTGGCACGTCAGGACGTGCCCCAGGAACGGCGTTGCTCGTACTTCTGCGACCCGAAGACGCTGGCACCCCTGCGCGACGAAATCGAGAAGGTCGTCGCCGATCTCGGCTGCAAACTGCTGTATTCGGCTGATCGCTACCTCGACGTCCTGCCGCCGAACACCGACAAGGGCAGCACCCTGCGCTTGCTCGCCGAGTATCTGAAACTGCCACAGGAACTCGTGCTCGTTGCCGGCGATACGCTTAACGATCTTTCCATGTACCAGGCCGGTTTCCAGGGGGTTTGCGTGGGCGAATCCGAGCCGGCGCTGCTCGATGCCACGCGCCAGCTGGATACAACATTGCACGCTGCGGCTGCGGGCTGTGCCGGAATACTCGAGGCCATTGAACATTTCGACCTGTTGGCCGACGACGATCCCCACCTGCTCGCACCAAGCATTGAGCCGACCGGCAAAGCCGAACTGGTCATGGTTTATCACCGCCTGCCCTACGAGGAAGTGATCGAGAACGGGCGCGTGCACCGGCGCCGGCCGAAATCGCCGAATGGCATCATCCCCAGCCTGCTGGGCTTCTTCGGCGGCGGACGTCCCGGCTCCTGGGTGGCGTGGAGCATCCATGAGCCGGAAATGGGGGAATTCAAGACGCATACCGCAGTCGACACCGAGAATTACCCGGGCCTGATCGTGTCGCGCGTGCCGCTGAGCCAGGTGGAAGTCGACACGTTCTACAAGCGCTTCTCCAAGGAAGCGTTCTGGCCGATGTTGCACACGTTCTGGGAACGCGCGCGCTTCAACGAAGACGACTGGAAGGTCTTTCTCGCGGTCAATCGAAAGTTCGCCGAAGCCGCCGCTGCCGAAGCCGCGCCCGGCGCAACCGTGTGGATTCACGACTACAACCTGTGGATGGTGCCCGGGCGCCTGCGCGAATTGCGTCCGGATGTGACCATCGCCTTCTTCCACCACACCTATTTCCCGTCGGCCGACGTGTTCAACGTGGTGCCCTGGCGCCGCGAGATCATCAGCAGCCTGCTGACTTGCGACTACATCGGCTTCCACATCCCGCGTCAGGTCGAAAACTTCGTCGACGTCGTGCGCGGCGCGATGCCGGTCGAGACCCTGCACCGCAAATCCTGCGCACCGCGCTTCCTCACCTATGGCTGCGCGGTCGGGCTGGATTCGATGGTCACGCGAGTGCGCGTGGGCGATCGCGAAGTCGCGCTTGGCGCGCACCCGGTCGGTACGGATATGGAGCGCATCAAGGAAGCGCTGGATCAACCGCGCGTGCGCGAACGCATCCGGCAACTGCGTGAAGAATTCGCCGACCGCAAACTGGTGCTGTCGATCGAGCGGCTCGACTACACCAAGGGCACGTTGGAAAAACTGCTGGCCTACGAGCGGCTGCTGGAGACCGAAACGGACCTGCGCGGCAAGGTCAGCCTGCTGATGATCTGCGTGCCCGCAGCGCGCGAGATGACCATATATCGCGAATTGCAGACGCAGATCGAGCAGGCCGTCGGCCGAATCAACGGGCGCTTCAGCCGCCTGGACTGGAGCCCTATCCGGTTCTTCGCGCGCGGTTTCCCGTTCGAGGAAGTACTCGCCCACTACGGCGCCGCCGACGTGATGTGGATCACTCCGCTTCGCGACGGACTGAACCTGGTCGCCAAGGAGTTCGTGGCCACGCAAGGGCTGACCGATCGCACCGGCGTGCTGGTGTTGTCCGAATTCGCCGGCGCCGCAGCGGAGCTGAAGGGCGCCCTGCTGACCAACCCGCACGATACGACCGATCTGGTCACAATCCTCAAACGTGCCCTGACCATGGTGCCCGGGGAAGCGGAAGGACGCATGCGCCAGCTCTACGACATCGTCGTGCACTACGATTTGCGCCGCTGGGGCCGCAGCTTCCTCAACGCCGTCGCACGACGTTCGCGCAAGCACCGTTCGCGCGGCGCGCGTGTTCGAAATCAGGCCGACCCGGTCGTTCCCCTGGCCGCGCCAAAACGCCGGAAGGGAAAAGCGTCCTGAGGATCGGGTCATCTGGTTATTGCCGACGAGTTGGTTGCTTACCGGCAAGCGGCGCTCTCGCTTGCACTTCGTGCGAGCGGGTTACCTTCTCACCGGGCAAAGCTTCCACGCAGCTGCGCTGAGCGGGGTACTATCTGAAAAGCAAAGCTTTCACTCCCCTTCGGGGAGCGAGTTACTTTCTCTTGCATGGCCAAGAGAAAGTAACCCAAGAGAAGGCCACCCCGATGGGTCGCTTTCCACACATCCATGTATTCCAGGTACGCTCACGGCGTTCGGGTTGCGCTGACAGCACGTACCTGTGCTGGCAGCGCAATCGGCGCGATTCCTCACGCCGCTCGCCGCCCCAAAGGGGGCCCGGTTTGGCGGCATCCTGCCGCAGAAGCCAGAACTCGCAACCTGAGAAGACGTAGTCCAGGGATGGACGGATTAGCAGACAACTGGCGCCGTCAAGCGGTGCCGAGCATCGCAGCCGTGACGGGAATGGCCCAACGGGTCGCGGCGATGGATCGCCGCGATCGCGATGCAGTGCATGGATGCACTGTCTGAGCGACCCCGGAGCGGCGAGAAGCGCAGGCTCATTCCGATTCGCCGGATGCGAATCGGAACACCGCGACAGGCGCATAGCCTTTTGGTTACTTTTGGGCGATGCCAAAAGTAACCCGCGCAGCGCAGCTGCGTGGAAGCTTTGCTCGTAGATTGGTAACTCACTGGCCGCAGGCGAGTGAAAGCTTTGCTTTTGAAACGATGGCCATGGCCGTATGTCACTGAAAGCCTTGCTCGGTGAGAAGGTGGGTCGCTCGCTGAAAGCGAGTGAAAGCTTTGCTTTTCGGGATAATCGCAACCGCGACGGCGTCAAGAACTGGCTCCGTCGGCATGTTCATCTACGCCAGTCAGGAGCCGCGCCAGACAAGCGTCGCCATGCGCCCACTCTTCGCCCCGTCACGTCGATACGAGTAGAAACGTTCGTCAGTCATGGTATCCAGGTCACCCCCGTACATCGCTGAAATTCCGAGTGCTTGCAGACGTTGACGCGCCAATGCGTACAGGTCGCATGACCAATGACCCGGCCGGGTCCCGGAAAATGCCACGGTTGCCTGTGAATCCTGCGCCAGGAAAGCGGCGCGAACGTCCTCGCCAACTTCGTAGGACGCCGGACCAATCGCCGGTCCCAACCAGGCCATCAGGTGTTCGGGTGGCGTGCGCAGGCGCCGCACGGTTGACTCGATGACTCCTGCCGACAGTCCGCGCCAGCCGGCATGAATCGCGACAATTTCCGAACCGTCACCAGCACACAGCAGCAGCGGCAGGCAATCGGCGCTCTGGATTGCCAGGACAACACCGGGCACCGTCGTGAACGCGGCATCGGCTTCCGGTTCGCCAGCAAGTATCTCGGCGCTCAAACGCAGGCTGCGATTGCCGTGCACCTGACGCAGCCAGCGCGGCGGCGACGGCAATTTGAATGCGCGCACCAGCAAGTCGCGGTTGGCCTGTACGCTCCCTTCGTCGTCACCACTTCGCATGCCCAGGTTGAACGCATCGTACGGCGGCCGCGAATTTCCGGGCAGGCGTCGCGTCGTCGTCAGCGCATGCACTTTGGACGGGGCGGGCCAATCGGGCTGGAGCGTATTTTCAAGCATCGACATTCTTGCCAATCGAACCAGATCGAGCATCGGGCAGGATGCCTTCGAGCGCAAGGCATCGCCGCTCGCGGCACACGCAACAAATGCATGGCGAGCGTGACTTTTCCGCGCGCCGCGTGGGGTTGGTCCGCCTGGCCGGGCGCGGCAGCTGAATCCGCGAAAGCGTCAACGGGTGCGCCATGTGCAATGCGCGCGCGTTGCCGACGGAAATCGACCGGTTTGAGGCCGACCGACCAGCCACGTTGCCATCATCGCGCGTCGGCTACCTGCGACACACGGGCAATTCATTTGTAGAACAACAACCGCCTGACCTTCAGCCATTTGACGAACAATACGACCGAGAACGCAGCAAGCAGATACAGCTGCGGCCGAAACGGAATGCTGTATCTGGGGAACGGCGCACCGACCATGTGAACCGCAATCGCATAAAACAGTACCAGCGCGAGCCAGCGCATGCCCCGCAAGCGCCATCCGGTCAGGATCAACCCGGCAGCCTTTGTCCACACAAGAATCGACCCCAGCAGGCCGGCAAACACGAGCGGCCAGTGCAAACCAAACATCAATGAATGTGTAATCCGGAACAGTTGGTTCGAATAGTAAGGTGTTTGCAGTTCCTGATAGGTGAATATGTCCCCGAATCCGCTGATCATTTGCCAGCTGAAGAAGAACCCTATCTTGCCGAACATGTACCAACCGAGCAGTTTCAGCGGATGCTCGGAAAACTTGTGCGCAATGTAATGCAGCACGTTTGCGAGGCTTGCATCGGCAATGTGGGATTGCGGGTCGGACTCGTACGGGTAGCCCAGCGTCCGCGGGTCATCGTGGTACATAAAGCCGGGATA
Organism: uncultured Pseudomonadota bacterium; assembly: GCA_963779795.1. Lineage (GTDB taxonomy): Bacteria > Pseudomonadota > Gammaproteobacteria > Xanthomonadales > Rhodanobacteraceae > Rudaea. The sequence continues at coordinate 27,786 of CAVZZK010000002.1, read as the reverse complement.
TGATCCATGATGCAAGGTCTGGATCATCAGGGAATTGTCGTTGATATGCCCGAACTCGGTCAGATTTCGGATCCACCAAGGCGCCATAACCACGAAGAATGCAGCCAGGGCACACAACGAAGCCTTTCGATATCGCTTCAGTGCGGGTACGGCCCAGGTAATTGCGACCAGGACAAGCGGCATCTGGTCCAAAGTCGGGCGAACAAGGCAACACAAAGCCACTGCAATCCCGGCCAACCCCGCCCAGACAATATGGCTAGCGGAATCCTGGGCCCTCACCGCGAGTACGCCCACACATAAAGTTGAAAGCACCAGCAAGGTGTACAAGGTTTCCGTGAGCAAATAGTTTTCCATCACGATCAAGTGGGGTGATATCGCAACCACGAACGATGCAAACACAGCTGCCGGTAAACCCAGTAGTGCGCGAGCCAGCAGAAAAGTCATCAGGACAATTACGATTCCGATGCATGCCTGCGCCCACATTACGGACCTGACGAACGCCCAATCAGGCGTTTTTGTCAAAAATGGCATCAAGAACGCGGGATACCCCGGTGGTCGCAACGCGTCCGGGCTGGTTTGGGCCGGACGGTGCGACGGCACCCAGGTCACCTGACGGGAATAGATATCGTTGTTCTTCCAGTTGTAGGCGTAGCCGACGTAGTCCTTGGCATCGCCACGTATGGGACGATCGACAACGGTATCGTGCGCCGAGGTAAAACGCAGAACGACGGCCAGAAGCATGACCATTACCATCGCAAAACCGCCCAGGAGCTGTCTCGCCGTATCCTGCCGTTCGGTGGATTCCATAGGCCTGACCTTTACTACTCCGGGCATGAATCAAGGCGAATCGCATCTATCAAGCGTCGCAAGTCTGCCGGCAACTCCGCACTGACGCTGACCGTTTCCGCGCTGACCGGGTGCGCAAACTCCAGCTTTTCGGCATGCAGGGCCTGGCGGCGGAAACCGCGCATGACCTCGACCAGTTCCGTGCTCGCTCCTCGTGGCAATTTGAGACTGCCATAGACGTTGTCGCCGACCAGCGGATGGCCGTCGTGCGCCATGTGCACGCGAATCTGATGGGTGCGGCCCGTTTCCAGCCGGCATTCAACCAGCGTATGCGCACGGAAACGCTCGCGCACCCGATAGTGCGTCACGGCCGGTTTCCCGGTCGGCCCTTCGACCACGGCCTGCCGCAGGCGATCGCGCGGATGGCGACCAATCGGCGCGTCGATCGTGTTTCCGGCAATGATTTCGCCGTACACCAGGCCAGCGTACTGACGATGGACTTGCCTGGCCTGCAACTGCGCCACCAGCGCCGCATGGGCGTGCAGGCTGCGCGCCACGACCATCACGCCGGACGTATCCTTGTCCAGGCGATGCACGATGCCCGCACGTGGCACCGCCGCCAGGCTCGAATCGTAGTGAAGCAGGGCATTCTGCAGGGTGCCATCGCGCTGGCCGGCACCGGGATGCACGACCAGTCCGGCGGGCTTGTTTATTACCAGGACATGTTCGTCCTCGTAGCGCACATCCAGCGCAATGGCCTGCGCTGCAACGCTTGTCTCGTCCACCGGCTCCGCGTGCAACTCGACCCGCTCGCCACCATGAACGATATGCCGGGGCACCACCTTGTGCCCATCGAGCAACAACTCGCCGGACTTGATCCAGGCACTCAGGCGCGAGCGCGAAAACTCCGGGAATACACTGGCCAGCGCCTGGTCCAGGCGGGAACCGGCCGCCTCGCCGGGGATTGCGCCGAATCGTCGGGTTTCGCTGTCTGCCATGCCAAATCGTTCCAGTTCGGGGCCTTGCGCCAAGTTGCCCAGCTTGCGGGCATTCGGGTGCGCTTTTCAATCTTCTAACAGTTTTCCGTTATTATCGTCGTTTCCGCCTACGCGATGTATGAACCCAATGCGCTTGTCCACCACGCTCAAAATCCTGTCTTGCCTGATGCTGGCTTTTGCCATCACCGGCTGCCACCGCTTCTCCACGAAAAACCCGCTGGAGACGATGTCGGTGGAAAAGATGTACTCGGAATCCAAGCAGGCGTTGGAAGACGGCAATTACTCCAAGGTCATCCGCTACGATCAGCGCCTGATCGCGCGCTTTCCGTTTGGCCCGTACACGGAACAGGCAAAACTGGATCTGGCTTATGCGCAATACAAGTCGGGCAAGCGTGAGGATGCCTATTCGACAATCAGCAGCTTCATCAAGACCTACCCCGCACAGAAACATATCGACTATGCCTACTACCTGCGCGGGGTGATCAATTTCGATCGCGATCGCGGCTTTCTCGAGCGTTATGCGAACCAGGACATGACCAAGCGCGACCAGGGCAATACCTTGCAGTCGTTCGAGGATTTCAGCGCGCTGGTGACCCGCTTTCCGAACAGCCGTTACGCACCGGATGCACGCCAACGCATGATCTACCTGCGCGACAACCTGGCCAAGGCCCGGGTCAACATCGCGTTGTATTACCTGCGCCGCGGAGCCTATGTCGCGGCGATCAACCGTGCCAAGGATATTCTTGAAAAATACCAGCGTACGCCGTCAGCCGGCGATGCGCTCGCCATCATGGTCATTTCCTACAAGGAACTGCATCAGGACAAACTGGCCGCCAATACCGAGCGCGTGCTCAAACTGAACTACCCGAATCACCCGTACCTGCAGGGCGACTGGCCGCCAAACCCGCACTGGTGGTTGCGCATGATTCCTTTCCGCAGCTGACAGGAAGCGTTGCTTCTCGGAGATGCGCTGACTTGATCAGGGCATCCTCAGCGCCAACCGGACGTGATCGGATAGCGCCGATCGCGGCCGAAAGCTCGCGTTGATATCTTCGGCCCGGGCGCGGCCTGGCGGCGTTTGTATTCACTGGAAAGAACCAGGCGCGCGATACGCAACACGATATCGCGATCGAAGCCTGCGGCGATGACATCCTCCTGCGACTGCTCGCCCTCGATGTAGCGCTCCAGAATCGCGTCCAGTATCGGATACGGCGGCAATGAATCCTGGTCCGTCTGGTTTTCGCGCAATTCGGCCGAGGGCGGGCGATCGATAACGCCCTGCGGGATCGCTTCGCCGGCGCGATTGCGCCAGCGCGCCAGCGCGTAGACACGCTGCTTGTAGCAATCCTTGAGCGGCGCGTAACCGCCGCACATGTCGCCGTAGATGGTCGCGTAGCCGACCGCGTATTCGCTCTTGTTGCCGGTCGACAACACCATCGCCCCATGACGATTCGACAACGCCATCAGGATGATTCCGCGACAGCGCGATTGCATATTCTGCTCGGTCAGGTCGTGCGCATCGCCGACGGCCGGCCGGTCAAACACCGGTTGCAGGTTTTCCAGCAAACTGGCGAACGGGGCGCCAATCGGCACCGTCAACAGACGCACGCCCGACGTTTGCGCCTGCCGCTCGGCCAGGTCGTTGCTCAAATCAGCGGTAAACCGGGACGGCATGCGAACCGCGGTGACGCGATCGGCACCGAGCGCATCGACGGCCAGCGCCAGCGTCAGGGCCGAGTCGATACCGCCCGACAAACCCACCAGCACGCCGGGAAAATGATTCTTGTCGACATAGTCGCGAACGCCGCGCACAAGCCCGGCGTAGACCCGCGCGTCTTCGCCCTGGTCCGGGGATGACGGCCATTCGATCGTGTTGAATCGCCCCGAGTCGCCGTCGAACTGTGCGACCAACAGCGCATCCTCGAATACCGGCGCACGTGCGGCAACGCGCCCGTCGGCTTCGACCAGCAAGGATCCGCCGTCGAATAGCAGGTCGTCCTGACCGCCGACCACATTGACGTAGGCAATGGCGACGCCGTTCTCACGTGCCCGCCGCGCCAGCAGTTCGTCGCGCTGCGCCATCTTGTCGACATCGAACGGCGAGGCGTTGATCACCATCAGCAACTGCGCGCCCTGGCGGGCCGCATCCGCTGCCGGCTCGGCCTGCCACAGGTCCTCGCAAACCAGCCAACCCACGCGCACACCGGCAAAATCGGATACGGCGGACCGGTTCCCCGGACGAAAATAGCGTTTTTCGTCGAACACGGTGTAGTTTGGCAACGACTGCTTGTGCGCGATCAGTTGAACCGCGCCATCGGCGATCAGGCTGGCCGCGTTGTAGACCTCGCCCATCGCATGCGGATGTCCAACATAGGCCGCAATGCCCCGCGTGGACTGCGCCACCACCGCCAGTTCCCGCTCGCAGGCATCCAGAAAACTCGGCCGCAGCAACAAGTCTTCCGGCGGGTAGCCGGACAAGGTCAGTTCGGGGAACGCGATCAGTTGCGCGCCATGTTCATCGCGCGCACGCGTCAATAACTCGCGCACGCGGCGGCCGTTCGATGCAACGGCGCCAACCGGAAAATCGAATTGCGCCAGCGCGAATTTCAAAACGGCCATTTCCAACGCATCCGTCAATGACAGGTGTCAATCGTACCGGACATCGTGCCGTCTCTCGTCCCTGTATCAGGAAACGGCGCACATTTTTGTCCCCCCACCCTAACCCTCCCCCGCTTGCGGGGGAGGGGATTTCTGTTCGTTCCCTTCCCCCGTCTACGGGGGAAGGTGCCCGGAGGGCGGATGGGGGCATCACCGCCGCTGCGCATCCCTGCCCCCACCCTAACCCTCCCCCGCTTGCGGGGGAGGGGATTTCTGTTTAGTCCCACTTGCAAGGGAGGGGATTTCTGTTTGTTCCCGCAAGCGGAAGAGAGGATTTCTGTTTAGTCCCGCCCGCGGCGGAGGGGAATTTTGCTCGTTCCCTTCCCCCGTCTACGGGGGAAGGTGCCCGGAGGGCGGATGGGGGCATCACCGCCGCTGCGCATCCCTGCCCCCACCCTAACCCTCCCCCGCCCGCGGGGGAGGGGATTTGTTTGGGTCCCCGCCACGGGGAGGGGATTTGTTTGGGTCTCCGCCACGGGGACAGAATCGTAAATATCCCTTCCCCCGTTTACGGGGGAAGGTGCCCGGAGGGCGGATGGGGGCATCACCGCCGCTGCGCATCCCTGCCCCCACCCTAACCCTCCCCCGCTTGCGGGGGAGGGGATTTGTTTGGGTCCCCGCCACGGGGAGGGGATTTGTTTGGGTCTCCGCCACGGGGACAGAATCGTAAATATTCCTTCCCCCGTTTACGGGGGAAGGTGCCTCACCACTTGTGCCGGGAGGAGTCGCGTGAAATGGCGGCGGGCGCGAACGCACAAGTGGTGGGGCGGATGGGGGGACAATGCCGGTTCGCTGTCTTGCCCCCACCCTAACCCTCCCCCGCTTGCGGGGGAGGGGATTTGTTTGGGTCTCCGCCACGGGGACAGAATCGTAAATATTCCTTCCCCCGTTTACGGGGGAAGGTGCCCGGAGGGCGGATGGGGGCATCACCGCCGCTGCGCATCCCTGCCCCCACCCTAACCCTCCCCCGCTTGCGGGGGAGGGGAATTTTGCTCGTTCCCTTCCCCCGTTTACGGGGGAAGGTGCCCGGAGGGCGGATGGGGGAACAATGCCGGCGCTGTCTTGCCCCCACCCTAACCCTCCCCCGCTTGCGGGGGAGGGGATTTCTGTTTAGTCCCACTTGCAAGGGAGGGGATTTCTGTTTGTTCCCGCAAGCGGAAGAGAGGATTTCTGTTTGTTCCCGCCCGCGGCGGAGGCGATCATTCAGCGGGAGTTTCCTGAAGCGCATCAAGAATCGCTGCCAGAACTTCATCGGTACGCTGCAATACGTCGTTGTTCCAATATCGCAGAACCCTGTAACCATTGGACGCCAGCCACGAGTCGCGCCTGGCATCATCGGCCGACTCGGCATGTTGACCGCCGTCGACTTCAATAACGACGCGTAATTCCACGCAGAGGAAGTCGACGATATAGGGCCCGATCGGTACCTGACGCCGAAACCGATGGCCGAGAACCTGACGGCGGCGGAATCGTGACCACAGCAGCCTTTCCGCATCCGTCATGCGCGCCCGCAAGGTGCGTGCGTATTTCAACTTGGCACCGGCACGCATGACTGCCAGGGACCTCGATCAGGATAGAAGAGGGTCTATTTACCCTTCAGCAACCCCGCAATTGCCGAGCCCAGGTCGGCCGGCGACTTGACCGTGGTCACACCGGCTTGTTCCAGCGCAGCGAACTTGTCCGCGGCCGTGCCCTTGCCGCCGGAGATGATCGCGCCGGCATGGCCCATGCGCTTGCCCGGCGGTGCACTGGCGCCGGCGATGAAGGCGACGACCGGCTTGGTCACGCTCTCGGCGATGAATTCGGCGGCTTCTTCCTCGGCGCTGCCGCCGATCTCGCCAACCATGATGATGCCTTCGGTCTGTTCATCGTCCTGGAACAACTGCAGGCAGTCGATGAAGTTCATGCCCTGGATCGGGTCGCCGCCGATGCCGATGCAGGTGCTCTGGCCCAGGCCCGCATTGGTGGTCTGGAACACGGCCTCGTAGGTCAGCGTGCCCGAGCGCGAAACGATGCCGATCTTGCCCGGCTTGTGGATGTGACCCGGCATGATGCCGATTTTGCACTCGCCCGGCGTGATGATGCCCGGACAGTTCGGCCCGATCAGCACCGTATCCGGGTAATCGCGCAACACGTTCTTGACGCGCAGCATGTCCAGCACCGGAATGCCCTCGGTGATGGTGACGATGACTTCGATGCCCGCGTCGGCCGCCTCGAGGATCGCGTCGGCCGCGAACGGCGGCGGTACGAAGATCATCGAGGCCGTCGCACCGGTGTCGTCGACAGCATCCTGCACGGTGTCGAACACCGGCAGGCCGACATGTTCGCCGCCGCCCTTGCCCGGCGTCACACCGCCGACCAGCAAGGTGCCGTAGTCCAGCGCCTGTTCGGAATGGAAGGTGCCCTGCTGGCCGGTAAAGCCCTGGCAGATCACCTTGGTCGTCTTGTTTACCAATACGCTCATCGGAATCCTCTATGCGATTTCAGCGTTACCCGGCAAGCCGAGCTACACGTGTAAGCTTTGCCCCCACCCTAACCCTCCCCCGCCCGCGGGGGAGGGGATTTGTTTGGGTCCCCGCCACGGGGAGGGGATTTGGTTGGGTCCCCGCCACGGGGAGGGGATTTGGTTGGGTCCCCGCCACGGGGACAGAATCGTAAATATTCCTTCCCCCGTTTATGGGGGAAGGTGCCCGGAGGGCGGATGGGGGCATCACCGCCGCTGCGCATCCCTGCCCCCACCCTAACCCTCCCCCGCCCGCGGGGGAGGGGATTTGTTTGGGTCCCCGCGCGCGGGGAGGGGATTTGTGTTGGGTCCCCGCCACGGGGAGGGGATTTGGTTGGGTCCCCGCCACGGGGAGGGGATTTGGTTGGGTCCCCGCAAGCGGGGGACGGTGTCCCGCCACTTGTGCGTTCGCGCCCGCCGCCATTTCGCGCGAATCCTCCCGGCACAAGTGGTCGGGCGGATGCGGGCACAACCTGCCGCCTGTGCTGACTTGATCAGGGCATCCTTGATCATTTCCGTACTCAGTCCTCAACGGCGGCCTTCACGGCTTTCTGCGCGGCGTCGTTCAAATCCAGTGCCGACGTAATCTTCAGTCCGGAACCGGCCAACAGTTCACGGCCCTTTTCGACATTCGTTCCTTCCAGGCGCACCACCACGGGAATGGTCAGGCCCACTTCCTTGACCGCGGCAATGATGCCCTCGGCAATCAGGTCGCAACGCACGATGCCGCCAAAGATATTGACCAGGATGCAGCGCACCTTGTCCGAGGACAGGATCAGCTTGAACGCCTCGGTCACGCGCTCCTTGGTCGCGCCGCCACCGACATCAAGGAAGTTGGCCGGTTCGCCGCCGGCCAGCTTGATCACGTCCATCGTCGCCATGGCCAGGCCGGCGCCGTTGACCATGCAGCCGATGTTGCCGTCCATGGTGACATAGTTGAGATCATGCTTCGCGGCCTCGGCCTCGGCCGGGTCCTCCTGCGATTCGTCATGCATGGCCATCAGGTCGGCATGGCGGAAAGCGGCGTTATCGTCGGAATTCACCTTGCCGTCCAGCGCCACCAGGATGCCGGACTTGGAAATCGCCAACGGATTCAGTTCGATCAGCGACAAGTCCTTTTCCATGAACAGCCGGTACAGCCCCATCATGATCTTGGTCAGCTGATGCGCCTGCTTCACGTTCATGCCCATCTCGAATGCGAGCGCGCGGCATTGATACGGCTGCAGGCCCTGTACGTAGTTGATTTCCAGTGTGTTGATATCGTCCGGGCTTTCGTTCGCCACCTGTTCGATGTCAACGCCACCCTGGGCCGAAGCGATGAACGTAATCGCCTTCTCGGCACGATCGACCAGTACCGACAGATACAATTCCTTGGCGATCGCGGTAGCTTCGCACACCAGCACCGAGTTGACCGGCAGTTCGCGACCACCGGACTGATACGTGCTCATTCGCGTGCCGAGCATTCCGGCGGCCGCTGCCTTGGCCGCATCGGTCGACTTGACCAGCTTGACGCCGCCGGCCTTGCCGCGGCCTCCGGCGTGGATCTGCGCCTTGACCACCCACTCGTCGCCGCCCAGGGCGCGCGCAACTTCGGCCGCTTCCTCGGGCGTCGTCGCGATCTTGCCGGCCGGGACCGGAATGCCGTAATCGGCAAATAACTGCTTGGCCTGATACTCGTGAAAATTCATGCAACCACCTGCTGGGAGAACGCTTGATCCGCCGCGACGAATGCCGGCGACGGTGGCGCGAGAACGCGCGAGGGCGGGTATTGTGAACAAAGCCCGCCGCAAATAAAAGGGCGAGCGGAAATTGACGCCGGCCTGCATCGGCCAGGACATGACAATTGCACCACGTGGCAGGACGATTCAGAATCCGGAATTTCCAGGGCGGCCCAAGGAGCGAAACAACACAGCCACCATCGCATGGGGCAATTCAACCCGCTCTTCACAGTCGTCGAAACACGGCCTCTGCCTGCGGCATTTAAGCCCACGGATACTGGCCTTTTCAACATGCAACGTCTCAAAATTGGGCGCGCGATGCACACATGACCAGTCCCTCACAGCGCCAGCGGCGCCCGCCGTTGCTATACTTTCGCAAACCAAACGCATCAGCCGTGCCCAAACCGATTCCCGCGCCACCCGTCACGTTTCCCGAGCTGAGTGGCATCAGCCGGAACGAAGTATACTTTTTCAATCTCTACCGGGTTTTTCAGTCGTTCGTCATCGTCGGCCTGATCTTCAGCCCGCTGGCGGCGGATTGGGTGCATCTGCAACATCCCCTGCTCGGCCGCAGCGGCGCCATCGTGTACCTGTTGCTCGCCGGCTATCTGCTGCTGCAAACCGAAAACTGGCGGGAAAATCCGCGCCTGAAGACCTCGGCCGCACTGGCGCTGGATATCGCCGCTACCACCATCGCGCTGTTCTCGATCAACAATCCGCCGACCGCGCTGGCCCTGCTGCTGATGGTCAATGTCGGCGCCGGCGGCCTGATGTTGCCGGCAAGGCTGGCCATCTTCTTCGCCTCCCTGGCTGCCTTGAGCGTGCTCGGTCAGTGCATCTACGGTCTGGTTGTCGAACATCAGGACCGCGACCTGTTCGAGGCGGCGCTGTACGGCGTCAGCTATTTCGGGACGGCTGCGCTGTGCATCGTGCTCGCCAGGCAGATGCGCGAAACCAGTGCGCTGGCCGAACAGCGCGGCATCGATCTGGCCAATCTCGCGCAGATCAATGAACTGATCATCCGGCGCATGAAAACCGGCGTGCTGGTGGTCGATCATGCCAATCGCGTGCATCGCTGGAACGAATCCGCCTGGGCACTGCTCGGTAATCCCCATCCGGGTGTGCGCGACCTGGGCAGCGTCGCACCGGAGTTGTCGCGCCGTCTGTACCACTGGCGCAGCACCGGAAAGCTGGACAACAAGTCGGTCGCACTGGCAGAAGGCGTGCCCGAAGTCATCCCGCGCTTCACCCGGCTTGCCTCGAACAACGACAACAACATTTTGATCTTTCTCGACGATACCTCGCTGGTGTCGCGCCGCGCCGAGGAACTGACCCTGTCCTCGCTGGGCCGGCTGTCGGCATCGATCGCGCACGAAATCCGCAACCCGCTGGCCGCGATCAGCTATTCCGCGCAACTGCTCGACGAGTCCGAAGATATCTGCGAAGCCGACAAGCGCATGGTCGAGATCATCAACAACCATTGCAGCCGCGTGAATGAAATCGTCGAAAACATCCTGCACCTCTCCCGGCGCGAACGCTCGCTGCCGGAGAGCCTGGACCTGTCGGTTTGGGCCGTCCAGTTCGTCAATGACTATATCGCCGGCAATGATCTCGGCCAGGACCAGCTGCGCGCGATCACGCAAGCGCGCCACGTCGAAGCCCTGGCGGACCCGCAACAGCTGCAACAGGTCGTTTGGAACCTGGTACAAAACGGATTGCGCTACGGACGCCTGCCGCACGAACGCGCGCGCGTATCAGTGGTTGCGCGCATGGCGACGGAGAAGGGTCCGCCACTGATTGAAGTCATCGATCGCGGCCCGGGCATACCGCCCACTGTCGCCGCACTGATCTTCGAACCGTTCTTCACCACGCATGAATTCGGCACCGGCCTGGGCCTGTACCTGGCACGGACCATGTGCGAAGCGAACCAGGCGACGCTCGAATATGTTCCGGTGGCCGGTGGCGGCAGTTGCTTCCGCATTACGCTGGCCGCACCGCCGATCGTTGTCAGCAGGTACAAATCGTGACAATCAGGGTTCGCTCGAACTATCTGTGGGCAATCATCATTCTTTGCATTCTCGCCTTGACCGCTGTCATCTACTGGCCGGTGCATCGCGCGGGATTCGTTTGGGACGATAAAGTCGATTTCTACAATTACGCATGGCTACGCCATGGAAGCGAATGGAAGCACCATATCTTCAACCACTTCAATGATTGGGTGAATTATTTCAGACCATTGGTGATCGCCCTGTATGTTGCCGAGGTGCGGGTTTTCGATGTCGTCGCCGGGACCAATGCACCTGGTCTCGCTGGGTCTGCACCTGGTGAATATGATTTTCGTGGCGCTGCTGGCGCTGCGCCTGTGTCCGGACAAATCGAGCGTTCCGAGCAAAAGTACTGGTCGCCGTGTCGACATTGATTTATGCGCTCCATCCAGCGCTGATAGAACCGGTGGTGTGGATTGGTTGCCAATATCGATCTGGTAGCCACGATGTTCATGCTGCTCGGGTTGCTGATAAACGATATCGCTCGCCATCGGCCAATGCGAGCCGCCGGCGTGGCGACATGTTTTCTACTCGCTGCCTGCGCCAAGGAATCCGCAGCGGCATTCCCGCTGCTCTTGTTCGCTGTTCGACTGGATGCGCTCTGACGTGCATGCGAAAGCCGGAAAAGCACGGCATCGTCGACACCTTTCGATGTGTATTGCGCCGTCAATGGCTGGTTTACATGGCGGCAGTTCGTCGCAGGGCTGGTCTATCTGGCGCTCAGACATTGGGGAATGGGTCACCTGCGTCCGCACCGAGGGCATGTACTCGCCCATTTCATTCGCCAATTTGCAAATTATTTGCTACACGTATTTGACCTACTTGCGCATTCTGATCTTGCCGATACTGGACCTGAATCCGGTTCACGTTGTCGACCTGCACCAATTCATCGGAACCTTCAGCGCGCGCCTGCTGACACTGGATATCGCTGGCACCGGCAATTGTCGTCGCCGGACTATATGGCGCTGCAAGGCGCAAACCACTTGGCGGCCTGATCGCGGCGGTCACCGTCGCGCTACTGCCGGTAATTCATGTCATCCCTGTTGCGTTCGATCAGAGTCTCTACCACGAACGGTACGCGATGACAGCGGCGGCAATGTTGTGTGCCTTCCTGCCGTGGGTTATCAGCAGCGTCGCCACCCGCCTGCAACGGGCGCGCTTGCTTGCAATTTTCGCCGCGACGATCACGCTGGCGTGGCTTGTGCTGGCCGTTGCAAATATTCGAGTTACCATTCCGCTGTGGTCCGACGGAGCCAAGCTTTGGCTATGGGTTCTGCAGGAAAACCCGAACGACTACCGTGCAATGAACAGCTTGTTGACGACCTACGTCGAACGCCACGATATGGTCAATGCGCGAAAGGTTGCAAACGTGTTGTTTGCCCGCAAGCCGAATTGCCCGGCGTGCATGGTCAATATCGCCAATATCGCGCTCGTCGACGGCAACCTCGATCGCGCGAGCGAAGCGCTCAGGTTGGCCGGTAAAACCACGCTGACCCCGCAAAACAGGCGGCTGATGCAGACATACGTACTGGCTAGCGGGCAGTTGTTGGAGGAACGCGGAGACAGCCAGGGCGCCGAAGCGACCTATCGCAGGGCCATCAAGATGCAGCCACTCGATCCCCAGGCGCAAATGAATCTGGCACTGTTGATGGCGCGCGAAGGCCGAGTCGGCGAAGCGCGCCGTCAGGCGGAAAAGGCCATCGCATTGTTTGCTCCGCCGGAACGGCCCTATCGACGGCAGGAGTTCGAACATACCCTTTCCGCGGCAACACATGCGGCGCCCCAAAAGCCCGATACGACCGGACATTGATACAAATACTTCAACTCGCGCCGCTTTTCGCTTAATGTCTTGAATATGAGCAAGCTTCCCGTATTGATTGTCGACGACGAACGCGATATTCGCGAACTGCTGACGATCACGCTCGGCCGCATGGGCCTGCTGGTCGATACCGCCAGCAATGTCAGCGAAGCGAAGCAACGCCTGGCGGAAACCAACTACGCATTGTGTTTCACCGACATGCGGCTATCCGATGGATCGGGGCAGGAAATTATCGAATTGATTGCGGACAAGCATCCGGAAACACCCGTCGCAATGATCACGGCATACGGGAACGTCGATGCCGCCGTGGATGCGCTCAAGGCCGGCGCCTTCGACTTTGTCAGCAAGCCGGTAGATATCAACATGTTACGCCAACTGGTGCAGACCGCATTGCGTCTGGCCGAGGAAAAAAAGGCGGAAAACGAAGGTAGCGAAGGGCGGATTCTCGGCGATTCCGAAGCCATCAAGGAACTGCGTACGACGATCGTCAAACTGGCGCGCAGTCAGGCGCCGGTCTATATCAGTGGCGAATCCGGCGTTGGCAAGGAACTGGTGGCACGCCTGATCCACGAACAGGGTCCGCGCTCGGGGGCGTTCGTGCCGGTCAACTGCGGTGCGATACCGACCGAACTCATGGAATCGGAATTTTTCGGCCACAAACGCGGCAGCTTCACCGGCGCGCAGGCCGACAAGGACGGCCTGTTCCAGACCGCCAACGGCGGCACCCTGTTCCTCGACGAAGTGGCCGAGCTGCCACTGCACATGCAGGTCAAGCTGCTGCGCGTAATCCAGGAAAAAGCCGTCCGGCCTATCGGCGGCCGATCGGAGGTGCGGGTCGACGTACGCATCCTCTCGGCCACGCACAAGGACCTGGGGAAGCTGGTCGAATTGGGGCATTTCCGACAGGATTTGTATTACCGGATCAACGTCATCGAGCTGCGTGTGCCGCCGTTGCGTGACCGCCGCGAAGACGTGCCGAAACTGGCCGGGCATGTCCTCGCGCGCCTGGCGACGGAGAGCGGGAATGCGCCGGCCAAGCTGACGCCTGAAGCGCTAAGCGCACTACTGGCGTACTCATTTCCCGGCAATGTCCGTGAGCTGGAAAACGTGCTCGAACGCGCGGTGGCACTGTGCGAAGACAACACGATTCAGCCCGGGGATCTGCGCCTGATTCCCGCACCGACATCGACTCCGGCGCCAACAGGTTCTCCCGTATCATCATTTCCCGACCAGGACGAGCAAGACGAGCCGGAAAATATCGACGTGACCGAGGTCGGCCTGGACAATTACATGAGCAATCTGGAGCGCGAAGCAATCGAGAAAGCGCTGCAGGAAACCCGTTTCAACAAGACCGCGGCGGCAAAGAAACTGGGCATCACGTTTCGCGCGCTGCGTTACAAGCTGAAAAAACTCGGTATCGACTAGAATTCCGAAAGCAACAAGCCATGCCTCGAACACGATCAAACGAACGATGACACGCTGGAAAGCCGCTGCATTTCATCTGACCATAAGCGCCTGCATCGCAACGATAATCGTGCTCTTGATGGTCCTGGTCTGGTACCCGCCACCGTATTTCAGTGTAGCCGGTGCGAACGGGCTGATTATGCTGCTGGTCGGGGTTGACTTGTGTGTTGGCCCGTTGCTGACGCTGATTGTGTTCCGCTCCGGTAAACGGGGCCTGAAGTTCGACCTGACGTTTATCGGGTGCTTGCAAAGCGTCGCCCTGATCTACGGCATGCACGTCATGCTGCTCTCTCGTCCCGTGTTCCTCGTTGCCGCCGTCGACCGCATTGCAGTGGTTGCCGCCGACCAGGTCAGTGATGCGGATCTGGCCATGGGTCACGAAGCACGATTCCGTTCGCGCTCATGGACCGGACCGGTACTCGTCGGGCTGCAACTCCCGACTGATCCCAAGAAACGGAGTGATCTGATGTTCGCCGCACTGGCCGGCCATGATGCCCAGACCATGCCCAAGTACTATCGCGACTATGCAACCACCGCCCACGACCTGCTCAAGCGCGCAAAAACGCTGGCGGAATTGCGCAAGCTTCGACCCGGCTCGACACAACTGATCACGAACTGGCTTGAAGATTCGGGGCGTAGCGCCGCATCCGTCGTGTGGGTGCCGTTGCAAGGGCGCAAGGCCAGCATGGTCATGCTGCTGGATGCCAACACAGCCGACCCGCTGCACGCGCTGCCGATCGACCCCTGGAGCAAATAGCTTCGGCTACCGGCACAGCTGTTTTGGCCGTCTCGTTCGTTGTGTGACACGTCTCACATATCTGCGTCTTTACGACCCCGGGCCGCGGTTTCATCGCGCATAATTCAGCACCAGCACGACGGCTGGCACAGCACGTGCTAATTATCATGTCAAGAGCAGATCACAGGAGCGCTGATGAGCGCGCGACGCAAACCAGAAAACGGCTTCACGCTGATCGAGTTGATGATCGTGGTCGCGATCATCGCGGTTCTTGCAGCAATCGCCCTGCCGGCCTATCAGAACTATCTGGTGCGGGCGCAGATTACAGAAGGTCTGGTGCTGGCCGACGGCTCCAAGTCCCAAGTGTGGGAATACGTTTCCACAACCGGACGCTGGCCGTCAACCAACGCATCCGCCGGTATCCCTACCTCCAGCAGCATTGTCGGCAACTACGTTTCGTCGGTGAATTGCGCAGGCGGCCCCGTCGTGGTCACATTCGGCAATCAGGCGAATGACGCAATTTCCGGAAGCAGCTTGATGATGTCGCCCAATACTGAACCGGGCGCGCTGCGCTGGCGCTGCAAGTCCGTCACGGTCGATCCAAAGTATATGCCGACATCTTGCCGGCAGTAGATTCTGACACGCCCCTTGGCGTCAGTTAACGACAAAAATCGTCGCCAACGCCCCTTGATTTGTCCCGGAAAGTTCCTGGCTTCAACCGAATTTCCGTCTTCGGCCCCGAATTCGGCCCGTTTGATGACTGAAGTGTGAACTGTTTCTCGATTTGTCTGAAACTGTGTCGAGGCCTCGCGTCTGGCATGATCCCTGCTTTTTAATAACCCTGCCGGGTTTGAGCAATACCAGGCAGGCAATGATGGATTCAAATGCCGGCCGGGCCCAGCCAAACCCAAGGGCCATCGATTGAAGTTAGCTAACTACCAAGATATCCGAGGAACAGTCATGAAAAAGACACAAGGCTTTACCCTTATCGAATTGATGATCGTTGTCGCGATCATCGCCATTCTGGCGGCCATCGCGCTGCCGGCTTACCAGAACTACCTGATCCGCTCGCAGGTTTCCGAAGGTTCGGTCCTGGCCGACGGCGTGAAGACGGCCGTTGCGGAGTTCTACACCAACAAGGGCACCTTCCCGACCACCAATGCGTCGGCAGGCTTGGCCGGCTCATTGAGCATCACGGGCAACTATGTTGCGTCAGTCGACGTCGGCGGCACGAAAGCTGGCGTCATCTCGGTATTGTTCGGCAACACGTCTCCGCAACAGGCGAATACGGCGATCGTTGGCAGCACGTTGGGATTTTCCGCCACGACGAATGCTGGCAGCATTACGTGGTCGTGTTCCAACGCGACTTACACCACTGTAAAGTCCATCTATCTGCCAACATCTTGTCGCCCATAAGAACCAGCGCAAGCTGATTGATGTACTTCTGGAAGGGCCGCATCACGCGGCCCTTCTTTTGTCTGATGGATCTGACACGACGCTCCAGTGCTTTAGTCGCCCCATGCGCGTTCATCGTCATACTGGGGTTGACGTGGCTTGCCTACCACCCCGGGTTGAACGGCGGCTTCCTGTTTGACGACTATGCCAACCTGCCCCTGCTTGGCGCATTCGGACCCGTCGACAACTGGACCACGTTCTGGCATTACCTGACATCGGGCTTCGCCGACCCGACCGGGCGACCGCTGGCCTTGTTGAGTTTCCTGCTTGATGCACGAAACTGGCCGGCCGACCCGCACCCGTTCAAGGTAACCAATCTTGAATTGCACCTGTTCAACGGCGCGCTGCTGTGCTGGCTGTTGCTCAAGCTGGGGCGCGCGCTCGGCAAGCTGGGACCACAGGTCGCTTTCGCCGCCTTGCTCGGATCGGCGCTGTGGCTGCTGCATCCGCTATTCGTGTCCACCACTTTGTATATCGTGCAGCGTGAAGCCATGCTGCCGGCAACCTTTGTCCTGCTCGGTTTGATTGGGTATGTCAGTAGCCGCGAGATGGCGGCACGAGGACGCCTGCTCGGGGTCTGGCTGGCTGCGTTATCGATCGGCACCTTCACGGTGCTCGGCGTGCTCTCCAAGGCCAACGGCGCACTACTGCCTTTGCTGGCCTGGTGCGTGGACGCCCTCATTCTGGCCCCGGCACGCCCCATCACCGATCCCCGCACGCAGCGATACTTCAAATGGATGCGCGCCGTGGTGCTGATTGCACCCAGCCTCCTGCTGTTCAGTTACCTGATTGCGCAGGCCTATTTGGGATTCATGCATGGCCCATCGGCCAATCGAACCTGGACGTTGGGCGAACGGCTGCTGACCGAACCGCGAATATTGGTGGAATATCTGCGATTGCTGTGGCTACCACAGCCCTATACCACGGGGCTGTTCAATGATTCGATCCAGGTATCACGCGGCTTGCTGTCACCGCCGACCACATTGTTCAGCATCCTCTTGATAGCGGCACTGCTGACAGGTGCGTGGAAGCTGCGACGCGCTTATCCGGCATTGGCCCTGGCAATCATTTTCTATTTTGCAGGCCAGTTGCTCGAATCGACCACCATTCAACTTGAGCTTTACTACGAACACCGCAACTACCTGCCGGCCATGCTGATGTTCTGGCCGCTGGCGCTGTGGCTGTGTCAGCCAGCCGCTCAGAAGAGACCGGAAGTCAAGAAAAACAACATGCGTTACTTGCGCGCTGCGTTGGTGATCATGCTGCCGCTGGGCCTGGCCGGACTGACCTGGATGCGAGCCGACCTGTGGGGCAATGTGCGCGAACAGGCGCTGTTATGGGCCTTGAAGAATCCGGATTCGCCCAGGGCACAAGCGTACGCTGCGCAGATCGAACTGGCGCGCGGTCATGCAAGGTTCGCTGAAACGCTACTGGAACGCGGCCTTGGGCGAAAGCCGCACGAACTGCAAATGACGCTGAACCTGCTTGGCGCCAAATGTGCCTTGGGCAATCTCACCACCGCCGATATCGAGGCCGCCAAAACCGCCCTGCGCGATGCCCCGGATACCGGACGCCTGGGCTTCGACTGGTTCAACCGCGGACTGGGTATTGCCCAATCCGGAAACTGCCCGGGCTTGAATCTGGGTACCCTGCAAGCCCTGCTCGGTGCCGCCGCCGAAAATGATCGGGTCAACCAGATTCCCGGGCGAGTCCAGGATCGGCTGTTTCTGCAAGGTCGAATCGCGCTAATGCGCAAGGATGGCCCGCAGGCCCTGGGCTTTTTCAACGCGGCGCTGGCCGCCGACCCGCGCCCCGGCGCGGCACTGGCGCAGGCCGCAACGCTGGCCAGTGCCGGTTATCCCAAACTGGCCGAAGAACACCTGGACTACCTGCAACGTGTCTGGAAGCCCCCGACCGGGCCGGGTTGGTCCATGCCATCCCTGCATCGCTGGCTGATGTGGAAATCCGGCTATTGGCAACGCGAAATCGCACACCTGCGCGGCGTGTTGAGCCAGGAAACAAGACACACCGACAAGTCCGATGCCCCACCACCGGACAGGGCGGTTCAGGGCGCGCAGCCGAGCAGCCGGTAAATGCCTGACTTGATGAAACGATCCGTCGCCATCGACCTGATTCCGGCTACCCGCCAGAGCCCAAGGACCGCCAGCCCGTCCCCCGCACGCGAAAGAAGGTTATTACGTGGCTGATCCTGGCGGGCATTGCGCTGCCCTCCCCCGCACGTGGGGGACGGTTAATACGTGGCTGGTCCTGGCGGGCATTGGGTTGCCCCTCCGGCGCAAGTGTGAGGGACGGTTACTACGTGACTGGTCCTGGCGGGCATCGGGTTGCCCCTCCCGCGCACGTGGGGGACGGTTACTACGTGGCTGGTCTTGGTGGGCATCGGGTTGCCCCTCCCGCGCACGTGGGGGACGGTTACTACGTGGCTGGTCTTGGCGGGCACTGGGTTGCCCCTCCCGCGCATGCGGGACTAAACAGAATTCCCCTCCCCCGCGTGCGGGGGAGGGTTAGGGTGGGGGCAATCGACCACGGGACGATGCACCAGAACCGTATACCATTGAAGAATGAAAAATTCCTCATCGACAACCCGCCAATCGTCGGCACGGCTGTATGCCTTACTCGCCGCTGCACTCGCCATTACGGTATTCGTCTACTGGCCCATGCTGCACGGCGGCTACGTATTCGACGATTTCGCCAACATCGTCGAAAACACTCCCCTGCATATCCAGTCGCTGAGTTGGGCCTCACTGCATCAGGCCGCGATGTCTTCGCCATCGCGCCTGCTTTTGCGTCCACTGGCGATGCTCAGCTTCGGCCTGAACTATTATTTCTTCGGGTCGAACCCTTTCAGCATGAAGCTGGTGAACCTGGGCATTCATCTGCTCAACGGCCTGCTGCTGTTCGTCCTTTTGCGGCGCATTATCCGTTACGCACTCTCAGAGAACGACCCCGCCAACACAGATACAAGCCGGGCGGACCTGCTCGCCGTTTGCATCAGCGCTGCGTGGCTGTTGGCGCCAATCAACTTCACGGCCGTGGCCTACGTGGTACAGCGCATGGAGAGCCTGTGCCAGGTGTTTGTATTGGCCGGGCTATGGGGATATGTGGCATCACGCCAGCGCATGCTGGCCGGGGAGTCGCGCATGTTCTGGTGCGCGGCCCTGTCCATCGTGCTGGGCACCTTGCTGGGCGTGAGCGCCAAGGAATCGGCATTGTTGCTGCCGCTGTACGCCGTGCTTGTGGAGTGGGCCCTGTTCGGATTCACGCAACCCAACGGCAAATACGACAAACGACTATTCGCGCTGTACGTGATCGTATTGGTACTGCCGGGCTGCCTTGCCGGCGTTTGGGCATACCGGCATGTGCTGCCGGCCGCTGCCTGGGACGCACGTACATTCACGCTGGCGCAACGCCTGCTGACCGAGCCCAGAATCCTGATCGACTACATCCACTGGTCGCTGCTGCCCACAGCCAACGATCTGGCCTTGTATCACGACAACATCAAGCTTTCGCACGGATTGCTGCATCCAGTGACAACACTGCTGAGCGTTCTGTGTCTGCTCGTGCTTGCGGGTTCCGCATTCCTATTAAAAAACAAACGACCACTGGCCGCGCTCGGGATCGCCTGGTTCCTGAGCGCACATCTGCTTACCGGCACCATCGTTCCGCTGGAACTGGTATTCGAGCATCGCAACTATTTCGCGAGCATTGGCCTTTACCTGCTGGTTTTTCAGTTGCTGCTTCCGTCCCGTCACGCCACATTAGTGCTGGCCCGCACGACAGCGTGCGTCGCCATGTTGGTGCTGTTCGCCGCGATCACTTACATCCGCGCAGTCGACTGGAGCAACCCGCTTTCATTTGCGATCAGCGAAGTACAGAAAAACCCCGAATCGCCGCGAACCGCTTACGAGCTTGGCCGTGTGCTGGTAGTAATGTCCGATTACGACCCGAAATCTCCGTTCGTGCCGAAGGCGTATGCCGCACTGGACCATGCCGCCACCCTGCCCGAAGCAGACATCCTGCCCGACCAGGCCATCGTGATGCTTTCGTCACGCTTGCACCGCCCTGTTCCCGAGAGGATATGGAGGCGCATGCAGCAGCGTCTTGCCAATCAGCCGCTTTCGGCGCAAAACATCGCTGCCCTTTACTCGTTGTCCCAGTGCGCAATCCGTGGCGATTGCGACTTGTCCAAAGCCGACATGGTGGCTTGCTTCGTGGCTGCGCTGAAACACGAACCGCCCAACACGCGAGTGCTATCGATCTACGCCAACTATGCATTCAACGTTTTGCACGATTCGACACTGGCGATCAACCTCGCCAAAATCGCAATCCGGCAAGACGCTGGCGACCTGCAACTGCGGCGAAACCTTATTCTGCTGCTGCAAAATTCCGGGCAACATGCGGAAGCAGAAAATGCGTATCAAGAGACGCTGAAAGAGATACCGAGCGCGAAAGACGACTCAAATTTTGATGGTTGGAGCCATAAAGTACTCGCAGCGCCGCAAACGGCTCCGGCCGCACAACGATCAATGCCATGATAATCACGCCTGATCAGATTAAAAATGATGGTGATCAGAAATCATCCAACCAGGCACATTTGTCCTGTGATTCGCTGTGAAAGGTCCGATCGCGCGTGGAACGATCAGAACGACCTTGGTGCTGGGCCTGCGCCTGCTGGTGCAAGCGGGAACCCTATTACTAGTCGCACGCCTGCTAGGACCCCACGATTACGGCGCTTTCGCCGGCGTTGCGGGACTCGCCATCATATTGGGTACGCTATCGACATTTGGCACTCACTTGATTTTACTTGGCGAAATGTCACGCGACCCAGCCCGTCGGGAACCCGTGATGTCGTATGCCGTGCCTTGCACGCTTGCCTTTGGCACGGTTCTACTGGTGATCTATTTCGTTTTCAACGCACACTACGAGAACTGCCGGGCGCGAAGGCGAACAATGATTTTGAACGCTGGAGCGAAGGCCTGCTAGGCAAACCAACATCGACGCAATCGACGCCGGCTATGCAACAATCCACGCCATGAACGTTACGGCTGCATACACAGGGCGAGACTGCAGCGAGAAAAATTCGCAGTAACGCATCAAATATCCATGAAGACAATCCGAGGCCCACAAGATCTAGCCATCAACAGCGAACCACCCGCGTTTGAACGACCTTTGCACGTAGGACGCCCAAACATCGGTAACAAAACCGAATTCTTGCAGCAGGTGTCAGAAATTCTTGACCGCCAATGGCTGACCAACAACGGGCCGGTAGTCCAGGAGTTTGAGCGGCGAATTTCTGACTATCCGGGTGTCAAGCGTTGCGTGGCCATGTGCAATGGCACCATCGCGCTGGAAATCGCGATCCGTGCACTTCGCCTCAAAGGCGAAGTAATCACTCCGTCCCGGACCTTCGTCGCCACAGCCTACGCACTGCGTTGGCAGACCACGGCCCAATATTCGCCGACATAGATCGCGTGACATACAATCTGTATCTGGCGTCAGTTTGCTGCGTGACCACGGCTCGTACCACCCACATCCTGCCTGATCCCATTGCGAGCGAATGCCGCTGCGCGAAAGCACACCCTCACTTCGATCACTTCGGCGCAAGATATCGAAGCACGGAACTGATTACATGAGCCATACCAAGCTAGAATCTGAGGTTACGACTTTTCACTTCAAGGTACGATATCAATGAAAGCAGTGATTCTGGCAGGCGGTTTCGGTACCCGGATCAGCGAAGAAACCAGCCTGCGGCCCAAGCCGATGGTGGAAATCGGCGGCAAGCCGATCCTCTGGCACATCATGAAGATCTATTCGCGCCTACGGCATCAACGATTTCATCATCTGCTGCGGCTACAAGGGGTTACATGATCAAGGAGTATTTCGCCAACTACTTCCTGCACATGTCGGACGTGACTTTCGACCTGCGCAACAACCGCATGGAGGTGCAGCAGAACGCACGCCGAGCCCTGGCGCGTGACCCTGGTCGATACCGGCGAACAGACCATGACCGGCGGGCGCCTCAAGCGGGTGCAGCGACTATCTTGGCGACGAGACCTTCTGCTTCACCTACGGCGACGGCGTCGGCAACATCGATATCGGCGCCCTGGTCGCTTCCACCGCCAGCAGCGGACCCTGGCGACCCTGACGGCGGTGCAGCCGCCGGGCCGCTTCGGCGCTCTCGAGTCTGCCGGCGACCAGCCGGGTCGACTCCTTCAAGGAGAAGCCGCAGGGCGACGGGGCCTGGATCAATGGCGGCTTTTTCGTCCTCGAACCGCAGGTCTTCGATTACATCGACGGCGACGCAACGGTGTGGGAACGGGAGCCGCTGGAACGGCTGGCCGCGGAGGGGCAGCTGGCGGCCTTCACACACAGCGGCTTCTGGCAGCCGATGGATACCCTGCGCGACAAGGTGAAGCTGGAAGAGCTGTGGCGATCCGGCATGGCGCCGTGGAAGATATGGCCTTAAACCTTTTCGGCGGCACCTATGCCAACCGGCGCGTGCTGGTGACCGGCCACACCGGTTTTAAGGGCTCATGGCTGTGTCTTTGGCTACGCGAATTGGGTGCGCGCGTAACGGGTTTGGCGCTTGCCCCTGAAACGATCCCGGCACACTGGTCACTACTTCATCTAGGAGACATCCGCGACCTTCGCGTGGACCTGCGCGACTCGACCGCAGTGCGAAAAGCACTGCTAGACATTCGGCCAGAAATCGTCTTCCATCTTGCGGCGCAGGCGCTAGTGCCGCGCAGTTACCGGAAACCACAACAGACGTTCGATACCAATGTTCTCGGTATCGTTCACCTGTTCGAGGCTGTGCGCCAGTGTACGTCTGTTCGTGCGCTTGTTAATGCAACGACGGACAAGGTGTATCTGGAACACCCTACCCAAAACGGCTACTCGGAATCGGACGCCCTGGGCGGTCACGACCCCTACAGCACCTCAAAGGCATGTTCGGAATTGATTACCGAAAGCTATCGCAAAAGTTACTTCGGTCCTGCGGTCGACGCAGGTACTCGCGTAGCGACGGCTCGCGCCGGCAACGTGATTGGTGGCGGCGACTGGGCCGAAGACCGCCTGGTCCCGGACTTGGTCCGTGCCGCCACCGCTGGACACCCGCTTATGGTCCGAAACCCGGCCGCGATACGTCCTTGGCAGCACGTTTTGGAACCGCTCTCCGGCTACCTACTACTCGGACAACGCCTCTGGGACGACCCGGCTCTTGCCGGCGCGTGGAACTTTGGCCCGGGAACAGACGGCGATTTGGACGTACAAACAATCTCCGCGCGGCTGGGCATGCATTGGCCCAGTTTGCATATCGAGCACGATCAATCCGAGCATCCCCACGAGGCGGCTACTCTGCGACTGAACTGCGACAAGGCACGGCAGCGTCTGGCGTGGCGCCCCGTATGGGACATCGACACTGCTCTGGCCCGAACCGCCATTTGGTATCGCAAATTCCATGAATCCGGCAGGATCGGCAGCGCCGCCGATCTCGCGGACTATGTGGGCGATGCTAAACGCCAAGGCCTGGAGTGGGCGGCGTGAAGATTTGCTTCACACCAATCTATGGACTGTATGAAATTCAGACTACGTCGACAGGTGACGACCGTGGGCGCTTTACACGCCTTTTCTGCGAGGAAGAATTGGCTTCGATTCGCCCCAGTCTGCACTTTACCCAGATCAACTTATCCGAAACCCGGGGCCTGGGTACGGTGCGTGGACTACATTACCAGACACCGCCGATGGCGGAGGCCAAGCTGATCCGCTGCCTGCGTGGACGCGTATTCGACGTGGCCGTGGATCTGCGCACGGGCTCGCCGACTTTCCTGCGCTGGCACGCACTGGAACTCGCCGACGATAACGACAGCGCGATCTTCATCCCCGAAGGTTTCGCACACGGATTTCAGGCATTGACAGACGAAGTCCAACTCCTTTACATGCATACCGCCCCCTGGAACCCCGCCTGCGAGGCCGGCCTGCGCTACGATGACCCGCGCCTGGCAATCGCCTGGCCGAGCCCGGCGACTACGATTTCCGAACGGGATCGCAACCACGCCTTCACCGACGACACGTTCGCCGGGGTGCGTCTATGAAATGCAGGTACTGCACCACACTTCTACACGACATTTTTCTGGATCTCGGCAGTGCGCCGCCTTCTAATGCCTTCCGGCGTGCTTCCGACCTGGACGCACCGGAGCCGTACTTCCCGCTGCGGCTCTATACCTGTACCGACTGCCACCTGGTGCAAGTGAATGAGGAGCAGAAGCACGACGCGCTCTTTTCGAACGAATACGTGTACTTCTCCTCGTACTCTCGCACCTGGCTGGCGCATTCCAAACGTTATGTGACGGAGGCCGTGAAACGGCTGGATCTGGACTCGCGCAGCCTGGTGATGGAAGTGGCGTCGAACGACGGCTACCTGCTGCAGTATGTAAAGGCACGCGGTATTCCCTGCATCGGCATCGAGCCAACCGCCAGCACAGCGGCCGCAGCCCGCGACCGGGGCATCGAGACGCTTCAGCGATTTTTCGGCGAACGCTTGGCACGCGAGATTGTCTCGACACATGGTGAGGCAGACCTCCTCATCGCCAACAACGTGCTGGCTCACGTGCCCGACCTCAACGACTTCGTGGCCGGCCTTGGCGCATTGCTCGCTCCCGAGGGAGTCGTCACTGTCGAATTCCCGCACCTGCTGCAATTGATCGCACAGCACCAGTTCGACACCGTCTATCACGAGCATTTCTCGTACTTCTCGTTCCACACGGTGCAAAGGGTATTCGCCAGTCACGGCCTACGCATCTGGGATGTCGAAGAACTTTCCACCCATGGCGGCTCGCTCCGCCTGTGGGCCTGCCGCAACCATGCCACGCACCGCGAGACGCTCGCCGTCGCCGCCCTGCTGGCCAAGGAATCCGCTGTCGGCATGCTCGCCATGGACTACTACCACGGCGTTCAGCAATCCGCCGACGAGATCAAGAACGCCTTCCTCGCCTTCCTGATCGACTGCAAGCGCAACGGCAAGCAGGTCGTGGGCTATGGTGCCGCCGCCAAGGGCAATACCTTGCTCAACTACGCCGGCGTCCGCCCCGATCTGCTCGGCTACGTGGCGGACGCCTCGCCCCACAAACAGGGTCTCTATCTTCCCGGCTCGCACATCCCGGTCGTCGCGGAACCGCGCATCCGCGAATCACGACCCGACTTCGTAGTGATCTTTCCCTGGAACTTGCGCGAGGAAATTACTGCGCAGTTGGCCTATATCCGCGAATGGGGCGGCAAGTTCATCACTGCCATTCCTTCATTGCGGGTGGAATAGACACATGCGAATCACTGTATCCGGGGCCAGCGGTTTCATCGGCCAGTACGTTGTGCAGAATTTGCAGGCACACAATCTTGATGTCATCGCACTGACTCGCTCAGCAGCTAGCGATCTTCCGCAGTCGATAGTCTCAAAGCGGGTAGTGATGGATATCGCGAACCCGCCAATCGATCCGTTTGGCGCAATGGGCGAACCGGACACCCTGATCCATCTCGCTTGGGATGGACTGCCAAACTACCAATCCAGCCGCCACGTCGAAACCGAACTGCCGGCGCAACTCGCCTTTCACATCCTGCATCAGGTGCGGATTGAAAAGACTCGTCGTGACCGGGACCTGCTACGAATATGGACTTTCCTCGGGCGAACTGGGTGAGGACACGCAGACACGACCGTGCACACAATACGGCATAGCCAAGGACAGGCTACGCAAAGCTCTGTTCGCCTTGCGCCAGAAATACGCCTTCGAATTGTCGTGGCTTCGGCTGTTCTACCTTTATGGCGACGGACAGTACGAGAATTCTCTTTACACCAAGGTTCATGCAGCACTCAATCGCGGCGATACATGTTTTGACATGAGCGGCGGCGATCAAGTACGCGATTTCCTCCCAGTTCGAGAAGGAGCGGGCCTTATTGTCGAAATCGCGCTGCGGAAAGGTATCAGCGGAATCTTCAACGTATGTAGCGGAAAACCAATCGCCGTGCGGACGATGGTGCAATCCTGGATCGACGCATCAAATGCGAAGATCGCAATGAATCTTCGGCAGATACCCTATTCGCCCAACGAACCGATGGCTTTCTGGGGCAGCCGAGGAAGACTTGATGTGTTAGTCGGCAACGCGAACCATCCGCAGAAAGCAAACCGTCCCGGCTGAAAGACTCGTCGACAATTCGGAATCTACTATGGATTTTGCACACGAAATCGAGAATCGCCTGCGAATGAACCGGCAGGACAAGTCGCTCCAAACCAGCTCACACGGCTTCATGATCACCTTCGACCCATCCCAAATATTCTTACAATTTTTCCATGTTGGGCCGACCGATCATTCAGTACCCCCAGGATATGGTCGCCATCCAGGAATTGATCTGGAAGATCAAGACCGACCTCGTCATCGAGACTGGAATCGCCCATGGCGGTTCCCTGATCCTGAGTGCATCGATGCTGGCGTTGCTGGACTACTGTGAGGCCGTTGAGACCGACCAGACTCTCGATCCAAAAACATCGTTCCGCCGCGTGCTGGGTATAGACATCGACATCCGCCCCCATAATCGCGCAGCCATCGAGGCACACCCCATGGCTCACCGTATCGACATGATCCAGGGATCTTCGATCGCCCAAGAGATCGTGACTCAGGTGCACCAAGCCGCAGCAGGGCACGAACGTATCATGGTCATGCTCGACTCAAACCATACACACGAACACGTGCTTGCGAGAACTCGATGCATACGCCCCATTGGTCAGCCACGACAGCTACTGCGTGGTTTTCGATACCGTGATCGAGGATCTACCTGCAGGCGCGTGTGCTCCCGACCGCCCTTGGGACGTAGGCAACAATCCGAAGACGGCGGTACACGAGTTCCTGGCCCGCAGCAACGATTTCGTGGTGGACAAGGGCAGTGGACACCAAGTTCCTGATCACCGTCGCCCCCGGTGGCTACCTGCGCCGTCGCTGATAGCCGCACGTGGCCACACTGCGCGTCAACATACTGACCAACTATGCCGGCCAGCTCTGGATAGTAGTGATGGGGGTGGCCTTCCTGCCACTGTACATTCACACCCTGGGCATAGAGGCGTTCGGCATGGTCGGATTGATGCTGAGTTTCCAGTCGATCCTGCAACTGTTCGACTTTGGCATCGGCGGAGCCATCAATCGCGAGCTTTCCCGCCGCGTGCAAGATCCGGCGATGGCCGACGGCGCACGCGACCTGGTACGTACCTTCGGAAAGCATAATCTGGCTGATGACGTTGGCCGCGGCCCTGCTGATCTGGGCCTGCAGCGGACTCATGACCGATCACTGGCTACACCTGCGGACAATGCAGCGCAGCGAAGCCCGCGATGCGATGTTGCTTATTGGCCTTGCCATCGCCTTACTTTGGCCAAGCACGTTCTACGCAAATTGCCTGTCGGGGCTGGAGCGGCAACCCACGTTGAACATCGTAAACGGGGTATTTGCGACACTGCGCTACGCTGGCGTGCTGCCGGTGCTGCTTTGGGTGTCACCCTCCATCGAGGCGTTCCTGTGGTGGTACGCCATAGTGGGCGGATCGC
>CAVZZK010000001.1:0-736992 GCA_963779795.1 uncultured Pseudomonadota bacterium | reverse complement strand
TCTCACGTCGAACTATGCCATAGGCCAATGCCTGGCATCTGTGCGGCAACGAACCGAGCGGGCATTTTTTTTGTGGGTGTCACGCGAACTACAGTATCTTCAAGGATGCTCTGATTGATGGTCGCCATCCTCGGCACCGCCGACGTCGTGGTCATGATGATGCGAATCGCCCTTTTCGCCGCCGCCAGTGAGCGCCTGGTATTGTTCGGGCGTCATGTTTGAAAGTTTGCGCAAGAACGCGACCATCGCCCAGATCTTCTGGTCGCTATGGGTCTTGCCCCAGGCCGGCATCGCCGACAACTTGATGCCGTGCTTGATTGTCCAGAACGTCTGGGCGGCAGTCAGGTCGATGCCCTTGGTAAAATCCGGCGGCTGCGGGTACAGGCCGGCACGCAATTCGGACTCGGTAACGCCCGGCGCCAGGTGACAGCCCGTGCACATTTCGTCGTAGTGCCTGGCACCTTCCTCGATCAGCTTGGGGTCGTCCAGGGTCGGTATTTTTATACCTTTTGCATGCTCGGCGACCGAGCGATCCCGCAGCATCTGCAACACCTCGAACGTGACCGGCCAATGCGGTACGTCGGCGCCGATCGGATAGGCTCCGGACCAGATATAGGCGCCTCCAGCGAGGGCGAGCAGAACGATTATCGTCAGGAATATCGTGATCGTTTTCATGATTGACCAACCCGCCTGTCAAATGCTTTGTGTGTGAACGGTTTCGATTGCATATGTCCTGCGAAGTTCTTCACGCAAACTCCCCGCCCGATCCCGGGATTAAATTTACAACACAAATTAAAGGAAAAATTCAAGGAGCCAGATTCATTTTCCCGGCACACCGAACATCGAGCTTGACGAACATCAGCTCCCGCCGGGCCGCACGAAGAACAAGATCTTCCGGTCCCGGCCGAGGATCAGATTGCCACCAGGGGTGACGGCGAGGACCCTTCTTGAGGCTATCGAACACTGCGCCGTGGCAGTCCGCGCGTTTGGGGCAATGTTGGGGCCCAACGCGCAATGGCCCGCGCCAAACCGGCCGCTCGTGACCGGCCCGGAGTGGATCGTGGACCAAAAATGCGCTTTTCAAGTCAGCGCATCCTTGAACCGCTCGCGCGGCAGGGGGGCTTCGATCCCGCATTCGAGGTGCGCGCATAGCCGACCGAGGTTGTCGGTGAGGACGTTGGCTCCATGCTTGTTCAGCAACTTCGATATCGCCATCCGATTGATCCCCGTCGCATCCGAGATCTGCAACTCTGTGATTTCGCCGTCCGCTCAGTAGTGCAGTGTGACCCCGATCATGAGCCTATGTCCTGCGTGCATTCGTTTGCCTGCCAGGTAGTCGTCGTAGCCAATGAATGGCCGCCAGTTCCGGAACTGACCCCGCGGGTGGTATTCCAGCTTGAGCCCGGGCCGGAAGAGGTCGTAAAGCTCACCGCCGTCGGCGGCTGGGACCATTCCCGACCGGTGCACCGTCCGGACCAGGAACAAGCGGCCTTCCAGGGTCAGGCGTGGCGTGATCCGGACTCCGAACGTGGCGTCGGCACGCAGTTGCATGGCCCGGCCGTCAACGAAGATTCGTGGGCCAACCCGTAACGTGGCGTTCCAGCGTCGGCCGGCGATACCAACCTGATAGTCGGGCTCGACGGCAGCCTGGCCAGTGCTGAGCGCCGGGTTGGCGGTGGCCGAGCCGGTCGGAAACACGAGGTCAATGCTGAATGAATCAGCGAAGGACCGCGTTTGGCGAAGGCCATAGTTGAGGCCGATCAACTGATCTTGCCAACCGGTGGCGCTGTAGGTGGCATGCGTATGTTCGACGCTTTTTCGAGCCGCGCGCAGGTCGTACTCGACGGCCAGCCGCGAGCCGATGCCGTGGCTGCCGGTCAGCCTGAGTTGTAGCAAGTGTTGCCGGGACGAGGGGCGGGTTGCGGTACCGAAGCTCGTCGCCGAGAAGGACTGGCCGGCGGTGTGGTAGCGCAGCATGGCGTCGAAGGTGCCGTGCCCGGCGGCAGGAATCCAGGGGTCGGCCTCGCTTGGCGCACAGGCCAGGATACTTGCCGCGGCCAACGCGGCGGTGGCCAGACGCACGGCATGGGGCGATGACGCCCTGGTCGGTTTCATGTGCCGGCCAACCTCAGTAGCGGGGTCGGAGGTTCGTCGCGCAGCGCCTGCCAGAGTCCGGCGTACAGTCCGCCGGCAGTCATCAGTTGCGGGTGCGTGCCTCGCTGTACGATGCGGCCGCGTTCCAGTACCAGGATCTCGTCAGCGTTCATCACGGTCGACAGGCGATGGGCGATCACGAGTGCTGCCCTGCTTGCCGTCAACTTGGCCAGACCATGCATGAGGGCCTGCTCGGTGTGCGGGTCGAGGCTGCTGCTCGGCTCGTCGAGCACGACGATCGGCGCCTCGGACAACATGGCCCGGGCGATCGAGACGCACTGGCGCTGACCGCCGGACAGGCTGAGGCCGGCCTCGCTTACCAGCGTGTCGTAGCCGTCGGTCAGTCCCTCCAGGATATGACCCACGCCCACCTCGGCGGCGGCGCAGATCGCGTTGTCACGATCGGCCCCTTCCCGACCGTAGGCGATGTTCTCCCATACCGTGGCCCGGAACAGGACCGGCTGTTGCAGGACCAGAACAACCTGGCGACGCAGCCAATCGAGCGGCAGGGTGCGCAGGTCGTGCCCGTCCATGGCCACCGAGCCTTCGGTCGGATCGTAGAATCGGGCGATCAAGCCGGCGATGGTGCTCTTGCCAGCGCCGGTCGGGCCGACCAAGGCTACCTTCCTGCCGGGCTCGAGGGTGAAGCTGATGTCGTACAAGGTCGCTTCGCCGGCCTGGTAGGAGAACGCCACCCGGTTGAAGATGAGGCTGCGTGCCGGCTGCACCGGCGCCCTGGCACCGGGCGGCGATACGACGCTGGACGGTTCGCCGAGATATTCGTGAATCCGCTCCAGGGCGATCGAGGCGCGACCGAGGATGCGGCCGGTTTTAGCCAGCTGGCGGGCCGGGGTGGCGATGGCGCGCAGGTAGGAGATGAACACCAGCAGTTCTCCCGGTGACAGGCGGCCGCGGATTACCGAAAAAGCTCCGTACCAGACGATGATCCCGGTGGCGACCGCGATTGCCGCGTTCATGCTCGGGGCGTAGCGGGCCTGCACGCCGTTGGCGCGCAGGCCTGCCGCCATGCTATCCCGGGCCTGCAGGCGGAAGCGATTGTCCTCATGGGATTCCCGGGAACAGGCCTGGACCGTCTGCACGCTGCCCAGCACTTCTTGGGCGTATGCCCACAGACTGCCCTCGCGACGGCGGACTTGGCGCAGTGCCAAGCGCAGGCGCTGGGAAAAGTAGCGTGCGATGAAGAACAGGACCGGGGCCAGGGACAAGGCCAGCAGCGCGTAGCGCCAGTCCATTATCAGCATCACCACGGCGATCCCCGCTATGGTCAGCGCATGGGGGAGAAGGTCGATACCGAAGGCCGACACGAGGTTTTGCAGCTGGCTCACGTCACCGCTCAGCCGCGACATGATCTCGCCGCCTTGATGGCGGCGATGGAAGGCCATGGACAACCGTTGCAGGTGGGCGAACAGGTCGCTGCGCACCGCGAACACAATGCGCTGGCCGGTATTGAGGAACAGCCGGTTGCCGAGATAGACCAGCGATGCATCAAGCATTCCCAGAGCGAGCATGACCAGGGCCAGCGCGTCTAGCAGGGCGATGCGGTGGCTGGACGGGTCGGGCAATACCGTAGCCATCCAGTGCGGCAAGGGGTGCAGGAAGAGGACGCTGTCCAGGATGAATTTCAGCGGCCACGGCAGGAGCAGCAGGACTCCCGCCCGGGCGCTCATGGTGAAAGCACCGAGCGACAGCTGCCGCCACTCCGGCCGGAGGTAGGCCAGCAGCCAGTGGCGCGGATGGCGCTCGCTCATGCCGGTGCAGTCGCCTCGGCCAGCTCCTCCGGTGCGAGGGCCAGGGCTCGCTCCACCACCCCGGTCCAGCTGAATTCCGCGGCAGCCAGCCGGGCCGCGTCTGCCATGGCACGGCGCCGTTCCGGCGCATCGACCAACTCGAGGATGGCTCGTGCGCACGCGGCGGCGTCGCCCGGAGCGTAGAGCAGGCCGCTTCGGCGGTCGCCGACCAGCGCGGGAATCTGGCCGATCCTCGGCGCGACCACCGGACAGCCGGCGGCCATGGCCTCGACGATCTTGAGCGGCGAGAAGTAGAAATCCTCATGGCGCAGGTAAGGGGCGACGCTGACATCCATGGCGTTGAACCAGACGGGTATGTCGTGATGCGGCACCCGTCCGGGCAGCCGCACTTTGTCCTGGATGCCCCACTCGGCTACCCGGTCCCGCACGGCCTCCAACTCTGGTCCGTCGCCAACAGCGACGAGGTGCAGATCGGGGCGGGTGGCCAACAGGTCGCGGAACACCTCAAGCAGGAACATCATGCCGTGCCAGGGCTTGAAGCTGCCGACGAAGCCGAGCACCGGCTGGTTGCCAAGTCCGAGCCGCGTCCGCAGCGACGCCCGGCCTGCCTGCTTGCCGAAGCGCGCCAGGTCGACGCCGTTGGCCAGGACATGAACATTCCGGCCGCTGCCGAGCACGGCGGCAACATGCGCGGCGACGCCCGACGAGACGGCGACCACGGCGTCGGCGCCCCGGTAGGAGCGCTGCTGGATCTGTCGGGCCAAGGCCTCCAGGTTCAGGCCACGGAAGCGCTTCTGCTCCTCGACCAGCGGCGCGTTGACCTCGAGCAGGCGCGGCACCCCGAGGGCCTGGGCGATTTTCACGCCGGACTCGTGAAACAGGGCCTGTCGTTCGTAGACCAGATCGGGCTGGAAGTGCAGTGCCTCGAGCTTGGCCAGCAGCCTTGCGGGCAGGGAGCGGTCGAAGGCCAGCCGCGCGACCTCGCGGCGCGTGGTCCGGTCAGCCAGTGCCGCGTCGGGAATTCCGCGTGCGGCGCATTCCGGCTCCAGACCTCCGTCGCCAAATTCGATGTGAACGATCGGCACGTGCGGCGCCGGATTGCCCTCGCCGAGGGACGCGCAGGCGAGCACCACCTCGTGGCCCAGCTCGGCGGCCGCGGTGACGAACTCGCGGACGTGCACCGAGGCGCCCTTGTCGCCGAGTACGGGGATGCCGCGGTCCGGGTTCAGATAGAGGATCTTCATGGCCGCACTTCCGTGGCGGCGGTGCCACGGTGGTCTGATACCGGTTCGTGATCGCCGCAGGCGAACTTGTTGATGAGGCCGTGCAGCTTGCGCGTCGTGGTCCACAGATCGAACTCACGGGTCAGGCGGTCGCGGGCGGCGCTGGCCAGGGTGGCCGCCTGGCCGGGATCGGCGAACAGCCGCTCGATCGCTTCGGCCAAGCGCTGCGGTTGGTTGGGCGGTACCAGCAGGCCGGTGTGCCCGTCCAGGACCAGCTCGGGGATACCCGAGACCCCGGTCGACACCACCGGCACCCCGACGGCCATGGCCTCGGCGATCACATTGGGGATGCCATCGCGGTCGCCATTCTCGGTGATCCGAGGCGACAGGGCGAACACGCTGGCCCGGGCGTACAGGCTAATCAGGTCGGCGTGGGTCATGGCCCCGGCCAGAGCCACCACGTCGGCAAGGCCCAAGCGGTCGATCTGGCCCTGGAGTGCCTGGCGCAGCGGCCCCTCGCCGACGATCATGCAGCGGAATTGGCGGCCCCGTTCATGCAGCATCGCGCAAGCGGCGATCAAGTCGTCGTGGCCCTTCTTCTCAACCAGCCGGCCGACCGACAGCAGCAGGCGCGCGGCGTCCGGCATCGCCTGGACAGGTGCGGCGGCGCTGAACTGGGACAGGTCGATGCCGTGGTAGACCAGCTGGACCTTGTCATCCCCGGCGCGGAGCAGACCATGGAGGTAGCGCACGTTGTAGGCGGTACAGGTGGCGACGAAGGTGGCGACGCGGGCGCGCCGACGGATCACCCGGGGCCGGGTGAGGTATAAATCCTTGGCGTGGGCGGTGAAGCTGAACGATACGCCGGCCATCAGGCTGGCGAAGTGTGCAACGGCGGCCGGCGCGTTGGCGAAATGGGCGTGGATGTGCCGGATGCCGGCCTGGCGGCAGGTGTCTGCCAGGTAGCCGCCGCGGGCAAACTGTTTCCACACCGACCAGGGGCGGGTCGAAGCCGCGGACCAGAGCAACGCCCGCAGCGCCGTGCCGGCATAGCGCAACGGCGCGGCGGCCAGCATCCGCGCGTGGGCGCTCGCGACGACCAAGGCCTTGGCCCGGAGCTGCTCAGGCAGGGCGTGCAGTCGCGCCTTCACATCGGCGACCATGGGATGGTGGGGCGGTGGCTCCGGCGGCAGGAGCGAGTAGATGTGCAGCCGGGTGCCCAGCCGCTCCATGGCCCGGATTTCGTTGAGGATAAATGTCTCGCTGAGACGCGGATAGCGCTTCATGACGTAGACGACCGTTCCGTCGGCGCTGGTCTTCATGCGGTATGTTCCCGCAGGCTGGTGGCGTCAGCCACGCCTTCCATCAGAAATTTCGCAACGCGCTCGGCCCCGTTCAGATCTACCACGGGCCCGGCCGTGAGCGACGCGGCGGCGGGAACCGCCAAGGCGTCCGCAATCGTCGCGGCAAGCTGTTCGGCAAGCCGCGGCCCGGGCTCAACGCTCCGCACCGCCCCCAGCCGCGCCAGCACAGCGGCCCGCATGCGTTGTTCCGCCCTGGGCGCTGCGCGCGGCACCAGGATGGCGCGCTTGCGCAGGGCGAGGATCTCGGCGCTGGTGTTGTAACCGGCCATTGCCACTACCAGGTCGGCGGCACGCAGGCTGGGCACCAGGTTGGTGGTGTAGTCTACCCACTCGATGTCCGTTCCTTGCACCGGACCGGCCTGCAGGGAAGCCCGCTCATGGCGGGACATCAATGGACCGGTCACCACCACCGAGAACAGCTTCAGGTCCCGTAGCCGGTCCAACGCGTCGAGGTAGGCCTGCATCAGGAAGTGGCCGTCACCGCCGCCGCCGGCGGTGACCAGGACCACTGGACGTCCATCGACCCGGTCGGGATTCCAGCAGACTTGGTTCCGTTCGGCGCCGGCGTCGCCCGGGTGGGCGGCCGAAACGGCGACCACGTGGCCGCAGTAACGCACCCGCTCGGCAAGACTGTCGGGCATGGCGTAGCCCTTGGCCACGTCAAACAGGTCGCGGCAACCGTAGACGAAGATGTCGTCGTAGGCTTGGTCGAGCAGGCCGTAGATCTCCTGTTCCCGCCACAGCCGCTGCACGGTCGCGGGACTGTCCAGAATGTCGCGCAGGCCGATCACTGTCCGGGTCTCAGGCAGTTCGCGCCGGATAAGGGCCAAAGTGGATAGCAGTTCCTGGTTCATGCCTGCCGGAGCGTGGTCGACCAGAAACACGTCGGGCCGCTCGTTCAGGATGGTCTTGACGATTAGCGCCTCTCGATAACCCTTCACCATGCCGAACATCTGGGCGGGGTCCCGCGAAGCGTATTTCTCAGCGCCGGTCTTCACTACAGGCGGCAGCGGCTGCACGCGCAGGCCCGATGGCAGCAGCCATTTACGAATCACTGGCGAGCCGGTCAGCAGGCACACGGAGAATGCGCCCTGCTGGGCAAGCAACCGCTCGGCGATTGCCAGATTGCGGCGAAGATGGCCCAGGCCGAAGGTGTCGTGCGAATAGATGACGACCTTGACCGGGTTGCCGACATGGATCATACCGAGCATTTCGCCGGCCCTCGACAGATTGTCCAGGCCTTTGCAGCGACGGCACTTCAAGGGTATGGGCGAACCGGAATCACGAATAACGGGATTGATGGTCATGGGGTCCTCGCGTTGCGACCGTTGTGAGGTTTCCGTGACCTGACCCCCATTTTGTCCCGGACCGGCATAGTGCCTGCGGTTAAAGATACAGTTGACGAATGTGAGGTTTCCGCGACGTGATCTCCATTTTTGTCATGCACCGGAATGGATTCCGGGGTTAAAGATCCTTTTGACGGAAACGCAGCCTGCGCGACGGGGCAGCAATGCGAACCGCGTGTGTCGGAGTTGATGGTGAGTCGTTGCTCGTCATTGTCACTCGGCCATCAACGCAATGACCATGCCAGCGGCTGCCAAGCTCGCTTGGGCAATGGCAACTTCATGTTTTGTCTAGCAATCATGTGGTGCAGATGAAGCGACTCGCATGAACCTGAGCCTTTCCCCGAGCACTTGCTGCAAATTTGAGTAACGACAATTGCAGAAATAGGTGGCCTTGGAAGCTGGAAACAAGCCGTGGGCCGGAATTCAGTATTTGAAGAATCCACGGGGGCTTGTGCGCTGACAGAACCGCCTGGTGCGAATTGGCAGGCGCTCGGCAGAAATCAAGCACGATGAAAAGGAAGGTTCTTGCAACATCGCCCTAATCTGTCGTGTTCTGCGGCAATGCGGACGATGCATTCGAAAGGCTCGACAAGGGTGTCGACTCCGAGGATCCCGGCCTCTCCCGGAACACGGCCATGAGCAAGTCTTCAACCCAAGGTGTCACGCCGCTGCGTCAACGCATGAGCGAAGACATGCGCATACCTAAACTGTCCTCCAAAACCCAGAGCGGCTATCTTCGTGCCGTGCGGCACTTCGCCGGATTTCTCGGCGCCAGCTCAAGACCACCAGCGCCGGGGACCTGCGTCGTTATCAGCTGCGTTTGCTTGATCGTGGAGTTTCGCCGATCACGCCGAACGCCGCAATTTCCGGACTGACGTTTTTCTTCGAGATCACCCTGAAGCGCGCCAAGTTGATGGCGCAGATGCAGCACGTGCAGGAACATAATCCCGCCGTCAAAGCGCTTCCCGCGCGCGGTGGATTTGGCAGCCAATGCGGTCAGGCGGTTGATCTTTTCAGCCTTGGCAAGCGACCCAAACAACCTTGGATACCCCAAGCGTGGGCCTTCTCTAACAGGTGCCCCCTATAAAGCCCCCGTTGGATTTGCGCTGCAAAGGGAAAGCCGTGGACGCCATGGCACAAGAAAACGGCTTTATATAGCGGTCAATGGCCGTCACACAGAATAGGCTGGAAGCCTTGGGAAGG
This sequence comes from uncultured Pseudomonadota bacterium, assembly GCA_963779795.1. GTDB lineage: Bacteria > Pseudomonadota > Gammaproteobacteria > Xanthomonadales > Rhodanobacteraceae > Rudaea. The sequence goes on along the minus strand of CAVZZK010000001.1, from coordinate 727,933 downwards.
GGCCGTGGTGCCGGCAGAGGGATTCGAACCCCCGACCTACTGATTACAAATCAGTTGCTCTACCAACTGAGCTATGCCGGCACTGGTGCGGATCGCGATTTTCGCACGGATTGGCCTTCGCTGGAACGCTCCCGGAATCGGCGCCGGGGGATCAGGGCGACGCCCTCCTGCCAGGTGCAGATCAAAAACAGGTAATCACCTGAGCCGTCAATGACGACGGATCAGAAACCACCGAATGCCAGTCGACCGGCTTGTTCTTGTTTTCCGCGAAATCGACCCAGTACACGGGCAACTCCTCGGTTCTCGCGACCAATTCGGGTTTGAAGCCAAGTGCGGCTATTTCCTTCCGCCGCTTCTCGGCGTTCACTTGTTCATGAAACAAACCCAGTGAAATGGTGTTCTGCTGGTCTCCGGCCGTTACCACGTAATAGTCGCGTACGCCGCGCAACGAGAGCTGCCGGGCAGTATCCAGTGCCTGCTCGCGACTGGCGCGCGCGGGCAGATAGACCCAGTAGCCACGCGTTTCCGTGGCATGGGCCTCGCGATACTGGATACGCGATACCAGCGGCGTAAGTGCATTCATGGCCGCGCGCATGTCGGCCTGGGTGGGAAACGGGCCGATGCTCTCGCAGATTTCGTTTTTGGCATCGGCCGTGGATTCCGGTGCACTGGCCAACTCCGCCGCACTCGATGCGTCGCCGTGGTCCTGCTCGGACAGCAGTTTCAATTCGGGCACGCCCGGGTCGGTGGCGGCAAATGCCCTGGCCTGTTGGGACGGGGCCAGGTACAGCCAGCAACCCACGCCGATATTCAGCGCCAGCAGAAGCAGGAACAACATGCGAATAAGCACGCGAAGATCTTTAGCCGTTCAAGAGGTCATGCGGTCGGAACTGCCCCATTCTACTGGAGCGCGTCGGCCTGTGTTGGGTTCCAGTCGCCGGAATCAGCCAACCGGGCCAGCCCCGCGAGAACCAGTTGCGGCTCGAGCCGATGCGGGGACGCCAGATGTTCGCCCACGCTCGTTGCACCGCCACCGGTCAGGACAAGCGAAGGTTGCGCTCCGAATCGCCCGGCGGCGATACCGACGAAACGCTCGATCAGCGCGACCGCAGCCAGTCGGGTTCCCGATTCGATCGCATCGGCGGTGTCAACGGCCATCTCGACGACACGCACTTCACCGGCATCGCCCAGGCGAGCCGCATTGCCGCGCAACGCCCGCTGCATCAGCGCTGGACTCGGCGCGATAAGACCGCCCAGGTGTTTGCCGTCGGCAGCCAGCGCGTCGAGGGTCAGCGCTGTTCCGCATCCGGCGACAACGGCGGGCTGTCGGCTACCGGCATGGGTCGCAATCAGGCCCAGGAACCGATCCACGCCCAGATTCCGTGGTTTCCGGTAGGCATTCCGCACGCCGCAAGCGGCAGTCACGCTGTGCACGAACGTCGGTTCCAGGCCGAATACGGCCCGAAGCGAGGCGGTAACCTGTCCGTCCAGTGCCGGATCGGCAACCGAGGCGACCCAGGCCGATTCGGGTTTCGGAACGCTACGCCATAGTCCGGTCAGCCTGTCTACCGAACAGTCGCCGTTTGAGACAGCGTCGCCCGGTTCCAGCCTGACACCATCCCAGATCGCCCACTTGAGCCGCGTGTTGCCGATATCGAGCAATAGTTTCATTTCGTCCGCACACTCACCTCGGCACTGTCGTAACTGCGTACCTGCTTGCCATGGCGCACGCGCAATGCGCCGCGCGAATCGACGCCGGCGGCGATGCCGGTGAGCGTATCCGGGCCTGCCTGGATGCGAATCCTGCGGCCGGATAATACGTCATGGCGTGCGTAATCGGCCCGGATGGCAGCGAAACCGGCATCCTGGAACCGATCCATGACAGCGACCAGCCGCGCGATGATGCAAGCAACCAGCCGATCCCGCGGCGGCGGCGAGCCATGGCACAATCGCTCCAGATCCACGTAGGGCTGATCGATCGACGACCCGTCCGGCAGGTGTACGTTCACGCCGATTCCTATGATTGCAAAGCACGGCCCGAGGAACTCGCCACCCAGTTCAACCAGAATACCGGCCAGCTTGCGGCCATCGGCGACCACGTCGTTGGGCCATTTCAGACCGACGCCATCCACCCCGCAGTCGTGCAGCGCCTCGATCAAGGCAACGCCGGCGGCCAGACTCAAGCCCGCCAACGCCGACATCGCGCCGGGAAACCGATACAGCAGCGACAAATAGACGTTACCACCCAGACGTGACTGCCAGACTCGCCCGCGTCGGCCCCGGCCCGCCGTCTGCGTCTCGGCAAGACAGATGGACAAATCCGCGGCGCCTTGCGCGACATTGCGACGCAACTCCGAGCTGGTTGAATCAACCTGCCAATGAATTTGCAAATCGCCGATACGACGACGCACTTTCGCATCGAGTTCGTCGCGAATACGATTCGCGTCCAGCAGCAGCAACGGCCATTGCATGCGATAACCACGTCCCGGGGTAGCCTGGATCGGGGCGCCGAGGGCACGCAAGGATTCAATCTGCTTCCAGATTGCAGCACGCGTCACACCCAGGCGTCGGGCCAGTTCGGCCCCGGACAGTGTGCTCGTTGCTGACAGTGCGGTGATCAGCTGGCGTGGATCAACACTCATATTTTTCTCATTCCCGAAACAACCGCATCCGGTGCAGCGCAGTCGGCGGCAAAGCCGGTTTCAGTGTACTCAAAAGCCGCCGACACGATCGCGTGTCGCGAATCCCGCCCCAACGACTGTCCGAAAGTGTCCGCAAGTGTCCGCATGGACGCGCCCTGTGTCCTCCCGGCCCTGTATTTCGTGATGTTTGACCCCATTTGAAAGCGTCAAGGATGCCCTGATCAAGTCAGCACAGGCGGCATTCCCCGTCTTTATTGGAATCAAAGGCTTGGGCCGACCCTGTCCGCGTACATTTCATTGTTGCCCTGCCTCGACAGGCCGTCAGCCTGCCTTCGCCAGTGCGCCTTGAACTGCACACGGACATGCTCGGTGACACCTGTGCCGACTTGATCAAAGCAGCCTCAAGGCGGTGGCATGTTTGCTGCAACGCTACTGGCAACACCCGGGTGGGTGTGCGAGTATGCCCTGTTGGGTCCAGCGATTCTTGCTTTCCGGGGAGAAACCCATGTTCAGACAATCACTGTTTGCCGTCGCCCTGATCGGGTCGCTTTCTTATTGCGGCAGCGTGCAGGCATTCGTCCAGATGAACGCCCCGGAAAACGGCTACACCACGGCGTACACCGCACCGACAACCGAAGCAGACAACAGTGCCGCAGATACCGGCAATTTCGCAAAATCCGACTCCGTCTCCCATGTGTCCGTGTCGGCGGCCCTGCCCCCGGACGACTCGACCGAACCGGCTACGGTTGGCGATGCACCTTCCATCGAAAGCGAACCGGCTGAATCCGTCGGCGCTGCTCGTGCCCACATTAATCCGGCCGCATCGGCACATCCCGCAAAAAATGCCAAACCGCCAAAGACCCATACCAGCGTACGCTGGCAATCGTTGTTACCCGGGGTGATGAAGTAGACGCGCCGGAATAACCGCAGCCGTTACCGCGGGATTCACTCTTTCAGCAGGCCCAATTCCAGGCTCGTCTGCGCGCACATGGCGCGGATGGCTTGGCGGTCGTGGTCGTCAAGCACGGTATTGATATTTTCTTCCGCTTGATCGAAGCGATGCGTCGCCGGCAAGACAGAATCGCGGCCGCCCAGGATGCTCGCCAGTTCGTTCCGGGGATCCTGCAAAACTTCGCCGTGTCTGATGATGTGCACGCCATGCGCATCGTTGAGCAGACGTTGCGCCAACCACCACCAACAGCCTGCGCGCTTTTCAGCCGGATTGTTGATCGACAGAACGCGCTGCAGGTTGTCTGCATCGCCTCGTGGCAACCAGGACGCCGAAACGATTGCATTCAACGTTGCTTCAATTCTTGAATCGTCTCCCGATGTTTTCCAGGCCGCAATCGTCTCGTAAGGATCGCGCACACAAGCCAGCAGGCGCGCCTCCGGGCAAACCCGTTTTATTGAATTCAGCCTGCACAGGAACGCAAGATCATTCTTTACCGCCAGAACGCGCGCACCGGGCAGGATACCGGCAGCCTGACAGGCCTGTTGCAGATAGGCGGTCAACTTCCAGGGCAAAAAAGGGTTGTGCAATATCGCGGTAACTTCACTCGGTTCGTCAACTTGTACGCCATCGACGGAATCAGTGATCAGCTGCAATACGCTCGCACTCCCACTGCCGGGTATGCCGCCAATCAAAACCACCGGCTCAACTTTTTTGTCTGATCCAATCGTTGTGTTGCGCTGCTCCAGCACCGGCGCCCACTCGGGATTCGACTGCATCAGATGATGAATCCAGTCGTGCTGGCTGGCCAACTCACGCACAAACTCGCTCAGTATCGGCTCACGATTGATGATTCCCGGCCAATGGTAGTGACAGAAATACGGTAGCGTTTTCGGCAAACGTTTCAGGTGCGCCGGAAAATTGTAGCGTTCGTCCAGACAGGCGTAGTCGAGACCGAGCTTGTGGATCGTCAATGCCAGCGATACCTGATCCAGCCAATGACCCTGATCCTTGATCGCAAGCTCGGCCAGAAGTTGGCGCGCAACTTGTGTCCAGGCAGCTCCGAAACGCTTTCCGGCCTCGGTGAAAACCACGCCGCTGTTGAAATACGGCAATCCGAGTTCTGCCGACACGGTCGAGGGCAGACGCATCGTCGGCGTGGCCATGCCCAATGCCGCGTACAACGGTTGCCAGTCTGCCGGATTGGACGAATAGGTTTGCAGATCGGCCGGCTTGGCTGCAAAAGCAACCGAAGCACTCGGGTCATGCCCCAACTCGCGCAACAAGAGTATGTCGCTGTCCAGGAAAACCCCTCGCCCGCCTTCGTCTACCAATTCCAGGCAAGCCAGCTTGTTGCCGATACCGTACTGCGGCCCGACAGGATTGACGACAGGCTTGATCCGCACGCCGAGGCGGTCCAGCGTGGCCAGCGTTTCCGTGGACAGCTCGCCCCAGGTCGATGCAGGGGTCGGCACCGCGGCAATCAGTTCATGTTCAAGCCGCAGGAAGCGCCGCAAGGAGGCCGCGAGCAGCAATGCCTTGATCTCGAGTTCCCCGGCCTGGCATACGAAGACGAAGTGCAAACCTGAATTCATGGCAAAGTTGCGCGGAGTTGACACGGATTGCATGGGTAACTGGAAAGCTTACCCGCAACCGTATCATTGAAACACCGTCTTGTTTGTCCCGCCCTGCCCCGGGGCCGGAACGCCCATCTTCGTTTTTGCGGTATCGAAACTGTTCGCCTTGATATCGTCGACGGAAGCGCTTGACGGCTTCTTCGCTCCGGTTCCGTGGCTCGGTAGTTTTTTCCCGCCCGGATGAGGTGCTGCGGCGGTTGTTGAACCCGTACCCGGATTTTTTCTCGATGCGCCCACCTGGTAGCTTCCGAACGCCGCAAGACCATTTCTGGTATCTCCGGTAAATACCCGTATTTCGGCGCTGCGCGCCAATATTGGCAGGGAGAACATGCGATCTCGCGCCTGGTAGCGCCGCGATGCGATGACGTGTCGTGTTGAATCGAACCAATCAACATCCACATTGCCACCGAAATCCGTTTCGGGTACGCGCACAATGAGTCGGGATTTCCATCGCCCGGGTGCGCGCTGGAAACGCAAGTCGCCGTGCGGACGCGCAAGTTCGACCGCGGGGTCGCCCAGCAAATTGTACATCTGTATAAGTATACGATCCTTGTCGCGCTGCTTGACCTTCATGATCGCATCGCCGATCGTCGTATCGGGCTTGAGCAACTCATGCACCAGTTGCTTGGAATGTTTGGGATTCGGCGAATTCATCCAGGATGCGGCAAATACGGCAATGGCTCCCTTGTTGGCTTCACGCAGGAACTTCTCGCCAATGGAATCCTGGGTGGGATTATCGAACGGCGCCGAAAAACACGTCATGGCAAGTACCATCGGATAACGATCCTTGTTGGTCAACGAACCCACATCCTTGAGCGTGAACAAGTCCGCGGGCGGCCCGACGCGCCAGATAAACGCCCCGCCGTGGCCAAGGAAATGTACCAGCAAGTCCCCCCTGTCCAGGCTTCGCTTGAGTTCACGATTGGCCAGGGCGGCATCCTTCGCGTCCTGTTTGGTGTAGATGTTGGTCACCGCATAACCCTGCTTGGCGAGGGACTGCGAAATCTTGTCCGATTCTTTCTTGAAGTATGCAACCTCATCGGTACTGATGAAGGTGACGTCGCGTCTCCACGAACCTGCCGAAGGTTTTGACAGGTAGTCGATCGTCTTGTCCACGATTGCCGTGACTTCCGCCGGCTCCACAACCGGGAAGCGGCCGACTGCAAGCATTGGGTGAATGTCGCCTGGCTTGAGTGCAACAAAACCATTGTCGCTGGCCCCCTGTCCTTCCAACCACGCATATTGCCAGGTTGGAATCAGGTTGCGATTGGAAAGGCGCGGATCCCATTTGGAATACGGCGAGCTCGGCATATTCGACAAGCCGCTCTTCATCAACAACTCGTAACGAAAAGGCTGCGGCCGCAATGCATAAGAATCGCGGCGATTGTGGTCGTCACGGATATCGTTGTGAATATCGGCGCTGGCATCACCGACCAGCAGCAGATAATGCGGCTTGAGCTTCCAGTGCTTGTATCCCCAGGCAACCAGATTGCGAATTGCAACCGGATGCGAAATGCCATGGTTGAATTCGTCGTAGACGTCGTCGACGTTGTACACCGCAACATGATAGCCGTGCGCGCGATGGTAGTCGGCCAAAGGTTGAATGGCTTTCAGCAGGCGCGGGTGTGCCACGATGAGATAATCATGACCGGGGTTGGCAGCGCGCAAATCGCGATCCGTCACCGCCCTGACCAGACCGGGTTTATGCCCCTGCCCATCAATCAACGGATATAACGTGACATCGCTATCGGCGGCCGCGGCGCGGAATTTGCCATCGCCCAAAGCCAAGGCTGGACGATAACTGCCATCGCTGCCGATCAGGGCCAATTGAGTGCAACGCCTGCATTGGAGACCGATTTCGGTGCGAGCGGTGGTGGAAAATCCTTTGTGGCTCTTATCGATATCACCGCGTACTGGATACGATATCTGCATCCAGTTGAACATTACGACATCGACGATGAAGTTCTTCGAATTCCAGGGCTCATTCCGATGAGCAACCCGCAACTCGACCCGGTTGCCCTTCGGCTTGAGCCAGCCATGCGCGATCTCCAGCGTACGCCGGATCTCGTCACGCCCATTCCATTCGAAAGTTTTCAACTTGTGGCCATTGAGCATAGCCACAACGGCATGGTCGGCGGGCTTTTTGAATTTGGAACGAAACGGCAAGCGTACTTGTGAGATGCCGCGGAAATCCAGCGTCAGCTTCGTCGCGGAGCGTTTTCCACGTGCCTTTCCGTTCAGGTCCGGAAGATCGAAATCGTAAGCAAACGGTTTGGGGTCGATCGGCGTAAGTTTCGCCCACTGCCACACATCGGGCTCTTCGCCGTCCTTCATCTGATTGTGGCCGAGTCGTATCATCAGGCGCTCGTCCTCGAAATGAGCCGTGCGCATCAGCGTGGCGGCTTTTGCGGCGCGTGACGGAGCAACTACATCGTGCAAGCGCGCATGTTTACCGGGCCCACCGGATAGCAGATACACATTGACGTTGGAATACGGATCGAACCAGCTTTCCGGTCCGTGCAAACGCTGCCCGAGCCATTCGATACGCGCTTTGCGGCCTAATCGGCCGTCATCCGCTCCCACGATGCGTATCGGCACTTCCACGCCGCGGTCATGCAAACTCAGTTCACTGGCCTTGCATCCTTTCAACTCAGGTTGTACCGCGACGATTGCCGCGTAATCGAGGGCATAGACCTGCGATCCTCCCACCTCGATATGCACGCGCCCACCGCATGCATCAACGCTGGATGCAACCAGCAACAATAACCAGGGCCAGAGCCTGACCGCCCCCTGTATCAATCGAAGCATCATGAATTTTCCGAATTGGTGGAAATGCGTAAAAACGCATCAACCGTACGCGCTAGCGCAGCGTTGTAACGGTCAGTATAACGTTGCGACATTTGCGACTCTACGCCAGGCTTCGCCGACCCTGATACCCGAAAACGCGCTCATCCGGAATTCACTCCCTCGCGCATCGCCTGCCGGTAACGGCTTGTCAGGTCAGTCGCGGCACAACGCACGGCCGCGGCTTCCTGCTTGACCTGATCCGCACCCCGCAAGTCGTGCGATTCCCCGGTCGCATCCAGCACCGGAATATCCAGTTCTTGTGCCATTTCGCGCAGGACCGGCAACGCCAAATCAAGGTGTATCAACTCGATCGCATGGCTCACCAGCCACCGGCGCATGACTTCAAGAACCTCAGTCGTATCGCTTGTTTCCAGATGCGCGCTCCGCGAACCATCCTCGTCGTCAGACAAATGCATTCCGTTTTCGTTCGCCTCGAGAAACCATGCCTGGTATTCGTCGCGCACTGCCGCTGAAAGCGCAATGCCGCGCGCCCGGTCGCCGACAACGATCAACACGCGCGGACGCGGCAATCGACCGTTGTGCCGGGAATCGGCCTGCGCATAGACCCGCCGCACGCGATAGTCCAGCACGCGACGCGCGAAGCTGTACAGCGTGGCACCGACCTTTTCCTCATAATCCGGGTAACGCGTGCGCAGGATTTCCATGCCTTGCACGCCCAGCGCGGTCCTTCTGGCTTCGCCAAAACTGGCGCTGCGCACATGGCGAACGAATACGTCACCGGCAATAACATGCCGAAACCCGACGCGCTCGGCGCGCTGGCACAGATCGTTCTCTTCACCATAACCTTGTGGAAACGCCTCGACATCCAACAGCCCGACGCGATCGAGCAACTCGCGCTTGATATACATGCAGAAGCCATTCCCGGACGGCAGCTCCGGCAGACAGCCGCCGCAGTGCTGCAGCAAGGCGCGTTGTGTTTGCGTCAGTGTCCAGCTTGAAGGGATCGGGCAACAGGTTTCCAGCTCGGGCACACTGAATGCGCCGGCATTGTCCGAAACCGCCGTTACACTGCCGATGGATTCGTCCGAATAGGCGATCTGGCGTAACCGATGCAGCCAGCGCGGCCCGACTTCGGTATCGGCATTGAGCAACAGCACGTCATCGCTACCGGCGGCTTCAATGGCCCGATTGCAACTATAGGTGTAACCCCGATTTTCCGCATTGTGCAATACGGTAACGTTCGGCAGGCTCGCGTACCCGCCGAGCAGAGCGGCGATTTCGGCATCCTCGCTCGCGTCGTCGATCAGAATCAGATGTGTCGAGTCCTTGGTCCAGCGCCGTATCGATTCCACGCACGCATGCACCAGGCCGGCGGAATTGTGGACCGGCACGATAATCGATACGCCGGGCGCACGCGTCAATACCCGCGGCAACGGCAACGGTACCTCGGCAAGTGGCGCCAGCGACGCGGGATTTCCGTGCCAGGCGTCATGCCCCGGTACGGCCGGTTCGCCGTAGTGCACGCGCCAGGTCGGCGCGAGCATGACGTCGCCCGCGGTGCGCAGCGAAAATGCCATCCGCGTCTGACCGGCCGGTGCGAGCGTAAACTCGCGCTGTCCGAACTCGGTCATCGGCCTGCGTTCGAACAATACGTCGTCGAGCCACAATTCGACGCAGTCGGACCCGGCTACAGCCGGATCGACACGCCAACGAAGGTGCGCGCCGTCCCAGGACTGCCAGACCGCCGAGGTCATGCGTTCAACCGGTGGCCGGAACGACCGCGTGATACGCCTGCAGCACTTCTTCAACGCCGCCCTGCTTGACGCTGCGGCCATTTTCGATCCATAGCGCTCGATCGCAGACGTCGCGGACCGCGGAATCTCCGTGCGATACGAATACCACCGTCGTGCCGCCACGGATTCGCTCGCGCAGCGCAGCGCCGGATTTTTCCTGAAAGGCCGAGTCACCGACGGCCATGACTTCGTCGATCAGCAGGATCTCCGGTTCGACCTGCATGGCCACGGAAAAGCCAAGGCGCATGGACATGCCGGTTGAATAGCTGGAAATCGGTTCATCGAAAAAATCGCCGAGCTCGGAGAACTCGCGAATTGCCGGCAAACGACTTGTGATCTCACGACGCCGCAAACCCAGCATCAGCCCGGACAGAATGGCGTTGTCGCGACCGGACAGATGCGGCAGGAATCCCAGCGCCAGGGACAATAACTGGCACGTTATCGGTGCACGCATGACGCGCCCGCGATCCGGGGTGAGAATGCCGGCCAACATGCGCAGCAGCGTACTCTTGCCGGCTCCGTTGCGGCCGATAACGCCCAGGCGCTGGCCCCGTTCCAGTTTCATGCTGATGTCTTCAATAGCCCAAAATCGGGGGTTGCCCACCCGCAATTGCGCATTGAAGGCAACGCCGACATGGTCAAGCTCGATCAGCACCTCGCTCATGTCGGCAGTTTCACGTAACGCGGCGTCAGCCGTGCGATCAGAAATAATCCGAACGCATAAAGCAACAACGAGATGGCTGCAACCCGGCCCAGTCCGATCCAGTCCGGCCAGCGGTGATACATCAGGATATCCCGGCCGGCACTGACCAATTCCACAATTGGATTCAATGCAAACCAGCTCTGAAGTCTCGGCGGTACGGAACCAAGCGGAAACACCACGCCGGACAAGAACATGACCAATTGCAGCACTTGTTCGATCACGAAACGCAAATCCGGAACGAAAGGCATGACCGCAGCGACGAGATAGGCCGATGCAGTCGCAAAGATGAATTCGATTGCCAGCACCACCGGCAACGCCAGATAGGTACGATCCGGTGCATATCCCGCCGTCCACAGAATTATCAGCAACAAGGCCAGGATAAAGAAAAATTTCACCGTGTCGGCGAGGATCTGTACGCTGGGAAATACCCGTGCGGGCAACTTGACCTGACGGATTAGCGGCAATTGCTGCCAGATCGCGTAACCACCGTGACTGACGCAAGACTTGTACCACTGCCACAACGTCAAGCCAACCAGCAAGAATGGAACATAGTCGGCTTGCGACGTCTTGAGTACCACGGCAAACACGAGATAGTAGATGGCCATGTTCATCGCCGGCTCGATGACCCACCATAAAAAGCCGAGATACGACCGCGCGCGCTCGGCACGCAGTTCCGCATAGGTCGAGAATAGAATCAGTTCGAGATAATGCAGGCGCATACGCATCCCGAATGCATCAACCACCCTTTCACGGCAACATGCCGGACATGCATCTGCCGATCATTCACGCCGGTTCAATGACCTTTTGTCGCGCCGGCGGTATTTTTGGTTGACGGATGGCGTTTGGCCGGCGCATGGAATATCGGCGTGAACTTCTCACGCGAACCGTCGGTGGTGATCGATTCAACGTAATACCAGTAGTCCTTGCATGGATCGATGGTGTCATCGACGAACTTGTACTTGTGCGTTTCCTCGGTCGTGCCATGACCGAGGATCGGCTGCCTGGTGAGCTTGATGAACGGGCCTTTCTTGCTGCGCCCGCGATAAACGTCGTAACCGAAATTGTTCGTCTCACTGGCCGTCGTCCAGCGCGCGGTATTGGTCACCCGCCTGGCTGCGGGAACGTTTTTCTGACTACCGCACACGTGATTGTCGGCAGCATTGGCGCAACCGACGGAAAATACACATACGAAAGCTAAAGCAAAGATCAGGCGATTTGACGACACGAACGACTCCAGGGTGTGAGGAACGCGGAAAATGCAGACGAAAGATAGCCGCAGCCTCGGCAAGACGCAATCATGCGAACTGTTTGACCCGTGCCGACCGCTGTAATCCAGCTCGTTGCAAGCCCAGGCATCGACGGCAAATTTCGGCCACATTGAAGCTCAATACGAAGCGCCTGTCGGCCGGCAGCGGCCGTCAGGAATCGGTGCCGAAACGCATGGTAAATACCGTGCCGCCAAGGCTTTGCGAGCGCGATACTTCCAACTCACCGCGATAAGCCTTGACCAGTTCCTGCACAATAGCCAGCCCGATGCCGTGTCCCTGCACGCGCTCGTCGCCACGCGCGCCGCGTTTGAGCAGGTGTTCGACCTGGTCCGGCGGGATGCCCGGGCCATCATCCTCGAAGACCATCAACAGACCATCGCGGCGGGATGTCGGCTGCGCGATCACATGGGCACTGAGCAAGACACGATGTCGCGCCCACTTGAATGCGTTTTCCAGCACGTTACCCAGAATCTCGAGCAAATCACCCTGATCACCATAGAACCGTGCCTGCGCATCGATGTCGAATTCGCACAGGATATTCTTCGCCGCGTAGACCTTTTCCAGGCTGGCCACGACTTCGTCGGCATGCGGCTTGATCAGAATGGGTGCGGCGAACGTCGTGTGCCCGGAGGTCCTTGCACGCGACAATTGATAGGCGACGATCTGGTCCATGCGCCCCGCCTGTTCGAGCATGGTCCAGCGCAACTGCTCTCCTTCGGCACCGGATTCGAGCTCGTTGCGCATGACCGCCAGTGGCGTTTTCAGGCTGTGTGCCAGATCCGAAAGCGTGTTTCGGTAGCGCTGCAGGTGCTCGCGCTCGCTGTCGATGAAATTATTCAGGTTTTCGGCAAACCCGGCCAGTTCGTGCGGGTATTCGCCACCCAGTCGCTCACGCTCGCCGCGCTCGACCAGCGCCAGGTCCGCAGCCACTCTGCGTAACGGGCGCAGGCTCCAGCGCAACGTCACCAGCAACAGGACCAACAGAACCACGCCCAAGCCGCCCAGGTAAGTCAGCAGCGTGCGTCGGAACACGTTACGTTGATCGTCCAGCAGACTCGCATCCTCGGCCACATGGAGGGTCAGGCTGACGTCGCCCCGATGCGGCACCGACCACGACAGACCCTGGCTGAACATGTAGATCTTGCCACCGGCACCGGGAATCGGTCCGACGAAGCGGACCTCGCCCTGCGGCAAGGTACCGCCGAACGGCAGGTTCTCTCCCATCGCCGAGGGCGTACGCCAGCTGCGTGCCTCGCCATTCTCGGTTTCGATCGGGCCGACGACACCGGCATAGATATTGCCTCCGGGCTGATCGAAACGCTGATCCGGGAAGAACTCCGGCGGCAGCCAGCGTTTCGAACGCGCCACGTCCGAGGTGGCGATGATGCCGAAAACATAGCTTTGCAAGCGATCGCGCATGGAACTGCGCAGGGTTTCGTAAACCGCCGCGTCCAGCGCGATCCCGGTCAGACCGAGAAACGCCGTCAAGGCCAGGCCGGCCGCCAGCAGCGAACGCGCCTGCAGCGACAGCGGACGACGGGACATCGGCGGGATCAGGGACTCAGGCCGACGTTTCGGGTGCTTCGGTGCGCGTCTCGTTGCGCGGAATCGCGAAGCGATAGCCGCGACCGCGCACCGTCTCGATCGGCTTGATCGTGTTCTCCGGATCGAGCTTGCGGCGCAATCGGCCAATGAACACTTCCAGCACATTCGAATCGCGATCGAAATCCTGCTGGTAGATGTGTTCGGTCAGATCCGACTTCGATACCAGTTCACCGGCGTGCAGCATCAGGTATTCCAGCACCTTGTACTCATAGCTGGTCAGATCGGCCGGCCGGCCATCGACGGTTACCATCTGCGCCGTCGTATCGAGCAGGATCGGGCCACATTCGAGGGTCGGTTTGGTCCAGCCGCTGGCACGTCGTACCAGGGCGTTCAGGCGTGCCAGCAGTTCCTCGACATGGAACGGCTTGACCAGATAATCGTCCGCGCCCTGCTTGAGCCCGTGCACCTTGTCCTGCCAACTGCTGCGTGCCGTCAGAATCAGGATCGGGCAGCGCTGGCCGGCGGCGCGCAATTCCTCGATCAGTTCCATGCCGGATTTTTTCGGCAGGCCCAGATCGATAATGGCCACGTCGAACGGTACCTCGCGACCCAGATACAGGCCCTCCTCGCCATCGGATGCGGTATCCACGGCAAAGCCATCGCGCTTCAGGCGCGCGGCCAGTGTTTCTCGCAATGGCGCTTCGTCTTCCACCAGTAATACGCGCATGTCTTCTCCTTTCGACTTGCGTCAGGATGATCGTTGCCTGCGGGTGCCGTCGGCCGGCACCTCGATGACCCGCACTTCGCCTTGCCGTGTCAGCACCTTGATCCGGTAGATGACGCGCCGGCCATGATGCTTGATTTCCGCGGACAGAACCTTGCCGTGCGTTTCGCGCTCGACTTTTGCGATCGCCTGATGCAGCGTCAGAGGCTTCGCCGGCGCGGCGACAGCCGAGCAGGCGACGACAAGTCCGAGTCCAATGGCTAGCAGGCGTGATTTCACTCGCATAATGATAACGCGCCGCCCGGATACTGTGCGGTCGCGATGTGCCGATATTAAATGTGCCAATTTAAGGATGCGCTGAACAAGTCCACCCAGGCGTCACCGATTTGTCTGCTCGCAGGTCAAGGCGCGTCGGCGAAGACACACTGGCCGTCTTTCGAGCCGGTGCAACGCGGACATGCGGGCAGACAAATCGGCCCCAACCGATTGATTTCAAATGACGGGGTGATGTGCACAAGGCCCGCATACGGGCCTTGTGCACATCATGCCGCCTGCGTGGACTTGTTCAGCGCATCCTTAATTGCGCCTGAATGTGGTTCTAGAAGATTTCGCCGATACAGCATCGCAAGCTGCCGCCAGCCTTCTCGATTTCACTCAAATCCACATGTCGCAAATCGAAGCCCGCATCAGTCAACCTGGCCAGTTGCGTCGCGTTCATGCTGGCAACCGCGCGCGAGCTCAGCCAGGCGCAATCGCTGGACAAGGCAATCGCGTTGCCGGCGAACTCGCGCTTCTGCGCCGCGCTCAGTGCCACAACATGCGGCGCGTAAACCCGTGCGATTGCGGCCGCCACCGCCGGATCGGCAAACCCGTCCGCGGCGATCAAGGCCGCACGTGAAGCGAGCACCGCCAGCACGACATTGGTGTGATATTCGCCACGCGCCAGCTCGAAGCAAAACGTCAGTTTCAAGCCGAATGCCTCATGCAACGCGCGCGCGCCATCGCGATCGCAACGCTCGGACAAACCGCAATAGCCGATGCCGCGGGCCCGATCGATCACCAGCGAACCGGTAAGTTCGGCAACCAGGGATTGCGCCGACAGGTCAATCAGTTCGTATCGCAAAAGCTCGACGAAGAAAGCCCGGATATCCGCTCGTTCCGCCTCGCGTCGACGACCGGCATGGCGCATTGCACCGATGATGAGCTTGCCGGGAACGGTCGCAAAAACGTTGTTCGGAAAGACGGCATCCGGTGTCGACGCAGCACCCGGGAAAACGATGGTCGGTACGGTTTCGCGCAGCGCTGTCGCAAGTCGCGCGTGCTGGCGCAGCGCCAGATCCGGATCGACATTGTCGTGCAGGCGCATATAACGATTGTCACCGGCCGATTCAGCGGCGAGCCTGAAATCGCTGGGCGCCACCAGAAATGCCGCGCGCGCAACCCCCGCATTGTTCGGCGCATAGCTGTGTGCGGACCAGGCTGCCAGAAACTCTTCCGGCGAGAAGACCATCATGGCCGACGCCACCAGGCAGGATTCGGTCCCGGCCGGGATGGAGCCGAGCCAATCACGATTTCGTCTCCGGCAACCCCGGAATGGCCAGCGTGCCGTCCTCGCCGGCATCCGCCTGCAGCCTGCCGTGGATGGCTTCCAGCGACGCCAGCAATTGCGCGCGCGCCTCGGCGGCATACGGATTTTCCCGCTGGATCGCCGCAAACAGGTGTCCGGCATCGCCGCGCACGGCCGCGAGCATGTTCTTCAGGCCCTGGAACGACGGCGGCGCGACGGTCAGATCCTCGCCGACACCCATGTCGACCAGCCCCTTGGCGATGAAGAACGCCAGTGCATGCGTGTTTGCCATGGCCTTGTCGTGGGCCGCCGGTTCCTGATCAATCACCTCGCAACCCAGGGTTTCGAACAGGCTACGCGCATGCGCGGCTGCGCCAGGATGTCGTGGGCTGGCACAGATGACGGTACGCAAGGGACGCTCGCCGCGCGCCAGGCTGAGCGGCCCGAACAGCGGATGCGTGCCGGTGTGCGGAATTTCGTCGCCGAGTACCTCGTCCATCAGCCGGCAGGGGTGCAGCTTCACGCTGCCTACGTCGATCACCGTATGTCCGGCTTGCAGATCCGGTCGCAACGCCCGTAGCGCCGCGGGCATATGCGGCACGGGCATCGCCAACACGACCCATTGCGCGGCGCCGACGGCGTCGCGTGCGGACGCGGCGCGCAGCGCTGACGGCACTTCGGCACGCGGATCGAACACGCGCACGGCGTGACCGGTACCGATGAGCAAATCGGCGAAGGCGCGACCGAATCGCCCGTAGCCCAGAATCGCAAACGTCATTTTCTTCAATGCCCCACTATCAGTACGTCCACTGCGGGAACGGGAAACTGCATCGGCGCCAGGTCAGGCCGCCCGCGCCCGCTCCTGCATCGATGCCAGTGCGCCGCTGATGACTTCGTAACCGGCGCCGGGACGGTGCATGTTCTGGCTCAGATATCGCCGGAAACGACGCGCGCCGGGTTCGCCGTGAAACAACCCGAGTATATGCCGGCCGATGTGGTGCAAGGCACCGCCACGCGCCAGACAGGCATCCACATATTCGCGCATTCCGGCCAGCACCGATTCCCGGCTCGGCATCGGCGTGCCATGCAGGTGATGCTCGATGTGCGCCAGGATATATGGATCATGGTAAGCCGCGCGGCCGATCATGACGCCGTCAACGTGGCGCAAGTGTTCCTCGACCGATTCAACATCGACGATGCCGCCATTGACCACGATGGTCAGCCGCGGAAATTCCTGTTTGAGCCGGTATACACGCGCATACAGCAGCGGTGGCACCTCACGATTCTGTTTCGGGCTCAAACCCTGCAGCCAGGCCTTGCGCGCATGCACCATCAGCACCTGCAATCCGGCATCGACCTGTATTGAAACGAATCGCTGCAGGTCGGCATATTCATCCTGATCGTCCACCCCGATACGACACTTGACCGTGACCGGAATATCGACCGCCTCGCGCATCGCCGCGACGCAATCGGCGACCAGTTCCGGCTCGCGCATCAGGCATGCACCGAAACGCCCGTTCTGCACGCGATCCGACGGGCAACCCACGTTGAGATTGATTTCATCGTAACCGCAGGCTTCGCCGATGCGCGCCGACTCCGCCAGCGCGTCGGCTTCGTGCCCGCCAAGTTGCAAGGCCAGCGGGTGCTCGTCCGGATCGAAGCCGAGCAGATGCTCGCGATCGCCATGCAGCACCGCGCCGGTCGTGACCATTTCGGTATACAAACGTGCGTGCGGCGCAAGCAGGCGATGGAAGAACCGGCAATGCCGGTCGGTCCAGTCCATCATTGGCGCCACGCAAAACTGCCAGGGCATTGAATCAGGCCGAAAGTCGTCGAATCGCGGATTTTAGCCGATACCGTGCGGCGGCTCAGCGCTTGACCAGCCGATTGCGGCCGTTCGACTTGGCCCGGTACAGTGCCTGGTCGGCCGCCTTGAGCACATCCGAGGCCAGGCGCGTATCGCCATCGCGCATGGCCAGACCGATGCTGACCGTGACTTTCGCTTCCCCCGGGGGCGTGCGCTTGATGGCCTGGCCGCGGCGTTGTTGCGAGCCCGCGCGCACGCGCACACGAGCTGCTTCGATACGCCGACGCACATCCTCGCAACTGCTCGCGGCGCGGCGCACACCCGCGCCGGTGAACAGCAAGCAGAATTCCTCGCCACCGTAACGGAATGCGCGACAACCACGCGCGCGCCGCAATTGCTCGGCCACGCTGCGCAACACGCGGTCGCCCGCGGCGTGACCGTGCTTGTCGTTGAAGCGCTTGAAATGATCCACGTCGACCATGGCCAGCGCGTAGTTGCCGCTCAGGCGCGCCAGGGTTTCGTCCAGGGCACGCCGATTGGGCAAGCCGGCCAGCGCATCCATGAACGCCATCCGGTACGAGGCGTACAGCACGGCGACCAGCGCCACCATCCCGGCCGCAGCGAATACCGTGGTCATCGCCAGTGCGTCCGCGGCAGGCAAGGTCGCGATCGCGCACAGACCCAGCACCAGGGCCAGGCCCGCCTGCATCGGCGCGCCGACCAGCAACCAGCGCAGGCCACACAGTGCCACGGCGAGCGATATGCAAAGACAGGCCACCGTACCGGCCTGCCAGGGCAACAACCCGAATGGCAGGACATGACGCAACACCACCCAGACCGGTTCCGACACGGCCACGGTCAACCACGCCATGGCGGCCAGCGACAGCAGCAAAATCAGACTGGCGCGTGACAACAGCCCCCGCTCGGGCATGACCACCGCCGCCAACAGCAGCCACGGCGCGAACATGCGAACCGCATCCGCGCCTCGCGCTTCGCCGATAACGGTTACGCCGTCGACAACGGCCAGCGCACACAGCGTCGTGACCGCGAACACCCAGGCGGCCCGATTGCGATGGAACCCGAGCGCCAGCAGCGTCGCGGCGCCATTGCAGCCAACCGCTGCCCATGCCGGCCAGAACGTTGTCACGATCACCCCTGTCGATCCATTCCGCGTTCGCCCACTCGATGTGCGCCACGCAAGCTTAACGCGTGGCCAGCCCGCACACATCCTGAACGAGTCGCATCGCAAACACTGCGACATCGGTCACGCCAGCCTTGCCTCGCCGGATCGCGGAAATTTTGGCCACCCCCCTTTTAATTAATTAACTAATCAATTATAAATACGCCATGGCCAGCCGCAACCACAAACGCGAACCGCGCCGCCCCGGACGCCCGCGTGCCGATTCCACCGACCTGCGCGCACGGATTCTGGACGCCGCAATCGACTGTTTCGCCAGGCGTGGCATCGCCGCGACGACCGTACGCGCCATCGCCACCGCCGCCGATGTCACCCCGGCCTTGCTGCACTACTATTTCGAAACCAAGCAGAAGCTCGTCGATGTCGTGGTGAACGAGCGTGTGGCGCCGTTCGTTGCCACATCCGTGGCGCCGTTGCTGAAACCGTTGCCGAGCCCGCGTGCGACCTTGCGCGCGTTCCTCGAAACGCATATGCGCAATATCGCCGCCAATCCGTGGATGCCGCGGCTGATGGTGCGCGAAGTACTCAGCGAGGGCGGCGCGCTGCGCGAAAACATGCAGGCACAGTTCAGTGCGGTGCTGTCGCCGAAAACTTTGTGGCTGATCATGTCCGCGCAGCGTCGTGGCGAAATTCGCAATGACCTGAATCCGCTGCTGATCGGCATTTCGCTGATCAGCCTGGCGGTGTTCCCGTTCGCGGCCGCGCCGATGTGGCGCGAGATGGCGAAAACGATATTCAGCGGCACCCCGGAGCTTGAGGCACACATCAAGCAACTGCATCGTGTGGCAGCCGAGCCTGCCGGTTTGAAGCCGATGAGCCACGAAGCCTTGATCCAACACACCCTGGCGTTGTTCGACAGCGCATTGGAGCCCCGACATGCATCCAGGAAAACCTAGTCTGCTGGCCTTGATCGGCATGCTGGCGCTGGCCGGCTGCCAGCATCATGACGAACCGACGCCGATGCTCGGCACCCTCGAATGGGACCGCATCGCGGTACCGGCGGAAGTGTCCGAGCCGATCACGCAGATCCTGGTCAGACAGGGCGACGAGGTAAAAGCCGGACAACTCCTGCTTACGCTCGACCCGCGTCGCACGCAGGCACAACTCGACGCCGCACAGGCGAACGTGCAACGCCTGCAGGCCGCGCTGGAAAAATTGCGGCATGGTGCACGCATCGAGACCATCGATGCTGCCCGCGCGACGCTGGCACGGGCGCGCACGACGGCGGCAAACGCGAAACTGGCGCGCGGCCGTGCCTTCGCCCTGCGCAAACGCGGCCTCAACAGCAAGGCGGACCTGGACAATGCCGACACCGCCCTGCATCAGGCTCAAGCCGATGTGCATGCAGCCGAGGCGAAACTGGCGGAACTGTTGCATGGCACGCGTCCGGAAGACCTGGCCCAGGGAGAAGCCGCGCTGGCGCAGGCCCGGGCCGAAGCCGCACGTCTGCAGATCACGCTGTCGCGCCTGTCGGTGCGCGCACCGCGCGACGGCCGCATCGACGCCCTGCCGTTCAAGCTCGGCGATCAGCCGCCGACCGGTGCCGGCGTGGTCAGCCTGCTGGTCGGCGATGCACCCTATGCCCGCGTGTTCATACCTGAATCGAAACGTGCAAAAACCCTCGCCGGCGCGCGCTTCTTGGTCCACGTCGATGGCGTCGACAAGCCCTTCACGGCCACCGCCGTGCGCATCTACAGCGAAGCCAGCTTCACGCCGTACTACGCGTTGCAGGGCGACGACGCCAGCCGCCTGAGCTATCGCGCCGAACTGGTACTCGACGGTGCCGACGCGCGCAAGCTGCCGGCCGGCATTCCGTGTCAGGCAACGCCGGTCGCGGCGCGTATACGGGAACGGGGAACATACAAATCCCCTCCCCCGCATGCGGGGGAGGGTTAGGGTGGGGGCAAGATTGGGAACCGGCCTTGTTCCCCCCATCCGCCCTCCGGCACCTTCCCCCGCAAGCGGGGGAAGGAAAAACGATCTCGCGAAAAGCGCACGCGGGTTTCCCTCACACGCGGGGGAAGGGACAATTGATGCGTTCACGGAGCGCTGACGTGAGCATGGCGAGAACCCCCCATCCGCCCTCCAGGCACCTTCCCCCGCAAGCGGGGGAAGGGAAATGCAAACACTCCCGTTCGCGTATACGGAAACGGGGAACATACAAATCCCCTCCCCCGCATGCGGGGGAGGGTTAGGGTGGGGGCAAGATTGCGAACCGGCCTTGTTCCCCCCATCCGCCCCACCACTTGTGCGTTCGCGGAGCGCTGACGTGAGCATGACGAGAACCCCCCATCCGCCCTCCGGGCACCTTCCCCCGCAAGCGGGGGGAAAGCGGGAGAAGAACGATCTCGCGAAAAGCGCACGCGGGTTTCCCTCACACGCGGGGGAAGGGACAATTGATGCCGGTCGAGGCGCGCTGACGTGAGCATGACGAGAACCCCCCATCCGCCCTCCGGGCACCTTCCCCCGCAAGCGGGGGAAGGGACAATTGATGCCGCGGCCGGCGCACCCGGGCTTCCTGCCGGCGCGGGGGAAGGGAAAAACGAGGTTGCGATCATTGCGCGCGGGCTGACCAAGCGCTTCGGCAATCTGGTCGCCGTCGATCATGTCGATCTGACCGTCCACCGGGCGCAGGTCTACGGTTTCCTCGGGCCGAACGGGTCCGGCAAATCGACCACGATCCGCATGTTGTGCGGACTGCTGCTACCCAGCGCCGGTGACATCGAGGTGCTCGGCTATTCCATCCCGCGCCAGGCCGAGGCGCTGAAGCGACGCATCGGCTACATGACGCAGAATTTTTCGCTGTACGACGACCTGACCACGGTCGAAAACCTCGAATTCGTCGCTGCCGTGCATGACTTCGACCGCCAGCAGACGCGTCACCGCATCGATCAATTATGCGACCTCTACAACCTTTCCGATTTGCGCCGGCAACTTGCCGGCACGATGTCCGGCGGACAGAAACAACGCCTGGCGCTGGCCGCCGCGGTCCTGCACGAACCGGAGCTGTTGCTGCTGGACGAGCCGACCAGCGCGGTCGATCCGCAGTCGCGTCGCGATTTCTGGGCGTCGCTGTTCGATCTGGTCGACGCGGGCACGACGATCCTGGTCTCCACGCATTACATGGACGAAGCCGAACGCTGCCATCGGCTGGCGATCCTCGACCGCGGGCGTCTGGTCGCCGACGGCAGCCCGCAGCAGCTCAAGGCCGACTTGCCGGGCGAAACCCTGCTCATCATGTGCGATTCGCCACGCCGCGCGCAGGCCATCCTGCAAGACCAGAAGAACGTCGTCGCCGTTGCCCAGATCGGCGCCGACTTGCGCGTGCTGGCGCAGGATGACGGCAAGGCTTCGGAGACGATCCGCAACACCCTGCTTGAGGCCGGCATCGAGGCACACATCGCACCGAGCGAGCCGAATCTTGAAGACGTATTCGTCGCGGTGACGAAACAGCGCATGCATCAGGACGCATCCGCATGAGCCTGCGCCGACTCTACGCCATCGTGCTCAAGGAGCTGCGCCAGTTGCGCCGCGACCGGCTCACGTTTGCCATGATCGTCGGCATTCCGACGATGTTGTTGCTGCTGTTCGGTTACGCGATCAATCTGGATATTCGGCATCTGCACGCCGCGGTGCTGGACCAGGCGCAAACGGCTCATTCGCGCGAGGTGATATCGGCGCTGGCGCAGACCGAAGTCATGGATTTTCGCTATCGGCTGAAGACGCCGCAACGGATCAACGCCTTGATGCGCTCGGGCAAGATCAGCGCCGCCCTGGTGATTCCGCCGGACTTCGAGCGGCGCCTGTATGAAAAAGACCGGCCGCCGCTGCAGATTATCGTCGACGGTGCCGACCAGGTTGTGCAGCAGGCGGCACGCCAGCTTGCCACCCTGCCGCTGGCCTCGCTGATCAATCCATCGCGTACGGCATCCGCACCGAACGTCGAAATCGTAAACTACTACAACCCGGAGCGACGCGCCCCGATCAACAGCGTGCCGGGGCTGATCGGCGTCATCCTGAACATGACCATGGTGTTGTTCACGGCCATGGCGATCGTGCGCGAGCGCGAACGCGGCAACCTGGAATTCCTGATCGCCACGCCCGTGTCGCCGACCGAGCTGACCATCGGCAAGGTGCTGCCCTTCGTCGGCATCGGCCTGATCCAGACGACGGTCGTGCTGCTGCTCGGCGTGATCATTTTCAAGGTGCCGATTCGCGGTTCGCTGCTGGATGTCTATGCCGTCTCACTGGCCTTCATCATCGCTTCGCTGGCGCTGGGCGTATTCATCTCCACACTGGCCAAGAGCCAGTTCCAGTCGATGCAGCTGGCCTTCTTCACGTTCCTGCCGCAGATCCTGCTGTCCGGATTCATGTTTCCGTACGCCGGCATGCCACGACCAGCGCAATGGCTGGCAGAACTCATGCCGATGACGCATTTCCTGCGCCTGATCCGCGGCATCATGCTGCGCTCGGCAACGATCACGGAGTTGTGGCCCGAACTGGCCGCGCTGGGTGTGTTCTGCGTGGTCATGCTCGGCATCGCCATCGCACGCACGCGCAAGCGGCTGGATTAGCGGCCGGTAGCAACCTGAATTTCCGCTTCAACGTTTACCGGCTACCGGGCCAGCCATGCTCCGGCCAAAAAGCGGCCGGAGCATGTTCCAGCGAGACCCGTCAGGGTGACGAAATCGCCAACGGCAACCTCGCCCAGTCAGGAACGCTGGTTTGCAGGCTCGCGTTGCCCGCTCCGACCAGGATCACCGCGTGCGAACCGGCCGACGTCGCCGCCAGGGCCAGTCCACCGCGCTGCCCGCCGAGTGCAATCCAGTGCGTATGGCTTTCACGCCCGCTGCCATCGGTACTGACGATGCGCACCAGCAGGTTCCGCGCCGTGCGCAG
This sequence comes from uncultured Pseudomonadota bacterium, assembly GCA_963779795.1. GTDB lineage: Bacteria > Pseudomonadota > Gammaproteobacteria > Xanthomonadales > Rhodanobacteraceae > Rudaea. The sequence goes on along the minus strand of CAVZZK010000001.1, from coordinate 704,393 downwards.
CGAATCGACATGGAACACGCGGCGACCATTCGCATCGCTCGCCTCGAGCCACGTCACCGGCCTGTTCAGCGTCTGCGGCGCGGATGCCGGGTCGAGCACGTAGGTCGATGTCTCGTCCAGCGTTCCGCCAGCGGCAGGTTGCGTCGGCGCGTTGACGGCCGTCGCACCGTTGCCATCGGCTTCGAAACCGTCGCGGAACAGCACGATCTGCGTGGTGGCCGTTGCGGTGTTGTTCGCCGTGTTGCTGTCACCGGTCGTATCCACGCTCGCCTGGTCAACGATGGTTTCGTCCACCGGGGCCGACAGCACGGTCGCCGACACCACGTAGGTGACGCTGCCGCCGCCCGGAATCGTCGGCGTGTCGGACAGCTCGCCCGTCCCGCTGGCCGTGCACGTTGCACCCGACGTATGCGAGAAGCAATCCCACGTCGCGCTGGCGAGATCCAGTTCGGACGGCAAGTTGTCCGTCACCGGATTGCTGGACGTCGACGGTCCGGCGTTGCTGACCACGATGACGTAGTTGACGGTCTTGCCGTATTGCACGTAGTCCGGGGCACTCGAGAAGCCGTCCGCCAGATCAAAATTCGCTGCAACGGTCGCGGTGAACGTCACCGGTGCGCCACCGAGCGTCGTGCTGCCACTGGCGTCGACCGTCTCCGTAGACGCCGTGCCCAACGTCCAGCCGCCCAGTGTCGCGACGCCATTGGCATCGGTCGCCGGGCCTGTCCCGGAAAGAACACCGGAATTGGCGCCGGCGCTGAAATCCACGGTGTAGCCCGACACCGGATTGCCGTACTGGTCGGTCACCTTCACGGAAGGCAACGGCGACGCGGACGCACCGGCGACCCCCGAGATCGAGGTCGAACTATTGGCACTGATATTCGCTGCATCCGTTGCCGCCACATTCACCGTCTCACTGGACGTCGCGTAGGAGACGTTCGAATCCACGCCGTCGACGCTGGCCGTCACCATGACCGGGCCGGACCGGATCGACGTGAAGCGCAGGTTCGTGGTCGCGTTGTAATCGGAAACAACGGGGAATCCTGTCCCTGGCGGGCCGAAACTGCCACACAGGTCGACACTGTTGCAGACGCTCAGCGGGATCGCCGCGTAGCCGCTGCCGGTGTCATATTCCAGCGTCACGTCGCCGGATGTCAGACCGCCCGGCCGCGAAAATTCAAAATCGACCAGCACGTTCTCGGTCAACGTCGATCCGGTATCGGTCAGCTGCGCCGTGTATCCGGTCGTCGCTGCACCGGCCACGGTAGATGCCGGGCCGTTCAGCGCCAGGGCAACACTGGGTTGCGGATTGATGTACTCGGTATTGTCGATCGTTCCGCCGATGATGTTCACCGTCGGCTCGGACCCACTACGGTTATCGTACTCTTCCTTGCCGCTGATGCTGTGGCCGAGGCCCGTGAACGTAGAGTTGGCGCATACGGTAATGGGCTCGTAACCTGTCCCGCCCGTATCGTCGAACACGTTGATGCCGGTGAGCTGCGTGCCGGGTGTCGCCGTCTCGCTGAACGAGTCGTCGCAGATGAACACGCGCTGCATCGTCGTGCCCGGCCGCGCGCGCACGGTGATGCCGACCTGGTTCAGCGTATTGGTGCTGCCATTGTCGGCGAACGTCGAACCGGTAACGGTGAACCCGTCGATCGCGCTTCCCGCGCCACCCGTCTTCAGCCAGATGCCGCCACCGAAAATGGTCGCATCGGCATTGTCATTGCTCAGGAACTGGCTGCTGTCGATCGACCAGTTGGTGATCTGGCCATCTCCACTGCCGGAGGCACCGAACAGGATGATTCCCGCGAAGTTGTTGCTGAACGTCGTGCCGGAGATGGAAACGTTGCTGACGTGAGCGACGCTGGACGTGCGAATCCCCGAACTTGCGTTGCCATCAAACAGGCTGTCGGTAATTACGACATCATCCGACACATCGTTCAGGTTGAGCCCGGCATTGCCGTTGTCGGCAAAGGCAACCTGATCGAATGCAAGATGCGATCCGGCGCCGACGCTGACACCATAGCCCGCCGTGTTGCTGACGCGCAGGTTTTGCAGGAGCAGCGGATGCGCACTGTCGGCGCCGCTGACGGAAATCGTAACCGCGCCGGATATCACCGTGTCGCTGGCAGTATTGCCGTCACCGATGATCTGCACCGGTTTGGTGCTTAGCGAGATGTTTTCGCTGTACGTCCCCTTGGCGACGCAGACCGTTCCGCCGCTCTGCACATGCGCGATGGCATCGGTTATCGTAGAGAATGCGTTGACGTCAAAATAGACGGTCTGGTTGCCGCACGCGGCTGCCGCACTGATGAAGTTCAGCGCGTCGCCGTAGCCGCTGCCGTTGAAACCGTCGTCGACGTAGACGATGGATTGGCTGGGTGTCAGCCCGTAATCGACCGTGCCCAGTTGCGAATCGGCCGTCTTGTCGAATGTCCCCGCGAGCAAATCGTTGACTTGCGCGTCAGTCATCGCCGCCGGCATGACGCCGTTGTAGTTGTTGTTTGCTGCGCTGACATTGCCGGCGAATGGGCGCACGTCGGTGTTCAAGTACGAGCTGCTGCCGATCGCACCGGCATAGTCGAGAAACGTGCACGGCGTATCGACGGTCTCGCAATTGTAGTTGTCCAGATGGAAATACCAGCGCAGATTGCCGTCGAAATCGTTGGCTTCGCCCGCGCCACTGCCGCCGAACACGAGGCTGCCGTACGTGGCGGCACCGCTGTCGTCGTTGTCGTCGAGGAACTCGACAGCGCGGCCTGCGCCTGCGACGCCGCTGCCGTTGAATGTATTTCCGGTCGCCGTCAAGCTCATCTCCAGGGGCACGGCAGGCGGGTTGTCGGTGGTGATTTCCTTGTTGCTGACCACGAGCGAGACAAAATCCGCGGCCGCGTTGGCCGGCGTGAACGTGTTGCCGTCCAACGTTATGCCCGGATAGTTCTCGATCAGCACTCCACGGTATTCGCCCTCGTATCCGCTGAAGGTGTTGTTGGAGATGGTCGTCGGCACGGCATTGGAGTTATGGATCATCCGCACCATGGAAAAGTCGGCGGGATACGGTGTCGTGCCGTCGATGAACGATGGTGCATGCAGGTCGTTGCCGTCGATTGTCACGGCGGTGGCGCTCGCATTCGGCGAGTCGAATTCCAGCCCCCGGCCGAACAGGTGATTGCCGGAAATCGTCACGTCCGTGGCGGACGAGTTCGACGTCACCGTCGCAAAACGCACGTGAATGTCATGGTTGATCGTGGTGATCGTGTTGTTGTTGATGACGCCCACGCTGGCATCCATGTTGACGCCCGCGCGCAGGAAAACGCCGTTGGCGACGTCGGCGACGCCGTCGATGATATTGCTGTCGATCAGCACGCCTGATCCATCCACCCGTGGCAGGCTCAGGGAATTTCGCACGTCGTTGATCGAGATCGCATTGCGGTAGCCGTAGCTCGAACTTGCGGCGGAATCGGATTGGGACGATATGAACCGGTTGTTCTCGATCGTCAGGCCATCGACGAAACCACTGGCCAGTATGCCCTCGGCGACGTAACTCTGGTCCATGTCGAACTCGATGTTCCTGACCGTGACGTTCCTGGCGCCATCGATGACAAGCAACGGCTGGTTCGTGCCACCCGTGGTGCGCTCGAGCACGGGCCTGTGACCCGGGGTCGGGCCGGTCAGGGTCAACCCGTCGGTGGTGATGTCCACTGTCTCGTCAGCATACGTGCCCTGCGCTATGTTGATGGTGTTTCCGGGGCCGGCTTGCGAGATGGCGTACTCGATGGTCGCACAAGGACTGGCCTGGATCGAGCAATCGCCCGTATCGACGCCGCTGCCGGCGTCCACCCAGCGGTCCACGCCCGCGACCGTGTCGGAATAGGATTCCAGCGCCTCGCCATGTGTTTCCACGCTGCCGGCCGTGTCAGCCGCCGCTCCCGGATAGGCGAGAATCTCGCCGCTGACCTGTTGCAGCGAGGCAACAAACTCGCCGGCTGACACCAGATTCGACAAGTAGGTGGCACGATCAACCGTCGCCAAGGCGAGCATTGCGAAGCCGGTGGTCTGGTCGTCGGCGTTGGCGTCGGTCACGCCCAGCGTCGTGCTGCCGACGAAACCGCCACCCGGCGACTGGTAATCGAGCAACATCGCCGCCAGGTCGGCAGTCGAATTGGCACTGGCCCAGGTACCGGTAGTCGGATCCAGGTCGATGCCGCTGACGGCCGATGCCCAGATCGCGCCGGTCAGCCCGATCACGTCGAAGGTGTTGTGGGATGAATCCGCGGCATTCAGGCTGGCGAGGACGTCTGCCATGAAGGCGGACTCGGCGGTCGTCTGCCCGGCCTCGTGTGCCGCCACGACCAGTTTGCACAGATCCCAGGCGACCAGGTCGGGATAGCCCTGGTTCGTGCGAGCGGAAAGAATGTAGTCGGCATAACCCGCGGCATCATAATCATCCCCGGTATCACCGTAGGTTCCATTCGCGAGCGGGGTCCAGAAATTGTCGGTGACGAACTGTGCGTACTGCGGATCACCGGAAAGCTGGGACAGTTCGATAAGGAAAAGCGGGTCGTGCGTGGCGAAGCGATGGGTGCCGTTGTTCGGATACGTGAATCCGGAGATGCAGTCGTTCATCTGGCACTGCGCATTGAGTTCGGCCGCGTCGAGCAAGGATTGATCGCCGGTCAGCTTGTACAGCCGCAGCAAGCCCTCGGCGGTGGCGCCCTGGGTGTTGGCATACACGGCGCCGCCCGGCGTCCAGGGCAATGCCCCGGTGGTCGCCCCGCTGGTTACCTGCTGGGAAATCAGCCAGGAGGCCGCCGCGTTGAGGTCCAGGCTCGGGCTCGCCAGCGCCACCGCGGATGCGACCGACGGCATCGACGCCGAGGACGGCGCAGTCGCCTTCAGTGAAGTGCCGGGGCCAAACGCGCCTCGCTGCGCTGCCGGCGCCCCCGAGAACGGCTGGATAGCCTCGAATGACCCGGCGGGCCTCTGCGCCTGGGCGACGCCTGCAGCACCCAGACCGAAAACAGCACAAAGGAAAAAACCGCGCACCGCAGAAATACGGCACAGACTAGTCGACGAATTCATGGCAACCCCTGTTCCAAATCGGCATCCCGACGATTGCGTCATCGGAATGGACTCCGACAACGCTCCATTTTCCGCGTGCAACCCCTGCAACGCGTTTGGGTAGTGGTCGCTTGCTTTTTTTGCGGCGCGCTACGCAAACCATCAGGGGTTGGCGTACGAACGTTCCAAGCCTAACAACGGGTTTCGAGCAGTTCAACCAACGTGCCAGGGGCCAGTTCTGCGATGCGTTCGCCCCGGAACGAGCAACGCGGCGCGGTCGCGAAAATCGGAGGCTGCCAGCTGGATTATCGAGGTTGAAATCGCCTGAAACGGCACCGGTAAGCGGGCTGGCGCTTTCGGCGGTGGCGACCCGCGATGGCGTCACATGCGCGGAACAGACCGGGGCCTGAGTCACCTACAGCCTGTCGAGATTCCATGTGACGCGTGATGGGGAGTTATGACAAATTTAACAAATCCACAAAGAGTCTTCGAAACCACGCTGGCAACCAGCCTCGATGAGCCGATAAACTGCCGCAGTTTCGCGCCCGTCCCGCAGGTTCATGCCCTCCACCAACGCAACACGACCTCTGCTCCCCACACGCATCTTTGCGCTCTGCTCGCTGCTGGCGCTATGCGTCGGTGCCTGCAGCCAACATTCCGCCACGCAACCGTCGTCGGCAACGCCAATCATGGCCGCCAGCGCTGCGGAAACGGCCGCGACCACCGACTCGGCGAAGGGTGCCGATTATCAATACACGATTCGCTATCCGCAGCTGCCCTCCAAATGGGCGCCGCTGAATCACGCGATCCACGCTTTCGCGTCCGGCGCCAAGCACGACATCGTGCAGCCGGCGGATTCCGCGGATAGCAAGAACGACCCGCCACGCACGCTGGACCTCGAATTCAATATTGCACGCCGCACCGCCGATTTCGTCAGCGTGCTGGCCAGCGGCAGCGCCTACACCGGCGGCGCGCACGGGCAACCGATACAGGCCAGCTTCAATTTGTATCTGCGCGACGACGAACTCGTTTCCCTGGCCGACCTGTTCAGCGACCCGAATGCCGCGCTCAAGGCGCTCAGCGATGAGTGCCGACGTCAACTTGAAGCACGCTTCGAATCGCAACTCCACGAGCGGCCGGCGACAACGCCCGACACGCAGCTGGCATCATCCGTTCAACGCATGCGCGAGCGTGTGGAAAAAGGCACGCAACCCGAGCGTAAGAATTTCGATGTGTTCCTGGTCGATGGTCTGGACGGCAAGGCCATCGGTTTGACCGTGATTTTCCCGCCCTATCAGGTCGCTTCCTACGCCGACGGCCCGCAGCAGGTCGAAGTGCCCGCGCGCGTCTTTTACGATCTGCTCAAATCGAAGTTCCAAAGCGCGTTCGCCATCGATACCCAGGCACGCAAGCTCGACGCCGGCAGACACTGAATCGCACCTGCATGTTGCCGACCATCTATTTCATTCTTGCCGCAATCCTGATCCTGATCGGCCTGGCCGGCACCATCGTGCCGGCATTGCCCGGCGTACCGCTGGTATTCGGCGGCATGTGGCTGGCTGCATGGGCCGGTCATTATCAACATATCGGCACATGGACCTTGCTCGTGCTGTTCCTGCTCGCCGTGCTGGCGGTGCTGGTTGATTTCGTCGCCGGCCTGCTCGGTGCCAAACGCGTCGGCGCCAGCGTTCTCGCACTGTGGGGCGCGGCCATCGGTACGATTGTCGGCTTGTTCTTTGGCCTGCCCGGCCTGTTGCTGGGGCCGTTTATCGGGGCCGTGGCGGGTGAGTTGATCCATGGCCGCCAAGTGCATCGTGCCACGACGGTCGGCATCGGCACCTGGCTGGGACTACTGTTCGGCACGCTGGCCAAACTGGCACTGTGTTTCACCATGCTCGGCATATTTGCCCTGGCCTATATTCTCTGATTGCCACCAAACCCGCGCCTGGGCAAACGCAGCTCAGGTTTCGCGCGACAGATGCGCAATCGCCGCGCTAGCCGCGTTGCGATCCGCGTCGTCAAACGGCTCGATGGCGACATGCTCGATCGTCGCGCCATCGAGGCAGCGAACATTGACGTCGATGCCGTCGGGATTGGAACGCGGAATATAGAAAGGCTTGATGCCGCAGACCCGGCAAAAGCGATGTCGGGCGATGCCGGTATGGAACCGGTACTCGACCAGTTCGGAGTCACCACAAAGCAGACGAAAACGCGACGCCGGCACGATCAGGTGCAGGAAACCGGTCATTCGGCAGATCGAACAGTTGCATTCCAGCGCGGTCAGCCGCGCCGGCGCATCCACCTCGAAGCGCACGCGTCGGCAGTGACAACCGCCGCCATGCGTGAGCAGGCTGTTCACGAGGCGGGAAGCACGTACCACAACACCGCCAGAAACTGCGCGATGCTGCCGGCCAGCACGAATAGATGCCACAACGCGTGGTGAAACGGCAGTCCGTGCCAGCGATAAAAACCGACTCCGAGGGTATAGCTGACGCCACCGCCGAAAAGCAGCCACAAGCCGTTCGCGGGGAGTGCCGCCAGCAGCGGTTTGAACGCGATCAGGCCCACCCAGCCCATGCACAGGTAAAGCGCGATCATCCTGCGACGCGAGCGGCCAAACCGGGTCATCTCCAGCAATACGCCGAGCACCGCCAGGCCCCAGATCAAACCGAATAGCGTCCAGCCCCAGACCCCGCGCAGGGCGATCAGCACGAAAGGCGTGTAGGTGCCGGCAATCAGCAGCAGGATCGCCAAGTGATCCAGCGTACGCAGGAAACGTTTCGGGCCCGGCAGGCTGACACCGTGATACAGCGTCGAAATCGCATACAGCACGATCAGGCTGACGCCGTAGACCAGACACGATGCGATCACGCGCGTACCGGCGCCCCGACCGGCGGCGCCGATCAGCAGCACCAGACCGATGCTGCTGAGCAACAAGCCCAATCCGTGGGTCAGGCTGTTGGCCAGTTCCTCGGCCCGGGTATAACGCGCGTGACCGACTGCTGTCGACATGACCGGCGATCCCGGATCCTCCGTGTCTTCTCTTCAAGGGCAACGCGCACGTACAGGCGCCGCAAGACACCGTGCGGCGGCCGCGTCAGTGTGCGCGTGTGATCGTGAACTTGCCGAACGAGATACCGAGGTTGACGCCTTCTCCGGTACCGGCCAGCGCCAGCGACACGTTGCCTTTGGTCACCACCTGGGCAACGCCCGACTTGACCACGCCGGCGTTGGCTTCACCCTGCGCGTAGCTGCCGAACAGTTCCGAGACCGAGTATACGGCGGAAAATTTTCCGGTGCCGTTCCTGATCTTGTATTTACCGGCAGCCAGACCGCCGCCGACGGTCACGATATTGACCCGGTAGTGCTTGCCGTTGCTGCAGGTGATCGTGCCCTTGCCCTCGGCATGCTTGTAGATCGCCGCCCAGCCGGTCAACGAAAACCGCAACTTGCAATCGATCTGCGGTGAGGCGACCGCCTGCACGGAATACAAGCCGGCCACGGCCAACAACGCGGCAGCGATCAAACCCTGAACACGATGCATGGCATTTCTCCTGTCGAGGTGGTGCCAACAATACCGCGTTCGACAAATTTCCAGAAGTGTTGGCGGCGAATGCTCAGCCCGAACGGTGCGCGATCGCCGGCGGAGCAGGCTTCGAAGCCCGTTGAATCAGCCAGATCAGGCCGGCCAGCACCAGCAACGGCAGCAACAGGTGGCTCAGTGCCAGCCCCAGCGCCAACAGCACCGCGCCACCGGCGAGGAAGCACAACAGCGCCAGCATACCGACCAGCAGACCACCGAAACCGATGAACAGAGCACCGAGCAGGCGCAATACCAGCATCAGCACGCCGAACGTCAGCGATATGGCGAATATCACCATGCCGACGGCGAACAGCACTGGCAGCACGGCCAACATCGGCACCAGCAACATACCGGCGATACCGACCATCAACGGTGCGAAAACAAGAAGCGACAATATCAACAATAATTTCAACACGGCAACCTCCTGCGAAGTGCCCTTGAGCCGGATCAAGCATAGCGCAAACAAGATGAACGCAAATGTGCCAGACGCCATGTTATGGATGCGTTTGTCTTCACCCGGCGCTAAGCTAGGGGTGGTCTGATCAACCGCTACAGCGGAACTGACGAGGATCATCAATATGTCGTCGCTGGATATTCTCGTACATGTACGCAACCCGGAGTCCGAACCGTTTATCGCCTCGGCAGCGTTTGCGCTGGCAAAACGGGTGCAGGCTTACGTGTACGGGATTTACATCGCACCACTGGGTGCTGTCGCATTCAGTACGCCGGAAACCGTGGTCCTGCAGGTACATGAAGCCGATCATTTGTATCAACAGGCGCTGACTCGCCATACGCAGTGGCAAGCGTTGCTCGAAGCGCATTCCGTTCAGGGTGAATGGCTGGTCGCCCAGGGCGACAACGTCGAAGTGCTGTGCCAGGCGGCAAGCTGGTGCGACTGGGTCGTCGCCGAACGTCCCTGCCTGAACCCGGATGCCCCGATCGGCTGGGGCACGGTCTCGCGGACCGTCTTCGGCTGCGGTGCGCCGGTCGTCGTCGTGCCGGACACAGCTCGTATCGAGTCCATGGGCGCTCGCATCCTGATTGCCTGGAATCACAGCCGCGAGGCGATGCGCGCGATCCGGGGAGCCGTGCCGTTGCTCAAGGCAGCCGATGAAATCGTGCTATTGGACGGCGCGGGGCAACCGGACCGGATCGGCGCGCGCTACATGCCCGATGCCAATCTGGGCAAGTGGCTGCAACGTCATGAGATATCCTCGCAGCGACGCGAATTCAACCCGAAAAACGGTTCCGGCGAAGCGATTCTCGAGGCCGCGCACGACATGCAGGCCGACCTGATCGTCATGGGTGCGTGGGGGCATTCGCGCATCGCCCAGCTGGTGTTGGGTGGGACCACGCGCTATCTGTTCCAGAATTCGGATCTGCCGTTGTTTGTCGCGCATTGACTGCACTTGCGCCACTCACTTGCTTTTGGCTGGTTGATGATTTCCTGAAAGCGAAGCTTTCACTCAGCCTGCGGCTGAGCGAGTGACTTCTTCTTGCGTGGCCAAGAAGAAGGTACGCAAGGCAAGGCCACCCCCGATGGGTCGCCTTCCACACATCCATGTGTTCCAGGTGCGCTCACGGCGTTCGGGTTGCGCTGACAGCACGTACTGAGTGCTGGCAGCGCAATCGGCGCGATCCCTCGCGCCGCCCCTGCGGGCTTTTTCTCACGCCGCTCGCCGCCCCAAAGGGGGCCCGGTTTGGCGGCATCCCGCCGCAGAAGCGAGAACTCGCGGCCTGTAGTGGCGTAGTGCATGTTTGGACCACGCATGAAAAAAAGCTGGTTTCTGCCATGGGCAGCGACAAACCGGGTCTCTTGAGGATGGCGAACCAGGTGAGTGGCAGCACCGATCCCGCTGCCGGTAAAAGCTGAACTGACGCGTTATTCAGCTTTTGCGTTTGCCAGTGGTAAACCAAGCTTGGCGCGCAGCGCCGCCTCGACTTTCTGCGGCGCATCGCCGCCGCTGCGCTGGTAGACGATATTGCCTTTGGTATCGACCAGAAACAGGCCTGGTGTGCCCTTCACGCCGTACTCGTCGGCAATGGCATCGCCGTCGCGCACCAAGGTGAAGGTCAACTTGCGTTCGCGCAGTGTCGCCAGCGGGTCGCCGTCATCCTTGATGTCGATCGCGTAAACGTCCAGCTTGTTGCGACCGGCCGCATCGTAGACATGCTGCAGATATGGCATCAGCGCTTCGCAATAAGGACACCAGGTGGCCCAGAACAGCAGCAGGGCCGGGCGCTGCAGATGCTGCGGATCGAAGCGAATGGTTTGTCCCTGCGCACCCTTGCCGCTCCAGGCTGGCGCGCGTTGTGCCGCCAGTACAGGCAAGCTCGACAGGCACAACAACGAAAGCAGGATCAGCGAACGAATGCGCATGGCCATTTCCTCATTTATCCTCGACAATCGACCGGCCGTGAGAGGAATAAATGACACATGAGCGAACACAGAGCCAGCATCGCCTGGCAGCGAAACGAAGATGCCTTCCTGCGCGGTCGCTACCAGCGCACGCACTCATGGCGATTTGACGGTGGTGCTGTCGTATCGGCTTCGGCTTCGCCTGCCGTGGTACCGGCGCCGTGGTCGGATGCCGCAGCCGTCGACCCGGAGGAAGCGTTTGTCGCCTCGCTATCCAGCTGCCACATGCTCTGGTTCCTGTCGCTGGCCGCCGCCAGGGGACTGGTCGTGGATAGCTACGAAGATGATGCGACCGGGCACATGTCTGAAATCGAACCGGGACGCCAGGCCATTACAGACATCACGCTGCGTCCGCGCGTGACGTTCGATCCCGCACATGCCGCAACGCATGCGCAACTCGATACGCTGCACCATGCCGCCCATGAACGTTGCTTCCTGGCCAATTCGGTCAAGACTTCGATACGTATACAGCCACGTTGAAACCTGCTTCTGGCGCCGAATTGATCGACACGGCATGCTGTGCCCTGATCAAGTCAGTGCATCCCCGATGCGTACTCCATACGGGATTTCTCAATGACCGACACCACTGCACCGCGCCGTAGCTATCGATACTACGACCTGATCCTCGGCGCCTTCGTCTGCGTGCTGCTGTGTTCGAACCTGATCGGCCCGGCCAAGGTTGCGCAGGTGCATCTGCCGCTGATTGGCGAATTCACGTTCGGTGCCGGCGTATTGTTCTTTCCGATTTCGTACCTGTTCGGCGATATCCTGACCGAAGTCTACGGCTACGCCCGCGCGCGCCGCGTGATCTGGTCGGGCCTGGCAGCCCTGGTATTTGCATCAATCATGGCCACCGTCGTGGTCAAGCTGCCAGCGGCCGCGCACTGGCACGAACAGGCCGCCTACGAGAGCATTTTCGGACAGACACCGCGCATCGTGTTCGCCTCGATCTCGGCTTTTTTCTGCGGCGAGTTCGTCAATTCCTACACGCTGGCAAAGATGAAAATCTGGACCAACGGCAATGCGTTGTGGTCGCGCATCATCGGCTCCACGGTCTGCGGCGAAGGCGTCGATTCAATGGTGTTCTACCCGACTGCGTTTCTGGGTGTCTGGGATACCAGACTGGTATTTACCGTGATGGTGTCGAATTACGTGCTCAAGGTCTTGTGGGAAGTCCTCGCCACACCCATGACCTATCGTCTTGTCGCTGCGCTCAAGCGCGCCGAGCACGAGGACTACTACGACCGCCACACCGACTTCACGCCATTTTCGCTGCGTGCCTGAGCAAAGATTTTTCAACACACCGGGGAGAGTGTCATGCGCAAGCTTTGGATTTCCGTTTTGTTGGCTGCGTTCGCGACGAGTTCACATGCCGACGAGGTGCGCCTGCACGGCAACCCCGCCGCCGCCCGCGCCATCGTCGCGGCCGACGCGGCATTCGCCGCCCAGGCAAAGCGCGACGGCACGGCGAAGGCATTTCGCGATTGGATGGATGCGGTCGACGGTGTGGCCTACGGTGGCGGCTCGAAACCGGCCGTCGGGGGCGACGCGATCTACACGATGATGGGCGGTGACAAACCGGACGGCAATGCATTGGCCTGGCACCCGGTCGAGGTGTTCGCGGCGAAGGCAGGCGATATGGGCGTTTCGCGCGGACGCTGGACGATGACGCCCAAGGCCGGCGGAAAATCGATCAGCGGCAGTTATGTAACGGTGTGGCGCAAGAATGCGCAAGGCGATTGGAAAGGCCTGGTCGACATCGGCAATGCCGATCCGGCTCGCTGAGTCACATCAGTCCAGCGCGTAACCGAACTGCTGGCGGAACTGGTCGGCGAATTCCGAATAGGTGAAACGCTGGTTCTGCGTGCCCGGGTGCTCGACCTTGAGCGCGCCCATCAGCGAGGCCATGCGCCCGCAGGTGGACAGATCACGACCTTTCATCAGGCCGTGGATCAGGCCTGCGCGATACGCGTCGCCGCAACCGGTGGGGTCGGAAACGCGGCGTTCGTGTGCCGGCGGAATATCGAACGTCTGTTTTTGCGTGTAAATCAATGAGCCCTTCGGACCGCGTGTAACGATGTAGGCTTCGACGCGCTCGGCGATCTGTTTCTCGTTCCAGCCGGTGCGTTCCTGCAACAGGTTCGATTCGTAGTCGTTGACCGTGACGTATTGCGCCTTTTCGATGAAGGCGCGGAACTCGTCGCCGTTGAACAGCGGCATGGCCTGACCCGGATCGAAAATGAACGGCACATCGCGTTCGGCGAATTCGTTCGCATGCTGCATCATCGCTTCGCGCCCGTCGGGACCGACGATGCCGAACTCGACATCGGGCACCTCGCGCACATGCTTTTCGTAACTGCGCATCATCGCGCCGGGATGAAACGCCGTGATCTGGTTGTCGTCCAGATCGGTGGTGATGAATGCCTGTGCCGTGTACAGATCCTCGATAACCTTGATCTGGCTCAGGTCGATATCGTACTGGGTGAAATGTTCGCGGTATGGTCCGAAATCCTGCCCCACCGTGCCCATCGGCACGGGATGCCCGCCGAGCAGCTTCAGGTTGTAGCTGATATTGCCGGCGCAGCCGCCGAACTCCTTGCGCATGCGCGGAACCAGGAACGCAACGTTCAGGATATGCACCTTGTCCGGCAGGATGTGGTTCTTGAACTGGTCCTGGAACACCATGATGGTGTCGTAGGCGAGCGATCCGCAGATAAGTGCTGGCATGAGTAGGCGTGGAATCCGTGTTCAGTTCGCGGGCAGAACAATCATTTTCGCAGATTTTGGCACGGAATCGGTGGGCGCCAACGGTTAGCCCCGCTGCGGGCTGCCCAATTTTTCTCGCAACAACAGGTTCAACTGCTTCGGATTGGCCTGCCCGCGCGTGCGCTTCATGACCTGGCCGACAAAGAACTGCAGCAGTTTTTCCTGGCCGCCGCGATAGTCGGCAACCTGCGCCGGAAACGCGGCCAGCACCGCGTCGACTTCGGCCGCCAGCGCTGCGGAATCGGAAATCTGGCGCAGGCCGCGTTTCTCGATGATCGCATCCGCATCGCCCTCGCCTGCCCACATCGCGGCGAATACGTCCTTGGCGATCTTGCCGGAAATGCTGCCATCGTCGATGCGCGCCAATAATGCGGCCAACGCCTGCGCCGAAACCCGGGATTGCTCGATCGGCAACGATGCCTCGTGCAAGGCCGCGGTCAGATCACCCAGAACCCAGTTCGCGCATGGCCTGGCCTGGCCTGGCAAGTCGACCAGCATCGCCTCGAAGTAATCGGCCGTCGCGCGATCCGCACATAGCTGGCCGGCTTCGGCGTCGCCGAGACCGAGCGATTCGATATAGCGCGCGCATCTCGCATCCGGCAGTTCGGGCATGTCCGAACGGATGCCGGCGATATGCTCCTGCGCTACCCGCAGCGGCGGCAGATCGGGGTCCGGGAAATAGCGATAGTCGTCGGCGTCTTCCTTGCTTCGCATCGGCAAGGTGCGATGCGCGGCCGCATCGTACAGACGTGTTTCCTGCACGACGGTCTCGCCGTTTTCCAGCGCGCGGATCTGGCGTTCGATTTCGTATTCGATCGCCTTTTCGACGAAGCGGAACGAATTGACGTTCTTGATTTCGGTGCGCGTGCCGAGTTTCGTTTCATCGGCCGGGCGCACCGACACGTTGGCGTCGCAGCGAAACGAACCTTCGGCCATGTTGCCGTCGCAAATGCCCAGCCAACGCACCAGCGTATGCACGCTGCGCATGTAGGCCACGGCTTCGGCCGCCGAATGCATCACCGGCGCGGAAACGATTTCCAGCAAGGGTACGCCGGCGCGATTGAAATCCAGCCCGGTCTCGTCGTGAAAGGCATCATGCAGCGACTTGCCGGCATCTTCCTCCAGATGCGCGCGCTCGATCTGCACATCGATGCGGCGCCCGTCATCGAGCCCCACGCGCAAATGCCCATGGCTGACGATCGGCAACTCGTACTGGCTGATCTGGTAGCCCTTGGGCAGGTCCGGATAAAAATAATTCTTGCGCGCGAACACGCTGTGCCGGGCGATCGTCGCGTCGATGGCCAGACCGAAGCGGATCGCCTTGTCCAGCACGGCACGATTCGGCACCGGCAGCGTGCCCGGCAGGGCGACATCGACATCGCTGGCCTGTGTGTTCGGCTCCGCGCCATAGGCGGTCGAAGCCGCGGAAAACAACTTGCTGACGGTCGACAACTGGGCGTGGATTTCCAGGCCGATCACCGGTTGCCATTGACGCTGCGTCATGCCGCATCTCCCGGCATGCGCCGATGATGATTCGTCGCCTGCTGCAACGCATGTCCGGCGTTGAGCAATTGCGCCTCGGCAAATGCCGGCGCGATCAATTGCAGACCCACCGGCAACCCGTCACTGAATCCGGCCGGCAGCGAAATGGCCGGCAGGCCGGCCAGATTGACCGCCACCGTATTGACGTCGGCGGCGTACATCGCCAGCGGATCGTCGGTCTTTTCGCCGAGCTTGAATGCGACCGTCGGCGTGGTCGGGCCGGCGATCAGATCGACGGTTTCGAACGCGGCGGTGAAATCGTCGGCGATCACGCGTCGTGCGCGTTGTGCTCGCAGGTAATAGGCATCGTAGTAGCCGGCCGACAAGGCATACGTGCCGACCAGGATGCGACGCTGCACCTCGGCACCAAAACCCTCGCTGCGGCTGCGCGTGTACAGATCGTCCAGCGAAACCGGTTTCTCGCAACGATAGCCATAACGCACGCCGTCGTAGCGCGACAGGTTGCTGGAGGCCTCCGACGGTGCGATGACGTAATAGGTCGGAATCGCCAGATCCGCGTGCGCGAGCGAAATATCGACAAGTTTCGCGCCGCGTTTTTCCAGCTCGCGCAAAGCCTCGTGCACGACGGCACCGACGCCGGCATCGACGCCGGAACCGAAGTACTCGCGCGCCACGCCGATGCGCCGTCCCGCCAGCGGACCGTCGAGCATGGCGGCGTAATCCTCGACCGGACGATCCACGCTGGTCGCATCGCGCACATCATGACCGGCGATGGCGCCGAGTACCTGCGCGCAATCGGCGGCACTGCGCGCCAGCACACCGCCGCAATCCAGGCTCGATGCGAAGGCGATCATGCCGAATCGCGACACGCGCCCATAGGTCGGCTTGATGCCGGTGACGCCGCAGAATGCGGCAGGTTGACGGATTGAGCCACCGGTATCGGTAGCGGTCGCAAACGGCACCATGCCGGCCGCGACGGCCGCGGCGGAGCCGCCGGACGAACCACCCGGCACGCGCGCCGTATCCCAGGGATTGAGCACGGCGCCGAAAAAACTGTTCTCGTTGGACGAACCCATCGCGAATTCGTCCATGTTGGCCTTGCCGATCGATACCGCGTTCGCCGCCTCTAGGCGCTCGACAACCATCGCGTCATACGGCGGCACGAATTGTTCGAGCATGCGCGAGGCGCAGGTGGTGCGGATGCCGTTGGTGCAGAAGATGTCCTTGTGTGCGAATGGAATACCGGCCAGCGGCGACGCATCGCCAGCCGCCAGACTCTGATCGGCACGTTGCGCCGCGGCCAGCGCCGCGTCCCCGGCCAACGTGATCATGGCGTTCAGTCCGGACTGCTCTTGCGCGGCCTCGAGGGCGCGGCGAGCCAACTCCACGGCGGTGAATTCACCGCCGCGCAGTGCCGAAGCCAGTTGCGCGATGCTCATGTCCATGCCGGCATCACTCGATGACCTTGGGCACCAGATACAAGCCGCCGCGCGCGTCCGGCGCCAGTGCCAGCAAGGCGGCTTCGCGATCTGTCGCGTTCACGGCATCCTCGCGCCAGACCAGTGATTGCGCATGCGGATGCGCCATTGGCTCGACCTCGTCCAGCGACGCAGCCGCCAGACGATCGGCCAGTTCCAGCACGCGCGCCATTTCCGCGGCCAGGCGTGATTCCTGGTCGTCGGCAACGGCCAGCCGTGCGAGACGGGCAATACGGCGAACGCTGGCGGTGTCGATAGCCATGTGAAGTTTCCAACGGGGAAGTACGACGATAGCAGTTTGCACGGCTGCTGAGGAGGCCAAAATGCCCCGCAATCACGCGGCCGATGCCCTGCGATCCCGCATCGTCGATCACAAAAGCATCCAACTTCCTGCGAAAAAGCCGCGAATGTGCGTCATTTAACGCCAATTTTCCTTGCGTTGGCCATCCCCCGTTACTACACTGTCGCGCTTTTCCCCGTTCCGGCTATTTCAGGCATCGGTTGCTTCATGTTCAAAGGCTTACGCGGTATTTTTTCCAACGATCTGTCGATTGATCTCGGCACGGCAAACACCCTGATTTACGTGCGTGGCCAAGGCATCGTGCTGAATGAGCCTTCGGTCGTGGCGATTCGCCAGGATCGCGGTCCGGGCGGCCCGCGCGCGGTCGCCGCCGTGGGCAGCGACGCCAAGCGCATGCTCGGGCGCACGCCCGGCAATATCGTCACGGTGCGTCCGCTCAAGGACGGCGTCATCGCGGATTTCTCGATCACCGAGGAGATGCTCAAGCATTTCATCAAGAAGGTGCATCGCTCGCGCATGTTCCGTCCCAGTCCGCGCGTGCTGGTTTGCGTGCCTTGCGGCTCGACCCAGGTCGAGCGCCGCGCGATCAAGGAATCAGCCGAATCGGCCGGCGCGCGTGATGTCTACCTGATTGAAGAACCGATGGCAGCCGCGATCGGCGCCGGCATCCCGGTGCACGAAGCACGCGGCTCGATGGTGCTGGATATCGGCGGCGGCACGTCCGAAGTCGCCGTGATCTCGCTCAATGGCATCGTTTATTCGGCCTCGGTACGTATCGGCGGCGATCGTTTCGACGAGGCGATCATCAACTACGTGCGACGCAACCACGGCACCTTGATCGGCGAATCCACGGCCGAACGCATCAAGATGGAAATCGGTTGCGCGTTTGCGCAGACTGAACTCAAGGAAATCGAAATCTCCGGCCGCAATCTGGCCGAAGGCGTGCCGCGCATGTTCACGATCAACTCCAACGAGATCCTCGAGGCCCTGCACGAACCGCTGTCGGGCATCGTCGATGCGGTACGCTCGGCGCTGGAACAGACCCCGCCGGAACTGTGTTCCGACGTGGCCGAACGCGGCATCGTGCTTACCGGCGGTGGCGCCCAGTTGCGCGATCTGGACAAGCTGATTTCCGAGGAAACCGGCCTGCACGTACACGTGGCCGACGATCCGCTGACTTGCGTGGCCCGAGGCGGCGGTCGCGCACTGGAACTGGTCGACCGCCACGGCAACGACTTCTTCGCGCCCGAATAACCCCGTCGATCGTTTCGGGGTCGTAGAATGGTGCGCAACCTGATCGACGCCGGTTGGACGCCGGCGCCGGTCGCGCATGGAGCCGAATATCGCTAGCGCTTTTCTACGTGGCCATCACTCGCAAAGATTCCGTATCCCTGTTCTCCGGCGACGCCGCAAATACGCTGCGTCTGATCGGCTATCTGGCGCTGGCAATCGCGCTGATGGTAGCCGACTACCGCGGTAACTATCTGCAGCGGTTGCGTCATGGCATGAGCGTGGTCATCGAACCGATGTACCGACTTGCCGCACTGCCGTCCCGGATCGTGCAACAGATGAGTACGGGCCTGTCGGATCGTGAAAAATTGACCGAGGAAAATTCGCGCCTGCGACAGCAATTGCTGCTGGCCGAAGCCAGCCTCGACCGCGTCAACATGTTGCGTAACCAGAACCGGCATCTGCGCGAGCTGCTGGACGTTCAACGCAGCCTGGGACTCGGCGTGCAACTGGCGCGCATCATCAACGTCGATACGGACCCGTCGCGGCAGCGCATCGTGGTGGACGCCGGTGCCAATCAAGGTGTCCGCGTCGGCCAGGCCGTGCTCGATGCTCAGGGCGTCATGGGGCAGGTCACCGAAGTATTGCCGAACATGGCCACGGTATTGCTCATCACCGACGCCACGCATGCCCTGCCGGTCGTTGTCGAACGCACCGGCATGCGCGCGATCGCTCAGGGCAAGGGACAAAGCGATCTGCTGGAACTGCCCGATGTGCCGATCAGCGCCGACATCAAGGTTGGCGACAAATTGATGACCTCCGGGCTGGGCGGGCATTTCCCGGCAGGTTTTCCCGTCGGTACCATAACCTCGATCCGCAGCGGCAATGGCGGCATGTTCACCATCGCCGAAGCCACACCCAGCGCGGCACTGAATCGCAGTGTCGAGGTGCTGATCCTGCACGAAATTCCCGATCCGGTAGGACCGCCGGCGGAAGCGCCGCTGGTCGGGCCACCGGCTTCACTGGCGCCGCCTCCCGCGACGGGCGGCAACCGGCACAAGAGTTCGCCATGAGCCGCACCCGGACCGCCGGCTTCATATTCTGGAGCACCGTATTTGCATGTTATTTGCTGCAGCTGATGCCGCTGCCTTCCGGTCTGGAAACACTCAAGCCGTACTGGCTGGGCCTGGTACTCATCTACTGGGCGCTGGAGGCGCCGGAACGGACCAACCTCGGCCTCGCCTTCGTGCTCGGAATCCTGGCCGACATTCTGCTCGGCAATCTACTGGGGGAACAGGCGCTGCGTCTGTGCATTCTGTGCTTCATCGTGCTGCGCTTCCGTGCACGACTGCGTTTTTTCCCGATGTGGCAGCAATCGCTGGCAGTACTCGCACTGCTGGTCAACGATCACGTATTGCTACTGATGATACGCGCCAGTGTCGGCGCACCGTTACCCGCCGATGTGTCGTGGCTGTCGCCGCTGATCGGCATGCTGGCCTGGCCATGGATATTTCTGCTGCTTGACGATCTGCGTGCCCGGCAGCGCGCCAGCGAATCATGAATTGGCCCTGGATTCCAGGCACGAACCGGCGCGCAAGCCACGACAGGATCAAGGACGTCCACCACGAAGCCATGCGCTTTCGCAGGCGTGCACTAACCGGTTTCGTGCTGATCGTGATCTTTCTGTTGGGCCTGGCGACACGCTTCTTCTGGCTGCAAGTGGTACGCCACGATGAATTCAGCTCGCGTTCCGATCAAAACCGCATTTCCGTGCGCAGCATCGCGCCCGCGCGTGGACTGATTTACGACCGTAACGGCGTTCTGCTGGCCGAGAACGCGGCGGCGTTCAAGCTCGAAGTCGTGCCCGAACAGGTCCGCGACATGAAAAAAATGTTGCACGAACTTGGTGGCGTCTTGGCCCTGTCCGATGACGACATCCAACGCTTCAATGAGCTGCGGCACAGTAAACATGCATTCGACAGCATTCCCCTGCGTTTCAAGCTGTCCGAAGACGAAATGGCGCGGTTTGCCACGCAACGCTGGCGTTTTCCCGGCGTCAACGTGGTGCCTTACCTGACTCGCGTCTACCCTCGCGGTGCCGAGTTCGCGCATCTGGTCGGCTATGTCGGGCGTATCGACGCGGCCGAACTGGCGCATCTGGATGCCGATCGTTACGCCGGCACCACGCATATCGGCAAGACCGGTATCGAGTTGACCTATGAAAATCTGCTGCATGGCAAGCCTGGCTACGAACAGGTTGAGGTCAACGTCAATCAGCGACCGTTGCGCGTGATCCGCCGCATCGCGCCGATTGCCGGCACGAATCTCTATCTGACCGTCGATGCGCGATTGCAGCACGTCGCTACCGAGGCATTCGCCGGTCGCCCCGGCGCCGCCGTCGCGGTGGATCCACGCAACGGCGAGGTACTGGCCATGGTCAGCGTGCCGAGCTTCGATCCGAACCTGTTCGTCAACGGCATCAGCCACAGCGCTTACGCGGCCCTGCTCAAAGCGCCGGACAAACCACTGCTGAACCGTGCCATCGCCGGCGGTTTCACGCCAGGGTCCACGGTCAAGCCGTTCCTTGCCCTGGGCGGCTTGGAGCTGGGACTGCGCAAACCGCAGGACACTATCTTGTCGACCGGCGAATTCTTCATCCCCGGTTATTCGCGCGCGTATCGCGACGACAAGCGCGGCGGCCACGGCCGCGTGAATATGGTCCAGGCAATCGCGCAATCGGTAAACACGTATTTCTATTCGCTGGCGCTGGACATGGGTATCGACCGGTTCAGCAGCTGGATGGGCAAGTTCGGGTTCGGCCGCCCCACCGGTATCGACCTGCGCGGCGAGGCTTCCGGCGTGCTGCCGTCGAGAGCCTGGAAGCGCGAGAAATTCAATCAGCCGTTCTATCCCGGCGAAACCGTTATCGCCGGAATCGGCCAGGGCTTCTGGGTAGTTACGCCAATTCAGCTCACACAGGCGCTGGCAACCCTGGCCGAACGCGGGGTTCGCCATCAGGTACACCTGCTGCGCGCCGAGCAGCAGGGACTGAGCAATCCGCAACACGTGCTGCCCGAGCCCAAGCCCGACCCGAGCTTCCTGCACGACCCGGCCGAGTGGCAACCGATCAAGCAGGGCATGGTCGCCGTAGTCAACGGCGGCGGTACCGCCAACGGACTCGGCGACGGCTTTCCCTACGTCGTCGCCGGCAAGACCGGAACGGCCGAACGTTATTCACGCACGGACAAGAAGTGGCAAAACATCATGCAGGTCTCGGTGAATCGTCACCAGGTGCTGTTCGAAGCGTTCACGCCGGCGGAGAAGCCGCGCATCGCCGTGGTCGTGGCGTTGCAGGAAGGGCATACCGGCGCCTACGATGCGGCACCCATCGCGCGTGAGATCCTGGATGCCTGGCATCGTTACGATGATTCGGTCGTCAACTGATGATTGACGCCCTGCTCTGGCGATCAAAACAATGGCTGCGTCACTCGCTGCGGCATGGCTACATCGACTTGCCGTTGTTCACCGCGCTGCTGCTGCTGTCACTGTGCGGACTGATCACCTTGTACAGCGCCAGCGATCTGAACAACCGCCTGGTCATGAATCAGGCCCTGCGCATTGGCCTGGGCATGGCCATCATGTTGGTCGTCGCGCACATTCCGCCCAACACGCTGCGCAGCTGGACGCCGTCGCTGTACGCCGGCAGCCTGCTGCTGCTGATTCTCGTCGCCGTGCTCGGCCAGGGCCGCGGCGCGCATCGCTGGCTGAACCTGGGTTTCATGCGATTCCAGCCATCGGAACTGGTCAAATTGACGCTGCCGATGATGGTGGCCTGGTATCTGCACGCGCGCGAATTACCCCCACGCTGGCTGACACTGATCGCAGTCATCGTACTGATCGCCGCCCCGGCCCTGCTGATCGCGAATCAACCGGACCTGGGAACCGCACTGCTGGTCATCGCCAGCGGACTGTTCGCGATATTCCTGGCCGGACTGGTCTGGTGGCGCATCTTCGCGTTGATCGGCGCAGCCGCCGCCGCGGCGCCCCTGGCCTGGCACTTCCTGCACGAATACCAGCGCGACCGCCTGCGCACGCTGCTGCATCCCGAATCCGATCCGCTAGGCAACGGCTGGCATATCATCCAGTCCGAAATCGCGGTCGGTTCGGGCGGCCTGTTCGGCAAGGGCTGGCATCACGGCACGCAGTCGCGCCTGGAGTTTCTGCCCGAGCACACCACCGATTTCGTGTTCGCCGTGTTTTCCGAGGAATGGGGCCTGATCGGCGTTCTCGCCCTGCTCGCCGTGTACATCTTCATCGTCGGCCGCGGACTGATCATCGCCGCCGATGCGCGCGACACCTATTCACGCCTGCTCGGCGGATCGATCAGCATGGCCTTTTTCGTTTATGTACTGGTCAATGGCGGCATGATCACGGGCCTGTTGCCGGTGGTCGGAGTACCGCTGCCGCTGATCAGCTACGGTGGCACGTCCGCGGTATCGCTGCTGGCAGGATTCGGTGTCTTGATGTCGATTCATGCCCATCGAAAACTCTTGTCGCGTTAGCACATGCTACCCTCTGATTCCGTGCATCGTTGGTCCCGCCCCGCTCGGTTTCTGCGTCACGGCACGCGCCTGTTGAGCCTTTGTGCGCTGTTGTTTCCGATGCTCGCTCAGGCCGATGGCCAACCGGTCAGCGATGCCGCAGCGATCGCTGCAAAACAGGCATTTGCGCGCAATCTGGCACGCCAGCATGGCTGGAAGGCCGACCAAATCCTGGCCACGCTGGACAAGGCCCGTTATCAACAAAACATCATCGATGCCATTACGCGCCCGGCCGAAGCCAAGCCGTGGAACGAATATCGGCCGATTTTCGTCAACATGCCGCGCGTTGTAGATGGCACTGTCTTCTACCATGCCAACGCGAAACTCCTGAACCGGACCGCACAGGAATACGGGGTACCGGCGTCAATCATCGTCAGCATCATTGGCGTGGAGAGCAACTATGGTCGCACGCCGATGCGCTACCGGGTTCTCGACGCACTCAATACGCTGGCGTTCTACTACCCGCCAAGGCAGAAGTTCTTTCGCAGCGAACTGGCCGGGCTGTTCGAGCTACATGGCTCCTCGTTCCCCTATGAACTCGACGAATTGATGGGCTCCTACGCCGGGGCAATGGGCTGGGCCCAGTTCATGCCGTCGAGCATCGCGCAATTCGCCCGCGACGGCGACGGTGACGGCAAGCTGGATCTGTGGAATTCGCTACCCGACATCTGCGCCAGTGTCGCCAACTATTTCAAAGCCCACGGCTGGGTCGAAGGCGGTCCAGTCGCCATGCGCGTGAAAGTCTCGGCCAACGCCCGCAAAATCGACGCGCATGGCTCATTGCCGGTTTATCCGCTCGAACAGCTCGCCGAATGGGGTTACCAGGTCGACTCGAAGCTCGATCCGACGACCCCGGCCACGCTGTTGACGCTGGACGGTGACGACGGGCCGGAAACCTGGATCACGTTTCAGAATTTTTACGTGATTACGCGTTACAACCGGAGTCCGCTGTACAGCATGGCCGTGTACCAACTGAGCGAGGCGATCGCCGCGGCCGAAGCTGCGTTGCCATGACCCGCGTTGCCCTGCGCCTGTCGATACTGTGGCTGGCGCTGTTGCTGGCGGGCTGTTTTCATCGTCAATCCACCCGGCCGGGAACGCCTCAGCGACACAAGGCATCGGCGCCGGCGCCGGCGGGCCGCTACGCTCAGGCACGCGATTCCGGACCGAGCGCGCCGCCGGATATCGACAAGATTCCCGAACCGGTGCCCAAGATCGAGCCACGCTCGCGCTACGGCAACAAGTCGCCTTACACGGTACGCGGCAAAACCTATCGCGTGCTGCCGAAATGCGCCGGCTACGACCAGCGCGGCATCGCCTCGTGGTACGGCGAGAAATTCCACGGGTACACCACGTCGAATTTCGAGCGTTACGACATGTACGCCTACACGGCCGCCTCCAAGGTACTGCCGCTACCGTGCTACGCGCGCGTGACCAATCTGGAAAACGGCCGCAGCGTGATCGTGCGCGTCAACGACCGCGGACCGTTCGTCGCCAACCGCATCATCGACCTGTCGTATGTCGCCGCGGTCAAGCTCGGCGTATGGCCCGGGGGCACGGCCATGGTCGAGGTGCGCGGCCTGGACCCGCGCTATCCGGACCTCAACGCGGAACACATGCGGCCTCGCGTGGTCACAACGACGCCACAAAAAACGCATCAGCCGCACTTATACCTGCAGGTGGGCGCCTACGCCGACGTCGCCAACGCGCGCCGCGCGGCCAACCGCTTGCAGGCCGCGGATTTGGGCCGGGTTGTCATCGTCAGCGCGCGCGTCGACGGCAAGACCCTGCATCGCGTGCGTCTGGGCCCGTTGCGCGACGCCGCGCAAGCCGACCGGCTCAGTGCCCGCGTGCGTGCGCTGGGATTAGGCACAGCGCGCATTGCGGTGGATAATTAAGGATTGACCAGCCGAATCTTCTGCACCGAACCCTTTCGTTTTCTCACCCGACTCATCCGTGGAACCCATATGAATTTTCTGCGTCACCCGCGTCTTGCATCATCCCTCGGTCTCGTTCTGGCTGTGGCCAGCGCCAGCTTTGCCATCGCCGCCGCCGCCGCGCCGACGGCCACGCCAGGCGCCACCCCGAATGCCAAGCCCAACACGGCGACAGCATTGCCGACGCCCGATGCGCTGAACGTGCCGGTTCCGCCACCACCGGATATCGACGCCAACAGTTGGGTGCTGATGGATTTCACCAGCGGCCAGATCCTGGCCTCGCACAACCCGGACGAGCGTGTCGCACCGGCATCGATCACCAAGATCATGACCGCCTACATCGTCTCGGCCGAGCTGGCTGCCGGCAAGGTCAAGATGGACGATCCGGTGTACATCAGCGAAAACGCCTGGAAGACGGGTGGCGCCGGTACGGACGGCTCGACCAGCTTCCTCGCCGTGCACTCCAAGGTGCCGCTGAAGGACCTGCTCTACGGCATGATCATCCAATCCGGCAATGACGCGGCGATCGCCCTGGCCGAGCACATCGCCGGCTCCGAATCGAACTTCGCCGCGCTGATGAATGCCTACGCCAAGCGTCTGGGCATGACCGGGACGCACTACGTCGACGCTACCGGACTGGCCGCCGACGGCCACTACACCACGGCGCAGGACATCGCCAAACTGGCACGCGCAGTGATCCACGACTATCCGCAGGAGTACAAGATTTACTCGGTCAAGCAATTCGAGTGGAACGGCATCACCCAGCACAACCGCAACACGCTGCTGTGGCGTGATCCCAGCGTCGACGGCATCAAGACCGGCCACACCTCGCAGGCCGGATATTGCCTGGTCGCATCGGCCAAGCGCGGCCACGAACGCCTGATTTCGGTGGTCATGCATACGCCCAGCGAGCAGCAACGCGCGAA
The DNA here is from genome assembly GCA_963779795.1 of uncultured Pseudomonadota bacterium. Taxonomy (GTDB): domain Bacteria; phylum Pseudomonadota; class Gammaproteobacteria; order Xanthomonadales; family Rhodanobacteraceae; genus Rudaea. Next base: position 678,585 of record CAVZZK010000001.1, on the reverse strand, counting down.
CGACAGCGAAGCGTTGCTCAATTACGGCTTCCACTTCTTCGAAACGCACAAGCTGTACGCCGCCGACAAGCCATTGGTGCAGCCACGCCTGTGGAAAGGTGCGGCGGCGACCTTGCCGCTGGGCGTGGCCCAGGACGTGCTGGTGACGCTGCCGCGCGGACGTTACAAGGAACTGAACGCGCAGCTGCAGATTCCCGGGCGTCTGATCGCGCCGTACAACAAGGGACAGCAAGTCGGCAAGCTGATCGTCAGCCTCGACGGCAAGACCCTGACCGAACAACCGCTGGTCGCACTGGCCGACGCGCCGGCCGCCGGCTTCTGGGGGCGGACCTATGACAGCGTCATGCTATGGTTCAAGGGCGATGCCAAGACCGTGGTCACCAGCAAACCGGGCACGCCATGAAATCACTCGACGATATCCATGCGCAGACGCCGGAACAGGGCTTCCAGTTTCCCGGCGCCTTTGAAGTCACCGTGGTCGGACAGGCCGATACCGGCCTGGAACAACGCGTGCCCGAGGTAATCGAGGGCCTCGGCATGGCCGTGATCGAAGGCAGCCTGCGTTCGCGCGAATCGAACGAAGGCAACTATCAATCGATCAGCGTGACCTTCACCTGCCCGTCGCGCGAGAAATACGAAGCTGTTCACGCCATGCTGCGGGCCGAACCGGGCGTGCGCTGGACGCTGTGAGTCCGGGCGCCGGTTGCCGCCGTGTCGGCGCTGGCCTTGGTTTTCGGCAATCCGTTCCCACAACCTGAATATCATGCAACCGCTTCTCGTCCGCCGCCTGCCGGGCCAGCAACCGTATCAACCGGTCTGGCACGCCATGCAGGCCTTCACCGACGCCCGTGACGACAACGTGCGCGACGAGTTGTGGCTGCTCGAACACGAGCCGGTGTTCACGCTCGGCCAGGCCGGCAAGTGGGAACACGTGCTGCTGCCCGGCGACATTCCCGTGGTGCCGGTCGACCGCGGCGGTCAGGTGACCTATCACGGCCCCGGCCAGCTCGTCGCCTATCCGCTGATCGACCTGCGCCGCGCCCGCATCGGCGTGCGCGATTTCGTGCACCGCATCGAGCAGGCCATCATCGACACCCTGGCCGAATGGAACATCGTCGCCACACGCAAGGACAAGGCGCCGGGCGTCTACGTCGATGGCGCCAAGGTCGCCGCCCTTGGCCTGCGCGTGCGCCGCGGCTGCACGTTTCACGGATTGGCGTTCAATATCGACATGGACCTGGAACCGTTCCGGCGCATCAATCCATGCGGATTCGAGGGTTTGCAGGTCACGCAAATGCTAGACTTGGGCGGCCCGTCGCGACTGGCCGACGTCGAAACCGTGCTCATCGATCAATTGGCCGGCCAACTCGGCATGCAGGCAGAACCGGCCGATCCCCAGCTACCACTATCCGTCCGTCCGGCCAGTACGGACAAAACCAGCGTAAGCGCATGACTGCTTCAAACGACAAAATCATCCCCATCGCCATCGTCGACGGTGCCAAACAGCTCGGCGAAGACAAGATCGCGCGCAACCGTGCCGGCTTCGACACGTCCGCACCGGTACTGCGCAAGCCGAGCTGGATTCGCGTGCGCATCCCGCCGGGCAACGCGGTGGCGCGGCTCAAGTCCAAACTGCGCGCGAATCGACTGGTGACGGTGTGCGAGGAAGCCTCGTGCCCGAACATCCACGAATGCTTCAACGGCGGTACCGCCACGTTCATGATTCTCGGCGAAGTCTGCACGCGACGCTGCTCGTTCTGCGATGTCGCGCACGGCCGGCCGAAACCGCCCGACGCCGACGAACCGCTGCATCTGGCCGAAACCATCAGCGACATGGGCCTGCGTTACGTGGTCATCACCTCGGTCGACCGCGACGATCTGCGCGATGGCGGTGCCGGCCATTTCGCCGAATGCATCCGCCGTGTGCGCAGCGCCAGTCCCGACATCCGCATCGAGATCCTGACTCCGGATTTCCGCGGCAAGGGACGCATGGAACGTGCGCTGGAAGTGCTGGCCACGGCGCCGCCGGACGTGTTCAACCACAACCTGGAAACGGTGCGTGACCTCTACCGGCAGGTTCGGCCCGGCGCCGACTACGACTGGTCGTTGACGCTACTGCAACGATTCAAGGCGCAGCATCCGCAGATTCCGACCAAATCCGGCATCATGCTGGGGCTGGGCGAAACAATGACCCAGGTCGAGGGCGCGTTGAACGATTTGCGTGCCCACGCGGTCGATATGATCACGGTAGGCCAGTATCTGCAGCCGACGGCGCACCACCATCCGGTGCTGCGCTACTGGACTCCCGAGGAATTCAAGGCGATTGAGGAGTTCGGCTACCGGATCGGATTCCAGCACGTGGCCTCCGGGCCGCTGGTACGCTCGTCGTACCACGCGGACCGCATGGCCCACGACGCCGGCTACGTGGAAGTGGCCTGAGCGTAATCTGCCCGAGCAACACTTCAACGAGCATGAAATCGTGGTGATGTTGAAGAAGGCAGCTTTGAACACCATCTTGTTTTCGGGCCATGCACAAGGCTTGCCCGAGTTTTTGAAACGGCCGTACTGACGGCTTACCGGATCGCGCGATCCGATGCGGAGAATTTTGATGCGTAAAACGCTGGCCCTGTTCACCCTGGTACTGGCATTCGCTGCCTCGGCCAGTGCCAAACCCGCCGCCGATGCCGGCGGCATCCTGCTCAAGCCGACCCAGGATCAGGCGCAGGCAGCGCTGATCGCGACGCGCTTCCTGACCCGCTTTCACTACAAGGCCGAGCCGCTCGATGCGAGCATGTCGGAAAAGATCTTCGATCGCTACTTCAACTCGCTCGACGGCGATCGCATGTTCTTCCTGCAGTCCGATGTGGACAAGTTCACGCCCGATCGCGACAAGCTCGGCGAGGACATCTACAACGAGGACCTGAGCGTTCCGTTCGCCATCTTCAATCTGTACGAGAAGCGCGTGGCCCAACGCACCGCGTATGCGCGCGAGCTGATCAAGAAGGATCATCCGTTCGATTTCAGCAAGGACGAAAGCTATACCTACGACCAAGAGAAAGCGCCGTGGGTCAAATCCGAGGTCGCGCTCAACGACATTTGGCGCAAGCGCGTGAAGAACGACTGGCTGCGCCTGAAACTGACGGGCAAGAAGCCGGCGGAAATCCGCAAGACGCTGGACAAGCGCTACAAGAATTATCTGGACCGCGTGCGCCAGCTCAACAGCGAGGACGTGTTCCAGACGTTCATGAACTCCTACGCGATGTCGATCGACCCGCACACCAATTATCTGGGACCACGATCGGCCGAGAATTTCGATATCGCCATGAAGCTGTCGCTGGAAGGCATCGGTGCGGTGCTGACCACCGACGGCGACTACACCATCATCCGCGAGATCGTCCCCGGCGGCCCGGCCGCAAAGTCCAGCAAATTCAGCGTCGGTGATCGCATCGTCGGCGTCGGCGAAGGCGCCACGGCACCGATCACCGACGTCATCGGCTGGCGACTCGACAACGTGGTCGACCTGATCCGCGGTCCCAAGAACACCACGGTGCGCCTGGAAGTGCTGCCGGTCAATGCCGGCCAGGACGGCAAGCACGAACTCATCTCGCTGGTGCGCAAGAAGGTCAATATCGAGGAACAGGCGGCCAAGAGTTCGATCATCGACGTCAAGGACGGCGGTGCCGAAAGGCGCATCGGCGTCATCACCCTGCCAACATTCTATGAGGACTTCGACGCGCGTCAGCGTGGCGATGCCAACTACAAGAGCGCCACCCGCGACGTGGCCGCACTGATCGAAAAACTCAAGACGGAACACGTCGGCGGCATCGTCATGGACCTGCGCAACAACGGCGGTGGCTCGCTGTCCGAGGCCATCAACATGACCGGCCTGTTCGTCGGCAAAGGCCCGGTGGTGCAGGTGCGCAGCACCAACGGCCACGTCGAGGAAGGCGTAAACCGGCATACCGACATGGTCTGGTCCGGTCCGCTCGAGGTGCTGGTCAACCGCAACTCGGCCTCGGCCTCGGAGATTTTCGCCGGCGCGATCAAGGATTATGGCCGCGGCCTGATCGTCGGCGAACAGACCTTCGGCAAGGGCACCGTACAGAACCTGGTCGACCTGGACCGTCCGTTCCAGAACGAAAAGCCGAAGTTCGGCGAGCTGAAGATGACCATCCAGCAATTTTTCCGCGTCGATGGCAGCTCCACTCAGATTCGCGGCGTGACGCCGGATATCACCTTCCCGATCACCGGCAACTTCGCCGAGAACGGCGAGAAGACCTACGACAACGCGTTGCCGTGGGCCTCGGTGGCGCCGGCCAATTACGTGCCCACGGGCGATCTGAAGCCGGTCATTCCGCTGCTGGCCAAGATGCACGATGCACGCGTTGCCAAGCAACCGGCCTGGCGGGCCTACGAAGCCGATGTCGCCGACGCGCGCAAGCTGCGCGCCGAAAAGTCGATTTCCCTGAACGAGAAAGTACGCCGGGCCGAACGCGAGCAGCGCGAAAAAATCCGCCACGAACGTCACCCCGATCTGGTCGAAAACAGTGCGGATTCGAAGTCGGCCAAGAAGACCGATGGCAAGGACAAGGCCGGCAGCAAGGTGGACAAGAAGACCCATGCCACTGCAACCAAGTCCGGGCTGGACGACGGCCTGCAGGCCGACGAGCGCAGCCTGAAGAGCGAATTGGCGCACGAAAAAGCGCACAAGAAGGACAAGGACGTCGTGCTCGACGAAGGCGCGCACATCCTCGCCGACGAGGTAGTGCTGCTACACAACGACACCAAATTGGCTGCGCGCGTGTTGCCACACCAGAACGTGCCGGCCGGCGACTCCGTCGATTGAACTTTTCGGACCGCTGCCGTGGTGCAGCGGCCCGCTCAGCGCTTGCGCGTGGCGCGTTTGCTCCGCGCGTAACGCTTGCTCAGCATCGCGAACAGCGCACGCAGGCCCATCGCCTCGCCGCCACGCGGGCGCCCCGGGCGATCGGTGTCGTTCCAGGCGTACACGTCCAGATGCAACCACTTGCGGGCATCCGGCACGAAACGCTGCAGGTACAGCGCAGCGGTGATCGCGCCGCCCATGCGCGAACTGGCCGAATTGCAGACATCGGCGATGCGCGAATCGAGCAAGCGCAGATATGGCTGCCACAACGGCATGCGCCACAGCGGATCCCTGGCGTCGTCCGCAGCCTGCAGAGCCGCCACGGCGACCGCATCGTCGTTACCGAACAGCGCCGGCAACTCCGGCCCCAGCGCGATGCGTGCGGCACCGGTCAACGTGGCGAAATCGACAATCAGATCGGGTTCGTGCTCCACGGCATAGGCCAGCGCGTCGCACAGCACCAGGCGGCCTTCGGCATCGGTATTGTCGACTTCAACGTGAATGCCGGCGCGGGTTCGGATCACCTCGCCGGGGCGATAGGCGTTGCCGGCGACGGAATTCTCGACCGCCGGCACCAGCAGCATCAACCGTACCGGAAGTTTCGCCTGCATGATCAGGCCGGCCAGTGCGATCGCGTGCGCGGCTCCGCCCATGTCCTTCTTCATCCAGCGCATGCCATCGGCCGATTTCATGTTCAGGCCGCCGCTATCGAAACACACGCCCTTGCCGACCACGGCGACCAGCGGATCGCCGGCCCGGCCCCAGGTCAACTCGACCAGACGCGGCTCACGATGGCTGGCGCGGCCGACCGCATGGATGGTCGGGAAATTGGCCTTGAGCAGGCCCTCGCCGATCCAGGCCCGATATTTCGCACCGCCGGTGCCGGTCGCCAGCTTGCGGATCGCATCGGCCAGCTGCTCCGGGCCCATGTCCTGCGTAGGCGTATTGACCAGATCGCGTACCTGATACACGGCCTTGAGCAAGGGCGTGGCCGCGCGCAGGGCGCTGCGCTCCACGGCCAGCCGCGCCGGCTCGCGTTCGCCCTTGCGATAGCGCAGGAAGCGATAGGCCGCCAGACCCCAACCCAGCGCCGCGGATTGCACATCCAGGGCCAGGCCGGTCGTATCCAGATGGTAGTCGCCGGCAGGCAACGCCTGCGGCAACGACGAGAGCGCATATATATCGTTTACGTCGGATATGCCGACCAGTATCGCCTGCAACTGCCCCTTAGCGTCAGGTAACGGACAAAAACTGCCCGCATCGCCTCGAAAACCACTGGAACGTACCCAACGGACAACGTCCTTGCCGAGTTTCCGGGTTACTTTTGCGAGCGAGGCCGCATCTACCACAATCAGGCCGGTGGTTTTCCCCACGCGGCGGCTGTCGATCAATCCATGCATGATTCGCCTTGCCGAAACCTCTTCTTGTCAGGCACTTGTGGCAGCCGGCCAATACAACATGGCTCCGAAGCCAATGCGGACATTTGATTGTATTAGCAGTCTTCATGCCAATTCGGTCGAAACGGTTTTTCCGGCACGTGGCAGACCGAGTGCGTCGGCCAGTTCGGTCAAGTCCTTTATGTGCAAATCGGGACGATGCGAATACGCCCAGCCGTCGCCCTGGCGATTCATCCACGCCGTACACAACCCCGCCGCGCCGGCACCGGCCACGTCGTGCTGAGGATCGTCGCCAACGTGCAGTACCGTATGCGGGGCCAGGCCCAGATGCTCACATGCGGCGTGGAAGATTCCGGCCGCGGGTTTGGCCTCGCCGAACTCGGCCGCCCGAATCGAGCCCCGGAAATACGGCGCCAGACCGATGCGTTCCAGGTCGGCGTTGCCGTTACTGAGACTGATCAACGGATAATGCGCGGCCAGGCGCTCCAGCGCAGGCACGACATCGGGATAGCACCGAACCCGATTGCGCGCGACGAAAAACGCATCGAATGCGCCTTCGACGTGGTCCTCGTCATAACCGTGCGGTAACAGCGCGATACGCAAGCTGGTGCGGCGCTGTTCGCTGAAATCGTGCGCCAGATGCGGATTTTCGCTGGCCACGCGTTCGCGCAATTCGCGCATGGCGGCGATCGGCCAATGCGGCGCCGCACGCGGGCAGTTCCGCCTCAGCCAATCGTGCAACTGCCGATCGGCGTCTTCGATCACTGGCGCGATCGGCCAAAGCGTGTCGTCCAGGTCCAGGCTGATCGCGGCGATATGTTCAAGGCCCGCCAACGTCACCGTCCTGCGATTTGGATTCCTGCATCTTCTTCGCCTCGCGGGCCGCACGGGCGCGCGCCGCCCTGGCCTTGGCCTGCGCCGTCAACGGCGACGTTGGCGCGATGCTCTGCAGCGACGAAGCAGTCGCATTCGGCGCACTGACCGGCGTTTGCCCCGGCAGCGTCACCGCCGGTATGCCCCGGGTTTCCACATGCACCTGCGCATAGACGTATTGCGCCTGTTTGGCTTGCGAACCGACCAGCACCGGCGCGTCGGCATACGGCACCAGGTGATGCGCACGCAGAATCTCGGCCGCATCCGGGCCGCTGCTGAAGGCCAGGAACTTCTGCACTTCGGCATGGCGCGGATCGTCCTTGCGCGTGGCCAGGTACAGGGCCGTGTACAGCGGATAGTTGCCGTCGGTGATGGTGGTATCGGTCGGCGCGACATTGTTCACGCTGAGCATTTTCAGCTTCGCATTGCCGGCCGCGGCGGACAGCGTGGTCATGCCGATGCCGTGCGGATCGATGACCACGGCGGCCTGCAGTTGCATGGTGTTGATGTACAGCCGTGAAGCCGCGACCTTGGTATCGCCGTAATGGAACAGCAGCTCGCGATAACTGTATTCGACGCCATCCAGCGGCGCAGCCACCGCGTACAGGTTGATCGGCGCATCGTCGCCGCCGAGCTGCTTCCAGTTCGTGATCTTGCCCATGTACAGCCCATGCAACTGCATCAGGCTGATATTGGATACCGGGTTGTCGACCGACACGATCGGCACCAGCGCATCCCAGGCCACCGGATAGAAATTGGTGCCCTGCTCCTGCGCGCGATCAGGCATCGCCGCGCGTACGCTGCCGGCGACGTCGGCGCTGCCGGCATGCACTGCGTCCAGACCCGAAATGGTGCTGAACGGCTGCAGTATCACCTTTTCGTGCGTGAGCTTCTCGTAGCGCTTGACGATGTCCTTGAACACCCTCGCCGTGACATGGTCGCCGCGCCACACGATGCTTGTTTTCGCGGCCGCCGCCTTGACGGCCGCATGCGGCTTGTGCGCATGCCGGGCCGCCTTCGTCGCAGCCGGCGTGGGAGCAGCGAATGCCGCTGCGGCAATCAGCAGCGCCAGGAGCCGGAACGGGGATCGTTGCTTCACGGACGGATCTATTGCAGTGGAATACCCGCTGATTATCGCGCACTTGCGTGCCGGCGTCGCCCTTCGCGGTCACGACGCCGGCACCCGGTCCGCAGCCGTTCAGTTGATCGGCACGAAGTAGGCATTGCTGCCGCGCACGACCGACAGCAGCGCGGTACTGCGCCGCCCGCGTTCAAGCGTGTGCTTGAGGTCCTTCAGGTTGTCGATATCGATCTGGTCGACGCCAACGATCAGGTCGCCCGGTTTCAGGCCGTTGCGCGCGGCGCGCGAATTGGGGCTGACGCGATTGACCCGCACACCGGAAACTTGATGCCCGCCGATCAGATCGTCGGCCTCGGACAACTGCGCTCCGTTGAGTCGCTTGTCGACGCTGGCACCGGCTGCCGTTGCCAGGTGCATCGCGCTCAGCTTCACATCGACTTGCGTCGACTTGCCGTTGCGCATCACCTTCAGGCTCAGCTTCGAATCCGCCGGCTGGATGCCGATGACGTTGCGCAGCGACGCCTCGCCGCGTATCGCCTCACCGTTGACGGCCGTGATCACATCGCCCGGCTTGAGACCGGCCGAGGCCGCCGGCGAATCCTCATCGACGCGCGTAATGACGGCGCCCTGGCCGGCCTGGCCGCCGAGCATGCGCGCGATGTCCGGCGTCATGTCCTGCGTCTGCACGCCCAGCGAGCCGTGGGTCACGGTGCCGGTGGCGATCAACTGGCGCATGACGCGCTCGGCCAGATTCACCGGAATGGCGAAACCGATGCCGACGTTGCCGCCCGACGGCGAAAAGATCGCCGAGTTGATGCCGACCAACTGGCCATTCAGGTTGACCAGCGCGCCGCCGGAATTGCCCGGATTGATCGACGCATCGGTCTGGATGAAGTTCTGGTAGCCGAGCCCGCGCAAACCGGTACGATTCAGGGCCGAAACGATACCCGAGGTTACCGTCTGGCCAAGCCCGAACGGATCGCCCACGGCAACGACGAAGTCGCCCACGCGCAGCTTGCTCGAATTGGCCAGCGGCAGCGCGGTCAGGTTGCGCGCCGGAATCTGGATCACGGCGACATCCGTATCCGGATCGGTGCCGATCACCTGCGCCTTGAGCGTACGTCCGTCGTGCAGCGTCACGGAAATATCGTCGGCGCCTTCGACCACGTGGTTGTTGGTCAGGATGTAACCCTTGTTGGCATCGATGATCACGCCCGAGCCCAGCGACTGCTCGATGCGTTCGCGCGGCGCGTTTTGCAGGCCGAAGAACTGACGGAAAAACGGGTCGTCCATCAACGGATTGCGCACACGCACGCGGGTCTTGGAACTGATGTTGACCACGGCCGGCGTGACCCGCTCGAGCATCGGCGCCAGTGACGGCAGCGGCTGCCCGTCGACGGCCATCGGCAAGGCATGGGCGGCAACGGGCAACGGCCGCAGAAACATCGTTGCAACAATTGCCAGCAGCGTGCAAACGGCACGCCAGCGGCGCAAGGACAAGGTTTTCGGTGGCATGTCTACCTCTTCGTGTCAAAGGGACTGCTTATGCAGACAGTCTTTTGGCCGCGTGGTTTCGCGCTGCCCAAGTACACCCGCCACACCCGTCCAGGCGTCTTTGCAGGGCAAATTTCCGGATCCGAAGCTCATATTCCAGTAATTTCAGAAATTTCACGTGCAAATTGTTGATTGTGAAAACGAAAAAAAAGCTTTTGACATTGGGTTTGGCATGGCGTAACTTCTCGTTTGTCGCAAATCACAACATATTGTGTTGGCTAACGGTGGGATGACCCAAACACTTGGGTCTGATGTGGGGCAAGACATGGGGCACCACGGGCCGGAAGCCTGGAGTACGACATAACGAAAATCAATCAGACGCACAGCGCTATTCGCCCAGATTTTTCGGGACGCGCTAACGGGTGGCTTTTCCCCTGCGACGGGACCCCACGTCGCAGTCAAGACATAAAAACATAACGAAATGGCAATACAGAAATTGAGGGAGGACGGGTCGAATATGAGCACGGTTCGCGCAGAAACACTGAACCGGGGCAACAAGGAAATAGCCCTGCAGCCCGCCTCCTATGACATCTGGGACAAGAAATATCGGCTCAAGACGAAACAGGGCAAGGCGGTCGATACCGATATCGACCACACTTACCAGCGCGTCGCGCGCGCCCTGGCCGATGCCGAAAAGACTCCCGAAAAGCAGACGCAATGGTACGAGAGGTTCCTGTGGGCGCTGCGCCGTGGCGCGATCCCGGCCGGGCGCATCACCTCCAATGCCGGCGCGCTGGAACACAAGCCGGCCACCTCGACCATCAACTGCACCGTCTCGGGCACCATCGAGGATTCGATGGACGGCATCCTGGACAAGGTTCACGAAGCCGGCCTGACGCTCAAGGCCGGCTGCGGCATCGGCTATGAATTCTCGACGCTGCGCCCGCACGGCGCGTATGTGTCCGGCGCCGGCGCGTACACGTCCGGGCCGATGTCGTTCATGGATATCTACGACAAGATGTGCTTCACCGTCAGCTCCGCGGGCGGGCGCCGCGGCGCGCAGATGGGCACGTTCGACGTGTCGCATCCGGACGTCAAGGATTTCATCCGCGCCAAACGCGAAGACGCGCGCCTGCGCCAGTTCAACCTGAGCCTGCTGATCACCGACGGCTTCATGCAATCGGTCGAGAAAAACGGAGACTGGCCGCTGGTGTTCCCGATCAGCAAGAAGGAAGAAAGCGAAATGGATCTGGACGATCCGAACCAGATCCAGTGGCGCGAATGGCCCACGCACAAGAACTACGTGACCCGCGACGATGGCCTGGTGGCGTGCAAGGTATACGGCCACATCAAGGCGCGGCACCTGTGGGACATGATCATGGCCTCGACGTACGACTACGCCGAGCCGGGCTTCATCCTGATCGACCGCGTCAACGAGATGAACAACAACTGGTGGTGCGAAAACATCCGCGCGACCAATCCGTGCGTGACCGCGGAAACCTGGGTGCAAACATCCGAGGGGCCACGACAGGTTCGTCAATTGATCGGCAAACAATTTTTCGCACGAGTCGACGGCAAGGACCACGCCACGACCGCCGAAGGATTCTTCCGCACGGCAACCAAACCCGTGTTTTCCCTGACGACCAGGGAAGGACACCGGCTGCGTTTGACGTCCGATCATCGCGTGCGCCGTATTGCATCCGCGACACGATGGACAACCCGGACCGAATGGTGTGCCGCCGGCGAGCTGAAAACCGGCGATCGCGTGCTGCTGAACAACCACCGCGAGAGCGCAAGCTGGAACGGTGCACTCAACCACCAGCAGGGTTATCTGCTGGGACTACTCGTTGGCGACGGTACACTCAAGCAGGAAGCCGCCGTCCTGTCGGTGTGGCCCGAAGCGGTAGCGGTGAACGGCAACGATCAGCGAATCCGCACCGGTTTGTGCGCGTTGATGCTCGAGGCCGAAGAGGCCGCCGCGACACTGCCGCACCGGTCCGATTTCCAGGGGTTTTGTTCGGTATCCGGCCACAACGAGTTGCGCTTGAAATCCGCCGCATTGCGCGACCTGGCGTTTTCGGTTGGCATGCACCCTGGCGACAAGGCCATCACGCCCGCACTCGAGCAGACCTCAAGTGAATGCTGCCGGGGATTCCTGCGTGGCTTTTTCGACGCGGACGGATCCGTGCAAGGTACGCAAATCAAGGGCGTATCCGTGCGTCTCGCACAATCCGACCTGGCACGGCTTCAATCCGTACAGCGGATGTTGCTGCGCCTTGGAATTGCCAGCGTCATCTACCCCGACCGCCGCCAACAGGGAAGCAGCGTATTGCCGGATGGCAAGGGCGGAACTCGTTCGTATCCAACCCGGGCACAACACGAACTGGTTATCAGCGGAGAAAATCTCGAAACGTTTTCCGCATCGATCGGGTTTGGCGACAGCGACAAGCAAACGCATCTGCAAAATCTGTTGAACGCGTATCGGCGCAAGCCAAACCGCGAAACATTTTTCGCGACCGTTGAAAGCGTATGCGCTGACGGCACGGAAGACGTTTACGACGTCCAGGTGCCGGGCATCAACACCTTCGATGCCAACGGCCTGCATGCACACAATTGCGGTGAACAGCCGCTGCCGCCGTATGGCTCGTGCCTGCTCGGCTCGGTCAACCTGACCAAGTTCGTGCGCGATCCGTTCGGGCCGAAGGCGAAGTTCGACTGGGACGAATACAAACAGGTGGTCAGCGTGTTCACGCGCATGCTCGACAACGTGGTCGAGATCAACGGCCTGCCGCTGGCGCAGCAGCGCGACGAGATCACGCGCAAGCGCCGCCACGGCATGGGCTTCCTCGGCCTGGGCAGCACGCTGGCGATGCTGAAGATGCGCTACGGCTCCAGGGAATCGTGCGAGTTCACCGAACAGATCGCGCGCGAAATGGCTCTGGCCGGCTGGCAGGTCGGCGCTGAACTGGCCGAGGAAAAAGGCCCCGCACCGATCATGAGCGAGGAATTCACCGTCACCGCGGCAATGCTGCGCAAGCGCCCGGAAATGGCCAAAGACGGCTACAAGGTCGGCGACAAGTTGCCCGGCCGCCTGCTGCACGCGAAGTATTCGCGCTACATGCAGCGCGTCGCCGAAGTGGCGCCGGAACTGGTCGAGAAGATCGCCGCCAAGGGCGCGCGTTTCACGCATCACAGCTCGATCGCGCCGACCGGCACCATTTCGCTGTCGCTGGCCAACAATGCCAGCAACGGCATCGAGCCTTCCTTCGCGCACCATTACTCGCGCAACGTCATCCGCGAAGGCAAGAAGTCCAAGGAAAAGGTCGAGGTGTTCAGCTACGAACTGCTTGCCTACCGCGAACTGATCAATGCCGACGCCATGCCGTACAGCGACGATCCCAAGGCCAAGCTGCCGGACTATTTCGTCGCCGCCGACGACATCTCGCCGACCCAGCACGTCGACATCCAGGCCGCCGCGCAGACGTGGGTGGATTCGTCCATCTCCAAGACCGCCAACGTGCCGACCGACTACCCCTACGAGGATTTCAAGGACATCTACCGCTACGCCTACGACTGCGGGCTGAAGGGCTGCACCACGTTCCGCTTCAACCCGGCCGCGTTCCAGGGCGTGCTGGTCAAGGAAGCAGACCTTGAAAACACCACTTACCGTTTCGAACTCGAAGACGGTACCTTGGTCGAGGCCAAGGGCAACGAACAGATTGAATATGACGGCGAAGTGCATACCGCCGCCAACCTGTTCGATGCGCTCAAGGAAGGTTATTACGGCAAGTTCTGAACCAATCGGCGCGATCAATCCGTGCCGGCAACAATGACACGAATCCCATGACCATCAAGATCGAAAAGAAAATCCGCGGCTACGAAGTCGTCGGCGACAACACCGGGAAACAAGACAAGGCCAAGGCCGCCGAAGCCGCCTCGCCGCGGGCTGAAGTCATCCACATGCACGAGAAGGTGGAGCGTCCGGAAACGCTGATCGGCTGCACCTACAAGATCAAGTCGCCGCTGTTCGAGCACGCGCTGTACGTGACCATCAACGACATCGTGCTCAACCAGGGCACCGAGCACGAGCTACGCCGGCCATTCGAGATCTTCGTCAACTCCAAGAACATGGACCACTTTCAGTGGATCGTGGCGCTGACGCGCATCATGTCCGCGGTGTTCCGCAAGGGCGGCGACGTCACCTTCCTGGTCGAGGAATTGAAAGCGGTATTCGATCCGCGCGGCGGCTACTTCAAGGCCGGCGGCGTGTACATGCCCTCGATCGTGGCCGAGCTCGGCGCCATCGTCGAACAGCACCTGAAGATGATCGGCCTGTTGCACGATCCGGAACTCGACGACCACCAGCGCAAGCTGATCGCCGAAAAACGCGCCGCCTACGAAGCGCGCCAGGCCGACGCAAAAAAAAAGCCTGAAATAAGCCAGGCCGCCGAACCCGGGGACGACCCGGACGAAACCGCCGCGTCCGCAACCGACGACGGCGACGACATCTCCGGCAGCGCCTTCCCTGCCGGCGCCACCATGTGCCACAAGTGCAATGTCAGCGCCGTCGTGATAATGGACAATTGTGCGACTTGCCTGAATTGCGGGTATAGCAAGTGCGGGTAAGGCCGGCCCAAATGTCTACTGTTTACGAAATCCGACCACAACATCCCGCGTCTCGGCTGCAAATCATAGAGGACAAGGCGCGTTTCGTCCTTCTCGAATTGTGGAACAAAAAACACGAATTCTGGCCAAATGCTGTTCCGCGGCATCCGCTGGACGCTGTGCAACCTTCAGTTGCACTGCTGCAAAGAGGTTTCAATATCCAAACGGTGTGGTCGCTTGGCCAAATGCAAACGGACGGAAAGCTCTTCGATGTCGCGGCTACTCTGAATCGGCGCAATAGCATCGTTCAGATTTCGAACGTCTTCCCGAAGGATGATTCAACACTTTGACGTCGACGCGCACGCAGTTTAGGGGCACGTCGTGCTCGATCACGAAGGCGATACGTATCATTCGCGATAGGACCCTCTCGAGCGGAAGGGACATCAGCGAGACAAATTGGAGAAGGATGAGTGCTACGATTCGGTTTGCCACGTGCTTTGTTATGCCAGCGAGACAGGTGCGGCGCTGTTTTCATGAGCTTTTCACGTGCGACAATATCGGTATTAAACGAAGATTCATTTTCATTCAAGCCCGGTCTCGGAACAAATTCACTCTATAATGTCACCAACCAAATGTATATGGTACAGTCGGGAGTTAAAAATGATGTTAGCTCGCTAGCCATATCTTCTGGCGGTGGCAGAGCCCCGTATGATCCAAGAGGTATAGTTCGGTTGTAATCAAAGAGGGCGCCTGAGGGCCCGTCGATCTATAAAGGATTGGCCGCCTTAGTCCGCTCCAACTATGGCAAATGCTCACAAAGTTGTTAACGGGTCGCCACAAAGTTAACAAAGGGCGACAAAGGGAACAGGGGACGAAAAGGGGACGGAGGTAATTAATTTGACGCAGCGTTCGATTCACAACCAACTTCAAGCCCATGACCGACACCATCACCTCCGCCACCGACACCGACTTCGACGCGCAAGTCCTGCAATCCGACCTCCCGGTACTCGTGGATTTCTTGGGTGAATGGTGTGGGCCTTGTAAAGCCATGAATCCGACACTGGAGCAATTCGCCGTCGACTACGCCGGACGCGTCAAGGTGGTGAAGGTCGAGATGGACAAGAACCAGCACACGGCGATGGCCTGGCGCGTTCGTTCCGCGCCGACGCTGTTGCTGTTCAACCACGGCGCCGTGCAGGCCACGCACGTCGGCATGGCGTCCAAATCACAACTGGCACAATTCGTCGACGCGATGTTTTAGCCCGCGTAGGGCGGGAGCAGCGCAGCGAATCCGGCCGGCTGACCCGGTTCCAGATCGCGGAACACCAGACTGCAGCGAGCCTTCCGGGAATGCTGTAGATTGATCGTATCCGTGGCGACCAGGAATCCTCCATGTCGAAACACCCGATGCAATGGCTGGCGTTGATTCTCCTGCTCGTTGGCCAGGCGACGGCGCATGACCTCTCGAAGGCTCCGCCCTGGACCACGAAGCTCGAATACGAGGATGCGGACATCCGCGTGATCCGCTTGCACTGCGAACCGGGAGCGAGTTCGCCAATGCACAGTCATCCGCCGAGGGTCTTGATTTTTCTTGAGCCGGCGACGCTCAGGCTGAGCAAGCGCGACGGCAGCAGCAGCATGATCCCTGCAGATCAACAGGCCCGCCCAACCGCGTTGGACGCGGAAACGGATGCCGAAACGAACATCGGCACCAAGCCGGGCGAGTACATCGAGGTCGAATTCAAACGCCACGCGCACCTCGGCACCCTGCGAACATCGCCGCTCGAGAGCAGCGCCAACCCCAAGTCGTTGTTGCACGAGCCACATCATCACTGGCTGATGGGAACGTCCTGGTTCCGCGTCGTCGAAGCGCGCATCCCGCCTGGCGAAACCACGCTATGGCATCGGCACAGCTACTCGATGGTCGTTGTGCAGGTCAGTGGCGGCGAGGTTTCCACGCAGAACCAGGGTGGCAAGTGGTCGCAGCCGGAGCACGTGCCGAGCGGCACCGTCGAGTTCGCAAAGGTCCGGTCGCCGTTCGTACACCGCGTGAGGAACAACGGCTCCGGCGAATACCGCGTCGATCTGGTGGAGATGCTGCGTCGCGGACAGTCAGGCGGTGCGAAGAAAGACAAACGGTGACAGGTTCCGGAAAAGGGGACGGGGGTAATTAATTTGACGCAGCGTTCGATTCACAACCAACTTCAAGCCCATGACCGACACCATCACCTCCGCCACCGACACCGACTTCGACGCGCAAGTCCTGCAATCCAACCGTGCCTATCCCGGACGATTTCCGGGCCGGAATGGTGCGCACCAGCAACAGCCGTAAAGGCTTCTCGTCCACGCACGCGTCACGAAAGAGAAAGTGCTTCTTGCACGCCGACAAGTGAAGGCTGGTGCGACCGCCGCCGTGTCGGCAATAACGACTGATCATTTAGCGAATACTTAAGCGTATAGCTGATACGGTCGCAATCGCGGATTGATGGGTCGATACCTATGGATCCTTCCAGTCGGGGGGTTGGTGTGCTGTCGAGCACCAATGGCGTGGCTGTTTTCGTCGATGCTGGCGTGCCTTGTGCCGCAGGCCAGTGCCATTGCCGCATCGGAATGAGGTTTTCGCGAACGGTTTCGAGCCGGAAGGCTACGCGATCCCGTTGGCTTCTCCCTACGGGGCCGACGACTATTACACGACCCAGGGCGAGTTCGGCGGTTATCAGATTTTCGACCTGATAATCGATACCGGAAGCGCCACGCTTGCCGTCGCTGGTGCGGATTGCACGTCCGGCTGCAGCTACCAGTCTCCGCTCTACACACAGTCGCAATACGCCAACGCCACCGGCCTGACCACGTCAGCAAATTACTCCGGCGGCGCGCTCGTGGTCGGGTTCGGTTTACCAGGACTTCGTCACGCTCGGCAGCGGCAGCCCACTATACTACCCGCGTTTCGCGGACATCACGACAGCGAGCAATTTTTTCCTCACCGACAACAGCTACCAGGGCATCATCGGCCTCGGACCGCAGTCCAACGCATCGCAAAATACCGACGCATTCATCCCGTTCGCTGTGAGCAAGGGCCTCGAAGACATCTTCGCCTTCGATCTGTGCGACAACACCGGCTCCGGCGCCGGTACCATGTGGCTGGGTGGCGACGGCTTCGCCTCGACGGCGCAATACACGCCGCTCGTACCCAATGACCCGTTTTACCGCATCGACGTTGATGGGCTGAGCCTCGGAGGTACGATCGTCGCGAGCGACGCCTCGAGCGTCTTTCAGCAGCCGATACTCGACACTGGCACCAGCTTGTTCTTCGTGCCATCCGCGGTCTACAACGCGTTCGTGTCGGCGCTCACGAGTTCCGCCGGGTTCACGACGGTCTTCGGCAGCAATCAATTCTCGCAGTTCCAGGGGTACATGTGCGTCAACGGATCAAACGTGACGGACGCGCAAGTCGAATCGGAGCTGCCGGCCATCACCCTGTCGCTGCCAAACGTCGTGAGTGGGCAGCCCGACGTCGCGATCCAGGCACCGGCGCTTGACACGTACATCGCCAACGCCGGGGGCGGGGAATATTGCCTGACGATCACACCCGGCGGGAGCCCTCCCTCGGTCTTTGGCGTTGCCTTCATGCAGGCGTTCCGTGTCGTCATCGACCTCCAGGACAGCCGTGCAGGCTTCGCCCCGCAGACGACCTGCCCGGCACCGGCGGGCTTGAATCCCATCGTGCATCGTTCCAAGAACGGGCCGTCCGCCCCGCGCCTCCCGCGCAGTCCTTGAAGGAAAACCGGGGTCAGAGTGCACTTTCCGGAAACAGTACCCTGACCCCTGTTTTTTCCGGGATTCTCGCCGATATCGCGGTGTTGTTCGCGCATCTGCCCTGACACGGTATCGTCAGAATGCCGGCTCAACGAATCACGTCCATTACCCGGTCGGCCAGTAACGTGATCAACAACACCGCCACGCCCGCGTAGTGCACGGCGCGCGAACGCACGGCGAACAGCGTTACGGCGATGGCCAGCGGCAAGCCGAAACCCAGAACCGTGTGCAAGGGGTTTGCGTGTTCGCCATGAGTAAAGAAGTACGCGGCGTGGCCGACGTTGGAAACCTGGTAGAGAACGACAAGTCCCCACAGGTAACGCCGGTTTTCGGCATAGAAGCGGCGCAGGTCGATTCCGGCGTGCGGATCGTCAGGCAGGCTTGCCGCAGCAATCAGGAACAGCAGCAGGTACTCGATGCACAGCGACAGGCTGAACAGGTAATTACCGGCCTCGGCAAAGCCGCGTACGCTCCACAGCTTGAACCACATCGTGATCGTCAGCAGCAGCGCGTATACCGCGGCGAGCAACACCAGCGGGTTCCAGCGCAGCGATGCGCGAATACGCATCAGCATGTGGAAACTGTTGGCGATGTCCACCACGGCCAGGCCGATGATGATCGTGAACAGTCCCGCCAGATATTCAAACGCCTGCACGCGTGCCCCTCCCCGATAGACACTGGACTGCAACAACAACGGCGCGGAACCCCGAAGCCCCTGGCTCGTCGGTTGAGCTGATCGAAGTAAAGCCCAACAATGAAACGGCCTGACTCCGGACGGCGGGCTTCGTTGGCGCCCTGCCCAATGCGCACTGTAACGCGTGAGGGACAAGCACGCAGCCGTGGCGGGGGAATCTCGCTTGCGTGCGGGCGTTCGATTGCCCACACTGGGCAGTGACCGCAATGTAATGCATCGAAGGGGGCCCTTACGCATGAAGCATGGCCTGTTCGCCGAATTGAAGCGTCGCCACGTGTATCGCGTGGCGGTCGCCTATGTCGTGGTCGCGTGGCTTCTGGTGGAAGGAGCGACCCAGCTATTTCCGTTCTTCAGGATTCCGGACTGGTCGATCCGCGCGGTGGTCTTCTTCGCGATCGTCGGTTTCCCGATCGCACTGGTGCTGGCCTGGGCATTCGAACTGACGCCCGAGGGTGTGCGCCGCACCGAGCCGGTCGATTCGCCGGATGCGCGTGCGCCCGAGCAACATCGCCAGGTCGGGCGCGGGCTCGACTACGCGATCATCGCGGTGCTGGTGGCGGCCGTGGCGATCATGGCCTGGCAACGCTGGGGACCACACAAGGCGCCGACGAAGCCGTCGACCAGCGTGTCGACGGTGTCTCCCAAGGCGGGTGCACAGCCGTCGCCGGCGACAACCAACCCGACAACTTCGGCGAAGCCGGGCGCATCGGCGCCGGCCATCGCGTCGTCGGCAGTGGCAACGAACCTCATCCCGAAGAAATCCATTGCCGTGCTGCCGTTCGAGAACCTGTCCGAAGACAAAAAGAACGGCTATTTCGCCGACGGCATGCAGGACCTGATCCTGACCAAGCTGGCCGATATCGGAGAGCTGAAAGTCATCTCGCGAACCTCCACGGCCAAGTACGCGAGCCATCCGGATGACCTGAAGACCATCGCTCAGCAACTCGGCGTCGCCAATATCCTGGAAGGCAGCGTGCAGAAGGCCGGGAACCAGGTCCTGGTCAACGTGCAGTTGATCAACGCCCGGACCGACGCGCATATCTGGGCGCAGTCGTACACGCGTACGCTGGACAACGTGTTCGGTGTCGAGGGCGAAGTGGCGGCGAAAATCGCCGACGCGCTCAAGGCGAAACTGTCGCCGGCGGATACGAAGCGCCTGGCCACGGCATTGAGCAGCAATCCGGCAGCCAACGATCTGTACCTGCGCGCCGAGTACTTCGTCAATCAAGCCCAAACCCGAAACCTTGCCCCGGCCCTGAAACAGGCGATTGCGTTTTTCCGCAAGGCACTGGCCAAGGCACCGGACTTCGCGCTGGCCCACGCCCGCTTGTCCTACGCCGAGAGCTGGCTGGCTTTCAACGGCGGCGGCGGCGAGGATGTCCAGCAACTTATTGCGGATGGCCGCGCGCAGGCCCAGCAGGCTTTGGACCTGGCGCCGGGACTGGCAGAGTCGCACCTGGCCATCGGCTATTACGACTATTACGGCAAGGGCGATTACGACGCGGCGCTGAAAGCGTTTGCCGCCGCGCTGCGCATCCGCCCCAACGACGCGGCGGTATATGCCGCGCGTGGCTTCGTGTTGCGCCGCCAGGGCACGTTCGACCAGGCCATCGATGCGTTGAAGCACGCGCTGACGCTTGACCCGAGAAACCTTAACGTGCCCGTGGCCCTGGCTCAGACCTACATGGCGGTCAACAGCTACCTGGAAGCCGAACAGGTACTGCGACAAGCGTTGGCACTGGATCCGGGCGACGACGCGGCGCGCTATACCTACGCGATATCCATCCTCTTGCGCACCGGTGACGTAAAACGGTCGCTGGCCGTGACCCAGGGTGACAGCGCGACACTCAAGAGCTTCAGAGCGATTGCCTTTGGCGTTGAGCGCAAGTACGACGCCGCAATCGCCACGTTCAAGAGCATCCCGGATACGCCGGACAACTTTCTCCAAAAGGGAGACAGGGACCTCAATCTTGGCGATCTTTACCGCCTTGCCGGCGATACGGCTCGGGCGCGCAAGCATTACGCGAAGGCTCTGCCCGAGTTGCGCGCCCGGCTGCCCGAAGCGGCCAGGAGCCCGCGCGGTACGGCCGACCTGTGGAACGAAATTGCCGGCGCGGAACTGGGCCTGGGCAAGACCGATGCGGGGATCGCCGCAATCAAGGCCGCACTGGCTGCCGCAGAGAAATCCGGGGACCAGTATGCGCGACCGGCTGTTGTCGCACTTGCAGCGACCCGGTACGCGCAGGCCGGCCGCGCGAAGCAGGCAGTTTCATTGCTGTCCCGGGCGCTGAAGATGCCCGGCATCGGTTATTTCTATTCTCCCGGCGCCCTCTGGCTGGACTATCGCTACGACCCGATTCGCAAGTCCGCGCCTTACCAGGCGCTGCTGAAGAAGTACGCCAAGTATCGACCGGCTACCGTGCCAGCGGCGGCGGCAAAATGAGCGGGCGATCGTTCTGGCGGGAACTCAGGCGTCGCCACGTATATCGCGTGGCGGCGGCGTATGCGGTGGTCGGCTGGCTGCTCATCGAGGTCGCTACCCAGGTTTTTCCGGTTTTCGGCGTGCCGGCGTGGAGCGAGAAGCTGGTTGTGCTGCTCATTCTCATAGGGTTCCCGATCGCGCTGATAATTGCATGGGCGTTCGAGGTCACGCCCGAAGGGGTGCGTCGCACGGAACCGGTCGATTCGCCGGATGCGCGTGCGCCCGAACAGCATCGCCGGGTGGGGCGCCAGCTCGATTTCGCGATCATCGCAGTGCTGGTCGTCGTCGTTGCGTTGCTGGCATGGCGACCGTGGGCAACGCGCAACGCGCCGCCGAAGCCGTCGGCCAGCGTGGCGACGGCTTCGCCCAAGTCGGCTCCGGAGCCGTCGCTGACGGCCCCCGGCTCATCGCCAACGGCGAATTCCGGCGCGCCCGCGCCGCCCGTCGCTGCGCCGCCGGCGGCAACGACCGTCATCCCGAAGAAATCCATTGCCGTGCTGCCGTTCGAGAACCTGTCCGAAGACAAAAAGAACGGCTATTTCGCCGACGGCATGCAGGACCTGATCCTGACCAAGCTGGCCGACATCGGCGAGTTGAAAGTCATCTCGCGAACCTCCACGGCCAAGTACGCGAGCCACCCGGACGACCTTAAAACCATCGCCCAGCAACTCGGCGTCGCCAATATCCTGGAAGGCAGCGTGCAGAAGGCCGGCAATTCGGTGCTGATCAACGTGCAGCTGATCGATGCCCGGACCGACGCGCACATCTGGGCACAGGCCTACACGCGCACGCTGGACAACGTGTTCGGGGTCGAGGGCGAAGTGGCGGCGAAGATCGCCGATGCGCTCAAGGCCAAGCTGTCGCCGGCGGAAACGAAGCGCCTGGCCACGACGCTGAGCAGCGATCCGGCCGCCAACGATCTGTACCTGCGTGCTGACTACTATGCCAACCGTGGCTTGACCAACGCGAACAACACTGCCTTGAGACGGGCGATCCCTCTCTACCGGCGGGCCCTGGCCCGGGTACCGGACTTTGCGCTGGCGCGTGCGCGCTTGTCCCAGGTCGAAAGCTTGCTGGCTTTCTGGAGCGGCAGCGAGGACGTCCGGCAACTGGACGCCGATGCACGCGCGCAGGCCCAGCAGGCGATGGATCTGGCGCCGGACCTGGCAGAGTCGCGCCTGGCCGTCGGCTACTGTGACTACTATGGCAAGAGTGATTATCCCGCGGCCCTGAAATCGTTTGCCGCATCACTGCGACTGCGGCCCAACAGTGCTGACGTGTATACCGCGCGCGGTGCCGTGCTTCGTCGCCAGGGGAAATTCGACGAATCCATCGAGGCTTTCAAGCATGCCCTAACGCTCGATCCACGCAGCAGCCTCGTGGCCGGAAGCCTGGGTCAGACCTACATGTCGGCAGGGCGCTACCTCGAGGCCGGACAGGCGCTGCGACATGCGATCGCGCTCGACCCGGGCAATGACTTTGCGCGTGAACATTACGCTGACTCCGTCTTGTTCCGTACCGGCGATCTGGACCGGGCGCTGGCCGCATTGCAAGGCGACGGTGTCCGCGTGAAGAGGACGCGGGTGCGGCTGTTGACCTTGAAGCGTGACTACCGGGCAGCGCTGGCCCTGCTGCAAAGCATTCCGGATACGCCGGACAATTTCGGCAGGTCGTCGAAGGATATTCGCGTAGCCAACCTCTACCGTTGGACCGGTGACGCAGGCAAGGCGCGAACCTATTATTCCAGGGCACTTCCCAGGTTGCGCGCACGATTGTCCGTGGTGGCAAACCATCCGGTCTCGGTCGCCGCGTCATGGAACTTCATTGCGACCGCTGAACTCGGTCTGGGCAAAACCGGCGAAGGCATTGCCGCGATCAAGGCATCGCTGGCCGCCAGCGAGAAATCCGGTGATCATTTCACGTATCCGTATTTCGTCGTAACTGCTGCAGCCCGGTATGCCCAGGCCGGTCGCGCGAAGCAGGCGGTTTCGCTGCTGTCCCGCGCATTGGACACGCCGGGTATCGGCACGTTCTATGCTCCCGTCGAACTATGGATGGATCCTGCCTGGGACTCGATCCGCAAGTCCGGGCCTTTCCAGGCGCTGCTGAAGAAATACACCACGGATCGGCCCGGCCGCGTCATCAACAGCGCACTCGAAAAACGGCCAAGTTCGCGAGCGGCACAAACAGCGCCTGAATCCCGCCACGGATGAAACTCACGAACCGGTCCGGTTCAAAACACGGATTTGAGAATGGCGCTCATCTCGCTCTTGCTGAATGCGCGCAGCGTTTCCATGCGCACCGAGCCCGACGAGCCGACGGCCAGCCCGAATGCGGCTGCGGCTTTTTCGTCCTTCGCCTCGATGATCGCGACCATGTCGTACCGGCCCTGCGTCCAGTAGATCTGTGACATATTGACGCCGTACTTCTTCGCCGCCGCTTTGACGGCGTCGGCACGTTTTACGGTGCCCTTGACGTTCTCGATGCCCTGCTGGGTGAAGTGCACAAGCGTGATGTAAGTTAACATGACAAGCTCCGGATTCGATCGGGACCGCGGCACATGTCGGACCGACGGCGGCCCCGGAACGCCGGCTCGAAATCCGCTTTCGCGATCCACCGATTTCGGCGCACGAGCTGCCACGCTGTCGCGGCGTCCCGGTTCTGTTCGGCTTTTCGCGATGAGTACGCCGAATCATACGCCTGTGCAAGGCAATCGGGCGTATGAACTACCCGCGACTCCCCGATGCCTTTTGGTCCGAGTCACGCTGCGGCGGGACCCGAATTATTGACCGATGGCATCAGCCGAGTATGCTTCCGCGGACAGATTCGGAGACGCCATGGCTGCTTCGTCCTCGCGTAGGTTCGGGTTGAGCGTCGTGATGATCGTGACGATCATCTTCGGTTTCGTCCCGACGCGGGCCCGGGCGGCCAACGACATCGTCTTCGAGGACGGCTTCGACATCGATTTCTCCAATGCGTTCTATGTCAGCCCGCAAGGGCTCGACACCAACGCCGGCACACGCGGCTCGCCGTTCCTGACCATTACCAAGGCAATCGATTCCGCGGCGGCCGACGGCGTCAAGCACACCGTCATCGTCGCCAACGGCACCTATGGCGAAAGTGTCACGCTCGCCGACGGAGTCAGTGTCTACGGCCAGTACGATTCGAGTACCTGGATACGCGATACGAGCGCCAATTCGATCATCAATGGTGTTGCACCTTCTGGCAGCCACGAGAGCGCAGTGGTCGCTTCGAACATCACCTCACCGACGATGTTCGAGCATTTCCTCGTCGTCGGTCCGGGCAATCAGAACGCCGGTGGCGATTCATACGCGATCTATGCATCGAATTCGAATGCCAACCTGGTCATCACGCGCAACATCATATTCGGCGGCCACGGCGGACAAGGACTGGCAGGCACGCCCGGCAGCAGCGGAAGCGCCGGCGTCAACGGCGCCGCCAATTCCGGTTCGCTCGATTCGTTCACCACCACGGGAACCGGCAAATGCGACACCAGCAACGACCGATCGGCGTCGGGTGGCGGTTCGCTCACTTGTGGCGCTGACGACGTCAGCGGCGGTGACGGCGGCGGCAACAACTGCACGCCGATCCGTTCCACGCAGGACAGTACCAGCGCATCGCCGGCAACCGCGGGACAAGCCGGCGGCGCGGGTACCAGCGCCGGTGCGGCTGGTGTCAGCGGCTACGACAGCGAACTGTCCGGCACCACGTGCTACCTGCCGATCGACGGCAATACATTTCAGGTTTTGCCACTGGCAGGCAGCGCCGGCAACGATGGCGACCACGGGAACGATGGTACCGGCGTGGCCGGATGTACCGCGCCAGGTGGATCCGTGGCCGGCGACAACTGGATCGGCGGCGCAGCGCCTGCAGGCAATGGCGGCATCGACGGTGCGGGTGGCGGCGGCGGTGCGGCCGGCGGTGGCGCCGCCTGCACGACCGACGGCACCTGCAAGGACATGCTCGGCGGGCACGGTGGTGGCGGTGGCTCCGGTGGATGCGCCGGCAGCGGCGGCGGCGGCGGCAACGGTGGCGGCGGCGCATTCGACATTTTCATTGTCGGCTCGGGCAGCGCGCCGGTAGTAACCGGCAACCTGCTGTTCCGGGGCAACGGCGGCGATGGCGGCAACGGCGGCAGCGGCGGTGTCGGCGGACTCGGCGGCGGTGGCGGATTCGGTGGCCAGGTCGGCGCACTGTTCTGTACGGGGGCAGGCGGCAGCGGCGGCAGCGGCGGTAATGGCGGCAGCGGCTCGGGCGGTGGCGGCGGCTGCGGTGGCGGCAGTTACGGCATCTACACCTACGGTGTCGGCACGCCCGCTTACTGCACCTCGGCGAACAACACGATGGTCGGCGGCAACGCAGGGTTCGGCGGTGCGGGCGGGTTGTCGCTGGCGCATCCCGGTGGTGCCGGGCAGGACGGCCAGCTCGCGGGCTGCTCGTTCAACTGAGTCGACCAAACGGAAACGGTGGCAGCACACGGGAGACATATCATGCTTGGCTTGGCAAGGAGTTTCCCACGGCGCTGGCTACTCATCCCGTGCGCGGTCTTGTTCATGCATGCGCGCTGCGCGCAGGCAGGCAGCGATGTGCTGTTCGCGAGTGGATTCGACGTCAACCTCGGCGCAGCGTATTTCGTCAGCCCAGACGGATCGGACGCGAATTCCGGCAGCATGAACGCGCCGTTCCAGACGATCGGCAAGGGCATCGCCGCGGCCGCAGCCGATTCGGCGCGACCGAACGTGGTCGTGGCCAACGGCATTTACGCCGAGAGTGTGGCGCTGGCGAACGGCGTGAGCCTGTACGGCCAGTTCCAGGCCGGCAGCTGGTCGCGCGACCGCACGGCCTACACGATCATCGACGGCGTTTCGTCTTCGGGAGTCCACGATCGCACGGTGATTGCCGCGAACATCGCCTCTGTCACCACATTCGACAGCTTTGCCGTGATCGGCGCCCCGGACAACAACGCAGGCGGCAACTCCTACGCGATCTACGTGTCCGGTTCAAATGCAAACCTGCAGATCACCAACAACGTGATCATCACCGGGCATGGCGGCCCGGGGGCGATTGGTGCTAGCGGTACCGACGGGCAAGCGGGTACCGACGGCGGCGGTCGCAACACCGACCCGGGAATTGCCGACACGGCATATGACGCCTACGACGCCAACGCGGGCACAGGCGAATGCGACACCGCGAACAACCGCCAGCTCAACAACGGCGGCGCGTTGATGTGCGGCGCCACCGCCGTCGATGGCGGCGATGGCGGCGGCAACCGGTGTCCGGTCGAGAGCTACTGCGACACCGGCGGCATCTACGGATGTCTGAATGGGACCCAGTATTTTCACTGGACCCCCTATACCGCCATTGCAGGCGCCGTCGGGAAACCGGGTGGCACCAATGGCGGCACGGGCGGTACCGGCGCATACATCGGCAACGATGCCATCCAGGTGTATGCGTCCTACTACGGTGGGTACGTCTGCTACGAGCCGTTTGACTCCAACAACAACCTCCTCAACACCTTCGGCCTGAACGGCAGTGACGGCAGCAACGGCGGCAATGGCGCGGCAGTCGCAGGCTGCAGTGCGTCCGGCGGATCGATCGTCGGCGGGAACTGGGTCGGCGGCAGCGCATTGGCAGGCAACGCCGGCGGCAACGGTGGCGGTGGCGGTGGTGGTGGCGCTGGTGGTGGTGGCAAGTGCCAGGCAACCGCCGGTAATACCGGATGCACCGACGGCAATGGCAAGGACACGCTCGGCGGTCACGGCGGCGGTGGCGGTTCGGGTGGCTGTGGCGCCAGCGGTGGTGGCGCCGGTTCACCCGGCGGCGGCGCGTTCGGTATCTTCATCGTCGGCGGGAGTGCGCCGGTCATAACCGGCAACACGATCTTCGGTGGCAACGGCGGCGCGGGCGGCGCCGGTGGCAATGGCGGCTTCGGTGGACTGGGTGGACTGGGTGGGCTCGGCGGCACCAGCGGCGTTCCCGTCGTTTTCTGCACCGACGCCGGCGGTGCCGGCGGCAATGGCGGCATGGGCGGATATGGCTCGGGCGGCGGTGGCGGCTGCGGCGGCGCCAGCTTCGACATATACACTTCCGGAATCGGCACGCCCAACTATTGCCAGGTTGCCGCGAACAACTTGTTCACGGGCGGCACGCCCGGCGCCGGCGGCGCGGGTGGTTTGTCGCGGATCAATTTCGGCGGTGCCGGCCAGGCAGGCATTGGCGGGAACTGTTCGTTCAACTGACCGGTCGAACAAACCATTACCAGCACTAAACTCGTCCGGCCAGCCTCGCCGCGACCGCTCGGCGCATAGCGAATTTCCCGCGGTGGCGGCCGGCCGCATCTGATCCAGGTCAACCTGCGGATTTGGTGCATTGCCTAAAGTGGTGCGAATCTGCACCAGACACTGCACCAGACACTGGAACCCCAAACCAACCCCGAGACCGCGAATGTCCTATTACATTTCAAGAACCCTCGACAAACCATTTGACTCGGTAATCACCGAGGTCACCGCACGCCTCAAGGAACAGGGTTTCGGGCTGCTGACCGACATCGACGTGCAGGCGACCCTGAAGGCGAAGCTCGACGTCGATATCGGCAAATACCGCATCCTCGGCGCATGCAATCCGGGCTTCGCTCACGAGGCGCTGAAGATCGAGGAAAAACTCGGGGTGATGCTGCCGTGTAACGTCATCGTGCGTGACACAGCCGATGGACGCACTGAAGTGGCCAGCGTCGATCCGGTAGTGGCGATGGAACGCACCGGCAACGCCGCTCTGGCATCAACGGCCGAGGAAGTCCGCCGACGTTTGAGCCAAGTCATTTCACAATTGGGCAATTGAACGATCATGCATCCTTTCCCCCATACCTACACCGCGTCGGCGCGCAGCGAAAAAGCCGGCGCGACCATGCTCGCTTCGCCGCAACTGCCGGACCTCGAATCCGCCGCGCCGCCCGAATTCGGAGGTCCGGGTGGATTGTGGTCGCCCGAAACGCTTTTGTGCGCTTCGCTGGCGGATTGCTTCGTGCTCACTTTCCACGCGTTGAGTCGTGCATCGCGTGTACCATGGCTGAATATCGAATGTCGCGTCGAGGGCCTGCTCGAACGCATCGAACACGTTTCCCGGTTCACGACATTCCACACGTTTGCGCAACTGACGGTTCCGAGCGGCGCCGATCTGGCCAAAGCACGCGAATTGCTGGAAAAAGCCGAGCAAGGCTGCCTGATCGCCAATTCCCTCAGCGCCAACCGCCATCTGCAAGCTGAAATCGTCATGGCGGACACCTGATACCCGCGCCGGCAAGCAAACTCTCCGCATCGACGCGACTCGCTTTCGAACGTTGTGAAACCGGTCCGCATTGCTGTTACGTAAATGCGTTCTGGATCACAGTCCGTTCACGAAAACGGGCGCACAGTTCCTGTGCAAGCTTCGGAGAAGCCGCATGAAACCCCGTTTACATTCACGCAGCAAATTTATATCGGTCACAAAGCTGCTGAATGCCGTCAATGATCACATGACCGGCGCGGATATCGTACGCGAGGATCTGCGCAATGCAGAGCTCGCCGAGCAGACCGCGCGTATCCGCGCAGCCAGCATGCGCGAACGCTTCACGGCCATCCGCGAAATGAGCCGCACGCTTAACGAACGCCTCAGCGAAAGCAATCGCAAGCGCGCCGGCTGAACAAACGCCAAGGGCATGGCGACCGCGAAAATCCATCGCGCCGCATCCTCCTGATCTTGATATCGCCCCTGGTCGCTGAAGGCTGCTCAGGACGCCGCGCCAAACCAGCCGCGCGGATCGTGCGTGATGGCAACGCTGACGATGAATGCAAACACGGTGAGTGCGGCAGCGAAATAAGCAGCGCGCCGGGCGCGTGTGCGACCACGCCGTAACGCGAACACGCCAAGCGCGATATACACAACCAGCATCAATACCTTGACGGTCAGCCACGGCTGTACGAACGGGTACTGGTGCAGGATGGCAACCAGAATCAGGGCCGAGGCAAGCAGGGTCGTGTCGATCAGGTACGACAGGTAACGCAGCACGCGATGATTGGTGGCATCCAATCCGGCCAGCATCATCAAGCCACGCGCGGCGAACAACGATCCGGACATGACCACGCAGGACACGTGGACAAGCTTGATTTGCGGGTACATGGCAATGAGCGACACGGCGTTATAGATTTCCTGGCCGTTGCGCATTCAGCCGGGACGGCCGTCGACGCGCGGCGTGGCGTAGATGTGCACGCTATGCAATACCCATGGCAAGAATGCGAGCACCCAGCCGAATGCGGCAATGATCAACCACAACGAGGCGTCTGTCGCCACTTCGGCGTAGATGCGGCTCAGCGCCACCAGTTGCAGCAAACCGAACGTCAGCCACGCGGCGGCTCCCATCTGCAGCGGCCGCCCGGAATGGCCCATGGTCACGCGCGTGACCATGGCGACCAGCATGGAGCCGAAGAATCCGATGGTCAACGCGTGAACCGGCGCGCGCCCCAACACGAACGTACCATTGAAATGCAGAATCAGGCTCTGCACCGCGAACATCGCGAAGGCGATCGGCAGCCAGGCAAAAGCAACGTAGAGCGCGGCAAGCAGTCCCGGCTTGAGACATTTCCACGGCTGCCACGCCAACCATTGAATTCCGAAAAGCAGCGTCAGCGGCACATCGACGGTCCATAGCCAGTCGAAATCGTGGTGCAGGTCCAGGCCCATGTGGACGACCAGCAACGGCCATGCCAGGGCCAGGCTCCAAAGCGGCCTGACAATACGGTAACGCGGGCCGACGACGTTCGCGCTGAAAAACGGGATCATGCGGTGGCAGACGGTGAAGAACACCGGCAACAGCAGCCCGAACGTGCCGAGCCGAATCGCGACGAACGCAAGTCGCCACGGGGCACCGAGCAGGAACGCCATGAATGAGGCCAGACCGCAGGCGCCCAGCATCAAGGCCAGGTAACACGACAGCGCGTACCAGTCCCACACATCACTGCGCAGCAATACGCCGCCGAGCACGAACAACGCGTACAGCCACCCGCCGAGCATCAGCGCAAGGCCTGCGACCAGCAGTGGCTGGTGACCTAGCAGGCCGACATGCGCCAGCAGGTAGCCGGCGAACATGGCTGCGAACACCGGCACATAGTGCCGCCGCGTCAGCGCCGGTTGCCGCAGCCAGCGCGGGAAGACAGTCAGCAGGAAACCGAACATGAACAGCGGCAGCATGCCGAACTGGGTCATCACCGCGTGGGCCCAACCGGCCGGCACGCGCGTGTCCGGAAACGGCAGGTGAAGATATCCCGCAGCCAGATAACAGGCCCACCACAACAGCGACACCAGAACCGCTGCCGCGCCGGCGAAAAACATCAAGCGGTGCGGCGCCGCGGCGAGAATCCCCGGCAATTCGGTCAACGCCGGAAACGGCGCGCCGACGGTGGATGCAGGCGCTTTCGCAGAAACGGGCGATATGGGCATCGGAACGTTCATCACGCTGTGGTTTGCCGCGCGAACCCGGGGCGCTTCGCCATCGTAACCGCCCGCGATCGGCCTGCGCCCTGACCCAGGTCAGGAACCCGGCGCGATGCGGGCCTCAGGGCGCGAGGATGCTGCGCGCCAGCGTTTGCAATCCGACCGTGTCGATGAGTTCCACTTCGCGCCCATCGACCCGGATCAGTCCCTTGTCCTGGAAACGGCGAAACACGCGGCTGACCGTTTCCGAGGCCAGACGCAGGTAATTGGCGATATCGGTACGACCCATGGCCAGGCGGAAAGCTGCCGCGGAAAAGCCACGCCGCCCGTAGCGCGCGCCGAGATCGAGCAGAAAGGCCGCGAGGCGCTCGTCGGCCAGGTGATCGCCGGCAAGCTGCGTAGCCTTGCCGATATCGGCACTGAGCATCCGGAACAGGCGCTGCTGCACGTCGGGGATTCGTGCGGCCAGCGTGGCCAGTGCCGGAAACGAGAACCGGCACACGTATACGGTATCCAGCGCAACCGCTTCGCACGGGTATTTGTCCGGATGGATCGCATTGAGCCCGACCATCTCCCCGGGCAGGTGGAAACCCAGAACCTGTTCGCGGCCGACATCGTCGACCAGGCGCGTCATGATCATGCCCGAGCGCACGGCAAAGATCGCCGCGAAGGGATCGTTGGTGCGGAAAATCGCATCGCCGGCGTGGTACGGGCCGACGTGTTCGACCAGCATGTGCAATTCACGCAACGCCGCCTTGTCGACCCCGACCGGCAGGCATACCGACCCGAACGCGCAGGTCGAGCAGAAACGCAGCTCGTCGCCGTCGTCGGGGATCGGTGTCTCGGGCAGAAGTTTTCCGGGTCTTGCCAGCTCGTTCATTGTCACGCTCGGCCCAGCGCGGAGCGACGGGCTAGAGTTTTGGCGAACAGCGTCCCGGGCGCGCCTGAAGGCGCGCCCGGGACGCATCGAAATGCTCGGCAATGATACGCAACAGGTAGCGTCCGCGCGAGTTGACCAGCAGGTATCGTGGCGTGATCTCGATCAGATGGTCGACTTGAAGCCGGCGCAGGCTCGCCAGCTCGGTGGCGAAATATGTGGCGACATCAATCCGATGACGCTCCTCCAGTTCGGCAAAATCCAGCGCACCGCGACACATCAGCCGCTCAATCACGTCGGCGCGGATACGATCGTCTTCGGCCATCAGCAATCCCCGTTCCACCGGCAAGCACCCGGCGTCGAGGGCCGCGTAGTAACCGGACACGGTTCCGGCATTGCGGCTGCACGCGCAACCGATGCGCGAAATCGATCCCGTGCCCAGGCCGACAAGGTCGCAAGCGCCCAGCGCTGAGTAGCCCTGCAAATCACGCCACAACTTACCTTCATCCTGGGCGTGGGCGAGATCGTCCCGCTCACGCGCGAAAAGGTCCATACCGATATGCCGATAACCTGCCGCGACGAGCGTTTGCGCGGTCCCCTCCAGCATCGGCCGACGTACCGCCGCGTCAGGCACCACATCCGCGTCGAACCGGTCTTCCAACCCGATACCGTCTTGCAGTTGGGCAAAGGCACCGACAACGACACGGTCCGGCAACAGCGCGATCACGCGTTCAAGCGTTCCCGCCAGACTGCCGTGCGACTGTCCGGGCAAGCGCGCCAAATCAAGGGTTGTGGAACGAAACCCTGCATCACGCGCCGCATCAAGCAACGCCCGTATCCGTTCGACGCCACCGTGGAGATCGGCCACGCGCGAATCGCCATGATCGACGTCGCGGATGCGGATGGATAGACGATTGAAACCGTGCCCGGCCAGCAGCCGCACGCAGTCCGGCGTGCACAATCCGGCATCCAGCGCGACGCCAAACTCGCGCTCCGCCGCCCGGCTGAGGTGAAATTGTCGGGCGAGCGATTCCAGCAGTTCGCTGGTCTGACCGTAGTCCAGGTAGTTTGCCGTGCCGGCACCGAAATGCAACCGCACGACCGGCCGGTCGCGGTCAAACAGCGACGCGACAAATTCGATTTCCCGATACAGGTGTTCCAGATAGAGTCCGGGTTTGCCGTAATCGCGCTGCCCCCCGGGAGCCGGGCCGGCGCGGGAATCCTGCCGGCAACCAGCCGGGATGTGGACGTACAGGGACAGCCCGCGCGGTATCGGGTCCGCGTTGGAGTTGCGCGCAGCTTGACGATAGTCGTGTTCGCCGAAGCCCGGATGGAATCGCGACAGCGGTGGATAAACCGCGTAGCGCGGCTCACCGGCTTCATCGCGGCCAGCCGGATCGGAGTCACAACCGGCGGCTACGGTTTGTTCAACGTGGGACATGACCCGATCGTGGCGCTATCCGCGTGCCGCTGCCCTGATCCAGGTCAGCTCAGCCTGCGGGCCGCGGCGGCGGCTCCGGCAACGCCTGCCGGCATCCCGTACGGCGATTCCGCGATCACGTGGATCTACAACGCGTGACGGCCGCGCCACTCGAACTGCAGCCACAGCTTGGTATCGTCGCTGCCGAAACCGTCGGCGCGATACCTCGCCATCTTCAGCAGCCCGTGAATGCCGGCCGCGACAGGAAACCCGAGCGCGGCATCCCACTCGCTGCCGTAACGCCCGCCATGCACGGCCCGAAAGTCGTGGTACCTCACGACCCACGCGAGATGCGCTGCCGGGCCGTTTTGCGACAACGTGCCGTCGACGCTCAGGTAACGGTCGTCCAGACCGCCCGGCGGTGTCGTCAGGAACCGGTCGTCCCAGCCATTGAACAGATGCAGCGTCGCCAATGGCGTCTGCACGGCACTGCCGCCGCTACCTCCCAGATGCTCCCATCCCAACCTGGCGCGCGTCCCATGCAGAGTCCACGATGGCTCCAACAACCAATAGGCAAGCGAAAAGCTGGCCGGGTTGTTGGCGTAGTCGCTTTGCCGTGCGGCTTCAACGACCCAACCGGGACCGGATCGATCGCGCACTTCGTTGCCGGTCCAGCGCACGCCGACCGTTGCGCTGGACATTCCGGCAACGTCGCGGTCCTCGTGCAAATACGCATAGCCGACCCACTCTTGCGTAGAAGTTGCATGCGATATATTCAGAATATGGGTGTTCAACGCCCGTGCACGAGCCAGCGGGTTCAGGGCATCCGGACCGCTCACCCGATGTACGCGATCGAACCAGTCGTAACGCAATGTCCAGCCGTCGCCTGGACGCCACTCGGAGGTGAATGCGTCGTAAGTCTGCTCGAGTTGGCGCCAACCGACGTTGCCCACCCAGCGCTGGTTGTCCAGCAATACCCGCTGGCGCCCGAGCGTCACTGCGACGTCCTGTCCTGTCCAGCGAAGCCAGGCCTGGTTGAGTTCACTGCTTTGCGGGTCGATGATCGCCGGATACCGGGTCTGCCCGTTGGCACCGCTGTTGTATTGATCGCCGCCCGAGGCCATGGCCGCGCCTTCCAGCAAGGCGCTCCAGCCGCCGCTGAAGTCGACGTTCAATCCAAGTCGCAGGCGCAGGGTGTCGGCACGCGCGTTGCGTGCAAAAACGCCGTCGTCGACGGACTCATGACGCACACGCGCATCCCATTCGATTTGCACTGACGGTGGCTGCGATGCCGGTTGTGCCGCCGGGTTGCCGGCACCGCCGGCCCATGCCGGGCATGCAAGTGCCGACACCAAAGCGACTCCCAGCATGGCGCTGCTTGAAAGTTTCACGGGAATACTCCTGGACGTTGATGGAAATCTTCAACACCGCATCGCCCCGATCGCAACCGGTGATGCTCGCTAGCACCGCGCGAGTCTTCGCAGCGGGAAAGTGCATTGTGGTTGCCCGGTAGTGCGTGTAGTCGGCTGCCATGTGTTCGCCGGTACGCGCGATCGGCTCATTACCTCGTCGCGGTCAATGGCCCGCCTGGTTGTCGACGATTGCGCGGATAAATGCGGGGTCGGGTTCCGCCGATGCATCCGTTCTGGCCACGATGCGCCCGTCGGCATCGACCAGCGACACGATGACGTTGTGGCTGAATCCGCCGCCAGGCAGGGATCGGTACGCAATGCCGAGTACGCCCGCAAGCATGCCTTCATCGCCGGTCTCCGGCCGGGCCAAACGAAACGACGGCGCCTGCACGTGATGTTCAGCGGCGACCTTGCGCAACATCGCCAGGTCGTCCCGCTTCGGATCAAACGTCACCAGAACCACCGAAATGTGACTGCCGCTTTCGTGGCGGATACGCTTGAGCGTCTCGATCTCGACCGGGCATACCATCTTGCACGAACCGTAGAACATACCGAGCAGGTGCGGTTCGCCACGCAGCGATGAGAAGCTGAACTCATTGCCGCGCTGGTCGCGCAGGGTCAGGTCGGGAATCCGGTAGACCGAGTTGTCGGGAAGCGGCGCCGACCACGCGGGGAATGCTGCCGCTAACGCTATGAAAAGCAGCAAACAGCCTCGGCTGAACGAACGCGGAAACGCGGTCATAATCATTCTCCAGGTATTTCGCGCACGCATCGGAAACCGACGCGTGCCGCGTCATCAGGCGGGTGCAGCGCGGTCAGCGCGGCAACTCGCATCATCAGTGCGTACTGGGTCTTGTCGTGGAACGCCAGTGCCGAGCCGCCGCATAATGCAAGCAATGCGCCGATGCCGGGCACCCGGGCGTCCGGATTGGGGAACATCGCCGCGTAATCGTCCGTCCATTCCCAGATCAGGCGATTGATGTCGCGCACGCCGTAGATGTTTGCGCTGCGTTGCCCGACGTTTTTCGGTCGCGTCCCGGCAGTTTCAAGAATCGCCGCCAGCAGATCCTGGTTTCGCGCAGGATCGCGGCGTGCGTCGCGGCGGGTTCTATCCGCAGCGGCAACGTATTCCCACTCGTACCAGGTCGGCAACCGTGCCTGTTCGGCGCTGCAAAATGCGCGCGCGGCGAACCAGCTGACGTTGGTAACCGGCTGCCGTGCAGGCGCGTCAGGACCAGGCGCCAGCGGCGATTTCCATGCACCCAGATACGCAGGCCCAGCCAACAGTGAAGAAACCTTGCCACGCTGCCATCGAGAATGCTGGCGGATGAACGCGAGAAATTCGGCGTTGGTCACCGGCTCGACGCGCATGGCGAACCGTGCGATTGCAATTTTCGCGGACGTACCGTCGACCGCCAGTGCGCTGGTGAACCGGGTAGCCGGAATTTCTACGTATTCCGGCGCCGCGGTTCCAGGCAGGGACACGAGCATCAGAACTAACCATGCAATCGTTGTTTTCATATCGCGTGTCTCCCCTACCCGGGCCGCCGGTCGTTGCGGGAAATCGCAACGACCGGACCGCGATCACTTAGGTTTACCGGCTTCGCGCACCGCCTTGACCTCGGCCGCGCTGATCTTTCCGCCCTTGTTGTTGAAGTTGTTCAACACGTAGGTCAGCACATTGGCAATTTCCTCATTGCTCAGTTGCGCGCCCTGCGCCGGCATGACGTTCTCGTAGCCGGTGCTGTTTACGGTGATCTTTCCGCTCAGCCCGTTGAGCACGATGCCAATGGCACGTTTCGGATCGGCGTTCAGGTAATCCGACATCGCCAGTGGCGGGAACGCGCCGGGTAATCCCATCGCATTGCCCTGATGACAGGCGGCGCAGATCTGCGTGAACACGCGCTTGCCGTCGGCCGTGGCATCCATGGCCGATGACTCGACGGCAACCTTCCTGGCGACCTTGGCGGCACCCGGAATCGGACCGCTGGAAACCTTGTTGTACAGCGCCGGCTGCGGCGGACCGCTGACCTTCAGTTCGCCCAGCGCGCCCTGCATGAAGGCGCGGGTGATGGAGTGGTCGACCAACAGGAAGGTGCCCGGCACGAGGGTCTTCATCTCGACCATCGTCGCGCCACCGGCCGGCACCAGCGTCGTCTGCACATTGTGATTGACCAGCGTTCCGCCCTCGACGTGGGCGTTGTCGAAAATCTGGCCGATGATGTGGAAACTAGATACCAGGTTCGGTCCGCCGTCACCGATGAAAAGTCGCACTGTGTCGCCGACCTTGGAGGTCAACGCGTTGGCACCGGTCAGTGATCCTTCGCGACCGTTGAACAGCACGTAGGTCGGTTGTTCCAGCAACATCTTCTGCATGTCGAATGCCTGCAGGCCCGGCTCGTGGTAGCTGCCGGCCGTGTAGAAATCCCCCTGCACGACGTAGTATTCGTGATCGACCTTGGGCAGACCCTGTGGCGGCTCGACCAGCACCAATCCGTACATGCCATTGGCGATATGCATCGGCACCGGCGCCGTGGCGCAGTGATAAATGAAAATACCCGAACGCATCGCCTTGAAGGAGAAAACGCTTTCGTGTCCCGGCGGAGTGACCGTCGATGCAGCACCGCCGCCCGGACCCATGACGGCGTGCATGTCGATGTTGTGCGCCATGTGCGAGGAAGCGGCATTCCTCAGGTGCAGCTCGACCGTGTCGCCCTGGCGCACGCGAATCATCGGTCCCGGGACGCTGCCGTTGAACGTCCAGAAGTTGTAGCGCACGCCGTCGGCGATCTCCTTGACGATCTCGCGGGTTTCCATTCGCACGATCACGCGCGCCGGATAATTGCGATGGATCGGCGGCGGCACGTTCGGCGGCGCCACCAGCTTCTCTTCGATCGGCGCACCGCGCGGCGGCCCCATGTCGCCGGGATCCATGGCCGCAGCTGCGCCGAGCGAGACACAGCCGATGACCAGGCCGAGAAGTACGACCAGTGCTGTTCGGGTGGATTGATTCATGATATCCGTTCTCCTGCGACGGGTGCTGCGACGAAGCTGATTCGAATGACCAGGCCTGACCGGACATCGATGCGAACCGAAGACAAATCGCTTGGCAGTCGATTCGATTTGTATGAACGCACCCATGTCGCCGGTGCACAGTCAGTCAGGTCGTCGTCAATCGCTTGCGCCAGGCTCAAGTTGATGTCTGATTGAAAGCGTAGGCGAAGTGTCGGACCGCTTTCCCTGACCTATGTCAAGCGGGCGATGGCCTGTGAAATCCCGAGCCGCATCCGTTGCGCAAGTTCGCGCCGGGCGGAGCCGTATCGCCCCGCGCGCGTGCGCCAACTCGATTGCTGTTCCCATTCCCCGTTTGTTGCTGTTCCGGACCGGGTTATACGCCCGCACAGTGATGAGACAGGTCCTGCTCGAGCCTCGGCAACAATCTCGCCGTGCCCCGGCTCGCGAAAGCGCGCGGAGCTCCCCTGAAAGAGGAACTCCGGCACTTGATTACGGGCATTCCAGACGCGACGTGGCGTGCCGCCGCGCCTCACGCGATGGCATGTCTCAACCGCCAACAGCCCCAGTGGGTTGACCGCTGCCCGGCGGATTCGAGCTGCGTTGCGCGCCAAGCTTGCGCACGAAATCCCACGCCATTAGCACTGCACCGGCAGCGAACACGATATCGCCCGGCATGCGCATCCACTGCCAGAACACGGTGGTGTCATAGAACTTCAGGCTGCGCGCGTAGGCATAACCATGCGTGTAGGCGGCTTCCAGTTGCGGCCAGCCGATCGGGTAGAAATTGAACAGAATCCACATGACCAGACCGATGTTGTACAGCCAGAACGCCCACACGCCCGGACGATCGCTCCAGTCACGTTCCCCGTTGAGATAGCGAAGCACCATGTAGACCAGACCAATCGCCAGCAACCCGAAGGCGCCGAACATCGCCGTGTGCGCGTGATTGAGCGTGAGGAACGTGCCATGTTCGTAGTAATTGACCAATGGCGCATTCAGCGTGCCGCCGCCGAACACACCGGCGCCAACGAAGTTCCAGAACGCCGAGCCGAGAATGAACAGATACGCCAGCCGATACGGGAAGTCGGTTTGTTCGGCGATGTGACGGCGCTGGTCGATGGCTTCCATGACCAACAGAAACAGCGGCAATACCTCGAGGAACGAGAACATGCTGCCGACGCTGATCCACAGATCCGGTTCCCCGGCCCAGTACATGTGATGGCCGGTGCCGAGAATGCCGCTGACCAGGATCAGAATCCACTCGAACAACACCGCGCGCTCGACCAGCTGGCGCGAGACCAGGCCCAGGCCCATCAGGAAATAGCCCGTCACCGCGGCGGTAAACAGTTCGAATGCCCATTCCACCCACAAGTGCACAACCCACCAGCGCCAGAAATCCGTGATCGCGAACGAGGGATTGGGTTCGGCCAGCGGAATCATGCCGAAGGCATAAATCACCGCCACGCCCAACGTGCTGTACCACAGCAGGTGCTCGATGCGGAACAGGCCGAATACCGAGCCGCCCTGCCGGAACAGCGACTTCAGGGTCGGCCAGAACGCACGCAGCAACACCAGGCTCCAGACCAGCAGGCCTATGAAGAACAGGATCTGCCAGAAACGCCCCAACTCCAGATACGAAAGGCCCTGGTTGCCGAACCAGAACCAGTTCTTGTGGATACTGCCCATGATTCCCAGGTAATCGCCGATCAGCGCGCCGGCAACGATCACGACCAGCACCCAGAAGATCAGGTTGACCAAAAGACGCTGTCCCGCCGGTTCGCGCCGGCCGATCAACGGCGCCAGAAACAGACCCGCACCGATCCAGCTCACGCCGATCCACACAATCGGCGACTGCAGGTGCACGCTGCGCAGGAATGCAAACGGTAGCCAGCTGTCGACATCAATGCCATAGAACCCGGTCCGCTCCGTGTAATAGTGGGCCATGATCGAACCGGCCAGTATCTGCACCAGCAAAACCGCGGCCACAACCAGGAAATATTTCCACAGGGCCTTCTGGCTGGGTGTCGCTTGCGCGAAGCGACGCAGCATCGGCTCGAACGTCTCATCGGCCGATTTCGGCTCGATCCACATGCGGAAGATCACCAGGATCGCACCGATGCCGAAGAACACCAGCGTGAACGAGGCCCAGGTCCACTGAAATGTCGCCGCGGTCGGTGAGTTGCCGACCAACGGTTCCGGCGGCCAGTTGACTGTCCACGAATAGTCCTTGCCCGGGCGCCGCGCCACGGTTGTCAATGATGAATACAACAGAAAATCGGCCGTGTGCGTCGCCGACGTCTGATCCAGTGCACGGGCGCGCGTATAACCCTTGGTGAAATTGTCGCTGAGCAACGACTGGGCAATCTGCGAACGCAACGTGTCGATGGCTTCGGCCACGGCCACTGGCAGCGTCACCGTTGCGTTGCCAAGGTCAATACCCTGCAACTGCTGCTGCATCCGCCGCGTGACGCCGGACTGCTGGTCCGCGCTGAGTTTGGCGAACGCCTTGCCGTATTGCGCCTGCGCGATATTGGACTGCACCTGTCTGGCCAGTTGTACCAGGTACTCGGCCGTGTAGTCCTCACCGAAATACGAACCCATGCCATAGAGGCTGCCGTAATCCATCAGGTCGGCCTTCTGGAACCCGGACTTTCCGGCGACGATATCCTCGTACGTCATGACGGCAGCACCGCTGTCGCTGACCATTTTCTGTGGCAGGGGAGCTACCTGCCGGTAAGTGGCGACCGTCGCGGCGATCATCCCCGCCCAGCACACCACGGTAACGATCAGCAGTATGCATACGAGAATCTTGCTGGTCCGGTCCTGCGGACCGGCCTGTCCTGGCACGATATTGGTGTTCATGGGTATCCCTCGAGAATTCCGGACGAACTCGCCGAATGGTATTTCCCGGGTCGTCGCGGTCGCCCTGACCCAGATCAGGCGAACGGCAATTTGTTTCTCCGCCCATCCGCCCACAAACCCGCAAGCAACCGCTGGATTACGTGCGCAATCGGTCGAAAATCCGATGACAACCTGATCCGATATGCACGCGACGCGACGATCGGCGCGTCAGCCCGTACCGGTTTGCCGATGCAAGCGCGAGACCAGCGTCTCGATATCCGCCGCCAGTTCCGGGCCGACGACGATGGTTTCGGCCAACTCGTCGTCTTTGAGCGGTTCAGTGTTGTGCAACTGCAAGTTCAGCACGGTTCCATCGGCCTCCGACGCATCGCCGCCTTGTGCGACCCGGCCACTCAGACGGCGACGCAATTCGGATTCCGGTGCCGCACACGAGACGATGACGAAACGGGTGCCGAACGAAGCCGCCAATGTCCGCAATCGGTCGCGTTGCCAGCGCCGCAGGTTGGCGGCATCCACGATGATTGAAAAACCCGCCTGCAATGCCGTTGCCGCGACGCTGCGCAGGCGGTCGTAGGTAGCATGCGTGGTCGCCTGTGAATAGGCATCCGCACCAATCGTCGAATGGGTCGACTCGTCCGCCGCCAGTCCGAGCAGGCGTTTGCGTTCGACATCCGAACGTACCCGCAGTGCCGGCCAACGACGCATCAATTCGCGGCTCAAATACGTCTTGCCGGAACCCGAGTAGCCGTGCATCAGCAGTAACGCCGGTTTCCCCGGCGCCGTGAGTTCGTGCGCCAGGCGCAGATGCGCTTCGGCATCGTGTTCAGCGGCGTGCGCCGCCTTGCCTGCGGGATCCATCTGCTTGTATCCCAGCATCGCGACCATCGCGCGCACCAAGGCGCGATACACCAGGTAATAACGCAGTACCGCGACGCCATCGTAGTCGCCGCCCGTCTCCAGATAGGCGTTGATCAGCGCGAACGCCAGGCGCGGGCGGGCGCGGTGAAGCAGGTCCATCATCAGGAAAGCAATGTCGCTGATGACGTCGATGAAACGCAGCTCCTTACTGAACTCGATGCAATCGAATGCGACCACTTCGTGATCCAGGCGTACCAGATTGCGCAGATGCAGATCGCCATGGCACTCGCGCACGAAACCCTGTAACCGTCGCGTGGTAAACGTTGCCGCAAGCGTTTCGAACACGACATCGATCCAGCTGGAGATACCGTCCAACCGCGTCCGCTGCGAATCGTCGCCGAGCAACTCGCGCAGTTTGGCGATGGTCTGGTCGACGGGGTGCCGGATCGCTCGCGGCGTGCCGTAAACGCTTGCCGGATCCACGCGTGGTGATTGATCGTGGATCTGTGCGATGTGTTCAGCCGCACGCACGATGTCGATATCCTCGAGCCGGCCGGCCTCGAGCAGGCGGTCGAGTTGATCAGCCTGATCGAATTCGTGCATTCGCACTGCATATTCGATCGGCTCACCCTCGCCGAGCACCTGCGCGCGCTCGACCGATCCGACAATCGGTACCACGTCGATATACAACTGCGGCGCCAGCCTCCGGTTGAGGCGCAACTCCTCGTTGCAAGCGCCGCGGCGCAATTCGAGCGTCGAATAATCGAGGAAGCCCGGATTCACCGGCTTCTTGACCTTGTAGGCGTAGTCGCCGGTCAGCAATACCCAGGAGATGTGGGTTTCGACCAGCGAGAGTTCCGTTACCGGATGCGGATAGGCCTGCGCGCACAGCAACCGGTCGATCAACGGCGAAGGCATTGCGGGCGGGCGGCGTTTGTTCATCGCTGAGTCGGCTTGTAAATCGGTCGTCAGGCATTGGCCACATGCCCGGTTGGTCCGATCATATCGCCAAGGATGCCCTGATAAAGTCAGCGCACACGAGGTGCGGACCACAACCGCCGTGACTCAAACCCGGGCGAAGACAAGACTCGCATTGGTGCCACCAAATCCGAAGCTGTTGGACATCACGGTTTGCAACGTTGCCTCGCGGCTGCTGCGCAGGATCGGCAAGCCGCCGGCGCGGGCATCAAGATCGGTGATATTCGCCGATCCTGCCGCGAACCCTCCGTTGAGCATCAGCAGGCTGTAGATCGCCTCATGCACGCTGGCCGCACCGAGCGAGTGTCCGGTCAGCGCCTTGGTCGATGACAACAGCGGCACGTCGTTGCCGAATACGCTGCGCACTGCATCGAGTTCGACGATATCGCCTGCCGGTGTGGCCGTGCCATGCGTGTTCAGGTAATCGATCGGCCCGTTCAGGTCGCGCAGCGCCATGCGCATGCACCGAATCGCACCTTCGCCTGACGGAACGACCATGTCGGCGCCATCGGAGGTGACGCCGTAGCCGACCAGCTCGGCGTGGATGTTCGCCCCGCGCGCCTTGGCATGGTCAAGCGATTCCAGCACCAGCATGCCGCCGCCGCCGGCGATGACGAATCCGTCACGCCCCACATCGTATGGCCGCGACGCGGCAGGTGGCGACGAATTGTAGCCGCTCGACAGCGCACCCATTGCGTCGAACTGGGCCGCCAGCCCCCAGTGCAGTTCCTCACCGCCGCCGGCAAACATCACGTCCTGCACGTCGTGGCGAATCAGGTCCGCTGCCGCACCGATGCAATGCGCCGACGTCGCGCAAGCCGCAGCGATGGAATAGCTAAGACCAAGCACACCGAAAGCCGTGGCCAACGTGGCTGAGACCGTCGAGCACATTGTGCGGGGGACCATGAACGGGCCGACGCGGCGCACGCCTTTTTCGCGCAACAGGTCGCCCGCTTCGATCTGCCACTGCGCGGAACCGCCTCCGGAGCCGGCGATCACGCCGCTACGCGGATGGCGAACCTGTTCGATGCCAAGCCGTGCATCGGCAATGGCGTCGCGCATGGCGACGTAGGCATAGGCCGCGGCATCGCCCATGAAACGCTTGAGCTTGCGGTCGATGGTTCCATTCAGGTCGATATCCGGCACGCCCGCAACCTGGCTGCGCAATCCGCGCTCGGCATATTCCGGTACCGCGCGAATCCCGCTACGGCCCTCGCGCAATGCCGCCGTCACGCTGTCCACCGCGTTACCCAGGCACGACACGATACCCATACCGGTGACGACGACGCGTCGCATGTCAGAACCCCTCGGTCGACTTGAACAAGCCCACGCGCAGATCTTTGGCTATGTAGATTTCCCGATCGTCGACGAAGGTGCGGCCATCGGCGATGACCATCGACAGCCTGCCGCGTATCACGCGACGGATATCGATCTCGTACTTTACCAGACGTGCGTCGGGAAGCACCTGACCACTGAACTTGACTTGCCCGACGGACAGCGCGCGACCGCGCCCCGGTTCCCCCAGCCAGGGCAGAAAAAACCCGGTAAGTTGCCACATCGCATCCAGGCCGAGGCATCCGGGCATTACCGGATCGTCCTGGAAATGACA
Organism: uncultured Pseudomonadota bacterium; assembly: GCA_963779795.1. GTDB lineage: Bacteria > Pseudomonadota > Gammaproteobacteria > Xanthomonadales > Rhodanobacteraceae > Rudaea. The sequence goes on along the minus strand of CAVZZK010000001.1, from coordinate 634,741 downwards.
GTCGAAAAACCACAGGTCCGGACGGATATCCAGTTCGGCGCGCAGCACACCCTTGCCGTATGCACCGCTGCATTCATCGACATGCGTGATCCGATCGAACATCAGCATCGGCGGCAGTGGCAGTCGCGCATTGCCCGGGCCGAACATTTCGCCGCGTGCGCAGGCAAGCAGCCCCTGATCATCGAAAGAGGATTGTTTGGGCATTGGCATGTTCGCAAGGGTCGAACGCGGAGTATCCGCCGAAATCAACAAACTGCTTTGATCTGAGTCAACGACCGATGCACTGCACCGGTGTCGGTAACCGTCGACTCGTCAATGCGCTGCGGCGGCGATCAGCAGCGATTCTAGGCGGCTCGGCGGCGCCATGCAACTGTGCCTTGCGCATCCTGCGCAGGTCCGATGTGCGGCGAAAAACAAGCGCCAGGCCCTGCCGAACTGAAGCAAGCGCTGACGATCAAAGCGTGTGCAGGAAAAGGATCAGCTTCCAGATGTCGTTGCGTTTGAGGGTGTTCTTGTACGGCGGCATGGCCGACTTGACCGGCGCGCCGCCCTCGGCAATCGTCCAGTACAGATAACCGTCTGTGGCCATGCGCGTATGCCCGATCCCGATCAGGCTGGACGGCGGTGGCTCCAGATTTTTTCCGGCTACGCCGTCGCCGGCGCCCGCGGCGCCGTGGCATGCCGCACAGTTCGTTTCGAAAAGCTTGTGGCCCTGACGGATGTTGGCCGGCGTACTCGCCAGCGGGTTCGACTTGCCCGCGTAGGTCGGATCGAGTCCGTGTCGCATGACGTACAAGTGACGGACTCGGGAATGGCCCATCATGCCCATTCCGCGTCCACGCCCCATGTGCGACATCATCCCGGGCTGTGCGATGCAGGCCGAGGAAATCGCCAGCAGAACCAGGATCGATGCCAGTGCAATCTTTGTCATGAACGCACCCTCCTTCGGCAACCTCATCCAACAGCCACAGCGTCAGACACTCTGCGGCAACGAGAGTTCAGCGTCGATTGGTTTCCGCGTGCGCGGATGATTGCCGCGGCGTGAGCTCGCCGAGCATATTTGTCGCAACCTTCCAGAACGGAGTACGGGATGCAGCTCGAGGGTTCCTGCCTTTGCCGCAACGTGCAGTTTTCCTGCAACGCCTGCGCGCCCATGCCATATCTGCATTTATCTGTATTGCTACTGCTCGATCTGCCGCAAGACCGCCGGCGGTGGCGGTTATGCAATCAACCTCGGCGCCTGGCGAATCACGCTCCAAGTGCACGGCCGCGAGCATCTGGGTGTGTATTGCGCGCGCATCGGCAACAACGGCAAGGCCCGCGTCAGCAGCGGCCGGCGGCGTTTCTGCAAGCGCTGCGCAAGCTGCCTGTGACTGTGCGATCCGAACTGGCCGGAACTGGTGCGCCCATTCGCCTCGGCCATCGACACGCCGCTGCCAAAACCACCGGAGCGCGTGCACATCCTGCTCGGCTCGAAGGCAAACTGGTGCCGCGTACCGCGCGGCAGGCACGATATTCATTTCGACCAGTAACCGCGGGAATCAATGGAAGCCTGGCATAGACGCCACGGACTGTTCGGAGATTGACGCGCGAGCGTGGTCGATTCGGCACGCAAAATCCGCTGGCGTGTCCGGCGTCGATTTGACGCATGTAGGGTCATACACATGTATCAGGAGACCCCCATGCGATTCAATCGCGCCAAAACCATTGGCTTTTTTATCGCTGCGACTTTCGCGGGGATTGTGCTCGCGAAGGCCGCGACGGGATCGATCTGGCAATTGCAATCCACACCCGCCAGCGACGACTTGAACGGCATCTCGTCCCCGTCGCTGAACTTCGCCATGGCTGTCGGCAATGGCGGCACCATCGTGCGCTTCGACAACGGCGGCACGGGCACGCTGATGAATTCGGGCACGACCAACAACCTGTTCGACGTATTCGCCACCTCGCCTTCGATGGCCGCCGCAGCGGGCATCGACACGGTACTGTTGTGGGACGGCAGCAACTGGAACCCGATCCGCTCCAGCAGCGACGGCTCGGTGTATACCGGCACCTGGATCACGCCCGAGCAGGACCTCGTGCTCTACGACGTGATCAACGGTGGCATCTTCGATTATGTCTGTCCGTACGTTCCCGGCGCCACGACGCAGGGCTTCTGCCGCACGTTCGGCCCGGCCATGGTCACCGCCTGCGGCCACAGCGGCGACATCAAGATCATCAATGAGAACGGCGACATTTTTCATGTCGACAACACGCTCGCCGATCTGGATTCGACCTATCCGATTTTTTCGCAGTCGTTACCGTTGAACCTGAACGCCGTGTGGGCGCCGCAACTGGATTGCCTGCCCGGCGCGTTTCCGCCGCAGACGCTGTTCGCCATCGCCAATTACGACGAATTCTGGCGGTTCGACGGCCAGACCTGGACCTATATGAACGTTTCGATTCCATCGGGCCAGGTATTGACGGCGATCACCGGAATTGGCCCGGATTTCGTGATCGCATCCGGCTACGAGCCCGCCGCGGGTGGCGGTAACGTGGGCGTTATCTGGATCTACGACGGCCAGACCTGGACCCAGGACACGGAATTGCCGGCGAACACACCCGGATTGATCGACGTCGTCGCCAATGCTGAAGCGGACCCGGATTACATCTTCGCCTCGGGGTTCGAGGCACCCGGCAGTGTCAGCAGTTCAGCGTCGAATCTTGTGGCCACCACCTCCAGCCCCACGCCGGGCGTGAATTCGCGGGTACAAACGGTCGGTGAACAGGGACAGGAACTGGTGACCGCGCTGCTGCATCTGGGAGCTACCTGCGACGTCGCCGCCGAGGTCAGCCTGCTGACGACGCCGCCGATCAGCGCGAATCAAGACGTGGTGTTCCATCTGGTGGCCAGGAACGTCAGCGGGGAATCCTGTCCGAGCTTCCGTTTCTCCGATTTGTATTTCACTGCCTTACAGACGCCGGTCAGCGACAGCTGCCAATTCACCGACAGCGGCTACTCCATCGGCGACATCCTCTATTATCGGACGCGAGACGTGCCTTCACTCGCACCCGGCGACACGTTCGGTTGCACAACGAAGTTCAATGTACAGTCTGGTGCCAGTGGCACGACGGTAACGTATACGCTCTCATTGACTCAATTGGGCGATCTGGATTCATCCGACAACATCGGCTCGGTCACCTTCGCCGTGCAATAGCTGTTCCTGCACGATGCAACATGTGCCCGACACGCGGCAAGATTGGTCGTTCGCGATCGCGCCGGGCGCCCGCCTCGCCCGGGACGCCACTGTCGGGAGCGATCACAGCGGCGCAACGAGTGATCCGCGCGAACCGGCGAACCGCCTTAATGCGTCATCGCGATTCCGCGATCGCGTCGAATCCGCGCGACGCGCCAGTCGTCGGCGCCGCGCAATTTAACCAGCTCGCGCAGCCCGGCGGTTTCCATCCCACGGCCACGTTCGGCCTCGCCCGCCCATTGCAGCAAGCGGCCGAATGCCACCTCGATGTCGCAAGTACGCCAGTCGTCGGCACCGCGCTTGTCCAGGCTGATGCGATAGGCCTGTTCGGCCAGCGCGATGACATCGTGCGGCGGCAGCTTGCCGGCACGCTGCTGCGCCCGCGCCAGCCAGATCAACGTGTCGGCCAGGTGCGGGTGGCGTCCGTCGCCGAGTTTCGCCCGCTGTTCGCGCGCGGCTTGCAGTTGTTCGACCGCCGCATCCGCGCGACCCAACGCGAGCAACGTCATGCCGCGCACGTGGGCAATGAATGCGCTACTGGGATGCTGCTGCGGCAAGCGCTGTTTGCGTATTGCGGCAGCGCGATCCAGTAGCGGCAGTGCCGCTTTGGGGCGATCGCGGTCCAGGTTGAGCAGGGCCAGATCGATCAGCGGCGCAATCTGGCGCTCGGAGCCGTCGGCGAATTCGGCGCTATCCAGGGCGATGGCACGCCGGTAAAGCTGCTGCGCTTCGTCGAAACGGCCGAGATCGTGTTCGACCAGGGCCAGATTGCCGAGCACGCGGATCAGTCGCGGCGAATCGGTGCCGAACAGTTTTTCCTCCATGGCCAACGCGGCCTGATAATGTTGCTGTGCTGCGGCCGAGTGTCCGGATTGATACAGCGTGGCGCCCAGTGCATTGAGGGTACGCGCCGTCAACGGATGCACCGGTTCGTAAAGGCTCTGCATCAACGCGAGCGCGCGCTGGAGGTACGTTTCCGCGCGCGTGTAGTTGCCCTGCGCGAGGTGGATTACGCCCAGTCCGTACAGCGCATCGGCGGTGCGTACGTGGTGATCGCCGTAGATCGAGCGAATCGTGCGGTAAACCTGCTCGTACTGCGCCTGCGCCTTGCGGTAATCGCCTTCGGCCCAGTACAGCGACGCCATCTTGCCGCGCGCTTCGGCAAGCTGGACGCGCTCGTGCTTGTCGCCGCGATCGTTGAGTCCATCCAGCGCTTCGACCAGCAGCTCGCGCGCCTGATCGCGCTTGCCTGCATTGCTCAAGATCGACGCCAGCCCGGCCTTGGCCGCGCGAATCTTCAGGCTGTCGCCGCTGCGCTGCGCCAGCGCCAGCGCCTGACGCTGGTAGCGCAATGCCTGATCGGTCCTGTCGGCCAGATTTTCCGCCTGCGCCAGTCCGGTCAATGCGCGCAGGCGCTGGCCGGTTTCCGCCGCGGGCAGTTGCCTCAGCGCCTCAAGCAGCGTCCGCCGGCCGCGATCGAGTTCGCCGATATCGACCAGCGCGCGGCCCATGGTCTGCTTCAGGCTGCCGGCGATGTCCGGCGCCAGCGCGGCGCCGTCGATCTGCTCCACGCCCTGCTTGAGCAGCGTCGGCAGATTGGGCGGCTTGCTGCCCTGCATGCGCGGGTTCGCCTGGTTGAACAGGTCCGTCAGGAACCCCGAAACCGATTGCGCCCGCACGGTTTGCGCCTGCGCCTGCTTCAATGCCAGACCAAGGCGATGGGTCTGCAGTGCGAGGAACACCGACAGCACGATCAGGCCGAGCAACGCCACGCTGCCGACTGCTACACCCTGGCTGTGGCGACCGACGAATTTGCGCAGGCGATAGCGGGCCGTGTCCGGACGCGCCGCCACCGGCCTGCCCTGCAGCCAGTTTTCGATGTCGTCGGCCAGTGCGGATGCCGTCGCATAGCGCTGCTCCGGATAGCGGTGCAATGCTTTGAGCACGATCTGGTCCAGGTCACCGCTCAATTGGTGGCTGCGGCGCCGGTCGTCCAGCATGCGCTCGCTGGGTGCGACCGCCGTATTCTGTTCGGTTTCCTCGATGATGCGCGCCAGCGTCTTGTCGCGCCGCCGGAACGCGCGTTGATCGGTCAGCAGCTCGTAAAGCACGGCGCCCAGCGCATGTACGTCCGCCGGCGTGCCCACGGGTTCGCCGCGAATCTGCTCCGGCGCGGCATAGTCGGGCGTGAACGCCAGCGCAGTTCGGGTCTGGTCGACGTGCTCGCCGATTCCCGTGATCGGTTTGGCGATGCCGAAGTCTAGCAGCCGCGCGCGGCCATCGGCGCTAACCAGAATATTGCCCGGCTTGATATCGCGATGCAGGATCAGGTTGCGGTGCGCATGGTCGACCGCGCGGCAGACCGGCACGAATACCGCCAGTTGCTCGCGAATGCCGAGCTTGCGGTCGCGGCAATAACGGGTGATCGACTCACCGTCGATCCATTCCATGACCAGATACGGACAGCCCGACGCGGTGCTGCCGCCATCGAGCAACCGGGCGATATGCGGATGATTCAGGCGCGCCAGCACCTGGCGCTCGCTTTCGAAGCGGGCGCGCATCGGCCCGGAACGGGCAATGATCGGAAACTTGATTGCGACGTGCTGCTCGAATTCGCCGTCAGCGCGCGAGCCGCGCCAGACCTGCCCCATGCCGCCCTCGGCGACGAGGCGCTCGAGTATCCACGGCCCGAGCCGGGTGCCGGGGTCGAACCCGTCCGCACCGGCGCGAGCCAGCGACGCCGGACTGATGTCGAGCGGCGAATCGCCGCCATCGTGCGCCCGCAGCAGCTCGCGCAGCTTGGCGGCGAGTTCCGGATCCGCACCGGCCAGCGCCGACAAACGCATGTCGCGTTCGCCGCGTGTTCGATCCAACAACTCGTCGAACACGGCCCATAGTCGTTGCCAGTGCGGATCGTTCATGGATGCTCTGGCGGCACGGACCGACCCCGCAGCAGGTCGACATCGCAGATGTGCCTGGGTCCTGCCGCGGCGATCCGGTACCCCTCTGTGGAAGGGTGCCCAACAACATTGCCAAAGTAAAGCGCCGTCAAGTCCAGGCGCATGGCTGCGTTGCGTCAGGACGCGGTGACCCTGAGGTGGCAGGTCGATTTCGTTTTCGTCGCGCGCAGTCCGGGCTAGACTCTCGACCATGAAGGATTCCGCCGTGACCCGGGTGCTGCAGCAATTGCAAAGCGGAGACGCCGCGTACGCCGATCTGCTGGACCTGGTGTACGTCGAGCTCAAGCAAATGGCGCGTGGCCGGATTTCGCGCGAGTCGGGCATGATCACGATGGGCACGACCGGACTGGTCCATGAAGCATGGCTGCGGCTGACTGGCGGCGGCTGGCCCGATTTTGAAAATCGGCGCCATTTCTTTTCAGCCGCGGCCGAAGCGATGCGGCGAATCATGATCGAACGGGCCCGAGCCGCCGGCCGTCAGAAACGCGGCGGCGGGGCAACCCGCATCACGTTGCAGGAATCGCATGACACCAAGCCGGGCGACGGCAACGTCAACCTGATGGCACTGGACCAGGCGTTGAACGAACTCGAGGCCAAAGACTCGGACATGTCGCAGGTCGTCAAACTGCGGTATTTCTGCGGTCTGAGCATCGAGGAAGTCGCCGAGATACAGCACGTCTCTTCGCGAACGGTCGATCGCAAATGGCAGGCCGCCCGCGCCTGGATGAAGGTCCGGCTGGGCTGATCCGCGCGGGTTCGGAACCGGCTCGGCGCCGCTGGCGGAAAATCCGTTGTCGTGATTCGGGCCGTTCCGTCGCCTGTAGGGACAGACGACTGTTCGCGGGGCCTGTCCATGAACGGAATACGAAGAGTAGTTGCCGCGGCGCTGTTGCTTGCCTGCGCTCACGCTGCAGCGACCGAAACCGTGCTGCGCGCCGACGGGCCGGTTTTTGGTGATTTGTACGGCAAGTCCGTCGCCATCGACGGCGACATCGCCGTGGTCGGCGCGCCCGGAGACGGCACCTCGGCAAGCGGCGCCGGCGCAGCCTACGTCTACCACCACAGCGCAGCAGGGTGGGTGTTTCTGCAGAAGTTCCTGGGCGCCAACAGCGACGATCAATTCGGCTACGCCGTCGCCGTGGTCGCCGATCATCCAGGCCTGAATGGCGACGACGTCATCGCCGTCGGCAGCCTGTACGGCGACGGCATCGCCGCCGACACTGGTAGCGTGACAGTGTATCGGCGCATCGCGCCGGCGAGCACGTTTTCGTTCGAGCAGGTCGTCGCCGCCGGCGATGGCAACGCCTTTGATCAATTCGGCTTCTCGATCGCCCTGGACCTGAGCGTGCCGGGCGAAAGCCCCAGCGGCATTCCGGTTTACACTCTCGCCGTGGGCGCGCCCTACGACGAAAGCCTCGGCACGGGCTACGATGCCGGCTCGGTATACGTGTTCCAGGGGGCGGCCACCGGTCTGGGCGGCTGGGCCGGCATAGCAAAACTGTTGCCTGCTGACATCGTCGGCGGTGATTATCTTGGACGCTCGATTGATATCAGCGGAGACCTGATCATCGTTGGCGCGACCGGCTGGCCCTCCGGTAACAATCCCGAAGGCGTGGCCTATCTGCTGCGGCGCTTCTACGACTCCGGTGCCGGTATCTTCAATTGGGAAATCGACCGTAGGCTCAAGGCCAGTGACGGCGCCAGTGGCGACCAGTTCGGGGCGCAAGTGGCGATCGACGGTGGCGTGCCCGTAGTGGCTGCACCGCATGCAGACAATTCTGGCGGCGAGGGTGCCGCATACGTGTTCTGTTGCAAGACCTCGATCGGATATGACCTCACCGAATCAAGCAAAATCGCCGCACCTGATCCACAGAGCAGGACGAATTTCGGCACCACGCTGGCGATCGACAACAAACTAGTGATCGTGGGCGACGCCAGCTTCCCCGGTTACCTCGATGTATTTCGCGCCAACACAACCGGCATCTGGAGCTGGAGCCTGCTCGAAACCACTGCCATCAGCGACCCGAACGCCAATCGGGCCGATACCCTGGGATTCGCCCTGCCGAACGTGATCGCCGGTGATCAGTTCCACAACGGCGGCGGCGCGGCCTTCATCATCACGGACAACGTCCTCAACGACCCCATCTTCGGCTCCGGCTTCGAATGACGCGATGCCAATCGTGCAGAACAAAGTCCGTAGTTGCCGAATTCGCGCCCACTGCACGGCGGACCCGGCAAGTTGAAATCAGGCTGGACTGCGCCTTGTGGATCCGATTCCCGGCGCCGGCAACAACACGCGCACCCGATAACGGGGTTGGACGCCGAAAATGCGGCAGTGCGACGGTCACGTGCCTGTCGCACGGGGCGTATTGCAAGACTAACCGCACGATCAGGGTCCCTGTGTGCGCAGGGCGGTATCCTGCACCGGGAGAATCGATCATGCGTATCACCCTTGCCTACCTAGTCGTCGTCGATATCAGCGGCTATACGCGCTTCGTGACGAAGCGTTCGCTGACACTGGCGCATGCCGAGCAGATCGTCAGCGACCTGATCAACGCGGTTCTGGACCAGGCCCGCCATCCGCTGGTGCTGAACAAGCTCGAAGGCGATGCGGCAATGCTGTATCGGGAACTGCAACCCGGCGATGTCGCGGCCGCCCGCGACGTGCTCGGCCAGGTGCGGTCGTTCTTTCCGGCATTCCGCGCCTGCTCGGCGACACTGCGCGAGGACCGGCGCAACTGCAATTGCGATGCGTGCAGCAATATCGCCGCGCTGCGGCTCAAGGCATTCGTGCATGTCGGCGAAATCGCGATCAAGCAACTGCGCCAGTTCGAGGAACTGGCCGGCGAGCCGGTGATCCTGCTGCATCGGCTGATGAAGAATTCGGTCCCGTCGAATGAATACGTGCTGCTTACACGCCAGGCCGCCGCACTGGCCAACCTCGATGAAACCTCGTTGCGCACGCATACCGAAACGGTCGACGGCTTCGGCAGCCAGGATCTGTGGCTGGCCGATCCCGCGGAATTGCCGCAATTGTCATCGAGAGCGTCGAGCACGGGTGATGCGGTGGCGGCGCCACTTCGCAGTCGCAGGTTCCGCAACCTGCCGCGTGGCAGGCTCGGTTTTCTGCGCGCAATCGCCGACCGGTTTCGTCATCTCCAGGTGTGATCTCTCAACAGGTTGTTCATCCGAGGCAAACCCGAAAGACTGGAGGTGCAAACCAATCACCCCTTCAGGAGCCCCGGATGAACATGCATAAAGATGCCCGTTTGACGCCCTTTGGTCGAGACCTTCTTGTTGAGCGAGTGATCCACCAGGGCATGCGTGCTGAAGAGGCTGCCAAGGCAAGCATCCTGGACGGCGTGACTCACACCAAACGGCCTCCGGGATTCCCGGGGCGATTCACTTACTCCTCCTTGCCACCCTTCTCGAAGGAGAACTTCTGGCCGCGCACGGACGCCTCGTACATCAGGCCTCCCTTTGCGATCGTGAAGATCGCCACACCCTCGTGAAAGCTGCCTGCCGTGTTCGCGTCCTTCTTGGTGCCGCTCGCACTCGCACCAGTTCCGGACGTTCCGGCCGTCGCGGAGGCTCCAGCGGTTATCGCAATTGCGCTGACGCCAGCTCCGAATTCGTAATTACCCGAAGTGAATTCATCGAGCGCAGCCTTGTCCTTGAAGAAGATGATTTCGCTGTAAGCCTGACCACCGGCCTGCAAGCCGACGCTGAGCTGAGTCATGGACGTTTTGCCAAGACGCCTGCCCTGGGCGTAGACGTTGCCATCGCCATGCGCGGCACCGACCACGAGTCCGCCCTTGCCGATGGTCGGAAACACCGCGTAGCCATAGCTCTTGGAAAAGAACTCGCTACTTTGCCCTGCGTTCTTGAACAGTTTCACCGTATCGGCATCATCATTGGCCCATGCCACGCCGCACACGAGTACCAGAGACAAGGCGACCCAGACAACTCTCACGATATTCTTCATGACACACCTCCTGAGTTAGATCCATTGTTGTTGCGTTTTGCGTGCCGTTTCTGTTGAAGGCACACGTCTGTCACAGCTGACCACCAAACACCGAACAGAATCGGTAGTCGATGGACGCCTTATCGGGAAATCGCCGCGCAACTTCGTCGATGCGCGCTTGCGATACTGACTTCCACTTCAACTGTTACAGGCCACTACAACCCTTCAGTTATTTCGCCGGCGTGGACTCCATCATCTGCTCGTGCTGCATCGTCTGCTCGTGCTGCATCATCTGCTCGTGCTGCATCATCTGCTCCATCATCATCTGCATCATGTCCATGCGTTGTTCCATCATCCCGCGGTGCTTCATCATGCCGCCACGTGCCATGCCCCGGCCTCCCATCCTCCCGCCTTTCTGACCGCGGCCCATCATCGGGCCGCCCATGCCGCGCATCGTTTTCATGGTTTCCTGCATGGTCTGCATGTGCTCGCGCATCAGCTTCTGGCGTTCCTTCGGGTCGGTTGTCGCCCGGATTGTTTCCATTTGCTGCTGCATTTGTTTCATGTTCTCCTGCATCCGGGACATTTGTTGGTCCATTTCCACCCTCATCGCCGGCTTGGCGGGCGCGGGTGCTTCCTGCGCCGATGCGATGGGCGCACACAGGACGCAGGCAGCCATTACGGCAAATAGTATTGAGCTTTTCATTGCGGTCTCGCCTCAGGGGTTGAATGAATTCACTTTTGCGCTTTTTGATGACAGCGGGTACGACGACGAAACCGCAGGACGTCACATCCCGGTGATTCCACCGCTGCATACCTGCGCCAGTTCTTCGGTACGTTCCTCTGCGCCACGGTGGCGTTTGCTACGACTGCGATGAGTCGACGCGAAAGCGCCGATTCGCCGGCGAGTGCTGACCGTGCTGCGGCAAGCCGGTCGGATGCTCATTGCGCAAGTCGCCAGGAAGCCACCTCCGATCCGCCTACTTGCCCTTTTGCTTGACGATCCACACCGCGAAGCCGACCACCACGACGATCAGCAAGATCAGCCATATCCCACCATATCCACCCATCCAGCCAGACATGCCGTTCATTAGGAATCTCTACAGCGGCAATGTCGTGAAACTACGCCTACTTGCTGCCGACATCTGTACGACAACGAACATTGCGCGTCCCCGGAGGCATACTGGGCCCGTAGCCCGGCCGAACTGACACAGTCAGGCCCGCGTACACCTGTGCCGGGTTTACACGCCTAGTGAGCCGGAGCCGTCCACCCGCCACCGAGTGCCTTGAATAGACCGACCGAGGCGAGCAGCCGCGCCAGATGGATTTGCGCGAGCTGATCTTCGGCCTGAAACAGCGTGCGCTGCGCGTCGAGCAGCGTCAGCAGGTCGTCGGCTCCCTCGCGGTAGCGAACCTCCGCGAGATGCAGGGCGCGGCGCGCTTCGGCCACGACTTGCTCCTGCAGTCCCTCCTGGTCGGCATCCCGGCTTGCGGCCGCCAGTGCGCCTTCCACATCTGCCAGCGCGGCGAGGACCAGCTTGCGGTAGCTTTCAGCCATTTCGCGCTCGCGCGATGCCGCCACGTCGACTTGTGCGCGCAGGCGACCAGCGTTGAAGATCGGCTGCAAAAGCGAGGCACCGATCGTCAAGGTCGCGGTCGGTGTGTCGAGGAAGTTCAACAGCGCATCGCTCGCCAGCCCCGCCGACCCAGTCAACGAGATTGCGGGCAGCAACGCCGCGCGCGCGACGGTGACGTTGGCGTTGGCAACAGCGAGTTGCGCCTCGGCACTGGCCAGGTCGGGCCGACGCAGGATCAGTTCGGCCGGAAGACCGGGAGCGATGCGCGGCACGCGCACGGCGGACACGGTCGAAGCCGCGACATCAAATCGTTCCGGCTGTCGTCCGAGCAGTATCGCCAGCGCGAAGAGCGTTTGGCGCTGCTGCAGCTCGAGCGGCGGAATTGCGGCGCGCTGGGTCAGCACGGCCGACTGTTGGCGCGCCACGTCGAGTGCCGAGACCGCGCCGTAGCGTGCGCGTGCGTCTACCACCTTGAACACGCGTTCGGCGATCGCCAGGTTTTTGCGCGCGATCGCGAGGCGACCGCGCAAGGAGAGCACCTGGAAGTAGCCGCTTGCCACACCGGCTACCAGCGTGAGTCGGACCGTCTCCTGATCGAAGCGGTTGGAGCGCAGCGAGGCCTCCGCCGCGCGCACGCCGGCAGCATTGCCGCCCCAAAGATCGATCTCGTAGCTTGCGCTCAAAGTCGCGCTCGACGAGTTGTCAGAGCTCCAGCTTCCGCCCTGCTCACGTGATTTGCGGCGTTGCGTCGCGGCGCCGAAGTTCAAAACCGGGAACAATGTCGATCCCGCGATCTGCGCCTGCGCTTCGGCCTGACGCACGTGCTCGGCGGCGATCGCGAGGTCCGGATTGGCGCTCAGCGCCTCATCGATCAGTCCGGGGAGTTCGGCCGAATCGAAGCGATGCCACCAGTCCTGCGTCGGCGCCGCCGCATCCGGTGAGCTCGACTCGGTCCACGCCGCCGGCATGGCGGGGACCGATGCCGGCGGATTTCCGCGGATCGCACAGGCGCTCGGTGCCAGCGTGAATAGCGCGGCAAGCAGAAACTCGAGGCGCCGTGTGAGCATGTCGCTCAGGTCGCCAGTGCGACAATGGGATCCATGCGCGCGGCCTTGCGCGCCGGCATGTAGCCGAAGGTCAGACCGGTGACGAACGCGCAGCTAAACGCGAGCAGCACCGGTCCCAGCGAATACTTGACGGGCGTGCCGAACGCGTCGACGACTGCCGCGGCCGCCAGCCCGAGCACAACCCCGATCACGCCGCCCAGCAATGACACCACCAGCGCCTCGGTGAGAAACTGCTGCAGAATGTTGCGCATCCGCGCGCCGGTGGCCATGCGTATGCCGATCTCGCGCGTGCGTTCGGTCACGCTCACCAGCATGATGTTCATCACGCCGATGCCGCCGACCAGCAGCGAGATCGCCGCGACCGACCCGAGCAGCACAGTCAGCGTGTTCTGCGTGTCGGTGGCCGTTTCGAGGATCGAAGCCATGTTGCGGATCCGAAAGTCCGTGGTGTGGTGCCGCGCCTGCAGCAGCGCCGCGACTTCATCCTGCGTCGCGTCGATCAGGGTTACGTCATCCACGGCCACGGTGATATTGCGCAGGAAGCGTTGGCCGAACAGGCGCAGGCCGCCGGTCGTGAGCGGCACCAGCACCACGTCGTCCTGGTCCTGGCCATGCGGCGAGGCGCCGCGGGCCGCCATCAGGCCGATGACCTGGAACATCACGTTGTTGAGCACCACATACTGTCCGACCGGATCCACCTGCGGAGGAAACAGCTTGTCCGCGACGGTTTGGCCAAGCACGACCACCGCCGCGTAGCTTTTCTGGTCCGTGGTCGAAAAGAAAATGCCGCGGCTCAGCGGCCAGTTGTGCGCGGTCGGATAGCTCGCGGACGTCCCGGTCGCCTGGGTCTGGTAGTCGGTATTGCCGAAGCGCGCGGTGACGTTGCCGCCCAGTTCCGGCACGGCGGCGATTACATTTGGCAGATCGGCGATCGCCTCGGCATCCTCCGGAACCAGCGAGGCGACGGTCCCGCCTACGCCCCTGCGGTTCGGCTGGCCCGGGCGAATCAGCAGCAGGTTCGTGCCCATGGCGCTGATGCGATCGAGCACGACTTGCTTGGCACCGTCGCCGATCGCCAGCATCGCGACGACCGAGGCGACGCCGATCACGATGCCAAGCAGTGTCAGTACCGTGCGGTTGAGGTTGGCGCGCAGCGCGCGCACCGCGGTCTTCGACGCCTCGCGCGTGCCACTGAGAAAATCGGCGCCGGCCTCGCCGCCCTTGCCGCGCGTCGGCGCGAGGTCCGGCGAGGTTGCCGCAACGGACAACTGCGGTCCGGAATCGCGCACGATCCGACCGTCGCTGATTTCAATGATCCGTTTCGCCTGTGCGGCAACGTCGAGCGCGTGCGTGATCAGGACGACGGTGTGTCCGCGGCTGGACAGATCCTGCAGCAGCGTCATGACCTCGATCCCGCTCTGGCGATCAAGCGCGCCGGTGGGCTCGTCGGCGAGGACGATGCGCCCGCCATTCATCAGCGCGCGCGCGATGGAGACGCGCTGTTGCTGCCCGCCCGAGAGCTGCGTGGGTCGGTATTCGAGCCTGTCGCCGAGACCGAGCGAAACCAACAGCGCCTTGGCACGCGCCTCCCGATCTGCGGGCGGCATCCCCGAATAGACCGCCGGCACTTCGACGTTCTCGAGTGCGGACGCGGTGCCAATGAGGTTGTAGCTCTGAAACACGAAGCCGAATGCCTCGCGCCGCAAGCGCGCCAGTTCATCGCGTTCGAAGCCCGAGACGTCCTCGCCGAGGAAGCGGAACACGCCGGTGGTAGGCCGGTCGAGGCAGCCGATGATGTTCATGAGCGTGGTCTTGCCCGAGCCCGACGCCCCCATGATCGCGAGGAACTCCCCCGCATAGATCTTCAGGCTGATCCCATGCAGCACAGGGACGTCCAACTCGCCGCTGTGAAAGGTCTTGGTTACATCGACGAGTTCGATCAGGGGCTCGATGGACGAAGGCATGGACGGGGTCGGCTCCGCTGAGCGCGAGAGCACGTCCGGGCCTTTCTCGGAGCTCACGGATGGCCTCCCCGTCCCGTCGCCGGCACCAGCGCACTGGCGGCTTTCAGCTGCGCACTCGGGACTGGTGCGCGAGATCCGATCACAACCGTCTCACCTGGCTCGATGCCGGAGAGAATCTGCGCCGAGACGCGGTTCATCACGCCGACTTTCACCTCGCGAACAGCGACCTTGCCATTGGCGCCGACCACGCTCACGAGCGCGCGCCCTTTGGCGAACTGGTTGCGCGGATCGGCGCCCGATGCGCGCGAGGTGCGCGCCGGCGCTGTTGGGCTTTTGGCGCCAGCGGCGCCCGGTGCAAGCGCACCGGATGCGCCCGTCCGGACTTCGGCCGGCAGCGCACGCAGCGCTGTGATCGGCACCAGCACCGCGTCCCTGGCACTCGCGGCGATGAAGAAGACCTGGGCCGTCATCTGGGTCATCAGTGCCTGGTTCGGATTATCCACGTCGAACAAGGCGTCGTAGAGCACGACGTTGTTGACGATAGTCGGCGTGGGCGGAATCTGCCGCAGCTTGCCGTAGTAGCGGCGGTTGTCGCCGCCCAGCGTCGTGAAATAGACGTCCATACCCACGTGCAGCTTGGGTACGTCGGCCTCCGACACCTGCGCTTCCACGGTCATCGTCGACAGGTCCGCGATGCGCATGACGATCGGCGCCTGCTGGTTGGCGTTCAACGTCTGGCCCTGCTTTGCAGCCTGCGATACAACCGTCCCGGCAATGGGCGCGTAGATCTTGGTGTAGCCAAGGTTTGCCTGGTCCCCGCGCAAAGCGGACTCGGTCAACTGCATTTGCGCCCTGACTGAATCCTGTTGCGCCACGGCCGAGTTCCTGGTGGCCTGCGCGCTTTGCAGCGCGTCGTCCGTGGTCGCGTCCTCGCGCGCGAGGTTCAACTGCCGTTTAAGCTGAAGATCGGCAAGCGCGAGCTGCGCCCGCTTGTCGGCCAGCTGCGCCTGCTGGTTCAGCAACTGGGCATGGTCGCCATCGACCTTTGCCTGGTAGACAGACGCGTCGATCTCGGCCAGGAGCTGTCCTTTCTCGACCACGGCGCCGACGTCGACGAGCACTTTCTTCAACTGCCCGGACACCTGCGTGCCGACATCCACGAAATCCTTGGGCTGGAGCGTACCGGTCGCGGTGATCGTATCCTCAAGGTCCCCGCGCGTAGCCACCGCAGTAAGCATGGCGCCGCCCGCAGCGGATTGGGCAAACCACGTCTGCCACACATAGTAGCCGCCGACCGCCAGCAACGCGCACGCGGCCAACGCCAGCATGGCGCTCCTGACCCGTCGCGGGCGAGCAGGCGAGTGCGTCGGCGCAGCGGGCTCGACCGGGGCTTTTGCTTGCCCGGAACTCGAGGGATCGCTTTCGCTGACGGTGGCGACATCCTGATCCTGCATGGCGGGGCACTCCCTGGCGCCAACGACCCTGAAGCCGTTGCAACGGGTGGTGGGTGTGGTCGAGCGACGGCAGGAGAAACCCTCTCCTGGTTCGGAGTTTCCCTGTATCAAGTAGCTTTCTTGAGGTCCTTCTTGAGATCGCCGTAGCCTGCTTGTGCCTTGCCGACAGCGTTCTGCACCCGGCCTTTTTGTTCCAGCGTCTTGTCGCCGACGACAATCCCTGCCATTTGCTTGGCTTTGCCTTTCACTTGTTTGACTCGGCCTTTGACTTGATCTTTGTTCATGGCTGTCTCTTGGCGACTGATCCTTACCCATCCCTGCCGTCGAATAAGGTTCCAGCGCTCATTGGCCATACTATGCACGAGGACTCCACGCGGTCTGTTCGGAAGCGCACAGTGCCTCGACCG
This sequence comes from uncultured Pseudomonadota bacterium, assembly GCA_963779795.1. GTDB lineage: Bacteria > Pseudomonadota > Gammaproteobacteria > Xanthomonadales > Rhodanobacteraceae > Rudaea. Next base: position 618,112 of record CAVZZK010000001.1, on the reverse strand, counting down.
CGCACATCGGTATTCATCACGCCGGTTCCGTCACCCTGGTGAATCTCCGCATTCCCGGCTCTGGCGCGCTTGGTGATGCCCGGACAGGTGTCTTCCAGCCCGCGCCGGGCTATTCCAGCACCAGCGACGGGACCACCTATTCCATCCATGCCGGTTTCTGGTCGGCCGCCCCGGCCACGGGGTTGGACGAAATTTTCTTCACCGGATGCGAGGGGTGTTGAACATCAACTTCAGTCGGTTCGTTACGCTCATTCTTGCGATCCTTCTATCCGCGGTAACGGCAGACTCCATCGCCGCAACGGTGGTCCCGAGCACCGCCTTCAGCTATCAGGGTCAGCTCAATGCCGGCGGCATCCTGCCAGCGGGCCAGACCTTTCAGTTCACGTTTACCCTGTACGACGCGTCCGCTGGTGGCAATGTGGTGGGATCGCCAATCCAGCAGTCGATCCTCGTGGGCGACGGCGGCCCGTTCACGACGGACCTTGACTTTGGCCGGATCTTCAATGGCGCTCAGTACTGGTTCGACATTCAGGTGGGAACCACCCAGTGACTGAAAAGGAGTTGGCAGCGCGCCAGCCGATCATTGCTGTACCGATCGCAATATGCGCTGAATACGCCGCCCGGTTCCTTCGCGGAATTTTAAGCCTTGATGCCGCCGGAAAATGCCGCGACCGTCGCCACCATCGCGTCGGCAGGATGACCAGCGCGGCACCGCTGACCAGGCCACCGCAAATCGCGAGGACCTGTCGGTTGCGCGGCAGGCGCTGGATCCAGGCACCGGCGCTGTGCGCCAGATCGCGTTCGGCTTGCTCGAGTTCAAGGCGGGCCAGCTGCACCCGGGCCGCGGCGCTGCGCTTTTTCCGGTTCATGCCAGACGCTCCATCAGCTGCGTCAAGGCGCGGCGACTGCGTGGCAATCCGAGATTGCGCAGCCATCGCCGCATGGCGAGAATAAGACCGAACAGGCAGCACAGGTCCACGACCATGGTGATCGCAATGCTGCTGCTCCAGTCCTGCAACCAGCGATTCAGCAGGCAGGCCACCAAGGTGTCGGTACTGACGAAAACGGTCAGCGCCAGCGCCGGCAACAATAGAACAGCAAACCCCAGACGCGTCAGGCTGGACTGGGCCAGGCGCGTTTCGCTGGCAAGCAGGTAACTCCAACAACGTACGTAATCCTTGCCATCATGCGCCAGATCGCTGAGCGAAGCCGTCTCGGCATCGGCCGCGGGGTTCCGGTTTTCCGGATCGGCATACGCCATTGGTTCGTCTCCTGTGTTCACTCGGGCCCGGTTCAACGGCGGAACAATCGAGCGATGGCAACGCCGGCCACAAAGGCAACGCCAAACGCGGCCAGGGGATGCTCTCGAACCTGCTCGGTGGCCGACGTCCGCGCGTCACGCGCGTTGGACAGCAGCTTGTCACCATGGTCGCGCAGACGATCTTCCAGATTGGCCAGTCGCACGCTGAAGGCATCGACGGTCTTTTCGATTTTTTCGTCGGCCGCGTCGATACCGTTGTGCAGCTTGCGAGCAACGGCTTCGGTGGTCTTGGTAGTTTTTTCGTTACGCATGAACGCCTCCTGTTTCGATTTGGTAGATGGAAAATGATCGGGCGCTTGCGCGCTTTCCAGCCCCGGCGCTCCCCGATCGGGTCACTCAGGCCACACGCTGGGCGCTCATGCGCCACATCGCCTCGCGGCAGATGATCAGCTGCGGGTAGTAGGCCTTGAGTAAACGCTTGAGGTCCGCGTCATTGGTCGACTCGAACATACGCTCGACCAGCTTGAGCAGCTGCGCTTCGCAGAAACCCAATTCCTGGGCAATGGTGCCGAGGGAATTCGCATCGAAGTTTCGGCCCAGGTCTTCGTAGGTGCGCTCTACAGCCGCGGCCGGCGAGGCCATATCGTGCAAGCTGTCGTTACCTGGTTTGATCCAGCGCTCCAAATCGATCAATAAATGCTTCTTGACCTCAATGATGTAGTTGAATGCCGTGCGCACCTGCGCGTTGGTCACGGATGAATACGCGCCGACGAAAAAACGGTGGCCGCTGCGGGTGATGCGATCGACCTGTTGCAATAAGTCATTTTGCTGGCGAATCATGTCGGTTCTTCCGGTATGGGGCCTTTGCCTCGCTCACCCCGGATACTTCAATCCCCATGCCATATTCATATTCACTTTAAAAACATGATGTTAGGGTTTCAGCCCGGCCGCAAGGCATTGCATCTTGCAAGGCGGTGCACAATGCAGCCCTGCAAGTAGCACGGCCGTTGCCCCGATAATCGGCTTCAAATACAACGATAAAGATGGTCATGAACGATACCGGTGAACAGAAAACCCGCATCCTGCTCGTCGACGACGAACAGAACATTCTGCGTACCTTCCGCTATTGCCTGGAGGATGCCGGGCATCGGGTGGCTGCGGTCAGCGATGCCGGGCAAGCCGAGGAAATCGTGCAACGCGAGGTCTTCGACCTGTGTTTTCTGGACCTGCGACTGGGCGAAGTTTCCGGGCTTGATGTGCTGCCCAAACTGCGCCAATACGCGCCGTGGATGCGCGTGGTAATAGTGACCGCGCATTCATCCATCGACAGCGCACTGGATGCCATCCGCGCCGGCGCTGCCGACTACCTGGTCAAGCCGTGTTCGCCGGAACAACTGCGCATGTCGGCTGCCAACCAGATCCGCGCGCGCAAGCTCGAACAACGCGTCGAGGCGCTGGAACACGCCGACGAAATCTCCGTGCGGGAGGACCTGGACAGCGAAAGCTCGGCCATGAAGAAAGTGCTTGAAACGTTGCGCCAGGTCGCCGATACCGATGCCAGCGTGCTCATTCTCGGCGAAAGCGGAACCGGCAAGGGCGTCGCCGCACGCACCATCCATCGTTTCAGCAAGCGCCGCGAAGAGGACTTCGTCACCGTGAACTGCCCTTCGCTGTCGGCGGAGCTGCTGGAAAGCGAACTGTTCGGCCATCGCAAGGGCGCGTTTACCGGCGCCACCGAGAACAAGCTGGGACGCGTGGATCAGGCCGAAGGCGGCACGTTGTTTCTCGACGAAGTCGGCGACGTACCGTTGACGCTGCAACCGAAACTGTTGCGCTTCATCCAGGACCGCGAGTACGAACGTGTCGGCGATCCGGTCACGCGCCGTGCCGATGTGCGCATCGTCGCCGCCACCAATCGCAATCTGGACGAGATGGTCAAACAAGGCCAGTTCCGCGAGGACCTGCTGTACCGGCTCAACGTCATCACCGTGCATATCCCGCCGCTGCGCGAACGGGCTGAGGATCTGCCACGTCTGGCCGAGAGTTTTCTGTTGCGTCTGGCCGGAAACTACCGGCGCCCGGCGCGGCGTTTCAGCCGGGCCGGCTTGAACGCCATCAACAATTATCCCTGGCCCGGCAATATCCGCGAGCTGCAGAATGTGATCGAGCGCGCGGTGATCCTGTGCCCGGACGAGGAAATCGACACCGATGCCTTGTCCATCGTTGAATCAGCCCGGGACACGGGCAAGCCGCGTATCGGCGGAGCCATGAGCCTGCAGGAGCTGGAGCGTTCGCACATCCTCAGCGTGATCGCTTCCAGTTCGTCGCTTGAGGCCGCGGCCAAGACGCTTGGCATCGATGTGTCGACACTGTACCGCAAGCGCAAGCAGTACGGCATGTAGTCGCGCGGCGGCACTCCCTCCGATGAAATTGCGCCCACGCCTTGCCTTGAGTCACGGCATCATCATTGGACTGATGTGCCTGGTGTTCCCGCTGGCCCTGTATTCGCTGCAGCGCATGGCCGAACGGGTCAATTCCCTGGCCGCAACAAACTTGCAGGCCAATGCCGCGATCGAACAGATCAGCGAACAGCTCAATCAGGAGATTGCCGGCCTGATTCAGACAGCCCTGCGCCCGCCCAATGAAGCAACCACGGCGGATACCGACGCCACCACTGCCTTGACGCCACCAGCACCTGCGTCGGGTCCGCCGACGCCCAACCTGGTGCGCCAGGCGATCGACGCAGCGCGCGGCAACTTCATGAGCCCGACGGAAAAATCGGCGCTGGACGACTTCGAGGCGCGCTACATGCACTTCGAAAACGCGGTGGCGATCTGGCAGGCCGGGCGCATGGCGCAACCGAACACCATCAAACTGCCTTCCGACTTCGGCAAGTTACGCAAGTCGCTGGCTCATTTGCGCGACTTGAAGAACACGGAGTTGCGCGACGCCGCCCAGGCCACGCGACGCTTCGCGCGTGACATGATCCTGTTGGTCGGCGTTCTCGCCACACTGGCCCTGCTGACCGGGCTGTTTGCCACGGTCCGCCTGGTACGCAGCGTCACCGATCTGTCCGATCGGCTGACCGCGCTGGTACAGCGCATGAGCGGCGGGGATTTCGATGTCGCCTACACCGACGGACCGATCGACGAGTTCAACGCGCTCGGCCACCACTTCGAATCGATGGCCCACTCGCTGCATTTGTTTCGCGAAACCAACATGGAACGGCTGATCGTCGAACAACGCCGCAGCGAAGCCGTGCTCGACAGCATCGGCGACGGCCTTGTCATCTTCTCCGAAGAGGGTCGAATCGAGCGCATCAATCCAGTCGCCGAACGTCAGCTCCGCATGGAATCAGGCCAGGCCATCGGCCGGCGTTTCGAGGAAATCGGCGACGAGGAAATCGGCGAACGCGTGCGCGAAGTGCTGGCCAGCGGCGAGTTCTCCGAAGCGCGCGAGCCGGAAATCAGCATCGAACACGAGGGCGAGAAACGAATTCTCGCCTACTGGCTGCATCGCTTCGTGGAGAGCGAGAGTGGTCGTCCGGGGGTAGTACTGGTCATGCGCGACGTGACCACGCGGCGCGAGTTCGACCAGATGCGCGGCGAATTCGTGCTACGCGCATCGCACGAGTTGCGTACCCCGATCACCAGTATCCGCATGGGCTTGGGACTGCTCGGCGAAAAGCTGCAATTTCCGGAAGGCTCACGTGATCGTGAGCTTTACGACACCGTGCAGGCTGAACTCAAACGCATGGTTTCGCTACTGACCGATCTGCTCGACCTGTCGCGCCTGCGGGTCGGCGAGCAGAGCCTGGAGCGGTTGCCGACCGATATTGAACAGGTGCTGCGCAAAGCCTCGCAACGCTTCGAACTGCCCGCGGCCGAAGCCAGCGTCAAACTGGAAATGGAAATTGACGACGAGCTGCCGCGCCTGTCGCTGAGCCGCAGCGCATTCGACCGCGTGCTGGACAATCTCATCGGCAACGCACTGCGTTATACGCCCTCCGGCGGCAGCATCATGCTCAGTGCACACCGCACGCCGGAACACATCGCCATCGCGGTCACGGATACTGGTCAGGGAATTCCGTTTTCGCGCCAGGCGCTGGTATTCCAGCCATTCGTGCAAGTCGGCCAAAGGCGCGGCGGCGCCGGACTCGGCCTGGCCATCTGCAAGGAAATCGTCGAACAACACGGCGGTCGCATCAGTGTCTCCTCCCTACCGCGCCGTGGCACGACTTTTACGATATTGATGCCGGCCTGATCACCGCCGCTCCGGTGCCATCCAGCGGCTTTGCAAACGGCCCATTCATCGTGCATGTCGCATGACCGGCACCCCCTAAGCTTTGCATGCTGCAAGGATTCTGCCGCGTTAAATCTTCGTAGGATATTGATCAGATTTGCATTTCAATGCTGGCACGACATTTGAGTGCTATTTGAGCGGCGGCACGCGCCGCCAAAACTAGGCGACAATTAATCAACTACGGAGACCAAGCATGAAATGCAATAGACCAGCGCGATGCTGGCAAATTAAACCCCACTGATTTCAATCCGGACAATCCATGAGGAACAGCAAGATCGCGGAACAGTGCAACCCAAACGCAGTCTGGCGTGTATTTCGGCAACTGATTCGGTCACCTGACCGGAACTGCGCCGAAATCGTTTCAAGCCTGCGTCTGGTCGATCCGCAACGCTTGGTGGTTCACGTATTTCACGGCAATCCTCCCCTTCACGTGAAGACGATGCATGCCAAACGAAACTATGCGTGAACCGGAATGTTCATCCACGGATGGATGATTTCGGTAGAGGGTCCGTTTGATTCCCCCGTTCCCCATCCCTGAGGCGGACCCTCTACCGATCGCACACCGGCGACTATCGAGACGATAGACGCCGGTTTTTTTCGTGAATTGCGGGCTTGCCTGTGCGAGGCTCCACATACCCCTACGAGGTGTGCGAACCGTGAACGACTCCAATTCACCGTCCAATTCCAATCGACCAACCTCTTCAGCCACCGTTGACCACGGTCCGGGCAACAGTACCGCGCGCACGCTGCGAGGTGATTCCGAATTGCGCACCATCAAACGCTACGCACTTTTCATCGTCATCCTGATGGCGCTCGCCATCTGTTACTGGGCGCACGAAATCCTGATCCCGATCGTACTCGCTTTGCTGCTGTCGCTGCTGCTGTCTCCGGTCGTGACCCTGCTCGAACGCACGCTGCGTTTGCCGCGCACACTGGGCAGCCTGTTCAGCATCGCCGCCGTTGTGGCGCTGCTGTGTTTCGGAGTCGCCCGCTTGTCGGAACCCGCACAAAAGTGGATTGCGCATGCCCCACAAACTGCACGCATGATCGAGCATCGGCTGCGCAGCTTCCGCGAGCCGATTCTGCAGGCGCAGGCGGCGGGCAAGAAAATCGAGGAAATTACCGGTACCAAACAACCCAAGACCGTGGTCAGTACAGAATCGGACTGGCTTTCGAATCTGGTCACCAACGCGCCACGTGCCTTGGGCGAATTCGCCGCGGTACTGTTGCTGATGTTCTTTTTCCTGTCGTCAGGCAACGGCTTCCTGCGACGAACCGTCGAGGTGGCCCCGACGCTGCGCGAAAAGCGCGTCGTGGTCTCCATCGCACGGGAAGTCCAGGAGGAAATGTCGCGTTATCTGGCCATGCTGTGCCTGATCAACCTGTGTCTGGGTATCGTGGTCTCCATTGCCCTGGCTTTGTTGCACGTGCCGAACGCCCTGCTTTGGGGAGCAGTGGCAGCCATATCCAATTTTGCGCCATATATCGGTGCGGCCTGTACCCTGTTCGCGCTGACCCTGGTCGGCTTCAGCACATTCGATACCCTGGGACACGCATTGGCGGTACCGGGAGTGTTCCTGCTCTTGACCAGCCTTGAGGGGCAGCTGATAACGCCAACGATCATTGGCCGTCGTCTGTCGCTGAATCCGACCGTAGTATTCGTATGGCTTTTGTTGTGGGGCTGGTTATGGGGTGTGATCGGCATCCTGCTGGCCGGGCCGATGCTGGCCTGTTTCCGCATCATTTGCCAACACGTTCGTGCCTTGCGTGGTGTGGCCATCCTGATCGGCAACGACTGACAGGCCTCATTCAACGTATGGGAAACGTGGCCATTCGTACCCGAACAGGCCTCGGAACCGTTTGCGTGGCAGATCGCGGGCCGGCTCCCGACACGGTTGACTCCCGCTATGCAAAGGCTTGCATATTGCACGATTTCGTTGAACGCATCGTTTATTCCGCAAAGACCGTCACGACATGTTGTTCACGAATTTCAACAAGTTAGAAAAAATAATCGGCTGGCACGGAGCTTGCGCGGGTAATACTGCATCCAAAAACCGGGTGCCGATTACCAAACCAACAATTGGAGACGAAACTATGAACCGTGTAGTCATGAAAACCACCGCGCTGGTCTTGGCAATGAGTGCCACCGCATTGGTGACGACGAGTGCCATCGCCCGCGACCATGACGCGGATCTGGATTGCAAGCTCCACTATTCGCTCACTGGCTGGTCTGCCATCTACAAACATGCCGAAGGCAAAGGCATGGTCACCTGTGCCAATGGCGCTCGCATGCGAGTGAAGATCGCAGCCAACGGCGGCGGCCTGACCGTCGGCAAGTTCCATATCGACGACGGTACCGGCAAGTTCAGCGACGTGCATACGATCAACGACGTGCTGGGTTCGTATGCCCAGGGTGAGGCGCACGCCGGCCTGATCAAGTCCGGAAACGTGCAAGTGCTGACCAAGGGCACCGTCTCACTGGCCCTTGCGGGCCATGGTGAAGGCGTCGACCTCGGCGTTGCGGTCGGCAAGTTCACGCTGCAGCCCGCCGACAGGTAACTATCGGTTTGATTTGGCGCAGGGACGCGCCTCCTCCTGAAGCAACAAAGGGCCCGTCGGGCCCTTTGTTTTATCCTGATGCAGATTCCCCGGTGCAGGGTCGGTGTTTGCGTCCTTGCAACTTCGACTGCCAGTCAACACCATCCTGCATTCATTGCAGCGCCCACGCAATTGGCACGCACGGCAGATCCTTGCGCCTGAAGGCTATGCGCGCGTTCCGAGGCCCCAGGTGCTGCCGGCGTCATTGGCATGTAACAGCATCACTTGTTGCGACACTCATTGGTGGCACGTGACCAATTCTCACCGGCGCGAATACGCGATTCGAAACAGGCGATCCGCCTCTGGGGATGGGTCGCTCCCTGGCACAGCATTCTCAGGTTGTTCGGGCTCCAGCTCCGATGCCCGGCACGGTCCCAGGCGACGTGACCCTGCACCATGTCGTAGCACTGCTGCTCGGGATTCCGGGCAGGTGGCGCAGGCCGATATTGAGGATGCGCCGGGGCTGCGCGTACCACTCCAGTGGGCGCGTTGTGCGGTTGCGGCCTCGGTGCTGATGGGTTCTTGCATTCATTGATGGCGCGTGACCAATTCTCGCCGGCGCCAATACGTGATTCGAAGCAGGCGATTCGCCTCTGGGGATGGGTCGCTCCCTGGCACAGCATTCTCAGATTGTTCGGGCTCCAGCCCCGATGACCGGCGCGGTCCCAGGCAACGTGACCCTGCACCATGTCGTAGCACTGCTGCTCGGAACTCCGGGCGGTCGGCGCAGGCCGATATTGATGTTGTTCCGGAGCGGCGGGGCCTCTCGGATAACCGGGCGTTGTCGGCGGTGGCGGTGGCGCCTGGTGAGGCTGTGCCGGTTGCTTCGGCGCAGAGGGTGACATCGCCTTTTGCTGAAGTCCGTATTCGCTGCACTTGGGATACGTGTAGGCGGCAACAGTACTGGCGGCGCCAGTGGGGTCGACGATTGCCGCGATCTGGGCGGCGACACGGGCGATATCTTCCGGTGTTGCCGTGTCCTCGGATACCAGCTGGACTGTATTGCTCGCCGCTCCGCCAGCCTTTTTCGCTTTGTTCAACTTGTCGATCGTGGGTTTTACTTTCTCATACTCCTCCTTGAGTTGGGCATACTTGCGCTTGAGTTCGGCGAGTCGGGTCGCGTTCGTGGCCGCATTCGCACCTTCGTTCGCAGCGGCGCTCGAACCCAGCGACGAAACGAACATGGCCATCTGGCCGACACTGCTCACCTGGTCGAACACGACATGACCACATGTGAAACTCTCCTTCGCAGCTCCCATGCCGCAGTTGACCCATCCCCTTGGAGCGCCGCTCCAGCACACGGGACCCACGCCGTCGTAACCGGGCCGGCACGCCTTGTAGCAAAGCCCGGCGTCCTTTTCCTCGCCACTTCGGCAAACGCCGGTGCGCGGCTTGCCGATGATGACTCGCTTGGCACAGGAAAGGTCCAGGCCAGGTTTCAAGCCCAGCGCGCGACAATCGGGCGTATGCCGCGGCCGGCACAAGGGGCCGATGCTCACGTAACCCGGCTTGCAGTTCGGATACCAGACAATCGCCTGTTGTTCACAGTTGTGCTTGCCGTATTTCTTTACGCACTTTTTCCTCGCATGCGGCGGGCCGAATCCCTCGCGCGAGTACTCCGCCTTGCGACAAAACAGGCCGTCGTCGCGCATGTCCGGCGGACAGATCGAATGACAGTCGAAACCGGAACGTCGGGTATTGGCCGGGCATTGGCTGTAGCAGAGCAGCCCGATACGTTGCTGACCCGGTCCACAGGCCTGGGGAATGGTTCCCGCACTGCGGGGATAAGAGTCCCGCCAGCAAAATTCAGATGCGGAATAAGCCGATGATGCGGCTAGCAGCACCACCAGAGCAATCACAAGGCTGAAAAACGGAATTATTTTTCTCACGCGCCATCCGCAGTCGAGCCCACGTAGGTAGTGGGCAATTAGACGCAATCCTTAACGGTTGTACCCCATGCGTGGCTCCCCGAATGGGTTTCACCCATAAGCCAGCACGGGGAGTATAGGGCTGGTCCCGTAACTTTTGACAGGAAAATATCCGGGCTTTGCGATCTTTCAGGCGATCATGCGCTTTGCCGCGCGAAACTTGGACGGACTGCCGGTATCGTCGCATCCATTCGTGGCGATTGCCTGAGGAGGATTTGGCCGTGGATCGCGGTGGGGCGATGGGCACCTGGCGGCGAGAAGGCTTGAAGGCGCCGAACAATTAACAACCATGTACGCTTCAGCTTCATGATGACCATAACCCGGCAAACGACACGGCACGTCCAAGGCTGGCTTATGGTTTGTTCGTCAAAGCCCCCTCAGACCGAGCTTTTCCCATAACAGCGGATCGTTTGCCATGCAAAAAAACAGATCGCGACGGTGTTCGATAACGTCAGTCACACCATTCGCGGTTGCTATTTCGTATCCAACGATATTGCTTGAAAAAACATTGTTTGAACCCTTTGAAGAAATTGGCTGATACCCTTTCAACTTGGTTTCTACTTTGTCAATCTCTTTGTCATGCGAGTTAAACAGGATAAATTCGGCAATTCTCCCCTCGTCTGTAACATATTAATTCAGTTTGACCGAGACATTTGCTCGAGCCAACCCGTTCGGTAAGCTGAACCATTTCGGCAAACGACATTCAGAGCTGAGCCAGAATGTTGATTCAATCATTCGGCCGCACGCTGTAATCGAGAATGCGATCATAATCAGTTTAGCGAGGCATTTAGTATTCATACGTTGTTATCCATTGCCTCGGCGGTGGCGGAAATGCAAACCATCCTTGGGGTTCTGCCCTGTCAACGCGGACACTTCCAAGAAGGCCGATGATGGCCAGAAAGGAGTGTAGTGTAATGTCCACGAGAAGAAAGCTCGGCGAAGAGTTCAAGCGGGAGGCCGTCGGCCTGACCGGCCAGCCGACCGCGAACTCAGCTCAGAATCTACCTGCGCCGCCGGATTCGGTCGAGTTCAGGACCGCTTCCTGCACCGATTGAGCATAAACAACCGCGTGCCATTGCCGGGATCCTTCGCTATAGCCGTCAAGGCATGTTAGGCGCGCAATGTTCGCATGAGCATCTGTAACTTCCACGACTGAAGCCGGGGATTGTTCCGCGGCCGCCTAAAACCTACCCAAGCGATTTTGTCGAACCCTCGAGTTCGATCTTGGTCCGAGCCAAAACAAAAACCCCCGCTTGGGGCGGGGGCTTTTGTTTTGGCTGGGAGACTAGGATTCGAACCTAATACCTATTAAGTTGATTTTGAATATTATCTAAAAATCGAAGTTTGTAATTACCCCGTTTTTTGCCCCGCTACTGGGCCGCGATCTACTACCTCCAGAGACCCCGGATCAAGCCCTCCAGAATGCGCATTTCGTGCAGCATTTGCGCACGTTGGAGTACTGATCAGCCGGTGTTTTTAGCCGAGTTTGCGGTGTGCCGTCGTTTCTTCCCTCAGGCCGATAACGCGCCGCGGAACGGATGAAGCCGGCAACGGGTAGGCCCGGCGCTCGTTCACGCGGCGATTCCTCAGATGACCCACGACCCGGCGTCGCTGCGCGGCCGTTACCATTTTCCCGGACGAGTTCCTTCAAAGCAGCCTTGTCGAGCGCGGTCTCGGCCACAGCCGCTTCGGCTTCAGGTTCTCTCCTTCTAGCTCTCGCAGCCGCTTGGCCTCGGAGACCTCCATGCCGCCGGACTTCGACTTCCAGCGATGTAGTGCGTTTTCCGCCACAACGTGGCGGCGCGACAAGTGCTGCACCGAGGCGCTAGCCTCGTGTTCCTTCAGGATCGAGATTTTTCTTTCGGTGTACCGCTTGCGTTCCATCCGGGGACCCCCTCGGGCTCAAGATACAAGGAAATCTCACATTCCCCATGGCTCGATTTACGGGGGACGGTCAAACTTAGCTTGGCTTTGACTCGCACATCAGCCCGCGGAGCAAGCTATTTGGTCAAACGACTTACTCGAAATACATGACGCTAAACAAGGTGTCCGCTCCGTCCGGAACCTCAAATACTGTAGCAAACTCAATTAAGCTGTACTTCCTGATACAGCCGCATTGGCCATCCGCAAATTTCAGAACAGTACCAGCACCGCTACCATCTCCGAGTATGCCGGTAACTACCACGACATGATCAATTCGTTTTGTCGCATTTGCGCTGATCAACGTTATCAGCGGTCCATGCTTGCGCAACAGATCGTTCCAACCTGCCGCGTCGATACATTGTTGCCCCTGCGCAACGAACCCGCCTCGCTCCTTCCATAGCGGAACGTCCCCATACTTTAGCGGACTGCCTGCTGCATACTTTTCTACAAATTCGACTCCCAAAAAGTTGGCCGCGTCTTGAAGTGAGCAGCGACTGCGATTCCTCCATCCCAACATCACTGCTGTCGCGGCAGCCCAACATAGACTTGCGTATTCTCCTTGTTTTATCGGAAAAATCGGCTCTGCTTCATAGTCGTAGGTCGCCATTCGTGAACTCCTGAAAGTTTCGATCAAGTCACCTAATTGCCGACGTTCAAAAAGGGGAAGTTGGCCTGCATATCCGCTCCATTACTGCCACTCCTAGGCACGTTCAGCAAGGGGAAGCTCTTATTCTCCACACTTGTAGCACCAAGTTACGCGTTAACATCAGGTGAATCGATCCGAATTGGCCCAAGGAACTTGGGCAGGGGACGAACGAGACTCTCCGTGTAGTAACCCTGCTCCGTGGTGGGTAAATCCACATCCGGGAACATAGCCGTGACTAGCTTGTGCCAGGAGTCAATTGCGACACTTCGTTCACCCTGCACTGAACCAGTACCGTCTTGTCGTTTCGGTTCGTCCTTCGACGCAGATGTGATCAACTGAAACGCGCACAGATACGCATAACAGCCGCCCAATGAAGATTTTTCTGTAATGTCGTTTCCAAGTGATACAAATTCGCCGTCCGTTTCGTCGCTCGGTTCAAATACAGCGAGCAGGCGTCCCGCGCTGATGTCGGGCTCGCCTTGGGAGATTGAAGTCAATGGCTGGAACACCAACAGCAAATGAAACTCGGGGCTCTCCCTGTCCCAGTGATCGGGCTTGGTCGGAGGCGGCTGCAACTGTCCGACGCTTTCGCCCCTCAACAACAGCTTCGGATTTTCGCCCGCCTGAGATCGTATGAGGAGCGAATATTCGTCCGCTCGTGCAAGTTCGCCTTTACCTCCAAACGTTCCAACGAACAGCATCCAGAACGGATCGCTGTAATCGCTGATGGTAAGACGTGTGCAGCTAATTTCAGGGGGTACCTCGGCGGGGAACGTCGCGTCGATCCTAAGCCCACCCGTGATGGCTGTTTTGATGTCCCAATCAGGTTGATCGAAACAGGATCTTCTGGCGATGGTCTCCCACTCCATGAATCCCGTTCGACGTTTTTGCGCCAATATCTGCACGCGCCAAGTCGATTCACCTCCGCCCTGCCACCGCGCCTTGTGCCACGAACACAGCAGTCTGACTTTCGGCTTCGGCCCTTGTCCATCAGCATGAACTTCGGGTAGATTCAGGTCGATTCTGCCATCAGCATCCTGCCCCCATACGAGCGACAGTTTCGCTGGGAGGGTCGCACCCGGACAGTCCAAACAAAAATCAAGCGGCACCCGATCGGTACCTTCCACGCGAACAGGAAGTTTCCAGGATTTCGTTTGATTGGCTACTTGATCGGCGGAGTCGGGTGGTTGCAGGAGATTGTTGAGCAACGTCTCGGGAAGAACGATGCGGCGCAGGCGTCCACGCGCCATCAGCCAATCGCGACTTTCATCTGCCGGATGAATGACGACCGCGGTCTGCGCCACAGCGGCGTTGCGTACGATGTCGTAGGTAAGTCCAAATGTAGTACCGCAACGGAACCGAGGTTGACCACTGCGGACGTCCTCGACTGTGCCCAGCGGCGCGGGATGAAAGACGGGATTCCGTCCAGCCTCTCGAAGCCAGCCATTCTGATCTAGTCGCCGAGTCTCCAGTAAGTCGAATTCCAGCGTATCTCCCACACCTCCTGTATGAGCCAAATCATCGGTGCGGCGGATCGGCTCCATAATTACAAGCAGTGAGCCATTGGGTTTTCTTCGTGGTAACGTCTTGGACTTGTTCGCATCGTTCTCATACGTTGCGGTCAATGGGATGGGGTTGAATACCCGCGGTGTAGGCAATCTGTCCGCCACATTTTCGGATGCGATCCCGTTCAGCACCGCGCCAGTTGCGAAGACGCTTTGCTCGAGTCGGAGGGGGGTGTCTGCGGTTGCCGGGAAGTTGGAAAGCCAGCTTCGAAACCGCACAAGCGGCCGCGCCACATAGGCGGAGTAGCGCGCGGGACGTTCTGCGTCCGTCAAACGTCGCGAATGAACCAGGTCCGTCCATTTCCCGTTTTCGTCCGACGTTCCCAACCTCCAGTCGGTTCGGCGATCATCTGGATCGGTAACGGTTCGCGTGCCGAACACGTGCACAAAAGACTCGCGATAGGCTTCCGTGCCCGCGAAGGCAGGCAACCAGCAGGACAAGTCTTCCGGTGGACCCGGCAGCTCAACGGGGTAGCCAGTCCAGTGCCATTCGTCGCGTCGAACCGATAGACCCCGCAACCAGTCGGGAGGTACTGAACCGCTCGCGGCCAACTGGACCATTGCCGGATCAAGCCTCGTGGGTGGAGACATCGCAAGTTGAACGAAGTCGTTCTTGACATACGGGTTAGAGTCTCCCTGCATCCCATTCCATCGGGGCGCTACCTCAAACCATAACTCCAGCGTTCCAAACGCGCGATAATTTACGTGCTCCAACGAAAATTTCAGCCCGACATCGCTCGTGCCCGGATCCTTGCCGAGCGCGTCACAGAACCGGTGCAGGCTCGGGTCGTTCTTGTCGTCTCCGAAAAACCGTGAATCAACCAAGGAGTAGAATCTAAGGCGGGCAAAGCTTCCCCGCTTCAACATCAACTTGTATATCGCTCCTTTGCCCTTTCCTCCATCGTCCTTGATCAGATGGTTGACTTCCTGTTCGCTATTCGATTCGCTTTGCCATGACGTCACAATAAAGTTGATCGTTGGGCTCGCCGGTTTCAAATGAGCGCCGTCGATTTCCAGTCGATCGATAGGGATAACCATTGAATCCGAGGGTTTTTGCGGATCGAATGCGCCATCGAACCATGCCGCAACTCCAATCGCGCTGACTGCCGGATGGTAGTGGACAGGACCGGTTCGCAGATCAGGCTTTTCGATAGATCGCGTGACGCTCTCGATGAAATCCGCAATGGCCGCTGGCTTAGCTGTGTCTGATTGCAGAATTTCATCCGAGAGGTAACGGTTTATATCTGCCGTATCCACACCTTGATCTCTCAAGGCGATTTCCTTCAACAATCGGTCCGTCGCCAACCAGCGGCGGATGAACTCCGAGTGAGAGCCGGGCGGACGAATAATGAATTGATAGTCACGATATGCGGCGTCCTTGAAGAGGTTCATGGCACCGACCTTCTGATCGTGCGCCAGCAACGCCACGGAAACGGGCGAAGGGCACTTGTCGCCGAGCGAGGAGACAAAACTGTGAGCCCTGGTTTCGTCACTCAGGGCAACAGCATCCGAAGGCAGGGGTTTGTCAATCGTTGGTGCGCCGGGCGCCTCATGTGACTGGTACAGAAAGGGCTCGGCGGACGGTCTGTTGAGAAAGTCGCTGGCCGCACAGACTTGCGCCAAATTGCGAGGATCACGTGCGTGTTTCTCGACGACTCCACCGGCGTTGTCGAGCGCGGTAAAGTCCGCTTTATATAATTGCCCGTATCCCAACAACGGCGGTTCCGCATCTTCGGTAGGCCAACGATACGCCAAACATTCTGTGGCATCGAAATCCGTGTCGCGGTCTTCCAGCTTGCCGTTCTTGTCCATCCTGACGGAACAAAGCGGCGCTCCTTCGTACGTTACGGCAACCGTGCGCCATCCGCCCGAA
This sequence comes from uncultured Pseudomonadota bacterium, assembly GCA_963779795.1. Taxonomy (GTDB): domain Bacteria; phylum Pseudomonadota; class Gammaproteobacteria; order Xanthomonadales; family Rhodanobacteraceae; genus Rudaea. Next base: position 602,016 of record CAVZZK010000001.1, on the reverse strand, counting down.
GAACTCGATCCCACTGTGGCCGATGACCAGGCAGTATGTTCGTCGCGCGAAACGAGCTGTGGATTTCCGTCTTTTCCCTTATACGAGACCGCCGTATTCGTAATCCATTGAGCGCGGTCATCATCCCAAAGTAACGTAGACTGCGCGGTTCCGGCGGACAAAATCTTAATGCCGGACCTCAACGCGATCGCATATCCACGCATGTGTTCGTCCAGTTTGCTACGCGCGGTGTTGCCATCCGGTGCCAAGTCGAAAACGATCTCGATCCCATTGTCCTTGGGAACAACAGCCCGCGGCTCGATTTCGCGCTTGTACGCGCCTGCAAAGGCGGCGTAGACGTTTCCCAACTCCGTGCTATCGCAATGCGTCGCTTTCTCAAGCCATTTGACAATCCCCGGCTTCGCGGGGTTCTTGTCGCTGTCCGATTGGAAGCCCTCGACGAAATCATTAAGCAGTTTCCAAATGTCGCCATCACCACAGGTTGTGTTTATCCGCTCGATGACCCCAAGAGCGATGCGCTCCCGCACATCGGCACTCAAGAGCTGCGGGACTTTTTTCATGAGGTCGTTTAAGGCGGGTTTTTGTTCGGATTTCACCTTGCCCAGCCAGAGAAACCGCCAACAGACGGAATAGAAGTCGGCAAATGTGTCCGGCGCCGTCATGGCCTCCGCCACAATCCGCCAGGACCGCAGAAACTTCATTACGTCAGGGTTACCGTCTGACGTGTCTTCGACCAGGTTCCGACACGCGGAAGCAATGGGGTTGTTGACGGGTAGGTATGTCTCAATCTGGCCCAGCAGGGTTCTGGTGTCGTTGTCGTCCAACACTTCTCCGGGAGGGAATATTGCGGCGAGCTTGCCGCCGAATATGCTCTCCAACATCTGCTGGTTGGTCACGTAATCGAGAACGTGAAGTTGCCGCTTCTGGCCGCGAGCGCCTACATAGCTGCGTGTCCAGCCGTAGCTCAGAGCCTCCGCAAGCTTTTCGAGCCACTTGTCATACGGAAACGTGCCGGTATGCTGATTCCCAACGCCGCCTTTTGAATCGCCCGGTTCCGGATTCGCCAGCCGCGAAACGACCTCCTGCGAGCACAGCAACTGTGCCTTGAGCGGCTGAAGGTAGTCCACCGCGCACTTCAACGCCTGCTGACGACATTTCTGCGATTCGGATCGTTTTCGGAAACGATTCGAATCCGTCGCGGCCAGCGCAAAAATCGCGTCTTTTTCGCCGTTTTTTCCATGGGTGGGCGTTGCACGGATGTTGCAGAAGAATTCAACATTCGTGTGGTCCACCTTCTCGTTGTATTTTGCCGATATTTCCTTTCGAGCCGGATCCGTTTGAACGGGCGATTTTGGTTCGAAAGATGTATTTCCAATTTTGAACGTCGGAAAGCAAACGAATGCGTCGTAGCCGTCAAGTTCGCCATTGTTGATGCTGAGAAATCCGCTCAAGTTGAGCAACCTATTTGACAAAATTGCAACGAGGTGAGTTGCCGGCGCAAAGGCATGCGCCAGGCTTTGCCCCACTACTTTCGTAGAAGCGGCAGAGCCTCCGTTGTCTGGATTGCCCAGATCCTGGGGATCCATCGAAAAAGCGTAATCGGAATCAGCAATACGTTTCCTTATTTCCTTTTCCATGTCTCCCTGAATCTTCGTTCGCTGATCTTTGGCGAACTCAGGAACACCACTCGACAACGGCCTGCTGTCTCCGACTTTCTTCCATGCGTTATTTTTGCGCCCGAATACGGTCCATGAGCGCTCTTTCCATGTCCATTTCCAAGGGAACAGGAAATCGCTAAAGCGACCTGCGGCGTCACTTCCGGTGATTTTCGGGCCACGACCATAGCCAACTGACCAGGGCCAGGAGTTGCCATCCTTGCTCGCGCAGGGCATCACGATGTTCAACGCGTACACATGTTTTTCAGGTTCTTCAGGATTGTCGAGGTGTCTGCATGGCGTGAGATTGATAACCCAGCCGATCGCGTTCAATTGGTTGATGTTCGCTTGCGTCGACATTGGCCGCTCCGGGGACTATCCGAGTTTGTGATCAACTTGGCGGTGCACGTGAAGGGTGTAGCACCAGCAGATTTCCACTTCGACATCCAGTACGCCATGTCCGCTTGCGCTCCCGTCACTGCGGTAATCGACCTCCAACAGCAATCCGACATAAGCGTTTACGAAACCCAGAATGCGGGCGCCTCCCCGTATTGAGAGACCCGCGCTGAAATTTCCTTGGTCATCCTCGAAAGAGGCATATACAAACACCAAGATCGAATATGAACCCTGTGCCACACCGGCAATGTTCAGCGCGCGCGTGGAACCGACGGCCAGACCAATGTTTGCAGCGACGTTATTCGCCTCGGACGTTCGTGATTCATCTGCCCGTCTTACGCTCGTTTCGAGCCAACAGCCTCCGCCCAGATAACCTATCTGCACGAATATCGGCGCCTGTTTCGATCCTACCGACGCGTGCGCCGTCACGACGAATTTGCCTTGCTGATCCACTGACAAGCCTAGTCCCGCCGCAATGACCAGTGACCCTAGCGTGATGGGACCAAGCGGTTTTGGATTGTCGATTGACGTGGTCAAACTTGCGCGTGCTCCACACGGTAACCCGCGTGTATCGCGAACCACTTCAACGGCAGGCGGCAAACTCTTGCCGATCCTCTTGGCAATATCGGAAATGAATCTCAGTGCGGGATGTAGTTCCACCTTGCCAGGTGAGATATCGAACGAGAATCTGCGCCCGTCGAATCGTACTGTTACCTGCCGGAAGCTCACCAATCGTGCGCCACTGAACACCAGCGCCCAATCGCCCGTGAAACGGCCATCTGTAACTGCGTGACGCGAACCGTCCGATTGAATGTGGATATCACTTGTCGCCCGCAGGGACATCCCCGAGATTCGCACAGACAAACTATCAAGATCGAACAGCGTCTCCTCCTGACCGAAATCGGCATTGACCTCGGCCTTGATCCAGGCACTGCGGGTCGCGCGGTCGAGACCGTGCGTTATCTTCACCTGATCAGGCAAAATCTCGGGAAGGCGGAATGCCGCGAACAACGTCCCGAAATCCATTCCGCCGAGGTTTGTGAAAATTTCTCGAAAATCCGCGGAAAATTTGGCCGGGATCAGCTGATCAAGCAATTCGTGCGTCGGTATTGCAAGGCCCACTTCCTTCAGCCCACCATCGAGATCTCGCAAATAGGCCGCAAACGCCGATGTCTCGATCTGCTTTTTCACATCGTCGTAGACATATTCGGCGCGCTCCGCATTGAACCGCAAATGCGGCAGCGCCGGCATACCGCCGATCGCCTTGATTAGTTTCAGCCCTTTTCCGGCAACGTCGCTGTACTTGCGCAGACTCTTGTCGGGAACGGACGCAAGCTTATCGATAATAGGCAATATCGCGGATCCGACGTTCTTCTCGATCGCCTCCTCCAGTTGTTGAAGCTCACTGTCGAGGTCCTCGCGGAACAAGTCGAGATTCGCGCAATCAAGGTTATTGATCTGTCCAAATACCCTATTTTTCAAATTCTGAAGCCATTTTAGGCCAGCATCGTTGACGTTGAATGCGTTACGCACCGCAGAGAAGAGAGACACAAGCGAAGTCGAGACTATCTTTAGATTGTTGTCCATTTCTATTGACAACTGACCGACTTTCTCCGACACCTCGCTTTCCCATTGGGCGAACCCGGCCAAGAGCGAAGCGCCCCTCGCGGTTACATCCAGATCCAGCAAACTACTCAGTTCGTTGAGATATGTGGCCGCGTTGTTCGTAGTCCATTTGTTGTTGAGCCATTTGGCGATATCGTCTTCTGCCGTCAATTTCAGTTCCAGGGTCTTGGTCAAATAGTCAGCTGTGGTTACGATATCGGAGCTAATAATCAAGATTGCCTTCGCCAGCTGATTGAAATTTTCAAACCCTTCTTTAATGGCGCCCCGCACGTCCGAAAGTTGCTGGTCTGTCAAGGTGACCAAATCACTCGTAATGGTTTCGACCAGCTGCGCAATATTTTCCAGGCAGGCCAAGGGAGTACCCAGCCAGGGCACGCTGATTATCGCAATGTTATTTCGGAGCTTTTGTGCCGTACGGTGAATGATCTGAAGTTGCTTCTTATTGGCTTTCTCGAAGTTCTTCAATTCGCCCGCCAGACTTTTGGCCGCTTGCTTCAAGTTCTTCAATTGACCTTTCTGCGCCCCTAACGCTTTCTTTGTGTTTGTGATCTGGCTTCGGGCGTGATTTAGGCATTCAAGAACATCGTTGGTCCAAGCGCTTTTCAGCTGCTGTTGCCATGTATGAAAACTGCCCTTGAGGTTTGCATCGCTGATTGCGCGTTTGACCTGAGTTTGAAGTCGTTCGACGGCAAGTCGCAACAGCTTTGATGGATAGACAACAAGATGAGTAATTTCGATCCTGATTTGATCGCTCAGGGAAATCCAGCTTTTTAGGGGTGCATCTTTGCCCAGGTCACCTAGTTCCTGCTCCAGGCGCTTAAACATATCTGTTGTTTTTGTCTCGAGCTCGAGTTTGAGGTTTGTGCAACCGGAATTCGCATTTTTCAGAATCAACGAGGGCAATTTTTCGATAAACGCCGCCACCTCTGCGCGTACCTGATCGACACGTGCTCCATAATTTACGAGACCCTGAATCCGCTCCTTCTCTGTCGTGACTTCATCGGGCGTGTGGTCGTCCTCACCAATCGCCGACCGAGCGCTCGTTCGCGCCAGCGTAACGACATTCAGCGGCGCCAACATAGCGGTTTGGCCGCGACCTTGCTGCAGGTTCGCAGGCCCGTCGCTGCGTACCTCAAGGTCGAATCGGTGTCTCCGGCTGCCGCCGAGTCGCGGAGCGGGTACGGTGTGTTTTCCAAGCGGGCTGCCGTCGAGCTTTGTAAGCACTCCGATGCGCATCGGCCCTGCATCCGAGAGATCTACCCCCGGTTGAGGTGCCCAAGCGTCCGGGTCGTTGCCAGTTCCCGGCTCGGTATTCGTGTAGAAGTACAATTCGTCGGGGTTGACATGCCAGGCTCGCGATACGTGCCCTTCTCCGGCAAACGTCCGAAGGGCAATCATCGGTTTGGGATAGAAGCCGGATGTATCGTGGCGATTCCACAACGGAATTTCGTAACCATTTCCGAGGTCCCGTCCCCACGCACCATTGACGTAGATCCGAGCGGTAGCAAATTCAGATCCTTCGAGAAATCCCGGGACGCATTCTTTGGCATGTGCTTCGTTGGCGAACGTTCGGATCAACTCTGTCGGCTCGACGTACTCCTCCGATTTCCGCAGCACGGGCCACCCGTACATCGGATTGTCTTTCTGTTCATCGTTGAACTGTTCGCTGGGGGCGACGGTCCGTTCGTAGACAATCACGTGCTTGGCGCGATTCCAGACCACACCTATGCGCCCTATGCGTATCTTGGTCAGGCGCATGAGCTGGCCCTCGCTCACGTCACCCACGAAAGTGGTGCGGCCCTCGTCAAAGGAAATTGAAACGGTCCCGCTAGCGCCGAGTGCTGAGAAGGCCAGTTTCTCGAGCAATCCGATTTCGCTCTCCGGATTGCGAAGTACACTGACCAGCTCCGAGGCAAATTCGATTGTATGGACGGCACCCGCCCGATTCGATCCGTCATCGGGGTGCCCCCAATCGGGCGGCGACCCTGGGGAGGACTTGAGGAAACGCAAAATGTCCTGCTGTTGACTATCGGTCAATTCCGTACCGACGGGCAGCGGATTTATCAGGGGGGGCGTGCCGGGGGAGTTCGGACTCCGATTCTGGCGAGCCTGCCGCATTTCAAACTTGAGCCCACGTTGAAGATGGAGACCTCGATCGCGCCGAGACGGGTCATATAGATGATATTGAGCCAGACGTGCCGCAAAGATGGCACGCGCTGCGCTCTGCGCTCCACGCAGGCGCCCGTATTCAGTGATGAAGTTGTCGATGTCCGTGGGTTTTCGATCTTCGGATTGTTCAAGAACCCCAGCGTCGTTTCGCAGCAACCAATCCGCGAGATCCAACGGCAGAACATCACGAACCAGGGTCTTCGTCTGGTGGCTGTCATTGGTGACCGGCGGCAGATTGGGCCCGGGGTCGCCGAAGAAGGATGCTGCCTCGGAAATACGAACCTCGGGCAAACCGTCTCGGTCGACCCGGAATTGCATGCGAACCGGATACAACACCTCGGTCGTGAAACTCTCGACGCGCGCGTCTCTGAGGATTCGTGCCAGGTTATTGGGACTCTTGTTGTAGCGCCGGATACCAGGCGCGGGACGTACGGAAATACGCGTCGGCGGCGTAAAGCGATATTTCAGCGGTCGCTCTGTGTCTATATAGGGTCGCTTTGTGTTTATGTCACGCTCGTCTTTAGGCCAGAAACGATTCCCGCGTTCCATCTCTTCGGCGACACCCTGCGGGGGCAGTTCGAAGTCGACAGTGGCATCAGGCACGCGCCACTGCGGGCCTTCCGGGTCATCGCTACGCCAGTATGCGAAATCTGTCCCAGCTTCTGGATCGAACTGTGGCGGAAGCAGACGCGCGACAGTAAATGGCCGCGCCTGGAAATAGATACTTGAATGCCGCCCAAGGTCGGGGGAGTCACATTGAAGCCTCCATTCGGTCACGGCGTTCCGGCCGCGCTCGGTCAGCACGTGAATTGATACATTACCGGAAATCGAGACACCAGGATCCACGCCCGGATCCAATACAGAACCAATCACTGCGCCCGTTTCCTGTTGCAGTGACGTTTCGGTGCGACTGACGTCGTCAAACGTTGCAATTAGCTGTTGCGGTGCGGGATCCGTGCCGGCTGCCAACCGCATTTCGCACGGCATCTGGTGCAAGTAAATTTCAGGGTAGATATCACACTGCTCTGAATTCCACACCCCACGTAGCACACACGTCATCGCCTCACCCCATCCCACTTTGAAGCGGACGTCCATCGATCCGATGTTGAGCCAAGATGATGCTTTGCCGTTTTCGGCTGAAAACAGACACGGAGCATCAATACGAAATCGCAGCAGCGCGTCGTCAATGCGGTCATCAATCGGCACCTTGCTCGCGAGCTTAATAAGTGCCCGAACTGCGCAATCCTCAATTTGCGGGTTCCGCGCATCAAGTGGTTTACTCTCCCAAGCGTAGTCTCCCGTTTTCGACAACGTAACGGAATCAAGTTGACCTTCAATACTGACGTTCCATCTCGACCATTCGTCCCCAGAATTCCCGGCAATTCCATCCGGAACCACAGTTGCTTCCGTCTGCCACTGATACGTTGCCCTGACACGCGGACTGGTACGATCGCCGCTGTAGAAATAGATGTGGCGAAGCCGAGGTGCGCGGTCCCGGTTAACCCAATCGAATAGAAACAACGGTCGGCAATCTGCAGCTTTCGCCTCATCAACTTTGAGCGTTGGTAGCGAGCTCCATGACGTCCCCCCCTCTGATAGCCGTGAGCCGGCAATTCCAAGATCGACCGCGCGATTCCAACTCTTCGAGCAAAACGCTTCGCACGTCAACGCTGGCTTGTCGTCTTGAGGGCGCCATTGAAGGAACGCGCGCCAACGATTCCCCTCGGCCCTCCGACAGCGTTGCGTAGGACGCAGCTCCAAGCACAGCAGCGCGGGAACGAATCTCGACGACGTTGCCGTTAGCAAGCCGTCCAGCGCAGCAAGTTTTACAGCACCGTATGATGTCTTTTTTTTAGAGTTCGCCTTCTGTAGGCCCCAATTAAAAACTACAACGGCGACCGTAAGATATGCAGGATATCCAGCTTTTCCGGCCTCGGTAATTAACAGTGCAATGTTGCCCCATCCAAATGTTTTGTCTCGAGTGCAGAGCCCCATGCGCCCCAACGACACACCAGTTGCAAATGTCAACACGCAACCTTCCGAGCCCGACTCGATCCAACTATCTATCGGCGCGTCTCTAATAGTAGTTGTTTCAAACCAGGAGAGATTTCCAGAAATTCTCCACGTATGCCCTTCCCAATACAGGTCAAGCTCCAGATCTTTTTCTAATTCTTCGGTGCCGGATGGGAATGGCGATGGGATTCTTATCGATATTTTGGCTTGAGGTTCTTCGACGGCAACGACAATGTTGTTAACGCAATTCGCGGGAATGCAAACAGAAGGTGAATTAGTTTTTCCGGTCGCTACAGTTACGTCACTTGTAATCAACGACCCGTCATATGTTTGTGTGGATTTGACTCGCGTGTTCTTATTTATCGAGCATTTTCGCGATTGCCCGCTGTCTAGATACGAAAACGTGAGGATATTTTTGTCGTCGTACATTTTGGCACGCTCCCAACGGCTCCGGTTTTGATTTGGGTAATCGCGATCCGGAATTGCTATGCGTAATGATTATGAGTCGCTTGGGTCGAGTTATTGAGCTGATAGCCGTTCTAGAGCCTTCGGCGCCTTCCTCCACACACGCACTGTATGTCGAGGGTTCGGTTGTGTAACTTGAATGGTTGCCGGCGTTCGGCAGAATGACAACTCATGGCTTCTGGTCTGCCTTGTAAGCGAGATAAGAAGCGACCAACCCCAAAAAAACGGCAAGGAATAGCGCGCCAACAGTTCTTGCAGCGGCTGAGAAACCGAGTTGGAATGCATCAATGGCTGTGGGCCTCTGTAGCAGAGTCCAGCCAACAAACGCGAGCGGTGGAATCAGTGCACGAATCCAGTCAAGCCGATCGACTGTGTCGGCACGGAAGCGCGCGCTGAGATAGATTGAACTGCTGACTAATAACAGGCCAAGAAAGGCCCATCGAAGTACCGAAGGGTCGGTGATACTAACCGCGCCGTTAGACATTTCGGTCGTAACGGCAAGAATCGCCCCGTGAAGTGTCAGAACCTCAGCAGGAACCAGTGCGGCCAAGGCGTCAACATAGGTCGCCATGCCTCGTGGTTGGTTTTCGCTACTGGTGCCCGGGATAGCTACGTCTCGCCGTGATGTCAGTGCAGCGTAAACAAGCGTACTCATTTCTGCTCCCCTCTCTCGGTTGCGGGTAAGCGAGTTCTCAACCAGACCTCGCAATCATGCTGTGGTCCCGAGTCATCTCAGGCGGTCCGTATTGCTGCGCCATCGCGCACTTTAGATAGGTGGGCGTCGTCTTGAGATTCCGGTGTCGCGGGTACCCTTGAGGGCGAATCCACATGGTTGTGCCGACCCGCCCCATATGCAGGCTACCAAGTATCGATGCATCACACGCCCGAACTTCATCATGCTCCCCTGAACTCGGGTATTTCGGAATTGGAACGGCGAATGCGCCCGGCTTGGTGGCTAGTGGCAACAAAGACGTACGCCCCCTGGACCGACCTCGTTGGCTTTCCCCGTTTGTGAGCTAGGAGTTCCCATTGCAGGAAATGTCTCACTGGCAACAGCTAGGTGGTTAAACCGCTGGTCTGGCTAGGAACGTCAGCCTGTCGAAAGACACCTTGACCAGACACTTGCCAAGCATGCAACGGGGCCTGCCATAGGTGCTGCTGCCCTGGGAGGGTTTCAGGCGAACGGCTTGAAACGCTCGTCCGCGCGGGTGATAAGCGGCAGGCAACGGCTCGCCGTCAGCCACGAAATTCCAAATGAAATGAGCCCCAACGCTTCCATGTAAAACGTCAGGCGGCTCTGGGAATCCGTCTCGCGGATAAACAGATTGTGTAGCCCGAGTATCGCGATTGAAAGGATAATGCCAATCCCGCAACAAGCGTAGACGAGAGCCCTCGCCCTGGCTTGCACATGCCCCTTGCTCCACGCACGCAGCAAGAACGTGTAACAAAAATAGGCGAGGATGATGAACATTGCGGCAGCGGACCAATAGTGCAACGACTGAAACGGTCGTGGCGGCTGGTCGCACTGGCACGGAACAAGCACCACACCCAACGCCGCCAACGAAGCGACTCGGCTCGCCAATATGTCACGTCTGGAATACCCGTTGTATGAGAGCAGGAATGCCGCGACGGCGAACAGGCAGCCGATGAAGAAGGTCTGTGCCCACCCAGCCTGATAATAGGCTTCGCTGATCGAGGTCAAGGGCACGGTTGAACACACGCTGGTCACTAGTGGCAGACCCAAGGCGATCAGGCCCACAACCAGCTTGATCGTGTGGTGGTCGATTTCTTGCCGAGTGGGAGTGGACAGCACGGCGAAAACCCGTCGGGTTTGGGATCACAATGATCGTTGTGGACAACACATTCTACATAGAATCCGGGCCTGCTGGCTGATTCGCTCGGACGAATCAACGTCAAACGGCTCTTGATCCAAGCAATGGTGTCAAAAACTCCCTTACCTTTCTGACACTGCTGGTGACGAAGACAGTCAGTTCATATCGACCGTATCGCCGACGTTTTTCATCTGCTGCCTTGGGCCGATTGTTTGGACAGTCAGGATCGCTGATGATCCGGCTACTCTCAGATGCGCCATCACACGAACTGGTGGCGCGTTTGCGCCGAATCCAAATGTAAACATTGTTCCCCACGTTAGGTCGTTGTCGCCAACTGATCGCCAGGAAACCTCGCCAGCGTTCGTATCTACGTGCCAGTCATTTGACTTAATCGTATCCAAATCGGTGAAGCGCGGATTTTGTACCGTAACATCCGGCTGAATCTCTACGTCAAATCCATCCAATCCGTGACTCGAAACGATATGGAGATTTGGCTCTACTCCAGTGGTCTTGACCGAGGCGAGGTCCTCGTTCAACACGACATAGGTGTAGTAGTACTGACCGGGCCCAGTCTTTCGAGCGACTGCTGCAACGCGCACATGACCGAACCGTGTTGCAATTCGTTGGTTGATTGCCTCGTCCGAATGCAATTTTGGATCAACCCAGGCATTGATTGCCGGTCCAAGGGAAAAATCCGTCGCGGAGATAGTCCATCGCACTCCCCACTTCGTTGACGTCTTCTCAGGAACAAGCGAGCGGTGCGCCACCGCCAGCTCTGCGTTCTTCTCGTCGCGTACCACGTATCCGTATTCGAATTGATAGCGCGAATTCGGATGAAGTGTCTTGGAAAGGTCGGCTTCCAGGACTTTCAGACGATATTTGAAACCTCGGTCGCGTATTGGATAGCTCGGGTCGAGCTTGCCCGAGCAGGGTGGATCAAAAACCGACCCGCACCGACCCCATTGCCCCGTCGCCGGGATGATCTCTTTGCGTGGTCCCAGTACGACAGGCGCATCATTGGTCCCGGCGGCATACGTTTCCTTACAGGTCGGATACGACATTGATCCAGCTGGACAATAGCAACCGAAGTTGTCAGGGTAGTATGCGTGTTTGACACCCGACGCGCCGATCTGCTGGATCCAGCCATCCGAATCAATGCGATACAGATTCATGAACAGATACGGATGCTGGTCGTTGCCGTAAGGTGGGGAGGATTTTCGAAACATCGCATACCAAGGAACTGTCGTAGTTCCGTAGTTCTTGATGGCGGCGTCGGTCGATATGACAACAAACCCATTCGTGCCGTGAACGGTACATGACGTGAAAATTCCTTCGCTTGTCGGAACCCCGCAACGCAGCACCGTCACCGAATCGGGCAGTCCACCGAGAGTGGGATCGTGAGATAGGTTGAGCAAATGTAAATCGACGGGATGGCCCGATGACGGCCAAACTACTTTGCAACTGCTGGAATCCAGCGAAGTAGGCGTTACGACGTTGTGTTTCCGAACGATCGGCAGTGAAAAACTAAGGTTACCAATAATTGTGCCAGCGAGACGCTTCTCTCCGAGCAATTCAGCCATCGCGCGACCCACATGAACATCGAAGCTTCGCATCCACAAGTGGTTACCGTCAGGCGTAAGGCCGTAGTGCGGATGGTCAAGAGTGGCCCATATCTTGCCGCGACGGTCCGTAACGGTGAACGAGAATGTCGAAGCAACGGGCTTCAACCTCGCCTGCCGCAAATCAATCTGACCCGCTGGGGTGGTCAGCAAGGGTCCATCACGAGTTTCCAGCATCCCGTGTTCGATTTGCGCTAGCTGCGCGCCTCGAAGGAGCGCAACGATTCCTGCGGTTTGTGCGATGTGCGCATGCATCCTCTGGTACGCGTCACGGAACAATGCATCCGCATTTTCCGTTTCTGCGTGATTGATCGAGACGTGTACTCCGAGAGGATCAAGCACATCGGAGTTGAACGCCCATTCGATTTGGCCACCCTTCGTAACCAGCTCAATCTCGGGACGTGAAACGGGACTTGTGCCGGTAAAGGCAAGTAGTGGCGCCACAAGTAGTGGCGCCAACAGCAATAGCTGTCGACTTCGCAAGTCCTTTTTTGTTTTCACGGTTGACACCAATCTCGCAGTTTGCTATTGCTCTGCCGGAAACCGATAGGGGTACGCGCAGGATCGAGACTATAACAACCAGCAGGGAGGCTTGGCATGACGTACCATCGTCTTAGTTGTTTCGCTACTCGTATTCTTTTCACAGTGGGCTTTGGATGTGTCACCTGTGTCGCGCTAGCGCAAGGAACGCCGAGTTGCACTTCCGCTGCAGTAAACTCGACCATCGTCGGCCCCAAGACGCAGGTATTGCGCGTATACGCTTATCGCGTGCAGGACGCCGACAGTGTCCGATTTGATACGTGGTGGGTTCCAGGCAACAAATCTGATTTGCTATCGCTGTCGGGAGTAAACTTGGGCGACGGGACTTGGTATGCAGATGTCCCATTGAGCCAGTTTGACGGACCAGATAGCCCAGTTTACGGCCAGTTTGAGACCGATGTCTTGGTTTCCAACGCCGGTTCGGGATCGACAGCGGTCCTATGTGATGTAACACAGTGGACGCGGTCACAAACCGCTCTCCCGACCCAGATCTATCAGTTCGCATACGAGGGCACGACATACTCCTCGCTCGACGAAGCCGAGGCTGCGATACAGACGGACAGCAACGGCGCCTATGCTGATGCCGGACTCGCCTTTCCCTATTTTCACTTCGAGTCGACGCCAGACAACTGGCAATTTTCATGGACGCTGGACTATCGACCATTCGGCGGGCTAACCCAAACCGCACCGTCGAACGGATCAAGCCAATCCAAAAAACCCCAATCAAACTCTACGAGCATCGCCCCGCAATCGCCGCGACCCCTAGATCCGGCGGGTTATGAGAACAGTAATTCCGTATCGCAAAACTCGACGACAAACACCAGTGCCGCGGCTAGTACCAATGGCTACAAACGAACGATTACTACCGGCACCTCGACAACCGGTGGACCGCCACAAGCCCCCAGTTGCCCCGCAGAAGGCGATCCTTGCGTCCTTGCCAACGGAGATCAAGCACTAACAGAAAAGCCCGATTTTTCGTTTGGTAGCACTCATTTTACGCGGCATTACAACGGGCTGCGGATGGTAAAGCCTTGGTCCTCAATAGACTCGAACTGGTCCTCAACGATTGGCAGCCGAATCATCACTTCAACCCTCACAAGTGCCCATGAACCGGAGGTAAAACCAACATCTCCGTTTGTAGTGGTTCAGGACGATAAGGGGCGGATGGAATTTTTTCGGCTGATCCCGTCATTGAGCACGTCCACCCGAGGCGTGTTCCGATCGTCTGTGCGCGGGGGCTCGGTGTTGGTCGTGAACGAGTCTGGCTACGACAGGGTCTTTCATCCCGACGGTCATCAAGAGTTGTACGACCACGACGGGCGCCTGAAAAGCTGGTTCTATCCAGAAGACCCAAGCCGCGATAGTGTTTTGATTTATCGCGATACGGATTCCACGCAGCCGACCTATTGGCAGGTCTCTTCGGTTGAAGATGGAAGGCAGCGCTCTGTCGATTTTCATTATGGCACCTCCAGTATCAGTGGGAATCCATATCAGGTGCTTACAAGCATTACCGGCGAGCATCCCTCGGGTTCCGAAACACTCGTCCAGTATCAGTACGACATCGATGGCAACCTCAGTGCGGTTGTCTACCCGGATAATACAGAGCGGCAGTTCCGTTATGGCGAATCTAGCCATTTAGCCAACCCGGCTGTGGCCATGCCCCGCAGTCTGACCTCCGTAATCGATGAGAATGGCAACATCCAAGTGGCATTCGGTTATGACGATCATGGCAGAGCGAACTGGAGCTATCACGCTGGCGGTGCGGGCCAGGTTTCAGAAGGTTACGTCAGCGACACAAGCGTAACTGCGAACCGGGCGACGGGAGAACTGGTCCAATACACGTTCCAGGATCCACAGAACGATCGGACATTCAGAAAGCCCGTTTTTGCAACTCACATCCCGAAGGGACATGGTGTCTGCGCCGGAACGCCTTGTTATATCCCGGCTGGCTACACGGAGCGGTGGGTCTACGGTTACCAGGATTCGACCTGCGCCAATCAGGACGAACGTTTATGCCGCTACGTCGATTCTCATGGTGTGACAACGGAGTACGAGTACGACGACCTTTTCGAGCGCGTACGAATAGAGGGCGTCGGGACGCCCGAAGAACGGCGGATCGAAACGGACTACGATGAATCGGTAACGTTTCGTCCCACACAGCAGCGTGTATACGCGATGGAAAACGGCAGCGAAGTGCTCCAGTCTCAGGAGTCGTATGTTTACGACATGACTACTGACAGCCATTATTTACGCAGCATGCTCCTGGCAAAGTGCGAGGCAGATCCAAAAGTTTCTGGTGCCACGAACTACGTATGCTCCAACAAAACCTATAAGATGCCGCCCGAAGGTGTGAGGCGTTGGATATACACGTATTGTCAGCTTACGGACACGATTAACCCAAATAACATCGGTTGTCCGGTTGGAGACTTGTGGCCAAGGACTGTTATCGATCCGAACAATAACATCACAACCTACGGCTACTACCAGTCCAACGACGATAGTGAGTGTAACCGTCACAATTCACCCGGCAGTGTGAGCGGAAACTGCTTCCATGACGGAGACCTCGCCACCATCACGAACGCCTTGGGTCAAGTGACGACGTTCAAGAAGTATGACTATCGCGGCCGAGTGGTTGCCACAGTTGACGCGAACAGCACGGAAACCGATTACACGTATACGCCTCGAGGATGGATCAATTCAACGGTCGTGATCGACAACAATTACTCTCCAAACACATTGGCAACAATGTACACATACGACAATGTTGGTAATGTGAAAACAGTGACGGACCCCGATGGCGTTACAACAACATTCACTTACGATGCGGCCAATCGTTTAACAGATATCACTGATATGTTAGGCAATCGCATTCACTACACACTGGATTCAGAAGGTAACCATGTTGGTGAAGACACCTACGATGCGCAAAACGTTTTGCACCACTCCCTTTCGCGGACGTACGACGCATTGAACAGATTATCAAACGTCATCGAAGCTTATCAGCGAGTAACCGAGGTTCAATATGATGCGAACAACCGTGAGTCCAACGTCATCGATCCAAACTACGTATGGACTCACAAAGATTACGACGGACTAAGCAGGCTCAAGGACACCATCCAAGATTACTCGACTGGCGAGAGTCCGGCTCCCGGCGTGCCTCCGCCATCCACGATAAGCGCAACAACTCAATATGATCATGACGCACTAGGCAATATAGCCAGCGTGAAAGACCCGGACAATCTGACAACCACTTATGACTACAATGGTTTGAGGGATCTTAAGGCGATTCATAGCCCAGACACGGGCGACAAAAGCTACCACTACGATGCGGCCGGGAACCGGACGTCAACAACGGATGCCCGGGGCGTAACGGCCCAGTACACCTACGACGCGCTGAATCGTCTTACCGGCATCACCTATCCAACTGCCAGCCTGGACGTAACTTACCGATATGACGAAAAGAACAGTCAAACCGGATGTCACCCCTCGTATCCGGCAGGTCATTTGACCTCAATGACGGACAGCACGGGTACCACAACTAACTGTTACGACAGACGCGGAAATGTACTGACCAAGCGGGTGAGTCTGAACACGGAGACCAGTGGGTCCATCAAGTACGTCTACACCCCCGGGAACCGTCTCGCCAGCATCCAGTATCCGCATGGTGACGTCGTTGCGTACGGTCGAGACGACGTTGGACGCATCAATACCGTCACGTTCACGCCCGCCGGGAGTTCTACGTCCGTTACCGTCGTGCACAATGTCAGCTACTATCCGTTCGGTCCGCTGGAAACGATCACTCTCGGCAACGGCCGCACTCTGACCAAAACTTATGACTTGGATTATTCGATCCAACGGGTTGAAAGTTCAGACCCCAATGGCCTTGTCATCGATTCAACTGTCGATGCGCTTGGAAATCTTACCAGCGCAAGCAACGCTATTGGTGCCTCGCCACCCACACGTAGGTACACCTACGATGCACTTTATCGATTGATTGGCGTCCGGGACCCAAATGGAAGCTGGCTGGAACAGTACACATACGATGCGACGGGAGATCGTCTCAGCAAGAGAGTAAACGGGCAAACCGAAACATACACTTACTCCGACCCGCTGACCAGCCATCGACTCGTCGAGGTAGATGGCCTTCAGCGTCTATACGATGAAAACGGGAACATGGTCAGTAGCGATCAACCTGGCTACTATGATCCCCAATTCCACTTCTCGTTTGACGATCGTAACCGAATGAAGTCGTTTGGCGAGACGATAAATTGCAACTATTGCCCAATTCCGTCGTCCGCCTTCGCCTATAACGCGCGTGGAGAACGGACAATAAAAGACACGACAATCCTTAATCCCGGTTCGAGTTCGACCAGCGCCCCCACTACGAATATCACGATCACAGCCTCCAGCACACACACCGTATACTTTTACGACGAACGCGGCAATCTGCTTGGCGAATTTCCAGGCACAAGCGATGTCCAGCCCACCGATTACATCTATTTAGGCAGCCTTCCCATCGCCGAAGCGGTCAACGGGCAGGTGTACTACATCGAAACCGATCAACTCGGAACACCGCGCGATGTCGTACTACCCGGTGTATCAACGGCGGAAGACAAGGTTGTCTGGAAGCGAGACTATTTCGGTGACAGTTTTGGAGCAGATGCAACCAACGAAGACCCGGATGGCGATGGAAATTATTTCACGTTGAATCTCAGGTTTCCCGGCCAGTACTACGATTATGAAACGAACCTGGATTACAACTACTTCAGGGACTACGAGCCACGTACCGGACGCTACATCGAAAGCGATCCTAGCGGTCTTGATGGTGGGATAAATACATACTCATACGTTATGTCCGACCCGATGACGTACTTCGATTCTCAGGGTCTTTGGGTCAAGCTTTGCATACGTGGACTAGGAGGTCCGGATCAACCCCCACATAAATATTGGAATCTGGCCAGCCATTGGTACTTAAATGTTAGCGGTCTAATCCTCAGTTTTCAGGCGGGTAGTAATATCATTCGTAGTCCTGGACGAATAGACCATGATGAGAGCCAAACGAAGGGGTGCACCACTATTTGCAGGGATCCTAAATTTGATCGATATGTTATCGCCGCAGCCCGATTGGAAGGTATGCCAACATATTGTCTGGGTGCCTATCCGGGCACATGGATGTATGAATTAGGGGACCGGAATTGCCAAACATGGGCGACGGACGTCTTGCTGAAAGCATATTTAGCTTACGTGGAACACGAGCCATGTCCAGATTGCTCAAAAGGTAAGGAATGAAAGAATTATTTTTGATATTACTGTTTGGGAGGGTTGTCCTGCTCACACCTGAGCCAATTAGTTTTAATGATACTTACAGCCTTATTCCCAGCAAGCCACTCTCGGTAGTTACACGTGGCGCAGCTTTGGAGATAAAAATTACCTCTATGGTTGATCGCAGCCTCGTTAGAAAAGCTGCGTTCGACAGCCATGCCGTCACAAGAATCTTCCCCCCGGGCATTTTAGTTGCATATCTTAAAGACAAGAACGGGGATATCTCAAAACTGACGTACAGTGGTAATTCGGCGGTTTCGAGCGATGATATATGGCTCGTCTTGACGAAACCAGGGGGGATTTCTACTAGAAAGGAATTTATCCAAGTGGTATTAACTACGAAAAAGCCGATGCGGAATGTCGCTGTTCAGTGGCGAAACTATAAATATTGACAATACCTGTACGCAGGCTGAGGTTTCTCCACATTTTTCGTGTCATAAGGAAGTTGACCGTCCCCCCGTAAATCGAGCCATGGCGAATGTGGGATTTCCTTGTATCTTGACCCCAAGGAGGTCCCCCGATGAAACGCAAACGCTACACCGAAGAACAGATCGTAAGCTTCCCCCGTAAGCTTCCCCGAACGACGGACAAGTCAAAAGTAGAACATTCTGGCATGTTAAGGCCAGGAGGTTCCCATGAAGAAGTCACGATTCACCGAGACCCAAATCGTTTCGATTCTCAAACAGGCTGACGCCGGGATTCCGGTGAAGGACATCTGTCGACAGGCAGGGATCAGCACGCCGACGTACTACCAGTGGAAGTCGAAGTACGGTGGCCTGGACGCATCGGATTTGAAGCGGGTCAAGGAACTGGAAGCGGAGAATGCCAAGCTGAAGCGGATGTATGCGGAGCTGGCGCTGGACAATGCGGCGATGAAGGATCTAATCGCAAAAAAACTGTAGGACCGGAGCAGAAACGCCAGGCGGTGCGGTACTTGATGGAAGTTCACGCCCGCCCACTGCGCCGGTCCTGTGAGTGCGTGGGCATGTCGCGATCAGCCTGGTACAACCCGCCGGCAGACTGGGCGGTCCGCGATGCGGAAGTCATCGCGGCGCTGGCCCGGTTGGTGGAGAAACACCCCAGCCGGGGATTCTGGAAGTGCCGCAAACGCTTGCGGCGGACCCATCCGCAGTGGAACCACAAACGGATCTACCGGGTGTACAAAGCGATGCATTTGAATCTGCGGCGGCGTGCCCGTCGACGCCTGCCCAAGCGGGAGCGGGCTGAGTTGTACGTGCCGAGGTTACCCGACACGGTCTGGTCGGCCGACTTCATGGCCGATGCGCTGGTGTGTGGGCGTCGGGTACGGACCTTCAACGTGATCGACGATTTCAATCGGGAAGCGCTGCACATCGAAATCGATACGTCCATCACTTCGCAGCGCCTGGTGCGCATCTTCGAGCACCTGCGCAGCGAGCGAGGGTTGCCGCAAGTCCTGCGTACGGACAACGTGCTAACTGCGGAGTCAAGCTCCACCGAACACGCATGCGCAACCGAGGCCGTCGGAAAACGCCCTGCGTTGCTGCGCTGCAGCTATCGAACGATGCCGGTGGGCTTCCACGATCAAAAAGATCCCCTGATCTAACCATAGTGAACACGAGGTCCGGTAGTCGGCCTCGACCGTGCCTAAAACAGCATGGGGTCCCGTGGAAGGTCCGAACATTATCTACGGGATCCTATGAGGTCCCAACGGCCCTACAGAGAGGAATCGATCCACGGGGCAAACTCGTTTCGAAGTAGCAGCGGTAGGTGGTTTGATGCTTGACCAGGCTGTAGGCAACGCGCGCCATCTTGGCGGCTACCGCCGTGAGCGCCTTGCGCTTGCGCTCGACGTTGAGCGGATCGGCCTGCATGTAGCGTTCGTACTTTTCCCGGAAACTGTTTTCGCGCATGCGCACGGCAATTGTGGCGGCGAACCAGAAGGCGAACCGCAGGCGTGCATTACCCCGCTTGGACAGCTTTTCCTGGCCACGAAACTGGCCTGATTGCGACTTCGCCAGATCCAGACCGCAGTACTTGAGGAACTGGCGGTGATGGGAAAAGCGCCGCAGATTACCGGCTTCAGCCAGAATGGTCAGTGCGAGCACGGGACCGATACCAGGCAGGGATCGAAGTGACTCGTAATCGGGCCTGCCTTGCAACAGATGCTGCGCCATCTCGGCCAAGCCATTACGCTGTTCGATCAACTGCTGATACCGGCGCAGTTGGAGCCGAAATGTTTCGATCGCCACATCGTCGTCATGGACTGGGAGCCCAATGCTGGTGCACGCCGCGTCATACAGCTCTCGGATCCATGTGCGCTTGTTGACCTTGCGGCCGACCACATCCCAAGCTTCACGCTCGAAGGCCTCGAACGGCAACACGCGGATCGATGCCGCAGTCGGGAAGCGGATCAGGAACCGAGCCAGCCATGCGGCCTGCGCAGTGTGGAAATAGCGCTCGACCTCTGGAAAGTACAACGGCAGATAGTGCGTCAGCAGGCTATGCTGGAGGCGTGTTCGTGCAAGACTGATCTGGTAGTGGGTCTTGGAGAGCTCCTGTAGGCCGTGGTGGCCCGCCAAGAGCGGATCCACGAACCGCTGGGTGATGCCTTGTTTCAGCAAGGCGAGAATGACACCAGCATCCTTCGGGTCGTTCTTGTCCCACGAATTGAACATGGCCTCGCGGTACCGCGCGCCAGCGACCGAGGACACCAGACACACCTCGATCCCTTCCTTGAGCAAGCGATACGCCAATGTGCGATGGCAATCGCCCGTGGGCTCCAATGCCACTCGCACGGGCCTAGGACAGGCATGTAGCAGATCGACCAGACGCTGATGATCCTCCTGTGAACTGCTCATCCTAAATCTCTTTTGCTTGCCACCAGGCGTTTCGATCAAAACAGCATGCGAGCGCTTGGCAATATCAATCGCCACCCAGGTGGCAACGAGCGTAACCTTTGATGGGGCGGTCATCGTCGATGATCTCCTTCGGTGTGTGAGAACCCTCAGGATGATCCTCTCGACGATGGCTGCCCAACCAAGCATGCTTCGATATGTACTACGGCCCTGAGTTCCTCGGCGAGGCCTTCACGCGGTGGGCCAAGGCCAACGGCATGGCGATCCAGTACATCCAGCCCGGCAAACCCAACCAGAACGCGTTCATCGAACGATTCAACCGAACGTTCCGGGAAGAGCTGCTCGACCAGCACCTGTTCGTCCGCCTCGAGGATCTGCGTGAAGCGGCGTACTGGTGGATGATCGAGTACAACGAACAACGTGATCACGACTCGCTGGGCGACCTGACGCCCTGCGAATACCGTCAACGATTCGCCGGAGGTTCTATTTCTGGAGTGTCCGCTTGACGGGGAAGCTTACGCCGCTGAATTAGCTAGGCTTTGTATAGACCGTTGATCGTTTTGACCGTCCCCTGCCAACGCGGTTACGCCTGAATTTGACGTTCCGGGAAATTCGGCGTAGGTTCGACACGCGCTCCAAGCCCAGCTTGGGAAGCACGATGGGGAAAGGAAACGGAGAAAGAACGACTGCGCGGAGCGCTTGGGGGAGCGTCGACGGGGGTGAATTTGCGCCTCCGACTTCGGTTCCCAGTCCCGGTAACACACCCTTTAGTGGTCCGATCAGTCCTTCTTTACCCAAGGGCGGAGGCGCCATCCGTGGTATAGGCGAGAAATTTGCCGCCAACCCTGTTACGGGCACCGGTTCGATGTCGGTACCCATCGCCACGAGCCCCGGACGCTCCGGATTCGGCCCCAAGCTGTCACTCTCCTACGACTCGGGGGCGGGAAACGGCCCATTCGGCTATGGCTGGAATATGTCCCTTCCGTCGATCGCCCGAAAAACGGACAAAGGCCTGCCGCGATACCACGACGCCGCCGAATCGGATGTGTTTATCCTCTCCGGCGCAGAAGACCTCGTTCCCGTCCTCGTACAGGATGCCAGCGGCAACTGGGAGCCGGAAGATGTTCCACGCAGAATAGTCGACGGAAAGAGCTACCGCATTCGCCGATATCGTCCCCGCATCGAAGGCCTCTTCGCTCGAATCGAACGTTGGACAAACACCACGGACGCGACCGATGTGTTTTGGCGGTCCATATCCAAGGACAACATCACCACTTGGTATGGCAAGACGTCAGACAGCCGCATCGCAGATCCCTCGGACTCTACCCGCATCTTCAGCTGGCTGATCTGTGAAAGCCATGACGACAAAGGCAATGTCATCGTCTATGGCTACAAAGCTGAGGACTCGGCGAGGATCTTCGAGGATTCAGCTGGCAACAGGGTGGCCAAGGCTCACGAGCGCAATCGCAGCGATCCATCCCGCTCTGCTCAGCGCTACATCAAACGTATTCGCTACGGCAATCGTTTGCCCTACTTTCCGGAACTGAAGGCTACTGCAACATGGCCAGAGCCACCGGGTGCCGAAGCGCGTGACGGAAGCACGGGCTGGCTTCTCGAAGTCGTCTTCGACTACGGCGAGCACGACCCCAACACGCCGACACCAAACGACGCGGCCCTTTGGCCTGCACGACCAGATCCAATTTCGTCCTATCGGTCCGGTTTCGAGGTACGTACCTATCGAATCTGCCAGCGCGTACTGATGTTCCACCACTTCCCCGGCGAAGTGGAAATTGGGCGCGACTGCCTGGTGCGCTCGACTGACTTCAACTACTCGGATGAAGTTGATCCGACCGATGTCCGTAACCCGGTCTACAACTTCCTGCAGGCAGTCACCCAGACCGGTTATCGCCGCAAACCAGGGGGCTACGTCCAGCGCAGCTTCCCACCTGTCGAATTCAAATATTCCGAACCCGTCGTGCAGGGGGTAGTCGAGAATGTCGATCCTCGAAGTCTGGAAAACCTCCCCGTCGGTCTGGACGGCAGCGCTTACCGCTGGACCGACCTGCATGGCGAAGGCATCCCCGGCATCCTCACGGAGCAGGCCGGCGCCTGGTTCTACAAGCGCAACCTTGGCCCACTCACCAATACGGCGCGATTCGCGCCGCTCGAAACCGTCGCTCTCAAGCCCAACGTCGCCCTGAGCAGCGGCGCGGAGTTCATGGACCTGGCCGGCGATGGTCAGCCCGATGTCGTCGTCATGGACGGCCCCGTGCACGGCCTGTACGAGCACGACGAAGCCGAAGGCTGGCAGCCTTTCCGTCCGTTCACCTCGCGCCTGAACCGCGATCTGCGCGACCCAGATCTCAAGTTTGTCGATCTGGACGGTGACGGCCATGCGGACGTGCTGATTACCGAGGACAATGCCTTCGTCTGGCATGCCTCGCTTGCCGAAGAAGGCTTCAGTCCCGCCCGACGTGTTTCCCAAGCGCTCGATGAGGAAAAGGGCCCACGCGTCATTTTCGCCGATGGCACCCAATCCATTTATCTGGCCGACCTCTCAGGCGACGGCCTGACGGACATCGTCCGCATCCGCAACGGCGAAGTCTGCTACTGGCCCAACCTTGGCTATGGACGCTTCGGCGCCAAGGTCACGATGGACAATGCGCCCTTGTTTGACCAGCCGGACCAGTTCGACCACAAGCGAATCCGCCTGGCGGACATCGATGGCAGCGGCACCACCGACCTGATCTACCTTCACCGCCATGGCGTGCACCTGTACTTTAACCAGTCGGGCAATGGCTGGAGTCAGCCACAGGCGCTGCAAGTGTTTCCGCGCATTGACGACCTGGTAAGCATCGTGCCCACGGATCTACTCGGCAATGGCACCGCCTGCCTGGTCTGGTCCTCACCCTTGCCGGGCGATGCGCGGCAGCCGATGCGATACGTCAATCTGATGGGCGGTCGAAAGCCGCACCTGCTGGTGAAGACGGTCAACAATCTTGGAGCGGAGACACAGGTCGATTACGCGCCCTCAACCAAGTTCTATCTGCAAGACAAGCGCGGCGGCAAACCGTGGGTCACGCGACTCCCGTTCCCGGTCCACGTCGTCGAGCGCGTGAAAACGTACGACTGCATCAGCAGAAATCGCTTTGTCACCCGCTACGCCTACCACCACGGCTACTTCGACGGCGAGGAACGCGAATTCCGTGGCTTCGGCATGGTCGAGCAGTGGGACTCCGAGGAGTTCGCAGCGCTCGCCGACGGCAATGCCCCTGCGGACAACATCTCGCCAGAGTCGCACGTACCGCGGGTGCACACCAAGACTTGGTTCAACACGGGGGCCTCTCTAGAACTTGGGCGCATATCACGCCACTTCGAGCAGGAGTACTTCCGCGAGCCCGGCACGACGGACGAGGAAGCCCAAGATCTCTTGCTGCCAGACACAGTACTGCCTGCCGATCTGACCCTCGAAGAGGAGCGCGAAGCCTGCCGCGCCCTCAAAGGCTCGATGCTTCGCCAGGAGGTCTACGCCGATGACGCGGACCACCCGGGGGCTACGCCAAAGCAGATTCAGCGTGCTCGCACGCCCTACACCGTCACCGAACAGAGCTTCAGGATTCGGGCTTTGCAGCCTCGAGGCGCGAACCGCCATGCCGTTTTCTTCACCCACGCGCGCGAGGCGATCACCTACCACTACGAGCGCAACCCGGCCGACCCGCGCATTCAGCACGCGCTGACGCTGGAGGTCGACGACTACGGCAACGTGCTCAAGCAGGCAGCCATCAGCTATGGGCGACGCGAGCAGATCCGCGTTGTCGACGACCATGGCAACGCGCAGCAAGTGCCGAATCCAGGTCTTAGCGGGCTCGATGCCGCTGATCGAGCCAAGCAGACTACCTCGCTGTGTTGATTTGCACCGAAAGTTGACCCGGGATTTGCACAGAAAATTGACCCACCCGGAAGGGTTGATTATGGCCCAGGTTCAGGGTTTTTTCTTCATCTTGTGCTCCTTCATGTTGGTTGAGTTCTTGAGGCGGTAGCTGTCGTTGCCGGTTTCCAGGATGTGGCAATGGTGCGTGAGCCTGTCCAGGAGCGCCGTGGTCAGCTTGGCGTCGCCGAACACCGCGGGCCATTCGGCAAAACTCAGGTTCGTGGTGATGATCAGGCTGGTCCGTTCATAGAGTTTGCTCATGAAGTGGAACAGCAGCGCGCCACCGGCCTGGCTGAAGGGCAAATAGCCCAACTCGTCGAGGATGACGAGATCGACATGGGCCATGCGGTTGGCAAGCTTGCCGGCCTTGCCGCTGGTCTTTTCCTGCTCGAGTGCGTTGACAAGCTCGACGGTGGACAAGAACCGGACCCGGCGGTGATGGTGGATCACGGCTTGGATGCCGATGGCCGTGGCCAGGTGGGTTTTGCCGGTGCCGGGACCGCCGACCAGGACGATGTTTTCGTTGTCATCCAGGAACTCGCCACGGTGCAGGGCCCTGACCTGGCCTTCGGGGACGGTACTGTGGGCGAAGTCGAACCCGGCAAGATCCTTGTGGGCCGGGAACCGGGCAATGTGCATCTGGTAGTTGATCGAGCGCACCTCGCGCTCGGCGACTTCGGCCTTGACGAGGTTCTCCAGCAGCTCATTGGACTGCTTGAATGCGGGTGCGCCCTGCTCGGCGAGTTCGGCCACGGCACCGGCCATGCCATGCAGCTTCATCGACTTCAATGTCGTCACGAGGGCATCAGCCGACATGGCGGGCACCTCTCAGGGCGTCGTAGCGACCGGTGTTGGCGAGCGGTTCCTCGCGCAGGGTCAGGGCCGGCGGCGGTGTCAGAGCTGCCGGTGGCGGCGTGTCGAGCAAGCGGCTCAGGCGATTGAGGATGTGCGTCTTGGAGACGATGCCGGACTGGATGGCTTCACATACGGCCTGTTCGACGAGGCGCTCATCATGGTGCAGCACCAGGGCGAGGATATCGGCCATTTCCCGATCGCCGCCGTCGCGCTGCATCAGCACCGACTGCAGGCGCTTGAAGCTCGGTGGTAGTTCGGCAAATGGTGCGCCGTTGCGAAGTGCCCCCGGCTTGCGCTGGACCACGGTGAGATAGTGGCGCCAGTCATACACGGTGCTGCCACTGCTGTCGTGATTGCGCGTGAACACCCGATGGTGCTCGGCGACGATCCGGGCCTCGGCGACCAGTACGATACGGTCGGCATAGGCCCGCAAGCTCACGATCCGGTTGGCAAAGGCGGCCGGCACGCTGTAGCGGTTGCGCTCGAATACGACGAGGCAGGTGGGCGAGACCCGCTTGGTGATCTCGATGAAACCGTCGAAGGGTGGTGGCATCGCCATGAGCGCTGCCTGTTCGTCGGCGTGGACGTCGGCAACCGTGCGATGCGACTGCTCGGGATGGGCGATCTCGTGCCACAGGGCCTGGCAACGCGTTTGGAGCCAGAGGTTGGCCTCAGCGAGGTTGGCAAAAGCCGGGGCATCGTGCAGTAGCCGATGGCGTGCATCGTGGACGTTCTTCTCGACCTGGCCTTTCTCCCAGCCCGATGCCGGATTGCAGAACTCGGCCTCGAACAGGAAGTGGCTGACCATGGCCCGGAAGCGGGCGTTGACCAGGCGTCGCTTGCCGTGACCGATCTTGTCGACGGCCGTCTTCATGTTGTCGTAAATCCCACGCTCCGGCACCCCGCCCAGCACCCGGAACGCATGGTTGTGGGCATCGAAGAGCATCTCGTGCGTCTGGGTCAGGTAGGCCCGCAAGTGAAATGCCCGGCTGTGGCACAGCTTGGTATGCGCGATCTGCAGCTTGACCTTCTTGCGCCCGATGATGAGCCAGTCCTCGCTCCAGTCGAACTGAAACGCCTCGCCCGGCGCGAAGGCCAGCGGCACATAGGCCCCGCGGCTGGCCTGGTTGGCCCGTTCCCGTTCGCGCTGCCGCCAATCCCGGGCAAAGGCAGCCACGCGGTCGTAGGATCCGTCGAAGCCCAATGCCACCAGGTCGCGATGCAGTTGCTTGAGGTTCCGTCGGCGCTTGCGATTGCGCCTTGACTCTCGCGTCAGCCAGCTTGCCAGTACCTCGGCATAGGGATCGAGTTTGCTCGCACTCTTCCTTGCCGGGTACTTCGGCTCCACGACATCGCCAGCCAGATACTTGCGAATGGTGTTCCGGGACAGCCCGGTTCGCCTTCTGATCTCTCGAATCGGCAGCTGCTCACGATGATGCCAGCGCCGAATCACACTCAATAAATCCACGTCTATCACTCCTCGAAAACTCCCGCGGTCCTGATGGCGGGAGCGAGCGTTACACGTGGGTCAGTTTTGGATGCAAATACCCGGGCCTAGTGGGTCACTTTTGGGTGCAAATCAACACTGCGTGCAGTTATTGCGACCTGTTCTTGGCAAGCAAAAGCCGTAGCTCTCGCATGATCTCGTCGGCACCCAAAGACGGAGATTTCCGGGACGCCGCCAGATCGCGCATGATTTCCAACTGCCGCTCCTTGCTTACGGTGCCGTAGCTGCAGAACGTCGTCAGCACGTTCTCGTGTCCGAGTGCCTGGCTCACTGCCTTGAACTCTTCAGGGGTTCTACAATTCCGCTCGGCAAACTGGCCCAGCATGTGCCTGAAGCTGTGAGGATGGAAGTACGGAAGGTCAGCGGACCGGAAGGCTTCCTTGAAAATCTTGCGTATCGGGCCCGAGGTACTCCAATGCTCGCGCGACAGCCCGGTTGCTGCCCATTGCCGATTTTCGTCCTGCTCGAGGCACGTTTTCGGAAACAGGGGATCATCGTTTCCGAAAAGCTTTTCCTCCCGCAGCCAGACCCCGTAGTCTGTCACTATGGCCAGTATCTCGTCATCCACCGGAATAAACGGGGTGAAAACGGTTTTGCTGAACTTGGTCTGCACCTCACGCGCGTCCTGATCGACGAAGCCTGCCTCCAGATTGACGTGTTTGAGCTTCAACGACGCCAGGGCGAGGACTCGCGCGGCCGTCACCGCGGTGAATGCGATCAAGGCACGATCGCGACGCTGAACATCGGTGGAAATCGGCATTACACCCAAGACATGCTTTATTTGTTCCAAGGTAGGGTGGCGTTGGCCCCGCGTCGCCCGTGCGATACGCGCGTCCTTTTCCGAAAGATTGAAGAAGTCTGCGTACGCGTATTGAAGACGGGACTTGTAGCCCGGCTTGTCCGCCAACCACAGGAAGAACGCCTTCAGGTGCGTCAGCGTCGAATTGAGCGTGGACTTGCTGAGCTTCTGCCCTGATCGCTTTCCAACCTGTTCAGCCAGATGGTGCTTGAAGCCCACGGCCTGTTCAGCGCGGAACATCCTGAAGTCACGAAATTTTGTATAGACCTCGAACCTGTTGAGCGCCTTTGCCACCGCATCCACCGTTGCTTCGCTGCGCCGACGTGCTTCCTTTAGGTAGATGAAATATTCGTGCTTGATTCGTTCATTCCTGGGTCGGTATTTGGTCATGGGTGGCTCTCCTGCTTTAAGTGGTAATTCAGGAAGGGGCGTGCGGTATCGCTTATTCGTGATTGTGGGCTCGGCAGCGTGACGTCCAATCCGCCTCGAACCTGATAGAGTTTGGCCAGGCTCACGTAGCGATGAACCCGGATACGACAATCGGGACAGGTGCCAACCAGCGTTCCGGACGTAGCGGACCTGGGCTGATATTCCGCCGTCGCGCCCGCTGGCAATTTCGGGGCACGGCAACGTACGCAGTAGAACTCCCCCGGTTTGCAGGGCCGCTTGTTCTTCCTGCGTTTTGCTTCCAGGAACACGCGAAGGTCGTGGCCATGGATCAAAAACGGCTTTCCCACGCCGCAGGTCGGCAGTCCCAGTTTGATCCAGTTGCGGATGGTGCTCCTGTGCTTGTGATAGAGGTTGGCGACCTGATCCACCCTGTAGGTGCGGTGGATCTTCGCCAGCCTCGGATTGGGCAGGCGCGAGCTCATCGCCGCCCCCCCTGTTTGGCCGCCGCGGTCTCGCGACTGGCGGCGACGCGGGCCGCCACCCAAGCGTGGACTTCCGATGCCAACCAACCTACGGCATTGGTTGACAATGCAACGTTTGGGGGGAACTCGTGGGCCGCAATGAGCCTGTACAGAGAGCTGCGGCTCAAGCCGCATATTCGCTGCACTTCGCGGCGCCGAAGGATTCGGTCGTCGCTCAAGCCCTGAGGTTCCAGCCCTTTCCGACCCTTTGGTTTGCTACGCGGGAAATTTGCTACAGATCCTGCATTCGCCCGGGATCCATTTGTCGGCGAACCTGCCGGAGTTGCTGGCTTGGGTCGACGACGGCGTTTTGGCCTTGCCGGGGATGGAGATTTAGATGGCTCGTCACCGAGCTGAAATTCCAGCTGTTTGGTATCGGGTGGGTTCACAGTGGCCGTCCTGTGCTTCGCCGGGATTGGCGGGGACGGCTAGGGAATTATCTGTACACGGAAACCGTTTACCAAAGGTAAAGGACGTTTGTGTTCACTTTTTATTTCGATGTAGATTTTCGTGGAGAATACGTTTCCTCTCTACTTCCCTTCTCTCATACGCAGCTTCCAACTGCCGAATTTTCGCTCGGAGCTGTTCTATTAGCCGCCGCCGCTGCTCAGGGTCGCCGGGCATGAACTCCTGAAGAATCGAATCCGCTGCATTAGCGGTGTCTGTAAGGTGAACAAAAACCTCTCGGGGTTTCGTTGGTAGGTCATCGAAGACGCCGGGATACCGGCGCTTTGCCCACCGAGTTATTTCGTCGGCCGTGAACCTCCCGTCGGAGCGGCGCGATAAGCCGCCAGTCGCCACGTCGCTGCTTACGTCGATCGAGCGACGCAGCTGCCCCCCGATCCGATTACGGGCCGATCTGCGATCATCGCGATTGTGCATGGTACGCATCGCAATGAGCGCGGTGGCTTCCCCTCGAGTAAGCAGGCTACAAGGGCCTTCCCGCATCACGCGCTCTATAACCTTATTTTCATCGACCCGCTTGTTTCGGGGCCAGCTGCTACCGGTTTGAGGGCGTTCGCAAGTGATGCGCCTGGAGACCCGATGACGTCGCCTGATCCTGGCTAAGACTCGCCGGGACACACCGCGCGCAATGAAGAAACGCAGTCCTCTCGGTCCGTTGAACCGGGGATAACGGGCGCGAACAGGGAAATATTGACCAATCATAGTCATTTCTACCTCGCGTGGAACGCATTCGAATGGCGATCAAAGGGGCGGATCGCCGGATCCCAAGGTTCGAGTTGGTTTGTTTCTGGCGCGAACTCGGTCGAAATCGTCGTGTAAGCGTCGCGATGACTTTACGCATCGGTGTCTCATATTCCGATACCGACGCCAGCTTGCCGCGCGGAAAGGGTTTCGGCATCAACCAAGTGCAACTCTGTCGAGTTGCTTGGGGTTGCGGATTCAGACGCGTTTTTCGAATGGAATGATTCTGGCGCCGCTACGCAACGTATCCACCAAGTCAGCCCATTCCTGCATCATCTTGCGCCGCTGATCCAGGTACATCGCCTTGTTGTAAGTACCGCGAATCCTGTCCGGGTCGCCGTGAGCAAGCTGCCGTTCGACCCAGTCACGCTCGTAGCCGCGCTCGTTCAAGGCGGTACTGATCAAATGCCGAAACCCGTGCGCTGTCTGCCGGCCCCTGTATCCGACGCGCTTTAGCAAGCCGTTGACAGCGCCGTCGCTGAGCGGTTTCCTTGGATCGTTCCGTCCGGCAAACACGTATTCGAATGTGCCGGTGAGCTTGCGAATATCGCGGAGCATCATGACGGCTTGGCGTGGGAGCGGCGTGAGATGCGAATAACCGCGCTTCATGACATCGCGCCCGCCGGCAATGGTCCACAACGCCTCATCCAGGTCCAGTTCGTCCCAACGAAGCGTACGCGTCACGCCCGGTCGATTTGCTGTCCAGAGCGTCAACATCAGTGCACCCTTGACCAGAGGCGAAGCATCGATTTGCTCGAGCTGGCGAAGGAGTGTTGGCAATTCTTCCATCTTCAGGTGTGCGTAATTCTGCGAGGCTGCCGTGGGCAGTACCACTGCGCGCAGGTCGCGAACCGGGTCCGCGTCGGTCCACCCGTTCGCCCGTGCATAGGCAAATATCGACGCCAGCCATTGCCGCGCCTTCTTGGCGACATCCGGCGCACCGCGCTTCTCGATCGCACCCGTGAAAGTCGCCAATTCCTTGGTGGAGATGGCACCCAGCGGCCTCCTGCCAAGCGCAGGAAGCAAATCCTTGTCGAGATACTCACGTACCTGTGCCGCCGTCCGTGCGGCCCACGCGTTTCGGCGAAATTCAAACCAAGTCTCCGCAGCACCACCAAACGTACTTGAATGCTGCTGTTCCTGCTCACGCTTTGCCCGCCGACGTTGTTCTGCCGGATCAATCCCCTCCGCCAGCAAGATGCGCAGCCTGTCTGCCTCCAGAGCAGCGGACTTCAACGACAATTCAGGATACGGCCGACCCAGTGAAATCTCCTTCTCCTTGCCATGGAACCTGTACCGAAGCCGCCAGTATTTGGCCCCGTCAGGCATGACCAAAACCGTCAGGCCGCGCCCGGCGGAGAGCTTGTATTTCTTGGCCCTGGGTGCCGCGTTACGAATCGCCGTATCGGTCAGCTTGCCAGCCATGCGGGGTACTCTCCTTGGCGGAAACACCGCAACGACGCGCCTTTTTGCCGCGCCTCCAAACTTCGAACAGGATTTGCGGGGTAAAATTCCGTTCGAACTCCACTGTACCCCGCACTGTACCCCGCAAAGTGCGTAGGATGCAATGGGTCGCCCTGGGAACTAATAGGCACAAAAAACCCCGCTGTTATGCGGGGTTCTGTTGTTTTCGAGTTTCGCTGGGAACCGCTGAAACTCTTTTTTGGCTGGGAGACTAGGATTCGAACCTAGATAGGCAGAGTCAGAGTCTGCAGTCCTACCATTAGACGATCTCCCAATTCCGGCCGGATCGCACTCTGACTTTGCAGCGACACGGAGAATGAGTACGCCGCGGCGAACCGCGGCGAAAAATCAGCGCTTGGAGAACTGGGTCGCGCGGCGGGCCTTGTGCAGGCCGACCTTCTTGCGCTCGACTTCGCGGGCGTCACGGGTCATGAAACCGGCCTTGCGCAACGGGCTCTTCAGCGCTTCGTCGTACTCGACCAGGGCGCGGGAGACGCCGAGGCGGATCGCACCGGCCTGCCCGGAAATGCCGCCGCCCTCGACGGTGACCAGAATATCGAACTTGTCGGTCATCTGCGTCAGTTCCAGCGGCTGGCGCACGATCATGCGTGCGGTTTCGCGGCCGAAGAACTCGTCCAACCCCTTGCCGTTGACAGTGATGTTACCGCTGCCCGGGCGCAAAAAAACGCGCGCGGCGGAGGACTTGCGGCGACCGGTTCCATAATTTTGGGTTTGCTGAGTGGCCATTTAAATCTCTAAATTTTGCGGCTGCTGGGCGGTATGGGGATGTTCGGCACCACGATAGACCTTGAGCTTGCGGTACATGGCGCGACCAAGCGTGTTCTTCGGCAGCATGCCCTTGACGGCGATCTCGATCACGCGCTCGGGGTGCTTGGCAAGCAAATCCTTCAGCTTGATCGACTTCAGGTTGCCGATATAGCCGGTGACATGGTGATAGACCTTGTCATCGAGCTTCTTGCCGGTTACGGCGATCTTTTCCGCGTTGATCACGACCAGATAATCGCCGGTGTCGACGTGCGGGGTGTAAATCGGTTTGTGCTTGCCACGCAGGCGGCGCGCGAGTTCACTGGCGAGACGACCCAGCGTCTTGTTGCTGGCGTCGACCACGTACCAGTCGCGCTTGACCGTCTCAGCTTTGGCGCTGATCGTTTTCATGAGGAATCCTGTTCGAACACAGCGGTGGAACGAAAGACCCGCTAGAATATCCGAACCCGGCCGGGCAAGCAATACATGAGCGGTGAATTTGCCCGGCAGATGCTCGTGCCGTGTCCTGCACGCATCGTACGCGGCCCGACCAACCTGATTCAGCGACCGCCTGGTCGAACCCGGAAATCGCCGCACCCGTATGCTAGCATCCGCCCGTCGTCCGGATGCCCAGAGTGCACACCCATGGGTGAATTCTTCGAAGACCGCCGCCAGGAGCCGCGATTCTCCACGGCCGGCCATTATCTGCTGAATGCCACCAACGGCAAACTGCAGGGCCGCATTCTCGATCTTTCCCTGAATGGCGCATTGCTCGAACGCGACGGCAATGCGCAACTCAAAGCGGGCGAAAGGCTCGTGGTTTCGCTCGAATTTGAGGGCTACGCACCCTTCTCTGCCGAGGTTCTGGTGATCCGTAGCGAGGGCATGCACCTGGGTATCGAATTTTACGATATGGATCCGCTGCATTTCTCGGCGCTGAGCAACCTGATCGATTCCCTCAACCAGGCGCAACGCCAAACCGGAACAACGACTAATGCCTGATCATCGCGTTCGCCTGTTCGCAGCCGCCGTCGGATTGAGCCTGCTCGGCATGGCCGACGTGTCCCGCGCGGCCGACGCCAGCGCGAAACTGGACGGTCATCGTTTTCAGATCGAAATCGCGGCCGACGACGCCTCGCGCGACCACGGACTGATGAATCGCACCAGCATGCCGGCCGATCACGGCATGCTGTTCGTTTTCGATCAGCCGGGAATGCTGACGTTCTGGATGAAAAACACGCTGATTCCGCTGGACATGCTGTTTTTCGACGAGGACTATCGGCTGATCAACGTGCAACAGCGCGTACCGCCGTGTCGCCAGAACCCGTGCCCGGTTTATGCGTCGGAAAAGCCGGCGCAATACGTGCTGGAACTCAACGGCGGCGTGGCCGAGAAAATTGGCGTCAAGCCTGGCGACAAGCTGACCGTCCATCGCTGAAACGGCGTTCGCCATCATCGGCACATTCGTGACGCGCCGGTATCGGTGCGGCAGCATCATGCGCGCACGGCAAGCCGCATCGGTAAGGCACCAGTTTCAACGGCGGCCCGCTGCGACGATACAACTGCTCATCGGTAATCGGTACGAATTGTTTCATGATCACACCCACGTTGGCCGGGATGTGACAAATCACACCGCATGCGCGGGCCGACAAGGTGGCCGCGACATGTCAATTTGGCGACAGTCATGCCCTTGCGAAAAACCGATCTGGGCGTAATATCTGGAGACGTGCGGCGATGATGGGACCGCGGGAGAGAAACCATGCAGAACCCCTGGCTTGCTTTGCGTGGTGTCAACGATGAAGACATTCCCCTGTTTTCCACCGCGTTACTGATTGCCAAGGACGAATATCCGGCCCTGGACCGGATTGCGTACGAGACGCGCCTGAACGAATACTCTCGCACCCTGCGAAAATTGCTGGTCGGCACCGATTCGGCCACTGATCAGGTTCGCTGCCTGAACCAGTTCGTATTCGACGAACTCGGCTTCAGCGGCAACGATCTGGATTACTACGACCCGCGCAACAGCTACCTGAACGACGTGCTGGACCGGCGTCTCGGCAACCCGATTTCCCTGGCCGTCGTGCAAATCGAGCTGGCGCAGCGCCTGGGTGTGCCGCTGCAGGGAGTGTCATTCCCCGGCCATTTCCTGGTGCGCCTGCCACTGGACGAAGGCGTCATCGTGCTCGATCCGTTCCAGAAGGGACGCTCGCTGGACGCAGCCGAACTGCGCCAGCGCGCACGCACACATCTGGATACGCAGGATATCGACGACAATCACCTGGCACGCATGCTCGAGCCGGCCAGCCACCGCGCGATTCTCACGCGCATGCTGCGCAACCTGAAAGGCGTGTACGCCGAACGCGAACAATGGGAAAAGGCCCTGCGCTGCTGCGACCGCCTGCTGGCGCTGGACCCGCATCAGCCCGAGGAGTATCGCGACCGAGGCAGTTGTTACCTGCAAGTCGGTCACCTGTGGGCGGCCCGCGAGGACTTGAAGCGTTACCTGGGTTTGATGCCGCAAGCCGACGATGCCGATACCGTCGCACTGCAGATTGCCGAGTTGGGCGTCGATCTGCCGCGCCTGAACTGAGGATGCCCTGAAAAAGACAGGTCAGCCGTCGATTTCGATCATCTCGAAATCGGACTTGGTCACGCCGCAATCCGGGCAGGTCCAGGTTTCCGGAACGTCTTCCCAGCGTGTGCCGGGCTCGATGCCGTCATCCGGCCAGCCCTCGGCTTCGTTGTAGAGGAATCCGCAAACCACGCACATGAATGTGCGGTACGGGGTTTCGACTTCGGCGGCAGTGTTCATTCAAACGTCGCGGAAAAGTAAACGAATATTCTAACGGTACACTAGTGGGCATGCACACAACGCCCACCCGCAGCAGGCTGCCCGACCGCGGCCTTTACGCAATCACCGACGGCCCGCGAGCGGATCTGGCCGAAGCCTGCGAAGCGGCGCTGCGCGGTGGGGCCGCGATGCTGCAATACCGCGACAAGACAACCGATCACGCGCGCCGTCTCGCCGAAGCGACGGCCCTGGCCAAGCTGTGCCAACGACACGCCGTGCCGTTCATCATCAACGATGATGTGGCCCTTGCCGCCGATATCAATGCCGCCGGCGTGCATCTGGGCGAAGGCGATGTCGATATCGCGACCGCGCGCCGGCGTCTGGGCGCCGATGCCATCATTGGCGCGTCGTGCTACGACTCGCTTGATCGCGCCAGCGAACTGGTCCGTGCCGGCGCCAACTATCTCGCCTTCGGTGCCTTTTTTCCGTCACCGACCAAGCCGCATGCGCGCCATGCGACGCCGGAATTGCTGCGTGCGGCGAGCCTGCTCGGAGCGCCACTGGTGGCAATCGGCGGCATCACTGCCGACAATGCACAAAAGCTGATCGAGGCGGGCGCGGATTTCGTCGCCGTTGTGTCTGCCGTGTTCGGCGCGACGGACCCTGCCGCGGCGGCCGCAAGATTCACACAACTTTTCACACCACGGGGCTGATTCAATCCATGTCCAGCAATCACGATTTGTTTGAGCGCGCCTCGAAATTCATGCCCGGCGGCGTGAATTCACCGGTGCGCGCATTCGGCTCTGTCGGCGGCGAACCGTTTTTCACCGAACGCGCCGATGGCGCCTACCTGTGGGACGTCGAAGGCACGCGTTACATCGATTACGTCGGTTCCTGGGGCCCGATGATCGTCGGCCACAACCATCCGCATGTGCGTGAAGCGGTCGAACACGCCGCGCGCGCGGGCTTGAGTTTCGGTACACCGTGTCCGGCCGAGGTCCGCATGGCCGAAGAAGTGTCCAGGCTGGTGCCGTCGATGCAGGTGCTGCGCATGGTCAACTCCGGCACCGAAGCGACCATGGCGGCGATTCGCGTAACGCGCGGTTTCACCGGCCGCGACCGCATCGTCAAGTTCGAAGGCTGTTATCACGGACACGGCGACGCGTTCCTGGTCAAGGCCGGTTCCGGCGCGCTGACCTTCGGCGTACCGACATCGCCGGGTGTGCCCAAGGCGCTGGCCGACCTGACCCTGACCCTGCCCTACAACGATGCCGCCGCTGCACGCGACTTGTTCGCGCGGGAAGGCGACAGCATCGCCTGCATCATCGTCGAACCGGTCGCCGGCAACATGAACTGCATTCCGCCGCGCGACGGTTTCCTGCAGTGCCTGCGCGAACTGTGCGACCAATACGGCGCCCTGCTGATCTTCGATGAAGTCATGACCGGCTTCCGCGTCGCGTTGGGCGGCGCGCAACAGTTGTACGGCGTGACCCCGGACCTGACCACGCTGGGCAAGATCATCGGCGGCGGCATGCCGGTCGGCGCCTATGGCGGCCGGCGCGACATCATGCAGCAGGTCGCACCGGCCGGGCCGATCTACCAGGCCGGTACGCTGTCCGGCAATCCGATCGCGATGGCGGCCGGCCTGGCCATGCTCAGGTTGATCCAGGCGCCTGGTTTTCATGCCGATCTGGAACGCAAGACGCAACTGCTGACCGATGGCCTGCGCGCAGTGGCGATCGAAGCCGGTGTGCCATTCAGCACCAACCGCGTCGGTGCCATGTTCGGCTTGTTCTTCAATGCCGAAACGGTGGGAACCTACGCGCAGGCAACCGCCTGCGACGTCGGCGCGTTCAAGCGTTTCTTCCACGCCATGCTCAAGCGCGGCGTCTATCTGGCGCCGTCGGCATTCGAGGCCGGTTTCCTGTCCGCCGCACACGGCGAACGGGACATCGCCGATACGCTGGATGCTGCACGCGCGGCTTTTGCCGAGGTGAGCCATGACCAGGCATCTTGAAACACTGGCTGTCCACGCCGGCAGCGAACCTGACCCGGCAACCGGTGCCATCGCGCCGCCGCTGTACCTGAGCACCACGTTCGCGCATGGCCCGGCCGGCGAACGCTTGGCCGGCTTCGAATACGTGCGCGGCGAAAACCCGACCCAGGTTCGCCTGCAGCAGGCGCTGGCCGCGCTCGAAGGCGGCGCTTGCGCACTGGCTTTCGCCTCGGGCATGGCCGCGGCCGATGCCTTGCTCAGCGCGCTGCCGCCGAACAGCCGATTGCTGATCCCCGAAGACGTCTATCACGGCGTGCGTGCGCTGGCTTGTGAGGTGCTGCCGCGACTGGGCATCCGTACTGATGCCGTGGACATGACCGATATCGACGCCGTGACTGCGGCGCTGGCGCCCGACACTCGCTGTGTGTGGCTGGAAACGCCGTCGAATCCGCTACTGCAGATCGCCGATATCGCCGCGATTACCGAAGCCGCGCATCGCGCCGGCGCACTGGTCGTCGCCGACAACACCTTCGCCACGCCTTGCCTGCAGCAACCGCTGGCCCTGGGTGCGGATGTGGTCATGCACTCCACGACCAAATACTTCGGCGGCCACAGCGACGTCATGGGTGGGGCATTGGTGTTCGCGCGTGACGACGAATTACGCGAATCGGTACAGAACCTGCGTGTGCTGCGTGGCGCCGTGATGGCGCCATTCAACGCCTGGCTGACGCTGCGCGGACTGCATTCGCTGCCGGCGCGCATGGCCTGGCATTGCCGGAATGCGCGCGTGGTGGCCGAATTCCTGGCCGGGCACGCGCGCGTTGAAGCGGTGCACTGGCCCGGCCTGCCCGAGCACCGCAACCACGCCGTCGCCACACGTCAGATGCGCGATTTCGGCGGCATGCTCAGCATGCAGGTTCGTGGCGGCCGCGATGCGACGCTGGCCGCGGCCGGCCGCGTGAAGCTGTTTACCAATGCCACGTCGCTGGGCGGCTGCGAATCCTTGATCGAACACCGTGCGTCGGTCGAAGGCGAACACCCGGTGTCGCCGGAAAACCTGCTGCGCCTATCGGTCGGCGTCGAGCACGCCGAGGATCTTGTCGCCGATCTGGCCCAAGCCCTGGAATAAGCGGTTACTCAGTACCGGCTTCCACTACAGGCAACCTCGACACTCAGTCCTCGGACGTCAGACTGCTGACAATACGCAGGCAATCGCGTTCGGTCACGATACCGACCAGTTTGCCGTTGGCCAGCACCGCGAGGCAGCTGAGCTTGCCCGCCGCCATTTGCTGCAGGGCGTCACGTATCGTCGTATCCGGCGTGACCGTAGCGGGTGTCGCCGTATCCATGACGTCCTTCGCACACATTTGGCTCGAAACGGAGTGGTTGTGGATGCGTTCGATCAAGGACTCGGTCGAAATCATGCCCAGAAGTTCGCCGTTGTCGTTCTCGACGGGCAGGTGGCGTATCGCGCTCCAGCGCAGAACGTGCCGAACCAGCGTGAACGGATCTTCGGGCCGTACCGTAATCAGGTCCGTCGACATCAACTGGTCCACGCGCGACCAGCGCTGTTGCCATCCTCCGGCTTCGCCCAATTCCACAGGTTGCCAGGTGTGTACCGGATTTCCCGCTTGCTGACGGCTGTAGATGCCTTGCGTGATCGCCACCAGGGCTGCACCGACGGCGCCCTTGTCCTGCAGGCGCTGCAAGGAATCGAGCATCCACTGCGAACCGGTACGACCGCTCGCGACGCGTTGCTCGATCACACCCAGATAGCGGTCGATATCGGTCTGCGTCACATCCGCCCGGCGCAGACCGTCACGCGCCATCGGCAACAACGTATCGCGCAACAAGCCTTCGGCCGTTACCGAGCGTTGCCGTGGCCATTCGAAACTCGCACTCAGACCCTGCCGGGCCGCACGCAGAAAATTGTCGTGAACGATGTCGAAATCCAGCTGCTGCGGCAATTCGCCGACATCCTCCGGCATCGCATTCATCAAGCCCAGCCACAGCGCCGCATTGGCGACTTCATCCACAATGCTCGGACCGGCCGGCAAATAACGATTTTCGAGGCGGATATGCGGCTTGCCCCCGGTAATGCCGTAGCAGGGCCGGTTCCACGCGTAGACCGTGCCATTCAGGGAATTCAGGGCTTTCAGCGCAGGCACCCGTTGCTGCCCGACGTCCTCCAGCGAATCGCTTTCGATCCGGGGCGTGAGCAACGGACGATAGCGGCACACCATGTCCTTGAAATATTCAGCGACCGTCTGCGTTTCCCAGTGCCAACCAAAGCCGACGCGCGGACGCTGCCGCCGGAACGTACTGGGCAAGGAGCGGTCGTCCGTCGATTGATGAAACAGTGCGATGCGGGTTTCACGCCACAGTCGCTTGCCCAGGAATAACGGCGAATTCGTGGCGCAGGCGAGTACCGGCGCCGCAATCAACTGGGCCCAGTTGTAGTAGTGCGCGAAGCGTTCCGGATCAATCTGGTAATGGACCTGAAAACTGGTATTGCAGCCTTCATACAGGATAGTTGCATGGCTGGCGATCAGTTCGTCTACGCCGCGAATGTATACGCTGAAGTCGCTTCCGCGCGCATTGCGCAAGGCATCATTCAATGCCATGTAACGCGGCACCGGCGTCATGTTCTCGGCGATGATGTCCGAGTCCCTTACCGTCGGCAGTATGCCGGTCAACAGGATGCGTGCGCCGAATTCGCCGGCGACATCATTGGCATCACGCAACATGGCCTGCAAGGTGTCATCGACGTGACTCAGACAGCCGCCGGTGAATACGCACGGATCCAGGTTCGCTTCGAGATTGAAGCAGGCCAATTCGGTCGTGAAATGATCGTCATCGAGTCGTTTGAGCAACTGCAACGCGGACATTGCCGGCCGGCCGGCGCTATCGATCAGGCACATCTCCTGCTCGACGCCGATGCGCGTGATGCCGGTCTCGAACCGGTGCTCGGCATGCAGAACTTCCAGGGCTTCGACATCGGCGACCAGATGATCGAGAAATGCGGCACGCTGCGTCGCATCGCTGGCGTCGAATTTGGCCTTGTTCGACATACGGGTTTCCCCCATCAGGACGACAGGTTACAACGGGACGGCGTAGAAAAGGCAATCGGCAACCGCGATACGCACATCGGTCGTGGCCATGAACAAACGCAACGGCATACGCGCGCGCAAGCGTCCGCCGCGTAGCTCGAACAAGTCCTCACCGGTGTGGCTGCCGCCGCGTCCACTTACATCAAGCGGCACGCGCCGCCTGGCCCAGCCGATCGGTTCGCCCGCCTTCAGCAAATTGGAATTGAAGCGGTCGATATCGGTGCGCAAAGTCAGCGAGCGCCCTTCGACAGGCGTGCCGGCATAGGCCACCGTCGCACCATCGGCCAGGCGGATTCGCAGCGGCCGTTCGATCACCGTCACATCCGGCCTGTCGCTCCCGTCACCGACCACGTTCTCCATGCAGAAATATTTCTCGATCCCGGCGAACGCCACCGCATCGGATTTCGCCTCCTGCGCGCCACCGCATTCGACAGTAACCGTCGGGAATTCATCGGCGGTCGCTTCCATCAATGCCCCAAGGCGAATATCGGTCAATACATAGTGGCTGGCAAACAACGAAGCCAGGGCAAGGAATGAGGGATCGGCGCGCACGCCGACGCCATAGGCGGGCCCGGCGCCGGAAGTGTTGTGCAGATCAATCAGCGCCTCGGGCCGTGCCGCGCGCAACGTATCCAGAATTTCGCGGGCCAGACGCCCTTCGTCATCATCCGGCGGGCCGGCAAAACAACGATTCAGGTCACGTCGACCAGGCAACATGCGCTGCGAAAATCCGGGCCCCGCCAGTGCCGCAGGCACGTTGGCCACCAGCGCCAGAATGTCGGTTGCGGGCTGCCCTGCGCTGCGCAGAAATCGATGCAGTGCGCGCGTTCCGGACGGTTCATTGCCGTGCAGTAGCGTGATCAGCGCACGCACACGGGAGCGATCACGTCCCCGAACACGAATCCAGCACGGTCCACCGAGGCGTTGCAGGAACGTCTCGACGGTGTCGTCCAGCTCCGCGCTGGTCGCGAATTCCCGGGTAGGTACAGGAAACTTCATATAAAGGCCACTTCCTGGCTTGATGTTCGCATAGATGCAACCATACAATTTTACTTTGTTGGGAAATTCAACTGGGGATTTGTTGCCGTTGACGACATGCCGCCGCTGCGTCGCCTGCATGACGGCTCAAGCTGGTTGCCGAACCGGCTATACTTTCTCCTGAAGCTTGGCTCAATGCTGTATTCTTCGCGGTAACGATCTCGCGCCCGCGCATGTCATTCCACATCAATCAGGAACACTTGATCATGCAGATGCGAACCGAAGAGCTGGCTGATGGCGTCAAGGCCGTATTCCTGACGGGCCGTATGGACAACGCAGGCACGCAGGAAATCAATGCTTCGTTTTCCACCCTTACCGATGCCGACAAGCCGATGATCGCGGTCGATCTTTCCGAGGTATCGTTTCTTGCCTCCATCGGCATCCGTACACTGGTATCCAGCGCCCGTGCCGTGGCCAACCGCGGTGGCGCCATGGCATTGGCCAATCCGCAGCCGCTTGTCGCCGAAACGCTGCAGGCCGCCGGAATCGATTCGATCATCCCGATCTATACCGATGTCGCCGAAGCCGGCCGTGAACTGCTGGCGCTAAACAGCTGACGATCCGGCAGTCATGGCCAATTCGGCATCGCTGGTGATCCCAAACGATCTCGATGAATTGACGCGCGTAGGCGAATGGATCAGCGCATGGGCCAAACAGAACGCGCTTCCGGACTTGATGTCGGGTCAGATCGACCTTTGCGCGGCCG
This sequence comes from uncultured Pseudomonadota bacterium, assembly GCA_963779795.1. Lineage (GTDB taxonomy): Bacteria > Pseudomonadota > Gammaproteobacteria > Xanthomonadales > Rhodanobacteraceae > Rudaea. The sequence continues at coordinate 560,463 of CAVZZK010000001.1, read as the reverse complement.
AGGCCGTGACCAACGTGATTTCGTATGCGCATGAGGATTCGCAGGCACACGAAGTCTTCCTGCAAATGGATCGTGAAGGCGACGCCATTCGCCTGCGAATCGAAGACGACGGCATGGCTTTCGATCCAACACGCGCCACGATACCGACGCCGGTAACGCTGCAAAATGAACGCATCGGGGGCTGGGGCATCTCAATCATGCGGCGACTTTCAAGTGAAATGCACTACAGCCGCCTCGACGAACGAAATCGTCTGACCCTGGTGTTTAGACAACAACAGCAGGTGAATGCATGACTACCAGCAAACGCAAGACCCGAGCGACCCGTACCCGGACTACCGCTTCGTCCAAACGCACCAAATCGGAGACAACCAGCATGGCCACCAACTCTACCCGGAAGTTTTCGCCCAACGACGCCAAAGCGGCGGCCGAGGCTTTGGGCGCCACGCCCTCTGCCGATGCCCCCGGTGTCGACAAGATCCGCGAATTGCTGTTCGGCAATCAGATGCAGGACTACGATCGCCGTTTCGAGACCATGGAAGAGCGCTTCGAACAGAAGCTCGTCGCCAGCGGGTCCGAGTCGACGAAAAGCCTGAATCGACTCGAAGCGTCAATGAAGAAACAGCTCGACTCATTGACTTCCCAATTTCGCGACGAGAAGGAACAACGCACCGACTCGGACAAGTCGCTGGATCGCGGTCTGCGCGAATACGTGGCCACCGTCGAGAAGCGGGTTGGCCAGACAGCGGATCACGTGGCGCGACTGGAGCGCGATTTCGGCGAACGACTCGACCGCGCCATGCAGGAATTGCGTGATGAAATCCGCCAGCGCAACGAGGAAATGCAGAAGACCGTCGAGCGCATGTTCGCCGAATTGAGCAACGTCAAGACGGACCGCAACCTGCTGGCCGGACTGTTCGTCGAAATCGCCAAGTGCCTGAATCAGGACGTCACGCCGAAAGGGCTGGGCAAAGGCGGCGGCTCACGCTGAAGCGGAATTGCAAACAGCCCGTGCCGGTCATTGCCTGCCTGAAGCTATCCTCATGACGCATGTGTGCCGATGAACGCACCCTCGCCGCCAGCTTCGGACAAGCCGACCGATCCTGATCGCAACGAGCGGCTGGCTGACCTGCTGCTCGAGGTCGCGCGCTCGATCAGTCCCGACGTCGCGGCAACGATGCCCAGCCGCCTGGGCACCGATCCGCAACTGGACGCGATGCGCACGGTTCTGTTGCATCGCGAACTGGCCTCGCTGGCTGATCTGGAAAGCACGATCCGCGATCCCGAGCGGCTCGCACAAACGGTCAGCAAGGTGCTGCCGCACGCATTCGAACTGTCCGGCGCCCGCGACGAACGCCTGGGCCAGGTCCTGGCTCCGACCATGGAACGCGCCACGCAGGCCTCGATTCGCAAGGACCCGGGCACACTGGTCAGCATCATCTATCCGGTCATGGGTCCGGCCATTCGCAAGGCCATCGCCGAGACCATGAGCGGCACTTTGCAGGGCCTGAACCAGGCGCTGCGATATGCGTTTTCCTGGCGCGGCATCCGCTGGCGCCTGGAGGCCTGGCACAGCGGCTCGTCGTTCGCCGATGTCGTGCTCAAGCACACCCTGGTCTATCGCGTCGAGCACCTGTTCCTGATTCATCGCAAGAGCGGTTTGCTGCTGGAACACGTGACCGCCCTGGATGCCGCCGCGCGCGACCCGCAACTGGTCTCGGGCATGCTCACCGCGATCCAGGATTTCGTCAGCGATTCGTTCAACGACGGCGATTCCGGTGATGCCGTGGACAGTTTGCGTCTGGGCGACCAGTTGTTGTGGTGCGAAACGGGTCCGCAGGCCTACCTGGCCGCGGTGATCCGAGGCACGCCACCGGAAAACCTGCGCGACCGGATGCGCGACACGCTGCACCGGATTCACGACGACCTGCGCGGCGCACTGGAAGACTACAACGGCGACAACGCGCAACTGGGCGATCTGGCCTCACGCCTTGAACCGTGCATGGCCGAGCAGGTCAAACCGCCGGAGCGACGACTCTCCGTCTTGTTGTGGCTTCTGCCGCTGCTGTTGCTGCTGATTGGCGGCTACTGGCTGTCTACCCACATCGCCGAAGGCCGGCGCGTCGAATCCTATGTCGATCGGCTGCGCGAACAACCCGGCATCGTCATCATCAGCGCCGAGCGCGAGGGCGACGCCTGGCATATTGCCGGCTTGCGAGACCCGCTGGCCGTGGAACCGAGGTCGTTGCTCGGCAGCGCGCGCGTGTACGCTTCGGATATTCGCGAGCGCTGGGAACCATACGCAGCGCTGAATCCGACCATTGTGCTGCGCCGCTTGAAGAGGACGCTGCCACCCCTGCCATCGGTGAAACTGTCGCTGGAAAACGGACATATCCGCATCAGCGGCGGGGCGCCGCGCGACTGGATCGATCGGGCGAAAAATCTGGTGCAATCGCTGCCGGCCGGTGCGCCACAGGTCGACCTGAGCGGACTGACCGATATCGTCGACCCGGACTACGTGCGCCTGCGCAAGGCCGTACAGACCGTGAAGATCTACTTCGATTCCGGCGCGCCGAATCCCGCCGCCGGACAGGACGAGGCGCTGGACGAGGCAGCCGCAAATATTCGCCATCTGGCCAGCGTGGCCAAGAATCTGGGATTCTCGGTGACGCTGTCCATCGTCGGACACACCGACTCGACCGGCAAGGAAACCACCAACCTGGGCTTGAGTATCGCCCGCGCCGAGGTCGTGCGCTCGCTGCTGCAATCGCGCGGTATCGCCTCGAACATGCTGTCGGTACGCGGTACCGGCACTTTGGAGCCGTTGGCTTCCGGCGACGCACCGAATGACCTGTCGTTGAACCGTTGCGTCACCTTCACCGTCAACACCAAGGAATAAACTTATCGTGCTGCAAAAAAAAATCTGTCTGCTTGGGGCCTTCGGCGTGGGCAAGACCAGCCTGACGCGACGCTTTGTTGACAGCATCTTCTCCGACACCTATCTGACCACAGTCGGTGTCAAGATCGACAAAAAGGAACTGAGCATTGATGGCGGCGACAAGATCAGCCTGATCATGTGGGACATCGCCGGCGAGGATGAAGTCTCGGCCGTGCGCACCAGCTACTTGCGCGGTGCCGCCGGCTACCTGCTGGTGGTGGACATGACGCGTGCGCAAACGCTGGAAGTCGCCGGCAACATCCAGCAACGGGTGGCGACTGAAATCGGCGACATTCCATTTTTATGCCTGCTGAACAAGATCGACCTGGAAGAAGAACGCGAGGTCTCCGAAGACAGTCTGCAGGCCCGACGCGACGCGGGCTGGAACATCCTGCGCACCAGCGCCAAGACCGGCGAAGGCGTGGAAGAAGCCTTCCTGGAACTCGGGCGGCGGATTACCGCCTGAGCATGCAGAACCTGCCCGACCAGATCGTCGAGTCGCTGCTGCGCCTGGTCAGTTCCCAGCGCTTTCTGGCGCACCTGAGCATCGACGAAAACCAGAACCTGATCCGCGCCGGCGGCGATCTGGCTCATTACGGGCTGGAGGATCTGCAATTGCAGACCCCTGCTGCAGAAAAGTTGTCGTTCCTGGAAGGCATGCTGCCGCTGCCGGAAACGCCGTTCCTGATTCGCTCGTTGCACATGCCCAGCGGACGCGTTGCCGATGTGCATTTCTTCGGCGACGGCGAGGTGGTCTGGGTGATCCTGCTCGACACCACCGCCGAGCACGACGAAACCCAGGCGGTGCAGCAAAAAGCCTACGACATGACCCTGCTCAGCGAGCGCGAGGCACGCCTGATTGCGCAGCTCGAAGCAGCCAATGAAGAGCTGACCCGTGCGCACCGTGAACTGGCCGACTCGCGCGAAGCGCTGCTGGTCGTGCACAACCGTCTGGGCGAGGAACTGCGCGAAGCCGAACGCTATGTCCGTGCCGTCTTGCCGCAACCGATTACCACACCGTTTACGCTGGACTGGATCTACCTGCCCACCGCCGAACTCGGCGGCGACTCATTCGGTTATCACTGGATCGACGACGAGCATTTCGCACTTTACCTGCTCGATGTCTGTGGCCACGGCATCGGCTCGGCGTTGCTGTCCGTGGCCGCCAACCAGACCTTGCGCTCACAAGCCCTGCCGGACACGGATTTCCGCGATCCGTCGGCCGTACTCAACGCATTGAACCCGGTGTACCAGATGGATCGCCACAACGACCTGTATTTCACGCTCTGGTACGGCGTCCTGCAGCCGGCATCCGGCACGCTGCGCTTCGCCTCGGCCGGACATCCGGCACCCTTGCTGATAAAAGGTACCAATGATCGGCCGGGTGCAGTCGAGCAACTGAAGTCACGTGGACCGATCATGGGCATGGCGCCAAATGCGCGTTACAAGAGCGAGCAATGCGTGATCGATGCCCCGGCGCGGCTTTTCGTGTTCAGCGACGGCGCCTTCGAAATCACCCGCCCCGACGGCAGCATGCTCGAAGCCGAAACGTTTCAGGAACTGCTGTCGCGGCCGATCGATCCCGACCTCTCGGAACTCGAGCGACTGCTCTTGTTCGCACGCGAGACCAACGGCAATGATTCACTCGAGGACGATTTTTCGGTCATGAGGTTGGAATTGGCAGCAAGCGCCGATTGAGTTGGTTCCCGAGTTGGCTTTGGCCGTGCTGTTCGCCAGCAAGTAGCCCAACCTCTTTGCTCGTCATTACCAGCGCAGGCAGGAATCCAGTTCTCCAAGAGCCTTGCTCGTCATTCCTGCGCAGGCAGGAATCCAGTTCTCCAAGAGCTTTGCTCGTCATTCCTGCGCAGGCAGGAATCCAGTTCTCCAAGAGCTTTGCTCGTCATTCCTGCGCAGGCAGGAATCCAGTTCTCCAAGAGCCTTCACTCGCTCGCCGAAGGCGAGTGAAAGCCTTGCTTTTAATAAGGTCGCCTGGCCGCGGAAAAGGCGTTACCGCTTTGCCTCCTCCGGCGAACAACGTTTGGCTTACCACTCGCCGGTGTTGGGCATCGACGCCCAGGGCTCGGCGGGTGCGAGCGAATCACCCTTCTGCAGCAGCTCGATCGAGATCCGGTCCGGCGATCGCACGAACGCCATGTGTCCGTCGCGCGGCGGCCGGTTGATGGTCACGCCCATCGATTGCAAGTGCGCGCAGGTGGCATAGATGTCATCAACGCGAAACGCCAGATGTCCGAAGTTGCGCGCCGACCCGTAGTCTTCCGGATCCCAGTTCCAGGTCAGTTCGATTTCCGCATCGGGCGTTTCGTCGGCGGCGAGGAAGACCAGCGTGTAGCGGCCCTTTTCGTTGTCGCGGCGACTCTTTTCCTTCAGACCCAGGCCTTCGCAGAAGAATTTCAGTGCCGCGTCCAGGTCGCGCACGCGGATCATGGTATGCAGATAACGCATGGTTCAATCCTCACTCAATCCAAAAACAAATCCGGCAACAGTGGCTTCGACGGATCCATTGCATAGCCGGAAAAATCCGTGGCGCCACCGTCACGCAGTACCTCTTCATCGATCAGGAAGCGGCCGTTCAGTTCCCGCGCCGGGCGCGCCAGGATCGCATGCGCGGCATCGGCGACGATTGCGGGCCTGCGGCAGCGCGCCGGGTCGATCCCGGGAATCAGGTTCAACGCGTCGGTTGCAATAACCGTGCGCGGCCACAGCGCGTTGACCGCGACTCCGCGCGGCCCGAACTCCGCAGCCAAACCCAGCGTAACAAAACTCATGCCCATCTTGGCCAGGGTATAACCGGTATGCGGCGCCCACCATTTCGGTTCCAGATTCGGCGGTGGGGCCAGTGTCAGGATATGCGGGTTGGACGCTTTGAACAGGTGGGGCAGACATGCCTGCGCGCAGAGAAAACTACCGCGCGCATTGACCTGTTGCATCAGGTCGAATCGCTTCATCGGCGTATCCAGTGTGCCGCGCAGCCAGATTGCGCTGGCATTGTTGACCAGGATATCGATACCGCCGAATTCGTCCACGGTCGCCGCAACCGCATCGCGTACGTTGTCCTCGTCGCGGATATCGCATTTGATCGGCAGCGCCTTGCCGCCGGCGGATACCACTGCTTCGGCGGCACTGTGGATGGTGCCGGGCAGCTTTGGATTCGGTACCGCGGACTTCGCCGCAATCGCGATATTGGCGCCATCACGCGCGGCACGAAGCGCAATTGCCAATCCGATACCGCGCGAGGCACCGGTGATGAAGAGCGTCTTTGCGTTCAATGCAGTCATGCATCCGGTTCCCGATGTTGCGGCCAGTTATGCCTTCTGGAATCGCGGCAGGTAGTTCATCAGCTGCGCCAGACGTTCCAGCGGCTGGATCATTTGCAGCAGATGCTGGCGCTCGGTGTTTTCCAGCGGCAAGGCCTCAGCCAAACGGAAGCCGACCCAGCCGGCATCCTCGTACAGGGATCGATCCGCTTTCGCAAACGGACCGCCGACCTGCTCAAGCAGGCGTTCGAGTATCGTCGCCAGCAGTTCATATTCGGCTGGCAACGGCACCGGCGATTCCGCCGGCCAAAACTGGACATGGCCGTGCGCAAGCCCATTGTCGCGCACACGCGTGTCTTCCACATGGAAGCGATCGCCGCCTTCCAGGCTGATGCCGAGCAGGCCATCCGGCAGGGTATAGAAATCGACGATGCGCGCCAGCGTTCCGATCGCGGCCGGGACCGCCGGTGCGCCGGCCTCGTCGCCATGCAGGATCAGGCACACGCCGAAACCGGAACCGTCGCGCGCGCAATCGCGCACCATGTCCAGATAGCGCTGCTCGAAAATGCGCAGGCCAAGCGCACCCCCAGGGAACAGCACCGAATTCAGCGGAAACAGCGGGATGTCGGCAAGCATCGGAACCAGTGTAGGCCCAACCCGGGGCCAAGCGGAAGCCGGATGCCGTTGAGAGGCGTCGTTCAGTCCGTATCCAACGCTTGCAGGAAGCGCCGCGGCGCGTTGTCGAAACCGCCATTGGACATGAAAACGACGTGATCGCCGGCCTGCACGGTCTCGCCCAGGGCCGCGACAAGCGCATCGACGTCGGCAACGCTGCGACCATGCCCTTGCAACCCATCGATCACGCGTTGCGCGTCCCACGGCAGGTTGGGCCGGCGCAGGAACACCACGACATCGGCATCGGCCAGGGCCGGCGCCAGGGCTTCGGCATGTACTCCGCCACGCATCGAATTCGAACGCGGTTCCAGCGCCACCACGATCCGCGCTTCACCGACACGGGCGCGCAATCCGGCCAGCGTCGTCGCGATGGCCGTCGGATGATGCGCGAAATCGTCGTATACACGAATGCCGTTACGCTCTCCCAGCAACTCCAGACGACGCCTGGCGTTGCGGAACCGTGCCAGCGCCGCAATCGCGCGCCCGGCCTCAATGCCGGCGGCATGTGCGGCCGCAATCGCTGCCAGCGCGTTCATCGCGTTGTGTCGCCCGACCAGTTCCCACTCGACCTCACCGAACTCGCGGCCATCGCGGCTCACGGCGAATCGCGAAGCGTCCGGCGCAACCAGGCGCGCGCGCCAGTCGCCCGCGTCAATGCCGAACGTGGTTACCGGAGTCCATGCGCCCATCGCCAGCACTTCGCTCAGGCGTGCGTCCTCGGCATTGACGATCAAGCGGCCGTTGCCGGGCACGATGCGCACCAGGTGATGGAACTGCCGCTGGATCGCAGCCACGTCGTCGAAAATATCGGCGTGATCGAATTCCAGATTGTTCAGTACGCACACTTGCGGCCGGTAGTGCACGAATTTTGATCGCTTGTCGAAGAACGCGGTGTCGTATTCGTCGGCTTCGATGACGAAATCGGCGCCGCTGCCCAGTCGCGCCGAGACATCGAAGTTCTGCGGCACGCCGCCAATCAAAAACCCGGAATCGCGCCCGCAGGCCTCGAAAATCCAGGCAAGCATCGCTGTCGTCGAGGTCTTGCCGTGAGTGCCGGCCACCGCGCAAACACGACGCGATGCCAGTACCTGTTCGCCGATCCACTGCGGCCCGGAAACATAGGCAAGACGTGCATCCAGCATGTACTCGACGGCGGGATTGCCGCGTGTCATGGCATTGCCGACGATGACCTGCTCCGGTGCCGGCTGCAAGTGCGCGGGTTGGTAGCCTTCGCGCAGATCGATGCCCAAGGCAGCCAGCTGGTCGCTCATCGGCGGGTACATGTTGGCATCGCTGCCTGCGACTTCGTGGCCGAGTTCGCGCGCCAGCGCCGCCACCCCACCCATGAACGTTCCGCAGATACCCAGGATGTGTATTTTCATTTGCTTCGTCGCGTTCGCGGGATCGCCCGCATTACGCAGCCGACGCACCACCCATGGCCACGCCCAGTCGCATTTCCAATACCAGCCACAAGACGGCGAGGATCAAGCCTCCATAAAACGGCAGATCCAGACTGTGCCGCAACACGTGGCCATTGACGACCACGTACCAAATCACGATCGGCAATGAAATCATGCCGAGCACTGCCTGCAGCGGGGTCATCGTCTCCGCTGTCGGCGGGTGCCCGCCGGCCAGCATCGCGATAGGCAGGCTCAGCAACGAGAACACCAGTCCGCACAGCAGCAGGGCCGTACCAGCCTGGATGAAACGATTGCGAACCTGACGCAAGCTGAGCAGCAGGTACAACACGCCCAGGTTGAACATCAGGCCGATGATTCCCGCCAGCAGTGTATTGCCCTCGATGCCCAACACATAGGCCACCATCATCTGCACCGCCAGCGAAATCAGGCAGACGCCCACGAGCAGGCGCGGCGAGTGCGGCAGGTCCTGCGGTCCGCGCCGTAACAGGAAGATGTCGCGGACCATTTCGAGCAGTGGAATCATCGACTGATCGGCCAATTAGGGTTAGCGCAGCTGCACGCCAGAGCGCGCTGACGCATCGACACGGGCGGCAACATTCATCAGGCGGGAATGCGTGGCAACACGTCGAGAATACGCTGGAACACCACGGGCACGTCGCCCACGCCGTCGACGGTGACGAGTTTGCCGATCTCGTCGAAATGCCGGGCGACCGGTGCGGTCTGTTCACGATACACCTGCAAGCGCTTGCGCACGATCTCCGGATCATCGTCGGCCCGTTTCTCTGCCTCGAAACGCAGTTTGCAACGTTGCAGGATGGCCTCGTCGGGCACGTCCAGTTCGATCGCCACATCCAGCGGCTGGCCGAGCCGCTGCAACAAGGTTTCCAGCGCTGCGCACTGCGCGAGGTTGCGCGGATAACCATCGAGAATGAAACCGCCGGCGGCATCGGGCTCGGCCAGGCGCTCTTCGAGCATGCCCAGCACGACGTCGTCGGAAACCAGTTTGCCGGCTTCCATGGTCGCCTTGGCCTGCAGGCCAAGCGGCGTACCCGCCTTGACCGCGGCACGCAGCAAATCGCCGGTGGAAATATGCGGCACGCCAAGTTCCGTCTTGAGCAGGGTCGCCTGGGTACCTTTACCCGACCCGTTTGGGCCAAAAAAAACGATGCGCATGTGTGCGTCTTCTTTTCCTTATCCGGTGGAACCCGCACAGCGGAACGAAGGCCGGTGCAGGCGCTGGCCGGCCAAATCCGGCGAGCCATGGGCTAAGCTAGCGGCACGCAGCGGCTGAGTCAAACCACAAAGAGGCAAGCATGAACAAGGGCAATCTGTTGTACGCGCAATCCGGTGGCGTCACCGCGGTCATCAATGCCACCGCCTGCGCGGTACTGGAAACCTGCCGTCGGCACCGGATCAAGGCGTATGCGGCACGCAACGGCATCATCGGCGTTTTGCGCGAGGAACTGGTCGACATCGCCCGCGAAAGCCGCACGGCGATCGCGGCACTTCGCCACACGCCAGGCGGTGCATTCGGCTCGTGTCGTTTCAAGCTCAAGTCGCTGGAGGCCGACCGGCCCCACTACGAACGCCTGCTCGATGTGCTGCGCGCGCACGACATCCGCTATCTGCTTTACAACGGCGGCAACGATTCGGCCGATACGTCGCTGAAAATCGCGCAAATCGCGAAGGCGCTGGATTATCCGATGAAGGTCATCGGTGTGCCGAAGACCGTCGACAACGACCTGCCCGTGACCGACACCTGCCCGGGTTTCGGCTCGGTGGCCAAATACACGGCCGTATCGGTACTGGAAGCCAGCCTGGATGTGGCTTCGATGTGCGAGTCCTCGACCAAGGTCTTCGTCATGGAAGTCATGGGCCGGCACGCCGGCTGGATCGCCGCCGCGGCCGGTGTCGCGGGAAGTGGCGAGGACGATCCGCCACATGTCATCCTGTTCCCCGAAGTTCCATTCGACGAGGCCGCCTTCCTCAAGCGCGTCAAGGCGACGGTGGAGCGCGTCGGTTACTGCACCGTCGTCGTATCCGAAGGCCTGAAAAGCGCCGATGGCAAGTTCCTGGCCGAAGCCGGCACGCGCGATGCGTTCGGACACACCCAGCTCGGCGGCGTCGGGCCGCTGGTGGCGCAGCTGGTCAAGAACAAGCTCGGCTACAAGTACCACTGGGCCGTACCCGATTACCTGCAGCGATCGGCACGACATCTGGCCAGCAAGACCGACGTCGACCAGGCCTACGCCGTCGGCAAAGCCGCCGTCGAGTATGCGCGAGCCGGTCGCAGCGCGGTGATGCCGGTAATCAAGCGCACCTCGAACCAGCCTTTCCGCTGGAAGATCGAGCCGGCGCCGCTGACGCGCATCGCCAATGTCGAGAAGAAGCTGCCGAAAAGCTACATCACCCGCGACGGATTCGGCATTACCGCCGCGGCACGGCGTTACTTCGAACCACTGATCCGCGGCGAGGATCCACCGCCGTTCGATGCAAAAACCGGCTTGCCGAAATATGCCAGGCTCAAGCGCGTCCTGGTCAAGCGCAAGTTGCCGGCCTACGACATCGCCGACAAATGACAACGGCCTGCTTGTTCAGCGCCCGGCTCGTTCCACCGCTTCGCGTCGGGCCAGGAACGGCCGCTCGACGAAGCGCTGCGAAAACCAGCTGACCAGCAGGATCGGCGGCACCATCAGCACCGCATTGCGCAAATACGCCAGTGTGCCGCCGCCGGCCAGCAGCTTGAAGTGTAGTGCCAGTTGGAGCATCGGGTAGTGCCATAAATACAGGCTGTAGCTGATCAGGCCCAGCCAGGCCAGCGCCCGCCCACCAAACCAGGAGCCAGGTACGGACCGTGGCGCCGCCGCGCCGCGGACAATGGCGCCGAAAACCAGACCGAGGCAAGTGAAATAGATCAGTACCCATGGCAACTCGGCCTCCATCAGGAAGTTACCTACGCGTTCGTAAACAGCCGCGATACCTACCAACCCGAGCACGCCGGCCACAACCCGGATATGCGCCGCACGCTGTGACAACGGTTTATGCAGGTACAGCCAGGCGCCGAGTACGCCGCATCCAAATTCGTCCAGGCGCGCCGGCAACTGCATGATGCTTCCGTAGCCGAGCCAATGCGCCACGGCCGGATCATGGACGGCGCGGTAACAGGCATAGCGAAACGCGAATGACAGGCCGAGCATTATGCCCCAGGCCAGCCAGGGGCGAGTGCGGCCGAACACCCACATCATCAGCGGCAGAACGAGATAGAAGTCCCATTCGATCGGCATCGACCAATAAACCGCATTGAGTCGTACCGTGCCGGGCACCAGATTCTGTACCAATGCGGCGTGCGCAGCCAGATTCGACACCGCCAGATATTTGGTCCGGGACATCAGCAGGGCTGCGCCGATCAGCACGATCAACTGTACGTAATAAGCCGGCAACACGCGCTTGCACCGTCGCAGCCCGTAGCGCCACAGATTCGGATACGGACCCTCGCCATGGTTGGCACGATGAAACGGTATCGACAGCAGGAATCCCGACAGGACGAAGAAAAGATCGACACCGACGAAGCCGAAACCGGCCAGCGGCGTGAGTTCGATCGAGTGGCCTGCGGTACCGACACGCAGGCTCGGCGCACCGGAAAACAGCCACAAGTGATAAACCATGACCCAGCCGGCCGCGAGACCACGCAAGCCGGTCAGTGCCGGCAGATAGTCGGTTGAGGCAGCTCGCGCCGAAACCGCCGGAAGCGCGGGGGCCGGCCGACGGTCGGACGCCGAATCGGTCATCGATGCATTATGCCAGAGCGTCGTTGGCGGTCGGAGTTACCGCACTTGTGCGCTGCAAACTGGTGTTCATGCCCGGCGCCGGTATACTGGTCGGGTTTTGCATATCGTTATTGACTGACTACTGCTGACATCCAGGGAGAATTCGATGTTTTTCGAACATTACGGTCTTTGGATCGCACTGGGGTGCGCCCTGCTTGCGATCGTTTATGGGGTCTGGTCTCGCAGCTGGATTCTGGCCCAACCGGCCGGCAACGAGCGCATGCAGGAAATCGCCCATGCGATCCAGGAAGGCGCGCGCGCCTATCTGAACCGGCAATACCGCACCATTGCCATCGTCGGCCTGGTGCTGTTCCTGATTATCGGTTTTACCAAGCTCGGCTGGCTGGCGGCGATCGGTTTCGCGATCGGCGCGATCCTGTCCGGCATGGCCGGCTTCATCGGCATGAACATTTCAGTGCGCGCCAACGTGCGCACCGCCGAGGCGGCCCGCAAAGGCGTCAACGCGGCGTTGCAGGTCGCGTTCCGCGGCGGTTCGATCACCGGCATGCTGGTGGTCGGCCTGGGCCTGCTCGGCGTGGCCGGCTACTACGTGATACTGACCGACGTACTGCACAATACGCAGGAACACGCATTGCATGCGATGGTTGGCCTGGCCTTCGGCTCATCGCTGATTTCGATTTTCGCACGTCTGGGCGGCGGTATCTTCACCAAGGGTGCCGATGTCGGCGCCGACCTGGTCGGCAAGGTCGAAGCCGGGATTCCGGAAGATGACCCGCGCAACCCGGCGGTGATCGCCGATAACGTCGGCGACAACGTCGGCGACTGCGCCGGCATGGCCGCGGACCTGTTCGAAACCTATGCGGTCACGCTGATCGCGACCATGCTGCTCGGCGGCGTGCTCGGCTCCGAAGCCGGTACGCATTCGATTCTTTTTCCGCTGGTGCTTGGCGGCGTATCGATCATCGCCTCGATCATTGGTATGTTCTTCGTACGCACCAAGCCGGGCGGCAAGATCATGAACGCGCTGTACGTCGGCGTCGGCGTATCGGCCGTTCTGGCGCTGCTCGGGTTCATTCCGGTGACACAGGCCCTGATGGCGGGCTCCAAATTCGGTGCCTGGAACGTGTATTTCTGCGCCGTCATCGGCATCGTGCTGACCGTGGCCATGGTCGTGATCACCGAGTACTACACGGCGACCGAATACGCACCGGTGCGGCATGTCGCCAAGGCGTCGACGACCGGGCACGCGACCAACATCATCGCCGGCCTGGGTGTGTCGATGAAGTCGACCGCGCTGCCGGTACTGGCGATCTGCGCGGCCATTTGGGGTGCGCACTTCTTCGCCGGGCTGTACGGTATCGCCATCGCCGCGACGGCAATGTTGTCAATGACCGGCATGATCGTGGCGCTGGACGCGTACGGCCCGATCACGGACAACGCCGGCGGTATCGCCGAGATGGCCGGACTGCCGGCCGAGGTGCGTGGTGTGACCGATCCGCTCGATGCGGTCGGCAACACGACCAAGGCCGTGACCAAGGGTTACGCGATCGGTTCGGCCGGACTCGCCGCGCTGGTGTTGTTCGCCGATTACACGCATAACCTGAGTACGGCACCGAATCTGGCCAATCAGCTGATTCCGTTCGACCTGTCCGACCACATGATCATCATCGGCCTGTTCATTGGCGGCCTGATCCCGTACCTGTTCGCTTCCATGGCGATGGAAGCCGTGGGCCGTGCGGCCGGCTCGGTCGTGGTCGAGGTGCGCCGTCAATTCCGTGAGATCAAGGGCATCATGGATGGCAGCGCCAAACCGGATTATTCCAGGGCCGTGGACCTGCTGACCAAGTCCGCGATCAAGGAAATGCTGGTTCCGTCACTGCTGCCGGTGCTGGCACCCATCGTCGTCGCATTCGGCGCAACCTGGGTCACCGGCTCGGCTGCCGAAGGCGCCAAGGCGCTCGGCGGCATGCTGATCGGCACCATTGTCACCGGTTTGTTCGTGGCCGTTTCGATGACCACGGGCGGCGGTGCCTGGGACAACGCCAAGAAGTATATCGAGGATGGCAACTTCGGCGGCAAGGGCTCTGAGGCGCACAAGGCCGCGGTCACCGGCGATACCGTCGGCGATCCGTACAAGGATACGGCCGGCCCGGCAGTCAACCCGCTGATCAAGATCATCAACATCGTCGCGCTTCTACTCATTCCTTTGTTGTAATCACAACTCAGTCGGTTGCCACAACGCTGCAAGAGCGATTCCGCATGGCACCAACTCCCCCTCTCCCGCTTGCGGGAGAGGGTAAGGGATGAGGGCCATTGCCGATCCCGCTTCTGCAGGAAATCGACAAGCCAATCTGCAAGGCCCCGCCTCGGCGGGGCTTTGTTTTTACCGTACGTCGTTGCGGCAAGGGTGCCGGACGGCGTTCACTTGGGTATCATCCAGAACAACGCCGCGCGGGGAGCGCGGCACGGGGAGTTGCCCATGAGCGGGGTCGTGGTCCTGCTGGTCGTTTGCGCGATACTCGTCTTTATTGCCTGGACGTTCAATTCACTGGTGCGTGACCGCAATCAAGTGCATGCGGCATGGGCGGATGTCGATGTGCAACTGCAGCGGCGGCATGACCTCGTGCCCGCACTGGTGGCCAGCGTTCGTGCCTATGCGACACACGAAAGCAGTCTGCTGGAACACATCACGGCCGAACGCAGCCGCACACAAACGGCCGCGAATATCGGCGAGCGTGGCCGGTTGGAAACCGCACTCGGCGCCAACCTGTCGCAATTGATCGCAGTGGCCGAAGCTTATCCGGACCTGAAGGCCAACGAAAATTTCGAACAGTTGTCTGCGCAATTGACGACGATTGAGGACGCATTGCAGCACGCCCGGCGTTTCTACAACGGCTCCGTTCGCGACTTCAACACGCATCTTCAGCGCTTTCCCGCGCTTCTGATCGCCGGGGCATTCCGCTTTGTGCCCGCCGAATTCTTTGCAGCCGATCAGGACGCCTCAAACGCCCCTGCGGTAACCGTGAATTGAGCATGCAACCGGTACCCGGCAATGACACGCACCCCGCCCGCACTCTTGCCCGTTCCATACTGATCTGGAGTTGCCAGTGAATGCCTGCGCACGAATCGCCTGCTTGGCAATGCTCTGCCTGCTGTGGTCGGTCGCCGCCAGCGCGGCTGAACGGATACTCGATTACCACGTCGACATCCGGATTTCGGCAGATTCGACCCTGACCGTAGTCGAGCATATCCGGGTCAATGCCGAAGGCCGGCGCATCCGGCACGGCATCTATCGTGACATCCCGACGCTGTACCACGACCGGCTCGGCAACCGCTATCACATCGATTTCAACGTGACCGACGCAACGCGTGACGGTCAGCCGGAACGCTGGCGCAGCGAAAACCGCAGCAACGGCGTGCGCGTATATCTGGGCAGCCGCGATACTCTGCTGAGCTCCGGCAACCATGACTTCACCCTGACCTACCGTGTAAACCGCGAACTCGGTTTCTTCGACGATCACGATGAACTGTACTGGAACGTCACCGGCAATGGCTGGGGTGTCGCGATTGAACACGCCAGTGCGGATGTCCACCTGCCGGTCGGCGTCACCACGGGTGAACTGAAAGCATACGGCTTCACCGGCCGACAAGGCTCGCACGAGCGTGCCCTGACCGTGGCGCTGCATGACGATGGTGCCGCATACGCCACCACGCGCGCGCTCAGTCCCGGCGAAGGCTTTTCGGTCGTGCTCCAGTTTCCCAAAGGCATCGTGGCCGAACCGAGCGCACCGCAAAGGCTGACGTGGCTGCTTCGCGACAATCGCAGTCTGCTGCTGGGGTTGCTCGGGCTGACACTACTGTGGCTGTATTACATATGGGCCTGGCGCCGTTATGGCCGCGATCCGGCCGCCGGTGTGCGCATACCCTTGTACGAACCGCCCGACGGCGATTCCGCAAGTGCCCTGCGGTACATCCGCCGCATGGGCTGGGACAACACCTGTTTCACCGCCGGTGTACTCGGCCTGGCCGCCAAGGGCGCGCTGACTATCGAACACGACAGCGGCAAGAACTATACGCTGACCGAGGTGGGTCGACCCGACAACCTGACACCCGACGAGCGAGTTTTGAATAGCAAATTATTTGCCGACGGTCCGATATTGCCACTGGCCCGGAGCGCTCGCCTGCGCATTACCGGCGCATGCGATGCGCTGAAACGTCGGCTCTCGCTCACCTACGAGAAGAAATCCTTTCTGACCCATCGCGACAAGCTGATACCCGGGTTGGGTATCACGCTGATTACTCTGATCGCAATCGTGATGGCCAGTGAAAACCGGGCCATCGCGGCATTCATGTGCTTGTGGTTGTCAGGCTGGACATTCGGCACGGCCATGCTGTTGTTCGCCGCCTGGCGCGGTGTGCGCAATGCCAATAGCCTGGCCACCCGGATCGGCGGCGTGTTTACCGGGCTGTTCGCGATCCCGTTCCTGATTGGCGAACTGTTCGGACTGGGCATATTCGGCAGCATGGCCGGATACCTCACGCTACCGATTTTCCTGGCGCTGATCGGCACCAACATCGCGTTCTACCAATGGATGAAGGCACCAACCCAGGACGGTGCACGCCTGCTCGACAAGATCGAAGGATTCCGCTGGTACCTGGGCGTGGCCGAAAAGCAGGAACTGGATGCGCGCTACAAACCCGAATCGCGGCCTGAATTATTCGCACGCTACCTGCCCTACGCAGTGGCACTGGACCTGGGTAATGCCTGGGCGCAACGCTTCGCCGAAGCGCTGACGCCGCAGCAGTTGCAACAGGCACAGCCGACCTGGTACCGCGGGAGTGATGTCACCAGCTTCGGCAGCGGCGCGGGGCTGGCGGCATTCAGCGCCGGTCTGTCGAGCGGTCTGTCCGGTGCGATTTCCTCGGCCTCCACTCCACCGGGGTCGAGCAGTGGTGGTGGTGGATTCAGTGGCGGCTCCGGCGGCGGCGGCGGCGGCGGTGGCGGCGGCGGCTGGTAATGCTCGCCTGAACGGCCCCGGTGCGTCGTTGCGGTGAACCTGCGCCCGGCGCCAAAAATGCTATTCTTGTCCGGCGACCCACCGTAGATGACAAGCAGTCGGCAAGCAACGAAACGACCCGCCCGATACTGAAGCGGGCACGCTTGGGCGGCACGCACACCCTTTGATCGTAGATCAGGTGCGTTGCCGTGGTTGTATCTGCCTGCATGCTGTTGAATTCGCGCGGTATCCGCAATGGCACAACCCGATAACAGGCCGGTCCACATCGGCGGCTCTGTCCGGCGCAGAGCGGCAATCACAACAATACAGACGCGTGAGCCCGGGCGCGTCGCTGAGGGGAGATCGACGATGGAATTCAGTTTGCTTTCGTTGTTGCGCACCGCGCATATTCTGTGTGCGTCATTGTGGGTGGGCTCGGCCACCATGCTGACACTGTTCATTCTGCCGTCCGTTCGTGAAGCCGGTCCCGCCGGCGGCAGTGTGATGGGCGCAGCGGTTCGGCGTGGTGTACCTCAATTTATGGCCAGTCTCGGCGGATTGACTGTCCTGACCGGCTTGTGGCTGTTTTGGCTCTGGGCCCATTCCGTCGGAGCCGGCGCGGTTCACGGTACCGCCGGCATCATGCTTGGCATCGGTGCCGTTTGCGGCATCGCGGCACTCATCATCGGAGGCGCCGTCCTCAGCCCGACCAGCAGGAAGCTCGCCGCGCTTGGCGCGGAGGGACTGCCGGACGACGCACGCAAGGCGCAGATGGCAGCCCTGCAGAATCGCCTGGCAAGCATGGGAAAAGTCTCGGTGATCCTGATGATCGTGGCCTTGCTGCTGATGGCGCTGAGTCGCTACGCCTGATCTCGTCGTCGCCACTCTGATCGCGGTGCCGCAAGCGGCACCGCACCGGGACTTTTCTCACACGCGCATCACACCACTCGCCGGCACACTGCGGCGCGTAAATCAATTTATCCGAAAAACCGGAGGTATTGGATGAGGACTAAATGGATCGGACTCATTCTGGTTGCCGCAATGTTCGGCGGCGCTCATGCAAACCAGGCTACGGGAGGTTCAATGCACAAGTCGGGTGATCCTTATCTGTGGCTGGAAAAGGTCCACGACAAGAAGGCCATGGACTGGGTGCACCGGGAAAACGCGAGGACCGCCAAGCTGTTTGCAGGCAACCCACGGTTTGAGAGCGACCGCAAGCGCATTCTCGAAGTGCTCGACTCCGACGCGCGCATTCCGTTCGTGTCGCGCCGCGGCAAGTACCTGTACAACTTCTGGCAGGACAAGGCGCACCCGCGCGGCATCTGGCGGCGCACGACGCTGACCGAATACCGCAAGGCCCATCCGAAATGGGACGTGCTGCTCGACATCGACGCATTGAACAAGGCCGAAGGCAAGCGCTGGGTGTTCAAGGGTGCGCAATGCCTGAAACCCGAATACGACCGTTGCCTGGTTTCGCTGTCGCCCGGCGGCGGTGACGCCGTTCAGATCCGCGAATTCGATATTCCGGGCAAATCCTTCGTCAAGGGCGGTTTCGAGATTCCGGTCGCAAAAACAAGCGCCAACTGGATCGATGAAAACCACATCTATGTCGGAACCGATTTCGGTCCCGGCTCGATGACCAGGTCCAGCTATCCGCGCATCGCCAAGGAATGGACCCGCGGCACGCCACTGAACGATGCCAGGCAGGTTTATGCCGGCAAGGATACCGATCTGGGCGTGTTCGCCGGCCACGATGACACGCCCGGCTTCGAACGCGATTTCGTGCTGGTCTATACCGACATCTTCCACAGCGAGCATTACCTGCTGAAAAACGGAAAGATGATCCGTATCGACACGCCGACGGACGCACGTGTCGACATTCATCGCCAGTGGATGCTGGTGCAGACCAAATCGCCGTGGAAAGTCGGCGGCAGGACCTGGCCGGCCGGCGCCCTGCTGGTGACGAACTTTGACGACTTCATGGCTGGCAAGCGCCACTTCGAGGCGCTGTTCACGCCGGACGCACGCACCGCGCTGTCCTCGCATGCCTGGACGCGGCATCACCTGATCCTCGACGTGCTGCACGACGTGCAGAGCAAGCTGTACGTCCTGACCCCGGGTAGCGGCGGCTGGCAGAGCAAGCCGCTGGAAGGCGCACCGGCACTAAGCACGGTGCGCGTTGCCGGCACCGATCCGGACAACAGCGACGAGTACTGGCTGACCGTCACCGGTTTCCTGACACCGAGCACACTCCAGCGTGGTGTACTCGGCGAAAGGCAAGCCGAGACCATCAAGCACGAACCGGACTTCTTCGACGCATCCAAATTCGTCGTCAGCCAGCATTTCGTCACCTCCGAGGACGGGACTCGGGTACCGTACTTCGAGATCGCGCCGAAAGACCTGAAACTGGACGGCAGTAACCGGACCTTGCTGTACGGTTACGGCGGATTCGAGGTGTCGCTGTTGCCGTTCTACTCCGGATCCGTCGGCCGCGCCTGGCTGGATCGTGGCGGCGTATTCGTGGTGGCCAATATCCGCGGCGGCGGCGAGTACGGGCCGACATGGCACAAGGCCGTGCTCAAGGCAAACCGGCCCAAGGCCTATCAGGATTTCGCCGCCGTCGCGCAGGACCTGACCAAGCGTGGCGTAACGTCTGCGCGACATCTGGGTGCCGAAGGTGGCAGCAACGGCGGGCTGCTGGTGGGCAACATGCTGGTCAGTTATCCGAAACTGTTCGGCGCAATCGCCTGTGAAGTGCCACTGCTGGACATGAAGCGCTACGTCCACCTTGACGCCGGTGCTTCCTGGATCGCCGAATACGGCAATCCGGACGACCCCAAACAATGGGCCTACATCAAGAAATTCTCGCCCTACCAACTGGTGAAAAGGGACATGCACTATCCGCCCGTGCTGTTCTACACGACCACCAGCGACGACCGTGTCGGCCCGGCCCAGGCGCGCAAGATGGCCGCCAAAATGCTGGGCATGGGCTACAAGAAAGTCTGGTTCTTCGAGAACACCGAAGGCGGTCACGGTGCCGGCGCCGACAACAAGCAGTCGGCATACATGCATGCCCTGGCCTACAGTTTCCTGTGGGACGAACTGAAGTAGCAACATGAACGCGACGGACTGCGTGATCGCGCAGTCCGTTTTACAATCGCGTCCATGAACAAACGTGATCCACAATCCGAATCCCTGCGCGAGTGGGTCGTGACCACCGCCCGCGCCGGGCACAACGTCGACGCCATCCTGCACATGCTGCAACAGGCCGGCTACAGTCCGCGCCAGTCGCGGCAGATCGTGGCAAAACATCTGAACCAGCCGGCCATGGAAATGGGCGTGTTCAGTCCGAAACGCGAAGGCAAACGCACGCGCCATCCGCAGCCGCCTGCGCTCGAGCTCGACGGCCATCGTGTCGAGGTTTCCCTGAGCCTCGACGACCCACCGCTGCGCGTGCTGGAAAACCTGCTCTCTCCGGCCGAGTGCGACGAGCTGATCGGGATGGCGCGGCCGCGACTGGACCGTTCACTGACGGTGGATCGCAGCGGCCAGCATCAGGTCGACCAGGCGCGTACCAGCAGCGGCATGTTCTTCGGGTTGGGTGAAAACCCGTTCATCCAGCGCATCGAAAAGCGACTGGCCGATCTGGTCGGCATCCCCGCCGATCACGGCGAGGGCGTGCAGATACTGCACTACCAACCCGGCCAGCAATACGAACCGCACTTCGACTGGTTCGATCCGTCGCAACCCGGTTTCGCAACGATCACCGCCTCCGGTGGCCAGCGCATTGCCAGCATCATCATCTACCTGAACACCCCGGCAAACGGTGGCGGCACGCATTTCCCGCACGCCGGCGTCACCGTCACCGCACGCCGCGGCGCGGCGGTCTACTTCGCCTACGAGGGCGGCGACGAGACCTCGCTGCATGCCGGCCTGCCGGTTATCGAGGGCGAAAAGTGGATTGCCACCAAATGGGTGCGCGAGCGGCCGTATCGCTGAAACTCGGCAAGCTGATCGGCAACGCGCGGCTCTGCATGTGTAGCGCAGACGTGCTTTTCTTCGCGATTTCTTCCTTGCAACAACGTTGAGGTCGGCGTAATCCCCGGTACCAACTCGAACTGCAACGATCTTCCAACTGTAATTCCCTGCCGCTTCCGCGGAAGAAATACCCGACTAAGCCGCGTTTCGAACCCAGCACAGGCAGGCCATCGAGCGCGGCGGGAATCAGCAACGGTTTCGAGCAATCGCGCTTCGCGCAGTATCTGCACGCAAGCGCAGGGGAGAAGGTGATGTCATCAAACACCGCGCGTGTCCTATGTAAGCGAGTCGCGGCCATTTCTTTGGCGACGTGCTTGTGGGTGATGATCGTACCCGTCGTTGCCATTGCGCAAAGCGTCGACGATGGGTTCAATCCCAACGCCAACAACCTGGTTTATGCGCTTGCCGTACAACCCGACGGAAAAATCATGGTAGCAGGTGATTTCACGGCCCTGGCAGGTTCCGCGCACAACTACATCGCCCGATTGAATGCGGATGGAAGCCGGGACGCGAGTTTCGCGGCGCCTCTCATTGATGGTGCAATCCACGCCCTCGCGCTGCAACCCGATGGACGGGTACTGATCGGGGGGACTTTTTCACAGATTGGAATTTATCTTCGTAACAATGTTGCGCGCCTGAACGCTGACGGCAGCGTCGACGCAGGATTTGGCGCATCCACGAACGCCCTTGTTCGTGCGCTCCTCGTTCAGACCGATGGTCGAATATTGATAGGTGGTGATTTTGACCTCGCAAACGGGCAGGCGCGGTACTACTTGGCACGCGTGAACGCGAATGGAAGTCTGGATACGAATTTCGCTCCGGCAATCAACGGACACATCTTTGCACTTGCGCTTCAGCGTGATTCCCGATTGCTGGTCGGGGGTCAATTTTCGAGCATCGACGGACAGTCCCGTACCTATGTGGCCCGGCTGCTTTCCAACGGCGATCTCGACACGACGTTCGCCACGACGTTGGACAACTTTGTCACTTCCGTCGTGCTGCCGCCTGACGGCAAGCCGGTGATTGGCGGCTTTTTTACCCAGGTGGATGGCGAGCCCCGCGAAGCGATTACCGGTCTCAACACGGATGGCAGCGTAGACATGACTTTTGCAGCCGGACTGGCGACGGGCACCGGTCCCGGATGGGCATGGTCCCTGACGCTGCAACCGGATGGAAACATGGTTGTGGGAGGGACGTTCGACAAGGTCAGCGGCCACAACCAGAACAACATCGCTCGAGTGAACCGGGATGGCAGTCCGGATACCAATTTTGCCGCGGATGCATCCGGTACGGTCTTCGCGATGGCATTACAGCCGGATGGCAAGCTCTTGATCGGCGGCAATTTCTCCGCGGTCGACGGCGTGACGCGACACAATCTGGCCAGACTCAATGTCGACGGCAGTCTGGACACGACGATGACGCGCAGCGGCGACACCGTGCGTGCCATTGCCGTGCAAGGCGACGGCAAGTTCTTTGTCGGCTACGGAGATCATCTGGACGTGGCCAGACCGCTACATATTTCTCACTACAACGCGGACGGAAATACCAGCACCGGCACCTACGGAAATCCCGGTGAACTCGTTGGTGCACCGTACGCGTTCGATGCCAGACCTGACGACATGTTGCTGGTTGGCGGCGATCTCGGAGTTTACGACGGGCTATTCAGTTTTTATACGACCCCGGCGATTCTGTTCGCCGCCAATGGGGCTTGCGAGAGCGGTTGTAGCCACTATGTGAACTACCCGCTCGCCGATGGCCGAATCTCACATATTCTGCACCAGGACGATGACAGCCTGGTCATCGGCGGACAGTTCTCGAATGTTGTCGGTGGTCTGGCACAACCGTATGTCGCAAAACTCAGTTCCGTCTCGGAAGCGGACAGTACTTTCGATCCGGTCGTAAACGACGAGGTCAATAGCGTCGTGGTCCAGGCCGATGGCAAGTTTGTCATCGGTGGCAAATTCACTCTAGTGAATCAACAATCGCGCGGGCACCTCGCCCGTATCGGCCCGGATGGCAGTCTTGACCCAGGTTTTCAGACTACGGCTGATGCGGATGTCGATGCCATTGCGCTACAGCCCGACGGACGGCTGCTAGTCGCCGGGCTGTTTACCGAGATCAACCAGGAGTCAACCAGCCATGTGGCACGACTGCATGCCGACGGCAGCCTGGACACAAGTTTCAGCACCAGCGTCAACGGCCCCATTTATTCGATGGTGTTGCAAGCCGACGGCAATATCCTCATCGGTGGCAACTTCACCCAAGTGGGCGGATACCCGCGAAACAACGTGGCCGAACTGAATCCCGACGGTAGTCTCGTTCCCGATTTTTCAGCAGACGCCAACTTCGCCGTTTACGCCGTTGCGTTGCAACCCGACGGCAAAGTGATTCTAGGCGGGTTATTCACCCAGGTGGCCAACGTCGCACGTAACCATATCGCGCGATTAAGCCGGCCGGTGGCCGCATTTCAGCAACTGGACATCACCGCGTATGTGAACGGGAGCAGCCAGATCAAGTGGAGTCGGTCGGGTGCAGGGCCGGCCCTGGCGCAGCCCCCACAAATCTGGTTCTCCGTCAGCGGGGATGAAGGAACCTTCGCACACCTCGGGTCGATGCACCATGAAACCGGGGGCTGGGTTCTGGACGACTTCATGCCGCCGCAGGACCACATTTTTTATTTGCGAGTCCGCGGCGCAATTCGTTCCGGCTTCCAAAACGGATCGACTGGTTTCATGGGACTGACACGCCAGTTCTACCTCACTGCGGACGACTTCAACGTCGACGACGCCATCTTCGCGGATGGCTTCGATTGACAATGTCAGACTCGACGAGTGATCTTCCTTTCACTTCGAATAACTCCCTAAGCGTAGAGCCCGGCCAGCATAGCGAGCGGCCGTATCGCTGAGCCATTCTTATACCTCAAGGTCCGGCTATCGCCTCGAACCCGTTGCCGAAAATCGCATCCTGCTGTTGCACCGGAATGGCGATCGACGTCTGGTTCGGCGTGCTCGCATCGGGCTCATCGCTGACCGCATCGACCTGGTAGGGATTGCGGCTGGCGTCGAAGTTCGGATCGGGGCGCAGGGTCACGCTCAGCTGGACCGCCGCGCCCGGCGCCAGCGTGCCGATGTTGCACGTCGTGACCGGATCGACATGCGTACAGCTGCCCTGGCCGGTCGTGGCATTGAGCAACGTGACACCGGAAGGCAACGTGCCCGTGAATATCACGTTGGTCGCGTCGATGCCGGGTACGCCCGACGGTGCCGTATTGACCAGGGAGAATGTCAGTGTCACGTCCGATCCGGGCGGCGCGGGATCGCCCGGATCCGGCACGTCGAAGGCCAGATCGACCATGTCGATGATGTTCACGGTCGTCTGTATTTCATCCGAGGTTGCCGCGGCATCGAGCAGGTCGAGATCGATCGTCTTGCTGCCCAGTTCGGTGTAGATGTGGCTGGCCAGTACCTGACCCAGGCCATCGTGCGTCGGCGTCAACAGCGGCGGTTTCGGATCCGCATTCGGGTCGATCGGGGTCGTGTCGTTGACCGACTGGACGGTTCCGTCACCCCATGCAATCTGCACGAAATGCGCCTGGCCGATGTCGGGATCGTCGTATTCGGCCAATAGCGGGAACGGGAATCCGCGACCCGCGGTCAGCGCGCTGCCGGCGATCTTGCCCTGCAGCAACGGCCATGCCGAAGCCGGGACAATCTGCGAATTCTGGCTGGTGAACTGGACGGTCGGCGGATCGTTGACGGGGTTGATGGTGAAAGCGACCGTACCGACGTTCGAATCGAACATGCCATCGTTGACCTTGAACGTCATTTGATCGGCACCGTTGTAATTCGCATCCGGCGTATAAGTCAGGTTCGCGCCGCTGCCGCTCAGATGCCCATGCAGGGGTGGATCGAGTATCGAATAGGTCAATGTATCCAGGCCGTTGAAGTCGACTCCGGCAATTCCGTCCGGATCGCTGGCATCCAGCGTAAAGTTGAGCGGCGTGTCTTCGTCGAGCGTCAGCGCCATGTCGTGCGTTTCCGGTGGGCGGTAGTTGCGATTGACCTGGATCGTTGCCGTACCGGTATTGCTGGTGGCCAGGCCGTCGTCAGCCCGGAAGCCGAACGTGTCGGTACCCTGGAAATCATTATTCGAGGCATACGACAAGGTCACGCTGTTGTCGGTAATCTGCTTGAACGGCGCGGTCTCGAACACGTACAGCAGCGAGTGGTCGCGGTCGAGCACATGGAACTTGCTCGAGTTGACGCTGATGTCCTGCGGCCGACCCATGTCACCGAGCACGAAACAACTGCCGTCGCAGGTCGAGGCCGCCTCGCCGGCAAAATCGCCCAGCGGCGTGAAGCGCTGCACGCGGTAGTTGTCGTAGTCGGTGACATACAGGTTGTCGTTGGGGTCCAGCGCCATGCCCATCGGCGTGTGGAACTGGCCCTCCGCGCTGCCATAGGGCGTCGACACGGTGCACGTGGCGTTGGTGCAGCTGTAGCCGAAACTGCGGCCGTGCGCGTCGTCGCAGTTGGGACCGGTGTCGCAGCGCCCCATCCAGCCGACCATCGCACCCGGCGTGAATGTGCTGCCGTCGTAGGTGGAAGGTGCGAACTTGTAAATGCGGTCGGCGCCGGGATCCGGGATGTACAACGCGCCGGTGCTGTCGATCTCCATGGTGAAGCCAAGGCTGCTACTGCCGGCTACGGAACTCACGTTGGACAGGAAGCCGGTGTCGCCCGCGGCGTTTGCAAGGCTGCCGATGTAAGGCGGGTAGGTGCCCCCGGACATGCCATTGTAGACGAACAGGTAATGTTTGTCGGTGGCGTAAATCAAGCCGGTATTCGGGTCGAACACCGCGGTAATGTTCTTCGGCTCGTGGCCCAACGGCTGGTTGTCGCGCAGCGACCAGGACTGGAAGCTGGAAAGGTCCGGCGTATAGCGCCGCAGCGTCAATGCGATGTCGCTCAGGGCCGACGAGACCGCCTGTACACCGCCTTCGCTATCCACGGTTACCCGATTGACATTGCCGCCACCCCAGTCGGCGCTTGTGCTGCCCAGCAGCGAGCCGTTCGCTCCCCACATCGAGATGCGCGGATTCGTTACGGCACTGGAACTGGAGGTGTCGCAGGTCCACTCCTCGTCCAAAATGTAGGACACATTGTCGTCGCGCAGGTGTACGAAGTTGGCCATGTAGGGAAAATCCTGCGGGATCGGTTGGCCGTGAGCGCAGTACGTGTCGTACAGGTCGTTGGCGGGATTGCTCGAATAATTGAGGATGTCGCCGACCGTGCTGTCCGGCTTGACCCGGTAGTCCTCGATGAAATACGGCCGCAGCGGCGACACGAAAAATCCGTGCGCCGGACGCGACACGATATGGAAGTTGAGAGGGTCGAAGCGACCTGACAGGAAGTCGCTGTCGCTGCCGTGCAACACGATGTCGACCGGCTGGCTGGTCAGGGTCTGTGCGGATACGTCCTGAACCGTCGGCGGCGTGTTCGTACCGGGAGTCTTCACGGTAATCCACTGCGATTTTTCCGAAGTGTTGCCGGATTCGTCGGTGGCCGTCCAGTGCACTTCGGTGCGACTGTCGACCGAAAAGCTCGTCGGTGCAGTGTTGTTGATCTGCGGGTTTGGATCGGCCAGATCGAACGCCACGGCGCTGCCGATTTCCACATCGGCCGGCGACGGTGCGGTGGATGATTCGATCACGCGATTCGGCGGCGCCAGCAGGATCGGCGCCAGCGTATCCTGCACGACGATGTGCTGCTGCACGCTGGCCGTACCGGGGTTGCCGCCTCCGATTGGGCCGAGGTCGTGCGCGGTCCAGGTCACCGTGGTGTCGCCGATCGGCAGCAGGTCGGGCGCATCGTTGCCGACCGAGGGTGTCAGGCCACAAGGATCGCCGGCCGTGATCGTGGCGCGCAGTTCGGCATAGTGATCGCGCCACTTTTCCCCGCCGAATCTGGTGGCTTCAATCGGCGGCGGATTCGGTTCGCTGGTGCCGATCGTCGGCGGAAGCACGTCGAGCACGGTGAACGTGCGATCCTGCTCGTGCGTGGCGGTGGTGATTGCCGGGGTATCGGTTAGCTGGTTGGCGGTGATCACGCCGGCGGAAATGGCGGCGTCCTTCAGGAATTCCTTGCCGATGGCGAACGCACGCGCGGCGCTCTTGGGATCGGTCGACGTGATCGCCTTGCCGTATTTCAACTCGGCGTTGACCGCGAACAAGATCGCCGGGATCGCCACGTCGAAAATCGGGTCGAGCTGCGTTTCCGCAGTCCACACGAGCGGATGATTGCCGGATGGCATACTGATCGTCGTCGCCGACGGCGACCAGTTGTCGAAATACGCAGAATCCACGGAAACCTTGACGTCCGTGTTGGCGTGTCCGACGGTCGGCGTGCCCAACGCCCCCCAATCCGTCGGCAACTTCTGTACATCCCACAAATTCAGAAGATTGCCGTAAGTGGCACTTTTTTGCGGCAAGCTGAAGTTGTAGCGGCAATTGTCGGCGCTGTTCGGCGACACCGTCTTGTCCGCCGGCGCGACGAACGACGCCGGCAGGTAGCGCAGGCGGATATCGATGCCGTCCACGGCCAGGTCGGCGACCGTACCTACCGGCCCCGGGACGAACGAACTCGGCAGCAGGGTCAGCTCGGCATTTGCCCAATCCTCGTAGGCCTGCTGGTAGCCCGGGTTGTCGCCGACATCGGCGCTCGCGGGAACGACCAGGCAGGTACCCAGGGCGACTGCCAGGGCCTTGAAAATCTTGCGGCGGATCATCCACGACATCGCTGTTTCCCCATCCAATTCGCACGGTTGCTATGGGGTCAGGCGGAAATTGGGGCAAAATCGGGTCATCGACGATTGATCGCGACCACGCAACGCCCATGAAGCCGATCCGCCCGAGGAGTGAGGCACCCGGCAGCGCGCCGCCCGATGCAGCCGCCTGGGAATCGCTGTACTCCGAACTCAAGGCATTGGCGCGTCGCAAACTGCAGTCCGAATCGGACCCGGACCTGTTGCAGCCCACGGCCCTGGTCAACGAGGCCTGGTTGCGGCTGGCCGAGCAAAGCGGCATGTGGCGGGACCGCCAGCATTTCCTGCGGTTGGCGGCGCGCGTCATGCGTCACGTGCTTGTCGACCAGGCGCGTGCGCTGAAGGGACGCCAGCGCGATCCGGATGCGCTGCGCGTGACCCTGGATTCGAAGATCCCCGGAAGCCCGTCGATCGATTCGAGCGACCTGCTCGATGTCGACGCGGCCTTGAGCCGACTCGCCACGGACAATGCCCGCTGCGCCGAAACGCTGGAACTGCATTATTTCGGCGGCATGACCTACGCGGAAATCGCCGATGCCCTGTCCACCTCCGAGGTCACGGTGAAACGCGATCTGCGCAGCGGCCGCGCCTGGCTGCTGGCGGAGATCGCCGGGGACGATCCGGCGTGAGCGAGCCGGGTTTCAATCGCCTCGATGCGCTGTTTCATGCCGCGCTGGAAATTCCCGCGGAGCAACGCGGGCAATTCCTCGACCAGGCATGTGGCGACGACGAGGCAATGCGCCGCCGGCTGCGCTCGATGCTCGCCCAGGATGCGCGGCATGACGACCGGCTGGCCGCGGCCGTACAGGCCGGCCAACGCCAGTTCGGGCCCGCGCCGGAATCCATGCCGGATCGCATCGGGCCATTTCGGCTGCTTCGGCGTCTGGGACGCGGTGGCATGGGCACGGTCTACCTCGGCGAGCGCGACGACAGCGATTTCCGCCAGCGCGTGGCGATCAAGCTGCTGCACGACATGGACGACTCGACCCTGACCACGGCGCGTTTGCGACGCGAACGGCGTCTGCTGGCGCATCTGGAGCACCCGAACATCGCGCGCCTGGTGGATGGCGGCGAACTGGAGGACGGCACGCCCTACGTCGCGATGGAATACGTCGAGGGCGCCAACCTGACCCGCTACGCAACGGAAAAAAAGCTCGGACTCGAAGCGCGCCTTCGGCTGTTCCTGCAACTGCTCGACGCAGTCGCCTACGCGCACCGTCATCTGATCGTGCATCGCGACATCAAGCCCGAGAACGTGCTGGTTGACGCCGACGGCAACGTCAAGCTGCTCGACTTCGGCATTGCCAAGCTGCTCGACGGTTCCGGCGCGCCGGCGACTGCCCCGACCATGACCGTCGCCGGCGCACTCACGCCATGCTACGCCTCGCCGGAGCAGTTGCTGGGACAAGCCGTATCGACCCAAACCGACGTCTATTCACTCGGTGTGGTGCTGTACGAACTGCTCACCGACACACTTCCATTCCCACCCGATCCGCACGTCTCGCCGTTGCAGCTGCAAAACCGCATCTGCACCACGCAGCCGGTCGCACCCAGCCATGTGCGCGCGCAGACCGTGCCTGCACGTCGCCTGCGCGGCGACCTCGACAACGTCGTACTCAAGGCTCTGCGCAAGGAACCGCTACGCCGCTACGCGTCGGTTGAATCGCTGGCCGACGACATCAATCGCTACCTGGGCGGGCGGACCGTATCGGCCCGCCCGGATTCCTGGGGCTACCGGTTGGGCAAATTCGTGACGCGCAATCCGGTCGGTGTCGGCGTATCCGCGGCATTGCTCATCACACTGCTCGCTTTTGCCATGACCAGTCGCTGGCAGGCGACGCGATTCGCGGCGCAACGTGATCGCGCCCGGAACGAGGCCGCCGCAGCAAACCAGGTCGCCGAGTACATGATCGACCTGTTTCGCGTGCCCGATCCGATCGAGTCAGCAAAACGCGATCTGACTGCCCGCGACATGCTCGACAAGGCCGCCGCCTCGTTGCCGACGCAGATGAAGGACGCGCCGCGCCTGCGCGCACGCATGATGCACGTCATCGGACTTTCGTACGCCAACATCGGCGCATACGAGCCTGCCGAGCACCTGCTCAAGTCGGCACTGGCGATCCGCGAGAAGGAATTTGGTCCGAACAGTCTGGAGGTGTCCGATTCGCTGAATCGCCTGGGCAACGTCTATCGGATGTATGGTCAACTCGCGCCGGCCGAGGCAGCGCTCAGCCGCGCGCTTCGTATTCGAGAACAGCTCAGTACCGGCCCGAATGCCGATCTGGCCGATGCCTACAATAATTTCGGCCTCCTGCAATACCAGCTCGGACATTACCAAGTCGCCTTGACGACGCTGCAGCGCGCGATAGACACGCATCGTGCGGTCAACGGCGAGGATACGGAATCCATCGCTGTGGCGCTGAACAATCGTGCGCTGGCACTGCGAAACCTGGCACGCTACGCCGATGCCGAGAAGGAAATTCGCAAGGCCATCCGCATCAAGCGCGACCTCGGCCTGCAGGGCAGGTCGACCATGGTCAATTCACAAGCCGTGCTGGCCTCCCTGCTGTTCGCCGAAGGCAAGCTGGACGAATCGCTGAAACTGCGCACCGAAACGCTGGCACAGCGCCGAAAACTTTATCCGCAGGGACATCCCGGCCTGATCGCAGGACTGGTAAACATGGGCCGACTGGAGCTGATGCTGGGCCATTCCGCTCCAGCGCGCCGGTATTTGGATGAGGCATTGGTGTGGGCAAAGCGGGTGGACTCGCCATCCCGATTATTGACTGCCGACGTGCTGTCCGCCCAGGGACGCGTGGCGTTGGCGACCGGCAACATGCCGAATGCGGGCATGTTGCTCGGACAGGCGCTCGACATCCGCCGTGCCGCGTTGACAGCCGATCATCCGGATCTCGCCGAAGCGCAGTATCTGGATGGCTTGGCGATGCTGGCTTCCGGCAATACCACGGCAGCCACGAGACTTCTGGATGCGGCGACCACGACTCGCAACGCGCGCTTTCCCAGCGGTCACCCGCAGCGTCGGGAGACCCGGCTCGCGCTTGCGGTGCTTGATGCGCGCACGGGCAACCTGGCCAACGCCCGCCGGGCCATGCAAGCCGTCATCGATGATGCACCTGCCGAGCGATCACTGCGCGGCGACCTGATCACCGCCTGGGCGCAACGCTGCCTGGCCACGACACCGGCTTCTTCCGACGCCGCCATTGATCCCGCAGCGGCCACGAAACTTCGACAGGCTGCGCGACGACTCCTTGCAGCCTATCTGCCCGAAGGCAACCCCTTGCTGGACCCTAGCCGCGGCCAATGCCCCGGCATCGGCTGGCTCACGGACCGCCACGGCACCGACACAACGCTGTCTTCAGCAGCCACGCAATAGTCAGTTTCATCTCTGCAAGAAATTTTCGCCACGTCCGGCTTTGGAATGCGCAAATCCGGACCAACGGACTGTTGGCTTTTTCATCGCGGCAATTCATGCCAAATATTTCCACGTGTAATTCCCTCGCGTTTTTCCGGAATTTGTTGATGAACGCCCAGAATCGAATCGCCGCAAACTTGCGATTTCCGGGCTGTTCGGGTCAATGCATTCGAACTATTCAGGAGAAATGTGATGATGGGGAAATTGAAATTTTTGCTACTCGCTGCCGGTGCAAGCGTCGTGGGAATTTCGGCTGGTACTGCGCCAGCCATTGCCAGCAGCGGTTTTTCAGGCCACGGCACGCTGGTCACTCAAGTACGCGAAGCGGCCTGGAAGTACCGTAACTTGCAGACGGCGATCGCGGACGGCTACGGCCCCGACCCGGCGACCGGCTGCGTCAGCGATGATAGCCACGGCGCCATGGGCGTGCACTTCGTCAAGGGCAGCCTTTTTGATGGCGAGCTGGATCCGGCGCAACCCGAGGCTCTGGTATACGAACCGCAACGCAACGGCAGCATGCGTCTGGTGGCGGCCGAATACATCACCTTCGTGGATGCCTGGCATGTAAATCACGATCAAACACCAGTGCTGTCCGGGCAACAACTTTTCTACGAGGGCTCGCCCAATCGCTACGGCTTGCCGCCCGTGTACGAGTTGCATGTCTGGGCGTTCAAGGAAAATCCCAACGGCATGTTCGCCTCCTGGAACCCTGATGTTTCTTGTGCCGACTACATTGCACCAACGACGTGAAGTCAATCCGTTCTGCGGCCAGGGACGGCCGCAACTTTCCTTGCTTCCCGCCTTTTATCCGCCCCTGAATTGATTCAGCGGCTGGAAAACTGCGCCGTCTTGCTGCAATGCAACACCAAATCTCGTATCCTTGTCAGTTCGCTGTACAACTGTTTGAAGTGAGGAATTGTCATGGCTCTGGATTTGGTCGACGCAGGACGTGATGTACCCAACGACATCAACGTCATCATCGAAATTCCCAAGGACGCCGACCCGATCAAGTACGAAGTCGACAAGGTGACCGGTGCAATCTTCGTCGATCGGGTGCTGTCAACGCCGATGCGCTACCCGTGCAACTACGGCTACGTGCCGCACACGCTGTGCGGCGATGGCGATCCGGTCGATGTGCTGGTGCTGATGCCCCTGCCGCTGATGCCAGGATCCGTGATCCGCTGCCGTCCCGTGGCCATGCTGCGCATGACCGACGAGGCCGGCGAGGACACCAAGATCGTTGCCGCGCCGGCACTCAAGGTGTTCAAGCATTACGATCACATCAACGACCTGGTCGACGTGCCGTCGCACTGGCGCGAGCGCATCGGACATTTTTTCCAGCACTACAAGGATCTGGACGAAGGCAAATGGGTGCGCATCGAC
The DNA here is from genome assembly GCA_963779795.1 of uncultured Pseudomonadota bacterium. Lineage (GTDB taxonomy): Bacteria > Pseudomonadota > Gammaproteobacteria > Xanthomonadales > Rhodanobacteraceae > Rudaea. The sequence continues at coordinate 527,696 of CAVZZK010000001.1, read as the reverse complement.
GGCTGGCACGATGCCGCGGCGGCACGCAAGGAAATTACCGAATGCCTCGAACGCTATCAGCAATGCCCGGAGAAACCACACTTCTGATATCGGCTGACGACGAACAGGCTGCCGGTCGCTCAATCGCTGTCGGATTCGTCCTCGCCGGCGTCATACTTCGACCCAGGCAGCGGCGAGGCCAACAGGTCCGACGCATGCCAGAACAGGATGCGGTGGAACCGGTACGGCAAGGTCAAAAACGGTTTGGCGGTGATCGGATATCTCGTGTAGAACGTGACAACGATACCGTTCGGGTGGGCCTCGCACCAGGCGTGCAGGTCGGCATAATTCACCTTGAGCAACGGCTGCGTCAGCCTCCCGGCAAATTCGAACAGGCCATGGTGCCAGGCCAGATGCGCGATCGGCGTACCCGATTCCTGCGTTTGTTTGATGCGCTGGGCGGCAGCCGTCACGTTCACGTAAGGTCCGATTCCCTGCGCCAGCGTCAGCATGCCTATCGAAGCCGCCGCCACGCAGCTCAGGGCCAATGCCCGCGGCGTCGAAAACGAACGCCCGCGTACCAGCAACCACAATCCCAGGGCCATCGCCAGCACACCCCACCACGGCCAGACGCCGGCGAGCACGGTCAGCGCCGTGTCGCTAATCTTTTCACGCCGCGCAAAAGCATCGACCCATCCGATCTCGTGAGCGTGGGCGGCCAGATAGGGCATCGCGGCCAGAGCCGTGGCGACCGACAACAGCAGCATGCCGAACAGCCTGCCGCGCAAGCGTGAATCGTCATGGCTCAGCACTTCGGCCAGATACAGCGCCAGCGCCGGCAGCAGGGGCAGCATGTAGTGCGGCTGCTTGCCGCTGACCAGGCAAAAGGCCACGAAGGTCGGTACGAACCAGGCAACGGCAAAGCGGGCAAGTTTCGTCGTATTCAGGCTGTGCCACCAGGTGCGCCACGATGCCCGCACGGCCAGGGTCCAGGGCAAGACCATCAGCGGCATGACCATGAAGTACCACCACAGCGGCCGACGGTGCGCAAAACTCTTGCTCATCCGGTCTACCGTCTGGTGCAGGAAAATCGCGTCGGCATACTTGTGTCCGCCGGCGATCGCCGCGGGGATCGCCCAGGCCAGCGCAATCGCCGCACCGATCAGCACACCCAACAGCATGGCGCCATACCAGCGGCCCGGCTGGCTGCGCGCGGTCTCGCTCCACCACGGCGCGAACAGCAGCACCATGCCGGCATCCAGCAGCACGACCGGACCCTTGGTCAGAATGCCAAGGCCGAATGCCAGCCCAACCATGCCGATTCCGCGCCACCAGCGTCGCTGATCGAGATCCAGTGCTCCATGCATCGCTACCAGCACCCAGGTTGTCAGGATCACGTCGAACATGATCGCGCTGGAGAACAGCGCGAAATACAGCATTCCAAGCAGCAACAAGGTGGCATTGCGGGCAAACGTGCCGGACGCGCCCAGCCGCACGCTCAGGCGCCGGAACAACAACAGCGAAACCAGCGATGCCATCAGGATGCCGAACCGCACCACCCACACGTTCATGCCCGCGAACAACCAGCCGATATTGATCAGCCAGAACAGCAGCGGCGGCTTGTCCGAATACGGCGCGCCGTTCAGGTGCGGGACCAGATAATTGCCGTGCAGGTGCATCTCCCAGGCGACGGCCAGGTAGCGCGTTTCGTCGATCGGCATCGCCGGCAGGAACAGCACCACCGGCAACAGCAGCAAGAACCAGATCCCGCGCCAGTCGGCGCTGAATGCGTGATGCAGACGGGACAGCAAGGTGGAAGAACTGGAAACGCCGGAATTCACGTTGCCCTCAGGATACGAGTCGGAGAACGATGAACACCGAACGTGCGGAGCCGCGCCGCGAACGCGATACGCGGATCAGCCACGGTTGAGCAGATTCTTCAGATCAATGACCGCGGCGTTGGCACGCGATACGTAATTGGCCATGACCAGCGAATGATTGGCAAAGAAGCCGAACGGACTGCCGTTGAGGATGATCGGACTGCGCACCGGCTTTTGCGATTCCTCGAGCTCCCGGATGACCTGCTCCAGGCTTACCGTGGCATTCTTGCGTGCGAGTATCGGTGCGAAATCGACCTGCACTGCCCTGAGCTGCTCGAGCAAGGCCCAGGTGTAACCACGCGATTCGTAGAACACGTCGTCGACCTGGGTCCACGGCGTCTTGACGATCTGCTTGCCCGTGGGCAGGGCTGACTCGTCGCCATCCACCAGCGCATCGCCCTGCAAGCGCAACTGGCCAACGCTGGCCGACAATCGTTGCGACAGGCTGCCCAGACGGTTGGAAACCAGATCGAGATAGTCGGCCAGGCTGTCCGCGCGCGCGTAAAACTGCGCGCCATCCGGATTGTTTTTGCCCAGGCGCTCGAAATAGCCGTCGACGTGTGCGATCGCCTTGCGGTACTGCCCTTCCGAACTTGGCAACAGCCAGCGATCATTGGGGCTGGAGAACAACGGGTCGGCCTCCTTCAAGTCGACGTCTTCTTCGGATTGCGACTGCGAACGGGAAAACTTGTTGCGCAACTCGCGCGCCAGGTCGCGGCTGGCTGTAAGCACACCGAATTCCCAGTTCGGCACATTGTCCATCAACACGCCCGGCGGCAGCTTGTCGTTGGAGATATATCCGCCACGCTTGTCGAGCAGCGTCTCGGCGCAACCGATCAAGGTACTGGTCACGACCGAGCCCGTGACAAGCTGCTGGTGATGCGCCTGCGCACGTTTCTGCGCCATCTTGACCACATCGAACTGCGCCGGCTCATAGCTCCACCACCACATCAGCGCCAGCACGACGAGGACATAGATGCCGACCAGCACGCCCGCGCTGCGCCAAAACCAGCGCGAACGCAATGCGGAGAACGGGACGTTGAACGACATACGAATTCCGGATCAGCGAATACGGATGCATATTGTGCCGCAAGCATCGCGACCACGCATCGCCCGGTTGTCACGCACCTGGCTTCAGTCGCTGTTTTCGGACTCCCGCGCCAGCTTCAGGGAGTCGCCAAAATACAGCGTGCGGCTGGGGAATGCGAACTGGATGCCGGCCTTGGCGAAACGCCGCACCAGTTCCAGATTGATGGCCTGCTGGACATCCATGCGCTTGACAAAATCCGGCACCAGCATCCAGTAGACGATCTCGAAATCGATACTCGATGCGCCGAATCCCTTCAGGTGCGCACGGTCGAAACGTATTTCCTCCTGCATCTCGATCACCTCGCGCGCCATCTTCGGAATGGTTTCGAGCTGATCGGCGCTGGTGTTGTATTCGACGCCAATCGCAAACAGCACGCGCCGCTGCTGCATCTGCTTGTAGTTGCGCAGGCGTGCCTTGATCAGGTCGCCATTGGAGAACACCACCTGTTCGCCATCGATCGAGCGCATGCGCGTGGTCTTCACGCCGATGTTTTCGACCGTACCGGCGAAGGCATCAATAACGACAAAATCGCCGACCACGAACGGCTTGTCGAGCACGATCGACAGGCTGGCAAACAGATCGCCGAGGATGTTCTGCACCGCCAGACCGATGGCGATACCGCCAACGCCGAGACCGGCAACCAGCGCCGACACATTGATGCCGAGATTGCTCAATGCCAGCAGCGCAACGATGGCCCACAGCACCACGCGTGCGATAAAGCTCACCGCGCCGAGGCTGGTCAACGCCGCCGGATCGTTTTCGCGTGCGTGCTTGCGCGCGCTGGTGATCCAGTTGTGCAGCAGCGACGAGCCCCATAACCCGAATTGAAGGAACAGCGCCAATGTGGAAGTACCGTGCACGATGCTGGCCACGGTCGCCGGCAATTCCAGGCCATGGGTTGCGGGCCACAGGGCCACCAGCGCAATCAGCCACAGCCGGGTCTTTTCCAACGCCTCTATTACGGCATCGTCGGCGGCGATTGAAGTGCGTTTGGCCAGACGGTGCAATACGCGCAAGGCAGTGCGTTTGGCCAGCCAGAACACCAGCATGGCAATCACGACGGCCGCGAGCGCCGCGAGCCATAGTTGCAGTGCGTTTCCGAAAACCTTGATTGAAACCAGATGCTGCAAATCCAACATGTCGTACCGAAGTTCCGAGGATCTTTTCAGCCTAACGGCCGTTTCCGGAAGAGGCAACCCGCCGGACACCAGGCAACGTTGTTCCCTCGCTCGTCAGCTCACGTTACCATGTAGGCTTGCGCCACAAGGCGTATTTGGACATCCATGCTGACCCTGCCCGACCATCCCCTGCTCGACAAAACCACGCTGATCGGCGCCTGTTCCCGGCTACCGCTACAAGTAGACGCCGGGCAACTGAGAGATGAAATCGAACGCCTGCCCGCACAGCTGTGGGGGTCACGCGGCGGTCGTGTCGGCGTGCACAATCCGGCCCAGGCGATCTTCCTGCGTGGTTACGCCCCGGCGCAGGGACCGATGCCGATCGAGGATCGCGAACCGCTGGCGCAACTGCCCTACGCTCGCGAACTGATCACGCAGCTGATCCCGGCGCAGCCGATGCGCTGTCTGCTGGCCATGTTGCCGCCCGGTGCCGTGATCGCGCCGCATATCGACCAGGCCGATTACTTCAACAAGACCATCCGCATCCACGTGCCGATCATCACCCATGACGATGTCTGGATGTATTGCGCGGGTCAAAGTTTCCGCATGCGCACGGGCGAAATCTGGGCCTTGAACAACTGCACCCTGCACGCAGTGTGGAATGCATCCGCCGAACTGCCGCGCACGCACATGATCTGCGACTTCCTGCCGTCGGCGGAATTGCGACGGCTACTGGCCGATGCCGAACGCGACCTCGGCGCAATCAATCAGCGCGTCGATCAGCGACTGCAGCTGGCATAGCCGGCTGCATGATCGCCACCGGAAAATTCGTCTTCGTCCACCTGCACAAATCCGGCGGCAGTTTCATCAACCAGTGCCTGCTGCGTTTTTTCCCCGACGCGCAACAACTCGGCTACCACCTGCCCTTGTCGCGGCTGCCCGATACGCTACGCCGCCTGCCGGTGCTGGGTTTCGTGCGCAGCCCGTGGAGTTACTACGTTTCGTGGTTCGCATTCCAGTCGCAACGGCCGCGACCGAACGTGCTTTTCCGTTGCGTCAACGACGAGGGCCGAGCCGGTTTCGCCGGCACGGTGCGCAACCTGCTGCACCTGGGTGACGATGAAACGCGCCTGAACCGATTGCTGGCATTGCTTCCCGATCAATACGGCGCCGCAGGATTCGGACTCAATCTGCCGCGGTTCGCGCTGGAACCGATACGCGCCAGCGGCAAGGGCTTCTACAGCTATCTGTTTGACTACATGTACGCAACGACAACGCACGAGCCGTTTATCGGGCGCTGCGAGAATCTGCGCGCCGATTTCATCGAATTTTTCGACAAGTTCGATATCGCGACGCCGCCCGGACTGCGCGAATTCGTCAGCACCGCGCCGGCCATGAATACCTCGCGTCACGACGACTGGCACGCATACTACGATCAGGAACTCGCCGACGAAGTGAGCCGTTACGATGCCGGCGTGATCGACCGTTTCGATTATCGCTTAACGATGCCCTGATCAAGTCAGCACAGGCGGCATGGTGTCCACAAGGCTCGCCGTTTGGGTTGCGTGGCGCGGCCCGGGCTGGTTGCCCTGGCAAGACATGCAGCACGCATCGCGGGCCGTGCGGACGTCACCCGTCCTCATTGGAATCAATGGTTTGGGCCGAGCCTGTCCGCGTACATTTCATCGTTGCGCTGACTTGATCAGAATATCCTTGACGCAGCCGGGGTAAAGTTTGCGGTTACCGCGCCAGGAATTTCTCGACGCGGTCGATTGTCGCCTGCAATCCGGGTAGCACCGCTTCGATCTCGGCTTCATGGCGACGCCACTTGTCAGGCGCCGGCGCAGTCAGGGTGTGCTTCGAATGCGGTAATGCGCCATCGATCGGTTTGTCCCAGTCGAACCCGACCGCTGCGCACAGGCGTTCGATCTCGCCTCGCGGATCGGCCAGCAAGGCGTCATAACGCACGATGCTGATTCGATCGGCCGGCATTGGGGCCAGATCTTCGAGCAGGATGTCGGTCGTGGCTTGCCATTGCGCCGCAACGATTTCGTGCAGGGGTTTGCCGGCCAAATCGCGCCAGCCGGGCACCAATACCAGCGACCATGGCGGTCCTTCCCACCCCGGAAGCTGCGGATAGGTCACGAAGCGACCCGATTGCCAGGCTTCGATCATGCTGGCCAGCACTTCGCGTACATCGCGGTGCAGATAGATAAACCTGGCTTGTGGAAATGCGCGAACGAGAAACGGTACGCGCAGCGCGTTCTTCGGCGTCTTTTCCAGCCACCGTACCGGCACCTGCGAAGGCGCCGTTCCGTCGCGGTCGACCAGGCGGCGGCGGAACCGCTCGACAAGCTTGGCAATCACTTCCGGCGTGGCCGCATCGGCGGTCAGCCGGTTCGAGGCAAAATCGTGCGCGGCAATGCTCAACTCCGGCAAGCCTTCAAAAATCCCGTGACTCTCGCTGCCGATGGTGTAAACCCGCGCGGCCTGCGACAGGGTTTCGAACAACAAGGTGGAGCCGGAGCGTGGTGGCGAGACGATGAATACCGGCGATTCTGCGCTCGCATCCGAGGCCGTACCCGCTTGTGCGCCAGGCAAGGCATGCCGATATTCATCTTCGCGCGCAGGCGTCGATTTATCGGCCAGTGCCACGCGCAAAACCATCAGTTCCATGGCATTGATGAAAATTGCGTCATTGACCAGGACGATCTGATCCGCATATTCGTGAAGATCACGGGTGAATGCACCAAGTCGGGCGCGATATTTGGGCCAGCCCTCGCGCGAGTCGCCGTAGGTCGACCAAAGTGCCTGCCAGTCGCGAATGAACATCGAACACAGCCGCTGTACACCGGGCACCTGCGGATGCGCCACGGCATCGGCGAGCAGGAAATTGATGTGTTCGCGGATTTCCCAGGGCGACATCACCGTCGGTACGTTGACCGACTCGAACGTCAATGCTTCGATGCCACCGGATTGTGGCTCGACGTGAACCGGCCGCCAGTCGCGGGCCGGTCCATTCGGAGCACGGCCAAGGTCTATCTGCTGCCAGAAATGTTCGCCGCCCACGGTGTCCGCAACCAGGTGGATACGCGAAACATCCGCGCCATTGATAACGCGGTGACGCCGCCAGGTATCAAAAATCCAGCACTCGCCCGGCGCCATGTGAATCTCTTCCCGATCGCACAGGAAGCGCACGTCGGGCTGCGTCACGATCGGCACGTGCACGCGCATGCGCTCGCGCCAGTAATAATTCGTATCGACATGCTCGGTCACTTCCGCCTGCCCGGACAACCGCATCAGGCGCGACCTGCCCCAGACCGCACCAATCCGCGCCATCGCATGCATCAGATACGGACACCGCTGCAAATGCGGCGTCGGCCGCATCGGGCCGGCAATGGCATTGCTGGTCGGATCGCCGTTCGCGGCGATCAGTGGCAGCGCGGAATTGCCGGCGAATCCTTCCGGATGAGCCATCCAGACGTCTTCACCCAGGGCGACGATTTCGGCCGCCAGCACCGCCGCGTCGAACTGCAGCGGCAGTTGGATGAAGGGAACGGGCAATCTCATCGGATTCGCGATGCCTCAGGCTTTGCTTTCGGGAAGATCGCCACGATAGATCTCGCCGCCGCCGGCGCGGAATTCGGCCGCTTTCTCCGCCATGCCTTCATGCAGGGCTTGCGGTGCGTCGACGCCGTGCTCGGCGGCATAGTCGCGCACATCCTGGGTGATCTTCATCGAGCAGAACTTCGGACCGCACATCGAACAGAAATGCGCGGTCTTGTGCGCATCCTTGGGCAGCGTCTCGTCGTGGAATTCCTTGGCCTTGTCCGGATCCAGCCCCAGGTTGAACTGGTCGTCCCAGCGGAACTCAAAACGCGCCTTGGAAAGCGCGTTGTCGCGGGCCTGCGCACCCGGATGGCCCTTGGCCAGATCGGCCGCATGCGCGGCGATCTTGTAGGTGATGATGCCGTCGCGCACATCGGCCTTGTTCGGCAGGCCCAGATGCTCCTTCGGCGTGACGTAACACAACATCGCCGTGCCGTACCAGCCGATCATGGCCGCGCCGATCGCGCTGGTGATATGGTCGTAACCGGGTGCGATATCGGTGGTCAACGGTCCCAGCGTGTAGAACGGTGCCTCGTGGCATTTTTCCAGTTGCCGATCCATGTTCTCCTTGATCAACTGCATCGGCACGTGCCCCGGGCCTTCGATCATGACCTGCACGTCATGCCTCCAGGCAATATCGGTGAGTTCGCCCAGGGTATCCAGTTCGGCGAATTGCGCCTCGTCGTTGGCATCCGCAATTGATCCGGGCCGCAAGCCGTCGCCGAGCGAGAATGCGACGTCATAGGCCTTCATGATTTCGCAGATTTCCTCGAAGCGCTCATACAGGAACGATTCGCGGTGATGAGCCAGGCACCATTTGGCCATGATCGAACCGCCGCGGCTGACAATGCCAGTGACGCGTTTGGCGCTCAGCGGAATGAACGGCAGGCGCACGCCGGCGTGAATCGTGAAATAGTCCACGCCCTGTTCGGCCTGTTCGATCAGCGTGTCGCGAAACAGCTCCCAGGTCAGGTCCTCGGCGACGCCGCCGACCTTTTCCAGCGCCTGATAAATCGGCACGGTGCCGATCGGTACCGGCGAGTTGCGCAGGATCCATTCACGCGTTTCGTGGATATGCCTGCCGGTGGACAGGTCCATGACCGTGTCTGCACCCCAGCGGATCGCCCAGACCATTTTCTCGACTTCCTCGGCAATCGAGCTGGACACCGCGGAATTGCCGATATTCGCATTGATCTTCACCAGGAAGTTGCGGCCGATGATCATCGGCTCGGATTCCGGATGATTGACGTTGTTCGGAATGATGGCACGCCCACGCGCGACTTCGTCGCGCACGAATTCCGGGGTGATGACCCGTGGCAAGGATGCGGCAAAGGATTGCCCCGGATGCTGCGCGCCCAGCGACGATTCGCGCAACGCATCCAGACGCTGATTCTCGCGGATGGCGACGTACTCCATCTCCGGCGTAACAAGGCCCTTTCGCGCGTAATGCATCTGCGTCACGTTCGCACCGCTACGTGCACGACGCGGCTTTGGAATGTTCGGGAAGCGAACCTCGTCCAGTTCACTGGCACCGGCATGGCGGCGCGTGAACGGCGAACTGAACTCGCTCAGCTGTTCGGTATCGTCGCGTGCGCCAATCCAGGCAACGCGCAACGCCGGCAGGCCGGCTGCCAGATCAATCGTGTAAGCGGGATCAGTGTATGGCCCGGAGGTGTCGTAAACGCTGAATGGCGCGTTGCGCTCGGCACCGAACATCGACGGCGTATCGGCCTGGACGATCTCGCGCATCGGCACGCGAATATCATCGCGAGATCCAGCCACGTGAATCTTGCGCGAACCGGGAATCGGGCGGGTCACCGACTCGGACAACGCCGCCGTCCGGCGCATCAGTTCAGTGGGTAATGCATTCATCGTAGGGTCCTCGGTTCCGGTTACGAAGCGAGGCGCCGCGCGACCGGCGGCCGCAATCGACGAAGCTTCCTACACCGGTGCTAACCGGATCAGGTTCAAGGGGACTCTCTCAGCCGATGCTTGCCGGCACCCCCGCTTCGCTGACCATTGAACCACGAAGCGATCGGACTTGCGAGCGTCAACACGGCTGCGACGGAACCACGTTACGCGTCGTCGTGTCAAAGTAGACGTCATTCCCGGACAAATCATGTTGCCGAGGCGAATCATGAACCGCAGTCATACAACCAAATGCCGATACCTGATCGTGTTGATGGTCGCGATGAGCCTGTTCAGTGGTGTGGCTTTGGCCAAGCCCGAGGCATCTGACCGCGTCACGGTTACCTGGGCGCCGAATTCGCAACTGACCGAAATCAAGCACAACCCGATGCATTTCGGCTGGATGCGCCCGAAGGAATGGAAAAACCAGCTGGCCAAATATCTGCGTCGGGAGGCAACCCGGGTGTTGCCGCCCGGCGAGCAACTGCGCGTCAAGATCACCGACATCAAACTTGCCGGCGATTTCGAACCGTGGCTGGGTCCGAACATGCGGGACGTGCGTATCATCAAGGACATCTATCCGCCACGCATGAGTCTGCATTTCACGCTGACCGATGCCAACGGCAAGGTGATACGCGAGGGCGATCGAAAATTACGTGACCTGGGTTTTCTGCAACGCCCGATAATGGGCTTCTTCAGCGATGACCCGTTGCGCTACGACAAGCGCCTCATCGCCAACTGGCTGCATCGCGAGTTCCGTCGGGACAAGTCCTGATGGTCGATTGACCGGTCAACCGTCAGTCGACGACTAACGAGGCGCATAGGCGCGCAGGAAAAAATCCACCGTCGCGTTGAGGTGTTCGTCGATCTCGCCTCGCGTGGGCCTGGCACAGCTGCATTCCAGACGTCCATGCAACTCGCCCTTGAGCAGGCAAAAGAACTGAACCGCGGCGCGGCGCGAATCGGGAATATCCAGTTGCTGTGCGGCGGTTTCCTGATCCAGGAACGACGCAAATACGTCCTGTGCCCTGGCCGGGCCGGCATCCCAGAAAAGCTTGCCCAGCTTCGGCGACTGCTGCGCATTGGCCACGATGGTGCGATGGATGGCCAGAGCTTCTTCGCTCGATATAAGCGCGAAGAACGCATTGGCAATGGTCAACAGTTGCTGGCGCAGCGGGCCCTTCATGTCCGCATTGAACAGTTCATCCGGCAACTGTTCCTCGCATTTGCAGCGCACCGCCTCGGTGAACAGCGTGTCCTTGTCGCGAAAATGACTGTAAACCGTCAGCTTCGACACGCCGGCTGCGGCCGCGATCGCGTCCATGCTGGTGCCTTCATACCCCTTGGTCGTAAACAAATCCTTGGCCGCATCCAGGATCGCAGCACGCTTTTCCAAGTCTTTCGGACGACCCGGACCACAACTTTTGGCTGGCATGCTTACGCTCATAAAGTACTGGACAGTCCAGTTTTTGAAACAGATAATATACTGATTAGTTCATTATCGTATCGGAACACCGAATTTTCAAGGAGAACCGCAACCCTTGTCCAGTCCGGCGCATCGGACCATGTGCCGACTTTGCCGCACGGCAATCACGCATGCACGGTAGCCGGGACAACGGGGATTGGAGATGGATGCGCGCTGATGCGAAAACGTTTGAATGACTTCCGGCACTTAGGCAATCGGCCCGTGCGCGCGATCTTATGAATTGCCGGAAGCGCCGTTAGAACCTATCCTTTTGCGTCTTTTCCGACAGGAAATCATCCCATGTCCATGAACGTAGAACTCGCCCGTAACAACATGATTCAACAGCAGGTGCGCCCCTGGGACATACTCGACGAGCATGTGCTCGGTGCCCTGAGCGCGGTTCGGCGCGAGGATTTCGTGCCCGAGGCCTGTCGCCATCTGGCTTTCGCCGACCTCAGCCTGCCGCTGGGCCATGGCGAGTTCATGATGAAGCCCGTGGTCGAGGGCCGCATGCTGCAGACCGTGCTGCCCGGGCGCGAGGACAGCGTGCTGGAAATCGGCACCGGATCGGGATTCATGACCGCGTGCCTGGCCCGTTTGGCGGCTGAAGTGGTATCCGTCGAACTGCACCCGGAATTTTCCGCGAACGCGGAAGCGAAACTGCGCACAGCCGGCGTGGAAGCCAAACTGGAAGTCGCCGATGCCGTACGCGGGTATGACCCGAAACGGGTTTTCGACGTGATGGTTGTCACTGGTGCCGTGGCCGAATTGCCGCAACACTGGCGCGAGTGGGTCCGTCCCGGGGGACGCATTTTCGCCATCGTCGGCCAATCGCCGGTACAGCGCGCCATGCTTTTCCGGGAAAGCGACGGGCAATGGCACGCCGAAGCGATGTTCGAGACGGACTTGCCATACCTGCATCACGCCGAACCGACAAAAACATTCGAACTTTGAAGCCAGGGCGACTACTTCAATTCAAGGAGATCCCATGATCTACAAGACCCCCCTTGCCGCCGCATTGGCCATGCTGATCTTCGCCGCCCAACCGACCCGCGCGGAAGATCTGATGCAAATCTATCAGGAGGCGCACCAGGCCGATCCGACGCTGGCTGGCGCCGATGCGCAAAAGGGTGCCGCTGATTCAGGCATCGGCATCGCCCGTTCGCCGTTGCTGCCACAGATCAGCGCCGGCCTGAGCTATGTCCATAGTGACAGCAGCAATACCAGCACCAGCATCCAGCCGTTGCCGGATGGGAGTTTCGCGACCATTCCGATTTCCAGCATTGGCCGCTCCCGCAGCCGCGAGGCACGGGCGCAACTCACCCAGACCCTGTTCAACTGGAAAGACGTGGAGAACCTGCGCAGCGCACACGCCAGCGCCAAAAGCGCGAACAGCGACTACGATGCGGCGCTGCAGGACCTGATCGTGCGTACCACGTCGGCCTACTTCAACGTGCTGACGGCCGAGGACCAGCTGACGTTTGCCAAGGGCAACGAGAAGGCGCTGGCGCGCCAGCTGGATCAGGCCGAGCAGCGCTACAAGGTCGGCCTGTCGGCAATTACCGACGTGCATGAAGCCCGCGCCAACCATGACGCAGCCGTCGCCCAGGTCATCAGTGCCAAAAACGCCGTCGACACCGCGCGCGAGGCCGTGACCCAGATCACCGGCAAGGATTTCGGCGGACTGAGCAAATTGCGCACCGATCTGCCATTGGTCCAGCCACAACCGAACAGTGCCAAGGACTGGGTAGGCGTGGCGATCAAGAACAGCCCGATTCTGGCTGCCAGCGAACACTCGCTGGATGCGGCGCGTCACTTTGTTTCCGCGCAACGCGCCGGATTCTACCCCACCGTGTCGGCGTCGCTGGTGCGAACGGATACGCCTGCATGGGGTACACGCGTCAGCAATTACGGCAGCACCGGCGCCCTGTCCATCCCCGGCAACGCCATCAGTGGCGATACCACCATCGGCGTCACGCTGAGCGTGCCGATCTTTACCGGCGGGCTGGTCAGCTCCCAACTGCATCAGGCTGTATACCAACGTGACGCGGCGCGGGACCAGGTCGAGCTGGCACGTCGCAACGTCATCGCCGGCACACGCAATGCGTTCCGCGCGGTCATTGCCGGCATCAGCGAAGTGGAAGCCACCAAGCAGGCAGTCGTCTCCGCGCAGAGCGCACTCGACGCGACCCAGGCCGGCTTCGAAGTGGGCACGCGCACCATCGTCGACGTGCTGTTGAGCCAGCAGCAACTGTTCCAGGCGCAAAGCGCCTATTCGCGAGCCCGCCACCAGTTTGTGCTCAGCGGCCTGCAACTCAAGGCCGCTGCGGGCGTGGCCAGCGTCCGGGACGTTCAGGCAATCAACGCCCTGCTGACCAACCAGTAATTCGCAAAGTCCGGATCATCAGCGGCACACCGGTTCAGGGTGTGCCGTTGCGTGCGCGCCTTCGCGCCTCGTAGACCTTGGCGTATTTCAGGAACACGTAGAACGCACCGGTCGCGGCACGCCGGATTTAACCGTAGTTCCTTGACATGCAACTGCGGCAGACCTAACGTCCAATGGCATAGGGGAGTGCTTGCGGCAACCTTGATGGGAGGCCGCGGGCGGACGCTGCACGCTGATCTTGACGGCGTGTTTCGAAGGATTGAGGTGCAGCAATGCGTTTCCTCCACACGATAGTCACAACCTTCTTTTCTCTCAGCGACCGTGCGCAGCACGCGCGCAAACGAGGTTGTCGAGTGCCACGTGGTCTCGTGCTTGCTGCAGCACTGGCCTTTGTATTCAAGGCCTCGGCAGTCGCCGCGGCAACGATCGGCTCCGGCTTCAGCGCGATGTGGTATGACCCGGCGCGCAGCGGCGAGGGCCGGGCGGTTCCAGCAGTTCCTCGGAACTCTCTGACACCTGCGCTACGGGTCAGGTGAACGTTACGCTGACGCTGACCAACCCGTATGGGACTTTGCACAAGTACGCTGCGTTCTCGTGTCCGACAGGACCGGTAAACTGAGCAGCCAGCAGCCCCAGACGATATAGTCCATCTGGCACCGCGACCGGCTCGACGTTGATCAGGCATTGCCTCGATCTGCGCCTGATTCCGAGGTCCCCTGAGATCGGCGAAGTTTTGGCCGCCGCCGCGCCTCGTAAACCTTGGCGTATTTCAGGAACACGTAGAACGCGCCGGTCGCGGCACTGATGAAGCCCGCCCAGCCGTTCAGGAAATAGCGCTTGCCGAGGTACTGGCGCAGGAAGAACACCGGCGGGTACAGCACCATGCGCACGCCCAGAAAACGCACGTGGCGATCGAGCTTGTGCGCGACAAGACCGCTGGAATAAGCATTGATCTTTTCGACCTTGGTGCGGATATCCGGTTCGCCATAATGCAACACGATCGCTCGACGCAACGTGCGTACCGGCCCATCGACTTCCGGTGCGGCGTGTACCGGCACCGCGTTCATGTGCCCGCGCCGTCGGTCGAACAGGCGCAGGTGCGTATTGGTCCAGCTCCAGCGGTGCTGGAAGGTCCAGAACATCTGCTCGCGGCGCGGCAGACGGAATCCGGCGACGCGCGGTTCGGTCAGCGCCCGTTCGATACGGATGCGCGCATCCGGGCTCAGTTCCTCATCGGCATCGAGCAACAACACCCACTCGTGCGCGGCCTTGTCGATCGCCGATTGCTTCTGCCGGGCATAGCCCTTGAACGTCTCGGTGAAGATGCGCGCACCGAAGCGCGCAGCCAGCTCGCAGGTATCGTCGGTGCTGCCCGAATCGAGCACCACCAGATCATCGGCAAAGGCCACGCTGGAAAGGCAACGCGCCAGTGTGCCGGCATTGTTCAGCGTCGTGACGACAACCGACAGCAGTTCACGCGCCATGTTCGGATTCCGCACCCAGCGACGCGCAATACAGGGCCAGCAGCCACCAGAACAACAATCCCCACCAGGCCGAATAAAACGCTAGGTGGGTGTTCAACGGGAAGGTCATCACGGCCAGCGCCAGCGCCGGCTGAAACGCGCGTTCGCGCGCATCCGGCGGTGCCCGCATCCAGGCGCGGATTGCCAGACAGCTCGCGATCAGCCACAACAGCAGACCCACGATACCGGTTTCGCTGAGTACTTCGAGCACGATTTGGTGCGCGTGAAAGGCGCCCTCATCGGTATGCGGATCGACAAAGCGATCGCCAGGCTGCGCATAGTCCGGATAAGCGTAACGGAATCCGCGCACGCCGACGCCTGTGAGCGGATGCGCAGCGCTCATGCGCAAGGCCGTGCCCCAGATACTCAGACGCCCGGAACTGGCCACATTGAGACCATGCTCGGTGCCGCGCAGGGCCATCAAGGTGCGCTGCATGCGCACATCGAAGGCCCCGGAATCGCGCCAGGCAACGCCAACCGCAATTGCGGCCAGGCACAGCGCGCCGGCACACCACAGCGCGAATCGCCAGGGCCTGCGGGTCTGCCGCCAGACGAACACCAGGGTCACCAGCGCATACATCAACCAGGCCGCACGCGAACCGGCGATCAGGATCGGCATCAACTGGAACACGAACGCCAGCACCAGCCCGCGCCAGCCCAGCCGCTTGATCGCCGCGGCGAATACGAACGGCGAAAGCACAGCCAGCACCGGGCCGAGCTTGAGGTTGCCTGCACCGAAAATGCCGGTTAGCCGCTCGCTCGACATGGCGCCGCCGAGACTGTATCCGGTCAGGATCTGCAACCAGGCATCGAGCAGCCACAAGCCGATGATCGCCGCCACGGCCGCATACACGCGCGGCCAGGCCATGGCATTGCGCAAAGCCAGGCAGACAAATACGGCGAACGGTGCGAACCGCAGCAGCACCGCAACCGTACTCCAGCTTTTGCCCGGCGCGACCGCGCCCGGCGCCGACAACAAGGCCGCCAGCCAGTAGCAGGCAAACAACGACAACGCCAGTCGTACCCCGGGACGATCGAACGCGGCCATGCGCTGCCGCCAGGCAAGCACCAGACCGGCAATCGCACAGATCAGCAGCGGCGCTTCGGAACTGCGCCCGACCGGCAACAGGGCGAGTACGGCCAGTACGCCCAATGCCGGCCAGAATCCGGCGTCGACGCGCATTGCAGAGGAATTGGATGGCACACCGGCTTCCTGTAAGGGCACGAACGAATTGTAGCGCGGCGACTTCAGGCCGAGGCGAGCGATGCGTACAGGCTCAGGGTCGCCGCCTGCATATCCGATAGCCGATAGCGCGACAATGGCGCGATCGGCGGAGCCACGCGCAGCAGCTCCGCGGCGCGCTCGATCAGTCGGTCGATTTCACCCGGCACAACGCCGCCGCGCGGATACAGTTCCGCCAGTAGTTCACCGACGCCGCCATGCGCGTAGCCCAGCACCGGCCGGCACAGCGAAACGGCTTCCAGCACGGTGCGCCCGAACGCCTCGGGTTTGTTCGACAGTTGCAGAATCAGCGCGGAAACCGCGTAGATGTCGCGCACGTCGTCACGCGGTGGCGTCATGACGATACGCGCGGCAACGCCATCGCGACGCGCAAGGGATTCCAGTTCGACCAGATAGGCTTCGCGTCCAGGCTGACGCGCACCGAGCAACAACAAGCGTGCATCAATGCCACGCGCGACCAGGCCGGTAAGCAGGCGAATGGCATCTTCGTGGCCTTTCAGCCGGGTGCCGCGACCGGGCAGAGTCAACAGCACGCCACCGGCCAGTTGCGGAAACTCGGCAAAAAACCGCTCACGCCAGTCGTCGTCCGGCTGGAAGCCGAACGGGAAATCGTGCGCATCGACCCCGCGCGGAATCACCGTCAACCGGGCTGGATCGGTACGTGCGTAGTGCCGCAACACATGATCGCGCACCGTATTGGAAACGCAGATCACACGTTCGCCCCGCGTCATGATGCCGCTGTAGAAACCGGGCGAATTCAATCCATGAACCGTCGTCAGGAAATGCGGCTTCGGCGCATCCGTCGCACGCAGCGCGGTCCAGCCCAGCCATGCCGGCAAGCGTGAGCGCGCATGCACGATATCCGGTTTCAGGTCGCCGAAAACTTTCTGCAACGGCCGTATGCGGCCCAGCGTCGCCGGCGACTTGCGCCCGATATCCAGCGTGATGTGTTTGCTGCCTGCCGCGACCAGGTCGTCAACCAGGCGCCCGCCGGCACTGACAACTATCGACCGGTGACCGTCGGCGACCAGCGCATGGGCGATTTCCAGCGTCGAACGTTCCACTCCCCCCGCGTTCAATGCAGGCAGCAATTGCA
The DNA here is from genome assembly GCA_963779795.1 of uncultured Pseudomonadota bacterium. Taxonomy (GTDB): domain Bacteria; phylum Pseudomonadota; class Gammaproteobacteria; order Xanthomonadales; family Rhodanobacteraceae; genus Rudaea. The sequence continues at coordinate 510,399 of CAVZZK010000001.1, read as the reverse complement.
AAACCGTGAGGCGACGCCCCCGCACGTCGGAAACTTCAGTCCTGCAAGGTGTATTCGGCGCCGCAGTAGGGGCATTTGGCCTTGCCGCTGGCTTCGATCGGCAGATACACCTTCGGGTGCGAATTCCACAAACTCATGTCGGGCATCGGGCACGACAAGGGCAAATCGGCACGCGTGACGGTGTACTGATTCTGGGCATTGGCCGGAATCGGCGCGGCGGCCCCGGGCGGGGCCGATGAATTCTGGACGGTTGCGGACATGTTTGCTACCTGTGGTTTGATCGAACGACATACAAGTCTAGCAAGACTCGGGCCTGATCACGCTGTGCGCCACCCGCGCGCAGCGCTGTGTCGTCGCAAGGTGATCCGCAAGTCCCGATTAAGGGGTAACATGTGCTTGCGTTCCTTATTGGGGAGTAGACCGATGATCGATTTCAACAAGCTGTTTGGACGCGTCAAGAATATCCTGTTATCGCCCAAGACCGAATGGCCGGTCATCGCGGCGGAAACCGACACCGTTGCCGGCCTCTACAAAAACTACATCCTGATTCTGGCGGCGATACCGCCAATCATCCATTTCATCAAATTCAGCATTATCGGCACCGGTGCGTTCGGCGTGACCTATCGCGTCGGTTTTGGAAATGGTCTGGCCAGCCTGGTCGTTCAGTACGCGATCTCGCTCGGTGTGGTCTACGTTTCGGCCCTGATCGCCAACGCCCTGGCGCCGAATTTCGGCGCAGAAAAGAATCAGATCCAGGCGCTCAAGGCCACCGCCTACGCCTGGAGCGCCAGCTGGATTGCCAGCATCGGCATGATTCTGGGCATCGCTTTGGGATGGCTGATTGGCCTGGCCGGGTTCGTCTACGCCATCTACCTGCTGTATCTGGGCCTGCAGCACACCATGAAGTCGCCATCCGAAAAGGCCGGTGGCTATACCGCAGTAACCGTGATCCTGACCATCGTCGTGGCCTTCGTGGCCAGCCTCGTGATCATGGGTCCACTCGGTCTGAGCGGTACTTTCAACAGTCCTCGAGCAGGAATGCATCTGGGCAGCCGTGGCCGCGTCAACGTCGACCCGAACAGCTCACTGGGCAAGCTTCAGGCCTGGAGCAAGAAGATGGAGGCGGCCGGCAATAAAATGGAGCAGGCACAGAAATCCGGTGATAAAAATGCGCAAAGCCAGGCGCTCGGTGCGGTCATGAGCGCCGCGCTCGGCGGCGGTGACAAGGTCGAGGCGCTGTCACCGGATGCACTCAAACCGTTCGTGCCGGACACCCTGGCCGGCATGAAACGCGCGAACGTATCAACCGAGCGAAACACGGCCATGGGCATGCAGTTCTCCGAAGCCAATGCGCGGTACGCAGATGACAACGGGCACAGCCTGCGCCTGCAGATCAGCGACACCGGCAGCGCCAAGGGGCTGACGGCGCTGGCCGGCTGGGCCGGCGTCGAGCAGGACAAGGAGACCGATCACGGCTATGACAAGACTTACAAGCAGGATGGCCGCCTGATCCATGAGCGCTGGGACAGCCAAAGCAAATCCGGAGAATTCAGCATCGTCCTCGGCGATCGTTTTGCAGTGAAGATCTCCGGTAACGTCGGCAGCATGGACCAGCTCAAGTCGGCGCTGGGCAGCCTCAACCTGGCGGGTCTGGAAGCACTCAAGGATCAGGGCGTGCAGAAGCGGTAATTCAACGAGAACGTTCGCAAGAAAAAAGCCGCGCGCGGTTGTCGTGCGGCTTTTTCTTTTTCCGGACCGGAATCCTACGTCTTGGCTTGATTTCCGACCACGGTCATGTGGATATGGATTTCGTCACTGGCCAGCGGAATCAGATGCGTGATGCCGAAATCCGAACGTTTCAGCGTGGCATCGGCATCAAAGCCGGCCGAAACCACCGGCTTCATCGGGTTCTTGCCGATACCGTTGATCTTCACCGCCAAGGTGATTGGCTCGGTCACGCCGTGGATCGTCACGTCGCCGGTCACGCTCAGGGTCTTGTCACCGGTTTTCTCGACCTTGGTACTCTTGAACGTGATGTCCGGGTACTTGTTCGCATCGAAATAGCGCGGCTCCATCAGGTGCTCGGTCAGCTTGGCCAGCCCGGTCTGCATGCTGGATAGCGGGATCGTCGCCGTCACCGACGACTTGCTCCAGTCCGACGTATCGAGGTGCATCGTGCCGCTGACATCACCCAGCAAACCCGTCGGGTTGGAAAAGCCGAAGTGGTTGTAGGTGAACAGCACCTGGGTGTGCTTGGGGTCGATCTTGAACGTCTGCGTGGCGAACGCCGGAACACTCAGGACCAATACGGTGATTGCGAACAGTAGTTTTTTCATCAGATTAATTTACCAAATCAGCCGAAATAATGATGTGAACATGAACGGCATCCGGGAGTTCTGCGTCTTGGCGCCGTTGTTCTTGAGTTTGGCACTGTCTCCAGGCGAGCACCCGGGTTCATCGCGCACGGGCGGATCGGGCACGCTCAAGCCTTTTTCGGGCAGCAGCATACGAGCCGCCCGGTAGCACGGCCGCCTTCGCTGGCCGCGTGCTCCAATGCGCATCGCATGCCGATGCAGATTATCGCTGTTCCGCTCCGGCCGCACACTCGCAACGGGAAAAGCGAAACGGCCGAAGCAACGCAGCGAAATCCGGCTGCGCCGCGTTTCGGCCCTGCGCGTGTGCATTCCGCCGACGGCAGGGCGATCGGCGGGCTTTTGCGCAAAACCGGTTTTCCTGCGTGGAATCATTCGATCCGGCACGCCTCATCGAACGCTAGGCGGTATTCGCGAGGACGGATGATCTCGGGATTGCCGTAACCGATATTGATCAGAAAATTCGATCGCACTTCGGTCCCGGCGAAAAACAGCTCGTCGACCTTGGCGTTGTCGAATCCTGACATCGGGCCGCAGTCCAGACCCTGCGCACGCGCGGCGATGATCAGATAGGCTCCCTGCAGCGAGGAATTGCGAAAGGCCGTTGCCTTGATGACTTCGGGCTTGCCTTCGAACCAGGTGATCGCATCGGGCGATTCGCGGTACAGGCGCGGCATTTCCTTGTAGAACGCGTAGTCCGCTCCAACAATGGCCGTGACCGGCGCAGCCATGGTCTGCGCCACATTGCCGCGATCCAGCGCGGTCTGGAGCTTCTGTTTCGCCTGTTCTGAACGCACAAACACGATACGTGCCGGCGAGCAATTGCCGCTGGTCGGGCCCAACCTGGCCAAATCGTAAACAGCGCGCAGCTGTTCGTCGTTGACCGGCTTCGGCAACCACGCGTCAGCGGAACGACGGTAAGTCCTCGCATTGCGAAAAATCTGGTCGAGGGCGGCGGCAGCGAGCGGTTCGGGCATCGGCGATTTCTCCGGGACAAGTGGTCGAAAGTGCGGCGGACGAGTCGAATGCCGCTATGATTGGGCCAGTATACCGACCGGAATAGGGGCGAACAGGTTTCAATCAATCCCCCCCAAGGCCGCAGATCACCTTGCGCGTCGCCATGAATTGCGCGCAATCGTCTGTTTCGAAATAACTTATGCCGACATTCGATTTCCCCCGCTGCCGCTTTGGTCGTACGTTGGAACAACGCGTTCATCGCGGTGGAAGATAATGCCGCCCGATCCGGCCCACGGCGGCGACATCGATGCAATCTGGGCAGTCAGCGACGGCGCCGCGGGCAACATGCGCCAGGCCACGGCATTGGCTTCGGCATTCGGCTCCTGTCATACAACACTGAATCTGTCGCTTCGCGCTCCATGGTCATGGTGCGCGCCGCGGCGGCTGCCCGCCGCGAAGCTTGCACTGCCTCGCGACCTGCGCAACCGGCTCGCGCCGCCTTGGCCTCGTCTGGCCATCGGCTGCGGACGCCAGGCGGCATGGTTCACGCGCGAGTTACGCCGTGCCAGTAAGCACGACACCTTCTGCGTACAGATTCTGGATCCACGGCTGGACACACGCGAGTATGACGCCGTCGTCGCGCCGCGGCATGATGGCCTGCAAGGCGCGAACGTCATCCAAACCATCGGCTCGTTGAACGCCATCGACGATGACTGGCTGGCTCGCGCCAGCAGGGAGTTCCCGACACTGGAACTGCTGCCGCAACCGCGCACGGCATTGCTGATCGGCGGTCCGCGCCGTGACCTGGGCATGGACACGCAATGGTTCGAGGGCTTCCTCGACCACATTACTTCGCTGACGCATGGCGACGCGGGCAGCCTGATGATCGCCTGCTCGCGGCGCACGCCCCAGGCGTGGCGACAACGCCTGAGACGGCTGCGCGGCGACCATTGCACGCATAGCTGGTTCGGCGATGCCGATGGCATCAATCCCTACTCCGGATACCTCGCCGCCGCCGAACGTCTTGTCGTCACGCCGGACTCGGTCAACATGTTGTCCGAGGCCTGCGCCAGCGGCAAACCGGTATTCACGCTGACACCCTCCGGCATGCGCGGCAAGCTGGTGACGTTTCATGCCGTGCTGCGCGAGCGCGGTTGGCTGTACGAACTGGATCGCGTTGCCGGCTTCTCGGTTCCGAATCCGGTGCTGCCGTTACGTGAATTGGAAACCGTCGCCGCACAGATACGACAGCGCATGCACGCCGCCGATCGCGGTTGAGTCAAGCGACTGAATCAGAACGCCAGCTGCAACATGTGCGCAACGTCGGTCACGGCGTTCGTGTGTCGCGTCAACACGGCATTGCGTTGCGTCAGCCGCGGTCTGGCGTCCAGCGTGCAATCCAGCGCGCGCGCCAGCAGTTCATCATGAGCCGCACCGAGGTCCCGGCACTGCGCGGCATCGAGCACGCCGCACTCGCCTGCCAGGTCGATCAACTCGGCGGTATTGCCGCTGTCGAGCAGACGCGGATGCGCATGGGCATGTAGCAGCACCAAGGCCTGCAGGATGAATTCGATATCCAGCAACGCGCCGGCACCCTGTTTCAAGTCGAGCAATTCCGTTGTCGAGCGGTCGCGCTCGGAACGCCAGCGCTTGCGCATTTCCGATATCTCGCCGCGCACCTTTGCTGCGTCGCGCTTGCGTCCCAGCAATTCGGCGCGAATCGTCGCGAACCGCTGCACGGTCGGCGGCGCACCGGCGATGGCGCGCGCGCGCACCAAAGCCTGCGTTTCCCACACCCAGGCACGCTCGCGGTGATAATCCGCGAATGCATCCAGACTGCTCACCAGCAAGCCGCTGCCGCCATCCGGGCGCAGGCGAATATCCACCTCATACAACTGACCGGCGCGCGTTTGCGTGGTCAGTAGATGCATGACCCGTTGCACGGCACGCGCGTAGTAGCGTTGCGCATCCAGAGGCCGCTGGCCGTCACTCTCGGCATCGGCGGCTTGATTGTTGTAGATGAAAACCAGATCCAGATCCGAGGCAAACCCCAGTTCCCCGCCACCGAGACTGCCGTAGCCGATCGCTGCCAGCCCGTCCGCGGACAGACGACCATGCTGACGCACCAGATCGCGCAGAGCGATACCGAGGCTGTAATTGACGATGACATCCGCCGTGGCACTCAGGGCGCGGGCCGCGGCAACCGCATCCAGCCCGTCGCGGTAGGCCAGGCCGGTGCGAAACGCCGCGCTGTGCTTTTCCTCCTGCAGGATTTCGATCTCGGCTTCGGTATCGCCGAGATCGATCTGCGCGCAGCGACGTTCGATATCGGCAACCAGATCGGCACGATCCGGTACCACGATCTCGTTGCGCACATCAAACAGGTCGTCCAGTAGCAGCGGATGTTCGATGACGCGCTCGGCCAGCAGGTCGCTGTCGGCAAAAAGCTTGACCACGCGATCGCGCGCGTCGGGTTGTTCTTCGAGCAGTGCCAAATACGACGAACGTCGCAACACGGCCTGCACCAGATACAACAGACGCTGCAGGCAGGCGTCCGGTGCCACGCTGTTGGCCGCCGCATCGATCAATTGTGGTAACAGCCGGTCGCGGCGTGCACGCGCCCGCGCCGAGATCGATCGGGCAACCGATCCGGTCGCCAGTCCCTGGGCCAATGCATGCGATTTCTCCACGGACGTGAACCCCAGCGCCGCCAGATCCTGCGCGGTTGCCCTGCCTTCACACAGCGCGCGCCAGTACGCCGCGGCCGCACCGGCGGCGGCACGCGCATTCTGTAATGTCGGCTCCGGCACCAGTATGCCGGCGAACTCGTCGGCAACGACGGTACGCACCTCGCGCAACTGCGCCTCCAACGCATCGGCATCCGCCAGATCCAGACCCGCGGCCAGGCGGGCACGCTCGAACGCCTCCTCGGGGACGGTATGCGTTTGCTCGTCGCGCATCATCTGTACGCGATTTTCCAGGTGGCGCAGGTACAGATACGCCTCACGCAGGCGCTGCGCGTTCGCACGCGGAAGGGCGCCGATGCGCTCGCAAGCGGCCAGTGCCGGCAACAGCCCTTGCCTGCGCATGTCCGGTTCGCGGCCACCGCGAATCAGCTGCAGCAATTGCACGATAAACTCGATCTCTCGAATGCCACCCGGCCCAAGCTTCAGGTTTGCGGCCAGGTCCTTGCGTGCGACTTCGCTGTCGATCAGTGCCTTCATCTCGCGCAGACCGGCGAATACCGTGAAATCGAGATAGCGTCGATACACGAATGGACGCAATTGTTCGAGCAGTTTCCTGCCGGCGACCAGGTCGCCGGCGACCGGCCGCGCCTTGACCAGCGCGTAGCGCTCCCAGTCGCGGCCTTCGCGCTGATAATACTGTTCCATCGCGGCAAAACTGAGCGCAACACGGCCGACACGGCCGAACGGGCGCAAGCGCAGATCGACGCGGAATGCCTGCCCGTCGACGGTGATTTCGGCCAGCAGCTTGACCAGCATCTGGCTAACCCGCGCGAACCAGGTTTCGTTATCCAGCGATCGCTCGCCATCGCTTTGTCCGTTTTCGGGATAGGCCAGGATCAGGTCGATGTCGGATGAAAAATTCAGTTCCCCGCCACCCAGTTTGCCCAGCGCGAGCACCACCAGGCGCTGTGCCTGGCCGCCGGCATTGCACGGCGTACCGTGACGCCGCGTAAATACCGCTTCGGCATGCTCCAGCGCCAGGCGCAGACACACTTCAGCCAGTGCGCTGGCACCCGCCAGCGTCTGCTCGACCGAATCGAGACCGTTGACATCGCGCCAGATCAAACGCAGCGATTCGCGACGTCGATATTTTCTCAGCACCGCCATGACCGCGGCTTCGTCGGCTTCCCGGGACAGTCCTGGCGGCCGGAACTCGGCGGCGTGTGGATCCGCGAACAGGGCCAAGCCTTCGGCACTCAGCAACCTGGGGTCACGCGTGAGCGCATCGGCTGCAAAATCGCTGGCCAGCAATACCCGCTGGATGCGCTCGGCCACTCCGGCGTCGTCGTGCAAAGCCACGCCCGCCTCACGGCATCGCGCGATCAGGCGTGAATAACGCGTTTCGACGAATTCATCCAGCTGCGGTGATCGGTACATGTCACGATTTAACCGCAGGAGCCGGCGACAAGCCAATAAAATACCCGCCGCGATTGCTCGCGGCGGGCAACCCTCCCCCACATCACTCGCTTGTCGGGGCGAATAAATACCGCATGTCGGCGCCAATGCCACGCGGCGGTGCAACACGCGCATACCGGTCGGAGTTAGAATTCCGTCAGAGAGGGCTTGCCATGCCATCCGCGACGACCGGCTCCAAATCGACCTTCGATAACCCGGCACCACCGTCGGCCACCGCGCTGTTCGATGCCGTGTACGCGCGGCTGAAAGCGATGGCCGGGCGTCAGCTTGCCGCGCGCGAACGCGGCAGTCTGGACACGACGGCACTTGTCCATGAGCTGTACCTGCGTATCTGCGCGCAGCGCGAAATCGAGTTCTCGCACCCCGCGCAATTTTTCCACTACGCCGCCAAGGCCATGCGCCATCTGCTCAATGACCGCGCACGCAATCATCTGCGTCAGCGCGCCGGTGGCGACTGGAAACGTATCAGTCTCAGCGGTGCCGAACAGCATGCAACCTTGGCCGATGCCGAACAGGCGTTGGCGCTGGACGCCGCGCTGGAATGCCTGGCCGAACAGCACGAACGCGCCGCACAGGTGGTGGAGCTGCGCTATTTTGCCGGCCTCACGCTGGCACAAATCGCCGAAATGATGCAGCTCAATCGGCGCACGGTCGACCGCGACTGGCGCTTCGCCCGCGCATTCCTGCATGAGCGGCTCGGATAACCGGCGCGGGCGCCTGTCGCAATATCGCACGATCCGGAGTTTATCGGTACAGCCATGGCGAACGATTCCACTCTCCCCGCGGATGCCGACCTTCAGCGCCTGCAGGAACAATTCGGTCGATTGGTCGATATGCCGCCTTCGGCGCGCGGCGCCTGGCTTGAAGCGCACGTGGCCGATGAAAGGGATCGGGTTGCGCTGCTGCGCCTGCTCGCCGCCGACAGCGGCGATGGTTTCCTCGACACGCCTGCCATCGAACACTCGCAACGCCTGGCGCCCGAGGAGATCGCCCGCCCGGAAAGCCTGATCGGCCAGCAGATCGGCGAATTCCGAATCGTGCGCCAACTCGGCCAGGGTGGCATGGCCGCGGTGTTTCTCGGCGAACGTAGCGGCAAGGACTTCCGTCAGCGAGCCGCGATCAAGCTGCTGCGCCGCGGCCTTTACTCGGAAATGGAACAGCGCCTGTTCCTGCGCGAGCGACAGCTGCTCGCAGGCCTGGATCATCCGAACATCGCTCGCCTGATCGACGGCGGCCTGACAATGGCCGGCATCCCTTACCTGGCCATGGAATTTGTCGACGGCGTGCCGATCACCCAGTACGCGCGAATGCACCGCCTGGACTTGCGTGAGCGCCTGGAGCTCTTACTCACCGTATGCCGCGCCGTTGCGGCCGCCCACCGCAGCCTGATCGTGCACCGTGACATCAAACCCTCGAACATTCTGGTCAGTCACGAGGGCAGCGTGAAACTTCTCGACTTCGGCATCGCCAAACTGATCGAGGCAGACAACGAAGTGGCCAGCGCGACGATAGGTGTTTTCACGCCCGAATACGCTGCCCCCGAGCAACGCGATGGACAACCTGTCACGACGGCCACCGACGTTTACGGACTGGGACTGTTGCTGCACGAGTTGCTCATCGGGACCCGACCGGACAAATCTGCTATGCGGCGTCCGTCATCACTCGTCGACATTCATCGCCGCGCCGACGACAACGGCGATCCGCCCGCAATCGATCCGGTTAGATTGCGTCGCCAGTTGCGCGGCGATCTGGACAATATCCTGCTCAAGGCGCTGGCGAGCGAACCAGCCCGGCGCTACGTCACGGCCAGCGCATTCGCCGAGGACATTGAGCGCTACCTGCGCAGGCAACCTGTATCCGCGCATCCGCCGTCGCGCTGGTATCGCACCGGAAAATTCCTGCAGCGACATCGCGCCGGCGTTGCCATCAGCGCCGCGCTGCTGCTGATTATCCTGACTGCGCTGGGCATAGCCATTTGGCAGGCCGAGGTCGCGCGAAGCGAAGCGACACGCGCGAATACCGTACGTGATTTCGTCGTCGGGCTGTTCGACGCGGCACGAGCTCATCTTCCGCGCGAACAAAGGCCGACACCCGAACTCCTCGCGGCACAGGCTGAAAAGCGTCTGACAGCATCGGGCAACATGGATGCGACGACCCGATCCGATTTGCTGAGTACATTGGGGCAAGTCGAACTGTCGCTGTCGCAGTTCAGCCGCGCCGAGAGTCTGCTGAGCCGGGCCGAGAAACTGCAAATGGAAGACGGCAACATCATCGGTGCGCGTGACTCGCGCGTATTGCGCGCCGAAGCACTGCAACGCTCCGGGAAACCGGCCGAAGCCGCACACATGATCGATGGCCAACTGGAAGGAATGCGGACTAGGCCTTCACCGACCTTGGTGCGTGCGCTGTCCACCTTGGCATCGTCCGAGGTGCAGCTCGGCAAAGCGGCAGCGGCAATAGCGCACGCGCGCGAAGCCGTGACCGTCGCCGACCGAATCTACGGTGAGGACAATACCGAAGCGATCGCGACCGGCTTCGAGCTCGGCGACATCCTCGGTGATCTGCAACGCTACCCGGAATCGGTCGCCGTACTGACACCGCTGCTGCAACGCTGGCGAGCCATCCACGGGCCCGAAGATGATCGGTACGTGGCGGCGCTGGAAAGTCTGGCCACGGCAACCGACGGCATCGGCAATCAGCCGGCAACGGAACGGCGTTACCGCGAATTGCTGACGCTGAAACAGCGTATCTACACCGCGCCAAGCGATGCCATCGCCAGAACCCTGCGCGATCTCGGCGAGATCGTCGCACGTAGCGAGAGATACGGCGAAGCGGCCAGTTTGGTCGAGCGGGCGCTGGCCATGCAGCATGCGGTCTACGGGCGTGATCACAAGCAGATCGCTTATTCGTATGACGCACTGGGATACATCTATGCGCAGCAGCGCGATTTCGCCAAGGCCGATGCCAATTACCGCGCGGCAATCGACACCTGCAATCGCCTGAACCTGCATGACGAAACCTGCTCGCGCGCGCACAACAATCTGGGCGTGTCGCTGTATCGGCAGAGCAAGCTCGATGAGGCAAAAAAGCAGATGACGATCGCGCTGGACGAGCGCCGGCGGCAATTCGGTGACAATCATCCCAGCGTTGCCTACTCGCTCTCGACGCTATCGAATATCGCCGTCAAGCAGAAGCAACCGGACGAAGCCGTCCGACTTTCCGGCAAAGCGCTGGACATACTCGAACGCGCCGGTCGCGGCGCATCGCGCGCGGATGCGCTGATACGCAACAGTTATGCGCAAGCACTCTGGCTGGCCGGCCGCAATGACGATGCACTGCGCGAAATCGACCGTGCGATACGGGACTGGCAACGCCTTTCCCCGCACGGCGATGCGCGACGCGTGACGATGCTCTTCCTGAAAGCCGAAATCCTGCGTGACCTCAAGCGCACCGACGAAGCACGCAGCACAGCGCGACAGGCCATGGGGCTGGGCGTTGCCGAGAACAAGTTGTCGCCCGGTACCGTCAAGCTGTTACATCAGCTGGCCGCCGCGCGAAAGCACAACACCTCGGCGCAGCTACATAAAAATCACCGGTAGCAAATACCCGTCCGATCTCAAATTCGATCATTTCGATCCGCAAACGGTGCTGCCCGCCCCAGGTGACATGTCGCAAAGCATCCGAAACCGGCGTTAATCGTTGACAAAGGCCGTAATGCGCCTTTCTATCGGGAGTTTGCAATGTTCTCGTCCAGCCTGTCCCACCGCTTGTCGTGCGCCGTTTTATTGTCGACGCTTGCTGCCAGCAACGCGCACGCGATCATCTGCACACCGCTGAATGCACCGCCGCCGCGCTATGTCGGTGATACGGCCTCGGACAACAAATGCACGGACGATACGATCCAGTCCGCGGTCAATTTCGTCAAGGCTGCCGCATACGCCTGTCCGGCCACGATCTATGTCACCCGCGAGCACACCTATACCTCGCAGCACCTGGCGATCGACAATGTCGGCACGCCGTTGAACCTCGTCGGCGAAGGCGACGGCGTGCAGTGCGGATCGAATAATGTGCAGATCTGCGACCCCGATCTCGGCTGTCCGCCGCCACCGACCGCGCCACTGGTCACGATCGACGGCAGCGCCAGCAACGCATTCAGCGTGCTGTCGATAACCGGAGCGAACAACATCACGCTGAGATATCTCACTATCAAGGGCGCGACCGCCAGCGGCGACGGTGGCGGCATCCACTTCGAAGGCACGGGTTCGCTGACCATCGACACGTCGTCCATCATCCTCAACCAGGCCGGTTATGGCGCCGGAATCAACTTCAACGGGACCGGAACGGCCGGCACCGATCCGCCGGCCACTCTGACACTCGACACCAATACGCTGATACTCAATAACACCGCCAACACGTCCGGCGGCGGTATACGCATCGAGGGAGATGCCCGACTGTTCGCGCTGCAGCCGCAGACGCTGATCGCATTCAACCACGCGCCCGGTGGCTACGGCGGCGGCATCGAAATGCTTCGCGACGCATCGGCCGTAATCGGCTCGCCCGGTTACAACGGTGCGCCAGTGATCGAGTACAACGACGCAAAATACGGTGGCGGACTCGCCATGTTGGCGCAGCAGAAAAATTATGCCAGCGGTCAATTTGCCTATCTTTTCAGCACAGATCCGGCAGCGCCAACTGGCATTGCCGACAACACGGCCGCGAATACCGGTGGCGGGGTTTATCTCAAGCCTTACAACGGAACCGGCCTTGGCTTTGTCACTTTTTGCGCCGCCGATTTCCGCATCAACGACAACATCGCCCAGGAAGGCAGCGCGATCTATGCGGATGAGGACCATTCACTTGGCTCCGGTTACGTGGGCAGCTTCGTTGATCTCGACGCGATCAGCGGCGACGACTGTGACCCTGCTTACTCAGGTATTGATCCATCCAATTACGGCGCCCGCGGTTGCAGCGGTCGCGCCGATTGCAACGTGATAAACGACAATATCGCCGAAGACGCAACCAGCAATCCCACTACCGGTGCCACCGTGATGGTGCAATCCAGTGGCGTCCTGCGCGCCCATCGCGTGATCCTGTCCGGCAATCATGGCGGCGCCGTGATCCGCGAGGTGACCGACGACAACACGTATGTGCACCTGGACAACTGCCTGCTGGCCGACAACATGCTCAGCGGCCCATTGCTCGACGCCTACACGCAGGGCAGTCTGGATATCTATTCCACGCTGGAAGTGGACAATTGCACCCTCGCCGGCAATACGCTGGGCAGCGGCGCGGTGATTCATGACAACGTCGGCGTGATTGCACTCAGCGACAGCATTATCGACCAACCGGGTCATGTGTCGCTGTCGCTCGACGAGTTCGGCCGCACAGTCAATTACCTGCTCTCCAACGACACCAGCACGCTGCCAACGCAAAGCGGCATCGTGCAAGGCGAGCCGACTTTCGTCGACGCCGCCGCGAGCGACTACCACCTGCAGCCCATCTCACTCGGCGTGGACTTCGCGCCGGCGGCCGGCGGGACCGATCTGGATGGGCGCCCGCGCGACGTCGATCTGCCGTCCGTGCCGAATGTGTACGGCCCGCGCGATCTCGGTGCCTACGAGCGTCAAAACCTGTTCAATGAATGCGGCACCAACGACAGCCTGTTCTGCGACGGCTTCGGCCAATAATCGGTTTCATCACATCAACGTTGCGGCAGAGGTCAGCGGTAACGACGCCCGCAGGTCCTGACAAACGCCATGAGAATCAGGGCGAAGAAGGTGAAGTAGACGGCCACAGGTGAGTCCCGGATTCGCGTCGATGTCGCAATGGCCGGCGAAACGTGCGTTCGGCGCGCTGCGATGGGCCGGGTGTCTGCTCCGATCGCGCACCCGCCGCGACACGACCTGTTCGGGTGGTGCAGACATTTGCCGGCGTCGGTAACTGGTGTCGTATTGCGGGTCGAAACGGCGTTTCTCGAAACCAGACGCGGCAACAAGCGTCCGTTTGAGGAGCCGGTCATGAATCTTGCACAACGTTTCAAAATTCCCCTGGCGCTTGCGTTCGCATTGGCCTGCCTGAACGCCACTGCCGTCTGCTTCCCGACACCACGCTACGTCGGCGATACCGCCAGCGATTCCCAGTGCACCGACAACGACATCCAGTCGGCGATCAACAACACAAGCTGCCCGAATACCCGAATCTACATCACCGGTACGTCGTATGCCTCCCAGCACCTCACGATCAGCGGCAAGTCCCTCAGCCTGATCGGCGAAGGCAATGCCAACTGCGGCGTGATCAACCAGCAGCCGGGCAATGCTGCGCAGGCGACCGCGCCGCTTACCACGCTCAGCGGTGACAACAGCGGTGACAGCGTCATCCATATCGACGGCACCAGCAACGTCACCCTGCAGAACCTGACAATCACCGGCGGTCACGTCAGCAACAGCGGCGGCGGCATCTATTTTGGCGGTACCGGTTCGCTGACCCTGGACACGACCACGGTCAACCTCAACCATGCCGGGTACGGCGGCGGTATCGACGTCAGTCCCTCCGGCGGCGCGGCCACGCTGACGCTCGGCGCCAATACCCTGATCCTCGGCAATACCGCCGACACGTCCGGCGGCGGTATCCGCATCGAGGGCGACACGCGCCTGTTCGCACTGCAGCCGCAGACGTTGATCGGCTACAACCAGGCGACATCAGGGTACGGCGGCGGCATCGAAATTCTCGGCCCGGCACGCGCGGATATCGGATCGCCGGGGTACAACGGACTGGGCGTTGTCTCGTGGAATACCGCGACCGACGGCGGAGGCATCGCCGCTGTCAACGATGGCGCGGTCGCCCGCATTTTTGCCTACCCCTACGTCGATTCGAACCGATTGGAGCATCCGCATCCGACGGTCATTGCGAGCAATACTGCCACTGCCGACGGCGGCGGCGTGTATCTGCAGGACGCAACGGATGTCTGCCTGTTCTTGCCGGATTTCGACGATAATGTCGCCGAGGACGGTGCGGCCATCTACCAGAATGAAAGTTTCCCGGGCGGCATCTACATAAACAGCGGATTCCCCTCAAGGCTGGGTACCGAGTGCGGACCGGAATCGGTTGGCGATCTGGGTGGCAATGCCGGCCCCTTGTGCGATTTCGGCGTGCCATGCAACGTCTTCGAAAACAACCAGACGCAACACCCCGATGGCAGCCCGTCGCTCGGCGCCGTGATCTACCATCACGGTGGAGAACTGAAAGGTTCGCGCATTCGCATGCAGCACAACGCCGCCGGCTACGCGCTCCAAGGGGACGTCAGTCAAACCCTTGTCAGTCGCTGCCTGATCACCGATAACCTGATATACAACGCGGTGATCCGCTCCGACTTCTGGGGCGGTGCGTACACGAGTTTCGATCAGTGCACGTTTTCGCACAACGTGTTGTCGGATTACGATTACGTGTTCGAGTTCCTGCAGATGAATGATGTGTCGTTAAGCGGCGACATCATCGACCAGCAAGGTCATGCCAGCGTCAATTTCACGCCGTATGCCAACGGCGAAAATATCGGCGTCCATTACACGATGTCTAACGACATCGACACGCTTCCTCATCCTGTCTTCGATTCGACCGTGGTCAGGATCGACGACCCGGGTTTCGTCGATCCGGCCATCGGCGACTATCACCTGCGCAACGATTCCCCGGCTCTCGACTTCGAGCCGGTCGTTGACGATCTGAGCCTCGACTGCGTTGGCGGTTGGGTCGATTTGCCGGACGTGCCCAATCGGTTCGGACCATCCGATCTCGGTGCCTACGAACTGTCCATTACCGATCGCATCTTCGGCTCCGGATTCGGCGACATCATGAAACCGGTCTTTTGCCAGGACTAGTGGACTGTAACAGTTGAAGTGGAAGTGAGTAGCGCGGCAGGATCGGCCGTCAAGACAAGGCGCGAGGCGCAGACATAGCGGCGCCATGGCGACAACGAGCAACGATGGGTTGGCGGACGGGATCAAGCCAGACGCTTTCAATTTGACTGTTGCCGTCCACTGGGGATGCTCTGAGCAACCCAGCGCAGGTGGATCGCGGACAAGCATAGCGATCTGGTGGACATCAACCGCGCTCTGCACTGGTTTCAACGCCTACCGCCGGTTGCCCGCAGGCCGATGTCGCAAACAGCCACGCAACGGCGTTACCTGATGATACTGGGCGCCATTCCAACGTCGCGATTGATAGGCCATGTTCTCGAACCCTGCAACAGCACCCGCTACATGTTCCAACGCGCCATCTCGTGTTTCGATTCTCGCGGCGTTGCTGGCCGCATGCTCGGCGCACGCTGCCGTCGGATCACCTGCCTGCCCGTGCCGCACTATCTTTACGTTGGCACCGGCGCCGGATGCGGCTACGCGACGATCCAGGAGGCACTCGGCCATGTCCAGTGCCCCAATACGACTGTGGTCGCCACCACCTACGATGGCGAAACGTACACGAACCAGGCGATCACGATCAGCAACCAGTCGGTGACGATCGCCGGCAGCGGCGACGCCTGCGCGGCGCCACCGCCGCTGTGCGATCCACAGTTGGGTTGTGGCGGCGGCCCACCGGTGAAGATACCGGTATCAGGTAATGACACTGCGCCTGTATTCGCAATCTCGGGTACCGGCACCGTCACCATCGCCAGCTTCGACATCAGCGGCGGCCGGGGTGCGTCCGCGTCACTTGACGGGGGCGGCGGTATCAGCGATTACGGCAGCGGCGGCAACCTGACACCCTCAACAACTACAATATCCACGGCAACAACGGCGGCCACGGCGGCGGCGTGGCGTTCTACGGCGATGGCGCGCTGACCTGAGCGGCGCGACCATCGATTCGAATACGGCCAGCACCGCCGGCGGCGGCGGCATCTACGTCGATGGCAATGTCCACCTGCTTGCCGTCGCCGCGGCCAACGCCAGCATATCCATTCACGACATTCGTGCCGGCGATCCGGCTCACAACATTTCCGGTGACGGCGGCGGTTTATTTTTTCCGGTACCGCATACGCGAATATCGGCTTGCCCGGCGGCGGTATTTACGCCAATCAGGCCGATTTCGGAGCCGGCATCTTCGTCGGCGCCGGTTCCGGCGGCAACGCCGTGCTGCGCCTGTTCAGCACCGATGCCGAAGATCCCACAATCGTGTTCGGCAACGTTGCCACCTATTTCGGCGGCGGTCTGATGATCGGTGGTGCCGGGACGTCGACCCACGCGACGGCTTGCCTGTTCGACACGGCTATAGGCAACAACAGCGCATCGCAGGCGGGCACGGCCATCGACGTGGCGGATGGCGGACGTCTGGTCGTGAATCCCGACAGCGACCCGGAATGCAGGTTTTCCGACGTGACTCCTCTGGGCGCCGTGCATTGTGATCCGGGCAACGTCAATTGCGATCGCGTTGGCTTCAAACAGTCCACGGCAACCAACATCGACGAAATACCGGGCGTGATCGACTTTACCGGCGCCGCGCAAATCGCCGCGCGGCGCCTGCACGTGCAGGGCAATACGGCTGCCTGTGCGATTCGCGGTCAATATGCGACCAGCGGCGCGAAAGTCGCCTTCAGCGAGTGCCTGCTCGATCACAACGGCGTCAGCGGGGAGCTGGTGAACGTGCAGGGTGCACCGGTCTCATTCGACGGCTGCACGTTTGCCGACGACTCCACCGGCGGCGGCACGGTGTTCGCGTTCGACAGTGGTTTGACGCTGACGCGCGGCATCGTACGAGAGGCCACGCAGGTCTGGAATCCCGATGCCGGCACACCAACCGCGAATTACCTGATCCTCAACGAGCCGAAGCTGCCGGTCGACAATACCGTCCAGTTTGCAGACCCGCTTTTTCGTGGACGCGGCAAACGCCGATTACCACCTGCAGGCCGCCTCGCCGGCGATCGACTACGCGCCGACCCGCTCGGAGTCCAGTGCCACCGATCTGGACGGCCTGCCGCGCGAAGCCGATCTACCCGGCGTCGCGGAGCTGTTCGGCTATCGCGATCTCGGCGCCTACGAATACCCACTTCCCGACGAAATCTTCCACGACGGTTTCGAAGTGCCGTAAGACAGGAACTTTTCCCGTCCCGGCGCATTGCCTGTTTAGCCTGCGTTCGTCTTGACGCGCGTAATATCGCATCATGTGATTCTGGGGTCCGTCCATGCAGGACAAACGTTGGAAACAAGCCGGCGTCAGCTTGGGTCGATGGGCAGCCATCGCCGTCATTGCGCTGGCCTTGGCGGCAATCACGCAGGTCGTTCTCGAGCCGTCATTGTCTTCGATCGAGCACATCTGGTCTTGGCAGCATCTGCGTCTGGTCGTCGCCAATGCCTTGCCCGTCGCTTGCTTCGGCCTGTTGATTTTCGCCTTGACCGCACGGCCGGCAGTTTCCACCGGTATCACGCTGCTGCTGCTGATCGCATTGCATACAGCAAACAATCTGAAACTACTCAACCTGGGCCTGCCGTTGCTGCCCGCTGACTTCCATTTCCTGCAAGGCGGCCATGGCGAAGGCGGGCTGCTGTCGCAGTACTTGTCTTGGTCCGTTATGTGGGTGCCGATCATGTTGCTGCTGGCGACCGGCGCAGCGATATGGCTCGAAAGGCGTCGGCGCGCCGTTGGTCCACGCATGCGTATCGCCGTCGGCGCCACGGCGCTGATCGTCACCGTCACGTTGTTTTTCGGCACGCCACCGTGGAAGCAGCTATACAACCGCTGGGCGATGCACTTCGAGCCCTGGTCGCCGGCCAAGACCAATGCCTCGGCCGGCATGGCGCCGAGCCTGCTGATGTTCCACTGGGAACTGGCCAAGGGTGTGCGTCCGCCGAAAGACCGTAGTGCCGCCAAGCACCTGATCGCCCAGCGCGCCGACTCCGTGCGCAAAGCCATGCGCGCCGAGGCCGGACAAAACACGTTGCCGGATATCATCGTCGTGCAGAGCGAATCGTTTTTCGATCCGGAACTCATGCGCGGCATGCCCAAGGGCCGCACCATCCAGAATTTTCACGCCCTGGCCGAGCGCGGCACCAGTGGAAATCTGACCGTTCCGACCTTCGGCGGCGGCACCATCCGTACCGAGTTCGAGGTCTTGACCGGTATCGCGCTGAAGTATTTTCCGACCATCCAGTACCCTTATTTCGAGTTGATGGACCGCCCGTTGCCGAGTTTGCCGAGAACACTGGGCCGCGCCGGCTACAAACTCGAGGCCATTCATCCGAACAGCGCCGGCTTCTGGAACCGCGCGCGCGCACTGCACCAGATCGGCATCGATCATTTCGTTGCCGGTGCCGAATTCCCGAATGCGCCGAAGGTCGGCCTGTTCGTCTCCGATTCCGCGTTGACCGATCGCATCGAACACGACCTGCATGACGACGGGCCGCCACAACTCCTGTTCGCCATCTCCATGGAAGCGCACGGGCCGTACGAATTCCGCCCGGGGCTGGATCCGAAACGCCTGGCCGCGCTGCCGGTGCCACCGGGCCTGAACGCGTATGGCGAACACACGCTGCGCAATTACCTTTATCACCTGCAGGACGCCGATCAGGAACTGGGCCGCCTGGCCAAGGTACTGATGACGCGCAAGCGCCCGACGCTGTTGCTGTTCTATGGCGATCATCTACCGGGCCTGTATTCGACCTACGCGCAAGCCGGATTCGTCGACGGCCGCATACCGCAAGCCCAACCGACGCCGTGGCTGCTGCTCGACAACCGCACGCACAAGGTAGTCCAGGAGGACCTGCACGCGTGGCAATTGCCGGTGCGCCTGCTGGCTGTTGCCGGGGTGCGCGAGGACGCCTATTTCGCCCTGATCGGCAGCCTGCACGACGCCATCGCGGCCATGGACAACACGCCCGATATTGCCTTCAGCGACGCGCTGGGAGAAATTGTGCAACTGCGCCTGGCCAATCAGTTCGATGCACTGGCTAGTGCAACGCTCGACGAAACGCCGCCGCAATCGCTGAACACAACCGGCGACGCCGCAGCGGCCACCGCCACCAACTGACACGAATTCGTCAACGCGCCTCACCGCGCGTCGATTTGCGCGGTGGGGCCGGTCGCGACCGGAACCCGGCTTACCTTTCGACCGCCCGGTTACCGGTAACCGGGCGACGTGTCACGCTTGCCGCCGCCTAAACGCGAGGCCGGCCAGCAGCGCGACGATCCCCGCACGCCAGCCGAGCGCTCAAGTCGATAGCGGCGTCGGCACCACCTCGACCGGAACCCCGATCTCATTGACTTGCCGGTCGCCTTCGAGCGCGAACCATGCGGTCTCGCCATTGGCAAGCGCGGGGGTGAACACCACATCACCGGTCGTTTGATCTCCGCTGATGTTGGCGAAAAACACCCCCGGGCCGCCGTACCCACTCGAATCGGCACTGCAATTGCTCGGTCCCGGCGATTGCGTACAGGCGCCATCGTCGTCGAATCCGAATATGTCCGTTGAACTGCTCAGCGTTATCGAGCTGACTGGTCCACCGGAATTGTTCACGACGCCCACCAGAACGTCGCAAAACGTGGGGTCGACCTGCAATGCGCGATCAGCGTATCCACGGACGGGAACGTCGAAGGATCGGAAGACCTGCCCGGCCACCTCGATCAACAGTCAGTCAACCATCGCGCGAACCGCGGCCACGCGGTAACCGTGACCGCGCCTGAGTTCCAGGAACAGGCTTCGCGTCAACGATTGGCGGCAGTCCCCGCACGCTGTTCGTCGTTGCGCCAGGGGACCAGTTCGGCGTTGCGACGCCGGCGCGCATGCCACCGAATTTGCGCGGCGTCGCATCAACCGGAGCCGGTTCCCGGCGGAAAACGCAACGCCGGATCAGTCAGGCGCAGTTACACACGCACGAATTCCTTGCCCCTGTTGGCCGCCACAAAGCCGTCGAACACCTCGTTGACACTTTTCCACGACGGCAACTTCTTCATGGTGTCCAGCCAGCGGCGGATATTCGGATACGCAGCAAAATCACAGCCGATCAGTTCACCGGCTGATACCAGTGACGCACCGAAGTAGTCGGCAATCGTCAGCTCGTCACCACACAGGTAATTCCTGTCCGGCCCGATCCAGTGGTCGTTGAGTACTTGCAGCCACTTTTTGGCGCCGGCCTGTCCCCACTCGATCGCACCACCATGGGCTTCGTCGCTGCGCCGCTTGTGATGCGGGAACAGTTGCGGATAAACCAGGCCGTAGCCGAATTCGCGATAGAACTGCGTATTGAGCCAGTCCATGACCTCGTTGATGCGGGCGCGCTTCTTCAGGTCCTTCGGATAGGCCGACAGGTCGTACTTGTCGGCGATGTACTTCAGGATCGCCGAGCTCTCGGTCAACCGGAAGTCGCCGTCTTCGAGCATCGGCACCAGTCGATTGGGGTTTACCGACGCATACGCGGGCTGATGCTGCGCCCCGGTCGCGAGGTCGACCAGCTCTTCTTCACAGTCGATACCGTTATCGGCAATCAACATCCGCACCGGGCGCGCGGCAGTTGATATCGGGTGCATGTACAACTTCATGGCCTGAACTCCAGTTTGTGTGAGAAGGGTAAGCTGCGCATTTCGGTAGATTTACGCACGCGACGTGAAGAAAACCTTCACGTCGCCCGGATGACTGCGTGGGCGTGCGCGCAGTCCAGGGATGCTCTGATCAAGTCAGCGCAGGTATCACCAACCATGTCCGTGTGCAGTTCAAGGCGCACTGGCGAAAGCAGGCTGGCGGCCTGTCAGGCAAGGCAACGATGAAATGTACGCTGACATGGTCGACCCAAGTCATTGATTTCAATAACGACGGATGATGTCCACAAGGCCGCCTGTGCTGACTTGATCAAAGCATCCCTAATCCAGCGCACGCGACTCGGCCGTGCCCAGCACTTCCGCGGCCGGCTTGACCAATGTGCGGCGGGTCAGCAACGGATGCGCCAGCACCGTACCGAGCACGATGACCACGCCGAGATAGAACAAGCCGTCGAGTTCGCGCTGTTCGCCAAGCAGCACGATCGCCAGCACGATGGCATAGACCGGCTCGAGGTTGGTGGCCATCTGCATGGCGAAGGCGCTGACGTGGCGCAAGGCGCGCAGTGCCAGCGCGAACGGCAGCAGCGTGCATACCATCGACAGGATCAACAGCAAGCCGATATCGTGTGCATCCGGCCAGACGAAGGCGCTACCGGCATGTGGCAGCAACGGCGCCAGCAGGCCCAGGAAGATCACGCCGGCGCCGAGTTCGACCGCGGTCACGGTCAACGGATCGGCATGCTCGACCATGCGCTTGTTGTAGGCGCCGAAGACCGCGACGAACGCCGCCGACACGATGCCCACCACAACGCCCAAGCGCATGTCCGAAGGAACGCCGCCGACCACCAGCGCCACGCCGGGCACGACGCCGATGCCCAACAGCAACTCGCGCGCATCGAAACGTCGCCGTGCAATCCACGGTTCGACCAGCGCAAGGAATACCGGCGCGATGGCGATGCAAGTCGCGGCCACCGACGCATTGGCCAGCTTGATCGCTCCGTAGAATGTCAGCCAGTGCAGCGATACCAGTACTCCAATACCGGCGTAGGCAAGCAACAACCGACGCGACATGCCGCGCAAGCCGCGCCATACGCGCGGAACCAGCAGCAGTGCGCCAACGACCAGCAACATGCGCCACCATACCAGCGGCAACGCCTGCAGTGTGATCAGCTTGCCGAGTATGGCGGTGAAGCCCCAGAGCACGACACAAAAATGCACCTGCAGTTGGGCCTTGGTGGTGGTTGATAGCGGCAAAGTCGATTTCCTCGTCGAAACATGGCGCATGACGTGCCACGTCTCGTGTGAGCACTATTGAATCACGGCGCTGGCTCTAGATGCAGTAAAGGCGCAACCTTCCCGCGCAAATCGCGGGGAAGGCTCGATTGGCTCGAATGAGTATGGGCGCGTGACCCTCTCAGTGATGCGCCTGCCCAATCTGCTGCAACAACGTGCGCACGGACGCGTCCAGATCGCTGTCCTTGCCGCGATACGCCTCACCCAGTGGACGGCTGACCGGCACATCGACCGGTCGCGGATGGCCTTCCATCGGCTTGCCGTCGGCGGTAGTCACGGTGATGAACGGCAGCCGCACTACCGAGCCGTCGATCAGCGGTACGTTGGACGTGTAGATGATCCAGCCCGCGGTCGGTTCGCCGACGATCTTGCCCAGCCCGAGCGCACGGTACCCTTCGCTGAAATCCTCACCATCGGACAGGGTCACGCGGTTGGTGATCAGCACGGTGGGCCGCTCCAGCGCACGCTGGCCGAGAATCGTGCGCGCGGCTTGCGCCTTGCCGAAGCCGCGGAAGGTCATGTACAGGTACGGGCGCCGCGACAACACGTCCAGCGCGTAGGCGTTGACGAAGCCGCCGAAGTTGTTGCGCTCGTCGATGACGACGCCCTCGCGCGTCGCGTTCTGCGCATCCAGGTCCTTGTAGAACCGCTGCAGGGAACCGGTCGACATGTCGCGCAGGTGCACGTAGCCGAGCTTGCCGCCGCTGATGCGATTCACGTAGGCGCGATTGGCGTTGGCCCATGCTTCGTAGACGAGATTTCCGAGCGTACCGGAATCGACCGGCTTGACCGCGACATCGAACTTTCTGGAACCGTGGGCAATGCGCAGCACGGTCTTGCTGCCGATGCGGTGCGCCAGCACGCCGGCCAGATTCGTATGCCCGCCAAGCTGTCGGCCGTCGACCGCCAGCAGCACGTCGCCGGGTTCGATCTTGGCGCTGACCGCGGCCGGCGAGAGCGGCACAACCCGGCTGACGCGAAAACGCCCGTCGCGTTCATAGACAGCCGGATCGAACATCAACCCGAGACGTCCCGTTACCGGCTTGTCCTGATGGTGAAGGCGCACGCCCGAATGCGATGCATTCAATTCACCGACCATCAGGTTCATCAGCCGGTTCACGCTTTCCGGCGTCGGCGCGCCTGCGATCAGCGGCGCATATTCGGTGCGCACGGCGTCCCAGTCCACGCCGTGCATGTGCGGATCATGGAAATTATTGCGCAGCCAGGTCCAGGCCTCGTGGAACGCGACCATCTTGTCGCGCGCGAAATCGACATCGACGTCCGCACTCACCTTCAGCGGTTTGGCCTTGCCGCCAGGGGCCAGGGCAACGGTGAAAACCCGTCCCCCGTCGAGATAGAACACGTGCTTGCCGTCCGGGCTGAATTGCACGTCGCCCTTAGGACCCGGCGTCGAGGTTAACTGGCGCGCCACCGGCGGCTTGTCCGACAAGCGATCCAGCGACCAGGCATACAGGTTGGTGCGCCCGGCCACGCGCGCGGCGATCAGCAGCGTCTTTCCGTCGGGGCTGATCGCGATGCTGTTGACGTCCAGGCCGATCGGCAACAGGCTCAGGCGCTCGCGAATGCCGGCCGCGTCGATGCGAACCGGCTCGACTTTCTTCTTCGCATCGGCCTTGCCGGTCTTGTGACGATCGTGTTTGCCCTCGCCCGACGAGCGTTCCTGCGTGGATGGCTTGAAAAGATCCTGGAACTTGTTCTCGCGGAATTCCGGCGTACGCGCAATCAGGTCGATGCTCGCGACCCGGCCGGGCTCGGTGCGCTGGCCGGACACGAACATAAGGGTTCGCCCGTCGGGACTGAAGCTGATGTCGCCGGAAAACGTGTTGCCGAGCACGCTCAACGGCGTCACCTTGCCGTCTTCGACTTTCACGGCGTAGGCGTTGCGGAACATGCGTTTCCCGAAGGCCAGGTAAGCGACGTAGCGCCCGTCCGGCGACCAGGTCAGCGGCCGGTCCGAGCCCAATGGGCGGCGGAAATCGATGTGCGCCTTGACCAGTTGGTGCAGGCGGCCGTTGGCCATGTCCAGCACCTGCAGCGAATTTCCATTGCGCACGAACGCGAGCGACTTGCCGTCCGGCGAAAAAACCGCAGCCCGATCTTCGCCGTCGCCGTGCGTGAGCTGCTTTTGCGTCGCATCGGCAAAGTCGTAAACGAAAAGGTGGCTACCGGATTCTCCTTCGGAACCGTACACGAGCCGCCGACTGTCCGGTGCCCAGACCAGGTCATACTCCGCCCCGGGCGTATGCGTGACGCGCTGTGCCTTCCCACCCTTTTTGGCATCCACCGCATACACGTCGCCTTGTATCAGCAGGGCCAGCTTCTTGCCATCGGGCGACAGCGCCATGGCGCGGAATCCCTTGCTCTTCGCTTCGTGTTCGGGATGCGGCGCAGCCACCGCGCCACCGAGCGTGATCGAGACCGCACGCGCCCTGCCGTCGACAACGTCGATCGTCCAGATCCTGAAGTCCCGCTCGAACGCGATGCGCCGACCGTCGGCGGAAATCGTCGGCCACAGCACGCGCCCCTTGCCGAAATGCGTCAACGCCGACTCGCTGCCGTCGGCTTGCACGTGCCAGATGTTTTCCACACCACTGCGGTCGCTCATGTAGTAAAGCGACTTGCCATCCACTGCCCACATCGGCCAGTCCGCACGTGCGTCATCCGGCGTCAGGCGCCGGTAGCTGTGCGAACCGTCGTTGTTCAGCAGCCAGATCGCACCTTCGTCAATATGTGCATGGCCGTGCCGCCACCACTGGAATGCGCCCATGCCGCCGCCGACGATGGCTACCTGCTTGCCGTCCGGCGACGGTGCGCCTTGTTCCTCGTTTCGATAGGTCTCCAGCGAAACCGGCATCGGCGTGCCGCCGGACACGCGCACGCGGTACACGCCGTGGAACCCTCGCGTGTTGTCGCGCATGGAACTGAAATACAGCCACAGGCCGTCATGCGACCAGCCGCTTGGTTGGTCCGAACCGTCCGCATAGGTGATACGCCTGAGTTGACCACCGGCCAGGTCGAGCACGTAGATGTCGCCACCGCCGGTCACATCGGACTCGAACGCCAGGCGCTTCCCGTCCGGCGAATACAGCGGACGAGAATCGCTGCCCTTGTCGGATACCAGCAGGTGCGCAGTGCCGCCGGTTGCCGCTACCTCCCAGATTGCGCCGCCGGAGACGAACGCGATGCGGCTGCCATCCGGCGACATTGCCGGCTGCGCGAAGCTTGGGCGCGGTGTGACGTCTGCCGCGGCTGCTGAAAGTGCGAAGCCCGCCACAAGCACGGCGGCTGCGAATTGAAACGGACGCATGAACTATCTCCGACGGAACCAGCCGCCAAGTCTAGCCCATCGCATCGTGTCGCCGCCCGGGTCAGTAGTACCGGATGACGATGCCTGCCTCAACGCTGCCAGGATTCGTGGCCGTAGACGATGCGCCAGCCCTGCGGCAGTTTTTTCCAGATCGAGGTCACCGCAAACTTTCCGGTGCTGATCTTGCCGTCGGGCGCGGTTCGCTTTGAGCCCAACCATTGCGTCGTCACCACGACGCCAGGCGCCAGGGTCTGGAATTGTGTCGGCTGCAGCGGCGTGTATATGACATCCGTCTTGCCTTTGCGCCACCACTTCAGCTGCTGCGCGTGCAGTTCATTCCAGCCGTGAATCACGTTGCCGTTGATTACAAACACCAGCGCCTCGTCGTGCAGGTAGCCGGCCATGAACCGGTCCGTGTCGTGCGCGTTTGCCGCTTTCTGCATGGGCTGCATCACGGCCTCGATCTGCGCACGCGGCGAGGGGCCGGCCGCCGCGACGTTTGCGACACCCCCGATCAGACAAAAAACAGCAAGAATCCCGCTAACGATTTTCATGATTGGTTCTCCAAGCCATCAAGCCTGACGGCAGATCCTGCCTTGCAGGATTTGGCTGGGCCGCGGCCCGCAACACGATCCGAGCCGGAGCGGTGCGCGCGATGAATGCGCGCACCCGAACAGCAGCTACATCAACGTTTTTGCGGCCGCGATGGCGGTCTCGAGCTTGCGCTCACCGGTGTTCGCATCCTGTGCGAGTTCCTTGTACACCGCGTATTGCGCCGCGGTCGGCTTGACGTAGGCCAGACCGATGTTCGCCTGCAGATACGCCAGATGGCTGCGCAATTTCGACTCATGCAACAGCGGGCCCTCGCTGGAGGCGATATTCAGCTGCACCAGCTTGCCTATCTCCGCACTCAGCGCGGCGATTTCCTTGCCGGCCTTGCGTTCACTCAGCTGGTGATCATCGACGGCCTTTTGCAGACGGTCACGTTCCGCAATCGCACGGTTGATGGTCTTGTCCAGCTGGTCCAACGTCTGGTGTACCTGCATCTGCAAGGCCAGGCGTGCGTCAAGATCCTGTTGCGTGGAGTGAATGCGTGGATCCAGGGCGACGTTGAACGCCTGCGTCGACTTGTGGCCGGCATAGTCCAGCGTGACCTGATAACTGCCCGGTGCAACAACCGGACCGGACACTTCATCCGTCAGGCCGCCGGCGGCGATCGGCACGTAAAAACCGGTCACCTCGGTCGCATCGGGGTAACGCAGATTCCACTGGAAGCGGTTCATGCCCGGCGTGATCGCGCGCAGCTTGCGTTCGGCACGCGCCTTGCGCTGCGCCGGGCCCAGATTGCTCATATCGATCTTCTTCTTGCCGGCGTGGCTGGCTTTCAGATGCAAGTCGAATGTACTGATGACCTTGCCGCTTGCATCGGCGAATGTCAGGCTGACCGGCGTCTTGCCGTCGTAGTCCTTTGGTACGTGGAAAAACACCGTCGCACCAAACGGCGGGTTCTTGCCCGCCCCCTTGGCGCGCCGCGGGCTCCCGGGTTTGCCGTAGGCGTGACTCAACCAGGCCTGTTCGGGAGCGAACACGACCGTGCCGGAATCGTCGACGGCCGGCCGTCTGGTCATCTGCTCAAGCAACGACAGGTTGTCGAGCACCCAGAAAGCACGCCCGTGCGTGGCAATGGCCACTGCGCCCTGCCGGTTGTTGATCGCGATATCGCGCACCACCACGTGCGGCAGGTTCAATTTCAACGGCTGCCAGTGTGCGGCACCGTCGAAACTGACGTAGACGGTGTTCCTGGCGCCGAGGAACAGCAGGTTCGCATCCTGCGGATCCTGGCGCACCGCCATGATGTACTGGTCCGCGGGCAGTCCGTTCGTGATTGCCGTCCAGTGCTGCCCGTAGTCGATGGTCTTGAACACGTAGGGCTTGAAGTCGTCCCACATGTAGCGGCTGGCGGTCAGGTAGGCCGTTGCCTTGTCGACATGCGAGGCTTCGATCGCGCTGATGTTCGTCCATTTCGGCAGGCCTTTGGGTGTGACCGCTTTCCAATGCTGGCCGCCGTCGCTGGTGACATGCACCAACCCATCGGCCGAACCGGCCCAGATCACGTTGCCGTCGAGCGGCGAAGGACCCAGTGCCGAAATGTTCGGATACAGTTCCGCGCCGGATTGATCCTGGTCGACGGGACCGCCGGTCGGGCCCATGGTGCTCGGATCGTGGCGTGTCAGGTCCGGACTGATCGTGCGCCAACTCTGACCATGGTCGTCACTGGTCATCACGTACTGTGATGCGAGTAGCAGACGATTCGGGTCGGTCGGCGAAAACAGGATCGGATGGGTCCAGGCCAGGCGATACTTCAATTCGTCGGCCGCTGCGCCTTCGCGATAGCGCGGCCAGGGGCTCACACTCTGAAATTGTTCAGTTTCCGCATCATGCTTCAGGAAAATGCTGTAGTACCCGGCGCCGAAAGTGATCTTCGGATTGCCGGGTTGCGGCGCGACGTAGGTACTCTCACCGTAGGCGACCCTTTTCCACGCCGACAGCGGAATCACGTTCTGCGAAGTTGCGCTCGGCCCTTCAAACGAACCTTCGTCCTGCTGCGCACCGTAGAGGTGGAACGGGAACTGGTCATCGAGGCTGATCTGGTAGAACTGCCCGGTCGGCTGGTTGTGCACGCTGCTCCACGTCTTGCCACGATCGGTCGATACGGTGGCGCCGCCGTCGTTGCCCTCGAGCAGGATGTTGGTGTTGTTCGGATTGACCCAGACGATGTGGTTGTCGCCATGCGGCGTGTGCAATTTCTTGAACGACTTGCCGCCGTCATACGAAGCAAACAGCGCATCGACTTCGGGCATGTATATGGTGTCGGGGTCTTTCGGATCGACAAAAACGGCCATGTAGTAGAACGCGCGCTGGCGTATCGACCAGTCGGCGTTGACGCGTTTCCAGGTCTTGCCGGCGTCGTCGGAGCGGAACAGTCCGCCGTCGTGCGCCTGGATCGTTGCATAGACGATGTCCGGATTGCTCGCCGACACAGCCAGGCCAATCTTGCCGATCACGTCCTTGGGCAGCCCGTCGTTGCGGGTGATGTTGGTCCAGTGCGCGCCACCGTCGGTGGTCTTGTAGATGCCGCTACCCGGCCCGCCGCTGGACAGCTTCCACGGCGTGCGATACGCCTGCCAGGCCGCCGCGTAGAGTACATCGGGGTGTTGCTTGTCCATGACCAGATTGACAACGCCGGTCTTGTCATTGACGAACAGGATCTTCTTCCAGGTCTTGCCGCCATCGGTGGTCTTGAACACGCCGCGATGCGGACCGGGCACGAACACGTGACCCATCGACGCGGCATAAACGACATCCGGATTGTGCGGATCGACGATCAGGCCCATCGTCGTATGCGTGTCTCGCAAGCCTGCGTAGGTCCAGGTCTTGCCGGCATCAGTGGTCTTGAACACGCCGTCGCCGCTGATCATGTCGCCGCGGATGTCGCTCTCGCCGGTGCCGGCGTAGATGATTTTCGGATTCGATGGCGCCACGGCCAGCGCGCCGATGCTGTCGCTGGCGCTGGGCCAGCCGTCACTGATGTTCTTCCAGCTGATGCCGTAATTGGTGCTTTTCCAGACGCCGCCGTCGACCGTGCCCATGTAGAACCGGTTCGGTTGCTCGGCAACGCCGTCGATGGCGACCACGCGCCCGCCGATGTACGGGCCGACGTTGCGCCACGTTAGCTTGCCGATCAACGTCTGTGACGACACCGCCGCGGCCTGCACGGCCGGCGGCGCAATGAATCCGCCGACCAACGCGGTCACTGCGGCGAATAAAACGGTCTTGCTTTTGAATGGATGGAACATCGAGATACCTCAATCGAATAGACGATAAGAACCTGTCCCTCGTGCTACCCCAGTTGATTGCAGCCTCCCAGCCGAATCCGGCCGGCGTATCCGTCGCCCCCGCGCGGACATCGCACGAGTTACGCGCAATGCGACAGCCGGTTCCTGCTACGCAATCATTGCGCAGACGTCCTGTTTCCGCCGTAGCGTTCAAACCAGCCGAGTACGTAGCCGACCTTGGCCATCATGTTACTGGGCTTTTCGGCGATTTCATGGCTCGCATCGGGAATGCGGATCATCATCGCCGGAATCTTGCGCAGCTTCAGCGCTTCGTAGAACTGTTCGGCGTCGGAGCTGGGCGTACGATAGTCGACTTCGCCCGTCATGACCATGGTCGGCGTCTTGACGTGGCCAGCATAACTGATCGGCGAACGGCGCATGTAATTTTCCAGATGATCCCACGGCATGCCGGTAAACCAGTATTGCGTGCCGAACGACGGCAGGTCCGAGGTCAGCACCCAGCTGTACCAGTTGATCACCGGCTTGGCCACGACCGCGGCGCGGAAACGGTCGGTATGGCCGACGATCCAGGCGGTAAGCACGCCGCCGCCGCTGCCACCGGTCACGAACAGTCGTTGCGGATCGACATAGCCCTTGGCCACGACCGTGTCGACGGCGGTCATCAGGTCGTCGAAGTCGTGGTTCGGATAATCGTGGTTGATCAGGTTGCCAAATGCTTCGCCATAGCTGGTCGAACCGCGCGGATTGATGTACAGCACCACATAGCCCGCGGCAGCGTAGAGCTGGTCCTCGGCCGAGAAGCGCGGCCCGTAATTGGCGAACGGACCACCGTGGATTTCCAGGACCAGGGGATATTTCCGGTTCGCATCGAATCCGGGCGGCTTCAGGATCCAGCCTTCGATCTGACGTTTGTCGAAGCGCGAGTCGAAGTGGATCTTTTCCAGCGTGCCCAGTTCGACCTGTTCGAACAGGCCCGCGTTGAGATCGGTCAAACGGTGCACCTTGCCGCCACGCGCATCGACCACGGCCACATCGGCTGGATGCTGCGGCGAGGTCAGCGTGAAGGCGATCCTGCCGGCCCTCGCGGTCAGCGTGTACTGCCCGCCCGCATACGGACGGCCCAGATCAAGCCCGCCGACATTCTCGACGACACTGCGCACCTTGCCGTTCAGAGCGGCATAGCCGACGTACGTGATGCCCTGGTCGTCGTACTGGAAGTACACGCCATCACCGCGCCTGCCCCAGTGGATGTTGCCGATGCTGCGGTCGAACCCGCCTGTCACGACGCGCTTGCCCAAGCCGTCGCGGTTCATCACGTACAGCTGCCTGACCTGGTAGCCCTGCTTGTGATCGTCGAAACCGACGTAGGCAATCCGCTTGCCGTCCGGAGACACGACGGCGTCGGCGTCCGGGCCGAAGCGATCGGTAAGCGCATGAACCTCGCCGCCATCGGCCGGGACCGCGTAAACCTCGGAATTCAATGGCTGGTACTCGGCGTCGTCGTGGCGGTTCGCGGAGAAAATCAGCGTCTTGCCGTCCGGCGTCCAGGCCAAGCTGCCGCCATCGTCGACATCACCAGACGTAATCTGCTTCGGCGTGCCACCATCCGCAGTCATGACGAACAGGTGCACGCGCCCGTGCGGAAGATAACCGCGGTCGTTGAAGCGATACACCAGCCTGTCGATCTGTTTGATCGGGGGTCCCCAGTTGGCACCCTTGGGTGGACTCGGCAGATTGGCGATGGATCGCTGCGGTGGGTCGTCGACGAACATCGCGAACGCGATACGCTTGCCGTCCGGCGAGAAAGCCATTTCCGACGGCGGATGCGGCAACGTGGCCAGGCGCGCGCTGTCGCCGCCGCGCAGCCAGCGCATGCGGATCTCCGCGGTCTTGTGCCCGGCATCGTCCTTGTGGATCACCGCGTAGATCAGGCGCTTGCCGTCCGGCGAGAACCGCGGCGACACCGCGTTTTCGTCCGGCGGCGTCAACGGGCGCAGGTTGGGACCATCGCTGTCGACGATCCACAGACTGTGGCGATCGGCATCGTTCATGATGTCGTAGCCGGAACGCACGAACACCACGTGGCGGCCATCGGGCGCGATGCGCGGATCGGCCGCCCATTGCAGATCGAAGATCTGTTTCAAATGGAAATGCGCCGGCGTCGCCGCGCGCACGGGCGAACACACGGACACAACAAACGCGATCAGCGCAAAGGCGAGCGCGCACGCATTTCCGATGACACTCCGGTATCTTGACGACAAGTCGATTGGTTTCACCGCAGACCTCCCCCGAATGTTGGCGGCGCAGCGCGGCGGCAATGGTCGCACTGCGGCAGTGCCAGCGAGCATAACGCGACCGGTGATGGCGCTCAAAGCCTACAAGAGCTGGATTCCGGACCGCCGCTACGCGGCGTCCGGAATGACGGCGACAATACGGGTTGAAGTGCGTGGCATCCCTCACAAAAAGCCCCGCCGAAGCGGGGCTCTTGATTCTTTGCTGTGGATTCCCGCCGAGTGGAGCGCCGGCAACGCGCAACCGGATCGATCACGGATCCATGACGGCGCTAATTGCAGTTGCTTCCCAGCGCCGTGTAATCCGGTTTGAAAGCGCCAACGCAGACAACGGCCCCGGAGACCGGGCCATCGAGCATGCTATCGGCCGCATGCAGCGTTCCGCCACCGCCGTCGTACAGCACATCGTTGGACGTCGCGCCCGACCCCGTCGGCGCGGACAAGGAACCACCACGCACGTCGATGCGCCCTCCGGAGTCGGCGTAGGCCGCATAGGCGAAATTACCGGCGCCCAAAATGGCGCCGTCGACATCGTCGGCCTGCACCGCGGCGCCGCTGCCGCTGGCATAGATGCCGTAACCGTTGAACAGCGCATTTTCGGAAAGCAGCTGCACATGATCGAGCCGGGAGGAACCGGAAGTAACCGCGAACGCGGTCGCATCATTGCCGCCGCCGCCCGTGTTTTCGATCGTGAGATTGCGTATCGTAGCGTTGGATGCCCCGGTAACCGTGCCGTCAGACGCACTGTTTCCGCCACCGGCAGTAATGAACGTGATCCCCTCACCGCTGCCCTCGATATCGACGTTGGGCTTCATCGTCACGCGCTCGTTGAAGATTCCCGGGCCGACCCGGATCAGGTATGGCGTGGTTGCGTTGTCGGTGATGGCATCCAGTGCGGCCTGGATGCTCTGCCCGGCGTGCACATGCACCACGTGCGGGTCGTCCGATGCCGTGTGCAGCGCGTATTGCGCCACCGGGGTCGCGGTGATTGCCTGGCGCGGCGAAAGCGCCTGGCCGTTGACGCTGACCTGCAACCACAACTGCGTGCCGTCAAAGGCACCCGGAAAGGCCAGGTCCACGGTGAACAGGCCGTCGGTCACGGGGAATTGCGATTCGCTGACCGTGCTGCCGACCTGGTTGCCTCCCGTCTCGGCATCGTAGAGCGCAAAGTCGAGGTTGAAGTTGCCGTTGGCCGGCTGGCCGTTCTGTTGCAAGCGGCCCTGGTAGGTAAAGTCGGGCAACTGCGCCTGTGCGGCGAGCGCCGGCACACAGGCCAGACCGAACGCGGCAACGCACAAGGCGCGCAGGAAGCGGGACGGAAATGCATGCGTCATGGTTGACAGTCCTCGAATGAGTCGCTGAAGATTTCGTCGCCTGGCTGGGCGGGCGGAGCAGCGAGAAAGCCCGCATCAAGCACAAATGTTCCGCCAGCGATTTGGGTTGAGGCGACCTGGCCGACACTACCGGTCAAGGTGAAGCAGGCGCTGCGCGCCACCGAAACGCCACTCGCCACGACTGCATATTGGGGAACAGCGAAACTGTCGCCCAAGGCCTGCACGCCAAGCCATGCAAACATCAACAGCCAGGGTGCGACATGTCTGCCGAACCGACGCAGAAAAACCCTCGAAGCAGATGGATCGATCATCGCTGTTTTTGGTGCGATTGACGTCGGGGCCATGTTACAAAAAAAAGCCCCGCCGAAGCGGGGCTCTTGCTCTTTGCTTTGGATTTCCGGCAAGTTGAGCATCCATCCGGGACGCTCGAACGAGCCGAAGCGGCTTACATCATGCCGCCCATGCCACCCATGCCGCCCATGTCCGGGGCGCCACCGTGGTTATGCGACTCTTCCTTCTTCGGCGCTTCGGCCACCATTGCTTCGGTGGTGATCATCAGACCAGCGATGGATGCCGCGTTCTGCAGCGCCGTGCGGGTGACCTTGGTCGGATCCAGAATACCGAACTCGACCATGTCGCCGTAGTTGCCTGCGGCCGCGTTGTAACCATAGTTGCCCTTGCCCGCGGCAACCTTGTTCAGCACGACACTGGGCTCCTCGCCGGCATTGCCGACGATCTCGCGCAACGGCGCTTCCATGGCGCGCTTGGCGATGGCGATACCATGGTTCTGGTCCTCGTTGTCGCCCTTGAGCTTCTTGATCGCGTCCAGCGCACGCACCAGGGCCACGCCGCCACCGGGCACCACGCCTTCCTCGACCGCCGCACGCGTGGCGTGCAAGGCGTCTTCGACGCGCGCCTTCTTCTCTTTCATCTCGACTTCGGTCGCGGCACCAACCTTGATCACGGCCACGCCACCGGCCAGCTTGGCCACGCGTTCCTGCAGCTTCTCGCGGTCGTAATCGGAGGTGGTTTCCTCGATCTGCGCCTTGATCTGCTTGATGCGTGCCTCGATTGCCTTGGTCTCGCCGGCGCCGTCGATAAGCGTGCTGTTTTCCTTGGACACCTGAACCTTCTTGGCGCGGCCCAGATCCTTGATCGTGGCCTTCTCCAGCGACAGGCCGACTTCCTCGGAAATCACCTGGCCGCCGGTGAGGATGGCCATGTCCTCAAGCATCGCCTTGCGGCGGTCGCCGAAGCCCGGCGCCTTGACCGCGCAAACCTTGACGATACCGCGGATGGTGTTGACGACCAGGGTTGCCAATGCTTCGCCTTCGACTTCCTCGGCGACGATCAGCAACGGCTTGCCGGCCTTGGCCACGCCTTCAAGGATCGGCAGCAGTTCGCGCACATTGGAGATCTTCTTGTCGTGCAACAGGATGTACGGGTCTTCCAGTTCGGCCTGCATCGACTGCTGGTTGTTGATGAAATACGGCGACAGGTAGCCGCGGTCGAACTGCATGCCCTCGACCACGTCGAGTTCGTTCTCAAGACCCGAGCCTTCCTCGACGGTGATGACGCCTTCCTTGCCGACCTTGTCCATGGCCTGGGCAATCAGGTCGCCGATGTCGGCGTCGGAGTTCGCGGAGATCGCGCCTACCTGGGCGATTTCCTTGCTCGTGGAGCACGGCTTGGACAGATTCTTCAACTCGGCGACGGCGCCGTGCACGGCCTTGTCGATGCCGCGCTTCAGGTCCATCGGGTTCATGCCGGCGGCGACGGCCTTCATGCCTTCGCGGATCAGCGCCTGGGCCAGCACGGTCGCGGTCGTGGTGCCGTCACCGGCCACATCGGAGGTCTTGGAAGCAACTTCCTTGACCATCTGCGCGCCCATGTTCTCGAACTTGTCGGCCAGCTCGATCTCCTTGGCGACGGACACGCCGTCCTTGGTGATCGTCGGCGCACCGTAGCTTTTGTCGAGCACGACGTTGCGGCCCTTCGGGCCGAGGGTGGCCTTGACCGCATTGGCCAAGGTGTTTACGCCGCGCACCATTCGCGCGCGGGCGTCTTCGGAAAAACGAATTTCTTTAGCAGCCATTGGAATTACCTCAAAATGGAATGTATGTGCGTTGTTCTAAAGCAAGGAAACGAACGGGCGAAGTTCAGATGGGCGCCAGCGGCGAGCAAACCGGGGTTGACTGGTATTCAACAAGGATTTGCGAGCCCCGCAGCAACAACGCCGCAGCGAAAGTCGCTACGCTCCTTACTCGATGACGGCCATCAGGTCTTCTTCACGCATGACCAACAGCTCTTCGCCGTCGACCTTGATCTCGGTGCCGGAATACTTGCCGAACAGCACCTTTTCGCCGGCCTTTACGCCAACCGGACGAACCTTGCCGTCTTCCAGAATCTTGCCGCTACCGACCGCAACCACTTCGCCCTTGATGGGCTTTTCGGCTGCCGTGTCGGGAATGACGATGCCACCAGCGGACTTGGTCTCCGCTTCCAGGCGCTTGACGATGACGCGATCGTGCAATGGACGAAGCTTCATAACAACTTCCTCAACTTATTGATTGATAATAAAAACTTTGTCGGCTGTTAGCACTCTGCCGAGCTGAGTGCTAATTTTACCTGCGCAGAAAACCCCTGCAAAGGGGTTAGACGTGGCGAGGAGATGGGTGCGACGATGCGACTTTCAAGACCCGGCAGCAGAATCGATAATGAGTCGATGCAAGCCCTGATTGTGATCTGCACCTGTCCGGACGAGGTCGTGGCCAAGCGCATTGCCGAAGCACTAGTCGGCGAACGCCTGGCCGCCTGCGTGAACCTTTTGCCCGCCGTCGCCTCTACTTACCGCTGGGAAGGCAAAATCTGCCGTGAGACGGAATCAATGATGCTGATCAAGACCACGCGGGACCGCTTCCAAGCGTTGCGCGAACGCCTCTTGAGCCTGCATCCGTACGACGTGCCGGAAATCGTCGCCGTCGACATTGCTACCGGATCTGCGGCTTACCTGGACTGGATCGGCCGCGAAACCCGCACCTGATGCAAGCCATGCCGCCTCACCCCGGTCTGCCAAGGCGCAGCGCGCCACATGTGTCGGTGGCGCGAAGCCGACGCGTTCACCCTTCAACTTTGCGACAATCTGCTTCCATGACCAATCGATTCCTTGCCGCAATTTGCTTTTTCTGTCTGGCCACCGTCGCCGTCGGCACCGCACGCGCCGCCGATGACGGAAACCTGTTGCCGGTGGATCAGGCATTCCAGGTGCAGACAAAGGCCCTGGATCGCCAGCGCGTACAGATCGCTTTCAAGGTCGCCCCGGATTATTACCTGTACCGCGGACGCATCAAGACTAAGAGCACTGATCCGGGCGTCACGCTCGGCGCGCTGGACCTGCCGTCCGGAAAGAAAAAGCACGACGAATTTCTCGGCGACGTGGAAATCTACCACCACGATTTCGTCGCCACGCAACATCTGAACGTCCCGGCCAACGCGACCAGTGTGACGTTCGAACTGCGTTACCAGGGCTGCCACGAAGTCCCGCCAAAAATCTGCTTCCCGCCGCAAAAGAAACTGCTGCGCGTGGAGCTGCCCGCCATGGCCCCCGCGTCGGACACGGCCTCGAACTCGCTGGCGGTCGCCTTGAGTGATGCATCGTCTTCGGGCAACGGTCTGCTTGCAGCCGGCCAGCCCCTGCCGGCCGAACAGGCCTACGTGTTCGAGGCAATTCCGGGCGGCCCGAACCGGATCTTCGCGCGCTTCAAGATGCCCAAGGGCTATTACCTGTATCGCGACAAGACACATTTCGACGTGCCCGCGGACAGCGGCATTACCCTGGGCAAGCCGCAATGGCCGCCAGGCAAGAGCCACACCGACGAAAACTTCGGCACGACCACGGTCTATTTCGATCAGGTCGACGTACCCATTCCGCTGAGCCGCAAATCCACCGGCGCACAATCGGTGACGTTGACCGCAAATTTCCAGGGCTGCAAGCAAAACAGTGTCTGCTATCCGGTGATGCAGCGTCAGGTCACGGTCGATCTGCCTGCCGGAGGCAGCACAATGCTGAACACGGCAACCTTCCATGACGCCGGCACCAAGGCAGCGCCGACAAGCACGGCCGCCGCCGCGCCGGCCGGCAACAGCCGTTTCCAGCAAGCCCTGGATGGATCGCTGTGGATCGTATTCATCGTGTTCTTCGTCGCCGGCCTGGGCCTGGCATTCACGCCCTGCGTGTTCCCGATGATTCCGATCCTGTCCGGCATCATTGCCGGCGCTGGTGAAAACATTACGACACGTCGTGCGGTCGTACTGTCGGTCGTGTACATACTGGCGAATGCGGTGATCTTCACGATCGCCGGCGTGATCGCCGGACTCGCCGGCAAGAACCTGCAAACCGCCTTCCAGACACCGTGGGTGTTGTGGTCCTTCGCCGGGTTGTTCGTACTGCTCGCGTTGTCGATGTTCGGTTTTTACGAATTGCAACTTCCCGGTCGTTGGCAATCAAAGATCGCCAACGTCAGCAACAAACAATCCGGCGGCTCGCTGACCGGCGTGGCCGTCATGGGCGCGTTGTCGGCGCTGATCGTGGGCCCCTGCGTAACGCCGCCGCTGGCCGTGGCCGTGCTGTATATCGCTCAAAAGCACAACGCGGTATTGGGCGGCTTCGCCCTGTTCACGCTGGCCCTGGGCATGGGCGCGCCGCTGGTCGTGTTCGGCGCCAGCGCCGGCAAGTTGCTGCCACGCGCCGGGGCCTGGATGGATGCGGTCAAGGCGGTCTTTGGCGTGACCTTCCTGGCCCTGGCGATCTGGATGCTGTCGCGCATACTGGATGCCGGCTGGATCATGCTGCTCACCGGACTGCTCGCCGTCGCCTGCGCGGTTTATCTGGGTGCGCTGGAGCGTCTGCCCGAGGGCGGCTCAGGCTGGCGCAAACTGTGGAAGGCGCTGGGTGTGATCCTGTTGATCGCCGGCGCCGCGGAACTGATCGGCGCGGCGGCCGGTTCCAACGATATCCTGCGACCGCTGCGCGGTATCGGCTTCGGTACCAGCACGACCGCGACGGCGGAACACACCGCACTGCCGTTCCAGCGCGTCAAATCGATCGACGACGTGCAACGGCAATTGGCTGCCGCCAAGACTGCCGGCAAGCCGGCCATGCTCGATTTCTATGCCGACTGGTGTGTCTCGTGCAAGGAAATGGAGAAGTTCACGTTCACCGATCCGGCCGTGCAACGCGCGCTGAGCGGCTTCGTGTTGCTGCAGGCCGATGTGACCGCAAACGATGCGCCCGATCAGGCGCTGATGAAGCATTTCAACATCGTCGCACCGCCGGACACACTGTTTTTCTCCACCGACGGCAGCGAAAGGCCCGAGTTTCAGTTGACCGGGCCGGAAGACGCGAAGAATTTCCTCGAACGCGTCCATGCCGTGACTCGATAAGCCGGCAAATCCTGCCGCCAATTCGCATTTCGATTCCCCCCACCCGGCAATGATCGCCTAAACTGCACGCATGTTTTCCCGTAACAACCTGATTATTGTCGCGGTCGCCATCCTCGGCGCCTGTCTTGGCCTGTTCATCGGCGGCTACCATAGCCAGCCCGCACCGCCGCCTGTGCCGGGGGGGGTAAAGGTACTTGCGCGCGGCGACATGCGCGCCAATCTGAATCTGCCCAGCCTCGACGGCACACGACATCGGCTGAGCGACTGGGATGGCAAGTTGGTGCTGCTGAATTTCTGGGCGAGCTGGTGTGGCCCGTGCCGCGAGGAAATGCCGTTGCTCGACCGCGTCGGCAAACATCTGGCCGACCAGGATTTCGTCGTGATTGGCATCGCCATCGACAATACCGACGCAGTGCGCGATTTTCTAAAGGCACGCCCGGTCCACTACCCGATCCTGCTCGGCGGATCGAGCACGGTGGATCCCTCGCTGATTTTCGGTGACCGGCGCAGCGTGCTGCCATACAGCGTACTGATCGGCCGCAACGGCAGAATACTCGCCCGGCGCGCCGGCAGTTTCACCGCCACGACTCTTGCCAATTGGTTGCAGGCCCATCTCAGCCAATCACCAACTGGCTAAGATTGCGACTAACTTCGCCCAACTCCGGCGATATTGACAAGATCGTGCTGGACAACAACGAGCCAGTCTTGCACACTTGCGCTCCTTGACCGGGCGCCAGAGCCCGCCGGATCATCCGTTCACGTGGCGAAAATTCTAGTCCTGCATGGTCCCAATCTGAACCTGCTCGGCAACCGCGAGCCCGAAGTCTACGGCCAGCGAACGCTGAAGCAGATCGACACGGCATTGGCCAAAACCGCCAAATCGGAAGGACACGCGCTGACGACGTTCCAGTCGAACGCCGAACACGCGCTGATCGAGCGGGCCCATGCCGCGCGCAAGGACGGAACGGAATTCATCCTGATAAATCCCGCCGCACTTACGCATACCAGCATCGCCCTGCGCGACGCGCTGGCTGCCGTTGGCGTCCCGTTTATCGAAGTGCACCTGTCGAATACCCATGCGCGCGAACCGTTCCGTCGGCAATCGTATTTTTCCGATATCGCAGTCGGCGTGATCACCGGATTCGGCGCCGACAGCTACGAACTGGCCCTGCGAGCCGCGATGCAATCGCTGAAACCGAACACGCGGGCAAAACGTAACCGCAAGCGCACAAGCAACCGCTGATTGTTCAACTGAGCCGTTGTTGCCGTAACGACGTAGGGGAAATCCATGGATTTGCGAAAAATAAAAAAGCTGATCGACATCCTCGAGGAATCGAACCTCGCTGAACTGGAGATCAAGGAAGGCGAAGAATCCGTAAGGTTGAGCCGCACGCCCCGTGGTGGCGGTGCCGCTCCGGCAGCGGTAACGACCCATGTTCCATTGCCGCCGGCATCCGCCCCGGCACCGGCACCTGTCGCGGACAGCGAAACGGCAGCGCACGCCGAAGCGGCACTGCCGGAAGGTCATGTCGTGCGTTCGCCGATGGTCGGCACGTTCTACGCCTCGCCGAACCCGGAGGCACCGGCCTTCGTCAAGGTTGGCCAGAGCGTCAAGGCCGGCGACACGCTGGGCATCATCGAGGCGATGAAAATGTTCAACCAGATCGAGGCCGACGCCTCCGGCACAGTTCGCGCCATTCTGGCCGAAAACGGTCATCCGGTCGAATTCGACCAGCCACTGTTCGTCATTGCATGAACCGGCTGCCGTGAAGCACGAATCGAAACGTACCCGGGCATTGCTTTCGCGATGCCGGGTTCAACCAGCACCAGACCATCCGGCACCGAATTTTCATGCTCGATAAAGTCGTCATCGCCAACCGCGGCGAAATCGCCCTGCGCGTACTACGCGCCTGTCATACCCTCGGAATCAAGACGGTGGCGGTGCATTCGACCGTGGACCGCAATCTCAAGCACGTCGCCATGGCCGACGAATCCGTGTGCATCGGTCCGGCGCCGGCCAGCGAAAGTTACCTGAACATTCCGGCCCTGATCGCCGCGGCCGAAGTCACCGACGCGCAGGCGATTCATCCGGGCTACGGTTTCCTTTCCGAAAATGCCGATTTCGCCGAACGCGTTGAGCAGTCCGGCTTTGTTTTCATCGGTCCCACCGCCAGCGTAATCCGGCTGATGGGCGACAAGGTCGAGGCAATCAAGGCCATGAAAGAGGCCGGCGTGCCCTGCGTGCCCGGTTCCGGCGGCCCGCTCGGCAACAACGTCAATGATAACGCGCGTATCGCTCGTGAAATCGGCTACCCGGTGATCGTCAAGGCGGCCGGCGGCGGCGGCGGACGCGGCATGCGCGTGGTGCACACCGAGGCGCACCTGAGCAACGCCATCGCCATGACCAAGTCCGAGGCCAAGGCGGCCTTCGGCAACGATCAGGTATACATGGAAAAATTCCTGGAGAATCCTCGGCATGTGGAAATCCAGGTGCTGGCCGACGGTCAGGGCAATGCCGTGCATCTGGGCGAACGCGACTGCTCGATGCAACGGCGCCACCAAAAAGTCGTCGAGGAAGCGCCGGCCCCGGGCATCAGCGACGAACAGCGCGAACAGATCGGCGCCGATTGCGTCGAGGCTTGCTTGCGCATCGGCTATCGCGGCGCGGGCACGTTCGAGTTCCTGTACGAAGACGGGCGTTTCTACTTCATCGAAATGAACACGCGCATCCAGGTCGAGCATCCGGTCACCGAAATGATCACAGGCGTGGACCTGGTACGCGAACAGCTGATGATTGCCGCCGGCGAGAAACTGTCGCTGCGCCAATCCGACATCCGCTTCACCGGCCACGCCATCGAGTGCCGCATCAACGCCGAGGACCCGGACACCTTCATGCCGTCGCCGGGCACGGTCACGCGTTATCTCGCCGCCGGCGGCCCCGGCGTGCGCACCGATACGCACATCTATGGCGGCTACCGGATTCCGCCCAACTACGATTCGATGATCGGCAAGCTGATCGTGCACGGCAACGACCGCGATACGGCGATCGCACGCATGCGTATTGCCCTGAACGAGGTCGTCATCGAAGGCATCAAGACCAATATTCCATTGCAACAACGCATCCTCGCCGACGGCGGTTTCGGCGCCGGCGGGCAGAACATCCATTATCTGGAAAAGCGCATCGCCGAGCAGCGCGAACCCCCGCTTCCCGGCTGATCTCGAACCGCAGTGGCCTGGACCGAAATCTCGCTGAATCTGCGCGCCGAGCAGCGCGCGCGTGCCGAGGCCGCCCTGGAGGATCTCGGCGCGCTGTCGATCACCTTGGCCGACGCGCACCTCGACACGCCGGACGAACGCGCCATCTTCGAGCCGGGCGTGGACGAAACGCCGTTGTGGCCTGAAATCGCCTGCACCGCCCTGTTCGACGCGGACACGGATCGGCCCGGCCTCCTGCAGGCACTGACCGAGCTGGTGCCGGGCCTGGATAGCGGCTGCGTCGGCTTTCGCGATATCGCCGATCAGGACTGGACGCGCGCCTGGATGGATCGCTACGAGCCGATGCAATTCGGTTTACGCCTGTGGATCTATCCGTGGAACATTGAACCGCCTGCCGAAGAGGATCTGGTCGCGGTGCGTCTGGATCCGGGGCTCGCCTTCGGTAGCGGCACCCATCCGACCACGGCCATGTGCCTGCGCTGGCTCGATAGCGCCGAGTTGTGCGGCAAAACCGTGATCGACTACGGCTGCGGTTCCGGCGTGCTTGCCATCGCCGCGCTCAAACTGGGTGCTGCGCGCGCGATCGGCATCGACAACGATCCGCAGGCGCTGACTGCCAGTCGCGACAACGCACAACGCAATGGTTGCAGCGAACACCTGGACCTTTTTCTGCCGGACGATTTCAAGAAAATTCGCGCCGACGTACTCGTCGCCAATATCCTTGCCGGGCCGCTGCAGGAACTCGCGCCGCGATTCGCCGATTGTGTCGCGCCCGGCGGCGACTTGGCGCTGTCGGGTATTCTGCGATCCCAATCCGAGAAGCTGCTGGCTCACTACGGCAACTGGTTCGAGGCACTCGAAGTCGCCAGCGACGAAGGTTGGTGCCGCATCAACGGCAGGCGCAAACACTGACCTCTGTGCGCCTGCGACGCGGGCTGGCTTACAATGCCGCCATGTACACGCAGTGTCCCGAATGCCTGACCATCTACAAGATCGACGCCGATGTGCTGGCGCGGGCACATGGCAGTGTCCGTTGCGGACATTGCGCGGCGGCATTCGACGCGTTGGAGACGCTGGCGGAGACCCTGCCCGAAGAGCCGGTGCACGAGCTCGCCGCCCAGCCCGGCGATGCCGATATACCACAATTGGCGGTGCCCGCCTTGCGCCCGGCGCGATCGACGCAACACAGCATCTTGTTCGACCCCGACGATCGCCCGCGGCATCACCGCCCCTCGACGCCGGCGTTCGCGCGAACCCGACGGCAACAACCGGCAACACGCAACTGGCCTTGGACGTTGGGTGTCGTCGTGCTGACGCTATGCCTGCTCGCACAAACTGCTTACGCGGAGCGCGCGGTTGTGCTGAGCGATGCGCGGGTACGTCCGTGGCTGGATCAACTATGCGCCAGACTGCATTGCAGCCTTCCATTGCGGCACGATCCAGCCAAACTGGAATTACTCTCGCGTGACATTCGGCCACATCCGTCGGTGCCGAATGCATTGATCATTTCGGCGACCTTGCGCAACGACGCCAAGTTCGCGCAGGCGTTTCCGGATGTCCAAATCACCTTGTCGAACCTCGACGAAAACCGCGTTGCGATGCGACGTTTCCGGCCACGCGAATACTTGCCAAATGCACAGAGTCTGGCCGCCGGCCTCGCGCCGGGTGCGACAGCGGCGCTGGTTTTCGAAGTCGTCGACCCCGGCAAGAACGCCGTTGCATTCGAGTTCAAGTTTCTCTGAAACCGTCCTCGCGCCGATTCGGGGACTTACAAACGAGTCGCCGAGGCGCTAAAATCCCTGCCCCGCTCGCGTCATAACAAGAACATCCTGACCGGCGGATTTGCACGGAAGTTTTTTGGCTTTGGGGTGTCCTCTCGTTGTGAATGCTGTCTCCGCTATTCCCGCCCACTCGGCTGCCGAAACGGTCCTGCAACCGGCATTGCGCGAGTGCGTGGCGCTTGCGGTACGCCGTTATCTTTCCGACATGAATTCGCAGACGCCTGAAGCGCTGTACGAGCTCGTGCTCAGTCAGGTCGAGGCACCGCTGCTGGCCGAAGTGTTGCGCTGGAGCGGCGGCAACCAGAGCAAGGCGGCCGCTGCATTGGGCATCAATCGCGCCACGCTGCGCAAGAAGCTCGCAATTCGCGGGCTGAGTTGATCGCGCCGGCACCGCGCCGGCAGCTATAATCGGGATTTCATGGTCCCGGAACCTTCCATGTTCGACGCCAGCCTCGTGCCGATCCGGCGCGCCCTGATCAGCCTGTCCGACAAGACGGGACTGGTCGATTTCGCGCGCGCACTGGACGCG
Organism: uncultured Pseudomonadota bacterium; assembly: GCA_963779795.1. GTDB lineage: Bacteria > Pseudomonadota > Gammaproteobacteria > Xanthomonadales > Rhodanobacteraceae > Rudaea. The sequence continues at coordinate 466,324 of CAVZZK010000001.1, read as the reverse complement.
CTCGACGTCAAGCTGATTTCGACCGGCGGTACCGCCCGCGCCCTGCGCGAGGCCGGTCTCGATGTCACCGAAGTCAGTCGACTCACCGGCCAGGCCGAGATCATGGACGGCCGCGTCAAGACGCTGCACCCGAAAATCCACGGCGGCCTTCTGGGCCGGCGCGGCGTTGACGATGCGGTCATGGCCGAACAGGGTATCGAAGGCATTGATCTGCTGGTCGTGAACCTGTATCCGTTCGAACACGTTGCCAGCAACCCAAACAGCACATTCGACGAAACCATCGAAAACATCGACATCGGCGGCCCGGCGATGTTGCGTGCCGCGGCCAAGAATTTCGAACACGTGGCCACGATCGTGGATCCGACCGACTATGCCGAACTGATCGAAATCCTGCGCCACGAGCAAGGTACGCGGCTGGACCTGCGCCGACGTCTGGCGGCCAAGGTTTTCTCGCATACCGCATGCTACGACGGCCTTATCGCCAACTGGCTGGGAGCGCGCCTGGACCCGGATCGGGTTGAACCGTTTCCACCCAGCCTGCACCTGGCGTTCGAGCGCGCAGCGACGCTGCGCTACGGGGAAAACCCACATCAGAATGGCGCGTTATACGTCGAGCGCGAGATGCCTGCGGGTACCGTCGCCGGCTCACGGCTCCTGTGCGGCAGGGAACTCAGTTACAACAACCTGGCCGATGCAGATGCCGCACTGGAATGCGTCAAGGCTTTCGAAAAAACGCCGGCTTGCGTGATCGTCAAGCATGCCAACCCTTGTGGCGTCGCCCTCGGCGGCACCACGCTTGAAGCTTACGAGCACGCCTACGCCACCGATCCGGTATCAGCCTTCGGCGGCATCATCGCATTCAATCAACCGCTGAATGCGGCCACGGCCAAGACCATTCTCGACCGGCAATTCGTCGAGGTGGTCATTGCCCCGCGCATCGAGGATGAAGCGCTGGCCGAATTCAAGCGCAAACCGAATGTGCGCGTGCTGGCCTGCGGCAACTGGCCGGAACAGGCTCCGCACGCACTCGAATTCAAGCGTATCGCCGGCGGACTGCTGGTACAGGATGCCGACCATGACACCCTGATGTTGTCCGATCTGAAAGTCGTCAGCAAGCGCGTGCCTGATGCCGATGAACTGCGCGACCTGCTGTTCGCCTGGCACGTGGCCATGTTCGTGAAATCCAACGCCATCGTCTATGCGCGCGATACGCGTACCATCGGTATCGGAGCCGGTCAGATGAGTCGTGTGATCAGCGCGCGCATTGCGGCCATGAAGGCCGAACAAGCCGATCTCGAAGTCAAGGGCAGCGTGATGGCCTCGGATGCGTTCTTCCCGTTCCGCGACAGCGTCGACACGGCGGCCGAAGCCGGTATTCGCGCGATCATCCAACCCGGCGGCTCGCGCCGCGATGCCGAAAGCATCGCCGCCGCCGACGAACACGATATCGCGATGGTCTTTACCGGCGTGCGCCATTTCAGACATTGATGCCGCTGCGCGGCAATCATCGCGAGGTTGGTATGGCAAACTTCGGGCCCTGACTTGATCAGGCCATCCCGAACAGGAATTGCAGCATGAAGGTACTTGTCATTGGCAGCGGTGGACGAGAACACGCCCTGGCCTGGAAGATCAAACAGTCGCCGCGCATCGACGAAGTCATCGTCGCACCCGGCAACGCCGGCACTGCGCTGGAACCGGGCCTGCGTAACGTCGCCGCGGCGATCAACGATGCGGATGCCTTGCTACAGCTGGCGCAAACGGAAAAAGTCGAGCTGACCGTGGTCGGCCCGGAAGCGCCGCTGGTCGATGGCATCGTCGATCGTTTCGGCAAGGCCGGGTTGCGCTGCTTCGGACCATCACGAATCGCCGCGCAACTGGAAGGCTCCAAGGCTTTCGCCAAGCAATTCCTGATGCGTCACAACATCCCGACCGCGCGCTATGCCGAATTCACCGATTTGGCGCCTGCGTTGTCGTACGTGCGCAAGCACGGCGCGCCGATCGTGATCAAGGCCGACGGGCTGGCCGCCGGCAAGGGTGTCGTCGTGGCCCTGACCCCGGCCGATGCCGAACAGGCACTGCACGACATGCTCGGCGCGCATTCGCTGGGTGCCGCGTCGGCACGTGTGGTCATTGAAGAATTCCTCGAGGGCGAAGAAGCCAGCTACATCGTGCTCAGCGACGGCAAACACGCCCTGCCGCTGGCAACCAGCCAGGATCACAAACGCCGCGACGAAGGCGATCTGGGTCCGAATACCGGCGGCATGGGCGCTTATTCGCCGGCCCCGGGGGTCAGTCCCGAGGTCGAGCAGCGAATCCGCCGCGATATCATCGAACCGACGCTGGCCGGCATGGCGGCCGAAGGCGCGCCGTTCGTCGGCTTCCTCTATGCCGGATTGATGATCGACCGTTCCGGTGCGCCGCGCGTCATTGAATTCAACGTGCGCATGGGCGACCCGGAAACCCAGCCGATCATGCTGCGCCTGGACTCCGACCTGGTCGGCGCCATTGATGCAGCGCTGGACGGGCGTCTGCACACAACCACGCTGAACTGGACCCCACGCCCGTCACTCGGCGTAGTCGCTGCCGCGGCGGGTTATCCGGGCAAGGTACGCAGTGGCGACGAGATCCGGGGCCACGGGATCGATTTCGGCGCGGATGTGAAAGTCTTCCATGCCGGCACTCGCCTTATCGACGGCAAGGTCCTGACCAGCGGCGGACGCGTGCTCAGCGTCTGCGCACTCGGCAACGACATCGCCATGGCGCGGGATCGCGCCTATGCCGCACTGGAACACATCCAGTTCGATGGCATGTACTACCGCCGCGACATCGGCCACCGCGCGGTAAGTCGCTGACAACCCGTCAGCGACTTGCGCTCAGCAGCGTTTGTGCAAATGCAGGACGTTGTGCCCGTCGACGTATTCGTAACGGAACTCGTCCATCAACGCCTGCACCAGGCGGATGCCCTGACCGCCGACCTGTGAATCGGAAACGCTTTTCGCCGTCGGCGAAGACTTCCACGCTGTCGGATCGAATCGCGCGGCCTGATAGTCGATCGTTACATTCAACACACTGGAGGAGCGAGACAGCTTCAGATCGATCGGGCCAACCGCTTGTTCGGCATGCATCACGGCATTGGTCAGCAATTCATCGATGGCCACCTGAATCGCGCGCAATGCAGTATCCGGCACACTCGGAGCCAGATGCTGTTCCAACTTGTCGTTGAGACTCCCGATCGCTCCGCGTTCCCGCTGTATGGTGAGATGCCAGACGACTGCCGTGGTCGGCCCCCCGGTCGGCGATCCGCTTTTCCATTTTCGCCAGCGCTCGCGCCAACTCCCCATGTGCCGATGGTGACCAAATCCCGGCGGCTTGGCAATGCCCGGCGCGTTATTGTTTGCCTGCCCCCGATTGCGGCGGCGGCGGCAAAGGCTGCAACAAGGCCGGCCTGAACCACTTGCTGTCAGCAGGCCAGGGTCGAACCGGAACCTTCTTCGCAGCGAATTCCTGCATGGTTTCGCGGTACTGTCTGGCGCTCGGCATGTCGCCGACTCGAATCGCCTCGTAGATGGCTTCAGCCTGGGATTGTTGCGCGTCCTTGAACTTGCCCTGAGCCGCCTGGGCCAGCGCCAATGCAGTAGACATTTCCGCATTGGGGCGCTGCTTGTACAAGGCCTCCGCGTAATCCAGGGCCATGCTGCGTTGCTGCGATGATGCCGCCTCGCAGGTACTGGCCAGGCGTACAAACAGCTGCATCAAGTCGCCGTCCTTCGGACGTTTGCTGAGCATGGTATTGACCCCGTTCAGCGCATCGCTGCAGTGGCCCTGAGCAACCAGAGCGGCAACCAGATGAGTTGATGCTTCGCTGCTTTCAGGATCGATCCTGCTCAGTTGTCGATAGTGTTCGGCGGCTTGGGCATATTTGCCCTGCCGCATCAAGGCGTTGCCCAGCAATAACTGCGCGTCGGGTTGGTTTTGGTCAGCTTTGAGGACCCGCTGATAGTACGGAACCGCCCTGGCGCCATCTCCGCCAAACTCGTACACCATGCCCTGACTCAGGTTTGCATCGACATTATCCGGCGCCAGTTGCAAGGCCTGCTGCACGCCTTTCAGCGCCGCCTGCTGGTATCCCAGCAAGGCATCCAGTCGAGCGCCCAGCGCAATGGCTTCGACGTCCTTGGGGTTGGCCAGTTCGGCTTCGGCGACCTTGGCACGGGCCCTCCGGAAGCGACGCTGCGCCAGCAGTTGATGTGCCTGTTCAAGCGCGGTGCCGTGCAACAGCGGGTGGCTACTGTACAGGCGAGCAAGTATCGGATCGTCCAGATCGGGCTGCGTGCTGCCCGCCTTGGCTTGCGCCTGCTTGGCCGCATCGGCGTTACCCTGCGCGGTGTAGGCTGTGGCCAGATCTTTGTACAGCGCGTTCGCCTTGGGTTCGGCATCGATCGCCTGCTGCAGATGCTGGATCGCTGCAGGGAAATTCTGCTGCTTCAATTCCAGGCGCCCCAGCATCGACAGCAAGGTCGCGTTTTTCGGGTATTTCGGCACGACTTCCGCCAGCAATTTGTGCGCGCCGTTCATATCGCCGAGATCGACCAGCGTATCGGCCAGACGATAGCGAATCGGCAAATAGGTCTTGTTCAGCACCATGGCTGCCTCGAAATCGGCACGCGCATCGGTAGTACGCTTCTGCTCGCGTGCGATGACGCCGCGCAAGTACAACCACGCCATATTTTTCGGCGCCAGCTGCGAGGCGTCGTACATGGCGATCGCGGCGATATCGTTCAAACCGGCTCGCGCGTACATCGCACCGATGTTGGCATAAGCAGTCGCCAGCTTGTCACCGATCAGATTGATCTTGTTTTTCTCGAAAGCCGCGCGCGCGTCGGCCAGGTCCTTGGCAACCTCGGGCTTGAGCTTGCTGCTGTCAGGTTGCGGCAAGGGCTTTACGAGGGCATCGGCAAAAACCGGCGAAGCAGCACTGAATGCGATGCCAACCAGTACGAGCAGGGGGATATGGCGAATTTTTGGCATGAACGACATGATGATCGGAGACCGGCACGAATCCGGCGATGGAAAAGGCGCTACAGTCTAACGGCGCAGGCCCGCGCCCACCAGCACGCGACCTGGCGGGCTTTGCTAGGCTGTCACGGTTTCCGGGGATCAGACATGTCTGAGCACAATCAGTTCAACCTGCTGCGCGAACGGCGTTTCCTGCCCTTTTTCCTGACTCAAGCGTTGGGCGCGTTCAACGACAACGTATTCAAGAACGCGCTGGTGATCCTGGTCGCCTTCCTGATGGCGCGCATGACCGTCGCCGACGTGAACTTCTACACGAATCTGGCGGCCGGATTGTTCATCCTGCCGTTTCTGCTGTTTTCGGCGACCAGCGGACAACTCTCGGACAAGTTCGACAAGGCACGTCTGGCTCAACTGGTCAAAATGCTGGAAATTGCGATCATGGTCGTTGCCTGCGCCGGTTTCGCTACCCGCAACGTCAACCTGTTGCTGGCGATGCTGTTCATGATGGGTGTTCACTCCACGCTGTTCGGGCCGCTAAAATACGGGCTCCTGCCGCAGGTTCTGGATGATCGCGAACTGGTCGGCGGCAACGGCCTGATCGAGATGGCGACATTCGTCGCGATCCTGCTCGGGACGATTCTCGGCACCAGCCTGATCCGCGTGGATGGTTACGGCGCGTGGCTGGTCGGCGCCACGACCATCGGCATTGCCGTGATCGGACTGGTCTGCGCTCTGGCCATGCCGCGCGCAGAACCGCCCGATCCGGCGCTGAAACTCAACTGGAATCCTTTCAGCGAAACCTGGCGCAACCTGAAGTACATCCACGGCAACCGCACCGTGTTCCTGTCGTGCCTGGGCATCTCCTGGTTCTGGTTCTACGGCTCGATCTATTTCACGCAGTTGCCGAATTTCACCAAGGAAGTGCTGGGCGGCAATGCCAGTGTGTATACCCTGATCCTTACCGTATTCTCGATCGGCATCGGGCTCGGCTCGATCCTGTGCGAACGCCTGTCCGGACACAAGGTGGAAATCGGCCTGGTTCCTTTCGGCTCGATCGGCATGACGCTGTTCGGTGCCGACCTGTACTTCGCCCACCCGCACAATGTCGGCGAACTCGGCATGGGCATCGGCGCGCTGTTGTCGCAGCCACACATCTGGCGCGTGCTCATCGATCTGGAACTGATGGCGATCTTCAGCGGTTTCTTCATCGTGCCGCTGTTCGCGCTCGTGCAGACGCGTAGCGACGTGACGCGCCGCTCGCGCGTGATCGCGGCAAACAACATCCTCAACGCACTGTTCATGGTCGTTGCCGCGGCACTGGCCGCCTTCCTGCTCAACAAGGTCCACCTGAGCATCCCCGGTCTGTTGCTGGCCACGGCACTGCTGAATGCGGTCGTTGCGATCTACATCTACACGCTGGTTCCGGAATTCCTGTTGCGCTTCATCGACTGGGTACTGATCAACACCCTGTACCGGATTCGCGTCGAGGGCCTGGACAACATCCCCGAAACCGGTCCGGTGCTGCTGGTGTGCAACCACGTCAGCTACATGGACCCGCTTGTGATCATGGCGAGCGTGCGCCGTCCGGTGCGTTTCGTGATGTACTACCGGATATTCGAAATTCCGTTTTTGAAGTTCCTGTTTCGCGCGGCCAAGGCGATTCCGATCGCCGGCGCGAAGGAAGACGAGGCCATGATGGAGCGTGCCTTCGCCGAGGTCGACACGGAACTTGCCGCCGGCAATATCGTATGCATTTTCCCCGAAGGCGGCATCACCCGTGACGGCGAAATCCAGCGCTTTCGACCCGGTGTCGAACGCATCCTGGCAACGCGGTCGGTGCCGGTAGTACCGCTGGCCCTGCTCGGGCTGTGGGGCAGCGTCTTCAGCCGGTGCGATTCGGCACTGAAACGCAAGCGCCTGCCGCGACGCTTCTGGTCGAAGATCGGACTCGTGGCCGGCCCACCGGTACCTGGCGAACAGGCCAACGCTGCCGGACTGGAGCAACGCGTGCGCGAATTGCGTGGAGATGCGGCGTGATTACCCGGCAAGCGGACGGCCTCGCGGATACAGGCGAAATCTGCTGTGCTACTACCGCCCCATCTCGCGTTTCGGGCGTACATAAATGCACGCGATACCATGAATGGCATCGCGTAAACGCATTTGCTCACCCAAACCAACCACCAAGAACAATCAGCGCGATCAGGGTCAGCCACACCACCAAGGCGCGCCGAATCAGTACCATGGCATCCTCGAGTGCGACCAGCGGACTATACGCGGACTCTCCGTCGCTATCGGCGGCGACATCCGCCTTGACACTGGCGCGAGCAATGGCATCGAGAAAGCCCGGCTCGAAACTGGCATATCCCTGTGGATGCTGATGATGGTATTTGCGCCAGGTCGTGAACACGGCATCGAAATTTGATGCCAGCGCCAGGGCCAGCGCAACCAGATGCGCCGGTGCCCAATCGAATATCGCGGCGGTGCGCCGCAACGCGGCGGAATTCGCCAGCGACGAATCAGTACCGGGCATCTGCAGCAATCGATAAAGCAGTGCCCCGGTTGGCCCCAACAATGCGAACCAGAACAGCACACCGAACCAGCGCTTCAGCCCGGCTTCAAACGCAGCGGCAACCAGATTGGAGGCATCCGTTGCGATTTCCGCACTGTCGTGTTCGTTGCGCAGCGCCTGAGCGGCGACCGTACGCTGGGCGACATCCGGCGCGTTGGCAATATTTTCCACGTCGCGTTCTAGATCGCGTGGTCCCCAACAGTAATACAGAACCAGCGTGGCAAAAACCACTGACAGCAGCCCGAACAACCTGCCACACAGCGCCCATTGCACCAGCGCGCAAACCAACACCGGTACGCCGACACCGAGCAACAGCAACACCGCTGCCCTCGGCGGGTGGCCGAGCTTTTCGGCCCACGACTTCCACCAACCGAAATTGCGCAGACGAATCAGATCCGGCAACAAACGGCAAGCGAGCAGGACCAGCAGGATCGCAACGAGTCGTGTGGCCATAGGCTAATTCTACCGTCAGTCAGCGGCGAGTAGCGAAGATCGGGTCATCCCAGGTCAAACGTGACAGCTCCAGCCCGGAAACCTGACGCATCCAGTGTTCGATCAGACGATACGATACCGATAGCGGCGACGATAATGCGAGCTGACCGGATTTCACACCGCCGACGATGTCATCGACGCTGAACCAGTTCGCTTCCGCCAACTCCGGTCCCAGACAAATGTGCGGGTCTTCCGCCTCGGCGGTAAAACCGAGCATGATCGAGGCCGGGAAGGGCCACGGTTGCGAGGAATGGTAGGTACAGTCACCGACACGAACGCCGGATTCCTCCAATACCTCGCGACGGACTGCATCTTCCAGCGTTTCACCCGGCTCAACGAATCCGGCCAACGTCGAATAACGCCGCGCCGGCCACTTCGGTCCACGCCCGAGCAGGCAACGTTCGCCATGGCTGACAATGACGATGATCGCCGGATCGGTGCGCGGGAAATGGTCGATCGCACATTGCGGATTCGTACATCGTGCGCGGTGCCCGGCCGACTCGAAGCGCAGGGGTGCAGCACATGCCGTGCAGAATCGCGTGCGTTGTTGCCACAGTGCCAACCCACGCGCATACGCGAACAAACCGGCATCGAAGGCCGGCAGGCTGGCGCCGGCACTGCGCAGATCGAGGAATTCACCAGCGGACCCGGCGGCGATGCGAGTGGCATCGGATGCATCAAGACGATGCATGAAATAGTCGCCATCGGGGTTGCTACCCAGAAAACTGGGTGAGTCTGCCAATTGCAGGCGCGCGCAATCGGCGGCGCTGAAATGCAACAGGGCGTTGCGATCGGCTGCTACCAGCGCACGAGCATCCGGGTCCAACAGCAGGAATCTGGCTTTCGAACCGGTTTCACGTCGCCTCAGCCATTCGGTATCGTCGCGACGTTCGCCGGCCCGGTCCAGGTCGATGGCGGCAAAAGGGTTGATCGGCACGTCGACGGAATTCGCCACGGCAGCCACGATTTCAGACCGAAAACGAGGAACCGCAACCGCAGGTGGTCTTCGCGTTGGGATTGCGGATAACGAACTGCGCGCCATGCAGACTTTCGGTGTAATCGATTTCCGCGCCCATCAGGTACTGCAGGCTGAGGGGGTCGACAACCAGGGTCACGCCATCATTGACTACACGCAGATCATCATCGGCGCTGGTCTCGTCAAACGTGAACCCATATTGGAAGCCGGAGCAGCCACCACCGGAGATATACACACGCAGATTCAGATTCTGGTTGTCTTCCTCGGCAATCAATTCGCGAACCTTGTGCGCGGCCGCGTCCGTGAAAACCAGCGGTCGGTCCAACGCGTTGAGATAATTGGGTGTCTCGTTCATGGATTCTGGCTGCAGTACGGCCTGTGGCGGCGCGACCAACGAATATTTGGGCGGCCCGAATGGGAGCTACCACAGTAGATCGCGTTTATCCGCCGGATTTCAAGTGGCCTGTGCGGTTTCCCGGCCAGACAGCTGTTCCTGCTCTGCTTGCGGTTTGGGAAGCTGCCGCTGCGGTTCTTCGCGATAGACCATCTTGCCGTTGATCTGGGCGCCCGCGGCCATTTCCAGCAACTTGTAGTAGATGTTGCCTTCCACGTGCGCGTTACAGGCCAGTTCAAGTCGCTCGCCGGCGGTGACATCGCCGACAACCTTGCCGTCGATCAAGATATTCGGTGCAACGATTTCGCCTTGGACGGTCGCATGCTCGGACAACGTCAACGTTGCCTGCGTGCCCTCGCCGGTGATCGCTCCTTCGATCTTGCCGTCGACGTGCAGTCGCCCGGTGAAACGCACATCGCCGTGAATTTCAGTACCACTGGCAATGAGCGTGGTTCCAACGGACTGGTCACGTTGATCTTTACGATTAGCGTTGAACATTCGGTATCTCCTGATCGGCAAGAGCGTCGGCCCAGGCGAATTCCTGCGCGACATGCCCTCTGTTGTTGCTGGCGTCGGCGACGACGCGAATCCGGTTGGGACTGAATCCGGCAGGCAGCATAATGGCGCCGGTGACCTGCTGAAAGTACTTGAACGAAAACGGCAACCCGACTTTCGGTTGATTCGGCGCCAGTTCGGTCCACGACAGCGTTGTCAGTTTGCCATCACGCACGCCGCTGACGCTCAGGTTGACGTGACCCTTGGAAACCGGTCCGGTACGTAGGGTCTGGGTCAGCGTCACACTGAAATCATATACCCGCGAACCGCGTCCCGCGTTTATCTGTACGCCATGAACATTCAGGCCTTCGGGTTTGCCACTGCCATCGGTGAGCCGGCTGTAAAAGGCCAGATCCGCGCGCAGGCCGGCAATCTCCTCCTGGCGATCGCGCAGGGCCTGCTGCAATCCTGCCGTTGCAGTATGCGCTACTTGCGCAGCACGTTCGAGCACGACTACACGCTGCAACAAGGCGTCCTTGTCATTTTTCAGCCCCGACAATTCGGCCGCTTGCACGCCATGATGCGCATCCCGTTTCAAATAATACCCTCCCAGCACAAACGCACCGACAAGGGTCAACAGCCACACAATCGCTATCGCAAGCATCACACGGCCACGACGCGCAGGCTGTTGTGGCCGCACCTCGAAGGCTGGTGGAGGCGTAACTTTAATCATCCGGGATCGAATATCGGGCGCGGCGTTAGCCGGCTGGTGAACGCGCGTTATAGCCTTGTCGCGCCATTTGCGTCAAGCCAACGTCATGTCGTAGCGCTGGCATAATAAGGCAGTTCCGATGCCTTGGGGCGACACGATTTCACCAACGCCCATTAAGGCGCATGCCCGGTCGCCGCGGGCCCAGGCCGGTACGCATCGGGACAACACGACCTCAATCGGGAAATCGAACATGGTGTATCCGTATATCAAGGCTTTCCACGTCATTTTCGTCGTCACGTGGTTCGCGGGGTTGTTTTACCTGCCGAGGCTGTTCGTCTATCACGTCGAAACCCACAGCGACGCGGTACGTTCGCAGTTGGCGGTGATGGAATCGCGCCTGCTCGCGATCACGCATATCGGTGGCAGCCTGGCGGTGTTGTTTGGTATCTGGACGCTTTCGTTGGCTCCGGCATTCCTGCAACAACCGTGGCTGCACATCAAGCTGGGACTCGTGGCGCTGTTGATTGCCTATCATCTGTATCTGATCCGCCTCAAGAATCAATTGGCACACGGCACCTGCGCCCGCTCGTCGCGCTGGCTGCGTATTTTCAACGAGATTCCGTCGCTCGTGCTGATTGCAATCGTGATCCTCGTCGTCGTCAGACCCGCCGTGTAGTGAGGATCGATTCCAATTGATGACTGGCGACACGATCAGGGACAAATTTCAAGGACTTAGGGGTGCTTTTTGACGTGGCGCTGGTATAGTTCAGCGCACTTGGAATCAACTTATGCACAAGCAGGAAGACACCCAACAGGCCGCCGAACTGCGGCTGGCGTTCATGCGCCATTTGCCCAAGCGTCTGGAGACCCTGCGTCGTCGCGGGCTGCGCCTGTGTAAACAGGGCTGGGATATCAATGCATTCTCGCTCCTGCTGCGTGAGCTACAGACGCTCTCTGGGGCCTGCGGACGCTATGGTCTGCTCGATATCGGCGAACGTCTGTACGCGCTGGAAGGTTTCGTGGCGCCGTTCATCGCCCGCGTCGAAATTCCGGATTCGGCGCAAAGCGAAAAATTCGCCCGGCAGCTGGACCAACTCGAACCGCTGATTGCACATCAGCGGGAAGAATATGGTGAACCGGTTGCACAAGCCGTGGAGGCATTGACGGTAACGCATAACCCATCCGGTATCTACCCGCTGCTGGTAACGCCACCGCCGCAATACTGGAAGCGCTTCGGGCCTGCTCCGACCGCTGTCACCGCCCCGACCCCGTCCAAGGCGGACACCCAGACACCGAATGCATTCGATGAAGCACCCGCTGCAACACAAGCAGCGGGTGTGCCCGTCCGGGCCAAACCCCGCCTGGTTAAGCGCGATCGCAAGAACGCAAAATCCGCCCCGCGTGTTGCACGCCGTAACGGTGAGCAATTCAAGGTTTTTCACCTCAACGACAGTAATGCCCTGGCGCGCGAACTGGGCCTTCAGATTGAAGCGGCCGGTTACGAATTGTCGCGCCTGGAAACGATCGGCGAACTCAAGGAAGTCCTGTCGGCATTCGGCCCGCATCTGGTCATGATTGATGCACCGTTTCTTGGCGCACTCGAGGAAATCGGCGAACTCGTGAAAGCCGCCCGCCAACGCCTCGGTCGTCAAGTGGCGCTGATGATTTTTTCCGAATCCGGCGAACTGACCGAACGCCTGCACGGCATGCGTGCCGGCGCAGATTGTTTTATCGAGCTGCCGGCACAAGCCGCAGCGGTAATGAACCGTGTGCATGAACTGCTCGACGCCGATCGCACCGATCCATTCCGGGTGATGATCATCGAGGACGATCGCTCGCAGGCCCTGTTCGCCGAGTCGATACTGCGCAAGGCTGGCATGAAAACTATCGCCGTCACCGACCCGCTATCGGTAATGGACCGGCTGGAGAGCTTCAAGCCCGAATTTATCCTGATGGACCTGTACATGCCCAATTGCTCGGGAATGGAATTGACGACGATCATCCGCGAACGCGAAGCCTTCGTGAACACGCCGATCGTGTTTCTTTCCGGTGAACACGATGAAGACAAGCATTTCGAAGCGCTCAATGCCGGCGGCGACGATTTTTTGTCCAAACCGATCCGCCCCAAGCACCTGATTTCGGCCGTCAGCAATCGGGTGCGGCGCGCGCGCGCGCTCGGCCAGCGCATCACCGGACAAAATCCGCGCGATCCGGCCACCGGCCTGTTTCAACGCTCCTACGTTCTGGACGGCATCAGTGCGGCGTTAGCGGCCGAGGATTCGCTGAATCGTGGCGGCGGACTGTTTTATGTGGAACTGGAGGGCGGCGCGCAGATTCGCGAGCGCATGGGATTGATCGCCTTCGACACCCTGCTCAACCAGATTGGAGCGTTCCTGGTTTCCAAGGTCAGCAACAAGGATATGGTCAGCCGCTACGGCGACACCAGTTTCGTGTTGCTGTGCGAGCACGGTACCGAAGATACCCTGATGCAACTGGCGACCAACCTGTGCGAGCTTACCGCCCAGGAAGTGTTTGAACATGATGGCACGACGCTGCATGTGAACCTGGCGGTTGGAATCTGCAGCTTCAGCGCCGGACTGGGTGATGCCGGGGGCATGCTTAACGCCGCCGAACGCGCGCTCAACAATGCCTGGGTGCCTGGCCAACAACGTATCGGCGTGTTCCATTTGCCGCCGGCCGTATCCACCAACGATGCCGACCTGGGCCTGCTGCAACGTATTCGCGATGCATTGAGGACAGATGAATTCCAGTTGCTGTTCCAACCGATCGTTTCGTTGCAGGGTGGTGAGGAGGAACAGTTCCAGGCATTGCTGCGCTTACGTGGCGATTCCGGTCAGATCCATACTGCCTCGGAAATACTGCCGGTCGTTGAACGCGAAAATCTTGTTGCCGAGTTGGACCGTTGGGTCTTGTCGCATTGTCTTCGTGTACTCACCGAACGCACCCGCCTGCAGCGGCCGGTTCGTCTGTTCGCCAACCAATCGATCGCTTCCGCACGCGATTCTCAGCGTGCGGCGTGGCTGGGTCAGATGCTCGAAACCCGAGGGCTTTCCGGAGAACACCTGGTCATCGAACTGAATACCCGCGATGTATTCGAGCATGTCCGTCAACTCGCCCGGTTCGGCGCTGAAATCGGTGAATACGGGGTGATGCTGGCCCTGTCCTCATTTGATGCCAACCCGCCGGCGCTACAACTGCTGCAACACTTGCCCGTGAAATTCGTCAAACTGGCCTCGCGTTACAGTGGCGAGAGCATTCGTGAATCGCACGTGCGCGAAGAACTTCGCCGAATCGTGGATTTCGCGCACCAGCGCGATGGCAAAGTTATCGCATCGCATATCGAAGACGCACAGACTGCTTCGCTGCTGTGGAGCGCCGGTGTCGACTACCTGCAGGGAGACTTCGTGCAAAAGGCGGCACAGGAACTAAGCTTCGACTTCCATGCCACCACCGCCTGAGCCAGATCACGCCGTTACCGCGGGCGCACCTCTGCGAACCGGAATTCCCTGGCTCGCTCAGTTCGGCCTGTTGGTTGTGCTGGGTGTCGGTTTGGCCGCCCCGTTCGTGCTGCGTACCGACATTGCCTTATGGGTATCGCCTCTATTGCTACTGGCTGCGCTTGCCTGCTGGTTGAGCTGGCACCGGTTCGCTGCAACATTCGTACAGGCAACCCAGCCTCCTGAAACTGCCGTGTCTGCGCAACAATCCGAACTCGAACAACTGCGTGGCGTACAGCACGAACTGGTGCGCGCCAAACAGGAAGCCGAAGCGGCAATGATGGCGAAAAGCGAATTTCTGGCCACGATGAGCCATGAAATTCGCACACCTCTCAACGGCATCATCCCGTTGCTCGACATCTTGATGTCGACCCGGCTCGCACCGGATCAGATCGACTATCTGCAAACCGCGTACAAGTCCGCGCAGGAACTGTTGCGCATCGTCGACGACATCCTCGATTACTCGAAGATCGAAGCCAACAAGCTGGAATTGGAAAACGTCGGCCTGAATCTTCGGGACCTGGTCGGTTCCGTTCACCGACTGTTGGAAAAATCAGCCGAAGCCAAGAATCTCGCGTTCACGATCAGTCTCGAAAAAGGCATGCGTCTGGCCGTGCGCGGCGACCAGGTGCGTTTGCGCCAGATACTCACCAACCTGGTCAGTAACGCAATCAAATTCACGAACCACGGTTCTGTGCGTCTTCATGTATCCAAACGCGGCGAAACGCGTACACACTACGAAATTCTTTTTACGGTCAAGGATACGGGAATCGGTATCAGCCCGGAGGCGGCGGCGAAATTGTTCCAACCGTTTACGCAAGCCGATACTTCGACCACCCGTACCTTTGGCGGAACCGGCCTGGGTCTGGTCATCTGCAAACGCATCGTCGATCTGATGGGCGGCAAGATCGGATTACGTTCCGAACCGGGCAAGGGTTCGCTGTTCTGGTTCAACGTACCCTTGCACAAGGCACCCGGCGACATTGTGCTTCGCCGTACGCTGGATGGTGTACGCGCGCTGGTATTGTCCGGCGATACCGCCTGCGTACGCCGACTGGGCAGCTATTTCAATGTCTGGGGTATCAATTTCCAGCAGACAACGGCAACGGCGGAAGCACTCGGAAAATTGCGATCGGCTACCAGCATGGGCCCGAACTGGGCATTCGACGTGCTCATCATCGATACTGCGACATTGCCCATGACCAGCTCCATCAGCGTACTGCGTGATGTCATGCGCGACCCGGCACTGGAACAAGTCAACTGTCTGTTCCTGCTCAGTGGTGCCGTCATGCCGCCGGAGTTCCGCAACATACCCCGCGCGACCTCGGTACCACGGCAATATGGCGAGGGTGAATTACGGTCGCGTCTGCTGGCTCTGCTCGGCGGAGAGGAGCCCGGTAGCGAACCGGTGCGTCCACTGACCGCTCGTTCCGAGTTGCCCGAACCCGACCCACATCCGGTGGAATCGTCCGGACCGATCGTCGGTCACGTCCTGCTTGTCGAAGACAATCTGGTCAACCGTCAGGTCGCCCAGCGACTGCTCAGTCTGCTCGGACTGAGTTTCGAGGTAGCCGAGCATGGCGAACAGGCATTGGAACAGTTACGGCAAAAGCGCTTCGATGTTGTGCTCATGGACTGCCAGATGCCGACCATGGACGGCTACGCGGCCACCCGGGCGCAACGCCAGCGGGAATCGGATAACCATCTCAAACGCATACCGATCATCGCGATGACTGCCAACGCCATGGCAGGCGATCGCGAAAAATGCCTGCACGCCGGCATGGATGACTACATGTCCAAGCCGCTCAACCGGGCCTTGCTCGAACGAACCTTGCGCCGCTGGCTATCCAGCGCCACGACACCAGTGGATGCCAAGCCGGCAGACGTTACAACGGATCCCGCCCCGGTCGCCCACAGTCCCTTGGCGGTGGAATCCTTGTCGTCGCCCCCGCCCGCGGATGGCAAGGTGCTGGACGACGAAATCGTGCGCGATCTGCTGGATATCATGGGTGAGGAATTTGCCGATCTGGTCCACGTGTATCTTGAGGATACGCCCAAGGCATTGGCCGCGCTGGAACAGGCCGCGGTGCGTGCCGATATTGAGGCGCTGATTTCGCCATCGCATTCGCTCAAGTCGACCAGTGCCAATCTCGGTGCGATGAGATTGTCGGAGCTGGCCAAACGACTCGAACACGGCGCGCGAGCCGGAACGCTTGGCAACGACATGCGCACGCTTGTAGGCGAAATCAATCGCAGCTACCAGCGCGTTGCACAGGAACTCGAAGCCCTGTTGGCAAAAGGCCCCGCCAAGTAAACAGGGGGTATCTATCGGCTGAGGCCCGTAACAGCCGACCTCGATCAGTCTTCCCCGGTTCAGCCTGCTGCCGATGTCAGTCGTCGAGCTTGGCTTGCAGATAATTGGCCTCGCCGATCTGCTCGATCAATCCGATCTGGGTTTCCAGCCAGTCAATGTGTTCTTCCTCGGATTCGAGGATGCGCTCAAACAACTCACGGCTGACGTAGTCGCCACAGGACTCGCAATAGGCGATCGCCTCGCAAAGGTCAGGATGCGCGGCCATTTCCAGCTTCAGATCGCAGCCCAACACCTCGGCCGGCGTTTCGCCAATCAACAACTTGCCCAGTTTCTGCAGGTTCGGCAAGCCTTCCAGAAACAGGATACGCTCGATCAGCATATCGGCATGTTTCATTTCGTCGATCGATTCCTTGTGCTCGTGCTCGGCCAGTTCCTTGTAGCCCCAGTTGCGATACATGCGCGAGTGCAGGAAATACTGATTGATTGCGGTCAGCTCGTTGAACAGCACCTTGTTCAGGTGCTTGATCACCTCGGTTTTGCCCTTCATGTCTTTCTCCGTATCGCAATCCGGCAACAACTATACCGCGCTGCCGTCGACGCGGTGCAATCACAAAGGGAAGTATCGGGTAGCACCCGCACGACTGCGGGTACCGGGGAAACACGAAACAGAAGTCAGGCGGCGACAGCCAGCCCGCAGGATTGCTGGCGACGCTCGTGTTCGTCTTGCAAGACTTCCTCGGCGAGCTCGGCACAACAGCCACAGCTGCCCGCGCAGCCGGTACGCCGCGTCAATTCCGAGAGGCTGTGGACACCGTCGCCGGCCGCTTGGCGGATGGCACGATCGGTCACACCGTTGCACACACACACATACATGAAAATGAATCCCGCTTTCGTATATGCGTATTTAAGTGCAAATGCGAATGATTGTCAACAACAGGTGATAAAACGTCCCCACCCGCCGCTACACTCACTCGGTAGCCGTCAATCCGTTGTTGCAGGGGCTGGCTCGTGGCCGGCCAACGGCGCCAGATGGCGTAATGCGCGCTGATAAACCGTGCGCTTGAATGCGACGACATGCGCGGCTGGATACCAGAAATCGACCCAGCGCCATGAGTCAAATTCCGGCGTATCGGTCAGGTCCAGGCGCACGTCCGATTCGTCGCCGACCAGACGCAACAGGAACCAGACCTGTTTCTGGCCGATGCACAGCGGCTTCTCGTTATGCCTCAAGTAGCGTCTGGGCAAGCGGTAACGCAACCAGCCGGGCGTGGCGCCGAGAACTTCGACATGCTGCGGACGCAGACCGACCTCTTCCTCGAGTTCACGATACATCGCTTCCAGCGGCGTCTCATCGCTGCGCATGCCGCCCTGCGGGAACTGCCAACCGTCCCGGTAAGTACGCCGGGCCCAGAACACGCTACCATCGTCGCTCAACAGGATAATGCCGACATTCGGCCGGTACCCATCCGGATCAATCACGGGAATGACTCCAAACTCTATATCCGGATTCTTCCACAGCCCACGCTGATGGGGCAAGGCGTTGGCGAACAGGCATTTACGTCATCGCCTGCGGCAGCTAAACTACGCGGCCCGGTTTCCGCACCTCTCGTGGCTATGTAGCTCAGCCGGTTAGAGCACAGCACTCATAATGCTGGGGTCGGTGGTTCGAGTCCACCCATAGCCACCATCTCCGTTTCAAACCCTTCCGTTACGTATTCAGTACGTTACGTCGTTTTTGCGCACGACCGAAGCACTCCTTTTGTTCATGTCATTTAGGCACCGTGCCCGGCACCGTGCCCATTTCGTGCCCATTTCGTGCCCAAAACCGGCAGGCACGGGCTTTCGAAAACGGCCTGAGCATCAACATTTCGACGACCATGTCGGTGCTCAGGTCATAAGGACCTTAGTGCTTCGCTTGGACATAGACACTCTTTGGCCCCAGTATGGGGCTTGGTGAAAGTGCCCGTAGAATCGGGGTAGAACCCGTCCAGTCACATGACTTTGGGGGATGCCCTGATCAAGTCAGCGCATCCTTAACCCTGATCCGGGCTGATATCGGTAAAGTCCAGCGGAAAAACCATCTGACGATTGCGCCAAGAGTAACGTACCTGCACATCGATTGCGGTTCTGAGGATATTGTGATCCATCAGGAAACCGACCAATCCGTCCGGGCCCACCTGGAGTGCGCGAGTTTGACCGGTGCCGAGCCTCAACGAGACTTTTTCAGCCCCTGGCGGCAGGGCTATCTGCACCAGATCATAGGCCAAGGCACGATTGATGTGTTCTACGCGAGGCCGCAAAGAACCCGCGTGTACCTGATCGAACACGATCCGGGTCGGGCTGGCCAGAACCGTGCTCGAAATGCGTTTCGCCAGATAACGGTTCGTGTACCAACCCATGCCGAAGCCAATTATCAGAGAAAACACGATTGCCACACCCAAATGCATCAGTCGGAATCGTTTCATCCCGACAATACGATGCGCTCGACCGGTTAGTCCGCGATTATCCTGACTGTCAATGGCTTGCGGGGCGGGTGGGTCGACACAAAAACCAGTCTCGAACTGTGGATCAACGACCAAGGCGTCACGCAACGTCGAGTCGACGCCGATGGCAGCGAGCAAATCGGGTTTGTCCAGTGCGTATGTCTCGAACCAAGTGTTCTCTTCCTTGGTCAGCTGGCGATCAAGATAGCACTGGAGCCAAGTCTGTTCGAGCCATGTCGCCAATCGCGACGATTTCATTTTTTGTCCTGTCGAGAATCCCATCTCGGCCACGAACGGTACGGGTAATTGTCAAGGAGACGGCACAGGGCGCTCTGTCTCATCTCAAAGCTGTCCAAACCCGGCTTCCATCAGCAGACTCCTGAGTCTTCCGCGCGCACGGAAAACCACGCGATGAAAGTGGTCGGCATCGATTCCCAATTGCCGGCATACCTCGTCCTTGTCCATTTCATCCAGGTAAAACCGCTTTAATATCTCGCGATCCCGCGGCACTGGCAGCTCAGACAGCATCTCCAGCAATATATGTTTCAACTGATTATTGGAAACCTGCTTGAGCGGTGTGTCCTCGGCGGCGATCTGCTCAAGGGCCACTTCAGGTTCCGGTACATGGCGACGCCGGTATTCGGCGCTTGTCGCTCTCGCAACCGCGCTGTGCACATATGAAGAAAGGGCTTTGCTATCGCGCAAGGCACCCGTACGCAGTCGCACCAGCACGTTGGCCAGCACGTCCTGGGTCAGGTCCTCAACGATGGGATCCCCCGGTCGGGAATAACGCCGCACCAGGGTCCGCACGCCCTGCAGATACCGTTGCACGAACTCACGCTCGGCAATCTCATCGCCCGCAGCGATTCGTTTGACCAAATCGTATTCAACCGCTCCGTTCGCTTTGTTAACGAACATTGCCACCCCAACATATGCCTGCAACTGACAAGCTCTCAAAACCAGACACGTCCGAATTTGTGTCCTGGTTCACACTTTTTCGTCTAATTTTTCTGATTCTAACCCCAATGAGCTGCATTTGGGTAAATTCGACAAGCAGAATTTCGCGAACTTGACCGGCCGGATAGCGCTGCTTACTCTGCTCAGACCGCACCGTCGCCGTCGGCAATCAGGTTGTGACACGGTTTCCCATCACCTCGCGAGGGCGATCCTTGACACGTTCCGCCGACAGGCCAGCCATCGAGGCACGCCGGATCCACAAGATTTTTGGTTCGAATCAACGTCCGGTCGTCGCGCTGGATGACGTTTCGATCGCGGTTCGGCAAAACGAGTTTTTCACGCTACTCGGTCCGTCGGGCTGCGGCAAAACCACTCTGCTGCGCCTGATCGCCGGATTCGACTGGCCCGGTAGCGGGCAAATCCTGCTTGACGATCGTGATATCACTGGTTTGCCGCCGTTCAAGCGTCCCATCAATACCGTGTTCCAGAATTACGCGCTGTTCCCGCACATGAGCGTGGCGCAAAACATCGGTTTCGGGCTCGCCATGCTGGGCAAACCGAAACACGAATTGGATGCTCGTGTCGATGAAATGCTCGCCCTGGTGCGCATGCAGTCGATGCGCGAACGCAACACAGCACAGCTTTCCGGCGGACAGCAGCAACGTGTTGCCCTGGCACGCGCGCTGGCGCCCGCACCGCGGCTATTGTTGCTCGACGAACCACTGTCCGCACTCGACTACAAGCTGCGCAAGGAAATGCAGATCGAGCTCAAGCGGCTTCAGCACCAGACCGGCATTACCTTCATCTTCGTTACCCACGATCAGGAAGAAGCGCTGACCATGTCCGACCGCATCGCGGTGATGACGGCCGGACGGGTCCTGCAAGTCGGCACGCCGCTGGAAATCTACGAACACCCGACCAACCGATTCGTTGCCGATTTCATCGGTGAGTCCAATTTTCTGGATGGCCACCTGGAATCCGTGTTTGACGGCGAAGCTGTTGTTCGTCTGAACTCAGGCAGACGCATTCCCGCCAGTCTGGCGCAAAGCTTGCCGGCCAATTCGGCCATCAGCCTGGTTGTGCGGCCCGAACATGCCGAACTGGTACCTGCCGGCGACGATGCGATCCTCAACGGCATCCTGCAGAACATCGTGTATTTCGGCACTGACACGCATTATCACGTCGCGCTCGACGACGGCGGCATGTTCGTGGTGCGCACGCAAAACAATCCCGAGCGCCAACACAGCCTGCACGAGAACGACCGGGTCGGCATCGCCCTGGCGCGTGGTGCGGCCAACGTGTTGACGGATTGAGTCGACCATGCCGCAGACGCTTGATCCGCCCTTCAGCGATCGACAAGACATCCGTAAACGTTGGCTACTCTCCAGTCCTGCGCTGATCATCGTGCTGGCGGCAGCCATCGGGCCGCTACTGGTCGTGCTGGTCTACTCGTTCCTGACGCCGGGACAGTATGGAGATGTGGTCTGGAAATTTTCGACTGAAGGCTGGTCGAACGTACTGTTCGAGCGCGACATCTTCGATAACACGCTGCAACTGGCCACGGCCAATCTCGCGGTGTTCTGGCGTTCCGCCGAATTGTCGCTGTTGACCACGGTGTTTACGCTGATTCTCGGCTTTCCCACCGCCTATTTCATTGCCACGCGCCCGGCACGACGGCGCGACGTATGGCTTTTTCTGGTCACGATCCCGTTCTGGACCAACCTGCTCATTCGGACGTTTGCCATCGAAGAGTTGATCCGCAACCAGGGCATCGTCAACACGTTGCTGATCCGGTTCGGCCTGATTCAGCAGCCGATCCAGATGATGTTTACCGATTTCGCCATCCTGCTCGGCATGACCTACGTCTATCTGCCGCTGATGGTGTTGCCAATCTATGCCAGCCTGGAGAAACTCGATTTCCGCCTGCTTGAAGCCGGTTACGACCTGTACGCGAGCCGTTTCGCGGTGCTGCGGCGTATCGTGCTGCCGCTGGTCCGACCCGGGCTGGTCGCCGGATCCATCCTGGTGTTTGTTCCGGCACTCGGTGCCTATGTCGCACCCCGGGTACTCGGTGGCGGCCGCCGGCTGATGCTCGGCAACCTTATCGATCTACAGTTCGGCCAGGGCCGCAACTGGCCCTTGGGTTCTGCCTTGTCGCTGACGCTGATGGCCGTCGTAACACTTGCATTGCTCGTCTACGCCCGAGCCGCTTCGTCCGGGCGACAACGCCATCATGGCTGAACACATCTCCCGCTTCGATGTCCGTCGGCAGCCGGGTTTCGGCTCGATTGCCGTGCTGTGTTTCGTCGTGCTTTACCTGCCGATCCTTGTCGTCGTCGCCTACGCCTTCAACGCCGGCGCTTCCGTCGCGACCTGGCAGGGTTTTTCCCTGCGCTGGTTTGCTTCCGCCTGGCACAATCAGCTGATCGTCGAATGTTCGTTGCGTTCGCTGCAAATCGGCGTTGTTGCCGCCATGATTTCGACCATCGCCGCGACCATGGCGGCGCTGGCTACCACGCGCACCCGGCCGTATCCCGGCCTGAACCTGAAATACGCCATCATCAACCAGCCATTGATGGTGCCGGAGATTGTCACGGCAGTTGCGCTGCTGATCGTCTTCGCCCGCATCAAGATCTGGACCGGCTATACCGGGCTTGCCTATCTGATAATCGCGCACACGGCATTCTGTATTCCATTCGCCTACCTGCCGATTCGTGCCCGCCTGGAAAACATGGACTGTGTACTGGAAACCGCAGCCTCCGACTTGTATGCCGGCCCCTGGCGCGTGTTTCGCCATGTAACGTTTCCCCGTCTGTGGCCTGGCATCCTGGCCGGTTTGATGCTGGCGTTCGTCATCTCCCTGGACGACGTCGTCATAACCGAGTTCGTCAAATCCGGCGGTCAGGACACCTTGTCCACTTACATGCTCGGCCAGTTGCGACATGGCGTTACCCCGGAGGTCAACGCGATTTCCACCGTCTTTGTCTTGATATCGATCATCGTGGTCGTGATATTTTTCCTGGTCAACCGGAACCGGAGCGTTCAATGAGTCGGATCAGTCACAAACACGAGCGATGGCTATCGGCGGCACTCGGCATTTTCATGACTGCTCCGTTGATGGCGAGGGCTGACGGCCACCTCAATATCTACAATTGGGGCAATTACACCAGTCCCGAATTGATCGTGAAATTCGAACAGCAATACCACGTCAACGTCACCCTGACCGACTTCGATTCCAACGACACCGCGCTGGCCAAGGTTCGCCAGGGCGGAAGCGGTTTCGATATCGTCGTGCCGTCCTCGCGGTACGTGCCAATCTGGATCAGCGAGGGACTATTACTGGAAACCGATCCGTACAAGATGAGCAATTTCAAGAACGTCGAGAAAAAATGGGTCGACGTTCCATTCGATCCCGGCCGCAAATACACCGTGCCCTGGGTCTGGGGCACGACCGGAATCACGGTCAACAAGTCCGTTTATGCCGGAGACCCGAATACTTCGGCGATCTTCCTGAATCCGCCCAAGGAGTTGGTCGGCAAGATCAACGTCGTATCGGAAATGGCCGATGTGATCGACATGACCCTTTACTACGTTGGCGGAACGCCCTGTACCGACGATCTCGGCATCCTCAAGAAAGCACGCGACGTGCTGATGGCGGCAAAGCCAAAATGGATCGCCATGGAATCGGACACGATCGACAAGTTCGCCAAGGGGGATTTTGGCGCCGGCGTGAACTGGAGCGGAGATTCGCTGCGTTCACGCCTGAAGAATCCGAACATCGTCTACGGCTATCCGAAGGAAGGTTATCCGATCTGGATGGACAATGTCGCCGTGTTGAAGGATGCCAAGAACGTCGAGAACGCGAGGTTGTTCCAGAACTTCATCATGGATCCAAAGAATGCCGCGCTGATCTCGACATTTGCGCATTACGCGAATGCAATCAAGGGGTCGGATAAATATTTACCCAAACAGATGCGCGATGCGCCGGAAATCGAAATCCCCGAGCAATTCGTCGCGGCCGGGCACATCCAGCGCACCTGCCCGCCCAAGGTCCAGGCGCTATACACCCGGATCTGGCGTCAGCTGCAGCAGTGACCGCGTGCATTTTTCGATGACGGGTCGGTTGCCATGCCGCTAGTCTTTGGCAACCGCAACGAGCACCGAAACGTTACGTTGATCCCGTTTGCACCGCAGTTGTGTCCTTGTGACAAATTCGCCGACACGGGCACCGGTGTTTTCGGCCCATGTTTGCGTGTTTGCCGGCAGATCTGTAGACCAGAATATCGCCGCTTGCGCAATTAAGCTAAGTAGGCTGGACGGTACAAATATGAATATTACGGGCGCCGGTATTGCGTCACTGGGTTGTGGGGTCGGACTGTCTATGTACGCCATCATTCGATGGCTGCGATGGCGAAGGGTTGAGTCGTGGTTCAGCGTCCCCGGAAGAGTGGTCAAGACTTCATTGAAAACCGGCACCCTGGCCACGTGGCCGGCCCGTCTGACAACCTACACGCCTCAAATTGAGTACGAATATTTGTACATGGGGATAAGCCGTGTCGGTACGACGATCAGCGTCGACGACCGTTTCCTGTCATCGGTAGAACCCGAACAGGCCAGGCAGATTATCGATCGTATAGGACCTAACCCCGAGATATTCGTAGATACCGGTTCGCCGACGTCTCATGCCTGATGAACCGACTGACGTGGCCATACATCAGCCACTTGCTCACTTACGGACTTGCCGGTCTCCTGCTCATTGGCATCGGAACGTCGTTTTTGTTTGTGTGAGGGATGCCATTTCTTCCACCCAATGCCGCCGCCCAGCCTTTCGACTGGGGTCTTGATGATGAAGCCCCTGGCTTGATCGTTGATGCCAGACCCTTCCCTGGTGCGATCGCCTGCCCGACCTTCCCTGGCCGGGCGCTTGACCGGTCAGGCGATGCCGCGGCATCGCCTTGGCGACCGGCCTCGCCCTACTCTGCCATGTAAGCCGGCTCGGGCAGGCCGCTACCGGAACCCCACAAAGCAAAAAGCCACCCGCTTGGGTGGCCTTTGCTGTGTGAAGCCCCTGGCAGTGACCGCGCCTGCGTGGCGCAGGAACGCAGCACTCGTGCGCGCAGCGCACACCTTGCAAGTAGGTCACGTTCCTCGAGCGGATAAATGCAAAACCCCCGGCCTTTCGACCGAGGGTTTTGGCTGGTGAAGCCCCTGGCAGTGACCGCGCCTGCGTGGCGCAGGAACGCAGCACTCGTGCGCGCAGCGCACACCTTGCAAGTAGGTCACGTTCCTCGAGCGGATAAATGCAAAACCCCCGGCCTTTCGACCGAGGGTTTTGGCTGGTGAAGCCCCTGGCAGTGACCTACTCTCACATGGCTTAAGCCACACTACCATCGGCGCAGACGCGTTTCACTTCCGAGTTCGGGATGGGATCGGGTGGGACCACGTTGCTATTTCCGCCAGGGAAGCGGTGCAGCCAGTCGCGTTTGCGCGCCTGGCCAGCATGGGATTGGGACGTAACAAGGCTTCACTCTCGCCGGCGATGTGCCGTCGAAGCCACTTGGAGTTATATGATCAAGCCACACGGATCATTAGTATCGGTTAGCTCGGCATTACTGCGATACACACCCGACCTATCAACCACCTAGTCTTGATGGTTCCTTCAGGGGACTTGTGTCCCGGGATGTCTCATCTTGAGGCGCGCTTCCCGCTTAGATGCTTTCAGCGGTTATCGCTTCCGAACATAGCTACCCGGCAATGCCACTGGCGTGACAACCGGAACACCAGAGGTTCGTCCACTCCGGTCCTCTCGTACTAGGAGCAGCCCCTCTCAAACATCCAACGCCCACGACAGATAGGGACCGAACTGTCTCACGACGTTCTGAACCCAGCTCGCGTACCACTTTAAATGGCGAACAGCCATACCCTTGGGACCGGCTACAGCCCCAGGATGTGATGAGCCGACATCGAGGTGCCAAACACCGCCGTCGATATGAACTCTTGGGCGGTATCAGCCTGTTATCCCCGGAGTACCTTTTATCCGTTGAGCGATGGCCCTTCCATTCAGAACCACCGGATCACTAAGACCTACTTTCGTACCTGCTTGATCCGTCGATCTCGCAGTCAAGCGCGCTTATGCCTTTACACACACCGCACGATGTCCGACCGTGCTGAGCGCACCTTCGTGCTCCTCCGTTACACTTTGGGAGGAGACCGCCCCAGTCAAACTACCCACCATACACGGTCCCCGACCCGGATTACGGGCCTAGGTTAGAACGTCAAGCACTTCAGGGTGGTATTTCAAGGTTGGCTCCATGCAAGCTGGCGCCTGCACTTCAAAGCCTCCCACCTATCCTACACAGAAGAACTCAACGTTCAGTGTAAAGCTATAGTAAAGGTTCACGGGGTCTTTCCGTCTTGCCGCGGGAACGCTGCATCTTCACAGCGATTTCAATTTCACTGAGTCTTGGGTGGAGACAGCGCCGCTGTCGTTACGCCATTCGTGCAGGTCGGAACTTACCCGACAAGGAATTTCGCTACCTTAGGACCGTTATAGTTACGGCCGCCGTTTACCGGGGCTTCGATCAAGAGCTTCGCCTTGCGGCTGACCCCATCAATTAACCTTCCGGCACCGGGCAGGCGTCACACCCTATACGTCCACTTTCGTGTTTGCAGAGTGCTGTGTTTTTGGTAAACAGTCGCAGCGGCCTGGTCACTGCGACCCAGGAATGCTCAGCTACGCATGTAGCCACATCCCCGGGTGCACCTTCTCCCGAAGTTACGGTGCTATTTTGCCTAGTTCCTTCACCCAAGTTCTCTCAAGCGCCTTGGGATTCTCACCCTGCCTACCTGTGTCGGTTTACGGTACGGTCCTCATAATCTGAAGCTTAGAAGTTTTTCCTGGAAGCGTGGCATCAGTGACTTCGTCCAACAAAGGACTCGTCTTAAGTGCTCGGCGTAAAGGACCCCGGATTTGCCTAAGGTCCACACCTACCTCCTTTCCCCGGGACAACCAACGCCCGGTACACCTAGCCTTCTCCGTCACTCCATCGCAATTACGAGCGGTGCTGGAATATTAACCAGCTTCCCATCGACTACGCGTTTCCGCCTCGTCTTAGGGGCCGACTCACCCTGCGCCGATGAACGTTGCGCGAGGAAACCTTGGGCTTTCGGCGGGGAGGCTTTTCACCTCCCTTATCGTTACTCATGTCAGCATTCGCACTTGTGATACCTCCAGCAGACCTCTCGATCCACCTTCACAGGCTTACACAACGCTCCTCTACCGCGCATACGCCCCGAAGGACCTATGCACCCTGAGCTTCGGTTTACCGCTTAGCCCCGTTAAATCTTCCGCGCAGGCCGACTCGACCAGTGAGCTATTACGCTTTCTTTAAAGGGTGGCTGCTTCTAAGCCAACCTCCTGGCTGTTTGTGCCTTCCCACATCGTTTTCCACTGAGCGGTAAATTGGGGACCTTAGCTGCAGGTCTGGGTTGTTTCCCTTTCCACGACGGACGTTCGCACCCGCCGTGTGTCTCCCGTGTAGCACGTCTTGGTATTCGGAGTTTGCCATGGTTTGGTAAGTCGCGATGACCCCCTAGCCATAACAGTGCTCTACCCCCAAGAGTGTTCGCACGAGGCGCTACCTAAATAGCTTTCGAGGAGAACCAGCTATCTCCAGGTTCGATTAGCTTTTCACTCCTAGCCACACCTCATCCCCTACCTTTGCAACGGGAGTGGGTTCGGGCCTCCAGTGCGTGTTACCGCACCTTCACCCTGGACATGGCTAGATCACCTGGTTTCGGGTCTACTGCCTGCGACTATGCGCCCTGTTCAGACTCGGTTTCCCTTCGCCTCCCCTATACGGTTAAGCTTGCCACAGACAGTAAGTCGCTGACCCATTATACAAAAGGTACGCAGTCGCCCCGAAGGGCTTCCACTGCTTGTACATCTACGGTTTCAGGTTCTATTTCACTCCCCTCTCCGGGGTTCTTTTCGCCTTTCCCTCACGGTACTGGTTCACTATCGGTCGGTCAGGAGTATTTAGCCTTGGAGGATGGTCCCCCCATGTTCAGACAGGGTTTCACGTGCCCCGCCCTACTCACTTATCATCTCACGCGCCCTTTCGCCTACCGGGCTATCACCGTCTCGGGCCGGCCTTTCCAGACCGTTCAACTAAAACACGTGCGACTTTTGGGCTAATCCGCGTTCGCTCGTCGCTACTTGCGGAATCTCGGTTGATTTCTTTTCCTCCGGGTACTTAGATATTTCAGTTCCCCGGGTTCGCCTCCAGCACCTATGTATTCAGTACTGGATACCTCTTGCGAGGTGGGTTTCCCCATTCGGACACCGTCGGATCAATGCTTGTTGCCAACTCCCCGACGCTTTTCGCAGGCTGCCACGTCCTTCTTCGCCTCTGACCGCCAAGGCATCCACCGTAGACGCTTATTCGCTTGATCATATAACCCCAAGTCGCCTCAGGGCCGATCAACTCTCTATTCGCCTAATTGCCTCAACGACACATCCAAACTCGGTGAGAGTTCAGACGCTTGTTACGTCCCAAATTTTCAAAGAACATCGTCGAACCTCAACGTTCGCCGATATCAATTCTGTGTGCGCCAATACTGTCTTTCACAACCATAACCTGGTGGAGCCAGCCGGGATC
This sequence comes from uncultured Pseudomonadota bacterium, assembly GCA_963779795.1. Taxonomy (GTDB): domain Bacteria; phylum Pseudomonadota; class Gammaproteobacteria; order Xanthomonadales; family Rhodanobacteraceae; genus Rudaea. The sequence continues at coordinate 437,738 of CAVZZK010000001.1, read as the reverse complement.
GAACCGGCGACCCCCTGCTTGCAAAGCAGGTGCTCTCCCAGCTGAGCTATGGCCCCATTTAGTCCTCTCTGCCTGCTTCGTCGCTCGAATCAATGTTTCGACAAAGCGGCTGTTAATCGAGAAGTCCGCACAGGGATGTGCGGTTTAGCTCGCCCTTCGCGGAAGGATCCGCGTGAAGACAATGGTGGGTCTGGGAGGACTCGAACCACCGACCTCACCCTTATCAGGGGTGCGCTCTAACCACCTGAGCTACAGACCCATACAGATCCAACGTCTGGAAGCCACCATTCAATGCCCTACAGGCCATCGAAGCCGGGCTTTTCGTGAAGAGTCCGGCCACAGATGGCCGGTTTTTGATTCTCGCTCTTCGCGAAAGGGATTTCGCGTGAAAGAAACAGCAGGTGTCTTGTGTGGACGCCATGTGATGGCGAAGTCGTTCTCGAAAGGAGGTGATCCAGCCGCACCTTCCGATACGGCTACCTTGTTACGACTTCACCCCAGTCATGAACCACTCCGTGGTCGTCGCCCCCCTTGCGGTTAGGCTAACGGCTTCTGGAGCAGCCCACTCCCATGGTGTGACGGGCGGTGTGTACAAGGCCCGGGAACGTATTCACCGCGACAATGCTGATTCGCGATTACTAGCGATTCCGACTTCACGCAGTCGAGTTGCAGACTGCGATCCGGACTGAGAGAGGTTTTCTGGGATTGGCTCCACCTCGCGGCTTCGCAACCCTCTGTACCTCCCATTGTAGTACGTGTGTAGCCCTGGCCGTAAGGGCCATGATGACTTGACGTCATCCCCACCTTCCTCCGGTTTGTCACCGGCAGTCTCCTTAGAGTTCCCACCCGTAGTGCTGGCAACTAAGGACAAGGGTTGCGCTCGTTGCGGGACTTAACCCAACATCTCACGACACGAGCTGACGACAGCCATGCAGCACCTGTGTTCCGATTCCCGAAGGCACCCCCGCATCTCTGCAGGGTTCCGGACATGTCAAGACCAGGTAAGGTTCTTCGCGTTGCATCGAATTAAACCACATACTCCACCGCTTGTGCGGGCCCCCGTCAATTCCTTTGAGTTTCAGTCTTGCGACCGTACTCCCCAGGCGGCGAACTTAACGCGTTAGCTTCGACACTGAGAGCCAAGTTGCTCCCAACGTCCAGTTCGCATCGTTTAGGGCGTGGACTACCAGGGTATCTAATCCTGTTTGCTCCCCACGCTTTCGTGCCTGAGTGTCAGTGCTGGTCCAGGGTGCCGCCTTCGCCACTGGTGTTCCTCCCGATCTCTACGCATTTCACTGCTACACCGGGAATTCCACACCCCTCTACCGCACTCCAGTTAGCCAGTATCCACTGCCATTCCCAGGTTGAGCCCGGGGCTTTCACAGCAGACTTAACTAACCACCTGCGCACGCTTTACGCCCAGTAATTCCGAGTAACGCTTGCACCCTTCGTATTACCGCGGCTGCTGGCACGAAGTTAGCCGGTGCTTATTCCTCGGGTACCGTCAGTCCACAAGGCTATTAACCTTGCGTGTTTCGTTCCCGATAAAAGTGCTTTACAACCCGAAGGCCTTCTTCACACACGCGGCATTGCTGGATCAGGGTTGCCCCCATTGTCCAATATTCCCCACTGCTGCCTCCCGTAGGAGTCTGGGCCGTGTCTCAGTCCCAGTGTGGCTGATCATCCTCTCAGACCAGCTACGGATCGTCGCCTTGGTGAGCCTTTACCCCACCAACCAGCTAATCCGACATCGGCTCATCCGATCGCGCGAGGCCCGAAGGTCCCCCGCTTTCACCCTAAGGTCGTATGCGGTATTAGCTCGAGTTTCCCCGAGTTATCCCCCACAACCGGGCAGATTCCGATGTGTTCCTCACCCGTCCGCCACTCGCCATCAAGAGAGCAAGCTCTCTCATGCTGCCGTTCGACTTGCATGTGTTAGGCATGCCGCCAGCGTTCACTCTGAGCCAGGATCAAACTCTTCAGTTAAAACTTTCAATCCACGAAACTTGCATCCCGTGAACCTAACTTCCAGAGACTGACCCCAAGCTACTTTGATTACTCAAATAAGGCTTGGGACGCTCTTGCATCTCGATGGACTTCCATCCACCACAAGGCGCCCACACAAGTCACCTGCGCACACTGTCAAAGAACCACAATCATCCGCCCAGCCTTTCGCCAGGGGAGCCGCGCATTATACATCGAAGTTGAAAGTGGTCAACAACCTAAATTGCGGGAGTGTGTACTTGACGAAACGGACCGCGCCGAGTGCGCTGATCGCGGGCGGGAAACCCTCGCCGCGGCAGGATAACAGTGCCGTTAGCATCATGCTTGGAGCGTTACGAACGGGCTGTTTTTGGCAACCGTTTCGGGCTTGGCGGCTGTGCACCAAATCATAAAGGCTTGACCACGTACAACGTGGACCCGAAAGTGGGCCAGAATGCCCAGAAGTTCGTTGGAAAATGCATGACTTCCTCGCTTGTTTTTGGCGCCACCGGTGCAGTTGGCAGATTCCTGCTGCCGCGCCTGATTGCGCGGCACCGAGTCTACGCGGTGAGTCGACGTGCCCAATCTGCGTCGGACAATATTCAGTGGCTTCGTGCCGACCTGAACGATCCACTTGCGGATCTGCCCGTTGCGGACGGCATTATCAGCCTGGGTCCGCTGGACGCATTCGCGACCTGGCTGGCGGGGAACCTTGGCGATGCACCGCGGCGCGTGATCGCCCTGAGCTCGATGAGTGCCGAGAGCAAGATCGCTTCGGTCGATGCCGAAGAACGGGAACTGGCGCAGCGCCTGACCACGGCCGAAACAAAGTTGCGGCAACTTTGCTCTGATCGGGGCATCGCCTGCACGCTGTTCAGGCCCACATTGATTTACGGCACCGGAACCGACCGGAGCCTGGCGCCTATCGCCCGGTTCGCGCGACGCTGGCGGTGCATGCCGATACCGACCGACGCCACAGGCCTGCGCCAACCCGTGCATGCGGCGGATCTGGCCGATGCGTGCCTGTCCGTGCTCAACATTCCCGCCACATTCGACAACACGTATGCACTGGGTGGCGCCGAGCGACTGCGTTTCGACGAAATGCTCAGGCGCATGGGTGCCGCGATCCCAGGATTCGTGGCCATTTTGCCGGTACCGGTTATTGCACTGCACACTGCCGCCAAACGCGGATGGCTGCGCGGCCTCAAACCGGCGATGCTCGACCGGCTGCGCTTCGACCTGGTCGCGGATAACGGCCCCGCGAATCGGGATTTCGGCTACCAGCCAAGAAAGTTCGTCGGTGAGGACACGATTCCCTAGACTGCGCCCGCCTCGCCATACGTTATATTTGTATACATCGGGGCCGACCTCGAACGCGATTACTGTTGCAATGCAGCACCTTCGTGTTGCCAATTACCCGAAACCTTCGTTGCAAACAACCGTTTGAATTTCTATGATACGAGCGCCGTTGTGCTCCCGATTCACTACGTAGGAATTTGATATGCATGCCAGACTGGGTTGGTTCTTGGCTGCGTCGTTGTCCCTGCTACTTTCAGCATGTGGCGGCGGCGGCAACAGCTCGTCCGCGGGCTCCCCCCCTGCCGACAATAGCGGTGGTGGCCCGGTAACGGCCGTCATCACGGCCCGTTTCGACCCGTCCAATTCGGTAGTGCCGTTTCCGACAAACCTGTTGCTGTCGGGAACGACCGATCTGACACTGAATATCCCGGTATCGAATCCGAACAACTATGCGGATCCACAAGTAGCGCTGAATGCGCTTGACGGTTTCGGCACGATCACTCCTTGGAGCACGACGTTCAGTGCGCCACCCAACCCATCATCGATCATCGCCGGACCCGGCGGCACGGTGCGCATGTTCGAAGTCACGCTTAGCGGCCCGGGCGGTGGCGTAACCGGTATCGTGCGTGAACTGAAGTCGCCGCAGGATTTCGTCGCCGTGCCTTCTTCTTCCGATCCGAACACGCTGGCGATCGTGCCAACCCACCCGCTGAAACAGCTGACCTCCTACATGGTGGTGCTGCTCGGCAACGGCGGCCAGCTGAATCCGGCACCGAAACCGAGCCTGACGGATGCCAGTGGCAATGATGTCACCCCGGATACTACGTATTTTCTGGCCAAGCGCCCGAGCCCGTTGTGCGTGAACGGCAAGTCCACCGACCCGCTGCTGTCCGACGCCGATGCCTGCTCGCTGGAACCGTTGCGGCAACTGGTCAACTCGCAGGAATACGCCGTCGACCAATTCGATGGCAAGCAGACCGATCGACGCATCGTTCTGTCCTGGGTCGCAACGACGCAAAGCGTGACACCGGTGATGCAGGCCGTTGAAGCACGCATCGAACAAAGCCCGCCGCCGATGGCGCAACTCGCACCCACCGGTTTTAACCTGTCGCAGATCAATTCAGCGCTGCCACCAGTGGCCGACGTCTACATCGGCGCGCTGGCAGTGCCTTACTACCTCGGCGCGCCAACCGCCTCGGATCCGACGGCGCCGTTGCACGACTTCTGGCATGCGGCTCCAGGCGCCTATATGCCGCCGTTCAATGCCGTCGGGCTTGATCCGACTTCGACCAATGTCACCTTCGCCAATCCGTTGCCGGTAGCGACCTCTATGCAACTGATTCCCGTATTGCTGACGGTACCCAACGCCAATTCGGGACACAGCAAACCGGCTGGCGGCTGGCCAATCGTGATTTTTCAGCACGGCATCACACGCAACCGCACCGACATGTTCGCCATTGCCGGCACGCTTGCCGCCCAGGGTTTCGCGGTGATCGCCATCGATGCCCCGCTGCACGGCATTACCGACAAGACCAGCCCGCTATATGTCGGCAATACGCCGTTGGCAACCCTCGGCGTACACGAACGCACGTTCAATCTGGATTTGCAGAACAACCAGACTGGCGCACCCGGTCCCGACGGCAAGATCGATGCATCGGGTAGTTACTTCATCAACCTGCAATACCTGCTGACCTCGCGCGATAATCTGCGTCAGGCCACATCGGACCTGATGGAACTGACACGCGCCATTCCAACGATCAGCTACAACGGCGACAGCACACCGGATTTCGACGGATCGCGTATCGAATTCGTCGGCCAGTCGCTGGGCTCGATCATCGGCACCACCTTCATGGCCATGGAACCGCACGTCGGTGTCGGCGTACTCAACGTCCCGGGTGGCGGCGTGGTCGCGCTGTTGCAGGCATCGCCCACATTCGGCCCGATCATCAACGGTGGTCTGGCGCAGGCTGGCATCACGCCCGGAACACCCGATTACGACGCGTTCTCAGTTGCCGCACAAACGGTTGTAGATTCCGGCGATTCGATCAATTTCGCATTCGCCACCGTGGGCAAGAGCATCCTGGCCCAGGAAGTGGTGGGCGACGATACGCATCCATCCGATCAGGTGATTCCGAACACCGTGGCCGGTGCACCGAGTTCGGGAACCGAACCCTTGCTGGCTGCGATGGGCCTGGGCAGCATCACTTCGACAATCCAGGCCGCCAGCATTCGCGGTGTGGTTCGATTCACTCAGGGCACACACGGTTCATTGCTTGATCCAAGCAGCGCGCCGGCCGTTACCGCCGAAATGCAAGGCGAGATGGCCAGCATGATTGCAACCGGCGGTCAGGCAGTACTGGTCACCGATCCAAACGTCATCCGCACGAACTGAACGGCATAGGGGCACACGTCATGATCAACCAAAATCACGCCAAAACCCTGCGACGCCGCCTGCTGCCGCACGGACTGTCGTTTGCGATCGCCGCCGCGCTCGGTGGCCTGATCGCGATGCCCGCTCACGCGATTCAATTCGGCGACCAGGATGGCTTGCACGGAACGCTGAACACGACACTTTCCTACGGCATAAGCGTACGCACGTCGGACCCGAGCCCGGACAACCTGGCCAAGGCCTACTACAACCCGTTCGTCAGCGCGCTGCCCAACGCGCAACAACGCGCCGCCAGGGGGGCCTTTTCGGCCAACCACGACGACGGCGACCTAAACTACAATTCGGGCAGTGCCTTTTCCAACGCGGTCAAGGCGACCACGGAACTGCATCTGGACTACGGCAGCAGTTTTGGGGCGTTCCTGCGCGCCAGCTATTTCTATGACTTTGCCAACGCCAACAACGACAAGCTGACCGACCTGGCCAAACGCCAGGTCGGCAAGCGGTTCCGTATCCTCGACTCTTTCGTCTACGACAACTTCAGCATCGGCAGCCACCTGGGCACGGTGCGTTTCGGCAAGCAGGTTCTGAACTGGGGCGAAAGCACCTTCATCCAGGGTGGCATCAACGCACTGAATCCATTCGATGTTTCGCAGCTGCATGTCGCCGGTGCCGACCTGAAGGAAGCTTACCTGCCGGTCAACATGCTGTCGGGTTCGATCAACCTGACCCAGAACCTGTCGATCGAGGCCACGTACCTGCTCGAATTCGCGCAGACCAACCCCGACCCGGCCGGCAGCTATTTCTCGACCAACGATTTCGCCACAATTGGCGGCACTTACGCATCGTTGCCGTTCGGACTGGTTCCGCAACCGGTGCGCAATCCGCAGAACTACTACAACGTATGTTTCAACGGCGCGCCCAGCGACAACAGTGCATTCGGCGGCCAGAGCATTGTCAATGCCGGAAGCAATCCGCTGGCAGCGCTACTCGCCGCCTCTTGCGATCAAACCGTACGCCGTGCGCCGGATCACTATCCCGGCGAGTACGGCCAGTACGGCGTCGCCCTGCATTATTTCTCCAACATCCTGAACGGCGCCGAATTCGCGTTCTATTTCGAGAACTATCATAGCCGACTACCCCTGATCAGCGGCGTGGCCGTAACCGATACCCACCCCAACAGCGCCGAGTATTTTGTCGAGTATCCACGTGATATCCAACTGTACGGCATCAGCTTCAACACGCAGCTTGATGGTCCCAATATCGCCCTGCAGGGTGAGTTGAGCTATCGCCCGAACCAGCCGCTGCAGATCGATGCGGTCGAATTGCTGTTCGCCGGCCTGTCGCCGCTGAATACGCTGATCCCCGCGCCGGGCGAGCGTTTCATGAGCCAATTGGGTAGCTACGCGCCCGGGCAATACATCCGGGGCTACACGCGCAACAAGTTTTCGCAACTGCAATTCACGGCGACCAAGGTTGTCGGTCCCGACAATCCGTTTCGCGCCGACCAGATCATCCTGATCGGCGAAGTCGGGTTCGACAAGGTCTGGAACCTGCCGATCCAGTCCGCGTTGCGTTACAACGCCGACGGCACGGACACTGGTGGCGGCGCCGATGTGACCAGCGGCAATCTGAACAATCCCGAGACGCAACTGCATGGCTTCCCGACGCCTTTCTCGTGGGGATATCGCGTCGCCGCACGGGCTGATTATCACAGTGCCTTCGGCACGGCGTTTACGCTTTCACCCCGCGTTGCCTACAACCAGGACGTAAACGGCACCACGCCCGGGCCGGGTGGCAACTTCATCGAGGGCCGCAAGTCGATCACCCTCGGTGTCAATGCCAACTATCTGGACCGCTGGTCGTTCGATCTGAGCTACACCAACTTCTTCGGTGGCGGCCAGTTCAACCTGATCAGTGATCGCGACTTTGTCGCCTTCGTTACCAAATATTCGTTCTAACGCGTCGCCAGGAGTGACAGACATGAATTTTCTACATCGCGCAAAACTGACGACCCTGGTGGCGTGTGCAATTTTTTCCATCGGCGCCCTTGCCAAGGCGCCGCCTGCCGAAGTCGCAAAGCTTGGCATCAAGGGTACGCCGCTTACGCCGGTCGGCGCCGAACGCGCCGGCAACAAGGACGGCACGATTCCGGCGTGGACCGGCGGCATCACCACGCCGCCGCCCGGCTACAAGGTCGGCATGCATCATCCCGACCCGTACGCCAGCGACAAGCCGTTGTTCACCATCACCTCGAAGAACTACACCAACTACGCCGACAAGCTCTCACCCGGCCAAATCGCCATGTTCAAGAAATATCCGGACTGGCGCATGATCGTGTACCCGACCCGCCGCAGCGCCTCGTTCCCGCAACGCACCTACGAGATGTCGATCAAGAATGCCGCCACCGGTGAACTGGTCGATAACGGCGAGGGCGTGGCCAAGGTGGCCGAAGGTTTCCCGTTTCCGATCCTGGACAAGGATCCGACCAAGGCCGGCATGGAAGCGATCTGGAATCACAAACTGAAATTCAAGGGTCTCTCTTTCGAACGCTGGAACGATCAGGCCATCCCGACCAGTTCGGGTGCCTACACGCTGATCCGTTTTCATGAAGAAGCGCTCGGGTTGTACTGGAAACCCGGCAACACGCTCAAGGACATCCACAACATCCTGCTGTACTTCCTCGAGGACGTGGTCTCGCCGCCGCGCCTGGCAGGACAGATCCTGCTCGTTCACGAGACTCTTGATTCAGTCAAGGAACCGCGCCAGGCATGGATCTACAACCCGGGTCAGCGCCGTGTCCGGCGCGCGCCGAACGTCGCCTATGACAACCCTGGAACGGCCTCGGACGGTCTGCGCACCAACGACATGACGGACATGTTCAACGGTGCCATGGACAAGTTCAACTGGAAACTGGTCGGCAAGAAGGAAATGTACGTGCCGTACAACTCCTACAAGGCAACCAGCGACAAAACCCTGGTCAAGGACCTGATCCAGCCACACTTCATCAATCCGGATCTGCTGCGTTACGAACTGCACCGCGTGTGGATCGTCGATGCGACGCTAAAGCCCGGTCAGCGCCATATCAACCCGCGGCGTACGTACTATCTGGACGAGGACAGCTGGCAGATTCTGGAAATCGACCATTACGACAGCCAGCTGAAGCTGTGGCGCTATTCCGAGGCACCGAGCATCAACTACTACGAAGTGCCGACTTTCTGGTCGACGCTGGAATGTCACTACGACCTGAAATCCGGGCGCTATCTGGTCCAGGGCCTGGACAACCAGGAACCGGCGTACAACTTCTCGTTCCAGGCCACGCCGGAGATGTTCTCGCCACAAGCCTTGCGTCAACGCGGCATCCAGTAATGCGGCGACGTGCCTGATCGGCGCACGCGACCGGCCTGGAGTTCCGGCCGGTCGCGTATCATCGGCATTGATGGCACACAGGAAGTTTCAGGGGACAATATGAGTCGGTCCGGGTCCAGCTGTTTGGCGACCGCGTTTTTCGCGGCGCTGGCTCTCGGCTGCATGCCCGGCACCGCTCTTTCCGCCGACCAACCCGTCGACAACGGTTGGGTCGATCCCGTCGACGCGCCGGCCCGGATCATGCCGCTGGCGTCCAGGGCACTGCTGCTGGGGGTGGCACGCGCGGGCGATCATTACGTTGGCGTCGGCGCGCACGGCGATATCCTGCTATCCAAAGACGGATACAAATGGCGCCAGGTCGAAACCCCCACGCGCATCACCTTTACGGCCGTCAGTGCTGTCGGCGACAACGTCTGGGCGGTCGGCCATGCCGGCGTGATCGCGCACAGTTCCGACGGTGGCGAACACTGGCAGATGCAGCGCAAGGATCGGTGGCATCCGCCGACCAAAGTCAATGCGTCGGCTTTCAATCCGCGACAAGGCGCTCCGTTGCTGGATGTGCTGTTCGTCAACGCCGAGCACGGCTTTGCCGTGGGCGCCTACAGCCTGGCGCTACGCACCGATGACGGCGGCGCTCACTGGCAGGAAATGACTGTCTCCACGCCGGAAAACATCAAGAACGTTATCAAGCCGCCGGCCAGCGGCGACAAGGGCAATTTCAGCAAGGACAAGAGCAGCGGCGTGCTCGACCAGAGCGAGATGGAACTCGGCCCGGAACCAAATCCGCATCTGAACGCGATCGCGCGCACCGGCAGCGGCGCACTGTTCATCGTCGGCGAGCGCGGAACCGCCTTCCGCTCGCGCGATGATGGCGCCTCCTGGCAACGCCTGAAACTGCCATACGACGGATCGATGTTCGACGTGGTCGGCTATGCCGGCGACCGCATCATCGCCTTCGGTCTGCGCGGCCACGTATACGAGTCGGGCGACCTCGGCGATCACTGGCAGCGGCTGGCGACCGGGACCGAACTGAGCCTGATGGGCGGCGCGGCCCTGCCGAACGACGGCATCGTCATCGTCGGCGCCAACGGCATCGTGCTGGAACGCACGCAGGCCGACCAGCCGCTGCGCAGCCATGTCGACCAGTCGGCCGGCATCATTGCCAACGTTCTGCCGTTGCAGGGCAACGCTGCATTTCTGCTGGTCGGCGAACACGGCGCCAGCGTTTACACTCCGCACGGACCACAGGCGAAATAACGTGGTGTTCAAGGCTAACCCGGACCAACCCAGCGCTTTCCAGCGACTTGCCGAACGCCTGATCTTCGGCCATCGCCTGATCGTGCTGCTGGTCTTTGCCGCGATCACCGCGGTCATGGGCTATTGCGCGCTGCAACTGCACGTCGATGCCGGTTTCAAGAAGCAGATCCCGCTGGAACATCCGTACATGAAGACGTTTCTCGACTACGAGAAACAGTTCGGCGGCGCCAACCGCATCCTGATCGCGGTCATCGACAGGAGCGGCAACATGTTCAACCTGCCGTTCTTCCAGACCATGGAAAAAATCACGCAGGACGCGAAGACAATCCAGAATGTGGACGAGTCGCGCGTCAGCTCGATCTTCACGCCGAACGTGCGCTTCGTCGAGGTAGTCGAGGACGGCTTTGCCGGCGGCAACGTGATCCCGTCGACCTTCACACCGAACGTGCCCGGATTCCATGCCACGCAGGAACAATTCGACACGATCAAGGCAAATATCGAGAAGGCCAACATTGTCGGCCGGCTGGTCGCCAAGGATTTTTCCGGCGCCATGGTCTGGGTCGATCTGGTCCCCGAGGACCCGGCGCACGGCGTACGCATCGACTACAACAAGATCAACGCCCAGCTCGAAGCGATCCGGCACAAGTACGAGAACAAGAACACGACCGTGGCGATCATCGGTTTCGCCAAGATGGTCGGCGATATCAGCGCCGGCGCCAAATCGGTCATCAGTTTCTTCTTCCTGACCATTGGCCTGACCTGGCTGCTGCTGTTCGCCTATTCGTCATCAGCCAAACTCGCCTCGCTGACGGTGGCCTGCGCGCTGGTCGCCGTGGTCTGGATGCTCGGCACCTTGCGCCTGCTGGGCTTCGGCATCGATCCGATGAACATGCTCACGCCGTTTCTGATATTCGCCATCGCGGTCAGTCACGGCGAGCAAATGATCAACCGTTTCCGCGGCGAAATATTCTTCGGCGGCCTGGAACAGGGCACCGTGCAGCAGTTGCGCGCACGCGCACGTTTTGCGGTCGGCCCGCTGGTCGCGGCGCGGCGCAGCTTCCAGGCGCTGCTGGTGCCCGGCGCGGTCGCACTGGCGGCCGGCTGCATCGGCTTTGCCACGATCCTGATCATCCCGGTGCGCATCATCTTCGAACTGGCCGTGACGGCCACCATCGGCGTTGCCCTGACCATGCTCACCGACCTGATCCTGCTGCCGGTGCTGCTGTCGTTCTGCCGCCTGCGCAAGCTTGAACACAAGCGCGAATACCGCCTGCGCCAGCTCACCCAGTTCGACAAGTTGTGGTCCGCGCTGACCCGCCTGAGCCGGCCAACACCGGCCGCGATCGTGATCCTGCTCGGGCTCGTTGCCTGGGCTGCGGCATCGCATTACGGCAGCCGGGTCATGATCGGCGACGCACAAAAGGGCGTGGCCGAATTGCGACCGGACTCACGCTACAACCGCGACGCGGCATTGATCAGCGACAAATTCTCGCTCGGCGTGGACATTCTCAACGTCATCGCCGAGGCCGCGCCGAACGCCTGCACGACCAGCTATCCGGTCATGGAGACGCTGGACCGTTTCGCCTGGGACATGCAGAACGTCAGGGGCGTCGCCCAGGTCATGACGCTGCCGATGGCGGCAAAGATCGTCAACGCCGGCTGGAACGAAGGCAATATCCGCTGGCGCGTGTTGCCGCGCAACAACGACGCCCTGCGTCAGGACACACAGGGTTTCGAGACCGATTCCGGCCTGCTCAACGAGGACTGCAGCGCAATGCCGGTGATGATGTTCCTGACCGATCATCGCGCCACGACGATCGACCGCGTCATCGCCGCAGTCAAGAAATTCCGCACCGAAAACCACGACTTCGCCGGACCCGGCGTCAACCTGCGCAAAAAGCTGACCAGGGAATACAACGCCGCGCGGGCCAAAGGCAAGACCTTCGTCAGCAACCAGCTCAATCTGCGCCTGGCCACGGGTAACGTCGGCGTCATGGCGGCGATCAACGACGAAGTGCGCGCCGTCGATCACACCATGCTGTATCTGCTGTATGCGGCCGTGTTCATCATGTGCCTGATCAGTTTCCGCAATCCGCTGGCCGCCCTGTGCATCGTATTGCCTCTGGTACTGGTCACCGAGCTGGGCCACTCGCTGATGGTGGAGATGCACATCGGCAAGAAGGTCAACACGCTGACAGTGCTGGCACTGGGCGTCGGCATCGGCGTGGACTACGCCATTTATCTGTTCGCGCGCATGTACGAAGCCATGTCGTTCCGCGCCGAATTCACGGCCGCCGATACCGCCGAAGTGGCGGCCGAAGCGGCCGACGCCGCGGCCACCGCCGCCGGACTGGGACCGGATCAGGCCGCGCTGTTGTTCCCGCAAATCTACGAATCGTTGACGGCCGGGATCCCGATCACCGCGGCCGACCTGAAAGGCGATTTCGCTCTCACCATCGAACAGAACCGGCAATTCGATCAGGCCATCGAGCAGACCTACCGCGATTCGCCACTGATCACGGTTTCCACCGACGGCAAGCAGATCAGCATCAACCAGAGCAGCGACGGCAACCAGGGTGGGCAGCGCAGCCTGGAAGAGAGTTATTTCATCGCGCTGAAGACGACCGGCATCGCGATCTTCTACACCTCGCTGACGCTGGCCGCCGGTGTCGCCACCTGGATTTTCTCGGACCTCAAATTCCAGGCCGACATGGGGGTGCTGCTGACCTTCATGTTTATCGTCAACATGCTGGCCGCGATCATTTTCCTGCCGGCCCTGTGCCGCTGGTTGCTGCGCCCGCGGGAAAAAGCCACTGCCTGATCCCCCGTTGTCAGATTTTTGTGCAAACGCGTGTTTGAAAGAGACCCTTGCCTGCGGCTTTGAACGAAATTATCGGGTAGCATTCGCCTGCCACACCGTTTCCTGATGCAGATTATCAGCGGCAAGGGGTGCCGCCGTGGCAGACATACAGGACAGCAAGTCCGTCAATCGGACTCATTCCAAGAACACTCAAACGAGGACGGGGAGTAAATCATGGTTACAGGCATCATTTACGCATTGGTTTTCCTGATCGTTGCGATCGCGATCGCCGCCGGCATCATCATGCTGGCTGCTCGCATAGTGGCCGGATTCACGCCAAAATTTTCCACGGCCGCCATCACGGCCATCGTGGAATTCATCGCAGGCGCCGTTGTCAGCTGGATACTGCGCATGATCCTGGGCGCTGGCGGGCTAGGCTCGTTGGTGGCATTGGTGGTTGTATTCGTCGTCTATGCAGCCATCTTCAACGCCCTGGTAAAGAAGGATGGCGCACAGGTCGGTTTCGGCAAGGCCGCTCTGGTAACGCTGGTACAGCTGATCATCGAGATCATCCTGGGCGTCATCATCATGTTCGTGTTCGGCGCAGCCATATTCGGCATGCTCGGCGGCATGGCCGCAATACACTGACCCGCGTTTCCACGCGTGTGTTTTCACGGGGCGCCTTCGGGCGCCCTGTTTTTTTGCGCAAGCCGGGCTGGTCAGTAGGACAGGCCGAGGCGACGCATCAGCTTGGTCATGATCCAGGCCGGGCCGATCAGCAGATAGGCCAGGTCGGTCAGGAAGGAGGGTTTCTTGCCCTCGATCTTGTGGCCGACGAATTGCGCGATCCAGGCCAGCACGAAAACGACAATCGCCAACCACATCAACTGCCGCGAGCCGAGCGTGCGATACAGGCCCTCGGTCATCAGGCCAAGCACGACGAAAGTGGCCAGCATGACGTAACCCAGCGACCGCGACAGGCGCAGGTAGAACGTCAGCGCGAAAAACATGGCAATGCCCGCCCACAGCCCCGCGCGTCCGAGCCATGCCGGCACCGGAACCACCCACAACAACGCGATGACTGTCCACAGAATCAGTGGCACGCAGATCCAGTGGATGGCGACATTGGTCGGATTGCGATGATCGGCGGCGTAATTGTCCAACCAGCGGTCGACTTCGCGTTGCGTCTGCTCCGCAGGCACTTCGGGTGTTGCGCTCATGGCTTGGCTCCGCTGTTTTGTTGCGACGGCCAGTCTAACGCGATCACCCCCGTTGCGTGATCGATACGCGATCCGCGAATCAATCGAGCACGATCCCGGCGAGGCGTAGCAGCGCCTCGGCGTACTTGGCCGCGGTTGCATCGATGACCGCCTGCGGCAGCTTCGGCCCCGGCGCGGTCTTGTTCCAGTCCAGCGTTTCCAGGTAATCGCGCACATACTGCTTGTCGTAGCTGGGCGGGCTGATGCCCGGCTGATAGGAGTCGGCCGGCCAGAAGCGCGATGAATCGGGCGTGAGCATCTCGTCCATCACGTACAGATTGCCCTGCGCATCGGTGCCGAACTCGAGCTTGGTATCGGCCAGGATGATGCCGCGCTGCGCCGCGTGGTCGGCTGCGTACGCATAGATTTTCAGCGTGGCCTCACGTATCTGCTCGGCCAGCGCCGCGCCGATATCCGCCACGACCTTGTCGAACCCGACATTCTCGTCGTGCACACCGGCCGCGGCCTTGGTCGACGGCGTGAAAATCGGCTCCGGCAACTTGTCGGCCTGACGCAAGTTCGCCGGCAGGCGAATGCCGCACAGGCTTCCGCTGGCACGGTAGTCCTTCCAGCCCGATCCGATCAGGTAGCCGCGCGCGATCGCCTCCACGGGCACCGGCTTGAGGCGCTTGGTCACCACGCTGCGTCGTGCGTACAGCGCGACGTCCGTCCCGGAGGGAAGCACCTCGGCAACCGCCTTGCCAGTCAGATGGTTCGGCATCAGCCCGGCGGTCTTCGCGAACCAGAAATTCGATATCTGGCACAACATCTCGCCCTTGCCCGGAATCGGGTCGGGCAGGATCACGTCGAATGCGCTCAGACGGTCGGTCGCCACGATCAGTAACTCGTCCGGCGCAACGGCGTAGACATCGCGCACCTTGCCCGAATGCAACAACTGCAAGCCGGGCAGATTCGATTGTCGCAAGGTCGTCGTCATGCTGACTGTCCGCCAAAAGGTTGATTCTACGGCAAGCCCGCGGATGCGTGAGGTCCGAATTCGGCTGGTAGAATTCGCGCATCATGTTTGCCACCCGCTTGCCTTCCCGCCCGGGCATCCTTGCATTGCCCGTCGTCGCCGCTTTCGGCTTGTGTGTCGCCGCACATGCGGCTTCGCCACCGCAACGCCTCGGCCTGTGCGCCAGCTGCCATGGCAACACCGGCATGGCGACGGCCGCGAACATTCCCAATCTGGCCGGGCAGAACCTGGAATATCTGCGCAACGCCATCGCGCAGTACCGGTCCGGCGCGCGTAGCGTAGCGGCAATGCGCGCCGCAACCGGCATGCTGAGCGCCACCGATATCGACCGCATCCTGGTCTGGTATGCCGACCAGAAACCAACGCACCGGCCAGCCGACTCATGAGCATCATGGGCAAGCTCATCGGCGCCCTCATCGGATGGGCGCTGTTTCACAACCCGATCGGCATCGTCCTCGGCGCCCTTCTCGGGCACCTGTGGGATTCCTCGCCGCTGCGCGTGCAGCGCCAGGCACCCAACCTGCCGGATGCCTTCGTCGGGCCGCTGTTCAGCCTGGCCGGCGCCATCGCCAAATCCGACGGACGCGTATCCGAGGCGGAAATCGCCGCAGCCGAGTCGTTGATGGCTCGCCTGCAACTTTCCGCACATCAACGCACCCGGGTGATCCTGCAGTTCAATGCCGGCAAATCCGATGCGGCAAAGCTGCAGGTCACGATCGCCGATCTCAAGGCCTGGTGTCGCGGCCGTCGTGATCTGGCTTACCTGTTGCTGGACATGCTGCTCGACGTCGTCTACGCGGAGGGTCCGCTGGTACCGGAAAAGCTGGCGATCGTGCGCAAGCTGTGTTTTGCGCTGGGCATCCACGAATCCGAGTTGATGGCGCTGGCGGCGATGCGCGGCTACGCGTATACCGCGCCGGGCGGCAGTTACCGTTCGTCGCGCCCACCGCCGCAATCGGCCAGCTACGGCAAGGATCCGTACGCCGTGCTGGGCCTGCAACGCGGCGCCCACGAACGTGAAATCAAGCGCGCCTATCGCAAACTGATCAGCCAGTACCACCCGGACAAACTCGGTGACGTGCCCGACGAGCTCAAGCGCCGCGCCGAGGAGCGCGCGCGCGAGATCAACGCCGCCTACGAGCAGCTGCGCGAACAACGCGGCATCAAGTAAGATGAACGCAGACTCTGAATCCGGAGACAGTGCATGAAAGATTCCTCCGTCATCGCTCCTTCCATCCTGTCGGCCGATTTCGCCAGGCTCGGTGCCGAGGTCGACTCGGTGCTCGCCGCTGGCGCCGACTGGGTGCACTTCGACGTGATGGACAACCATTACGTTCCCAACCTGACCATCGGCCCGCCCGTGTGCAAGGCCCTGCGCAAGCATGGCATTACCGCACCGATCGACGTGCACCTGATGGTCAAGCCGGTGGATCGCATCGTGCCGGATTTCGCCGAGGCCGGCGCCAGCCTGATCAGTTTCCATCCGGAAGCGAGCGAACACGTCGACCGCACCATCAGCCTGATCCACGAATGCGGCTGCAAGGCCGGCCTGGTTTTCAACCCGGCCACGCCGCTGGATTACCTGGACTTCGTGCTCGACAAGCTCGACCTGATCCTGATCATGTCGGTCAATCCGGGGTTCGGCGGGCAAAGCTTCATTCCGACCGCGCTGGAAAAACTGCGCCGGGCGCGCGAGATCATCGACCACAGCGGCCGTCCGATCCGCCTGGAAGTCGACGGCGGCGTCAAGGTGGACAACATCGCCGAGATCGCCAAGGCCGGAGCCGACACGTTCGTTGCCGGTTCGGCGATCTTCGGCCAGTCCGATTATGCCGCGGTCATCACCGCGATGCGTGGGGCCATCGAACCGGGCGGCTGAATCCTTTGCGGTCAGCCGGCGGTCGCGAGCCGGCGCAACGCATCGCCGGGGTATTGGCAACCGCATCCCTGTGCTAAGATTCCTGCAAGCGATCAAGGGGAGTAGGCAGGATGAACACACTCAGTGGTTATGGCCGCGTCCTTGCGGCAATGCTCGCGGTCGTATCCATGCCTGTTTGGGCCGGCGTTCCGTCCTACACCGGAATCGACGGCACTGCGACCGTCACGCAACTGGTCTCCACCGCCTTGCACAGCGACTCCCCGACGCAGACGCTCACGCTGACCTTCAATTCCTACCAGGCTGGTTCCGGCTTCGGCTCGTTGCTGAACACGTTGTCGATCACCGGCGCGAATTCATCGGATTTTGCGATCGTTGGCGGTACCTGCACGCCGGGATCAACGATACTGAGCCCCGGCAACACCACCTGCACGGTTACGGTCCGATACACGCCGAGCACAGCCAGCCCCGAATCCGCGCAGTTGGCCGGCACCTGCTCGACCGTCGGTTTGCTCGGTGGTTTTACCCTGGTCTGCAGCGGTGCGAGCGGGGCATTGGGCGGGCTTGTCGGCACGCTGCTGGCCGCGCTCTCGCCGGCACCCGCGCTTGACCCGAAATTGTTGACTGCCCTGTGCGTCCTGCTGCTCGGAATCGGTGCCTATTTCGCCGCCCGCCGGAAAGCCTAGACCGGACCCGGTGTTTGCGTCACGGCGTCACAGCTGACGCAGCCCTCGCGCGCGCCACGGCGTAAGCAGCATGCCCCAGGCACTGTGCCAGCGTGGCGAATCGAGCGCGTGCAGTCCGTATACCGGCGACTCCGCGGCGGGTGGTGTGTAGGTCCCGAACCAGCGGTCCCAGACCGACAGGATGACGCCATAGTTCGAATCGGTATGCTGCGGCACGGGCGAATGGTGGTTCCAGTGCAATCGCGGCGTGATGAACAGCCAGGTCACCAGCGGATCGATCCAGCGCGGCCAGCGGATCGCGGCATGGTGCAGGTGCGCGAAGCCCAGGTTGACGATCACGTGCAACAGGAACACCCACGCCGGCACGCCGATTGCCGCGGCCGCGACAAGCTGCCACAACTGCGTGCAAATCAGGTGCAACGGGTGCTGGCGCAGGTTGGTTGTCACGTCCACATGCGGGTCCGAATGATGCACCGCGTGCATAAGCCACAGCCAGCGCACGTTGTGGCTGAGTCGATGAAATATGTAGTCGGTCGCGTCGATCAGGACGAAGGCGATGACCGCGTGCACCCAGACCGGTAGTGCAAACAGGTACAGGACGCCGACGCGGCGAAACTGCAGCCATTGCAGCAAGAACCAGACGGTGCCGCCGAAAATGACCGACATGACGACGATTCCGACCAGCCACAGCAACAGATTGTGCGAGCCATGGATCAGGCGGCGAAGGCCCCACCGGTAGCCCGTTGCCGGGAAAAGCAACTCGCCGGCAAGCACAACTCCGAGGCCGCCGAAAAGCACCAACATGGCGATGTGCTTGAGATCGAGCAGCAGGGAAAAGTTGTGCGAGGGATCGCTCATATGAGCAGAATCAGACGCTCAGGCTTCAGAGTCAAGCGTCGCTGTAATGCCGGATCGGCACGCGGATTGCGGTAGTCCGGAAATGCCGCGCCGGGGGCTTGGGGAGGTTGGCAGGAGGCAACCCCCGGCGCGGTCGAGGAAAATTTGGAGGACTGTCAGCCAGGTCCAACCGCCAGGATTTCGTCAACGGTCCAGTAAAACGTCAGCGCCGAGGCAAACAACATTCCGATCAGCCAGACCGTATTGCGTATGCGCCAACGGTACTCGCGGAATGCCGACATCTGCACGAACAGGTCCAGCGCGTAGGCCAGGCAATAGAAGGCATTCGCCATGACTGCCAGGATGAACAGCGCCGGCACCTGATCCGGTGAAAACACCTGCACGAATCGGGGCCAGTGCGTCACAACGCAGGCGGCAAAGACCACCGCCAAAACCAGGTTGTAGACGACACGGCGCGGTTCCCAGTAGCGAATCGCATCGCTGGTCATCTCGCGTAACGCCGGCATGGTTTGCATGGCTTTGTCCCCGCTGGCCATCGTCGCGGCTCAGAAATGCAGACCGGCGATCAGTCCAAGTACCAATACGGCCAGCACAAAGCCGATGCGTAGCGGTTCGAAATTGCCGTGTAGCTCGGTGTTGGCTTCGGGACGGTCGATCTTCATGGTTCGGCCTCGTCATTGATTTCGGTGCGAAGCCAGATTCGACTCCACCGCGGCACCGGCCGGGCCGCCAATCGGGCACGATAGCGATGAATTGTGGCGAAGTTCTGACGGCGCAGCCGCGAGCATTGCCCGCCATCGGCAACCTCCGTAAGCTGATCGCGACGCCACAACCGGAGTCGAGCATGGGACGCAACATCGCCATCGTTGAAGACGAACCCGCCATCCGCGCCAATTACGTCGAGGCGCTGACCCGCTTCGGCTATCAGGTCCATGGATACGCCGTGCGTCCGGACGCCAGCCGCGCCTTCGCGCTGCGCCTGCCGGACCTGGTCATCATTGATGTTGGCCTGGGCGATGAACCCGAGGGCGGTTTCGAGCTTTGCCGCGAGCTGCGCGCGATGTCGGCGACGCTGCCGATCATCTTCCTGACTGCGCGCGATTCGGATTTCGACATCATCTCCGGCCTGCGCCTGGGCGCCGACGACTATCTGACCAAGGATGTCAGCCTGCATCATCTGGCCGCCCGCATCAGCGCCCTGTTCCGGCGTCTGGACGCGCTCGGCCGGCCGGCGGCCAAGGAAACCATCATCGAGCACGGCCCGCTGAAGCTCGAAGCCGAACGCATGCGCGTGACCTGGAACGGCATCGAGGTGCCGCTGACCGTGACTGAATTCTGGATGGTGCACATGCTGGTGCGTTTTCCCGGTCACGTGAAAAACCGCGACCAGCTCATGCGCGAGGCGCAAGTCGTTGTCGACGACGCCACCATCACCTCGCACATCAAGCGCATCCGCAAGAAATTTGTTGCCGTCGACCCGGCCTTCGACGCCATCGAAACGGTGCACGGCGTCGGCTATCGCTGGAAGCCTTGAATCGGTGAGACGGCAGACGTGAGACGTAAAAACAGCAATACTTCGTGACGTTCGACGCTGGTTCGGCTCACGCTTATCGCTGACGGCTCACATGTCCCTACGCTCGAAACTGCTGCTGATCGCGCTGTCCACGCTGACCCTGCCGCTAGCCGGCTGGGCCTTCGTGCGACAGATGGAGGAATTGCTGCGCCAGGGCCAGGAGCAGACCCTGATCGCCACGGCCCAGGCGCTGGCACGCAGCCTGGGCGCATTGAATGCGCAATTGCCGCCTTCCGGCAACGCACTGTACGTGCACGAGGCACCGGATCCGATCACGGTCGATGGCTATGCCGGAGACTGGGCACCGCTGACACCGTACGCCCAGCCTCTGGGGCCAACCGGCGACCGCAACAAGCTGACCCTGTTGCTGTGCATGGATGCGGACTCGTTCTATCTGCTGGCCAACGTACGCGATGCCACACGCAGCCGCGTCGATGCCGGCGATCCGCAAGCGCGCCTCAGCGATCATCTGCTGTTGACCCTGGTACGTGGCAAGCAGACGAGGAAATACCTGATCGCCAGCTCGGCTCCGGGACACTTCACGGCGGCCGCCATCGGCAATAACGATACGCCGTTGTCGGCGCTGGACGATCTGGCCTCGCCGGCCTATGTCGGTTCCGTGCTGCCACCGGTGGTCGACGGCATGTGGCAGGAAGACGGTTCCGGCTATCGCGTGGAAATGCGTCTGTCGCGTGCCGAGATGCCGGATCGACTGGCACTGGGCGTCTACGACGCGGACCGCCCGGCGCAATCCACGCTGGACATGGCGCCCCTGCCGCTGATCGAACGCTGGCCGGCGCTGTCAGCCCAACTCGGCCAATTCGCGCCATCGGACCTGCGCGCACGTCTGCTCAGCGATCAGGGCTGGGTGGTCGCCGAATCCGGCCGCCTGACACCCAACCGTTCGGCACCATCCGGCAATGAGCCCTGGCTGGAGAACCTGGTCTACCGCACCCTGCTGGCACCGAGCCTGACCGATGCCGGTGACTTTTCGACAGGCCTGCCGCGTCTGGACGCCACCGAAATCTGGCAGGCCTTGTCTGGCGTGACGGCAACCGCCTGGCACCCGGCCGTCAGCGGCGACGGCGTGGTGCTGGCAGTGACCGTGCCGCTGAAGGACAATGGCGAAGTGCGCGGTGCCCTGCTGCTCGAACGCGCCGGCGATACCCTGCCGCTGCTGACCAATCGCGCCTTGTTCGGCCTGGCCGCGGCCAGCCTGTTCGCCTTGCTGGTCGCCGGCGCCATCGCCTTCGCATTCGCCAGCGTGCTGAGTCTTCGCATCCGGCGCCTGCGCAATGCTGCCGAGCGCACGCTGCGTGCCGGCGGCAAGCTCGGCAATCCGCTGCCGCTGATCGGCGCACGCGACGAACTCGGCGACCTGGCCCGCAGCTTCTCGCATTTGCTCGACGATGTCGGCGCCTACACCGATTACCTGCGTACGCTGGCGAGCAAGCTGTCGCATGAGCTGAATACGCCGTTGGCGATCGTCAAATCCTCGCTGGACAATCTCGACCATCAACGCATGCCGGACGAGGCCAAGCCATACCTGGAACGCGCCCGTGACGGCGCCGAACGCCTCGGCGTGATCGTGCGTGCGATGAGCCAGGCCAGCCGCATGGAACGCGCCATCGCCGCGGCCGAATGCGAAGACTTCGACCTGGCCGCCGTCGTGCGCGGTTGCGCCGAAGGCTATCGCCCACTGATCAAACCGCGTCACTTGCAAACCCGCCTGCCCGAACGCGCCCTGCCCATGCATGGCGCACCGGAGCTGATTGCTCAGGCACTGGACAAGCTGATCGAGAATGCCCGCAGCTTCGCGCCCGAAAGCGGCTGGATTCGCATCGCCTTGCGTGCGCTCGACGATGGCGCGGAGCTGAGCGTCGCCAATGCCGGCCCGCGACTGCCGCCGGCCATGCACGAACGCCTGTTCGATTCCCTGGTCAGCCTGCGCGACGGTAGCCAGTCCGCGCACGGTGCCACGCCGCATCTGGGACTCGGCCTGTATCTGGTGCGCCTGATCGCCGAAGCGCATCAGGGCGAAGTCAACGCACACAATCTCGAAAACGGCGAAGGCGTCGAATTCGTCATGCGCCTGCGCGGCATGCCGCGTCGGCCGCTGGCCTGATCGCTTTGCCCCTGTAACGCTGCGCCACTAGTTGCTATCGTGCGTTGCCCGATCACGGACTCGCACATGATCTCCGCCGAACAATTCGCCGAACTCGCCGCCGCCGGCTACAACCGCATACCGGTCGTGCGCGAAGTTTTTTCCGACCTGGACACGCCATTGTCGGTCTATCTGAAACTCGCCGACGGCCCGTACACGTACCTGCTTGAATCGGTCGAGGGCGGCGAGAACTGGGGCCGGCACTCGATCATCGGCCTGCCCTGCAAGCGCGTGTTCAAGCTGCGCGGCAACACCCTGAGCGTCGAGGAACTGGGCGAGACCATCGAGCAGCGCGAGCTGGACGACCCGCTAGGCGAAATCGAACGCCTGCGAGCGCAGTACAAGGTGCCGCAACTGCCGGACATGCCGGAGTTCAGCGGCGGCCTGGTCGGCTATTTCGGCTTCGAAACCGTTGGCCTGATCGAGCCGCGGCTGGCGAAACCCAATCGTGAGGACCAGCTTGGCGTACCGGATGCCCTGCTGATGCTCAGCGAAGAAGTCGCCGTATTCGACAACCTGCGCGGCCGGCTGTACCTGATCGTGCATGCCGATCCAGCTCAGCCACAAGCCCACGCACGCGCCGTGCGGCGTCTGGACGAACTTGCGTTCCGCCTGCGCCGTTCCGGACCAACCTACCCGGACGTGCTCGATCCGGCGTCGTTGCTTGAAGCGGACTTCAAGTCCAGCTTCAGCCGCGACGAATACTGTGCGCTGGTGGAAATCGCCAAGCGTTACATCCGCGCCGGCGATATCTTCCAGGTGGTGCCGTCGCAACGGCTGTCCGTGCCGTTCAAGGCGCGACCGGTCGATGTGTATCGCGCGCTGCGCGCGCTGAACCCGTCGCCGTACATGTACTTCCTCGACCTCGGCGATACCCAGGTGGTCGGCTCCTCGCCGGAAATCCTGGTGCGCCTGAAGCAGGGCAAGGTGGTGCTGCGCCCGATCGCCGGCACGCGCCCGCGCGGCAAGACGCGCGAAGAAGACGAAGCGCTGGAAGCCGACCTGCTGGCCGATCCGAAGGAGCGCGCCGAGCACCTGATGCTGATCGACCTGGGCCGCAACGACGTCGGCCGCGTCGCAGAAATCGGCAGCGTGAAACTCACCGAGAGTTTCGTCATCGAGCGTTACTCACACGTCATGCACATCGTCAGCCAAGTCGAAGGCGACCTGCGCGATGGTTTGAGCTACATGGACGTGCTCAAGGCCACGTTCCCGGCCGGCACCGTCTCCGGCGCACCGAAAATCCGCGCCGTCGAAATCATCCAGGAACTGGAACCGCACAAGCGCAACATCTACGCCGGCGCCATCGGCCATATCGGCTGGTGGGGCGACGCCGACACCGCCATCGCCATCCGCACCGCCGTCATCCAGAACGGCCAACTGCACGTGCAGGCCGGCGGCGGCATCGTCTACGACTCCGACCCGGCCACCGAATGGGAAGAAACCATGAACAAGGGCCGCGCCCTGTTCCACGCCGTGGCGCAAGCGGCGGGGGGGTTGTAGTCAGCTCACGGTTGCGTCCGAACCCTTTGCCTGCTCGTGGCGGATTCAATAATGAAGTGCAACACCAGCAACGGAGAAGAGGTCAGGTGCGATAGCCTGAGCGACTTCACCGCCGAGTGGAGTTGCCCATGTACTACCGACACCTGACCCGAGACGAACGTTACCAGATTCAAGCGCTGTGGTTGGGTGGCTTCACGCCATCCGAGATAGCCAGACAGCTCAGGCGAGCGCGAAGCAGCATCAGTCGAGAGCTGAAGCGCTGTGCCGGTCGCCAGTACAGCGCTGCCGTCGCGCACCTACAGGCTCAGCAGTGCAGGCACATGGCGAGCAGTGCACCGGTGATTGATGCCGCGACATGGGTGCGTGTGGAGCGACGCTTGCGCGGCGAGTGGAGTCTGGAGCAAATCGCCGGGCGCGGCGAGGAGCAAGTGAGCCATGAGCGGATTTATCAGTACATTGTCCAAGACAAACAGCGCGACGGTGATCTGTGGACGTTCCGCCGTCGGCGGCGCAGGTATCGACACATCGGCACGTCGCGACAATGCCAGCGCTTTGGCGGGCGTCGCATCACGGATCGTCCGCCACATGTCGAACAACGCCACCAAGTCGGTCATTGGGAAGCCGATGGCGTGCTCGGCAAGGGCGCGGTGCGAATCGTGACGTTGGTAGAGCGCAAATCGCTGTACACGAAGATTCAACGGGCCCCGAACGGCTCGGCGCGCCAAGCTACACGGGCCGTCCTGGCGGCTTTGCATGCGCTGCGTGCACGGGTCCGCACGCTGACCTACGACAACGGCAGCGAATTCGCCGAACACGAACTGGTGGATATCGTGCTGGAAGCGCAAAGCTACTTTGCTGACCCGTACTCGGCCTGGCAGCGAGGAACGAACGAGAACACCAACGGCCTGATCCGCCAATACCTGCCCAAGGACCATCACATGAACGACCTAACCGACGCGCGAATTCAGCAGATCGAGGACAAGCTCAACAGTCGACCGCGAAAGTAGCTACGATTCAAGACGCCGAGCGAGATCTTCTTCGCTGCCTTCAAACGTTGCGCTTCATAATTGAACTCGCCCGGACAGGAACCCCGGCGGTGCCGGGGTTCCTTACTCATACGCGCTTCCGATTTAGAAGTTCTGGGAGAAACGAACACCGATCGTGCGCGGTTGATTCGTCACCGTGTATACCTGTCCATTCGGAAACTGCGGTACCACGCCGTGTGCCGCACAGACCGCCTCCGCACACTCGGTGTACTTGTACAACTGGGCGCGCTCGTCGAACGCATTCTTCACGTAAAAATCCAGCGACCAGTTGTTACGCGTCACGCCGGCTGACAAATCCACTATGTTGTATGCCGCCATGTTGCCGAGCAGGCCGTTCTCATACACGCGCAAATCCGACCTGCGCGCGCCGACATGCACCATCGCCCCCTGGACGAACCACTCGTTGTCGCCCACGTCGAACGTGTAGCGCGCCGTCAGATTGCCCTTGAAACGAGGCGTGACCGGCAGGCGCGTGCCCGTTGGTGCGACCGGGCCATCAACCGTGTCGCCGGTCAGCGGATTGACCGAGCCCGCCGGACAGTTGGTGACCGGCTTGCCATTCGCATCCGTAAATCCACAGTAGTTCGCCGTGAGCTTGGCGTCGTACACGGCCATGCCGGCAGTCAGCTGAAGGTTGTAAGTGGCCGCCCAGTTGATCTCCGACTCCAAACCGTCAATCCGGGCCTGGTTGGCGTTCTTGATCTCGGTCAGACCATTTGCACCGAGGATACTGAACTGGAAATCGTTCCAGTCCTGGCGGAACACCGAACCGTTGAATGACAATCGATTATCCATCCAGGTGGTCTTCCAGCCCAACTCGTAATTCGTCAGGAAGTCGGACTGGTACGGCGGCAGCGTACCGCGACGATTGATGCCCCCGGGTCGGTAACCTTCCGAACGCGTGACATACACCATCTTCGATGGAGTAAGTTGCCAAGTCAGGTTGATTTTGCCGAGCGAGCCGGATTCCCTCACCCGCTTGTTGAAATCCAGACACGGCGCGCCGTGGTAGGGTGTCGACGAAATGCAGCCGGCTTCGCCGTAGCTGGCGCCCGGATAAAAGCCTTCGCTGAACCCGAAGAACCCGCCCAGGCTGTTGTCGTCCCTGAAATAGCGCCCGCCGACCGTTGCCGTTAGCTTGTCCGGGATGAGGTCATAGGACAACTCACCGTAGATGGCGCGGTCGCGGTCAATGCGGGTCTGCTTGGTCAGCCAGATGGTGTTGGGCCAACCGGTCACCGACAGCGAGTCGGCCAGGCCGTTGATCATGTAGCGCTGCTGGATGTCATGGTACTGGCGCTGCTGGAAGACACCGGCGACCAGGCGCAGTCGATCATCCTTCGGTGAGGCGATGCGCAATTCATGGCTGTCCTTGGTGTAGCGGTCGCGACCCTGGATGTACTGCGACGGGTTGATGAGGCTGCCGGCGTTGTCGTAGATGTACGAGCCATAGCTGTATAGGGTGTCGTACCAGAACGAGTAGTCGCTGTAGTCGTTGAATTCCTCCTGCGCGCGCTTGAGGTGGGCATACGCATAGGTCAGGTCGAAATTGCCGATCTTGCCCTCGACCGTCAACGCAGCCTGCCACCAGCGGTCATCGAGGCGTTCGGGGTAGAAGTGATTGATCTTCAGGTCACCGATCGCCGGATCGTAGGCGAAGTTGCCATTGGAGATGGTCTGCTGGCCCATGATGCTCGGGCTGATCGTCCAGTTGTCGTTCAAGTTCAGCTTCAGCGCCGCGCGTGCACCGTTGATGTCGTTGTAGTTGTAGTGCTTCCTTGCGCGTCCGGTGCAGACGGTGGTGGCTGTGGTTGTGCAGTTGCCGTTGGTCACCGTGATGCCGGAGGTCGGATAGGTGCGCGAGCCGACGACGTTGTCGATGTAGCCGGAGTCGTGCTCGTGCCAGCCGACGAGTCGAATCGCGGAGGTGTTGCTGATGGGAATGTTGGCCATGCCCTCCGCGGTGTAACCGATGCCGCCGTTCGACACCGAGTTGAGGCCAACCGTATAGTTGGCCGCAAACGCTGTCGGGTCCGGCTGGTTGGTGATGATTCGGATCGCGCCCGCCTCGGCACTGGCGCCGTACAAGGTGCCCTGAGGCCCGGCAAGCACCTCCACTCGCGCGATATCGTACATGTGGATGTCGAGCGGGCCCTGGATTGTCGTCACCGGTTCTTCGTTCAAATACACGCCCACGCTGGGCATGGAGCCGGAATGGTTGCCGTCACCGCCGCTGGCGACACCGCGCATGTAGATCAGCGCAAAGTCCGGCCCGAAAGTCTGGTAGGAGACGCTGGGCAGGTACTTCACGTAATCGTCGAAGTTGCTGACGTGCAGTTGCTGCAGGGTCTCCTGGCCGAGCACCTGAATGCTGATCGGCACCTTCTGCAAATCCTCCGTGCGCTTTTGTGCAGTGACCGTGACTTCCTGCAACTGCACGGTCTTTTTCTGCGCCTTTTCCGGCTTCGTCGTGGTCTCGGTGTTCTGGGCGAACGCCGCCGGCATCATGGCCAGACAGATGGCGGCGGCCAGCGGCAACCGCGTGAGGCGGTTACCGATCGGCACAAGGGGCCGTCGCGTCGGTGGTCGGGGCTTTGTACTTCGCATGGATTTCTCCTCAGTGGTTGCAACGTTGCTTGGTGGTGGAAATTTCGTGCGGCGATGCAGTCGTCGCGACGTTTTCCGGTATGTCGGGGTAGCTTTCCAGCACCCTCCCCAATGCCTGTTCCAGCGGCCCCAGCCAGGGGGCGTAATGCCGCCAGTGATCAATGCCTTCGCGGTAGATCGGTCGACGCACTTGTTCCGAACTGGCTGTCCGAACCGGACGGTCGTTCTCGAAGAAACGCAAACACGAGGCCTCGAATGGCAATCCGCAGTGATCGAGCAGGCGCCGCACCTCACCCTCGGTGTCCTCGACCATGCGTTCGTACACGACACGATGAATGCGTCCCGGCAAGACCGCGTCAAAATGCGCCATCAGCGCGACGTAGTCGCCGTAATAGCGACCGATGTCCTCCAAGTTGTAGCTGAAACTCTGCCCGCGCGCGAAGTGCTGCTTGAACCCGGAGAAGCAACAGGCCATCGGGTGCCGGCGCGCGTCGATGATCTTCGCATTCGGCAGCATCAGATGGATCAGGCCGACATGCATGAAATTGTTGGGCATCTTGTCGATGAACATCGGCGCATCGGTCTTGCGCTGGATGCGGGTGTGGGCGATATATCGCTCGCCCAATTCGCGCAAGCCCTCCGCGTCCAACCCCGCCAGCACCTCGTGGTAGGGCATGGCATGAGGATCATTCTCGCCCTGCTCGCGCAGCATGCGGGTGATCGACGTGATCTCCGGCAACTCCATTGTGCCCTCCACCTGACTGTGGCTGGAGAGAATCTGCTCAAGCAGCGTGGAACCGGAGCGCGGCAGGCCGACGATGAAAATCGGATCGCGCGCAGCACAGCCAGAGCCGGCGCGCGCGTCGAAAAACTCCCGCGTGTAATGCCCGCGAATGTGTTCGACGCGTGCGTGGGTCTCGTCGGCGTTGTAGTAAAGCTGGCCGCGACGAATGGCGTTGGCGCGCGCGTAGTGACCATAAGACGCTTCGTACTCGGCAGCGTCTTCCAGCGCCTTGCCGATGGCGAATGCCAGATGCAGGCGATCGTCATCGTCGAGATCCTTGCGGGAAAGCTGCTCTTTCATCTGCTCAAGCTCATCCGTGCCGAAGCGGAACGTCTTGAGGTTGGCCAGGCTCCACCAGACTTCGCCGTATGACGGGCGTAGCGTCAGACTTTGACGGTAAGCCTTGACGGCGCGATCAGTGTGCCCTGCGGTCTTCAGCGCATGGCCGTAGCTCATCCATACGCTCGGGTTGCCGGGGTACTGCTCGAGCAGTTCGGCGTAGATTTCAATGGCCGGCTCGTAATCACCGATACGGCACAGCACGACGGCCCTGAGATTGCGGTAGCCGGGGTTGGCAGCATCGACCGCCAGCAGCTGCTCAATCTCACTCAGCGCCTGTTCGGGAAGGTTGCAGCGGTGCAGCACCAGCGCGTAATTCTGCCGCGCAGCGTGGAAGCCGGGCGCCAGTTCCAGGCAGCGTTCCAGCAGGGTGCGCGAATCCTCGATGCGGCCCACGCGCATGGCCACCTCGGCGAACATGCGAATCGCCGCCACGTCGGTAGGCGCTGCCTTCAGGTGCTCGCGCAACAATGCCTCGGCCTCGGGTACACGGCCCTCGACCAGCGCAGTGGCCGCCGTCATCAGGCGCGGATCGCTGCTGGAATAGCGCACGTGATTGGCGTACGCGTCATCAGCTGCCTCAAGTTCGCCCATGCCCATCAGGTGATCACCCAGCGCGCGCCACGCCTGCGGCAACGCGGGCGCGATCGATACAGCCTTGCGCAACGCTGTGATCGCCGCCTCACCCTGCCCGGCCTGCCCCAGCGCCATGCCCAACTCCAGGTGTACGGGTGCCCAGGCAGGCTGCTCCTGCGCCAGCGGCTTGAGTATCTGCAGCGCCCCCTGACCGTCACCCAGCCGCAGCTTCGCCTGGGCCAGGATCAGTCGTGCCACCGGCTGCCCCGCGACCACCCTGAGAATCTCCGTCGCCTGCTCGTCGGCCAACTGCGGTTGGCTGTCCAGCAAACGAGCGGCGTGCGCCAGCGCCTGCTCCAGCGTGCCGGTGGGCGCGGAGGCGCCGTTCATGATGTCGGCCCCGGCATGCGGATGACCCGGCTGCCTGCAGCGCGGGGCACGTGTGGTTCGTGGCATTGCGGTCGTGGCATGGGTGCGGGCGCCTCCGTCACAAGTCCTTCAGCAGGACATCATTGAATTTCAGCGACTGGCAACATGACTTCAACAGAATTCGCTCGTCGTGGCCGTGCGAACGGTCACCGTTGGCATCGCAAGCGATGCCGTTGACCTCGGACGATGACATCCCGGCCATGCGATTCATGGAGCCTCCAGTGCCAGCGCCAGGCCTTGGCCGACGCCCACGCAGAGGCTGACCAGGGCGCGCCGCTGCCGGTGCCGGCGCAGGGCAAACGCCGCTGTCATCGCCAGTCGTGCGCCGCTGGCGCCCAACGGATGACCGAGTGCGATCGCTCCGCCATTGGCGTTGAGATTTTCCGCGTCGTCAGTGAGTCCCAACGCGCGCGCGCAGGCCAGTACCTGAGCCGCGAAGGCCTCGTTGATTTCGATACGGTCGAAATCCGACAGGTCCAGCCCGATGCGTGCCAGAAGCTTGCGGATTGCCGGTACCGGGCCGATGCCCATGGTGCGCGGGGCAACGCCGGCCGCAGCCATGCCGACAATTCGCGCCAGCGGCACCAGTCCATGCCGCTTCAGTGCGGCGTCCGAGGCCAGCAGGAGTGCGACGGCGCCGTCGTTTAGGCCGGATGCATTGCCGGCGGTGATGCTTGTATCCGGGCCGAGCAGCGGCTTGAGTGCAGCCAGTTGCTCGGCGCTCGTGCCTGCACGCGGGTGTTCGTCGCAGGTCACGCGTAGCGTTGTCCTGCCTTGCGGCGCGTCGACGGCCGTAATCTCTTCGGCCAACCAGCCCTGTTGCCGTGCATGCGCGGTGCGCTGCTGACTGCGCATCGCATAAGCATCCTGGGCGACACGATCGATGCCGTGCTCGCGAGCGACGTTTTCCGCGGTCTGCGTCATCGAGTCCACACCGAAACTCGCACGCATGCGCGGGTTGACGAATCGCCAGCCCAAAGTCGTGTCCTCCAGTCGCTGGTCGCGACCGAACGCGCTGCCGGTCTTTGCCATGGCGTAAGGCGCGCGAGTCATGCTTTCGACACCGCCGGCGACAATGAGGTCGGCCTCGCCGCAAGCGATCGCCCGTGCGGCCTGTCCCACCGCTTCCAGCCCGGAGGCGCAAAGCCGATTCACGGTAACCGCGGGGACGCTCTCCGCCAGTCCGCTGAGCAGGACTGCCATGCGCGCCACATTGCGGTTGTCCTCGCCGGACTGGTTGGCGCAGCCCAGGATCACTTCATCCAGCGCCTCCCAATCCAGGCTACGGTTCCGCGCCATCAACGCGCTGATCGGCGCCGCCGCCAGGTCGTCGGCGCGCACGCTCGCAAGCGCACCCCCGTAGCGGCCAAACGGGGTTCGCGTCGCATCGACCAGATATGCGTCATTCATGGGTGGCCTTCATCGCCATGTGCGGCAGCCAGCTGCCACGCCTGAGAGCCTGCTCGATTGCGCCCTGTGCCTCGAGCAATGCCGGAAGAATCCCAGCGACGGCGCGCTTGGGCGCATCGTTGCTGTAGGGCATGCCGACGTTGAGCGCGGCCACCGTACGGCCGTCGCTGGTACGGATTGGTACCGCGATCGAGCACAAGCCCGGATCAAGCTCGCCGTTAACCAGCGCGTAGCCCTGTTTGCGCACGCGTCGCAACTCGGCCTTCAGCGCACTGGCCGTGCGAACCGTCTTCGGCGTGTAGGCGCGGAACGTCTGCTGGTCGAGCCATGCGACCAACTCCGCGTCGGGCATGTCGGCAAGCATCACGCGCCCCATCGACGCGGCGAAGGCAGGCAGCCGGGCGCCGACGCCGAGCGCCACGCGCATCACCCGGCGCACCGGAACGCGCAGCACGTAAACGATGTCGTTGCCGTCGAGCACTGCCATCGAACAGGACTCGCCGATGCGCTGCGACAATTGCTCCAGCATCTGCTGGGCAAGTTCGGTCAGATCGAGCGATGTCAGGTAGCTGTATCCCAGTTCGAGCACGCGTGGGGTGAGGAAGAAGATGCGGCCGCTGCTGCCGACGTAGCCGAGGCTCTGCAGCGTCAACAGCAAGCGACGCACGACGGCACGCGACAGCCCGGTGCGTTCGGCCACCTGCGACAAGGTATGGCTGGGATGATCGCGATCGAACGCACGAAGTACCTGAAGACCGCGCGCCAGGGACTGCACGAAGTCGGGACTGCTTGCATAGGAAGTGGAATCCATGCGTGCTGATCGATGGCGATTGACAGGACGAGGTTAGATGGATTCCAATGAGTTCGCAAGACGAATCTTTGTTCGTATAGCGAACACTTCGCACAAAAGGGTTCACAGTGGCAAACGAGAGCGACAGTGTCCTGCACAGCTGGTGTATACCGTCGCAGTGGTGCTCTCCGACGGTTGTCACCGGCCATGGCGCCTACCTCGAACTGGAGGATGGCCGTCGCATACTCGACATGAGCAGCCTGGCCGAATGCAGCAACCTCGGCCACCAGCATCCGGCCGTGATCGCCGCCATCCGCGCCCAGGCCGAGCGCCTTTGCTTCGTCACCTCCGCCTGGGGCGCCGAGCCGCGTGCCGCGCTGGCCGAATTGTTGCTGGAAAAATCCGGATTCGAGGGCGGGCGCGTGTTCTTTACCCTGGCCGGCGCCGATGCCAACGAGAATGCGGTCAAGTTCGCGCGCCAGGCAGGCGCCAAACCGCGCGGGCGAATCATTACCCGCGACCGGTCTTACCACGGGGCCACCTTCGCGGCCATGGCCCTGTCCGGCGACGCACGCACCAGCGACCAGATCGATCACGAAGCGTTCGGCGTGATCCACGTTCCACCGCCTTACGCCTATCGCTGCCCGTTTGGAAGCAGCGATGAGGAAACATGCGTCAAGCTCGGCGTCGCCGCAGTGGCCGACGCCATAGACGCCAGCGGCCCTGACGGCATTGCCGCTGTTCTGATGGAGCCGGACGCCGGCACCAACGGCATCGTCGCTCCGGGCAGCTACTGGCCCGGCCTGCGCCAGCTCACCCGCGAGCGCGCCGTCTACCTCATCGCCGACGAAGTAATGAGCGGATTTGGTCGCTGCGGCGAATGGTTCGCCTGGCAGTGCCACGGCGAGGAGGCACGACCGGACATGATGACCTTGGCCAAGGGCCTCACCGGAGCGCACCTGCCGCTGGGAGCCGTGGTGCTGTCCGCAACCGTGGCCGAGCAATTGCAGGACAAGATGCTCTACACCGGCCTTACCTATTGCGGCCATCCACTGTCCTGCGCCGCCGGAGTCGCGGCCGTTCGTGCCTACGACGACGAGGACCTGATCGCCCGCTCGCGAATGCTGGGTCGGCAAATGTTCGCCGAACTACAGGCACTGGCGGCCCGGCACACCGTTGTCGGTGATGTGCGCGGCGACCGCGGCCTGTTTGCCGTGATCGAACTGGTCGCGGACCGCGCTAGCCGCAAGCCGCTCGCGCCCTGGCCGAAGACGGCGCCGGCACTGGCGGCACTCATCGACGCGGCGATGGCCGAAGGCGTGTCGTTCGCCTGCCGCGGTAACCTGATCATTCTGGCGCCGCCGCTGGTGATCGACGAGCAGGACCTCTCCGACGCGCTGTCCCTGCTCGATCGCCTGCTTTCGCGCCACTTCCCCGCCGGTAACTGAGGAACGTCCAATGAGCTTCCGCCTCACCTACGCCACGATGTACAACCCGCCGGATGCCATGCACGAGCGGTTCGAATCGGGGTTGGCACGCGTGGAGGCTTCGCTGGGTGCGCGCCACGGCCTGTTCATCGATGGCGAGGACCGCGCCGCGGCGCGCCACGTCGAACTGCGCAGCCCGATCGACCGCAGCTTGAAGCTCGGCGACTTCCCGCTGGCCGGAGCCGGCGAAGTCGACGTCGCCATGCAGGCTGCGCAGTCCGCCTTCTCCGCCTGGAGAGCCACGCCGGTGGCGGAGCGCGCCCGCCTGCTGCGGCGCACTGCCGACATTTTGGAGGAGCGGGTTTACGAAATCGCCGCGGCAATGGTTCTGGAGGTGGGCAAGAACCGCATGGAGGCGCTTGGCGAAGCGCAGGAGACGGTGGACTTCTTTCGCCACTACGCTGACGACATCGAGCGCCATGAAGGCTACGCGCATGTGTTGCCCGACGATCCGATCGAAGGCGTTGTCTCGCACAACGCGAGCGTAATGCGCGCATACGGCGCGTGGGTCGTGATCGCGCCGTTCAACTTCCCGCTGGCCCTGGCGGGCGGTCCTGCGGCCGCGGCACTGGCGGCCGGCAACACGGTGGTCATCAAGGGCGCCACTGACACGCCCTGGTCCGGCCGCCTGCTGGCTGACTGCATCCGCGACGCCGGACTGCCCGCGGGAGTGTTCAATTACGTTTCCGGCAGCGGTCGCGAGGCCGGCGAAGCACTGGCGAAGCATTCGCTGACCGCCGGCATCACCTTTACCGGCTCGGTCGCGGTCGGTCGCCAGCTCATGCAACAAATGATCGGCGGTAGCTGGCCACGCCCGTGCATCGCCGAGATGGGCGGAAAGAACCCGTGCATCGTCAGCGCGAACGCCGACCTCGACGAGGCCGCGGCCGGGATCGTCCGATCGGCTTATGGCATGGGCGGCCAGAAGTGCTCCGCCCTGTCGCGCCTGTACGTACATGCCTCGGTCGCCGACGCGCTGATAGGACGGATGCAGGCTTTGATGGGTGCGATTCGTATCGGCGATCCGCGTGGGCGCAAAAACTGGCTCGGCCCGGTCATCAACGAAACGGCCTACGAAAGTTACCGGCGTTACGCCGAGCAACTGCGCGCCGGCGGAGCAACGCTCATGGCCGGGGGCGAACGCATTGGCAAGGACAGCGGCGGCGATCCCGGTTTGGCCGGTGGCTACTACGTGCAACCGCTGCTGGCCGAGGTACCGCTGTCGCACCCGCTATGGCAACAGGAAATGTTCCTGCCGGTGCTGACGCTGCATCGCTTCGTTGATTGCGACGAGGCGATGCGCCTGGCCAACGATACCGACATGGGTCTCACCGCCGGCTTCTACGGCAGCGACGCGGAGGTCCCCTGGTTCCATGAACACATCGAGGCCGGCGTCACCTACGCCAACCGTGCGCTCGGCGCCACTACCGGCGCCTGGCCCGGCTATCAGCCGTTCGGAGGCTGGAAGTGCTCAGGTTCCACCGGCAAGGCGATCGCCTCGTTCTACTACCTGGCCCAGTACATGCGCGAGCAGTCACGCACGGTCGTCGAATGAGAATCGCCGCGATGGTCGATATATCACTCGCAGATGCCGTCGAACGATTCGTCGATGACGGCGCCAGCGTCGCCTTGGAAGGCTTCACCCACCTGATCCCGTTTGCCGCAGGCCACGAGATCATCCGCCAGCGCAAGCGCGAGCTGCACCTGATCCGGATGACACCGGACCTGATCTACGACCAGATGATCGGCATGGGCTGCGCGCGAAAGCTGACCTTCTCCTGGGGCGGTAATCCGGGTGTGGGCTCTCTGCATCGACTGCGCGACGCCGTCGAGCAAGGCTGGCCCCACGCGCTGGAACTCGACGAGCATAGCCACGCCGGCATGGCTGCCGCGTTCACTGCCGGGGCGGCGCGCTTGCCGTTCGGCGTGTTGCGCGGCTACGTCGGCACTGACCTGCCCGCGCACAACCGCAATATTCGTCGCGTTGCCTGCCCGTTCACCGGCGAGCTCCTGGCGGCCGTGCCCGCACTCAATCCGGACGTGACGATCCTGCACGCACAGCGCGCCGATCGTCGCGGCAACGTTGCCATCAGCGGTATCGTCGGCGCCACGCGCGAGGCCGCGCTGGCAGCCAGGACGCTTATCGTCACTGTCGAGGAAATCGTCGACGCGCTGCCGCCGGCGATGAACACCATTGTTCTGCCGCACTGGACAGTTGATGCAGTCGTCGCCTGCCGAGGTGGCGCGTATCCCTCCTACGCGCACGGGCATTACGCGCGCGACAACGCCTTCTATCAGTCGTGGGACGCGATCGCCCGCGATCGCGAATCCTTCCTGGCATGGATGAACGAACACGTGCTGGGTACCGCCGATCACCACGCATTCCTTGCCTCGCTGCGAGGAGAGAAGGCGGCATGAGCGCCTGCAACCGCGACGAGTGCATGACGGTGGCGGCAGCGCGTCTGCTGCGGAACGACAACGTCTGCTTCGTCGGCATCGGCCTGCCCAGCGCCGCCTGTAATCTGGCGCGACTTACGCACGCACCGGACATCGTACTGATCTATGAATCCGGCACCATTGGCACGCGCCCGCATGTCCTGCCACTTTCCATCGGCGATGGCGAGCTGGCGGAAACCGCCGCCTGCGTCGTCCCGCTGCCTGAAATTTTCAGTTTCTACCTGCAGGCCGGACGCGTCGACGTGGGCTTCCTCGGCGCCGCACAGATCGATCGCTTCGGCAACCTCAACAGCACCGTGATCGGTGACTACGAGACGCCCTCCACACGCCTGCCCGGCGCCGGCGGCGCACAGGAGATCGCACTACATGCGAAGCAGGTGTTCGTCATGCTGCGCGCATCCAGGCGCAGCTTCGTCGAAGCGCTCGATTTTTGCAGCAGCGCCGGTTACCTCGACGGCCATGGCGCGCGCGCGCGCGCCGGCGCACCCGGCGGCGGCCCGCGCGCGGTGATTACCGACTTCGGCATGCTCGCGCCGCACCCCGAGAGCGACGAACTGCAACTGGTGGCACTGTTCGATGGCGTCGACGTCGAGGAGGCGCGCGCCACCGTCGGCTGGCCGCTAAAGATCGCCGATCACATCGACACCATTGCCCTTCCGAGCGCGCACGAGCTGGATACCCTGCGCGCACTCAACCTGCGCACCCTCGAGGCGCACGCGCGCCCCGTGCACGTCCCTGTCTGACATCAAGGTTTCGCCGTGAACAAACACATCAAGACCACCCTCCCCGGCCCCAAAGCGCAAGCGATCATCAACCGCGACGCCAAGGTAATCTCGCCTTCGTATCCACGCGACTATCCGTTCGTCATGTCGCACGGTCGCGGAACCCAGGTGTGGGACGTCGACGGCAACCGCTTCCTCGACTTCGCCGCCGGCATCGCCGTGTGCGCCACCGGCCACGCGCATCCGCAAGTCGTGAAAGCGGTGCAGGAAGCGGCGGAGAAGTTCCTGCACATCTCCAGCGATTTCTGGCACGAACAGATGACTGGTTTGGGCGAGCGCCTGGCCAGGCACGCGCCAATGCATACACTCAGGGGCGAGGAAGTGATGAGCTTCCTCTGCCAGTCCGGCACCGAAGCCGTGGAAGGTGCACTGAAGCTGGCCCGCTACGTTACCCGCCGGCCGCGCTATATCGGCTTCCTCGGGGGCTTCCACGGCCGCACCATGGGCTCGCTGTCATTCACCTCGAGCAAGTACACCCAGCAGCTCGGGTTCTCGCCGACCATGCCGGGTGTCACCCACGTACCATACCCCGATCCGTATCGGCCGCTGTTCGCCGGTGCCGACCAGGGCAAGGCAGTACTCGACTATATCGGCATGCTGTTCGAGCGCAGCGTGCCGCCCTCCGACGTGGCGGCCATCCTGGTCGAGCCGATTCAGGGTGAAGGCGGCTACATCGTGCCGCCGGATGGCTTCCTGGCCGGACTGCGCGCGCTGTGCGACGAGCACGGGATCCTGCTGATCTTCGACGAGGTGCAGTCCGGCGTCGGCCGAACCGGCAAGATGTTCGCGTGCGAACACTGGGGCGTGGCCCCGGACATCGTGACCTCGGCCAAGGGGCTGGGTTCGGGCCTGCCGATCGGTGCGGTGGTGGCGAAGAAATCCGTCATGTCGCAGTGGAAGCGCGGCGCCCACGGCAACACCTACGGCGGCAACCCGATCGCCTGTGCCGCCGCCAACGCGACGCTCGACCTGGTCGCCGGCGGCTACGCCGACAACGCGGCGAAGACTGGCGAGCACTTCATCGCACGCCTGCATGAACTGGCTGCCGACTATCCCTGCATCGGTGAGGTTCGTGGTCGCGGCCTGATGATCGGGATGGAGCTGGTGGCGAACGACGCCAGCAAGACGCCGGCCACGGCGCTGTGCGAAGCAGTGATCAGGCACGCCTTCCACAACGGCCTGCTGCTGCTCTCCTGCGGCACCAGCACGGTGCGCTTCATGCCACCGTTGAGCGTCAGCAATGCCGAAATCGACGAAGCCGTGACACTGCTTCGCACGAGCCTCGGCCAGGCCATCGCCGGAGTCTGAGCATGCAGCGCCTCGCGAACGCCCTACCGGTCTTTACCGCACTGCTGGCCATGATGATTACTGCGGCGCCCGCACAGGCTGCGCGCGAGCCAGTGCTGAAGCAGGTGGACCTGCCGCACAGCTACTACTGGCGCGAGCTGTACCTGCCGCAGCTCACCACCGGCCCGTCCTCCGCCAGTTTCCTGCCCGACAGCCGCACGCTGGTATACAGCATGGGCGGTTCGTTGTGGCGCCAGCGCATCGCCAGCGGCGACGCCACCGAACTGACCCACGCCGCGCGAGGCTACGACTACCAGCCCGACGTCGCCCATGATGGCCGCAGCGTGGTTTTCGCACGCTACAACGGCAATTCCATCGAGCTGTGGCGGCTGGATCTGGCCCGGGGCGCCGAGCAGCAGCTCACCCGCAGCGGCGCCGTCAACGTCGAGCCTCGGCTATCGCCGGATGGTCGTCGCATCGCCTGGGTCTCCACCCGGGGCAGCGGGCACTTCAACCTGTTCATCGCGCAGATCAGTGTCGCCGGCCTGCGGCAGGCGCACATGCTGCTCGGAGAACGCAGGAGTAAGCTCGATCGTTACTACTACTCGCCCTTCGACCACGCCATCAATCCGGCTTGGTCGCCCGACGGCAAGACGCTCTACTACGTCAGCAACCCGGAGATCGGCTGGGGCACCGGCGACATCTGGGCGGTCAACGTGGATCACCCGGCGCAGCGCCACCGCATCCTCAGCGAGGAAACCAGCTGGAGCGCGCGTCCGGAGCCGGCGCCGGACGGCAAGCGCATCGTCTACGCCAGCTACCACGGCCGCCAGCGCCAGCAGCTGTGGCTAACGACCGTCACCGGCGCGCCGCCGCTACCGCTCACCTTCGGCAATTTCGACCGCCGCAACCCGCGCTGGTCCCCGGACGGCACCCGCATCGCCTACATTGACAACCGCGACGGCAACACGGCGCTGCGCGTGGTCCAGGTGCTGGGCGGCGCGACGCAAAACGTGCACGCCGCGCATCGCCATTACGACCTGGCACGCGCACGGCTACGGATCGATATCCGCGACGAGCACGGCGTGCGCACCCCGGCCCGGGTGGCGGTGCTGGCCTCCGACGGCCGCGCCTACGCGCCCGATGACGCCTGGATGAGTGCCGACGACAGCTACGACCGGGCACTGCAGCCGAGCGAGACGCACTACTTCCGCTGTGCGCCACCGTGCGAGATGGAGGTCCCGGCCGGCCCGGCGCAGGTGTGGGTGCAACACGGTTTTGAATACACGCCGTGGCGACGCACGGTGACGCTGGCAGCGCGCGAACGCACGGCGTTGCTCGCTACCCTGGTTCCGGAGCGGCTGCCGCCGCAGTACGGCCGCTTCATCAGCGCCGACCTGCACATCCACATGAACTACGGCGGCCATTACCTCAACACGCCCGCCAACCTCGCCAGGCAGGCACGCGCGGAGGATCTGGACCTCGCCTACAACCTGGTAGTGAACAAGGAAGAGCGCGTGCCTGACATCGCGGTCTTCCGCACGGACGCCGATCCGGCCAGCACCGCGCACACCCTGGTCCTGCACGGGCAGGAGTACCACACCAGTTTCTGGGGCCACCTGGGACTGCTCCACCTCACCGACCACTTCATCACCGCGGACTTTTCCTCGTACCGGCACACGGCGATGGCCAGCCCGTACCCGACCAACGGCGCGATCGCCGATCTAGCACACGCGCAGGGCGGGCTCGTCGGCTACGTGCATCCGTTCGACGTGCTGCCCGATCCCGACCATGATCCCGTACTCAGCGACGAGCTGCCTGCGGACGTGATCCACGGCAAGGTGGACTACATCGAGGTGATGGGCTTCTCCGATCACAAGGCCACCGCCACCGTGTGGTACCGGCTGTTGAATCTCGGCTTCCACTTGCCCACCGGTGCAGGCACCGACGCCATGGCCAACTACGCCTCGCTGCGCGGCCCGGTGGGCCTGAACCGCGTGTTCCTGGATACCGGCGGACGGCTGAACAGCGAAGCGGCGATGGCGGCGCTCAAGGCCGGCCACGGCTTCGCCAGCAACGGACCACTGTTGGGCTTCATGCTCGACGGCGCACGTCCCGGCGACACGCTGGCGCGTGGCCGCCACCGCTACCGGGTAGCGTTGCGCTCGCCAGTCGCCGTTGACCATCTGGAACTGGTCCAAAACGGCAAGGTGGTGAAGGCATTCGCCCTAACCGGCGACCGCCGCCGCCTCCTCGATGCCGAGGGCAGCATCGACCTCGCCGGCGGCTGGGTGCTGCTGCGCGCCTGGAACGGCGGTGCCGATCCGGAAGTGCTCGACCTGTATCCGTACGCCACTACCAACCCGGTGTGGCTTGGCGAGCACGTGTGGGCGCCTAGCGCACGCAAGGACGCGGCATGGTTCGCCAAGTGGGTGCAACGCACCATCGAGGCAGCCACGGCGCGCGATGACTACAACACGCCCGTCGAGCGCCGTATCACGCTGGATTACCTGGCACAGGCGCGCGATGCCTATCGCGCGCTGGCCGTCGGCCGCACTCCCGCGATGCTCAAACACCGGGAAGGCCGGTGATCCGCCGGACCACGCAGACATTGTTCTTGCCGGCATTGGTGGCCCGGTCCCCGAGTGTGCCGCCCGGCATGAAAACGCCATTCACCCAACGCCGACGCAACCGATCCGGGAGACTCCCAATGGCCAAGCCGTTATCCGTCCTGTTCGCGGCGCTCGCGCTGAGCTGCGCATCCGCGTTCGCCGCCAAACGAACCGTGGTGCATGCCGGACGCCTGCTTGACGTGATCAGCGGCAAGATGCTCACCGACCAGATGGTCGCGATCGAGAACGGCCGCTTCGTGAGCGTGCAGCCGTGGTCGACCAGGCGGGCCGGCAGCGCACACGCCATCGACTGGTCCGCCTTCACGGTGATGCCGGGCTTGATGGACATGCACACACACATCTCCGAAGAAGCCGAGACCGCCGATGCCGCCGCGCCGCTGCACACCAGCCCAGCGCGACAGGCATTCATCGGCGCGATGAATGCGCGCAAGACCCTGCAGGCGGGGTTCACCACCGTACGCGACGTCGGCGTGTACCGCGGCTTTGCAGACATCGAACTGCGCAATGCCATCAACGATGGCCTGATCCCTGGCCCGCGCATGTTCGTCGCCGGCGCCTACATTACCGTACCCGGCGGCGGCGGCGAGATCACCGACGTGCCGCCGGGCACGGTGGTGCCGATGGAATTCCGACGTGGCGAATCCAAGGGTGTCGACGACGTACGCAGGCACGTCGATCTCATCCTCGACCACGGCGCCGACCTGATCAAGGTGATTGCCACCGGCGCCGTGCTCACCGCCGGCACCGAACCCGGCAAGCCCGAGTACAGCGAAGCGGAAATTCATGCCGCGGTGGTAGAAGCGGCCAAGCGCGGCAAGTTCGTTGCCGCGCACGCGCACGGCGCCGAGGGCATCAAGCGTGCAATTCGTGCCGGTGTGCGCTCGATCGAACACGGCTCGCTGATCGACGACGAGGGCATCGCGTTGATGGTGAAGCATGGCACCTGGCTGGTAGCCGACATCTACGACGGCGACTACATCGAACAAGTGGGCCGCCGCGACGGTTGGGGCAAGGAGATCATGCGCAAAAACGAGGAAACCACCGAGGCCCAGCGCGAGGGTTTCCGCAAGGCGGTGAAGGCGGGCGTGCACATGGCATTCGGCACCGATGCGGGCGTCTATCCGCACGGCCAGAACGCGCGCCAGTTCGCCTACATGGTACGTTACGGGATGACGTCGCTGCGGGCGATCCGCTCTGCCACCATCGACGCCGCGCGGCTGCTCGGCAAGGAGTCGGAACTGGGATCGGTCACCCCGGGGAAAGCCGCCGACCTGGTTGCCGTGGCTTGCGATCCGATCAGTCGCATCGACTGCCTGCGCCAGGTGCGCGGCGTGATCAAGGCTGGCCAACCGGTCGACCTGAACTGATCCGAATAAAAACCCCACAATGAACCCGGGCAAGAAGATCGGCTTCTGGACGTGCACCGCGCTGGTGGTAGGGAATGTCATCGGCATGGGCATTTTCGTTCTACCCGCCTCGCTGGCGCCTTATGGTTTCAATGCCCTGCTGGGCTGGGTGATAACCGCGCTCGGTTGCCTCACGCTGGCCGGGGTGTTTGCCAGCCTCGCCCGCACCCTGCCAGGGGCCGACGGTCCCTATGGCTACATCCGGGAGACGCTCGGCGACCTGATCGCCTACCTGGCACTATGGGCCTACTGGGTGTCGCTTTGGCTGACCAACGCGGC
Source organism: uncultured Pseudomonadota bacterium (assembly GCA_963779795.1). Classification (GTDB taxonomy): domain Bacteria; phylum Pseudomonadota; class Gammaproteobacteria; order Xanthomonadales; family Rhodanobacteraceae; genus Rudaea. The sequence goes on along the minus strand of CAVZZK010000001.1, from coordinate 395,437 downwards.
GCTGGCCACGGGGGTTGTCGGCTACATCACCGTGGTCGTGCCCGGCCTGGCGTCTTTGCAACCAGCGCTGTTCGCCCTGCTGCTGTTGTGGTCCTTCGTCGCGATCAATCTTTTTGGCGTGCGTTCCGGCGGCAGCGTGCAAATCGTCACTACCGTCCTCAAGCTGGTGCCGATGGTAGCTATCGCCGGACTCGGCGCCTGGTTGCTGTTTACCGCACCGGCCAGCTACGTGACGCACCCGCCGACGACGCCGCTGACCCTTTCCGGCGTGATGGCGGCATCCACGATCGCTCTATTCGCCATGCTGGGCATCGAGTCCGCGAGCGTGCCCGCATCGCGGGTGGAAAACCCCGGACACACGATTCCACGCGCCACCCTCGCCGGTACCGTCCTTGTTGCAGTGATCTACGTCATTGTTTCGGCCGTACCGCTTTTGCTTATTCCACAGCATGAGCTGGCTGACGCCAGCGCACCATTCGCCCTGTTGATGGAACGCTTTGGCCATGCCGGCAGCGGACGCTGGCTGTCGCTGTTCGTGATGGTCAGCGGCCTGGGCGCACTCAACGGCTGGACCCTGCTGGTCGGAGAAGTCACCCGTACCATGGCGCTCAACGGCGTGCTGCCTGGCGTGTTGGGTCGCACCAACCGTTACGCCGCGCCGGCAATCGCCCTGATCGGAACCGGCGCGTTGGCCTCGGTCATGGTCTGGATGAGCTACAGCAGATCGCTGGTGGACGAATTCACGTTCATTACCCGCGTCGTCACGGCGGCCAACCTGCCCTTGTATCTGTGCTGCTCGCTGGCTCTGGCGCCGCTTTGGCGGCGCGGTGCCGTAGCCGGCAAAGTGCTGGTGATGGGCATGCTCGGTGTGCTGTATGTCATCTTTGCATTCGTCGGCATGGGTCACGAACCATTCCTGTTGGGGCTGGTGTTGATCGCCGCCGGCCTGCCGCTGTACGCGATCATGCGCCACCGCAAGCCCGGGCCGGTCGCAACGCCCGCGGCATGAGGGATCCCCGCTACGACATCCTGTTCGGACCGGTGCGGATTGGTTCGGCAGCGGTCAAAAGCTGCCATTGTTTGTCGCGTTGGAAGAATTCCGCGGATCGGTCGAGCCTTGTGCAGGGGTCGTGAAACAGTAATTTCTGCCGTATGCACATGATCATATATTAGCCTGGCCCAATGTGTGCAAGCACATCGCTCTGACGGGCCTCAGCGAAGGACCCGTTACACGTGCTCACAGGGGGCAAATATCATATGAAGAAGACTTCAGGATTTACGCTTATCGAATTGATGATCGTGGTCGCGATCATCGCCATTCTGGCGGCCATCGCGCTGCCGGCTTACCAGAACTACCTGATCCGCTCGCAGGTTTCCGAGGGCATGGTACTGTTGGATGGTATAAAGACCGCCGTTGCCGAGTTCTACACCAACACGGGTCGTTTCCCACCCAGCAATGCGTCTGCAGGCTTGGCCTCCCCTCTGAGCATCACCGGCAACTATGTTGCCGGAGTCGGCACCTTTAGCGGCATCGCTTCCGGCGGCTTCATCCTCGCGGTATATGGCAATAAGGCCAATGCGGCGATCTCTGGTGGCATCCTGGCGTTATCCCCCACGACGCATGCGGGCAGCATTACCTGGGCCTGTTCTCCGAAATACACCAACATAAAACCTGTCTATCTGCCAACATCCTGCCGTTCATAACAACCAGCAAAAGCTGATTGATTTTCACCCGGGAGGGCCGCTTCAAGCGGCCCCTTCTTTTGCCATATGCCCGCCACCCATCATTCCAATTGCTTCCCCGCCGGGTGCGGGTTCATCCTGCCGCTTTCCCTAACCTGGCCGGCTTGCCGATCATGAATCGCCCCGACTTTCCCGGAGGCTCCAACCTTTGAGAGGATGGAGCAATGAAAACATCAAAGAAGTATTCACCGGAAGTCAGAGAACGCGCGGTACGGTTGGTTCTGGAACACCAAGGCGATCATACCTCGCAGTGGGCGGCGATCGGATCGATTGCCGCCAAGATTGGCTGCACATCACAAACGCTGTGCAATTGGGTGCGCCAAGCCGAACGTGATCGTGGTCTTCGTGACGGTCTGACCACGTCGGATCGCGAGCGGATGAAGGCACTCGAACGCGAGAACCGCGAGTTGCGCCAAGCCAACGAGATTCTGCGCAAGGCGTCGGCATATTTTGCCCAGGCGGAGCTCGACCGCCGGTTCAAACCATGACGGCGTTCATCGACGAACACCGCGACACGTACGGAGTCGAGCCGATCTGCAGAGTTTTGCCGATCGCTCCGTCAAGCTACTACGAGCAGTTGGCACGCCGGATCGATCCAGCCAAGGCACCTTTGCGAGTGCAGCGTGATGTGGCCTTGCAGCCACAGATCCAGCGCGTCTGGGACGAGAACTTTCAAGCCTATGGTGCTCGGAAGATGTGGCATCAGCTCAAGCGCGAAAACATTGCCGTGGCGCGTTGCACAGTAGAGCGGCTGATGCGCCGCATGGGTTTGACCGGTGTGATACGTGGCAAGCCGGTCAAGACCACGATCAGCGACAAGGCCATGCCGTGTCCGCGAGACCATGTGAACCGGCAGTTCCGCGCTGATCGTCCAAACGCGCTGTGGGTATCTGACTTTACTTACGTGTCCACCTGGCAGGGCTTCGTCTACGTGGCCTTCGTGATCGATGTGTTCGCGCGTCGCATTGTCGGTTGGAAGGTATCGCGCTCGGCCCGCACAGATTTCGTACTGGATGCATTGGAACAAGCGCTGCACGAGCGCCGCCCCGTGGGCAAGGATGCACTGATCCATCATTCGGATCGGGGTGTTCAATACGTGTCGATCCGCTACACCGAACGATTGGCTCAAGCCGGCATCGAGCCGTCAGTGGGCAGCGTTGGCGATTCCTACGACAACGCGCTGGCCGAAACGATCAACGGCCTGTACAAAGCCGAGCTGATCTATCGGCGTTCATGGAAGAACATGGATGCCGTGGAAATGGCCACGTTGGAATGGGTAGACTGGTTCAATCATCGGCGCCTGCTGAAGCCAATCGGGAATATTCCGCCTGCAGAAGCCGAAGATGCGTACTATCAGCAACCGCAAGAGCACGCCATGGCGGCGTGACTCAAACCAACGAGTCTCCGGGATTTCCGGAGCGATTCATTACGAGAAAATTCCACTTCTGACCTCACCTATTTCGTGGGGGGATTACCCACGGAGCACCCAAAGTCGTGAATGGCGGAGAATCTCCGAGCGAAATCGCGCTCCGCGCCGCAACCGATGAGATTACATTCCGCGACTCTTGCGCGAAGATCCCGAAGCAGGAGCTGAAGCACTGGAAGAAATGGTTGGAGAAGGCCGCGGATGACGGGGATGAGCGCGCAGGCGTATCCCTCGCCTTGGGACTGCTGGCGGAAATGCGCAATCCTGACTTGCCACTGGAAGATCAACAGGCGCTGCGCTCGCGAGCGATGGACCTGCTCGAAAACCAAATCGCCTCTGGACGTTGCCAGTCAATCGAGTTGAATTTGCTTGCCAGCTTCAGCACCGATCCGATCAAGAGGTACATATACGGGAATCTCCTGATCGACCTGGCGAATGTCGCTCGCGGCCAAATGCCGGCCGACCGGCAACAAGCCGAACAAGCTGCGGTTGCGCGTCATCGACGAACGCTTGAGGCCATTGTTCCGGAAAACCAGTTGCCGCAAGCGAACGCCACGCTCGCCTATATAGCCGACAATTACTGCGAGCTTTGACGATGCGCGTGAAAAGGCGGAGAGGAAGAAACCGGGTCCGGGTAAGATCCAAGCCAGCCCAAATCGGATCGACGGCAAACAAGTGTACGAGGAAACTGACTCTGACCCCGTTTCTGCCCCTACGCTGGAAAGCCCGGTGGCATTGTGTCGCCTGGATCTACTTCTTCAACGGGATAGGACTATATGAATTGTCAGCATTACAATCATGGCGAAGAATATTCCTGCGATCAACTGACGCGTCCACAAAGATTTTTGCCGCAACTGCAAAATCTTGATCGCTGATGATCCCATCGGTCACATAACCCTCCAAGACATCCGCCGCTCTGCTGTCCCCCAAACTTGCGGCACGTATCAATCCCGATATTAATCCCACGCGCGCTTGAGCATCGTCAGACAATCTCAAAGCGTTTGCTGCTTCGACGTAACCTTTGAAGGGGCTCTTGGATTTTGACAGGAGTACCACTTCTTTTGCCATCGCCTCATCTGCGCGTGCTCCTTCAGGAGTGCTGTTGTCAATTTTATCTAATGGTCCTTTCACTCGGCTCAATATTCGATCGTAAAGCAGGAATCCTGCCTTTTCGTTACCTTGGTCAGCCAATCCACGCAGGTCCGCATCGCTCATCGCATGTGCGGCTATCAGGTCTTCAGGCAATGGGTAACCCCGGCGCGCCATCCATGCAATCTCTTTTGGTGACGAGATCTTGTAGGCACCGGGGTACCGGTCGGCGAACGATTTTATTAGCGCGCGATCGTTCGGCGGGAAAAGCATCAACCAATCCGAAAAATTTTTAGCGGTCTTAACTTCGCTGATTCCAGCGAAACGATACTTCGGCGGCACCGAAGCCGTATTCTGACTGGATCGATTGCCTAAAGTCGCGATCAACTCCCGGCTTTTGCTGTCACGTGGAATATGGTTTTTGGACATGCGAATAGCGCTTGGATTACTGCCATCATTTAGATCTCCTACGCTCGCTTCCATTTGCTGGGACTCATGGCTAGCTTTCGTGTGCTCGATTCGGAAATACAGTAGCGATAGCAGCCCTCCGAGGAGGCCTGCTGTAATCACGAGTCGTATACTTTTGGATGATAGCGTCTTTTTCATGTCTAACACCCGTTTTGTTTCATTGCATTTCCCCACTCCGAACAATGCAACTGAGTCTGGTCTGAATTGTACGCAGGAAGGCCTTTTTTTGCGACGCCGTCCTCATATTCCCCAGCGAATGAGTCGCAGACTTCTTCATCGTCGCTGGTTACGAGTGTGCACACCTTATTCAAATCCATTCCAAGGAGGGCGTCGCATAATCCGCGACGATTTGGAGAGGTGTAGCAGGCGTCGTGACGATTGCATGAGGCAGTAAAGTCAATTGCGGGATTTCCCGCGACAGGCTTGTTAAGGTCCCCGGAAAATTTGTTGCCAAAAGTCTCGAGAAATAGGGTTGCTTCAGCGGTGCTGAGCGCATCAGCACCACAACCATTTCCTGACCAGTGAATGCCCAAGGCATTCGGTAATCCCGGCGCATTTGGAAAATTTTTCATGGTGCAATTGTCCGGCTGACTCTTGCGCAACTTTGAACAGACCTGATCCTTTGTCATGTTCACCAAGTAAGTTGAGTCGACTGAACTCTGTTCTGGACAGTTTACTCCTGGAAGGCCGCAACTTTGAAGTTCAAAACTTCCGGTCATAAATTGCGGAATAATCGCCGTCGATCCATCCAGCGTATATGCTCTTACTTCTACTGGCTGCAACGTCTGCTGTGCGCGTACGGTTCCGAAATGAAAGCACACGAATACAACAAAAAAGGGAATTTTGGCGCGCATGATCTCCTCCTTGAATTCAGGCAATTTAGAAAGGTTTATGAACCCCCCACCCCACCCCGAGCCCCAGTGCCACACAGCTATCCATGTTGAGTGGCCTATTCAACCTATTACAAATACGATTTATGGTCAACCGGCGCGTTCATGTTTTTCACATGTACACATGTATATTTTATTTTTGCCGCCAATCCGCGTCGATCGCGATGGAACTTTTGGTCCTCCATTAGATACGACTTGGTCACTGCTCGCATCGAAGATATTAAATCGGGTAATGGCTGCCACATAATGACGTGTCTGCTGCGCGAATGTGTGGCCAAGGCGCTCGTGGGAAACTGGCGGTGATGGTCGTTGTTGGCTTATTGTGTTCGCACGCAGACCCTGCTAAAACATCCCAACCATAACCGACAGAGGGAAAGGCCATGGTCGAAAAGGAACGCCGTCAAACCAGCGAACACGCGCCATCTGCTCTGGAAAGCAATTTGAACAACGAGCAGAAGATGACACTGCAGCATCTGGAAGGGTTCGGCTGGGAACTGAAGTTCGTGCGCCGTCCCTTGTTCCAGACGCCGATACCGGTGGTGTTCGACGGCGAGCGCCGGCGCTACGCCGTGCTCGAGGAAGACGGCTCGCTGAACGAAAACCCGGATTTCGACATACGCCACTAGTGACGCAAGACGCCTCACTCAACCGCGACGACGCGACCCCGCGGAATTCCTGACGACGCGCAGCCGCTCGGATTGTGCGGCCGGGGGTTTTGCCGCGTCGACATCACCATGCAGCGAATAAAGCGACTCGAGCAGGCTTTCGTCCGCACTTGAGCACACCGCCAGCACGACCGCTTCCTTGCAACCCTTGTCGGCGATATAGGCATGGCCCATGGTACTGTCGATGTAGATCGACTCGCCGGCACGCAGTTCGACCGGATCATAGAATTCGGTGTGCGCGATGATCGAGCCCTCGACCACGTAGATGTACTCCTCGCCCGAATGGCGCACCAGCTCGCCGAACTCCTCGAGACTCTTGGCACGAATGCGCGTGTACACCGGGATCATGCGTTTGCCGCGCAGTTCCGGGCACAGGTAGTAGTAGTCGTAATTTTTCGTGTTCACGCGCACCGCGTCGTCCGGCCCGCCGATGCTGCGCCGTGCGGTGACGGGTACTTCGTTGTCGGCCTGCGGATCGGCAAACAATTCGGACATGCGAATATTGAGGCGCTGACTGAGCTGCAGAAGCTTGTCGTAGGTCAGCGTCAGGCGGTCGTGTTCGACCTTCGACAGTGTCGACACCGGAATATCGACGCGCTCGCTCATTTCCTTCAAGGTCCAACCATGGCGTGAGCGCAGTCCGCGCACGAGGCTGCCAAGGGTCGGTTGACGCGTTTTCATCTTGTTTGGTCCCTTGTTACTTCCACACGCTGTCGGCCGGCAACATTGCGATGTCTAACCGCTGAAGCATACAGCCTGGCAACCGCACGGCAAATATTCAGCGCTTTCGCATCATTGGTGCACGTGTCCGGTTTCGCTACCTCCGGGCGCCAGTTTCCCGAGCTGATCCGGCTCCAGTTCATGCCTCGGAGCAATTTATCCTGTCGGGACAATATTGTTGACAATTCTCTGTGCAGGATCATACTGTCTCAATCAGGCGATGCAAGTGGGGGAGGGGATGAAACGGGATACCGGATTTCAGGCAAGTCGTCGGCGCGTCCTCGGCGCGATGGCTGCGGGCGCGGCGTCGCTGGCCCTGGCGCCATGGCAGGCGATAGCCAAAACGTGGTCTCCGGCCGCGGCGCACAAGCATTATCCGGCCAAGGTCGTGGACCTGGTGCAGCGTTCGCTGGTGATCGACATGCTGGCGCCGCTGAAGCTCGACTTCACGCCCAAAGCCTATTCGGAACCGCTCAGCGCCAACGAAGCGGCCATGTTTCGCGCCAGCGGCATTACCGCGTTCCACAACTCCGCCGGCGTCGGCACGTACGACGAGGCCCTGGAGTTCATCGCCGCCTGGAGCGGCTTCGCCGGACGCAATGCCGACGTGTTTTCGCTGGTCGGCACCGCCGCAGACATCGACCATGCCAAGGCTGAACGCAAGATCGCGGTAATCATGGGCCTGCAGAACGCCTCGGAATTCCGCACGGTCGCGGACGTCAAGGCATTTCACGCCCTGGGCCTGCGCTGCGCGCAGCTGACCTACAACCGGCAAAACCTGCTCGGCAGCGGCTCGACCGAACGCGTCGACGGCGGCGTGACCGACTATGGCTTGCAGGTCATCAAGGAAATGAACCGCATCGGCATGCTGATCGACGTCTCGCACTGCGGCGACCGCACCACCCTGGATGCGATCGAGTTGTCGCCGCGGCCGATCGCGATTACCCATTCCAACTGTCGTGCGCTGGTCAACCACCCGCGCCTGAAGACCGACGAGGCGATCCGCAAGCTCGCCGCCAAGGGCGGCGTGATGGGCATCACCGGCGTGCGCATGTTCGTCAAGGCGACCGAGCCGACCACGGTCGAGGACATCGTCGACCACATCGACCACGTGGTGAAGCTGGTCGGCATCGAGCACGTGGGCATCGGTTCGGACTCGGACCTGATGGGCTACGACGACATGCCGGCGGACCAGTACAAGCAACTCAGGGCCGCTTACAAGGCCAGCTACGCGTTCCGCGACAAGATCGACACGGATGGTTTCGACCATCCGCGCAAGATGTATGACCTCACCGCAGCACTTCTACGGCGCGGCTACAGCGCCGACAACATCCAGGCCGTGCTGGGCGGCAATTTTCGCCGCCTGCTGGGCAGCACCTGGGTACCACAACCCGACAAACCGGAGGCGAAATCATGAACGCGACATGCAAGCGGACACTGTTGGCTACCGCCATCGCACTGACGCTGACTGCCAGTTCTGGCGCATGGGCGCAGGATGCGAACCAGCAGAAAACCAGCGATAAGTCGGCCAAACTGGAGACGATCGTCGTCACCGCCGAAAAGCGCAGCGAGGACATCCAGAACGTGCCGATGTCGATCAGCGTGATCGACAACGAGCAACTGGCCAATCTGCACGCAACGCAATTGTCCGACTATGCCGACTACATCCCGGGGTTGACCGTGGTCAACGGCGGATCGCCCGGCCAGGCGACGCTCGGAATCCGCGGCATCGCGCCGCTCGGCGAAGGCGCGACGGTGGCGACCTACGTCGATGAAACCCCGATGGGCAGCAGCGGCCTCTATGGCCGGGCCGCGGCCGAAATGCTGGACCTGTTGCCGTGGGACATCCAGAGCGTCGAGGTGCTGCGCGGACCGCAGGGCACGCTGTACGGCGCCAGTGCCCTGGGCGGCGTCATCCGTTACGTGACGCGGCCGCCCGACCTCGACAACACCTCGTGGCGGGTCGGCGGCGATACATTCACCGAGTCCGGATCCGGCGACCTCGGCTACGGCGGCCGGTTCGGGTTCAACGTGCCGCTGTCGCCCGGCAAGGTCGCGCTCAGTGCCAGTATCGGGCGCCAGAATTCGCCCGGCTACACCGATAACGTGCGCACCGGCAAGAAGAACCAGGACGACTTCTGGCAGCAGGGCGCGCACGCGCAGTTGTTGTGGAAACCCAACGACGACGGTTCGGTAAGGCTCTCCGCCCTGCAATCGCGAGTGGATGCGAAGAACAGTTCGATCACGTCGCTCGACCCGATATCGCTCAAGCCCATCTACGGCGATCTCAAGGCCGACAACTACGTGCCCCAGCCGTACCTCAAGAACGTCGATTACTACAACGCCCTGGTGAACTGGGACCTGCACTGGGCCGATTTCGTATCGTCCACCAGCTACGAACAGCTCAAGTCGGAAACCGGACTCGACGCGAGCCTGGTCTACGGCGTGCTGTTCCCGCTGTTCGGCCTGCCCGACCCCGGCATTTCGGCCGTGATTTATCACATCAGGATGTACAAGAAGACCCAGGAGTTCCGCCTGGTGTCCAAGAACAACGACAAGTTCGAGTGGCTGGCCGGATTCTTCTGGACCGACGAGAACACCCGGCAGGACCAGGTCGCCACGGCCCAGTTCCTGGACTATTCGCCGATTCCCGGCTTCGATCCGCTCGCAGTCGTTGCCTTTCCGTCGTCGTACAAGGAATACGCCGGCTACGGCGACATGACCTACAAGTTCACGCCGACGTTCGACGTGACCGCCGGCGTGCGCTGGGCGCACAACGAGCAGACGTTTTCGCAGGACCTCAGCGGCGCTCTGATCGGCGGCACCACGGTCCAGACCGGCAACTCGTCCGAAGGCGTATTCACCTATTCATTGAGCCCGCGCTGGCACTTCAGCACCGATTCGATGGCGTACCTTCGTATCGCCAGCGGCTACAAGCCGGGCGGACCGAACGTGGCTTTGCCCGGCGTGCCGCCTTCGGTGAACGCCTCGAAACTGACCAACTACGAATTCGGCGTGAAGAGCTTCCTGGACGATGGCCGCTTGATGCTGGATGCGGACGTCTACGACATCGAATGGAGGAAGATCCAGGTGACGGAGGCCGTCAACGGCCTCGGCTATCTGGCCAATGGCGGCACCGCGCGCAGCCGCGGCGTTGAATTCCAGGCCCTCTACGAGCCGGTGACGGGCCTGCATCTCGGGCTCAATGCCGCCTACACCGACGCAGTGCTGACCCAGGACGTGCCCGGTCTCGGAGGCCTCGATGGCGACCGTCTGCCCAACATCCCGAAATGGGCCTGGTCGGCGACGGCGGACTATTCGTTCCCGGTAAGCGGTGCCTGGACCGGCCGCATCGGCGGCGGCTTGCGCTACGTCGGCAGCTCGATGACCGCGCTCACGCACAGCCCGAATGCGCTGCCGCAGGACAGCTATACCGTGCTCGACGTGAACGCGGGTGTCTCCAACGACACCTGGACGTTCCGCGTGTTCATCAAGAACCTGACCGACGAGCGCGTGTATACGAACCTGTTCCCATTGACCAACGCCGGCACCGGCGAAGTGATGCAGGTGACGGGCGTGCCGCTGCAGCCGCGCACGATCGGCGTCGGCTTCGATGCGCGCTTCTGAGAGCTTCGTGCCATGAGCGCCGTTCTGCGTGCATCACCGACTGCCCTGCCGCAGCCGTACCTGTTGTTTCTCGGTGACACGACCGAGCCCGGCTATGCGAAAACCGCGTTCGGTTTGCGTGACTGGGCCGGTGATCGGGTTGTCGGCGAATGGGCTTGTGGCGCAACCGTCACGACCGGATTGCCTTTCCTGACGCCGGCACAGGCACATGCGCGCGGCGCGCGGGCTTTGGTGATCGGTGTCGCGAATTCCGGTGGAATCATTCTGGAAAGCTGGATTCCGGCACTCGTCGAGGCACTCGAAGCCGGTCTCGACATCGTCAGCGGAATGCACACGCGACTCGCCGATTCGCCAAAGCTGGCCGCCGCGGCAAACCGGGCCGGCAGGCGGCTGATCGACATTCGCATGGCGCCGCGAAACATCCCGATCGGTTCCGGCCACAAACGTAGCGGCAAGCGCCTGCTGACGGTCGGTACGGATTGTGCGCTGGGCAAGAAGTACACCGCGCTGGCACTGGCGCGCGCATTGGCCAAACGCGGTCTCGATGTCGATTTCCGTGCGACTGGCCAAACCGGCATCCTGATTGCCGGCGATGGCATCCCCATGGATGCGGTGATCGCCGACTTCGAAGCCGGCGCGGCGGAGATGCTCAGCCCGGACGCACCCGCGCAGCACTGGGACGTAATCGAGGGACAAGGCTCGCTGTTCCATCCCGCCTACGCCAGTGTTTCGCTCGGCCTGTTGCACGGCAGCCAGCCGGATGTGTTCGTGGTTTGTCACGAACCCGGCCGGACGCACGTGCTGGGGCATGAGGAGTTCGAACTGCCCAGCATTGAGGACACCATCGATCTGACCCTGCGCCTAGGGCGACGCACCAACCCGGCCATTCGCTGCGCCGGGATCAGTCTGAATACCAGCAAGCTCGGTGCGGACGCGGCACGTGAGCTGTTGGCTCGCGAAAGCGCGCGCCTTGGCTTGCCGTTTGCCGATCCGATGCGCGGCGGCGACGAATTCGAACGGCTGGTCGATACGTGCCTGAATCAGATCGACGAAACCCGCTGAGCGCGCTTGCGACATCCGGTTCGGGCAACAACACGACATCGCCCGAATAAACGATTTACGACAACAACCAAAGCAACACCACCCGACAAGGTTACGTCGCAGCGATTTGCGCCGTTGCCACAGGCAGGAGAATTGGCATGCAACTCAAAACCGTCCTTTTCACAACGCTGCTCGCCCTGACGTGCGGCGCAGCCTTCGCACAAGCCGCGCCGCAACCTGCGTCGCTAGCGGCGGCGACGACGACGACGACGCCGGCACCGGCAACTCCGGCAACTCCGGCAACTCCGGCAACTCCGGCAACTCCGGCAACTCCGGCAACTCCGGCAACTCCGGCAACTCCGGCAACTCCGGCAACTCCGGCAACTACCGAATCCGGTGGCCATGCACTGACCGCTGAAAACGTCAATGCCTGGCTGGATGGCTTGATGCCGAATGCACTCAAAGTCGACAACATCGCCGGTGCCGTCGTCGTCGTCGTGGCCAATGGCCAGGTCCTGACCGAACGCGGTTTCGGCTACTCGGATGTCGCCGAGCGCAAGCCGGTCGATCCGAAACTCACGCTGTTCCGTCCCGGTTCGATATCCAAGCTGTTCACCTGGACGGCGGTGATGCAACAGGTCGAGCAAGGCAAGATCGATCTCGACGCGGACGTCAACAAATACCTGGATTTCAAGATTCCGCCACGCGACGGCAAGCCGGTGACGATGCGCGAACTGATGCAACACACGGCCGGCTTCGAGGAACAGGTCAAGGGCATCCTGTCGCACGATGCGGATGCGCCGGGTTTCGTCGCGTTGCTCAAGCGCTGGGTACCGACGCGCATCTTCGCACCGGGCACGACGCCGGCCTATTCAAACTATGGCGCATCGCTGGCCGGCTACATCGTGCAGCGCGTATCGGGCGAACCGTTCGACGATTACATCCACAAGCACATCTTCGTCCCGCTCGACATGCAGCACTCGACATTCCGCCAACCTCTGCCGAATAACCTGGCGCCGTTGTTATCCAGGGGATACCTGCTGGGTTCGGGCAAACCGGGCAAATACGAGTTCGTCGGTCCGGCCCCGGCAGGCGCGCTGTCATCGACCGGCGAGGATATGGCGCATTTCATGATCGCGCATCTGCAGGACGGCGACTACAACGGCAATCGCATCCTCTCCCACGCCACCGCCGAGCAGATGCACAACAGTCCCTTGACACTTCTGCCGCCGCTGCCGCGCATGGAGCTGGGTTTTTATGAGAGCAACATCAACGGGCTTGAGGTAATCGGACACGGCGGCGATACGCAGCTGTTCCACTCCACCCTGCACCTGTTCCTGAAGCAGAACGTCGGCCTGTTCGCCTCGTTCAACGGTCCCGGCAAACAGGGCGCCGTGCAACACCTGCGCACCGACCTGTTCACCCTCTTCGCCGACCGCTACTTCCCCGGACCGCGCGTGGAAACACGGGTCGACGCAGCGACCGCCGCCAAGCACGCACGGATGCTCGCCGGCCACTGGGTAGCGTCACGCCGCTCTGAGACCAATTTCCTTTCCCTGGTCGGATTCATGGGTCAGACCAAGGTTGATGTAGGGCCAAAGGGAGGCCTCGTTGTGCCGGACTTCAAGGGCAGTAACGGCGTGCCGATCAAATGGGTCGAGACGGCACCGTTCGTGTGGCACAACCCGATGGGGCATCAACGCCTGGCGGCGAAGCTGGTCGATGGCAAGCCGGTGCGCTTCAGCATCGACATGGAGTCGCCGTTCACCGTGTTCGACCGTCCGCCGTTCTACAAGAATGGCGCCTGGTTGATGCCGTCGCTCAGCGTGGCGCTCGGCGCACTGGCGCTGACCGCGCTGTTCTGGCCGATCACCGCCATCGTGCGTCGCCGCTACGGCGCGCGCCTGGTGCTGACCGGAACGCAGCGGCGCGCGTTTCGTCTGAGCAAGGTCGCGGCCTGGGCGATCCTTCTGGCTTTCCTGTCCTGGGTGATCTCGGTGACCATGATGTTCGGCGACTTCGATCGCTTGTCGGCGAGTTTCGACCCGGTCATACGCTTCGATCAGGTCTTCGGCTTCATCGCGTTCATCGGCGGCTTCGCGCTGATGCTGTGGAACCTGTGGGTGGTGTGGACGCATCCGCGCCGCTGGCCGGCGCGAGCGTGGAGCATCGTATTGGTGTTCTCGGCCGCAGTGATACTGTGGGTGGCGCTGGCCTTCCACTTGATCAGCTGGGGGGTGAACTACTGATGTTGGCGCTGACGCTCGATATCGCGGTTGAAAAACTGCGTCTGGCCGAACCGTTCCGCATCTCCGGCTATGTGTTCGAGTCGCAGGATGCCGTCGTGGCTACGCTCAACGACGGCGTCCACAGCGGTCGCGGCGAAGCCTCGGGCGTCTATTACCTCGGCGACGATGCCGCGGCAATGGTCAAGACCATCGAACAGCATCGCGCTGCCATCGAGGCCGGCATCGACCGTGCCGGCCTGCAGCAGCTGCTGCCGCCGTGCGGCGCGCGCAATGCGCTGGACTGTGCGCTGTGGGACCTGGACTCGCGCCGTAGCGGCAAGCCGGTATGGGAACTCGCCGGACTGCCGCCGCCGAAACCACTGGTCACGACGTTCACGCTCGGCGCAGACGCACCGGAGGTGATGGCGACCGGCGCACGCAAGTATGCACACGCGCGCGCTTTGAAGATGAAGTTGACCGGCGAGCTGGATCTCGACATTGCACGCATTCAAGCAGTTCGCGATGCGCGCCCGCATGTCTGGCTCGGCGTCGACGCCAATCAGGGCTACGAGATCTTCAACCTGGATCGATTGCTCTCGGCCCTGATACACGCCGATGTGTCGTTGCTCGAACAACCGCTCAAGCGTGGCGCCGAAGCGGACCTGGATAACTACACTTCGCCGATCGCGATCGCCGCCGACGAAAGCGCGCTGTGCCTGGCCGACGTGCCGGGGCTGGTCGGACGATTCAATGTGGTCAACATCAAGCTCGACAAATGCGGTGGCCTGACCGAAGGCCTGGCGATGGCGCACGAGGCAAAGCGTCTCGGCCTGGGCGTCATGGTCGGCAACATGGTCGGCACTTCGCTGGCGATGGCGCCGGGGTTCGTGCTCGGCCAGCTATGTGACATCGTCGACCTGGACGGGCCGATCTTCCTCGCCCACGACCGCGAACCGTCGATCAGCTACGACGACGGACTGGCTTGGTGCGGCGACAACGTATGGGGATCGAGCCAAGCGGCCGTCGCATGACCGTGGAACGGCACAACTGGTTCGGCCAGCCACGCGGGCTGACCATCTTGTTCCTGACCGAAATGTGGGAGCAGTTCTCCTACTTCGGCATGCGCGCCCTACTGGTCTACTACATGACCGAGCAGCTGCTGATCGGCCAGGAGAAGTCGTCGCTGATCTATGGCGCATACACGTCGACGGCATTTTTCACGCCGATTATCGGCGGCATCATCTCCGACCGCTGGCTGGGCAAGCGTCGCGCGGTCATCCTTGGCGGCAGCATCATGGCCGCCGGGCATTTCATGATGACGTTCGCGCCGTTGTTCTACGTCGCCCTGGCGACGATCGCAATCGGCAACGGCCTGTTCCTGCCCAGCCTGCCGAGCCAGATCAACGACCTGTACTCGCCTGACGATCCGCGTCGTACCTGGGCCTACAATGTCTATTACGTCGGCATCAATATCGGCGCGTTTCTGGCGCCCCTGATATGCGGCACGCTCGGTGAACTCTACGGCTGGCACTGGGGCTTCGGCGCGGCCGGCATCGGCATGCTCTCCGGCGTGCTGATATACGTGTACGGCGGCAAGTACCTGCCCGAACAACGACAGGTGGAGCGCAAGGTCGAGGTGTCGCGACCGCGCCCCAACGGCCGCTCGACAGCCTTGTTGTTACTCGGCATCGGCCTGGCGGTGACGGTCTTCCGCGCCGCCTACGAACAGATCGGAAACACCGTCGCACTGTGGGCCGACAGCGGAGTGAATCGCTCCACGGCGCTGTTCGACATTCCGATGACGTGGTTCCAGTCGCTCAACCCGCTGGTCGTGTTCCTCGCTACGCCATTGCTGCTCGCACACTGGAAGCGGCGCGCAGCGGCCGGGCGTGAACAGTCGTCGATGCGCAGAATGGCCAGCGGCGCGCTGATCGTCGCAGTTGCGTATCTGATGCTGGCGCTCGCCGCCTGGCTGGCCGGCAGCGGACGCGCAAGCTGGTTGTGGTTGACAGCGTATTTCGTCGTATTCACGGTCGGCGAGTTGCACATTCTTCCGGTCGGACTGGGCGTGTTCGCGCGCCTGGCGCCGCCGTCGCTGGGCGCGACGACGATCGCGGCCTGGTTCCTGGCGATCTTCAGCGGCAGCCTGACAGCCGGATTCGTCGGCATGCTGTGGAGCCAGATCAGCCATGCGCAATTTTTCGTCGTGCTGGCCGTGATTGCATCGATCTCGGCCGCGCTGCTGCTCTCGCTGGATCGCCCCACCCGGCGTATCGAAGGCGACCACGCCGTCGCGATCGCCGTGGTCGGCGGCGAGCCGGTGGCGTAATGGCAAACGTTTCGCCACATCCACCAACCTGGTTCCAGCGCTTTGTGCTGCCGGGCTTCGCCTTCAAGGCGGTCGTGATCGGGGGCGGCTACGCAACCGGACGCGAACTGGCCGAATTCTTCATGCCCAGCGGGCCCTGGGGTGGCATCGCGGCCATGCTGCTGGCGATGCTCATATGGAGCATCGTATGCGCCATGACCTTTCTGTTCGCTCGCGTCAGCGGTGCGCGCGATTACCTGAGTTTCTTTCGTGCATTGCTCGGCCGCGGCTGGGTCGTGTTCGAGGCCGCGTATGTGTTGTTCGTCATCCTGATACTGGCCGTATTCGGTGCGGCTGCCGGTGCCATCGGCGCAGCCATGTTCGGCTTGCCGGATCTTGCCGGAACGCTGGCCCTGATGCTCGGCATCGCCGGCTTTGTCGCCTTCGGAAATGAGTCGGTCGAGCGGCTGTTCAAATACGTGACGTTCCTGCTGTACGGCGTGTACGCGATGTTCGTGCTGCTCGCGTTCACGCATTTTGGTGATCGCATCATCGCCGGATTCGGCAAGCAGGTACCGATGACCGGCTGGGCCATGGGCGGCGTGACCTATGCCAGCTACAACATCATCGGCGCAGTCGTGATCCTGCCCGTTGTGCGCCACCTGACCAGTAACCGCGACGCGGTCATCGCCGGTCTGATCGCAGGGCCGCTGGCGATGCTGCCTGCGCTGTTGTTCTTCACCTGCATGATCGCGTACTACCCGGCGATCGCGGACCAGACCCTGCCCTCGGACTTCCTGCTGCAACGGCTGAACACGCCATTCTTCCATCTGCTGTTCCAGTTGATGATCTTCTGTGCGCTGCTGGAAAGCGGCACCGGTGCGGTACATGCGATCAACGAGCGCATCGCTGGCGCCTGGCGCAAACGGAGCGGTGGTTCGCTGAACACGCGCGCGCGCATGTCGATTGCGCTGGCATTGCTGGTTGTCTGCATGCTGCTTGCCGAGCGCTTCGGCCTGGTCGCGCTGATCGCCCGTGGCTACCGCATGCTGGCCGTGATCTTTTTGCTTGTCTACGTAGTGCCGCTGCTGACCATTGGCGTCGCGCGATTGTGGTTTCGCCACAGAAACCGGTCGCAACAAGTCGCGCTGGACAGCCCCCCGATGCCGGCGGTTGCCCATCCGGATTCCGTTTCACCATAAGCGAGAGGTCGACACATGAAACCCTGGTTGCTGATTTCCGTGTGCCTGGCTTGGCCGGTCGCCGCACTGGCCGCGCCGCCGACGCATTTCGCACAACGCGTCGAGTCGCTGCGCAAGCAGGTCGGCGTGCCCGGCATGGCCGTCGCCATCGTCGAGAACGACAAGGAAACCTTCGTGCACGGTTTCGGTGTGCGCAAGCTGGGATCCCCGGAGAAGGTCGACAGGTACACCTTGTTCCCGAACGGCTCCACCGGCAAGGCGTTCACCACCGCGGACCTCGCCATCCTGGTCGACGAAGGCAAACTCAAGTGGGACGACAAGGTCACCGATCGCCTGCCCGGCTTCCAGATGTACGACCCGTGGGTCACGCGCGAGATGACCGTGCGCGACCTGCTGGTACATCACAGCGGCCTGGGACTCGGGGAAGGCGACCTGCTGTTCGTGCCGCGCACCAATCTGTCGCGCGCCGAATCGGTACACCGCCTGCGGTACCTGAAACCGGCGACCAGCTTCCGCAGCGGCTATGCCTATGACAACGTCCTGTACATGGTGGCCGGCCAGATGATCGAGGCCATCAGCGGCGAAACCTGGGAACATTTCACCGCGCAGCACCTGTTCAAGCCGGCCGGCATGCAGCATTCGACCAGCGATGAAGCCACACGCTTTGCCACCGCCGATCGTGCCTATCCACATGCGCGCCTGAATGGCGGCTTGCGCGGTGTCGGCGACCAGCAGGTACTCAACGAGCGCGACGAGCTCGGCCGCAATGGCGCCCCGGCCGGAGGACTGACCGTCAGCGCCAACGATTTCGCCCGCTGGCTGCGCATCCAGCTCGATGGCGGCAAGATCCCGGGTAGCGACGAGCATCTGTTCAGCACCACGCAACGCGACATGATGTGGACGCCGGTAACGATCGTTCCGATACATCCGGCACCGGCGCCGATCGCCGCCACAACGCCCAACTTCAATCTTTACGCGCTTGGCTGGGACGTGCGCGACTACCGGGGTACGAAGATCCTGATGCACGGCGGCGCGGTGTTCGGATTCCAGACCGCAGTCGTGCTGATTCCTTCGAAGCACGTCGGGTTCTCGATCGAGATCAACAGCGAGGACGGGCAGATTATCCTGGGCCTGATGTACGAATTGCTCGATCACTATCTCGACGCCCCGTTCCAGGACTGGCCGGCGAAATTCATCGCCTTCAAGAAGGAAAAGGTTGCCGCAGCGCTGAAGCTTTATCACAAGCAACAGGCCCGGCCGGTCAAGGTCGGACCGTCGTTGCCGCTGGCAAGCTATGCCGGCACCTATCACGACGCCTGGTACGGCAATATCGGAGTGAAGCTGCGCGACGGCAAGCTGTACATCGACTTCAAGTCCACGCCGCGCATGTCCGGTACGCTGGAGCACTGGCAATACGACAGCTTCAAGACCGATTTCACCGACAAGACCATCGAGCCGGCCTATGTCACCTTCAATCTCGACGCCAACGGCAAGATCGAACGCGTCACCATGAAGGCGGTTTCACCGCTGGCCGATTTCAGCTACGACTACCGTGACCTGCTGTTCAAACCGGTGCCGAAACCATAATGAACGGTGCGACGAATGATCCGCGGAGGACAATCATGAAGCTCGACAACCTGATGGCAGCAGTCATGTTCGCAAGTATCCTGGCCATTTGCGGTCCGGCCCCGGCCGCAAATGCGGCTCCGGCCAATACCGCGTTGCGCGCGCGCGTCGATCGCGTCCTCAACAAGACGCCGCTCATCGACGGCCACAACGACCTGGCCTGGGAAATCCGCAGTCGTGGCGGACTGGACAAGATCGACCTGAGCGTGGATCGCTCGAAACTGCCCCGCCCGACCGACGCGGCGCCGGACTGGATACCGCTGATGACCGACATGCCGCGCCTGCATGCCGGTCACGTCGGCGGCCAGTTCTGGTCGGTGTGGATACCGCCGACGGTGACCGGACCGGCCGCGATCAAGATGACCCTGGAACAGATCGACCTGGTCCACGACATGGTCGGGCGCTACCCGCACGACCTGCAGATGGCCTACACCGCCGACGACATCGTGCGCGCGCACAAGCACGGCAAGGTCGCCTCGCTGATCGGCATCGAGGGCGGGCACCAGATCGACAACTCGATGGCCGCGTTGCGGCAGATGTACGCACTCGGTGCGCGCTACATGACCCTGACGCATACGCTGGATACCGGCTGGGCCGATTCGGCGACCGACGAACCGCGCCACCATGGACTGACCGCGTTCGGCCGCGCGGTCGTGCACGAGATGAACCGCATCGGCATGCTCGTCGATCTGGCGCACGTCTCGCCGGACACGATGCGCGATGCGCTGGCCACCTCGCAGGCGCCGGTGATGTTCTCGCATTCCGGCGCGCGTGCGCTGGTCGACCATCCGCGCGACGTGCCCGACGACGTGCTCAAGCTGGTGGCGAAGAACCACGGCATCGTCATGGTCAATTTCTATCCCGGCTACGTGTCCGAGGCGCGCAACCGTTGGCAAGCCGACCTGGCCGCCGAGAAGACGCGTGAAAACGCACCGCCCTACGCCGGGCTGTACATCGGCCAGCCGGATCGGGCCAAGGCCGCACTGGCCGCGTGGAAAGACAAACACCCGAAGCCGCCCGTGACCATCGCCATGGTCGCCGACCATATCGAGCACATCCGCGACGTCGCCGGCATCGACTGCGTCGGCATCGGCTCGGACTTCGACGGCATTCCCGACGCGCCACAGGGCCTGGACGGCGTGGACAAATTCCCGGCCGTGCTGGTCGAACTGGCACGGCGCGGCTGGAGCGACAAGGACCTGGCCAAGGTCGCCGGCGGCAACATGTTGCGCGTCATGCGCACAGCCGAAGCCGTCGCGCATCGCCTGCAAGCAAAGGAAGGGCCGTCTTTCGCCACGATCCAGGAGTTGGACGGGACACCAGTAAAGGAGCCTTAGCGGGTCGGCGGTCGGCCGACATGACGCAAGCCGCTGAGTCAGGCAGAATCTGCGTCCCCCGGCGATCAGGGGGACGCGGAGTAGCCAATGATCCTGATGCTCGACAACTACGACTCGTTCACCTGGAACCTGGTGCAGTATCTGGGTGAACTCGGTCAAGACGTGCGTGTGGTGCGCAACGACGCCATGTCCGTCGAGCAGATCCGCGCACTGGCGCCGCAGTGCATCGTGATTTCGCCCGGACCGGGCACGCCCGACGATGCCGGCGTGGCGCTGTCCTTGATCGATCAACTGCGCGGTCAGGTGCCGTTGCTCGGCGTATGCCTGGGCCACCAGAGTATTGGCCAGGCATACGGTGGCCGAATCGTGTCGGCGCGACAGATCATGCACGGCAAGACGTCGCGGATTCACCATACCGGCAAGGGTGTCTTTGCCGGCTTGCACAATCCGTTCGAGGCCACGCGCTATCACTCGCTGGTGGTGGAACGCGACAGCCTGCCGGACTCCCTCGAGATCACGGCATGGACGCAAACCGCCGACGGCGAGATGGACGAGATCATGGGTCTGCGCCACAAGACGTTGCCGATCGAGGGCGTGCAATTTCATCCGGAATCGATCCTGACGCGTCATGGTCACTCCCTGCTGCGCAATTTCATTGACCAGTCGCAGCGGGCGGCCTGAGCCGTCCGCGCGCCACGCCGCGGCGCAAGTGAAATCATCACTGCTGCCCCGGCAGCACGAACACGCTACCATCGACATTCCTCGCCCGTAACGAATCGACATGCCGATAACCCCGCAACAAGCACTGCTGCGCACGATCGAACACCGCGAGATCTTCCACGACGAGATGGTTGACCTGATGCGGCAGATCATGCGCGGCGAGGTGTCGCCGCAGATGGTCGCGGCGATCCTGATCGGATTGCGCGTAAAGAAGGAAACCGTGGGTGAGATCGCTGCCGCCGCCAGCGTGATGCGCGAGATGGCCACGCACGTGCAGGTACCGCCGTATCCGCACTTCGTCGACATCGTCGGCACTGGCGGCGATGGGGCCAATACGTTCAACATCTCCACGGCCTCGATGTTTGTCGCCTCCGCGGCCGGCGCACGCGTGGCCAAGCACGGCAATCGCAGCGTGTCGTCGAAATCGGGCAGCGCCGATGTACTTGAAGCATTCGGTGCTTCGATCGATCTGAGTGCCGAACAGGTGGCGGCTTGTCTCGAGCAAACCGGCATCGGCTTCATGTTCGCGCCGAATCATCATCCGGCGATGAAGGCCGTGGCGCCGATTCGCCGCGAAATGGGCGTGCGCACGTTGTTCAACATTCTCGGGCCACTTACCAATCCGGCCGGGGCGCCAAGCATCCTGATGGGTGTATTTCATCCTGACCTGGTCGGCATCCAGGTTCGCGCATTGCGCCAGCTCGGCGCGCACCGTGCCATGGTCGTATGGGGCCGCGACGGCATGGACGAAATCAGTCTGGGCGACGCAACCCTGGTCGGTGAGCTGAACGGCAACGAGGTGCGGGAATACGAAATCCATCCGCGCGATTTCGGCTTGAGCGCCGCAACGGCAGACAGCCTGCGCGTGGACGATGCCGATCAGTCGCGTGCACGCGTACTCGAAGCGCTCGACGACACGCCCGGCCCGGCCCGCGACATCGTGCTGCTCAATGCCGGTGCGGCACTGTATGTCGCCGAGTTGGTCGATTCGATCGCCGCCGGTGTCGACAAGGCGCGCGAAGCGGTGTCGTCGGGCGCGGCAAAAGCCAGGCTCGATGCGTTTGTAGCGGCCACTCAGCGCCTCAAGACCTCCGACGGCTGACTAAAACCCGCCGGCGCCATGGCGCGCTGCCGTGACGTGGTATCCAGAGCCCGCCAGGCGACGCCGTCAAAGTTCATCATCCTGCCGTTCGTCTCCCCCGCGAACGCTCGCGGGAACCCGTACCGGGAATCGCATGCTTGGTTCGGAAACCACGCCTTCGTCAAATTCATGGGCGTCGGCGGGTGGTAAACCGGATCGAAACTGCCGTTTTTGCCAATCAGCGCGCTATTGACGCGATGTACGTCCCCGTTCGCGAGCACGATAAAAATCTCGTCCACGTCCCCGCAAGCGGCGCGCATGGGTGCGTCGAAGCGGCGGCAGAATGCCTGCACCGCGGCGCCGGGCATCCATGAACACAACCGAAACTCGCCGTGAAGTTTGCCACCGTACAGAACCAATGCCTTGACCGGCGAGATCCACGCCTGCGAATAGGTCACGGCCTTCGATTCGCGCACCACAGGTTTCCAGCGGATTCCGTCCCAGAGCAGCACGATGCCCTGGCCGACAGCGACGGCAAAATCGCGAGAACTTACCCGCACGTTCAGCAGGTCGCGTTTCGTATGCGACGGTAGGCGGCTGGCGCTTTCGCCATCCAGAGAATGGAAGATGGTGCCGTGATTGCCCACGGCAACCATCAGCCCCCCAGCAGCACCATCGAACGCATTGAAACGGCCGTCGCCAAACGGGTTTCCCGCAGCCAGGGCGGCGCCACCAAAAATCACGCGGACGGCAATCGCCCCCAGAACCATCGCCGCCCGCCCGACTGCCTGCCCGATGGCCCGGCGTACCTCAAACCCGGCATGGAATTCCGCCGAAGGCATGGGAAGTACTCCCGGGTCGACGTTTCTTCCGACTCAGGGCTTTAGCGTCACCGTCAATTGCCATGGGCCAGCAGGGAAGTCCGACGTAGCGGCACAATCGCTTCGCCGCGCCTTCTTGTTTTCAGCCTGCAGATCCCAGGAGTTGAACGTCGCCGTGGTGACCGGATCCGCCGCCGTCGGCGGCCAGTTGCCGGGTTCGTCGAACTGCCCTTCCATGGTGAACATGTAGGTGACGCTGTCGCCCGTATCGAGGTTGCCGTTGAACCAGAACGTCAACTCGGCCGTCAGCGGGTTCTTGCTGGATTTCGGCGCGATGACAATGATTCCGTCCTTGAATCCCTCGTTGCAGGCCGTACTGTTGCTCCACCTGCCCGGGAATTCGGACAAATCCATTGGCCCATAGAAAACGACCTGGCCGCCGGGATCGACACTGTGTGAATCCACGGCCGGAATGTAGGGGTCGGTGCTCTCCAGGGTGAACACCGGGTCATTCGGACCGGGGCCCGATCCGCCCCCTTTGTGGCCGCCCTTGGCGGCGTGAGCGGTGAAGGTTGCGGCCGCTGCAACCATTGCCATGGCCGCGATATGCATCAGCTTGCTGGGTTTCATGGTTTGCCTCCGTCGTTGGGCGTGCGATTTCGAGCCACGGCCAGACGATTACTTTTTCGAGGAAAATGAGCAAGATGCATAGTCGGACACGACGTGGATGTCCGACTGTGCCCGGTCCTGCACCGGCTTTTTCGACGCCTCATGGGCGTGTTTGACCGCTGACAATCGTTGCAGGTGAAGGGGCTGGTACGAGCGACAGGATCCGGCGCGCAGCGATGTCGCGAGGCTTTCGGCAAGGCAAACCTCTTGGCGATTCCTGCTCCCTGCTATGATGAATTGCCCGCCGACTTGGGGTAATGCATGGCGTGATGGCAAACCACGCGATCAGGAAACTCTGGAGTGATCCGAGACGACGCAACGTCGTGCGCGCGACGTTGGCGTACGCGGTTGTGGTGGCGGTGGTGGCATTGGCCTCGCTGATGTTCCCAATCTGGCTTCCACCAACATGGAGCCCCGCACTGGTAGCGGCCGTGACCCTGATCGGCTTCCCGGTTGTGGCAGGTGTGGTCGCGGCATTTCATGTCGCGTCGCAACAAGGCAAGGGGAACCCGGATCACGCTGCCACCATCAGCGATCCCATTGAAAAGGACGCACCGGAGCCTGGCGCCGAACAACGCCTGGATGGCTGGAAGCGCATCGGCGCCCATCTCAACCGGGACGTGCGCACGCTCAGGCGCTGGGAGGAAAACGAGGGCCTGCCGATACGCCGACTGGTACATGACAAGCTGGCTACGGTGTATGCATACCGTTCGGAACTGGACGCGTGGTTGCGCCAACGTGGCGAAACGCCCGGCCACGCCCGCAACCGGAACGGAAACCCGAACCGGCGCGGGGCCGTCGTCGCAGCAGCCGCTGTGGCCGTCCTCGCGCTCGGTGCAATGCTGGTATGGTTCTGGCCACACAACAACGAACCGGCGATCGCCTTCGGCCAATGGGACTGGGTGTTGATCACCGAGTTCGACAACCGCACCGGTGAATCCGTACTGGACGGCACGGTGGAGTACGCGCTCCAGCGCGAACTGGCCAACTCGCGGTACGTCAAGGTGGCGCCGCGTGAACGAGTCAATGATGCGCTGCGCCTGATGAAGCTGCCGCTCGATACGCGTATCGACGTCAAGACCGGCCGTGAAATCAGCCTGCGTGACGGCGGCATTCGCATGCTCATCGCCGGTCGAATCGAGAAACTGGGTAACACGTACCAGATCAGCGCCGAGCTGGTGACGCCGAGCGACGGCGTGACGATGGCGAGCTTCAATGCCGAGGCTTCCGGCCAGGACCAGATCCTGCCGCGTATCGGCGATCTGGCCAACAAGGTACGCGCCGCACTCGGCGAGGGCATGGCCAGCATCAAGGCCAGCAACGAGTTGCTGGCCAAGGTCACGACGCCCTCGCTGGAAGCACTGCGGCTTTTCTCCGAGGCCAACCGGGTCATGGCCAGTACCGACCGTACCCAGGCACTGCCGATCCTGGAACAGGCTGTGCGCATCGATCCCGATTTCGCCTCGGCGCACTTGCTGCTGTGGTATGCGCTGAAGGCTCGCGATGAAATGGCGCAGGCCGAACAGCACCTGCACAAAGCGGTGGATCTCGCCGACCAGACCTCGGAACGGGAACGGCTGTTCATCCACGCCAGTTACTACCACGGGTACCTGCACGACGACGCGAAGGCTATTGAAACCTATCAACTGCTGTTGCGCCTGTATCCGGACCATTTCTGGGCAAACGGAAATCTGGCCAACGTCTACGAGTCGCTGGGCCGCCTTAAAGAGGCGTACCCATATCGCATTCGCGTTGCCGCGCAACGGCCGAACGTGTGGTATGCCAATTACGACGCGCTGCAATTCGCGATCGCCAATGGCGACGCGAAGGGCCGGAACAACTACCTCGCCAAGACGCGGGCCATGCCCAACAAGATTCCCTACCTGCGCGCGGGCCTGACGATGCTGCCTGCGCTGGAAGCCTGGGTCAAACACGATTACTCGAAGACAGCCGCCTACACCGACGAGCTGGTGGCGAAAACGGACCCGGATACCCTGATGCACAGTGATGACGGCCTGCTGTTTGCCCAGGTCCAGTCGATGAACCTCGCGTTGGGACGACTGAAACGGTTCCGGCAGCTATCCGCCCTCCTCCCGCAACCGGGCTGGTATCACGCGCTCCTCGATTTCGACTCAGGCCATCGCGAAACGCTGGATACGTATCTCAAAGGCCGTACCTTCGGTTTCTGGAATGCGACCCTGTCGGCACTGGCTGGACACACCGAAGCGGCGAAGGCCGCCATCGACGACCCACGCAGCGCGAAACAATTGCCACCGTTTTTCCAACTCCGCGCATGGAAGAACCTGGCGCGCGCCGAACTCGCATTGTCGGAAAGTCGATATGCGGAAGTCGTGGACCGGCTGGACAACAACACCATGGTGTTGAACATCGTCAACAAGACCCAGTACCTGTTTGCGATACACTCGTTGGCGCAGGCATTTGTCGCCCTGGGCGAACCTGAAAAGGCGATTGACGCGCTCGAGACCGCGCGGTTGCAGAGGCCACTGACGATATTCGAGCCGAATGCGCCGTACATGTGGCAGCGCGACGAAGTCTATTTGCATGAGCTGTACAAGCGTCAGGGCAAGCAAGCCGATGCGGCCCGGATCACAGCTGAGCTTCGTGAATCATTGCGACTTGCCGATCCCGGCTATCCTTTCCTGGCGGTGCTCGACGACCGAAACTCGAACCCGCGATAATCGGGATTCAAACGCCTACCAACACAAAGCCGGGCTTTCAAGGTGGTCGCGAAACTTATATTCTGCTGCCATGCATCGGCTCCGAGCCGCTCGATCCAAAACCCGAACCCTGCCCGAGATCCGACTTGCCGACCATTGCAATGGCTGACATCCTGCAAAAAATCCTGGCGCGCAAGCGCGAGGAGATCCACGCACGATTGGCCCGGACGCCGCTCGTCGAACTCGTCGCGTGCACCGCCGACGCGCCGCCAACGCGCGCTTTCTCCGCCGCGTTGTTCCGTCGCATTACCAGCGGGTCCGCGGCAGTCATTGCCGAGGTCAAGAAGGCGAGTCCATCCAAGGGACTGATCCGGGCCGACTTCGATCCGGTGGCGATCGCGCGCAGTTACGAAGCCGGTGGCGCCGCGTGCCTGTCGGTACTGACCGATGTCGAATTCTTCCAGGGCAGCGATGACTACCTGCGCCAGGCCCGAGCGGCCTGCACATTGCCGGTGCTGCGCAAGGATTTCATCATCGACGCCTATCAGGTGTTTGAGGCGCGTGCGCTCGGGGCCGATTGCATCCTGCTGATCGTGGCCGCGCTCGACGATGGCCGCTTGCTCGAACTTGCCGGGTTGGCCCGGTCCCTGCGCATGGATGTGCTGGTCGAGGCGCACGACGCGAGCGAACTGTCGCGCGCACTGGCCGTGCCTGATGCCCTGATCGGCATCAACAATCGCGACCTGCGTACATTCAAGACTTCGCTGGATACGACCTTGAGCCTGCGTCAGCGGGTCCCGCGCGGGCGCGGGCTGATTACCGAGAGCGGCATCCGTGCGCGCGATGACGTTGAACGCCTGCGAGCCGCCGACGTGCATGCGTTCCTGATCGGCGAGAGCTTCATGCGCGCAGCCGATCCCGGCATGGCACTGCAGCGAATGTTCTTTCCGGACTGAGTCCATCCACGAACACCGCGTTGCAACTCCCATTCCGTTTCCGTTCAGCCCCCTTAGTCAGGGGGCGATTCACGCCGCAGGCGTGAATGGGGGTGTGGAAGGCGATTGCCGGGGCCCGAAGTTTGCACGGCAAACTTTGGGGTAGAAATGCGCAGCGCGGCGACGCGGTTACTTCGCGTCGAACACGACGATGGTTTTGCCCGAAACCGAAATCATGCCCTGCTCCTCAAGCTGCTTGAGTACGCGTCCGACCATCTCGCGCGAGCAGCCGACGATGCGGCTTATTTCCTGACGGGAAATCCGGATCTGCGTGCCCTGCGGATGCGACATCGCATCGGGTTCGGAAGTCAGGTCGACCAGGGTCTTGGCAACGCGATTGGTTACATCCATGAACGCCAGACGGCTGACCTTGCGCGAGGTGTGCAACAGACGATTGGTCAACTGCGTGCCGATCGCGAACAACACCTTGGCGCAATCGTCGCGCAAGGGACCCTCGAAAAGCTGGAACAGGCGCTCGTAACTGATTTCGGCCAGATCGCAAGGCATACGCGTGCGCACCATCACTTCGCGTCGCGGCGTTTCCACGAACAGCCCCATTTCGCCGATGAATTCGCCGGCATTGATGTAGGCGAGAATCAATTCACGGCCATCCTCGTCTTCGGAAGAAACCGTGACCGATCCCTCAATGATGAAATACAGGATATTGGCGGAGTCGCCGGGGCGGATGATCGATGTCTTGTTCGGATATCGTCGCCGGTGGCAATAACCGAGGATACGTTCCAGCGCAACGCTATCCAGACCCAAAGAACTCGGCGCCTGCACGCGATTTACTGCGCGCTGCAGCGTGTAGCGAAGCTCGACCATGCCTACCTCGTAACCCCGTGGATTTGACCAATAGCAGCTCCGGCCTCCCCTGAGTGACCAGTGCACCAATCTTAGACGAATTTTCGCAAGAATTTACATTTGCATGCGATATTACGCCAGCCGGGGTTAACTCGTGGTTTCACCCACCGCCCGGATGTTCCATAATTTACGGCCCTGTTCGCCATTCGCGCCCGAAAGAGGTATCCGCCGTGGTCAAGCCACTCCCGCGTCTCAAATTGCAGGGTTTCAACAACCTGACCAAGGCGCTGAGCTTCAACATCTACGACATCTGTTACGCGGTGACGGCCGAACAGCGTGACCGCTACATCGAATACATCGATGAACAGTACGATGCGGACCGCCTGACCAATATCCTCACCGACGTGGCGGAAATCATCGGCGCGAACATTCTCAACATTGCACGCCAGGACTACGACCCGCAGGGTGCCAGCGTCACCATCCTGATTTCCGAGCATCCCGTGGTCGAGAAGATGAGCCGCGACATGATTTCCGGCGCCATGGTTGCACATCTGGACAAGAGCCACATTACGGTTCACACCTATCCGGAAACGCATCCGCACAATGGCATTGCCACGTTTCGTGCAGATATCGATGTGGCTACCTGTGGTGTAATTTCGCCGCTGAAAGCCCTGAACTACCTGATCGACAATCTGGAGTCCGACATCGTGGTCATGGACTATCGCGTGCGCGGCTTCACACGTGACGTGAAGGGCAAGAAGCACTACATCGATCACCGCATCAACTCGATCCAGGAATATCTGGCGCGGCACATCCGCAACAAGTACGAGATGTTCGATGTCAACGTGTACCAGGAAAACATGTTCCACACCAAGATGCACGTGAAAGACTTCGATCTGGAAACCTACCTGTTCGAAACCCATCCGGAAGAGTTGTCATTCCGGGACCGGCAGCGTATCGAATCGTTGCTCAAGCGCGAGATCGAGGAATTGTTCCACGGACGCAATCTGACGTGAGACGTGAACGGCCTGCGACTTCGATCGAGCCAGCGCAACAAGGTCCGCCACGTGCCGCTTGAATGCCGCAACCTCTTGCCAGCGCATCAGATGCGGTAGGCGATCGCTTTCATCACGGCCGAGGCCAGGCGCATCAATGACGGAACAGGCGCCGGCAATTCAATGCCGCCGGCGTCTTTTGCCTGCTGTCCGTGGCGTGCTTCGTCGGCCTGCATCTGTTCCAGCACAGCCCGGCTGCGTGCATCCGCCGGCGGCAGTTTCTGCAGATGCTCACCCAGATGCGCTTCGACCTGACGTTCGGTTTCGACAACGAAACCCAGGCTGACCTTGTCGCTTACCAGAGCCGCACCGGCACCGATTGCGAAGCTTCCGGCATACCAAAACGGATTGAACAGACTTGGCCGGGCGCGCAACGCCCGCAAGCGTTCGTTGCACCAGACCAGATGATCGGTTTCCTCGGCCGCGGCCGCGAGCAGGTGTTCGCGCGTATGCGGGTCGCGTGCGATCGCTGCCTGTCCTGAATACAGCGCCTGTGCGCAGACCTCGCCGGTATGGTTGACGCGCATCAACCCGGCCGCATGGCGGCGCTCGGAATCGTCCAGCCCGGCTTCGGCGATGTCCGCGGCGGGCGATGGACGCGTCGTCGCCAGCGCGGGCGCCAGCGCCGTGCTCAGCGCGCGCTGGATTTCGATGAGGGCGCGATCCGCGCCCGAGTATCGTCGTTCGAACATGGAGTCAATTATCGAGTTGCCGCGCCAGCAAGGCAATCGGATGAATAACCGGAATGCCGGTTTTGCGTTGGCGCAGGCCGTTATCCAGAAAAATCCGGCACCCAACATTACTGGTCACCAACATCTCGGGTGCGACTGCCTGC
Source organism: uncultured Pseudomonadota bacterium (assembly GCA_963779795.1). Taxonomy (GTDB): domain Bacteria; phylum Pseudomonadota; class Gammaproteobacteria; order Xanthomonadales; family Rhodanobacteraceae; genus Rudaea. The sequence continues at coordinate 365,409 of CAVZZK010000001.1, read as the reverse complement.
ACGGAATCCAGGGTTTCGTCGCGCAAACTGTCCGCAATCCCGGCATGGCGCAGGAAATAGTCCCCGGCTGCGCCGCAACAGCCCGGTTCCCCGGGCAGCACAACGATGCGCAGTTGCGGGATTCGGCTCAACAGGTCACGAATCGTGTCACCGCTGCGTACCACATTGGCCTGCGTACAGGGTGTATGCAAGGCCACCGTCGCCGCCAGTGGCCGGAATTTGAGTGCGAACAGCCGCTCATCCCGTGCAAGGAACTGATGGATATCGCGCGGCTCGATCGACGTGGCTTTGAAAACGTTCTCGCGCAATGTGCCGAAACAGCCCGATGCGGAAACCAATACCGTATCCAGGCCGGCGTGCTCGAAGGCCGTTCGCGTCGGGGCAGCCATTTTCGCCGCGCCATCAACATCCCCGTCGTGAAGGGCCAGCGCGCCGCAACATTGCTGCCCCGGCGGCACGACCACGTCGTAACCAAGCGCATGCAACAGAATTCGCGCAGCGGCATGAACGTCGCGATCGACGACGGATGCCACGCAACCGAGAAACAACCCGACCCGTCCTCGCGACCGGGTCGATGCGGCGGTCGTCGAACCTGGAATGCCGCGCGGCAAATGCGGGCGTTCGCGCACCGCACGATCCAGCCCCACCGCGCGCAACAGGCCCTGCCCGATGCGACTATCCACGAACCGGCGCAGCAACGGCAAGTCGAGCACAACCAGCGCTGCGCGCAACCAGCGTGGGTATCGGATCAGCCAATCCATCGATGCCCGATTGAAACGGGCCGGCGCGCGTTCGCGCAACAAGGCGCGCGTCGCCACGATCAATTCAGCGTAACGCACCTGCGACGGACATACGCGCTCGCAACTCATGCAGGCCAGGCACTGATCCAGATGCCGAACCAGTGACGCGCTCGGCGCCAGTTCCCGATTGGTCAGCGATTGCGCAAATGCGATGCGTCCACGCGGCGATTCGGCCTCGGTGCGCGCAACGCGATAGGTCGGGCATACGGGCTGGCACAGCCCGCATTTCACGCACTGATCGGCGAGCGAAGCAATGCGAGCCGTGTCGATAACCATCGATTCGGCGGGGCTATTTTTTCGGTTTGTCGGGCATCTTGCCCGGATCGAAGCCGCCGACCTCGAATTCGACGTTCTTCTCCCCGACGCCCTTGATGTTGACGCCGATAATGACCGTTTTCGCCTTTTCCATCTTGGCAATGAATTCCTTGTCGTTATCGATGAACAGCGCCGGCTCGCCAGTCGGCGGAATCGTCGCCTTCATGCGTTGCGCACGCTGGTCGTCGAAGCTGACCGGCAGCGTCGCGCAGCCTTTACGGCAATCGAAACGCGCCTTGTCCAACAGCAGGTAAACGCTCTGCCCCCACTTGGGGTGCTGGCGCAGGACCAGCTGGATGCGCGCATTGGCCGGCCCGAGCGGATCCTTGCTGGCGATAGCCGCGGCGTATTGCGTGCCACCTGCCTCCGGTACCGCGGTGTACTCCCAAAGTCGTTGCAGGCGCCGTTCATTGGCTTTCTGCGCGGCCAATCGATGCACGTCGTCGATCGAACGGCGCACCGATGTGGCGGCCTGCGTGCCCGGGTACTTCTGCAGGATTTCGTTACCGAGCGTGGTCGCGATATCCCAACTGCCGCTGGAGCGCATCTGGTCGTACAGCTTCTGCTCCTTGGCTGCCGCGGCTTCGGCTGCGGCTCTCTGCGCAGCCTGCATCTGTTGTGGCGTAGTCTGCGGCTTCTGCGAACAGGCAGCCAGTGACACAACCAGACACATCGCCCAAATTCCGTAAATTCGAGATCGCATCGCCAAGCATCCGTGTAAAACCAAAGCCCAACGATAACCGATTCGTCCGGTCAATCGCAGGGGTCGTTACCCAGATCGCGTTCGTAGGCAGACGCCGTCTCGTCGCGTTCGTGACCGTTCCGGCCAATCGCGCCTGCACGGTGCATTTGCCTGCAAGCGAATGTTCTGGACACGCGTGTTGCCGATACGCTGACCCGACGCCGCGCGTTGGCGGCGCTGACAACCGAATGCGGGCAACCATTGTGCCGATAAAACACTTCGCCATCGCTGGCGCGACACTGGTAGGACATCAGCGCCTTGCTGTTGCGGCGCCGCGCTCTCGCGTGCGTGCGGCGATGTGTCGTCTTGCTTACGGCGTATTTCGGCGATGGCGAATAAGCCACGGCTGGCGTGATCCGGATGATCGCTTGCCGCTGGCCGGGAGCGCAGGCATGATCCTGAAATGCGACAGCGCCGTTGGCGCTATTGCATCGGTACACGGTCGCCGCGTTCGCCGTCGCAACTGCCACGGTCAAGCAGGTCGCGCACAGCCAATGCCCCTGGCGCCTCGGGCATCCTCGTCCCCTTTCGGTTTTGATCGTAACCATGAGTCGTCTCCGTCTGAAACGACTCTCATGGTCAAAGCAGGGCCGGCATCACGCCATCGGCAAAGCGCGCGCGCGACTGTAGGAATACATCGATGCGCGGTCAGCCCTTGCCGGCCGGCACAGTTGTTTTTTTGGCGGACGGATGTTCTGATCGACGATGCTGCAGAGCCACGCCCTTGAGCACGATCAGCGCCTCGCTCAACGCATAGTCGTCGAGATTGTGATCCGCGGCAGCGTCGCTTGTCTTGGGTTGATGATTTTCGTTCGGCCCCTTGAGGTGATGCGGCAAATCACGCTCGCCGGTGATCAGCGACGGCGGCGCGTTTTTGGCGGTCAGCTTGAGATCGCCGAGCACGATATCCGGCTGGATGCCCGCGGCCTGGATCGACGTACCGTTGGGGGTGTAATAGCGCGCAGTCGTCAGCTTGATCGCATGCGTATCGTCCAGCGGCAGCACGGTCTGCACGGAGCCTTTCCCAAACGTGCGCCGACCCATGATCAGGGCCCGATGGTTGTCCTTGAGCGCCCCGGAAACGATTTCGGCCGCCGATGCCGTGCCGTTGTTGACCAGCACCACCATCGGCGCACCATTGAGCAAGTCGCCCGGCGTGGCGCTGAAACCCAGATCGGCCTGCTTGATGCGCCCGCGCGTGGTGACAATGATGCCCGAATCGAGGAAATCATCGCTGACTTCCACCGCCGACGTCAGCAACCCACCAGGATTGTTGCGCAGGTCGAGCACGACGCCGTACAACGGATGTTCCTTCGTCAGCAATTTATCCAGTTTGCGCCGCAATTCCGCGCCGGTGTCTTCCTGAAACTGAACGATGCGCACATAGACGTAGCCGGGTTCGATCTGGCGAACACGAACGCTGCCAACGCGGATGACGGCTCGGGTCAGCGTATACTTTTCCGCAACGCTACCACCCTCATGCACGATGCTGAGCTTGATCTTTGTACCGGCCTTGCCGCGCAGTTTGTCGTAGGCCTGATTGACGTTGTCAGGCGTCACCGCCATGTCGTCGATTCGTACAATGTCGTCGCCTGGCCGGAGCCCTGCCCTGGCCGCCGGCGTATCGTCGATTGGGGAGACGATACGCAGGTGTCCGCGTATCGTGACAACCTCGATCCCCAACCCGTCATAGCTGCCGCTGGTGTCCTCGTCCAGCGCCTGCAACTGGGTCTTGTCGAGATACTCGCTGTGTGGGTCGAGCCCGGCCAACAATCCGCGAATGGCGTTCTGCATCAAGTCCTTGTCGCTGACCGGATCGACATAGGCCTGTTTGACCATGTTGAACACGGAGGTAAACAAGCGGATGTCGCTCACGCTGACCGTGTCCTTGGCGGGCGACTTGGCAGGTTTGGTTTCGGCCGCGCCCAGGGCCAGGGGGGCCGTGAGCAGGACGATGGACAAGGCGAGTCGCAACATGGGGCGGACCAGGCAATGGGTTGGCTGCATTATAGGCTCCGAAGCTTGATCTATCGTGAAGACCGGGCCAACCAGCGTCTCGGGTTGATGGCTTTGCGCGCGTGACGCAACTCGAAATACAGTCCCGGCGTGTCACGTCCGCCGCTGTCGCCGCTGGTCGCGATCACCTCACCGGCGTCGACCCAGTCACCGACGTCCTTGAGCAAGGTCTCGTTGTACCCGTACAGGCTCAAATAGCCGTCTCCATGATCCAGAATCAGCAACAGACCGTAGCCGCGCAGCCAGTCCGCATAAACCACACGGCCATGCGCCACCGCGCGTACATCGGTCCCGCGGCGCGCGGAAATCATCATGCCGCGATTGGCAACGCCCGCTGCCTTGCTGCCGAAACTTTCGATCACCTTGCCATGCAACGGCCACGGCAAGTGACCGTGCAAGTGCGAAAATGGTTCGGAATTGGTCGTGCGCAACGGAATATCGGCGAATATGTCGCGCAATTTTTGCAGCAGCCTGACCAGATCGCGTTCATTTTTTCCCAGCACGGCAATGCGTTGCCGCTGACTGGTCAATTTCGAGTCCAATTTGGCCAGAACCTGCTTGCGCGCATCGCGCTCGGCCTGCAACTGCGTGGTTTGCGCACTACGCGCATCCCGATCGTGTTCGAGCCGGGCCGTCGCCTCGCTGATCCGCGCCTGCACCTGTGCCAGCGCATCGAGATCCTGGAGCAACGCATCGATCTTGCCGAGCCGCGCGCGTTTGAAATAGCCGTAGTAGGCCAACATGCGATTGATGCTGCCGACATCGTCCTGTTCAAGCAGCAACTTGAGTTGCTCATCGCCACCCATCGCATAGGCCGATCGCAACAGGGCCGCCAGTGCTTCACGCTGATCCTTCAGTTTCGTAGCCAGCGCATCACGGCGTTTCAGCAGCGCATCGAGTTTCGTCCGCTGCGACCGCAAGCGATTATCCAGTTCCCGCAATTGCTTGGCACTGGCCGCAATCTTTAGTTCCTGCTCGCGCAACGCCGCCACGGCATCGCTCTTCTGCGCGGACGTCTTGTTCTGATCGGCCTGCAGCGCGCGGATCTCGGCGCGCACGGCATCCAGCTTCTTCTGTGTTTGCGCCTGTTTTGCGGCATTTTGCGGATCGACGTTCTGAGCCACTGCAACGCCGACGCCAATCGACACCCAAGCGCCGACAGCCAGGGCAATGGCTGCCCGGGTGATGAACTGACGAGCCGTCGTGTTCATTCGTACTGACGCCCCGGAATAATGATGCTGCGCATATTGCCGGGGATTCTATCGGCTGGCGGCTTACTTTCGGGAAAACAGGGCTTTCACGTTCAAATCACCTGCACGAAAAACGAAGTCAGGCGAACTTGACCAGCGAATGCCCGGTCATTTCCGCCGGTTGTGGAATGTCCATCAGGGCCAGGACGGTGGGCGCCAGATCCTGCAATGCGCCATGCCGCAGGGTTGCCTTGCGGCCGACGTAAACCAGTGGTACCGGACCAACGGTATGTTGGGTATGCGGTTCGCCATCGTCGGCGACCATCTGCTCAAGGTTACCGTGGTCGGCGCTGATCAGCATTTCACCACCGGCATCGCGAATGGCCTTGACCAGACGCCCCAGCGCCACATCGATCGCTTCCACCGCCTTGATCGCGGCTTCCAGCTTGCCGCTGTGCCCGACCATGTCGGCATTGGCCAGATTGCACACGATGAAGTCGTACTTGCCACTGCCGATGGCCTCGACGAGTTTGTCGGTGACTTCGGGACAGCTCATTTCCGGCTGCAGATCGTACGTGGCGACCTTGGGGCTGGGTATGAGTATGCGCTCCTCGCCGTCGAACGGTTTTTCGCGACCGCCGGAGAAAAAGAACGTCACGTGCGCGTATTTTTCAGTCTCGGCAATGCGCAACTGGTGCAGGCCGCGTTTGGCCAGGTATTCGCCCAGCGAATTGCTCAAGGTTTGCGGCGGATAAGCGGTCGCGGTGACGTTCAGGTCCTTGCTGTATTCGGTCAGCGTGACGAATGCGGACAAGTCGATGTGGCGGGATTTCTCGAATCCGGAAAACTGCGGATCGACGAATGCCCGGGTCAGTTGGCGCGCGCGGTCGGCGCGGAAATTCATGTACACGACGGCATCGCCATCGGCCATCTTTACGCCTTCTCCGATCACCGTCGGCTTGACGAATTCATCCGTTTCGTCGCGCGCGTAGGCGGCCTCGAGCGCACTCAGGGCATGCTCGGCGTGAAACTCGGAGCGCGCCTCGGCGATCGCATCGTAGGCGAGCTTGACCCGATCCCAGCGTTGGTCGCGATCCATCGCGTAATAGCGGCCGCTGATCGTGGCAATCCGCGCATCCGACAGCTCCTCGCATTTTTCCTGTAGCGCCTGCAACGACGCGCGTGCGCTCTTCGGTGGCGTATCGCGCCCGTCCAGGAACGCGTGCACGGCGATACGCGGGACTTTCTGCTGCGCGGCCAGGCGCAGCATCGCGAAGATGTGCTCCTGCTGGCTGTGCACGCCGCCCGGGCTGAGCAGGCCGAAAACATGCAAGGTACCGTTGCCGGCGGCCTCGCAAGCTTTCACCAGGGCCTTGTTCTCGTAGAAGCTGCCGTCTTCGATCGCTGCGTCGATACGCGTGAGTTCCTGGTAGACCACGCGGCCGGCGCCGATGTTCATGTGCCCGACTTCGGAATTGCCCATCTGCCCCTCGGGCAGGCCGACATGGCGGCCGAACGTATCAACCAGGGTGTGCGGACATTCGGCCAGCAAACGCCGCCAGTTCGGGGCGTCGGCCAGGGCGATGGCGTTGTTTTCGCGCGTTTCGCGATGGCCCCAGCCATCGAGGATCAGCAACAGGACGGGTTTGGGTCGGTTCACGGCAGGCGTTTGGTTGGGATTCGAACAGACCTGTCGATGTTAGCGGAATTCGTGAGGCGACTCGATGTTTAAACGCCATGGCCGGAATCTGCATCAAAGCAACGTCACCAATCGGGAGCACAACATGTCGCGCATCATCATTTCGTTTCTGCTGGCGTTCACGCTGTGCCAGGCCGCCCTGGCCGGCAACGAGGATCTCGACATCGACAAGGTCAACGGCAGCGTGCACGTACCGGACAAGGCCACGGTGGGCAAGTTGAGCACGGTCAACGGCAGCATCCATGTCGGTGCCGGCGCACATGCGCGATCGGCCGGCACGGTTAACGGCGGCATCAGCATAGGCGATGGCGCAACGCTGGAGTCGCTGGACACGGTCAACGGCGGCATTCATCTGGGCGACAACGTGCATGTGACGGAAACCATCGAGGCCGTCAATGGCTCGATCACACTGGGCAAGGGTTGCGACGTCGCCGGCAAGCTCAGCAATGTCAATGGCTCGATCCGGCTCGACGCCGCACACGTCGGCGGCGGTATCGCCACCGTCTCCGGCAATATCGACGTTGGCGCCAATTCGCGCGTCGAAGGCGGCATCTTCGTCGACGAGGACCACAGCTGGTTCCACTTCGGCGCGGTACGCAAGCCACGCATCGTGATCGGGCCACACGCGGTCGTGCAGGGCACGCTGACGTTCAAGCGCGCCGTCGAATTGTATGTCAGCGACAGTGCGACGATCGGCAAGGTTGAAGGCGCCAAGCCCGTGAAATTCAGTGGCGCGGAACCGCCCAACTGATTCGACTGAGCCGCGGGTGGGTGGAACTGCACTCGCGCGCTACCTACAATCGGGGATTCCTGCCATTTCCCCGGGACTTCCCATGCGCCGTATCTTTTTTCTGAGCTTTTCCGCCCTGCTGCTCGCTGCCTGCGGGCAGCCGGCGCAGGAACCGGCGCCGGCAAAAACCGCGCCCGCCGCCAATACCAGCACGGCGATGGCCAAACCGTCGCCGCTTACGCCGACTCGTGACGGACACTTCTCACCGGAAATCAAGGTCGCGGATTTCGCCGCCCATGTAAAACGCCTGGGTTCGGATGAATTCGAGGGGCGCAAGCCGGGCACGATCGGCGAACGCGCGGCGACCACCTATCTGATCGACCAGTTCCAGAGCATGGGCCTGAAGCCCGGAAATCACGGCAGCTTTCTGCAACAGGTGCCGGCGATCGAAACGACGCAGCTCGATGGCGACAAGGTATCGGCACAGGTCACCGAAGGCAGCAAGGTGATGAAACTCACCAACCACAAGGACATGATGGTATTCACGCTGCAGGGCAAACCGGACGTGCAGATCAAGCACAGCGATCTGGTCTTCGCCGGTTACGGCATCGTCGCGCCGGAGTACCACTGGAACGATTACGCCGGGCTCGACGTCAAGGGCAAGACCGTCGTGGTGCTGGTCAACGACCCGGGCAGTGCCGTGCCAAGCCTGTTCAAGGGCCGCAACATGACCTACTACGGGCGCTGGACCTACAAATACGAAGAAGCCGCGCGCCAGGGTGCGGCTGCCTGCCTGATCGTGCACCAGACCGACAAGGCAGGTTATCCATGGCATGTCGTCGTCAACAGCTGGTCCGGACCGCAATTCCAGCTCCCGCAGAGCGTGGATCCGGCGCCGCGACTGCAAGTGGCAGGCTGGTTGACCCTGGATACAGCCAAGCGTCTGTTTACTGACGCCGGCGCGGATTTCGACCAGCTCAAGCAGGCCGCGACGCATCAAGGCTTCAAGCCGGTCGCCTTGAACGCCAAGTGGTCCACGCAGTTGCGCAACCACATCCGCACGATCCGCTCGACCAATGTGCTGGCCATGCTGCCGGGCAGCAAGTATCCGGATCAGGCCATCGTGTATTCCGCGCACTGGGACCATTTCGGGCGCGACCCGAAACTGAAGGGCGACCAGATTTACAACGGCGCCGTGGACAACGGCACCGGCCTGGCGGGCCTGCTCGAGATCGCCGACAAGTTCGCGCACCAGCAACCGCCGCCGGAGCGCTCGATCCTGTTCCTGGCACCGACGCTGGAAGAAGCCGGCCTGCTCGGCTCCAAGTTCTACACGCTGCACCCGATCGTGCCGATGAAGGACACTGTCGCGGACATCAACATGGATATCCTGCTACCGATCGGCCGCACGCATGACATGGCCATCATCGGCTACGGCCAATCGCAGATGGACGATTACCTGAAGGACGCGCTGAAGGCACAGGGGCGCGTCGTCGTGCCGGACGAACAACCGGAAAACGGCATGTTCTATCGCTCCGATCAGTTCAACTTCGCACGTCAGGGCGTGCCGGTGCTGTACGCACGCGGCGGCTTCGACAAACTCGACGGCGGCAAGACCGCCGGCCGCGCCGCCTACAACGACTACACCAGCAACCACTACCACAAGCCCGCGGACAACTACGATCCGAACTGGGATTTTTCCGGCGTCATCGAAGACGTGAAAGCCTTGTACGCGGTGGGCGATCGCCTGGCCAACGAAACCACGTTCCCGCACTGGGCCGACGACAGCCAGTTCCGCACCGTGCGTCAGGCCTCCTTGCAACCCGACAAGAAAAAGTAACCGGGACCGGCACTGGGGTCGCACTCAAAGTGCGGTCGCAGGCCCTGTCACCCCGTTCACGGCTGATTCTTTGGCTTGTCCGGCTTTTTCGATTTGTCGCCAGCCGCGGACCCGGCCGCGCCGACATCGCTCAAGGCACCCACACTGACCGTGGCCTTCCACTGCGCATCGCGGGCGGCGAAGTATTCTTTCGGCTCCCAGCGATACCTGGCGTAGACGCCACTGCCGCCACACCCGGCCACGGGAACCGGAACGCCGGCAATTGCCTTGCCGTTGCCGCAATTTTCCTTGATGGCGGTGTGCTGGACGCCAAAATCGAATCCGGTGCGCGAGCCCGTCATCTGCGCCCTGCCCATGCGTAGCTGTTTTGCCATGCGCGGTTTGGCGACGGCATCCGCATAGGTTTTTGCCAACTTGTCGCGTGTGGCTTCGGCCCGCTCAAGTTGCTCCGGCGTCAATTGCGCCTTGAGCCCGTCGCGCGTGGCCACGAACTGTGGGTAACCGCGTTCGGCAGCCAGGTCCAGCCACGCATACGCAGTCTCCGCATCCTTGTGCACACCTGTGCCGTTGAGATACATGAGGCCGATGCACAACTGCGAAAATTTGTCGGCGTAGTAAGCGCCGATCTTGAAGTATTTGAGCGCACCCTGGTAGTTGCCGTGGGCGTAACGACGCACGCCGGCGTATTCCCCAAACAGATCCGGGTGATACCAGGTCGACGCATCATTCATCGCACGCAGGGTCGCCTGGATTTCCGGATCTTTCATCGGATCTTTCATCGCACCGTCATCCGCATGTGCCGTCACGACGGCACCCAGCGCAAACATCGCCACGAAGAAGCGGAAGACGATTTGATTCCTGATCATTGTTGTCTCTCCTTGATCTTGAACACGGCCTGTACGCAACCCATGCCGGCAGCCAGCAGTGCGGGGATTCGCGTTAGACTGATCCCATGTTAGCGCGTCGGGTCGATCGGCTCATTACCCATTGGTCATGCTTGAAACAAGGTCATGATTAGTTCCTACATCGTGCCGGCCCTGTTCGTAATCAGCGCCCTCATGGCCCTGATCGCGGTTGGCCACGGCTTTGCAGCGCACCGTCACTGGCGCGAACGGCGTCGCTTCGCCTGCATGCATCGCAGCCTGTGGCTGGTGGTCTTCTTCGCCATGGCCATGCTCAGCAGTGGCGCCGGCGTGACGCTGCGCGGCTATCGATTGCTGCGCACCGAAGCGCCAGTCGCTACTCTGCATACGCGCCAACTGGGTCCGCAGTGGTTTGCGATACGGGTCAACCTTGCCGACGGCGAGCATCGCAGCGTGCAGCTGCATGGCGATGAATGGCAGGTGGATGCACGCGTGATCAAGTGGTCTCCGCGCGCGGTAATGCTCGGTGCACAGCCATTGTATCGTCTCGATCGCCTGTCCGGGCGTTACCGCAACGCGGATCAGGCGCGTGTAACCAAACCCAGCATCGTCAGCCTCAACGACGACACCGTGCCTGATCTATGGCAGGTGAAGCAGGAGTTTCCGCAATGGCTGCCGTGGATCGATGCCGACTACGGTAGCGCCACCTATCTGCCGCTCGTGAACGATGGAAAATACATCATTACCATCAGTCCGGTCGGCGGCCTGATCGCACGCCCGGCCGACGAAGCCACCCGCGACAAACTCAAGGGTGCCTGGTAGGCAAAGTCGTTTCCCCGAGCTGGTCCAGAACGAACGCGAACGCATCGGCGGTATCGCGAATGCGCCGATAGCGTCCGGACTTGCCGGCGTGGCCGGATTGCGTATCGATGCTCAGCAACAGTGGATTTCGATCGGTCTTGTGCGCACGCAACTTCGCAACCCATTTGGCCGGCTCGAAATATTGCACCTGCGAATCCCATAGCGCCGTGGTCACCAGCATCGCTGGATAGGCCTGCGCACACACGTTGTCGTAGGGGGAATATGAAAGCATGTATTCGTAGCAGTGGACGTCTGCCGGATTGCCCCACTCGTCGAATTCGTTGCTGGTCAGCGGGATGCGCTCATCCAGCATGGTCGTGACCACATCGACGAACGGCACGTGCGCGATGATGCCGCGATATTCGTCCGGCGCCATGTTGGCAACCGCACCCATCAACAGGCCCCCGGCACTGGCGCCTTCGGCGAACACCCTGTCCGGCGCGGCATAACCGTGCGCAACCAGCCAGCGCGTCACGTCGATGAAATCGTTGAAGGTATTGATCTTGCCGAACTGCCGGCCCTGCTCGTACCAGGCGCGGCCCATCTCGTCGCCGCCGCGCACGTGCGCGATGGCATAAACAAAGCCGCGATCGACCAGACTCAGGCGCGCGACGGAAAACTGTGCATCGGTCGCCACGCCATAGGCACCATACGCATGCTGGTACAGCGGTGCCGTGCCGTCGCACCGAAAATCCTTGCGATACAGCAACGACACCGGAATCTGCTCGCCGTCGCGTGCCGTCACCCAGACCCGCTGCGTGGCATAGTTTCGCCGATCGTAATTCGGCACTTCTTCGCGCTTGCACAGTCTGCGCTCGCCGCTGCGCATGTCGAGATCGAACACTGAAGCCGGCGCCACCAGTGACGAATATTCGTAGCGCAGGATGTTGCTTTCCTGTGTCCGGTTCTCGCCCAGGTTGATCGTGAAATCAACATCGTCAACGCCGACGTAATAATCCCGATCGCCGCGCCAGGAGCGCACGCGCAGGCGCGGCAGACCGGCATGCCGCTCGCTGAGTACGAGAAAATGCCGGAACAGGGCGAATCCGGTGATGTAGACGCGGTCCCGCGCCGGGACCAGTTCCCGCCAGCGACCCTTGCTACCGGCATGACCATCGCCCACCTGCATGATGCGGAAATTCGGCGCCTTCCAGTTGGTGCGCACGATCCAGCGGTGGCCAATATGGTCGGCGTGATATTCCAGTCCGCGCTCACGCGGTGCCAACAGCGCCGGCGGCATGCGCGGATGTGCGGCCGATACGAAGCGCAGCTCGCTCGAAACCGTGCTGCGCGCGCGAATCAGGATGTATTTGCCATCGCCGCTGCGTGCCACGCCCAGATAGAAACTGTGGTCGCGTTCCTCATGGACGACGACGTCGGCAGCCGGATCGCTGCCCAGCACATGCCGCCTGACACGTACGCCCAGCAGCGTGATCGGGTCCTTTTCCACGTAGAACACGGTCCGGTTGTCGTCCGCCCAGGCAATCGACGCCGTGGCGTTGTCGATCACATCCGGCAGCGTGCGACCGGTTGTCAGGTCCCTGAAACGAATGCAGAAACGGCGTTGCCCGACGGTATCGACCGAATAGGCCAACAGGGTCTCGTCCGGACTGATCGTCTGCTCACCGACCTGGAAATAGTCGTGCCCGTCCGCCAGCGCGTTTGCATCCAGAACCACCTGCTCGGTCGCACCACTGTTGGAATCACGACGCGTGTACAGCGGATATTCGCTGCCGGCACGATAACGTGTGCAATACAGGTAATTACGGTCTGCCGCCGGCACGCTGGCATCGTCGTGTGCCAGGCGCGACAGCATTTCCTGAAACAGCGTCTCACGCAATCCGGCCGTGTGCGCCGTCATTGCCGCGTGATGGGCGTTCTCCGCCTGAAGATACGCGAGCACGTCCGCACGCGATCGTGTGTCATCGCGCAACCAGTGGTAATCGTCGTTGCGCACGCCATGCGGCGACACGACAGGCTGCGCCCGCCGTTTTGCCACCGGCGGGCGGATCATGCCCTTGGCAAAGTTGGATTCGGCAGTCGATGATACGACGCGAAGATGGCTGGATTTCATCGGACATCCCCCCGTGGCATGGCGATGTTAGAGCCATACAGCAGCATTTGCCAAGCACCCGACCCGCTGCCGGACGATCCAGTTACAGACTTGCCGATGCTTGCCTGGCACCGGTCATGACCGATAATCGAAGCCCGCGACTCGCACCGACACCGAAATGCACAAACCCAATCACGCGCTGACCGAAGGTGCGATCGGCAAGACCCTGCTGCTCTTTGCGCTGCCGATCCTGGCCGGCAATGTGCTGCAATCGCTGAATGGCTCGGTCAATGCCGTGTGGGTCGGGCATTTTCTGGGTGAAGCCGCATTGGCGGCCACGTCCAACGCCAACATGATCCTGTTCTTCCTGATCGGCTCGGCGCTGGGCGTGGCAATGGCCGCGAACATCCTGATCGGCCAGAGTGTCGGCGCGCGCAATATCGAGCAGGCCAAGCGTACGGTCGGCACCAGCGTCACGTTTTTTCTCGCGATCTCGATCCTGATTGCTGCCGCCGGCTTCGCGTTCTCCAACGAACTGATGCGCTGGATGCACATGCCCGCCGATGCGCATGCCCTGGCCGTGGCCTATCTGCGCGTGATCTTCCTCGGCATCCCGTTCATGTACCTGCTGGCCTTCGTCAGCATGACCCTGCGCGGCGCCGGCGACGCGCGAACGCCTTTCGTGTTCCTGACCATCAACGTGATACTGGATATCGGACTGAATCCGCTGCTGATCTTCGGCTGGGGCCCGGTGCCGCGCCTGGGCATCGCCGGCTCGGCGACGGCGACGCTGATCGCACAGGCACTGACGCTGGTCGCCTTTGTTACCTATCTGTACCGCAAGCAACATTTTTTGTGCCTGCACCGGGGCGAGATCGGTTATCTGCGCATTGACCGGGAAATCCTGCGCGTGCTGTTCACAAAGGGCCTGCCGATGGGCTTGCGCATGATCGTCCTGTCGCTGTCGATGATCGCGATGATCGCCCTGGTCAACAGCTTCGGTACCCTGACCACCGCGGCCTACGGCGCCTGCCTGCAGCTTTGGACCTACATCCAGATGCCCGGATTCGCCGTCGGCATGGCCGTATCGTCGATGGCGGCGCAAAACGTGGGCGCCGGCAAATGGGACCGCGTGCATCGCGTGGCCATGACCGGTGTCGGTTTCAACTTCCTGCTGACCGGCGTGCTGGTCGTCATCGTCTACCTGTTCAACCGCCATGCGCTCGGGCTGTTCCTGCCGACCGGCAGCGAGGCGCTGGCCATCGCCGGGAAAATCAACGTGATCGTGGTGTGGTCGTACCTGTTCTTCGGCGTTACCTTCGTACTCGGCGGCGTGATCCGTTCGACGGGCGCGGTCATCCCGCCGTTGATCATCCTGTTCGTGGCGATGTGGCTGGTGCGCATCCCATTCGCCTATGCACTGGCGCCGTACTGGCACGAAAATGCCGTCTGGTGGAGTTTTCCGCTCGGATCGCTGGCATCCATGCTGCTGTCCATCGGCTATTACCGGTTCGGCAACTGGCGCAATGCCCATATGCTGCGCACGCCGGTAGCGATCAAACCCGACCGCCAAGCGACCGATACGGGCGCCTCCTGAGCCGGAAGGCGCTACAATTCAGCCTTCCATTTTTGTACCCGTCCGATGCTACGCATCCTGCTGATCGAAGACCAGCGCGACATCGCCGCCAATATCTGGGATTACCTGGAACATCGCGGTTTCGTCATGGATCATGCCGCCGACGGCATGGCCGGCCTGCGCATGGCCCTGGAAGGCAACCATGACGTGATCGTACTCGATCTCGGCCTGCCGAAACTCGACGGCCTGGATCTGTGCCGGCGCCTGCGCAAAGAGCAGCGGGATACGCCAGTGCTGATGTTGACCGCCCGCGACACGCTCGACGACAAACTGGCCGGTTTCGCAGAAGGCGCCGACGATTATCTGGTCAAGCCGTTTGCGATGAAGGAACTGGAAGCACGCATCCGCGTGCTGCATCGACGCCGACACCGGCAGCAGGGCGATATCCTGGAAGTCGCGGACCTGTCGCTGGATCCGGTCACGCACGAAGTCCGGCGCGGCGGCAAGCAACTGACCGTCGCGAACGCCGGCGTCGTGTTGCTGGAGCTGCTGATGCGCCGCTCGCCGCACCTGGTGCGCCACAATGAATTGACCCAGGCGCTATGGGGCGAAAGCGGCGGCGACATCGCCACCCTGCACACGCATTTGTCTTTGCTGCGCGCGGCAATTGACCGTCCGTTCAATAGGCGTCTGTTGCACACGGTGCACGGATTCGGTTACCGAATTGCGGACACAACCGATGCTTAAGCTCAGTCTGCGTGGCCGCGTCGCTGTCACCTTCGCCATCCTGGGTTTGGTAGTCAGCACCTGCGTTGCACTGCTTGCCGTGCATTTTTCCGATGCCTACGTGCATCGCCTGATCAAAGAGATGTTGCGCGTGGAAAGCCAATACCTGCGTGAACGTTTCGCCGACGACAACCTCACGCCACACCCTCGCACACGCCATTTCTACGTCTATGTAGACGGTTCACCCGGACCCGCGCCACCATCGCAGTTGAAGACACTGAGCCTCGGCTTGCATCAACTTTCCGGGCCTCGCGGTGAACGCCATGTGGCGGTGTACAAGGTCAATGGACACCGCTTTTATGTCGTGCTCGATATCGGTCTGGAAAGCGTGCGTGAAAGGCGACTGGCGCGGGATCTGATTGCACTGGTCTTGCTCGGATCGGGATTGTCGGCGTGGCTTGGCTGGTCCTGGGCGGGACGCGCGATCGAACCGGTACGCCGCTTGTCTCATCAGGTCGAGGAATTGCAGCCGGCGCCCCGCGGTGTGCCTGCCTTGGCGCACGGATATGCAAGCGACGAAGTTGGCGCCCTGGCCCATGCGTTTGATCGTTATCAGCAACGCCTGTATGCCTTTGTACGTCGCGAACGGGCCTTCACCGCCGACGCCAGCCACGAATTGCGAACGCCTCTGGCCGTCATCCGCGGCGCCCTTGAGGTCATGCTTGATCTGTCAGACCATGATCCTGCCACCGCGGCCAGGCTCAAGCGCATGCAGCGCGGCAGCGATGAACTGAGTGATCTGCTCGATGCCTTGCTGATACTGGCGCGCGGAGACGAGCTGGACGCAAACGGCGATCAACACACAGATCTCAGCGAAGTTGTTAAGCAACTTCTGCGCGACCGTGCGGATGCCTTCCGGGATAAACAACTGAGCGTGGACGTACGCACGGATGAGCCATTGTGCGTCATGGCTCCATCACGTGTACTGAAAGTCGTGTTCGGCAACCTGTTGCGCGCCTGCACCGAATTTGCCGAAAACGGTACCGTGCGGGTGGAGATTGCCAATCGCCGCCTGTGCATGGACTGCCGGCTCGTTGGCACCGACCCGTCGACGTCGACGAACGTCGTCAATTCGACCTCGC
This sequence comes from uncultured Pseudomonadota bacterium, assembly GCA_963779795.1. GTDB lineage: Bacteria > Pseudomonadota > Gammaproteobacteria > Xanthomonadales > Rhodanobacteraceae > Rudaea. The sequence continues at coordinate 348,856 of CAVZZK010000001.1, read as the reverse complement.
AAAAATCCGATCGGATACTGGGTCTGGGCATGATACGCCGCGTTTGCGAGCGCCAGGGCTGGACGCTTCATGAAGATATCAACCGCTCAGGGATGCGTTGCTTCGCACTGGATTTCGACAATCCGATTCAAAGCGCTGTTATCGGCTGAAAATTAGGAAATGCTTAACGTTCGCCGAGTACAGTGCATTCGCTGCCTATCCCTCTGTCCCCCAGCAGACGGGCAGCCTCCCGCGGCCGCTCTCTCCCCAGGAGCGGCCGCAATTATTTCCGGGGTTCGAATTGCCGAAACAACCCGTCTTGGGGAAGTTGGTGGGCCCACCAGGATTCGAACCTGGAACCAAGGGATTCGCGTATTCCGGAAGTTTCCACCCGGCGCGGACTATCTCTTCGCCCTCCATCCGTTACGACTGTCACGAATGGGTGGGGCGCGGGACGCTGGCACCTGTGATTAAGGACGCTGAAGTCCTCAGGTAGTCTCTGCACCTTCCGCCGGTGTACCGGCGGCTTGGCTCAGGGTTGCCACCGGCCGAGCCGCTGAGGTTTCCCTGAATTCATCCCGTTCCCGTCCGCGCATTCCTGCGCGGCGGCACCTTTCGATGAGTCCCCTGCTCTAACCGTTGAGCTATGGGCCCGTGCGCCTATGGTAGCAATGCCTGCCGGTAAAACCATGCGCCCGGGCACATATGGATTATGATATCAAGATGGAATCCAGATCATGCTGCGTGATTTGCCGTAACGTGCTGAAGGGCAGGCAGCGGCGATTTTGTTCCCGCACGTGCAAGAATCGGGATACGAATCACCGACATCAGAATTATGCTGCTCAGCAATTGCGTGGCTTGAAGCGCAAGAAGGATCTGGTCGCAGCCGCCGGAGGATGCTGCCACCGCTGTGGCTATGGCCGGAACCTGGCTGCTCTGGCTTGGCACCATCTCGACCCGCGCGACAAATGTTTCAATCTCGACCTTCGCGCGCTGTCGAACCGCAGCGCGGGTGAAATCCATGCAGAAGCCACAAAATGCCGACTGCTGTGTGCGAACTGTCACGCCGAGTTGCATTTTCCCGAGATGACAATACCGGATGCGGTTGCGCTCGCAACGGGCCGAAAATGCAGCCGACACGTGTAAACGAAAACGCCCGCACAAGGCGGGCGTTTCGCAGAACCATCAACCGTGGGCTATTCGAGGTCGAGGAACGAGCGCAATTGCTCGGATCGGCTCGGATGGCGCAGCTTGCGCAATGCCTTGGCTTCGATCTGACGGATGCGTTCGCGGGTGACATCGAACTGCTTGCCAACCTCTTCCAGCGTGTGGTCGGTATTCATGTCGATGCCGAAGCGCATGCGCAGCACCTTGGCTTCCCGCGGAGTGAGGCCGGCGAGCACGTCGCGCACCGTTTCGGTCAGGCCGGTACCGGTGGCCGTATCGACCGGTGACTCGACGTTGATATCCTCGATGAAGTCGCCCAGATGCGAATCCTCGTCGTCGCCGATCGGTGTCTCCATCGAAATCGGCTCCTTGGCGATCTTCAGCACCTTGCGGATCTTGTCCTCGGGCATCTCCATTTTCTCTGCCAACTCTTCCGGCGTTGCTTCACGACCGTATTTCTGCAACATCTGGCGCGAGATGCGATTGAGCTTGTTGATCGTCTCGATCATGTGCACCGGGATGCGAATGGTACGTGCCTGGTCGGCGATCGAACGCGTGATGGCCTGGCGGATCCACCACGTGGCGTAAGTCGAGAACTTGTAGCCACGGCGATATTCGAACTTGTCCACCGCCTTCATCAGGCCGATGTTGCCTTCCTGGATCAGGTCGAGGAACTGCAGCCCGCGGTTGGTGTACTTCTTGGCGATGGAGATGACCAGTCGCAGGTTGGCCTCGACCATCTCCTTCTTCGCGCGACGCGCCTTGGCCTCGCCGATGGACATGGCGCGGTTGATTTCCTTGACGTCGCTGAGCGACAGGTACAGGGCTTTCTCCAGCGCGATGAGTTTTTCCTGCTCGGCGACGATTTCATCCTTGCGCGCGCGGATCGCCGATGACCACTTCTGCTTCTTGCGAATCATTTCGTCGGCGAAGCTCAGGTGCGTCTCGTGCAGCGGGAACGCCTTGAGGAAGTCCTTGCGCGGCATCTTCGACTGGCGCACGCACAGGTTCATGATCACGCGTTCGTGGGCACGGACCATGAATACCACTTCGCGCAACTTGCGCACGAAGGCATCGATCATGATCGATGGCAACTTGAGGTTCAGGAACGCCTCGGCCATCTGATCGCGAATCTTCCGCGTCTTCCTGTCTTCCAGACCATGCTTGGCAGCGGCACGCTGAAACTTGCCGTAGAACGTGCGCAACTCTTCCATGCGACGCGTGACTTCGGCAGGATCCGGGCCGGTATCGACGGTGCTGTTGTCATCATCGTCGTCATCATCATCGTCGGAATCGGAATCGTCGTCCGAATCGGAGCTGTCAGCGGAGGACTTGTTGTCGTCGGAACTGTTGTCGGAGTTCGTCGCATCCGGTGCTTCCACATCGGCGAATCCGGTCAACACTTCGGACAGGCGCTTCTTGCCCTCGGTGTGCTGGTCGTATTCCTCGACCAGCAGCTTGATCGACCACGGGAAACTGGCCAGCGCGGTCTGTACCTGCAACAGGCCTTCCTCGATGCGCTTTGCGATGGCGATTTCGCCCTCGCGGGTGAGCAACTCCACGGTGCCCATCTCGCGCATGTACATGCGTACCGGGTCGGTGGTGCGGCCAACCTCGGCATCGACAGCCGACAGCACCGCAACGGCTTCGTCGGTGGCGGTTTCGTCATCGGTCGCAACCGGGTTTTCCGGCATCATGGTCTCGGTATCCGGTGCGACCTCGTGCACCTCGATACCCATGTCGTTGATCATGCCGATGATGTCTTCGATCTGTTCCGGATCGACGATGTCGTCGGGCAGGTGATCGTTGACCTCGGCGTAGGTCAGATAGCCCTGTTCCTTGCCTTTGATGATCAGGGTCTTGATTTCGGATTGTTGTTGCTGGGGAGCAGTATCGGTCGCCATTGGAATTATCGATCAGGTAAAGACTTAGCAGTGTAGGAGCCGTGTCAAGGTTGCCGTATTGCTGCGGCGGGCACGGTGCGAACCGCCAGCATGGCCCGGGAAAACCCGGGGTCAGGCGGTAACGTATTGATTTTATTAACTACCTGGCTTCGAGCCAGAAAGTGACCGGTCCGTCGTTGACCAGCGCTACCCTCATATGGGCGCTGAATCGTCCGATTTCCACCGTCGGGTGGCGGTTTCTTGCCAATTCGACCAGGCGATCGAACCAGCGCCGGCCGGCGTCCGGTGTTGCCGCCGAGGTGAAGCTGGGCCGCATGCCCTTGTTCGTATCCGCCGCCAGCGTGAATTGCGAAACCAGCAGCAGGCCACCACCGGTGTCGCCGAGCGAGCGGTTCATGCGTCCGCCCTCGTCGGCGAACACGCGGTAACCCAGGAGTCGGTCGAGCATGCGCTGCGTCTGCGCCTCGCCGTCGGCGGGCTGTACCGCGACCAAGGCCAGCAGGCCCGGTCCGATACGGCCGACGGTTTCCTCGCCGACCTCGACATGGGCTTCGCACACACGCTGTATCAAGGCGATCATGGATCATCAAATCCGGTTTCAATTCGCACCGATACTGCGCAGCGACGCGTTCGCGGTCAACCGTGCCGCTACAATCGGACGCTTGAGCCTGAAGTTCCGACATGCGCTGGTACATCAAAATCCTCTATCACCTGTTACGACTCGGCGGCCGCCTGCCCCTCTGGGCGCTGCACCGCCTGGGTGCAGCATTCGGCTGGCTGGTCTGGCGCTTGCCGACGGAGCCGCGACGAAAGGCCATCGAAACACTGTCGTACGTAAAGACGCAGTTCAGCGACGAAACGCGACAGCAACTGCTCAAATCCACGCTGATCGAGACCGGCAAGGCCGTCTTCGAAGTAATGCGTATCTGGAACGGCGACGCCAGCCGCGCATTGCAGCTGGTCCGCGAGGTACGTGGCGGTGAGTTGTTCGACCAGGCCTTGGCGGATGGTCGCGGCCTGATCATCGCCGCACCCCATCTGGGTTGCTGGGAGCTGTTGAATTTCTGGCTGTGCGACCGCACGCCGATCGCCATCGCCTACCGACCGCCGCGCCAACCCGCGCTGGAGCCGTTGCTGCTGAAAGCACGTGGTGCACTGGCCGCCGAGCAAGTCGCCGCCGAGGGCACAACCGGTGTACGCAAACTCTTCAAACGCCTGCGCGAAGGCGGCGTCGTCGGCATCCTGCCCGACCAGCAACCGAGACGAGGCGAAGGCGAATTCGCACCATTCTTCGGCACGCCGGCCCTGACCATGGTGCTGCTGTCACGCTTGGCGCAACGTACCGGCGCCAGCGTATTGTTCGCTTTCGCCGAACGCCTGCCGAAAGCGCAGGGGTATCGCATGCATTTCCTGCCCGCGCCCGAGGGAATCGCCGACGCGGACCTGCCGACTGCCGTGGCAGCGCTGAATCGTGGCGTCGAAAACTGCGTGCGCCTCTCGCCGGCGCAATACCAATGGTCGTACGCACGTTACTCGATCCGGCCGGACGAAAAATTCAGCGAATAGCCAAGCCCATCACTATCCGTGTTTCCGCAGCCGCCGCAGAAACACCGTCATTTCCTTCCCGGCCTGCTTGTCGCCGCGTTCGCGCGCGGCGGTGATGCCGCGCTAACAGGGGTTGATCGGCGCAGCGGATTGCTTTCCATGCCACGCCCCGATATGCTATACACGTATAGCAAACAACCTTCGAGACATGCTCGCCATCCGTCTACCACCGGAAATCGAAAAACGTCTGGCCGCGCTCGCCGCAGCCACCGGACGCACCAAGACGTTTTACGCGCGCCAGGCAATTCTCGAACATCTCGAGGATCTTGAAGACATCTATCTGGCGGAAAAACGTCTGACAGAGATCTACACTGGCAAGACCAAGACTATTCCACTCGACGACGTCCTTTCGGCGCATGGCCTGGAGCGTTGAATTCGATCCGGCCGCGGCGAAAGAACTCGCCAAACTTGGTCAGCCCACGGCTCAGCGCATCCTCAAGTTTCTGTCAGGCAGGCTCGCCACCCTTGACGACCCACGCACTCTCGGTGCAGCCCTGAAAGGCAACAAATTTCAAAATCTGTGGAAATATCGCATCGGCGATTACCGTATCATTGCGGCCATCGAAGATACGGTCATGCGCATCCTCATCGTGCGAGTCGGGCATCGAAGTTCCATCTACAAGCTTTAGCAATTCAACAATATTGAGAACGGTTCACCATTCACAAATGGTGAGTACTGGCCGCGCTCGTTTTCTTGGCTGCATATCCGCTAACGATCTGCAGCTTGGCTCCTTGCTGGTCATGAAGCTTGCTGCACTGCCTGCGCGGCAGCGAACTTCATAAGCATTTTGTTGCTCGGGTGTGTCGTCCCGTATGCATGATGATCATTGCTTCAGGTAGGGTCGTCCAACACTGTCATCTATCGTTAACCGCGCTGCAGCCGCCGCAGAAACACCGTCATTTCCTTCCCGGCCTGCTTGTCGCCGCGTTCGCGCGCGGCGGTGATGCCGCGTTGGTAGGCGTCGATTGCGGCACCTTCATCGCCAGCGTCCGTCAGCGTTTTGCCAAGCAGTTTCCAGGCAGCGGAATAGCCGGGATCGAACTCGAGCGCTCGGCGCAACTCGACAACGGCGTCATCGCGCTTGCCCTGCCCCAGCAAGGCGTTGGCCAACGACATGCGCAGCAGCGCGCCATCGCGCGGACCGTCGCACAGCGCGCGCAAACCCTCTACGGGATTCGGTGCCGACATCAGCGCATCGCAACCGGTGCCTTACTGCATGAACCAGCCGTGGCTGACGACGAGCGATTGTCCGGTCAGCGCATTGGATTCGAAGCCGGCGAAGAACAAGGCACAGGCGGCGACGTCGTCGGTGGTGGTGAATTCGCTGTCGACGGTGTCCTTGAGCATGATGTTCTTGACCACGTCCTCCTCGGAGATGCCGAATTCCTTGGCCTGCTCCGGAATCTGTTTCTCGACCAGCGGCGTGCGTACGAAACCGGGGCAGATGACGTTGGCGCGCACGCCGTGCGCTGCACCTTCCTTGGCCACGACCTTGGCCAAACCGATCAAGGCGTGCTTGGCCGCCACATACGGCGCCTTCAATTTCGAGGCTTCCTTGGAATGCACCGAGCCCATGTAGATGATCGAGCCCCCCTTGCCCGCGGCATACATGTGACGCAGGCATGCACGCGTGGTCAGGAATGCACCATCGACATGGATGGCCATCAGCTTCTTCCAGTCGGCGTAGGCGAAATTCTCGATCGGATTGACGATCTGGATACCGGCATTGGAAACCAGGATATCCATGCCGCCGAGTTCGGCGACGGCTTTCTTGACACCGGCATCGACCTGCTCTTCGCTGGTTACGTCCATGGTCAGCGCCACGGCCTTGACGCCGCGCTTGCGGATGTCGGCTGCCGCGGCTTCCGCGGCATCGGTCTTGATATCGGCGATGGCGATATGCGCGCCGTTGTCGGCCAGTACCTCGGCAATACGTTTGCCGATGCCGCTGGCGGCGCCGGTGACCAGCGCGACTTTGTCTTTGACAGTCATATGAATTCCTCTGGATGAAAACAAACGCTAATCGCGCCTAATCGGTTACGACGGCTTTCACATCCACACCCAAGTCACGCAGCTTGCGATACAGATGCGTGCGCTCCATGCCGACCGCCTTGGCCAACTGGCTGACGCTGCCGCCGGCGCGCTGCAATTGACGCTGCAGGTAAACGCGCTCGAATTGTTCGCGCGCGCCGCGCAGCGGCAAGTCGAAATCGATGCCCTGAATCCCGCTCGAATCGATTACCGGCGGCGCGGTGCCGAGCGCTGCTTCGACTTCGTTCGCCTCGACTTCGGGTGCGCTACCCATCACCAGCAGGCGCTGCACGAGGTTGCGCAGTTCGCGCACATTGCCCGGCCACGCATAGTCGCGCAAGCGTGTCAGCACTGCGGGCGGAAATTCGCGACGCGGCAGATTATCGCGCCGGGCGAAGAATTCGGTATACAGACGCAGCAACTCGGGCACGTCCTGGTTGCGCTCGCGCAGCGGCGCGACGTTCAACGGCACCACATTCAGCAGATAATACAACTCTTCGCGAAACTGTTCGCCACGCACCAGCGATTCCAGATTCTGCGCGGTCGCCGCTATCACGCGCAGGTCCAGCGACGTCGGTCCGCGACCACCGCTGCGCACCAGCGAGCGGCGCTGCAGAACGCTGGCCAGGCGTTGCTGCAATTCGGCATCCAGCTCGGACACTTCATCCAGAAACAGCGTGCCGCCGTTGGCCTGTTCCAGCAACCCCTGCTGCACGCCATGCTCGTTCTCCGCGCCGAACAAGGCGCCAACCAGATGCTCGCGCGGAATGCTGCCGGTGGCCACGGCCACGAAAGGTCCATCGCGGCGCGGTCCGGCCTGGTGCAGCCAGCGCGCAAGCATTTCCTTGCCGGTACCGGGTTCGCCCTGGATCAGGATCCAGGTGTCGTGCTGCGCGAGTTTTTCCAGTTGCGCGCGCAAGGCCTGCATCGCCTTGCTCGAACCGACCGGTTCCAGCGGCAGGGCCAGTTCGCGTCGCAAACCTTCGTTTTCGCGCTTGAGCCGACTGGCTTCGCGCGCGCGCTCGATCGCCAGCAGCAGTTTCGCCAACGAAATCGGTTTCTCGATGAAATCCCAGGCACCGAGTCGCGTTGCCGCCACCGCGGTTTCGATATTGCCGTGTCCGGACATCATGATCACCGGTGAAGTCTTCAGGGCGCCGGCCTCGGCCCATTCACGCAACAGGCTGATGCCGTCGGTACCGGGCATCCAGATATCCAGCAAGACAACATCGGGCTGCTCACGCGCACGCAATTCCCGCGCCACGTCGGCGTTTTCGGCGACCACCACGCGATAGCCTTCATCCTCGAGAATTTCGCTGACGGTGGAACGAATATCCGGTTCGTCGTCGACCACCAGCACGGTTGCGCTGTTCATGGACTTGCCTGTGGCAAAAATGCAACGCGAAGCATAACGCAAAGCGGGCCGGCTGCGCTGGTCCACCAGCTGGGCTACTCTTGCCGCCCATGAGTACCGCTGAACACACGCCGATTTCGGCTTGCATCATCGCCTTCAACGAAGCCGATCGCATCGATGCCTGTCTGCGTTCGCTGGCGTTTTGCGACGAGATTGTCGTGGTCGATTCGGGTTCAAGCGACGACACCCGCGAACACGCTGCCGCGTTTGGTGCACGCGTGCTGACCCGTGAATTCGACGGCTATCGCACGCAGAAGGATTTCGCGGTGCGCTCGGCCGGCCACGACTGGGTGTTGTGCCTGGACGCGGACGAACGTGTCAGCGACCCCCTGCGTCAGGCCATCGAAGCAGCGCGTGCCCACGGCTTCGCCGATGCCGCCGGCTATCGTTTCGCCCGGGCGACCGAATACTTCGGCAAGGTGCTGCGACATGGCAATGCCTATCCGGACCGCGTGCTGCGTCTGTTCGATCGCCGTCGCGGCGGTTGGCGCGGCGACCGCGAAATCCACGAACACGTCAGCGTCGACGGTGCCGTCGCCACGATCAACGGTGATCTGGACCATCAGGCCTACCGTTCCCTGTCCGACCAGTTGCAGCGGCTCGAACGCTACGCGGAAATGATGGCGAGGCACCAGCACGTCGGGGGCCGCCGTGCACATGTGTGGAACATCCTGTTCAACCCGTTCTGGCGTTGCCTGCGCGGCTACGTGTTGCGCGGCGGCTTTCTCGACGGCTGGCGCGGCCTGATCTACGCCTATGTCGAGGCCAATTACGTGCGCCAGAAATTCATCAAGTTATGGCTGCTCAATCACGGTTACTTGATCTAGGGATGCTCTGATCAAGCGAATTCCGCGATCACCCGGGCAACGCGATGCGTGAACTCGCGATCATTGGCCTCGAACCAGACACGCGCCTTTTCACCCATGGCCTGTCGTTCAACCGGGGTCATGCAAAGCGTGCGCTCGACGGCCGACTCGAGGTCATTCGGCGCAACGCGGTACAGCGTTGCCAGACGTTCGTTGCGCTGCTCATGCCAGGGCACCAGCACGCCGCGTTCGGCCGTGACCAGTTCGTTCATCGGCGGCGCATCGGTGGTAATCACCACGGCACCCACACCCATCGCCTCGACCAGGTAATGACCGAAGCCTTCGGTTTCCGACGGGCACAGATGAATTGCATGCGCATTCTGCAGGCGCCGTAACTGCGCGTCGTCCAGATATTCCAGGCAATGCGAGATATTCGGCGCACGCACCGGTTCGTGAGCATGGCCGGCATGCTGAACGATGGTCAGGCGCGGCCATTCCGGGTGTCGCAACCACAGCTCCACGATCGCCCGGGTGCCCTTGTAGGGACTGCGCCCGGCCAGATGAAAAAACGCGTTCTCACGTGGTACGGCCGGGTCGCGCCGATCCTCGCTGGTAAACCCGGAGAACCGCACCGGCTTGCCCAGCGAAGCAAAGATCGACTCGGCATGCCGCGTCTTGGCCAGCACCGCATCGACGGCGGACAGATGGCGCCGATCGCTGTCCTTGAACCAGTCCGGATTGGCCAGCAGCAGATTGACGCGCGCATCTCCGGCGAACAGCGGCCGGATACGCTCGATCATGATGTTGATGTCATAACGACGACGCTTGCCGCCGAGCCATGACAACGCACGCGGAATCCGTGAACGCAAATCAAGACCGCCGCGTCCGCGTCGATCGCCGCGCACACGCGTGGTGTCCACTTCGCAACCGGCAGCAACAAGCGCGCGTTGCAACAGTACCGCGTCGCGACTCAAACCGGCGCGGTTGTCGTAAACAATCAGATTGACGCGTGGGCTCGTCAACGTCGCGATTACTCCGCGTTCGGATCTTCGGCGGATTTGCGGCTATCCGAAGGAATCCGTCCGCCGCGACATTCCGGTGCGACCGCGTTGTCGCGGAACAGCCACCATTCACGTCGATTGGCATGGCCGACGTAGATCGCCTTGTCTTGAGCCACGCACGGCTGCATCGCCGCGGCCCGCACGAACACCCAGCGTTTTTGCGGATCGGCCTCCTGCCAGCGTATCGCCTCGCTCATCTGTTGCGGCCAGGGTTTGACGAAACCGAATTCGGTAACCGGGCGGCCGGCCATCAGCAGGTTCTGTTCCTTCCAGCCGACCAGTGCGAGGTGCGCATCGGCCGGCAGCATTGCATCGGCGCGACGCATGACGCCGGCCGCCGAACTTGATGCGTTGAGGACCGGGTAGGCCCAAAAGCTCCACAACATCCACATGCCGAACAGTCCGCTCAACAACGCATGCACGCCGCGCCGCGCGCGAAACCAGGCGGCACACGCCAGCGGCCACGCGCCCAGCGCGATCAGCAGCCACCACAACACCGCGCCGTCGTGCACCAGGCCCCGCTGCGTAGCCAGACGCATAGCGAATGGCGGATGCGCGGCCAACGCGTACACACCAACGACCAGGAACACCGTGCCGAGCAGCGCGATCAACGCCAGTGTCGCGCGCTTGAAGCCGGCACGTTGCGCGATGTCGCGCAGCTGTGGGCCCAGGCACAACGCGAACATCGGCAATGCGGGCATGATGTACACGTCGCGCTTGCCGCGTGGCACGCTGAAAAAGATCACGATCAACACGATCCACGCCAGCGGCAGCAGCAGCGTCGCATCGCGATCGGCAATGCGCTTGCGCCAGTCCGGCCAGGCCCACGGCAAGGCCAGGGTCAACGGCAACCAGCCGGTGACCATGACGCCCAGGTAGTACCACCACGGGTGCCCGTGATCCCAGGAATCGGTATAGCGTCCGGCGGTTTGGTGAAACAGGATGTCGTGAGCGTAGGCGGCGTATTGTGGCGAATTCGCACGATATACCGCCAGCAGCATCGGCCCGAGCCACAGAGCAACCGCCAACAGGAAAACGAACGCTCCCAGACTCCAACGCCATGCGGCATGCCGCGTGACAGCCACCGGTCGCCAACCGCGTGCCCGCGCCACCAAATACGGTGCGAACATGAACAGGGCGAGCACGCCCACGCCCTTGGTGATCACGCCAAGCCCGGCCGCAAAGCAGCCCAGCCAGTAGGCACGCCAATCCGGCCCCAGCAGGAAATGTCTTAGCAGACCATAATTGGCCAGCGTGATGAAAAACGTCACGGTCGGATCGATCTGCGCGCGCTTGGCCTGGTAGACGAACTGGAATGTCGTCAGCAACGCCCCCGCGGCGAACAGGCCGGTTTCGCGATTCCACAATCGTCGCGCCAGATCGTAAACCAGCAGCAACGTGCCCAGACCCGCCAGCAGCGACGGCAGCAGGAAGGCGATACGCCAGTTGCCGACCAACTCGTAAGCAGCGGCCTGCAGCACCATGAACGTCGGTGGCTTGTCCGCATACAGCTCGCTACCGCGATGCGGGATCAGCCAGTTGCCCGTCTCGACCATCTGTTTGGCCGCCAGCGCGAAACGCGGTTCATCCGACGGCCACGGATCGCGCAACCCGATTCCTGCGCCGAGTACCAGCACGGCCATCAGCACGAAAAACCAGAAAGCTCTGCGTTGCGCGGCATTGGCTGGGATGGTCGGGGCGGGATTCATCGGGCCTTGGTCATCACGCGAACGAGGAATGCTAGCAGCACTTGCTGCGCCACAGCGCGTTCGCTCGCCTCAGCCGCGCGCATCTCGTCGCAACCTCAGCGTGAAGATGGCACCACCGTCGTTCCGGTTTTCGGCGTGAATGCTGCCTCCGTGCTCCTCGGCGATTTTCTTGGCCAAGGCCAATCCCAAACCGGTACCACGCGCCTTGCTGGTCGAGTACGGCTCATACCAGCGTTCGTTGAAACCTTCGGGCAAACCCGGCCCGTTGTCGGCGATACTCAACTCGACCCAATCCTGAGCGTTTTCGTGAATATCGCGCGTCGCTATCTCGACATGCGGCTTGCGCGAATCGCTGATCGCTTCCAGCGCATTCTTGATCAGGTTGTGCAGCAACTGGCGCAGGCGCCCGGCATCGGCACGCAGTACCGGATCGGCAGACTCGAACCGCCGCGTCAACTGGATACGCTGATCGTTTTCGTACAGGTCCAGCACTTCGGCCAGCAACGCATGCAGGGCCAGCGGCTGCGCCTGGATCTGCGGCGGCCGCGCATAATCGCCGAACGCGTTGACCATCGCCTTTAGCGCCTCGACCTGATTGACGATGGTATGCGTGGCTCGATCGAACAATTCGGTTTCGTCCGGCGACAGGCGGCCGAGGAAGCGGCGGCGCAAACGCTCGGCCGCCAGTTGTATCGGCGTCAGCGGATTTTTCACCTCATGTGCAAGCCGTCTCGCCACTTCCGACCAGGCCGCGTCACGCTGGGCCCGATTGAGCAGGGTCAAATCGTCGAACACGGCAACGATGCCGGCATCCACGCCCGAGCCGCCATCCAGTTCCGCGCCGCGCACCGTCAACACGCGGCGTTCTTCGCCTTGCGCAATAACGACCTCCTCGCGCCATTCGCGCACGCGCTCGGCGACGTGCTGCGTGATCGGGTCCAGCAACGGCGCCAGCTGCGGGTGCGCCTCACGCACATTGGCTAGTGGCTGACCCAGGAAATGGTTCATCGGCACGTTGAGAATCGTCTCCGCCGCTCGATTGGCCGTGCGCAGCACGCATTGCCGATCCAGGCCGAGTACCCCGGCGCTGAGCCGCTCCAAAACCGCCTTCAGGTAGGCGCGTTGATTCTCGGTTTCCCGCGCACTTCGGGTCAGGCGCGTATTGGAAAGCTCCAGTTCGCGTTGCATCTGGTTGAACGACGCCAGCAGAAATCCGAGTTCGTCATCGCTGCGTACCGGCAAAGGCGTGTCATAGCGCCCTGCCCCGACGGCTTGCGTGGCCGCGGCCAGACGCCCGATCGGCGCGGTCAACCGACGCGCGATGCCGAACGCGGTCAGCACCGCGAACAAGGCGGACAACAGCAATACGAATGTCAGCACCAGGGTAAAGGTCAGCTTCAGCGAACCGCGCAGGTATTTAAGGCGCTGGAAGTCAAAACTGGCCTGTTCCAGGCCGGTGGTCAGCGGCTGGATGTTGCTCGGCAACGAATACAGGGCCTGCAGCAATCTCGTCGATCCGGGCACGCCGCCCGGTATCGGTTGCACCACGCGCAACAGCAGACGTTCGCCGAGGGGCTCGGCCGCGGCGTAGCGTCCATTGCTCTGCACCTGCAGCAATACCGACGAATCCGGATAAGCCGGCCCGAGCAGTTGCGGATCGGCGCTGACCGTGGCGAGCACCGACTGATCCGCACCGAACACGGTCAGTTGCAGCGCATCGGTCATGTCGAAACGTTGATCCAGCTGCGACTGCAAATTGGCATCGCCGACCGAAGTCAGCTCGCTACTCAGCGTCGCGCTGCGGCGCTCGGCCGTCTGTAGGCGCTCATCAACATACACACGACCGATCTGTAGCGCATCGTCCAGGGCGCTTTGCATGTGCACGTTGAACCAGGTATCGATGGTGGCATCGAGAAAATTCAGCGCGAATGCGTACACCACCACGACCGGCGGCAAGGCCAGCAGGATCAGCATCAGCAACAAACGCCGCGTCAGTCGCGCACCCGGAACGCGCTGCCGCAGCTCCGCGCGCAGCCGCAACAGCCGTTGCACGATGAACACCACCAGCACCAACAGCGCCAGCGCCGAAGCCCCCAGCATCCACGGATAGTAGGCGCCAAGCCGGCTTCGACCGCCGGCCGCGTCGTTGGCCAGCACCAATGCCGCACCGAGCAGCACGACCACGGCAAGCACCGGCAGTACCCGTCTTGCGATGCGAATCAGGCGCCCGCGTGCCATGTGTACGTCTCGCTGGAAATACGCCACGCGGGGCGCAACAGGGCTGGCAGGCGCAAGGCGCCCGGTAACGCGTCACGATCCAGCCGGACCGCAACCTGATAGCGCGAAGTTTTGGGCACGCGCCAGTCATTCAGGGGCAAGCGCAAATCCTCCAGCGCGGCCAGCGCCGCCGCACGCACGGTGTAGCTGCGGGTCGTGCCGCGATCCAGGTCGCGCAATTGGTAGCGGCGGCTCAGCGGGTAATAGCGCAATTGCAAATGACGGTGTTGTTCGGCCAAGGTGCGGTACAAACCCAGACCAATATCGTGCTGGGCACGCAGGTCAACGACGAAATCAAGCACGATGCCGTGATCCAGGGCATTCAACACGTCGGCATCCGGCTGCCACTGCAGGCGAAGGCTCAATGTCGAACCGTCGATCACTGCCTGATCCACATGCATCCGGTCAGGCAAGCGCGTGCACGCCGCCAGCACAAACAGGCAGAGCAGGCTAATTGGCCTTGTCCAGCACCGCATAAAAGAATCCATCCATCCCCTTTTCGCCAGGCAGATTCTGCGCGCCCGGGCCTCGTTGGTGCCAGCCAGGCAGCGACCTCGTCACGCGAGCATCCGCGTGATGATCGACGAAGGCGCCGATCTGCATCTCGTTTTCGGTCGCCAGCACCGAACAGGTTGCATAGACTAAGCGCCCGCCTGGCCGCAGCATAGGCCACAGTGCTTCGAGCATACGCCTCTGGCCGGTAACCAGGGCGTCGATGTCAGCGGCACGGCGGTGCAGCTTGATGTCCGGCTGACGACGGATGATGCCGCTGGCCGAACACGGCGCATCAAGCAGAATGCGATCGAACGGCTTGCCGTCCCACCAGTCCTTCGGCATGGCCACATCGCCGGCACGTACGCTGGCGCGCAAGCCCAGTCGCGCAAGATTTTCGTGCAATCGAGGCAACCGGCGCTCGTCGCTGTCCAGCGCCAGCAGGTCGACATCGGCGGATTCAAGCATATGTGCGGTCTTGCCGCCCGGCGCGGCGCAGGCATCCAGCGCGCGCATGCCGTTGGTCAGCGCGAGCAACGACACGGCCTGCTGCGCGGCGCCATCCTGCACCGAGAAATCGCCATCGGCATAACCGGGCAAATCGGTCACCGGTCGGCTCTGCGCAAGCACCAGCGCATCCGGCAAATACGCGGGCAGATCGCATTCAATCCCGGCAGCGCGCAGATTGGCGGCGAGTTGTTCACGGCCGCAGCGACGCCGATTCGCCCGCAGCCACAACGGCGCCTCGGCATTGCCCGCTTGCACAATGTCGGCATAATCGTCCGGCCAGTCCGTACGCAGGGTATCGATCAGCCATTGCGGCGTCGCCCAGCGCGTTTGCTCGTTCGCATCCAACACCGCCAGCTGTCGGTCGCGTTCACGCTGCCAACGACGCAATACCGCATTGGTCAATCCGGCCAGCTTCGGTTTGCCCAACGCACGCGCCGCGTTCACGCTGGCATCCACGCTCGCGTAAGCCGGCAAATGCAGGATTTCCAGTTGCACCAGACCCAACACCAGCGATGCCGCAACATCCGCGTCGCGTGCCGGCAATGGCCGTTGCAACATGGCATCGCGCGCGGCGGCGAAACGCAGCCACCAGCGCGCGCCGGCATGCAGCAGGGCCGAGAGCAGGGCACGATCGCGAACATCTTTCAATTCACCGGCCTGTGCCGCGAACACGCCACGCAGGCTCTGTCCGGCGACGATGCGCGCCAGTCCGCGCGCGGCCAGGGCACGCACGTCGGCACTGCCGTTCACGCCGCGTGGTCGCCGAGGTTGGGCCGGGCATTGAGATAATCCGCCACCGGCATGCGTCGGCCACCGGCACGCTGCACCTCGGTGACGCGCAATGCGCCGTCGGCACAGGCGATGTCGATACCCTCGCGGGTCGCTTGCAGAATGCTTCCCGGCTCCCTGGCCGCATCAATGACCCGGGCGCGCCATACGCGCACGCGCTCGCCGCCAAGCACGATTTCGGCGACCGGCCAGGGGTCGAATGCGCGGACCTTGCGCTCCAGAACGATGGCGGGCTCGTGCCAGTCCAGGCGCGCCTCCGCCTTGTCGAGCTTGTGCGCATAAGTCACGCCGTCACCCGGCTGCGCGACGGCCTCAAGCGTCTCGCCCGCCAATGCGCATTGCAGCCCCCGCCCGAGCAGGTGCGCGCCGGCAATGGCCAGCTTGTCGTGCAGGCTG
Source organism: uncultured Pseudomonadota bacterium (assembly GCA_963779795.1). Lineage (GTDB taxonomy): Bacteria > Pseudomonadota > Gammaproteobacteria > Xanthomonadales > Rhodanobacteraceae > Rudaea. Next base: position 332,715 of record CAVZZK010000001.1, on the reverse strand, counting down.
CCGCCGGTGTCAGTCGCCTCGATCGGCAGCTCGTGCCGCAAAAGCACCGGGCCGGTATCGAGCCCGGCTTGCATTTGCATCAGGCACACGCCGGTCCGGGTATCGCCCGCGAGCAGGGCACGCTGGATCGGCGCCGCACCACGCCAGCGTGGCAGCAGTGACCCGTGCACGTTCCAGCAACCCAGACGTGGCGCAGCCAGCACGGCAGGCGGCAGAATCAGCCCATAGGCGACGACGACCAGCAGGTCCAGCTGCAGGTCGCGCAGTTGCGCCTGAACTTCGGCGCTCTTCAGCGACAGCGGTTGCAGCACACGCAGACCCGATTCGAGCGCGGCGCGCTTGACCGGGCTGGCGGCGAGATTGCGGCCGCGGCCGGCCGGCCGGTCCGGTTGCGTGAACACAGCGGCAATCTCGATGCCTCGGCGCTGGCATGCGGCCAGATGCGGCACGGCAAAATCCGGCGTTCCGGCAAACGCCAGGCGCAGTGGCGGCGTACTCATTGGGAAATCAGGCGGCGCTGGCGGAACGCCGCTGCTTGTCGAGCTTCTTGCGCACCAGCTCACGCTTGAGCGGCGACAGGTAGTCGACGAACAACTTGCCGATCAGGTGATCGATCTCGTGCTGGATGCAAACAGCCTGCAGGCCGTCGGCTTCCAGACGCAACTTTTCACCGTACCGGTCCAGGGCCTCGACCACGATGCGATCGGCACGCTCGACGTCGGCGAAGATACCCGGAACGGACAGGCAACCTTCCTGGTAGACCTGCGAACCTTCGCGTTGCACGATGCGTGGATTGATCAGCACCAGCGGCTGGCTCTGGTCTTCCGACACGTCGGTGATCAACAACTGCTGGTGGACGTCAACCTGCGTCGCGGCCAGGCCGATCCCCGGCGCCGCATACATGGTCGCGAACATAGCGTCGATTAGTCCCTGCAGGGGCTGATCGAAAGTGCTGACTGGTTGCGCCTTGGTGCGCAGACGCGGGTCCGGAAATTCGAGAATGGTTAACATTGTCATTACAGTCGGGGCGTCAAGGCCGGGCTTCAAGGCTTCCAGCGATGCCAACACCGAATTGATGGAAGAGCGAAAATTCTACGCGGTTTGGGCACTTGGCGCGACTTGGTCGCCGATTTTGTGCGCCAGTGAGCAATTTGCGGACGACGATCGTTTTCTCCGGTAAAAATTTCGTATACACTCTGGAAGCCCTTGGGGAATCAGGTAATTGGCGGTCATGCTTAAAAAACTACCTGCAGTTTGCGCCGGATTGCTCATCGCCTTTACGGCTTTCGCCGCAACGGTCGAACTGAAGCAGAATCATCCCGATACGTACGTCGTGCGTAAGGGCGATACGCTATGGAGCATTTCGGCAAAGTTCCTGAAGCGCCCATGGGAATGGCCCGAGGTTTGGCAGGCCAACCCGCAAGTCGCCAATCCGCATCTGATCTACCCGGGTGACGTGCTCAGTCTGGCCTATCTGAACGGCCGGCCACACATAACCCGCAAACTCGGTCCGCGCGTTCGCGCCACGCCCCTGGCTTCGGCAATCAAGCCCATTCCGCTTTCCGCGCTGCAAAACTATTTGAAGAAAACGCGGCTGCTCAGCGAGGACGAATTCGAGCACGCGCCGCACGTGGTGGCGTTTGAAGACCATTACATCAACGGCAGCGAGGGCCAGCTGGCCTATGTGCGCGGACTCGACGCCCATCCGGGACAGCAGTTTGCGCTGATCCGTGTCGTCGGCCGCTATTACGAAATCACCGCGCATGATGATCAGCCCAGCGAAGTTTATCGCCAGTCGATGGATGATCGCGACGGGCGACCATCGATGCTTTGGCATCATGGTCCGAATCATTTCACGCTGCACGGTGACGTGCATTTTGTCGGTTATGAAGCCTTGCAGTACGGCGTCGTCCAGGTGACCAAGGCCGGCAATCCGGCCTCGACCCTGGTCATGAGCAGCGATTACGAGGTGCGCCCGGGCGATTATGTGTTGCCGCTGGACAACAAACCGTACGACTTCGAATATTCTCCGCATCCACCCAAAACCGTACCGCCGAACATGCGCGTGATCGCGTTCACCGACGCGCTGAGCGCGGTTGGTCGTTATCAGGTGGTGGCGTTGTCGCGCGGAAGCGCCGATGGCGTTTCGAACGGCGAGGTATTCTCGATCTTCGCTCCCGGCGATACCGTCGAGGATCGCACCGATTATCCGGAAGGAAGCTGGCACGCGTTCTTCCACGGCGATGAAGCCAGGGTAAAGTTGCCGGAGGAGTACATCGGCCACGTCATGATCTTCCGCACCTTTGACCGCGTCAGCTACGGCTTGATCATGGACGGCGTGCGTCCAGTGCATCTGGGCGATTTGCTTTACGGCCCGGACCACACCTGATCCGATCGAACATTTTCGATTCCCAACGGCGCGACCTTCGCGCCGTTGGCGTTTTTACGCACCGGCACTACACTGCCTCGCATGCCCATTGCGCAATCCAGGGATGAAATCCGCGCCTGGCTGAATCTGCTGCGCGCGCCTGCACTCGGCTCACCCGGCGTGCGTGCGCTGATCGCGCGTCATGGAAAAGCCAGTGCAGCAGTTGCCGCCGCCGTACGCAGCCATGACATCGCGTCCGAAGCGCGGGACTGGCTCGGCAGCCCCGATGCGGGCCTGCTGGCCAACGATCTCGACTGGCTGGATACACCACAGCATCACCTGCTGACCTTCGGCGACAGCGACTACCCTTCCCTGCTCAAGGAGATTGGCAATCCCCCTGCCGCGCTGTTCGTCGACGGCGACGTCGACTGTCTGTGGTCTGCGCAGATCGCGATTGTCGGTTCGCGCAACGCCACAGCCGGTGGCATCGCCAATGCCCGGGCATTCGCGCGGACTTTCAGTCTCGCCGGCAACGTCGTGACCAGCGGCCTGGCCGAAGGCATCGACGGCGCGGCGCATACCGGTGCACTGGACGCCGGCGGCAAGACCATCGCCGTACTCGGCACCGGTCCCGATCTCGTCTACCCGCGCCAACATCGCGAACTGGCCGCGCGCATCGCGCAAAGCGGCGCCCTGATCTCGGAGTTCCCACCGGGCACGCCAGGCAAGCCCAAACATTTCCCGAGCCGCAACCGCATCATCGCCGGCTTGAGTCTGGGCACCCTGATCGTCGAAGCCGGCTTGAAGTCGGGTTCCCTGATCACCGCGCGCGCCGCCACAGAAGCCGGTCGCGAAGTATTCGCCTTGCCCGGCTCGATCCACAACCCGCTGGCGCGCGGCTGCCACCGGATGATCCGCAACGGTGCGAAGCTGGTGGAAACGGCCGAAGAAGTGATTGAGGAACTGACCGGCGTCAGCGCCCTGCTGGCCGACGGCCTGCGTGCACGCCTCGCGACCACGGCGCCAGACAAGCACCATTCGAACGGCGCTGATCGCGAGAGCGATCCGGAATACGCTCGCCTGCTGCAAGCGCTGGGCCCGGACCCGTGCGCGCTGGACGAACTGGTCGAACGCACCGGTTTTCCCGCCGCCGCACTGTCCTCGATGCTGCTGGTACTGGAACTGGACGGCAAGGTAAGTGCCGAACATGGACGCTACGCGCGTATCGACTGAACCGATCTTCGACGACGTGATGCCACTCATTCCGGCACGGCGAATTGCATTCTGTGCTTGACAGCCTGCCGGGCTGTATGGACACACTGAATATACACTGCGGCAACAAAAACACTGCCGCACCATGCCCAAGCGTCGCAAACGCTGGGTCTCGTGCGCCGAACGGCAACGGATCATTCATGGCTAAAAACCTGCTTATCGTCGAGTCACCGGCCAAGGCCAAGACGATCAACAAATACCTCGGCAAGGACTTCCAGGTCCTGGCCTCATACGGTCACGTGCGCGATCTGCGCCCCAAGGAAGGCGCGGTGGATCCGGATCAGGATTTCGCCATGACCTACGAACTGATCGACAAGAACACCAAACACGTCGATGCCATCGCCAAGGCTGCGGCCAAGGCGGAGGCGCTGTATCTGGCCACTGACCTTGATCGCGAGGGTGAGGCGATTTCCTGGCACATCGCCGAAATCCTGAAACAGCGCAAGCTGCTCGACGGCAAGGCCCTGCATCGCGTGGTGTTCTCCGAAATCACGCCCAACGCGATTCGCGAGGCGGTCAAGCATCCGCGCCACCTGTCGCTGGATATGGTCAACGCGCAACAGGCGCGCCGCGCACTGGACTATCTGGTCGGCTTCAACCTGTCGCCGGTGCTGTGGCGCAAGGTGCAACGCGGCCTGTCCGCTGGCCGCGTGCAATCACCGGCATTGCGCATGATCGTCGAGCGCGAGGAAGAGATCGAAGCGTTCAAGCCACGCGAATACTGGAGCGTCGAGGCGGATTGTGCGCATCCCGACCAACGTTTCAGCGCGCGCCTGCTGCGCCTGCGTGGCAAGAAATTCGAACAATTCGACCTGACCAACGAACGCGACGCACATGCCGCGCGCGATGCACTGCTCCAATCCGCGCAAGGCCGCCTGGTTGTCAGCGAAGTACAGTCAAAAGAGCGCAAGCGCCGGCCCTCGCCGCCGTTCACGACCTCGACGTTGCAACAGGAAGCCGCGCGCAAGCTCGGATTCTCGACCAGCCGCACGATGCGCATCGCGCAGGGCCTGTACGAAGGCGTCGCGCTGGGCGATGAAGGCACGGTCGGCCTGATCACCTACATGCGAACCGACTCGGTGAATCTGGCCAACGACGCCATCACCGAATTGCGCAAGGTGATCGTCCGCGACTTCGGCGACAAGGCCCTGCCGCCGCAACCGAATCTGTATCGTTCCAAATCCAAGAACGCCCAGGAAGCGCACGAGGCGATCCGGCCAACTTCGGCGTTGCGCACGCCGGCCAGTGTCGCAAAGTACGTGAACGACGACCAACGCAAGCTGTACGACTTGATCTGGAAACGCGCCGTGGCCAGCCAGATGCAGTACGCCACCTTGAATACCGTGTCGGTCGACCTGGATGCCGGCGGCGATTCCGCGTTCCGCGCCAGCGGCACGACCGTGGTCGATCCTGGCTTTCTGGCCGTCTACGAGGAAGGCCGCGATCAGAAGAGCACCGAGGAGGAAGACGCCAACCGCAAGCTGCCCGCCTTCAGCATCGGCGAGGCGGTACCGCTGGCCGACATCCTGGCCGACCAGCACTTCACCGAACCGCCGCCGCGCTTTTCCGAGGCGAGTCTGGTCAAGGCGCTGGAGGAATACGGCATCGGCCGGCCCTCGACATACGCCAGCATCATCCAGACGCTGATCGGTCGCGAATACGTCACGCTGGAAAGTCGCCGCTTCCACCCGACTGATGTCGGCCGTGCCGTAGCCAAATTCCTGTCCGGTCACTTCACCCGGTACGTCGACTACGACTTCACCGCGAAGCTCGAAGATGAACTCGACGCGGTCAGTCGCGGCGAAGAGGAATGGGTGCCGCTGATGAAACGGTTCTGGACGCCGTTCAAGACGTTGGTCGACGAAAAGAGCGAAACCGTGGATCGCGCCGAAGCGTCCGGCGCACGCGAACTGGGCACCGACCCGGCATCGGGCAAGCCGGTGACCGTGCGCCTGGGCCGCTACGGGCCGATGGCGCAGATCGGCACGCGCGAAGACGAGGAAAAACCGCGTTTCGCCAGCCTGCGCCCGGGGCAAAGCATTCACACCATCCGCCTCGAGGAAGCGCTGCAGTTGTTCAAACTGCCGCGAGAACTGGGCAAGGCCGACGACGGCGAAATCGTCAGCGCCGGCATCGGCCGTTTCGGACCATTCGTCAAACGCGGCAAGACCTACGCTTCACTCAAACCCGATGACGACCCGTACACCATCGAGTTGCCGCGTGCGCTGGAACTGTTGCACGAGAAGGAAGAGCTGATTCGCAATCGCGTGATTGCCAGCTTCCGCGATGGCGACATCCAGGTGCTGCGCGGACGCTTTGGACCCTATATCACCGACGGCGAAAAGAACGCACGCATACCCAAGGACCGCGAACCGGATTCGCTGAGCGAGGACGAATGCGTCGAACTGCTCGCCGCCGCGCCGGTCCGCGCCAAACGCGGCGGACGCTTTGGCAAAGCCGCCAAGACCGCGGCGGCGGCCAGTGACACCGCCAAGAAGCCGGCCGCACGCAAGGCTCCGGCAAAAAAGACCGCGACCAGGAAAGCCGCGAAAAAGACCACCAAGCGCGCCGGCAAAAAAGCAACGACCAGGCGCACGACCCAGGCGGATTCCTGATTCATGCCGTCGGCGCTCGCGAACGCCGCCGAAGCCCTGCGCGCCGGTGGCGTGGTCGCCTATCCGACCGAAGCCGTGTACGGCCTGGGCTGCGACCCACGGAATGAACAGGCCTTTGCGCGCGTATTCGAGCTCAAACAACGCCCGCCAACGCAGGGCGTGTTGCTGATCGGTGCAGACTTCGATCAGGTTGCGCCGTACATCGACATGACGACCGTGCCGGAGGACGCCCTGCAACGCGCCCTGGCCAGCTGGCCTGGACCGAATACCTGGATCTTCCCGCGTGCCGCGAACGTGCCGCCCTGGATCGCCGGCACGCACGCGGGCATCGCACTGCGCGTCACTGCACATCCACTGGCTGCACAACTGTGTCGTGCCTTCGGCGGCGCGCTGGTTTCGACCAGCGCGAACCGGCACGGGCAGGAGTCGGCACGCGACGCCGACGCGGTCCGGACTGCCTTCGGCACCGAACTCGCGTATATACTCGACGGTAAAACTGGTGGTCTGGAACGGCCTACGCCGATCCGCGATGCCGTCAGTGGAGAAACGCTCCGCAGCTGATTGGGGATGCATATCGATGTCGGTGGTTTATCAATCGCCAGATAAGCAACGCGCGGGGCATTCGATTCCGTTGCTGGCACTGGCCAAACCGGATCGTCGTCTGATCTGGCGCAACGGCAAGGCATTGAGCGCCGCCGAATTTCTGGCCGATGTACGTGCGCTGGCTGCCGTGTTGCCGTCGGCACCCTACGCGATCAACCTGTGCTCGGACCGCTATCGCTTCCTGGTGGCGTTCTGCGCCGTGGCCCTGCGCGGACAAACCAACCTGTTGCCGCCATCGCGCGCACCGCGGGCCGTGGACGATGTCCTCAAGGATCACGCCGATGCCTATGCGCTCAGCGACGACGCGCTGAATCCTGCGCCGCCACGACTGTTCGTGATTCCGGAACGGCTCAACGCCATAGCCTCCGGCGACATGCCGAGGATTCCCGCCGAACATGTCGTCGCCATCGGCTTCACCTCTGGCAGCACCGGTCACCCCGGCTCGCATGCCAAGACCTGGGCGAGTTTCTGCGCAAGCAGCGCCAACAACGCCAGGCTGCTATGCGCGAATGATCCGGCGCCAAACCTTGTCGCCACAGTTCCGTCACAGCATATGTACGGCATGGAAACATCGGTACTGTTGCCGTTGCGCAGCGGCTGCGCCGTGCATGCCGGACAACCTTTTTATCCGGCCGATATCGCCAACGCACTCGACCTGGTGCCGGCTCCGCGTGTGCTCGTGACCACGCCCGTACACCTGCGCTCGTTGTTGCGCGAGATCGCCACGCTGCCGCCGCTCGAAGCCATCGTCAGCGCCACCGCACCGCTGGATCGCGACCTGGCGGCGGCCGCCGAATCACGCTATGCCACGCGTGTTGTCGAAGTCTTTGGCTCGACCGAAACCTGCGTCATCGCGCACCGATATACCGCCTCGCAAACCGAATGGCAGCTCTACCCCGATATCCGCCTGCAGCCGCAACCGGACGGCACCCTGGTCCACGCGCCGCATCTGCCAGCCGCCACCCTGCTCTCGGACATCATCGAGCTGCTGCCCGAGCATCGCTTCATACTGCGCGGGCGCAACAGCGATCTGCTCGAAGTCGCCGGCAAACGCGCATCGCTTGGCGAACTCACACGGCGTGTGCTGTCGATTCCGGGCGTGCAAGATGCGGCCGTGTTTCAACTCGACGCCGAATGCAGCGGCGTACGCCGCCTGGCTGCGCTGGTGGTCGCGCCGGAACTGAGCGAAGCAGAGATCCTGGCCAGCCTGCGCCAGGCCATTGATCCGGTATTCCTGCCACGTCCGCTGCGTCGTGTCGATGCCCTGCCGCGCAATGCCGCCGGCAAGTTACCGCGTGATGCGCTGCTGGAGGCACTCAAGGCTTGAGGCGATACCTCAAATCGCGAACTGTCTTGCAAAAACAAACGTTCACCCACTTTCGGGCAGCGAGTGAAAACTCATGGAACCATGAGTCAAATCAATACAAATCCAGTGGATCAACGTCGATCGACCAGCGTACCTGACGCGTCGACGCCAATTCGCGCACGCGCGATAGCCAGGCTTCCAGAAAACGGTGCAATGCCGAGCGCTGTTCGGCGCTGAGCAGGAGCTGGCCACGATGCATGCCGGCTCGACGTGGCATCGGTGCCGGCATTGGTCCGAGCAGGTTGACGTCTGAAGGCGGTTCGGCCACACGCACCGCATCGCCCAGAAATTCTTCGACCCGGGTCAACGTGCTTGCCTGCGCGCGCAACAGGGCCAGATGCGCATATGGCGGCAAACCGGCGCTGCGCCGTTCGCTGAGCAGGATGCGAGCCAGATGCGCGTAGCCGCGCTTGATCAGTTCGCGTAGCAGCGGATGATCCGGCTCGTGGGTTTGCAGCCAGACCGTCCCGGGCTTGAGCGCGCGGCCGGCGCGGCCGGCGACTTGCACCACGAGTTGCGCCAGACGCTCTCCGGCGCGGAAGTCGATGCTGAACAGGCCATCGTCGACACCGACCAGACCGACCGTCGTGAGATTGGGCAGATCGTGCCCCTTGGCCAGCATCTGCGTGCCGACATAGATACCCGGCTGATCCGGCGCTAAACGCCCAAGCAGATCGTCGACGGTGTTGCGGCCGCGCACGGTTTCGCGATCGATACGCACGATCATCGCATCCGGAAACAGGTTGCGCAGCGCCTGTTCCATGCGCTCGGTGCCCAATCCGATCGGTGCCAACTCGGGCTGGCCGCAATGCGGGCACTGATCAGGAACACGGCTTTCAACGCCACAATGGTGACAGCGCAAACGCATCGCGCCGCGATGCCAGGTGAGCGGCTTGTCGCAGCGCTCGCAGGTAGCGTGCCAGCCGCAACCGCGACACATCAGCAGCGGCGCGAATCCGCGCCGGTTACGGAATACGAGGGCCTGCTCGCCGCGCGCCAGGCAGTCGCGGATCGCCGAGATCAGCGGTGCCGCGAGACCGTCGCGCAACGGTTTGCCGCGCAGATCGATGCAGCGCAGATCCGGTGCGCGCGCCGCGCCGGGACGCGAGGGCAGGTGCAGGTGCTGGTAGCGCCCGGCGTCGACATTGGCGAGTGTTTCCAGCGCCGGTGTAGCCGAACCCAGCACCACCGGCACACCCAGCGCGCGAGCACGCACCAGGGCAGCGTCGCGGGCGTGATAACGAATCGAATCCTGCTGCTTGTACGAAGCGTCGTGCTCCTCATCGACGACGATCAGTCCCGCATCCGGCAGTGGTGTGAACACGGCCGAGCGAGTACCGATGAAGACGCCAGCGCCACCTTTCGTTGCAGCCAGCCAGGCGCGGGTACGTTCGCCATCGGCCAGGTTGGAATGCATCACGTATACCGGCGCGGGCAGGCGATCACGAAAGCGGCGCACCAATTGCGGAGTCAGGCCAATCTCGGGAACCAGCACCAGCACCTGGCGGTTGCGCACCAGCGCTTGTTCGGACAATGCCAGATAGACCTCGGTTTTGCCGCTGCCGGTTACGCCGTCGAGCAGGCACGCAGAAAACTTGTCGAATTGCGAAGCGACGCTTTCAATCGCTGCGCGCTGTGCCCCGGTCAGCGGGGGCGCGACAAGCCGGATTGACGGCGTGGATTCGGTCGACTTGATGCGGGTGGCTACGACCAGTCCGCGACGACGCAGGTGGGCCGCCGCACCACGCCACTGCGCGAATGCCTTGTCGAGTTGCGCCGTCGTCAACGGACCGTCGGCCAGCAACTGCGCCAGTTTGGCGCTGGCCGTACCACTGCGGATTGTGCCCGGCTCGGCGCCCACGGCCAGCATCAGCGCGGATTCGCCTTCTTCGGGCAAGGCACGTGGCCGTCTCAGGCTTGCCGGTAACGCGGCTTCGATCACTTCGCCCAACGGATGCAGGTAATAGCGCGACAGCCATTGCAGTGTCGACAGCAGCTCCGCATTCAACAGCGGTTTCGCATCCAGCAACCGTACCCGCTTGAGCCGTTCCGGGTCGATGTCGGAATCCTCGCTGGCTCCGATCACGATGCCGACTTGCCGGCGTCTACCGAAGGCCACGGCGACACGCGAGCCTGGCGCTATCGACTGCGCCGTGGTGTCAGACGGCGGCAGATAATCGAAAAGCATGGGCAGCGGGACCGGGACAGCAACATGTAATACGGCAGGCATGGGCAACAGTATCGACGAGGATCAACCCGCGGAACAGGGCGGCACGCGGGGGTTACCCACAATATTGAAAGTAATGACTCAAGACAGTTAATCAATTGCCTGTTGTAAAAGCGATTTTTCATTTATCCACAACATCTGTGGATAAGTCTGTGTATGAACCACGACCCCGACCCTCGCAAAGCGCATGATTACGTGTCTTGCTACGGCTTGGTGAAACTTTAACCAATCTGAAATAAACCTGTTACATCAGGGACTTGCAAATGTTGAATAAGTATATTTTGGTACTGCTTAACAAACTCAAGGCAGCCGCAAAAGGCCCCGATTGGCTTGTGCAAAACCGCAACGTACCGGGATCGGGCCGGATCTTCCGCAATCGCTGTCAACGGCGAGCGCGATGCTGCGTTACAGGAGATAACCGGCGTACGACCACACGCGCATGACTCATACTATCGCGACGGAACCCACCAGCGGCTGGATGAACGAACGCGTGCACGCTGCCGAAACGGAAGACGCCAATCTGCAAGCCTTCTTGCAGCGCGTCGAACGGCGTGCCTTGCGCATCACCGAGCTTGCGACCGGCGATCGTGAGGAGGCGCTGGACCTGGTCCAGGAGACCATGTTCGGCTTCGTGCGTCACTATGCAACCAAGCCCCCGGCGCAATGGACGCCGCTGTTTTATCGCGTACTCAATTCGCGGCTGAACGACTGGTATCGTCGCCGTCATGTACGCCAACGCTGGATGATGTCGTCGGTACGCGACTTCGACGGCGAAGACGAAATCCTGACGGCCGCGGATCGCAATGAACCCGGACCGCTGTTGCGATTGTCCGGAAACGAGGCCGCACACGCCGTGGATACCGCCCTGCGCGCATTGCCGTTGCGCCAACGTCAGGCATTTCTGCTGCGCGTGTGGGAGGGTCTCGATGTCGCTACCACCGCCATGGCGATGCGTTGCAGCCAGGGCACGGTAAAGACCCATCTGTCGCGGGCCTTGTCGGCATTGCGGCAGGCATTGGAAACGTACAAATGAACTCACCCGAATTTCCCGACTGGACTCGGCAGGTCGCCAAACGGCTCGATGAGTCGATCGGTGAACTCGATGCGACCACGCTGTCACGCCTGACCTGGGCACGCCAGGCCGCAATGAAGCAGGTCCGTCCTTCGCGCTATCGGTTCAGCCTGTGGCCGGCCGCGGGCCTGCTGGGCAGCGCGGGTGCAATGCTTCTGGTCGCGGGCCTGTGGTACACCCAGGCTCCGAATCGCGCCAGTGTCGGCCGTACGAATCCGGTTGCAGCAAACCGGACCAGCGACAATATCGACGCGACGGACAGCGTCGAGTTTTATCAGGATCTGGATTTCTATGCCTGGCTGGAACAACAACAGTCGAATGAAGGCAAATAGTTCGGAGTCCGGAGCAATCGCGATGCGCAATATCATCAGGACTATCGGATTCGTGTCGTTGCTTGTCGTGATGTCCCCTGGATACGCCCAGGCGCGGGCGCCAACCAGCAAGTTGGATGCGGCAGTGCCGTGGGCATCGCTGAACGACCAGCAACGCCGGGTACTGGAGCCCGTGCGCAAGGATTGGGCCGCTCTGCCCCCGGGGTTGCAGCAGCGCTGGCGCACGCGCGCGGATCACTGGTCGACACTGGGTCCGGATCAGCGTGACATTCTGCGCCGACATTTCGAACGCTGGCAGCACATGACTGCGGAACAACGCGCGGCCTTGCGGCAACGCATCGCGGAATTTGAACAATTGTCGCCCAAACAACGACGCAATATCCGTCGGACGTTTCGCCATTTTGGCAAGCTGCCGCGTAACGAGCGGCAGCGGTTGCGCAAAAAATTCATGACCATGTCGCCCGAGCAGCGTCGGGCCGCCCTGGCACGCATGCGCGCCGATGAGCGGGTTCATCGCGCAGAGTTGATTCATTCAATGCCAAACGACCAGCGCCGGGCAACGTTGCGCTTGCTGCGCCAACTCACGCCCGGGCAACGTCACATCTTCATGCGCACGTTACGCGACACGCCGATGGACAAACGGGGTGAATACATCCAACGCTTGTCGAATATGGCACCGGCCGAACGCGCGACGGAATTACACAACCAGGACGCCCCGCGATAGATTCGCCACTCCCATGGCGGCGCTCAAACGCGTTTGCCGGAGATGGTGAATCGCTCAGGTTGTCGCCAGACTGACGACAAATGCCGCGGCAATACCGAACCCGATCAGGATCGTGTAGCCAATCCCGATCGTGCAGTATTTCAGTATCGTCAGGAACCAGCCCTGCCGGTAAACACGCTTTTGCATGATCAGCAGGTAGATTGGCAACCACCAGCTCATGACAAACACGACCAGGCCAAGCAGGTAGTCCAGCCACGGTGCTGCGGCGCGAGTCCATCCCCGCAACATGGCGATCAGGGTCAGCAACAGCAGCGACAGGAAAATGAAACTGTGGCTATGCAGGGCGACGATCAGATGTTCCATGTAAAGCCGGCGCTTGAAGATGTAGAAAATCTTCAGCATCAACGCGAACAGCGGCATCAGTACGAACAGCACGCCCGGCAGTGCACCAAATGCGCCAATCAGAAATGGCCTGGGATTTTCTTTGATTTTCGAAAGATTGTCGTGCGCGCGAATCATGGCCTCGTTGAGTCGCTCGCCAAAATAACCGGGCAGCCAGCCGACATGAACCGGATGCGCGCGCGGATTCCACAGTTCGCCATCGATACGGATTTCCTGATCGTTCGACTTTTGTTTCGGTGATGCGGCCACGGTCGTGTTCGGGGCGGGGGAGGCGGCCTTCTGATTCAACTCGGCCAGGCGCGCATCGGCCTGTGTGCGGATTTCCGCCGCGGCCTTGTTCATGGCCGAGTTCGGAACGAACGGCATGTTCTGGGCCGTGTCCAGTTCGGCGAGCGCCTTGTCGCGTTTGGCGATGACTTCTTTCGGCGTCTTTGCCGCGGAGATGCTGTCATTGGTGTCGATCCGCAAAGGCATGGTCTTGAACGTATTGTCCAGACCAACCTGCATCAGCAGAAACGCAGCGACGCTGAGGAAGAAGTACAGCCGAAATGGCGTGACGTAGCGCGTGCGCCGACCGGCAAAGTACTCGTTGGTCAGATAGCCCGGCCGCCAATACAGCGGAATCAGCGTACCGAAGATGCGCGAATCGATATTGAAGATTGTGTCGGCGACGTCGCTGAGCATGCTCGACAGCGGTCGTACCATGCCGCGCACCGGCTGGCCGCAGTCATGGCAATATGGTCCATGCAACTGCGCACCGCAGTTGGCGCAATAGGCAGGCTCGGGCGTCGGCGCGGCAGCAACCGGCGCATCGGTTGAGTCTGCGGTTTTGTCGTCGCCGTTGGTGTTCATGCACGTTACTTTAGCCGATACGATGGCGCTGGCGCAGCAGGAGACGATCGACCTATCGGCTACACTGGCCTGCTCGATTACCACGCTGGGGACCATCCGAGTGATCCGTGTGCATCCGGCACGCCTGCGGCACGAATTCGGCGAGACCTTGACTCTCGCTGCACCGCTGGTGCTCGGCCAGCTTTCGGCAATTGGCATGAACGTCGTCGATGTAATGCTGGCCGGCCATTTCAACCCGGCTACGCTGGCCGCGGTAGCGGTCGGCTCCAACGTCTGGACGCTGGCGATCGTTGCCGCGATCGGCGTCATGCTGGCCCTGCCGCCATCGGTCGCGCAGCTGTCCGGCGCCAACAAGCACACGCAAATCGGCGGCCTGTTCCGTCAGGCCCTGTGGCTGGCCGTGATACTGGGCGTTTTGTTGTTCTTGGGCGTGCGTCATGCGGCGCCACTGCTGAGCGTGATCGGCATTGAGGCTGGCATCGTCGACGATACACAACGATTCCTGCGCGCGATTTCATGGGGAGCGCCGGCGCTGACCATGTATTTCGCCCTGCGCGGATTTTCCGAAGGGCTCGGGCTGACCCGGCCGACCATGTACTTCGGCCTGTTGGGACTGGTGATGCTGCTGCCAATCGGTTACGTGCTGATGTACGGCGCGTTCGGCCTGCCCGCACATGGTGCGCAGGGTTCGGGCATGGCCACGGCCACGGTGCTGTGGTTGCAGCTGGCCGCGTTCGCGAGCTATATCGCGTTGCGTCGCCATTACCGTGCTTATGCGCCTTTTGCGCATTTTGAATGGCCGCGCTGGTCGGAGATTTACGCCTTGTTGCGTCTGGGCGTGCCGATGGGCGTGTCGGTGTTGATGGAGGCCGGGTTGTTCGTGGGTAGCGCGCTGCTGATCGGCTCACTGGGCGAGGACGCCGTAGCCAGCCATCAGATCGCGATCAACGTGGCCTCGATCACGTTCATGCTGCCACTGGGCGTGGCCATGGCCACGACCGTGCGCGTCGGTCGCGCAGTCGGCCGCGGCGATGCCGAGGGCGTGCGTTGTGCAGGCTATGTCGGCATCGCCACATCGCTGGTCACGCAACTGGTTTCATGCGCGGTGATGGCGCTGGCACCGTACTGGATTGCCGGCTTGTACACCGACGATCACAGCCTGGTCGTCCTGGCCGGGCAGTTGTTGTTGCTGGCAGCCGTATTCCAGTTTTCCGATGGCATCCAGGTCACAGCCAACGGCGCGCTGCGCGGCCTGAAAGACACCACGCTACCGATGTTCATCACCACGTTCGCGTACTGGGGCGTGGGTATGCCACTGGGCTATTGGCTGGCGTTCGAGCGTGGCATGGGCGTTCACGGCATGTGGATGGGCTTGATTGCCGGACTGAGCGTGGCTGCGCTGCTGTTGTTCCTGCGTTTTTTCCGGCTGATGCACCCACGCCGGTTGCCGGGGCACGTGGCATGACGCCTGGCCCGTGCCGAACGCGGCAACTTCGGGTACGCTCCTGTCTGAATTATGGAGAATGATTGCATGGCGGAGAAAAAACGCGGCGTACCGGCGGGTCTTTTGATCGGCTTGTGGGACCTGATCAATTTCAGCCGCCGTCTGGTCTTCAACATCATTTTTATCCTGCTGGTGATCGCCTTCATCGCGGTGCTGCGCCGCCATGCGCCGGAACTGCGCGATAACACCGCGCTGGTTCTGGCGCCAAAGGGCGCCATCGTCGAGCAGTACACCGACAACGCCACGCAACGCGCGGTAGCCAACGCGGTCGGCAACCGTATCCGGCAGGTACAGTTGCGCGACATTCTGCGTTCGATCGGCGATGCGGCCAAAGACAGTCGCATCACACGCATCGTGCTGGATCCGGACGGCATCGACAGCGCCGGCGTGTCGACCCTGCGCGAGATTGGCGCGGCACTGGATCGCTTCAGGCAAAGCGGCAAACAGGTCATTGCCGTTTCCGACGGCATGACCCAGGGCCAGTATTATCTGGCCTCCCACGCCAACAAGATTCTGCTGCATCCGGATTCGATGGAAGGCGTGTTGCTGACCGGCTTCGCCTCCTATCGTACCTATTTCAAGGATGCCCTGGACTGGCTTGGCGTGGACGTGCACCTGTTCCGCGTCGGCGAATACAAATCCTACGCCGAACCGTACACCCGTAACGATGCGTCGCCAGCGGCAAAGCAGGCCGACCGATACTGGATGACCGGACTTTGGAACGATTATCTGCAGGATATCGCCAGGCAACGTCACCTCAGCGTTGATGACCTGACCGGATTGATCGACAACTATGCCGATGCGGTCAAGGCGGTCGACGGAAACCTGGCCAAACTGGCGCTGGACCACAAACTGGTCGACCAGCTTGTCACGCCGGACCAGGCCAACGACATGTTGATCGCACTGGGTGCGCGCGACGGACACAGCTTCCGCCAGATCGATTTCAAGGACTATCTGGCCGCACAGGGTCCGGACCTGATGCGCCAGGCCAGGCCCGAGGTTGGTGTGGTCGTGGCCGAAGGCGAGATCCTGCCCGGCGATCAGCCGCAAGGCACGGTCGGAGGCGAGTCCACCGTGGACCTGCTGCGACGTGCTCGACACGATCCGAACATCAAGGCAGTTGTCCTGCGCGTGGATTCACCGGGTGGCGATGCGTTTTCTTCGGAATTGATCCGGCGCCAGGTCGAATTGATCAAGGCCGCGCACAAACCAGTGATCGTGTCGATGGGCGATGTCGCTGCTTCCGGTGGCTACTGGATTTCGATGTCCGGCGACAGGATCTTCGCCGATCCAACCACGATAACAGGCTCGATCGGCATCTTCGGCCTGTTCATGAACGTACCCAACACGCTGGCCAAGATTGGCATGCATACCGACGGCGTGGCCACGACGCCGCTGGCTGACGCAATCGATCCGCGGCGTCCGCTGGATCCGAAAGTCGGGCAAACGCTGCAGCTGATCATCGACGCCGGCTACCAGGACTTTATCGGTCATGTGGCCAAGGCGCGCAACATGACCAAGGCGCAAGTCGACGCGATCGCGCAGGGTCGTGTATGGAGCGGCCGACAGGCCAAGGCGCGCGGCCTGGTCGATCAATTGGGCGGCCTGGAGGATGCGATACATGCCGCGGCGAAAACGGCCAATCTGGGCAAGAATTATCGTGTCGCCTACGTCGAGAAACCCATGTCCACATGGCAGCGCTTCGTACTCGGCATGAGTCAGGACACGCTTGCGCGCTTCGCCCGCAGCGTTTTGCCGGATATGCCGATCGGATTGCTTTCGCAGCCGGAAATCCGCGATCAGATGCGCTTGTTGCATTCGCTGCAAAGCAATCGGCTGGGTGTGTATGCCTATTGTTTTTGCAATCTGAGAAATTGACGGTCCGGCAGACGAATCGGTATTGCTTGCGCCAGGCCTCTGCCCATCTTTCGTCGAATGTTCAAAAACAAACGGCCCGCGTTTGCGGGCCGTTCGTGGTGTTGGTGAAGGTCGAGTTTATGCCGCGAACAGCGCACGCATCTTCTTCATTGCATTGACTTCAACCTGACGAATCCGCTCGGCGGACACGCCGTATTCGTCGGCCAGTTCCTGCAACGTCGCCTTGTTTTCGTCCTGCAGCCAACGGCGTTGGATGATGTCGCGCGAACGCGCATCCAGACGTGCCAGACCCTGCTTCAACGAATCCAGGTTGGAGTCTTCCTGGCTCTCGGCCTCCAGTGTCTGATACGGATCGTCCGCATCGTCGACCAGATACGCCACCGGCGCCGGACGGACTTCGTCATCGGCACCGACCGGTGCATCGAACGCGGTATCGTGGCCGCTCAGGCGCGATTCCATTTCCATGACGTCGGCCGGACTGACGCCCAGATCCTTGGCCACGGCCTGCACTTCCTTGGCGTTCATCCAACCCAGACGCTTCTTCGACTTGCGCAGGTTGAAGAACAGCTTGCGCTGGGCCTTGGTCGTGGCGACCTTGACAATACGCCAGTTGCGCAGGATGAACTCGTGCATTTCGGCACGAATCCAGTGCACCGCGAATGACACCAGACGAACACCGACTTCCGGATCGAAACGTTTGACCGCCTTCATCAGGCCGATATTGCCTTCCTGGATCAGGTCCGCCAGTTGCAGACCGTAACCGTTATAGCCACGCGCAACGTGCACGACGAAACGCAGATGCGACATGACCAGTTTCTTGGCCGCATCCAGATCGTCTTCGTTGCGGTAGCGTTTGGCCAGATCCTGCTCTTCCTCGACGCTGAGGATCGGAATCTGGTGAACGCCGGAAATATAGGCGTCCAGGCTTCCCAGGGCACCGAGGATCGGCAGGTTGTTGGCTACCAAGGCTTTGGACATATTCGTTGTCTCCATAACCTGAATTTTAGCACTCTGGTATTTCGAGTGCTAAATTGATAGATGGTTCCGGACTGTTCATGTCCGGGTCATATTTACTGAACTCAATAGTACACGAAATCGAGCAGTTTGTCACCCGGCGCACGTCCCGATTGGCCGGAAAGACAGCCCGCACCAACATTACGGATCCATTCATTGCCTGCCTTGTCCGCGCTGCGCAGGCGTCATGCTACCGCACCAATTGCGGCGATCGCGATCGGGGGCCGGCCCGTCGCCTTGCGGTGCGACGCACCGGCGCGCGGCCGGTCACGAGTTCGGCGGGTGAGTGCGATGCGATGCTGTTCGTGGCGAACCGCACGAGCCGCTCGATCGGAATGTGATCGCCGGCGTCGCTGCCATAATAAGTTTCGACCACTTCGCCATATTCATCAATCAGGAAATCGGCCGGCATCAGGGTGCTGCTCGAAGTGCCTCGCAATCCGGTCAGTCGCATACCCCTGAACAACGCGGGCATGCGCAGCATCATCGCCTTGATTTTCCCCCACAGGGATTTATCCACGCCGAAGGCATCATGCGCCTGGCCATCGGGATCAGCCACCATTCGGAACGGGCGCGGCTGTCGCGCAATGAACCTGGCCACATCCTCGCGTGTGGAATGAAATACGACGACGAGGTCGATCCCCAGAGACGAAAGTGCCTGATGATTATGCGTCAATTCGTAGACGCGAAAATTGCAGAACGGGCAGGAAGCCTCGCGGAACAGCGACACAACCACCCTGCGCCCCTGACCAATCGGGACACGTTTCTGATCAATATCGACCAGCGAAATCAATGGCGCCGGACTGGGTGCGCGCAATCTCATTGACCTTCCTCCCGGACTATCCGCGTCAGAACAGATGAAGCAAGGCCTTCGAAACCTTCGGGTCACGTCGAATGCCGGTTGCTCTGGTTCGTAGATCGGATCCAGGTGGAATTTCTTTCAGACCCTATAGCGCGTAGCGGCTGAATGGATGAGGCACCCGGGGTGTTCTGAAACGTCAATTTGCGATGGAAGTCGACCGGACCACGAATCCGCGCAATGAGTGGCGTGTACACAGCGCATTGACGAAATCGTCAATTGAGTGCCAATTCCCCCTTGGGCGGCAATTGCCAGTCGATGGGCTGTTGCCCGTTTTCGCGGAGATAACGATTGGTTTCGCCAAAATGGCCGCAGCCGATGAAACCGCGATGCGCCGACAACGGTGACGGATGCGGTGCCTTCATCACCAGATGTCGCTGACGGTCGACCAGCTTGCCCTTGGCCTGTGCGTAGCTGCCCCAGAGCAGGAACACCAGACCTTCGCGCTCACGGTTGAGGTGGTCCACGACGCTGTCGGTAAAGCCTTCCCAACCCTTGCCCTGATGCGATCCGGCGCGTCCGCGTTCGACAGTCAGCGTGGAATTGAGCAACAGCACGCCCTGCCGCGCCCACGGCAGCAGGCAGCCGTGATCCGGTCGCGCAACACCCAGATCACGCTCGATTTCGACGAAGATGTTGACCAGCGACGGCGGCGGTTGCACGCCCGGCAGCACGGAAAAACACAGGCCGTGCGCCTGGCCGGGGCCATGATAAGGATCCTGGCCCAGAATGACGACTTTGACCTGCTCGAATGGCGTGGTGTCCAGCGCCGCGAAAATGCGCTTCGCAGGCGGATAGATCGCCTTGCCGGCGCGCAGCTCGGTTCGCAGGAACTCCGACAAGGCCTTCATTTCCGGACGCTCGAAATAGTCGCCGACCCGCGCCTTCCACGAGGGGTCGAGCTTGAGCCGATCCTCGCTCACGGTTGCTCCGCGTCACGTTCGCGCACATGCCTGGCCACGCGCATCTGGAATGCCAGCTTGGTCACCAGCAACCGTTCCTCGATCGGCTTCTGCACCAGATCGTTGGCGCCGGCACGCAGCAAGGCCGCCTGTTTCTGTGGATTGTCGTCGCCGGTCATGATCAACACCGGCAATTGACCCTTGCTGTAGCCGAAGCGGTTGCGCAGCGTGTCGAGCAGGTCGCCACCGGTCAGCTCGCCCTTCAGGTTGAGGTCGCTGAGTACCAGATCAGGGCCCGGAATACGCCCTTGCGTGATCGCCGTTTCCAAATGCACGACCGCATCCTCGACACTGTTCACGTGTACGACGCTGAGGCCGTACTTCTCCAGCATGCGCGTCGTCGCCAGGACTACGACGCGGCTGTCCTCGACGTACAACACTTCGCCGCTTATATCGCCTTGCGGGAAGACATACCCGCGAATGAAATCGGACAGCGCATTAAAGCCCAGCGACTTGTCGAAATAATCGGTGACGTGCTCGTCGAATTCGCGCCGCACGAGGCGTTCGTTGACGTCGCCGGATACGACCACGATCGGAATATAGGCCTGTGGCGCGTGTTCGCGCACGTGACGCGCCAGCTCCAACCCGTCCATGTCGGGCAGACGCAGAGCGGTAGTCACCAGATCGATGACGCCGGTTTCCAGCTGGCGCATCGCTTCGGCGCCGGTCTCGCATGACAACACGGTGACACCCGGAACATCCACCTCAAGCAATTGCGCGATCAAACGGCGCACCACGCGCGAGCCGTCGACAACCATCACCCGGGGCGTTTCGCTGGTGATATGCCGCGTCAGCATGGCCTGGTTCATTGACTTCTCATCGCGGCTGGCCGTGTGCGATATGCCGCGTCGCCGTCAGACCGGCGCCGACCCAACCCAGCCCGATGCTGATACCCAGCACCACGAGCATGCCAAGCGCTGAAAGTCCGTGAACGGCAAAGCGATGGTCGTAACTGGCGACCAGCCGCGTCAGTGGCGCTGCCAAAATCCATTCGACGATTGCAATCACGACCAGACTGCAGATTCCCGCCAAGGCACCGTACCAGAATCCCGAATACAGAAACGGCCGGCGCACGAATGCATCGCTGGCCCCGAGCAATTGCATCACCGCGATTTCCTCCCTGCGTCCCTGGATGTCCAGTCGTACCGTATTGCCGACCACCAACAATGCCGCCAGCGCCAGCAACGACGCCAGCACCGCGGCTCCGCGTCGGGCCAGCGTCAGGATAGCGGCCAGTCGTTGACGCCATTGCACATCGTACTGCACCAGATCGACCTGCGCATCGCTGCGCAATTCGCCGACCAGCGCGGGCGTCTCATTGCTGCCGCGTACCGAATCCTTGAGTTTGACGATCAGCACCGTCGGCAATGGATTGTCGCGCAACACCTTCAACGCATCGGCAAAACCCGAGCGCTGGCGAAATTCCTGCAGGCCCTGCTCGGGTGTTTTTACTGTCACGCTCGCTACCTGCGCATCGTTGCGCAGGCGCCTGGTCAGTTTCTCGATGTGATCTGCATCGGCGTCAGCTTTCAGGAACACATTGACTGCACGTGCGTCGTCGACCCGTCCTCCCAGCGCACTGGCGTTGTCGACCAACAGCCAGAAAAGCAGGGGCACGGCCAAAGCCAGACTCAGCACGGCCAGGGTCAACACGGTCGCCCAGGGCCGCGCCATGAGCCGGCCGAAGCTGGAAAAGAATCCGTACAGATGCTGTTCGCGCCAGGCACGCAGGCCAAGCCGCGGCGTACGCACTGCCTTGCCGCGTGGCGCGGCGGCCGGTTTCAGGCGATTCTGTTTGAGCCGCCGGTTCATGCCGCAACCTGCGGACGGAAGTCGTCGATCAGGCGTCCGTGATCGAGCACCAACACCCGCTTGCGCAAGCGCTTGACCAGCGGCAGATCATGACTGGCGATCAGCACCGTGGTCCCGACCTGCTGGAACTGCGCGAACAGCAGCATGATTTCCCCGGACAACTGCGGATCGAGGTTGCCGGTTGGCTCATCGGCTATCAGCACCGGCGGCTTGGCAACCAGGGCGCGGGCGATGCCGACGCGCTGCTGCTCGCCGCCGGACAGCATGTGCGGTTGGGCTTGTTCGCGCTCAAGCAGACCGACCTTGTCCAGCGACGCGCGTACGCGCCGGGCGATTTCCTCGCGCGGCGTCCCCGCGATAATCAGCGGCAACGCGACATTGTCGAATACGCTGCGATCCATCAACAGCCGGTGATCCTGAAACACCATGCCGACACCGCGACGCACACCGGCAATGCCGCGACGACGAACCGTATTGAGGTTGCGTCCATTCACGTGAACATTGCCGCGCGAGGGACGTTCAAGCAATGCAATCAGCTTCAGCAATGTGCTCTTGCCCGCACCGGAATGACCGGTAACGAACGCCATCTCGCCCTGCGTCAGCTCGAAGCTCAGCTCGGACAAGGCATCCGGGCCGGCCGCATAGCGTTTGCTGACGTTGTCAAAGCGGATCATGGGTCATGTGAGACGTGAGACGTCAAGAGCGCAAAAAAACCATATTGCCCAATTGCGAGAATACCTGCTTTTTCAAATCCAACTCACCAACGAGCAGCATTCTCGGCAGGCTCACCGCCCTATTTCACCAACTGGTTCATGTCGAAGATCGGCAACAGGATCGCCAACACGATGAACAACACCATCGCGCCGACGATCAGGATCACGACCGGACCAAGCACCGCGCTCAGGGTCGTCATCCAGCGATCCAGTTCGCGCTGCTGGTGCGCGGCGGCCTCTTCGAGCATGCGTTCCAACTCGCCGGCGCGTTCGCCGCTGGCGATCAGGCGCAACGCGACCGGCGGGAAATAACCGCTTTCGGCCAGCGCCCGCGAAAAACTGCCGCCCTCGCGGACTTTCACCGCAGCGCGTTTTACCGCTTCGCGCATCGGCAGGTTCGGCATCACCTGCGCGCCGATATGCAGGGCATCGAGCAAAGGCACGGCGCTGGCTGTTAGCAATGCCAGCGTGCGCGTGCAACGCGCCGTGTTGGCCGCGCGCAGCAGGCCGCCGACGAACGGGATTCGCAACAGGAATTGATGCCAGCGAAAACGCACCGATTCGCTGCGCAACGACAAGCGCCCGGCAATCGCGGCGATGACGATCAATACAAGCAGCAACCAGCCCCATTCCTTGACGAAACCGCTCAACGCCAGCAATGCCCGAGTCGGCAACGGCAACACCTGATGCATCTGCGTGAACACGCCGACGATCTGCGGCACCACGTACACCAGCAATCCGCTGACCACGGCAATCGCGACGATGGTCAGCAACAGCGGGTACGCGAGTGCCGCCCAGATCTGCTGGTTCAAAGCATCGCGCGCCTCGCTGTAATCGGCAAGACGCGCGAGCACTTCATGCAGCCGCCCGGACTGCTCGCCGGCGGCAATCGAGGCGCGATAGATTTCCGGGAAACTTTCCGGCGCATCGGTCAGCGCGGACGCCAGGCTCGAACCTTCCATTACGCGCGCGCGCAACGACACCACCAAGGTGCGCACGCGCTGGTCTTCGTTCTGTTCGGCCAGTGCGGCCAGTGCTTCGTCGATTGGCAAGCCGGCACGCACCAGCGTCGCCAGTTGCCGCGTAAGCAAGGCCAGCCTGGCGCCGCTCAAACCGCGACGGAACAGGTGTGTACGCTGCCGCGATTCGCTGACCGGCGTGACTTCGATTGGATTGAGGCCGCGTTCGCGCAGACTGCTGCGCACCGCACGCGCGGTATCACCCTGGGCGACGCCCCGTTGGGCCTTGCCACTGGCGTCCAGTGCCTGATAGGCGAACGCGGGCATGCTTCAGTTACCCTGCGTCCTTCGCCAGTGCGCTGTGGCGCAGACCATACGTGAAATAAACCAGCAAGCCGATCACCATCCACACAATGAACCGCCAGATCGTCACCATCGGCAGTCCGCCGAGCAGGATGAAGTGTCCGTGCAGCCACCACGGCCAACCGATGATCAGGAACAGCGAGAACAATACGCCCAGCGGCGCGACAAGCCAGATCGCCGGCGCGCGGAAACTGCGCGGCAGCTGCGGCTTGCGCAGGCGCAGGATCAATACCGCCAGGCAGATCACGATAAATGCGCTGAGCGTGCCGATGTTGACCAGTTCAGCCACTTCCCCGATCGGCAGGAATCCGGCGACGATAGCGGTGAACACGCCCAGAATCAGCGTCGGCCGGTATGGCGTGCCGTAGCGCGGATGCACCTTGGCGAACCAGCGCGGCAACAACCCGTCGCGCGCAAGCGCGAACCAGATGCGCGCCGCACCGAGCATGAAGGCGAACAGCACGCTGGTGATGCCGGCGATTGCAGCGATGTTGATTATGCCGCGCACCCAATTCAACCCGAGCGCCTTGAACGCGGCGTCCACCGGCGCGTCGCTGTGCAATTGCGCGTATGGCACCATGCCGGTCAGCACCAGCGATACCAGCAGGTACAGCGTCATCGACACCGCCAGCGACAGCATGACCGCGCGCGGCAGGTCGTGCTGCGGGTCGCGCGCCTCCTCCGCCGCGGTGGTCAGCGTGTCGTAACCGAACACGGCGAAAAACACGATGCTGGATGCCGCCAGGACACCGGTCCAGCCGAAATGTGCGGCGCCGTCGGCAGCAACCTTCTCGGCCGGAATGAACGGGTGCCAGTTGGCCGGGTTGACGTAGAACGCGCCGACCACGATGACCAGGGCCACGCCGATCACCTTGATCGCCACGATTACCGTGTTTGCACGCGCGCCCCACTCGGTCTTGACCGTCAGCATCCACGCGATCAGCAGCGAGATGACCGCGGCGATGACATTGAACACCTTGCCGCTGTCCGGGTGCAGCGGATCCCACGCACTCTGCAGCGCAACCGGCAGGTGCCAGCCAGTGAGCTGCGCGATCAGCGCCTGCACGTAACCGGACCAACCGATCGCCACGACCGCGACGATCAGGGCGTATTCGAGCAGCAGATCCCAGCCGATGATCCAGGCGATCAATTCGCCGAGCACCGCGTAGCCGTAGGTGTAGGCGCTGCCTGTCACCGGAATCATGCCGGCGAATTCGGCATAGGCCAGCGCCGCACAGGCGCTGCCGATGCCGGCGACGATGAAGCTGAGCACCACCGCCGGACCGGCGTTGTCCGCGGCCTGCTGTCCGGCCAGCACGAAGATGCCGACACCGATGATCGCGCCTATACCGATGGCCGTCAGCTGCCAGATACCGAGCACGCGGCGGAAATCGCGCGCCTGGTCAGCTTCGGCCTGCAACGCCTCGACCGATTTATGGCGCGTGAGTTGTGCAATCAGGCTCATGGTCTCCCCTCTATGATTTCTTTCTTGTGGTTGTCCCGTTGACGTTTGCCGGGACTATTCTTCGCGCGTCACGCGCAGCACTTCCTCGGCCGAGGTGACGCCGGCCACGCATTTGTCCCAGCCGTCGTCGAGGATGCTCGGGCCGCGTGTGCGGGCGTGGCGCTCCAGCGCGGCTTCGGCGGCGTTGGCGTGGATCAGCTCACGCATGGTGTCGTCGACCGGCACGAATTCGTAGACGCCGGTGCGACCCCGATAGCCGGCATGGCGGCCGCTTTCGGCGTTTGACCGGTACAGCGTCGCCGACATATCGGCCGGCTTGCCGAACGCGGCCAGTTCACGCGGCGTGGCCGCGTATGGTTCGCTGGTGGCGGGATCAAGCACGCGCACCAGCCGCTGCGCGAGCAGGCCGATCAGGCTGGACGACAGCAGGAACGGTTCCACGCCCATGTCGCGCAGACGCGCGATGGCGCCAACGGCGGAATTGGTGTGCAGCGTCGAAAGCACCAGATGGCCTGTCAGCGAGGCCTGTACGGCGATCTGCGCCGTTTCCAGGTCGCGGATTTCGCCCACCATGACCACGTCCGGGTCCTGGCGCAGGATCGCGCGCAGGCCGCGTGCGAACGTCATCTCCACGCGCGTGTTGACCTGGGTCTGACCGACACCGTCGATGTAGTACTCGATCGGGTCCTCGACCGTCATGATGTTGCGGCTGGCGTCGTTCAGGCGCAGCAGCGACGCGTACAGCGTGGTCGTCTTGCCCGAACCGGTCGGCCCGGTGACCAGAAAGATGCCATGCGGGCGCTCGATGATTTCGCTGAGCTCGTCCAGCGTGCGCGGCGCCATGCCCAGCTGCGCCAGATCCAGCTTGCCGGCCTGCTTGTCGAGCAGGCGCAATACGACACGTTCGCCGTGCCCGGCGGGGATCGTCGACACACGCACGTCGACCGGTCGACCGGCAATCTTCAATCCTATGCGACCGTCTTGCGGCAGGCGTTTCTCGGCAATGTCCAGCCGCGCCATGACCTTGATGCGCGACACCACGGTGCTGGCGATCGCCTTCTGTGGACTGAGTACTTCGCGCAGCACGCCGTCGATGCGGAAACGTACCAGCAGGCGGCTTTCGAACGGCTCGATGTGGATGTCCGAGGCGCCTTCCTTGACTGCCTCGGTCAGCAACGCGTTGATCAGGCGGATGATCGGCGCGTCATCCTCGGATTCGAGCAGGTCTTCGGGTTCCGGCAGTTCGTCGGCCAGGGTTTTCAGATCCAGATCACCGTCCAGATCGGCGACCATCGCGCGCGCATCATCACCCTGTTCGTACAGGTTCCGCAACAGGCGTTCATATGAGGCCTGATCGTGGCGTACCAGTTTCAGCGGCACGCCCAGGTAGCGACGCAACTCGGTGATGACTTCCGGCTTGACGCCCTCACGCCAGGCCACTTCGGCCGCATCCTCGCGCCACGCGGACAGCGTCGCGCCATTGCGCTTGGCGAATCCGAAACTCGGTCGCGGCGGTCGTACGACGGTATTCATTGATGCCGTTTTCCGTCGCTGTCCTTGGGCGCAACATCCATGGCCGGGCTGGCCAGGAAGTCGTGCACCTCGGGCAACATCGGTTGCTGGGTGCGCGGCGTGATCGTCTCGCGGTTCTCGCGCATCTGCAGTTGCTGGGTGCGCAGGTAGTTGTATTTCTCCTGCGACAGCGACGCCTCGGTGGCCGCGTCGCGCAGTATCTTCGGATGCAGGAACACCATCAGGTCCTGCTTGACGTGATCGTTGCTGCGATAGCGGAACAGGTTCCCGATCAGCGGGATGTCGCCAAGCGCCGGCACTTTCTGCACGTTGTCCTTGACGTTGTCGGAAATCAGCCCACCCAGCACCAGCAGCGAATCGTCCTTGATCATGACGGTGGTCTTCAATTCGCGCTTGTTGGTGACCAGATCGACCGCGCCCTGCACCGGTGGCAGCAGGTTGGAGACTTCCTGATGGATATCCAGTCGCACCGAGTCGCCGGAGTTGATATGCGGCGTGACGGTCAACGTCAAACCCACGTCCTTGCGCTGGATCGTCTGGAACGGATTGCCGATGCCGGTCGTGCTGCCCGTCGTACCGCCGGTGTTGGTAGTGTACGAGCCGGTCACGAACGGCACCTCCTGGGCCACCTTGATCATCGCTTCCTGATTGTCCAGCGTCATGATCGACGGCGTCGACAGCACGTTGTTGCGGCCATCGCTGCGCAACGCCGAAACCAGCGCGCCGAGACTGAGCAGCTTGGTGCCGTTGACCGTGACGCTGCTCAGATAACCCAGGTTGAAGCCGTTGCCGACGGTACTGACCGGACCGCTCGACGAGTTCAGCCCGACCGTTGCGTTAAGGATATTGTTGCCGGGCGAGTTGCCGGTAAAATTGGTCCCGCCCACGACATGGCTGGTGTCGCCGACCGGCACCTGCCACTGGATGCCGAGTTCGTTTGCGGTCTCGTCGGAAACTTCGGCGATCACCGCTTCGATCAGCACCTGGGCGCGGCGGATGTCAAGTTCCCGGATCACCGAGTCAAGCGAGCGGAATACCGCCGGCGGTGCGCTGATCACCAGCGCGTTGTCGCCTTCATGTGCCTGAATGGTGGCCGTGGAACCGCTCTGCGCGCCACCGGCACCGGTCTTGCCGCCTTTACCGGGAGGCGTTTCGCCGGTCAATGTCGCGGCCACACCCTGCAGAATCGGTACCAGCTCCTTGGCATCCGCATAATTGAGATAAACCACCTGGGTATCGCCACCATTGGCCACCGGCGTGTCCAGATGGGCTATCAGCGCCCGCATGCGCAGCCGCCCGTTCTTGCCTCCGGCGAGCAGAATTGAATTGGTGCGTTCATCGGCCAGCACACGAGGCTGGTCGGCGGATTCGGCACCCTTGGTCTCGGCCAGCTGGGTCAGGGTTCGGGCCAGTTCCACGGCGCTGGCGTGGTGCAGCGGAATTACCTCGACCCCCGCATCGGATACGGTATCGATGCGGTGGATGATGCTGATCATGCGTTTGACATTGCCGGCGCGATCGGAAATGACCAGCGAATTCGACGCCGCATGCGCGATCAATTGTGCACCCTGCGGCATCAACGGACGCAGGATTGGTACCAGTTGCATGGCCGAAACATGCTTGACCGGCACGATCTGCGTGACGATCTGGTCCGGTTCGTGGTTAGCCGCACCGTTGAGCCCGCCCGATGCGTTCTGCTGCGCCATGACCTCCGGCACGATCTTGATCATGCTGCCCGATGGAACGGCAGCGTAGCCGTGCACCTGCAATACCGACAGGAACACGTCGTAGATCTCGTCCGGTTTCATCGGCTTGTTCGATATCACCGTAACCTTGCCCTGCACGTTCGGTCCGACGATGAAATTCTTGCCGGTGATCTCGGACACCGTGGCGATCAGGGTCTGAATATCGGCGTCTTTGAGATTCAACGTCTGCAGTTTGGAATCCGCGTGTTTACTCGGCGCGGCGGCATGTGGTTGCGCCAGAACCAGCGGCGCGGAGAACAGAAGCACGATGGCGAGACAGGAACGGATCATGGCGTGTTTCTCATCCTTTCGGGGCTAGTGCAGACTCAGTCTCAGCGTGGCGGGTTTACCGTTGCGTATTACCGTCACCTGTAGTTGCGACGCATTCTTCAATTTATCCAGCAGCGCATGCGGATCGGACAGGTTTGATAATGCATTGCCGTTTACTGCGGTAATCAGGTCAGTCGGACGCAGACCGGCTTGTTGCATCAGCTCGGCGACGCGACCGCTGCCGGACATGCGTGCCCCGGCAATCTTGCCATTCGCGAAGACCGGCTCGATATGCACCTGGCGCACCAGGGTTTGCGGATCCAGTCGCAGCTTTTTCTGCGCCTTGGTCCAGTCCAGCGCACCGTGCGCCATGGCCGGTGGCACATAGGCGGGGGGAATGCTCGAGGCATGTCCTCTACGGCCGCTGCGCAGATTGCGCCGGTTGGCTTCCGGCATCGGTGGCGCACGCTGGTCGGGCTGCGGCAAATTCAGCGTTTCTCTCGCGCCTTCGTGATTCAGTACCACGTGATCGGTATAGACCTCGGCAAGCGTCGCGCCGGCGGCCACCTGATCACCGACCCGGTACGGCTTTTCCGTTCCGTGCACATCCTCAATCAGGGCGATGCCATGGTGCGGGTCGTCGAGCGCCCAGGTACCGCGCAACGTGAGTCGCAATGTGGTTGCCGGCGCATTGCGCATCAGTCTTGCCATCCGCACGTTTTGCGGATTGCCGAAAAGATGCCACTTGGCGACCGACAGCGCTGGCTTATTCGCGCCGACTGCAGTTGCCGGCACGCTCTGAGCCGTTATATCGGCACGAGGCAGCAGCAACCAGAACAGGCGCACCGCAAACCATAGCGCGATAAGTGCGGTGACGACGCAAACGCCCCACGCGGCCAATCGCGAAAGGCGAGCTTGATCGGCGGTAGTTAACGAAGACAGCATGCAGTACGGTGCAACTTGAGCGTACGTGCACTTTAGCAGGATCGTCTACGAACGCGAGAACAACCGTCCCAGACGATGAAAAAATCCGGGTTTGTGGCGCGTTTCGGCCGGCGTCTTGTCAACGCCTTCCGGACGCTTGGCCGGTTCGCCCTTGCCGCGCGAATTGGCCACTCGTGCCGGGCGATGACGGCTGCGCCCGGCGCGCGCGCCTTGCTTTCCGCGCGGATTCTTGTCGTCGGAGGCAGCCCCGGCATCATCCTTGTTGGCCGCTGCAACCTGCGCCGGTGCCGATGCATTGCCGCCGCGCCGGCTGCGTCGGCGACGCCGTTTGCCTGAACCGGACCCCGGCGTCGCCGAGGCGTCGGCGGCGGGTGCCGGTGCCGGCTTATCGCTCGTCCTGGAGCCGCCATGGCGCCGTGGTTTGCCACGATTGCCGTCACCACCGCGATGCCGCAGCGCAGCCGAGGTATCGATTACCGAATCTTCATCCGCCTGCCCGTCGCGAGGCCGCGGCGGCGGCATGACCAGTAGTTCGGGCGTGACCGCCTCGACCGGAATCTTCTGCTCAATGAAGGCCTCGATGTCGGGCAATCCCTGCGCATACATGTCGCAGGCGAAACTGACCGCGTCGCCCTCGGCACCCAGCCGCGCGGTGCGACCGATGCGATGCACGTAGTCTTCCGGATCCTGCGGCAAGTCGTAGTTGAACACGTGACTGACGTCGGGAATGTGCAGGCCGCGTGCGGCCACGTCGGTGGCAATCAGGATTTCGATCTCGCCGCGCTTGAAGCGGCCGAGCAAACTTTGGCGCTTCTTTTGCGGCACGTCGCCGGACAGCATGCCGACGCGGAAACCCTGGCGCTGCAGCGTTCGCGCGACCTTTTCCGCAGCCACTTTCATGTTGACGAAGACCATGCTGCGCTGAGTGTCCGTGCGCGACAGCAGGTTGATCAGCAGCGGCAGCTTTTCCTCGGTCGACGGGAAGTACATGACCTGGCGCACTCGATCGGCCGTAATGTTCTCGGCCTCAACCGTCAGTTTCTGCGCCTCGTTCATGTGCTCATAGGCCAGCTCCAGCACGCGGTGGCTGAGCGTGGCCGAGAACAGCAGGCACTGGCGTTTGTCGCGTGGCGGCAGGCGGCGCAGGATGTAGCGCACGTCCTTGATGAAACCGAGGTCGAACATGCGGTCGGCCTCGTCGATGACCATCATTTCCACGGCGCTGAACGTGAACACGTGCTGCTTGAAGTAATCGAGCAGCCGGCCGGGCGTGGCGATGACGATGTCCACGCCGTCGCGCAGTTGCTGGCGCTGCTTGTCGTAATCAACGCCGCCGTAAATCAGTGCCGAGGTCAGTCCGGTATCGCTGCACAGGGACTGGAAATCCTTGTAGATCTGGATCGCCAGCTCGCGCGTCGGCGCAATGATCAACGCACGCGGGTCGGACGGACCGCGCTCGGAAAACGCCGTTTGCGTAAGCAGCCGTTGCGCGATGGCGACCAGGAACGCGGCGGTCTTGCCGGTGCCGGTCTGTGCCTGTCCGGCCACGTCACGGCCGCGCAAGGCGACCGGCAAGGTCAGCGCCTGGATCGGTGTGCAACGGGTGAAGCCGGCCGCGTGCAGGCTGGCAAGCAAGTTGGGTTGCAGATCGAGGCTGTCGAAAAATACGTCGGTAAGCGGTTGTGATGACATTCTGAAAAATCGTGGGTTGGCTGATCGAATAGCCTGTCTGAAAGCATGTCGGCTCGAACGCGGTCTTGAATCGACGCGATCCGACCCAACTTGAATTGCAACGCGGCTTGGGCTGAAATGAGGGCCCCGGACCAACGAATTCCGGTCCGTACGCGGCAAGGCAATGGCGCAGTGTAGCCCAACCTGGCCGCCAACACCGCATTACGTGTAGTACGAACCCTTCTTATCAACCCTTGCCGGAGAGCCAACGTGAGCGCAGCCATTGCCCAGGTCAGCGACGATCAATTTGAAGAACAGGTACTGAAATCCAGCGACCCGGTGCTGGTGGACTTCTGGGCCGAATGGTGCGGCCCGTGCAAGATGATCGCACCAATCCTGGAAGAACTTGCCGAAAGTTACGCCGGAAAACTCAAGGTGGCCAAGATCAATATCGACCACAACCAGAAAACGCCGCGCGATTACAGCGTACGAGGCATTCCAACCTTGATGATCTTCAAGGATGGCAAGGTTCAGGCCACCCAGGTCGGTGCGATCAGCAAGACCCAGCTGGCCAACCTGATCGACAAGACCATCTGAACGAACATTTGGCGACGTCGCCGGCCAACGGCGACGTCGATTTGCCGCAAGCCCCTTGCACTGTGGCGCAAAAAAGCAAAAAATACTGCCTGCAGCGCGCGAAAGCGCTGGACGGCCGCCGGCTTGAGTGATAGCTTGGCGTCATCTGCCGAGGCGATCGCCTCCGCTGCATTGTCCCCAATCATCCTTTTACAACGCCCTCCGTTTTCAACGGCACCCATGAGGTCCGTCCGTGTCCGATACCGATAGCAACAAAGACAGCGGCGAGAGCCGCCCCGCCGACTCGCATTCCGAGAAACCCCAAGCTGCCGACGCACCGGCGGCCAAGGCTGAGAAACGCCAGGATAAAGGCGGCGACGCCAAAACCGGCAACGACAGCACGTCTGCTGGCGAAAGCACCGCCAGCGATTCCGGCAAAGGTAACAACGGCGGCGCACCCAGTACCGAGAGCTCGCCCGGCAATTCCAGCGATTCCGACAAAGACGACAACGACACCGGCAAAAGCGGGGGCAAGGATGCGGGCTCCAACGCCGGCAACAACAACCGCAATGAGAGCCGCGGACGCAATCAGGGCCGGCGCAACCCGCGCCGCAGCCAGCGTCACCAACAACAGCGCGGCAACAACGAAGACGGCGACGAGAATTACGAAACGCGCGAAGGCCCGAAATCCGGCGTCGACGTCGACCTGAACGAACTCAAGCGCAAGCCGGCACAAGCGCTGCTGGAAATGGCCGACGACCTTGGCATCCAGGAAGGCGTCGCACGCGCACGCAAGCAGGACATCATCTTCCTGATCCTCAAGGCGCACGCCAGGCTCGGCGGTGGCATCTACGGCGAAGGCGTGCTGGAAATCCTGCAGGACGGCTTCGGCTTCCTGCGCGGACCGGACGAATCGTATCTGGCCGGCCCGGACGACATTTACGTTTCACCCAGCCAGATTCGCCGCTTCAATCTGCGCACCGGCGATTACATCACCGGTCGCGTCCGTCCCCCCAAGGACGGTGAACGCTACTTCGCCCTGCTCAAGGTTGACACCATCAACGGCGAACCGCCGGAAGCGTCCAAAAACAAGATCCTGTTCGAAAACCTCACGCCGCTGTTCCCGCGCAAGGTGTTCCATCTGGAACGCGGCAACGGCTCGACCGAGGACATTACCGGCCGCATTCTCGACCTGATCGCACCGGTCGGACGTGGCCAGCGCGGCCTGATCGTCTCGCAACCAAAGGCCGGCAAGACAATGATGCTGCAGAACGTCGCCCAGGCGATCGTGCACAACTACCCGGATGTGCACCTGATCATCCTGCTCATCGATGAACGTCCCGAGGAAGTCACTGAAATGCAGCGCGGCGTTCGCGCCGAAGTGATCTCGTCCACGTTCGATGAACCGGCCGTGCGTCACGTGCAGGTTGCCGAAATGGTGATCGAACGCGCCAAACGCCTGGTCGAGCACAAGAAGGACGTGGTCATTCTGCTAGACTCGATCACGCGTCTGGCACGCGCCTACAATACGGTCGTTCCGGCTTCCGGCAAGGTATTGACCGGTGGCGTCGACGCCAACGCCCTACAGCGACCGAAGCGCTTCTTCGGCGCCGCGCGCAACGTCGAGGAAGGCGGCTCGCTGACCATCCTCGCCACCGCGCTGGTCGAAACCGGTTCGAAAATGGACGAAGTCATCTACGAGGAATTCAAGGGCACCGGCAACATGGAAGTGCACCTTGACCGACGTATTTCGGAAAAACGCGTGTACCCGGCAATCAACATCAACCGCTCCGGCACTCGCCGCGAAGAACTGCTGATCGAACCGGACATGCTGCAGAAGATCTGGATCCTGCGCAAACTGCTGCACCCGATGGATGAGCTGGCGGCGATGGAATTCATGCTCGACAAGATGAAAAACACCAAGTCGAATGAAGAATTCTTCAATGCAATGAAGCGCTGACGGCGCTCCGCTTCGCTCGACATTCCCGCGCGGGCAGGAATACATTTTTGCTCTCGTCATTCCCGCGTAGGCGGGAATCCAGCTCTTCCGCCGAGCCAGTTACTCTTCGAAAAGCAGAGCTTTCACTCGCCGCAGGCCGAGTGAAAGCTTTTGCTTGTTAAAGCGCCGAGACGCGCGTCAGGCGGGTCAGGCTGGCACGATGCCGGATATTCGGCAAGAAACGCCGTCAACAATCCGATCGCCGGCAAAAAAGCGCACAACTGATAGACGTATTCAATTCCCTTGAAATCCGCCAGTTCGCCAAGCACGGCTGCACCGATGCCGCCCATGCCGAAGGCAAAACCGAAGAACATGCCGGAGATCGTGCCCACCTTGCCCGGCAACAGATCCTGCGCGTAGACAAGGATTGCCGAAAACGCCGACGACAGAATCAGGCCGATGATCACGCTGAGCACGCCGGTCCAGAACAGGTTGGCATGCGGCAGAAGCAGCGTGAATGGAAGTACACCCAGGATCGACACCCAGATCACGTACTTGCGGCCGAAGCGATCGCCGATCGGCCCGCCGACCAGGGTACCCAGCGCGACCGCGCCGAGAAACAGGAACAGGTGCACCTGCGCGCTCTGTATCGAGACATGGAAGCGTTCGATCAGAAAGAACGTGTAGTAGCTGAACATGCTGGCCAGGTAGAAATACTTGGAAAAGATCAGTGCCAGCAGGATCGTCAACGCCCAGCCGACCTGACGGCGCGACAGCTTGTGTTGGGGTACATGCAAGGCAGCCACGTTGGTCTTCGCGCGGATGCTGCGCCGGTACCAACCGCCGATGCGCGTCAGCAGCACGATGGCCAGCAATGCGGCGATTGAGAACCAGGCAATGCTTGCCTGTCCGTGCGGCAACACGATGAACGCGGCCAGCAACGGCCCGGCGGCCGTGCCGGCATTCCCGCCGACCTGGAAGAACGATTGCGCGAATCCGTGGCGTCCGCCGGAGGCCATGCGCGCCACGCGAGAGGATTCGGGATGGAACACGGCCGATCCGGCACCGACCAATGCGGCAGCGGCCAAAAGCAACGTGAAATCCGTCGCCAGCGCCAACATCAGCAACCCGCCCAAGGTGAAGCTCATGCCGATCGGCAAGGCAAACGGCGTGGGCCGCCGGTCGGCGTAGTAGCCAACCATTGGCTGCAGCAGCGAGGCGACCATCTGATAGGTCAACGTGAGCAGGCCGATCTGGCCGAAGTCCAGCGCATAGTTGCTTTTCAGCAGAGGGTAGATGGCCGGCAGCAGCGACTGGATGAGGTCGTTGAGGAAATGGCAGAAGCTGATCGTGACCAGTACCGTCAGCACGGCGCTGCCACGCCCGCGCGCGGCCGCTTCAGTTGCACCCATGGGGAATCACTCGTCTAAACGGCGGCAGCATATCAGAACCACCAACCGTCAATTCGCTCAACCGTCCGAAAGCGGGCGCTGCCCGTTGAAGCGGAAGTGCGCCAGCGCTTCGCGGGTGCGGGTTCGACCGAATTCGATCAGCTCGCCGGCACGGTGAAACTCGTAAAATGCACAGACGTTGCGCGGGATCGAGATCAACAAGTCCGGCGGCTGCGCGGCCAGTTTGAAGCGGGTCATGGTCTCCTGCACAGCATCCAGCGACAGGGCAAACGTTTCCAGCATGCCCGGTTCATGGGGCTTGTCGGGCTCATTCGAGCGACCGCGAAATTGGGCGAAGAAATCCGCGAAGCGCTGGCTGTAACTGCGCTTCCCGTCGCCCGCATCCGCATCATCGTCGTGTGCCTGCCGCGTCTCGATTTCGGTCTCGCCGCGCAATAGCGAATCCGGTGATATTTCCTGCCCGGTATCCGTGGGAAATTTTTCCGGCGCCGCGTTGACGTCGACGGCGATCGTGCAGTCGGTCAGGTCGCGCAAAGTCGGCGTAATCGGCAACGGATTTAGCAGACCGCCGTCGACCAATGTACGACCCCGGTAGTAATGTGGCTGGAAAACGGCGGGAATGGCGATCGATGCGCGCATGGCATCGAACAGCGAGCCGCGCGAAAACCATACTTCACGCTGGGCCAACAGATCGACGGCGACTGCCGTGTAGCTCAGTCGCAGATCCTCGATATCGACGTCGCCGATCAGCTCCTTGAGCTTGTCGATGATGCGATCACCCTTGAGCAGCCCGCCGCCACGGAAGGTCAAGTCCAGCATGCGTAACACGTCGAAGCGTTGCAACGACAGTACCCAGTCACGATAAGCATCGAGCTTGTCGGCGGCATACACACCGCCGATCACCGCCCCCATTGAGGCGCCCGCCACGCTGCGGATATCGAAACCCTGTGCGTGCAGTTCCTCGATCGCACCGATATGCGCATAACCGCGGGCACCACCGGAACCGAGCACCAGTGAGGTACTAGTCGTCATGATCGAACCCCGGGCAATAACCTTTCCCGACACAGCTTGCGGCCTTCTTCGCGACCACAGGTCAGATAGTGGCCTTTCGCATTGAGACTTGCGTCCGCCACGTCCGGATTCGCCAAGAAATAGCTCCCGCCCGGATCAAGCACGTGCGCCACCTGCAGAAGATGCCTGATCAGGTCCGGCTGATGTTCGATTGCGTGACAGCTCAAAACTGCGTCAAAAGTTTCCGCGATCACCGACAAGTCCCCGGTTGGGGAAACATAGTCGATCGAGGGACAGTCGTCCGAATCCAGCCCAC
Source organism: uncultured Pseudomonadota bacterium (assembly GCA_963779795.1). Lineage (GTDB taxonomy): Bacteria > Pseudomonadota > Gammaproteobacteria > Xanthomonadales > Rhodanobacteraceae > Rudaea. The sequence goes on along the minus strand of CAVZZK010000001.1, from coordinate 295,935 downwards.
GTTCTTGTGCCCGACGTCTCAGTCCCTCCGTGGGCAAAACGTCGAAATACTTCACCCCGTCGCCGCGTAAAGCCGGATTTGCCAAAGGCCCGATCTCCAGGACCGAATCGGCGGCTTTGGCAAGCCTGACAAACGAAGTACGGTCCGAAATAGCGGACGCGTTTCGTCCTTCGGCAACTCCGGTCGCGCGAAAATGACCCGGCAGCTTTTGATCATCGCGGCCTTGCACGTCCAGGTATCGGGAACGATATAACCCGGGATCGAATTCATGCGGCAAATCTCCCCACTTTGTCTTGCGATGGTTTTCTCTTGCACGAATGCCCATGACTTCGCTCCAAAATTCCTATTGATACGCGCCAATCGCCAATTGCAGCATGATGCGCAATTCCTCGCGTAACGAGACCGGCGCGACGACTTCCGCATCGGGACCATAGCGCAGCACGTCCATCAGCAATTCGCGCGAATTGCTGTACGGCACCTTCAGCTCGTAACTGCCGTCCTTGAGCCAGGCGCCTTGCTGTTGCGAATGCCAGTGTTCATCGGCAACCCAGCGCGCGGCATGCGGCGTGAAGCGGATGGTCGCTGTCGCCTTCGGCGCACCGGAAAAAATGCCGTAGCTGGAAGCCAGATGCTTGTTCAGCTCCGCCTCGTCGCGGTTCTCGGCGGCCTCCTCGAGCAGTTCCGCGCGCGTGATTCTATCCAGCGCAAAACTGCGCAACGCATCACGTCCGTGATCCCAGGCGTCCAGATACCAGTTGTCGCGGTAATGCGTCAGGCGTTGCGGTGAAACCGTGCGCGCGGTCGGCTGGTCGGTGGAACGCGCGCGGTAATCGAACTTCAAGCGGCGACGTCCAAGCACGGCGCTGGCGACGTGACGAAACGTGGTTTCATCGACTTTGCGCGTGCCGCTACCGATGACGCGGATGCGTTCCAGCGGAAAACTCTGCCCATCGCGCTGGTTGGACAGCAGCTTGTCGATGCGCGAGCGAAACGGCGCCAACGCCGTAGAGAGGATACCCGGACCAGTGCGACCGACCAGCTCGTTCAGGGCCAGCAAAGCCTGTAACTCCTCACTGTTCAGCCACAACCCGGGCAGTTCGAAGCGTTCAGCCTCTCCGGCGTCATAGTGAAACGCTGCCTGTTCGCGATCGCTGTCGATCGGCGCGCCCAGCGCGTCGCGCAGGAACGCGATGTCGCGATAGGCGGTCGCGCGCGAGCAGCCCAGTTCGTCCATCAACCGCGACAACGGCACCGGGTAACGTGCCGATTTCAGAATTCTATGAAGTGTGGAGATGCGTTGGTAACGGTCCATATGCGTATTGTGCACCTTTCAGCACAGCAATCGCTCGACGCAAACGCAACGGATGTGCCACGACATGGCGACATCACCAACGGCTATCGCGATCCGCTTGGCCCATCCGCTAACATGTTCGAAAGGAATCCCTGCACACATGCCCCACGCTGACCTCAAACTTCAGGAACCGACCGGCGACACTGTCAAAAACACGACGTGCTACATGTGCGCGTGCCGGTCTGGAATCAAAGTACACCTGAAAAACGGCCGCGTGCGTGCAGCGGTGAAATTTCATGCCGGCACGGCCCGTGGTACCGTGTGGACCTGGAACGCGATCGGCAAGCGTCAGGGGGCCTGGAAATTGTCGAAAACCGCGCCTGAGTTACGGCAGGGATTCCTGCTCAATCACGCGATCGACGACCTTCTGGCGCCGCGCGAAGATGGCTATCGCTACGCCAATGCCGACCCGGTAACCAGTCAGGCGGCGTGGTTCAATCTGAGGGTGAGACTGGTGCCGGCAGCCGATCCGGCATCCGATTCGACAAGCGCAGGGAATATGTCATGACCTGGCAAGCATGGGAAGTCGCAGCCATCGTGATCGGCGCCATGGCGCTGTTCGTCAGCGAGAAAATGCGCTACGACGTGATCGCATTGGTGGTGCTGGCCGCGCTGCTGGTCTGCGGCATTCTGACACCGGCCGAAGGCCTGTCCGGCTTCAGCAACGAAGCCACGGTCGTGGTCGCGGCCATGTTTGCGTTGAACGCCGGCGTGGTCGGCACCGGCGGCCTTGATCCGATCATTCGCCTGCTCTCGCGCATCCGCAAGCCGTGGTTGCTGACGCTGTCGATCATGCTGATCGTGTGCGTGCTCGGCGCGTTCGTGAAAAACACCGCGCTGGTCGCCACGTTCCTGCCAGTCACATTGAGCGTCTGCGCACAGACCAAGACTTCGCCGTCGCGCGTGCTGATCCCGATGTCGTACGCCGCGCAAATGGGGGGCGTGTGCACACTACTGGGCACCTCGTCGAACCTGCTCACGAACAGTCTTGCCATTCAGCACGGCCTGCCGGAATTTTCGGTGTTCGACTTTACCGCGCTCGGCGCGATCCTTGCTGTCGCCGGCATCATCTACCTGTTGCTCATCGGGCGCTGGATGCTGCCAAGCCATATCGATTCCGATCACGTCGATGACATGGACCTGGGCAAGTTCGTGACCGAGCTGCGCGTCTTGGAAGAATCACCGTTGATAGGCCAATCCATCACCGAGGCCAAGCTGGGCGAAAAGTACGGCGTCTACGTGCTCGAACTACTGCGCGGCGATGAACACTTGTGGGCGCCACGCGACCAGACCTTGCGGGAAGGCGACATCCTGCTGGCGCGTGGCGACTGGCAACGTCTGCAGGATTTCAAACGCAAGGTAAAGCTGGAAATCGCGCCGGTACTCGACCTGGAAAATTCCACGCAAACCGGCACGCGCCGCGTGCTGGTCGAAGCCATGGTCGCACCGGGTACGCGCCTGATCGGCCAGACCATCGAGGCCACCGACTTTCGCTGGAACTACAACGCCACGATCATGGCACTGCAACGGCGCAGCCGCATCATGCGCGAACAGATCAGGCACACGCGCCTGGAACTGGGCGACATCGTGCTGTTGCTGGTGGACGAGCCGGCGCTGAAACATCTGCGTCGCGATTCCGGACTGGTGGTACTCAGCGAACGCGGTGACAAGCGCCTGTCGCGCATGAAGACGCCAATCGCGGTCGGCATTCTGGTCGCCGTGATCGCGATAGCCGGATTGGGCCTGCTGCCGATCGTGGTTAGTGCACTGCTCGGTTGCGCGGCCATGGCGTTGACCGGTTGCTTCTCGTTCGAGGACGTCTACGAGGCGATGGACTGGAAGATCATCATCCTGCTCGGCGCGATCCTGCCGCTGGGAATCGCGCTGGACAAGACCGGCCTGGCCCAGGCCATCGTCGACGGCGGCATGATGCTGGTCGGCGACCACGGCCCGCTTGCTGCGCTGGTGATGGTCTACCTGCTGACGGCACTCCTGACCGAAATGATGGGCCACAATCCGTCGGTGGTGTTGATGGTGCCGATCGCGATTTCGATCGCGCGCGCGCTGCATGTTGACCCGGTGCCGTTCGCGGTCACCGTCGCATTCGCCGCGGCCACGTCGTTCGCTACGCCGGTCGGTTATCCGACCAACACGATGGTCTATGGGGCCGGTGGCTACAAATTCACCGATTTCATGAAAATCGGCATTCCGCTGATCCTGATGTTCTGTGCGTTGTCGATGTTCCTGATTCCGCATTTCTGGCCACTGACGCCACAATGACGCAACCGCCACAGGCATCGGACCGCTCACCGGCATTACCGTACTCACCATCATCATCACCGCGGAACCATGGCCGGTTGCCGCGAAATTGTGTGCGCTGGTCAGCATCTTGTTCGGCCTGCCGGGCCTGTTTATCGAACGCTGGCTGTTTTTTGCCGAAGCTCGCCATGTCGTCATGAGCTATTTCGCGCGTCGACCCGAAACATCGGCAAAAGCCTGAACACAAGCCGAACCACGGGCAAAATCCGTACAACCACGGCAAAGCGCCGAACATGTGCCGTTACAATGGCCAATCCGTCGTTCCGACGGTTTTTTTGACGCTCAAGTACCACCGCATGAAAACATTTCTGCTCGCATCGGGCATCCTGCTCGCAGTACCGCTGGTTGCTTTGGGCGATCCGCCGCCGCAAGGCTGATCCGGCAGTGGCGAAGTCGGCCTGGCCATTGCCAGCGGCAATACCAGGTCACAGAATCTCAACGCCAAGGTCGAAATCAAATACAACAACGACATCTGGAAGGACGACTTCTACCTCACCGCGCAGCGCAACAAAGCCAACGTCAACGATCCGGCCACCGGCAAATCGCGGTACAACCTGACTGCCAATCGCTACGAGGGCGGGGCCTCGATCGGGTACAAGGTCGACGCACGCAGCTACGTCGTTGGCGCGTTGCGCTACAAGCACGACAAGTTCTCGCCATACGACTACCAGTACGTCGCCTCAATCAATTACGGCTATCAGATGCTGAAAAGCGACAGCAATGAGCTTTCGTTCGAAGCCGGCCCCCGGATACAAGGTAATCCAACCAGGCACCGTGCTGAAACCGAATCCGAACCCGCCGCCGGCCACCGTCAGCTTCAAACCTGACTCCGAAAGCAATGTCGTGTTGCGAGGCAAAGTGGATTACAAACACTCGTTCAACAAGACTACGGCGTTCGTCGATTCGTTCGTGGTCGAAGCCGGCAGCGGCAACAAGTTCTATCAGAACGATGCCGGGTTAAGCGTCAAGATGACCGCCTCACTTGCACTCAAAATTGCCTATCAGGTGCGCCACAATTCGCAGGTCGCACCCGGCTTCAAGAAAACCAACCAGTTGCTGACGACAAACCTGGTCTACGGTTTCTGAGCGTTTCAGGCGGGCAGTTTCAACAACTCGCCCGCGCCCTGTTCCAGCAGACGCTGCGCGACATCCACGCCCAATGCCGTCGGGTCGTCGCCGGCGCCATCGGCGGCTGCGCGGATCAGACGGCCGTCGCGCGCGTCACCGACCAACCCCTGCAAGTGCAAGCCGGGTTCGGTCTCGATGCAGAATGCGGCAATCGGCACCTGACAGCTGCCCTGCAGATGCCGCGTCATGGCCCGTTCCGCGCCGACGCAGCGGGCCGTATCGGCATCGTGCAGTGGCGCCAGCAGTTCGGCCAGATGCGTGTCGCCCGCGCGCTGCTCAATAACGATCGCGCCCTGTGCCGCGGCGGGCAGCCACTTCGGCGCTTCCAATCGGCTGCGGATGCGCGCACCCATGCCGAGCCGTTCCAATCCGGCGCAGGCCAGCACGATGGCGGCATACTCTCCGGAATCAAGCTTGCCCAGCCGCGTGTTCACGTTGCCGCGCAGATCCGCCAGCTGCAAATCCGGACGCAAGGCCTTCAACTGCGCCTGTCGGCGCAACGACGATGTACCCACGCACGCGCCACGCGGCAATTCATCGAGGCGTTCGTAATTCACCGAGACGAAGGCGTCGCCCGGATCGGCGCGTTCCAGCACGGCACCAATTGAAAAGCCGTGTTCCAGCTCCATCGGCACGTCCTTGAACGAATGCACGGCGATATCCGCACGCCGTTCGAGCAGCGCCACTTCCAGTTCCTTCAGGAACAGACCCTTGCCGCCAATTTCCGCCAGCGGCTGTTCCAGAATGCGGTCGCCGCGCGTGGTCATCGGTACCAGTTCAACATCAAGCCCGGCATGCGTGTTGCGCAATCGCGCAGCCACGTGCTCGGCTTGCCACAAGGCCAGTGCGCTCTGGCGCGTGGCAATACGGATACGTGAGGGTGAACGACTCGCGGACGTCACAGGCTGCGTACCAGCTTGCGCAGCGTCGGCAGATTGCGCCGACTGACTTCCAGTTCGTCGCCGCTACCGCTCATCTTCGCGTAAGTGATGCCATCGCTGCCTCGCACCAGGCCGGCCAGCTTGCTGCGCACTACCAGGCAATTGCGATGCACGCGTACGAAATAGTCGGCGAATTCGTTTTCCAGTGCCTTGAGCGTTTCCTCGATCAACACTTCTCCCCCGGTGTAGTGCACAACGATATATTTGTCCTCGGCCTGCAGATATTCGATATCCGCCAGCGGGATCAGTTTCAGATTGCCGCGCACGCGAGCGCACAGATGACTGCGTTGCGGCGATTGTCCGCTCGACGAGCCGATTCGCGCGAGTTCCACGTGCGTATAGCGACGTGCGCGCTCCAGCGCTGCACGCAAGCGTTCGATGCGCACCGGTTTGACCAGATAATCCACGGCACCGGCATCGAATGCCGCCAGCGCGTGTTCATCGTAAGCGGTGCAAAGAATCACCGCCGGCGCTTCGTCGAGATTGTTCATGTGACGCGCGGCCTCGATTCCATCCATGACCGGCATGCTTACATCGAGCAGGATTACGTCCGGCGTCAGTTTTTGCGCCTGCTCGACAGCCATGCGGCCGTCACCCGCCTCGCCGACGATCTCGACGTCGGAGCACTGACGCAGCAACGCACTCAGGCGTTCGCGTGCCAGCGGTTCGTCGTCAACGATCAGGGCTTTCATCGGGCAATCTCACTGTACAGACAAAATCCTCCGCGCCGGCGACCACGTCGAGCCCACCGCGTGTACCGAAATGGTACTCGATGCGAGCTCGCGTGTTGGCCAATGCCATGCCGTGCCGCCCGCGTCGGCGCGCGCCGGTACCTGGTCGTGGATTGGAAATGCGAATCGCGTAACCGCCACTGACCGCACTACCCCGGATGCTCAGCTTGCCGCCATCGGGCAATGCCTGGATGCCGTGATACACGGCGTTTTCGACCAGCGGTTGCAACAGCAGCGCCGGCATCGGCAACGACGCTGGTACCGCGTCAGCATCGATGTTCAGCTGCAAACGTTCACCCAGGCGCAGCCTCTCGATCTCCAGATAGCGCCGGACCAGATCCAGTTCCTCGCCAAACGTACTCAGGGCCGCGTCGTTGCCGAGCGCGGCACGGAACAGGTCGGACAGGTTTTCCACAGCTTGCTCGGCCTCGCGCGGACGCGATCCGATCAGGCTGGCGATCGTGTTCATCGAATTGAACAGGAAGTGCGGACGAATGCGGGCCTGCAGGGCGTCGAAACGCGCCTTGGCTTCCGCCTTCACGCGCGCGCGCCATTGCTCCATCACATAGAAATAGCGCAGCAGCGCCGCCCCGATCAGCGCGCACAGGGCCGCATTGCGCCAGATGAAACGCTGCTGCAAAGCCATCGGCAAGGTCATGTTCAAACCCAGTTCGTGGTCGATCTGGAACACCAGCGCACTGCCGAGCATAGTTACGACCAGCATCAGCACATAAGCCACGGCGATACCGACCCGTGGCGAAAACCGCTCGAGTTGCGGACGCAACTTGCACAAGCACAAGGCACACGTCAACGCCAGCCATTGCACGAAGGCGCTGGCCGAGGTCAGGCGCGGAAGCAGCGGTTGACTCTGGTCGGCCGGCGCGATCAGGATAACCAGTACCAGCAATTCAGCCACGACGATGACAGCAAACAGCACCTGCAGGCTGCAGAAATCCGGCAACCAGCGTGGTTGCTGGGATTCCGACGCTGACGATGACGCTTGCGGCATGTGAACCTCAGCTCAGACGCGAGCCAATCCAGCCCTGCAGAGCGGCAATTTCCTCCATGCAGACCTGATGTGCCATCGGATAGGAATGCCACTCGATTTTGTAACCGCGCTGCGCGAGATAATCGCGGCTCATCTCGCCCAGTCCCTGCGGGACCACAGGATCTTGCGAACCGTGCGCCATGAAGATCGGCGTATCGCGGTTGGACGCACTGGCTTCGGACTCGGTCGTCTCCGCCAGTGGCAGATACGTCGACAAGGCGATGATACCGCCCAGTCGTTGCACATGGCGCACGCCGCCGGCCAGCACGATGGCGCCGCCCTGCGAAAACCCGGCCAGCAGAATATGCTGCTCGGCGATGCCGCGATCGACTTCACGCGCGATCAGTTCATCGAGCAAACCGATTGAAGCGCGGATACCGGCCTGATCCTGTTTTTGCGCGATCTCCATGCCTGCAATGTCGTACCAGGCACGCATTTGCATGCCGTTGTTGACCGTGACTGGTCGCACCGGCGCGTGCGGGAACACGAAACGCAGAGCTGGCCAGGAACGGTCGACCAGCTGCGGCACGATCGGCGCGAAATCGTTGCCGTCCGCGCCCAGCCCGTGCAGCCAGATGATCGTGCGCTGCGGGTTCGGCGCAGTTTCGGATTCAATGCAGGGCAATGTCATTTGGCCGGCTCCCTTGTTGTGGTGCCGAGTCCCAATTCCTGCGAAAAGAAACCGAGCGCGGCGGCGGTGTTTCCAACGCGCTGACTGAAGGAAGCAGTAACACCATGGCCTTCATGCATGCGCGTAAGCAACAGTACAGGCTTGTGCGACGTTGTTGCGGTCTGCAGGGCGGCAGCGAACTTGCGCGATTGCCACGGAGCGACGCGCGGGTCATTGATGCCGGTGATCAGCAACACTGCCGGATACGCCGTGCCGCGTTCGATATTGTGCAGTGGCGAATAGGCGCGCAACCATTCGAAATCAGCCTTGTTCGTCACCGTGCCGTATTCACTGACGTTGTACTGGCCATTGGGTGTGTCTTCCACTCTCAACATGTCGTACATACCTACCAGCGAGACCACCGCTGCGTATTCCGACGGGTGCTGTGTCAATGATGCACCCATCAGCAATCCGCCATTGGAACCGCCAAGAATGCCCAGATACGCGGGGGCGGTCCAGTGATGCGCGACCAGCGCCTGCGCCGATGCGTAAAAGTCGTCAAATCCGTTTTGTTTGTGTCCAAGCATGCCGTTCGCATGCCAGCCCTCGCCATATTCACCGCCGCCGCGGATGTTGGCCACCGCGTAAACGCCGCCGCGCTCCAGCCATGTCAGGGACGGTCCGAGGAAGCGGGGGGCGGTGGCGATGCCATAGCCGCCATACCCATACAGAATCGTCGGGCGTTTACCGTTTGGCGTGATGCCCTGCATCGCAATGACGGTAACCGGCACCTTGGTGCCGTCCTTCGACGTGGCATCCAGTCGATACGTCACCAACTTCGAATAGTCCGCGGCTGGTTTCACCTCGAACACGGTTTTCAGTTTGCCGTGCGCAGCGCCGTACGCCACCCAGCGCGAAGGAATGCGCCAGCCTGAATAGTCGATCAGCGCCTGGGGGGAATCTGCGCTGCTGGCAATGCTGCCGACACCGATTCCGCTGGATGGCAAACCCACCGTGCGCAGGAATTTGCCGCTCGCATCGTAGTGCTGCACTCGCCAATCCGGGCCCCGTACTTCGGTTATCAGGAAACCGTCCTTGATCGGTGCAACCGAATGCATCGCCCAAACGCCCTGAGCGACAAACAGCTTCGAGTGCCCTTCCCTGTCGACCGACAACAGCTTTCCACGCGGCGCATCCTGATAGGCGATGACCAACAACCGGTCGCCATCCCAGGCCGCGCCCTCGTTGACGCCGGATGCGGCTCGCACCTCCGAGTCGGTATCCAGCACCTGCTTCCACGGCCCCATGCCATTGCGGATATAAACCGAATCGGGCGCGCCGTCACCATAATGCAGCAAGGCCGCCGCGTGTTGTCCATTCGTCGACTCGAGCAAGGTGTACTCGGCAACCCTGGACAAACCCTTGCCGAAAGCGATGGTGTCGCTCTTTCCCGCCGTGCCCAGCTTGTGGTGATACAGCGCCGCTTCGAATTGCAGTTGATCCCCGGGCACGCCGTCGTGCAAAGGCAGACGCACATAGGTTACGCCCTTGCTATCGGCATCCCAGACCAGGGCTGGCGGGGTGGTCCCGCCGCCAGCACGCGGCAATGCGTCGAGCAGTCGCTTGCCCTTGGCAACTTCGACAAAATGGATCGTGGTCGCTTCGTTGCCACCCGACGCCGTACCGTAGGCGACAACGCGGCCGTCCGGTGACGGCCAATAGTCAGTGATCGCTTCACTGCCATGCTTGTCGTTTGGATCGACCAGCACGCTTGCCTTGCCCTGCGGCCAGGCTTGTGCGACCAGCAGGGCTTGCGGTTGTGGTGGGGTCTGGCGCAGGTAGAACAGTGTCTTGCCTACAATCTCGGGAGCGTATCTTTCCGTCGAAGTCAGCGCGAGTTCTCCGACGCGCCTGGCAATCTCCTTTGCATCGGCAAAGCCATCCATGACCTTTTCCGTGTAGGCGTTCTGCGCACTGATCCAGCGCTTCACCGCCGGCGCATCGCCGTCCTCCAGCCAGCGATAAGGATCGTGCACCACGGCACCAAAATAGTTGACGGTGACATCATGCCTGGGCGAACCCGGCGGCATCGGCGGCGGAGCATGATGTGTATCGATCAGGGACTTGCCGACGACCGTTGGCCTATCCGACACGAGTATCTGCGCCATTGCCAAGCCCACGAAAAGGCTCAAACTCAAGCCGGCAACAATACGCACGCACGACATGAAACGCTCCCTATGAATGAGGATCAGGCGACGCGCAGGGTAACGCCCGGATCTGCGCTGCGCCACTGCAGCAGAACTCATGACGCTTGCCAATCCGGACCGCTCGGCTATTCTTCGTTTTTTTGCCCCGGAACAACGTCATGAATCGCCTTGCCATCGCCGGTCTGGTTTGCCTGCTCGTCAGCGTGGGCGCGTATGCCGATCAAACGCCGTCTACGAACAGGACGTCAACCGATCTTACGCTGGAGCGGATCATGGCCGATCCGGACTGGATCTACCACCAGATCAAGATAGCCGAGGAATTCGAATCCAGCGCAGGCGCGCCGTATTTCAGTGTCGACGGCAAGGCGATCTACTACAACCGGAAACGCGACGGCTCACCCATCTACGACCTGCACCGCATCGATCTGGCCAGCCGCCGGGATTCGCTGATCGACGCCAAGGTTATGGCCAACGCCGATGGCGACCAGACCGTCTACGACACCGGCAACACCTTCGCGGCATTCGTGCGCAACGGCGACATCTTCCTGCGCGACCTGCGCAATGGCACCACCACGCAGATCACGCGCACCGAACAAGAGGAATCCTCGCCGCAATTCTCCACCGACGGGCATAGGCTCAGTTACCGCTCGCGCAACAACTGGTATGTCTACGACATGACCAATCGCGTCGCCACGCCTGCGGCAGTGCTGAAGACCGAAAAAAACCCCGACGAGAAACCCGAATCCGACGACCTGCGCTACTTGCAGATGCATTTATTTTCCACGCTGCGCAAGCTCGACTCGAACCAGCGCGAACAACGCAAGCACGAAGAATCCATGCAGCGCGGCGACAACACGCGCGCGCCGCTACCGTTCTATTTTGGTACCAAACTGCAGATCGCCGACACCGCCCTGTCGCCCGATGCCCGTTGGATGCTGGTGGTCACGCAAGCCAAAACGTACGACCACGGCAAGCACGGCAAGCTGACCCGTTACGTGACCGATTCCGGCTATGCCGACTTCGAACCGGTGCGCGTGCGCGTGGGCCGCAACCCGCCGGCACCGCAATCGCTGTGGTTGCTGGACCTTGCCAAGCACACGCGTACCGAAGTCGCCTTCGACAAGCTGCCCGGCATTCACGATGATCCACTCAAGGCCGTGCGCGAAGAAAACGCCAAGACCGAGGTGAAGAACAGCAAGGATGCAAAACCCGGGCACGACAAGTCGAAGAAATCTGAAAAGTCCGACAAGCCCAAAACTCGTGATCTGCGAGTCGCCGACATCGAATTCGCGCGCGATGGCAAACGTGCCGCGGTGGAACTGCACGCGATCGACAACAAAGATCGCTGGATCGCCACGCTGGGCCTGTCCGATCCGGAACTGAAAACACAGGACCGCCTGCACGACGATGCCTGGATCAACTGGAGCTTCAACGTTTTCGGCTGGATGCACGATGACCGTGCCATCTGGTTCGAATCGGAAGAGACCGGCTACGCGCAGCTGTACGTCAAGCCGCTCGACGGCAAAGCCGAAGCGCTCACGCGCGGCAAATTCGAAGTCTCCGATCCGCAACTATCAGCTGACGGCCGTTGGTTCTATATGCGCAGCAACAAGCAGGCGCCTTATTCGTATGACGTGTATCGCGTACCGGCCGACGGCGGCAACCTGCAGCGCATCACGCAATTCGAAGGCATGGATTCGTTCGCGCTATCGCATGACGGCAGCAAGTTGCTGGTCGCGCATTCGACCGCCTACATCCCGCCGCAACTGGCCGTGGTCGCCAGCGACGGCAGATCCGCAGCGCATGAGCTGACCGACACGCGTACCGCCGTCTACAAGGCCATGCATTGGGTGCAGCCCGAATTCGTCAAGGTGCCGTCCACGCATTTCCACGGTGGCATCTGGTCCAAGTTCTACAAGCCGGCCGTTTTCGACGAGTCAAAGCCGCACCCGGCCGTGCTATTCGTGCATGGTGCCGGCTATACGCAGGACGTGAAGAAGAACTGGTCGTACTACTTCCGCGAACAGATGTTCCACAACCTGCTGCTGCAACATGGTTACGTGGTGCTGGACATGGACTATCGCGCCTCGAAAGGCTACGGCCGCGATTGGCGCACCGCGATCTACCGCGACATGGGTCATCCGGAACTCGAAGACCTGCTTGATGGCAAGCGCTGGCTGGCCAAACAGTGGAATGTCGATCCCAAGCGCGTTGGCATTTACGGCGGATCCTACGGCGGCTTCATGACGCTGATGGCAATGTTCCGCGCGCCCGGCGAGTTCGCCGCCGGCGGCGCGCTGCGCCCGGTCAGCGACTGGACCCAGTACAACGATCCGTATACATCGGACATCCTCAACCGCCCCGATGTTGACCCGATCGCCTACCGGCGTTCCTCGCCGATAGAATTCGCCAAAGGACTCGAGGGTCCGCTGCTGATCTGCCATGGCGCAATCGACAACAATGTGCTGTTCGAGGATTCCATGCGCCTGTACGAACGCCTGATCGAGCTGCACAAGAACGATTTCTGGATCTCGCCCTACCCACTCGACCGTCACGGCTTTACCAACGCCGATTCCTGGCTGGACGAGTACAAGCGCGTGTACGGGTTGTTCCAACGCACGATCGGCAGCAAGAACTGACGATCCATCCATACCGGAACCCCGGCATGAACCGGATCAACGCATCTTCAATCGATTCTTCCCGTTGACGTCATTCGCAAAGGACATTTCATGGCAAACAAAGAAATTGTGGAAACTCAGCGCATCTTCTCTACTCGTCTCGATGCGCTCGACCATATCCTTGATGCCGCCGAGAAACACTTCGACGACCTTGATGCCATCCTCGATGAGCGCCTGGCACCGGACATGTACCCATTCGGCACCCAGGTTGCCATCGCCTGCAACCTGCCCAGGGGATTCTCGCAATGGTGCGCCGGCAAGCCGGTAGAAAACCTGCCGCACGAGGTCGATTCGATCGAATTGGCCAGATCGCATGTTCGGCAGACAAAGAACCTTGTCGCGGGTATCGCGGCCGACGATTCAAGACTGGACGAGATCAAGCGCATCGGGCTCGGCCCGGGCTATTACTGCGAGCTGCCGGGTCGGCAATATGTAAACGACTTCCTGATACCGAACCTGTACTTCCATATCAGCACCGCCTACGCGATCCTGCGCAAGCTCGGAGCCCCACTCGGCAAGGCGGACTACCTGACGTACCTGCTACCCTACGTAAAACAAGAAAATTCGTGATTGTTCATTCGGACGAAGTGCGGATCAGTTCATGCTTGACATGACTTGATGTTGCGGCGTGAATGCAGCACGGCAACTGTTGCCTGACAGCGAAGGACCCACATCATCCGCGTCATAAGGGTATAAAGGGGAGACGTATGCGCGGCCTCATGCAACAACACCCGCTCCTGATCTCTGCGCTGATCGAACACGCGGCGGCCGAACATCCACATGCGCTGATTGTGTCGTGCATGCGTGACGGCACCCGGCATCGCTGCGGTTACGACGACGTGAATCGACGCGCGCGACAATTGACCAAGGCATTGCACGTGCTGGGCATCGAGGAAGGTCAACGCATTGGTTCGATGGCCTGGAACAGCTACCGGCATCTGGAACTGTTCTTCGGTGTATCCGGCATGGGCGCGGTACTGCATACGATCAATCCACGCCTGTTTCCCGATCAGATCGAATACATCATCAATCACGCCGGGGACCAGGCAATCTTTTTCGATCCCGGCTCCGCGCCTTCGCTCGAACAACTGGCGCCGAAACTTTCCGGCGTACGGCATTTTGTCGCCATGGCCGACCGCAATGAGATGCCGGTGATTAATCTTCCCAACCTGATTTGCTACGAGGACCTGATCGCGGCACAGGATGACGATTTTGCCTGGCCGTTGCTGGACGAGAATTCGGCTTCGTCGCTGTGCTACACATCGGGCACGACAGGCAATCCGAAGGGTGTGCTCTATTCGCATCGCTCGACCGTGCTGCATTCAATGCTCGCTTGCATGAACGACGGCATGGGTATTTGCGCAGCGGACATGTTGTACATGGCGGCGCCGATGTTTCACGTAAACGCCTGGGGTACGCCATACGCGTGTGCGCTGTCCGGAGCGAGCATGGTGCTGCCCGGCACCGCTCTGGATGGCGCCAGCGTCTACAACGCGATGCGCGACGAATCGGTTACGGTCGGGCTTGGCGTTCCGACCGTATGGATGGGTCTGCACCGATACGTCGCCGAGCAGCAACTGGATCCGCGCGAGGATCTGTGTTTGTCACGTGTCATGGTCGGTGGTGCGGCGATGCCGGAGTCGGTGGTACGAACGTTCGCCGAAAAATTCGGTACGTTGGGATTGCACGCCTGGGGCATGACCGAAACCTCGCCGCTGGCGGCCTTGTGCAATCCGTTGCGCAAACATCGTGATGCCTCGGCCGAGCAGCGCATTGCGCTGCAGGCGCGACAGGGTCGTGTGCCGTTCGGCGTCGACATGAAACTGGTCGACGAAGAAGGGCAACCCGTTCCACGCGACGGCGAAACTTCTGGCCACCTGCTGGTTCGCGGACATTGGATCACATCGGGATACTTCGGCGGTGAGGGCGGTGATATCGTCGACGCCGAGGGCTGGTTCGATACCGGTGACATCGCCACCATCGACGCCGACGGCTACATGCAGATAACCGACCGCGCCAAGGACCTGATCAAATCCGGTGGCGAATGGATTTCATCGATCGCACTGGAAAATGCCGCGGTTGGGCATCCGAAGGTCGCAGAAGCAGCCGTTATCGCGATCGCCCACGAGAAATGGCAGGAACGGCCGCTGTTGATCGTGGTCACCAAGCCAGGCGAGCAGGTTAGCGACACCGAATTGCTTCAATTTCTTTCGGACAAGGTTGCCAAATGGTGGCTGCCAGAACACGTGGTGTTCGTCGATGAGCTACCACACACAGCCACCGGCAAGCTGCAGAAGATGAAATTGCGCGAACAGTTCGGCAGCTACAAGTTCGGACCCGGTTGACTCGGTATCCGGGTCCAAACGTGGTTTTCCGGTTCAGTGACCGACAACGACGTCACTGATCTGTATGACCGGCGACTGATCGGTGTAGTTTGGAATATCACCGAGGATTTCGTCGGCATGCGGACCGAAGCCGGCCTGAAAATCCTCGACCGAATCACAGAAGATCTGGCACATGCCGACGTAGGTCGGCGGCGCGTCCGGTGTTCCGCCTGCCATGCCCTTGTCGATGGTGTAGAACTTGCACTTGTCGCCCATTCGTTGCTTGACCATCGGCAGGTGCTTGTCGCGATAGTAGTCGTGGTCGAAACGGACACCGGGCTTGTTCGGATACATCACGCTGACTTTGATCATTGGTTTTCTCCTTGGGAAACTTTCTTCATGTGTCAGAGGCGGCTGGAGGACCCACACCTGCTGCGCAGCCGGACCAACTTTGGACTGTCCTACGCGAGACCGCATGTGTCAAATTGGACGATGGAACATTCAATCCGCGGCAACCGACCCTGTTATTCCATGTTGAACGGGATACGCAACACGCGTGCGGGTTTTGTAACAGCTCGCGCGTTAAGGATGCCCTGATAAAGTCTGCACATGCGGCATGGTGGACATCCCCCGTCCGTGTCCGCCCAAGGTCCAGGCGATATACACCCGGATCTGGCGTCCGCTGCAGCAGTGACCGCGCCTGCGTGGCGCAGGAACGCAGCACTCGTGCGCGCAGCGCACACCTTGCAAGTAGGTCACGTTCCTCGAGCGGATAAATGCAAAACCCCCGGCCTTTCGACCGAGGGTTTTGGCTGGTGAAGCCCCTGGCAGTGACCGCGCCTGCGTGGCGCAGGAACGCAGCACTCGTGCGCGCAGCGCACACCTTGCAAGTAGGTCACGTTCCTCGAGCGGATAAATGCAAAACCCCCGGCCTTTCGACCGAGGGTTTTGGCTGGTGAAGCCCCTGGCAGTGACCTACTCTCACATGGCTTAAGCCACACTACCATCGGCGCAGACGCGTTTCACTTCCGAGTTCGGGATGGGATCGGGTGGGACCACGTTGCTATTTCCGCCAGGGAAGCGGTGCAGCCAGTCGCGTTTGCGCGCCTGGCCAGCATGGGATTGGGACGTAACAAGGCTTCACTCTCGCCGGCGATGTGCCGTCGAAGCCACTTGGAGTTATATGATCAAGCCACACGGATCATTAGTATCGGTTAGCTCGGCATTACTGCGATACACACCCGACCTATCAACCACCTAGTCTTGATGGTTCCTTCAGGGGACTTGTGTCCCGGGATGTCTCATCTTGAGGCGCGCTTCCCGCTTAGATGCTTTCAGCGGTTATCGCTTCCGAACATAGCTACCCGGCAATGCCACTGGCGTGACAACCGGAACACCAGAGGTTCGTCCACTCCGGTCCTCTCGTACTAGGAGCAGCCCCTCTCAAACATCCAACGCCCACGACAGATAGGGACCGAACTGTCTCACGACGTTCTGAACCCAGCTCGCGTACCACTTTAAATGGCGAACAGCCATACCCTTGGGACCGGCTACAGCCCCAGGATGTGATGAGCCGACATCGAGGTGCCAAACACCGCCGTCGATATGAACTCTTGGGCGGTATCAGCCTGTTATCCCCGGAGTACCTTTTATCCGTTGAGCGATGGCCCTTCCATTCAGAACCACCGGATCACTAAGACCTACTTTCGTACCTGCTTGATCCGTCGATCTCGCAGTCAAGCGCGCTTATGCCTTTACACACACCGCACGATGTCCGACCGTGCTGAGCGCACCTTCGTGCTCCTCCGTTACACTTTGGGAGGAGACCGCCCCAGTCAAACTACCCACCATACACGGTCCCCGACCCGGATTACGGGCCTAGGTTAGAACGTCAAGCACTTCAGGGTGGTATTTCAAGGTTGGCTCCATGCAAGCTGGCGCCTGCACTTCAAAGCCTCCCACCTATCCTACACAGAAGAACTCAACGTTCAGTGTAAAGCTATAGTAAAGGTTCACGGGGTCTTTCCGTCTTGCCGCGGGAACGCTGCATCTTCACAGCGATTTCAATTTCACTGAGTCTTGGGTGGAGACAGCGCCGCTGTCGTTACGCCATTCGTGCAGGTCGGAACTTACCCGACAAGGAATTTCGCTACCTTAGGACCGTTATAGTTACGGCCGCCGTTTACCGGGGCTTCGATCAAGAGCTTCGCCTTGCGGCTGACCCCATCAATTAACCTTCCGGCACCGGGCAGGCGTCACACCCTATACGTCCACTTTCGTGTTTGCAGAGTGCTGTGTTTTTGGTAAACAGTCGCAGCGGCCTGGTCACTGCGACCCAGGAATGCTCAGCTACGCATGTAGCCACATCCCCGGGTGCACCTTCTCCCGAAGTTACGGTGCTATTTTGCCTAGTTCCTTCACCCAAGTTCTCTCAAGCGCCTTGGGATTCTCACCCTGCCTACCTGTGTCGGTTTACGGTACGGTCCTCATAATCTGAAGCTTAGAAGTTTTTCCTGGAAGCGTGGCATCAGTGACTTCGTCCAACAAAGGACTCGTCTTAAGTGCTCGGCGTAAAGGACCCCGGATTTGCCTAAGGTCCACACCTACCTCCTTTCCCCGGGACAACCAACGCCCGGTACACCTAGCCTTCTCCGTCACTCCATCGCAATTACGAGCGGTGCTGGAATATTAACCAGCTTCCCATCGACTACGCGTTTCCGCCTCGTCTTAGGGGCCGACTCACCCTGCGCCGATGAACGTTGCGCGAGGAAACCTTGGGCTTTCGGCGGGGAGGCTTTTCACCTCCCTTATCGTTACTCATGTCAGCATTCGCACTTGTGATACCTCCAGCAGACCTCTCGATCCACCTTCACAGGCTTACACAACGCTCCTCTACCGCGCATACGCCCCGAAGGACCTATGCACCCTGAGCTTCGGTTTACCGCTTAGCCCCGTTAAATCTTCCGCGCAGGCCGACTCGACCAGTGAGCTATTACGCTTTCTTTAAAGGGTGGCTGCTTCTAAGCCAACCTCCTGGCTGTTTGTGCCTTCCCACATCGTTTTCCACTGAGCGGTAAATTGGGGACCTTAGCTGCAGGTCTGGGTTGTTTCCCTTTCCACGACGGACGTTCGCACCCGCCGTGTGTCTCCCGTGTAGCACGTCTTGGTATTCGGAGTTTGCCATGGTTTGGTAAGTCGCGATGACCCCCTAGCCATAACAGTGCTCTACCCCCAAGAGTGTTCGCACGAGGCGCTACCTAAATAGCTTTCGAGGAGAACCAGCTATCTCCAGGTTCGATTAGCTTTTCACTCCTAGCCACACCTCATCCCCTACCTTTGCAACGGGAGTGGGTTCGGGCCTCCAGTGCGTGTTACCGCACCTTCACCCTGGACATGGCTAGATCACCTGGTTTCGGGTCTACTGCCTGCGACTATGCGCCCTGTTCAGACTCGGTTTCCCTTCGCCTCCCCTATACGGTTAAGCTTGCCACAGACAGTAAGTCGCTGACCCATTATACAAAAGGTACGCAGTCGCCCCGAAGGGCTTCCACTGCTTGTACATCTACGGTTTCAGGTTCTATTTCACTCCCCTCTCCGGGGTTCTTTTCGCCTTTCCCTCACGGTACTGGTTCACTATCGGTCGGTCAGGAGTATTTAGCCTTGGAGGATGGTCCCCCCATGTTCAGACAGGGTTTCACGTGCCCCGCCCTACTCACTTATCATCTCACGCGCCCTTTCGCCTACCGGGCTATCACCGTCTCGGGCCGGCCTTTCCAGACCGTTCAACTAAAACACGTGCGACTTTTGGGCTAATCCGCGTTCGCTCGTCGCTACTTGCGGAATCTCGGTTGATTTCTTTTCCTCCGGGTACTTAGATATTTCAGTTCCCCGGGTTCGCCTCCAGCACCTATGTATTCAGTACTGGATACCTCTTGCGAGGTGGGTTTCCCCATTCGGACACCGTCGGATCAATGCTTGTTGCCAACTCCCCGACGCTTTTCGCAGGCTGCCACGTCCTTCTTCGCCTCTGACCGCCAAGGCATCCACCGTAGACGCTTATTCGCTTGATCATATAACCCCAAGTCGCCTCAGGGCCGATCAACTCTCTATTCGCCTAATTGCCTCAACGACACATCCAAACTCGGTGAGAGTTCAGACGCTTGTTACGTCCCAAATTTTCAAAGAACATCGTCGAACCTCAACGTTCGCCGATATCAATTCTGTGTGCGCCAATACTGTCTTTCACAACCATAACCTGGTGGAGCCAGCCGGGATCGAACCGGCGACCCCCTGCTTGCAAAGCAGGTGCTCTCCCAGCTGAGCTATGGCCCCATTTAGTCCTCTCTGCCTGCTTCGTCGCTCGAATCAATGTTTCGACAAAGCGGCTGTTAATCGAGAAGTCCGCACAGGGATGTGCGGTTTAGCTCGCCCTTCGCGGAAGGATCCGCGTGAAGACAATGGTGGGTCTGGGAGGACTCGAACCACCGACCTCACCCTTATCAGGGGTGCGCTCTAACCACCTGAGCTACAGACCCATACAGATCCAACGTCTGGAAGCCACCATTCAATGCCCTACAGGCCATCGAAGCCGGGCTTTTCGTGAAGAGTCCGGCCACAGATGGCCGGTTTTTGATTCTCGCTCTTCGCGAAAGGGATTTCGCGTGAAAGAAACAGCAGGTGTCTTGTGTGGACGCCATGTGATGGCGAAGTCGTTCTCGAAAGGAGGTGATCCAGCCGCACCTTCCGATACGGCTACCTTGTTACGACTTCACCCCAGTCATGAACCACTCCGTGGTCGTCGCCCCCCTTGCGGTTAGGCTAACGGCTTCTGGAGCAGCCCACTCCCATGGTGTGACGGGCGGTGTGTACAAGGCCCGGGAACGTATTCACCGCGACAATGCTGATTCGCGATTACTAGCGATTCCGACTTCACGCAGTCGAGTTGCAGACTGCGATCCGGACTGAGAGAGGTTTTCTGGGATTGGCTCCACCTCGCGGCTTCGCAACCCTCTGTACCTCCCATTGTAGTACGTGTGTAGCCCTGGCCGTAAGGGCCATGATGACTTGACGTCATCCCCACCTTCCTCCGGTTTGTCACCGGCAGTCTCCTTAGAGTTCCCACCCGTAGTGCTGGCAACTAAGGACAAGGGTTGCGCTCGTTGCGGGACTTAACCCAACATCTCACGACACGAGCTGACGACAGCCATGCAGCACCTGTGTTCCGATTCCCGAAGGCACCCCCGCATCTCTGCAGGGTTCCGGACATGTCAAGACCAGGTAAGGTTCTTCGCGTTGCATCGAATTAAACCACATACTCCACCGCTTGTGCGGGCCCCCGTCAATTCCTTTGAGTTTCAGTCTTGCGACCGTACTCCCCAGGCGGCGAACTTAACGCGTTAGCTTCGACACTGAGAGCCAAGTTGCTCCCAACGTCCAGTTCGCATCGTTTAGGGCGTGGACTACCAGGGTATCTAATCCTGTTTGCTCCCCACGCTTTCGTGCCTGAGTGTCAGTGCTGGTCCAGGGTGCCGCCTTCGCCACTGGTGTTCCTCCCGATCTCTACGCATTTCACTGCTACACCGGGAATTCCACACCCCTCTACCGCACTCCAGTTAGCCAGTATCCACTGCCATTCCCAGGTTGAGCCCGGGGCTTTCACAGCAGACTTAACTAACCACCTGCGCACGCTTTACGCCCAGTAATTCCGAGTAACGCTTGCACCCTTCGTATTACCGCGGCTGCTGGCACGAAGTTAGCCGGTGCTTATTCCTCGGGTACCGTCAGTCCACAAGGCTATTAACCTTGCGTGTTTCGTTCCCGATAAAAGTGCTTTACAACCCGAAGGCCTTCTTCACACACGCGGCATTGCTGGATCAGGGTTGCCCCCATTGTCCAATATTCCCCACTGCTGCCTCCCGTAGGAGTCTGGGCCGTGTCTCAGTCCCAGTGTGGCTGATCATCCTCTCAGACCAGCTACGGATCGTCGCCTTGGTGAGCCTTTACCCCACCAACCAGCTAATCCGACATCGGCTCATCCGATCGCGCGAGGCCCGAAGGTCCCCCGCTTTCACCCTAAGGTCGTATGCGGTATTAGCTCGAGTTTCCCCGAGTTATCCCCCACAACCGGGCAGATTCCGATGTGTTCCTCACCCGTCCGCCACTCGCCATCAAGAGAGCAAGCTCTCTCATGCTGCCGTTCGACTTGCATGTGTTAGGCATGCCGCCAGCGTTCACTCTGAGCCAGGATCAAACTCTTCAGTTAAAACTTTCAATCCACGAAACTTGCATCCCGTGAACCTAACTTCCAGAGACTGACCCCAAGCTACTTTGATTACTCAAATAAGGCTTGGGACGCTCTTGCATCTCGATGGACTTCCATCCACCACAAGGCGCCCACACAAGTCACCTGCGCACACTGTCAAAGAACCACAATCATCCGCCCAGCCTTTCGCCAGGGGAGCCGCGCATTATACATCGAAGTTGAAAGTGGTCAACAAATCTCGTCACTTCGATTTCTCCGTTTGCCGTACACTGTGCGGCATTGTGTGTTAGCCGAACAGGCATGGCGCCCGCCCACTCCCAATGAAAGCAGACAGGTTGTCCAGGCTTGGCCTGAATCCGGGGCTGAAACCGCTTGCCGGCGCGAGCGTTGTCGTAACCCGGCCTGTCGAAACGGCCGCTCCGCTCAAACGCGCGATTCGCGAATTGGGCGGTACGGCACTGAGCCTGCCAGCCATCGTTCTGAGCCACCCTGAGGATCCGAAACAGGCTGCCTCCGATCTGCGCTCGGTCGGCAACTGCGATGCCGTCATTTTTGTCAGCCCCGCGGCAGTGCGCTATGCCTTTGCAATCCGCCCTGCCCTGCGCTTTACAAAGAGCACGCGACTGTATGCTGTCGGTGGCGCGACAGCTCGTGCCGTGAAGCGACAAGGCGCCGGTGAAATCGAGTGGCCGCGACATCTTCAGAACAGCGAGGGTTTGCTGGAACTGCCGTCGCTAATGCAGGTCCACGGGCAACGGATCGCCATCATCGGCGCGCCGGGAGGTCGCGAGTTGCTGTCCAAGGATTTGCAGGCGCGTGGCGCCGAAATCAGGCAAATCCACGTTTATCAGCGAATGCCGCCAAGCTTTACGCGTCGCCATCTTGCGCCACTGGAACAAGCCGCCGCGCCCTTGATCACGTTGTTGACCAGCGCCGAGGCGTTGCGCAACCTGGGCGAGCACCTGCCGCTGCACCTTTTCGCCCAGCTTGCCGGCGGTGATCTGGTCGTCAGCAGCGAACGCCTCGCCGATCTGGCACGCGAGCGACTCTTCCGACAGGTCCACATCGCCGCGTCGCCAAAACCCCGTGATTTGATGAATACCGTATGCGCGACGATGACACGGCATCGTCTGTAATCCCACATTGATCGTGCTTTTCGCTAGCATAGCCATATGGGAGACGAAAAAGACAACAAACCGGGGACACAGGTCGCGACCGAGACCGCCACCGATGACGCTGTCTCCGCGGCGCGCCGCCGGCCGGGTGCGGTACTTTGGTTTCTGGTCCTGGTGCTGGTCGCCGGATTGGGCTTCGCGTTCTGGTGGTTCGCGCTTCGAACCCAGGCCGAACCGGCGCACGATTACGCCGGCGACATTCAGGCAATAAACCAGAAGCTCGACGCCATCCAGCAACAGCTCGCGCATCTGAAAGACCGCGACAACACTTTGCACGCCCGACTCGATGATGGCGAACAGGTCGATCAATCGGTCCGCGCACAGTTACTGGCCCTGAACCAACGGGCGCAGACGCTGGAAGAAAGTGTCGGCAAGCTGGCCGCCGAACGCATGTCCGGACATGATTCGCTGGCGCTGGACAGGGCCGAGCTGTTACTCACGCTCGGCAGCGAACGCTTCAACCTGTATCACGACATCCCGGCGACGATCGCGGCATATCGCGCCGCCGACGCCGCGCTTGAGCAGATTCGCGACTCCGCGTTCGCACCTGTGCGCGAGAGCATCCAGGCCGAAATCGACGCGTTGAAGCAACTGCACGCGAGTGATCCTGTCCCGCTGATCGCAGCACTCGATTCCCTGCGCAGCACGATCACCGAGCTGCCCGCGCCGAAGCCACAGTCCGAAGCGCCGGCGAACGTGCAGAAAACATCGCGCTTGTGGCGGATCCTCGGCGCGATGGTGCTGGTCCGACACGAGGAAAAGCCGAAGGCAAAGCTGCAATTACGCGACGTCGCCTTGTCACGGAATCTCGTGATCCTGGACCTGCGTGATGCTGAAGCCGCCGCCCTCGCACGCAATGCATCTCGCTACAACAGTGCGCTGAAAGCGGCGCGCGCGCAGATCGATACCGCTTTCGATCCGCAATCATCCGCCGTCAAGCGCGCATTGCAACAGCTCGACGAACTTGATT
Source organism: uncultured Pseudomonadota bacterium (assembly GCA_963779795.1). GTDB lineage: Bacteria > Pseudomonadota > Gammaproteobacteria > Xanthomonadales > Rhodanobacteraceae > Rudaea. The sequence goes on along the minus strand of CAVZZK010000001.1, from coordinate 272,191 downwards.
CGGCCAAGCTTGAACCGGAGCCGCCTTCGCTGCTGGGCACCTCGCTCAAGCAGTTGCGCGCCTTGCGTGCCACGCACACCTTGCGTGCATCGACTCCCAAGCCACCAGCGGCCAATCCGGCCGCACCGCAATCATGAAGACCTGGGCCTGGTTGCTTATCCTGCTGGTGATTGCCTGTGCGGCCGCATTCGGCTGGCAGGCGCTCGCATCCGATCCGGGTGAAGTGTTGGTCCGCATCGGCTCGACACAAATACAGACCACACTCATTTTTGCCATCGTCGCGCTGATACTTGCCGTGGTGTTGCTGACCATGATCTGGCGGTTGCTGCGCTGGCCACGCAACGCCTGGGCACGCCGTGTTCAGCGTCGTGGCCGGGAACGCATCGCCAGCGGCCTGACCGCACTGGCTGAAGGCCATTATCAACTCGCGCAACGCGAACTGGAACGCGCCTCGCAGCAGACCGGCCTGCGCGCGCCTGCGCTGCTTGCCGCCGCGTGGGCGGCACAAGCCCGCGGCGAAACCACGCGCGCACAGACCGCGCTGGATGAGGCAGGACAAAGCGTTCCGGCGGCGGCATTGGCGCTGCGTGCACGCCTGCTGCTCGAATCCGGCAGCGCCAAGGCGGCGTTGAAACTGCTCGATAACGCGAACCTCGCGCTGACGCCCAACGCGCTGCGAATCCAGGCCGAAGCCGCTTTGGCCTGTAACGACCCCGACACCGCAATGTCGGCACTGAAGGCACTTCAACGAAGCAGCGCATTCGGTGAATCGACGCTGGCGCCACTGCAAACACGCGTGCTGGTGGCCGCCATCGAAGCTGCCCGGAATGGCGACGATCTGACCTCGCTGTGGTCGAGCTTGAACCGACACCAGCGCAGCGTCGCGGTGATTCGCGCAACGTATGCGCGTTGCGCGGCGCAATTCGGACAGGTTCTGGCCGCGATGGACGAACTCGAGTCGGGTCTGCACCGTGAATGGTTCGAATCGCTCGTGCTTGCCTACGGCGAACTGGGCGAAGCGCACGCGGACACGCGCCTGCGCCGCGCCGAAGGCTGGCTCGACACCCATCCGGACAGCCCCGCCCTGCTGTTGACGCTCGGTCGCCTGTGCCTGTACGCCAAGTTGTGGGGCAAGGCCGTCGAATATCTCAAGCGCGGACTCGCGTTGGAACCTTCCGCTGTGCTGTGGGAAACGCTGGGCGAATATCATTCCAGCCAGAACCACGCCAACGAGGCACTCGACTGCTATAGAAATGCTTTGCGTTGCTCACGTGGCGAAACGGTACGACTGCCGAGTGAAGTCGTCGGAAAACCGGTGGACACGCGCGCCAGTATTATCGAAAGGCGCAGCGCGCACGGCGTACCGCAACTGGATGCGCCGCCGGATCATCGCTGAGTTCGAAGCATCATCGGCGTAGTTCCCGTTATCTCTGGCCGTTCCAATGATCAGGCGTCGTGGATGCCGGCCCGCGCGGTGAGGATTTGCGCCAGCACATCAGGCGCGTATTCGAACGAGTCGTAGTAAAGCCTGTCTTCGGACAAACCAGCCTCGACAAAACCGCGCCGCCCAGCCTCGATCAATGCCGGCGGGCCGCTCATGTAGACATCGAACGCAGACAGATCCGGATGGTCCTGCAGCACGGCCTCGTGCACGAAACCGGTGCGTTCCCCGTGTGCGGTTTGCGCATCCGAAACCACGGCTACGAAGCGCAACCTGGATTCGCTCACCCAACGCTCGGGCAGCGAACGCAGATACAATTCTTCCGGCGTACGCGCACCCCAGTACAGACTCATCTCGCGCCGCGTGCCCAGATGCAGAAAGTGCTCGATCAACGTCTTGATCGGCGCAAAGCCGGTACCACCGGCGACGAAAATCATCGGCCGCTCGGAATGCTCGCGCGGCACGAACGTGCCAAGCGGGCCCTCGATGCGCAAGATCGAGCCGACCTCGATCTCGTGAAACACTCGGTGCGTGAAATCGCCGCCCTCGACGTGACGCACATGCAACTCGATCTCACGTCCGAGATGCGGCGCATTTGCGATCGAGAAAGCGCGTCGTTTTCCTTCCGGCAACAGTACATCGAGATATTGCCCGGCGACCCGGTTCAAGCTTTCATCACGTGCTGGGCGCAACACCAGACGCATCACCTGCGGCGCCAGCAACTGTTTCTCGGTCACGCGCACGGCCATGACCCGGCATGGCATGTCCGCTACCGAGGCGACTTCGCGCGCGGCGATGACCAGGTCGGTCAGTGGCTGCGCCTGGCACAGCAATACCTGATGGTGCGCCACTTCGCTGGCGTTTAGTGCACTCGGCTGAATCCGCGGATAGTGGCATTCGCCCTCGATCAGGGTCGCCTTGCAGCTTCCACAGGCACCGGACAGGCAGCTGTAGGGCAAGGCCAGACCGCTGCGCCGCGCGGCATCGAGAACGCTTTCACCTGGTTCGACGGCGAAGCGCTTGCCGCTGCCGCGCAGAGTCACATGAAATGACATGTCGCGATTGTGCCCGATTGACGGCGGATTGCTATAGTCGTGCGAACCTATCCAAGGCAAACGCCATGAGAATCTGGAAACAGGATACCGCCCTCGACGGGCTCAACCAGCTGGGCCGGGGCACCATGATCGAAACTCTCGGTATCCGCATTGTCGAGGTTGGCGACGATTTTATCCGCGGCAGCATGCCGGTCGATAGGAACACGCGACAACCTTACGGCTTGCTGCACGGCGGTGCTTCGGTGGCCCTGGCCGAAACGCTGGGCAGCTTGGCCGGCAGCTTGTGCGTGAACAGCCTGCATGAGTTTGTGGTGGGTCTGGATATCAATGCCAATCATGTTCGTGCCGTATCTCGGGGCATCGTCATCGGCACTGCGCGTGCATTGCACTTGGGCCGCACCACGCAGGTATGGGAAATTCGCATCGACGACGAATCACAACGTCTGGTGTGCATCTCGCGAGTGACGCTGACGGTGGTGCCACGACGCACCGCCGATCTGGCCAGAGCGTGAACGACGCGAATGTTCCCTACGCATCTCTGAGCCCGGACACGGTGCTGGCCGCCGTCGAGTCGGCCGGACTGTCCTGCGACGGGCGACTGCTGGCCCTGAACAGTTTCGAGAATCGCGTGTACCAGGTCGGCATCGAGGATTCCGCGCCGGTCATCGCCAAGTTCTATCGCAACGGTCGCTGGAGCGATGCGGCCATTGCCGAAGAGCACGACTTCGCGCGGGAACTGGCGGCCGAGGAATTGCCGGTCGTTGCACCCTCTTCGTTCGATGGCCAAAGCCTGCTGCACTTCAATGGCTTTCGCTACGCGATCTTTCCGCGTCATGGCGGCCGCGCTCCGGAACTGGAGTCCGCCAACAATCTGGCCTGGATGGGACGTCTGCTGGCGCGCATGCACGCTGTCGGCGGTCGCGCACCATTCCGCGCACGTGGCGCTATCGATCGCGTCAGCCTGATCGACCAACCGGCAAAAGCCGTGCTCGCATCGCCGCTGCTGCCGGCGAATCTTCACCAGCGCTATGCACAGATCACGGCCGCACTGGGCGGCCGCATCGACGCACGCTTCGCCCGCATTGACAACCTGCGCCGGCTCCGCCTGCACGGCGATTGTCACGCCGGGAACGTGCTATGGACCGATGCCGGCCCGCACTTTGTCGATCTGGACGACGCGCGCGCGGGGCCGGCGGTTCAGGACCTGTGGATGCTGGCGCAGACACCCCAGGCGATGGATTTCCTGCTCGACGGCTATACACAATTCCGCGATTTCGATTATCGCGAACTGGCGTTGATCGAACCGCTACGCATCATGCGGCAAGTTCACTACGCGGGCTGGATCGCGCAGCGCTGGGACGATCCGGCGTTTCCGCAAGCGTTTCCGTTCGTTGCGCTGGCACGCTGGTGGGATCAGCACGTCGAGGATCTGCACGAATGCCTCGGTCGATTCGACGAAGCAACCGATTCGCCATGAACGAAGCATCCGGCAACAATGCCGTCAAGCTGGCGGCACTTACCGCGCTTGGCTACCATGCACGATAAATGAATACTCGAGTCGAATCTTCCGTATCCGAATACCGCGACTGGCTGCGCCCTTTGCGTTATCTCTGGCGCACGCCCCTGCTGCTGTTGCATATCCTGATTGCGTTTCCGCTGGCCCTGGCCGTGTTCAACCCGCTTGCGCGTAGGTTCCGAATCGGCGGAGAACGCCTGGATTACTGGGCCACGCGCTGGTGGTCACGCGCGCTGGTACGGCGTTTCGGCTTTCGCATCCGTCACGTCGGCGAGCCGCTGCCTGGCGCCGTGCTGTTCGTGGCAAACCATGTGTCGTGGCTCGATATCGAGTTGATGCATAGCCAGCGCATCATGAGCTTCGTGGCCAAGGCGGAAATCGCGCGCTGGCCGCTGGTCGGCTGGCTGGCGACGCGCGCCGGCACGATTTATCACCGCCGCGGCAACATGCATTCGTTGGGGACGGTGATGCAGTCGGTGGTTGATCGGCTCGGCGAAGGCATGGCGGTCGGGATCTTCCCCGAAGGCGGCACCGGACCGGGCGACCGCCTGCGCACGTTCCACGCGCGCATCTTTCAGGTATCCGTCGATGCCAATGTTTCCGTACAGCCGGTGGCCTTGTGTTATGGCGACAACGGCAAGATGGACATGAGCATTCCATTCGCCGCGAAGGAAAGTTTTTTCGGCAACTTCCTGCGCCTGCTTGGCGGTCCCGCCATGCAGGCCGAAGTCCATTTCCTTGAGCCTTTGCAGGTGGGCGAAGCCGGTCGCCGCGCCGCCGCTGGAATCGCTCGATCACGCATAGCGGCCGCGCTCGGCTACGCCGACGCATGACCTCGGCGGATGGTTTTCGCGCGCGCGGGCCGTTGCGCAATCCGCACGTACAATCGATCCTGGCCAGCAGCGGCTTACGTCGCTGGCTGTTTCGGCGAAAGCATGCGGCACTGGAAGAGCAGTCACGTGAAGTCGTCCTCGATTGCGGCGGCGGCGTACGCCTGCAGGGATTCCACACCGCACAAGGTGTTCGTGCCGAACCGCGAGCGCTGGCCGTATTGCTACACGGCTGGGAAGGCAGCGTGCAATCGGGTTATATCCTGCACACCGGTGCGCGATTGTTGCGCGAAGGTTGTGACGTATTCCGGCTCAACTTCCGCGATCACGGACAAACGCATCACCTGAATCGCGAACTGTTCCATTCGTGCCGGATCGATGAAGTCGTCGGAGCCGTCTCCCGGGTGGCCGACTTGTATCCGCAACGCCCGCTTTTGATCGGCGGTTATTCGCTGGGTGGCAACTTCGCGCTGCGCGTTGCCTTGCGTGCTCCAGCCGCCAGCATTCCGCTGCAGTGGGCATTCGCCATTTGTCCGGTGATCAGCCCACGTGCCGGACTGACGTCGATCGAAGACGCGCCGTGGTTCTACGAGCGCTATTTCATGCACAAGTGGCGCGAATCGCTGCGCCGCAAACAGTCACTGCTCCCGCAGGAGGACTTTTTCAACCGCAAGGAATTGCGCGGCAACATGCGCGAACTTACGCGCAGCATGGTTCAACGGCATACGGATTTCGGCACGCTGGAAAACTATCTGGACGGCTATTCGATTGCCGGTACGAGGCTGTCGTCGCTGCGCGTGCCGGTGACGATTCTGACCGCAGCCGATGACCCGGTCATCCCGGTCGCGGATTTTCGCGAACTCAAACTTCCGCCGGACGCCGAACTGACGATCGTGCCGCATGGCGGGCATTGTGGCTTCATCCAGAATGCGCGTCTGCATAGTTGGGCGGAGGATTTCATCGTCGAACGCATGAACCGCGCACTGACGACAAATTCAGCTGGCGGAAACGGTCCGGCTGGCAGCCCAGTCGCGTAACGCCGAAACCTGTTCGGCCATCATGACCGACAATGGCCGGGTATCGGCCAGGGTGGTCAGAACATGATCCTGTCCAACGGCGACATCGTCCGCGCTGGCCGAATATTGTGCCGAGACGATGGCCTGTTCGATTTCGGCGCCGGAAAATCCTTCGCTGGCAGTGGCCAGGGCCGACAGGTCGAAGCCGGCGGGTCCGAGCTTGCGCCGTTGCAGATGGATACGAAAGATCTGCTCGCGCGTGGCCGCGTCCGGCAGATCGACAAAAAACGTTTCGTCGAAACGTCCCTTGCGCAACAACTCCGCCGGCAGTTCGCGAATCTGGTTCGCGGTTGCAGTCAGGAACACTGCGTCGCGACGTTCCTCCATCCATGTCAGCAGGTAACCGAGTACCCGGCGTGAAACGCCGTCATCGGTACTGCTGCTGGCAAGCCCCTTTTCGATTTCGTCGATCCACAACACGCACGGCGCCAGTTTCGCGGCGCGTTCCAGCGCATCGCGCAGGTTACGCTCGGTTTCGCCGTGGTACTTGTTGTACAGCGTGCCGAAATCCAGCCGCACCAGCGGCACGCCGAAGCCACCGGCAATCGCCTTGGCCGCCAGACTCTTGCCGCAACCTTGCACGCCCAGCAACAACAGGCCTTTCGGCTTGTCCAGGCCGGCAGTGCTTTTCAGCCCGAGGAAAGCCCCACGGCGTTGTTCGATCCAGCGCTTGAGTCGGGCCAGTCCGGCCACGTCGGAAAATCCGGTCGTGTCCGGTTCGAACTGCAACAACCCGTCCTTGTTCAACAGGTTAAATTTGGCGCGCATGATCTTTGGCACGTCGTGCAGGCCGATGGCACCATCGTCGTAGATCGCCTGACGCAAGATTCGGCGTGCGTTTTCAAGGTCCAGCCCGCGCAAATTTCGCACCACCGCGCGCGCGGCTTCGGCATCAACTTCGACACGTCGACCGCTGTTGTCGCGCGAATAGGCAAACGCTTCCTCACGTACCAACCGCGCCAGCGATTCGGCATCCGGCAAGGGCAGGCGATAATGGGTAGCCAGGGCCTGAAGCGAGGCCGGCAGCTCGATGGACGGGCCGACCAGCACCAACGTATGACGAGCGCAGCCGTGCCGCTGACAGATCTCGCGCAGCATGCGTTCGGTCATGCTGTAACGCAGATACGGCAGGAAATCGAGCAGCAAATAAATTCCCGGTTCAGTCGACTGCTTGATCGCCTGCAATGTGGCGCTGGTATCCGGCGCAACCCGTGTTTCGATTGATTGCTCGGTTTCGGACTGTTCGATATCCAGTCGCCGCAGGCCATCGGTAATCGTCCAGCGGTACAACGGACGCAGGACTTCAGCGATGGTCTCGCGAAATGTCGCGATGACGCGTCGCTCCTCGGCCGTCTCAATCACCAGCAGCGGCGTGGCAGCACGGATCAGTGTTGGCAAACTGCGTGGATCGGTCATGTGAAGCTCGAACTTTGTCCCCGTGCATAGCGTAACAGCAAGCGATCACCAATCGACTGCGGCATAATGCGCGTTCTCCCAAGCTGCGAAAATTCGCCGGATGACTCTGCAACAAGCCCTCGACTTGCACCGGGAAGGTCGGCTGGACAACGCCGAACAAGCCTATCGCGACTGCCTGCTTCAGGAACCTAACGACGCCGACGCATTGTATCTGCTGGGCAGCTTGCGCTTGCAACGCAACGACGCGACCGAGGCGCGCCAATTGATCAACCGAGCAATCGAAATCGCCCCGGATCAGGCTCGATATTATCTATTGCTCGGCGGCATGCAGTTGCGCCAAAACCAGGATGACGAAGCGAAGCAAAGTTTCGCGCGGGCCCTGCAACTCGATCCGAACTGTGCCGAAGCCTATGCAACACTGGGGCATCTGGCGTTGCGCGACGACGATATCGCGGGTGCCGAAAGCCGTTTCCGGGTAGGGCGGCGTGTTGACGACAACGACCCGATGTTGCTGCTCGGCCTCGGCAACGTCTACTTGTCACGCGGCGATGCGGCCAACGCCGTCAAATTCCTCACCCGTGCGGCCGAAGTCAAACCCGATGAGGTTGCCATACAAGCCACCTTGGGTCATGCCCTGTTCGAGCAAGGCGCCTACGCCTTTGCCGAGAAGGCCTTGCGCAATGCCCTCGCGCAGCGGCCCGATCTGAGTTTCGCACGCCTGATACTTGCGCGCTCCCTACTGCGCCAGAACCGCCTTGACGACGCACGCGATGAATTCACCGCACTGGTCGACAACAACCAGCAATTGTTCGGTGCCAATGCCGGGCTGGGCGATGTCGCGCGCCTGGCCGACCGCTTCGTGGCGGCACTCAAGTTTTATCGACGCGCCTTGGCAATCGATCCCACGCACATTGGTGCCACCAAATCCTGCGCCTGGTGTCTGGAGAAACTTGGCGACCTGCAAGGCGCCGCCGACTGCCTCCAAGCATGCTTGCAACAAAACCCGGACCAAGACGACCTGCGCCAACCGCTGATACAGATGCTGGAAAGACTCGGCCGCCAGGAAGAAGCCGAACGACTCCACGTACCCGACTCACGCACGGATCAGGCTTGATCAAGGCCGGCAGAGCCGGTTGGTGCCAAGTCTGGGTTGCCGTCGCCGACGCAATCGGTAATTTGAAACGCAGGTACGGCGTCCAAAATCATCCCGTTCGCATAGCACCAAACGTGTGCAGAAGAACATTAGCGTTGCGCTTGAATGGTGCAATTATATTTCGATCGCAACTTAGCAAAAATCCAATGTATTGTTTTTAAACAATAAACTCGTATTGCCCCTGCTGGCACCATGTTTGCTGATACAGATCATCAATCACTCACGATCTGCACGCAAACAGGTATGTCATGTCAGTAAAAAAGGTACTTGGCCTGATCAAGGACAACAAGATCGAATACGTTGACCTGCGCTTTGCCGACATGCTCGGCAAACTGCACCACGTAACCTATCCTGCCCATACCGTTGACGAGTCCACCTTCGAAGAAGGCAAAATGTTCGACGGCTCCTCCATCACCGGATGGAAAGGCATCAATGAGTCGGACATGATCCTCATGCCCGATCCCGACACCGCCGTCGTCGATCCCTTCAGCACCACGCCCACGCTCATCCTCACCTGCGATGTGCTCGAACCCAGCACCATGCAGGCCTATACGCGCTGTCCGCGCTCCATCGCCAAGCGCGCCGAGGCTTACCTGAAGTCCACCGGCATCGCCGATGCCGCTTTCTTCGGCCCGGAACCCGAGTTCTTCGTCTTCGACTCCGTGCGCTGGCGCAACGATATGGGCAGTGCCGGCTACACCATCGATTCCGAGGAAGCCGCCTGGAGCTCCAACAACAAGTACGAGGAAGGCAACATCGGCCATCGGCCCGGCATCAAGGGCGGTTACTTCCCGGTCCCGCCGGTCGATTCCCTGTTCGACCTGCGTAACGAGATGTGCAAGACGCTTGAGGCCATGGGCCTGACCGTCGAAGTGCATCATCACGAGGTCGCCACCGGCGGCCAGTGCGAGATCGGTACCCGTTTCAACAGCCTCACCCGCAAGGGCGATGAGCTGCTTACCCTCAAGTACGTGGTCAAGAACGTCGCCCATGCCTATGGCAAGACCGCGACCTTCATGCCCAAACCCATCGTCGGCGACAACGGCTCGGGCATGCATGTGCACCAGTCCCTGGCCAAGGGCGATACGAACCTGTTCTCCGGCGATCTGTATGGCGGTCTGAGCCAGACCGCGCTGCACTACATCGGCGGCATCTTCAAGCATGCCCGCGCCATCAACGCCTTCACCAATTCCACCACCAACAGCTACAAGCGTCTGGTGCCCGGCTTCGAGGCTCCGGTCATGCTGGCTTATTCGGCGCGCAACCGTTCGGCCAGCTGCCGTATCCCGTATGTGCATTCGCCCAAGGGGCGGCGTATCGAGGTGCGTTTCCCGGACCCGATGAATTCAGGTTACCTGGCCTTTACCGCCCTGCTCATGGCCGGACTCGACGGCATCCTCAACAAGATCGACCCGGGTCCGCCGATGGACAAGGACCTGTACGACCTGCCGCCGGAAGAGGAAAAGACCATTCCGCAGGTATGTTCGAGTCTGGACCGGGCCCTGGAAGCGCTCGATCAGGATCGCGCCTTTCTCAAGGCCGGGGGCGTGTTCTCCGATGACTTCATCGATGCCTACATCGCCACCAAGATGACCGAAGTCACCCGTTTCCGCGCCGCTACTCATCCGCTTGAGTTCCAGATGTATTACTCGATCTGAGGCGCGAGCGTGAATTGTTTTGCCGCAATACCGACAACTACTTTGTGACTGAAAAGCGCCGCAGAGCGCGTGGGGAGGGAAAAGAAATTCGCTCCGCCGACGGCAGGAATCGTGCGCAGGCACAAATCCGTCGTCGTGCGGGTACCCGGGCGGGTGTCGCGAAAGCGGATTGCCCCGGGAAAAACCTGTTTTCCTTCGCACAGGCATGAGGTTTGGACATGAACACGAAACGCATACTGCAAACGCTCGTTCCGTTGGCCTTGTTGATGGTTTTTGCACGGCCGACCTTCGCCGATACCCCGACGCCGGAATGGACCTATCCGGGCAGCGTGACCATGGCTTCGGACTACATCTTTCGTGGCTTGACCCAGACCAACAAACGCCCGGCCCTGCAGGCCGGCATCGAACTCGACCACAGCAGCGGTTTCTACGTCGGCGCCTGGGGCAGCAACATCAGCTGGCTGTCGGATCTGGGCGGCATCTCCAGCAGTCTGGAAATCGATGGCTACACTGGCTACCGAACGACATTCGCCAGTGGCATCGGCGTCGACTTCGGTCTTTATACGTATTACTACCCGGGCGATTTCCCCGGCGGCTTCACCAGCGCGAATACGACGGAAGGCTATATTGGGGTTAGTTACAGCATTGTTTCGCTGAAGTATTCACATTCGTTTACCAACCTGTTCGGCTTCGACAACAGCAAGCATTCCGGTTACCTGGATCTTTCGGCGAACTGGGAATTCACGCCGAGCTGGGTGCTGAACGCACACGTCGGGCATCAGAAGATCGAACACTTCAGCGCGGGCAGTTACACCGACTGGAAGCTCGGCGTGACCAAGAATTTCGATGCCGGCTGGTCGGTCGCGCTGGCCTACTTCGACACCAATGCCGATGAAGGCGTTTACACCAATCCCTACGGAACGTTTCAGGGCCGCTCAACCGGCGTCCTGAGCGTGACCAAATCGTTCTGATTCATTCGAAGGAGCATGCCATGAAGTTGATCACCGCCATCATCCGGCCCTTCAAGCTCGAAGACGTGCGCGAAGCGCTCGCGCAGGAAGGCGTAACCGGATTGACCGTGACTGAGGTCAAGGGATATGGCCGCCAGAAGGGGCATACGGAACTGTATCGCGGCGCCGAATACGTCGTCGATCTGTTGCCCAAGATCAAGATCGAGACCGTCGTTCCGGAGTCGCTGGTCGAATCGGCGATTGAGGCAATTGCCGCCGCGGCGCGCACGGACAAGATCGGTGACGGCAAGATTTTCGTCAGTCCGATTGATCAGGTGTTGCGCATTCGTACCGGCGAAATCGGCGAAGACGCACTGTGACGGACTCCATACCCATGAGGCGACCCATCATGATTACTACGATGAAACTCCCCGAGCGCACGCGATTGGCACCAATTCTCGTGGCGCTGATTCTCGGTGCAGCTACCGTGCTGCTGAGCCAACGCGGTATGGCCGCGGAAACCGCCGCGCCCGTGGTCGACAAGGGCGACGTGGCCTGGATGCTGACCTCCACGCTGCTGGTGCTGATGATGACCGTGCCCGGCCTGGCACTGTTCTACGGCGGGCTGGTCCGTGCCAAGAACGTGCTTTCGGTACTGATGCAGGTATTGACGGTGTTCTCACTGATCGTGGTCCTGTGGGTCATCTACGGCTACACATTTGCCTTCGACCCCGGCAACGCCTTCATCGGCAACGCCGACAAGCTGTTCCTTCGCGGCATGACGCCGGCATCGCTGGCCGACACCTTTACCGCCAACGTGAAACTGCCCGAATTCGTGTTTGTCGTCTTCCAGTCAACCTTTGCAGGAATCACCGGCACGCTGATCGTCGGTTCCTTCGCGGAACGCATGAAGTTCTCGGCGGTGCTTTTGTTCTGCGCGTTCTGGTTCACCTTTGCGTACATTCCGATTGCGCACATGGTCTGGGGGCCGGGCGGCTTCATGCTGACACGCGGCGCACTGGATTTTGCCGGCGGCACCGTCGTGCACATCAATGCCGGTATCGCCGGTCTGGTCGGCGCCTACCTGCTCGGCCCGCGCATCGGCATCGGCCGCGAGTCCATGCGTCCGCACAACCTCACCCACACCATGGTCGGCGCTTCCCTGCTCTGGGTCGGCTGGTTCGGCTTCAACGCCGGATCCAACCTGGAAGCCAACGGCGGAGCCGCGCTGGCTTTCATCAATACCATGGTCGCCACCGCCGCCGCCGTGCTCGCCTGGCTGCTGATCGAGCGCGTGCTCAAGGGCAAGCCCTCGATGTTGGGCGGCGCGTCAGGCGCGGTTGCCGGCCTGGTGGCCATCACCCCGGCCTGTGGCACGGTTGGTCCAATGGGTTCGATCGCCATCGGCGCGCTGGCCAGTCTCGCTTGTGTCTGGGGCGTGACCGGCCTGAAGAAGATCCTGGGCGCCGACGATGCGCTGGACGTGTTCGGCGTGCACGGGGTCGGCGGTATCGTCGGCGCGTTGCTGACCGGCGTGTTCACCGCACCTACCCTGGGCGGGACCGGTGCTGCCGATTTCTCCATCGGCCATCAACTCGGCGTGCAGGCGCTGGGCGTCGTGATAACGCTGGCATGGAGTGGCGTGGTCTCGCTGATTGGCTACCTGATAGCCAAAGCCGTGTTTGGCGGCCTCCGCGTGCCCGAGGAACAAGAGATGGAAGGTTTGGATACTACAACCCACGGTGAGACTGCCTACGAAATCTGATTCCTCCCTCCGCCGCAACCTTGCGAGACTCCTCTTGCAGGACCTGTGGCCTTGTACCGGCGGCGTGCAAGTCACGCCGCCGGCTTTTTTGTTCCCTACTGGCCAATGTCGACTCATCTCTGCAATGATATCCGTGCGGCGTTGACCTTCTCCCATCACTCAAATCACACGAGGCACCCCCATGGCAGCCAATGTTGAAAAACTGATCAAGGACAACAAGATCGAATACGTTGACCTGCGCTTTGCCGACATGCTCGGCAAACTGCACCACGTAACCTATCCTGCCCATACCGTTGACGAGTCCACCTTCGAAGAAGGCAAAATGTTCGACGGCTCCTCCATCACCGGATGGAAAGGCATCAATGAGTCGGACATGATCCTCATGCCCGATCCCGACACCGCCGTCGTCGATCCCTTCAGCACCACGCCCACGCTCATCCTCACCTGCGATGTGCTCGAACCCAGCACCATGCAGGCCTATACGCGCTGTCCGCGCTCCATCGCCAAGCGCGCCGAGGCTTACCTGAAGTCCACCGGCATCGCCGATGCCGCTTTCTTCGGCCCGGAACCCGAGTTCTTCGTCTTCGACTCCGTGCGCTGGCGCAACGATATGGGCAGTGCCGGCTACACCATCGATTCCGAGGAAGCCGCCTGGAGCTCCAACAACAAGTACGAGGAAGGCAACATCGGCCATCGGCCCGGCATCAAGGGCGGTTACTTCCCGGTCCCGCCGGTCGATTCCCTGTTCGACCTGCGTAACGAGATGTGCAAGACGCTTGAGGCCATGGGCCTGACCGTCGAAGTGCATCATCACGAGGTCGCCACCGGCGGCCAGTGCGAGATCGGTACCCGTTTCAACAGCCTCACCCGCAAGGGCGATGAGCTGCTTACCCTCAAGTACGTGGTCAAGAACGTCGCCCATGCCTATGGCAAGACCGCGACCTTCATGCCCAAACCCATCGTCGGCGACAACGGCTCGGGCATGCATGTGCACCAGTCCCTGGCCAAGGGCGATACGAACCTGTTCTCCGGCGATCTGTATGGCGGTCTGAGCCAGACCGCGCTGCACTACATCGGCGGCATCTTCAAGCATGCCCGCGCCATCAACGCCTTCACCAATTCCACCACCAACAGCTACAAGCGTCTGGTGCCCGGCTTCGAGGCTCCGGTCATGCTGGCTTATTCGGCGCGCAACCGTTCGGCCAGCTGCCGTATCCCGTATGTGCATTCGCCCAAGGGGCGGCGTATCGAGGTGCGTTTCCCGGACCCGATGAATTCAGGTTACCTGGCCTTTACCGCCCTGCTCATGGCCGGACTCGACGGCATCCTCAACAAGATCGACCCGGGTCCGCCGATGGACAAGGACCTGTACGACCTGCCGCCGGAAGAGGAAAAGACCATTCCGCAGGTATGTTCGAGTCTGGACCGGGCCCTGGAAGCGCTCGATCAGGATCGCGCCTTTCTCAAGGCCGGGGGCGTGTTCTCCGATGACTTCATCGATGCCTACATCGCCACCAAGATGACCGAAGTCACCCGTTTCCGCGCCGCTACTCATCCGCTTGAGTTCCAGATGTATTACTCGATCTGAGGCGCAGCCATCCATCAAATGCACATGCGGCAGTCCTCTTGCACTAAAATAGTGCAATGCCTGCCGCAGCCTCCCCGGACGTGGTTCCACCTCGAGAAACGATCGCGTTCTGCGACCAACTCAGCACCGGTATCGGCCTGCTGGATGCCGGGCTGCGCTTCGTCCATGCGAACCCGGCCTTCGTCCAGATCACCGGGCTGACGCGCTGGCGCGGTTGCCAGCTCGCGGCGTTGGGGCCGTCGGTCGATCTGCTGTCGAAATACATCGAACGGGTACGCTCGACCGATTCCGCATTGACGGTTCGTGGCTGGAACCTGATGTCACGCGAGCCGCCGCTGCGTCTGGATGCAACACTCAACACCTGGGCGGGCGATGGCCTGTTGCTGGAATTGCACGCACCAGTCCAGCCCGATGCGGAAACCCTGCCGAAAATCTCGCAGACCCTGCGTGGCCTCGCGCACGAGATCAACAACCCGCTGGCCGGGCTGCGCGGTGCAGCGCAATTGCTCAAGCGTCGTCTGCCCGACCCGGAGCTGACCCGGCTGACGGATCTGATTCTGGCCGAAGCCGACCGGCTCGGCACGCTGACCGGCCGTTTGCTGCATCCCGGGGGCAAGCCGCACCTGAGTGTAGTCAATCTGCATGAAGTCGCCGAACGTGCCGGCGCGCTGATCATGGCCGAGGCCGCCCCGCAATTGAAACTGGACCGCGATTACGATCCGAGCCTGCCGACATTCCGCGGCGATGCCGACCGCCTGTTGCAGCTGCTGTTGAACCTGATGCGCAATGCCATGCAGGCAAACGCCAAACGCATACTGATACGCACCCGCGCCGAGCATGGTGTTCTGGTCGGCAATCAACCCGTGCGGTTGGCCGTACGTCTGGATGTCATGGACGACGGCGACGGAGTGCCCGAGAGCCTGCGCGATTCGTTGTTCATGCCGCTGGTTCCGGGCCGTCCCGGCGGCACCGGCCTGGGCCTCGCGCTGGCCCAGGAAATCGCCCAGGAACACGGCGGACAGATCGCGCATCAAGTTCGCACCGAAGGTACGACCTTCGCGCTGACGCTGCCGCTGCCGCTGCAGACCCATCATGACTGAAGTATGGATCGCTGACGATGACCAGGGTATCCGCTTCGTCTTGCACGAGGCACTGAGCGACAGCGGAATCGATGTGCGCGAATTCGGCGATGCGCAATCCCTGCTTGATGCACTCGAGCATTCGCGCCCGGATGTCGTGGTCAGCGACGTGCGCATGCCCGGCACCAACGGCTTGGAATTGCTCGAAAAACTCAAGCATCGCGGTGTCGAGGCACCGGTGATCGTGATCAGCGCCTTCACCGACGTGGCCTCGACCGTCGCCGCCTACCGCAACGGCGCATTCGACTACCTGCCCAAACCGTTCGATCTCGACCAGATGGCCGCCGCGGTCGAACGCGCGCTGGCCGAAACCCGTTCGCCGCCACCGCAACCGGAAGCCGAGCTGGAACAGGAGTTGATCGGGCAATCCCCGGCCATGCGCGAAATCTTTCGCAACATCGGTCGCATCGCTGCCACCGAGTTGAACGTACTTGTCACCGGCGATACTGGCACCGGCAAGGAACTGGTCGCACGCGCGCTGCATTGTCACAGCACACGTGCCACCCGGCCATTTGTGGCCATGAACACGGCCGCCGTGCCGTCGGAATTACTCGAATCCGAATTGTTCGGCCACGAGGCCGGTGCATTCACCGGCGCGCTCAAACGCCATGCCGGACGCTTCGAACAGGCCCATGGCGGAACGCTGTTCCTCGATGAGATCGGCGACATGCCGTTGATGCTGCAAACGCGCCTGCTGCGCGTGCTGGCCGAAGACGAGTTCTATCGCGTCGGCGGCCGCGAACTGCTGCGTGCCGATGTACGCATTGTTGCCGCCACGCACCAGGACCTGGACGCCAAGGTGACACGTGGTGAATTCCGTGCGGACCTGCTGCATCGCCTCGACGTCGTGCGCCTGCATCTGCCGCCGCTGGACCAACGGCGCGAGGACATTCCGCTGCTGGCCACACGGTTTCTTACGCGTGCCGCCACGGAGATGAATCTGCAGCCGAAATACTTTTCGCCGACCGCGCGCGAAGCACTGACCCGCCTGTCGTGGCCGGGAAACATCCGTCAGCTGGAAAACCTGTGCCGGCGTCTGGCCGTGATGGCGCCGGGCCGCGAGATACGCAGCCAGGACCTGCCCAACCAGGATTCTGCAACCGACCAGGATCCGTCGGGCTGGCGCATGGCCCTGCAACGGCTCGTTCAAACGCGCTTGGCCGATGGCGAAAACGACATCTACACGCAACTGCGCGACGAGTTCGATCAATCCGTGCTGGCCGCAGCACTCACACAAACCGATAATCATCGTGGCCGGGCCGCGCAACGACTCGGCCTGGGGCGTAATACGCTGACCCGCAAACTGGGCAGTTCGCGTCCACGCAGAAGCAAACCACACAAGGGATAAATTGCATGCCAGCCACACCCAGGGTACGCGCCGCCACTGGTGCCGATGTCGATTTTCTGGTCGAGTTCAATGCCGCCATGGCGCTCGAAACCGAGGCCAAGACGCTGGTGCCGGCAACTCTGCGCGCCGGCGTCGCGCGCGTGCTGGCCGACCCCGCTCGCGGTTTTTATCTGGTCGCCGAAATCGACGATGTCGTGGCCGGCTGCCTGATGATCACGTATGAGTGGAGCGATTGGCGCAATGGTGAATGGTGGTGGCTGCAAAGCGTCTATGTGCGCCCGGAATATCGTCGTCAATGCGTATTCCACGCGTTGTTCGACGAAATCGAGCAACGCGTCGCGCGCACACCGGACGCCCTGGGACTGCGTTTGTACGTGGAGCGCAACAACCGACGCGCCCAGCAGACCTACGCCAGTCTGGGCATGTACGAAGACCATTACCGCGTCTACCATAAACCCTTGCGCGCCGACGTACGCGAGCCGCTGCCCGACCATGCCTGAATGCTACCGAAGGTGGGATCAGCGAACATGCTGAACCGTCTGCGCCATGCGTTTTCCGACGCGCTCACGCTGTTCCTGATTCCCGCGTTTGCGGCCATACTGCCCTGGCGCGTGGGCTTTGCCTGGCTTAAGCGGCTGGCGCGCAAACCCTGGCTGTATCGAGAATCTGTCGAGCCCGCCTGGGCGGCAGCGCAGCTGTATTGCCCGGAAAATGATGCGGAGGAATGGAAGTATCGTTTCCGACTGCTGCGCCTGGTCGATCATACGGACACCTACCTGAGCCTGCTGCGCGGACCGGCATGGTGGCAACGCCATGTCGATCAGTCGGGATCGTGGCCGGAAGACAACAATGCACGCGTTTTCCTGACCTTCCATTGGGGAGCGGGTCATTGGATCTGGCGCTTGATGCATCGACACGGCTTCGACGGCTATTTTCTCGCTCGACGCGCACAAGGCCGCGCACTCGGACGTGGACGAGTCTCGCACTGGTATGGCCGCTTCCGCGCCTGGGCCATTTGCCGCATTGGCAGCCGCGGTCCGTTGTACGTCGGAGGCAGCACCAAGGCCCTCATGGGAATTCTGCAGTCGGCCGGAAGCGTGGTGGGTATGCTCGACTTGCCAGCCCGGCCTGGCCAACGCGCCACCACGGTCGAGTTGTTGCGGCGTGCAGCCACTTTCCCGCTGGGATTGGCCGAAACGGCATGCCGGTATCAGGCAGGCATTACCGTTTTCAGTGCTGACCTGGATATCGACAGCGGTCGACGTCGGTTGCGCGTCGAGACCCTGCCGCCGTCAATTGATGTCGAATCGGTGATGCAAAGATACGCCGCTCACCTTGATCGCTGTCTGGCTTCGGAGTTGGCTTTCTGGCAGATATGGCGCGAGGCACCGGCGATCTTCGCGCAAACGGCGACATAATCGCGAATCAGGCGTTATGTCCCTTGTACAGGGTGCTGTGCGCCGCGCGCTTTTCATGTTCAGGGCGATTGGCCGTGTAATAGTACAAAGCGATCGATTGTCGGTAGACTCCGTCCGGCGCCGCCCATGGGGTCGGATGCCCATGAAATGTATCGGATCGTGTCGCAAACAGCACGGCGCGATTGAACAGCGGTTCAACACTGCGCACCCGCCTTTCACCATCGGTACTCCACAGTTCCAGCCGTCCCTCGTATTCTGTCCGCCATTGCGGCGTCAGATAAATCAGCAGATTCAGTCGCCGATGCATTTCCAGACCGGGATGCCAGTTGAAATCGGCATGAATCCCCAAGTGATCGCCACGCCGGCTCAGGTGAATACCGCCGCCGGACAAGTGCGGGTCCGGCAACAGATGCTCGATGCCGGTCAATTTCTCCAGAGCGGTGATGAATGGTCCGGAATTCAGATCATGGATAGCATTGCGCAAGGGTGCCGGAAACGCCTGCTCGCGCCCGGATCCCAGCTTCATTTCCACCGTCTCGATGGCAAAGCGGTCCCACGCAACAGCGTCGTCAGGCCCCGGAAAAACGCGTGCGAGTTCCTGCGCGTATTCCGCCAGAAGAAAATCGTCTATGACCGCGTGCGGATAGGGCTCGGCCCGCACGAACGATTCGCGCAAGTCACCGGCGAGACGCGTTAACCTGTCCACATCGAAAACGTAGGGCATACAATGAACCATTCCCGAGCCGATTGGGTCGAGGCATGATACCAGTACAGTACACTGACAAATTTCCGCAAAGGATGCTCCGTGACCGATAGAAAACGCGTTGCCGTTCTCGGTGGAATACGTATCCCGTTCTGCCGCAACAACACGGTTTATGCCGACGTCGGCAATTTCGGCATGGCCGTCAAGACCCTGGGTGCATTGGTCGAGCGTTTTGAACTGCACGGGCTGGAGTTGGGCGAAGTCGCCTTCGGCGCGGTGATCAAACATGCCTCGGACTGGAACCTTGCGCGCGAAGCAACACTCTCCTCGGGTCTGGCACCGACCACACCGGGCATCACCACGGCACGCGCCTGTGGTACCTCGCTCGACAACACCATCGCGATCGCCAACAAGATCGCCAGCGGACAGATCGATGCCGGCGTCGCCGGCGGCAGCGATACGACCAGCGACGTGCCGATCGTCTATAGCCGCGCCCTGCAACACCGGATGCTCGCCGTGAACCGCGCCCACGGTGTGGCCAAAAAGCTCAAAACGGCCACAAGCGGATTTTCACTGCATGAGTTGAAACCGAGCTTTCCCGGCATAAAGGAACCGCGCACCGGCATGTCGATGGGCAATCACTGCGAACTCATGGCACGCGAGTGGAAAATCTCGCGGCAGGCTCAGGACGAATTCGCACTGGCCAGTCATCAGAAAGCCGCCGCCGCGTATGAGCGCGGATTTTTCGCGGACCTGCTGGCGCCATTCCGGGGCCTGGAGCGCGACGGATTCCTGCGCGCGGATACCTCGCTGGAAAAACTGGCTGCACTGAAACCGGCGTTCGACAAGACTTCCGGTCACGGCACATTGACAGCCGGAAACTCGACCGGATTGTCCGACGGCGCATCGGCGGTGCTGCTGGCCAGCGAAGACTGGGCTGCGCAGCGCAAGCTCAAGCCGCAAGCTTATTTGACTCACGCCAAAGTCGCCGCCGTGGATTTCGTGCACGGCGAAGGCTTGCTGATGGCGCCGACCATTGCGGTACCCAGAATGTTGGCCTATGCCGGCCTGACGCTGCAGGATTTCGACTTCTACGAAATTCACGAAGCCTTCGCCGCGCAAGTCCTGTGCACGCTGCACGCCTGGGAAGACGCCGATTACTGCCGTAATCGGCTCGGGCTCAAAAAGCCGCTTGGAAGCATCGATCCGGAAAAACTCAACGTCAACGGTTCCAGCCTGGCCATGGGCCACCCGTTTGCCGCAACCGGGACGCGTATTGTTGCGACGCTGGCCAAACTGCTTGAACAGAAAGGCTCCGGGCGTGGCCTGATTTCAATATGCACTGCAGGCGGCATGGGGGTCACGGCAATTCTGGAGCGGGCTTGAGATCTTACTTCGCTTCATCCAAGCCACGACGGCGAATTCCGTGGATATTTGGCGCTGCACTGCTGACCTTGACCCTGAGTGCCTGGCGTGCCATTTACCTCGACAACTACGCTGGCGCGTACACCTCATGTCACGGCTGCTTTTTGATGCCAACGCTCGGAAACGATGCGTGGCTGGTTGCCGGGATTTTTGGTGTTCTCGCCGCGGCATTGTTGGCACCTTGGCGACCGTTGCGCTTGTTGCTGCGCCTGGTGGCCGCGTTTCTTGTCGTCGTTCAGGCAATGGACCTGCTGCTGTTGCGCTTACTCACGCAACGCTTTTATTTCACTGATCTTCTGCGTTTTTCCAGCAATATCTCTGCTGATTGGAGCGTTGCGCGAGCTCAATTTTTTTCGGCCAGCGGCGCCGGCTATCTCGCACTTGCCTTGCTTACCCTCGTCATACTGCTGGGGTTGGTTTTTGTTGGACAGCGCTCAAGGAAACTGGCTGTCACCCTGATCCTCGCTGCTGTCGGCATCTGTGCATTCGGCACGCTGATGTTGTACCGGCCGCTGCGTTACGTGTCGGATCAATATGCCTGGAACGTAATCGGCGCCAATCTACCGCAAGGGCGCTCTGAAACTTTCAGTCCGAATTTTGCCGCAGCCGAGCAGCACGAAGCGACCCGTCTCCCGCACACTTGCACCGTTGGCGCGGCACAACGTCGCAATATCGTTATTGTGATTACCGAATCGCTATCAGCCTATCAAAGCAAGCTGCTGGGCGGGCAGCACGATTGGCTGCCTCATCTGGATGCGATCGCTCGCGCCAACCATTATTTCACGCACTTCTATGCCAACGGCTTCACGACGGATGGCGGCGAAATTGCCATTCTCACGGGACGGCCGCCCTTGATCCCGCCCGGGCATGATTGGTATCCGCTTGCTACCTTCGGCCCCGGCCCCGATACCGTTCCAGGCATCGCTCATCGTGCCGGCTACGCAGCGCAATACTTTACAGCCACGGATTTGAAATTTCTGAATAGTGGCGCGTGGCTGCGCCGCCTCAATTTCGACAAGATTGAAGGCAATGAAGGCCCGTTCTACAAAGGCGTGCCGCGTGGAATTTTCGGTGCGCCGCCTGATGCCGCCCTGTTCCATCGGTATGAACAATGGTTGAAGCAACGTACCGATCCTCGTCCGTTTGTTTCAGTATTGCTCACCATCAGCAGCCACCCGCCTTTCATTGATCCGCGCACTGGCAAAATCAGCCCGGCGAAGTCCTTTGGTTATGTCGATGAACAGTTTGGCGAATTTTACGCGGCCCTGAAAAAGCTCGGATTCTTCAACAACGGCATTTTGCTGATCACGGGCGATCACCATGCCATGGTTCCGATATCGCCTGCCGAGTACAAGCGTTCCGGTGAACGCGCATTCGCGCACATTCCACTGATCGTTGCAGGAGCCGTCGATATGCCCAAAGTCGTGACGGCCTCGTTCCAGCAATCCGACATCCCCGCTTCGCTGGCCTACATCATGGGCGTGAAATACTGCCGTACGGCGTTTCACGGCATTTTCCTGGCGCCGCAGCCACAACCGCCAACCTATGTCATTCAGGCACGTGGCGACAATCGTAACCGCGTCGACGTGTATTTTGAAGACAAGGTTGCCAGTTATCTTGAGGACGGCGATTCAAGTCGCTGGATGAATTCGATCCGTCCGCCCGATGCCAAACGTGCGGTTTCCTGGATCAACACCCAGCGACTACGCAATTTGCCAAATAATTCCGCCGCGAATTGACGACAGCCCCAGGCGACAGCTAGCCGCCCGAGGCAACGACCGGAGTTGTTCCCTCAGGAAAACTTGAAGTGCGAGGAGAACGACGCGCTCGGTGCGTAGGAGCTGCGGCGCTGGCGCATCCGCGCCTGTAACTCGGCCCGGCGATCCTCGAGCCAGTCCTCACGACCCAGTTTGCTGGCATCGGCGCCGCGATTGGCCGCTTCGCCTTCGCGATAGCTGCAGAAGTCGGCATAAGCTTCAATTTCCGGACGTAGCACCTGCTGTACGACCTCGATCATGATCGCGTCGTCGAGGAAACCGAGCACCGGAATATTGTCCGGAATCAGATCTTCCGGATCAGCAAAATAGGTCAACGCGGCAACCACGCGACTGCGGTCTTCCTCACCCAGTGCCCAACCTTCATCAGCAGCCATGGCTACCAGAGCCTCGACCGCATCGAGCCGCGAACGTACGAACTCCGGCATTTGCTGATTCTGTGAGCCGGCGAAGGTTTCCGACGCTTCGTCGAGGATCTGTTTCGCACTCTTGCCCGCGGCGCGCTCTTCGGCACGCTTCATGGCCTCCATGAAATAGGGCAGGTCCTGATCGGAGATTTCGATGCTGAATTCGAGCGCCATGGGACGATTCGCCTTGTCTGGGTCCAGAATGCGCAGCCTATCCAGCCGACGCGGCATCGTCAATCATGACATGCGTCACTGGGGCGTCATATGCTTAGAGAATCGAGTGCAAACCGGCGCCGAACGCGGTCACAATACGCGTATAAATGGTCTTCAGCGGCAAGGCGACCTGCGGAAAGTCGCCCACGTCACGATAGCAATCGTAGAAATGCGGGTCAGTCGGCCGCAAGGGCCTGCATCCGGGTTTCAGTTCGAAACTTGAGGCATAACGGTAGGGCCAGAGGTCGAAAATCGGCAGTTTTGCCGACAAATCGCCGATCTTGCGATTCAACCGGGACAACCAGCTGTTGCTGTGCCGCCGAGCGATTGTCCACGCGTTTTCTGGCGCACAATCGCGCAAGATGGCCGCCCTTACCCGTTGTGCAAAAGCACGATCGTGAATGATGAAGCCCGATTCGGTGTTGTACCGGTCCGAACGCGGGTCGAAGTTGTGCGACCCGATCAGGGTAATGCGGCCGTCGATGACGATGGTTTTCGCATGCAGACCCACGCGCACACCCGCATGCGTCAGCGGGGCTCGGCCGTAGCGGTGGTATTTGCGATCCGAATCGTCGCCGTCACCGTCTCCGAGTCGATCATAATTGGCAATCAGTTCGGCGGCTTCGGCTGGAAACGGCTTGAATTCGTGTATCTCGAATCCCAGCCGAAGGTAACGCTTCTTGTACTTGTAGGACAAGGCATACACATAGAAGGCATCGGTCGCGGCGAGCGAATTGGTGGAAACGATGACGCGCAACTTCGGATGTTTGCGATGCAATTCGGCAAACACCCGACGCGCGGTGCGGCTGAGAACCAGATAAGGCGTCTGCAGAACGATCTGCGACCGCGCATTGCGAATCAGTTTGACGATGTGATCGGTCAGTTCATTGTCCTGAGGCTTGTCCGGATCGTCGAATTTCTCCGGCGTGTCGGAAAAATACTCGACTTCGCCGACGCGTATCGTCTTGTCCGCGAAATGTCTGCGGATGAAATCTTCGTCGTCGGCACGTCGCAATAGCGCGGCCACGCGTGCCGGATGCTTGTAAGGATGCGCCCGATACGGAGCGGCATTCAGGCCGTCGGCGAGAATACGCGCCGAAACATCGCGCAGCTTCGACATCGGCACGCTACGTGGGTGACGCCAGAATCGTTCAAACGACGCATGCATTTGGGCGGCCGCCGGGCCGACTACCAACACGTCGCGGTCGCGATAGTCAAACTCGTCGTCCCAGTCGAAATAGCGGTCCTCGTAGTTGCGCCCTCCAGCTATGCCGATATCGTTGTCGACCAGCAGCAACTTGTTGTGCATGCGCTGGTTGAACTGGAAGAAGCAACACGCGATGCCGGCCGCGAATTCGACCGGCGGCGTGGTGGCCTTGTCGAAAGTGGGGTTGTATACGCGCAGTTCGAAATTCACCTGCGCGCGCGCCAGCTGCGCGAGCAGTTCCACGTCGTCCAGCGAGAACAGCTGATCGACGAGCACGCGCACCTTGACGCCGCGCCGCGCTGCCTTGATCAACTCATTCAGGATGAGATATCCGGCATCGTCCTTCTCGAAAATGAAGGTCTGCATGTCGATGCTCTTGCGTGCCGCACGGATCAGGTGGACGCGCAGCAGCAGCGAGTCTTCGCCGCGATCGAGCAGGTTCACATAGTGCACGGGCGCGGTTGGCGTGGAATCATGCATGGCCCGTTCGGCCAGGCGATGATATGGCGAGACGATCGCGCAGGCGTCGGCCGAATGACAAGTCAGCTGATGGTCCTGCACCGCGCCCGCCGTCGCCAAGGCGCGGCGCGCCTGAATCCGCGAGACCGCACAACCAGCCATCGCCAGGCAGCACAGGCACAGTGCGAAAATCGCCAGTCGCCGCATTACTGCTGCGTCGGCGAGGCTGACGCCTGCGTCACGAAAATCGACATTTCCAGACTCACGTCGCCGGACAACGAATGCCGGTGCGAATTCATGCCGAAATCCCGGCGCTGGATTTCACCGGAAGCACGCACCGCGCATCGTCCGCTGAGCGGTTCGGCGCATTCGGACTTGTCCAGCGTCAATCGCACGGGGCGATCGATACCGCGAATGCTCAGCGTGCCATCGATGCTGCCGCCATCACGCATGCGCACGAGCGGGAAATCCGTGGAGACAAAATGCAGCTGCGGAAAGTGCCTGGCATCGAAGAATTCCGCCGACCGCGCCCATTGGGTGTACTTGTCGCTGCGCATATGCAAATCATCCGTGTTGATCCAGGCATCGACCTTTGCCGTTCCTCGGAAATGGTCGATGGTCACCGTGCCGTGCACCGAACCGAACTGGCCATGTACACCGATCAGCCACAACACCTTGACCTCGAAGCCGGCATGCGAACGCTGCGCATCGAGCTGCAACACCTGCTGCCGAGGTTGCGCGCATACACCGCAAGCCAACAGCAACAAACAAGGTAACGACCGGCGCAGCAGATGCGCGGGCATCCTCATGATCGGACTCAGGGCGACCAGAAAGCCTTGAGGCACCCGGCACCGGGCTCGGCCGCGCCGTCGAGTTCGAACCAGGCGATGCCGGCGGGCGGCATGCCGCGGAAATCGCCGGACTGGCCGGTCGCCAGCAATGCCACCAGCGTCTCCAATCCCGGATTGTGACCAACCAGCAGCAAGCGCGGCGCATCGCCATGTTCGTCGATGAGCGCATCCAGTTCACCAGCCGTCGCCTCATAAATGCGAGGCTCCAGATCCACCGCGATTTCGCCGAATGCCTGCTGCGCGGTCTGGCGCGAGCGTAAGGCCGGCGAACATAGCACCCGCGCCGGCAAGGCGTCGTGCTCAAGCAACCAGCGTCCCGCAGCCTGGGCTTCGTTGACGCCGCGGGCGCTGAGTTCGCGCTCGCGGTCGTCGATTCCCGGCGGATTGCCGGCGTGCGCATGACGCAGCAGGATAATCTCGCGCTTCATGCCCGGCTCCCGGCAAGGCGCCAACGCCAATCGTCGGCATTCATCACGCGCGCACCCTCCCCCGTCATCACGCCTGGCGTTTCAACCAGCGCAGCAATTTTGCCCAATCGTGCTGATGCGAACGCACCAGTTCGGAACCGTAATCGAAGATGCTCTTGCCCAACCCCGCGACCAGCACATAGCCCTGGGTATCGCGCAATTGCGCCAGCAACGGAAACGTTAGACGCCTGAACTCCACCACGGCTTGCTGCGAGGCATTGGTCCACGGCTTTAACCGGTTGCCAACCAGACCCACCGCCACCTTGCCGCGTTTGATGCGCGGCAATTCGGCCACTTCGGCAATGAAAGCCTCGCTGGCTTCCAGGTCGATTCGCGACGGCAGGACCGGAATCAACAGGATATCGACGTCTTCCAGATAATCGGCCAGCTCATTCGGCCGAATCGCGGCGGGCGCATCGACAATGACAATTTCCGCGTCCGCCGGGATACGCTTGGCCCAGTCGCGACGCAAGCTGGGCAAACCCAACACCGGCGCCGGCAGGCCTGCCCGTTTTTCGGCCCAGCGCTGGCTCGAGCCTTGTCGGTCCGCATCCACCAGCACGGTATTCTTGCCCGATCGTGCGAAATGCGCAGCGAGATTCGTCGCTATCGTGGTCTTGCCGCATCCGCCCTTGGAACTGGCCACCAGAATCTTCTGCATGAGCTCGCCTCCCGGCCGACTTTGGTCACGGCAAGAGTACAACAATGCGACCTGTCACGGCCAAGGCCCTCAGTTCGCGGCCTTGGGCGCCTTCCAGCCCGGCGGCGGGCGCAACGTCAAGCCCTGGCTGCGCAACACCGCGGCAACCGCCGCGGATTCGTCACCATTGGCCTGCAATGCCCGAACGTACACCGTCGTCACACGCCGGTTGTTCGAAAGCTTGGTGCCGAGTTGGCCGATTTGTTGCGTCTGCCAAGCCAGTTCGCGAGCCCGAGCGCGCGCCGTATCCTTTTGCGCGCCATGCTGCAACAGCGCTTCCAGCAAATCGAGCCCGTCGCGACGCGTGTTCAGACTGCCGCTGATGCTCATCTTGTCGGCAATAGCCACGCAATCGGCGCGTAGATGCTCATCGGCACTCTTGCAAACCTCGACAATGGCCTTGTTCGCCGGCGGCAACACGGCCAGCGCGATGCCTGCGGCGTTGGTCAGTCGGTAACCCTCGACATTGGCCTGCTCACCGGTGGCCAGCAACAGATTCGAACTCATCGGCAAGATGCCCTGCGCTCGATACAAGGCTGCAACCATGGCGCCGAAATAGTCGTTGTATTGCTTGGCTTGGGCCGCGCTGGTCAGCGCAGCGCGCTCGATCGGCGCATCGCCATCGCGGCGTGCACGCCACATGGACAAGGCCCAGACAGCCGCGTTGCCGGCATCCAGCTGCTGCAGTTTCCGCAAAGTATCGACATTGGGGCAGGCGCGTTTTGCGGCTACGCACTCCACACCCGCACTGACCCACCAGACCAGCGGATTGTTCGGGTCCAGCCGCTGTGCCCGCTTGATCAGGGCCGGGGTTTTCAGCACCGCAGGCCGCGCCGAGTCAGTGGCATCGGCCTGCGCCAGCAAGGCAGCGGCGATCAGCGATGGTGCATCGGCGCGCAACGCGAGCAGGTTGACCTGATCATGGCGATACTGCGCCAGCTTCCGTTGCGGGGATTGCTGCGCCGCCTTGGGCACCGGTGCCGCGTCCGGTGCCACGCCGCGGCCCGGCAGATAGGGCTGGGCAAATGCCGCGATCGGAAATGCGAGGGTAAGCAGGATTAGTAAACGCAACAACGATCTCCAAGGACACTCTGATTCAAATCAACAGCGCGCAGTGTAAACGCAGCATGGATTAGCCGCAGCTGAAGCAGGGGGTTTCGCGCAGCTCAGTATCCGGATGCCTGGCCGTCCTTGCGGCTTTCCGACGCGCCGATATAAACGCCGTTCCTGGCATCCCACTCAATCGCCTGATACCCGCCGTACGGCCCGTGCGCGAAACGCACGCTGTGGCCCATTTCCATCAGCTTGCGCACTGTGGCATAGGAATAACCCGTTTCCAGATCGACCCAGCCGCCGTCGGTCATCTCGGTTGCCTGGCCTTCCGGCGAGGTCGAGCCTTCGTGCTGGATGCGCGGCGCATCACCGGCTTCCTGCAGGTTCATGTGGTAATCGATCAGGTTCTGCACGATCTGCACATGACCCTGCGGCTGCATGTCGCCGCCCATCACGCCGAAAGCGATCCACGGCTTGCCCTGGCGCGTGATGAAGCTCGGAATGATGGTGTGGAACGGCCGCTTGCCGGGCGCATAGGTGTTCGCATAGCCCGGCTTGAGCACGAACAACTCGCCGCGGTCCTGCAGCACGAAACCCAGGCCCGGCGGCGTCATGCCCGAGCCCATGCCGCGGTAATTCGACTGGATCAGCGAAACCATGTTGCCCCAGCGATCGGCCGTGGTCAGGTACGTGGTGTCGCCGTGCAGCTTCGGTTCGCCCGGCGCCACCGTCTTCATGGCGTGATCCATTGAAACAAGCTTGCGCCTTTGCGCCGCGTAGTCCCTGGAGATCAACCACTTCAACGGCACCTTGTAGAAATTCGGGTCGGCGTAGAAATGCGCGCGATCCTCGAAGGCGAGCTTTTTCGCCTCGACAAACAAATGCACATGCTCGGCGCTGTCGAACGGGATTTTCGAGAAATCGTAGCCTTCGAGAATGTTCAGCATCTGCAGGGTCGCGATGCCCTGCCCATTCGGCGGCAGCTCCCACACGTCGACGCCGCGATAATTGGTCGCCACCGGATGCACCCACTCGCCGTGATGGCTGGCCAGATCCTCGTACCTCAGGAAACCGCCGTTAGCCTTCATGTAATCGCCGATGACATGCGCGATGCGCCCCTTGTAGAACGCATCGCGACCGCCCTTGGCGATCGTTTGCAGCGTGTTGGCCAGGTTCGGGTTCTTCCAGATTTCGCCTTCGGCCGGCGCCCGACCGTCCAGCGTCATCTGCTCGCTGAAGCCCGGGTACTTGCTCAGCCGCGGTACGGACAACTTCCAGTAGTACGCAATCAGCTGGCTGACCGGAAAACCTTCGCGCGCGTAGCGGATGGCCGGCGCCAGATCTTCCTTGATCGGTAATTTGCCGAAGCGTTTGTGCAACGCGAACCAGGCATCCACGGTTCCGGGCACGCTGACCGGCAACGGCCCCAGCGGCGGAATCGCCTGGTAGCCGTGATCCCGGAACCATTTCAGCGTCAACGATTTCGGCGAGCGGCCGGAACCGTTGTAGCCGTAGAGTCTCTGCGTCTTGGCGTCCCAGACTATCGCGAACAGATCGCCGCCGACGCCATTGGAAACCGGTTCCATCAATCCCAGCGCGGCATTGGCGGCAATCGCCGCATCAATCGCCGTTCCGCCCTTCCTCAGCACATCGACGCCAACCTGCGTCGCCAGCGGTACGGCAGTGGCGACCATGCCATGCCTGGCCAGAACCTGTGACCGGGTCGCGAACGGCGCGCCGGTGATGCGGTCGGCAGCGTGACCGGCGCCCATGGACACCAGCAACAATACCGCGAATGATCTGCAACGCATGACAACCCCTTGACGTCTGCTCATATCAAGCATACATCCGTTTATCCAGGTTTCCGGTACCGGGTTCATGTACAACCGATTTCGCCAGCATGCGCAGCAATTCATGACCGCGAGATGCGGCACGCGCTTCCGCGCCCATCATCGCCGCCAGCAGGCGCAACCGGCCGTGATGCGTACCGTTATCACGATCGGCATTGGCCTGCTGCTGTTCGCATTGGGACTGGCGATGCTGGTCTTGCCCGGCCCGGGTGTGATCGTCGCCACCCTCGGCGCGGCGCTCATCGCCGGCGAGTCACTGCTCGTCGCGCGCTGGCTGGATCGTGCGGATTTTTGTCTGAACCAGATCTGGATGCGCTGGCGGAATCGCGGGGCTCAGTAGGACCGGGCCACTCGCTCAGCCATCCGATTCTTGTCCGCACGCAAACGTTTTGCTGAAAACGGCGAGGCCTTGTCGACCCAGTCGGCCGGCGGTGTCAGCCGCGTGCCCTGACGAGCCAAGGCGTAACGGATCGCCTCGGTTTCGCTACCGGAAACTATCCAGTCGGCAACACTCGCGATGATACGTTGATCGGTCAGCAAGTTCGGCTTGACGTACATCGCGCGCTGTTGATCAAGCAACCAGTCGAGCACGCGCGCGTGGGCCACGTCTTGACCGGTGTATGTCTTCGATACGCGCAGCAGCGTGTAGCCAACGCGATTTGAAAGGAACGTGTCACCTTTGGCTGCGAGCAGGCGTCCCACCGTCGCACAATCCTGCGCACGCCAGGTGTGCTGACCGGTTGACGAATCGACTGCACAAGCTCGCATCAGGTAGGAATAAGCCGGCAGCGCGACCGCAGAAGTGATCGCGATGGCAGCGACATAGGGTATCGATACCACTGTTTCAGGGTATTCCTGATTAGCAGCCGGTTCACTGTATTCGGGCGGTAGCGGGTCTCGCTGATAGGCCTCGACCAGCGCCTTCAACAGATCGGCATAATGCACATCGACACGGCTACTTGCCGCCATGCGCTGCAGTGCGGCATCCACGCCAACCGGGTCTTTCGCTTTGGCTGCCGCATTTAGATCCTGCAACCAAACGACGGCATTGTCCGGCTCCATATTCTTCAAGCGTTGCAAGGCTTGATCCGCGGTGGCAACCAAAGCCGGATCGCGATTCGACCCGAGTGCCGACATCGCCGCCCACTGCACCAGTGCATCGTCCGGCGCGGCATCGGCCGCGCGTGCCAACAATTGGCTTTGCTTTTGCTGCTCGATCCTGCCTGCAAGCGACGGCCCGATCAACGCCGCCAGCATCCAGTCGCGCGGCGACTTGCTGGCGCTGAGCGAATCGCACATGTCGCGTTGATGCTGGTGCCAGATCGCCTGCGCGGCCTTGCTGTCTGCTTCATTCGGCGCGGCCGTCACAGGTTGAGCTTCAGCGCCGAAAGCATGCGCGGTTTTCGCGTGGGCGAACACTGCGCTGGTGAAATAGAGCGCGACGCACAGCGATGCCAGAACTTGTCCTCTCGGATTTGTCATGGCATGTCCTCCCGACGAGCCGGAATTCAGCATGGCAGCGCGCAAAGTTACTCGTCCAACGCCTGCTTGAGGAATTCCGGCAGGGCCAGCGCAGCCTTGTGGGTTTCGGCATTGTAGTAGCGCGTGGCGAAGGATTTGGTCGCCGCGCCGCGTTCGCGGAAGCCGGACAAATCCAAT
Organism: uncultured Pseudomonadota bacterium; assembly: GCA_963779795.1. GTDB lineage: Bacteria > Pseudomonadota > Gammaproteobacteria > Xanthomonadales > Rhodanobacteraceae > Rudaea. The sequence goes on along the minus strand of CAVZZK010000001.1, from coordinate 241,069 downwards.
GCCTTGCGCGCCATCGTGGCGCTCCACCAACCGCTTGGATAGCACGGCTGCGGAAACGTTAGCGTGCGCAAGGCATTGAATCCGGCGTTCTTCAGGGCATTGCGAATCGTCTGCAACAAGGGCAGGTGCACCAGCGGCGATTCGCTCTGCTGGACGATGATGCCACCGGGACGCAATGCTTCCAGGCAGCTGCGATAAAACGCTTCATTGAACAAGCCCTCGGCCGGGCCGATGGGGTCGGTTGAATCGACGATGACCACGTCCAGTGATTCGGGTTCACACTCGGCCATCCACTGGATGCCATCGGCGAACAGCAGTTGCGCACGCGGATCGTTGTTGGCTTCGCACAGTTCGGGAAAGTACTTTTCGGCCAGTCGCGTGACGCGCTCGTCGATCTCGACCTGGATCGCCCGTTCGACCTCGTCGTGACGCAAGACCTCGCGCAAGGTGCCGCAATCGCCACCACCGATGACGACGACACGCTTGGCGCGCGGATGCGTGAACAGCGCTGGATGCGCCATCATCTCGTGGTAGAAGAAATTGTCGCGCGTGGTGACCATCATGCAGCCGTCGATCACCATCAACTTGCCCCAATCAGTGCTGTCGTAGATCTCGATCGACTGGAACGGCGTGCGTTCGGCGTGCAGTCGCTCGGTGATGCGAAATCCGATCGACGAGCCCGAGTACTCGTGTTGTTCGCTGAACCAGGTCTGTTCGGTCGCCGTCATGGCTCGTCCGTAGCCGCGCATTCGCAGGGGGGCGGAATTGTACCGCGTCGGACGCGCCAACATGGATGTTTCCCGGTACGCGGCACGATGCCGCGCTGGCGCGGTTACAATGCGGGTTCGTTCAGGAACGATCGCCCATGAGCAAGAAGTGGACAACGGATCAGGCGCGTCGCCAGTACGCGATAGCGCACTGGGGTGAAGGCTATTTCGACATCGGCGACGATGGCCAGCTGTACGTACGCCCGCATGCGGATGACAAGGCACGCTTGTCGCTTCCCGACATCGTCGATGCAGCCGTGGCTCGGGGTTCGCGCCTGCCGTTGCTGGTGCGTTTCGCCGATATCCTGCGCCATCGCCTTGCACGGTTGCAGACCGCGTTCGCCGATGCCATGCAAGCCAGCGACTATCCCGGCGGATATACCGCGGTGTATCCGATCAAGGTCAACCAGCACGCCGGCGTGGCCGGTGAATTGGCTCGCGCTGGTGGCGAAGGCTTCGGACTGGAGGCCGGTTCGAAACCGGAATTGATGGCCGTGCTGGCGCTGGCCAAACCGAACAGCATCGTCATCTGCAACGGCTACAAGGATCGCGAATACCTGCGCCTTGCGCTGATCGGCCGCAAGCTCGGCCTGCGCGTATTCATCGTCATCGAGAAACCGTCCGAACTGCAGCCGGCGCTGGAAGAAGCCGCCACGCTCGGCGTCGAACCACTGTTCGGCGTGCGCATGCGCCTGACCAGCCTCGGCGCCGGCAAATGGCAGAACACCGGCGGCGAGAAATCCAAGTTCGGCCTGACGCCACGTCAGTTGTTGACCCTGATCGATACACTCAAGCGCGCAAAGCTGGGCTCTTCGCTGCAACTGCTGCACGTATTCATGGGCTCGCAGATTTCCAACGTGCGCGACATCGCCGCCGGCATGCGCGAGGCAACCTGTTATTTCGTCGAACTGTGCAGGGCCGGATTGCCGATCCGCTATGTCGACGTGGGGGGCGGACTTGGCGTGGACTACGAGGGTACGCGTTCGCGCTCGGCCTGCTCGATAAATTACGGCCTGGGTGAATACGCGGCAACGATCGTACAGCCGCTGGCCGATGCCTGCGCCGCCAACGACCTGCCGACGCCGCACATTATCAGCGAGACCGGCCGCGCCATGGTCGCGCATCATGCCGTGCTGGTGACCAACGTCAGCGATATCGAACGCGCGCCTGAAGGCCGCATCCCGCCAGCGGCTGCCGAGGAACCATCAGCACTGCGACGCCTGCGCGAAATTCATGGCGAACTTGACACTCGTTCGGTGATCGAGCTGTACCACGAAGCGCAACACAACTGGGCCGAGGGCCACACCCTGTTCGCACTGGGCCAGCTCGGCCTGCGCGAGCGAGCACGTCTGGACGATCTGTATTACGCCGTGGTTAATGCCTTGCGCAAACGCCTTAATCCGGCGGAACGCGCGCACCGTCAGGCACTTGACGAGCTCAACGAAAAACTGGTCGACAAGTATTTCGTCAATTTCTCGATCTTCGAATCAATTCCGGACACTTGGGCCATAGACCAGATTTTCCCCATCGTGCCGATCGCCGGACTGGACGCGGCACCGGACCGACGCGCCGTGATCGCGGACCTGACCTGCGATTCGGACGGCCGCATCGACGCCTACGTCGATGCCGGCGGTGTCGATGTCAGCCTGCCGCTGCATGCGCCAACACCGGGCCACCCATACCGGCTCGGCATTTTCCTGGTAGGCGCCTATCAGGAAGCGCTCGGCGATATCCACAACCTGTTCGGCGACACCGACGCGGTCAACGTGTGCCTGACCGGCGGCGGTTACGAGTTCTCGCATGTCCGACGCGGCGATACCACCGACGCCATGCTCGACTATGTCGGCTACGATCTTGCGACGCTGCGTCAGGCCTATGCGGACAAGATCACGGCCGCCGGTCTGGCCGACGATGAAGCCGAACGGTTGCATGCCGCACTGGAGACCGGCTTGACCGGCTACACCTACCTGGCCGAATAACCACCTCGATTCCGCCGTGACACCTGTGCCGGTAAACCGGCGCGGCCTCGATGGCACGTTTTTGCCGGAAATTACGAATAAGGGACATCCCTGCAATTCTCTCAAGGGTCGTCCGACGCCCACTCGCTACCTGTTTATCGCTGTCCTTTCCACGCTGGTCAGCACCACCGTTCATGCTACCGTCTATGCTGTCGGTTGTGGTGGCTACGCCAGCTTCTACGACGCGCTCAATGGCGCCATATCCGACCCGTACGGGCCAAACTTGGTCAAGGTCTCGAACAACAAGAGCTACATCCTGGCGCAGGACGATATCGTGGATCCGGCTTCCGATATCACGATTGAAGGCGGCTACGCCAGCTGCAGCGATGCCGAACCGGTCGCCGGCCAATACACCACGCTGACCAACAACAACCCGCCGGCTACGACGCGGCTCCGGTACCTGTCCAATGCGCTGAGCAACCCGCGTCACACGATCACGCTGCGCCATTTGATCCTGACCGGCGGCAGCATTCCGGGCGATGCCTCCGGCGGCGGAGCCGTTTATGCGCAAGGCAACATCCAGCTGACGCTCGACGATGTGCAGATCAACAACAATATCGCCTCCAACGGCGGCGGCATCAGTCTGGCCAATTTGAGCACGGACCCCAGCAAGCAGACGGTGCTGCAGATCACCGGCAACACGAAAATGAGCAACAATCAGGCCACAGGAACCACCAACAGCAACGGCAATGGTGGTGGCATCTATGCGATCGGCAACACGCGGATCGTTTTCATCAATGGCCAGGTTGTCACCAATACCGCGCGCCGAGCCGGCGGCGGCATCGCCATTCGCACCAACCTCGCCAGTCTCAGCTTTCAACTGACAACGGGCGATGAAATCTATGTCGACGGCAATGGCGCCGGGCGCGGCACCTTCTACAGTACGGAAGGTTACGGTGGCGCGATCTTCAGCGAAGACGCAAATATCGATACGACATTCGGCGGCATCCGCAATGCGTACCAGGTCTACCTGCTGGCCAACAGCGCAAACTATGGCGGCGCCATTTACGTGCTGGGCGATCCGAGCCCGAGCGGGGCTTTCACCTTCATTTCGTTGCGCAACGCACTGATCGGCAACAACGAAGCCTACGGCAAGGGTGGCGCAATGTATTCCAGCAACGCAGTGGACTGGAACATCGATCATCAGGCCGCGGGCAAATGCGCGTTCTTCAGCACCCAGCCCTGTTCCCTGATCCTCAATAACCAGGCCGACAACACGGGTACCTCGGGATCGCCCGGCGGTGGTGTCATTTACCTGACCAGCGAGGCCGGCAGCCAACGCGGTATCGCCCGCATCAAGCGCACGCTGATCAATGGCAACAAGGATCCGAATGGCAGCGTGGCGGTCGGCATGGCCGACAACGACAACGAATTCCTGATCCAGCGCAGCATCTTTATCAACAACAGCGCGCCGCTTGGCAACAACAGCGTGATCCTGAGTTCGAACGGGCCGACGCGCGCCTACTACAGCGATTTCCCCGGCAACGCCGTGTCCCGCCTGTTCCATTTCACCGGTGACACGCTCGACGTGCAGGGCAGCATCTTCGCGGATCCGGCTACGCCAATCTGGTATCACGCCAGTGGTTCAACGATGATGGCCAATGACTTTCTGCTGTCGAATACAGCCACGGACATTCCAACCTCGGTGCAGGTCGGCGATGCGTTGCTTGGCGCGGACGACATGCCCGAATACCGCTACCCGGTAGTCGACAACTGCGACAACTACGGCGATGCACCGCGCGACATCCCCGGCATCGACAATCGCTACGGCATCAACGACCTCGGCGCGGTCGAGCAAACCGACATGATTTTTTATGGCGGTTTCGGCAATCGACCCACGGACTGAAAGCTATCCGCAACCATGCTCAGCTGCCTCGCCACAATCCGCTTCACGCAACCAGCGCGATTCCCGCGCTGGCATCGCCGTGCGGAGCGGTTAACATATAAGGCTCATGGTAAGCCACGCAGGGTCGTCTTGGGCGAGATCACCCAATTGCTGCACGCCGCGCGTCAGGGAGATACTGCATCCCTGGATCGCGTATTCGCCGCGGTGTACCCGACGCTGCGGGCGCTGGCCGGATCGCGTTTGCGTGGCAATGGCGGCGAGTTCACGCTAAGCCCGACGGCCCTGGTTCACGAAACTTATCTGAAGCTGATCGGCGCGGCTTCGCTGGAACTGACCGACCGGCATCACTTTTTCGCCTGCGCGGCGCGTGCGATGCGGCAAATTCTGATTGATCACGCGCGCGCGCGCGCCAGCCAGCGTCGAGGCGGCGCGAACGCGCGTGTCGACGTTGATGCTGCCGACCTGAGTACGATTCCCGATCACGACCTGCTCGATCTCGACACGGCACTGAATCATCTTGACGTCATAGACGGCGGCTTGCGGCAACTGGTCGAAATGCGTGTATTCGCCGGCCTGACTCTGGAACAATTGGCCGAAACCCAAAATCGTTCGCTGCGCACGATCAATCGCGACTGGCAGCGCGCACGCGCCTTGTTGCTGGCGCAGATGTCGAATTAGGACGCGTCGTGGACGTCAACGAACGCGATCAGTGGCGCGAGGCCGACAGGCTTTTCCAATCGTTGCTGGACCTGGATGAAGCCGCACGTCTGCGCGCCATCAAGCGGGCCGCGCCGAATCCGCAAGTCCGCGACAAGCTGGATGCCCTGCTGCGCAGCGAGCATGGTACGCACCGTCTGCTCGACAACGATCCCGGCGATGTCATCTGGAAACCGGCCAACGCATCGGAGAAAGCCGGTGATGCAAGCGAATTTACCGGGCGGCGCATCGGCGACTGGGAGCTGATCGAACTGCTCGGGCGCGGCGGCATGGCCAGCGTCTATCGTGCACGCCGTGCAGACGAGGACTACGACCATTATGCTGCGATCAAGCTGCTTGGCATCGCCCTGCACAGCCCCGCCGAAGAGGCGCGGTTCCGCCGCGAACGGCAGATCCTGGCCCAACTGCAACATCCGAACATCGCCAGCCTGATCGATGCCGGGCTGGATGTCGGCGGTACGCCATACCTGGCGATGCGTCTGATCGAAGGCGAACGCATCGACCGCTTCTGTCAGCGGCGCAAGCTGTCGATACGGCAACGCATTGAACTGATGCTGCAAGTTTGCGCCGCGGCCGCTTACGCGCATCGGCAGCTCGTCGTTCATCGCGACATAAAACCGGGCAACATCCTGGTCGACGAACACGGCCATGCCACGCTCCTGGATTTCGGCATCGCCCGGCTGCTCGACAACGAGGATACCGGCGAGGCGACCATGACCCAGGCCTTCACGCCCGACTACGCGGCACCGGAACAGCGTATCGTCGGCCGCGCGCTTGGCACTGCGGTGGATGTGTACGGGATTGGTGCCGTGCTGTACCGGTTGCTGACCGGTGGGCCGCCCGTACATGACAGCCACGGAGAGCCCGTCCTCGCATCAACGGTCGCGAAACTCAATGGGACGGCATCGAGCGCAGCAGCGTTGCGCGGCGACCTGGATTCGGTTGTAAGCCAGGCACTGGCTACCGATCCGCAACGACGCTACGGCAGCGTCGATGCACTGGCCGGTGACTTGCGCGCCTGGTTGCAGCATCGACCTTTGCTGGCGCGTCGCGCCAATACGTGGATGCGTATCGAGAAGTTCGTGCGGCGCAACCGCGCTGCCAGCATTCTGGCGGCACTGGTCGTGCTGGTCGGAGCGGCAGGGCTGACCAGCTTCATACTCTCCAACCATGCCCTGCAACGCAGGGCGGATGAATTGCAAGCCTTAACCCAGTTTCAGACCGACATGCTGCAGCAAGTGGTACCACGCAATGTCGGCGAGCATCTGCACAATGCGCTGACCAACGCCATCCGGCAGACATCGCCGGACCAGGTTGACTCGCTTGAACCAGCCGTGGCCAAAATCGACTTCACCGGCCTCGCCATCGACATGCTCGATGAAGCCATCCTGCACCCGTCGGTCGCTTCCGCGCAAAAGGATTTCCCGGATCAGCCACGTGTACATGGCCAGTTGCTGCAACAACTGGCCATCGACTATCGCGATGTGGGCCGGCTTGAACAGGCACACAAGATTCAGGACGAAGCCACGAAACTGTTGCATGATGCATTCGGAGATGACGACCGGCTTACGCTATCGAGCATGCGCGAACAACTCAAGCTCGTGCGCGATCTGAATCTGCCCGATGGCGAAGCGCGCCATCGGAAGGTGTTGCAATTGCATATCCGCTATCTCGGCGATGACGACCTGGATACCGAACGCGCACGCGGTGCCCTTGCCCAGTGGTTGATGAATCATGGCAAGGCACGCGAAGCCGAATCGCTGTTGAGCCGGGCCGCCATTCGCATCTCGCAATTGAAGGGCGACGAGAATCCCGACGCTGTCGCCACGCGTGCGAATCTGGCCTATGCGATCTCAACGCAGGGTGACTACGCGCGTTCCATACCGGTCTATCGTCACGCCTTGACTCGATCAACCAGGGTCTTCGGGAAGGATGCCCCTTATACGCTGACCATCCGCAACAATCTTGCCTACGTATTGAATCACACCGGTCACTCCGACGAAGCCGAAACCTTTTATCGCGATGTTTACGAAGGCCGGCGGCGAACGCTTGGCGACAAGAACCGCGCGACCATGATCAGTCTCAACAACTATGCCGTGTCCTTGCGTGAACATGGCAAGGCCGCACAAGCCGCACCCTTGCAGCGCGACGCCTACCGGGGAATGCGGGCAACCCTGGGGCCCAACCATTCGAATACACTGCATCTGGGCATGAATCTGGCGCGCGATTATCTGGCGCTTGACAAATATGACAAGGCGCTGACGCTGCTTGAGTCAATCGCCCCGGCTTTGAAAAAACACAAAGATCAACGTGCGCTGACGCAGACACAACGGTTGCTCGGACGCAGCCTGCAGGGCCTGAATCGATTCGACGCCGCGCAACGGGCCTATACTGGGTCTTGGGACCTGGCCACGGCGACCAAGAACGAACCCGAACAGCGAAAGGCAGCTAGCGCGCTGGTACAGCTGTACTCCGGTTCAAATCAGGACCCACAACGACTTGCCTTGTGGCAAAAGCGGCTGCGGCAGGTCGGCGGCGATCCCGCCAAGCAGGAAAGGTGATAGCGATCCCGCTGGATTCGATCGTCCGTCACACGAAACTTGCATCGGGCTCGCTGTGATCGCTTCGGATTGCTGATCGGCGCGAACGATTTACTATTCCATCTCTTCTGCAAGGAACCCGATGAAAAACTCTCTGCAAACCGGATTCGTTGGACTCGGCGCCATGGGCGCACCGATGGCGCGGCACCTGCGCGAGCATGACCTTCTCGCCGCCGTATCGAATCGGTCCCACGATAAAGCCCGAACGCTCGCCGACGAACTTGGCGTCGAGGCGCCGGCGTCGCTGGCCGAGCTGGCCGCGCAATGCAATGTGATCGCCCTGTGCGTGAGCGCCGACGCGGACGTACTGCAAGTCGTCAACGAGCTGGCCACCAGGATCAAGCCCGGCAGCGTGGTCATCGACCACTCCACCGTGTCATCGGAAACCGCCAAACAGGCACATTCGATCCTGAAGAAAGCGGGTGCCGATTTTATTGACGCGCCGGTTTCCGGCGGCGTCGAGGGTGCGAAGAACGGCAAGCTGTCGATCATGGCCGGCGGCGCAGCAGCCACACTGGAGTTCGTGCGCCCGGTTCTCGAATCCTACGGCCTGCGCATCAGCCACATGGGACCGGTCGGCGCAGGACAAAACACCAAGGCCGTCAATCAGGTGCTGGTGGCCGGCATTGCCCAGGGCGTGTGCGAGGGTCTGGCACTGGGCGAAGCACTCGGCCTGGATCCGGAAGCGTTGCTACCTACACTGATGAGCGGCGCGGCCGGCTGCTGGTTCCTGGAAAAACGCGGCGCGACGATGCTGCGCAATAAGTTTTCCGGAGGCTTCAAACTGTCCCTGCTGCACAAGGATCTGAACATCGTGCGTGGCCTGGCCGAAGCGGCAGGTACCGATCGCAGCATCATTGACAAGTCGCTGGCCGACTACGCGGAATTGATGGCAGAAGGCCGCGGCGACGAGGAAATATCGGCGTTGATCCGGGTGAAACGTCCTGTCAGATAGGCACTGCCTCGGCAAGGCGATCAGAGTCAAGTTTGCAAGTCTTCACAAAATCGAATCGCTTGACGCGTTAGGGTAGAAATCCTGCATTCAAGCTATGCGGCGGCTGACCATGCACCAATGGCGATTCTCAAATCTTGCATTTCCGCTGGCGTTGGTCGCGCTGCATGCGCCCGCATCGGCTGCCGACTGGCCGCAATTCGGCTATGACCAGGCGCACAGCGGGTTCAACCGCGCGGAGAACGGTTACCCAACGCCGGGCGGCAACACGATCGTGTTCCACTATTCGTTGCCGGCAGGCACCGATATCGTGGACAGTGCTCCCGTTTACTTGTCCGGAGTCCAGACCGATTCCGGTAGGAAAAATCTGCTATTCGCATTGAGCAACAACGGCACCCAGCTTGCGCTCGACGCGGACTCGCCGAGCTTGAACGTGGTTTGGTCACACAAGCCGACGGGCGCGGGGAATTCAACGAAGGGGTTCGGCTCGCCGGCAATCGGCCGAGGCGGGAAATTCGTCTATTTCTACGGCTTCGACGGCAAGATCCACAAGTACGCTGTCGGCGACGGCAACGAAGTCACAAGCGGCGGCTGGCCGGAAGTCTCGACGCTGAAACCGGACGTCGACAAGGGCGCCGGGGGCCTGAGCATCGCTACTGCGCAGGACGGCACGAACTACCTGTATTCCGTCACCGATGGCTACGTCGGCGACGGCGGCGACTACCAGGGTCACCTGACCGCGATCGATTTGGACAGCGGCTCGCAAACGGTTTTCAACTCGCTGTGCAGTGACAAAACGATCCACTTCTGCAAAAGCGGCAGCGCGGGTTGTACGATCGGCGTCAATGACTGCGGATCGCGACAGAGCGGCATTTGGGGGCGGCCCGGGGCGATCTACGACGAAGGAACCGATCGCGTGTTCATCATGACCGGCAACGGACCATTCGACGCCAATGCACTGAACTGGGGCGACAGCTTGCTGGCGCTCCACCCCGACGGCAGCGGCAGCGGGAGTGGGCGGCCCGTGGATAGCTACACGCCGAACACGTACGCGAACCTCGACAGCAGGGACGCCGATTTCGGCTCCGCGTCGATCGCGATCCTGCCGGCGCCACCGGGAACGGCCGTTGCGTATCAACACATTGCCATGGCCGGTGGCAAGGACGGTTGCGTCCGACTGGTCGACCTTTCCAACCTGGGAGGCATCGGCGGAGAAATCCAGAAATTCGATTTTGCCGGCGGCGGAAGTTGTACGAACGGCAGCAATTCCTCCGACATCAAGCCGCAGCCGGCTGTGTGGGTGAACCCGTCGGATCGTTCGACATGGGTGTACGTTGCGACGTATTCGCACGGATTTGCCGCCTACAAGGTCGTGCCTGATAACAACGGCAAACCGTCGCTGGTGAAACAGTGGCCGGCCAGCGGGACGGCGGCGAGCGGAACGTCGCCGGTCGTCGCGAACGGTGTTGTTTATTACATGTCCGGCAGCAAGCTTCGCGCGCTCGACGCGGTCACCGCGAACACGAAGCTGTCAGGAGGCGCATGGACCACGATATCGTACGGCGGCCAGCACTGGCAAAGCCCAATCCTCGTCAATGGCCGCGTCTATCTGTTCGACAACGCCAATCCGTCGAACCTGTGGGTCTACCAGCTTGATGGCATCTTCGGGGGCAAATTCGAATAGTCCAACCCGTGCGCGTGGCGCGTTGCCGCATATCACTGCGACTGCTTCATCGGAATTGCCTTGACGCCGTTGCTGGCCAGAATCTGCTTGGTCGCCTCGGTCTGGCTGGCGTTCGAATACGGCCCGACCATGACGCGGTTCCAGACCTTGCCGTTGATCGTGATCTTCTGCACCTTGGCGACAATGCCGAGCAGTGCCAACTTGGCCTTGGCCTCGTCGGCCGCGCGCGGGTCGCCATAGGAACCGGCCAGCAACACGTAGCTGCCGCCGCTGGTTGACGGAGGCGGTGCCGCCTGGTTGGCAGAATTCTTTTCCGCTTCCTGCCGTTGCCGCTCGGCCTTGGCCTTGGCCGACAGCTCCGCATCCGGGATCACGACTTCCATCTCCGGCAGCACCGAATAGAAATCGTACGTCTTGCGCGGCCTGGCCGGTTGCGCGCCGGCATCATCGGCCACGCCCTGATCGGCTTGTTTCGGCGCCGTCGCCTGTGCGTTCGGTTGCGGCAGATCCTGACGGCGCAGCATCGGCGCCCAGTCCTTGACCAGCACAATGGCGGACAGGGCCAGGCCGAGCAACACGCCCAAACCGAGCCAGGCCCACGCCGGCCAGGCGTGCTGGTCGCGCTCGCGATAAGCCTGCTTGTTGCGTTTGGCAGTCATTACATGCTCTCCGGGGCGGATACGCCCAACAGATCCAATCCATTGGCAATCACTTGCCGCGCCGCGGCGATCAGGCACAGCCGCGCATCACGCAATGCCGCATCGTCAATGATGAACGGATGCGCGTGATAATACGCGTGCAGCGCCTGGGCCACGTCGCGAAGATATTGCGCGATCAGATGCGGTTCCAGGCTTGCCGCCGCCGTTTCGACGATTTCCGGATAGCGCGCCAGTTCCTTGACCAGCGTTTGCTCGTGTTCGTTATCGAGCCTGCCCAGATTGGCCTGCCCGTTGGCCCGGTCCCAGCTCAGCCCGCGTTCGCCGAGCTGACGCATGACACTGCACACCCGAGCATGCGCGTATTGGATGTAGTAGACCGGGTTGTCATTGGTCTGCGAGCGCGCCAGATCGATGTCGAATACCAGTTGCGAATCGGCCTTGCGCGCGATCAGGAAGTAACGCGTGGCGTCGCGCCCGGCTTCGTCGATCAGGTCGCGCAGCGTCACGTAGCTGCCGGCGCGCTTGGAAATCTTGACCTCCTCGCCGCCGCGCATGACCGTGACCATCTGATGCAGCACGTACTCGGGCCAACCTTCCGGAATACCCGCATCCAGCGCCTGCAGCCCGGCCAGTACGCGAGCCAGCGTGCCGTGATGATCCGAACCCAGTTCGGTGATCGCACGCGTGTAACCGCGTTGCCATTTGCTGCGGTGATAGGCGACATCCGGCACGAAATAGGTGTAGGTGCCGTCGGACTTGCGCATGACGCGATCCTTGTCGTCGCCGAAATCCGTGGTCTTCAGCCACAGCGCGCCGTCGCGTTCATAGGTGTGACCGTGCGCCACGAGTTCGCGCACGGTTTCTTCGACCTTGTGATCGGCGTACAGCGAGGACTCCAGAAAGTACACATCGAAGCCGACGCCGAAAGCCTGCAGGTCCAGATCCTGCTCATGGCGCAGGGTCGCGACCGCGAAACGGCGAATCGCCTCCAGGTCGTCCGCGTCTTTCGTCCCCAACACTCTCTGGCCGTCGGCCTGGATGGATTCGCCGGCCATGTAGGCCCGCGCGACCTCGGCGATGTAGTCACCACGATAGCCATCTTTCGGCCAGTCGGACGAGTCCGGCGTCAAGCCGCGCGCGCGCGCCTGCACCGAAATCGCGAGGTTATGAATCTGTACGCCGGCATCGTTGTAATAAAATTCGCGCACGACGTCCCAACCGTTTGCGGCCAACACGCGACCCAGGCAATCGCCGATCGCCGCGGCACGCCCATGCCCGACATGCAACGGCCCGGTCGGGTTGGCCGAAACGAACTCGACGCCGACCTTGCGGCCCTCGCCGGTCGTGTTGTGCCCGTAGTTTTCGCCTTCGTTCAGCACGCGACGCAATTCCGCGTGAAACGCACCCGGACCGAGAAAGAAATTGATGAAACCGGGCCCGGCGATTTCGACCTTTTCGACATTGGCATGCGCCGGCATGGTCGCGATTAGTGCTTCGGCCAATGCGCGAGGATTCTGGCGCGCCGGCTTGGCCAGCAACATCGCCGCATTGGTGGCGAAGTCGCCATGCGCCGGATTGCGCGTGCGCTCGATCACGAACGGCGCCTGTGCATCCTCGGGCAATACCGATGTGTCCCGCAAGCGAGCGAGCGCCTGCAGCACCATCTCACGTAGAGGCTCTTTCACGTGGAAATTCCAACTGACCAGTCGGCTATTGTAGTGGGCGCAGGGCCGAATCCAAACGATTGCTCTGAACCACAGAGACTTGCCGTGACCTTTGGTTGTAACAATCAACTATGGCAAACAAGTATCTGAAAGCTATGGGATCGTGCCGATGCCGTGTCGCCTGTGGATAACTCTGTGGGTAATTCCACCCGATGGTCTTGGCAGGAACTCGAGTCACCGGGTCAAATCGTGGTTAAAACACCACAAGCCCTATTCAACCGTTTGTAATTTATGGAGTTTTATTCGTGTCATCTACTTTTCGGTCGAAGCAGTGAATGCCCCCGCTCCACAATGTCTCATTGTGTATAAATTTACGCTGTAACTCCCTGTTGGTACGTAAAATTACTTGCGCCATGAGCATTGGGGGATGATCACGTGCTCGCCTAAACCCTGGAACCGGTTTGAAGGGTTTCCGGCGGGCCTGGAACAACGCGGCGTGCCGGATGCGCACGGCGCGTCGGGCATACGGATGCGCCAATATTTCCCCGCTCGCCCTGCCCGGAAAGATACCAACGACTAATCGCTCGGGCTGCACTCGGCGACGACTTGGCGAAATGCCGCCAACACCTGATCGCCATTGGCCGGCTGAGGGACACGCTTGGGCAGCGTATCGATCAGGTAGTGCATCGGCTCGACATTGGCCTGTTTGGCAGATGCGAATGTACGGCGTCCGACTGTCGAGCTGAAACGATGCAGGTCGAAAAAATAGTGTTCCTGGCCGGTCGTCAGAAATCCCAACATTGACTTGGCCGATTCGGGCGATGCGATATCACGGTGACTGCGCATTTCCCGTTCCAGGCTCAAGCGTTCGGCGCTCGACATAAACAACGGAAACGGCTCGGCTACGTTTGCGGTATCCAGATCCGCCGCAACCAGCGCCAGATCCAGTGCCTCGGCGATGCGTGTGTCACTGCGCCAGCCCGCCACATGCTTGTCCAGTTTGATTTCGAGCTTTTGCGCCAACGCACCACCGGACTGCACGATGATATCGGCGCTGTTGTACTCGTATGTCGGTGGCGGTGGTCGGGCATCGAATGTGCTACCGGCAATCATCAGCTCAATCGCCAGAAACACCTCCGCATTGTGTTCAGCGGTGAATCCGCAACGCGTCAGAATACGGAAGGTTTCTTCGATGCTGGCGCGTTCGTTGCTGCCGATGCCGGCGCAGAACTGCGACGCCTCGCGCTGACGCAAATCATGCGCTGCCGAAAACAGTGCCAGCAGGAACCAGTCGCGCAAACTCAACGCATCGATCCCGATGCAGTCGATCAGCCGCTCCAGGCGTGCACCGAGAATCTCAAAGATGTGGTTCTCGTTGTGGTAGTGATGAAAATCATCACCCCAGCTGCCATGCCGATATGCCATGCGACAAAATGCCATCAGAACGGCATCCTCGGCGGCGCGCACCGGAGCATCCGGGGTCGCCTGAATCAATTTGGCGAATCGATCTTTCCTGTGGCGCAGCAGGTCGAGCAATTCCGGCCGACGCTCCAATACGAGCCGGCGTGCGGTATTCGCATCGGGCACCAGGCCCTCCACGTCATCCGCGGGATACTGCGTGGGATAGTCGAAAATCACGTGCGCAAGTCATCCTCCCGGCCGCAGTATAGCCCGGAAGCGGCGCTTGGCGAATGCTTCCCGCCCGGGATGGCCCCGATAATTCGACGTCTGTGATGCCTGTGCAGAACTGATCAGTCAATCGCTACACCAGTCCGCGTTCGGCTAGCGACAATGGCGCCCCCGTACCCACGATGAAATGATCCAGGACACGCACACTGATCAGCGCCAGGGCGCGACGTAATTCCGCCGTGATTTCGCAATCGGCCTGGCTCGGCTCGGCTACACCGGAAGGATGGTTGTGCGCGAAGATGACCGCCGCCGCGTTGTGCGCCAGGCACTGCCGCACCACTTCGCGCGGGTGCACACTGGCGCCGTCGATGGTCCCGCGAAACAATTCCTCGCAGGTGATGACCCGGTGCCGGTTGTCCAGATAAAGGACCACGAAAACTTCATAGGGATAGGCGCCGATCTTCGCGCGCAGATAGTTTGCGCAGAGGCGTGGATCGGTCAGCGCATCACCACGATCCAGTTCGACCGCCAGATAACGTCGGCCGAGCTCCAATGCTGCATGCAGGCTGCAGGCCTTGGCAGTGCCCAGACCGGCATGTCCGGCCAAGACGGCGGGCGTCGCGTCCAGCAGCGTTTTCAGGTTGCCATGCTTGCCGAGCAATTCGCGGCCCACGTCGACCGCGCTCATACCGCGACGGCCGCTGCCGATAAATAGCGCCAGCAGCTCGGCGTCCGATAGCGCCTGTGCTCCCCGCGCGAGCAGTTTTTCGCGCGGACGTTCGGCGGCCGGCCATTGCGTAATCGTCATGGCAGCAGCGTGACATGCGCGGTGCGTGACCGGCAGGCGGTGACCATGCAAATTCCGGTAAGCTATCGCCTGCGCTTTCCGTCAGTGTTTTCCTACATGTCGATTCCACTCTTGTCCAACCAGCGAATCCTGCTCGGCGTATCAGGCGGCGTCGCCGCCTACAAAGCAGCCGATCTGACGCGGCGTCTGCGCGATGCGGGCGCGCAGGTACGCGTGGTGCTGACGGCCAATGCGGAACGCTTCGTTTCCGCACTGACCTTCCAGGCACTGTCCGGCGAGCCGGTGCGCGGCAGCCTGTGGGACGATTCCGCGGAAGCGGCGATGGGACATATCGAACTGGCGCGCTGGGCACAGCACATCCTGATCGCCCCGGCGAGCGCCAACCTGATAGCCCGCCTGGCGCATGGGCTGGCCGATGACCTTCTGACCACACTGTGCCTGGCCAGTGAAGCACCGATCGCGCTGGCACCGGCAATGAATCAGCAGATGTGGGCGAACGTCGCCACACAGGCCAATCTGTGTGTGCTGCGCGAGCGCGGTGCCGCGATCCTGGGCCCGGATTCGGGCAGTCAGGCCTGTGGCGAGTTCGGCGCCGGCCGGCTGCTCGAACCGCAGAAAATCGTTGCCGAGTTGGCTATGCTGCACACACCGGGACCGATGAACGGCACTCGCGTATTGATTAGCGCCGGCCCAACCTACGAGGACATCGATCCGGTCCGATTCATCGGCAATCGCAGTTCCGGGCGTATGGGTTTCGCTCTGGCGCAAGCCGCCGTCGAGCAGGGTGCTGATGTGCATCTGGTCGCCGGTCCGGTACATCTGGCGACACCGCCGGGCGTGGCCCGCGTCGATGTACGCAGCGCCCGCGAGATGCAAACGGCTGTGATGAATCAGGCCAAACGCTGCGATATCTTCATCGCCGCCGCCGCCGTGGGTGACTATCGCCCGGCCAGCGTGGCCAAACACAAGATGAGCAAGCGTGACGGCAAGCTCAACCTCGAGCTTGAGGAAAATCCGGACATCGTAGCCGGCGTGGCGGCATTGAAACCGCGTCCGTTCGTCGTCGGCTTTGCCGCGGAAACGCGCCAACTCGAGGAACGCGCGCGCGACAAGCTCGAGACCAAGCATCTGGACCTGATCGCCGCCAATCGGGTCGATGACGGCCATGGCTTCGATGTACCCGACAACGAGTTTCTGCTGCTGTGGGCCGACGGCAAGCAGCAACTGCCACGCGCGAACAAACTGGATCTGGCGCACGCATTGCTCAAGCGCATCGCCGAGCTGCGCGGCACACCCAAACCGCAATCGCGGCGTGCTCGCAAGTGATACCGGTTGAACTCAAGATTCTCGACGAGCGCGTCGGCCGCGAGGTTCCACTGCCCGAACGCGCCACGCCCGGATCGGCCGGCATCGACCTGCGCGCCGTAATCGATGAGCCATTGACCCTGCAACCCGGCGACAGCGCACTGATCGCCACCGGGATCGCGATCCATATCGGTGACCCCGGTTATTGCGCGATGATCCTGCCGCGCTCCGGACTGGCTCACAAACACGGCATCGTGCTGGGTAATCTTGTCGGCCTGATCGACGCCGATTATCAGGGGCCATTGATGGTATCGTGCTGGAACCGCGCGCAGACGGCCTATACCATTGAGCCCGGGCAGCGCGTTGCGCAACTGGTCTTCTTGCCGGTAACCCATGCCAGTTTTCATGTCGTTGAGGAATTCGCGCAGAGTCAGCGCGGAGCCGGTGGGTTCGGCCATACGGGATCCCACTAAGGCGAGAACTCATTCGTATTTCGCAGGAGAAACGCCGTAACCATGAATCAGCCCGGCGATAAACCGAGTCTTAAACAGCGCCTTATTGCTCGCGCCATGGCAACGGACAAAACCGGAAAGGCTCCGGCTTCATCAAAGTATCAACTCATCGCTGCCTGCGTACTGCTGGCGCTCGGCACATTCTGTGCCTGGCAAAGCTGGCGGATCATGGCGCATCCCCAATCCGCCGAACAGATCCACAAGGTGACGCGCCGGGAGACCCAGGCACTTGCTGATTTTGTCGCCAACGCGCGGGACCGGGTGGAAAAGGCGCTGAACAGCCGCGCGGTTTTTTATCTGCTCACCCGCCCCGGGGATGATGCCGAAAATCGCGCTGCAGCCGCTCATACAGCAAGGAATTCGCTGCCTGAAGCAATCGACATCGAGCTCTACAGTGCCGACCTCAACGAGGTTCTGGGCAGCGATTTTGCCAAATTCGGTTATACCAAGGCGGCTTTGCTGGTGCAGGCACACCAATCCGATCGTGCCACCCCGCTGCAGACACAACTTGCTGCAAATAAAACGCGCCAACTGGTCATGGCGCTACCGATTCACCAAGACAAACAGACTTTGGCTTACGCCTACGTTGAACTCCCTTACAGTCCGCTGCAGGACTTGTTTCGCCAAGCCAGCATCTCCGGCGCCCGCATCGATTTACGCCAGAGCGATGGACAAGGCGATATCCTGCTCAACAGCATCGGTGATACCCGGACAAAAGACTCGCTGGAATTTGCCGGTAGTCCGGTCAAAGGGAGTCTGTTTCGCATCAGCAGTCGCGCAAACCAATTCGAAACCGTGCTGCCGAATAACTTGTGGCTGGCCCTGTTTGCGACGCTAATCCTGGTCGCTTCCGGCGTGGTGCTGCTGGTGACGCACAAATCAGGGCTGATGGTCGTGTTGAAATCCATGGCCTGGAAACCGGGGAAAGACCTGCCAGACCAAGCAACGCTGGCTCAGACACTGGCGAAATCTGCGCCTCAGAAAGCACCCGTGGCCGCGCCTCCCGCCAAACCAGTACCGAAGCCACCGCCCAAGCCGGCGACAAAGATACCGATCGATCGCGGCATCTTTCGTGCGTACGACATCCGCGGCGTGCTCGGCAAAACGCTGTCGGCCGAAGTTGCGCATCAGATAGGTCGGGCCATCGGCAGCGAGGCGCAGGATCGTGGGCTCAGGGAAATCGTGGTCGCACGCGATGGTCGCCTGTCCGGACCCGAACTGGCCGCCGCACTGATTGAGGGCCTGCGCAGTGCGGGCTGCGACGTGATCGACATCGGCGCCGCGCCGACACCGGTGCTGTATTTCGCCACCTACCAGCTCAACACCGGTTCCGGCGTGGTCGTCACGGGCAGCCACAACCCGCCGGACTACAACGGCTTCAAGATCATGCTCGGCGGTGAGACCCTGTCCGAAGGCGCGATCCAGGAACTGTATGCGCGCATCACCGAAAACCGCCTCAGCGAAGGCAACGGCGGTTTGCAGACGATGGACATGTCGCGCGACTATATCGATCGTATCGCCGGCGATGTCATGATCGAGCGCAAGCTCAAGGTCGTGGTGGATTGCGGCAACGGCATTGCAGGTGGAATCGCGCCCACGGTACTGGAGGAAATAGGCTGTGAAGTGCAACCCCTGTACTGCGAAGTCGACGGCAAATTCCCGAATCATCACCCTGATCCGTCAGACGAGCACAATCTCAAGGACCTGATCCTCACCGTCAAGCAGATGAAGGCCGACATCGGCCTGGCTTTCGATGGAGACGGCGATCGCCTCGGCGTAGTCACGGCCGATGGCGAGGTCATCTACCCGGATCGTCTGCTGATGCTCTTCGCCAAGGATGTGCTCACGCGCAACCCGGGCGCGGCAATCATCTACGACGTCAAATGCACTGGCAAACTGCAGTCGTTGATCCTGCAGGCTGGCGGCAGTCCGATCATGTGGAAGACAGGGCATTCGCTGATCAAGGCGAAGATGCGCGAAACCGATGCCGAACTGGCCGGCGAAATGAGCGGCCATTTCTTCTTCCGCGAACGCTGGTACGGTTTCGATGACGGGATCTACGCCGCCGCTCGGCTGGTGGAGATTCTTGCAGCCGATCCGGCTGGGCGCTCGGCGCAGGAGATTTTCAGCAGCCTGCCCAAGGACGTCAGCACTCCGGAACTGAAAATCCCGATCAAAGAGGGAGAAAATCACCGATTTGTCGAGAAATTCCGCGAGAAGGCCCAATTCGAGGGCGCGCGCGTAACCACAATCGATGGTGTGCGTGCCGACTGGCCGGACGGCTGGGGACTTGTGCGCGCCTCGAATACCACGCCCGTGCTGGTTCTGCGATTCGAAGCGGATACCGGCTTGGCGCTACTGCGTATTCAGAACGCGTTCCGCGATCAACTACATGCGATCAATCCACAACTGAAACTGCCGTTCTGACCGACCCGACCGATACTGCAAGCTTATGACAACGATCAGTTGACCTGCTCGGCTTTCAGCTTGCGATAGTGAGCCAGCTTGCTGGCGAATTGTTTTCCGCTTTCGATCTTTTCCTGTTGCTTGGCCGCAATGTATCGCTTCTGATGCTCCATATTGCTTCGCAGCGTCTCGATCTGCCGAGTCAAATCCGACGGTACACGCTTGCCGTTGCGTTCCAGATCGGCAGCCCGGGTCAGCAACTGGGTAAGGCTCTGTTCCTGATTGTCCAAGCTGATCCGGGCTGCGCGGATATTCTGATCAAGCAGAGTCAAGCGCGATTGATGGTCGCGTTCGAGATCGCTTTCGTGTGGATATGCGGCCAACATCTGACGATCATTTTGTGCCTGTTCCACAGCAGTCCTTTCCTCACGGCGCTTCTGCGCCACGGCCTGTTCACGGGCTTTCAACTCGGCAGGCGTCATCGGCCGGTCGACATGCTGAACAACGCGGCCGCTGGGGCTGATCACGTCGTAGCCGAACTTCAGAGCCCGATCCGGCAGGCTGTCGTCAAAATGCAGGTTGCCTTCGCCATCCGTCCAGCGATAGCGGTTGTGA
The DNA here is from genome assembly GCA_963779795.1 of uncultured Pseudomonadota bacterium. Lineage (GTDB taxonomy): Bacteria > Pseudomonadota > Gammaproteobacteria > Xanthomonadales > Rhodanobacteraceae > Rudaea. Next base: position 220,887 of record CAVZZK010000001.1, on the reverse strand, counting down.
TCACCACTCGCGGCCGAGGCCGATGTTGCGGCGGCGAACAACAACACAAAACCGCCCAAGAGCACCAGATAACGCATCAATTTACCTCCGCCTGTCGATTATAGCGGTTCAATCCGCACAGCCGTAGGTTCTGCGGTAGGCCAACATGCGTTGATGATGTGACGCAAATCGCAAATCTTGCTCAACCAGCGTCAACAGTTCGTCCAGGCGCGCAATGGCGATTACCGGCACGCCAAATTGCGCCTCGATTTCCTTCGCGGCCGATGTCGTGCTCGCTTGCCCGCGCTCCTGACGATCCAGCGCAATCAGCACACCGGCCGCGATTCCACCTTCGGCGGCGATCAAGGCCAACGAGTCGCGCGTGGCCGTGCCGGCGCTGATCACATCGTCGACGATCAGTACCCGACCGCAGATCGGCGCCCCGATCAAGACGCCGCCTTCGCCATGATCCTTCGCTTCCTTGCGGTTGAAGGCCAATGGCACGTCGCGCCCATGGTCGCGCGCCAGCGCCACGGCAGTCGCAGCAGCCAGCGTGATGCCTTTGTACGCGGGTCCGAACAACATGTCGAATTCGAGGCCCGATGCCACGGCAGCCGCAGCGTAAGCGCGGCCCAACTCGGCCAGAGAGGCCCCCGAATTGAACATACCGGCATTGAAAAAATAAGGGCTTACGCGTCCCGACTTGAGTGTGAACTCACCAAAACGCAACGCGTCCTTTTTCATGGCGAGCTGAAGAAACTCGCGTTGGTAGTCCTTCATCTTTGACCGCATCCCGACTGTCGTCACCAGCAAGCAAGAGTGCCCAAAGCGACGCTTCCACGCAATGTCGCCAAGGCGGCGATCTTTGGCCGGTACTGTCTCGAAGCCACCACCACAAAAACGCGATTGCCACCGCGCAAATCGGATGATCGCGCCGGGATTTCCATAACTAATTGTTTTAATTGGATTTCGTGGATTTGAAACGAAATGAAACATTGCATACGCAAAAATCATACGTGCATTAGTTAAGGTTTTGTTAACATTTTGATGACAATATTAGAAATTCGTCATGATCGACGATTCCCCGTACGACCTATCTCGGACGATTCCCCGTACGACCTATCTTGGGACGATTCCGCGTGCGACTTTATCTGGAATAAACGGCCAGCACGTCCATTTCGACCAATTTCATTGATCAAGAACAGGAGAACCCGCATGTCCGTAGACCGAAAGCTCCTGCCTGCCGCGATCGCGGCCGGTATCTTCTTGACAGGGACCGTTACAGTCCAGGCACAGGATGCTTCCGCCCAGAAAAAGACCACGCAGCAGATGAAAACCATCGTGGTTACGGGCACTCGGGCTTTTGACCGAACCGAGGCTGATTCACTGGCGCCAATCGATGTGTTGACGCCGCAAGACCTGCAAAACACCGGCGCACCAAATCTGGCCTCTGCGCTGCGCACACTGTTGCCCTCGTTCAACTTCCCGCAACCGTCCATCACCGACGGTACAGATGCGACAAAACCGGCTCAACTGCGCGGCCTGTCGCCCGACCAGACGCTGGTCCTGATCAACGGCAAACGCCAGCACCCCACCGCCATGGTCAATGTCAACGGTTCGCTCGGCCGCGGCTCCTCGCCGGTCGATATCAACGCGATCCCGATGAACGCCATCGACCACATCGAGGTGCTGCGTGACGGCGCCGCGGCGCAATACGGTTCCGACGCCATCGCAGGCGTCATCAACATCATTCTCAAGGGCGGTGCCAAACACGGCGCGGTCAACGTGACCGGCGGCCAATACGACACTGGCGACGGCAAGACCTGGCAAGGTGGAGCCGATGGCGGTTTCGCGCTTGGCGACAAGGGCTGGGTGCACCTGAGCGCGGATTACTCGCATCAGGATCCGACCAATCGCGCCGGTCCGGATCCGCGGTACCCCAACGATCCCACCTACAACACGGTCACGTTCCACTACGGCATTCCGCTGACCAAGACCAAGCAGGCCGCGATCAACCTGCAATACGATCTTTCCGATCAGGCCCAGTTATATGCGTTCAGCCTGCTCAACAAGCGCAATGTCAGCGCCGGCGGCTTCTTCCGTTCGTTGTCAACCTACAAATCAAGCCATCCCGGCGCAGCCGCCACTTATCCGGGCGGTTACCTGCCGCTGGAAAACAGCGCCATTCGTGACGATTCGGAAGTGGTCGGCCTGCGCGGAAAAGTCGCCGGATGGAACTACGATGTGAGCTTCGACACCGGCGGCAACCATTGGAAGCTGCGCACCAGCGACACCTATAACTACTCGATTGATTCGAGTTCACCGACCAGCTTCTATATCGGCACCTTGACCAACCGCCAGAATCTTCTCAACGCCAACTTCAGCAAGGACGTCGACTTCGGGTGGCACAGCCCGGTTACGGTAGCCTGGGGCCTGGAATACCGGCATGAGAAATTCTCGATCAAGGAAGGCGATCAGGCCTCATATGCGGGCGCCGGCGCGCAGGTTTATCCCGGTTACCGGCCCGGAGATGCGGGCGACCACAAACGTCATGACGAAGCGGGCTATATCGATCTGGAAAGTGACCTGACCGACAAGTTCTCTGCCGGCCTGGCAGCCCGTTACGAGCACTACAGCGATTTCGGCAGCACCACCTCATGGAAGGGATCGGGACGTTATGCCCTGACCGACACGGTCGCCCTGCGCGGCACGGTGTCGACCGGCTTTCGCGCGCCTTCGCTACAACAGGAATTCTATTCGAGCACGGCAATCAACTTTATCGCCGGGCCGAATGGCGAAACCCTGCCCTACACCGTACGCACCTTCCCGGTCACCGATCCGGCCGCGGCCGCACTCGGCGCGCAACCGTTGCGACCGGAAAAGTCCAACAACTACAGCGTCGGTCTGGTGTTCACCCCGGCAAGCGGCCTGTATGCCACCCTGGACCTGTACCAGATCAACATCGATCACCGCATCATTCTCAGCGGCAACCTGGTCGGAACCGCGGTACAGGATTACCTGACTTCAGTCGGCATTCCATTTGTAAGCGGCGGCCGTTTCTTTACCAACGCAGTCAATACGCGTACGCGTGGCGGCGACCTGGTCGTCACCTACCCGGTTCAACTGTCCAACTCGTCGCTGAAATTCACCGGCGGTTTCAACTGGAACAAGACCGACATCCGCTCAATTGCTCCGAACCCGCCGCAATTGGGTCTGGCCGGCTTGACCCTGCCAATCATTGATCGCCAGGAACAGGGCCGTATCACCAAAGGTTCGCCACGAACCAAGGGCTTCGTTGCGGCAGACTGGAACATCCACGACTGGACCGTGCATGGTCAGTTGACCCGTTACGGTGAATGGACCAACTACAGCTCCAATCCGGCCAACGACCAGACGTTCGGTGCGAAATTCCTGGTCGATGCATCGGTGACCTACAACTATAACGACTGGGCATTCACGGCAGGCAGTGACAACCTGACCAACGAGTATCCGGACAAGAACTATCCGCAAAACAGTTACCACGGCATCCTGCCGTATACAAACACGTCGCCGTTCGGTTTCAGCGGGGCGTATTACTACGTATCGGCACGTTACAAGTGGTGAGATAAACACACCATGTTTGATCTTCGAACCCCGTGCCCGGTCACGGGGTTCTTTTTTACCTCCGCAGACATGCTGTTGATGGAACTGGCACAATGCCTGCGATTCGCAAGCATGCAGCAGGCCGCCACCCGATGTCCCTGAAGATCCTGACGTTCAATGCCAACGGTATCCGTTCCGCCGCCAACAAGGGCTTTTTCGAGTGGCTCAGGAAACAGAACGCAGATGTCGTCTGCATTCAGGAAACCAAGGCGCAGGAGCACCAGCTCGCCGATCCGATGTTCCGACCCGACGGGCATCACTGCTCGTATCGCGATGCCATCACGAAGAAAGGCTACAGCGGCGTGGCCATCTACTCGAAGCGCGAACCCGATGAAGTTCGATCCAGCCTCGGTTGGGCCCCGTTCGACGACGAAGGCCGTTACATCGAGGCACGTTACGGCAACCTCAGCGTGGTCTCACTTTACGTGCCATCGGGTTCTTCCGGCGAAGAGCGCCAGAACTTCAAGTTCAAGGTGATGGACTGGATCAAGCCGATTTTCGAGCAATGGCTGGCCAGCGGCCGCGACTATGTCATTTGCGGCGACTGGAACATCGTGCGATCGCGCACCGACATCAAGAACTGGACTTCCAACCAGAAAAATTCTGGCTGCCTGCCGGCTGAACGCGCCTGGCTCAACAGCATGATCGCCGATGCCTGCGGCGACGATACCCCAGCGCCGAAAAAAGGCTGGATCGACAGCTTCCGGGTGTGCAAGCCCATTGCGGTCGAATACACCTGGTGGTCGAACCGCGGCGCGGCACGCGCCAACAACGTAGGCTGGCGCATCGACTATCAAATCGTCACCCCGGCCCTGGGTAAACGCGCCAAGGCGTGCGTGATCACGCCCGAGCCGCGCTTTTCCGATCACGCGCCGTTTCTCGTCGAGTACGTATGAGCACGGGGCCGGACAAGGCTGCCAAACCTTCGTTGTGGCGGGCCTTTACCCAGCCCTCCGCGACGACCATGCTGTTCTTTGGGTTTTCGTCGGGACTACCGTTCCTGCTGGTGGCCGGCACGCTGGCGTATTGGCTAAAGGCCGAGGGCATCGTGCTGCGCGAGATCACCATGATCGCCAGTGCCGGCATGACCTACGTGTTCAAATTCGTCTGGGCGCCGTTGCTCGATCACTGGCGCGTGCCCGGCCTGATACGCCTCGGGCAGCGTCGTGGTTGGCTGCTGCTGGCGCAGGCTGGCGTGGTACTCGGCCTGCTGGCAATGGCATTGCTGACGCCGGCGCACTTGACCGGCTTCATTGCCGCAACGTTGATGGTCGCATTCTTCGGCGCAACGCAGGACATCGCCGTGGACGCCTATCGCATCGAGATTGCGCCACTGGAAGCACAAGGCGCGCTGGTCGCGACCTATTCGCTGGGTTATCGCATCGCCCTGATGCTGGCTGGCGCATTCGCCCTGATCATGGCCGATCACATCCCGTGGCGCAGTGTGTACGTGATCATGGCGTTGAGCATGGCGATTCCAATCGCCGCGACCCTGCTCGCGCGCGAACCGGACGTGCACCGTCAAACGCCTGAACGCTGGCGCGATACGATGCGTATCAGCATCATCGATCCGTTCGCGGATTTTTTCCGTCGCTATGGTTTGGTGCTGGCACTGGCGACATTGGTCTTCATCTGGCTGTTCAAGATTCCGGAACAGGCCACCATTGGCGGCATCATGAGCCCGTTCTACCGCGACATGGGGTTCAGCCTTACCGCGATCGGCGCCATCACCAAGATCTACGGCATCTGGATCGGTATTGCCGGCGTATTCGTCGGCGGCGCGGCGGTGGCCCGATTCGGCATCTGGCCGACGCTGCTGGTCGCGATCATTGTCTGCGGCGGCAGCAACCTCTGCTATCTGGCACTCCTCTCACATCATGGCAGCCTCGGCGTACTGACCCTGGTGATTTCCCTGGAGAACTTCACGCTGGGATTTCTCGGGCCGCCGGCCGTCGCGTTCCTGTCGTCGCTGGTCAACCGCGAACACACCGCAACGCAATATTCGCTGCTCAGTTCGATGGTCAACCTGCCCGGCAAGGTTCTGGGGTTCTTTGCCGGCGGCATCGTCATGACGACCGGCTACGGCGTTTATTTCGTCATTACCGTGCTTTCGGTATTGCCCGCGGTCGCGCTGATGCTGTGGCTGTGGCCGCGCCTGCGCCGCATGCCGGAAGGCAATACGGGATAGGTCGAACCACGTGAAATCCGGCGGGAATGCTGCCAGAATGAGTGACGCACGAATGCCACGCAACCAGAGAGAGCGGCGTGCCTGATTTTGTCTTGCGCAACATCGACGACAGCATAGCCGAGCGCATCAAGGCGCTCGCGCGCGAGCGCAAGTGCTCGATCAATGAAGTCGTCATGGGCCTGCTGCGGCAAGGCCTCGGACTGGGCGGCAATGATTTCGTGCAACGAGAAATCCAGGACGTGGCTCGGCTCGCGGGAACTTGGGATTCGAACGAAGCGGATGCGTTTCGCAACGCGCTGAATGCCTTCGAGCAAGTCGACGGCCGTCCCCTGTTTTCGGATAGCCTCGGGCCCGAAGTCGACGATCAGAAGCCGAAATAGATCGCGCCGAGCACGCGTGGCCCGTTGGCGCCGGTCACGGTATCGACGTTCGGCGCCGGGCGACCGCGCAGACGCTCCCGCGCCATCCAGGCAAAGCACATCGCCTCGACATAGTCCGGGTCGATACCGACACTGGCGGTGCTGACTACCGGCAACGGCGCCAGTACGCCCGCAATCGCCGCCATCAGCACCGGGTTGTGCACGCCGCCGCCACACACCAACACCTCGCTGGCATCGGCCGCGTACGCGCGTATTGCTTCGCCAATGCTGCGTGCCGTCAACGCAACCAGCGTGGCCTGCACATCGGCCGGTTCGTATTGATTGTCGGCCAGTTGTTGTTGCAGCCAAGCTGGATGGAACATCTCGCGGCCGGTACTTTTCGGCGGCGGCGCGGAAAAATAGGAATCGCCGAGCATGCGTGTCAGCAGCGCTTCATCGGCACGTCCTTGAGCGGCGAAAGCGCCCTCGGCATCGAACGGTCGTTGCAGATGTCGTTGTGCCCAGGCATCGAGCAGACAACTCGCCGGGCCGGTGTCGAAACCGCGCAGCGGAGTTTTTGAATCGCCCGGGATGATCGTGATATTGCCGATACCGCCCAGGTTCAGCACGACGCGACTTTGCCCGTCGCCGGGCAGCATGGCAGCATGAAACGCCGGCGCCAATGGCGCGCCCTGGCCGCCGGCGGCGACGTCACGACGACGGAAATCGGCAACGGTGGTGATACCGATGCGCTCGGCAATGACATTCGCGTCACCGAGTTGCAGCGTGTACGGCGGGTTTTGCAGTGGCCGATGACGCACCGTCTGCCCGTGCGAGCCCACAGCCGCAATCGTGGCCTTGTCAACGTCGGCCCGACGCAACAACGCGTCGACGGCCAGCGCGAACTGTTGTGCGATCTCGACATCGAGTGCACCGAGTTCGTCCAGCGCAACGCGTCCGTCGCCCTGGGCCAGTTCCAGAATGCGTCGGCGCAGGTTCTCCGGATAAGGCTGCGTCAGCGCCTTGAGCAGGCGCGGACGTGGATCGAACTCGCACAGCGCCGCGTCGATGCCATCTGCGCTGGTGCCGGAGATCAAGCCGACATACGCGCAGGTATCAGTCATTTTAGCCGTTGTTCGGCTGCGCTGAGGCGGCGCGTGCCAGTTCGATGTTGTGATCGAGCGTGCGGATGCGTGCCAGCAGCGGGTGGATATGCCTCTCGAACGACGCCAGTTGCGTGGATGGCAACGGTTTCGGTTTGGGCATGGTCACCGTCAATGGGTTGCGCTGCCTGCCGAACACGCGCACCTCGTAATGTAGATGCGGCCCGGTTGCCAGACCGGTCATGCCGACGTAGCCGATCACCTGACCCTGGCGGACACGACTGCCGACATGCAAACCGCGCGCGAAACGCGACATGTGTCCATAAGCCGTCGAATATTCGCGGCTGTGCCGGATGATGATGAAACGGCCGTAGCCATGGGCCCAGCCGCGAAAACGAATGATGCCATTACCGGCTGCGTGGATCGGCGTGCCGGTCGGCGCGGCGTAATCCACGCCCTTGTGCGCACGCGTGTAGCCGAGAATCGGGTGCTTGCGCGCCAGACTGAAGCGCGAGGAAATGCGCGAGAACTTCACCGGTGTGCGCAGCAGCGAGCGGCGCAGCGGACGTCCGTCCCCGCTGTAGTAACCAACGGTACCGTCCGGCAGTTCGAAACGATAAGCGGTGAAACGATGACCGCGATTGACGAATTCTGCAGCCACGATGTCGCCGGCATGCAGGTAGGCGCCATCACGATAAACGTCGTCGTAGATCACCGTGAAACTGTCGCCGGCACGGATATCCTTGATGAAGTCGATGTCGTACTTGAAAACGTCGGCCAGTTTCATGACCATCGCGTCGTCCATGCCGGCGCGCTCGGCCGCATCGAACAACGAGCCTTCCAGTACACCGTGCGCGATATGTCGGCGCTGTTCCAGATCACGCGCCCGCACATGCTGATGCATGCCGCCGGCGTCGAACGACACTTCCACCTGGGTCTTGTCGTCGCGATCGAAGCGCAAGCCTCGCAACGACCCGTCGTCGGCATGCGAGAACGCGAATTCGTCTCCTGGACGGATATGCCGCAGTGCTTCGGCGTTGTCCTTGTTCTGCAGCAGGGCGTGCAGATCCGAACCGGAAACGCCCTGATCGCGAAAAATCTGATCGACCGTCTGGCCCGACTTCACGCTGAGCGTAAGCCATTGAACCGGGTCCGCGGGCAATGCATTAGCGGTGGTCGCCGGCAAAGGTGGAATTTCGAGATTGAGCGTAACGCGCGGCAATGCGTCCGGATCGTGCTTGGCATCGGCCCAGCGCGGAATGATCACGCCGACGAAGGCGACCAGCGTCAAGGCAATACCGACCATGACCCAGTGCCGACGCCGCCACGACAGCGGTGCGCTCACCGCCCGCCGCAACTTGTCGACCGTCTGCTGGCGCCGATCGGGATGAAGGTGCGATCGTACCGCTTGCGCGTGACGCATCGCACGATCGGCGGCCAGTCGTATAAAATGGCGAACGTTATTGGTATCGGGCACAGCGGACTTCCTGCAAACGCGCCGTACCATAACGGCTAGTTTCTGTCCCCGTCAATGCACGTTTTATCAATAGCTTGCATGCGTTCCGTGGTTAACGGAGACTTAACAAGATTGGTCTTTTCCGGCGGCCCCGGGTGGCCTTCCACAACCCTCCGGCTGCCGCCTTTGGCGTTGCCGGGCGATGTTCTGAGGTGACAATGGACGATTTGCAGACGGCGCTGGACACCATCGGTCGCGGTGCCGAGGAAATCATCAAGCTTGAAGACCTGACCGGGCGCCTCAAGCTCGGGCGGCCGTTGCGGGTCAAGGCCGGTTTCGATCCGACCGCGCCGGACCTGCACCTGGGCCACACCGTGCTGCTGAACAAGATGCGCCAGTTCCAGGACCTCGGCCACCAGGTCGTGTTCCTGATCGGCGATTTCACCGGCATGATCGGCGATCCCAGCGGCAAGAACGCCACGCGCAAGCCGCTCACGCGTGACGACGTGATCGCCAACGCCGAAACCTATGCGGCACAGGTCTACAAGGTGCTGGACAAGGAACGCACCGAAGTGCGCTTCAACTCGGAATGGTTCGGCAAGATGGATGCCGCCGACATGATCAAGCTCGCCGCCAGCCACACCGTCGCGCGCATGCTCGAACGCGACGATTTCGACAAGCGCTACAAGAACGGCCAGCCGATCGCGATTCACGAATTCCTGTATCCGCTGGTGCAGGGCTACGACTCCGTCGCCCTCAAGGCCGACGTCGAACTCGGCGGCACCGACCAGAAGTTCAACCTGCTGGTCGGGCGCCAGATGCAGGAACAATCCGGCCAGCCGCCGCAGATCGTGTTGACCATGCCGCTGCTGGAAGGCACCGACGGCGTCAACAAGATGTCGAAGTCGCTGGGCAATTACATCGGCATCAACGATCCGCCGACTGAAATCTTCGGCAAGGTCATGCGCATCTCCGACGAGCTGATGTGGCGCTATTACGAATTGCTCTCGTTTGCCAAGTCGATGAGCGACATCGCGCGCATGCGCGAGGAAGTCGCCGCCGGGCAAGCCAATCCGCGCGACTTCAAGATGCAGCTGGCAACTGAACTCACCGCGCGCTTCCACGGCCCGGCCGGCGCGGACGAGGCCACCGCACACTGGCACAAGGTCATACAAGGCGGCGGCGTACCGCAGGATTTGGAGCTGATGGAAATCGCGATTCCCGCCGACGGCCTGCGCATCGGCGCGCTGATGAAGGCGGCCGGTCTCGCGCCGAGCACGTCCGAAGCGATGCGCAAGCTCAAGCAAGGCGCGATCCGCGTCGACGGCCAAGTGGTTTCCGATCGCGAACTGACCCTGCGCCCCGGCGAAGAACACTTGCTGCAGCTGGGCAAACGCGGCTTCGCCCGCGTACGTCTTGTCGCTGAAGCCTGAAAACATTCAGGCAACAGGCCACTGCCATGAACGCTACCGCCCCAACCGACCCAATCGCCGCTTTCGAACGCAACCTGCTCGACGACATTCCGATGGCACGGGCGATGCGGTTGCGCGTGGGCGATTACGACGGGCAACACCTGGTCATCCGTGCGCCGCTGGAACCCAACGCCAACGACAAGGGCTGCGCCTTCGGCGGCAGTCTGGTCAGCCTGCTGACACTGGCGGGCTGGGGGTTGATCGTGATGCATCTGCGCGAAATCGGCCGCGAATGCGAGGTCTACGTGCAAGACAGCAATGTGCGCTATCTGGCACCGGTGTGGTCGGATTTCGAAGCGCACGCCAAACTCGACAACGGCGAATCCTGGCAGGATATGCGTGCCATGCTCGAGGCCCGCGGGCGCGGACGTATCCGCGTGGCTTGCGAGGTACCCGGCGAGGACGGCAAACCCGCGTGCACACTGCAGGCACGCTTCGTCGCCATTGCCAAACGCTGAATCGCATCGCGCATTGCGGCACAATGCGGGCATGATCCTGCGGAGACCGCTCATGATCCGTTCGCTGCTGCTCGCGTTAGTCCTGGTTGCATGCGCCGGATGCGCCTCGATGCAGGCCCAATCCGAAAACAACGCCCTACAAACCACTCTCATCGCATACGCCAACGCCGTGCGCTGGGGTGGCTGGAATCAGGCGTTGGCCTTCGTCGATCCGAAGACACTCAAGAAACATCCGTTGTCGCATCTGGACAAGGAACGTTACAAACAGGTTCGTGTCGCCTCCTATACCGAACAGCCGGCTGTTCCCGTTGGGCCGCACGAAGTGCAGCAAATCGTGCAAATCGGCCTGATCAACGTCAACACACAAACCGAGCGCACCATCGTCGACAAGCAGGTTTGGCGCTATAACGAGAAAAATAAACGCTGGCGGCTCATGACCGGGTTGCCGGATATCACCCGGCATTGAGCTGCCATCTCGGGCCGGTATCGGCTGCCATCCCGGCGGCGGCTTTTGCGTGATCGGCCCCACTGTCGGATAATTCGCGCCCTTTCCCCCGCACCAAGCCCATGTCCGAATTCATGCACCGCCTGCCGACCTTCATCGCCAACCACACGATGTTGGTCATTGTGTTCGTGGTTTTGCTGCTGGCCCTGATCGGCACCGAAGTCGCGCGTGTTTTCCGCGGCTACCGCGAACTGTCCCCAGCTTCGCTGACCACGCTGATCAACCGCGAAAGCCCGCTGTTGATCGACCTTTCCAGCGTGCAGGATTACGAAAAAGGCCACATCACCGGCGCCAAACACGTCGCCATGAGCCAGTTCGACCCGGAAAACCGGGAACTGAGCAAGGTCAAGGAACTGCCGGTGGCGGTGTATTGCAAAAACGGCAACACTTCCTCGCAAGCGGCTACGCGTCTGGTCAAGGCCGGCTTCAAGCACGTGTACTGGCTCGGTGGCGGCCTGACCGCCTGGCGCCAGGCCAACCTGCCGACCACGCGCAGCCGCTGAACCCCGGACACGCGCCCGATTAACCCGGCCGCAGGTGCGTCCCGCCGCCAAGCATGGGATAATCGGCGTTCTTTTCCCCTCGCATTACACAATCGATATTGGAGCCGCTTTCCATGGCCGACGAAAACAACATTCAACCCGAAGCCCCCCAGCCCAACGGCATGGTCGGAGACTCGGACCAGAACGGCGCACAACTGTCGCTGCAAAAGGTCTATCTCAAGGACGTCTCGTTTGAAGTTCCCGGTTCGCCGCAAATCTTCCAGGAACAGGGTCAGCCGCAAATCCAGCTCAACCTTTCGCAGAAAGTCGGCAACCTGGCCGAGAATATCTACGAAGTCGTGCTGACCGTCACCGTGACCTGCAAGCTTGCCGAGAAGACCGCCTATCTGGCCGAAGTCCAGCAGGCCGGTATCTTCGGCCTGAACGGTTTCGACGACATGAATCGCGACGCGATCCTGGCTACCTACTGTCCGAACACGCTGTTCCCGTACGCGCGTCAAATCGTTGCCGACCTGATCCAGAATGGCGGCTTCCCGCCTTTCCTGATGCAGCCGATCAACTTCGAGGCGCTATACGCGGAACAGATGAACCGTCAGGGCGAAGGCGCCACACCGAACGCGTAAGTCTCGCGATCATTCCGATCGCATGTCCGGCAAAGCGGCCGTAGCCGACCGCACCGGCCTCGACCAATGAATACGCAAACTCACATCGCCGTGCTCGGCGCCGGCTCCTGGGGCACGGCGCTGGCCATGGTGCTGGTGCGCAATGGCAATGACGTGACCTTGTGGGGCCGCGACGCCGCGGCCATTGCGCAGATGCGCCGGACGCGCCGCAACACGCGTTATCTGCCCGACTTCGAACTGCCGGCGGAACTGCATCTGTCCGATGATCTGGAATCCAGTATCGCCGGTGCGGACCTGGTACTCATCGTCACGCCGAGTCACGCTTTCGGCGCCATACTCGATCGCGTCGCACCGATCTTTCCGAAACACGCCGGCTTGTTCTGGGCGACCAAGGGTTTTGATCTGGCTTCCGGGCGTTTTCTGCACGAACTCGTCGCCGAGCGCCTGCCCGACGTTCCCGCCGCGATCCTGACCGGCCCGTCATTCGCCAGGGAAGTCGCAGAAGACCTGCCGACGGCGCTGACCGTGCACTCAGCCGATCCGGCATTCGCCCAACGCATCGCCGACCTTGTCCACAGCCCGCGATTTCGCGCCTACACAGGCTCCGACATGGTCGGCGCCGAGCTCGGCGGTGCGATGAAGAACGTCCTGGCTGTGGCCACCGGCGTCTCCGACGGCATGGGTTTCGGACTCAACGCCCGCGCCGGCCTTATCACGCGTGGCTTGAACGAAATGCTGCGGGTGGGAGCCAAGCTCGGCGCGCGCGCCGAAACCCTGATGGGACTGGCGGGCCTGGGCGATCTGGCCCTGACCTGTACCGGCGACCTGTCGCGCAACCGGCGGCTCGGCCTCGCCCTTGGTCGTGGCGTTCCGCTGAAGCAGGCGGTGGCTGAAATCGGTCAGGTGGTGGAAAGCATCGAAACCGCCGACACCGTCATGCGCCTGGCCGACAAATATCAGCTGGATCTGGCCATCTGCACCGGCGTGCAACGCGTGTTGCGCGGCGAAGTCACGCCGACCGAAGCCGTACAGGAACTGCTCGCGCGCGAGCAGAAAGCCGAGTATCCGCGCTCTTTCCTGATCGGATGACGCTCTTGCTGACCGAGGTCAGCACACTTTCGTAAGCAAAGCTTTCGCTCAGCCAAAGACTGAGTGAAAGCTTTTGCTTCTATAAACTCGCCTGTTCACCAAGGCCGGGTGGAGGCTTTGCTCTTGGCAGCTCATCGCCACGAAAAGGCGATCGGACGTTGCCGTCCAACGACTCGCCAAACCGGGCCTTAGACCCAACTAAACAGAATCGACTACCATCGGCGGTACAGTCTGCGAGCGCCACAGATTGCCGGGCATGAACCCGCCACGGATCAGCCGCCAGGCAATCATGCCGGAGATCGACGTGACGTCGCGGAATGGTTTGAAGTGACTGGCGCGCCGGTCGTCGTCGTAACGTGCCTGAATCGGTACGGATACGGTACGGATCCCACGTTGCGCAGCTTCGATCAGGATTTCGCTTTCGAAGACGAAACCCCCGTGCAGCAGAGTCAGCGCCAGTTCGATGACCTTGCGCGGGTAGTAACGCTGGCCACTCTGGCTATCGACGATGCGCTGCCCGCAGGCCCAGGACACCCAGAAATCGGCCTGGCGATTGCCGAAGCGGTTCTTGCCCGGCGTGTTGCCCCGATCGAGCAGGCGCGCGCCGAGGATAATGTGATCCGGATAGCGCGCGGCGGCTGCGAGCAGGCGCGGCAGGTCGGATGCGGCATGTTGGCCGTCGCCGTCCATGCTCAGAACGCCGTCGCAACCCAGTTCCAGCGCGCGACGAAAGCCATCGAACAAGGCACTGGCCTTGCCCTGCGGTTGCTCATGGCGGATGCATTCGACCGGCAGATCGGCAATTGCGGCGCGGGTGCCGTCGGAAGAACCATCGTCGACGACGATCACCTTCGCGCACTGCCCCAACGCATCCTGCACGACCGAGCGAATCGCGCGTTCTTCGTTCAACGCCGGTATCACGACCACCGCATCGATCGCGGCAGCAGCTTTCGCTTCAGTCAAATCGCATCTCCATTTCGATGAACAGACGCGGCCCGGCGGCCAGCGTCAGGTTTGCGGTTTCGGCAGACGCCAACGCACACAACAACGGCAAGGCATCGGCGGCTGGATTGTCATTCGGCCTAGCCTGAGGCAGCGCCGCGGCGGACGCAAGCGTAAGCCCGGCCCGCGCAACACAAGTCGTGCCGAAACGGGCCGGCGCGAACACGAACGCCGCCCCGAACGCCTCGCGGCTCGCCACCACGTCGGCCAGCGGGCCGGTCGCGGCGATGTCGCTGACGACGTACAGCACCGGCATGTTCATGTCGCTGGCCTGCAATGCTGCCTCGAGCAAACCGGCGCCGAAGGTGTGTTCTCCAGCGCTGATCGCGGTCGAGTTGCACATGCAGCCGGCGGTGATCGCCCAGTAGCCGGCGGGTGCGTTGTGAACCGAGTTGTGGAAGCGCGTCGGTGAAATATCCAGCGGGTTTTCGGCCAGCGTCGCGCACAGGTAATCATTGATCTGCAGATCGCCGTAGCTCGAGGCGAACAGGTTCGGCAGGTCTTTCGGCTCGCGCCCGGCCATCGCGCATGCCTGTTCGGCAACGGCAAGCGCCAGGCGCACCGCCTCCGGCACACGGCGACGCTCATTCGGTGACAGGATCGCCGGCGACGGCTTGCCGGCCGGCTGCGTTTGCGCCGCGTTGCCGGCCAGGGCGTCGCGCGCATCGTTCCAGTTCCCCCATGCCGGCGACCACGCACCAACGCCTTCGATGGCGATATCGATCATCGTGCTCAAGGGCGCTGCGCCGTCAGCAGCACGCTGCAGTTGTTGCCGCCGAAACCGAACGAATTCGACATCGCTACACGCACCGGCCGTTCGCTGCTCTCGATCCGGATCTGCGGCCCGCAAGCCGGGTCCAGCTTTTCGGCATTCAACGTGCCGGGCACGAAACCGCGTTCGATGGCAAGCAGGGTAGCGGCGATTTCGACGATGCCTGCCGCACCGAGAGTGTGTCCGGTCCAGCCCTTGGTCGAGCTGGCCAGGGTCGTGGCCGGGAACCGGCGCGCTATCAGGGCCGCTTCGACCTCGTCGTTTTGCACGCTGGCCGTCCCATGCAGATTGATGTAATCGACAGCCTCGGCCTTCACGCCGGCACGGTCGAGCGCGTCATCCATCGCCATCTGCGCGCCAAGTCCCTGCGGATGCGGCGACGACATGTGATGCGCGTCGGCCGACTCACCGTAACCCGCCAACCAGGCACGAGGCGTGCGCAACGGCATCTTTTCCAGCATCGCAAAACCGGCCGCTTCACCGAGTGACAAACCGCTGCGCGCCACGTCGAACGGCCGGCACGGTTGGGTTGAAACCAGTCCGAGCGAATTGAAACCGTATATCACGCTGCCGCACAGCGTATCGGCACCACCGACGATCGCCGCATCGGCCATGCCGGCCTGCAACAGGCGCGCGGCGCTGGCGAACACCTTGGCGCTGGACGAACACGCAGTGGAAATGGTCAGGCACGGGCCGCTCGTCCCCAGCACGCTTTGCACGAAGCCACCGAGCGCATGCATCTGATGCACGCGGCTGGCACGTTGATTCGCAGGAAACCGGCCATCGGCGTCGAGCTCACGATAAGCGCGTTCGGTCTGGTCGATGCTCGATGTCGACGTACCCAGCACCAGCGCTACTCGCGCAGCACCGATACGTTCGCACAGCGCTTGCGCCGCTTCGATGAAACCGTCCTGATTCAATGCCAGCCAGGCCAGCCGATTGTTGCGCGATTCACGCATTGCCAGTTCATTCGGCAACGCGGCGTCTTCAAGGCCGTCCACGCGACCGACCCAGCATGGAAGCGGCTCATCTCCAATGCGGTTGCGCACCAGTCCGCTGCGCCGATCACGCAAGGCGCGGGCGAACGCATTCATGCCGCGGCCGACGGCGCAGGTGACGGTACAGGCGGTGATGGCAAGCGGTGAGATGCAGGAGGGCAAACGATCAGACACAACTAGTATGGTCGCGGCAGTATAAGTTCGCGCAGGCGCTCAATCCACAGGCTGCTACCATTCATGAACGGCAACCGTGCCGGCATGTGAAACAGGCAAAGGCCATACCATGTCTTTCAGCGAACACGTTCAGTTTGTCGAAACCTATTTGTGCGATCTGCAGGATCGCGTCTGCGCTGCGCTCGAATCCGTCGACCACAGAACGCGGTTCCACGAAGATGCCTGGTCCCGCGCCGAAGGCGGTGGCGGACGTACGCGCGTGCTGCGCGACGGCGCCGTGTTCGAACAGGCCGGCGTTAACTATTCGCTGGTACAGGGCACCAGTCTGCCGTCGGCAGCGACGGCGCATCGACCCGAACTCGCCGGCCGCGCCTGGACCGCGCTCGGCGTGTCGCTGGTGATCCATCCACGCAATCCGTATGTGCCGACATCGCATGCCAACGTGCGTTTTTTCGAAGCGCACAAGGACGGCGCGGATCCGGTGTGGTGGTTCGGCGGTGGCTTCGACCTGACGCCGTTTTATCCATTCGACGAGGATATCGAACACTGGCACCGGGTCGCGCACGATGCCTGCGCGCCTTTCGGCAAGGACGTCTATGCGAAGTACAAGAAGTGGTGCGACGAATATTTTTACCTGAAGCACCGCAACGAAACCCGCGGCGTTGGCGGTTTGTTCTTCGACGACCTGAACGAATGGGATTTTGAACGCTGCTTCGCGTTCCAGCGCGCCGTCGGCGACGCTTTCACGCCGGCCTATGTACCGATCGTGGTGAGACGCAAGGACACGCCGTATGGCGACCGCGAACGCGACTTCCAGCTATACCGGCGCGGCCGTTATGTCGAATTCAATCTGGTCTACGATCGCGGCACGTTGTTCGGCCTGCAATCCGGCGGACGCACTGAATCGATCCTGATGTCGCTGCCGCCCCTGGTCCGCTTCGAATACGCCTACTCGCCGCCGGCGGGCTCGGATGAAGCGCGGCTGGCGGATTACCTGAAGCCACGCGACTGGCTTGCCGGCTGACTCAGTCCTCGGGCCAAACTGCGTGGTTGGGGTCGAATTCGATGTCGCGGCGTTCAGGTCCGCGGATACCGAAACCACACATCGCCAGCGGGCCTTCGATCATCGCATCCAGGCCAAACGCGTGCTCGATCTGCAGTTCGTTGATGCCGGCCGTGACGAAGGCGGCCAGGCCCAGTTCCGTCGCAGTCAGGTATAGCGTCTGCGACAGGTGCCCGACATCGAGTATTACGGCGCGATACGCCTTGGCGTGGTTGCGATATTTCCAGAAGTTGCGCCCGAAGCGCGCGGCGAGCGCGATGACAGCATGTGCCTGCGCGAAGTAGTGCTGGCCGCTGAGGCACGACTTCGCGAGCTTGTGTAGTTCATCGCCTTGCATTGCCTGAATCGGCTCCAGCGCATGGCCGACGGGATGATAGTGATACAAGCCCGGTTCGATTCCGGCAACGCGCTGCACCAGCAGATAGGCTTCGACCGGATGCAGGCCACCCGCGGACGGCGCGCCTTTTTTCAGCAGGAAAATATCCGGCGCGTATTCGTCCACCGCACGCGCGCCGAATGCACGAAACAGCGCCGTACTGAAATCCGCCGTGGAAACTTCGCGCGTTGAGTCGAAATTGCGGCAGGTCACGCGCCGTGCCAGCAACTCATCGAGCGCGCTGGTCGACGGTCTGTCGAGTTCGATGCGATCCTGTTCTGCGGATCGTTCTCTCACTTCCGGCGGCGGGGGGCCCAGCCGCTGCAGGAACGTCTGCCCGGTTTCCTCGCCGAAACGGCGTTGCGCCTCGATTGAATCGACTTCACTCCAGCGCGAATGGCGATGCACGACAGCATCCAGTCCGCGCCAATGCATCGCGCGAATCGTCTCGTCGCAATCGCGCGCCGCAGCGTCGCATTCCTCATCGGCAATCAGCAATTGCTTCGTCAGCAAGGCATCGATCACCGATGAGGAATGCGCATCACACAGTTCCGCGTACGTCGTCCATTCGGATGGCGAAACCGCACCGAGGACTGCCACTTCCTCTACGTTCAAGGTGATTCCTCTATCCTGGTGCGCAGCGAACGCAACCCATTCGAGCGTGGTATGCAAGCCGGTTCCCCCGGCTGCGAGCAACGGCAGATCGAATTCGAGTCGTTCGCGCGGCTCGATCAGCACGGCTTGGCATCGGCGGATTTTCATGCGTGAAATGTGGGGTTGCGAGATGGATCGGAACATCCGCCCCGCGTCGCGCCGAAACCTGAAAAGGTATATGCTTTCACCGGTTTGTAGCATCTGAAAAGGGGGTTTCCATGGCCGACGGTAAAATCAGCAAGGAACAGGGTCTGGAGCTGCTCAAACGGTTGTCCGAGGGCGACACATTTCGGGACATGTACGAAAAGGATCCGAGGGCGGCGCTGCAGCATATGGGCATACCGGATACGGATATCCAATCCCTGTCCGATTTCTGCCTGACCGCGCATCCACTTGCGCCTAAGAGTTCGATGCTGGACGCGTACCGGAAACTCAGGGACGAACAAGACTCGAGCCCCCTTCAATTCATTATTCCTGGTGCCTCGTTAAGCTCTTGATGTCGACCCGATCCAGGGTTGCCGCATCTATCCCGCCAGGTTGTTCCAACTTTCGTTATTTCGTCGCTTGGTGTTGGTCGAATTTCTTTTGCGCCAGATTCGATATTGTTACGTTAATTGGCATCAAGGTGGCTCGCACGTTGTACTCTGCATAGGCACGCCCGCGATGTCGACTTAGCCAACGAGCCTGTTGATTCGCGGATGAGCTTTGATTTGCCGCCGAGTAGGCATCCATCAGCACGGCGTGTGTCAAGTACAACTCACTGCCGTCCAGGGACATATTCAGTAGCTTGATTGCGTTCCCCGGCTTGCCATGCGCCAGTAGAATCCGGCTTTTCGCGAGAAGCATCATCTTGCCCAGCATGGGGTAGTCGGCAATTTTCATTTTTGCACTGACTTCGCGGATCAACCTGTTCGCAAGTTTGAGGTTGCTCGCGTGCGCAGCCAAATACGCTCCGTACAGCGACAAGAAGCCTACTTCACTCTCGTACGTACCGCTTGATTTACGCAGTGTGTCCAAGGCGAACTTGGCGTAATTATCCAGATCGTTCGCGCTTGCGCCTTTCGGTTCCAGGACAGTACGTAACCCTACTTCCATCGCGCGATACGTTAGTTCGAAATTTGTCGCGTACGTTTCTGCATCTTTTCGGGCTTGCTTCAGTACTTCCCAACCTTGTTTGTAATTGCCCTGGTCAAACGATAGCGCGATCAGCGGAATATAACGGATTGCCTTTTGTGCCGTGCTTTGATTCGGGTGGCCGAACTGCAGCTCCCGATACGCTTGGCTGAAATCGCGCTGGGCCGCATAAGGGAGCGCCGTGTAGAAATGGCGCTTTTTGTTTACTTGATGCAATTTTGCGTATGTGCGCTCGGATTCTTTGTACTGCTCGTTGGCGAGATATAGAGTACCTAGCAACCATAAATCCGGGGCCAAGTGGGGGTTCTTCGTCGACGCGCCGCGTTTCGCCGCATCCAAGACGTTTTTTCCAAACCGATTGTCAAATTGAAGGGAGTAGAAAGCGTAAGAACTTTGTGCTACGAAATAGTCCGGGTACAACGCCGCCAGTGCGCGCCATTTGGCTACCGCATCGCGTTGTGAGCCTTCAACGCTTTCGCGCATTGCCTCGAAATACATCCTGTCTCTCGGCGCAAAATTCGAATGCGTGCTGTCCACGCTGTCGAGCATCTGAATAGCGTCGTTCTGCCTGTCTTCCACGAGCAGCGTGCGCGCCAGATGTACACGTGCCAATCCAAACTTCGGATCCAGTTTGATTGCCTCTAGATAGAGTTCTTCGGAGTCCTTGTATCGTCCGTCGTCGTAGGCAGTATTTGCCAACGAATAGGCCCTCAGCGCATCAAGACTGCTTGTCGCCGCCTGGTCCAGCGGCCTTGATTGCTGCTGGACCGACGCCAGCGCCTCGCCAAGGCGTAAGCGCAATTGCTGGTCGATGATATCTACCAGGTGCAGCACGGAATCCGCACCGCGCCCCTCTGCCGATTCGGTGTATACGGTAGCCTGAGTGCGCGGGTCGATGACCTCGGCGGAGACGCGTACCTTGCCGCCGACTTCCGCCACGGTTGGCAGGATCAGCGCGCGTGCACCGTCGCGGATTGCGATTTCGCTGCCGATGGCGCGGTCCACCCTGGCGGATTTCGAATCCCGCTTCATCAACGCCAGCGTGTCGCGGACCTTCAGGTCCGACAGCACGTTGACATAGCGGGACTGTTCCAGCCCGAGTCGGAAAGCGGTCTGCAAGGAGTCGTTGAAGCTGGTTTCGCGGGTCAGGTTTTTCAGGTCGCCGACGACGACCCAGTCGCGTTGGGCAAATGCCAGCGCCGGCGGACTGCGCAGCCATGTCCATGCGGGTACTGCGAGCGCAGTCAACAGCAACGCTGCTTGAACGGCGAGCGCAGCCGGGCGGCGCCACCAGGGGATTTCGCGGTACGCCTTGCTGCTGTAGGGCGGTGTTTTGAATGGCGCGATTCCTGTCTCGCCGACTTCGTAGACATACTGTGCCTCCGCCACTCCCTTGAACAGGTAGCGGCCGTGTTCTCGCCACTGGACGTCGCGGTTCCCGGGCAGCTCCTGCTCCGCGCGTTGCGCAAGTTGATGGGCCATGCCGGATAGCAGAATCTGCCCCGGCCGTGCCAGGCTCATCAATCGGGCGGCGACCGGTTTTACCAGACCTTCGACTTCAAGTGGCTTCGCGCCGCGCTCAATGTCCTCTGCGCTGTTTTCCCACAAGACGACGTCGCCGACATGGATTCCGACCCGCGCCGTGAGCGGCAACAATTCTTCGCTGCCCAGGCGGCGAAGCAGGCGCTGGAAGTCCAGCGCACAGGCGACTGCCTGAATCGGCCGTTCGAATAGCACCAGGAAACCGTCGGTCTTGTCGATTTCACGTCCATTGTGGCTGGCGATGAGATCGCGGGCTTCGCGATCGAGCCGGTGGATGACTTCGGCGACACCGCGCTCGCCGAGCTGTTCGATCAACGCCGTACTCTCGACCAGGTCACAAACCGCAAGCGTCCTCAGGAGCGGGGCCGGAGTCAGCTGCTCTTCGGTGATTGGCGATTTTGACTGTATCGCGCTCATCTGGAATCGTGGCGGAGCGCCACATCCTGTGTGTGCTCAAGCGGCCGATTCTGCGCCCAAATGCGCATTAGGCCAACCGTTTCAGCTTTCGTAGATCCGACAAATTCCGATACCTTCGCCCTTGGCGCGGTACAAGGCGGCGTCGGCCTGGCTGTACCAAACCGACCATTCGGTGTCGTCGGCGCAGACGCTGGCACCAATGCAGACCGAAATGCTGAGCGCTTCCATGATCGGAAAACGCAGCCGCGATACGGCATCCAGGATGGCTGCTGCCAACGGCTCGATGTCGCTTTTCTGGCTCAGTTGTAACAGCAGCGCGAATTCGTCCCCGCCGAGACGGCAGGCCAGATCGCAGATCGTGGTGACTTTGGTGATCTCGGTGGCGACGGCGCGCAACACTTCGTCGCCGACCAAGTGCCCATATTCATCGTTGATTCGTTTGAAGTGATCCAGATCGACGACCAGTAGCGCGAGCTGCGTGCCTGCGACGCGATGATCCTCCAGATCCGCGAGGAAATCGTAGAGACCTCGGCGGTTCGTCAGACCCGTCAGCTCGTCGGTTCGCACCAGCCGGTTGGCGGTGGACAACTCGCTTTGCGTCTGGCGCAACGAATCCAGCGTGACCAGCAAGTCTTCGTTGCGGCGCTTGAGACTGGCAATCAATTGTTGTTCGCTGGCTACCAGGTAGGCGAACGAGCGCCGCATGAATTGTGCGAGCAGGCCCGGTTCGTTCTCCAACAGGTAATCGAACGCCGGGTAGTCGATGACGCGCAGATTGCAAGCGGTATGTGCGATCGCGCCGCCGACGCGCGCATGATTGCCGATGAACAGCGCGAGTTCGCCGAAGTACTCGCGCGGGCCCAGAATCTTGTTGGCCAGTCCGTCGCCGAATTCAATGCGCACCTCGCCGGTCTCGATGACGTACATGTTGTCGCCGATTTCGCCCTTGCGAAACAGCAGCTCGCCGGCGGCACAGCGCCGGCTCGCGCCGGCCCGTCGCAGCATGGCGAATTCGGCATCGGACAATTGCCGCGGCATGTGCGGCGCGCGCGCGCGCGGCGCCAGATTGACGGCCGGCGAGGTATCCCTTCCGGGTGACTCGGAAGATATCGCGGCCACGATGAAGTACCCCTGCTTCCCTATTCCGCCGAATAGTAGCGGATATCGGGCGGCGCTTCATCTCCCACCCTATCCGGAATGCCGGCGGCCCGAGGCCGGGGCGCCGGCCAATGCTCAGGCGGCGCTGGCCACGTCGGCGGGTTCGAATTGCGCCTCTTCGGTGGAGCCCTTCAGCGCAACGGTGGCCGCCTGTGCGCCCTGAATGGTCTGCGTGACGGTGTCGAAATAGCCGGTGCCGACCTCGCGCTGGTGCTTGACCGCGGTGAAGCCCTTGTCGGCAGCCGCGAATTCGGCTTCCTGCAATTCCACGAACGCGCTCATCTGGCGGCGCGCGTAGCCGTGCGCCAGGTTGAACATCGAATAGTTCAAGGCATGGAACCCTGCCAGCGTGATGAACTGGAATCGATAACCCATCTTGGCCAGTTCGCGCTGGAAATTGGCGATGGTGGCGTCGTCCAGGTTGCGCTTCCAGTTGAAGCTGGGCGAGCAGTTGTAGGCCAACAGCTTGCCCGGATATTTCGCATGGATCGCTTGGGCGAACTTGCGCGCGAACTCCAGGTCCGGCTTGCCGGTCTCGCACCAGACGAGGTCGGCATATGGCGCATAAGCGACGCCGCGACTGATGGCCTGGTCGAGGCCGTTGCGCGTCTTGTAGAAGCCTTCGGCGGTGCGCTCACCGGTCATGAACCCGCGATCGTTTTCGTCGATGTCCGAAGTCAGCAGGCCTGCGGCCTCGGCATCGGTGCGCGCCACGATCAGCGTCGGCACGCCCATGACGTCAGCCGCCAGGCGCGCGGCGACCAGCTTGTCGATCGCTTCGCGCGTGGACACCAGCACCTTGCCCCCCATGTGGCCGCATTTCTTGGCACTGGCAAGCTGATCTTCAAAATGAACGCCAGCGGCTCCGGCCTCGATCATGCCTTTCATCAGTTCGAATGCATTCAGCACGCCGCCGAAGCCCGCTTCGGCATCGGCCACGATCGGCTGTAGGAAATCGATGCTGTCGTTGCCCTCGGCGTGCTGCAACTGGTCGGCACGCAACAAGGCATTGTTGATGCGCTTGACCACCTGCGGAACGGAGTTGGCCGGATACAGCGACTGGTCCGGATACATTTCGCCGGCAATGTTGGCGTCGGCGGCGACCTGCCAGCCGGACAGGTAGATGGCTTTCAAACCGGCCTTGACCTGTTGCATGGCCTGGTTGCCGGTAAGTGCCCCGAGCGCGCTGACGAACGGCTCGTTGTGCAGGTGGCTCCACAGTTTCTCCGCACCGCGCCGCGCCAGCGAATACTCGATCGGTACCGTTCCGCGCAGTCGCACGACGTCTTCGGCCTTGTACGGACGCGTGACGCCGTTCCAGCGCGGATTGTTCTTCCAGTCCATCGTGATCTGTTCGGTGGTGGGCAGGGTGGTTTTCATGAGGAGCACCTCGGTTCTAGTGGTTTGATGTTGCCGTTTACATCCAGTTGTTGGCTATCCAACCGCAACTCGGGAACGCTGGCATGGGTCGCCTGCTCCTGTTATGTTGCGTAGCAGCAATCTAACATGCTCGAAATATGTTTGACAAACCAGATGTTTTAAGCATGATGTTTGACATTATTAAATGAATGTCTCCTGATCGAGATTCCACGCATGCCGAGCAAACCAGCCAGCGCCAAGCATACGTCTCGCAAGACGCGCAATGAACGCCCGCAAGCAGATCGCGAAACCACCGGCCGCGCTTACTATAAAGGCAATCGAATCAAGCAATTGCGGGCGTTTTGTTATGCCGTCCAGTTCGGCACCATCGCGCGTGCCGCCGAGGCGCTGTTCCTGTCACCATCGTCGGTCAGCCTGCAGGTTTCGGCACTTGAAAGGGAGCTGGACGCGCATCTGCTGGAACGAACACGCCCGCGTCTAGCCCTGACACCGGAAGGCCAGGCGCTCTACGACCTGGCCCGGCCGCTGATGGAGGGCCTGGAATCACTGGACCAGCAGTTCCGTGCCCAGCGCCAGGGCATGGATGCCGGGGAGATTATCGTCGCTGCGGGAGCCTCGACGATCCAGTA
Organism: uncultured Pseudomonadota bacterium; assembly: GCA_963779795.1. Lineage (GTDB taxonomy): Bacteria > Pseudomonadota > Gammaproteobacteria > Xanthomonadales > Rhodanobacteraceae > Rudaea. The sequence goes on along the minus strand of CAVZZK010000001.1, from coordinate 196,211 downwards.
TCTGCTGCCGCCGCTGGTGCGCGAGTTTCGCGAACGCCACCCAGACGTGCGCTTGCAACTGGCCAACGTGACCGGCAAGGACGGGCTGGCCCAGCTGCGCTCGGATGAGGTCGATTTTGCAGTCGGTTCGATGCTCGACGTACCGCATGACCTGTCCTACGAACCGGTGCACTGGTTCGATCCAATGCTGATCGTGCCGTTGGACCACCCGCTCGCCGGGAAACAGGAGATCACCCTGCAGGATCTATCGCCGTACGGCCTGATCCTGCCGCCGCAACGGCTTACCACCTATCGACTGGTCGAACTGGTATTCCAGCAGGCGCGCGTGCCATATCGCGTGGCCATCGAAGTCGGCGGTTGGGAAGTGATCAAGCAATACGTGGCCATGGGCCTGGGCATTTCCATCGTCACCGGTATCTGCGTCCAACCCGAGGACGAAACACGCCTGACCGTGCGCAACATGCGCCAGTTCTTCCCGCAACGCAGCTACGGCGTGGTGGTGCGCAAGGGCAAATATCTGAGCCCGCAGGCGCGCGCCTTCATTGACTTGGTCAAACCGGGACTTTTCGCACGCGGGGATTACTACGAATCGGGTCATTCGGAGCGCTGACATCAGCGCTCGATTGGATTTGTTGCCTTCAAGCAATCGCTTTTCGCTCAACCAGCGGTTGATGGCTCCGCTGTCGAGAAAAATTTGCGCGGCTAGCAAAGTCCATGATCAATCCACGCCACGATTTTTGCCGCGAAATGGTCGGTAGAAGTCGCGAATTTTCGCGATGTCCGCGTTCATGTCGTCGCTGGGCGTGAACAGCGGCCCCAGACCGATGGTTTTTCGCGGATAGTTGAAATAGATCGGAAGAATTGGAACCTGCGCTGCCTTGGCGATGCGCCAAAAACCGGATTTCCATTCCTTGACCGGTTTGCGTGTACCTTCCGGCGCAATGGCCAACCAGCAGCGTTCGCTTGCCTCGAACAGGCCGCGCATCTCACCGACGACGCCCCGCGCGGCCTTTCGGTTGATCGGCACTCCGCCGAACCAATGCATCAAAGCACCGAGCGGCCAGAAAAAGGCTTCGCGCTTGGCCACAAAACGCACGTCCGCACGCAGACCAAACTTGAACAGCAGACCCCAGATCACGTCCCAGTTGCTCGAATGCGGCGCGGCAATAACGACCAGCTTGGGCACGTCGGGGAATTCGCCGGCCATGCGCCAACCGCAGCGCGCCAGAATCCAGCGGCACAACCTGTCGCCCGAAGCCGGCGACAAGCGCGGCATTTGTGCCGGGACCGCCGGGAATCGTGCCGCGTTCACTCCAGGCTCCAGTGTTTTCCGCGGCCACGCTTGTGTTCACCGCGACGTTTCTTTGCCGACAGTCGACGTTCCTTCGATCCACGTGTGGGCTTGGTCGCGATACGCTTTTTGGGGACCTGCATCGCCGCACGCAGGAGAACGATCAGGCGCTGCCGCGCGTCTTCGCGGTTGCGCGCCTGATCGCGAAACCTTGCCGCCTGGATGACCAGCACACCGTCGGCGCTGAGGCGGCGATCACGGCGCGCCAGCAATCGCGAACGCAATGTTTCGGTCAGGCTCGGTGAATTGGCCACATCGAACCGCAATTCGACGGCCGAAGCGACCTTGTTGACGTTCTGGCCGCCCGGTCCCGAAGCGCGCACGAAACTCTCGATCAGCTCGCTCTCGGGAATCTGAATTCGCGCGTCGACCTGGAGCATGGCTGATCAGTCGCGGAAGTTTTCGTATTGCAGGGGCATGGCCAGCTCGGCCGCGCGCAGCAGTGCAATCGCCGCTTGCAGGTCGTCGCGCTTTTTGCCGGTCACGCGTATCTGATCGCCCTGGATCTGTGCCTGCACCTTCAGGCGCGCATCCTTGAGCCGCCTGACGATGTCCTTGGCCAGCGCCTGGCCGATGCCCTGCTTCAGCTCGATCTTCTGGCGTGCATTGGCGACATTGACTTCCGGTTCGTGAATTTCCGCGCAGCGGATATCGATGTGGCGCCCTGCGAGGCGCTGCTTGAGGATGTCGAGCATCTGCTGGAGCTGGAATTCAGCCTGCGCCTTGAGCACGATGGTGCTGTCGCCTTCGCGATCGAATTCGGCACCGGTGCCGCGAAAATCGAAACGGTTGGCCAACTCGCGATCGGCCTGATCGACTGCATTGGTCAGCTCGTGCAAATCGAGTTTTGAAACGATATCGAACGATGGCATGGCATCCTCCCCGAACGCCCGGATTTTAGCAGGCGCAAACGCCGGTGCCTGTCAGCGCGACCGCCACCAGGCGGTAACGAATGCGCCGATACCGAAAACCAGCGCGATTCCGGCGGGCAAGGCCGTACCGGCAAGCGCGTACAACACGGCAGCACCGAGCGTGCCGCTGACACCAAGCGCAATCAGCACTTGCTGGCGATTTTCGGCGCGAAGTTCGACAGCGTGCCGCGCGCTGGCTGCTTCACGGCTGCGCGTGTCGAAGTCTCCGGCCACGGCCTTCTGCAGGAACGCGTGGATCAGTGGCGGCAATTGCGGCGCGGCGGCGATCCATTCCGGCAGGCGTTTGCGCAGCTCACGCAAATGGCGCAATGGCCCGTAGCGACGACGCAGGATTTTCGCCAACACCGGCTTGGCCACGGCCCAGATATCGATCTGCGGATGCAGCAGGCGGCCGATGCCTTCGATGTTCAACAGGGTTTTCTGCAACAGGATCAGTTGCGGTTGCAGGGTGAGCTCGTAACGACGCGCCACAGAGAACAGCTTGACCACGATCTCGGCCAGTGAAATCTGCGCAAGTGGCCGGCTGAAGTACGGCTCGCACACGGTACGCACGGCCGCTTCGAGTTCGTCGACGCGCACATGCGCGGGAATCCAGCCGGCGGCCAGGTGCAATTCGGCAATGCGCGCGTAATCGCGTTCGAACAACGCCATGAAATTTTCGGCCAACCAGTACTGGTCGCGCTCGGGCAGCGAGCCCATGATGCCAAAATCCAGCGCGATGAAACGCGGATTTTCCCGCTGCGTCGCGTCGACCCAGATATTGCCCGGATGTGCGTCAGCGTGGAAAAAATTGTCACGAAACACTTGCGTGTAGAACAGGCGCACGCCCTTTTCAGCCAGAGCAACGCGATCGATACCGGCGGCGTCCAGCGCCTCCAGGTCGTCCACGGGAATGCCGTACACGCGCTGCAACGTCAATACCGAGCTGGACGAATGCGACCAGAATACCTCCGGCACGATGACGTCTTCGCCGCTGGTGAAATTGCGTCGCAACAGGCTGGCGCTGGCGCCTTCGCGCTGCAGATCCAGTTCGTTGCTGAGCGTTGATTCGATTTCGGCGACGATGTCGCGCGGGCGAATCTTGTCCGCGGCCGGATGCCAGCGTTGCGCCAGTTTGCCGAGCGCGCGCAGCAAGGCGATGTCCGCGCCGACGCGCTTGTGGATGTCGGGACGCAATACCTTGACCACGACATCGCCGCCATCTTTCAAACGCGCCGCATGTACCTGCGCGATCGAGGCCGAAGCCAGTGGCGTCTCGTCGAAGAATTCGAACAATTCGGCAACCGGCGCTCCGAGCGAAGCCTCGATCGCCTTGCGTGCATCGGTTCCCGGGAACGGCGGCACGCGATCCTGCAACTCGGCCAGTTCCTCGGCGACATCCGGCGGCAGCAGGTCGCGTCGCGTCGACAGGATCTGGCCGAACTTGACGAAGATCGGTCCCTGCTCGATCAATGCCAGACGCAGGCGCACCGCACGCGGCAACTCGGCCACGTCGGCGCGCGGACGCGGCAGTAGCGGACGCAACCACTTCAGGGGCCGGAACAGGTGTGTCGCTTCGACCAGCTCGTCGAGCCGGTAGCGCACCAGGGTCAGGCCAATACCGAGCAGGCGCGGCAACTGTCGCCAGGCGGTCAAGTCGCGTCTCCGCCGGCACGACGCGCCAGATTCTGCAGGCGCGCTTCGAAGCGTTCCGCGCGTTCGCGCAGCTCATCAACGTCGTCGAGGAATTCGTCCATCTCGGTTGGGGCAACGACGTCGCGCGACTCCTCGCGCAGGTATTCGGCCGTGTTCCGTGCGAAAGCCTTGGCCGAATCGCGGCTCCAAGCCAGTGCGCGCCGGATCGCGCGCGCGATCGGTACGCCCAGCACATCGCCGAAGGCGCGCGCAAATGCCTCTTCGAAATCCGGCGCGAACCCAGCGGCGAGCTTTTCCACGCGCCGCGCCAGTTCCGCATCGCCGGAAATCTCGATCTTGCCGACCGGCGCATCGTCCTCGTCGCGGCGCATCAACATCGCCAACACGCTGCCGGGCCAGGCACGCAGGTTCAGGTCGGGTGCGGCATCCCAATGCGGACCCACGCGCAAGAGCCCGTCGTCGACGCGGATTGCCAGCGCCACATTCATGCCGCGCAACTCCACACCGATGCGCCGGCCTTCCAACGCAGTCAGGCGATCGCGGGTTTCGACATCCAGTTTCAGCGCCCGATTGAGCGCGCTTTCAAGCACGCGGCCCAGGCGTTCACGCATTGGATCGGGGTATCGTGCGGTGGCATCGACATTCATCCTGTCGATTCTAGTGGCGTGCGGGCCCGGAAGCGACCTCCCGTGCCGGCCGCTCAATGCCGTCGCTGCATGCGTTCGCGTGCCAGATGTTCGGACAAGCGTACGAGGCCTTCGGAGGTGCTGATTTTGGGTGCATAACCCAGATCGCGCCTTGCTGCGGCAATATTGAACCAGTGCGCGGTCGACAACTGCTCGACCTTGAAGCGCGTCAATGGCGGTTCGCGCCGGATGCGCAGCGCCGCGTACAGCGTTTCCATCGTCGCGCCCAAAAACCGGGCCATGCCGGGCGACATGCGCCGCGTCTCCGGCGGAAAGCCACCGGCCTTGAGCCAGGCGTTGATCAGGGCTTCGTGCGTGATCGGTTCGCCCTGGCTGACGAAATAAATCTTGCCGGCGATCGGCGAACCGACCTCGATTTTTTCCAGCGCCAGCCGATGCGCTTCGGCGGCGTTGTCGATATAGGTGGTGTCGATTTTCTTCGGCTTGTCGCCAATCAGGCGTAAATGGCCGTTGCTCGCCAGCTCGAGAATGCGCGGCAGCAGATTCGGATCACCGGGACCCCAGATGAAATGCGGGCGCAAAGCCACCGTCGCCAGTTCCTCACCATTGGCCGCGAGCACGCGTTCCTCGGCCAGCTTCTTGGTGTGCGCGTAATAGGAACTGAAATGCGTCGCATAGGGCGCCGATTCATTGACGCCTTCCAGATCCGCGCCGTTCTGCACAACACTGGGGCTGGAGGTGAACACCAGTTTGCGGATGCGATGCAGCTCGCACACGGCCAGGACCACGTCGGTACCGCGCACGTTGGCTTCGTAGAAATCATCGAGCCGACCCCAGGCACCGACGTTGCCGGCGCTGTGCACGATTGCCTCGACATCTTCTGTCGCGGCGGCGAACGACTCCAGGTTGGCGATATCACCAAGCCGTTGCTCCACGGGCAATGGCTCCAGGCCGGCGTGCCGGCTGCGGCTGAAGCTGCACACGCCGTGCCCGGCATCGACCAGGCGCTTGCAGATGGCGGAACCGAGGAAACCGCCTCCACCGGTCACCAGAACCTTCATCGCCGCCCACCACGCAGCGCGAAATTGTTCCGCTGCCCGCGGGTCGCGATTACAAACCCACGACCGCGGGTGATTGAAGGCATGTTCACGTAGCAACCCCCTTGTCGCGACATCGATAAGCCGCCACACATCGTATCGGCGGGCCATTGTAGCCAATGCCCGGGCCGGATTCCGTGATTTACGCCTGCTTAAGCCGTATGCAGTTACCTTCACCAGGCAGACTGGAGATCGTCATGTTGCGCAACTGGATATTGGCCGTTGCCGCGGCCCTGCTACTGATCAGCAATGCCCATGCGGAGCGCGATTTCAGCGGATCGACCGTGGCGGGTGCGTATTACCGCATCGCCGTGCCCGACGGCTGGAAGGACGGCGACCCGCTGGTTTTGTTCCAGCACGGACTGAGCTTCGAACCGCCCGGCCCGAACCCGAGCCTGGGTCCGATCGAATCGCTGCAACTGAGCGAAGGTTACGCCGTCGCGGCAACCAGTTATTCGCAACGCAGCTGGGCGCTGTTCACCGCGGCCGACGACAACGCCCAACTGCTGGACAAGTTCAAGCAACTGGTCGGTACGCCCGGTTCGATCATTCCCTACGGCGGCTCTCTGGGCGGGTTGATCGCGCTGAAGTTGGCCGAGGATTCGCGCTTCGCACCAGTCAGCGGCGTCTACGCAGCCTGCCCGCCGGCCGCCGGTGCACGCGTATGGGACGTGGCGATTGATCTGCGCCTGGCCTACGACGTCGTGTGCAAGGGCGCCGGCAATCTGCCCACCGGCGATTCGCCGTACCCGTGGGCCTACAACCTCGACGACATTCCGGACAACCTTTCGGACCTTCAGAACCAGGCGCAATTGCTGCAGACCCTGGTGCCGTTGAACCAGTGCACCGGGGTGGACCTACCGAACTGGCTGCGCAACGACGCGATGAAACGCCGCCTGGCGCAACTGATGGACCTGGTGCACATCACCGACGAGAAATTCTTCGTCACCAACATGGGTTATGCGACTTATGCATTGAGCGATCTGGTGCGCGCGCCGGACAAGCTCGACGACCTGAGCCCGTTCAGCAACATCGGCGTCAATTATGGCGATCCCACGCTCAACGACAATATCGCGCGTATCCAGGGCGATCCGCTGGCGTCGCTGTATTTTCACTGGGCCTCGGATTTTCGCGGCGACATTTCACCGGACACCAAGGTGATTTCGATCCAGACCAGCAAGGATCAGCTGGTCATTCCCGCCAACCAGTATGTCCTGCGCCAGACTTTGCCGGCGGCGCAGCTGACCAGCGCACTGGTCAACGAATCCACGCCCAGCCATTGCGGATTCTCCACGGCCGAAGGCGTGGCCGGCTGGGAGGCGCTGCACGCGTGGATCGCCGGCGGCCCGCAACCAGGCGTCAACGATCTGCAAACCGCCTGCAATGCGGCGGTCGGCGCTGGAGAGTCGGGACCGTGTCGGTACGATCCGAATATCGTCGTGCCGAGCTTTGACAGCCAGGTCCGCCCACGCGAAGCCGTCACCGCACCGGATGTGGGCGCACGTTACACCGGCCAGTGGTACGACCCGCAGCGCAGTGGCGAGGGCATTTCGCTGGAAATCCTGCCGGGCAACAAGGCGCTGATGTACTTCTTCACCTACCCGCCCGCCGGCAGCAGCGATACGCAGACCTGGCTGATCGGCGTCGGCGACATCATCGGCAACGGCATCGAATTTGCCAACGTAGAGCGACCGTCGCTGGATTCGGATGGTAATCTGACCGGACAGCACTGGGGGCGTATCGGTATTGTTTTTGATGATTGCAGCACCGGCACCATGCGCTGGGACGGACCGACCGGCTGGGGTTCGCTGCAAGTCCCTCTTCTTCATCTGACCTCCCTGCAGAATCTGGGCTGCGGCACGCAGAACGGCGCGCCGCCTCCGGATCCTGCATTCAGCGGCGCCTGGTACGACCCGGCCTATTACGGTAGCGGTTTCATCTTCGAACAACTCGATGCGCAATACGTTGCTACGATCTGGTTCGGCTTTAATCAGGTCGGGCATCCGGTGTGGCTCAGCGGCGTGCTGCAGAACAATGGCGATGACAGCTACAGTGGCCCATTGGCGCAGGGTCTGGGGCCGAGTTTCGGCGCGGACTACAACAGCAACGATTTCTACCCCTCCGTCCAGGGCGAGCTTGACAACGTCCGCTTTGGTTGCGGTACCGGTAGCGCAAGCTATACCAAGCGCGCTGGTGCGACGGGCTTTATCGCATCCAGCCTGAACCTGCGACGCATCACCACGCCGTTGGGGCTTCCCGCATGTAGCCCATGATCCATTGCGTCGTTACGCTCAAGGCAGTGCGTTAAACTCACCGATTTGGGAGCGCGCCCATGCATCGAGTAGTTGTCACTGGAGCCAACCGCGGACTCGGGCTGGAATTTGTCCGCCAATTGCTGGCGCGCGGCGATCATGTGTTCGCCGCCTGCCGCAAACCGGACGAGGCCCAGGCGCTGTCCGAGCTGCGCCAATCGCACCCGGATCGAATGCATGTGCTGGCGCTGGATTTGAGCGACGAGGCATCGATCACGACACTGCCGGATAAACTGGGTGAGTTGACCGGTGCGCTGGATGTGCTGATCAACAACGCCGGCGTACTCCCTTCCGGCGAACGCTTCGGCACACTCAAAGCGAGTACCCTGGCCGACACGTTTCGGAGCAATGTGATTGGCCCGATGCTACTGGCCCAGGCACTCACGCCGTTGCTCGAAAAAGGCCGCGATGCCAAGGTCATGAACCTCTCCTCGCGCGTGGGTTCGATCGACGATTGCGGCAGTTTCAGCACACCCAGTTACCGTATCAGCAAAACCGCCTTGAACATGGCGACCTGTCAGCTGGCCTTCGCAATGTCGCCGCTCGGCGTGACCGCTTTCTGCGTGCATCCAGGCTGGGTCAACACCAGCATGGGAGGGACGTCCGCACCCTTGACGCCTCCCGAGTCGGTCACGGCGTTGTTGTCGGTACTGGATGCCGTAAAGCCGGCCGACGCCGGACGTTTTCTGGATCGCAACGGCGAATCGATTCCCTGGTAAGGCCTGGCCGTGGACCCATGACGATTCAATAGCGTCACGGTCCTTGCTTTTCGCCTGCCCCCTGGGAGGAAGCGGCCTCGAACGTGCCGGTGTCGCCATAGCCCGCGGAGCGTGGCTTGCCGTGTTCGGGTGCGCTGTCATTGCGGAGGTCTTCCATCGGCTTGCGCACTCCTGGCCGCAAACAGCTCAGAAAGCGCAGCACGCAGGCATTGAATTGCCCGGTCGCATCGAACGGCGTGCCGTGGCGCGAGTCCCGTATCACGACGAACTGGGCGTTGGCGAATTGGTCGGCTTCGCGCCGCTTGTCGGCCAGCGGCGTGTAATCACGTTCGGCGGCGATTATCAGTACCGGGCAGGTCAATGTTGATATGCGTTCCAGCGCACTCCAACCGATCAGCGCACGAACGCTGGCCAGGTAGGCGGCCTTCGGATTTGCGCCGATCACGTCGATGACGCGTTGTCGTTTTGGTGCCTGTTCCTCGTGCGGAAACAGGCGTGCGGCGATCATCTTTGCCGTGCGATGCAGCCCGAATAGCCGCACCAGTGCGATCTGCATGTGCGCTTCAAACCATTTGCGCCAGGTATCCATGCGGTAATTGCTCAAGGCATTGCACAACACCAGCGCGCGTGTGCGCTGCGGTCGCAACAAGGCCATCTCCTGCGCCACGGCGCCACCCAGTGAAAAGCCGAGTATGCCGACCTCATCGATTTGCAAGGCATCCAGCAATGCCCACAAATCCGTCGCAAACTGTGTGATCGAATACGCGCCAGGCGGTTTCGCACTGCGGCCGGAACCGCGCAGATCAGGCATGACCAAATGGAAATGTTGGCTGAAGTCGTCCCATTGAAATGCCCAGTCGTCGGCGCTGGAGCCGAGCCCGTGGATCATCAGCAGCGCCGGGCCGGTCCCGCGACATTCGTAGTACAGTTCGGTGGCGTTGACCCGGAGCGTTGGCATGGCTGAGACTCAATGAAGTCAAACATCATAGCGGCGTTATTGGCCGGCTTCATTGCCGGTAGCGCGACGGCGGCACAAACCTACAGCGGCAATGCATACGATCTGGACAGTGGCCGGTTGCTGTACCGCGAATGGCATTTCCTGTTCGACGACGGCGGCGCGCATCAACGCCTGGTACTTTACCGCTGCCCCGACGGCCGCCCATTTGCACGCAAGATCATACGCGAAGACGGTAATGCCCAAGCGCCGGATTTTGACATGTTTGATGCGCGTAGCGGTTATCGCGAAGGCGTGCGATCGCAAAACGGAAAACGCATCGTGTATGTAAAGCGCGGGGCCGCGCGCGCCGAGCAGTCCGCACCCCTGGTCCTGCCGGCGAATGGCGTAATTGATGCCGGATTTGATGTCTATGTGCATCGGCACTGGGACGCGCTTAGTCGAGGCGACACTTTGCGCTTTTCGTTTCTGGTGCCGAGCAAACGTAGATTCTATACATTCAAACTGGCACGCCGGGATAGCGATTCCAGCGCACGCGTACTGGCCCTGCGTCTGTCACTTGGCGCCTGGTACGCGTTCCTGGCACCACATATTGATGTACGTTACGAGCGCAAGGCACGGCGTTTGCTGCGCTTCACCGGATTATCCAACGTGCGCGACAAGGAATTGAAGAATTACAAAGTGCGCCTTGACTTTGATAAGCGTCCGGAACCTGCCGGCGACGCGATCGTCGAAGCCGCTCGCCACGAAACGTTGACGCCGGTTTGCGCTGCCTCTGTTTCAGCGCGGCCCTGAGCCCATGCTGCATGTTGTCCTGTATCAGCCCGAAATACCGCCCAATACGGGTAACGTGATTCGCCTGTGCGCGAACACCGGCGCGCGTCTGCACCTGATTCGTCCTCTCGGCTTCGAAACGGACCATGCCAAGCTGCGCCGTGCCGGACTCGACTATCGCGAGTACGCGAGCATGACGATCCATGACGACCTCGATAGTTTTGCGACTGCGGTCCAGCCGAAACGGCTGTTCGCGCTGTCGACGCGATCGCGCACGCTGTATACCGAGGCCCGCTTCGATGCCGAAGACGCGGTCGTGTTTGGTCCGGAAACGCGCGGCCTGCCGCAAGACCTGCTCGATTCGTTACCCGCCGGCCAATGCCTGCGCGTGCCCATGCGCCCCGACAATCGCAGCCTGAACCTGTCCAATGCCGTCGCCGTCGTGGTTTTCGAGGCCTGGCGGCAGATGGGGTTTGACGGTGGTAGCTGACGCCGTGGTGGCTATCGTCATTTTTCAACGGGTTGGACGGGTCGCACCTTCGGTCTTTCGGGTTTGCCCCGGATGAACGACCTACTCAGAGGTCACACCTGGTTCACGGTCAGCTTCGAGGCAGCCCGCGCCAACGCGGTGATCTGCGGCCAGTCACCGGCGTGCATCTGCTTGGCCGGACTCAACCACGAACCGCCAACGCAGAGCACATTCGGCAAGGCCAGGTAATCGCCGGCATTGGTCTCGCGCACCCCGCCGGTCGGACAAAAACGGATATCCGGCAACGGCCCGCCGAGCGCGCGCAGAAATGCCACCCCGCCGCCGGCTTCGGCCGGAAAGAATTTCTGCAAACGATAACCGCGCTCGCGCAAGGCCATCGCTTCGCTGGCCGATGAGGCGCCGGGCAACATCGGTACGCTTGAATCGGCCGCCGCATCCAGCAAGGCTGCTGTCGATCCGGGAGACACGGCAAATCGCGCGCCGGCCTTTTCCGCAGCACGCAGATCGTCGGCCGACAACACCGTGCCCGCACCGGCCACTGCGCCATCGACGCCCTTGACGATGGCTTCGATCGCAGCGAGAGCAACCGGTGTGCGCAGGGTCACTTCGATCGCGGGGATGCCACCGGCGACCAGCGCTTGCGCCAACGGCACGGCGTGCTCGATAGCGTCAATGACGACGACAGCGATTACCGGCGCCAGGCGCAGCGTCTGTTCCAATTGGTCCTGACTGGCTGGTTCCGTCGCCGCGCTCATGCCGGTTCCCCAAAGACGCTCGCGCCGCGGTCGGCCGAACCGACTACGTTGCGGAAGTGGGCGAACAGCTCGCGCCCCAAGCCGGAGTGATGCGACTGCAGATTGGCCGGTGCCGGTTCGCGCGCACTCAGCGTGGCTTCGTCGACCTTCAATTCGAGAATTCCGGCATTTGCATCCACGCGGATCACGTCGCCGTCCTGGACGCGGCCGATGGCGCCGCCGGCAACGGCTTCGGGCGTGACGTGAATTGCCGCCGGCACCTTGCCCGATGCGCCAGACATGCGTCCATCGGTCACCAGCGCCACTAGAAAGCCGCGATTCTGCAGCACGCTCAAGGCCGGCGTGAGTTTGTGCAATTCCGGCATGCCGTTGGCCCGCGGGCCCTGGAAACGCACCACGGCGACGAAGTTGCGATCCAGCTCACCGCGCTCGAACGCAGCCTGTACCTGCTCCTGTTCGTCGAACACAATCGCCGGTGCTTCAACCACGAAGCGATCCTCCGGCACGGCCGAAACCTTGATCGTGGCGTGACCAAGATTGCCATCCAGCACACGCAGGCCGCCGTCGGCGCGGAACGGCTCAGCCACACCGCGCAGGACGGATGAATCCGCCGATTGTTCGGCAACCGGTTCACGCACCGGCTCTGCCGACGAACCGAGTTTGACGCGCGTACGGTAGGCATCCAGACCATCGCCGGCGACGGTTCGGACATCGCCATGCAGCAGACCGGCATCGAGCAGTTGCGCGATCAGGAACCCCATGCCGCCGGCCGCTTCGAAATGATTCACGTCAGCGCTGCCATTCGGATACACCCGTGCCAGCAGCGGCACCACGCCGGACAGCGCCGCGAAATCGTCCCAGCGCAGATCGATGCCCGCCGCGCGCGCAACGGCGACCAGATGCAACAGATGATTGGTCGAGCCGCCGGTCGCATGCAGGCCGATGATGCCGTTGACGATCGTGCGTTCGTCGACGATGCGTCCCAGCGGACGATAATCCTCGCCAAGCGCTGTGATCGAAGCCGCGCGCTGCACCGCCTCAACCGTCAGGGCATCTCGCAGCGGCGTGTTCGGATTGACGAAACTGGCGCCGGGCAGATGCAGGCCCATGATTTCCATCAGCATCTGGTTCGAATTGGCGGTGCCATAGAACGTGCAGGTGCCAGGCGAGTGATACGACTTCGCCTCGGCATCAAGCAACTCCTCACGCGTTGCCTTGCCTTCGGCGAACAGTTGCCGCACGTGCGATTTCTCGTTGTTGCCGATGCCGCTGGGCATCGGCCCAGCCGGCACGAAGATGGCCGGCAGATGGCCGAAACTCAACGCGGCGATCAACAAGCCTGGCACTATCTTGTCGCAGATTCCCAGGTACAGCGCCGCATCGAACATGTCGTGCGACAACGCCACCGCCGCGGACATTGCGATCAGATCGCGCGAGAACAGCGACAATTCCATGCCGCCACGGCCCTGGGTCACGCCGTCGCACATCGCCGCGACACCACCGGCGACCTGCGCCGTGGCGCCGGCTTTGCGTGCGGCTTCGCGGATCAATTCCGGGTAGCGTTCATAGGGTTGGTGCGCCGAAAGCATGTCGTTGTAGGCGGTGACGATACCGATATTCGGCGCGGTGCCACCGCGCAGTGAAGACTTGTCCAGTGCCGCACAGGCCGCGAAACCATGCGCCAGATTACCGCAGGACAGTCGCCGCCGATGCGGGCCCTTGTCGCGCGCCGCGTCGATTCGTGCCAGATAGCTGCCGCGCGAACCACGACTGCGCTCGACGATGCGGGCCGTCACTTCGGCCACGATGGGGTTCAGACTCATGACATTCTCCATGGGGCGTCGCCTGACTCAGGGACACCAGAAAATCTGAGGGCAAGCCCTGGCATGACTCAGCACGTTGGCAACCGGCGCCCGTGCGCCGCCAAGGATGCCGTCGAGCACCTTGCGTTTGGCCTCGCCTTCGATGTGCAGGTACAGCGCGCGCGTATCGACCAGCGCCGCCAGCGTCAGCGTGACACGCGGTTCGCCGGCGCTTTGCGCAAGCATCGGCAATACCCGTTCGGTCTGGTCGGCACGCAAGGCCTCGGCCAGTCGATCCGCGTCGGGAAACAGCGAGGCGCAATGCCCGTCCGTGCCCATGCCCAGCACGACGGCATCGAATGGCAATGCCAACGCCGCCACATTCGCCTCGACACGTTCGAAATCGAACTGGTCATCGTCGGTTTGGGCGTACAGCGGCACGAAGATCGCGGATGATGCATCGCCCTGAAACAGGGTTTCACGCAGCAGTCGGGCGTTGGAGCGTGCGTTCCCGGCCGCCACCTGACGTTCGTCAGTCAGGGTCACCGTAACCCGTGACCAGTCCAGCGTCGACTGACCGAGGCGCGTCAGGAAACGCCGTGGCGAATTGCCGCCGGGCAGCACCAGCGTCGCGCGCCCGCGTTCGGCAATTGCCGCGCCGATGCGTTCGGCCAATTCCGTGGCCAGCGCCTCAGCCAATGCGACGCCATCGACAAACCGGTGTTGCTCAAGCTCGATATTCAGCGGCATCTCAGATCTCTTCCTCGTGCCAGGTGCGGCCGTCGCGCTCGATCAACGCGACTGCGGCACTCGGCCCCCAGGTGCCGGCCGTGTAGGGCTTGGGCAGGTCGTCGCTGGCCTCCCATGCGGCCAGGATCGGATCGATCCAGCGCCATGCCGCTTCCACTTCGTCGCGACGCATGAACAGTGTCGGATTGCCGCGCACGACATCCATCAGCAATCGCTCGTAGGCGTCGGAATAGCGGCCACCAAAGGTTTCGGCAAAGCTCATGTCCAGCGGCACGCGGCGCAGACGCAAGCCGCCCGGCCCCGGCGACTTGATCATCAACCACAACTTGACGCCTTCGTCCGGCTGCAGACGCAACACCAGCCTGTTCGGTGCAATCGGGCCGGAAGAAGCATCGAAAATCGAATGCGGGATGGCGCGAAAGGCGATGACGATTTCCGAAACGCGCTCGGCCAGGCGTTTGCCGGTGCGCAAGTAGAATGGTACGCCGGCCCAGCGCCAATTGGCGATTTCGGCCTTGATCGCGACGAAGGTGTCGGTGCGCCGATCATCGCGACCGGATTCCTCCAGATAACCCGGCACGGGCCCGGATGGCGTGGCGCCGGCGCGATACTGCCCGCGCACGCTCACCTGCGATGCGTTGCCGTCGTCGATCGGCTTGAGCGCGCGCAGTACCTTCAGCTTTTCGTCGCGGATCGCATCCGGCTCGAGCGAGTCCGGCGGCTCCATCGCGACCATGCACAGCAGTTGCAGCATGTGGTTCTGCACCATGTCGCGCAGCGCGCCGGCATTGGTGTAGTACGCCGCGCGGCCTTCCACGCCGATGGTTTCGGCGACGGTGATCTGCACGTGGTCGATGTGCTCGGCGCGCCACAACGGCTCGAACAGGGCATTGCCGAAGCGCAGCGCGATCAGGTTCTGCACTGTCTCCTTGCCCAGGTAGTGATCGATGCGGAAGGTCTGGTTCTCGGCAAACGTGTGGCCGATCGCGTCATTGATCTGCGCCGCGGTGCGCAGGTCGCTGCCGATCGGCTTCTCGACAACTACGCGAACGTTGTCACTCGGGGCCAGACCGAGTTCGCGCAATCGTTCGCATACCGGTACGAACAGGCTGGTACCGGTGGCCAGATAAAACACGCGGATACGGTCGCCTCCGGCTTCCAGCGTGGTTTTGAGCTCCTCCCAACCGTCGTCGCGAGTGGCATCCAGCCGCTGATAGCTGATCAGGTTCAGGAACGCCTCCAGCATCGCAGGATCGATACCTGTCCCGGCCCACACTTTTTGCAAAGCCTCGCATACGCGATCGCGGTACACCTGTTGTCCAAGCGAGTCGCGGGCGATACCGATAACCCGGCTCTGATCGGGAATCTGTCCATCACAGTAGCGATGAAACAAGGCCGGCAACAATTTTCGCAGCGCCAGGTCGCCGGTACCGCCGAAAATCACCAGGTCGAATATGTCCAGGGGTAGGAATTGCGCGCTCACGTTTACCTCAATCTGCCTATACGGCCAATATAAATACCAATTAAGTACCAGAAAACTCTTTCACATCGGCAATTGGTGCCATGTAATGGTCAGATTGCCTAAGTGGTATTTTATTGGTATCGTCATAAAATGCAAGCCGAATTACTGCGCGAATATCGACGCCTGTGTCGCCAGGATCGCGGACAACGCGGTCTTGCCTACGTACGGCTGCGTCGCGCTCTGCAGAAGCTGATCGAAAGCGGCAACGTCGAGCCCGGGCATGCCCTGCCGAGCGAACGCGATCTGGCCACGATGCTGTCGCTGTCGCGCGTCACCGTCCGCAAGGCCATCGCGGGGCTGGTCGCCGACGGTATGCTCACGCAGCGGCACGGCGCGGGTACCTTCGTTGCCGATCGCATCGTCAAATCATTCTCCAGGCTGACCGGCTTCACAGACGATCTGCGCGCACGCGGGCTGAAGCCCCGCGTGACATTTCTGGACCGCAGCGTCGGCAACGTGTCGCCCGAGGAAGCGCTGGCGCTGCACCTGTCTCCCGGCGCGCGCGTGATCCGCCTGCGCCGCCTGCGCTTCGCCGGCGACAAGCCGCTAGCGCTGGAAGATACCGCCGTACCGCAGGATCTGGTTCCGGATCCGGAACTGGTCGAATTATCCTTGTACGACACGCTGGAAAATCTTGGCTATCGGCCGGCGCGCGCATTGCAGCGCCTGCGCGCCGTCGCCCTGGACGCCGAACAGGCGCGCTTGCTGCATCTGTCCCCTGGCAGCCCGGCGTTGTCGATCGAGCGCCGCGCTTTGCTGGCCGATGGTCGCGTCGTCGAATTCACGCGCTCGCTGTATCGCGGCGATGCCTACGACTTCGTCGCCGAACTGTACGCCAAATGATTCGAATCGATACCCGGAGACGGTGCCAGCAAACGACGCCCTGATGTTTCGCGAAACGCATGAAGCCGGTCAGACCTGTACGCCCAGATCGAAATCCTGCGTTTCTACGGCGCTGCCGATGCGTTGGCGTCGGCACGCGGCTTCAATCCGGATGTGGCGCCGCCTCCTTTGCGCGAGGTCACGGAGATCGTATGCGCGTGACCGCTCCAATCAACGGCCGCGTACTCATCGACGATGGTCCGGTCGACAACCTGGCGGTACTGATCGACGGCAAAACCATCGTCGGCGCATTGTCGCGCGACGACCCGCGCGGCACTGGTCGCCGGTGTGCGCGGATTTACGCATCTGTTCAATGCCATGCCGCCGCTGCAATCGCGCGAACCGGTCATGGTGGGAGCCGCGCTGGAAGATGCCGACAGCCGGTGTGGTGTTATCGTCGACGGCCATCACGTACATGCCGCCATCGCCGGGAGTTGCCGTGCCGACCCGGTCTTGCTCGACGACGATTTTCGCGTCATCGAAACCTGGGTAGGCGGCATTCACAACGCGAATTAGGGATGCTCCGATCAAGTCAGCGCATCCTTGGACGAAAGCGGGACGAAATGGCTCTGTTGACGCGTTCCGCGCATCAAACTGGCTCGGGAATTGCAGGTAAATAAAATACGTTGCCTTGTCTCGTGCCCCGTGGCAAGCGTTCAAGACACACGGGACTCGAGCGCCTAAAATGGACCATCCGAATACGGATAGAGTCCGTCAGCAATCAACCGATGAACCAGTCCATCGAACAAGATCCCGACGACACCAGCTACTCCAGCACGCAACGGCGCCTGGACGCGCAGCCGGCGCCGGGCCTGACATTGACCGACCAGGGCACCATCGTGCACGCAAACCCCGCTGCCCTGGGTTTGTTCGGTGTGGACAATCCCGACGACCTCGCCGATCGATTGCAAGGCTGGTTCGATGCCGCCATTCTAGACGAAGTGGCGGTGACCGGACTTGATCGCCTGGAACGTGTCTACCGTGACGAAAATGGGCTCGAACTGCCTTTACAGATTCTTCTTTACGCATTCAGTTGTGCGTCCGCACCGACGGCCCGCTTTCTGGTCCTGTTCGATACGCTGCATGTCGACGCCACCGCAACGTCCGACCTCGAAGAGCGCCAGCGCGAACTCGAACACGTGCTGCATCGCCTGCATGATGCGCAGGATCAGTTGTTGCAATCGGACAAACTCGCCTCGATCGGACAACTCGCCGCAGGTGTCGCGCACGAGATCAACAATCCGATCGGCTACATCCACTCCAACCTTGGCACCTTGTCTGAATATATCGCCAGCTTGTTCCGCCTGAACGAAGCCTACGAGGCCGCATTGCGCGAACTGCGTACACAACGTCCCAAGCGCTGGAGCGAAATCGAGGAACTCAAGCAGAGCATCGACTATCAGTTTCTGATGACCGACTTGCCCCAGTTGCTGTCGGAGTCGCGTGAAGGCATCGATCGAGTACGCAAGATCGTCGAGGATCTGCGCGACTTCTCCCGTGCCGGCTTTTCCGAGAAATGGGCCATGGCCGACCTGCACAAGGGGCTGGACAGCACGCTGAACATCGTCTGGAACGATCTGAAATACAAATGCGAGGTCCACAAGCAATACGGCGAAATTCCGCCCATCGAATGTCTGCCATCACAGTTGAATCAGGTGTTCCTGAACATCCTGGTCAACGCCGGACATTCCATCGAGGAACGCGGCACGATTACCATCACGACCGGATACAGTGAGAACGGCGTCTTCGTCGATATCGCCGACAGCGGCAAGGGTATCGCGGCGGAGAATCTCGGTCGCATTTTCGATCCGTTTTTCACCACCAAGCCGGTTGGCCAGGGCACTGGCCTGGGGCTGTCGCTGTCCTACAGTATCGTGCGCAAACACGGGGGGCGGATCGACGTGAACAGCGAACCGGGCAAAGGCACGTCGTTCCGCATCCATCTGCCAATGAAACAGCCGCAAAATCGGGCCACGGAAACGGATACCGCGACAATCTGACGCGGCGCGGCAACAAAGGAATCATAGCCATGTATCGAATTGTTCTGGTCGACGACGAAATCAACGTGCTCTCGGCCTTGCGCCGCGAGATCGCCAGTATTCCGGTCGATGACCTGGATGGCGAACCTCCGCACGTCGACATCTTCACTTCCGCGACCCGGGCCTTGGATCATATCGAGGAGACGCCGGTGGACCTGGTCGTTTCCGACTATCGCATGCCGGAGATGAGCGGCATCGATTTTCTCGTCCAGGTCATCGGACAACACCCGGATGTCGCACGCTTGATCCTCAGCGGATATGCCGACCTCGACGGCTTGATCCGCGCCATCAACAAGGTTCAGGTATCGCGCTTCATCAGCAAACCCTGGCACGACTTTGAACTGAAATCCGCCGTCACGCAGGCGCTCGCCACGCGTGCGCTGGTGCTCGATAACCAGCGCCTGGCAGGTCTGGTCCGCAAACAAGAAGCCGGCCTCAGTCGTCAAAAGGCCGAATTGGAACGGCTGGAGGCCGAAAACCCGGGCATTACGCGGATTCGACGCAGCGAGGATGGCGGTATCTATCTGGACGGGCTGGACGACGTGGATCCGTAAGCCGGTCAGGGCATGACCGGCTTGGCTCGACGCCATCGGTTCGATGGCTGTCCAAGGATGCTCTGATCAAGTCAGCACGCGCAGCATGGTGCCCACAGGGTCCGCAGCCCGGGTTGCATGGCGCCGCCCAGGCTGGTTGCCCTGGCAAGGCGCGAAGCACGGACTGCGCGCCTTGTGGATATCACCCGTCTTTGTTGGAATCAAAGGCTTGGGCCGCCCTTGTCAGTGTACATTTCATCGTTGCGCTACTAGATCAGGGCACCCCTAAGCCTGCGGTTTGTCGTTTGTTTCGGTTTCAGCCGGCGCGGCTTCGTGCGCGCGTGATTCGAACACGCGGAATGCCTCGCGAATCTGCATGCGCAGTTCTTCGTCATCCCAGGGTTTGATCAGGAACTTGTAAATCGCGCCGCGATTGATTGCCTCGGTAACCGCTGCCAGATCCGTGTAACCGCTGAGCATGATGCGCAATGTGTCCGGATACATCTCCTTGACCTTGCTCAGGAACTCCGTGCCGCTCATGCCCGGCATGCGTTGATCGGAGATGATCACTTCGACGTTGTTGCGGGCCAGAATATCGAATGCCTGTTCGGCCGTGGTCGCCGTATATATCTGGTAGTCGCCGCGTCGTAACGCACGATTCAGCGCATTGAGAATGTTCTCCTCATCATCCAGCAGCAATAGACCGTGTTTCTCCTCCTCCGGCTGCGACACAAGTCCTTCGTGCTCCATGTAGCGGTGTTCGAGCAAGGAAAAGGCCTGGGCTGCAGTCACCGGCTTGCTGAAATAGTAGCCCTGAAAACAGTCGCACTGGTTGCGGCGCAGATATCCGACCTGTGCCGCCGTTTCCACCCCTTCGGCAATAACGGTCAGGCCAAGCTGATGTCCAAGCGTGATAATTGCGCGACAGATACCCGCGGCACCGGCGTCGGACGTGATGTCGTGTACAAAACTCTGGTCGATTTTCAGCGTATCGATCGGAAACTGGCGCAGATAATTCAAACTGGAATAACCGGTACCGAAATCATCGAGCGCAATTTTTATACCCAACGTTTTCATGGCACGCATGGTCTCGATAACCCGTGGCACATTACCGATGACCATGCTTTCGGTTACTTCCAGCTCCAGATGCGTCGGTGACACATTGAACTCGGTCAATATGGCTCGCATTTCGTCGACGAAATCCGGGCGTTGCAGCTGGATGCTGGATATATTCACGGAAATGCAGAAATCCTCTGCGCCCGCATCAACCCATTCCTTGATCTGGCGACACGCCGATTTCAGCACGATATGACCGATTTCGACTGCCAGACCAAGCTCTTCCGCAACCGCGAGGAAACTGCCCGGAGACATCCATCCAAGAACCGGACTCTGCCAACGCAACAATGCTTCGAAACCGAGTATCTGCCAGTCCTGTCCGCTGATCTGCGGCTGGAAATTCAGCACGAACTGACCTTCCCGAATCGCGTCGCGCAAATGCATCCCCAGCAACCGCCGCTGCTCCAGTTCTTTCTTGTGTTCGTTGTCAAACGCGTATACCGCGTTTCGACCCTCCTGCTTGGCCCGCATCATCGCTGCTTCGGCTTGGCGTAAAAGCTCCTGCGGCGTTGTTCCATTGTCGGGAAAGCAACTGGCACCGATGCTGCAGGTTACGTACACGTTCTGGGCATCGAGTACGATTGGTTCTTCAATCTTGCGTCGAACTATTTCCCCGAACTCGACCTGATCCTGGGTGCCGTCCGTATCCACGACGACAAGTACGAATTCGTCGGCAGCCATGTGCGAGAGCTGTCCACCCTCGCCAATCAATTCGGCGAGCCGCGCGGCGATGCTGCGCAATACGCTATCGCCGACATCACGGCCGCGGGTCTCGTTGATCACATGGAACCGGTCAATGTCCAGGTAAAAGACCATGACACGACCAGCATGCGCTATCGAATCCATCACCGCCGCCTGGAGCAAACTTTCGATTTGCGAAAACCGCGGCAAACCCGTTGTCTGGTCGTGGGTTACGGAATAGGCCAACTCTTCCTGCGCACGCTGGCGCTCGGCAATCTCCTGCTGCAGCCGGGCCGCGTGTTGCTGAATTTGGTCGTACAGCAAAAGGTTTCCGAAGGTCAACGAGAACTGGGTCGTCAACGTCAGTGCGAACTGTTCCTGTTCGCCATTGAACGACGAACCATCCCGTTTGTCGGCAACGTACAGCCAGCCGTGCGCCAATCGCGACGCGCGTCCGCGAATGGGAACGATCAGCAAAGTGCTTGCAGACGCCAACGCATCAGGCAAATCCTTCTGTACAGCAATAGCCTGCGCTTCCGCGAACAGATACGGCTTGTCGCTGGTCATGACCCGGCTGAATATTCCGGCAGACGGGTCCATCGTCTCGAAACGGGCACGCATCGCATCGTCGAACCCCTGGGTTGCCGCATATCCGACCGTGTGCAAATCGTCGTTGAAGATCACCACGGCGGCATATTTGCACAACAAGATGTCCTGGGCAGCGCGACACAGCAATTCGACCAGCGTTTGTGCATCGCGTTCGGATGCCATCGCCAGATCGAATTCGAGCAATGCCGCCATGCGCAGATTCAACGCATGAGACGCACGCTGATCCGGATCGGTATCTTCGGCCGCCATCGCGTCCGCGGCGTCGCTGTCTCGTCCGGCGAAGGCAGTCGCGATACGTTCGCGCAGATAGTCCGGCAACGAACGGTTCCGCCTACCGTGCCTCCCGGGAACCGGTAGCGCCTCGGATGCCGCAGGCGATTCAACACCCAGAGCTTGCGCGACCGTTGCCAGGATCAGCTGCGGTTCAGCGGGTTTGGCCAGCACACCGGAAACGTGGCATGAGGCCGCAAGCACCTTGGCCTCCGGCAAGCGATAGGTTGCGGTATAAAAGATGATCGGCGTATGCGCGATATCCGGGCTTTCATGAACGCGGTCGGCAAACTCCACCCCATCCATGTTCGGCATCAGCACGTCGGTGATCACCAGATCCGGATGCTGCGCGTGCATCACCTCCAGCGCTTCAACACCATCGCCTGCCTGCAACACCGTATGACCACCACTCGTGAGCAAGGTGGCGAGAAATTCCCGATTGATCGCACGGTCGTCAACCGCAAGAATCGTTGCCATGTCCGGCTCCGAATTGCTCGATCAGGCAATCTGTAATTGCATTGACTTGATGGCGGTTTACGGCCCATTCAATCCGGCTTTTGGTGTCCGTATGAGAATCGGGCCGGATTGGGCCCCGATTCTTGGCGCGCGCAGGTTTTAACGCGTTCATGACGTCGTCCGGCCTCATCGCGCAGCCGATGGACAACGTGAACGATTGTCCAGTCTCGGCCGGATGACGGGCATCGCGTGAAACTGACGCATCTCGTTCGGAACAGATCCCGGGCCTGTGGTTTGGATCGCCGCAACAGCAAGGCCCGATGCCGACGTGCACGCCGGTCGCATCCCGTGGCCCCGGCCAGCCGCCCGCATTGTCGTCGAAGAAATTCGTGTGCATCGCGGGATCAGCTCCGAAATTCAAGAATGAACGTGCTTCCCTTGCCATATTCGCTGCGCAACGCAATTCGCGCACCCAGCAAATCGGCCAATTTGCGCGACAGATGCAAACCCAGTCCGGTGCCCTCGTGTCGACGGGTAGAAGACGCATCGATTTGAGAAAACGGCTTGAACAAACGATTCTGGTCCTGCGCCTTGATACCGCATCCCGTGTCGGTGAAGCGTAACTCGGTCAGAATCGATGTTTCACCTTGTCGACGCGTCAAGGCAACATCGACCTGGCCGGCATGGGTGAACTTTATCGCATTACCGGCCAGATTGATGGCAATCTGGCTGAGCATGCGCCGATCGGTGCACAAACAGATGTCCTCTTGCGGCAATGTCAGCGTCAGGTGTAATCCCTTGTCTTCGGCCAAGGGCCTCAGCGTCGCGACTACCTCGGTCAAAACCTCATTGCAGGATACTGATTCCGGATGCATTACCGCCTTGCCCGATTCGATCTTGGCGACGTCGAGCAAATCGTTGATCAACGATAACAGGTGGCGTGCACTGCTGCGCACCGCGATCAACTGCTTCTCCTGTTCGGTGGTAAGCGGCCCCGGCAATTTCATCAAAAGCGTTCCCGTAAAGCCGATTATCGCGTTCAACGGCGTACGCAACTCGTGGCTCATGTTGCCCAGGAACTCCGTTTTCAAACGATCGCTGGATTCGGCCAGCTCTTTGGCCTCCTGCAATTCTGCCGTTCGCTCGGCGACTCGGCGTTCCATGTCTCGCAGAGCATCCTGCAATGCGTTGTAGTGCTGCTTGAGTTCGGTGATATCCGCCGTTGTGATAACGGCAAGCCTGGGTTCGTCGTCGACATCGCGAACAAGTACGCCGCCGAAATTGACGACTTTGTTCCATCCCTGCACTTGGTGCCGCACGCCGACCTCCAGATTCTGGATGGACTCGCCACGCAACAGCCTGGAAAGTGGCCAGTGCTCCAGCGGCAGGACCTTGCCATGCTCGTCGGACAGTTCGAATACGTCGGTAAACTCGAACAGCGGGCGTTGAACTTCCTCGATATGGGTGTATCCGAAGATTTGCAACGCAGCCCGGTTGAATACCAGCACATTGGCCGAAAGGTCGGATACGATCAGACCCTCGCTCAAATTCTCGATGATGGTCTTTAACTGCAACTCGTTTTGTCGCAATACCGTGTTTTGACGTTCGATCTGTGCCAACATTTGATTGAAAGCATCGCTAAGCAGACCCAGTTCGTCACGACCGCTGTGTTTGGCACGGACCGAGTAGTCTTCGTCTTCGCTGATGACTCTCGCCGTCTCGGCCAAACTCAGGATCGGCCTGGAGATATGCTGCTGCAACTTGTTTGCCAGCAGATAAGCGATTAAGAGCATCACGGCAATTGCCGGCAACGCAGACTGGAGCGAGGCCAAGAACCAGTTACGCATCACGTGTCCCGGATCCTGACGCAGATAAAGCGTACCCAACGATTCATTCCCTGACATGATTGGTGAAAATCCGGACAAGCCGGTTTCGCTTTGACGATAACCTGGCGGGCCGGGCTTCAACGGTAGATCCCCCTGCCGCAGAGCGGCCGGATAATGCGCGATGATTTGATGGCCGCGATCGTAGAGTGCCGCCGCGATGATGTCCTTGTTCCCTCGCAGTGCATTCAGAATTGCCTGCATTTCGGTACGATCGTCGTGTCGCAGCGGCGTTCGGAATTCGGCGGCGGTGATCAGCCCAAGCGTATGCAGATGCCTGAGCGTAATGGCCCGAACGGTAACGTACTCATGCAAGAAGAAAGCTGCTTCCATGAGCACGATAACCACGAGACACACCGACATCAGGCTGAATGTCAGTTTTCGGCCGATCGGCATGTCGGATAGTGAAATCATTGTCCCTTTCCCCCCAAGCGCCAACTCCCCGGCCGACACGAAAAGCTCGCAAGGACAATGTACACATTTGAATTGCCCGTTGCGCGGCGGCCACTTTGCCGGATCGCCGCAGCCTGCCCGTCGCTGACTTCGTTCAACGAGCATGCCACGGGTCGATTGTAGGCGCATTCTCCGGGGCGGTGGGGACATGCGGGGCCCGTATCGCGATCGTCGTCTTCGACCCTCCGCCAAAAACAAGTAAGCTTTCAACCGCAACCCATGTGGCCAGCACTTGACATGAACGAATCCATCAATGGCAATCTGTCGGTTCCCGCCAGCGCGGATACGAACCGGATGAACTGGACATCGAGCCCGAGTGGGTCGGTGTGGCGAAAGCGCGTGCACCGGGTCGGCCCGCCCGAAGCCGGGCAGGTGACTTCGGTCGTGCGTTATGAACCGCAGTCGAAATTCCCGGCGCACGACCACCCGGATGGCGAGGAAATCCTGGTGCTCGGAGGGGTATTCTCCGACGAACACGGCGACTGGCCGGCCGGCACGTATCTGCTCAATCCGGAAGGTTTCCGTCACGCGCCGTTCTCCGAACCCGGCTGCCTGCTGTTCGTGAAACTTCGCCAGTTTCCCGGGCGCGAGCGCAAGCACGTGGCAATCGATACAAACCAGATTGACTGGCAAGCCGGTGAAATTGCCGGCGTGGAGCACAAGCTGCTGTACCGACAAGCAGGGTTTACCGACGAAACCGAATTGCAGCGCTGGCAACCGCATGCCGAACTGGAGTTTTTGAGCTATCCGGCAGGCGCCGAGTTATATGTTATCGATGGCGCGTTTCAGGACGAATCGGGATTGCATGGCGCCGGCTGCTGGCTGCGTTTTCCGCCCGGCGCACGGCATCGCCCGCAAACGGAATCCGGCTGCACGTTGTACATCAAACGCGGCGGTTTCGCCTATCTGAAAGACGCCGGCGACGTGTCCATCTGAGCCGGCCTGGCGGAGACGGCGCGCCTGCGCCGCCTCCATCGAAACTCAGCCGCAGGTCGCGCTGTTCATGCTGTCGCTGCACTTCGGATAAGCCGGCTGCGGCGGGAACGCCGGTGTCCAGGCCGGTGGCGGTGGATAGCTGCGTGGTGCCGCCTTGATCTTGTCCATCAGCAGGCGCACCGCAGTTTCGATTTGCGCATCATGGCCGCGGTTCAGGTCGCCGGCTTCGTCGTGCACCGTGACATCCGGCGTTGCGCCGACGTTTTCCACGATCCACTGCGACTTCGTCCCGTACATACCGTCGTCGGAGACGACTAGGTGGCCACCATCGAGCAGTTCGAACGGACCGTCATAGCCGCGAACGCCCGCCCAGGTGCGGCTGCCGATGGTCGGACCCAGGTGATTGGCTTTGAACATGTAGGCAAAGATGTCGCCGTCGGATGCCGAACCGCGGTTGATCAACGCCGCCATGTAGCCGCGGAACGCATTCGGCGTTGGCTCGGCCCAGCCGTGGCGATTGGTGAACATGCCGTTGAGCGGGCGCGCAATGCGATCGAACAGGATCGGATCGATGAAGCCGCCGAGGTTCCAGCGATCGTCGAATATGATCGCCTGCTTGCGCATCTGTCCGTAGTACTGGCGCACGAACTGGCGCATGCCCGTTGTGCCCATATCCTGCAGGTACACGTAGCCGATCTTGCCGCCTGACAGCTTGCTGATCGTGTCGCGGTTGTGACGAATCCAGGCAAGCATGTGCAGCTTGGCTGCATTCGCGACCGGCTCGACGCTGATCGTCCACGCACCCTTGCCCGCGGCATCGTTGCCCAGGCGCAGGTGCACGGTGGTTCCGAACGTGCCGTTAAGCAGAGCGTAGGGATTCGTCGGCGCTTTCAGATCCTGGCCGTTGATGGCAAGCACGTAATCACCCCGTGCGACTTTCAGGCCCGGCTGCGCCAGCGGTGCGCGATAGCCGGGAACCGTGTTGTCGCCACGGTAAATGCGTGCGATCTTGTAACGTCCGGTAGCACGATCCAGGGAAAAATCAGCACCCAGGTCCGCGGTACCCGCGGCGGGACTCTTCCAGCCCTGGTCGCCACCGAATACATACATGTGGCTCTCACCGAACGAGCCGATCATGTTGCCGACCAGCCAGTTCACGTCGTCCCGGTTGGTGGCCAGCGGCAACAAACGACGATACCGATCACCAAGCGTGACCCAGTTCCGCTTGATCAGGTCCGGATTGAGGAAGTAATCGCGCACGTCTCGCCATGCTTCGTCGAAGATCGTCGCCCATTCGGCCCGCGGGTCCACCCAGCGGCGCACGTGCGCCAGGTCGAGCGTCTCGGCCTTGGCCTTTTTCGCGAACTTGGCCGGACGCAGCACCCATTTGCCCTTGGCTTGGTAGAACAGCGTCGAGCCATCAGCCGAAAGGGCCAGACCCTTGACGCCCTTGTCCAGAGTTAGATCCTTGCGCTTCTTCAAGCTGTAGGCGCGCAGCACCGGCGGCGCCGCATCCGCGAGCTTGCCGCCGAGCACCTGCAGTGGCCGGGTCACGTAATACACCACGCCGTCGGCCGAGACGACGCGGCCAATCCGCGTGGCGGGTACCGGCAACTGCACGGCACGCGACATCAGGCCATCCAGATCGATGTGCAACGGCCCGGTGTGCTCGTGCTTGTCCTTGTCGCCCGTCTTTTTGTCCTTGTCGCCGTGATCCTTGCCGTTCGCGTGCTCGCCGTGCTTCTTGCCAACGGCCTTGGGTTCGCGCGGCGCAATAGGCGAGGGCGTGTCCGTCGACAGGGTTGCCGCGTACAGGCCGTTGGAGTCGAGACCCGACATGACGAAATCGAATTCCGAAAATGTCGGGTTGACGATGCGCGACGAAGCGAAGAACAGGTACTTGCCGTCACCGGAAAACGCCGGCGCGTAGTCGTCGTACTGACCCGCGCTGATTGCATGCAGCGAATGATCGGAAAG
This sequence comes from uncultured Pseudomonadota bacterium, assembly GCA_963779795.1. Taxonomy (GTDB): domain Bacteria; phylum Pseudomonadota; class Gammaproteobacteria; order Xanthomonadales; family Rhodanobacteraceae; genus Rudaea. Next base: position 168,635 of record CAVZZK010000001.1, on the reverse strand, counting down.
GTGATACAGATACAGCCCGCTCTTGTGGTTTGGCATCGCCTTGGAAAAGGCCAGCCAGTCGCTGCCCGGCGACCAGGCCAGATCACCGAACGTACGCCGGCTGCTCGAGTCGGTCGCGACATGGTAGCGCTTGCCCGACTTGACGTTCTGCAGCCAAAGCTGTTGATCGGAATCGCCGTAGGTGACCCAATGGCCGTCCGGGCTCCAAGTCAGCGGACCCTGGTAGCTGAGCCTGGAGTCGTGCGTGAGCAGACGCGGTTTACCGCCGGTCGCACCGCGCACAGCAATCTCGCTGCTCGCGCCCTTGGCCAGGATGTAGGCAATCTGCTCGCCGTTGGGCGACCAGGCCGGATCGCGTTCGTCGGCACCGGCGTCGCTGGTCAGGGTCAGCGTGCTTCCATACTTTGCCGGTACGGTAAACAGTGCGCCGCGCGCGGAAAACACCGCCAGCTTGCCGTCCGGCGCAACATCGGCAGCACTGACATGCTTGCCGGCGTCGACCCAGTGCGGCTGCAAGCCGGTACCGTCGAGCGGCACGCGCACATCGATTTTCTGCAGCTTGTCGTTGTCGAAACGATAAACATACAGTTCACCGCCATCGGACAAGGCGATCCCGTTTTCGCCGAGCGTCGGGAAGTCGACGTCATACGTATCGAAATGGGTGAGTTGATCGAAATGATTGCGGCTGAAGGAATACGACCACAGGTTCTGCACGCCATGCGGCCCACGGTCCGAGGTGAAGTAGATCGTGTCGCCATGCCACATCGGCCATACGTCTGCACCCTTCCAGTGCGTTATCTGGCGGCTTTTGCCGGTGTCGAAGTCGAATGTCCAGATGTCCTGGGCCTGGCCACCGAAATAATGTTTGCGGTGGAACGGGCGGTAGACCCGGTTGAGCTTGTTGTAGGCCACCTCGTGACCATTGGCACCGAACGACAGCGGCCCGGTCCACGGCAGCGGCAGCATCTGCGGCAAGCCGCCGCCGACCGGCACCTTGTAGGCATGACCGACCTGCGGATTGAAACTGGAACGCCGGGACAGGAACACGACGTTCTTGCCGTCCGGCGTCCAGCCGACGACGCGATTGTCGGACACAGGCCGTATCTTGTCCTTGCCCGTCCTGGCATTGATCGAGTGATAGGTCAGGCGCCTTACCGGCCCACCGGCAGCCGGGATCACGTAGACGTCGGTGTTGCCCTGGTACCAGCCGGTGAACGCCACCCAGCGACCATCCGGCGACAGGTGTGGATACATGTCGAATCCGCTGTCGGAGGTCAGTTGTACGGCAGTGCCTCCGGCAAACGACGTTTTCCACAAATTTCCGCCGGCTTCGAAGACGATCGTGTCGCCGTGCACGGTCGGATAGCGGATCAGGGCCCTGATCGGGCCGCTTGCGGGACTCGTCTGTGCCTGCACATTCGCAGCCAGGACTGTCGAAGCGATGATCGCGCAAAACCACACGAAAGCTTTGCTTCCCGAGTTCATACCCTGTTTCTCCTTCAAGTTGTCGCAGGCTGCATTCGGCCCACCAATCCGTTCAATGTTAGTACGGTTTCAATTCAGGCGAGGGGGTCATTAGTCATCCTCCGCGCGTGCGCGGCACTGCGCAGATTCGATCAAGCAGGAACATCGCGCCGAATCTTCTGACGGCGGTTTGAAGATGTCACAATAATGGTTTCCTGCTGCGCGACCGCGCCGGGGTGCCCATGCAGCCGATCGTCCTCTGCCTGTTCCTGCTTGCCGGGTCGACTGGTCTCGCCGTGCTCACGCCGGCCCACGCGGACAGCGTCGTCGTCGATGCCGATGCGCCCACGCATGCATTCCCGCATTTCTGGGAACAGATGTTCGGCTCCGGCCGCGCGCTCCTTGCCTTGCGCGAGGACTACCGCGACGACCTGCGCACCGTAAAAAAGGCGACCGGCTTCACCTTCGTGCGTTTTCACGGCATTCTCGACGATGAAAACGGCGTTTACAGCGTCGACGCCAAAGGCCGGTCGGTCTACAACTTTTCCTATGTCGACCAGATCTACGACGGCCTGCTGAAAAATGGCATCAAGCCTTTTGTCGAATTGAGCTTCATGCCGGACGCGCTGGCCGCCAAATCCATTCCGCACAGTTTCTGGGGCCATCCCAACACGTCTCCGCCGAAGGATTACCCCAAGTGGGACGCCCTGATCACCGCCTTTGCAAGGCACCTGATCGACCGTTACGGCATCAATGAGGTGGCGTCATGGTATTTCGAGGTGTGGAACGAACCGAACCTGGACTTCTGGGGCGGCAGGCCGAAGCAGTCCACCTACTGGACGCTGTACGATCACACCGCACGCGCAATCAAGGCCGTCAGCCCGAGACTGCGCGTCGGCGGTCCGGCCACGGCGCAGGCGGCATGGGCCGGTGCCTTCATCAAGCATTGCCACGACAACCACGTGCCGGTCGATTTCGTCTCGACTCACGTCTACGGCGACGATACGGCGAAAAACGTATTCGGCAAGAATGTATTCATTGCGCGCAACCGCATGGTCTGCGCAGCCGTGAAGAAGGTACATGACCAGATCAAGGACTCGGCACTGCCGCAGCTGCCGCTGATCTGGACCGAATACAACGCCACCTACATGACCAGGACGGACATTACCGATGCGCCGTTCATGGGCCCGTGGCTGGCCGACACCATCCGCCAGTGCGACGGTCTGGTCGACATGATGTCCTACTGGACCTTTTCCGATGTGTTCGACGAACAAGGACCGATCAGGCAACCGTTTTACGGCGGTTACGGTCTGCTCGCCGAAGGCGGCGTGCCGAAGCCGTCATTCAATGCATTCAAGCTGCTGCATCGACTGGGCATGCAACGCATCGAGGTCAAATCCGATGACGTGCTGGCCACGCGCAACGCCGACGGCTCGCTGGTCGTGGCCATCTGGAATTACGCGGCGCCGGAGCAACATGACAACAAGCCTGAAACCATCACGCTGGATTTCAAGCACAGCGCCGCCACCCATGCGCTGGTATCACGTGTGGATGCTGACCATGGGGATCCGCTCCCCACCTACATCGCGATGGGTTCGCCGCGTTACCCCACCATGGCGCAATATGGGAAGCTTCGCGACGCGGCGACACTCGGTGCAGCGGACGACGTCGTGCTCAAGAACCACACGCTGTCGATCACGTTGCCCAGCCACGGCCTGGCCCTGATCGAGCTGCGTTAGGGATGCTCCGATCAAGTCAGCGCACACCGGTAGACGAGTACTTGGCATGCCGAGCGCGACTCCACGCACAACGCGCGGCCGCGTCAGATCATGCCTCACCCCGATTACAGGGGTCCGTTTGGCAACGGGTAGCGCGGCATCGCATCCAATGAACACCACACCGTATGCCACGGAGCATCGGCACGGCCACGTACGTGAATTTGCGCCTGGCGGCCGCAGTTCACCAGATACCTTGCCATGCGGGTCGCATGCGCCGTTGCGTCATCGGGATTGTCGTCGATGCCAACACGGTACGACAACGACTGCTTGAATACACCCCAGTCGCAGCCCGTGTATGCATCCTGATTCAACGGCTCGACGTAGAAATCCACGACGGTTTCGGTGGTGGGCATGGTTTTCCTCTTGAATCGAAACTACTGTAAGTTTGCACATTCCACGTTGCGCCTGGATTGACGATAGTCAAGTCTGCATCACCATATCTTTCTCGACCGACGATTGGCGCTCCACCAGCATCGTCATTTCGTGAGCAGACGGACGACAAAACGTAATATTCAACTGTTTCAGAACGTGAAGGCTGCGATGAAATCATGATCGGCGACTGGTACAGGGCATTCCGGGGTTTCTATCCGCGCGACAATCCGCCACGCGATTTCATCTCGCGTTTCCTGTTCTCGGCGCGCTCCATCATCCTGGTGATTTCCGCTCAGGCCGCCATGATCGCTGGCCTGCTGGCATTGCTGGACCGGCATTTCGATCCGCTGCGTTTCATGCTGTTGCTGTTCGCGGTCGTATCGCTGCACGCCGTCAGCAATCTTTCCAACGATTATTTCGACTACCGGCGAGGCCGCGATACACCCGACTCGCCACGGCGCCGTTACACGCTGCACCCGATTGCCGATAACGTGATTACGCGAAAGCAGATTCTCGCTTCATTGATCGTGCTTCTGGCGATCGATCTGGTCATATGCGCGCTTTTCTTCCACTGGGCGGGTGGACAGGTGCTTGCCTATGCGGGGATCGGCATGGCGCTTCTCATCCTCTACGATGCCACACCGGTTTCCCTGAAGGAAATCGGGCTCGGAGAAATCGCCAGTTTCATCGTCTGGGGTCCGCTGATGATCTGCGGTGGCTACCTGGCCATCACCGGACAGCTCTCGGCGCACATCCTGGCAGCGAGCGTTCCATATGGCCTGGGCGTGATGACCGTACTCGTCGGCAAGCATATCGACCAGGCCGATTTCGATGGCGCCCGTGCCATTCGTACCCTGCCCGTTATCCTCGGATCGCGCCTGTCGCGATGGTTCGAAATCACCCTGATCCTGGCGATGTACATCGCGGTTGCAACCGCTGTCGTCGCGCACGCGCTGCCGTGGCCGGCGCTGGTTGTCTTTTTCAATGCGCCGAGAGCCTGGCGCGCCATTCAGGTACTTGCCGCCGATCGGCCGACAAATCCGCCGGACGGGTACATCGGCTGGCCGCTTTGGTATCACCGCTTCAGCCTGCTGCACAACAAACGCTTCGGCTGGTTGTACATCGCCGGGCTATTGGCCGCCGTCGCGCTTTCACGACTGGGAATCTAAAGACCTCGGCACGTGGCACCGGTGCCGAGCAGGAATTGCTGCTGCCGGTGATCGATGCATGCGCCGGCCAGCGCATGCCCGACGCGCTGATCGCCGACAACGCGACGCGCCAGCGTGAGGAACGCTTTGCCGATCAGGCGAAACACACAAGCAAATCCGATCCGTTGCACGACAAGTCGAAACAACCAAAGAAGCCGGCGAACTACCGAAAAGCCGCATGAGCATCGCCGCTCGCGGCGTTTGATCCCGCACACGGCCAATCCGGACGCGCTCAGCGTAGCAGGCCGGCATTGGCTGCCGTTGAAACGCCGAACCTTCCGGACTTGCTCGAAGATGCCCGCTCCGCATCGCGCGCCGGCGCGAAAAGGTGCACCCGGATCGCCTCTTCCTGCTCCAGTTCCTCGATCAGAACTTCCATGTGCCGCTCGTCGGCACGCACGTCCGGCAGAATGACGTGCTCCAGCGCCTGCACGCGGCGCTGCGTGCGTCGAAAATCCTCCGCCAGCCGGCGCATGTTGGCCTGCATCGCTGCCAGCGGCACCGCGAGCCGGCACAGTCGCGCAAACGCCTCCGCGCAACGCTCAGCCTCCACCGACGCCAGACAGGCGATGCCCGCCGCCGACGCCCGTTGGCCCTGGACCATCGTCGTTTCGACCAGCGCTACGCCAAGAAACGAATGTTCGCGCCAGGTGGCAGCCCAATCGACGCTGGATGGCGGATACAGTTGCACGCCTTCGAGTCCATGCACTTCGATTGCCGCGGCCAATGCCTGCCTGGCGTCGCGCTGGGCGTCCTCGAAGATTTGACCTGCCAGTGCATGCTCGCGCAGCAGACGAATCAATGCCTGCGCCAGGGCAATGCGTTTTTCGTCCAGGAACCGATAACCCAGGTCCATTACCGCGTGTTCGCGCTTGAGTTCCAGCAACGCGGCGCGCGAGGGCATGCGCTCAGGCATGGGATGTGTCGTCCGCGCCGAGATGCCGTTCGATCTGCTCGTCGCTGAGGCGCGACAGTTCGCCGATGGGCAGGCCGCGCAACAATTCCCAGGCAATCGCCATGGTTTCTTCCAGCGAGCGCGCTTGCGCCTGATGCACCAGCTGCCGTTCGAACGCGTCGCCGAAAGCCAGGTATTGGCGATCGACTTCGCCCAGACCATCCGTGCCGACGACGCTGGCGAGCGTGCGAACCTGACTTGCACGCGCATAAGCGGCATAGATCTGGGCCGCAAGCGCCGGATGATCCGGATCGGTAAAACCCGCGCCGGTACCCTGGTCCATGAGCCTGGACAGGCTAGGCAGTACCGCGATCGGCGGATTGATGCCGCTCCGCTCCAGTTCGCGATCGAGTACGATCTGGCCCTCGGTGATATAGCCGGTCAGATCCGCAATCGGATGGGTGATGTCATCGCCCGGCATGGTCAGCAGCGGCAGCTGGGTCAAGGTTCCCGGCAGCCCGCGGATGCGGCCGGCACGTTCATACAGGGTGGCGAGATCCGAATACATGTAGCCGGGATAGCCCTTGCGACCCGGTACTTCGCCATGACTGGCCGAAACCTCGCGCAGTGCCTCGCAATAATTGGTCATGTCGGTCATCACGACCAAGACGTGGCGGCCTTCCTCGAAGGCGAGGTATTCCGCCGCGGTCAACGCGTATCGCGGCGTAAGCAGTCGCTGGAAGCTCGAGTCACTGGCCAGATTCAAAAACATCACGGTCCGATCCAGGGCGCCGCTCTCCTCCATGGCCTGTCGAAACCGTTCCGCAGCGGTTTGCGCAACCCCGATGCCGACGAATACGGTCGCGAACGTACCGGCCTCGTCGCCGCGCAGGCGCGCGTTGCGCGTGATGTCGATGGCGATACGCCCGTGCGGTAGACCGCCGCCGGAGAACATCGGCAACTTCTGCCCGCGCACAAGACTGTTGAGCAGGTCGATTGCGCTGACCCCGGTTTCGATAAACGCCTGCGGCAGATCGCGCGCGGCCGGATTGATCGGCAAACCATCAATGCGCCAGGTCTTGGCGACCGGCAACGGGGGGCCGCCGTCGATTGCGCGGCCGACGCCATCGAAAATCCTGCCGAGCAGGCCGGATCCGACACCGAACCGCAACGGCTCGCCGAAAAACCGTACCCGCGTGCCGGCCAGATCCAGCCCGGACGTCGGTTCCAGTACCTCGATCAGCATGCGCTCCTCGTCCAGCGCGGCGACGCGTCCGCGCCGCGCGTATCCGTCCACGCCAAGTACCTCGACGGCATCGTTCAGACCGACTTTCACATTGCGCCGCAGACTGAGCAACGGCCCGTCGAGACGCAGCGCAGTGGCATGCGCGGTCAAGTCAGCGAACATCGCCGCGCTCCTTTTCGACCGCTTGGGCGATCGGCACCTCGGCGCCCGCCGGCACGTTGATCAGATCCGCCAGAGCGGCTTCGAAATCGTTCTGCAACGCACCGAACTTTTCCAACGCGTCGTCGCCGATCTCCTCGCCCATGCGACGCACGCGACGCAGTACCGGCAACTGTTCGATGGCTGCAACGTCTGCGCCCGCAGCCAATGCCGATTCGGCGCAATCGAACAGCCGATTCAACAGGCGCATCATCATGATCTGGCGCTGCGGCGAAGCGAAGCAGTCGACGGCCGACATCGCCGACTGGCGCAAGAACCCGTCGTTGATCAGGTCCGCACACAGCAGCGTAAGCCGTTGCGCCGGCGCCAGCGCATCGCGCCCGACGATGCGTGCCATGCGCTCGAGTTGCGCACGCTCGTCGAGCAGGGTCAAAAACCGGCGCCGCTGCTGCGCGCGCTCGGGATGCCCCTGTGCACGCCACCAGGCGTTCAAATCGGCGGCATCCTCGGAATATGCGAGCAACGGGTGGATGGCCGGATAGAACCTTGCCCGCGCGCGGTCGCGGTCGAGCGGCCAGAAGCAACGCACGTTGCGCTGCGTATGCAATGTCACCGGTTCACTGAAATCGCCGCCTGGCGGACTCACCGCACCGATCAGCGTGACCGATCCCTCCGCCCCGGCCAGCGTCGTCACCCGCGCGGCGCGCTCGTAGAATTCCGCCTTGCGCGTGCCCAGATAGGCCGGGTAGCCGCCTTCGGCGGGGAGTTCGCCGAGACGTCCGGACAACTCGCGCAATGCTTCGGCCCATCGACTCGTCGAATCGGCCATCAGCGCCACGTGCAACCCCTGATCGCGAAAGTATTCGGCAACTGTCACTCCGGTGTATATGCTCGCCTCGCGCGCCGCGACGGGCATGTTCGACGTATTCGCGATGATCACCGAACGCTCGATCAACGGGCGCCCGCTGCGCGGATCGCTGAGGCGTGGAAACTGGTGCAGCACTTCGGCCATTTCGTTGCCGCGCTCGCCACACCCAACGTAGACGATGACGTCGGCGTCGCACCACTTGGCGATACTTTGCTGCAACACCGTCTTGCCGGTACCGAACCCGCCGGGCATCGCCGCACGGCTGCCGCGGGCGACCGGGAAAAGGGCATCAATGATGCGTTGACCGGTCAGCAGCGGCGCGGACGCCGGCAGGCGCCGGGCGATCGGCCGCGGCGTGCGCACCGGCCACCGCTGCGTCATCGAGACGGCAACCTCGCCGTGCGCGCCGCGCAGGCGGCAGATCGTAGCGTCTGCGGCATACTCGCCTGCCGCTACCATCGACAGTATGCGACCTTCCAGGCCGGGCGACAGCAGGATCGATTGCTCACGCCCGCCATTGTCACCACCCGCGCGCGCAACGCCGAGCACCTGACCGCCGGTCACGTCCTGACCGATACACAGCTGCGGATCGAAGTGCAGCGGCGACTCCGGCGGCGCGCGCTCACCGGGCTCGACGAAATGCCCGGCTTGGTCACCGAGCGGGCGCAGCAGACCATCGAATATGCCGCCCAGCAGGTGCGGTCCCAACAGCACGGAAAGCGGCGCGCCGGTGCCCCAAAGCGGATCACCCGGCTGCAAACCGGTCGAATCTTCGTACACCTGCGCGGTGATGCGACGCCCCTCGATCCGCACTACTTCGCCGAGCAGGCGGCGCCTACCCACGGTAACGGCTTCGTGAATCCGCAGCCGGGTTTCGCCTTCGGCGCGAACCACCGGTCCGCTCAGCGACACGATGTGCAGCGGAGTCTCGTCGCCGGTGCGCACCGTATCGCTCACGACGTCGGTCCGGCGCTCCGGGCCGATTCGCCGATCGCCGCCAGCAACCGTCCCTCGACCTGCTCGCGTCTGGCCGTCAAACCGGCCGGCGTCGCATCGAGCTGCGCCCCGTCTGCTTCGATACGCAGGCCGCTCACAAGCGCTGCATCTTCGTGCCACTCGACCACCACGTCGTCGCCGCCAATTGCTTCCGCGAACACCACTTCGCGCTCGGACTGCGTCCACTGCGGTGGGTGATATGCCTGCCAGGAACGGGCCATGAAGAATGCGCGCGCCGTGCGCAGCGCAGCGCATGCCCATCGCCGGCGCCCCTCGGGAATCTGCCAGCGCCGGACCAACTCCGATTCCAGAATGCGCCAGCCTTGCTCCATCGCGCGCCGTGCCAGCACCTGCCGCTGCGTGCGCACGCGTGTTTCCGCTGCCGCGCGTTCGCGAACACAATGAGCCTTCCACTCGGCACGTTCAGCGGCTAGCGCCACGCCAACGCGGCGGCGCGCCTGATGGCGGGCGTCGGCAAGCAGATCGCGGGCGACGCTGGCGGCCTCGTCCTGGATTGCCGCGCATTCGCGCGCCGACTCGGCGTCGACGTGTGCGAGCAGTTCATCCAATGCCTGCCGGCCGGGATCGCGGGTGATCACGGCAAACTCGCCAGGCCGAGCACGCGCGCGATTTCGAGGCCGAGGTCGGGTGTCGCCACCTGCTCGCACAGGTCCCCGACGACGAGCAGCGGCGGTCGCTGCGCCAGCAGTGCCGCGTCAAGTTCCGTCGGCGGAAGTCGGGCCGCATATTCGGCGCCGACCAGCACCAGCGTCGGCGTCTCGCGCAGCGCACGGCGCACGGCATCGGCTGCCTGCCGCAGTGGCGGCGTCGATACGCGCGCACCACACAGGCGGTACCCGGCCGCGGTTACCTCATCGCCGACGAAAACGACGTCAGTCATGATCAGCGCAATCGGTTCAGGATCAATATCGAAATGATCAGGCCGTAAATGGCGATGCCCTCGGCCAACCCGACCAGTACCAGCACCCGGCCCATCAATTCCGGTTTCTCGGCCAGCGCGCCCATGCCGGCGCTACCCACGGCAGCCACCGCGTAACCGGCGGCAAGCGACGACAGGCCGGTGGCGATCGCAGCCGATGCCATGCCCCAGCGCATCACACTTGGGTCCACGGCACCACCGGCGGCGGCGCCGAGCGGAGCCGCGCCGAACGCACCCGGGGCCAACAGCGCCACGGTCGCACCACCCAACAATACGACGGTCAGCGCAAGCATGATCGTCAACGGCCATGTCCGATAGCGTGTATTCATCGATGTCCTCCTCTTTACGCGGGCGGCGGCAACGGACGAAACGGACGGCCCTCACCGCGAACGAAACGGATAAAGAACTCGAACAGCAACAAGCGCGTCGTCTGCACGCCTACCACCAGTCCCTCCAGGGCAAGTATCAGCACATTTCCCAACGCGAATATGATCAATCGCAACAACCACGAGGAAAACGATGTCGCCAGCGCGGTCACCGCGAGTGCAAGTCCGGCGTGCGCCAATGCAAACGCACCGATGCGAATGAACGACAACGTATTCACCGCCAGTTGGATGAGGCGCTCGAACAGCGCGCCCAGGCGCGCCGGCAAATTGCGCCATCCGGCGTGATGCAACGCAGCCAGCACGAACCACAGCGCGCCTGCACTCATGCCGGAAACGCCGACTCCGGGAGCAACCAGGGTCGCCCAGGCGCCGAGGTAGACGAGCAGCAGGCCGGCCTCCTCCCGCAGCCATTCGGAAAACCGTTCGGACCATACATGCGAAATCGCATTGAGCAATTGACCCAGGACAATCAACGCGGCGCCGAAACCCAAAGGCACAGCGAGTACGGTCAACGGCTCGTCGATCGGATCGATCCAGGCCGGGGCAACGATGTGCGGCACCGCGAAAACACTGCCGAACAACCAGCCGAAAGCAATGGCGACGAGTCCTCCCGGAATCAGCATCGCAGCTGCAGGCCAGCGCCGGCGCGCCCACACGCCCGCCGCACACAGCACGGCTCCCTGGCCGATGTCGCCAAACATGTAGCCGAACATCAGCGGCGCGATCAGTGCAACCAGCATGCTCGGATCGGGTTCGTCGCGGCCCGGAATACCGGCGAGACGGACGAACAGTTCGAACGAACGCACCCAACCCGGGTTGTCGATCCGGGTCGGCGCACGATAGCCCGGCGGTGGCGCGGAAAAGCCGGCAACCGCGGCCATGCCGACAGCCAGCAGGGGTGCGAGCAAAGCGTCCGGTGTCGCGGCCAGGGTCCAGCCGGTCACACGCACCAGATGCTCGCTCGCGCCCAGCGCCGCCAGATGGCCAGCCAACCATTGCAGTTGATCCAGTTCGCCCAGTGCCTCGGCCACGCGATGTGTCCTGCTAAGCGTGTCCACCAGGCGGCGCTGTTCGGCAACGTCCGCGTCGATCGTCCCGATGCGGTCGCGAACCTGCGCGAGCGCCTGCGGTGCTTGCCCTTCCAGCCACGGCGGCAGATGCAGCACTCGCGCCTCGCGTCCACCGACCGCGGCTGCCAACGCGGCGGTCTGCGCGATAGGCCCCAGCACCAGCGCGTAAACCGTATCCTCGGCAGTCACCTGCTTGATCAGTAACGGCGCGAAGTCACGTGGCAACGTCGTTGACGGCGCGAGCACCAGCAACGCGCTGGACATATGCGCACCGGGCCGGGCGAGATCGCCGAAATTGAATTCGTCGTGCTCCCCGAGCAGACTCAGAAATTCGGTGACGCGCCGCAACTCACGGCGCTCCGCGCCAAGCGCTTCGATCACCTGTACATGAGTTTCGGCGACTTCGCGCCAGGCCTGCAGGGCATCGATCGCCGCCTGCAGGCGCACCTCGGCGGGATGCCTGTTGCCGGTTTCCGTACCCGGACGCGGCACCGGCCAGATCGGCGCAAAGCGCTGGCGCAGCAGACGCGCCTGTTCCAGCAGCAGCCGCAACGCATCGACTTCTATCGGCGACCATCCACTCTGCGCGCGCGCTTCCAATTCCACCTGCCCCGATCGCGCCAGCAAATCCAGCGCCTGCGGCAATTGCGGCCGCGGGACCAGCAGCTCGAACCAGTGCGCGGCATGGATGCGCAGGCTCATTCAGTCGGACCTCCTTGCGCAGCGAACACGCGGCGCCTGAGCAGCGCGCCACGCAGGCGTGAGACCTGCAACCACAGCAATCCGAGATAGCAGTGCGCTCCGATCAGTGATCCGCGCCGGCGCCGGAATTGACGACGCATTTCGATCTCCAGCGGCAGCTGCAGCGAACCGTCCGTTCCGCACCCAATCGTGTGCAACTCCCGGGCGGCCTGCGCCCAAACGTCGGCGATACGCGACAAGCCGCGACGCTCGTCGCGGCACAGGTTGCGTGGCCACAGCGCGCGCCAGCGTCGAAGCCATTTCTGCACCAACCCGGCGCCATCGGACTCGGCGCCTAGTGCGGTCTCGGTCGCAGCCGGCGGCAGCCAGTCGTAGTCGATACCGTCGGCCGCGCGATGGCGCAGCTCGGGCAGTGCCGTCAGGGCATTGATCCAGGCGACCGCAGCGCGTTCCCGGCGCGGCAACCACGCGGCGACTTCGGCGACGTGCTGCCGAAAGCCGTCGCGCAGCATCGTCTCGATCCGGTGCGGAGCGATGCGCGGATCGAAATGCTCGACCCACGTACGCAATGCGGTATCGCTCGCCTGTTGGACAAACCCCGCGAAGTGCTCGATCCGACTCAGCCGTGACCATTCGTCGGCCGACAGCAATTGTGCGTAGCGTGCGTGCAGACGCGTTACTGCATAGTCGGTTCCGTCGACGGCGCGGCTCATCGGCGTTGCGCCGCTACGGCGACGGATCCGACGGTAGCGAAACGCCCGCGGTGTCGAACACAAGATCGGCGACGCGCCTTGCAGCGGCGGCAATGGCAGCCGAATCCGCGGGATTGGCGGCGACCTCACGCAATGCTGCCTCACCTTCCGCGCGAATGCGCTCGCTATCGGCAGCGGTCAACGCGGCCACGCGCATCTGCGCGCGCCGGATTCTTGCATCGGCATGTTGCGAAATTTCCTGCGCACGCCGCCGCGCCGCGCTGATCAGGTCTCGTGCCTGCGATTCGGCGCGTTCGCGCCGCGCGCGCGCTTCGGCTTCCGCGTCCAGCGCAGCGACGACGGCGGCCCCGGCATTCGGGGCATCATCCTGCTTCGATCGCACCATCGGACCGGGCTTCGTTGCGGAGGCGGGTCGCCGCGAGCGAGACTAGACCCGGCCGTCAGCCATGTCAATGAACGCAGGCCTGGCGGTCCGCCACCGTGCGGACCATCTGCCAACGATGGCGACACAAGGCGCTGATGGTGGTGGCCGGTAAATCGTTGACATACGGTCGTCGGGCGGCCGCGATCCGGCGCTGAGCAAACTCGGCGTAAATACGCCAGTCACGTTGCTCGTTGGCGTCGGCCAAGGTGCTGCGCGCCAGGCGACCGCGGATGCCCAGGTGACAAAGCTTGGCCTGGTGCGCGCGCAGGCAGATCTCGATATCGCGCAGGCTCTCGCGTCCGCTGGGCTGAGTGAAGACCATGCACAGAAACTGATCCGGACAGGTAAAGCACTTCACGTAGTGATCGCCGTCGTACTTGGCGATGAGACGTCGAAACGTATACATCGGCAGATGCCGCATGCGCTGCGTCAACACAAACTGGCCTTCGTGCATGGCGACACGCCCTGCGGGTGAGGTCGTCCAGCCTGAGGCCTACACAGTTGAAATCACCAACACCGGCAAAGTGCCGAATTCTGACAATTGATCAAACACTTGCCGAAATCGTCTGGCACTTTCCCCGGACAGTACTGCGATGGATAGGACCACTCTAGCCTCAGGAGGCCGGGACTTGGCCATCTTCGTCACACATTTCCAAGCAAATTGTGTCAATGGGCTTCCCGGCAATTGGTGCCAAAAGTGACAAGATATTCCGGCACCACCAATCGACACATCGTGCCATCGGGATGGCGCGCCCGGAGGGATTCGAACCCCCGACCAATGGCTTCGGAAGCCACTACTCTATCCAGCTGAGCTACGGGCGCGTATCAGAAAGCAGCCGGGATACCGGCTAGTGCGCAATTATCGCATAACCCGCGCAGGCGCCGGGATCATGACATGCCCATACCTTATCCGCGGGCCGCGTCGTTACCCAAACGCTTTTGTTCCATGCGCTTGAGCAGCTCGCGCATTATCGCCAGGTAGAGTTCGTTGCCGAGTACGAAATCCTCGACGCCCGAGTCGATCGACGGGTTGTCGTTGACTTCGATGACCACGCTGCGATTGCCGCTGCATTGCTTCAGATCCACGCCGTACAGACCGTTGCCGATCGGCCGCGTGGCGCGCAGCGCCAGCTTGACGATCTGCGCCGGCGCCTCGGTGATCGGCACGGTCTTGAACCCGCCGGTCTTGTCGCGCCCGCGCGCGCCGTGGTTGTAGATCTGCCAATGCCCGCGCGACATGAAGTACTGGCACGCATACAACGCCTCGTTATTGAGTACGCCGACGCGCCAGTCGTATTCGGTGTAGAGGAATTCCTGGGCGATCAACAATGCCGAATGCTGGAAAAGTTCCGCGGCCGCTTTCTCCAGCGCCTCGACGGTTTCGACCTTGACCACGCCGCGTGAAAACGAACCATCCGGAATCTTCAACACGACCGGCAAACCCAATCGCTCCGGCAGTGAGCGCAGTTGCTGCAAATCCTTGTGGTAGAGAATTTCGCTACGCGGCGTTGGCAACTTGCGCGACTGCAGCAGATCGTGCAGGTAGATCTTGTTGGTGCAACGCAGGATCGAGGTCGGGTCATCGATGACCACCATGCCTTCGCGCTCGGCCTTGTGCGCGAAGCGATAAGTATGGTTGTCGATAGCCGTGGTTTCGCGGATGAACAAGCCGTCGTATTCGGCAAGATGAGAATAGTCGTCCTTGCCGACCGGATCGACATCGATACCCAGTTCGCGCCCGGCGGCAATGAAACTTTTCAGCGCGCGCTTGTCCGACGGCGGCATGTCCTCGTCGTCGTTGCACAACATCGCCAGGTCGAAACGAAACGCGCGGCGCGCGCGCGGCTTGCGCCACACACGACGAGAGAATCGGTCCAGCGCCTGCGCGAATGCATCCTCCTGCGCGTCGTCCAGATTCTGGAATCCGACAGGCTTGATCGCACCGATCTGCCACACGCGATCGCGCTCGAATTCGATGCGCAACAGCGGACACGGAAACACGTCGAACACTTGTCGCGCCAGATCCTGCAGACTCGTGTACGAGGTTTCGCCGAAATAGACGAGGATGCCGAAATCGGTCGTATCCCGTCCGCCGGCAGGCAGGAATTTGGTCAGCTTCTGATTCAGGTCCTCGACGTCGAGGCTGTACAGCGCCCGTTTGCGCAGATCGTTGATCGTGCGCACCGACGGGATGACCTTGTGTCCACGCGCTTCGGCCAGCAGCGAAACGTAATAACCGCTGCCCAGATAACGATAGCTGCGGCACAAATTGATGACCTGCGTGCGTTCGTCGCCACCGATCGGTTCGCGCAGGTAATCCATCGCCGTAACGACGTTGTCGGACGGGTAATACGAACCCCAGTCCGACGCTTTTTCCACAACAATAACGAGCCGGCTCATGCGACCTCGAACAAGGACGATCTTACGCTGGTCGCGCACGATTCGGCGACCCGACGCGCGCAGTTTGGCACAGTCGCGACCGCGCGCAAGGGGGTGCGCCAAACGCATTGCCGAGCGGCACCGGCGGCGACTACACTCGCAGCGCCATGCGGCCTGCATCGAAACATATCGCCATCCACCGCGCGCGCGAATCCAACCTCGACGCACTGGTCGAACTCGAACAACTCGGGTTCAGCGGCGATCGCATGCGTCGCCGCCAGTTTCGCCATCATCTGCGCAACGATAACGCCGTCGTACTGATCGCGCGGGACGGCCCGCGTGCGCTCGGCAGCGTTATCGTGCTGTTTCGTCGCAACAGCCTTGTCGCGCGCCTCTACTCGCTGGTGATCGCGCCCGAGGCACGCGGGCTCGGCCTGGGACGCGCCCTGCTTGCGGCCGCCCAACGGCGTGCCAAGACGCGCCAGTGCCGATCAATGCGTCTGGAGGTGCGCATCGATAATCCCGCCGCGATCGCGCTGTACGAGACCGCCGGTTACAAGCGTATCGGTCAACGCGTGGACTACTACGAAGACGGGACCAACGCCTGGCGGTACGAAAAGCAACTCCGCTGAAGCCCGCAATTACTCGGCGCGAATTGCGGTGATCGGATCCAGCGCCGCGGCCTGACGCGCCGGATAAACGGCGAAGGCCATGCCGATCAGCGCGCACATTCCGGCCGAGACCAGCGTGAGGATCGGCGACCAGGCCACCTTCCAGCCGGCGAACGCAGCGATCAGGTAAGCCAGCGCCCCACCGAAGACGATTCCCAGTAGCGCGCCGGTCACGCAGATCACCACCGCTTCGCGCAGGAAGCGCACGATGATGTCGTGTCGGCGCGCGCCGATGGCTCGCAACAGACCGATCTCGCGCCGGCGCTCCAGTACGTTGGCAAGCATGATGTTCATGATGCCGATGCCGCCAACCAGCAAACTGACCCCGGCAATCGCGCCCATGACGATGCTGAAGATGCGCTGGGTCTGCTGGTTCTGCCGATACAACTGTTGCGGCACGATCAGGCGGTAGTCGGCGGCCCCTCCATGCCGCTGATCAAGCACGGCATCGAGAACGCGAGCCGCTCCGGCGAGCCTTGCCGGGTCGTCGATGCGCAGTACGAATCGGTCGATCTGATCTTCCAGCGGCTGGAACTTGAACCGCACCAGCGCACTGGCCAGCGGCAGGAAGAGGCGGTTGCTTTCCCCGCCCAAGGCCACGCCTTCGAAATTGTTCTTGCCCAAATCACGGTCGGCCAGCACGCCGATCACGCGCAGCCACACGTGATTGACCTTGACCAGCTTGCCGAGAGGATCGCTTTTCGTGAACAGGTCGTGCGCGACCTGATGGCCGAGAACGACGACGGCGGCCAGATCTTCATTGTCGTGTGCATTCAACAGGCGGCCGCGCTCGGCGTGCAGTGAAGTCAGGGCAAAGTACTTCGGGCTGACGCCGACTGCCTGCGCATCGCTGGAACCCGTGTCGCTGAACACGGCGTAAGTGCGTATCTGTTTCTCGGCGGCGTAGCTCCGTGCGCCGGGTACCACGTTGGCGGCGGCGCGGGCATCGGCCAGGGTGAGGCCAAGACTGCGCGCACGCGTTTCCTTGAGCGTATCCGAATCCTGGCTTACGTGTTCGACGATCACATTGTGCAGGCCAAGGCTTTCGACCAGCCGCAAGGCCTCGCGCCGACTGCCTTCGCCGACACCAAGCATGGCCACGATTGCACCCACGCCGAATATCAGGCCGAGCAACGTCAACAGCGTACGCAGACGCCGGCGCCACAATTCATCGATCGCTTCGTGCCATTGCGCGGAAATCATGATGCGGCCTTGCCCTTGTTCGTCCCGGCTGGCCTGGAATCCGGCAATGTCGTGTCCGCCGGTGCTTCGATCACGATGCGCTCTCCCGATTTCAAACCCGCCACGATTTGCGACCGCGCCGGTCCGCGCACGCCCAGTTTGACCGGACGCCTGACGTCGCGCCCGTTTTCGCGTACCTTCACGCTGGCATGGTCGCCGTCACTTTCGATCGCGATATTCGGTACCGTAATCGCACGCTTCGAAGCCAGCAGGATGATGTGCCCGACAAAACGCTGTCCCGGAACCCAGCCATAGCGCTGGGCGGTTGCGGCCAGCACGCTCGCCTTCATCGACAGATACTTGACCGGCGATTCGCGACTGCGCGTGGCCGCCGCCGCTGCCACCCAGGTGATGTTCGACTCGACCTCCTGCTTGGGCGCACCAAGCGGCGCGAGTTCGACTTTCTGACCCACCTGTACGCTTTGTGCCTGTGCCTGCGGCAACTGCAGCTCAACATCGAGTTTGTCGGTATCGGGCAGGCTGGCGAAGGCATTCCCGGCCCACATCGACGCGCCGATACGCGGCTTCTGACCGGTCCAGTTGGCCTGCAAAATCAGCATTCCGGCATGTGGCGCGCGAATTTCCAGGGCCTTCAAATCCTGTTTGCGCTGGTTAACGACGATTTCGCTGGTGGCGCGCTTGGCGTCGACCAGGGCCAGCTCGGCATTACCACGCTGTGCGGCAGTGTGCTGGCGCCAGTCCAGAAAAGCGCTTTTGACGTTGAGAAAATGTTCGTCCTGCACCGCGTCCAGGATCTTGTCTCGCGGCAAGGCTTCTTCGCCGGCGTGTGCGTAACGGCGCGCGATCGCCAAATCGCCGGCCACCTTGGACTTGTCCACGTGCAGCTCATCCTCGTCCGTTTCCAGCTCGGCCTGCTTTTCCACGCGGGTCAGGGCATTGCGCTGCAGGTCGATCAACGCGTCGGACAATTGCAGCCTGCTCTGCGGCGCGGTGAAGCGGGCCACCACCTCGCCCGCCTTGACCCGACTGCCGTCCGGCAGCATCCAGGCAAGCTGCCGCCTTGACCATTGCTGACCCGGCACGCTCAACATGGTCGGGCGGGCAGATTGCAGCTCGCCTTCGGCTTGAACGAAAAATGTCACGGGCCGGGCGCGGACTTGTTCGAGCACTTCGGCATCGCGATTGGTGCCCGAGCAAGCGGCCAGCACCACACTCATTGCGAACAGAACGAAACGCTTCATCGCACTCCCTTCGCATGCGGCGGGGCTTGAATTTCCACGTTCACCGGTTGTCCCGGTTTGAGCGCGACATCCGATGGATCGATGGTCACATCCAGATCAATCACCGGCACCGGCTGTACGCGTGATTTGCTGTGCACCTCCACGCCGATATCGCGGATATGGCCGGTCAATATCTGTCCGGAGCCGCCAGCCAGATTGATGCGAACGACATTGCCGCGATGCACACGCGTGACATCGCGCTCAGGCAGACTGGCGCGCACGGCCAGCGTCTTCATATCCGGGATCCTCGCCACCGATTGACCGCGCCATATTTGCGACCCGACATCGATCTTGTCGCCGTTCCACTCGCTGGCATGCAGGAAGATGCCGGCACGCGGCGCCTTGATGCTCAACTCGTTCACGGCGGATTGCAGTCGAACGACGGCGGCTCGCAGGCGCGCCACGTCGGCATCCGCCTGGGCCTGTTCGGCCTTGCGTTCAGCGGCTTCTGCCTGCGCATGTGTGATGCCCAGTTTTTCCAGCTGCCTGGTCTTGCGTCGTTCGATGATCAGTTTCTTGTATTCAACGCCCGGCACATAATCGGCCGGCTCGCTGGCCTTGCGGTCGGCCTTTCTGGCATCCGCGACGGCTTTGGCCGCAGCCACCGTTTCGGTTTTCGCCTTGACCGCCAGTTCCAGGCGCAGCTTTGCCTGTTGCCGCAATTTTTCCTGTAGCTCACTTTGTTTCGCAGTCAGCTTCTTCATCAGATCGCCGCCGTCGAATGAGACGATCGGGTCGCCTTTGTTCACCAACTGGCCATCGGTCGCCATCCGCGTCACTTTCAATTGCCAGATTCCCTTGATCTGCGGCGGCATGACGGCCGCACTGCTGCGCGCGTAGACTTCGCCCGTGGCCTGTACCGGTTGTTGCGCCATTGCCATCGGCGCAGCGACCGTCGAATCGCAACCTGCCGGCGGCGGTGTCTGTATACGTACGCTCATGTTTGGCCGTAGCGGCATTTCGGCGGCATCCTCGACGCGCAGATCGACCGCGAAATAGCGCCCTTCTCCCCACTGCTTGCGCTCACTCGGAACGCCGCTGATAGCGGTGATGACGCCGCTACCGGCACGACCCGGCAGCGCATCGAAGGCCAGGCACATGGTCTGCCCGACCCTCAAGCCGGGCCTGTCCGGCGCCAACACCCAGGCGCGCGCGCTCATCTTGCCCCTGTCGACGATCTCGCCTACCAGCTGACCCGGATAAGACGACGCGCCTTCCTCGTAACGTCCACCATTGCCGAACACGCTCTGGAACCCGTGCACGACGATGCCCGTCTGATGCGCGCGCACAACCGCCGTGTCGACCAGCGACTGGTCGTAATCGTGTTGTGCCTGAAGTTTCTCCAGCTCAAGCTTGCCGTCGGCGACGCGTCGTCTGACCGCGGTCCGCGCATCGTCGAGCTGACGCTGCTTGAGCGCCAGATCATGCTGGCTGCGTTTCAATTCGGCCTGGTACTTGTCGTAATCCAAAGCGGCAATCAGGTGCCTGGGAATGGCCGCGTCCACCTTGGCGGTATCCAGCGCCGCCTGTGCCTGGACCAGCTTCTGCTCGGCCTCGACCGCCTTGACGCGCAAGCTGGCGATTTCCTTGGCAGCCTTGGTACGCGCCTGTGCAATCTTCGCGTCGATGTCCAGCAAATCGCTTGCCGCCTGACCAGCGTCGATACTCAGCACCAACTGGCCGGGCTTGACGCGGGTGCCGTCGGCAATGAAATAGTGCAACACGACGGGCGAGGAATTCGACGGCGGCGTCAGGATGGCTTGTGCGTTGTCGGAGCGAAGCTGGCCGCTGAAAACCACCGCGCCGGCGCACAACGGCAAGGCCAGTAGAGCCGTCACCAGGAAACTAACCCGCATCATCGAGTTCTATCCTGCCGTCGCGCAGGTGTATGCGGCGCTGCGCGTTCGCCGCCACGCCGTTGTCGTGTGTTACCAGCACGACCGTCTGCCCGCGCGAATGCACTTCCTGCAACAGGTCCATCACGGCCGCCGCGCTCTTCGAATCCAGGTTGCCGGTTGGTTCGTCGGCCAGCAGCAAGGCCGGTTGCATCAGCAGCGCACGGGCAATCGCCACCCGTTGCATTTGCCCGCCGGACAATTGTTCAGGTCGATGTTGGAGGCGCTGACTCAAACCCATGCGCTCAAGCAAAGCGTACGCTCGCGCCTCCAGTTCCGGTTTTGCTGTGCGCAGGAAGCGCCGCGGCAACAGCACATTCTCCAGCACGGTCAGACGTGGCAGCAGGTGAAACGACTGGAACACGAAACCGATGCGCCGGTTACGAAAGTCGCTGGCGCGTTCGTCGTCGAAGGTCGATACGTCGGTATCGTCGAGGTGATAGCTGCCGGATGTCGGTCGGTCCAGACACCCGAGAATATTCAGCAGGGTCGACTTGCCGGAACCCGAAGGGCCGACGACGGCCAGGAACTGGCCCTGCGGCACCTCGATGCTGACGCCGGCGAGTGCATCCACGTTCTGCCCACCGACGCGATAGCGCCGGGTCGCCTGGTGCAATCGAACCATCCGTTTCCTGATCCCTGTCGTCCTTCGCCCTTATGCCACCCGGCACCGCTCGGTGCGACCCTGCAACGACGTCATTATGCCGATGTCATGCATCAATCGGTTGCCTGTTGCGCGGTGATGAATGTCTTGACCTGCTGTTCCAGCACCGGCAACGGTACCGAGCCGGTGGCAAGCAACGCGTCGTGGAACTTGCGAAGGTCGAACTTCGCGCCAAGCTCCTTCTCCGCCAGATGCCGTAGTTCCAGGATCTTCAGTTCGCCGAGCTTGTAGCTCAGCGCCTGTCCCGGCCAGGAAATATAGCGGTCGACCTCGGTTTCCACCTCGTGCTGCGACAGTGCCGTGTGATCGGCCAGGTATTTGATGGCGCGTTCGCGCGTCCAGCCGTCGTGATGGATCCCGGTATCAATGACCAGGCGCGCCGCGCGCCACATGTCGTAGGACTCGCGTCCGAACTGTTCATATGGCGTGTGATAAATACCCATTTCCTGGCCCAGCCATTCGCAATACAGCGCCCAGCCTTCACCGTAGGCGGAGATGTATTGCTTGCGGAATGCCGGCATGTTCTTCATTTCCTCGACCAGCTCGCCCTGCAATGCATGGCCGGGGGCCGATTCGTGCAGGGTCAGCGCCGGCAGGTTGTACAGCGGCCGCGAAGCCAGGTCGTAGGTGTTGACCCAATACGTGTGTGCGCCACCCCGACCAGCCGTCCAGAATGGTGCGATCGCCTTCGGTACCGGCTCAATGCCGAAACGGCCACGCGGCAGCAGGCCAAAATATTGCGACAGCTTGCCATCGACCTGTTTGGCGATCCAGGCCGCGTTCATCAACAGCTGCTTCGGCGTTTTCGCGTAGAAACGCGGATCCGTACGCAGGAAGTGCAGAAACTCCGGCATGTCTCCGTCGAAGCCGGTCGTCTTCATCGTGACCTGCATTTCCTTTTCGATACGCGCGACTTCGTCCAGCCCGATCTGGTGAATCTGGTCGGGGTCCAGATCCAGCGTCGTGTATTCCAGGATCTTGTGCCGGTAATAGGCCTTGCCGTCGGGCAAGGCTTCGGCGGCCAGCGTCGTGCGCGCATTCGGCATGTATTCGTCGCGGAAGAATTTCAACAGCTTCTTGTAGGCCGGAATCACCTGGTCGTGGATTGCGGCCAGACATTGGTCGCGCAGTTGCTTTTGTCGTGCCGCAGGTATGCTGCCGGGTAGCTGCTTGAACGGCTTGTAGAACACGCTGTCGAGTGGTGACTTGACGTCGGCGTAGGTTGCGATCGACACGTCACGCCCGGCGAGCACGGCTCGCGGTACCGAAAACCCGCGCGCAAGGCCGGCCCGCATGTTGACGATGTTCTGCTCGAAATAGCGCGGAACATCATTCAACCGCGCGATGTAGTCTTCGGCATCCTGCGCATTCTTGAAATGTTCTCCGGCCATGAAACCCAGATCCGACCAGAACTGCGAATCGCTATTGAACGGCATCTGGTAGTCGCGAAAACGGACATCCGCGACCAGGTTCTCGATCTGCGGCTTGTAAACCTCGTAGTTGATCTGGTTTGCCGACGACAACCGTGAGACCGGGATCGTGGCAAGCTGTTGCAGCACGTCATCCCAATACTTCAACCGTGCTTGTTGTGTGTCGGCATCGACCTGCGGCAGCCGATCATTACGCGCATCGGAGTCCGGGCTGTCTTCCTGCATGCCCGGATATTGCTGTAATCGCCATTTCCATTCGGCCGTGTAAATGGCCTTGAAACGCGCATCGGCGGGCTGGGCCTGCGTTGAGTCGGCTTGTACCCAAGGGCTCGATACCAGCAACGCCAACGCAGCCATCGTCAGAAATTTCATCGCTTGCTCCATTCGTACAGGATGCGATGATCGCACTACCGGGCAGTCGATGCGAAGTCCCCAGGTCACGACAAGCGCCCTGCACTGACATGATCAGAGCATCCCTAGAACAACTCCGCCTGCGGCGATGACTTTCGTGCAGGAATGAAGCGATTGCAATCCAGCACAATCTCGCGGCCGCGTTGCAGACCATGGCGGCGCGTGGCAATGGAGAAGCGCTGGCGGATCAGTTCGGCAAATTCGCCTTCGCCGCGCATACGCTTGCCGAAGCGCGGGTCGTTGTCGCGCCCGCCGCGCATCTGCCGTACCAGGCTCAGCACGTGTTCGGCGCGCTGCGGGAAATGGACTTCCAGCCATTCGCGCACGAGGTCCTTCAACTCCCAGGGCAAGCGCAGGATCGTGTAGCCGGCGGTGCGCGCGCCGGCCGCGGCGGCGCGTTCCAGGATCGCCTCCATCCAGCGGTCGGTCAGCATGGGAATGATCGGTGCGACCAGCACGCCGCAGGGCACGCCCGCTTCGCTCAGTGTCGCGATAGCCGCCAGGCGCCGGTGCGGTGCGCTCGCACGCGGTTCGAGCTTCGCCGCCAGGCGGTTGTCCAGTGACGTTACCGAAACGAAGCAGTAAACCAGGTTTTCGCGCGCCAGCGGTTCAAGAATGTCCAGGTCGCGCTCGATCAGCGCGTTCTTGGTGACGATCGTCAGCGGATGGCGATATTCAAGCAGCACCTCGAGGATCTGGCGCATAATGCGGTAACGGCGTTCGATCGGCTGGTACGGGTCGGTATTGGCGCCGAGATTGATCGGGCTGACGCGATAACCGGGTCTGGCCAGTTCCTCGCGCAGTTGCTGTGCGGCATTGGTCTTGGCGAATAATTTTGTCTCAAAATCCAGGCCCGGTGACAGGTTCAGATAGCCGTGTGAAGGGCGCGCGTAACAATAGATGCAGCCGTGCTCGCAACCACGATACGGGTTGATGCTTTGCGTGAACGGGATGTCCGGCGAATCGTTGCGGCTGACAATGCTGTGCACGGTTTCCTCTGTTACCGTCGTCGCCGGTCGTGGCTGTGGTTCGGCATCAGGCGTCCAGCCATCGTCAATCGACTGCCGGGTTCGCGTCTCGAAGCGCCCTTCGGGATTCGATGCCGCACCGCGACCTTTCCAGACAACGCGGATTGTGCCGGGTGGTTCGGTTTCCATCGGCCCGGTTTACGCCGTTGACGTCTCAAGCCTTGCGAATTGCATCGGGATGCCGGTTGGCCCTCTCGCCTGAAGCTGCGGTCTGTGGCAGGATTCCGTTACCGTCACTAGCCAATACGACCGTGCGCTGGATACTTTTGATTGTCGCCATTCTCGGTTTTGTCCTGGCCTTTTCCACACGCAGCCCGGGCATGATGGGCATTGGACTGCTAATCGGCATCGTCGGCCTGTTCGCGGCGCTGTGGGCGTTCGTCGCTGCACGCATCGCCGCGACTGCGCGTCCGGAGTCGACCCTGCTGGCAGACCGCGATGCCAGTGCCCTGCGTGCCAGCCTGCAAAACAAGAAGACCAAGGAAGACCAGACTGCGCAGAAACCGTGAATCAAACACGGCGCCTGTGCATTGCACCATGACTTGAACGCCGAGCTCGCGCACAATGGTTCGGTGATCACCTCGATCACATCACAAGGAGAATTTCATGACGTTGGCATCGATCCTCGTATTTCTTCTGATTGGCGCAATCGCCGGCTGGCTGGCCGGCTTGGTCGTTCGCGGCGGCGGCTTTGGCCTGCTTGGCAATATTGTCGTCGGCATCGTCGGAGCCTTCATCAGCGGCTGGCTGCTGCCCGGACTGAATCTCGGCCTGACCGGCATCATCGGCAGCATCATTTATGCCGCCATCGGCGCGATCATTCTTTTGCTGATCATTCTCGTCATCAAACGCGCTTAGGGATGCTCTGATCAAGTCGGCACAGGCGGCATGGCGTCCTGCAGCCGTCGCGAAACGGGGCAGGCGCTGCGGCGCCGTTATCCGACGGCTGCATTTCTGCGCGCCTCGTGGTAGTTTCATGAGCCCCGACTCGCGTGGATGCCCGATTCCGGTCGATTCCGGTAACGCAACCATCCCGCAACCTGATGGTCTGGCGATGTGGTCAGGCTCTGTCCTTGTCTACACTTGAGGAGGTTGTCAATGTCGAGTATCCATCCCGTTCCGGCCGACTCTGCCAAGCGCAGCCGGATCCGCAACGACGATTACCTGAGACTTTATGCTGAATCGGTCAAGGACCCGGACGAGTACTGGGGCCGCATCGGCAAACGGCTGGATTGGACCAAACCGTACACGCAAGTCCGCGACGTTTCCTACGATCCGGACAATCTGCACATTCGCTGGTACGCGGATGGCGAACTGAACCTTTCGGCCAATTGCCTCGACCGCCATCTGGCCGAACGCGGCGACAAGACCGCGATCATCTGGGAAGGCGACGACCCGGAAGATTCCAAACTCATCAGCTATCGCGACCTGCACGAACAGGTTTGCCGCTGCGCCAACCTGTTAAAGCATCTCGGTGTGAACAAGGGCGACCGCGTCACGATCTACCTGCCGATGGTTCCCGAAGCAGCCGTGGCCATGCTGGCCTGCGCGCGCATCGGCGCCGTGCACACGGTCGTATTTGCCGGTTTCTCGCCGGACGCACTGGCCGGACGCATTTCCGATTCGGCCTCGAAGGTACTGATCACCGCCGATGAGGGTCTGCGCGGCGGCAGGAAGGTGCCGTTGAAGGCGAATGTCGACGAAGCCCTGAAACGCCCGGGCACGACCAGCATCGAAACCGTGCTGGTAGTCAAGCGGACCGGAGCGCCGGTGGCCATGCAGGCGCCTCGCGATCGCTGGTGGCACGACTTGATGGACGCGCAAAGCGCTGAATGCGACCCGACCCCGGTCAACGCCGAACATCCGCTGTTCATCCTGTATACGTCCGGCTCCACCGGCAAGCCCAAGGGCGTGCTGCACACCACCGGCGGTTACGGCGTATACACCAGCTATACGCACGAATGCGTGTTCGATTTGCGCGACGACGACGTGTACTGGTGCTCAGCCGATGTCGGCTGGGTCACCGGGCACAGCTACATCGTCTACGGCCCGCTGGCCAACGGCGCCACCGTACTGATGTTCGAAGGCGTACCAACCTACCCGGATTCCGGGCGCCTGTGGCAAGTCGTCGACAAGCACAAGGTGACCTTGTTCTATACCGCGCCGACCGCGATTCGCGCGCTGATGCGCGAAGGCGAAGGGCCCGTCAAGAAATGGAAACGCTCCTCCTTGCGCGTGCTTGGCACGGTTGGCGAACCGATCAACCCGGAAGCCTGGGAATGGTATTTCCGAGTGGTCGGCGACAGCCGCTGCCCGATCGTGGATACCTGGTGGCAAACCGAAACCGGCGGCATCCTGATCACGCCGTTGCCCGGCGCGACGGATCTCAAGCCCGGCTCGGCAACGCGACCGTTCTTCGGCGTCAAGCCGGCCATTGTCGACACCGAGGGCAAGCTGCTGGAGGGTGAGTGCGAAGGCAATCTGGTCATCACCGACTCCTGGCCGGGTCAGATGCGCACCGTTTACGGCGACCATAAACGATTCATCGATACCTACTTCAAGGCCTATCCCGGCAACTATTTCACCGGCGATGGCGCGCGTCGTGACGCGGATGGTTATTACTGGATCACCGGCCGCGTCGATGATGTCATCAACGTATCGGGACATCGCATGGGCACGGCCGAAGTCGAAAGCGCGCTGGTCGCACACGAGATGGTCGCCGAAGCCGCGGTCGTCGGTTGTCCACACGACATCAAGGGCCAGGGCATCTATGCCTATGTAACGCTGAAACTCGGTGTCGAGCCGAGCGACGAGCTGCGCAAGGAGCTGATCGTACACGTACGCAAGGAGATCGGCCCGATCGCCACGCCGGATTTCATCCAGTGGGCTCCGGCACTACCGAAGACGCGTTCCGGCAAGATCATGCGCCGCATCCTGCGCAAGATCGCCGAGAATCAGCCCGAAGCGCTGGGCGACATTTCAACGCTGGCCGACCCGTCGGTGGTACAGAACCTGGTTGATGCCCGCTTGTCGCGCTGACCGGCAGGCGGAACTTATCGAACATGGATGCGCTCCCAACGCCGTTCGGCCTTGCGTGGCGCATCCATGATTCCGGGTCCCGACAAATCCAATGTCGTTGTCCTGGCCCGGGCCTGGCAACGACGCGCGCGCTGGCGGCGGCCGACGGCCGGGAACGGCAGCCGGTTTGGTTTCACCCTGAGTCTGTTCGTGCTTGCGGCCTGCGTTGCTGTCCTTGCCTGCGTATCGGCCTGGCGAAATGGTATTGCCTTGTCGGTCGCGATGCTGAATTGCCCAATGGCATTGGTTGGCGTCTGCGCAACGCCGCTGTGCTATCTGGTGATGCGCTCGCGTCGCCGGCAAAAACGGGAATTCAGTAATTCGTTCCTGATCGCCCTACCGGTTTCCGAGCGGCAGGTGAACCGGGCGATCGCCACGTCACTGGCTTTAAAGGTTGGCTTGATCGCGCTGGCACTGAGCGTGCCGGTCTGTCTCGCCCTGCTTTCAGGCGGCAGCGATGTTCGTGCCTGGGTGACACTGCTGATATGCGTCTGGTTCGGCGTCGTTGGCGGCGGCGTACTCGGTTGGCGGCTGGCGTTCGCGCCACGACGCGCACGATCGATTCCGGCCGGCAACGGTTTGCGCTGGCAGCCGCGATTCGCGCGTCGCGATGGTATGTCCGCGCTGAGCCACTGGCCGATGTTGCAGGCAAGGCGTGGCACCAATCCGGCTTTTCACGCACGGGTGCTGCTGCCGGCCTTGCTGACCATGCCGACCGGAATTCCGTTGTGGGTAACCGTGGCTCTACTCGCCAGTCTCATCGCACTGTTCGCCGCCCATGAGTGGTTGCATGCCTGGCGACTGGTGCTGCCGGCTGCGCTGCGCTGGCTGTCTGTGTTGCCGATGACGCGAGAAACGCTGGCCTGGCGCGTTTCGATACGATGCGCCGCCTGGTTCGCTGCGGGCATTGTCGGCGCATCGGCATTATTGGTCGCGATTGGCTTGCCGGCAGCTCCGGTCGTCGTCGTCGCTTTGGGCATACTGGCCGGATTCATCCTCGCCGGCACGCTGGCATGCCGCACGATCCCGGCATGAACGAAACCGCGCTTGGCATTCGCGGTCTGTGTGCCGGCTATGTCGGCCGTGAAGTGCTGCACGATATCGATCTCGACGTCATGCCGGGCGACTGGCTCGCGCTGGTTGGGCCCAATGGCAGTGGCAAGAGCACCCTGCTGGATTGCGCGACCGGTTGCCTGACGCCTGCAGCCGGCAGCATATCCATCGTCGGTTACGCGCTGGACAGTGATCCGCTGTCGGCCAAACAACGGCTTGGTTATGCGGTACCACCGTCGCGCCTGCCCGAGCTTTTGACCGGCCGCCAATGCCTGCAGATACATGCCACCGCCAAGCAGGCCGAGGCCCGGCTGTCGGAACTGTCCGCACTGGCCTCGCAACTGCGCCTGGATGAACTGCTCGACGAACCGGTCGGTGTGTATTCCTATGGGACTCGGCAAAAACTCAGCATCCTGCTGGCTCTCGTGGGCGATCCTGTGCTGATCCTGCTGGACGAGGCCTTCAGCGGTCTGGATTCGGCGAGTGCGTTGGTGCTGAAGCGTCATTTGCGACAGCGTGTTGCAACCGATCGCTGCGCAGTGGTGCTGGCCACGCACGCTTTGGACATCGTCGAGCGCTACGCCAATCGGATGATCCTGTTGAACGAGGGTAATCTGGTCGGCCATTGGGACGGCGCGGCGCTTGATGCCCTGCGCCCCGGCGGCGCGGACGCTTTCGAGTCGGCGTTGGCCGCCAGGCTGGACGCCCATTCCGCCGACACGGAAGCGCAGGAATGAGCCAATTGCCACAATCAGCACCGATAGCGAATTTGCGTTCAGACGAATTTCATCCGTGCGCGTTTCCGCAACGCTTGCGCAGCGACGAAATTCATTTGTGGTTTTTTCCGAACTGGTCCGGTAGCTTGCGTCAGGTTGCCGAGTCCCCTGAACTTCGCCGCCTGCTGGCCGCTTATCAGCAAAGTCCGCTCCATGAGGTCCACATCGAACGCGGCGCACACGGCAAGCCTTACCTTCGCAATACGACCTTGTGCTTCAACCTGTCGCACAGTGATCGAACTGTCCTGCTGGCGTTGACCCGGAGCCGACAGGTCGGTGTGGACGTCGAATCGCTGCGACGGCCGCGGCCGATAGAGGCGCTGGCAAGACGCTGGTTCGATCCTCGCGAAGCGGCGACGCTGGGCCGCCTGCCCGAGGCTTTGCGACAACAGGCCTTTGTGCGTCTTTGGTGCTGCAAGGAAGCCGTACTCAAGGCGCATGGCCGCGGCATTGGCTTTGGCGTACACCGCATCGCCTTTCAACTTGATCGCCGCGCAATGCCAAATCGGCTTTATCCGGATGCGTCCGGGCCAGGTACCCAAACCTGGCATGTGGTTACCCTGACGCCGGATTCACATCACGTCGCGGCACTGGCCTGGCGCGGGCTGCCTCGACGCGTACGTGCATTTTTCGCCCAGACCGGTTAATTTTGCGAGCATTGCGACGGGGGCGCAATCGAACTAAGGGTGCCCTGATCAAGTCAGAGCAACGATGAAATGTACGCTGACATGGTCGGTGATACCTGCGCTGACTTGATCAGGGCATCCCGACGTTCCAACGTCAACATTCGAACCCCTGACTATGTGGAAAACGCTTCGCAATCTGACTCTTGCTGTTGTACTGCTGGCTGGCATGCTGAAATTGCTCGCTTGGTACGCGGTCGGTCAGGATCTGCCCCGCGTTTTGTCTGAATTGGCGCCGTACGTTCGGCTCGACTACGCCAAGCTGTCGACGGATCTCAATGGCGATATCACATTAACCGACGTCAAAATCCATCCCCACCAGAACGCACGCTATCACGCTGAACAGTTGGTCTTTTCTGGACCGAACCTGTTCTGGTTGGTCAAGCACTCGCTTCTGCATGAAAACTCTCTTCCGGACAACTTCACTGTTTCAGCCACGAATCTGAAGTTTCCAGCATTCTTGTCCTGGCTGCATTCGCCCTGGATTGACACTCACACCTTCGTACCGTTTCCCGACATGGGCTGCGGTGGAACCGTACTTGGACCGGCCAATTACCGGGAAATGGGGGTGCATGCCGACATCAATCATGCCGAACTGGATTACCGCTACGACGATACGACGCGAAAGCTTGATCTGGGGGTCGTTTTTTCCGTACCAGGGTTCTCGCGGTCAACCGCCAGGGCGGAATTGCGAAACTTCAATCCGGAACAATTTCGCTTCGTCGCTCGTGCGGGAAAGCTGCACCTGGAACAAATTTCCGCAGACTATACCGATCTGGGTTACCTGAAACGCCGGACGCACTATTGCGCGGTTCGGCAAGGCGTCCCGGAAGCGCAATTCGTCGACGAACACGTCAACGACGTCGTCGAATTGCTGCACCAGCACGGCATCCGTCCCAGCGATACATTAACCCAACTGTATCGTCGACTCGTGCAACAAGGCGGTAGCGTCAGCGCACTGAGTTTGCCGACCCGTGATTTCGTCTTTGGTGACTGGAACAAGATCGGACGCGATGCGGCCTGGCGGCAGCTCAACGTCACTGTCCGTTACCAAACCTCGCCACCGATCATGTTCGGCCTCCAGTTTGATCCGGCCGCACCCACCAGCAGCGACTCCGTTGCCGCGACGCAAATCGCTGCGGGTGTCGGACCTTTGATCGAGACCCCGGCACCGCGAATCAACACACCGGCGCCTGTCCGATCTGCACCGCCGCACCTGCCGGTACCGGTGTTGACCACTCCACATGTGGCGCTTCCATCCACAGCAACGCTTCCAAACCGCAGGTCAGGCCCTTCGAAATCCACCCTGCCGCGAGGAACGGATGAATCCGCGGTGCTTCATGGGAAAAATCCGGCGCTCCAGCCCATGCCGAATGATTCTCACCTGCCCGTCGTGCCATCCATTCCTCGTCCGCCGCCGGGTTCCACACTTGCCCTGGTTTGGCAACCGGCAATCGACGAGCTGCCCGCGCCTGCGCCACCGAAACGCAATTACACGGTGATCGGATTCGATCAGTTGTCACACGAAATCGGTCGTCGTGTGCGCCTGCTCACCGGCGGGGAAAACAAGGTAGAAGGGGTTGTCCTGCGCGTCGACGACGACGCGGTGAGGTTGCTCATAGAGCGTGGCGATGGCAGTGCGAAATTCGATGTACGACGGTCTCGAATCAAACAGATTCAATTGCTTCATCGCTGAGACTCGGCGATTTGCGACGCTAATCGGTGCTTTTCCGTCCTAGGACCAATGAACGGGTTTCATTCGCCGAGTTCCGGTTTTGCCCAGGAAGTGGATGCCATGGTTCTGGCGCGTGCTCAGCGCGGCGACATGCAGGCTTTTGCTGAACTGTACGGCCGTTTCGGTAACGCATGCTTTCAACTGGCGCTGCGGATACTTGGTCAGCGGTCCGAGGCCGAGGACATGGTTCAAGAGGTATTTTTGAAGATGATGCAAGGTATTCGCAGCTATCGTGGCGATGCACCGTTCGGCGCTTGGCTCAAGCGGTTAAGCGTCAATGCCTGCATCGATCATCTGCGTCGGCAACGCCACCACACCGAAATGGATGTTGAAACTGTGCCGTCGCATAGCGCGGATACGTCCAGTGAACCAGTCCACAGGATTGATGCCTGGACATTGTTGGCACGACTGAAACCGCGCGCTCGTGCAATCGTGGTGTTGCATGAACTCGAAGGTTATACCCATGCGGAATTGGGTGCGATGTTCAAACAAAGCGAGAGTTACTCCAAATCCATCCTGTCGCGCGCATTGACCCGCCTGAATGCCGTCACCAGAACGAGTCACGATTCGGCATGAAGCAGAGTGACCTCCAATTTGCCGACATCCTCGGATATGTGCCGGACCGACCACAATCGGCTGAGGATGCCAAACGGCTTTGGTCACGTATTGCCGACGAACATCTAACGCGCAAACGCCGTCGCCTGCGCCGCAGGATCGGGTTCGCAACCGTGCTGACCACGTGTGCCGTTGTCGGCGTATTTGTTGGCTTGCAGCGTTTTCCTGCGCACGCGCAGATCGACTGGCAAGCCCGTGCGCAAGCTCTGGAGCTGCAACTCGACGCGCTCGGTTCAAACACGTCCGCCTTGTTGCCAGTCGGTTCCGACGCTGATTTGCATTATTCGCTGAATCGGGTTGATCGTGCCCTTCAGGCTGCATACGACCGTCATGCCAGCAACGCCGAACTTTCTTCGCTGTGGAAACGCCGCAGCGAATTGCTCAATACCCTGCTTGTGGCCCGTCGCGGTCATTTAGTCCGAATCTGAGGTGAGGATCATGCTACGCCCACTGCCAATCATTTTTACTGCGCTGTGCAGCCTTGCCATTTTCACCGCACATGCCGCCACGTCCGCAAACAATTACACGCCCGCCGCCAACTCGCGACAGCTACGCGATCAACTGCAGTCGCTTGTAACCCAGCTGGCGGTGAGCGGTGCTTTTGGTGAGAACGCGCGGTCGCTCAATCTCAGCCTGAATACGCCGGCGCATCGGGTAACCGACCTCGGTGTACTGATCGATACCGCGCGCGCTGCCAATGCGCACGATGGGTTGCGCGTTTTGGGCACATCTCCCGGCAGCACGGCTGCGCGCGCAGGATTGCGGCCGGGCGACATCCTGGTTGCGGTCAACGGCACTTCCTTGCGCCATCTGGGTAAGGATGATCGTGGCCAGCCGCTTGCGGTTGCCACGCTTAAATCTGCAGTAGCGGGTTTGCCCGATGCGGCCGCGCTGCATTTGCAGGTCAAGCGTAACGGTGCTTTGATCAATGTCGATGCCCAGGTTCACAGCATTTATGTACCGGCCATCAAAATCATGCTCGGCAGCGCTGCCATCGCCGCTACGGATGCTCGGAGTAAT
Organism: uncultured Pseudomonadota bacterium; assembly: GCA_963779795.1. Lineage (GTDB taxonomy): Bacteria > Pseudomonadota > Gammaproteobacteria > Xanthomonadales > Rhodanobacteraceae > Rudaea. The sequence continues at coordinate 135,493 of CAVZZK010000001.1, read as the reverse complement.
TCCGAATCGTCCGCCGCCGATAATGGCTGTGGGCGTATCAGCACGTTCGACGTCGCCCCTCGCGGCAAACGTCAGTACCACGCACGTATCCTGCTGCTGGATGGCGTGTCACCCAATTCGCGCCAACAGACTTTCCGGGTCAAACCGGGCAAGCACGTACTACTCGTGTCCGAGGACATCCCGACGCTTCAGATGGGTGTCGGCGAAATCGCGACCGGGCGGCGCCATACGCGCAAGATCCTGCACGTGGACGTGAAACCCGATACGACGTTGATGATCGGCGCACAATTGCACCTGGACAAGGTCACGCAACTCAACAATGGAAAGTACTGGGATCCGGTCGTGTGGCGTGTAGTCGAACGCGCCTGTCCGTAGGTCCCGGGCCCCGAATATTGCATGCCGTGCACGTGTTCCGCGACGCATGGCGCGAACTGTGCAGCACTCCATGATTCAGTTCGTCGTGCGTGCGGTACCCTTCATCGATGATGCTCTTGGCACGTTTGTCCAGTCGTTGTGCTGTTGGCGCCCTGGTGGCGTTGTTGCCCTGCGCCACGTGGGCTGCCGCCGTGTTCAAAACCGATGCTTACCGGGAAGTCCTGCAGCGCGGCGTAGACTCGGGAGCGTACCGGCAACTCGCTGTTGGCTGGATAGACGGTAGCGACCAAAACACCTGGTTTTATGGCAAGGGTTCACAGCCCACAGCCGAATCCGAGTTTGAAATTGGTTCACTCAGCGAAGTTTTTGCTGGCGTTCTGCTTGCCGAGTCGGCGTTTCAGGGCAAACTTCGTCTCGATGCCCGCTTGAGCTCCCTGTTGCCACAGGGAGCAGTAATCGCCGACGCTGCGCTTGGCAACAGGAGCTTGCGCGATCTTGCCACCCATCGTTCCGGACTTCCGCCAGTACCACCGAACCTGTTTCCCGCCCGGATCGATGATCCGTATGCCGAATATGGCCACGACGACCTGCTGGGTCTGCTCGCCAACTGGCGAAACGCCTCGCAGCGCGTGCGAATCCGCTATTCTCCGCTGGATTTCGGGTTGCTCGGGTATGTCATTTCGCTGCAACTGGCGCAGCCTTACACGTTGTTGTTGCAGGAGCGGGTGCTCGCGCCGCTGGCTCTGAACAACACCGGTTTTGCCGATTCATCCACTCTGTTGAGCGGCTACAGTCAGGGGCGGGCGACGCCACACTGGCACTACCGCGCCTTGGCGGCCGGTGCCGGACTGCGCTCCTCGCTTTCCGACATGATGCATTTTCTGCGACTGAACTTGCGCCCCGGCAACTCGCCGCTACGTGCGGCGCTGTTGTTGGCACGTCGCAGTTATGCTCACGAGGGCTCGCTCGATTACGGTCTCGGCTGGCGTATGGTTGAATCCGCGCAAGACGACAATGCCTGGCCGCTAGTGTGGTGCGCCAGCCGCACCGGTGGTTTCTCTGCATTCATCGGCTATCGCAGCGATCTTCAACAAGGACTGGTGCTGCTTGGCAACACCGACGCCGACCTCAGCGCGGTCGGTCTCGCCTGGCTCCGGCACGGGCCCATTCCGGCGCGACCGGCCGGCCCGGTCCGGGTTTCGCCAAAAGCCCTTGCGTCATACACCGGTCTTTACGCAATCGGTGGTGGCACTGAGCTGGTTATACGTAATGTCTCGGGAACATTATCGGCACAATGGAGCGGTCAACCGGCGATAGCGCTGCACGCTGTCGACAGTGACGTGTTCGACACCGACGTTGCCGGATATACGTTGAGCTTCCAACGCGAGGCCAATATGGTCACCAGTGTGCTGGTTGCTCATTCGGGATTCAATGTTCTGGCCAACCGGTTGAGCCGAAGAGCGCCCTACCTGCGGCGCGTCCCGATAGCCGTTGGCACGCCAACAGTGAATGCAATGATCGGTGACTATCGGTTGGACAACGACACGCTGGTGCGTATCGCACGCGATGGCGCTGGTGTCAGCCTGCAGCTCAGCGGGCGCAAGCGGATGCCTTTGGCCGCATTCGCTCCGGATCGCTTCCAAACTGACGACGGTTCCATCGAACTGACGCTTCGACGGGACACTCAGGGACTGGTCGACGGCATTTCGATGGAACTGGCTGGTACGCGGCGTTTTGCGCCGCGTGTCGTGTGGCATCCGATAGCCGGTGCGATGTAAAGCGACCGCTGAGGATGCCCTGACGCTGGCAAGATGGATTTTGCTTTCGTATGCTGTGGCGGTCATGACCCGACTCAGCGTAAACGTCAACAAGATTGCCGTATTGCGTAACGCACGCGGTGGCCAAACGCCCGATGTTAAAACGGCGGCTGCGGCATGCCTGGATGCCGGCGCGTACGGCATAACCGTGCACCCTCGTCCGGATCAGCGCCATATTCGTGCCGCCGACGTCACGATCCTCGGCGCTTTGTGTCAGCAACGCCGAGTCGAATTCAACATCGAAGGCAATGGGTTCGTTGCGCCGCGCGAGGGCTATCCTGGTCTGTTCGCGCTGGTTGAGATGACTCGTCCGCAGCAATGCACGTTGGTGCCAGACTCGGATGCGCAAATCACATCCGATCACGGTTTCGATCTGCGCGCGGACTCGAAACGTCTACGGCCGCTCATCGCACGTCTGAATGAATTGGGCGCGCGCGTGAGTTTGTTCATGGATGTCGATGCAAAAGATCTGGAAATCGCCGCCGAACTCGGAGCCGCACGTATCGAGATCTATACGGGCCCGTTCGCGCAAGCGTATGAGCAGGGCGACCATGCGCGCGAGCTGGAAGCTTGCGTGCAATGTGCCGAACGAGCGCAACGGGCGGGTTTGGAAGTGAACGCCGGTCACGATCTGAATCTGGTCAACTTGCCGGTCTTGCACACGGCAATACCTACGCTTGCCGAAGTATCCATCGGCCATGCCCTGATCGGTGAGGCGCTATATGTTGGACTCGACGCCAGCGTGAAGGCTTATCTGAATTCCCTCAACCAGGTCGCATAACGCAAAACGCCGCGAAGACGCGGCGTTTGCAATTCGGCTTGGTTGAATCGGAAGCCTATTGGTCCTGGCCCACCGACACAAAGCCTATCTTGATAATACCGGCATTCTTGGCGTCCGCCATGACCGTGGCGACAAGCTGGTACTTTGCGATCTTGTCCGGCTTGATATCAAGTTCAGGCTGCTGGGCCTCGGGTTTGCTGCCGATAACGCGAAGCTGCGCACGTAGTGCCTCCTCGGTAATCGGTTCCTCGTTCCAGAACAACTGGCCGTTGGCCTGTACCGACAGTTTGATCGGTTCCGGTGGCGGGGGTGGCTGTACCGGAGGCGGAGGCGCAGGCTGTGGCAAATCGATCTGAATCTTGTGCGACAGCATCGGTACCGTGATCATGAAAATGATCAGCAACACCAACATGACGTCGACCAGCGGCGTCACGTTGATATCCGCCATCGGTCCGCCGCCGCCACCTGTAGAAAATGCCATGGTTCGTGTTACCTCATCACTGGCCGCAACTGGGCGCGACCGTTATGTTCAATTGGATCCCGACGAATGCGCTTGGGTGATGAAGCCCAGCTTCACCATGCCGGCGCCTTTGGCGTCACCCATGATGGTTGAGATCAACTGATATTCCGTATCTTCATCGGCGCGAATTTGCAGTTCCGGCTGCGGTCGCTGTTGGGCAGAAACCCGCAACTTGGCCTGCATGCCGGCCTCGGTAACCGGTTCATCGTCCCAATACAGTTCGCCCGTGTTCTTGATCGTCAACGTGATCGGGTGCTTGTTGGCATTGTCCGGCGGCTTGTCCAAGGTCGCGATCGGTAGCTGTACCTTGATCTTGTGAGCAGCCAGTGGCGCGGTGATCATGAAGATGATCAGCAGCACCAACATCACGTCGACCAGCGGCGTGACGTTGATCTCCGCCATTACACCGTCGCCGCTTCCGGAACTGAATGCCATGACTTACTTCCTTGCCCCTGCGGCAGGCGCGTCGACGCGCGAACCGGTGGCGAAGAAGTCGTGCAGGTCATGCGCAAATTCATCGAACTGCGCATTGGTCACGCGATTGGCTCGAACGAAGATGTTGTAGGCCAGCACCGCGGGAATCGCGACACCCAGACCCAACGCCGTCATGATCAGCGCCTCACCGACCGGACCGGCCACGGTCTCGATACCGGCATTGCCCGACGCACCGATGCGAATCAGGGCGTGGTAGATGCCCCATACCGTACCGAGCAGGCCGACGAACGGTGCGGTCGAACCGGTCGTTGCCAGCCAGGTCAGGCCGCCTTCGAGCCGGGCGCTTTCGCGGGCAACGCCCTGGCGCAGTGCGCGATCGATGAACTCGGAACGGTTCAGCGCCTCGACTAGACGACTACCTTCGTGACGCTGATGGTGAGCCGCAGCAGACGCGCAATCCAGGGCAATCTTGGAGAATGGTTCCCAGCGCGGTTGCTCCTCCATCGTACGGACGGCTTCTTGTGCCGAGGGGTTGTCCCAAAACACATGACGTACACGGTCTGCCTTGGAACGGATCGAGATCACGCGCCATGCGTTGATGACGATGAAGAACCAGGAACCGATCGACATGATCACGAGGACGATGAACACTGCCCAGCCGAGCCAGTCGAAATTGTGGACGAGGTGGTCGAATCCCATCTGTTGCAGGGCAGCGGCATCGCTATGTCCTGCTGGCGTGAGACCCGCCGGTGCTGCCGTCACTGCGGTCGCGGCATCCGCCGGCGGTGGAACGCTGCTTGGCGCGGCAGGTTGAGTCGAAGCTGCATCTTGTTGCATAACGCTACCCTTGTGTGGAGTTCTCAGTGTGTTATCAGTCGCGGCTCAGTACAACAGCCGCATTATCATAGTTCATTCAGATTGAAATCGAACGGTACCAGCGCATAACCCTCGGTCGGCACGCCGTTGTGCGTGCCCGGATTGAACGTCCAGGTTTTCACCGCAGCAATGGCAGCACGATCAAGTTCACGGTGGCCGCTGGATTTCTCCACCGTAATATCTTTCGGCTTGCCATCCGTCCCTATCAACACCTTCAGGACCACTCGGCCTTCATGGTGTTGGCGCACAGCCTGCGGCGGATAGCGCGGCGGACGCAATTTGCGGTAACTGATATTTTCGCTCGGCGCTACATCACGGGGTGGTGGTGGCGGCGCCGGCGGTGCCGGTGGCGTCGGTATTGACATTGGTGTAGGCGGCGCTTCGACCGGTGCCGGCGGCGGCGGCGGCGGCAACGGCGGCGGCTTGATCACCTTGACGATCTTCGGCGGTGGTTTCTTCGGTGGTTTCGGCGGCGGCGGCGGCGGTGGTGGTGGTGGTGGTGGTGGTTCGATGAACTCCACAACGACCGTCTTGTCCTTGTTCTTGTCTTTCGCCTTCGGCGGCGCCACCGGCGCAAGCAACATCATGAATGCGAACGCATGCAGCGCAAACGCTACGGCCAGACCGAAGGTTCGTGTCCAATTGAATCGTTCGCTTCCCTCTTTGTGTGCGTCATGCGCCATCAGTATTGAACCAGTGTTGTTGTCGACTTCCCGCCCGGATCTGGCAGATGCCAAACCAAGTGTCGGGTCGTAGGAATCAGCGGGCGAGCTGGCTAACTTACACCAGCTTCCCAAATTTGTATAGAGATGAAGAAAGTTTTAACGCGTGCCTGCGCCAGTCACTTCCTGCCCTTCAATTTCTTCAGTTGTTCGGCTGCATCACTTCGGGTCTCCGGATCCTGCTCGGCCTTCTGGAAAGCCGCGCGCGCCGCCTTCTTGTTATGCAATGCGATATTCAGTTTGCCCAACAAGACGTAGGCTTTGCCTTTGTGGGTCAGGCCGCGGCCAATCGCCTTTTCCAATACAGCCTTGGACTCTTTCCACTTCTGCTGCGCGCCGAGCACTTCTGCGCGCCGATAATCAATATCGCCATTTTTGGCCAGCGGCGAAGCTTTGGCATAAGCCCCCAGTGCCTTGTCTTCCTTGGTACCAATCAGATAGGCATCGCCCATCAGCTTGTAGTTTGCCTCGGTCGGCTTGACGATGCCCTTGTCGAGACCCTGCTGCAACAGGTCAGCACCGTTGACGGCGATCTCCGGCTTGGCCGCATCCTGGCCCAGACTCGCATAGAACCTGGCTGTGGACACATAGTCGTTTTCGTCCGTGATCATGCCGTCCTTCTGTTCGCGGTCGAGTAACGCGAGCGCCTTGTCGGTCTGGTTGGCCTGCATGTAGACGACCAGCGCGTTATGCGCCAGCTTCTTGTTCCTGGGCTCTTTCGCCAGTTGCTGTTCAACCACGCTCGCCGCTTCGCTGCCCTTGCCGCTGGCGGCGAGGCTGGCCATCAGGATCGAGTTCCAGGAGTCCTTCGGCTTGTCGGTCATCGACTGTGCTTTCTTGATGGCAGCGACGGCTTGGTCGTACTTTTGCTGGCGGTAATAAATGTTGCCTTCCAACGCATACGACGCGGCAGTGTCGAGCTTGCCCTGCTCACGCCAGGTTTTCAGCACATCCAGGGCCTTCTGATATTCCTGGGCGCCAACATAGGCGTTGGCCATGTTGTACATGCTGTCGAAGTAAGCATCATTCGGAACCGAATTCAGCTTGATCAACTTTTGATATTCGTCGATGGCGCCCTTGTAATCCTGCTTGTTGAACTTCAGGTTGGCCAAGCCTTCCAGTGCGACACCCTGCGCGTACTTGCTGCCGCTCTTGTCCAGAACTTCCTGAAGCGCCTGCTGCGCCTTTGCGTCATCGCCGGAGTTGAGTGCGTCGATGCCCTCCTGAAGTTTTTTCTGGTCGGACCGGCTGCGTAAATCGTTCTTGGGTTCCGTACGCGTCGCGTTCGGATAGCGGCTCTCGGATTTCTTCGCCAACGCTGTACTGCCGATGCCGGCAAACATCAGTGCGAGGCCTGCACACATCAACACCTTCAGCAGGCTGGCTTTATTCATCTTCATGTTCATTTGCTCCGGGAGTGTCTCTGGTAAATTACTCTAACTCAGTTTTGCGGTGTGCGAGGTTAACCGCGCCTGAAAACAACCTCAAGCGCACCGCTCATCCAAAGGAAGCTGGACGCTGGTTGCACTGCAGCACGTTCGTGCCGGCATTGCCGACATCACACATCAAGGTTGGCGACGCGCAACGCGTTTTCCTCAATAAATCCTCGGCGGGGTTCGACCACATCGCCCATCAAGGTAGAAAAGATCTGGTCTGCCGCAACCGCGTCTTCGATGCTGACCTGCAGCAAACGGCGGGTTTCCGGATTCACCGTAGTCTCCCACAGCTGATCCGGATTCATCTCTCCCAGTCCCTTGAAGCGTTGAATCGTGCGGCCCTTCTTGGCCTGGTCCATCAGCCAGGCATCAACCTGGACGAAGTCGGATGCGGTAATCGACGAATTGCCACGCCGGACCTCGGCGCCGGGTTGAATCAGGCCATCGAGTTGTTCGGCGAATTCGCGGATCGACTTGAATTCCCCGCTGGCGAAGAATGGTTGCGGCAACACCTGCACGCTGCGCATTCCGTGATGTTCGCGCTCAATAACCAGCGCGGCCGGATGCTCGCTGGTGGCGGCACGTATGCTGAGCCGGTACGCCGGCTTGCCCAGTCCGCGTGATGCAATCTTTTTACCGATCCGGTCCAGCCAGGCTTTTATCGTAGGCTCGTCATCCCACTGCTCAGCCGCCGGTACGGCGATGTCGAGCATGGCTTCGAGTACCACGCTGTCGCAGCGCTGGCTCAGGCGTGCGACCTGTGCCATTGCGGCGTGATAATCGAGCAACAGTTTTTCCAAACCGACGCCCTGCAGTACCGGCGCGTCCGCACTGGTATGCAATTCCGCGCCTTCCACGGCGTTCGAGATCAGGTAAGCGTTGAGTGCCGCGTCGTCCTTGAGATACAGCTCCTGTTTGCCCTGCTTGAGTTTGTACAGCGGCGGCATGCCGATATAGATATGTCCGCGCTCTATCAACTCGGGCATTTGCCGATAGAAGAACGTCAACAGCAATGTGCGAATGTGCGAACCGTCGACGTCGGCGTCGGTCATGATGATGATGCGATGGTAACGCAGCTTGTCCGGGCTGAATTCCTCCTTGCCGATGCCGCAGCCCAGTGCGGTAATCAGTGTGCCGACTTCGGCGGAAGACAGCATTTTATCAAAGCGCGCTTTTTCCACATTTAAAATTTTACCCTTGAGTGGAAGCACCGCCTGATATTTGCGGTTGCGCCCCTGCTTGGCCGAACCGCCCGCCGAATCGCCCTCGACGATAAACAATTCGGACAGCGCCGGATCCTTCTCCTGACAGTCGGCCAGCTTGCCCGGCAAACCGGCGATATCCAGGGCGCCCTTGCGTCGCGTCATGTCGCGCGCCTTGCGTGCCGCCTCACGCGCACGCGCCGCATCGACGACCTTGGCCGCGATCGCCTTCGCATCGTTCGGGTTTTCCTGCAGGAATTCATGCAGCTTGGCATTGATGATCGACTCGATCACCCCTTTGATTTCCGACGAAACCAGTTTGTCCTTGGTCTGCGAGGAAAATTTCGGATCCGGCATCTTGATCGACAGTACCGCGATCATGCCTTCGCGCATGTCGTCTCCGGACAAGGCAACCTTGGCGTTCTTGAGCAGGTTGTTTTTTTCAATGTAGTTGCCGAGCGTGCGCGTCAGCGCCGCGCGAAATCCGGCCAGGTGGGTACCGCCGTCCTTCTGGGGGATGTTGTTGGTGAAGCAGAACATCGTTTCCTGGTAGGCATCGGTCCATTGCATGGCGACGTCCACCTTGATGTTGTCCTGTTCCGAACCGAGCGTGATGACACTCGGATGCAATGGCGTCTTCAGTTTCGCCAGATGCCTGACAAACGAACCAATGCCGCCTTCGTACTCGAAAGTGTCGTGCTTGTCCGTGTTTTCATCGATCAGATCGATCTTCAAACCGGAATTGAGGAACGACAACTCGCGCAGGCGTTTGGCGAGCACGTCGTAGTGGAATTCCGTATTGGTGAAGATCTGTGTGCTGGGTTTGAAGCGCACGTGGGTGCCACGTTCACTGGTCGCCTCGAGCTGGCGCAGTGGATACTGCGGTTCGCCCATGCGGTATTCCTGCTCGTACCAGTAGCCGTCTCGGGCGATTTTCAGACTCAGATATTCGGACAAGGCGTTGACCACGGATACGCCGACGCCATGCAGGCCGCCGGAAACCTTGTAGGAATTGTCGTCGAACTTGCCGCCGGCGTGCAGCACGGTCATGACGATTTCGGCCGTGGAACGGCCCTCCTCGTGCATGCCGACGGGAATGCCTCTTCCGTTGTCGCTGACGCTGACCGAGCCATCGTCGTGTATCGTCACGGTGATCTGGTCGCAATAACCACCCAGCGCCTCATCCACCGAGTTGTCCACGACTTCAAACACCATGTGGTGCAACCCGGTGCCATCATCGGTATCTCCGATGTACATGCCGGGTCGTTTGCGCACTGCTTCAAGGCCCTTGAGTACCTTGATCTTGCTGTCGTCATACTGATCGTTTTTGCGGACGTCGTCACTCATCGTGTTTTTTCCAGGTATTGTTCGCACGCGTCTGCCGCGCGGCTGCCGGTGATCGGCATATCCGGACAATTATAGCAAGGGTCGGACCTCACCATGTTCCACGTGGAACACCTGCATTTTCGCCTCGCTGGCGCTTAATCCTTGCGGGATGGTCGTCCCCGTTACCAGGACTTGCGTACCGGAAGAAACCAATAATTCTGAGACTTGCTGTTGATGCGCTTCATCCAACTCGGAACTCAAGTCATCAAAGGCGATAACCGGCCATTCGTCGCAAACGCTGGCGTAATGATGTGCCTGCGCGAGCACACAGGCCAACGCGCACAGTTTTTCCTGGCCACGCGACAGTTGCTCGCGCTGCGGTGCGTGTTCGAACCGGATACGCCAATCGGCCCGGTGTGGTCCTGCCGTGGTGTGCCCACGCGCCTGATCCCGCTGTCGGGCTTGCAGCAAACAGGCTTGCAGGTCCTGATTTTCCGGCCATCCCCGGAAAAACTCGGCACCTGCCTCACCCAGTTCCGGCAATAACGTCTGCAACAAGACGCACAATTCCGATGCAAACTGGCTGAAGTAGTTTTGCCGATACTGGTCCAGGATATTGGCCGTCACCGCCAGCTCGTGGTCCCACACGTCCAGCTCCCGGGCATTTACCGTTTGCTTGAGCAAGCGGTTGCGTTGCTGCAGAGCCCGCCGATAGCGCCGCGCGTTCGGCCAGTAATCATGTTCCACGTGGAACACGCCCCAATCCAGGAAACGGCGACGCTCCTGGCTGGGCCCGGATATCAACGCGTGGCTACCCGGCTCAAAACAAACGACGGCGAGTTCCTGCAGTACATCCGCCAGAGTCACAGCCGTCGTCTCGTTGATTCGACCCCGCCATTGATCGTCTTCGCGCAACAAACCAAGTCGAATGCGTCCGCTTCGGCGTTCCAACTCGGCAAACAGGGTCATCTGCTCGGTGCCCTGCCGCATCAGTACATCGTATTGTCCGGCGCGGAAACTACGGCCATGCGAAAGCAGGTAGGCGCCTTCAAGAATGCTGGTCTTGCCGGCTCCATTCGGACCGACGAAGAAATTGATGCGCGGCCCGAGCGTTACGTCAAGCTCGCAGATATTGCGCAGATTTTTAAGCCGCAGGCGCTCTAGCCGCAAGATGGTGACTCAATTGATCGTGGCGCGATCGTCGGCGGCGACGGGCGTGATTACAGGCGCAACGGCATGATGACGTGACGTACGTCTTCGTTGTCGGGAGCCCTGAGCAGGCAACTGGAATTGCCGTCTCGCAGGCACAGCAGGATGGCCTCGCCCTGCAAGGCGTCGATCGCATCCATCAGGTAATTCACGTTGAATCCGACGTCCAGCTCGTTGACGCTGGTACGCGCCTCCAGTTCCTCGACAGCTTCTTCCTGTTCCGGATTGTGCGCGACGATACGCAGCTTGTTGGGGCTGACTTCGAGCTTGACGCCGCGGTACTTTTCGTTTGACAGGATGGCCGCGCGTTGCAATGCGCCGCGAAAGGCCTCGCGATCGATATTTACCTGCTGGTCGGCACCGATCGGGATAACCGCCTCGTAATCCGGGAAGCGGCCATCGATCAGCTTGGACGTAAACACGACTTCACCACGCCGCACGCGCAGGTGATTGCGCCCAAATTCAATTTCGACCTCACCTTCGCCGCTCTCGAACAGGCCCTGCAGTTCGAGTACGCCCTTGCGCGGAATAATGATTTGACGCGCCGCCGCCCGTTTTGCGTCGAGTTGCGTTTCGGCCAATGCCAGACGATGCCCGTCGGTGGCAACGCAACGCAGGGACTGTTCCCGCAAATCAAGCAGCAAACCATTCAAATAATAACGAACGTCCTGGTTGGCCATGGCAAACGCAGTGCGTTCGAACAAGCTCTTGAGTGTCGCTTCGGAAAGGCTGATCTTGTCGACCAGTTCGATATTATCGATGACCGGAAACTCGCTCGAAGCCAACGTCGCCAGCGTAAACCGGCTGCGGCCCGAGCTAACCGTCATGCGGTCTCCCGAAAGCTTGAATTGAACCTTGCTCCCGTCGGGCAGTGCACGACAAATGTCGAACAGTTTGCGCGCGGGCAGGGTTGTCTCGCCCGGACCGAGATCCTGTGCATCAACTCCGGCCGTCATCTCGACTTCCAGGTCGGTACCGGTAAATCGCACGCCATTATCCGTTGCGACAACCAGAAGATTGGACAGCACCGGCAGGGTTTGTCGCCGTTCAACGACGCCGATGACTTGCTGCAACGGTTTGAGCAAAACTTCGCGCTGGATACTGAACTGCATGGGCTCTTCCAGATATTAGTTAATTGAAAGTATTTGCTTGTTGTTCCTGTGGATTACAAACATTTACAACTTTTATTTATTTATCAACAACTTATTTTCTTTTTTTTGTTCTTTAAGTTCTTACTTCGCAGTGGATGGATTGTGGGTAACTTTGTGCCGTGCATTGTTGCACAAGATATCCACAGGCAGAACTATCCGGTCAGTTCGCGCAGCAGTTTCTCCCAGTCCTGACGCAGCTTGCCATCAACCTGGCATAAATCGCGTATCGTACGGCACGCATGCAGAACGGTCGTATGGTCGCGACCGCCAAATGCCTTGCCGATTTCCGGGAGGCTGTGTTCGGTCAACTCCTTGCCCAAAGCCATCGCGATCTGGCGCGGTCGAACTACCGACCGGCTGCGACTGGTCGACAGCAGGTCCGACAGCCGAATCTGGTAATAGTCTGCCACCGTCTTCTGGATGTTCGACAAGGTAACCGCGGCGCTGTGTACCGTCAGCAGGTCGCGCAAGGTTTCTTGGGCGAAGTCTTCGGTGATGGCGTGGCCAAGAAAGTTTGCACGGGCGACCAGGGTGTTGAGCGCACCTTCCAGGTCGCGCACGTTGGAGCGCATGCGCTTGGCGATCAGGAATGCCACGTTCTCCGGCACATCGATACCGCGTGCCGATGCCTTGCTCAGCAGGATCGCAGCGCGCGTTTCAAAATCCGGTGGTTCAATCGCCACTGACAGGCCCCAACCCAGGCGCGACTTCAGGCGCGGTTCCAGGTTGTCGACTTCCTTCGGGTAGCGATCGCAGGTCAGGATGATTTGCTGTTTGCCTTCAAACAGGGCATTGAAGGTATGGAAAAACTCCTCCTGCGTGGTGTTCTTGCCGGCAAAGAACTGGATATCGTCGATGAGCAGGGCGTCGACGTCGCGGAAACGGCGCTTGAAGTCGTTCATGCGCTTGGTGCGCAAGGCGTCGATCATGGCGCTGACGAACTGTTCCGAACGCAGGTACATGACCTTCGAGGAAGGATCGTTGCTGCGTATAAGGTTGCCGGCGGCGTGCATCAGATGGGTCTTGCCCAGTCCGGTTCCGCCGTACAACAGCAACGGGTTGTACGCCCGCCCAGGATTGTTTGCCACCTGCATGGCCGAGGCCTTGCCGAGCTGGTTGGATTTGCCCTCGACAAAGGAATCGAACGTGTAATATGGATCCAGGTTGTATTCGAAACCGGCGGAAATGCTATCGCCGTCGCCGTATCTGGCATCGGTTGTACGGGTGCCACCAGCCGTACCGACCTCGATATGCAGCTTCACCGGTGACCCATTGAGGTGATCAGCTACCTTGCGAATACGCGGCAGCAATTCCACCCGAACATGGTCCAGCGTGTAGGCATTCGGCGCGAGCAGGCGCAAACCACCGGCCTCCTCGTTGGCCTGCAAGGGCAACAGGTAAGTATGCATTTCCTCGACGCCGAGTTCGCCTTCCAGGCGTTTCAGACAGCGCCGCCAAAGCTCGCTCATGCGGCGTGGCCCTTCGGTAAGACATTATGAATCGAGTATTGCATGGCAGAGGAATATCGGTGCGGGCGCAATGAAAGCAGGCCCGGTTGCCAACAACGATAGCCGCGATCGAGCGCGCCGAAAATCACGAATGCGAACGGTCAGTCTACTCCGCCGCGACAGCAGTAGCCAAGCACGTCGTGATTGACAAATTTCCACAAATTACAATACTATCGCCGGCCTTTTGCACAATTTTCAGGTTACACAGATGAAACGCACATTCCAGCCCGGCAAGCTCAAGCACGCCCGCACCCACGGATTCCGTGCGCGCATGAAGACCCGTGGCGGACGCCGGGTGTTGAATGCGCGCCGCGCCAAGGGACGCAAGCGTCTGGTTCCCTGACGGTATCGAAAGTGGCGCGCGCTGGATTTCCCCGCGCGGCGCGACTGCTGCGGCCTGAAGAATTCACCGCAGCGAAAGGTCACCGGCAGCGGCTGAGCACTCGAAATTTCGTTGTCGAATACTGGCCAGCACCGGGCGACACGGCTCGAATAGGCATGGCGGTATCGCGACGTGTATCGCGCGATGCCGTGCAACGCAACCGCATTCGCCGTCAAATTCGCGAAAGTTTCCGCAAACAACGCAACGCGTTGCCGCGAATCGATGTGTTGCTGATCGCGAGGGCGCAGGCCGCAACCCGTGACAATGCTGCGCTACGCGCCGATTTGAACGCGATCTGGCAAGGTTTGGCGGTGACGCGAGATTGATACGAAGCGGATACGGCGGCACAATGCGCGCCGATTCATCATTTCCTTGCGCAACCGTCATGCATGTCCGGTAGAGTGAAACCACGCGCCCAGGCGCCCGGGTTCGCGCCGGCTTGCGCCGGGTCGCACAATCACAAACGGCGCGCAGCGCTATCTACGGCAGCCATCAGATGTCCAATCCCCGCACTATCCTGCTTGTCGCAATGGCGTTCGTCGCGATGCTTCTGTGGCAAGCCTGGGACCAGGAGTTTTCGCCACCTCCGGCGCCAGCACCGGCAGCCTCCGTGCAGCCTGCAACGCCGCCGGCCGCTACCGGGTCGACTGCACCTGCCGCAAGGACGTCTCTGGACGTGCCAACCCCGAGCGCCGGTACGGCAACCGCAACGGCCACTCCGCCAGCGCCGGTACCGGGTACAGGCAAACACGCGCCAAGTGAGCATATCGACGTGCGCACCGATGTGTTGCGACTGAGCATCGACACTCGCGGCGGCACGCTGATTGATGCGGATCTACTCAATTATCCGGTGTCGCAGAAGGACAAGAACACGCCGGTGCGGTTGCTCAACAACGAGGCGCAGCGATTTTTCATCGCGCAGAGCGGGCTGGTCAGCGCCAAATCGCCGGCGCCGAACCACGAGGCGATCTACCAGGCGCAAAAGACGAACTACAGCCTGGCCGCCGGGCAGGCCAAGCTCGAAGTGCCTCTGATCTGGCAGGACGCGTCCGGTCTCAAGGTACGCAAGACCTACATCTTCACGCGCGGCAGTTACCTGATCCAGGTACGCGAGCAGATCGACAACGCGGCAGGCGTAGCCTGGAGCGGCAACGCCTACCGCCAGTTGCAACGCGTCCCGCCGGTTGTTGCCAGCCACGGTTTCGCGTTCAGCGACCCGGAACGCTACGCGTTCGCCGGCGGCGCCTGGTACAGCCCGGAAGACAAGTTCAAGAAACTGGCGTTCAACAAGTTCACCAAAGACCCGCTCAACACCACCACCGCCGGCGGTTGGGTGGCGATGCTGCAGCATTATTTCTTCGCCGCCTGGATTCCGCCCGCCAAGGAAACCGATCACTTCTCAACTGCATTGGTCAACACCGCCCAGGGACCGCGTTACCTGATCCGCGCGTTGTCGCCGACAATCAGCGTGCCGGCCGGACAGGACCGGACCATCACCTCGCATCTGTACGTCGGACCGACCTTGCAGAACCAGCTCGAAGCAATCGACAAGGCCGGTATCGCCAAAGGTCTGGAACTGACCGCCGATTACGGCATGCTGACACCGATCGCGCAGCCCATGCATTGGGTTCTTCTGGCGCTGCACAAGCTGGTGCGCAACTGGGGTCTCGCGATCATCCTGCTGGTTCTTATCATCAAGCTTGCCTTGTTCAAGATCAGCGAAGCGCAATACCGCTCCATGGCCAAGTTGCGCAAACTGCAGCCGCGCATGCAGGCCCTGAAGGAACGTTACGGCGACGACAAGCAGAAACTCAGCGCTGCGACGATGGAGATGTACAAAAAGGAAAAGATCAATCCGCTGGGCGGCTGCATTCCGACCCTGATCCAGATTCCAGTGTTCTTCGCCCTGTACTACGTGTTGTTGGAAAGCGTGGAACTGCGGCAAGCGCCATTCTTCGGCTGGATCCAGAACCTGTCGGCGCCGGACCCGTACTTCGTGTTGCCTGTCATCAATGCCTTGATCATGATCGGTGCGCAATATCTGGCGCCGGCCAGCCCGGGCATGGACCCGATGCAGGCGAAAATGATGAAGGCCATGCCCGTGATGTTCGCGGTACTGTTCCTGTTCTTCCCGGCCGGCCTGGTCCTCTACTACACGGTCAACGGCGGACTGTCGCTGTTGCAGCAATGGATAATCACCAAGCGCATACAGTCAGCCGAAGCGCGCACCAGCTGATGACATGAACGCCGGCGATACCATCGCCGCGATTGCCACACCGGCGGGTGCGGGCGGCGTCGGCGTGGTACGTTTGTCCGGGCCGCATTCAGTAGTGATTGCGCGTGAACTGACCGGTACCGACTTCAAGCCGCGCGTATTGCGTCTGTGCACGTTCAAGGCGGCCGACGGTTCGGTCCTCGACCGCGGTTTGGCCGTGCATTTCCCGACGCCGGCCTCATTCACCGGCGAAGACGTGGTCGAGTTGCACGCGCATGGCAGCCCCATCGTGCTCGACCTGCTACTGAAACGCCTCTGCGCATTGGGTGCGCGCCCGGCCCGGCCAGGTGAGTTCAGCGAACGCGCTTTCCTCAACGGCAAGCTCGACCTGGCCCAGGCCGAAGCCGTTGCCGACCTGATCGCCAGCGGATCCGAAGCTGCCGCTCGTGCGGCGATGCGCAGTCTCGAGGGCGAATTTTCGCAACGCGTCGGCGACTTGTTCGATGCCCTGGTGCGACTACGCGTATGGCTGGAATCGGCACTCGATTTTCCCGAAGAGGAAATCGATTTTCTGGCCGCACCGCAGCTGCGCGAAGGCCTGGATCATCTGCACACGCAGGTGGATGCGTTGTTGAACGCGGCGCGCAGTGGCGTGCGCCTGCGCGACGGATTGCATGTCGTCATCATCGGCCGGCCAAATGCCGGAAAATCCAGCTTGCTCAACACGTTGGCGCGCAGCGAACGCGCCATCGTCACCGCGATACCGGGCACCACGCGCGACGTGCTGCGCGAAAGCGTGCAACTGGACGGCATCGGTTTGACCCTGGTCGATACGGCCGGCTTGCGTGACAGCGATGACGAAGTCGAACGCGAAGGCATTCGGCGCGCATGCGCCGAACTGCAGGCCGCTGATGTCGTGATCCTGGTGACCGACAGCGCGAACCTGCTCCAGGACGCGGCATTGCTGAGTGCGGCTGACGATGCGGCCGTGCGAGTGTTCGTGCACAACAAGATCGACCTGGACGACGAGCCGGCGCGCATCGAGCGCGACGACAATGGCGACTGCCACGTTCATCTGTCGGCGAAAACCGGCGATGGCGTGGAGTTGCTGTCACGGCAGCTGGTTGCGCTATCGGGTGGGGGCGAAGACAGGCAAGGCACGTTCAGCGCACGGCAGCGCCATGTCGATGCACTCGATCGTGTCGCGATTCATCTGCAACAAGCCGAAGCGCAACTCAGCGATGGCGTTGGTGAGCTCGCGGCCGAGGAATTGCGTCAGGCACAAAAGGCGCTCGGCGAGATTACCGGCCGGTTCAGCAGCGATGATTTACTCGGCGCAATCTTTTCGACTTTCTGCGTCGGAAAATAGACAAATCAACCGCCGCCTGCCGCTGTCCCCGTGATCAGTGCAACCAGCGCC
This sequence comes from uncultured Pseudomonadota bacterium, assembly GCA_963779795.1. GTDB lineage: Bacteria > Pseudomonadota > Gammaproteobacteria > Xanthomonadales > Rhodanobacteraceae > Rudaea. The sequence continues at coordinate 118,118 of CAVZZK010000001.1, read as the reverse complement.
CGGCGCGCTTGCGTCGCACGGCATTGGCGCCGATCGACAAGGCGGCGCGCTCGGCGAGTTCCTGGTGCGTCGGCGGATTCTGACGCCAGTAGCTGGCCACGGCCTCTACGGTGGCAGGCAGACAAGCCAGACACTCGTCGTATTCCTGCTCGTTGAGCGGCGCGAAATTGGCATCGGATTCAAACACACCCTCTTCCACCGCCAGCGCCATGATCGGCGACAACAATTCGGTCAATTGCGAATCGGCGCCCAGCCGTGCTTCCCACAACCGCGCGCGCAGATCCACGCCGCGTGAAAAGCCTTCGCACCAACCCAGTGCACTCAGGGCGGATTCGCCGTTATCGAGTTCGATCTCGCCGAGAATCGGTTCGTAGGCTTCGGCTGCCACTTCCAGTTCGATGCTTTCGTTCAGGCGCGCCAACAGTTCGAGAATGCGTAGACCCTCGTCCTCATTGGCGAACGGTTCATGCAGGACTTCAGGCAACCATTCATCCGGGGTAGTGGGTTCCGGTCCAATGCCGATCGCGCTCAGCAAGCCGTGTACGCCGTCGAGCAGCAAGGCGTCTTCACCGGCATGCGCGCGCAGGAACCGGTCCAGTTCGTCCAGCTCGTCATCGGCCAGCCGGGACGGCCAATCCGGTGTCGGTAAAATCTCAGGCATCAGACAATTCCAGCACAACCGGTGTGTGATCGGAAGGCCGCTCCCAGGTGCGGGGTTCGCGATCGATTGACGCACCGACGCAGCGAGGGCGCAACGCATCAGCGGCAAGAATCAGGTCGATACGCAGACCCAGATTGCGCCGGAAGGCGGCCTGACGGTAGTCCCACCAGGAGAATTTGCCGGCTTCGGTTTCGAACAGGCGGAAGCTGTCGAGCAGGCCCAGATCGAGCATCGCCTCGAGCGCGTTGCGTTCGGCCGTCGAGCACAGGATTTTTTCGCGCCATGCGTCCGGATCGTGCACGTCGCGGTCCTCGGGTGCGATATTGAAATCGCCAAGGACGATCAGGCGCGGATGACGACGAATTTCCTCGGCCAGAAACGCCGTAACCTTGCTCAACCAGTCGAGCTTGTAGGCGAATTTCTCACTGCCGACTTCCTGTCCATTGACCACGTACAGGTTGACCACGCGAAAGTCGTTGCCGGGTTCGCCGAAACTGGCGGCGATGATGCGTCGTTGTGGATCGTCGAGCCCGGGAATGTCCGTCAACACGTCGCGCGGTTGCTCGCGTGCGACCAGCGCGACGCCGTTGTAGGTCTTCTGTCCGGAACACACGCTGCGGTAACCGGACTCGGCAATCTCGGCATGCGGAAACTTGTCGTCCTCGAGTTTGGTTTCCTGCAGGGCAACGATGTCCGGCCCGGCCCGGCCCAGCCATTCACGCAAATGCGGCAGCCGTACCTTGAGCGAATTGACGTTCCACGAGGCGATTTTCATAGGCGCATTCTAGCAAGCCGAGTCACGCTCAAGCGGCCAGCCCGTAACTGCGCAGCAAAGCATTCGGGCTGGGCTCGCGACCAAGAAATTCGACGAAGGATTCGAGTGCCGGGCGAGAGCCGCCGACGGCCAGGATGTTGCGCCGATACGCCTGGCCGGTGGCGCGATCGAAGATGCCGTTTTCCTCGAATTGCGAAAACGCGTCGGCCGACAGCAGCTCGGCCCAAAGATAGCTGTAATAGCCGGCCGAATAGCCGTCTGCGAAGATGTGCGCGAACGCATGCGCCATCCGGTTCCACGACGGTGGCGTGATGACGGCGACCTCGGCGCGGACTTCATCGAGAAACCGCTGTACGCGCGCACCGCTGTCCGGGTCGTATTCCAGGTGCAAACGAAAGTCGAACAACGCGTATTCGAGCTGACGCACCAGGAACAAACCGGCGTGGAAATGCCTTGCTGCATGCATGCGACGGAACAAGTCTTCAGGCATCGTCTCGCCGCTTTGCCAATGTCGCGCGAACAGGTCAAGTGCCTCGCGCTGCCAGGCGAAGTTTTCCATGAACTGGCTGGGCAGCTCGACAGCGTCCCATTCCACGCCGCTGATACCGGCGACTTCCGGATAGTCGATTTCGGTCAGCAGATGATGCAGACCATGTCCGAACTCATGGAACAGCGTGATCACGTCGTCGTGCGTTAGCAGCGCCGGTTGGTCATCCAGTGGCGGTGCGAAGTTGCAGGTCAGATACGCGATCGGCAACTGCGTGCTGCCATCCTGGCGGAAACGCGACCGACACACGTCCATCCAGGCGCCACCGCGTTTGGCGGCGCGCGCATACAGGTCGACATAAGCGCCTGCGATCAGCTCGCCATGCTCATCGAGCACGTCGTAGTAGCGCACGTCCGGATGCCAGACCTCGACGCCATCGCGAACGCGCAGACGCACGCCGAACACGCGCTCGGTGATTGCGAACAGGCCGTCGATCACGGCCGGCAGCGGGAAGTAGGGTTTCAGTTCCTCATCGCTGAGATCGAACTTGCGCTGACGCAGTTTCTCGGCCGCGTAGCCGATGTCCCAGGGTTGCAACTCGGCAATCCCGAGTTCGTCGCGGGCGAAGACGCGCAGTTCCGCCAGTTCGCGTTCGGCGACCGGCCGCGCTCGAGCGATGAGATCGCGCAGGAAGCCGAGTACGCGTTCGCTGTTGCCGGCCATTTTGGTAGCCATCGAGCGTTCTGCCGCGTTTGCGAAACCAAGCATCTGCGCGGCTTCATGACGCAGTGCCATGATCTGCTCGATACGCCCGGAATTATCGAAGCGACCGGCGCTCGGCCCGTTATCGGAAGCACGCGTTTGATAGGCGTGATAGACGCGCTCACGCAAGCCGCGGTCATCGGCGTACGTCAGCACCGCCTGCACACTCGGTTGCTTGAGCGTGACCAGCCAGCCGTCGAAGCCGGTGTGCCGGGCGTATTGCCGCAGCAAACCGCGTTCGGCTTCCGGCAGACCGGCCAGCAGGGCTTCGTCTACCGGCTCGGTCCACGCTTCGGTGGCATCGAGCACGGCATTTTCGAATTCGGTAGCCAACCGGGTCAGCGTGTTGCTGATCTCGCGGAAACGCGAGCGCTGCGGTTCATCCAGGGCCACGCCGGACAACCGGAAATCGCGCAGCGCATGTTCGACCAGGGTACGTGCAGGGCGTGGCAGGGACGCGAAATCCGGCGTTTCTGCGACCGCCTTGCTGGCTTCATACAAGCCGCGGTTCTGACCCATCTCCGCGGAGAAATCGCTGAGATTTTGTTCGGCCGCGGCGTGCGCGGCGCGCAAGTCCTTGGAGTCGCGTACCGCATGCAGATGCGATACCGGCGACCACACGCTTTCAAGTCGCACTTCCAGTTCCTGCAGCGGCAGGATCGTGTTGTCGAACGTGTGCGGCCCGGGGCGGGCGACCATTTCGGCGATTGCCTTGCGCTGCTGGCGCAGTTCGGCATCGACGGCGGGGCCGACATGTTCCGGGCGGATCCTGGCGAAGTGCGGCAGCGCCGCGGTGGCGAGTAGAGGGTTGGCTTCTGACATGGTGATGGCGGGGTGGTGAACGAATCGGAAGAAACGCGGTTGGAGAGCGCAGAGTATCGAAGTGGCGCTGAGTCAACGCAATTCAAGCCGCGATTACAAGTCACCTCGTCGTTGGGGTGGCGCGACAAGGGATGTTTTGATCTAGCCGGCACAGGCGGCATTCGCGGTCTTTATTGGAATCCAAGGTTTGGGTCGACCATGTCAGCGACCATTTGATCGTTGCCCTGCCTCGACCGGCCGCCAGCCTGCCTTCGCCAGTGTGCCTTGAACTGCACACGGACATGGTCGGTGAGACCTGCTCTGACTTGATCAGGCATCCCAAGGGAAGGCACATTAATAGACCGTGCCTATCGTTACGAAAAGAACAATTCATTTCTAACACACTCACAACGAGCGTATGGTTAGTTCCACCCAAATGAGGACCAGAACTGTTTGATCGGTGCCCGGACCCAAACCGGGGCCAATTTCTGGACGGAAACCCGTAACGAGGTATCAAGACATGTCAACCGAAGCAAAGTGTCCTTTCAATCACGCCACTGGCGCCGGCCCGTCGAACCAGGATTGGTGGCCGAACCAGCTCAACCTGAAGATGCTGGACCAGAACTCGGTTCAGTCCAATCCGATGGGCAAGGCGTTCAATTACGCCAGGGAATTCAAGAAACTTGACTTCAAAGCGGTGAAGACAGACTTGCACGCGCTGATGTCCGACTCGCAGGATTGGTGGCCGGCGGATTTCGGTCACTATGGCCCCCTGTTCATCCGCATGGCCTGGCACGGTGCCGGCACCTATCGCACCGGTGACGGCCGCGGTGGCGCGGGTGGCGGCCAACAGCGATTTGCGCCGCTTAACAGCTGGCCCGACAACGTCAGCCTGGACAAGGCGCGTCGCCTGTTGTGGCCGATCAAGCACAAGTATGGTCGCCGCATCTCATGGGCGGATTTGTTCATTCTTGCCGGCAACGTCGCGCTGGAGTCGATGGGCTTCAAGACTTTCGGCTTCGGCGGCGGGCGCGAGGACACCTGGGCGCCGCAAGAAGATGTCTATTGGGGCAAGGAAAACACCTGGCTGGGCGACAAGCGATACAGCGGCGACCGCGACCTGGAAAACCCGCTGGCTGCCGTGCAGATGGGCTTGATCTACGTGAACCCGGAAGGCCCGAATGGCAAACCGGACCCGGTTGCGGCGGCCACGGATATTCGCGAAACATTCGCACGCATGGCCATGAACGATGAGGAAACCGTCGCCCTGATCGCTGGCGGGCATACGTTCGGCAAGACTCACGGCGCCGGCCCGGCGTCCAATGTCGGACCGGAACCCGAAGCCGCACCGATCGAGCAGCAGGGCTTTGGCTGGAAGAACAAGTTCGGCACCGGCAAGGGCGCCGACACGATCACCAGCGGCCTGGAAGTGATCTGGACCTCGACGCCGACCAGGTGGAGCAACGACTTTTTCGACAACCTGTTCGGTTACGAGTGGGAGCTGACCAAGAGTCCGGCCGGCGCCCATCAATGGACGCCGAGGAAAGGCGCCGGTACCGGCACCATTCCTGACGCGTACGATGCGTCGAAGAAGCACGCACCGACGATGTTGACGACCGACCTTTCGTTGCGCTTCGACCCTGCGTACGAAAAGATCTCGCGACGCTTCCACAAGAACCCGAAGCAGTTCGCCGATGCCTTTGCCCGCGCCTGGTTCAAGCTGACCCACCGGGACATGGGTCCGAAATCGCGTTACCTCGGCTCCGAAGTACCAAAGCAGGATCTGATTTGGCAGGACCCGATCCCCGCCGTCAATCACAAGCTCATTGGCGACAGGGACATTGCATCGCTGAAGAAGAAGATCCTGGCCTCGGGCCTGACCGTGTCGCAGCTGGTGTCGACGGCGTGGGCGTCCGCTTCCACGTTCCGTGGCTCGGACAAGCGTGGTGGTGCCAATGGTGCGCGCATTCGGCTGGCGCCGCAGAAGGATTGGCGGGTCAACCAGCCCAAACAGCTGGAAAAGGTGCTCAAGACGTTGCAGCGCATACAGAGGGATTTCAACGGCGGCAAGTCCGGCGGCAAGAAGGTGTCGCTGGCCGACCTGATCGTTCTGGGCGGTTGTGCCGGTATTCAACAGGCTGCGAAAAATGCTGGTCTGAAGATCGAAGTACCGTTCACGCCGGGGCGCATGGACGCTTCACAAAAGCAGACCGATGTGAACTCGTTCGCCGTGCTCGAACCGATCGCCGACGGCTTCCGCAACTATGAGAAAGCCAGATACGGCATTCCGGCTGAAGCCCTGCTCGTCGACAAGGCGCAGCTGTTGACGCTGACCGCGCCGGAAATGACCGTGCTGGTGGGCGGATTGCGTGTACTTGGCGCCAACCATCAACAATCCGGACACGGCATGTTCACCGAGCAGCCGGAGACTTTGAGCAACGACTTCTTCATCAACCTGCTCGACATGGGCACGGAATGGAAGCCGACGTCGAAAGATGCCCGCGTGTTCGAAGGCCGTGACCGCAAGACCGGCAAGGTGAAATGGACCGCTACGCGCGTCGATCTGGTATTCGGCTCGAACTCGCAATTGCGCGCCATCGCCGAGGTCTATGGCTGCAAGGACTCGCAACAGAAATTTGCCAAGGATTTCGTCGCGGCCTGGAACAAGGTGATGAACGCAGACCGCTTCGATCTGGCTTGATTGCACCGCAAGCGCGGCAGGCCGCCTCGGTCCGACGCGGGAGATCGCCAATCAGGCCAGGGCCGGTGGATAGATATGGAACATCCCGGAAAGACATGCCGGCTCAAAAATGGCCGGCATGTCGTTTTTTGACTATTCGTGACGCCGGCGTGGCCGATATTTGGCCAGTTGTTCTTCGACCTGGTGCAGCATTGGCGTCACCGCCGCATGGGCTTTCTGGTTGGCGTTCAGACTGGTGAAATTCACCTGCTCCGACCAGCCTCGACCCAGCCGCCGCCGCGCATTCACATCGTAAGCGCGCACACCCAGCTGCGCCGTGTAAAGCGTCGAATTCTGGCCGTAGTAGGTCAGATTCTGGCTGCCAACGGCACGCGCGTGCACGAACACGACCGCATCGACTTTCCCGCGCGACAGCACTTTAAGCGCCTCGGCATAACGTGGTCTTTCGCCACGCATCAGCCGACCCACGCCGGGCAGCATGTCCTGATCCACGACGCGGAAACCATGGCTGGACAGCGCACTGGCGATGGCTTCCTGCGCCGGTCCGGAGACAGCCGCGTCGCCGCCGGCCAGGATGGCGATGGTCGGAACATGCGGCTTTTCCGGTTTGCTGACCGGAGCCGGACGTTCGACCTTGGCCAGTTGCTGGCCGGCTTTCGCTGGCGCGGCAGTAGCGTCGCTGGCGTGAGCGGTTGGTGACGGGACAGTCGCGGTGCCGGAAGCCTGCTGCCCGGTCGGCGTTGTTGCCGGAGAGTCCGAAGCCACATTCGAAGCGGTCTTCATCGTACCGGCGTCGTCGGTTTGCGTCGCCGCGTCCGAAGCTGCGGTCGACGTGGCCTGCTTTGCGCCGGCATCATCGGGTTGTTTTGCCGAAGCCCCGACATCCGCTGTCGAGCCGGATGCGGTGTCGGTCTGCGCCAACGATTGAGATTGCGCTGAATCATCCGCGACTTTTACCGTGTTGGATGATCCGAAAAACGGCTGCAGCATCGGAATGCGGTCGCGGAAAGCGTACGCACCGCCGGCCACGGCAAGCAGCGCGATAGCCACAATGGCCCACGGCAACGCGGTTGAGTGCCTTGCCCCGCCGGGCTGGTTGACATCCGCGGCGGCGGCGCCGTGCGGCATCGATTGCGGCTGTGCCAATGCAACCGGGCCAGGATTCGTAACCGGGGTCGGCGTCAGCGCGGCTTGCGGAACGGGCGTGGTTGAACGTGGTTGACGCGGTCCGGACAGCGGTGTCTGCTGGCCGAGCAGGGTGGCGGCGGCCGGGGACAGCTTGGTTTGTAGCGTAATCGGGCCACCTTTGGCGACCAAAGGATGCTGTGCCAGATCTTCGTATAGTTCCTCGCAGTTCTTGTAACGATCCGCCGGATCCTTGGCCACCATCTTGGCCAGGATGCGCGACAGTTCCTGATCAACTTCCGAATTCAGGGAACACACGTCCGGAATCTCGGCCCTGACCACTTCGAGCATCAGACCCAGCGGCGATTCGTCCGTGAACGGCATCCGTCCGGTCAGACATTCGAACAACACGATACCCAGCGAAAAAATATCCGAGCGCTGGTCGACCGGATTGCCCTGGCAAACTTCCGGCGACAAATACCCCGGTGTGCCGACGAACTCGCCGGTAGACGTGAGTTTCCTGGAAAAATCCTGCGTGCTCAGCGCGATGCCGAAATCCGCCACCTTGACGCTGCCGCGGCTGGTAATCATCAAGTTGCCGGGTTTGATGTCGCGGTGAATCACCCCCTTGTCGTGCGCCGTACGCAGGCCCTGGGCGGTCTGATAGACGATCTTGGCCGCCTGTTCGGGCGTCAGCTTGCCTTCGCGCTTGAGCAGCGAGCCCAGCGACTCGCCGTCAACGAACTCCATGACGAAATAGGTCTGGCCTTCGTCGTCGCCGATGAAGTAAATCTGGATGATGTGTGGATCATTGAGCGCCGCCATGCTGCGCGCCTCGCGCAGAAAACGTTCCTTCACGCTTTCGTCGTTGGCCAATGCGTCGGCCAGCACCTTGATCGCCACGTACCGGTTCAGGGACGTTTCGTAACCCTTGTAAACCACTCCCATTCCGCCGCGGCCCAGCTCGGCGACGATTTGATAATGCCCCAGTTGCTGTTTCATACCCCACTCCCCGCGGCCAAGCCGGTTGGCAGTATGAAAATATTACCACCGCCAAGCTAACGCTGACGTGTCCGTGCAATCGGAACCGGGTGGCAAAATCGCTGCGCAGCACGCAAATGCCCGCAAAATCGCGGGATTTGAACCAGGGATCCTGATGATCAAGTCAGCACAGACGGCCTTGTGGACATTACCCGTCTTTATTGGAATCAATGGCTTGGGCCGACCCTGTCAGCGTACATTTTGTCGTTGCCCTGCCCCGACAGGCCACCAGCCTGCCTTCGCCAGTGCGCCTTGAACTGCACACGGACATGCCCGGTGACACCTGCGCCGACTGGATCAGCGCATCCCTAGATACCGTGAACGCCGTCGATTTCAACCAGCAATTCGGTGCGGCAAATATCGCCGTTGATCAGTAGTACGCCGGCATCGTTGCCTAGGCGCTCACGGACTCGACATTCGACGATACCGGCATCGTCGGTGTGGCGAACATACACGCGCCACACGCTGGAAGTGGCGTAACGTGCGGCGGCCGCCAGCCCGGCCGCACCGAGCAGGGCATCCAGGTTGGCCAGGGTTTCGCTGACTTGTGCGCGAATGTCGCCGACGTGATGCGAAGCGTGGCCGACCACGGCCGCGGTACCGGAAACATAAAGTTGGCCATCGTTTACCGGTGCGCGCATGCCACGTGCGAAACCGGGCGCGTCGGGGCCGTACTGGCGCGGATATTGCCAGGCGCTGACCTGACGCGGGTTCTCCCAGGGCGAACCGGGCCCGCGAGCGGCCAGCCAGCAAATCTGCAGGCGCCGCCGGCCATTGCGCACGCCGATTGCCGTGGCCGCGGGGTAGACCAGATCCGACGGCGGCGTCATGCCGGCGGCACGGCCGCTACAAAACTGCCGGTAGCGCTCATCGTCGCCGTTGCCGAGATTGATCGCGTCGATGTAATTCCAGATCCGCAGCAAATGCGGCGTCGGGCTTGAACGGCACCACGAAAGCATCAGGCGATAGGCTTCGCGGGTGGCCGCGGCGATTCCCCCATATTCGGCTTCGTCCAGTTCGATGCTGGCGAAGCTGTAATCGTTATCGCTGGCCCAGCAAACCAAGCCGGTACGATCACAGGAAACGGTGCGCGTGGTACGCCACACTTCCAGCGGCGCCGGCGAATGCAACGGTTCCAGTGCGACGCGCGTACAGCGCGGATCATCGGACAGTGCGGCCTTGGCGCCGAAACCGATGACCGCAAGCGTATGACGATCGTGCAGCAGCTCCGAAGCGTGCGCATGCGCGTGTTCCACCCGTACGCGCGGCAAGTGCGTCGTTCGGCGTTGGGCGGGACGGTTGCTGCTACTGGGGTGTACGGTTTCCATGCAATGTCGCGGGCGCGGTCGGTGAAAGCAGCGCATGATACACTTCGCGGCCGTCGCGCCGCGCTATTCGCGGTGAACTGCAGCAGATGATGGAACCATGGCGCAACAAACACCAGCGGAAAACGAATTGGCGCAAATCATTGTCGACAGCCTAAACCTGGAAGGTCACGCTGCGCAGGACATCGAACCGGAGGCGCCGTTGTTCGGCGGCGAACTTGGACTGGATTCGATTGATGCGCTTGAACTGGCGCTGGCCATTTCCAAGCGCTATGGGCTGCAGCTGCGTTCGGATCACCCCGACAACAAGCGCATTTTTTCGAGCCTGCGCGAATTGTCTGCGTACATCGAGCAGCATCGAACGTCCTGAACGCAATGCGTCGTGTCGCGGTCTGGCTGCTTGTTGCCGTGCTCCTGGTCGGCGCGCACGCCGCCACACATGACGCATGGCGCGCCGCCTGTCTGATCGCGGCGCTGCTGTTGTTTGGCGCATTGGCTCCCAGAGCCCTGCGCACGGCAATCCTGGTGCTGGGCCTGGTCGCCACGCTGCTCGGAATCGGTTTCGGTACCGGCGTTTTGCTGGACGCGTTGCCGGCATTGATCGCGGCCCTGGTGGCGTGGCTGTTCGCGCGGACTCTGATTACCGGGCGCCGACCGTTGATCGCGCGCGCCATCGCTGTGCTGGATGGCGAGGAACAACTCGACGATGCGCAGGTGGCGGGTTACGCGCGGCGCCTGACCTGGTTGTGGGCGATCTGGCAAGGTGCGTTGGCCGCCTTCGGCGCAATCGTCGTGATGCGCACGCATGGCCTGGGGCCCCTGTTTCCGGCCTGGCTGCCGAGTCCTGTCGTCTACGGCGTGCTGATTCTGCCGCTGGCCGTGATCGCGCTTTTCCTCGGTGAATACCTTCTGCGTCCCCGGCTGTTGCCACAAGCGCGGAGGCATCCGCTTTGGCAATTTTTCAAAGGCCTGCTGCAGGCGTGGCCGCGCTTGATCGGTGACTGAAGGCGATGCCGCGGCGAGGGGCATGTGCGATGATCGCGCCCATGGAAAGTCTTCATCACATCGAAGTGATTGTCGTCCCGGATTCGCATCCGGCGTTACCGGGACATTTTCCGCAACAGCCGGTAGTGCCGGGTGTGGTGTTGCTGGACCGCGTGATTGCCGCCGCCGAACGTGAATGGCGTCTGCGCGTTGATGCCATTCCGGCCGCGAAGTTTCTGCGACCGCTGTTGCCTGGGCAACGCGCCGAAATGCATTTGATGGCGCAGGCGCGGACGGTTCGTTTCCGTATCGAGCTTGATGGTGAGGCAATCGCGATCGGGCAGGTCGGCGTATCGTCATGAGTCAGCACTGGTCGCAGCGGCGCGAGGGCGGCGGACGCTTTGCGTTGTGGCTGATCCGCACCATCGGCTTGAACTGCGGGCGCGGCTTTTCGCGTTTGCTGTTGTATCCGATCACGCTGTACTTTTTTCTGCGTCGCGGCCGGGAACGGCACGCGTCGCGCCAGTTCCTGCGCCTGGCAACGGGCCGGCCGGCAAGTACGTGGATGGTTCTGCGGCATATTCATCACTATGCCGCGACGATTCTCGACCGGATTTTCCTGTTGGCGCATTCCACGCGGAATTTCGATATCCGTAGTGAAGGACTGCAGCCATTGCATGCGCGGATTGATGCGGGTCGTGGCGTGTTGCTGATCGGTGCGCATTTCGGCAGTTTCGAGGTGCTGCGCGCGTTGGCGGACGATCGCCCGCAAATCGCCGTGCGGACGGTCATGGATCGCAAGCAGACTGCAATCATGACCGAATTGCTGCATGCCCTGAACCCGCAGGCAGCCGCTTGCGTGATCAATGTCGGCGACGATGCGATGAGCAGCGTTCTGGCGATTGGCGAAGCCGCGCGGGAAGGCGCGTTGATCGGTTTTCTCGGCGACCGTGCGCGCCCCGGCGAAGCCACCGTCGACGTGCCTTTTTTGGGTCGTCCGGCTGCGTTCCCGGTGGCACCTTATCTGATTGCCAGTAGTCTGCAGTTGCCGGTGATGCTGTGTTTTTCCGTATATCGGGGGGCCAACCGCTACGACCTGTATTTCGAGGATTTTGTCGACTCGCTGCACATCCGGCGCGAACATCGTGCCACCGAACTGACCGCGTTGATCACGCGCTATGCCAGCCGACTCGAACACCATGCAAGACTTTCGCCATACAACTGGTTCAACTTTTATGATTTCTGGGATCATCCTGCTGACGGCGGCGTTGCTGCCGATCGCGTCGACCGCCAGCCCGCCACGTGAAGCGGCGGCGCTGATTGCGCGGCTGGCGCGACCGGTGCCGTCGGACACGAACTTCTCCGAAGTGCGTTTCACGCGAGTGCTGTCGCGGCCGTTGCTGCTGCACGGCAACCTGCATTACGGTGGGCCGGGCCGCCTGGGCAGGGATATCGAGAAGCCGTTTCATGAGACGACGACAATTCACGACGATCGCGTCGAGGTTGACCGGCAGGGCCGCCAACCGCGCAGGTTTTCGCTGGATCGCGCGCCGCAACTGCGCGCCCTGCTCGGCAGTTTCAGTGCCCTGCTCGGTGGTGACGCACAGAAACTCGCACGCGATTACCGAATCGTACTGACGCAGCGCGCGCCTGGCTGGACGCTGACACTGACCCCGCGTGACGAACAACTGGCCGATCATCTGCGGGACATCGTCGTTGATGGCCGCGACGATGCGCCACGTTGCTTTGCGTTGCACGAATCCGACGGCGATCTGAGCGTCATGTTGCTCGGCGAGTTGTCGCACACGAAACTGCCGAGCAAGCCGACCCGGGCCGGACTCGAGAAACTTTGCCAGCACGTCCCATGAGTCCCGGCGGCCGCCGCATCGCGATCGGTGCATGGTGGTTGCTGCTGGCGATACTCGCCGCGTTTGCCTACGGGCATTTGCGTGTGAGCAGCGACCTGCGCAGCTTCATGCCGCCGCCGCAGAATGCCGATCAGCGCTTGCTGATCAACGAGATCGGCAACGGGCCGGCCTCGCGCCTGTTGCTGTTGGCGATCGACGGAGCACCGCCACGGCGGCTGGCGGCGTTGAGCAAGGGCCTGGTGGCCGCCCTGCATCGGGACGCGCAGTTCACGCAGGCCTTCAATGGCGCCACGAACCGGCAGTTGCTCGACTCCAAACTGCTGCTGTACCGATACTTGCTGTCGCCGACGCTGGACTTGCATCGCCTCGACAGCGCCTATCTGCACGATCAGCTGCTCGAGCGCGTACAGGACCTGGCCTCGCCGGTGGCGGACATGCTCGAACCCTTGCTGCCACGCGATCCCACATTGGAAGTGCTCAAGCTGGCGCAGCGGTGGCAGCCGGCGCATGCGCCGGCGTTGCGAGATGGCGTGTGGTTTTCGTCCCGGGGCGAAGCATTGCTGGTGGCGCAAACGCGCGCCGCGGGCCTGGACCCGACGGCGCAGGCCCGTGCCATCGAAAGCCTGCGCCAAACCTTTGCCGGCTTGCCTGATGCCAACCGCGCGAAACTGACGATCAGCGGGCCGGGTTATTTCACCGTGCGCACGGCGGCGACCACTCGAGGCCAGGCTGAATGGCTCAGCGGCCTCGGCACCCTAGGTTTCGTCGTTTTGTTGCTTGTCGCCTATCGCAGTTTCGGCGTGCTGGCCGTGGTTGCCTTGCCCTTGGCCAGCGGCGCATTGGCCGGGCTGTTCGCGCTGATGCTCGGTTTCGGTTCCGTCCACGGCATAACGCTAGCGTTCGGTTTTACCCTGCTGGGCGTGGCCCAGGAGTATCCGATTCGGGTACTCAGCCACCGGCGCGAGGGCACGCCCATAGGCGAGACGGTAAAAACGGTATGGCCGCTACTGCGGCTGGCGATCGTCTCGGCGTGCATCGCATATCTGGCCTTTTTCGCTTCGGCCGTGCCCGGTTTGCAGCAACTGGCCGTGTTCACCATCGTCGGCCTGCTGGTCGCCGGCGCGACGACGCGCTGGTTGTTGCCGGCGGTATTGCCCCTGCGGTTTCGTGATACCGCGTCGAGCCCGGGGTTGGAAAGCTTGCGCGCGCATCTGGCGCGGCTGCCGCGTTCGCCGTGGATTCCGGCGACGTTGTTGGTACTGGCTGTGGCGATGTTGTGGCTGGCGCCGACGCCGACCTGGCAGAACAACCTGTCCGCGCTCACGCCGGTGCCGGAAAAGCTGCTCAAGCGCGAGGGGCAACTGCGCGCGCAACTCGGCGCGCCGGATGTGCGTTATCTGCTGGTATTGCAGGCGCCGACAGCCGAAGCCGTGCTGAGCCTCTCGGAAAAAATCGCCCCGCAGATCCGGCGGCTGGTCAAGGCCGGCGCCGTCGAGGACGTCGAGTTGCCGAGCCGTTACCTGCCCAGCCTGGCGACCCAGCGTGAGCGTCAGCTGCGCTTGCCGGATCGGGCACAGTTGCAGGCGGCGTTGACCCGGGCCTTGCAGGAATTGCCATTTCGCGACGGACTGTTCGCGCCGTTCGTGAATGATGTCGAAGCGGCGCGCTCGCTGCCGTTGTTGACGCCCGCGGCCTTCATGAAATCACCATTCGGTGCGCGACTTCAGTCCATGCTGATCCATCGTGATACACACTGGCTCGGCCTGGCCGCTGTCATCGGCGTACACGACCCGTCCGCGTTCGGGCAGTTGTCGAAGCAGACCGATGGCGCCGCGCGGCTGCTGGATCTGAAAGGCGCTTCCGAGGCGCTGATATCCGGTTACCGTCACCGCATAGCCTGGGCATTGGGTTTCGCGTTGCTGTTGCTGATTGCCACCGTGGCGATTGCATTCGGCGAGTTGCGCCGCACCTGGCGCGTGATCGCGCCGATGTCACTGGCCACCTTGCTGGCATTCGCGGTGTTGCGTGCCGGTGGCGTATCGTTGTCCCTGTTCCATCTGGTGGCGTTGACCCTGGCTGCGGGTCTGGGCCTGCATTACGCCTTGTTCTTCGAACGGCGCGATGCCGATCTGTCCGAAGCGAGGCGCACGCTGCATGCAACCGTGGTCTGTGTGATCAGTGCCTTGCTGGTGTTCGGTTTGCTGGCAACCTCGACGATCCCGGTACTGCGCGCCATCGGTGCGACCGTGGCGCTGGGCGTGATGTTCCATTTCTGCCTGTCGATCACCATGGCTTCGCGTGGCGACGATGATTGAGGCGCACGGCTGGCGTGAGCTGATCCCGCACCGCGGGGCCATGTGCCTGCTGCACGAAGTCATCGCGTACGACGACGCGACGATTCACACTTCGGCGATTTCGCATCGCGAGGGCAACAATCCGTTGCGCAGCGATGGCAGGTTGCGCGCCGTGCATCTGTGCGAATACGGGGCACAGGCCATGGCCGTGCATGGCGGATTGGTTGCCCGCAGTCGGGGCCGCGACGCCATGCCGGGACTGCTGGTGGCGTTACGTGCCGTCGAACTGGGCGTTGCCCGCATCGACGACCTTCCCGGCGAATTGCATGTCTACGCGCAGCGCTTGCTGGATGGCGGCGGCAGTTGGCAATACGAATTCCGCATCGAGCACGCGCGCAACGTACTGGCCAGCGGCCGGGCCGCAGTCATTTGCCGCTGAGTGTGACGACGACGGCTCAGTCTTTTCCCGAGTTCGAGTCGCCGTGCTTTTCTTTGCCGTCCGGCTTCACGCAATTGGTGTGCACCACCCACTCCTGCTTTTTCTTGTCCTTGGCGTCGCCGGCCTTCTCGGGCGGGCATGGCGGCAGTATGCGTTCCTTCGGTTGTTCGATCGGCGCACCGGGCGGGTCGACGCATTCCAGATGGCCGGTAATCGGGTGGACCTCGGCGACCTTGCATTTGGTCTTGGCGTTGGCCGGCGTTGCCGCTTTGGCGGAGTTGTCAGCCATGGCCGGAGCCGCAAAAACCAGCGACAGTACGGCGGCGGCGATCAGGGTCTTGTACATGGTCGTTCTCCGTGGTTTGAATGCAGCCGATATATGAATGGAGCAATCGTCGGCACGTTTGAGGATTTATACGCCGGTAGCGGTTGAATTGCCTGGATCTTGCACGATTGCGGGTTCAGCCTTCGTGAAGATGCACCACGGCAGCGGTGCGCGCGGTCATGCCACAATAAGCGCATGAGCAATTCCATCCAGGCCAGAGATCGTCGCGCCTTGGTTAGCGGCGGCAGTGGCGATATCGGGGCCGCGATCTGTCGTGCGATTGCCGCGCAAGGCGCGTTCGTCTATGTGCATGCAAATGCCGGGCTGGAGCGCGCTGAGCGGGTGGTCGGCGAAATCGGCGACGCCGGAGGCCGGGCCGAGGCGGTCGCCTTCGACTTGTGCGACGCCGAGGCGACCCGCGCGCGACTGGAAATGCTGTTGCAGGCCGGGACCATCGATACTTTGGTGCACAACGCCGGCATCCATGACGACGCGCCGATGGCCGGCATGAGCGAGGCGCAGTGGCACCGAGTGATCAACGTGTCGCTGCACGGATTTTTCCACGTCACGCAGCCCTTGCTGCTGCCGATGGCACGGATCCGTTTCGGGCGAATCGTGGCGGTGTCGTCGGTCGCGGCGCAGCTGGGCAATCGCGGCCAGGCCAACTATGCGGCGGCCAAGTCGGGGCTGCACGGTGCGATCCGCTCGCTGGCGCGCGAGATGGCTTCGCGCGGCATCACGGCGAACGTCGTTGCTCCCGGCGTGATCGAGGGCCGGTTGACGCAGCAAACCTTCAACGCCGAACACATCCGGCAGCTGGTACCGGCGGGACGGGCCGGAACGCCGGAGGAAGTTGCCGCGGCCGTGAATTTTCTTTGCTCGAAGGACGCCGGTTACGTCAATGGGCAGGTCATCGGCGTCAACGGCGGCATGGTCTGAATGGTCCGATGTGCCAAAACCGGGTCAGATCCAAAGCCGTGGCTTCCTAGATTGCGAGGTGGAAGTTATACTCCGAGGCTGTTTTGGCCGGCCTGACGACAGCCATAAAAATCTGGTGACCCCGTGAGCAATCGCATAAGCAAAACCGACAAGGTGTTTCTTCGCCACTTCTCGATGGTAATCGGCTTCCTGGTACTGGTCATGTTCGTATTGATCGGACTGGCCATGTTCATCTATGCGCATCACCCGGCAGCAGCGCCGCCACAAACCGGCCAGGCTGCGCAATCACGCATCGCGCCGGTTGGCGGCGTCTACGCCGGCGATACCGGCAAGGCCGCGCTGGCGGCAGCGCAGGAAGCGGCGCAAAAGGCTGCCGCCTCGCAGGTCGCCTATGGCGGCACGCTGGATGGCAAGACCATCTTCGGCCAACTGTGCACTACCTGCCACACCAACACCGCAACCGGTGCGCCGAACATTCACGACAAGAAGGCCTGGGCGCCACGCGTGGCCAAGGGCCTGGATATGCTGGTCAACCACGCCATTCACGGGTTCCAGGGGCCCGACGGCAAGCTGATGCCGGCCAAGGGCGGCAATCCGGCCTTGACCGATTCGCAGATCAAGGCCACGGTCGAGTGGATGCTCAGCCAGGTCAAGTAAGCTTCGGCTGCATGGCCTGATCCCGTATCGTGGCCGCGGACCTGTGTCCGCGCCGAAAAAACATCGTATGTCGACTCATCCCGCCAATGATCCGGACCGGTTTCCCGCGCAAGCCGAGACGCTGGGCCTGAACGGTCCGGCCGGTGCGCTCGAGGTCGCAACGGACGTACCCGAAACGGCCGTTGCGCGAGCCGGCGTCGCCATCATCTGTCATCCACATTCGCAACATGGCGGTAGTCGCCACAACAAGGTGGTGACGATAGTCGAGCGCGCCTTGCGCGAATTGGGCCTGTGCACGGTGACGTTCAATTTTCGAGGCGTCGGTTCTTCGGCGGGTGAGTACGACGACGGTCGCGGCGAAACCGACGACCTGCTGGCCGTCGCTGCCTGGGTGCAAAAAGCTTTGCCGCAGCATGCCTTGTGGCTGGGCGGATTTTCGTTCGGCAGCTACGTTGCCTTGCGTGCCGCGGCGCAGTTGCCGTTGCAACAGTTGATCTGCGTCGCGCCGCCGGTCGAACGCTGGGAGTTCGCCGGCCTGACTCCGCCGAACTGTCCGTGGCTGGTTATCCAGGGCGAGGCTGACGAAGTCGTTGATGCCGAAGCGGTGTTCGCCTGGGTGGATTCACTGACGCCGAAACCGGCGCTGGTGCGCATGCCGGAAACCGGACATTTTTTCCATCGTCGCCTGATGGACCTGCGTGGTGCCATCAAGAACGGCGTGCGCAACAATCTGCCGCCGCGTCTGGACGGGCGCCCCGAGCCGGACGCGAATGACGCCTGATGCGATTGGGGCGACGACACCCGGCGAGCTTTTCACGCACGGCGTAAACAGCGGGCGCTGGCAAGACGACCCGGCGCAGCGCGAGACCCTCAAGCAACTCGACCGCGTTCATTGGCAACTCGACCACGCCGATACGCGCGGCTTCTGGCGCAAGTTGCGTTCCGGTTCCACCCCGCCGTCGGTGCGCGGCGTGTACCTGTGGGGCCCGGTCGGACGCGGCAAGACGTTTCTGGTCGACCTGCTGTATCAGTCGGTATCCGTACAACCCAAGTTGCGGCTGCATTTTCATCGTTTCATGGGCCGTGTGCACGATGGATTGAGCGCGGCGCAAGGCCGACGCGATCCACTGCGCGATGTGGCCGCGGATTTCGCGTCGCGAGCGCGCTTGCTGTGTCTGGACGAATTTTTCGTCAGCGATATCGGCGATGCCATGATTCTGGGCCGGTTGCTGCGGCTTCTGTTCGCGCGCGGTACGACCTTGGTGACGACTTCGAACACGCCGCCTGATCAGCTGTATCGAGACGGTCTGCAACGTACGCGCTTCGTTCCGGCGATCGAACTGCTGCAACGGCACTGTCGAGTATGCGAGCTGGAATCGCCACAGGATTATCGCTTGCGCCGCCTGAATCTCAGCGGCGTGTATTTCACGCCGCCGGGCGAACCTGCCGAGCGGGCGCTGGCGGAATGTTTCGCCGATCTGGCCGGCGGCACGCAACGTGCCGATACGACGATTCGCATCAAGGGTCGCGACATTGCGTTGCGCAAACGCGCCGACGGCGTGGTCTGGTTCGATTTCGAGGCTTTGTGCGAAGGCCCGCGCGCCGTGGCCGACTACATCGAGCTGGCGCAAAGCTTCAACACCGTGCTTATCTCGAATGTGCCGAAATTCACGGCGCTGAACGAGAACGCCGCGCGACGTTTCATCGAGCTGGTCGACGAGTTCTACGATCGCGGGGTCAATCTGGTGCTGTCTGCCAGCGCAGGTCCGACCCAGCTGTATGCCGGCGAAAAATTGCGTGCGGAATTCGCCCGCACCGAAAGCCGTTTGATCGAGATGCAAAGCAATCACTACCTGACACTGGGTCACCGGCATTGAACGCTTGAATGGTACCAGCGGTGTCGACACGGATTACGACAGCCTACTTTATCGTTTTCTTAAGTGCGCATACATGACGTTTTACCCATTGCAGCTATAGCGCCCAACCGATATCTTTACCGTCCAGTTCATTATTGCCCGGCCCCGGCCGGGTTAATCATCTCTCCGGATCGAGAATTTGCGCATGGCTTCCCTGCATTTGCGACTGACCGCAACTTTTCTGGTGGCTGCCACTTTGGGAATCGCCGGTTGTGGCAAGAAATCCGCCCAGCAACAGATGCCGACGCCTCAGGTCGAGGTCATCAAGGCCAAGGCACAGGCGGTTCCACTGACCCGCGATCTGGTCGGACGGCTGTCGGCTTCGCGCAGCGCCGATGTACGCGCACGCGTTGCCGGAATCCTGCTCAAGCGTGTGTATACCGAAGGCACCGACGTCAAGCAGGGACAGTTGCTGTTTCAGATCGATCCGGCACCACTGAAGGCAGCCCTGAACGCGCAACTGGCGAATCTTGCGGCGGCCAGGGCCACCTATACCAACAACCGCATAGCGGCCAAGCGTGCGCGCGAGGTTGCGGCCAAGGGTCTGTTGTCGAAAATGGATCTGGACAATGCCGAGGCGGCCGAGCGCACCAGCGCCGCGGCGGTAAAGCAGGCCCAGGCCAATGTTGACAGCGCGCGTATCAATCTGGGCTATGCCAACGTCACCGCGCCGATTGACGGACGCGCCGGCAAGCAACAGGTGACCGAAGGCGCGCTGGTTGGTCAGGGCGATGCCACGTTGCTGACCACGGTAGAGCAAATCAACCCGATCTATGTCAATTTCAGCGAGGCAGTCGGCATTCGGGACGCCTTGCAGCGCGCGCAGGGCGAGGGCCGCGTGACCCTGCATGATACAAATCAGGCGACGATCCGCGTGACCATGCCAGACGGAACCGGGAACCCGGAAATGGGTACGCTGGACTTCTCCGATGCCGCCGTGAACCCGGCAACCGGCGCGGTGACCTTGCGTGGCATCGTGCCCAATCCGGACCATCGGCTGTTGCCGGGCATGTATGTGAACGTGCATCTGACCCTGGGCCAGATCAACCACGCCTGGTTGATACCTCAGGAAGCGGTGTTGCGCGATGCGCAAGGCCCGTATGTGTTCGTCGTCGGCAGCGATACCCGCGTGGTGCAGAAGCACATCCAGACCTACGACGAACGCGGCGGCGACTGGGTCGTGACCGACGGCATCCGCGATGGCGACCAGATCGTGGTTTCCGGCGTTCAGCGGGTACACCCGGGTGCGCCGGCGAAGGCCATGCCGTGGAAACCCGTTAGCGCAGGCAGCGCCAAGCAAGCAGCCGCGGCGAAGGCGCGCTAATCACCATGCCGAATTTCTTCATCGACCGGCCGATTTTTGCCTGGGTCATCGCGATCCTGATCACGCTCGGCGGCGCGATTGCCGCCTTTGAGCTGGGCATCGAATCGTATCCATCGATCGCGCCACCGCAAATCGTCGTCAGCGCCAGTTATCCCGGCGCGGACTCCGCGACCGTGGAAAAAACCGTGACCCAGGTGATCGAGCAGCAGCTCACCGGCATCGATCACCTGATGTATTTCAATTCCGGTTCGAACGCCAATGGCTCAGCTTCGATAACGCTGACGTTCGAACCGGGTACGGATCCGGACATCGCCGCAGTACAGACACAAAACCGCGTGTCGTTGGCGCAACCACGCCTGCCCAGTGCAGTCACGCAGATTGGCGTCACCGTGGCCAAGGCGAATCCGGACTTCCTGATGTTCTTCGCCCTGAAATCCGATGACGGGCGTTACGACTCCTACCAGCTGGGCAATATCGTCTCGTCGCAGATCATCGACCAGGTCGCGCGTCTGCAGGGCGTTGGCAACGTGTTTCAGGTCGGCTCCGAATACGCCATGCGCATCTGGTTGAACCCGGACAAGCTGCACGGTTACGGCCTGTCCGCGACCGCTGCGCTGAATGCAGTGCGTGCGCAGAATGTACAGCTGGCGGCCGGCTCGATCGGTTCGGTACCGGCGGTACCGGGCACCGGCCTCACCGCGACGGTGCGCGCCG
Source organism: uncultured Pseudomonadota bacterium (assembly GCA_963779795.1). GTDB lineage: Bacteria > Pseudomonadota > Gammaproteobacteria > Xanthomonadales > Rhodanobacteraceae > Rudaea. The sequence goes on along the minus strand of CAVZZK010000001.1, from coordinate 96,980 downwards.
AAGGGCGTTTCACCCAGCCTTCGCAGTTTGCCAACATCATCTTGCGCACCAATGCCGATGGTACGACGGTGCGGCTCAAGGATGTGGCCCGCGTCGAGCTTGGGCCCTACAGCTACCTGCCGCGCGCGATGCTCAACGGCACGGCCGTGGCCGGCATCGGCGTGCAGCTGGTCAGCGGCGCCAACGCGATGACCGTGGCGCACGAGGTCAAGGCCAAGCTGACCGAATTGCAATCGAGCTTCCCGGCCGGCGTCAGTTGGTTTGTCCCTTACGACTCGACCGAATATATCCAGCATTCGATCGAGGAGGTCGTCATCACCCTGGCCATTGCCCTGGTGCTGGTGTTCCTGGTAATGCTGATCTTCCTGCAGAACCTGCGCGCCACCTTGATTGCGACCCTGGTCATCCCGGTCGCCTTGATGGGCGGCGTCATCGGCATGTGGGCGGTCGGTTTCACGATCAACCAGTTGTCGCTGTTCGGCATGGTGCTGGCGATCGGAATCGTGGTCGACGATGCGATCGTCGTGATCGAGAACGTCGAGCGCATCATGAGCGAGGAAGGCTTGTCGCCGAGGGACGCCACGCGCAAGGCGATGAAGCAGATTTCCGGCGCCGTCGTGGCGATTGCCGTGGTCTTGATGGCGGTATTCATTCCCAGCGCGTTGCAGGCCGGCAGCGTCGGCGCAATTTACCGTCAGTTCGCGCTGACGATCGCTCTGTCAACCGGCTTTTCGGCATTCCTGGCGTTGGTCTTCACCCCGGCACTATGCGCGACGATCATCCGCCCGTCCGACATTGGTCATCACAGCAAGTTGATGGCATGGTTCGATCGCAGCTTCGATTGGGCACGCGCAACATACACCGGACACGTTCGCGGTGCGATCCGGCACGTCTGGCTTTGGATAGGCTTGTTCGGCCTGGTGCTGGTGGTGTTTGGGTTCGTGCTCCATATCGTCCCGTCGAGTTTGGTGCCCGACGAGGACCAGGGTTACGCTATCGCGATCGTCTCGCTGCCGCCGGGCGCAAACATGCAGCGCACGAACGCGGTGATGGACAAGGTCAGCGAGATCATCCGCAAGAATCCACAGGTCGAGCGGGTCTTCGCGATCACCGGCTTCAGCTTCATTGGTGGCGGCGAAAACGTCGGCATGGCATTCACCAAGTTCAAACCCCTGGGCGAACGCAAGGCGTCGATCTTCCAATTGATACAGCGGCTGCAGGGCGAGTTGTTCGCCGGCATCAAGAATGCACGCGTGTTCGTCGTCAACATGCCGACAATTCGTGGACTCGGACAATTCGGCGGTTTCGACCTTTATCTGCAGGATCGGACGGGGCTCGGCCACGAAGCCTTGGTCAAGGCTGAATACCAGTTGCTGGGCGAAGCTGCCAAGCACCCGGATACCGTGGTCGGCGTACGTCCCAATTCACGCGAGGACGAACCGCAGTTGCAGATGAAGGTCGATCGCGTGCAAGCCCAATCCATGGGCCTGTCGTTGAGCGACGTCTATTCGACGATTCAGCTGATGCTGGCGCCGGTATACGTGGACGATTTCGTCTACGGCGGGCGCGTGCTGCGTGTACTGATGCAGGCCGATGCGCCATTCCGGATGAACGTGGCTGCGTTGAATCACTTCTACGTGCCCAGCGACAAGACCAGCACGACCACCGGCGACAGTTCGACGCCGGCGATGATTCCCCTGTCGAATGTCGTGCACACCCATTGGAGCATGAGTTCGCCCAGCCTGTCGCGCTTCAACGGCTATGAGGCCGTCGAAGTCGTCGGCAGCCCGGCGCCGGGCAAGAGTACCGGACAGGCGATGGACCTGATGAAGAACATCATCAACAAGGACCTGCCACATGGATTTGGCCTGGAGTGGACCGGCCAGTCGTTGCAGGAAATCCTGGCCGGGCAGCAGACGCCCAAGCTGTTCGCGTTGTCTATTTTGGTCGTTTTTCTGTGTCTGGCAGCGTTGTACGAGAGCTGGTCGATTCCGGTCGCCGTGATGCTGGTCGTGCCGCTGGGCTTGACTGGTGCACTGCTCGCAACCTGGATGCGCGGGCTCGACAACGACGTGTTCCTCAAGGTCGGATTGCTGACCATCATCGGTCTCGCCGCCAAGAATGCGATCCTGATCGTCGAATTCGCCGTCGCCGAACAACGCGCCGGGAGACCGCTCGGCGCCGCCGTCGTGAATGCCGCGCGATTGCGACTGCGGCCAATCCTGATGACCTCGTTCGCGTTCATTCTTGGCGTGACGCCGCTGGCCATCTCGAGCGGTGCCGGCGCCAATGCCCGGCATGCGATCGGTACCGGCGTGATCGGTGGCATGCTGTTCGCGACTTTCCTGGGCGTGCTGTTCATTCCGGTTTTCTACGTGTCTGTTCGTCGTGTGCTTGGCGACAGGATTGAATCCGAAGCCGAAACCCTGCAGGCGACATCGGATCCACATGAGTAACGCTGAGGACTGAAAACCTCCCGATTTGCCGGCAGGCGGTACAATAGGCCTACCAATGCGCCGGCTCATCCGAGCCGGCGCGCCAGCAGAATTCCGGAGGACTCATGACCGAACCCACGCTCACGCCACCGGACGGTGGTGCCCGGATTACTTTCGCCAATGGCCGCTTGCAGGTACCGGACCACCCGATCGTGCCGTTTATCGAAGGCGACGGCATCGGCCCGGACATCTGGCGCGCCGCCGTGCGCGTCTTCGATGCCGCCGTGGCCAGGGCCTATGGCGACAAGCGCCGCATCCACTGGATGGAAATTTACGCCGGCGAGAAAGCGTACAAGCAGTTCGACTCCTGGTTGCCGGAAGCCAGCGTGCAGGCTTGTCGCGACTATCTGGTCTCAATCAAGGGTCCGCTGACCACGCCGATTGGCGGCGGCTTCCGCTCGCTGAACGTGGCGCTGCGGCAGATGCTCGACCTGTACGTATGCCTGCGCCCGGTGCGCTGGTTCAAGGGCGTGCCCTCGCCGGTCGTTGCGCCGGAAAAGGTCGACATGGTGATATTTCGCGAGAACACCGAGGACATCTACGCCGGTATCGAATATGCAGCCGGCAGCGAAGGCGCGCAAAAGATGCTGGATTTTCTCGCCGAAACCGATCCCGAGGCGTTCGAGAAGATCCGCTTCGGCACGCTGGAGAAATCCCGTGCCTGGCAGCGTCAGCTCGAGGCGATCGGTATGCCGCATCGCGATGTCGACGTAAAGGTCGGCATCGGCATCAAGCCGGTCAGCTTTCTCGGCACCGAGCGCCTGGTGCATAGCGCGATTACCTATGCGATCAAGAACAAGCGTCGCTCGGTGACCCTGGTGCACAAGGGCAACATCATGAAGTACACCGAAGGCTCGTTCCGCAATTGGGGTTACGAAGTTGCCGAACAATTCTTCCCTGGCCAGGTCTACACCTGGGAACAATGGGAAAAGACCAAGGCCGACAAGGGCGAAGCGGCGGCCAACGCCGAACAGAAAGCGGCCCTGGATTCCGGCAAGTTGCTGATCAAGGACGCCATTGCCGACATCATCCTGCAACAAGTGCTGACCCGACCAAGCGAATTCGACGTCATCGCCACACTGAATCTGAACGGCGATTATCTGTCCGACGCGCTCGCCGCCCAGGTCGGTGGCATCGGTATCGCACCCGGTGGCAATATCAATTACCTGACCGGACTCGCCGTATTCGAAGCCACGCACGGTACCGCGCCGAAGTACGCAAATCTGGACAAGGTGAATCCGGGGTCGTTGATCCTGTCCGGTGAGATGATGTTGCGTTACATGGGCTGGGCCGAGGCCGCGGACGCGATCATCGCCGCCATGGACAAGGCCATTGCCAGCAAGCGCGTCACCTACGATTTCGCGCGCCTGATGTCCGGCGCCACCGAAGTGAAGTGTTCGGAGTTTGCGGACCAATTGATCAAGGGGCTGTAACCCGACGGGCCAGCCGGACCTGCGTCAAAACCTGGCGCAAATTGACGAGGAGGTCATATGAAAAAATATACACTTTCGCTTTTGATGATCGTTTCCCTGGCCGCCTGCAGCCAGCAATCGGCGCCGCCGCCCGGCGCCGAGCCGGCACCGGCAGCGACCACCACGCAGGCGCCGCCACCAGCGAAGATGGCGGACCAGCCGAACAATCCGCCGCCGCCGCAAAGCGCGCAGGAAATGACCGACAGCAAACTGAAGCAAGTGCTGGCCGGTAGCTGGCGTGACGAGGCCAACAAGGCGCGGGATCAGTATCGTCATCCGGAACAGACGCTGGAATTCTTCGGCCTGAAGCCGGACATGAGCGTAATCGAGATCACGCCCGGAGGTGGCTGGTACACGCAAATCCTGGCGCCGTTGACGAAAGGCAGCGGCAGCTATACCGCCGCGGTAGCGAAGTCGTCCAACCCGAACGGCGAGTCCTCGCGCAGCCTGAAGAGGCTCAAGGAGATGTTCGCCAGCGATCCGGCCGAATATGGTGAGGCCAGGATTGTCGAATTCGATCCCAAGGCACCCGAGTTCGGAGCGCCCGGATCGGCCGACATGGTGCTGACCTTCCGCAACGTGCACAACTGGGCTGCTGCCGGAACCGCAACGGCGATGTTCAAGGGGTTCTTTGACGTGCTCAAACCCGGCGGCGTGCTTGGCGTGGTCGATCATCACGCCACGCCGGGAGCGGACGAAAAGAAGGTCGAGAAGTCCGGTTATCTGCCCAAGGATTACGTGGTCAAGCTGGCAACCGATGCCGGCTTCAAGCTGACTGGCGAAAGCGACATCAACGCCAACCCGAAGGATAACCACGATCATCCGAAAGGCGTGTGGACGCTGCCACCGACACTGGCCCTGGGCGACAAGGACAAGGCCAAATACGAAGCCATTGGTGAATCCGATCGCATGACCCTGCGTTTCGTGAAGCCGGCGGCCCACAGTGGCGCGCCGGCATCGTCCGACGACCAAAAATCCGACAGCAACTGACGCCTCGGCGATTGCGAAGGCGGGCGACGGACCCTCGCCCGCCACTATCGAACGCCAACCGGTGCTGATTGCGCTGAACAAGCCATATGGCGTGCTGTGCCAGTTCACGGATCGCAGCGATCCGCCGCGGCCAACCCTGGCCGAATTCGTCGATGTGGCGAATGTCTACCCCGCCGGTCGCCTGGATCTGGACAGCGAGGGTCTGCTGCTGCTGACCGACGATGGTGCAATGGCGCACCGGCTGACCGACCCGCAGCACAAGACGGCGAAAACCTATCTGGTCCAGGTCGAAGGTAGCCCGACCGATTCGCAACTGCAGGATTTGCGCGAGGGCCTCATGCTCAAGGACGGTCTGACCCTGTCCGCTCAAGTTCGGACGTTGCCGCAGGCACCGGATTGGCTGTGGCCGCGCGATCCGCCGGTGCGGTTTCGCAAGACAGTGCCGGATGCGTGGATCGAGTTGACCATCCGTGAAGGTCGCAATCGCCAGGTGCGGCGCATGACCGCCGCCGTCAGTCTGCCTACCTTGCGCCTGATCCGCACGCGCGTAGCCGACATCGAACTCGGCGACCTGCAGCCCGGGCAAACGCGTGTCGTGGATCTTTGACCTTCGCGATCACGGAGATTGCATCAATGAAGACCTCGTTCAAGGACCATTTTTCCGGACATTCGGCCGCGTATCGTCAGGCCCGCCCGACGTACCCGGCGGAATTGTTCGCTTGGCTGGCGACACAGGCGCCGGATAGAGCGTTGGTCTGGGATTGCGGGTGCGGCAACGGGCAGGCTTCGCAGGCGCTGGCGGAGTATTTCGATCAAGTCGTGGCAACCGATCCGAGTGCCAACCAGATCGCCCAGGCCGAAGCACGCGACAACATCGAATACCGTATTGAGCCGTCCGAGCAGTCATCCCTGGCCGATGCGAGCGCCAGCCTGGTTACGGTAGCCCAGGCCCTGCACTGGTTCGATCACGAGGCGTTTTACAGCGAAGTCGATCGAGTGCTGAAACCCGGCGGCGTATTCGCGGCGTGGGCGTATGCCGGCTGCAGCACCGGCGATCCGCATATCGATCGGCTCATCGATTACCTGTACGAGGAATTGACGGGGCCGCACTGGCCGCCGGAACGCGCCTATGTGGATGCCGGTTACCGAACGTTGTCATTTCCGTTCGATGAAATCGCCCCACCGGCATTCACGATGCGCCAGGCGTGGAACCTCGATCAACTGCTCGCGTATTTGCGATCCTGGTCGGCGACGCAACGATATATCAAGGCCAATGGCGACGACCCCGTCCGCCTTGTCGAATCGCGCCTGCGCGCGGCCTGGAGTCGGCCCGAACGACAGCGTGAAATCCGCTGGCGGATGTACCTGCGCAGCGGGAAAAAACGCTGCGTGTTGAAGTTGCCGCAGCTTGGCCAGGCGGCCAGCATGCCGTCAATTTGATCTCGGTGCGCCGGTCACCATCAGCGTTGACAACATAGGATTGTTGCGAACACGATGGCCGTCATCCAATGGCCAGACTTGTTGAACAGGGAGGCCTTGCAAGTGAATACCATCGATCATGTAAACGTTGTATTCATTCTGAGCGACGTTCGTTCGGGATCGACATGGCTCAACCTGGTTCTGGGTTCGTGCTCATGGGCCATGAGCTTGGGGGAATATCACCGCTGCTGGACAATGCCCGACCACATCGCTTGCCGCCTGTGCGAGGCTGACGGACTGGCTGAATGTTCGTTGCTTCGTGGGATCGAACACGTCGCGCGTGCTGACGCATTCCACTTCGCGGCCGAACGTAGCGGCAAGAGAACCCTGATCGATGCATCGAAGAGTACCGAATGGTGCGCGAATTTTCTTGAGCGGCCCGATATCGAAGCGCGCTTGATCCACTTGATACGCCATCCTTGTGGGCAGGTCGAATCCCAGCTGCGGCGCGATGCTGACCTGACGCCGGATTTGGCGCTGGAACAGTGGGTGCAAAACAATCGCAAGATCGAGGAGTTTGTCGACGCAACCTCCGCGCCGTCGCGACTCGTCTGTTACGATGATCTGGCTGATCACCCAACCGCCGCTTTCACCGAGTTGTGTTCCTGGCTGGGCCAGAACTGGGAGTCCACGGCGCTCGATTACTGGAACGTCGTCCACCATGGTCTGGGTGCAAACGGGGCTGCGTCCGTGTTTCTGCGAGGCAGAGAAGTCAAGAATTACACCACTGGTGAAGACTCCTTCTACGAAGACATCACTACTCGTCCGACGGCAGCAGATCGCCGCTGGCTTGAGCGCTTGTCAGAGGATTTCCGCTTGCGGGCCAAGCGGCATCCGTATGTCAACCAGATCAAGCAGAGGCTGCCGGACACCTGGAGGGTGTGGTGAGAGGACCGGGCAGCCGGAGTTCTTTGCTGTCCTCGTCGAGAGTATTGTGCAACAACCCGGGGGCTTGAAGTACTGACGTCAGCGCGTGGTCAGCTTGATCTCGATGCGCCGGTTCCTGGCGTAGGCGGCCGGCGTATTGGCCGGGTCCAGCGGCTGGAACTGGCCGAAGCCGTTGGCGGAGAGCCGATTCGCCGGAATGCCCTGCACGACCAGGTACTTGACGATCGCCACGGCGCGCGCAGTCGACAGTTCCCAGTTCGACGGAAACTGCGCGGTGTGGATTGGACGTTTGTCGGTATGCCCGTCGATACGCACGATCCAGTCCAGGTTTGATGGAATCTCGGCGGCGACCTGGTTCAGCGTCTGCGCAACCTTGTGCAACTGTTTGCGCGCGGCCGGCGTGAGTTCGGCCGATCCGCTGTCGAACAGGATATCGGTCGGCACCACGAAACGATCGCCGACGATACGAACGTCGCTGCGATCACCCAGCACCTTGCGCAGCTTGCCGAAGAATTCGGAACGGTATTTCTCGAGTTGGTTGACCTTCTTCGCCAGCGCCAGATTCAGCCGCTTGCCCAGGTCGGCAATCTTCAAATCCTTCTGCTTGAGATTGCCGTTGGCCACGTCGAGAGCAGCGGAAAGCTTGTTCAGTTGTTCGCGCACGGCCGCCAGCTGGCGATTCAGCAATTCCACCTGAGCGGCCGACTTGGCGTTCAGGTCGGTAGCGGCGACCAGCTTCTTGTTCGTGTCGTCGAGATTCGCCGACATGCTGGCGACCTGCTTTTCCAGTTGCGATTTCAGCTCCTTGAGCGCGGCGATATCGGCATTCAGCTTGGCCGCTTCGGTTTGCGCGGCATCCAGCTGCGATTTGAGCGTGTCGCGCTCCGCGCCGGTCTGTCCCAGCGAAGCCGACAATTCCTTGACCCGTGCGTTCAGCGTGACGTTTTCGCCCTGCGTCAGCGACAGGGTCCTGGCCAGCTGCGCGATCTGCGCATTGAGCTGGGCCAGCGCCTTGTTCTTGCCGGCCAGCGTTTGCGAAAGCACGAACTGGCCGATCGTGAACAGCAACAGCACGAACAGCATCACCAGGATCAGCGACGACAGCGCGTCGACGAATCCCGGCCAGATATCGAGCGAGCGGCGACGCCGCGCCAGTGAATTCATTGCGTGGACCCGCGCTTGTCGTTGACGGCGGCGGCGATCGTGCGTGACAGCAGGCGTAGCTCGCCGCGCAACTCATCGGACAATCGCGCACCGCCATCCGGCGCGGCGGCCAGCGCCTTTAGTACGTTCTTGAGCTCTTCCTGCGTTTCGGACATGCTGCGGATTTCGCGCGATTCGCGCGTCAACAGGTCCGCCAGCCGGGTCAGTTGGGTATTCAACTCGCCAAACTGTTCGCTGGAATTCCTGCGTTCACGTTCGGATTCGGTCAGCGCGCGTTGCATGCGTTCGAGTCCATCGGCGGTCTGTTCCAGCAGCGCCTGCACATAGGCCGGAACGCCGGCCTCGCCGTCGCCTTGCAGGGCGCCGGAAGACAGGCGCGTCATGCCCGACAGCCATTCCTCCAGTTCGTTGTAGAAGCGGTTCTGCGCGTGTCCGGCCTGCAGGTCGAGAAAGCCGAGCACCAGCGAACTGGCCAGGCCGAACAGCGACGTCGAGAAGCTGGTCGACATGCCTGACAGCGGTTGCCTGAGGCTTTCCTTGAGCTGGCCGAACAAGGCGGCGGGATCGCCACTGGTGCCGAGTGAACCAATGATCTCGGCGACCGACCGGATCGTGATCAACAGGCCCCAGAACGTGCCGAGCAGGCCGAGAAAGATGGCCAGGCCGACCAGATAGCGGGACAGGTCGCGTGATTCCTCCAGGCGCAGATAGACGCTATCGAGAATCGAGCGCAGCGACGGCGTCGATAGCGAGAAAGAGCTGCGTTCGCGGCCCTGGAACATGCGCGCCATCGGCGCCAGCAGTTTCGGCTTGGGCAGGGGACGTTGCGGATCGGAACGCTTGAACGTCTCGATCCACTGGACCTCGCGCGAGAGCAGCAACATCTGCCGGATATTGACGAAAATGCCGGCCAGCAGCACCAGCAGAATGACCGCGTTGAAGAACGGGTTGGCCTGAAAATTCTGCAGCAGATGCGAAGCGAGCAGCACGGCGAGAATGGCGACGGCGCCTAAAAAGCCGATCATCCACTTCAGTGCATGCGTTGGTTTGGTCATGAAAACCCCATTCGTGTGGAATTCGGATGCAATCAGGCTTCGACTGGTCGCGTCGGGGATGGTTCCATGCATTCGTGGCGCGCTTGTGTCATGAACGCGGCCGGACGCGGGCAGTCGCGGTCGCGTTCCAGGGATCTTCCGGCCAGTAATGCTTCGGATAGCGCCCTTTGAGTTCTTTCTTGACCTGCGGATAGGTGCGCTCCCAGAAGCCGCGCAAATCTTGCGTCACCTGAATCGGTCGTCGCGCCGGCGATAACAGATGCAACACGACCGCGATACGGCCATCGGCGATGTGCGGGGTATCGGCCAGGCCGAACATTTCCTGCAATTTCACCGCCAGCACCGGCGGTTTGCCGACCTCGTATTGCAGGCGATGCGAGTGTCCACTTGGCACACGCAGGCTTTCCGGCGCGAGTGTATCGACCTGGCGACGCTGCGTGTAATCCAGCCGTGCCGCCAACGCTTCGCCCAGCATTTGCGGGGTCAATGCGTCCAGCCGCGTCTTGCCGGCAAGATATGGGCCGAGCCATCGCTCCAGATCCACCAGCAAGGCCGCCTCGTCGAGGTCTGGTAGCGCCAGATCCGGGCACCAGTCACGCAGACAACGCACGCGCGTGCGCAAGGCCCTGGCGTGATCGCTCCAGGACAGTGCGTCCAGACCGAGTTCGCGGATTGCTTCCAATAGCGCGGGCATGGCGTCGGCTTCACGCACCGCGACGCGCCGGCGTTCCAGCACCAGGGCGGCAAAACGGCGTTCCTCGAACGCTTCCAGTGCGCGTGCCTCGCGATTCCAGCGCGTCGAGCGTTGCTGCAGGAACAGGCCGGCAAAATCGCGCTCGAGAATGGTCTCATCGAATGGTGCCGCGGAGAGGATCAGGCTGTCGCGTTCATCGAAACGCAAATCCACCACCACCAGCCAGGGTTCGCCGAACAGCGACGAGTCCGCATGCAGATGCGCGCCGCGGCCATTGCCGAGGCGGTAGCGGTGCGGATCGTTTGAATCCTGTCGGGCGATGCGATCAGGAAAGGCATGCACCAGCAGGTTGCCGATGTCCAGCGCGCCGGGAATGGAATTGTCCGGCGCGCCGGTCCTGTTGCGTCGGCGCCAGCCGCTGCTGGCTTGATCGATCCCGAACAGTGTGGCCGGATCGGCACCGAATTCCCGTGCCCGGGCACGTTGTTGCCGAAATGCCGCCAGCGCCGAGTGCCGTTCGCGAAAGTCGTCGCTGCGTGCGCTTGTGCCGCGCAGCGGATTGCGCGATTCGATCAACGCAAGTACATCGCAAGCCAGCGCGCGCTGCGATTGTGGCGCACGCAAAAACATGGCTGCCAACCGCGGTGTGGCACCGGTGTCCAGCATGGCGCGACCGAATGTGCTCAGCCACCCGGCCGGGTCGAGCGCACCGAGCAGGCGCAGCAGGTCGTGCGCGCCGGCGAGCGCACCGGCGGGCGGTGCGTCCAGCCAGTGCAGATCGGCCGACCCCCAGGCGGCGAGATCCAGGGCCAGCGCGGACAACTCGACTTGTGCGATCTCGGGATGCCGTGATGCCTGCAGACGCCGGCTTTGCGGCCACAGGCGCCAAGCGGTTCCGGGTTTGACGCGCCCGGCTCGTCCCGCCCGCTGATCGGCGGAGGCTTGCGAAATGCCGACCGTTTGCAGGCGTGTGAAACCGGAGTTCGGGTCGAAGCGTGGTTCGCGCGCCCGGCCCGAATCGATGACTGCGCAGATACCGGGCAAGGTCACGCTGGATTCGGCCACGTTCGTGGCCAGCACGATACGTCGGCTACCTGATTCCGCCGCAGACAGCGCCGCGTGCTGTTGCGCCAGCGGCAAATCGCCGTGCAACGGCACGAGCTGGATCGGTTGGGCTGAATTTTCGGCGAGAGCAGCCAGACAGCGCGTGGCCCGCTCGATCTCGCGCCTGCCGGGCAGGAAGACAAGAATGTCGCCGTCGGTTTCGGCCAGCGCCGCATCGGCCACGCGTCGAAGATGAATTGTCCAGTCTTCTTGTGCGCGCGCCGGCGGATATTCGATACGCACCGGAAAACTGCGTCCGGCGCTGGTAATGCGTTCGGCGTCAAACCAGCGCTGGACGCGCTCGCCGTCGAGCGTTGCCGACATGATCAGCAGGCGCAGATCCGGACGCAGCGAAGCTTGTACGTCCAGTGCCAGCGCGGCGCCGAGGTCGCCGTGCAGGTGGCGTTCGTGGAACTCGTCGAAAATGATCGCACCGACGCCGGGCAATTCCGGATCGCTCTGGATCATGCGCGTGAGAATGCCTTCGGTGATGACTTCGATGCAGGTGTTGGCCGAAACACGCGATTCGAAACGAATGCGGTAACCAACCGCATTGCCGACCTCCTCGCCAAGCTGGGCCGCCATGAACTGAGCCGCCGCACGCGCCGCGATGCGGCGAGGTTCAAGCAGAATAATCTTGCCATCGCCCAGCCAGGATTCGTTGCGTAGCGCCAGCGGCACCTGCGTGGTCTTGCCGGCGCCGGGTGGTGCCTCGATCAGCACACGGGTGCCCGTGCGCAGATGCGCACGGATCTGCTCGAGCACATCGTGAATGGGGAAGCGGATATCTTGGGACAATCTGACGCGGCAATCGGTGGAATCAGCGCGCAGTGTGCCGCATTGCGCGGCGCGAACCAATGCGAGGCAGCGCCCTGCAAATCCGCGGATGCGGATTGTCGATGAGTCGGATCGCTGGCAAGGGCCGTACGACGAGACCAAGCGCACGGCTGCAGCCGGAAGCGGCCGTGTTCAAGGGATGCCCTGATGAATTCGCACAGGCGTCACCGAGCGTGTGTGCGTGCGTTTCAGCGTTGCCCTGTCATCCTCGGGCGATATGCTGATAATTGGCCTTCAACAAACACGATGCCCAGGTCGCAAGGGCGCGGTTCGCAAAGCAGGAACATGAAGACAGACAAAAACAGCGATACGTCACTCGTTGACATCGGCGCCAATCTTACCCACGACTCGTTCGCACAGGACCTCGATGGCGTGCTTGAGCGTGCCCGGGCTCATGGCATCGCCCGCATGATCGTCACCGGTGCCGATGCAGCTGGTTCGCGGGCTGCCTACGCCCTGGCGCGAAGGCACCCGGGCGAGCTATTTGCGACGGCCGGCATGCATCCGCATCACGCCGGCGATTTCGATGCGGACGTCGAGGACGTGTTCCGCGAATTGCATCGAAAACCGCAGGTCGTTGCCGTCGGCGAAACGGGCCTGGATTACTTTCGCGACTTCTCGCCGCGCAATGCGCAGCTGTTCGCGTTCGAGCGCCAGCTAGGCATGGCGATCGAGTGCGGCAAGCCGCTGTTTCTGCACCAGCGCGATGCGCATGCGGATTTTCTGGCCTGCATGGACAATGTTCGCGATCACATCCCGCGCGCGGTGGTGCATTGCTTTACCGGGGAAAAACGGGAGCTGTTCGACTATCTGGACCGGGATTTCCATATCGGCATCACCGGCTGGATCTGTGACGAGCGCCGCGGCGCGCATCTGCGCGAATTGGTCAAACAGATTCCGGCGGATCGGTTGATGCTGGAGACCGACGCCCCGTATCTGTTGCCACGCAATCTCGAGCCGATGCCGTCACACCGGCGCAACGAGCCGATGTATCTGGCGCATATCGCCGCCGAAGTCGCGCGCGATCGGGACGAACCGTTGCAACAATTGATTGAATCGACGGCCACCACGGCGTCGAAATTCTTTGACCTGGAAAAAATCGCCGTCACCTGAAACGCGTCAGTCAACCAGGTTGTACTGGATCGTCGAGACCACGCGCACGGTTTTGAGTACTTGCCGCTGTTGCTGGAGCATCGGCGCCTTGTCCCGCGCCAGAATCTGGAACAGGCCCTGGCTGGCGCGGCGGATGCCGCGCAGACGACTGCCCGAGTCGTGCGCGAACTGTTCGGCGGCGGCGCGCGCGTGTTGGGTCGCCTCGGCGATCATCTCCGGTTTCAATCGGGTCAGCCCGTTGAACAGGTAGGTCGCGCCGGCATTGCCGCTGCCCTCATTGCTGAGTACCACGCCGGCGCCGACCAGCTCGCTGGTGGCCTGGCTGGCGGCCTGGACCTTTTCGACATCGGTGGTGCGCACCATCAGCGTGCGCGCGATGATGAAGCGCGACGGATATTGCCCGGTACCGTAGGTCTGCGCAGCGCGGTCGGTTACGTCCAGCGTACGCCAGGCGATGTCGGAGGGTTCGATCTTTTGACGGTGCAGGAAGTCGAGTACGGTTTTCTCGTCGCGCTGGATCGCCGTTTGCACCTTGGCCAGATCATTGCCTGCCTCGACGAAGCGCAGCGGCCACAGCGCCAGATCGGCCTTGACGTCGCGCTCGGCCAGCCCCTTCACGGTGACGAAGCGATCGTGCCTGCCGGCTTCAAATCCATGGCCGATAAACCAGCCGGTGCCGAGCAATCCCGACGCCAGAATCACTGCCGCGAGCAATTTGCGCATACCCATCCCTCCATCATTGCCTGGGTCCGAGCTTAGCGCCGGCGGCCGTTCTCGTCATTCAATTTGCGCTCGGCGGATCGGCGGCGATGTGGCACGGGCCGCCGATCTGCGCTACCGCCCATGCTTATCGCTCGGGTGTCTGTTTTGCTACCAATAGCGGCACATCATGGCGAGAATCGGGCGGAACCCTGACAATCTCGACATCGCTGGCGCCGCGCAGGCACTCAAGCCTTGCAATCTGCATGACGCGGTCACGTGCGGCATAAACCTTCGAGAAATTGTGAATGTGCAAAGCTCGTGCGACGGCGTGTTGTGTGGGGCGTTGCAAAGTCTGACAATCGATACGCAGGGAATCGGGAGTATGCTGCGCAGCAGCGAAGGGGCTGGAAAATGCGGTGGCAATGAGCAGTGCAAGGAAACTTTTGCGCGGGTTCATGAGTTGACCTCCAGATGGAAAAATGCCAATGCGTTCTGGCAGGTTCAGCATGGTCCACAGCGGTTTGACCGGCTTGAGGTAAAAGTGACGGGTGGCACGGGAAAAGCTTGGGAAAAGCTTAGGCCTTGATTCAATTGGGGTTGCTGGTCCGATTTGGGGCAGAAATGCAAGCGGATGTTGATACGACTCGTTGGTTGGTGTTCGATCATGCCGAGATCGATTTGCCCGGGCACCGACTGTACGTCGACGGCGTCGAGATCGCGCTTGAACGCAAAGCGTTCGCCGTCTTGGTGCTGCTGGCGCGTGAACCGGGGCGCGTATTCAGTCGCGACGAGATTCTGGATGCGGTTTGGGAGCACCGTCATGTGACGCCGGGCGTGCTGAACCGCGTCATTACGCTGTTGCGGCACGCGCTTGGCGAAAGTGCGGAAGAACATCGTTACCTGCAGACCGTGCACGGCGTGGGTTATCGCTTCGACGCCGACGTGCGCTTCCTGCGCGAGCGCGAGACCCCCGATGCATCTTCGGACGAGGAAATCACGCAGGTCGAAGCGCCTGCTCCGGTCAAGGTGGAAGCCGCACCGGATACGCTTGAGACATTACCGTCGGCAATCCGGGCGGCGGCGCGCAAGCGCTTGATTTGGCCAGGCGCCGTGTTGTTGGTGATCGTGTTGGCCGTGGCTGAACTGTGGATTCACAGGCCTGGCAACCAAGCCGGGGTCCCGGTCGCGCGGACGCCGACCTTGGTCGTACTGCCGTTGCGCGCCGTCGGCTCCGACGCTGACGAAAAAGCGCTGGCCCAGGGTCTCAGCGAGGATTTGATCACGCGCCTGGCGCGCGTTGACGGTCTGCAACTGATTTCATCGACGTCGGCCGCGCTGGCCGAGGCGCAAAATTTCGACCTCGGTCAACTCGCCGCGCGTATGCACGTCACGCATGCGCTGGAAGGCAGCCTGCGCCAGTCCGGGCAGCGTTTGCGTATCGATCTTCGCCTGATCCAGGTGCCTCGCGGCCGCACCCTGTGGGCGCAAAATTATGACCGCAATCTGTCCGATGTATTGACGATTCAGTCCGACATCGCCCAGTCCGTCGCCTCGGCGCTTACGCTGAAACTGGGCCTGGTAAACGGAACGGTTGCGGGCGATCCGAAATTGTTTCTTGAGTATCTGAAGCTGCGTCACATCTGGCTCCAGGGCTACCAACCCGGAAAGCCGCACAATTTGGTCGCGCTTCTGCGCGCGTTCGTCGCACGTGCACCCGACTATGCGCCAGCCCACGGCCTGCGAGCCCTTGCGCTGACGTTTTTGTTCCCTCCACAGGTCGCGGCGTCGGAAATCCGCGAGGCGGGACCGGAAGCCAGGCGCGCGCTGGAATTGGATCCGGGCCAGATCGATGCCCTGCTTGCTTCGGCAGTACTCGCCTGTCGCGCCGCCGACTTGGAGCGTTGCATGCACCATTTCCGGCACGCGAACAAACTCGCTCCGGCGGATTCTTTGATCAGGGCAAGTTATGCGTATTCGCTCGCCGCCATCGGTTACCTGCACAAGGCCCTGGAGCAGACCGGTATCGGCGTGGCTTCCGATCCTTTGAGCTACCCCGCAAACGTCGTGCGCGCGCGCATCCTCGACACTCTCGGGCGTCACAAGCAGGCGCTAGAAGCATTGGAGGCCTCGAAGTCGCTGGCCGTGGCGACGCCGTTACGCCAGGCGTACATGCGATGGTACAACGCGATCTGGCGCCACGATTTCGCCGCCGCCCGGCAGGCCGTAAAAAACATGCTGAGTGCGGACCACTACCGCGATTCCTACGCAGCCGCGACCGATGCGCTGATCGATCCGCGACTGTGGCCCAAAACCATGCCGTTGATTGACGCATCCGAGCAGGCCACGGGCCGTTACAATGTGCTGCGTCTGAATGCTCCAAATCCGGACATTCCCGCCGCCATTGCCGGAATCGAAGCGATGCTGCACAGCGGCAGGTCCACCTACATCCTGGTGATGTGGATGCCCGAATACGCGGCCTTGCGGCGCGATCCGGCATTTCAGGATTTCCTGCAGCGCACGCATATCATCGATTACTGGAACGCGCACGGCTGGCCGCCGCAATGTCATCCCGCGGACGGCAAGGCCGTGTGTGCCTGAGAGGCGGACTCAGGAACGCAAGCCCACGCCGCGATGCAGCAGCGTCAGGCACACCGAGCCGAGCACGATGACGAACACCCCCATCACGCTGTAGGCCCAGACCAGGCTGATGTCGGACACCCCCAGCAGGCCGTAACGGAACGCATTGACCATGTACAGGATTGGGTTGGCATAGGAGATTTCGCGCCACGGCGTGGGCAATTGCGAGACGTTGTAGAACACGCCACCCAGATACGTCAGTGGCGTCAGGATGAAGGTTGGAATGATGGCGATATCGTCGAACTTGCGCGCGAAGATCGCGTTGACGAAGCCGAGCAGGGCGAAGATCGTCGCCGACAACAGGAACGTGCTCAGGGTCACCAGCACGTGGTAGAGGTGAATCTTGGTGAAAAACAGCGAGATACCAAGCACGATCAGCCCGACCATGAAACCGCGCAGTACCCCGCCGCTGATGTAACCGGCCAGGATCGTCCAGCTCGGCATCGGTGAGACCAGCATCTCCTCGACAAAGCGCTGGAACTTGGCGCCGAAGAACGAACTGGTGACGTTGCCGTAGGAATTCTGGATCACGCTCATCATGATCAGGCCGGGCGCGATGTATTCGATGTACGAAATGCCCGGTGCGATCTCGCCGATGCGCCGGCCGATCAGGCTGCCGAAGATGATGAAGTACAGCGACATCGTGATTGCCGGCGGCAGCAGCGTCTGCGTCCAGATGCGCAGGATGCGCGTCATCTCGCGGCGCACGATGGTGCCCAGTGCGGTCAGGGTGGCCGAGGCGTTCATGCTGCCTTCCGGTCGGTTTCGGTCAGGCGCACGAACAGTTCTTCCAGCCGGTTGGCCTTGTTGCGCATCGAGGTCACGGTCAGGTTGCTGGCGCTGAGCGCGGCGAACAGCGAATTCAGGTCGTGCGTGCGCGACATTTCCGCCTCGATCATGTGCTCGTCGACCCGGAGCAGGCGTACGCCGTCGATATCCGGCAACGTACCGACCGATTGCGCGACATCAAGCAGGAAGGTTTCCACGTCGAGCTTGGCCAGCATGGTCTTCATCGCCGTGTTCTCGATGATGCGGCCATGGTCGATGATGGCGATGTTGCGGCACAGCTGCTCGGCTTCCTCCAGATAATGCGTGGTCAGGATCACCGTCGTGCCGGCGGCGTTGATGCCCTGAACGAACTTCCACATGGAGCGGCGGATCTCGATGTCCACGCCCGCGGTCGGTTCGTCGAGGATCAGCAGCCTCGGTTCGTTCATCATCGCGCGGGCGATCATCAGGCGCCGTTTCATGCCGCCGGACAGCGTGCGCGAAATCTCGAAGGCCTTGTCCCACAGTGCCAGTTGCTTGAGATATTTCTCGGCGCGCTCGGCGGCGATCTTGCGCGGCACACCGTAGAAACCGGCCTGGTTCACGCAGATCTGGAACGGTTGCTCGAACAGGTTGAAGTTCAGCTCCTGTGGGACCAGGCCGATCATCTGCATCGCATCGCTGCGGCGTTTGCGGATGGACACGCCAAACACGCGCGCATCGCCCGCGGTCGGGTTGACCAGGGAGCTGACCACGCCGATCAGCGTCGACTTGCCGGCGCCATTCGGGCCAAGCAGGGCGTAGAAATCGCCGGCTTCGACATGCAGGGAGACGCCCTTGAGGGCCTCCACGCCATTGGGATAGGTTTTTCGCAGATCCGTGACTGCGAGCGCCGGGACGGCGCTTGGGGATTCGCTCATAGCCGCGTAGTATAGCGGGCCTTTTCGTCAGCACGATCGTTTCCGTGGCAGAACAATTCGTCTTACGTCTGGTTGACGCCCGCATGCTCGCGCCGAGCGTGCGGCATATGGTTTTCGCGCGCGCCGACAACTCGCCGTTCACGTTCGTGCCGGGCCAGTTCCTGCAGGTCCACTTCCATTACGACGACGGCAAGCCGACCAAGCGCAGCTATTCGGTGGCGACCGTGGGCGCCGGCGACGGCTCGCCCGTCGAGCACATCGAGCTCGCCGTATCCTATGTTGAAGGCGGCGCCGCCACGGCGTTGCTCGGTGGCCTCGAACCCGGCGGGACCATCAACGCCAGCGGCCCGTATGGACGATTCTGCCTGATGGATGCCGACGCCAACCGGCGCTATCTGCTGGTTGCCACCGGAACCGGCGTGACGCCGTATCGGGCCATGTTGCCGAAACTGGCGCGGCTCGATGCACGCGGGGCGGAGGTGGCGCTGATCTACGGTGCGCGCAACGAAGCGGAACTGCTGTATGGCGCCGAGTTCGAGGCGTTCGCGATGCAGCATCCGCATTTTCATTTCCATCCGTGCTTCAGCCGCCAGCCGCGCACGCCCGCGCGCGCGAATGATCGCAACGGCCATGTCCAGGTCGCGCTGGGCGAACTCAAGCCCGATGCCGAGCACGATATCGCCTACCTGTGCGGCAACCCGAACATGGTCGATCAGTCGTTCGCGCTGCTCAAGGAAGCCGGCCTGCCGGTCGCGCATATCCGACGCGAGAAATACATCTCCTCCCGCTAGCACCGCAGCTCGCTGTCATGCCCGGCGGCTGGCGACGCTTGTTCCGCGATCCCGGGGCCGGCCGATTCGAACCCGGCAATGATGTAAAGGGTGCTTGACACGCCCGGCGGGCGCCGGTACAGTTGCGCGTGTAAAGCATCCTTTACATCAACGTGGCTGCGCCGGGCCTGGGGCCGAGGCAGCTGCCCACATCCAAAACGGGGAATCCGGTGATTCGTACTCGCAACAAGCACTACCAGCGCAACGTGATGTTGGCGATGTTCGCCTACGTGGCCGTGATGCTGTTGATCTGGCCCCTGGGTCGAACCACGCCGTCGATGCCGCTGAAGTTCGGTATCGCGCTGACGCCGCTGGTACCGCTGGTTTATGTGATCTGGCAGATGGCGCGGCGTATCTGGGGCAGCGATGAGCTCGAGCAGCGCACGCACCTGGTCGGCCTGGGCGTCGCTACGGCTGCCGTTGCCGTGTTCAGCCTGGTTGGTGGTTTTTTGGCAACCGCGAAACTCCTGTCGCGCGACTCCTGTGCGGCACTGCTGATGTGGGTGTTTCCGGTGCTGGTGTTCAGCTACGGCGCCGCGCGCTGGTGGGTGGCGCGTCAGTACGGCATCCAGGCCGGCTGCGATGACGATGACAGCGCGTTTCCGATGTACCAGCGCATGCTCGCAGCGGCCGCGTTGATCGGTGTCGTCGCGGTATGGGCGTTTTTCAGGGGCATCGACAGTTTCCGCCTCGGCCTGTTGTCCGGTATGGCTGCAGGTCTCATCGCGGTCGGCGCGGTTCTGGCGGTGCGCCGCTGGTTGCGCAGGCATGAGCCACGCGAATGAAAAACCGGGTGCGTGAGCTTCGCGCCGAACGCCGCTGGTCGCAATCGGACCTGGGCGAACACCTGAATGTTTCGCGCCAGACCGTCAATGCGATCGAAACCGGCAAATACGACCCCAGCCTGCCGTTGGCATTCCGCATAGCGAAACTTTTCCATGAACCGATCGAATCCATCTTCAAGCCAAACAAGGATTGAATTGTGACCAAGCGAAACATGCTGCGCATCGCGATCGTCATCGGCGCCCTCGCCGTCGTCGCGTACACGCATTTCAAACCGCACGGCGAGCCGCCGAAAACGACACTGGCCGCGCCAATTCCGGCCGACGCCAAGTCGTTCACGCTGGGCCGCCTGCATTTCACGGCCTGCCAGTTGCCGCACAAGCGTTCCGGCGCGACGAGCAGTGCGTTCTGCACGCCGTTTTCCGTGCCGGAAAACCGCGCCGATCCGAAATCGCGCAAGTTGAAATTGCGCCTGGCCCTGATCAAGAGTCGCGATGTCACGGCCGACAGCGACATCATCGTGTATCTGGCCGGCGGGCCGGGGCAGTCGGCGGTGAACACCTGGCCGCAGATGGCCGGGGCGCTGGCGCCGTTGCGCAAGCATCATCACATCCTGCTGCTCGACCAGCGCGGGACCGGCGAGTCGCATCCGCTGACCTGCAAGCCGGGCAAGGACTCGAAAAACCAGGATCGTTTCGACCTGGACCAGTTGCGCGCCAATGTCAGCCGGTGTCTGGCCGATGTCGAAAAGGATTCCGACCCGCGCTACTACACCACAACCGAAGCCGCGAAAGACCTCGAAGACGTGCGCCAGGCGCTGGGGTCGCCGCCGTTCGATCTGGTTGGCGTGTCCTACGGCACGCGCATGGCGCAGCAGTACGCCATGCATTATCCGAAGTCCGTGCGCAGCGTCGTGCTCGACAGCGTCGTGCCGAACCAGCTTGTGCTCGGCGAGGACTTTGCCGAGAACCTGCACGCGGCGCTGAAGGCACAGTTCAAGCGTTGCCAGGAAACGCCGTCGTGTGCGAAGGCATTTGGCGATCCGTACGCCAGCCTGATGAAGCTGCGCGCTGAGTTGCGCGCGAAGCCGCAGGATTTCGATTACCGCGATCCGGTGACGTACGAAAACAAGCACATGCACCTGAACGCCTACACCCTCGCCGGGCTGGTGCGCATGTTCGCCTACTCGCCGGAGACCGCCGCACTGCTGCCGTTGTCCATTTCCGAAGGCCTCAAGGGCGACTTCCGGCCGCTGGCCGGACAGACCAAGCTGCTCGAAGGCGATCTGTCGGACCTGCAGGAAAACGGCATGCAGATGTCGGTCATCTGCAGCGAGGACGCCGATCTGCTGAAGCCGCGGCCGCAGGATGCCGATCTGCTGCTCGGCACGATGCTGATCCAGACGCTGCAGGCGCAGTGCGAAATCTGGCCGCATGGCACGCGTCCGGCGGATTTCCACGAGCCGCTGAAAACCGCGACGCCGGTGCTGGTCCTGGAAGGCCAACTCGACCCGGTCACGCCGCCGCGATACGGCAAGGAAGTCCTGAAGGGTTTATCCCACGGGCGTCTGCTGGTCGCCCCGGGCATGGGTCACAACGTCATCGGCCGCGGCTGCATTCCGAAGCTGGTCGCCGAATTCGTCAACAAACTGGATCCGAAAACGCTTGATGCCAAGTGCGTCGATCAACTCGGTCCGATGCCCGCCTACATCGATTTCAACGGAGCCGCACCATGATCGTCGTCAAGGATCTGCATAAACAATTCGGCAAGGTTGTCGCCGTGGACGATGTTTCGTTCACGGCTCGCGACGGCGAAATTACCGGTCTGCTCGGTCCCAACGGCGCCGGCAAGACCACCACCCTGCGTTGCCTGTACACGCTGATGCGTCCGGACCGCGGTCAGGTGTTGATCGATGGTATCGACGCCGCGACCGACCCGGTTGCGGTGCGCCGCCGACTCGGCGTGTTGCCGGATGCACGCGGTTTGTACAAGCGCCTCACTGCGCGCGAGAACATCGCCTACTTCGGCCGCCTGCAAGGGCTGGACAACGCCACCATTCGCAGCCGCAGCGATGGCGCGATCGCCGCATTGGACATGGCCGATTTCGCCGACCGGCGCAGCGAAGGCTTCTCGCAGGGACAGCGCGTCAAGACGGCGATCGCGCGAGCGCTGATCCACGACCCGAAGAACGTGATCCTTGATGAGCCGACCAACGGCCTGGATGTGATGGCCACGCGCGCCATGCGCGGGTTCCTCAAGCAACTGAAGGCCGAGGGCCGCTGCGTGCTGTTCTCCAGCCACATCATGCAGGAGGTCGCCGCGCTGTGCGACCGCATCGTCGTGATCGCCAAGGGCAAGGTCGTCGCCGATGAATCACCCGACGCATTGCGTGCCCAAACCGGCGAAGCGAATCTCGAAGACGCGTTCGTCAAGCTGATCGGAACCGACGAAGGACTTGCCGCATGAATTCTTCCCTGATTGTTTTTATGAAAGAAGTCCGTGAAAACCTGCGCGACCGCCGCACCGTGATCAACACGCTGTTCACCGGGCCGTTGATGGCGCCGTTGCTGTTCGTGCTGTTGATTAACACGATGGTCACGCATGAACTGGAAAAGGCCGAAAAACCGCTGACGCTGCCGGTCGCCGGCGCGCAATACGCGCCGAACCTGATCGCATCGCTGAAACAGCACAACGTCGAGATCAAACCCGCGCCAGTCGACCCGGAGAAAGCGGTGCGCAACCAGGATGCCGATGTCGTGTTGCGTATCACGCCGGAATTCGCCAAGGCCTGGAACAAGGGCGAACCGGCGCAAGTCGAGTTGATCTACGATCGTTCGCAGCGCGATGCAAAAAGCTCGGTCGATCGTCTGCGCGAGATTCTCGACAACTACAACACGCGAACCGGCGCCTTGCGTCTGCTGGCGCGCGGCTTGTCGCCAACGATCCTGAAACCGATCGTGCAGGCCAGCCGTGACCAGTCCACGCCGCAAAGCCGATCCGGGATCATGTTCTCGATGCTGCCGTACTTTTTCATCCTCGGCGGATTCATCGGCGGCATGGCGCTGGCCATCGACACCACGGCGGGCGAGCGCGAACGTCAGTCACTGGAACCGCTGTTGGCCAATCCGGTACCGCGCTGGCGCATTCTGGCCGGCAAGCTCGGTGCGACCACGGCCTTCGCGATCACCACGGTCTTGCTAAGCATCATCGCCTTCGCCGTGGTCGGAAAGTTCCTGCCCACCGAGAAGATCGGCATGACGCTGACCATTGGCTTTCACTTCATCCTCTACACCATCGTGGCCATGTTGCCGCTGGCGGCATTGCTGGCCTCGTTGCAAACCCTGGTCGCAGCATTCGCGAAGAGTTATCGCGAGGCACAAACCTATGTGTCGCTGCTGATGTTCGTACCAATCGTGCCGACCTTGCTGATGTCGGTGCTGCCGTTCAAGACGCAAACCTGGATGTATGCGGTACCACTGATGGGCCAGCAGGTCGTCATCACGCGCTTGCTGCGCGGCGACCCGATACCCGGTTCCGCGTTGGCGATATGCTTTGTCTGCACCGCGTTGGCGGCATTGATCGCCTGCGTAGTGACGGCGAAGATTTATCAGACGGAACGGTTGGCGATTTCCGCCTGACCACGCTTTGGCCTACTCCCCCAAACGTGTTTGGGGGAGTGGGATTGGGTAGGGGGAAATGTCCGGTTTGCGGGCGGCTTGTTGTTCGGATTGGTGTTTGCTGTTTTGAAAAGCAGAGCTTTTACTAAGCCTTCCGCCAGCGAAATACTTTCCGAAAACTAAAGCTTTCACTCGCCTTCAGGGAGCGAGTTACCTTCTCACCAAGCAGAGCTTCCACGCAGCTGCGCTGCGCGGGTTACTTGCCGAACAGCAGGGCTTTCACTCCCCTTCGGGAGCGAGTTACTTTCTCACCAAGCAGAGCTTCCACGCAGCTGCGCTGCGCGGGTTACTTGCCGAACAGCAGGGCTTTCACTCCCCTTCGGGAGCGAGTTACTTTCTCACCAAGCAGAGCTTTCACTCGCCTGCGGCGAGCGAGTTACTTTTGGCATCGCCCAAAAGTAACCAAAAGGCTATGCGCCTGTCGCGGTGTTCCGATTCGCATCCGGCGAATCGGAATGAGCCTGCGCTTCTCGCCGCTCCGGGGTCGCTCAGACAGTGCATCCATGCACTGCATCGCGATCGCGGCGATCCATCGCCGCGACCCGTTGGGCCATTCCCGTCACGGCTGCGATGCTCGGCACCGCTTGACGGCGCCAGTTGTCTGCTATTCCGTCCATCCCTGGACTACGTCTTCTCGGATTGCGAGTTCTGGCTTCTGCGGCAGGATGCCGCCAAACCGGGCCCCCTTTGGGGCGGCGAGCGGCGTGAGGAATCGCGCCGATTGCGCTGCCAGCACAGGTACGTGCTGTCAGCGCAACCCGAACGCCGTGAGCGTACCTGGAATACAGGGATGTGTGGAAAGCGACCCATCGGGGTGGCCTTCTCTTGGGTTACTTTCTCTTGGCCATGCAAGAGAAAGTAACTCGCTCAGCCGAAGGCTGAGTGAAAGCCTCTCCTGTAAGGAAAACAAAATCGCGCTCGTGTTTAACGCGCGCGCGATTTGGGAGCACGCGCCAAGGCCCAGATATCAATGCGCTCAATACCGGCGCATCGCAGAACGTGCGCGCACTCGCGCGCGGTCGCGCCGGTCGTCATGACATCGTCGACAAGCGCGACATGCGATGGAAGTGACGCTGTGTCGGGCACGACAAATGCCTTGCGCAGATTCTGCCGACGTTGCCCGGCGTCCAGATTCGATTGCGCGGCGGTGGCGCGCTCGCGTTTGAGCAGATCGCGATGCACGGGAATACCGAACGCGCGACTCAACGGACGGACCAGTTCCAGCGCCTGGTTGTAACCGCGTTCGCGCAGGCGCGACGGATGCAACGGTACCGGTACCAGGGCCGCGGGCAGCTCGGGATGGTCGGCATCGAACCGGTCGATCCAGAACTGGCTGAGTACGCGTCCGGCGGCGAGCTGCCGACCGAACTTGAAGCGCGTCATCAACCGGTCGAGAGGATGCGCGTAGACGAACGGAATCCAGGCGCGCGTGAACGGCGGTTCGCGGTTCAGACATTCGCCGCAAGCCGGTGCCGGTGTTTGCAACGGCAGGGCGCAACGCGGGCAGCAAATCAGATTGTGCGGCAGGTCCGCGGCGCAGCCGGCGCACAGATCACGTCCGTCGCTGCCACGCTGACCGCACAGCAGGCAATGTGGCGGCAACAGTGCGAACTGCGTGATGCGCCATAACTTGTCAACCGCGGCACGCAGTTTCGAGTTGACATTGGAAAGGGGCGTATCCACACTGCGGCCACGTTAAATCAAGCCGATTCAGCATGCCAGCCTCAGCCATTTCCGAAATCCGTCACGATTACACGCGCGAGGAAATCCTCGCCCTGCTCGACACGCCGTTCAACGATCTGCTGGCACGGGCCAATAGCGTGCATCGCGCGCACCATCCGGCCAATGAAGTGCAGGTATCGACCCTGCTTTCGATCAAGACCGGCGGCTGTCCGGAAGATTGCGCGTATTGTCCGCAGGCGGCGCGCTATCACACCGGTGTGATAGCGACCAAGCTGATGAGCGTCGACGAGGTCATGCAAAAGGCACGCGCCGCCAAAGCCGCCGGCGCGACGCGTTTCTGCATGGGCGCGGCCTGGCGCTCGCCCAAGGATCGCGACGTGGAGAAAGTTGCCGAGTTGATCGGCGCGGTCAAGTCGCTGGGCATGGAAACCTGCGCAACGCTGGGCATGCTCACGCAAAACCAGGCGGACCGTTTCAAGTCGGCGGGACTGGATTACTACAACCACAATATCGATACGGCGCCGGAGTTCTACGGCGAGATCGTCCACACGCGCGAATACCAGGATCGTCTGGACACGCTCGACTGCGTGCGCAACGCGAAACTTAAAACCTGCTGCGGCGGTATCGTCGGCATGGGCGAAACGCGCGGGCAGCGCGCCGGCCTGTTGCAGGCGCTGGCCAACTTGCCCGAGCACCCGCAATCGGTGCCGATCAACCGCCTGGTGCAGGTTGCCGGCACGCCGCTGGATGGTACCGCGCAACTCGATCCGTTCGAGTTCGTGCGCATGATCGCCGCCGCGCGCATCCTGATGCCGGCATCGATGGTGCGCCTGTCGGCCGGCCGCGCGCAGATGAGCGACGAATTGCAGGCCCTGTGTTTCTTCGCCGGCGCGAACTCGATCTTCCATGGCGAGAAACTGCTGACCACCGGCAACCCGGATGTCGAGCACGATCAGGTGCTGTTCGCGCGCCTGGGCATCGCCGCGATGCCGGTCGAAGCCGAATCCGCGACCGTGCACGCCGACATCGTCGCCGAAGCGGTGGCCTGAAGCCGAAGCCGCTGCCGTAATGCGTTCCGATCTTCTCGAGCGCCTGGCCCGGGCCAATGCCGAGCGCGCGCAGCAGGCCTTGCTGCGACGCGTGCGCAACGTCGAAGCGATTGACGGCCGATACGTGGTCATCGACGGGCGACGCCTGCTCGATTTCGCCAGCAACGATTATCTTGGCCTGGCCGGACATGCGGCGGTGCGCGAAGCCCTGACGAAATCGACTGCGCACTGGGGCGTCGGCGCAACCGCGGCGCATCTGCTCGGCGGACATCGCGACGAACATGAGCGACTCGAACACAAACTGGCCGAATGGACCGGACGCGCGCGCGCGCTGTTGTTCTCGACCGGCTACATGGCGAATCTCGGCGCGCTTGGCGCGCTGCTTGGCGAAGGCGACGTGTGCGTACAGGATCGCCTCAATCACGCCAGTCTGATCGATGGCGCACGCCTGAACGGTGCCGAGCTGAAACGCTATCCGCATAACGACGTCGACGGCGCCGAGCGTCAGCTGCGCGCGCGCTCCGACAAGCCGGCCCTGCTGGCCAGCGAAGGCGTGTTCAGCATGGATGGCGATCGTGCGCCGTTGCGCGAGCTTGCAACGCTGTGCCAGGCCGAACGCGCGACGCTGATGATCGACGATGCGCATGGCATCGGCGTGTTCGGCGAACGCGGCGCGGGCAGCGTCAGCGAAGCCGGATTGAATCAGCGGGACGTGCCGGTGCTGATGGCCACGCTGGGCAAGGCGGTGGGTGTTGGCGGCGCCTTTGTCGCCGGCAGCGCGACCCTGATTGATGGCCTGATCCAGCACGCGCGCAGCTACATCTACACCACGGCCATGCCGACGCCGCTGGCCGCGGCGATCTCGGCCTCCATCGAGCTGATTCGCGGTGACGACGAACCGCGCCAACGCCTGCATGCACACGTGGCCCGGTTTCGCGCCGGAGCCATCGACCACGGTATCGAATTGTTGCCGTCGGATTCGCCAATCCAGCCGGTCAAGGTCGGATCGAGCGAGCGCGCCCTGGCGGTTTCCAAACGTCTGCATGAAGCCGGTTTGCATGTTCCGGCGATCCGTCCACCGACCGTACCCGCCGGAAGCGCGCGCTTGCGCGTGACCTTGAGCGCGGCGCATGCGCCCGCCGATATCGATCGCCTGATTGCCGCGCTGGCCGATGCGCTCGCGCATGAAGCGCCGGCGGCCTGAGATGCATATCGAAACCGTCGGCAGCGGGCCGGATCTGGTCATGATTCATGGCTGGGCCATGCACTCGGGCATGTTCGCGCCGTTGACGCGAAAGTTGCACAAGCATTTTCGTTTGCATCTGGTCGATCTGCCCGGTCACGGCAAGAGCCGCGGTTGCACTGTGCCGTGCGATCCAAAAGCCTGTGCCAATGACCTGCTCGAACGCCTGCCGCCGGCGCTGTGGCTGGGCTGGTCGTTGGGCGGACTGGTCTCGCTGCACGCGGCGCTGGCCCGGCCGGATCGGGTCCGCGCGCTGATACAGGTCGCGGCCACGCCCAGTTTCGTCGCCCGGGAAGATTGGCCTCACGGCATGCCGAAAGAAACGCTGGCCGAATTCGCCGCGGGTCTCGATCGACATTACCGCACAACCATCTTGCGCTTTCTTGCCTTGGAAGCCCTGGGTTCCAAACACGCCGAATCCGAACTGCGCGAGTTGAAGGCGCATGTGTTCGAGCGAGGCGATCCGGAACCTGCGGCACTGGAGCAAGGTCTGCTAGCTCTCGAACAAACCGATCTGCGCGGCAAGCTCGTTGACTTGCGTATGCCGTCGCTGTGGATCGCCGGGCGTCGCGACCGACTGGTTCCGGCTGCGGCGATGCGCTGGGCGGCCGGGCGGAATCCGCGCTCGCGCTGTTTGCAACTGCCGTCCGGGCATGCACCGTTTATCGGCCATGCCGCGCAGATCGACGAGGCGATCAGTACATTGAAAACGGAGATCGATTCTTGAGTCCGCCACTGGATACCGACCAGATTCGCCGCGCCTTTGGCCGCGCCGCGCGTTCCTATGCGCGACATTCGAGCCTGCAGCGTGGCATCGAGGACCGTTTGCTGGAGCGGCTCGAATACGTCAGGACGCCGCCGCAACGCATTCTCGATGTCGGTTGCGGGCCCGGTCGCGCCAGCAGCCTGATGCGCAAACGCTGGAAGGGCGCGCGGGTCATCGCCCTGGATCTGGCCATGCCGATGTTGCAACGCGTGCGGCCGGGCTGGCGCCGGCCATTGCGGCGCGTGTGTGCCGATGCGCGCGCGATGCCGCTGCCGGATGCCAGCATCGATGTGTTGTTCTCGAACCTGTGCATCCAGTGGATCGACGACCTGCCCCGGGTGTTCGACGAATTCCGGCGCGTGTTGCGCCCGGGCGGATATCTCGCCGTGTCGACGTTCGGGCCGGAAACGTTGTACGAATTGCGTACTGCCTGGGCAGCCGCGGACGAGGAACGGCACGTGAGTTCGTTTGCCGATATCGCGCGCGTCGGCGATGCGCTGGTGGCTGCCGGCCTGCGCGACCCGGTGCTCGATCGTGACTCGCTGACGGTGCATCATCCGGACGCATCCAGCGTGATGCGCGAACTCAAGGCGATCGGCGCAACCAATGCCGATACGCAACGACCGCGCGGGCTGACCGGTCGCATGCGGTTTCGCCGCGTACTCGATGCCTACGAACGCTTCCGCACGCCGCAGGGCCTGCCCGCGACCTACGAAGTCATCAGCGCGCATGCCTGGGGCGCGGAACCCGGCCAGCCGCGACGTGATGAGGCAGGCGAGATCGCCTCGTTTCCGATCGAGCGTCTGCGCGGTTCGCGGCGACGTGACCGGAAATAGACTGCGCGATCAGCGGACGCGGGGCGACACGGGGTGCGAATTGCGGTCGCACTACAATAGAAACATCAGTTATCCGGCCGATTGCCGAAGCCGTTGGCGTAGATGATATCGGTCTGCTCTACGGCGCCGAGATCGAAGTTGTAGGGGGCTGTCGTCGTCCAGCGTGGCGGCACGCCGGGTACGTCGTAGACGCCGTGGCCATAGATATCGGCCGGCGGCAGGTAATGGCTGCTGTCGCAGTTGTCGATCGCGGGCGAACCACCGCCCGGCGCGAACAGGTCGCCCAATTGCGGCGCATCCCCGATCCAGTCGTTGGAGACAGTCGGCAGGTAAGTGGTGTCACGCAGCAGGGCGCAGGCATTGTCGAAGAAATCCGCACCACCGGAAAAGAATCCGATGTAATAGTCGGCTGTCTTTGCGCTGGCGGAGCCCCACAGGATGCTGCCCTGCGCATTCAGGGTTCCGCCGACCATCGTGAACATGCGCGTCACGGTATTGTCCAGCACCGTGTTGTAGCGAAAGTCCACGCTGTTGCCATTGTCGCTGTAGACCAATACCGAGGGTACATCCAGCGAAGACCCGGTGTCGGCGCTGTTGGCGGTGAAGATGTCGCGGTTGAAAACCATCTCGCTGGTACCGCCGGTGGCAGCGATCGCGGCCAGCCCGTTCGGATCGCTATTGCTCACAAACTGCGTGCGCAGGAAACGGACAATGCCGCGCGAGGCACCGTCAACGCGGTCATTGGTCAGGTAAGCCGCGCCACCGTTGGCAACGGGACTGGAGCTGGCCTGCCCCTGAGCCTGGTTGTTGCCGAGGTACGAACAAGCGACAGCTCCCAGGAAGAAGGAATCGCAAGGTCCGCCGCTGTTGTCGAAACGCCAGTCCACTGCATTCAGCGAATAGATAGCGCCGCCCCGGTCGTTTGAAACGTTGCCGGTCAACTGTGCATCGAGGACGCGCACGAACGTGAAAGGCCCGCCCGAGGCCTGGTCGGGGCCCTCGACATAGATGCCGCCTCCCTCGTTGGCCGTATTGTTCTGCACGTAGGATTCGAAAAGCGGGGTATTCACGGGATGCCCCTGCATGCGAATCTGCCCATAATGGCTGTAAATACCGCCGCCCAGGCCGCTGCTGGTCGTGAACGGTTGCGACGCTCCGGCCGCGTTGTAGGTGACGAAGCTGCCGTTTCCCAAGCTCAATGCGACATTGGTCGGCGACGCCGCGCTGCCGGTATCGGACTCGTCATTCAGCCAGATACCGCCGCCGTCCCGCCAGGCCCGGTTGTTGTCGATACTGGACGCATCCAGATTCAAGCGGCCGTGATCGACATAGACACCGCCGCCATAGGTCGCGGTGTTGTTGTAGATGTCGCTGCCATTGAGCAGCGTCAGCTCAGGATACCTGGACGGGTCGGTCCCGGATGAATAGACAAAGACTGCTCCGCCATGACCGAACGGGTCAGTGGCGCCGCCGCCGGACGAAAACCCGTTGATCCTGCTGTTGTCCAGGGTCAACTGGTAGTTGTTGAGGATCACGATGGCGTGGCCTGTGTTGGTGCCGGCGTCTGAAGAGGCGGTGGTCAGGCTCGGGTCGTTGGCGCCTTGCAGCACCATGTTGCGCAGGGTCAAGCTGCGCCGCGGGTTTGCGTTGTCGTTGCTCATCGAAAGCAACGGGTAGTCCGCATCGTGACTGGGTGTCTTGAATACCAGCCTGGTGCGCTGGTTGGGCGTCGGATCGGCCGCCGAACAATCCGAATAGCCACCGATCACGGTGATGTCCGATTGCGGGTTGTAGAGACCCACAGAGCCGTACGGATTGGTATAACTGTCAGACAGCGAATTATCGGGCGTGTTCGAATCGCGAATCTCGATCGGACCGTTCGGATTGGCCGCCGCCGCCGTCAGAGCACTGCGCAAATCGGAAAAGTCGCAGGCGACGTCGTAGGAAAAACCGACCGTGTAGACCACGGTGGCGTGTGCACAACCCGCCACCAGAAGCCACAGGAGCACTATGCGGCGGGCACAAACGATCAGCACGTGTTTCACGGATTTTCTCCCGGATGAACTTGGCAACAATCCACGTATTCGAAAGAAGCCGGCAAACCGTGCCATCCGCAGCCGTTGCGGCCCGTCGACAGACTTCACATTTTCCGGATGACATGCGCGTTGGCGCGCGCTGGTGCAATGAAGTGGTGGCTTTACACCTGTCGGTGACGAAAGCAGTCGACCAGATGATCGTTGACCATGCCGGTGGCCTGCATGTGTGAGTAGACGATGGTCGAGCCGACGAAGTTGAAGCCGCGCTTTTTCAGGTCCTTACTGAGCTGGTCGGACAGTTCGGTGCGCGCCGGCAGCTGGTCGCGCCGGCGCCAGCGGTTGCGGATCGGCTTGCCGTCGACGAACGACCAGAAATACCCGTCGAGTGAGCCGCATTCGTCGATGACGCGCAACGCCGCACGCGCGTTGTTTCGCGCCGAATAGACCTTCAGGCGATTGCGGATGATGGCCGGGTTGGTCAACCGTTTTTCCAGCGCGGCATCGGTCATGCGCGCCACCCGCGCGATATCGAAACCGTGGAATGCCTCGCGATAGGCCTCGCGCTTGTTCAGCACGGTACTCCAGCTCAAACCGGCCTGTGCGCCTTCGAGCACGATGAACTCGAACAGCTTGTTGTCGTCATGCAGCGGCACGCCCCATTCGGCGTCGTGATAGTCGCGCATGTGCGCGTCGTCGCCATCGGCCCAGAAACAGCGCTTGAGGATTTTGCTCATGGAGGTTGCAACGTCTGCAGTGATCGAACGCGTATCATACGCAGCCTTGTTGCATCGTTGCCCGTCATGAATGATTCCGCTTCGCGCCGCGCGGCGCTGCTGGCGCTGGCCGGCGTCAGCCTGATCTGGAGCTTCAACTGGATCGTCATCAAGGTCGTGCTGGACTACGTCGGGCCGATGACGTTTTCAGCACAGCGTTACGTGTTCGGTACCATCGTCGTGTTCGCGCTGCTGGCATTGCGTCGCGAATCGATGAAGCCCACGCCATGGCGCGAAACGTTGTGGATCGGCCTGACCCAGACCGCCGGCTTCCAGGCGCTGATCCAGTTGGCCGTCGTCAATGGCGCCGCCGGCAAGTCGGCGTTGCTGACCTACACCATGCCGTTCTGGGTGATTCCACTGGCCTGGATGATGCTCGGCGATCGCCCCAGCCGGCGCGAATGGGCGTTCATGGCGCTGGCCGCGCTGGGCCTGATCTTCGTCATCGAACCGTGGCATGGCGTCGGCACGCTGTGGAGCGCGGCACTGGCCATCGGCGCCGGCCTTTGCTGGGCCATCGGTACGGTATTGTCCAAGCGCCTGTTCATGCGCGACGCGACGATTTCGCCGATGCGCCTGACCGCCTGGCAAATGCTGTACGCCACCATCGCGCTGGTGATCATCGCCTTGTGCGTGCATGAGCGCGCGGTCGACTGGACCTGGCAGATGCTCGGCGCGCTGGCCTACAACGGCGTGCTCGCCTCGGGCGCAGCCTGGATCTTGTGGCTGTTCGTCGTGCAACGCTTGCCGGCGAACGTGTCCGGCATGGCCAGCTTGGCCACGCCGCTTATG
This sequence comes from uncultured Pseudomonadota bacterium, assembly GCA_963779795.1. GTDB lineage: Bacteria > Pseudomonadota > Gammaproteobacteria > Xanthomonadales > Rhodanobacteraceae > Rudaea. The sequence continues at coordinate 64,194 of CAVZZK010000001.1, read as the reverse complement.
AGCATCGGTTTCGCCTGGATGATCCTTGGCGAGATACCCGATGCGGCCGAGACGACCGGCATCGTGCTGATGATCGTCGCGTTGTTCGGCGTGTTGAGACCCAACCCGGTGCCGCAAACGGCCCGGGCAACTTCTGCATAAGCCTTGCGCGCGAAGGCCGATTGCGCGTCGCCGCAGCGCGGAAACCGGTTATGCCGAAGTTTCGGTCCAGGGCAGGTGATCCAGATCGACATTGCCGCCGGTCAGGATCAAGCCGACGCGCTTGCCGGCAAAGCGTTCGCGATAACGCAGGATTGCCGCGACCGAGACCGCCGCCGACGGCTCGATGACGATTTTCATGCGCTCCCAGACCAGGCGCATGGCGACGACCGTTTCGGCGTCGTTGACCGGCAGCACGGTCACGCCATGATCGCGCAGCAGATCGAAGTTGATCGCGCCGATGGCCGCGCGCAGGCCGTCGCAGATCGTGTCCGGCACCACGTCGGTCACCCGTTCGCCGCGTTGCAAGGACAAGAACGCATCGGCTGCGCCTTCCGGTTCCGCGGCGAACAATTTGGTATCCGGGGACATGGTGCCCGCCGCAATCGCGCTGCCGCCTATGAGGCCACCGCCGCCGACCGGCGCGATCAGCGCATCGAGCGGTTCCACGTCCTCGAACAGTTCGTGTGCCGCGGTGCCCTGGCCGGCGATCACGCGCGGATCGGCGAACGGGTGCACCAGCGTCGCCCCGGTCTCGCGCATGACCTTGTCGGCCAGTTCGTCGCGCGCGGCCAGCGTCGGCGCGCAGGTATGCACGGTGGCGCCGTATCCCCGGATCGCGGCAACCTTGCTGGCCACGGCGCCTTCGGGCACCACCACATGCGCCGGAATCCCGCGCGTGCGGGCGGCCAACGCCAGCGCGGCGCCGTGATTGCCGGACGAATGCGTGACCACGCCGCGCGCGGCATCCGCGTCGGTCAGCAACCACACCGCATTGCAGGCACCGCGAAACTTGAACGCGCCGACGCGCTGGAAATTCTCGCACTTGAACGACATCCGGCAATCAGCCATTTCGTTGAGCACGTTCGATCCCATGACGGGCGTGCGGTGCGCGTACGGCGCGATGCGTTGCGCGGCGCGTTCGATATCGGCGTAGGTGACGGCGGATGCGGACATGCGAGCAATTCGTTCAACGCTGGGTTGGCCATTGTCGCAGCGCGAGCGCGCTTGCGGAAGCCGCCGCGGCAACGCGATTCGTTTACCGGTTCGGCATGCGCTTGCCGGCGTGCACGTAAGACATCCAGGCGATGACGCCGACCAGGGTCAATATTGTCGAGCCGATGGCCAGCCGCAGCATGGTTCCGGACAACATCGCCGACAGCACGCCGGCGACGAAAGCGTTGCCGAGCAGGCTCAAGCCGGCCTGCAGCGATGACACGGCGCCGCGCCGCAGCGGGAATCGATCCAGCAACAGCAAGGTCAGTGTCGGAAACGCCAATTGCACGCCCAGGCCCTGCAGGGTCAGCGGCAACAGCGACCACGGCACGCTTGGCGGGTGCAGGGTCAGGCCCAGGATCAGGTGCAGCGCGCAGGCCGTCATCATCAGCACATAACCCAGCCCCACCGTGCGCGTATCCGACATGCGCCCGGCCACCCGGCCCGACAACGCGCCACCGGCCATCAGGCCGACAACCACCGGCACGAACAGCCACGGAAACCCGTGTGTGCCCAGATGCAGACGGACCAGCACGATGGCCGGCGCGGAGGCGATATACAGGAACAGCGCCGAGAAATTCACCATGCTGGACACCACCAGCGGCCAGAATCCGCTATCGCCCAGAATGCCCTTGTAACCGGCGATCAACCGTTTCGGCACGAATGGCTCGCGCTGCTCCGGCGGATGCGATTCGGGCAGCAGAAACGCCACCGCCAGCATCATGCACAGCGCATAGCCGGACAGCACCCAGAAGATGCCGCGCCAGCCGTCCAGCCCCAGCAGCCAGGCCCCGACCACCGGCGCCAACGCCGGCGCCACGGCGAAGATCATCATGACGCGCGACATCAGCCGCTGCGCGTGTTCGCCATGCAGCCGGTCGCGGATCATCGCGCGCCCGACCACCATGCCTGCGCCGCCGCAGATGCCCTGGAACACGCGAAACGCCAGCAGCATGCCGTACGAAGTGGCCAGCGCCGCGCCGGCGGAGGCGACCGCATACAGGCCCATGCCGATAATCATCACCGGCTTGCGCCCATAGGCATCCGACAACGAGCCGTGAAACAGGCTGGCGCAGGCGTAAGCCAGCAGGTACAGGCTGATGATCTGCTGCAGCGCCGCCGCCGGCGTATCGAACGTGCGCCCGATATCGGGAAAGCCGGGGAAAACCGCGTCGATGGAGAACGGCCCCAGCATCGCCAGTGCGGCAAGCACCAGCGCCAACACACCCGTGCGCTCATGTTCGGTACGAGCAGTCATATTTCCAGTCAACGTGACGATGCGGATTTCACATGCCCCGGGATCAGGGTATCCGAATTCGCATAATCCGCCATAATGAAACCGACCCGGCCCAAACGTTGTCATATATGCGCAGTTGGACAGGTCAAACAGACATGCATCCGATTCTCACATTTGTTGCCGCCGCCGCTCCGCTGCTAGCGAGCGCCGCACCGACAGCCCTGACAACATACAAGGACCCCCATTTGCGGGTTTCGTTGATCAGCGCGCAGAGCGTGCTGGCGCCGGGGCGAACCACCCGGCTCGGCCTGTACATCGAACATGCACCGCACTGGCATACCTACTGGATCAATCCCTGCGATTCGGGATTGGCAACCAAGCTGCATTGGACGCTGCCGTCCGGCTATCGCGCCGGCGACATTCAATGGCCGACGCCGCAGCGCCTGAACCAGGGCGACATTTACGACTTCGGCTATAACGGCGATACGCTGTTGCCGGTTGTGCTACAGGTTCCTGCCGATGCAAAACCCGGCTCCACCGCGCACCTGCGGGTCGAGGCGAAATGGCTGGTTTGTCGCGAACGCTGCATTCCCGGCAAGGCGCGGCTGGGCCTGGATTTGCCGGTTGGCAAGACGCCGGCGAGCGACCCGCGAACCACTGCGCTGTTCGCGCGATCCCGTTCCGATCAACCGAAGCCGGTCGACTGGAAAGGCAGCGCCACAGTGCAAGGCAATCGCATCCAGGTTTTGCTGGAAGATCCGAAGCTGGCCGCGCATGCAACGCTGGATGCCTTCGCGCAAACCGGACAAGTCGTCGCCAGCGCGCCGCCGCGGATCACGCGCCAGGCGAATCGCATCAAACTGGACTTCGCCAAGAACGAATACTACGTCGCCCCACCGCCACATCTGGTTCTGGTGTTGACCGCGACCCACGGCGAGCAACGGCACGCGTATCGTATCGAGGTGCCGTTCGCCACCGTCGGCAAACCCGAGCCTTCATCCTGAGGAACCGATCATGCTTTCGCGCATCATGTTTTACGCCGTCGGCATTCTGGCCGGTGCCGGCGTTACCGGCACGGCTACCGCCAAGGTGGAAATCGGCCAACCGGCCCCGGATTTCACGCTCACCGACAGCAATGGCAAGTCACACAGCCTGTCCGAATACAAGGGCAGGATTGTGGTGCTGGAATGGAACAATCCCGGTTGCCCGTTCGTGCACAAGCACTACGCCAGCGGCAACATCCCCAGGCAGCAAGCCGCGGCTGTCGACGGAGGCGTCATCTGGCTGACCATCAATTCCGGTGCGCCCGGCAAACAGGGGCATGTCGACGGCGCCGGTGCCGATGCGTTCATGGCGCAATACCACGCCAAGCCGACGGCCTACCTGATCGACGCTGATGGCAAGGTTGGGCACTTGTACGACGCCAAGACCACGCCGCATACGTACGTCATCGACAAAACCGGCGTGCTGCGCTACATGGGCGGCATCGATTCCATCGCCAGCGCCGATCAGGCCGATATTCCCAAAGCCACGCAATATGTCACGCGAGCCTTGCAGGAACTGCAATCCGGCAAGCCGGTCAGTACGCCGCTGTCGCGGCCGTACGGCTGTTCGGTGAAATACGCGGATTGAGAGTCCGATCGGACATCTTTCCAACGGATCGCCAATCGTGCCGGTTGAAATCAAGCTGCTGGATCGCGACGACGCTGCACGGCTGACCAGGGTCGCACCCGGCGTTTTCGACCACGCTATCCGTGAAGACCTGTGCGCGGAATTCCTGTCCGACCCGCGCCATCATCTTGCCGTCGCGCTTGGCGATGGCGTCGTCGTCGGGTTCGCCTCGGCCGTGCATTACGTGCACCCGGACAAGCCGGCGGAATTGTGGATCAATGAGATTGGCGTTGCGCGAGAGTGTCGAAAACAGGGCTTGGGGACAAAATTGCTTCAGGCGATCCTGGCTCGGGGCCGTGAGCTGGGCTGCCGCGAAGCCTGGGTGCTCGCGCACCGTGCCAATGCGTCGGCAATGAACCTGTACAAGTCGGCCGGTGGAATCGAAGCGCCGCCGGAACAGGCCATTTTCATTTTCGATCTGGAAGAAAGCGACGATTGACGAACCGGTGATGATCAGGAATCGCATGGTAGTGTTGCATGGACACCTGTCAGGACCATTCGCATGAGCGCATTTCTTGTCGTCGATACGAAGGTTGACAACCCGCAGGCCTACGAAGAATACAAAAAGCTGGCCAAACCCATCGCCGAAAAATACGGTGGCGTCTATCGGGCACGGGGCGGCGCGCTGGATATCCGCGAAACCGATCTTTGGACGCCGACCCGGATCGTGATCATCGAATTCCCCGATGTCAAAAGCGCGCAGGCGTTTGTCGATTCGGACGAATACGCGCCGGTAAAACCGTTGCGCCTGAACAACGCGCAATGCACGTTGTTCATCGTGGATGGCGGCTGATTGTTGCCGCGATGACGCGAGCCAAGCCGGCACCGGTATACTCGAGCGTCAGATCAAATTTACGGAGCTCACGCCGTGGCACACGATTTCACCACGCCACCGGCAACGTCGCCGGTTCCCGGCCCGATCGATGCAATGACCGCCGCGCCGGATGAACACGACCTGCTGATCGAAAACGAATCGGTACGCGTACTCGATACCAAACTGGCACCCGGCGAGCGAACGCCGGTGCATACGCACCAGTGGCCTTCGGTGCTGTACGTGCTCAGCTGGAGCGACTTCGAGCGTTACGACCCGGACGGCAACCTGATTGCCGAGTCGCGTTCGTGGTCCAAAAAGCCCGAGGCCGGCTCGGCGATCTGGGCAGCGCCGCTGCGGCCGCACTACGTGAAGAACGTCGGCGACGGTGAGCTCCACCTCGTCGCCGTGGAAGTCAAGCCGCGCTGATCCAACGGTTGTGCCTGCCGCACACGCGCCGAACTCGCGACAACCGATGACGAATACTTTCACCCCGAATATCCTGCTCGACCTCGACGGCACCCTGACCGATCCCGGCGAGGGCTTCGTCAACTGCATCCGTCATGCGCTGATGTCGCTCGATGTTGCGCCGCCGGCCGATGCGCAAATCGCCAGCCATATCGGTCCGCCGCTGGAAGACACGCTGACGATCCTGCTTGGCGACAAGGCCGAATCCGACCTGCCGAATGCGGTGCATTTGTATCGGCAACGTTATGCGTCGCTCGGGATTTTCGAGAACCGGCTGTATTACGGCATCGTCGACGCGCTTCAGGCGATTTCCGAGTCCGGCGCGCGGATATTCCTGGCCACATCGAAACCGCAAGTGTTCGCCGGGAAGATCCTCGATCACTTCAAACTTGCGTCATTCTTCACTGGCATTTACGGCTGCCAGTTCGACGGCACGCACGCCGACAAGCGCGAACTGCTGGCATATCTGCTGCAATGCGAACGCATCGACGCGTCGCAGGCCGTCATGGTCGGCGACCGCTACCACGATATCCGTGCCGCCAAAGCGAACGGCGTGCAATCGGTCGGCGTGCTTTGGGGTTACGGCAGCGAAACCGAGTTGCGCGATGCCGGCGCGGACCAGCTCATCGCCGAACCGGCGCAATTGCCGGAAGCTGCCGTGGCTCGGGAGTTGTCATGAGATGAATTTGGGACATATCGTCGCTATCGGGTTTGCGGTTCTGCTCGCCGTTCTGATTATTCGCCAGCGGTTTTCGATTCGTGCCCTGTTGTCGTCTGACAAGTTGGTCATGCTGGACGCGGAAGATCTCGCCGAGCAGGGCATGGGCGAGGCCTACAGAAATCTGCTTCCACGGCTAAAGCAATATGTCGCTCGGCCTGCGCAGCTGGAAGACGTCGTGGACGCCGACCTTGGAAGTTATGCCATCCGGTACAACGGGCAGGAGCATCAAATCTACTCAGGTGAGAATCCGGAAAGCGAACACGAAAGTTGGGGACGTGCGACGTACTACTTTTTCAAGGCGATCAACGACCAGCTCGCCGGATCGGACGTGCGCTTCTATGCACTGTACGGCGGCAACGATCTTGCCGGCGTATTTCTGGCGCCGGCGCAACAGAAGATCGCGGCGGCCGCGCTTCGGCGCAAAACCGACCGGCCCTACATTCCCGAACAGGATGGGCCCTGGTACGGCCAGCCACATTGACATACCCCTGCCGGATTTCCGATCGACAACAGCTGCAACCGTCCGCGCATCCACGTGCGACATGCTTGCCGGACACAAGGCTTGACCATCGACGACGGCGAGTTCTTCGGAGCGTGCTGATGCGCAAACTGGTTTTCAGCGGCAGCCCCCATGAACCGGCCAGGCAACGCGACGCGTGTCGTGCGAGCGTCGGGCGGCAGCACCACTCACGCCGTCGCCGCCTTCTGGCGGCAGCCGGAATGATCTGGCTGGCTTCGGATCTTTACTGCAATGCACCGTGCCCGGTGAACCGGGCAACCTGTTCAGGCGATAGCGACAGCCCGGTCAACCCGCCCGGGAAACGCCCCTGACCAGACGCACCTGGTTTTCTTCCAGGCTGCGTCGCGCGTTGCGGGCCTTCTGTCCCAGGTCATCCACGAACACCGACAAACCCAAACTCCCCGCCGGCGCGGGCGTGGCGTTTGCCGTGCTCTTGCCCAGGTGTGCGTCGCTGGTGTCCTCGAACAATTCAGTGACGAAGCCGCAGTCACCGAACATCGACGGCATCGCGTCGGGCGTGATCAGGAAGTTGTCGTCCGGGGTGCTGGCCCACGGCAGCGGAAAATCGCTGATCGGATTGGCGCCGACCCGTGCCAGCTCAAGCAACTCGCGCGTGGCGGCAAGCCCGCCGGTGTGGAAATGATCGAGCGCGCCGAGCGATTCGGGCGCCAGGCGTTGCGACGGGTCCAATCCGGCCGCCGTTTTTGCTGTAGCAAAAATGGGCGGCGGGTCAAACGTCACCTGCAGCGATTTGTTGGGCGGCAACGGCGCCACTCCCCGACTGAATTCAGCTACTGGCATCCAGTGCTGCTTTATAGAGGCTCTGTTTGGGCTCAGCCATGAGCTTTCTGACCAACGGAGCAAACAGGTCGAGCGACAATTCAGGATACGCGCTATCAAATGCGAGGTTGTCGTACTCAGCAATGAAGCGCGCCGTACGCTCGTAATGCTCTGAATCTTTGAACCGGTCCCGCATATTGCGATCCATGCCCAAGTGATGGAAGAAGTTGTAGCCCTGAAAGATCGCGTGGTGCTTGACCATCCAGTGATTCGCTTCCGAAATAAAGGGCTGCAAAATGGCTGCAGCCACATCGGCATGGTTATAACTACCCAAGGTGTCACCGATGTCGTGCAGCAGGGCGCAAACTACATATTCATCATCTTCGCCAGCATCTGCAGCCCGTTCAGCGGTCTGTAGGCAATGCTGCAACCGGTCAATCGGGAAACCACCGAAATCACCCTTGAGAAGCTGCATATGAGCCAGGATACGATCCGGCAGCCCGGACATAAACTGCTTTTGCTCACCGACAATAATTTGCCAGTCTTCTTTGGTACTTTCTGAAAAAGATTTGAAACTTGTTCTCATTGGTTCCCCCCAATTTTGCGTATAGGAAGTTCAAACGCCCTTTTCGGCCAGTCTGCCGGGTAGGCTCCGGTCGCGCAAGCGCCGTTCTGGGCGCGGATCGGACGTCTGTGAGTGGGATTTCGGCACGTTGAGGCCCGCCGCGCTTCGCCGTCCGTGGCCATTCTTCGCCGATTCCCGACAGCGAGCCGAGCGCAAGCCTGCGGGATCGTGGCCGCATCGGGTCGGGTTGCTATTTCGCCGTCAGCTCTGCGGCCGGCGGGCGCACGCGGCTGCAGTGGTAGGTGCGCGCGCTGCCGGCCGGTAGTGCGCTTGCTCCAGCGCGCCGTGTTTTTCGAAGTGGGCGAGGATGGCCCTGATGGCATGCGGATCTTCGATGCTGGCGACGATCCGCACGCTGCCGCCGCAATGGGTGCAGGTGGTCACGTCGAAGAAGCGCGGAGAAGCGGGAGGAAAGCGGGACATCCAGAATTCCGACAATACCTTACGCCCCGAGTCGGAGATCTCCTACAGACAACGCTCTGCCCAAGGGTCACGCTGTCGGCATGACGACTGCCCGCAGCCTCCTTGTCGATCCGGACACGCCCGGCTTCTATCACTGCATCTCGCGTTGCGTGCGCCGAGCCTGGCTGTGCGGGATTGATCCGTACAACGGAAAGTCCTATGAGCATCGGCGGGAGTGGGTAGAGCAGCGCTTGCTGGAACTGGCCGAAATCTTTGCCGTCGGCGTGTATGCCTATGCGGTGATGAGTAACCATGTCCACGTTGTTTTGCGGATCGACCCGACGGTTGCCGCCACATGGCGGGACGAAGAGGTCGCCGCGCGCTGGGTTCGCCTGTTTCCGGCAACCCTGGAAGGTGAACCCGATGACGCTGGCTGCCGTTTGAAAGAACAGGCCTTGCTTGGCAACACGGATCGACTTAACGCTTGCCGGCAACGACTCGGCAGCCTTGCCTGGTTCATGAAGGCGCTCAATGAGCCGATCGCCCGAAGTGCCAATCGCGAAGACGCTTGTACCGGTCGATTCTGGGAGGGTCGGTACAAGTGCCAGGCGCTGCTCGATGAAGCGGCCGTGCTGACGTGCATGAGCTATGTCGATCTAAACCCGATTCGGGCAGGGATTGCGAAGAATCTGGACTCCTCTTCACACACCGGCGCTCAGCGACGCATTGCGAGGCTTCGAAGCGATCCGAGCCGCGCAAAGCAGCAGTTGCCATCAATCAACAACGCTGCAACGGCGGACTTGCTTCCCATCACCACCGAAGACTACCTGGACCTGATCGACTGGACTGCACGACTCACGCGCGGTGACAAGCGCGGCCGCATTGACGCGGCGGAGCCGCCCGTCCTTCGCAAGCTCGGATTGAGCGAACGCCAATGGCATCAGCAGATGCTAAGCACCGAAACAAACTACTGGCGAGCCATTGGCTCCGCCCAGGCCCTGATCGATAAAGCCGCGGCCATGGGGCAGGGATGGCTCAAGGGCATCGGAAGCGCTCAGCGGCTACAACGACTGCAACCGGCCTGACTCAACACATCAGCACATCACGATGGATCGGGTTCTCCGAGGGTGGGGCGTGGACGGCTGCTGGAAATCGTCCGCTCATTCATCGAATTGAAGGGGTCTGGCGCATCGCAAAGCATCGATTCCGGCAAATTTGCCTTGCGCTGAGCCAACCTTCACCCGTTATCGTTGGCAGTCATTGCCGCCAAGTGATCCCGGCGCATTTTGTGGGTGTCCCGGTTGTTCTTTTGCCGCCAAGTGATCCCGGCGCATTTTGTGGGTGTCCCGGTTGTCCCGTTGTTCCTTTTCCCGGTTGTTCCTTTCTTCGACTATCCACCCGAAATTCGCAAGGTTATCTACACGACCAACGCCATCGAGTCGGTGAACATGAGCCTGCGCAAACTGACCAAGCACCGGGGTGCGTTCCCCAGCGACGAAGCGCTGGTCAAACTGATCTATCTCGCGTTACGCAACATCAGCAAGAAATGGACGATGCCGATCCGCGACTGGAAAGCCGCGCTCAACCGATTTACGATCCAGTTCGAGGAACGGATGCCTCAGCTGTGACGAAACGCCGTTTACACAAAAATCTGCACAGGCCCGTCCCGCAAACCACGCTTCAGTCTGAGTGACCGTCCCCTTCAGGAGGCACGGCGCACGATGGCCGCAGGTATTCTGTTGATGTATATCGTATAGCGATATACGATCAAAGCGATTGCGCGACGAAAATTGCAGCAACTGTACGCTGCTGCATCGTTGGAGTTTTTGCAGGTTCCTCCGGGCAATCGCCTGGAGCGTCCGAAGGGCGACCGAGCCGGTCAGTACAGCATCCGCATCAATGATCAAAATCGCGTCTAATTCCGCTGGACTGGACACGACGCCGAGGATGTCGAAATCGTCGATTACCACTGAGGGTTATCGCATGTTCAAGAAGCTACCGCCAATTCATCCCGGCGAGATCCTGCGAGAAGAGTTCATGCGTCCGCTTGGGCTTTCGAGTAACGCGCTCGCGAAGGCCATCAACGTGACTCCCGCCCGGGTCAACGAAATCGTGTGCGGACGTCGTGGAATTTCCGCTGATTCGGCGCTTCGACTGGCACGCTATTTCGGCACGGATGCCCAGAGCTGGCCGAACCTGCAACAACATTACGACCTGAAGTGTGCGAGAGATTCGTTGGGCAACCAGTTGGCCAGGATCGAGCGCCACGCGGCATAACAGCAGAACAAGGTCAGGTTCACTTGATTCGGCCGAAGAAGTTAAGCTGACCGCATTCTTATAATAGGGAAATCAAAACCGGGGAGCCCACTCTGATGAGAATAACCAAGCTCACTTCGTCTCTCGTTGTTTTCCTGCTCGGGCTGCTGCTGGTCGGCGCGGCCCAGGCCGTCACGTTTCCGGACAAGCCGCCCAGCGACCACTTCTACGTCGACCATGCGCGATTGCTTACGCCAGCCGATGCCGCCGCGATCGACAAAACCGCCGCGAGCCTGTGGTCGGACGAGAACATTCCGATTTTTGTGGTCACCATTCCTTCGCTGATCTCCTTCCAGGCAAGCAACTACACGGTGGACTCCTACGCCGCCGCCCTGTTCGACAAATGGGGCATCGGCTCCCAGAACCGCAACTACGGCATTCTGCTGCTCGTGTCGGTGGGCGACCGCAAAGCCAGGATCGAGTTGGGCAAGGCGTGGGCCGGCGAGCATGACTCGGACGCCAGGTTCGTCATGGATTCCATAATTGTCCCGGCCTTCAAGCGAGGCGACTTCTCATCGGGCATTCGCCAAGGGGTCGAGGCGCTGAACAAGATGGCCCGGGGTCTTGCCCTGCCCAAACCCAAAACGCCGTGGTGGATTCTACCCGCCATGCTCGGCGGCATCGTGCTCGTGATCATGGTCATCGTCTCCCTTTTCAAGAGCGGAAGGAAGGGTTGGGGATGGGCGTTGATCGCGGTACTGGGCGTAATCATCTTCTTCATTCTGCGCGCCGCCATTTCGGGCGCAGGCAGCGGCGGCGGCTTCGGGGGAGGCTCGTCCGGAGGCGGCGGCGCCTCGGGTTCCTGGTAGAAAATCGAGGGGGAAAGAAAAATGAAAAAAGTCAGCCGGTTGTTCCCGGAAGAAAGTCGAAAGCGCATCGCCGACGCCATTGCAAAGGTCGAACGCAAAACCTCGGCCGAGATTGTTGCCGTTGTCGCTACCGCATCGGGCCGTTACGAACGGGCGGAGGACATCGTCGGATTCCTGGTTGCGCTACTCGCCGTGGCCGTCGGCTGGCTGACTTGCCCCACATTCCATTCGCAGTCGGCCTGGGGCACGGGATCTTCCATCTCGGGCCTGATCGCGGTACTTGTCACGATGGTGGTGGGCTTCGTGGCCGGAAGCGTGTTGGCTTCCTGGTTCCCGGCTTTGCGGCTGCCCTTTATTCCCAAAAAGGAATTGGAAGCGGAAGTTCAGCGCGCCGCGCAGGCAGCCTTCATGTCATCACGAATCCGCAAGACGGCCCGTGGAACGGGCATCCTTCTGTTCGTCAGTTTTTTTGAGCACCGGGTGGTGGTGTTGCCAGACGATGCAATTCTCGAGAAGCTGCCCGAAGAGAACTGGGCAAAGCTTTGCGACGCGATCGTTTGCCACGTCAAGGCCAAGCGACTCACGCAAGCGTTTGAGGAGGCCATCGCAAGTTGCGGCGAGATACTCGGCGAAGCCTTGCCTCGACGCGACGAAGACAGGGACGAGTTGAGCAATGAGCTGATCCTCATTGATTGACAAGGCCGATACAGGCTCACTTGATTTGATCGAGGAAGTGAACCTGACCGCGTTGTTCGCTGCTCCGTAAGCCGTTAACCTGGCGCCAGATCAGGGGGCGCATCATGACTGGAGCGAAGGATGAGTTACAGCGCATTAGGCGCTGGGGTTACGGCGCTGCCATTAAGTATTTTCTCGAAGAATGCCCGAACGCGGTTTTGGGTGCGATTGTCGCGAGCTCCGAATTTGCCGATGAACCAGCGCAGAAAGCGGCTTGGAAACAGCAAATAGAGCTTCTGAAGGATTTGCTTGCATCACGCCCTTCTGCAAACGGTGCCATCTATTTTGAGTATGCGATTCCGCGGCTCGGCCGACGCATCGATACGTTGCTGGTGCTGGAGCACGTCCTGTTCGTGCTCGAATTTAAGGCGGGCGCAACGATTTTTACGCGCGATGCCATCGACCAAGTCTGGGACTACGCGCTGGACCTGAAGCATTTCCACGAAACAAGCCACCACATCCCGGTCGTGCCGGTGTTGATAGCGACCCACGCAGATGCCATTCCGCAAACGATAGAAGTAACCGATCATCAGGACTTGCTTACCCGACCGGTGCTTTGCGGTGCGGATGGACTATCGCGTGCCATCGAGTTGGGACTCGATTTTTTCCATGATACGGCGATTCAGTGGTCGGCTTGGCAACGTGGGCGCTATCTTCCGACGCCGACCATTGTCGAGGCCGCTCGGGCACTGTACGCGGGGCACGCGGTCGAGGAAATTTCCCGCAACGATGCGGGAGCGCAGAATCTCGCGCTTACTTCCCGCCGTCTCACCGAGCTCATCAAGGAGGTCCGTGTAGAGAAACGGAAAGCGATTTTCCTGGTGACCGGCGTGCCCGGCGCCGGCAAAACCTTGGTCGGCCTGGATATCGCCAACAAGCATACGGACAAGGACGACGAGCTCTACAGCGTTTTCCTTTCCGGCAATGGTCCATTGGTCAGCGTGCTGCATGAGGCATTGGCTCGGGACCGACATGCACACGCACATGCAAAGGGAGAACGCTTGCGGCTCGGCGAAGCGCGCAGTGCGGTGAAGCAATTCATCCAGAACGTTCACCATTTCCGTGACGACTGTCTGGCGAGCGCGGAAGCACCCATAGAGCACATCGCGCTGTTCGACGAGGCGCAGCGAGCATGGGATTTGACCCAAACTGCCAACTTCATGCAGCGCAAAAAAGGCCTACCCGGATTCAATCAGTCCGAGCCTGATTTCCTGATTTCCTGCCTGGACCGTCATCCCGATTGGGCCGTAGTCGTCTGTCTGGTCGGTAGCGGTCAGGAAATCAATACGGGGGAGGCAGGCATCAGCGAGTGGTTGGCGGCCATTCGTCAGCGATTCACGGACTGGGACGTTTATCTATCTCCGCGTTTGCGTGAGATCGAATACCACGCCGAAGACGAACTCGAAGCGCTGAACACGCGTCCGCGTGTGCATTGGGATCAAGCGCTCCATCTGGGCACATCTGTACGTTCGTTTCGCTCCGAGCGCGTCTCTGCATTCGTCAATCAATTGTTGGCGCTTGAACTTGAGCAGGCGCGATCCACGTTGATGGAGGTGCTGCCCAAGTTCCCCATCCGCATCACGCGCGACCTTGGGCATGCCAAACGTTGGTTGCGCCAGCAAGCCCGTGGCACCGAGCGCTACGGAATGATCGTGTCATCGCAGGCGCAGCGGTTGAAGCCGCACGCCATCGATGTGCGGGTCAAGGTGGATCCCGTGCGGTGGTTCCTGGAGGGCAAGCAAGACGTGCGGTCCTCGTACTACCTTGAAGACGTCGCCACAGAATTCCAAGTGCAGGGATTGGAGCTGGATTGGGCCTGTGTAGTTTGGGACGGCGATCTGCGCTTTGAAGACGCCTCATGGAACTATTTCGGCTTCAAGGGAAAGCGTTGGGAGCGTGTTCTGAAAGATGAAAGGCGGCGCTATCTGCTGAATGCTTATCGGGTACTGCTCACGCGCGCGCGGCAGGGCATGGTAATTGTCGTGCCGGAAGGTGAACCTGCGGATCCCACTCGGCTCCCGTCATTCTACAATCCAGCCCACGATTTGCTGACTGAAGTGGGTATACCGGCGCTCTAGCTTTGTCAGCAGCAGGTGAAAAACGGGGGTAGGTTGCGTTCTTAAAATAAAAGGTCCCTGAAACTGACAGAACGGGTCAGGTCTGGAATTTAGATTGCTCGTTCCCCGATTTGCAGATAGTCCAAATTCCCAACCCGACCCCACGTTGTGCGCGAACTATAATCAGTGATCCTACCGCGTTGCATGCGTTGGTGAGTCGATTATCAGTGGCAGTCAAGAATTTCCTGATTGAAGGCATCTCCGGCACCGGCAAGACTGCGGTCTGCAACGAGTTGCGGCGACGCGGGTACTACGCCATCAATGGTGACCGTGAATTGGCTTATCAGGGCGATCCGGAAACCGGTGAACCGACGGACGGCATCTCGCACGCGCACCACATTTGGCATGTGGATACGGTAAAGGCCCTGGTTGCCTGTCACGGGGAAGCGGTGGCATTTTTCTGCGGTGGCTCCAGGAATTTCTCGAAATTCGTTGATCTATTTGATGCGGTTTTTGTCCTTGAGGTTGATCTCGACACCTTGAATCGGCGGCTCGATGCCCGAGTGGCGCTGGACCCGGATGAATGGGGCGGAAGGCAAACGGAGCGGGAGCTCATTGCGAGATTGCACCAAACGAGGCAAGACATACCGCAAGACGGTATTGTCATCGACGCTACCGTACCGATTACACAGGTCGTTGATGAAATAATCCGTCAAAGCGAAGCAATCAAGTCGCAACGAATCAAGAGGACAAATTGAGGCGACCAAAACAAGAAGTGTCAGGGACATTTCCTGAAATCGTCCCTGGCACCATGCTTGAGGTTGGCGCTTCCGTCGTCGGCAAGGCACCATGTGTCACTCCCGCCAAACAACGAGCGCTCATGTTCGCTTTCGTGCCCAACTTGCTGCGCATCCCGCTGGTGATGCTGCTGCTCCTGCTAAATACCGTGCTGCACATAGTGCCGCTGATCGCAATCGCTTTGATCAAGGTCATCGTGCCGATTCCCGCCGTGCGCAGGGGGCTCTCGCGCGTGCTGGTGGTGATCGCGGAAAGCTGGATTGGGGTCAACAACGCTCTGTTTGAACTGTTCACGCGCATCCACTGGCAGGTCGAGGGGCTGGACGGCTTGCGTCGCGACGGCAACTACCTGGTGTTGTGCAACCATCAGAGCTGGGTGGACATTCCCGTCTTGCAGAAAGTGTTCAATCGGCGCATCCCGTTCCTGCGCTTCTTCCTGAAACAGGGATTGATCTGGGTACCCTTGCTGGGGCCGGCGTGGTGGGCCCTGGATTTCCCTTTCATGAAGCGCTATTCGGCGCAAACCCTGCTGCGCCATCCCGAGCTGCAAGGCAAGGATCGCGAGGCGACCCGGCGGGCCTGCGAGAAATTCAGGCATATGCCGGTGTCGGTGATGAACTTCGCCGAAGGCACCCGTTTCACGCCAGCCAAACATGATGTGCAGAAATCACCCTTCCGCTATCTGCTGCGTCCCAAGGCCGGTGGTGTGGCTTTCGTGCTTGATGCCATGGGCGAGGCGCTGCATGCGGTACTCGATGTCACCATCGTCTACCCCGAGGGCTCGTGCACGATGATGGACCTGATCGCCGGGCGCGTGCACGATGTGCGCGTACAAGTGCGCGAGCGGCCGCTGAGCCCGGAATTGATCGGCAGCTATGACCAGGACCCGGCCTTTCGCGGGCGGGTCAAGGCGTGGTTGAACACGTTGTGGCACGAGAAAGACGCCCAGGCTGCCCGCATGCAAGAGCCGTCAGTCAAAGAATAAAAGGTGTCAGGGACATTTCCTGCAAATTGTCGCCCTGACACCATTCTTGAACCGCAAAGTCACGACGGCACCGCCTCAACCCCCTCCGACGGCGGCGCATCATCGTGCGAATCGCGCATGTTCTTGGTCGCTTTCCACACGATGAAAAATGACGCCAGCAACAGCATCGCGGCGAGCACGAAAGCCGCGCCGGGCAGGTGCTTGACCGGGGCGTGGTCGCTGATGAACAGCGCGAAGATGTTGGCGAACAGTGCCGGGCCGAAGATGCCGGCGAAGCTGCTCAGGCTGCTAAGCGCGCCCTGCAACCGGCCTTGCTCGCGCGGATCGACCTGGTGGGTCATCATCGCCTGGGCCGGCGGCCCGGCGAGTCCGCCGAGGCAAAGGAACGGGATTCCGGCCAGGAATACCCAGGCGATGGATGCGAAACCCAGGAACACGTAGCCGACCGCACATATCGCCAGTCCGGCCAGAATCAGTTTGCGTTCGCCGAACTTCGGCATCAGCTTCCCGACCAGCACGGCCTGCACCAGGCCGCTGAGCAGGCCGACCAGCGCCAGCGTGTAGCCGACGGTCAGCGGGCCCCAGCCGTAGCGGAAATCGGTGTACAGCACGTAGGTGGAATTCAGCGAAAACTGCGCCAGGCTGATCAGGAAAAACACCGCGGCCAGGCCGAACACCTGCGGGTAGCGTTTCAGCAGCAGCAGGGAACCCAGCGGGTTGGCGTGGCGCCAGTCGAATTTCTCGCTGCGTTTTTCCTTCGGCAGCGATTCGGGCAGCACGAACAGGCCGTAGCAGAAATTGGCCAGGGCCAGGCCGGCGGCCACCCAGAACGGCACGCGCAGGCCGAGGTGGCCGAGCATTCCGCCCAGCGCGGGGCCGACAATGAAGCCGATGCCGAACGCGGCGCCGAGGATGCCGAACGTTGCCGCACGTTTTTCCTTCGGCGTGATGTCGGCGATGTAGGCATTGGCGGTGGTGAAGCTGGCCGCGCAGATGCCGGAAACGGCGCGACCGACGAACAGCAGCCACAACACAGGCGTCAGCGCCATGACGATGAAATCGATGCCCAGGCCGAGGCAGGAAATCAGGATCACGCTGCGCCGCCCGTATCGATCCGACAACACCCCCTGGATCGGCGCGAACACGAACTGCATCAGCATGAACAGCGTGCCGAACGCGCTTTGCCACACGGCGGCCTTGGGGATGCTGCCGCCGATCAGCTCCACGATCAGGTGCGGCAATACCGGAATGATCACGCCGAAGGCGAGCATGTCCAGCATCACCGTGATGAAGATGAAGCGCACGGCGGCGCTGCGCGCCGGCGATCGGGCGGCGTCTGGCGGGGAAGGCTCGTTCATCGAGTGATCGGTCGGTTCGGGTTTACGGTGCGTTGTGGATGTCGATGAAGCGCAGGAACTCGGCGCGCGTGCGGGCGTCCTCGCGGAACGAGCCGAGCATCTGGCTGGTGATCATCGACACGCGGCGCTTGTGTATGCCGCGCGTTGTCATGCACTGGTGCGTGGCGTCGATGACCACGCCGACGCCGCGCGGCTTGAGCACTTCCTCGATGCATTGCGCGATTTGCGCGGTGAGCTTTTCCTGCACCTGCAGGCGACGTGCGTAGGTTTCCACCACGCGCGCCAGCTTGGAGATGCCGACCACCTTGTCGGTAGGCAGGTAGCCGACATGCGCGCGGCCGATGATCGGTGCCATGTGATGTTCGCAATGCGATTCGAATTCAATGTCGCGCAGCACGATCATCTCGTCGTAACCGGCAACTTCCTCGAAGGTGCGCTTCAGGTAATCGGCCGGATCGACGGCGTAGCCGGAAAACCAGTCGTTGAATGCCTCGGCGACGCGGCGCGGCGTATCGCGCAGGCCTTCGCGCTTGGGATCGTCGCCGGCCCATTGCAGCAGCGTGCGAATGGCGTTCTCGGCCTGGCGTTGCGTCACCTGGGGTTTTTTCGTTTTGCTCATGGAATTCTCCGATGCGCGGCGCGCGCGCAGTGTAACGTGATTGGCCCGGGCCTGTGCCGACGACCCGTGTTTTGTAGCAAATGATCCGAGACCAAACTGAAGCGTTTCGCTACGGAGTCCCCTTCGCGCCCCGCGGCTTCGCCCCCCATCCGCCCTCCGGGCACCTTCCCCCGCACGCGGGGGAAGGGATCAAGTCACGCAAATTGGAAGGCACGTTCCCCGCACGCGGAGGAAGGGAGCAAGTCATGGCGAAAGTTTGAAGGCGTATTCAGCTTTTCGCGGGCAAAGGAAGAACGCTTCCCCCTCGTGTGGAGGAAGGGACCAGGTTTCGGAATTTCGAAGGCACGTTCCCCGCACGCGGAGGAAGGGAGCAAGTCATGGAATTTCGAAGCTACGTTCCCCGCACGCGGAGGAAGGGAGCAAGTCATGGAATTTCGAAGCTACGTTCCCCGCACATGGAGGAAGGGAGCAGGTCGCGAAAGTTTGAAGGCGTATTCAGCTGCCTCGCGGGCAAAGGAAGAACGCTTCCCCCTCGTGTGGAGGAAGGGACCAGGTTTCGGAATTTCGAAGGCACGTTCCCCGCACGCGGAGGAAGGGAGCAAGTCATGGAATTTCGAAGCTACGTTCCCCGCACATGGAGGAAGGGAGCAGGTCGCGAAAGTTTGAAGGCGTATTCAGCTGTTTCGCGGGCAAAGGAAGAACCCTTCCCCCGCGTGCGGGGGAAGGTGGCGGCAGCCGGATGGGGGGAAGTCGTTTCGAAAACCGCGCAAGCGGCTGTCGATTCGCCAGTTGACGGCCGCTACTCGACGCGACAGAACGCGACCTTCAGATAGCGCGATTCCGGCACGTGCGCCAGCCACGGATGATCCGCACCGGCGCCGGACACCTTCAGCACCTGCACCGTGCGGTTGGAATAGAACGCGGCGCGGCGCAGCATGTCGAGGAACTGGTCCTCGCTGACCAGGCCGGTGCACGAACAGGTGACGAAGATGCCGCCGGGTCGCACGGCCGACAGCGCCAGCTTGTTCATGTCCAGGTACTTCTTCAGCGCCGGGATCACCTTTTCGCGGTCGCGCGTCATCTTGGCCGGGTCGAGGATGACCACGTCGAACTGCTCGTGGTTGTTGATGGCCACGTCGCGCAGCCAGGCGAACAGGTCGGCTTGCACGAAGCGGATCTTCGCCTTGTTCATGCGCGCATTGCGCTCGGCGATTTGCAGCACGTCTTCGTCCAGATCCAGGCCCGTGACTTCGCGCGCACCGCCGCGCACCTTGGCGTAGATGCCGAAGCCGCCGGAGTTGCAGCACAGGTCGAGCACGCGCGCATCGGCACAGAAATCGGCCAGCGCCAGGCGGTTGTCGCGCTGGTCGGCGAAGAAGCCGGTCTTGTGTTTGCTGCCGGGGTCGGCGTGGAACTGGATGCCGTGTTCGGTGATGACCACCGGCTGCGGCGCCGGCGGGTCGTTCAGGTCGAAGCTCTCCTGCTTCTGCACGTGCTGCTCGGCGAAGGCGTAGATCTGCGCGCCGGGATAATGCCGGCGCAGGCACTGCGCGATGGTGTCGCGCTGCTTGTACATGCCGGCAGCGAAGTACTGCACCACCAGCAGTTCGGCGAAGCGGTCCACGATCAGGCCGGAAAGCCCGTCGCCTTCGGAATGGATCAGCCGGTAGGCGTCGCTGACGGCGTCGAGTTTCAGCACCTCGCGGCGCAGGCGGACGGCTTCGTCGATCTTGCGTGCGAAGAAATCCGCATCGACAACTTCATTCGGGTCGGCGGTGAGCACGCGCAGGGCGATGCGCGAGTGGCCGTTGTAGAAACCGCGGCCGGCGAAGGTGTCGTCACGGTCGATGATGTCGACGATGGTGCCGGGCCCGGGGCGCTGCGCGGGTTTCTCGACCATCTTCTGGAAAATCCAGGGATGATGGGAGCGGCGCTGCGTCTTGAGGCGGATCAGCGGATTGGCGGAAGGGGCGTTCATCCGCGCATGATAACGAAGCAGACTTGCACGCGTCGTGTCGAACCCTATTTATCAACAATGGATATTGCCGCCCCCACGCCGGACCCGACCCGCACCAGCGCCGAGCGCGACCGCCAGCGCGTTGCCTATGCGGGGATTGGCGCGTTCGTGCTGGTCGCCGGCATCTGGATCGCCTGGCTGGGCGCGTGGGCGATGGGCTGGGACATGGACGACCTCGGCATCCGCCCGCGCGACGTGCATGGCCTGATCGGCATCCTTACCGCGCCGCTGGTGCACGCCTCGTTTGCGCACCTGATGTCGAACACGCTGCCGCTGGGCATCCTCGCCGCGCTGACGCTGTATTCGTATCCGCGTGCGACACGCTATGCCTTGCCGTTCATCTGGGTGGTGTCGGGCCTGGGCGTGTGGATCTGGGCGCGGCCGGCGATCCATGTCGGCATCAGCGGCATCGCGCACGGGCTGATGTTTTTCCTGTTCTTCATGGGCCTGCTGCGGCGCGACCGGCTGGCAATCGTCGTGGCGCTGACCGTGTTCTTCCTGTACGGCGGCATGGTCATGACGATCCTGCCGCGCGATCCGCATGTGTCGTTCGAATACCACTTTTTCGGCGCGTTGGCTGGTGCGGTCGCGGCGATCTTCCTGCGCAATTTCGATCCGATGCCGCCGCGCAAGCGCTTCAGCTGGGAAGACGAGGAAGACGAAGAAGCCGGCGTCGACAACGAACTCGAACCGCCGCGCCCGGACGATGTGCCGGTGCTGTGGGACGGACCCGGTTCGCGCAAGCCCGAAAGCGGCGCCGTGGTGCCGTTTCCGGGCCCGCAACGGCGCAAACCGACCATCCACTGACAGCGCGCGTTCATCGCCGCGAACGGCGCGGTGTTAAAATGAACGACGCGTCGCCAACAGGAGACCACCATGAACGCACAACCACGCCGTGTCGAACATCAACAAACCGACAAGGGCAGCGTGCCGGTTTATACGACGGCCGTGGTGGAGCAGCCGTGGGCGAGTTATTCGCACGAGGATCACCAGGTCTGGGCGCAGTTGTTCGAGCGCCAGCAGCAGGTTCTGGTCGGCCGCGCCTGCGACGAATTCCTGGAGAACCAGCAGCGTTTCGGCATGACGCCGGACGCGATTCCGAAGTTCGACCATCTCAATCCGGTGCTGAAGAAGGCCACCGGCTGGGAGCTGATCGGCGTCGAAGGCCTGTTGCCGGAATTGACGTTTTTCGATCATCTGGCCAACCGGCGTTTCCCGGTAACCTGGTGGATCCGCCGGCCGGACCAGATCGACTACATCGCCGAGCCGGACCTGTTCCACGACCTGTTCGGCCATGTGCCGTTGCTGCTCAATCCGGTGTTTGCCGATTACATGCAGGCCTACGGGCGCGGCGGCGTGAAGGCGCACGGCATCGGTGCCGATGCGCTGGTCAACCTGACCCGGCTGTACTGGTACACGGTGGAGTTCGGCCTGATCCAGCAGCGCGACGGGCTGCGCATTTACGGTTCCGGCATCGTTTCGTCCAGGGGCGAGTCGATCTACTGCCTGGAATCGGAAAGCCCGAACCGCATCGGCTTCGACATGAAGCGCATCATGCGCACGCGCTACCGCATCGACACCTATCAGAAAACCTACTTCGTCATCGACAGCTTCGAGCAGTTGATGGACGCGACCCGGCCGGATTTCACGCCGATCTACACCGAACTTGCGCGCAACGAACCGTTAAATGCGGGTAACGTGCTTGAAACCGACAAGGTCTTCCAGCGCGGCACGGGCGAAGGTTGGGCGACAGACGGCGACGTCTAGCCCGCGATCCGCAACCAATCTTGCATACGCTGTCCGCGTTACGTCTAGCGGGCAGCGTCATCGCGCACCGATGATTGCCAGCAATCTTCATCGGCTGTAGATTTCCGCGATCGTCACTGGGGCCAATCTAGGGAGGAATGCATGCAAAAGCCGGAAGAAATCTGGCGACGGGCCGGGTGCAGCATCGCGCTCAAGATTTTCCGCTTGGGCAACCGGCCGCAAGGTCGGATCGTTCCTATCGATCCCGGAAACGTTCCAAGGCTTGATCGAGCCTATATCCAGCGCACCGCGAAGGAATTGATTGGTCAGGGATTTCGCGATCTCGGTTATCTGCGCGTGGATGCCGGCGCTGGGCAGGCTGGCGACGGACTGCGCTATCGCCTGCTGGGCAGTGAGCAGGGCGACATCTGCGCGATCATCAGCGTGGTGCGCCCCAAACGCACCTGGGGAATGCTCCTGCATCTGTGGATGCGCCTGCGCGGACGGCTGCGGCCACCGCTGCAATTCCTGGAATTCTCCACATCACTCGATAATGGTGCGGTGATCGACACGAGCAACAGCAGCGGCCGCAATCCCTTCACCAACCCGCCGGACCACCGCACGCTGCGCGTGCCCAACGACACGCCGCTTGCCGTCCAGCTTGCCACGCATCGACGCGAGGTCGCGACTGCACTGCAGCAGCATCCCGGCGTCGAGGTGACACGCGTGCTGGATCTCGATGCCTACGATCGCATTCGCGTACGTGAGATTCAGGTGCGCAATCACTACCGGCAATCCATTGGCTACGCCACGGACGCCGAAATTCGGGGACTGTCCGGGCCAAACTACGAGCTGGTTCGGCATCACGTGCGGGCTGAACTGGATCGTTTGGCAAAAGACGGCAATAACGCAACCGACGACGTGGGTGGGAGTGCCGCGTAATGATTCAAGTGGTCTTGCTTGTCGCGGCGATCTTTGCCGTCGCCGGCTTGCAATTGTTGCGCGCATTGCTGGCGAAGGTGTTTCCCACGTGTTCTGCGCGCCCGCTCGCCGATCCGGTCAAACCACCGGCGGGCTATCAGGACCTGTACCAGAGCGCCCACGATGATTTGACGGCAATCGGGCTCGAAGGTCCACACTGGTTCCTGCGCGAGTCCGACCCGCCCGACCCGGCGCTCGGCAAACTCATCGCGACATACCGTCACCCGACTGACGGCAGCATATTCTGCCTTTTGCCCGGCAGCGACCCGAGGCAACCCAACCGCCTCAACGAATTCGCCGCCACGCGACTGGCAGACGGACGCATCGCGATCACACAGGCCTATGATCCGTACTTCCGGGTAACCGCAACCCCGGACGCACCGGCACTGACTGTCAGCGCCTCCACGCCTCGTATGCATTACGAAGCGCATCGCGGCTGGCTCGCGACCTTCGGTGTGGCCGCCGACCTGCGATTTACCGATGTCGCGGCAATTCAGGATTTCCTGGGTGACTGGACCCGGCGCACACGCGATGCCTTGCTCGCCCGCGGCGCGCTGCGGCGCGACCGGGATGGAATGGTGCGGGCGCGTTTCATGTTCGCCCTGCGCATGCTGTTCGCCTGGCTGCGCCGGCCGAAGCCACCCAGGAGCGTTGCGCCGATTCCCGCCATCCGGCTGGCCGCACTCGCGGCATCGTTGGAAAGCATTCGCGAGCGGGCACCACCGTCGCGCGTGCAATGGTGGTTGTTTTTTGTCAGCGCAGCGCTATTCGCCGCGCTTGGCGCGTTCTTTTGGAACCTGCGTCTCGCGATACTGCTGCTGGTCGTCATCGCGATCCATGAACTGGGGCACTACCTGGCGATGCGCGCGTTCGGCTACCGCAACGTGCACATTCTTGCCTTGCCCCTGATTGGCGGTGTAACCATGGGCCACGAGGTGCACCCGAGCGCCGGCAAACGTGCCTGGATGAGCCTCATGGGACCCCTGCCCGGCATCGTCATCGGCTGGACGCTGCTGGTCCTGTCGAGCTTCGGGCCGGCTGCCGCGGCGCTGCCCTGGCTGAGCGAGGCGGGCTTGATGTTTCTGTTCATCAACTATTTGAACGTGTTGCCGCTTCCCCCGCTGGACGGCGCCAAGGTAGTGGAAGCGATGTTGCCGCCGCGCTTGCAAAACCTGCAGGTGGCGTTCATCGCCCTGACTTGCATAGTCGGCGCGGTGATATCGGCGATGATCGGCTGGACATTGCTCACTGCGCTTGCTGTTCTGCAACTGCTGACGCTGCCCGCCATGCTGGCAAACGGCAGCGCGCTGAAGGCCATGGCCAAAGGCGAGATCCCGGCAGCAAGCCTGCCCCGAGCAGAGCGCTTGCGCTTCGTGCTCGATCTGCTCGAACGTACGGCGGGTCCGGCGCGCCTCGCGATGCCCAGAATCCGCCAAGCCGAAGCCGTACTGCAAGCCGCCGATCAGCCGCCGATGCCGATTTGGCATCGCGGTCTTCTGGCGCTGGTGATGGCAGGATTGCTGGCGGTACCCGTGGCGGTCGCGATGGTATATGTGTCGCTCGGCTCCTCGGGAGTGGATATGGCGAAAATGAGTGCTCGCGTCGAACGCATGCGGAGCCGGCATCGGCATCTCATGTCCTCGGCCGCGGGAATGCCTTTGAACGCCCTGGTGTATGCACTGGCGAAGCCGGGTACGCGACCCGCGGACGAAGCCAATCGCCAAGCCGCCGCCGCGCGTGTGGGCGGCACGCTACCTACGTCGATCACGGACATCTATCAGGTCACTGACGGAATAGATGAAGTGGCGCTGGCTCCGCTGAAGGACCTTCGCCGCGCCACGCGAGATGATCTTTCCGGGGTCGCAAGCAACGGCACTGTGACGATACACCTGGTCGATGGTTCGCCTGTTCATGTGCCGCTGCAACGTGCCGTGCAATGGATACGGCTCAGTGGCAAAGATCAGGAAGATCAAATGGTCGTTTACTACGATGATGGAACGCCACCTGCCGTCCCCGAAAACCGCGTGATCGAATTTGATCCGGAGTCGGATGGCATCGCGCATGCGGATTTGCGCTCCCTGCTCGAATCCGCGTGGGTCTCCAGGCGCGAGGAGGCGTTGATGAAACATCGCAGCGAGGCCGCCCAACACAAAGCCCGTGTGCAACTGCGCAACGCGTCGCTGGTTCAATTGCTCGACGAATTTCCGCAGCCGAATCTGCTCACACGATTGCTGGCACATGGCAGCGCCTGGCCGGGGCCGGCGACAGCAGCCGCACTTGCCGCCGTGCGACAACGACTCGGTGTCGCGTTGCCGAGCGACCTCGTGGCACTTTACCGCCAACACGACGGCTGGCCGCCGATGCAGATCCTGCCGGTCGCAGCGCTGGATCGCGGCGATTTGCAGCCGGACGGGGACGGATTGCCGAACAACGGACAGCCGATGGAACTGGAAAAGATCGATGTGAACGGTGACCGCGCCGGCACCTTGCGTACTGATGCGCAGACGCTGCGCCATTGCATCGTCATCGCCGCATTGCGAATGCCGCCGTCAACGCAAATACCCACTGCTTGGTGGTGCCCAGCCGCAGGCAATACCCCTGAACAATGGATCAGCAGATATCCGCCTCGTGCCTATCCGAGCTTTCACTTGTTGCTGCTCGATGCCTCTGCGCGACGGCGCGCGGCGCATTCGTTGCTGCGCTGAACGCTTCGCGCAGCCCGGTTGCCGGTGCGTGGAATCAACCGCCCGGTTTCTGCATCACGAACACCAGAAACGGCCACAGCGGCACACCAATGCGCCGCTCGTACAGCTGCGTGCAGCCGAGTTTTTCAAGCATCGGACGGACCGATACCGAGCGGCAGCCCAGCGAGATGGAGGGGAAATGCCAGACCAGGTTCTCGACGCCGTTCGCCATCCATTTCAGCACCGGGTTGGTCGGATCGGTTGAATGGGCGATGCCGATGCGTCCGCCGGGTTTGGTGACGCGGAACATTTCCTGCGCGCCCCGGGCCGGATCCACCACCGGGCACAGGCTGTAGCTTGACAGCACGACATCGAAACTGCCGTCGGCAAAGGGCAATTCCTGCAGGTCGCCTACCTTGGTCGTGACGCGGCCCTGCACGCCAAGCTGCGCGGCCTTGTCACGCGCGACGCCGAGCATCGCGTCGCTCATGTCCAGCAGGCTCACCTGTCCATCGTTGCCAATCGCCTGCGCGGCCAGCAGTCCGGTCGAACCGGTGCCGGCGCCGCAGTCGAGCACCCGGTCGCCTGCACGAACGGATTTTTCCACCAGCAAGCACCGACCGCGTTGGTCCGAGCGCGCGGTCAGCAGGCCGTGCAGAAAATCGTAATGGCCGGCAACGCGGTCGTAGACGGCCCGTAGACGAACTGGTTGCAGTGCCTGGCGCATTTTCAGCCTGCCTTGTTGCGGCGTCACGTCATGGTGGTGGTTTTCATTTTAGCGCGATACAGCGCCGGTTCGCGCCGTTGCTGCGGCGCACTAAAAGGAGATTTACAGGCCAATGCCCGCGTCCTGTATGCTGGTCGGGTCTGCATTGCGCAGGAGACTTCGCATGATTGCCCGCATCTGGCGTGGTATCACGCTCAAGGAAAAGGCCGATGACTATCTGGCCTATCTGCAACAGACCGGATTACGCGATTACGCCAGGACCCCGGGCAGCCGCGGCGTGACGGTGCTGCGCCGCGAGCAGGGCGAGCATTGCGAAATCATGCTGATCTCGATGTGGGATTCGATGGAAGGCGTGCGCGCTTTCGCCGGCGAGAATCCGGATCATTCGGTGTATTACCCCGAGGACGAACAGTACCTGCTGCAGATGGAGCCGCTGGTGCGGCATTACGAAGTCGCCAGTCAGTTCCTGCCGGCGGTGGATTCGCTTGGCGGTACCGCGGCATCCAGTCCGCAGGACTGACCGCAGCTTGATGCGGGTCGAATCGGTGCGCATGAGCACAGGCACCCCCGGTCGTCGCCGGGTCGGCGTCGTTGCACGCGTTGATCGAACCAAAACCGGGAGCGTATCGCCGTGATGCCGGGTATTGATCTGGCCCTGATGCTCACGCTGCTGCTGATCGTCGGCTTTTCCGCGCAATGGCTGGCGTGGCGCGTCAAGCTGCCGGCGATCCTGTTCCTGCTGGTAGCCGGTGTTTTGCTCGGGCCGGTTACCGGCCTGGTCGAACCGGACCAGCTGCTCGGTCGCGGGCTGTTCCCGTTCGTGTCGCTGGCAGTCGCCCTGATCCTGTTCGAGGGCAGCCTGACTTTGCGCCTGGAGGAGTTGCGCGGCATCGGCGCCACGGTGCGTGGCCTGGTCAGTTACGGCGCGCTGGCCGCGTTGCTGATGCTGGCCGCGTGCGCGCATTACATTGCCGGTCTGGCGTGGCCGATCGCCATGCTGTTCGGCGCATTGGCCTGCGTGACCGGCCCGACCGTGATCGTGCCGCTGCTGCGCACGGTGCGTCCGGACGCGAAGATCGCCAATGCCTTGCGTTGGGAAGGCATCGTCATCGATCCGCTCGGCGCGCTGCTCGCGGTGTTGATGTTCGAGGCGATCATCTCGCGCGAGCAGGGTCATTCGCTCGGCGTGTTCGGCCTGACGATCGCCTCCGGCGCCGTCATCGGCGTGAGCGCCGCTTTCCTGCTGGCATTTTGTCTGCGTCGCCACCTGATTCCGGAATATCTGCAGAACTTCGGCACCATCGCCTTCGTGCTCGGCGCGTTTTCGTTGTCGAATACGCTCACGCACGAATCCGGCCTGCTGGCGGTCACGATCATGGGTATCGTCGTCGGCAACCAGCGCGACGTGCATATCGATCACATCATGGACTTCAAGGAAGACCTGTCCACCTTGCTGGTGTCGCTGCTGTTCGTGGTGCTGGCCGCGCGCCTGCAATGGCCGCTGCCGCATGGCATGTTGCTGGCCGGCGTGCTGATTTTTCTGGTCGCGCAATTCATCGTGCGCCCGCTGTCGGTGTTGCTGGCGACGTTCGGTGGAACGCTCACGTGGCGGCAGCGCGTGCTGCTCGGCTGGATCGCGCCGCGCGGCATCGTCGCCGCGGCGGTTTCGGCGCTGTTCGCCTTGCGCCTGGGCGAGCTGCACATGCCCGGCGCCGACGCGCTGGTGCCACTGGTTTTCATCCTGATCATCGGCACCGTCGTCGTGCAAAGCGCGACATCGCGGATCATCGCCGTGTGGTTGCGCGTGGCCGAGCCGGAGCCGGACGGCGTGCTCGTGTTCGGCTCGGACAACGTCGCGCGCACGGTCGCCGCGGCGTTGAAGAAGGCCGAGTTTCACGTGCTCGTCGTCGACGATGACTGGGACGGCATCCGCGCCGCGCGCATGGCCGGGCTGGAGACGTTCTTCGGTAGCCCGACCTCGCAATTCGCCGACAATCACATGGACCTGGCCGGTATCGGATGCTTGCTGGCGATGTCCACGCGGCGCGAGATGAACACGCTGGCCGTGGTTCACTATCGCCCGGAATTCGGGCGCGCCAACGTGTTCCGCCTGCGCAATCTTGCCGAACGCGAGCGCCACGACCGGCGCAGCTTTGCCGATCCGCTGATGGCGCCGGCCCTGTTCAGCGACGACATCATCCATGCGCGCCTGGCCGAGTTGATTGCCGCCGGTTGGCAGACGAAATCGACGGGTCTGACCGAAACATTCGACCGGTCGCACTTCATCGCCGAATATGGCGAGGAATCGATCCTGATGTTCGGCATCGACGAGCGCGGCAAGCTGCATGTCGCGTCGAGCCAGCGCAAGCTCGAGCCGAAACCGGGCTGGACCGTCATCGCGCTGGTGCCGCCGGAGCAAAAATCCGCCGACGCCTAGGCCGTTGCAATCACACGTTACGGCGCGTGGCCGCATCGGGACGTTTCCGATCAGGCGGCCTTCTTGATCTCGCGCTCGCTCTCGAGCGCCGCCTTGACCGCGGGCCTTGCCGCGATGCGCTGGCGATAGTCGGCCAGGTGCTTCCATTCGCCCAGGTCCAGTCCGAAGTTCCGGCTCCAGCCCAGCAGCGTGAACAGGTAGGCATCGGCGACCGAGAATTTTTCGCCCATCAGGTAATCGCGCCTGGCAAGCACTTTATCGAGTTCGCCGAAGCGCTGCTTCATCTTGGCGATGAAAATCTCGCGTGCGGCGTCGGGCAGTTTTGGATTGAACAGCGGGCTGAAGCCCTTGTGGATTTCGGTGGAAACGAAGTTCAGCCATTCCTGCAGGTGGTAGCGCGGCAGCGTGCCGTTCGACGGTGCCAGCCCGGACTCGGGCTTTTGGTCCGCCAGATACTGCACGATGGCCGGGCCTTCGGTGAGGATTTCGCCGTTGTCCAGTTGCAGGGTCGGCACATAACCCTTCGGATTGATGGTCGTGAAGTCGGTGCCGTCGCTGGTCTTCTTCGTGGCGAAATCGACCCTGACCAGCTCGAATGGCAAGCCCAGTTCCTTGAGCACGATATGCGGCGACAGTGAGCAAGAGCCGGGGGCGAAATACAGTTTCATGCGAATCTCCTTGTGTTGTGACGTGGTTCGGCGTCCGGCCGGGTTGGGGCTTCGACCGGATGTCGTCACAACAAACCTTGGGATATTCGCCCACTGATCAACCGGCGCAGCGTAACGCCAGGTGAACGCATTGTTTCGCAAAGCGAATCAGTGCGCTTCTCGCGGACCGCCCAATGCGACTACTTGCGCTTGGGAATGTACAAATCCGTGATCGTGCCTTCGTAGACTTCCGCCGCCATGCCGACCGATTCGGACAACGTCGGGTGCGGGTGCACGGTCAGCCCGATGTCGGCCGCCTCGGCGCCCATCTCGATCGCGAGCGCGATTTCGGAAATGAGATCGCCGGCGTTCGGCCCGGTGATGCCGGCACCGATGACGCGTTGCGTGGCTTCGTCGAACAGCAGCTTGGTGAAGCCTTCGGTGCGGCCGATGCCGATGGCGCGCCCGGATGCTGCGTACGGGAATTTGCCGACGCCGTAATTCAAACCTTTCGCTTTGGCTTCGGTTTCGGTGACGCCGACCCAGGACACTTCCGGGTCGGTATAGGCCACGCTGGGAATCACGCGCGCGACGAATTCGCTCTTCATGCCGGCGCAGACTTCGGCGGCGACCTTGCCTTCGTGCGAGGCCTTGTGCGCGAGCATCGGGTTGCCGACGATGTCGCCGATGGCAAAGATGTGTTCCACGTTCGTGCGCATCTGCTTGTCGGCCGGGATGAAGCCACGCTCGGTGACCTCGACGCCGGCCTTGTCGGCATCGATCTTCTTGCCGTTCGGCGCGCGGCCGACAGCGATCAGCACGCGGTCGAACAGCTGTGCGTCGGGAGCCCCGCCCTTTTCGGTATCGCTGCCCTCGAACGTGGCTTTCAGGCCGTTCTTCTGCGCCTCGATCTTGACGACCTTGGTTTTCAGGTGAATGCCGGCGTAACGTTTTTTCAGGCGTTGCGCCAGCGGGCGCACCAAGTCCGGATCGGCGCCGGGCATGAGTTGATCGAGCAGCTCGACCACAGTGACCTGCGAGCCGAGTGCGTCATACACGCAGGCCATTTCCAGGCCGATGATGCCGCCGCCGACGACCAGCAGCTTCTTCGGCACGTCGCGCAGCAGCAGGGCGTCGGTCGAATCCATCATGCGCTCGTCGTCCCACGGCAAGCCGGGCAGCTTCACCGCCTGCGAGCCGGCGGCGATGATGCATTTCTCGAAGCGCACCAGCTTCTTGCCGTCGACGCCCTCGACCTCGATTTCGTTGGGCGACACGAATTTGCCGGTACCGCGCACAACGTTGACCTTGCGCTGTTTGCCCATCCCGGCCAAACCCGAGGTCAATTGCGCGACGACCTTGTCCTTGTAGGCGGCGAGTTTTTTCAGGTCGATCGTCGGCTTGCCGAAGGTGATGCCGTGGTCGGCAAACGCATCGGCCTCGTCGATCACCTTGGCCGCGTGAAGCAGGGCCTTGGACGGAATGCAGCCCACGTTCAGGCAAACGCCGCCGAGCGTCGCGTAGCGTTCGATCAGCACCGTGTCCTGGCCCAGGTCGGCACTGCGGAACGCCGCCGTGTAGCCGCCCGGGCCGGAACCGAGCACGCAAACCTGGCATTCGATATCGGCCCTGCGCCCGCTTTCGGCAGCGGCTTTCGGCGCCGTGCTCTGGACTCCCCCGCTGGCCGGCGCGGCCTCGGCCGGGGACGCCGCCTTGTTCGATTCCCCCCCATCCGGCCTGCGGTCACCTTCCGCCGCTTGCGGGGCAAGGGAATTACCTGCCTGCGTTTCGATGACCGCAACGACATGGCCTTCGGACACTTCGTCGCCAACCTTGACCTTCACCTCCTTGACCGTCCCGGCTGCGGTCGACGGAACTTCCATCGTTGCCTTGTCGGACTCGAGGGTGATCAGTCCCTGGTCGACTTCAATGCTGTCGCCGGGCTTGACCAGCACTTCGATCACGGGGACGCCGCTGAAGTCGCCAATGTCGGGAACCTTGATTTCAATCGTATTCGCCATGCCATTAATTTCCGTGGGCGCCGCCGTCAGCGACGCGTTTTCGATTCGTCGGGGTTTTCCTGTTCTTCCTGTTTCGCCTCGGCGACCTCGCGCGCAATGTCGCGCGCAGCGTCGTTTTGCGACAATTCGGCGCGTTCGCGTGCCGATACCGTGCTGGCCGGCAATGCCTGTTCGGCCTGTTCGCGCGCGGGCTGGCCGGACGCGCCGAACCACGAGCGCACGTGCAGGTCGCGTTGCGGGAACGGGATCTCGATACCGTGGCGACCCAGCGCCGATTCCAGCGCCCAGTTGTAGGCAGCCGTCACCGCGCCGGGCCGTTTGGTTGCCTCGGCGGTGAGCCACACCACCAGTTTGAAGTCCAGCGAGGAATCGCCGAATCCGCTCAACCACACCTGCGGCTTGCGATCGCCCTCGAGGGTCAACGTGAACGGCACTTCGGCGGCGGCTTCGAGCGCGGCTTTCTTGACCAGTTCCTTGTCGCTGCCGTAGGCCACGCCGAACGGCACCTTGAGTCGGCGCGAGACTTCGCGCAGCGTCCAGTTGACCACGCGCCCGCTGACGAACTCGGAGTTGGGCACGACGATGTCGATGTTGTCGTTGGTGGTAATACGTGTGGCGCGAATGTAGATGTCGCGCACGGTACCGTGCACGCCGGAGGCCAGTTCGACGAAATCACCGACCTTGAGCGTGCGGTCGAACAGGATGATCAGGCCCGAAACGAAGTTGTTGAAAATGGCCTGCAGGCCGAAGCCGAGGCCGACGCCGAGCGCGCCGGCAAATACGGTGAAGCGTGCCACCGGGATACCGGCGATGCTGAGTGCGAACAGGACTCCGATGACCAGCAGTACGTAATGCATTATTCGCGACAGCGCATACAGCGTGGCGCGATTGACGCTCTCGTGCATGCTGGCGTAACGCTCCAGGGCGCGCTGCGCCACGCGCGACAGGAATATCGTCGCCAGCAGAACGATGAAGGCGCCGATCAGGGCGCCGACAGTGACGTTGACGCCGCCGGCATGCAGAAGGCTGTATCCGAGCAACTGGCCGACCTTGTCGATGGCCTGGTTGCCATGCTGCAAGGCGCCGGCTTTGACGTTCTGGAGTGTCTGGCTGGCGTCGATCAGCATCCGCTCACCCATCTGGGCAGGCGCCATCGAGCCGTGTTCAAGCCTGCGATGTTCTGGAAGGTCGCCGCCATGCCGTCGTTCCTAGAGCAGGCTGCGCCGCATGTCGCCGAGCAGTTGCGCCAGATGCGCGGTGAAGCGCGCCGCGGAGGCGCCGTCGATGACGCGGTGGTCGTAACTGAGCGAGAGCGGCAGCATCAGGCGCGGCCGGAAAGCCTCGCCGTCCCAGACCGGCTTGATCGCCGATTTCGACACGCCGAGGATGGCCACTTCCGGTGCGTTGACGATCGGCGTGAACGCGGTACCGCCGATGCCGCCCAGCGAGGAAATCGAGAAACAGCCGCCGGACATGTCGACCGGACCGAGCTTGCCTTCTCGCGCCTTGCCGGCGAGTGCACGCATTTCCCGGGCAATCTCGACCAGGCCCTTCCGGTCGGCGTCCTTGAGTACCGGTACGACCAGGCCATTTGGCGTGTCGGCGGCAAAACCTACGTGGTAGTAACGCTTCAGGATCAGGTTCTCGCCGCTGGAATCGAGCGAGGAATTGAATTCGGGATACTGCTTCAGGCACGCCACCACGGCCTTGATGATGAAGCCGAGCATGGTGAATTTCACGCCGGCTTTCTCGTGTTCCTTGTTCAGCGCCTTGCGCAGCGTTTCCAGTTCGGTGACATCGGCTTCGTCGTGCTGCGTGACATGCGGAATCATCGCCCAGTTGCGGGCCAGGTTGGCGCCGGAGATCTTCTTGATCTTGGACAGTGGCTGCGTCGTGATTTCGCCGAACTTGGCGAAGTCCACCTTCGGCCATGGCAACAGGTTGAGTCCGTTGCCGCCGGTGATGGTGGCAGCGCCCGTGCCGCCGCCGCTCAATGCGCGCTTGACGAAATTCTGCACGTCCTCGCGCGTGATGCGGTGCTTGCGGCCACTGCCGGTCACCCGCGTCAGGTCAACGCCCAACTCGCGCGCGAAGGCGCGTACCGCGGGACTGGCATAAGGCACCTTGTCCGGCATCACCGTGTCGGCATCGAATTCCACGGGTGGCGAAGTGGGCAGGCCGGTGCGCGCGTGAACCGCGGAGGTTGCGGCTTCAGCCTTGGCGGATGTGGCTGGCTCGGCAACGGGTGCGGGTGCGGGAGCCGGGGCGGGAGCGGTTTGTGGCGCTGGTGCCGCGGCGGGTTTGTTTTCGGCTGCCGGCGCATCGCCGGCCTCGATCAGCGCGACGACGGCGCCTTCGGAGACGTTGTCGCCAACCTTGACCTTCACTTCCTTGACCACGCCGGCGATCGACGAGGGCACTTCCATCGTCGCCTTGTCGGATTCCAGCGTAATCAGTCCCTGATCGACGGCGACCGTATCGCCCGGACTGACCAGTACTTCAATCACCGGCACATCGCTGAAATCGCCGATATCCGGCACCTTGACTTGTTTGACTTCGGACATCGGTCCTCCAGGAATGTCGCCGCGCGCCTGAGCGCGCCATCACGGCTCCACCCGATCAGAGCGGGCGCCGAACCGTTCGCAGACCACCATGATAGTGCGAACCGTGAAAAATCGCCGCTGCCGGCGTGATTCGCTGTGCCACCGGGGAGCAACGAATTTGACGCGCCGTCGCACCAGCGAACGGAAATTATGGCTTCGGCGGCGGCAAAGGTGCGTTCGCGGTCGGGTTGTCCTGGTTCTCCTTGAGCCAGACCATCGCCGCGTGTACGCGGTCGTAACCGCTGGGATGATCGTAGAAGATGATTTCCTCCAGCGGGCCGGGATGGATCTTGCGGTAGGTCGACAGGCGCATGGCGACCATCGCGAAACCATTCGGCTCACGTGCCGCGTTCAGTCCAAAGGCATCGGCCTCGCTTTCCATCTGCCGGACGATGGAATTGGTCAACGGCGTGGCCACGAAGAAGAACAGCGACAGGATCGCGAACGCCAGCGGCAGCGCGGCCGGATCGGCGCGCCCTTCCAATCCGAGGCGCGAACCCCAGCGTGCCAGACACCAATCCAGCAGACGGTGCGTGAACCAGAATCCAAACGCCAGTACCAGGGTGAAATAGATCGTGCCACGCAGGCCATGGTTAAGCACGTAGTGACCCATCTCGTGACCGAGCACCGCCTTGATTTCCGGCAGCGAAGTCTTTTCGATCAGGTTGTCGTTGAGCGCGACGCGCGTGGTGCCCGCAAAACCTGCCACGTTGGCGCTGATGCGCGTGGTCTGGCGCGAGGCATCGAATTCGACCACGTGATCGGTCGGCACCTGGTTGGCGCGCGCCAGCGACAGCACCGCGGCGCGCACCGGTCCCGGGCGCAGCGGCTTGTAGGTGTTGAACAGCGGTTCGACGTAAACCGGTGCCAGCATCATGGCGAACAGGGTGAACGCGAACGCGATGCCGCTGGCCCAAATCCACCAGCGACTGCCGACACGGCGCACGGCGGCATAGATGGCAACCAGTACCAGCGGCAAGATGATCGCGCTGACCATCAAGCTTTTGAGCTGGTCGCCGAACCAGCCGCCGAAATCCTGCGTGGCCAAGCCATATTGATGCTCGCGGATGAAATCGGCGTAGATCGACCACGGCAGGCTCAGCACGAAGTAGGCGAGCAGGAACATCACCACGTAGGCCCAGGTGTGCAGCCACGGTCGGCGCCCCAGGTGCCGCGCGATATCGCGCATTCGCCGGGATATGCCACCCCACAGCAGCAGTGCGGCAACGCCGATTCCGTAAAAGAATCCCCACAGTTGCAGCCAGTACCCGCCCTCGAAATAGGCGTCGGATTGCTTGCGCTGCTGTGGCGAGAGCAGGTCCAGATAGGCCTGCGTGGCGCGGTCGACATTGAAATCGGGGCCGGGCCGGGCGGCGTCGGGAATCTGCAATCCCGGCGGCAGGTCGCCGGATTGCACGGGCGCCGCGGCAACCGGCGCCGCCCCAAAGCCGGCGATCAACAGCAACGCAAGACACGAAAAAAGCAGCTTCATGACGACACCCCCAGCGCAACGAAATGTTGTACTAGCGTCGGCGAGACACGCTTCGCGGTCAAGCTCCATGATCGGGCCGGCCGGGACGCCAACAAGATCGGCACACGCCGGCACAGGGGTGCCGTGACATTTGTCACTGGCTTTGTGGACAGGTGCGACGTAGGGTTGGCGGATTGCCAGTCATCGTTCGAGGGGTGTCATGCTGTCGATCCGGAAACTGTCCAAGACCTATGCCAACGGCGTGCAGGCACTGAAGAACGTGTCGCTCGAAATCCCGAACGGCATGTTCGGTCTGCTCGGCCCGAACGGCGCCGGCAAATCGACGCTGATGCGCACGATCGCCACGTTGCAGGATCCGGACGAAGGCAGCATTCATCTGAACGATCTCGACGTGCTCGCCGACAAACCCGCCGCACGCCGCGTGCTCGGCTACCTGCCGCAGGAGTTCGGCGTGTACCCGAAGGTAACCGCCGAGGCGATGCTTGACCACTTCGCCGTGCTCAAGGGCATCACCGCGCGCGGCGAGCGCAAGGAAACGGTTGAGGCATTGTTGCGCCAGGTCAACCTGTGGGATGTGCGCAAGCGCAAGCTCGGCACGTTCTCCGGCGGCATGCGCCAGCGCTTCGGTATCGGCCAGGCCCTGCTTGGCGATCCGAAACTGGTCATCGTCGACGAGCCCACCGCGGGGCTCGATCCGGAGGAGCGCAACCGGTTCCTGAACCTGCTCGCCGAAATCGGCGAGAACGTGGTCGTGATCCTGTCCACGCACATCGTCGAGGACGTCACCGACCTGTGTTCGCGCATGGCGATCATCGGCCAGGGCGAGGTGTTGCTCAGCGGCGAGCCCGGCGAGGCCATGCAGGCCCTCGAAGGACGGGTCTGGCGACGCATGTTGCCGAATGCGGAGGTCGAAGCCTGCAAGCAGCGCTACACGGTGCTGTCCACGAGGCTATCGGGCGGCAAGACCATCGTGCACGTGCTGGCCGACGCCAAACCGGAAGAAGGCTTCGAGGCGGTCGCGCCGAATCTTGAGGATGTCTACTTCGGACAGTTGCGCCGGCAGGCCGCGCCGATCGCGCGTGCGGCCTGAGGGAGATCGCGGATGTTCCGGGAAATCTTTCGATTCGAGCTGCGCCAGCAGCTCAAGAGCCCGCTGTTCTGGCTGATCGCGCTCGCTTTCGGTGCGCTGGCGTTCTCCGCGGCCGGCTCCGACACGATTCGCATTGGCGGCGGCGTTGGCAATGTGCATCGCAATGCGCCGTATGTCGTGGTGCAGATGCTCACGCTGTTCACCGTGCTGGGCATGTTCCTGATCACCGTGTTCGTCGCCGGCGCCGCGTTGCGCGACTTCGATGCCGGCACCGCGGAGCTGTTCTTCTCCACCCCGGTGTCGCGCCGTGCGTATCTCGGCGGGCGCTTCGCCGCCGGCTACAGCGCGGCGGTCGGCGTGATGATCGTGGTTGCGCTGGGCCTGATGTTCGGCGTGCTCATGCCATGGGTCGATCCGCAACGGTTGGGGCCGACCAGTTTCGTTGCCTACGCCTACGGCTTCGCCGTGTTCGTGCTGCCCGGACTGTTCTTCCTGTCGGCGATGCTGTTCCTGCTGGCGACGTTGACGAGATCAATGCTCGGTACCTACATCGGCGTCATCGCGTTCTTCGTACTGTGGCAGATCGCGCTGGTTACGGCCGGCAGTCTGGAACACCGCACCTTGGGTGCCTTGATCGATCCATTTGGCCTGGGCGCATTCTCGCTGGCCACGCGCTATTGGTCGGCAAGCGATCGCAACACGCTGCTGCCGCATCTGACCGGTGTCCTGCTGGCCAATCGCGCGATCTGGATCGCCGTCGGCACGACCATGATTTTTGCGACGCTGGCATTGTTCCGGCCGGACCGCGAAGGTTTCCGTCTGTGGCGTCGCAAGAAAAGCAAGACCGCGGAAGCTGAAGCCGTTTCGGTAACGCCGGCGGTACCGGTACGCCCGCGAGTGCACCTGCGCACCGATGCGGCGGCGCGCTGGACGCAATTCCTCAAGCTGGTGCGTTTCGATACACGCGGCGTGCTCGCCGGCGTGGCGTTCATCGTCATGCTGGCGTTCGGGTTGATGAACCTGGGCGGGGCGCTGGCATTCTCCAACGAGATATACGGCACCAAGGTGTATCCGGTCACGCACCTGATGGTTGACGCCATGCGCGGCAGTTATGACTGGCTGCTGATCATCATCGTCACCTTCTATGCCGGCGAACTGGTCTGGCGCGAACGCAGCCACCGCATCAGCGACGCCACGGATGCGTTCCCGCTGCCGGACTGGATTCCGCTGCTGTCCAAGCTGGTCGCACTGGCCGCCGTGATCGTCGCGTTCCAACTCGCCGGCGTGCTCGAGTGCATGATCTATCAGCTGTGGCGCGGTTATCAACATCTGGAGCTGGGGCTGTATCTGGCCAATATCGCGCTGACCACCATCACGTTCCTGCTGATGGGCGTGCTGGCGCTGTTTTTCCAGGTCGTCACCAACAGCAAGTTCACGGGCTACCTGCTGATGGTGATCTATTTCGTCAGTCGTATCGCGCTGTCGCAACTGGATTTCGATCATCACCTGTACAACTACTCCAGCGCGCCGGCGACTCCCTATTCGGACATGAACGGCTTCGGCCATTTCCTGGCCGCACGGCTGTGGTTCAGCGGGTACTGGGCGTGTTTCGCGATCGCGTTGCTGGTGATTGCGGCGCTGTATTGGGTGCGCGGCACATCAGCCGGCTGGAAGGAACGCGGACGCATCGCGCTGGCGCGTTTCCGTACGCCCTCGCGCGCCCTGCTGGCGGCGAGCCTGATCGGCTTCGTCGTGCTCGGCGGCTGGATTTACTACAACACCAACGTGATCAACCAGTACGTGCCCGGCGACGTGGCCAAGCAACGCAGGGCCGACTACGAGAAGCTCTACAGCAAATACAAGGACCTGCCGCAACCGAAGATCACCGACGTCAAGCTCGACGTCGACATCTACCCGCACCAGCGCCGCGTCGAGGTCCGCGGCCACTACGTGATCATGAACAAGACCGACAAGCCGATCACCGACCTGCACGTACGCGTCAACCCGGACCTGAAGGTGACGTCGCTGAAATTCGCGCCGCACGACGTGGTCAGCATCGACAAGGTGCACGGCTACAACATCTACCACCTGAAGCAGCCGATGCAGCCCGGCGCAACGATGAATTTCGATTTCGCGCTGGAGTACTGGAGTCGCGGCTTCCGCAACTCGCCCAACGACACGCAGGTGGTCGCCAACGGCACGTTCTTCAACAACATGGCCTTTCCGCATTTCGGTTACAGCGAACAAGGCCAGCTCACCGACCGCAACGATCGGCGCAAGTACGGACTCGGCCCGGTACCGCGCATGCCCAAGATCGACGACCAGGCAGCGCGTCAGTTCAACCTGCTCGGCCGCGACGCCGACTGGGTGAATTTCGAGACCACGGTTTCCACCGTGCCCGACCAGATCGCACTGGCACCGGGTTACCTGGTCAAGCAATGGACCAGCAACGGGCGGCGTTATTTCCACTACAAGATGGACAAGCCGATCCTGGATTTCTTCTCGTTCCAGTCGGCGCGCTACAAGGTCAAGCGCGATTCCTGGAACGGCATCTCGCTGGAGGTCTACTACGATCCGCAGCACGCCTACAACGTCGACCGGATGATCTTCGCGATGAAGAAGGCACTGGCGCACTACACCAAGGTGTATTCGCCGTACCAGTTCCGCCAGTTGCGCATCCTCGAGTTCCCCGATTACGCCAGCTTCGCGCAGAGCTTCGCCAACACCGTGCCATATTCCGAATCGATCGGTTTCATTGCCGACTTGCGCAATCCGGACGACATCGACTACGTGTTCTACGTGACCTCGCACGAGATCGCGCACCAATGGTGGGCGCACCAGGTCATCGGCGCCTACGTGCAGGGCGTGACGATGCTCGACGAAACCTTCGCGCAGTACTCGGCGTTGATGGTCATGGAACACCAGTACGGCCCCACCAAGATGCGCAAGTTCCTCAAGTACGAACTGGACCGGTACCTGTCCGGGCGCGCGGGTGAAACGGTCGAGGAAGAGCCGCTGGCCCTGGTCGAGAACCAGCCGTACATCCATTACCGCAAGGGATCGGTGGTGATGTATGCGCTCAAGGATTATCTGGGCGAAGACGTGGTCGACCGCACGCTGTCGCAATTCGACCACGAAAAGGCGTTCCAGCAGCCGCCGTACACGACCAGCTACGAGTTCCTCGACGACCTGCGCGCCAACGCCGGCCCGCAGTGGTCATCGTTGATCACCGACCTGTTCAACAAGATCACGCTGTTCGATGACCGCATGATCGAGGCGACCGCGAAGAAGCGACCGGACGGCAAATACGACGTCACCATGAAGGTGCACGCGGCCAAGGTTTACGTCAACGGCGTCGGCAAGGAAACGCCGGGCAAGATCGACATTCCGATCGATATCGGCGTGTTCTCGCGCGCGCCGGACGGCAAGGAGGACCACGAAAAGGTGCTGTATCTGGCCAAGCGCAAGGTGGCCGACGGCGACAGCACGATCACCGTGACCGTCGACGGCTTGCCCTACGAGGCCGGAATCGATCCATACAACAAGCTGATCGACCGTGTTTCCAACGACAACCGCATGCGGGTCACCGAGAAATAATCGGTGCCGAAGCGCACGGTGATGGTCGTCCCGTCACCGTGTGCCCGTGCGGTACAGCTTGAGCAGGATCGCCACGCCGATGCCCCAGGCGCCGTTGAGGATCAGCGCGGCGATCATCAACTTCGGGCTCCAGCCGCCGGCCATGGGCATGCCCTTGAGCGGAAATACGATGAACAGGGCGACTACACTCGGCCCGATCGCGCCGGCGATCAGCCAGCTCAACCAGTAACGCGCGCCGACGGCCTTGCGCAGCAGGTACCACAGCGCGACCGCCCAGATGCCGCCCCAGAATGCCAGCGAGATCACCTGCGGCACGTGCAGGGGCGGGGTTGGCGCCATCTGGTATGGCGTCATGGGCGTCAATCCGGCCAGATGGAAGATTTCGAGCATTCCCTGGTGGAAGACCAGGGTCGATACGAATCCGGCGATGAAAGCCTTGAGCTGGTTCATGGTTGCTCTCCGTGTCGGGC
Source organism: uncultured Pseudomonadota bacterium (assembly GCA_963779795.1). Lineage (GTDB taxonomy): Bacteria > Pseudomonadota > Gammaproteobacteria > Xanthomonadales > Rhodanobacteraceae > Rudaea. The sequence continues at coordinate 23,576 of CAVZZK010000001.1, read as the reverse complement.
GTTCATTATTGTGGATGCGGTGCGGCCGCGACCGCGACGCCGATCATCATAGCCGCGGCACGGCGGGTGGTGATGCTGCAACCGCAGCACGAAGTGGACGGGGTGGCCATGATTTGATCAGATGATCACGTTTTTAAACGTGCAGCAGAGTATGCTGCACGGCCAGCGCACGGATTTTTTCGGATATCCGTGGTCTGACAGGGGGTTGGCAGCGGCAAGTTCGTCGTCGGCCGGATGCGTTGCACGGACGCGCATTCGTAACCCCGTGGACGACGTGGCCGCCATGGCATATGGGAGAGGTACGAATATGTTGCTGTGGATCGTGCTGTTTGTGCTGGTGGCCGGTTGTGTCTGGCAGGCGTGGATGTTGCAGCGGTCGCAAGAAAAGATTGCCGCGTTGCAAAGGCAACTGATCGACGCCGAGACCGAAGCCCGACACCAGCATGGGATCCAGGCGCAGGTCATGCAGTCGAGCAAGCTGACCTCGCTGGGGCAGATGGTGACCGGGGTGGCGCATGAGATCAACGCCCCGCTGGGCTTCGTCAAGAACAATGTCGAAGTGATCGGCGACATGCTTGATGACTACCGCAAGCTGGTGCAACGCTACGATGCCGCCGTGCAGTACTGCCTGCAGCCGGTCGACCTGATATTCGGTGCGGACAAATCCAGTCTCGACAAGCTGGTCACGCACGTCGAGGAGGCGCGCCGCAAATTGTTCGAGGCGCGCACCAATGTCGAGAACAGTCCGCTGCTGGGCGATGCACGCGACCTGCTTGCCGATGCCGGCGAAGGCCTGGACCAACTGTCAGGACTGTTGGCCAATCTGCGCAGCTTCTCGCAGGCCGATAGCGGCAGCATGGATTCCGTCGATCTGAACGAAAGCCTGGAAAATGCCCTGATGCTTGCCAACCACCAGCTGCGCGACCGCATCAAGGTGGTCAAATCGCTGGAAGAACTGCCGTTGGTGCGATGTGTGCCGGTGCAGATGAATCAGGCGTTCCTGAACCTGATTACCAATGCCGCGCAGGCGATCAAGAGCGAAGGCACGCTCAGCATCGCCACCAAGCCGGTCGGCAACAACGTGGAAATCAGCATCGGCGATACCGGGCACGGCATTCCCGACGACATTCTGCCGAAGATTTTTGATCCATTCTTTACCACCCGACCTGCTGGCGAGGCGTCCGGTCTGGGCTTGTCCATCGTGCACCGCATCGTCAAGGAGCACGGCGGAACGATCAAGGTCAAGACGACGCCACAAAAAGGCACCGTGTTCCAGATTACCTTGCCGGCAAGCAATGTCGGCGTGCCGGCCCAGCGTCCGGCGGCACAGGTCGCGTGAGCCGGAACCAATCATGCTGAGCGGTCCCCTGCGCTTCCTGCTGGTCGGCGATGAGCCACGCGATTTGCGTCTGCTCAAGGCCTTGTTGCGCGAGTTCGACGTCTACCTGACTGCCAAACCGGCCGAGGCAGTCAAACTGGCGCGCGGGCACGATGTCGATGTGGTGCTGTGCGACCTGCACAAGGACGGCAATAACGGCGTGGATGTGTTGCGTGAAATTCGAGAAACGCATCCGCGCGCAATGCGTTTTCTGCTGAGCGCGAATCCGGATTTGCGCACGGTAATCGGCGCGGTCAATGAAGGCGAAGTGTGTCGCATCGTGCGCAAGCCGTGGAACAATCAGCAGCTGCACGCCTGGATCGTCGACACCGCGGCGGCCGCACGGGAAGTGCCGCCGATTGCGCACGAACGACTGGCCGAGGAGCGACACAATCTGGCTCGCGGCCAGGTCGGCGTGCTCGTCATCGAACGCGACGCCAACGTGCAGCGACGACTGCGCGAAATCTTGCAGGCGCATTATCGGGCGAACTTCGCCTCGAATACCGAACACGCCCTGCGCACCATGCAGCAACACGAAACCGGCGTCATCGTTTCGGAAACCCATGCCGGGCGCAATAACCTGGTCGCCGTGCTCAAGGCGCTCAAGCAGCAACATCCGCACATCGTGTTGATCGCGATCATCGAACACCGTGAAGTCGATACGGCGATCGAGCTGGTCAACGAAGCCCAGGTCTACCGACTGCTGACCCGGCCGGTGCGCATGGGCAGTTGTCGCCTGAGCGTGGATTCGGCGATCGACCGTTACTGGCGGCTGAAACAGAGCCCACGCGGGGTGCGCCGCCTGAAACCGGCCGAATCCGACGAGAACGGGCCGCGCTCGCCGGCACGTTTGCCCGCGGCGATGCAGACCCGCGTACGCAGCTTGCCCGGCGTCACTCTGGATGCGGCTCGCTTATGACGGCGCGTTGGGAAGTTTGTTGAGTCGGCGCAACTGACGTTCGGCGATCGCGATTCATCGCGATCGCCCTGCGGGTTGTTTCCGGCTCGTGCGGCGATGCTCGGCATCGCATAAAGGCGCCAGCTATCTGCTAACCCGTCCATCCCTGGACTACGTTTGGACAAACCGGCTTCTGCGGCACGCCGCCGCCGAACCGGGCCCCGTTGGGGCGGCGAACGGTGTGAGGAAAATCCCGAAGGGGCGGCGCGAGGGATCGCGCCGATTGCGCCGCCAGCACAGGTACGTGCCGTCAGCGCATCCCTAACCAAAAAACCAGTAACACACCGCGATGGAAGCAAGTATCCCGGCGAGTTCGGCCAGCAAGGCACAGCCAACGGTGTGCCGCACGCGACGAATGCCGACCGCACCGAAATACACGGCCACAACGTAGAAAGTGGTCTCGGTGCTGCCTTGCACCGTTGCCGCGACCAGGGCCGGGAAGCTGTCCACGCCGTGGCTATGCATGGTTTCGATCAGCATGGCGCGTGCGGCGCTGCCCGACAGCGGTTTGACCAGCGCCGTCGGCATGGCGTCGACGAAGCGGGTGTCCCAGCCGACCGAATGCACCAGCCAGCGCAGGCCGTCGAGCGCAAAATCCAGCGCGCCCGATGCGCGCAGCACGCCGACTGCGCACAACATCGCGACGAGGTATGGCAACAGATCCCGGGCGACCTCGAAACCAAGCCTGGCGCCTTCGATGAAACTTTCGTACACCGGCACGCGCCGCCAGGCGCCGACCAGCAAAAACATGATGATGATGCCGAATAGCGTCAGGTTGCCGAGCAGGGACGAAATGCCGGGCAGCGTCGATGCCGGCACGCTGGCCAGGGTGGCGACGAACGCGCCAAGCAGCAAAGCGAATCCGCCCAGCCAGGCCAGCACCACCGGATTCCACAGCTTCAGGCGCTGCACAATGGCCACGCTCAGGAAGCCGACCAGACTCGAAGCGCTGGTCGCGAGCAGGATCGGGATGAACACCAGGGTCGGGTCGTGCGCGCCCTGTTGTGCGCGATACACGAAAACCGTGATCGGCAGCAGGGTCAGCGACGACGCGTTCATCACCAGGAAAAAGATTTGCGCGTTGCTGGCCGTATCCTCGCTCGGATTCAGGGTTTGCAGTTCGCGCATCGCACGCAGCCCGATCGGCGTGGCCGCGTTGTCCAGGCCGAGCACGTTGGCGGCGAAGTTGAGGCTGATCAGGCCCAACGCCGGATGGCCTCGCGGCACCTCGGGCATCAAGCGCGCGAACAGCGGTCCGAGCGCGCGTGCCAGCAGGTCGACCAGGCCGGCACGTTCGGCGATGCGCAGCAGGCCCAGCCACAGCGCCAGCGTGCCGAACAGCAGCAGCATGACCTGCACCGACAGCTTGGCCATGTCGAACAGGCTGTCGACCATTGCCGCGAATACGTCGGCGTGACCGCCGACGAGCCATTGCGCAAGTGCGGCGACCGCGGCAGTCAGGAAGAATCCGAGCCAGAGCCAGTTCAGCATCGCAATCGTGTCCGTCGACGTCGAAAAGCATCCTACAGGATGCGGCGACGACGGGCCGCCGAGTATCCTTGGACTGTACGGACGCAGTCCGAATCGGTTGGAACGACATGAACAACAAAGCCAGCGGCAGTTTCGAAGTCGATCTCAGGCCCCTGCCTTGCCATTGCGACGACGCGCAGGCTGAACTGGGTCACTTGTCGATCGACAAGCAGTTTCAAGGCGATCTGGATGCGACCAGCTGTGGCCAGATGCTCAGCGCGGGTTCGCCGGCAAAGGGGTCAGCCGGATACGTGGCGATCGAACGCGTGACCGGCAGCCTGCACGGCAAGCGCGGCAGTTTTACCTTGCAACACAGTGCGACGATCACCCGCGGCGACGCGGCCATGAACATTATCGTCGTGCCGGACTCGGGCACGGACGAACTCGCCGGTTTGTCGGGCTCGATGAAAATCATCATCGAAGGCGGCAAACATTCCTACGAGTTCGACTACGGGTTGCCTGACTGAGGTTCAGCTGTCGGCGTCGGGCCACTCGATGCGATAGCCGACGCCGTAAACCGATGCGATCGGATCGAATCCCGCTTCGCCCAGCTTGCGCCGAAGATTCTTCACATGACTGTCGATGGTGCGATCGCTGACGACGCGGTGATCGCGATACAGTGCATCCATCAGCTGCTGACGGGAAAACACCCGGCCCGGTTGGGCGGTCAACTTGCCGAGCAGGCGAAACTCGACCGGCGTCAGGCTCAATGCGCGTCCGTGAACGCGGGCTTCGAAGCGTTCCTCATCGAGCGTGATGGGTAGTGTCGGCGCGGCCGAGGTTTGTGACCGTGCACGCCGCAGCACGGCCTTGACGCGTGCAACCACCTCGCGCGGACTGAATGGCTTGCAAATGTAATCGTCCGCGCCGAGTTCCAGACCGAGCAGGCGGTCGATCTCCTCCACGCGCGCAGTGATCAGCAGGATCGGCAAGTCCGAAAATTCGCGTAGCGAGCGGCAGATCGACAAGCCGTCTTCGCCGGGCAGCATCACGTCCAGCAATAGCGCATCCGGCGTGTGGCGGCGCACCCAGTCGGCGACGCCGCTGCCGTGGTCGAGCACGCTGACGCGAAAATCCGCCGCGAGCAGATAATCACGCAACAGTGCCGCGATTTTCGGTTCGTCCTCGACCACAAGCACATGCAGGTTGCTGGACATCACGGCTCCCCCGGCAACTCGATGCAAACGCGCAAACCGCCGAGCGGGGAGCACTGCGCGCGGATGCTGCCGCCATGCGCTTCGACGATCGCACGACATATGGCCAGCCCCAGTCCGCTGCCGCCGGCGCTGCGGGTGCGCGCGGCATCGACGCGATACAGGCGCTCGAAAAGCTGCGGCAAGGCATCCCGCGGTACGCCCGGTGGCGTGTCGTCGACGGTCAATTCGATGGTGTTTCCACGTCGGCCGAGTTCGACACGGATACGACCGGGCGCATCCGTGTAGCGGCGCGCATTGGCCAGCAGATTGTCGAGCAGTTGTCCCAGGCGGCGTGCGTCGCCGCGCAACGGCGGCACCTCGCTCAGACCGGCTTCCAGCACGAGGCCGGCATCGAGACAGGCGCGTTCGCTCAGCTGCATCGATTCGCGCACGATATCGGCCAGGTCCAGCGTCTCGAAGCGGTATTCAAGCGCACCGGCGTCGGCCAGCGAGAGCTGGTACAGGTCCTCGATGAGATGACCGAGCCGTTCGCATTCGGCTGCCAGCGATTCCAGCGCTGCCGGGGTCACCTCGCGGACACCGTCTTGCAGCGCCTGCACTTCGCCGCGCAGGATGCTCAACGGCGTGCGCAGCTCATGCGCGATATCGGTGCCCCACTGGCGTCGTGCCCGCCGGTGCTGTTCCAGCGTTTCGGCGAGACGATCGAAGTCGCGCGACAACGCGCCGAGCTCGTCCCGACGCGCGCTGCGGATGCGCGTGGCGTAGTCGCCGCCGGCGAGAGAGCGTGTTGCATCGCCGAGTGCGCGTACCGGCGCCAGCAACCAGCGCGCCAGCGCGAACGCCAGCGCCAGCGCGCCGACCAGCACGAGGATCCCGGCCAGCAGCGCGCTGTGCGTCTGCGTGCGCGCGAAAGCCACATCGGTGGCGCCGCTGATCTGCGGCAATCGGGCCAGACGCAGTTCACCGATCCGTCGACCGTCGAGTTCGACAGGAATGGCCGTGGCGTCGGCGGGCACGCGTGGATTGCCAGCGACGGCCCGCCCGCCCGCGTCGACCAGCAGCAGGCGTGGCATCAGGCCGCGCTGACCATGCGGTGGTGGCCGGTGGTGGAAGCGTCCATCCGCGTGCCGCGCTTGCATCCGGGGGGGTGGTGGAGGCGCCGCATCGAAGAGTGGTGGCGCATCGTTCGGCGGACTTCGGGCGAAAGGGTCGCGTGATGCGGACTCGATCAGGTCGCCGAACCGCCGGGGCCTGTCGCGCAGGAAGTCCCAGTTGCCGTGTTGCGAATAGGCAGTCGCCAGGCGCGTCGCCACGGGACGCAGGTGCTGCAGCGTTTGCATATCGAGATAGCCCAGGAATCCCGAGCGAAAGCTGTGCTGCTGCCAGATCGCGAAGGCGAGCAAGGCCGCACCGCTCAAGGCGGCCAAGGCGAGGAACAGTCGTAGCCAAAGGCGCATGGGTGTGCACGATAAGACGTTTGTCGCGCCGGCAAAACCGTCGCGTGCAATCTCCGCGATTTCTCCACATTTTCTGCATTGCCTCTGCGCAATCCAAACCCAGATTATGTGTTGCCGGACAACCGGCACACAGACTCAAGGAGCAGACATGAAAAACCGCCTCACCAAGACCTCGCTGAGCCTGGTCCTGTTCGCACTCGCGTGCACGACCAGCGCATTCGCGCAGATGCCACCGCCGGGCGGTCGTCCGGGCCCGGGTGGTCCGCGGCATGGTGCCGTTCCACCGGCCGAAGCCCTGGCCACGATTCCGGGCCTCAGCGCCGGGCAGCAAACCGAGCTGCGTCAGATCCTGATTGAGCGCCGCAACTCGCTGGAAAGCGCGCGTCAGCATTGGCGCAGCGAATTCGAAGCCTTGCGCGTCAAACAACGCAACGAACGCGATCGCATCGACGACCACGCGACCGAACAGCTGCGCAAGGCGCTCGGCGATGCCGGCTACAAGGCCTATGCCGAATGGCGCGTGAGGCATCATGGCCCACGCCACCGTGGCATGGTGGGCCGCGGCGATCATCACGGCCCGAACAAGCGTGGACGTGGCGGACCGGGGGCACCCGGTCGCGGACCGATGCCGCCGCCGGACCGCGGTGACTGATGCGAGTGATCGAAGCCGAAGGTTACCGCGCACTGGGTAACTATTCGGTGCTGCCGCGGGCGGTTCCACTCACGGAACCGTTCGCGGCGCCGCCACCGCCGTGCGACGTCGAGCCCGAACGCGACGACGGTGCCGAATGGAGTACCACACGACGGTTTCGGACCTTTGCAGCGGATGGTTCATGCGAGCCATCCAATGCACGCCGGCCGCCTTTACGCTGCGAGTGCCGGGCGTTTGCGGCACAATCGTGCGGTGAACGCGAAACCGTATTCCGTTGCCAGCGCACGCAATCGTGAGCCGATACTCGAGCAATTGCACACGCATTTCGCCGACCGGCGCCACGTGCTCGAAATCGGCGGCGGTACCGGCCAGCACGCCGCGCACTTTGCCGCTGCCTTGCGGCATCTGGTCTGGCAGACTTCGGATCGTGCGGAAAACCTCGACGGCATCCGCCTGTGGCTCGACGAAGCGGCCTTGCCGAATACACCCGAACCGATCGAACTGGATGTCACCAAAGCGTGGCCGGATCGCCCGTTCGATGCCCTGTTTAGCGCCAATACCTTGCACATCATGGCCTGGCCGGAAGTCGAAGCCATGTTTGCGAGATTGCCGTCGGTCACCACGGCCGATGCCAAACTGGCGATCTATGGCCCGTTCAATTACGACGGTCGATTCAGCAGCGACAGCAATGCCGCCTTCGATGCTTCGCTGAGAGCGCGGGCGCCACATATGGGTATCCGCGACGCGGCCGATGTTGATTCACTGGCCGAACGGGCGGGATTCGTGTTGCACGATGATATCGCCATGCCGGCCAACAACCGCTTGCGTCTGTGGCAGCGAGACGATTCGTGAGTCGGCCGATCCTGCTTTCCTGGAGCGGCGGCAAGGATTCCGCGATGGCCCTGCAACGCCTGCGCAGCGATGCGCAATGGAATGTTGTCGGCTTGCTGACCACGATCACGCGCGAATACGACCGCATCAGCATCCACGGCGTGCGCCGTTCGATCCTGCACGCGCAGGCGCAAAGCCTCGGCCTGCCGCTGATCGAAGCCGCGATCCCGGCGCAGGCCGGCAACGAAATGTATGAAGCCGCCTTCGCCGACGCGCTTACGGATGCGAAAGCGCAAACGCCGCAACTGGGCACGATCGCATTCGGCGACCTGTTCCTGGCCGACATCCGTAGATATCGTGAGAACCTGGTCGAACGACTCGGCTGGACGGCGCAATTTCCGCTATGGCTCGAGGACACTACCCAGCTTGCCCGTCGTTTCATGGCCGAAGGCAATCGCGCCATCGTGTGCTGCGTGGATACGCAACAACTCGATGCGTCATTCTGCGGCCGCGAATTCGATGCGGGGTTTCTCGACGACCTGCCGCCGGGCTGCGACCCCTGCGGCGAGAACGGCGAGTTCCATACGTGCGTCTACGCTGGTCCTGACTGGTCCGGGCTGTTGCAGTTGGAACGCGGTGATTTGCAGTTGCGCGAGGACCGTTTCCAATACGTCGAATTGACCATGTCCGCGCAGGCTTCCCTATCGTGAAAACCGTCGGTCCGGATATCCGACCGAGTGGTTTGTGGTGCGCACCGGAATCAACCCACCGGATCCCCAGGAACGAAGGAAATTACGATCAAGTTAAGGATGCGCTGACTTGATCAGGGCATTCTTAATATGCCGACTGGCCGGTGTCGGTCAAGACGCGACGGTCGATTGCGCATTCAATATTCCCGAAAGCGGCCGGTACACATCTGGTGGTGATTGGTCCGCAAACGCCGACGGATGCGGTCAAACAACCGTTCCGGCTGGTTTTCAGGTGCCGTTACACGGTCATCTCGCCCTGCGAAATGCATATCCCACCACTGTGTCCTGTTTCACCCAACGGTAGGGTGACGGCAGGCGGCGAGGAAGAGGTAAAAGGCTTGTCGCCGTGTAGGAATTCGTTGATTGTGCGACCCGGACGGATGCGCGATACTCGGTGCAACGCCCCCACATGGGGCAGAATTGTAGTTAGGAGTCACAATGTCAGTCGTCGACATGCTGATGGAAGCAGCAAAAGCGGATACGGATGTTCTGCGTTCGCTCAACTCACAAGGTGACGATTTCGCCAGCCCTCGCGACGTGGATTTCCTGCTGCGCGCTCCGTCAAAAGAAAAGGCCGAGATTGCCTCGGGCTTCATCAACGACTTTCAATTCGGCACGGCTACGTTGCAAGAAGCGGACGGACAATACAGCGTCCGGGTCATCATCCACATGGCCATGCAGCAACACGTCGTCCTTTCTGTTTCTGGCTTCATGGGTTGTATCTGTGCACTCTTCGGCCTTGAGTATGATGGCTGGGGCTGTGTTGCGCAGGTGCGCTCCTAACCAGTCATTCAAGCGGACGGCGTACCGCCGCCGCTTAACTCTAGCGTTAGATCTGCGCAGGGGAGGCTCACAGCATGTTGCTCAATATTGATGTGCCGCTTCGAACAGCAACGTTGCACATCGAATCTTGTTCGCACGTCCCTAAGCCGTGCGGCACACAATTCAAGCCGGTTGGCGCGCTGGGCCGCGATGGCGGTTGGTTCATGGTTTCGTCAACCGCTGAAGCCAAGGTGGTCGCAGCCAGCGAGTACCCGCAAGCTGCGTTCAAAGCGTGTGCGTTCTGCGTGGAGTCTTGAAGTGTCGGCGCTGCGCAGGTCTAACCATTCATGTATGGACTCCTCGGTCAACCCAGCAGTTCGATGATTGGCGCAGCGGTGCGATTGCAGTCGTGTATTCGGCCTTGGGGTGAGCGCATAGTGCTCGGGCCATCATGGAATCCGCGCAACGGGGCCACACGTTCAATCGGCGGATGACCGCCAGAAAAGTTATCGGCTTGTCTGTTGCGGGGATCGACACGCTTGCCATGACATCGAGTCTGGGTGCAATGCGGGAAGGGTTCGTGGATCAGTGGTTGGCAGCCGGCACGGGACGCTGGCTGATGTGTTGGGGATCGAACGCGGTTCGATGATGTTCGGCGGCCCAGAGCCGGCGGACGGTTTTGTTGGCCAGCGCCACGGCGGCCTTGTTGTGACCGACGCGCTCAGCCAGGGCCAGTGCCCAGGTCTGGGTGCGATCCAGGGGTTGTCCGCGTCGTCGCGCCATGCGGGCGGCGAGCAGCGAGGCGCGAGCGCCGTGGATGAGCAGCATGCGCAGGTAGGGATCGCCGCGCTTGCTGATGCGCCCGAGTTTTCGGGTGTGGCCGCTGGAATGTTCGCGCGGGGTCAGGCCCAGGTAGCTGGCCAGTTGGCGGCCACAACGGAAGCGCTCGAGATTACCGACGCTGGCGCTCAGTGCGGTGGCGGTGATCAGGCCGATGCCGCTGGCGCGCTGCAGGCGCTGGCATCGCGTGTCGTGTTCGCTGAAGGCGCGCAATGAGGATTCGATGCCCTTGATCGCGGTTTCGTGTTGGACGATCTGATCCAGCAGGCCGGCGATGGCGTCACGCAAGGCCATCGGCAATTCGTTGTCGCCATCGGCCAATGCCGCCAACGCGGCCGGCCGCAATCGGGCCGCCCCCACGGGGATGGTGATGCCGAACTCACGCAACAGGCCGCGGATCAGGTTGATGGTGGCCGTGCGCTGGGCCTTGTGCCGCTCGCGGATGCGATGCAAGGCCTGCACGCCCTGCTGTGGCGTTGTCTTGATCGGCACCGGCCGGATGCCTTCGCAACGCAGTGCCTGCAACAGACCATCGGCATCAGTACGGTCGGTCTTGCGTCGCAGTACATAGGGCTTGACCTGATGTGCTGGCAGCAGCGTGACGCGATGCCCCAGGCGCTGAAAACGCCGTGCCCAGTAGTGTGCCGAACCGCAGGCTTCCATGACGACGTGCAGCGGAGAGTGATTGTCCAGGACATGTGCAAATGCGCGCCGGCCCAGCCGCTGTCGTCGAAGCACACGAAACTGTGCATCGGCAACGGAAAGCTGGAACACGTCCTTGGCCAGATCCACCGCAACGGTGGCCGGGGTGGCTGTATCGAGCGTAGTATTCATGGCGGACTCCTCTCGTGACTGGTCAACTGAATGCAACACACTCAGTTTGGCACTTCGATGCCGATATACCGGCGGGAGGAGTCCATTCGATCATTCCAGCGGACGCGCTACGCGCGTTGCTAAATTCAAGCGTTAGAGCGCATGAAATACGTACTCGCATTCCTCGCCATCGTCCTTGCGCTCTGCGTTAGTAGTTGCGCTACGGCGCCAGGCAAGGTTTACCGCGGCACATACTTCTACAACTTCGAGTCATCCTCGTTCACGCCCGACGGAACGGACGAGCACTGGTGCCTCAATGGCAACATGGAGCAAGCGGAGCTCCCCGGCAAAGGCGCAAGTGGCACATGGGGTACCGCGCATGTTGTAGTGCGCGGCCAGCTCAGTCCTCCGGGGCATTACTGCAACTTGGGTGCTTCCAAGTACATGCTAAAGGTGTACAAGCTCATCAAGGTTTCGGACAGGCAGGCAACGGGTGGGTAGCAGCATGCGCTCTAACTACTCATTCAAGCGGACGCGCTGCGCGCGCCGCTAAATTCGGACGTTAGAGGTCAGCGTTGAGATATTCGGACGGCCACGAAGCACACATAGGCGATCATGTCGCAATTGACGAAAAGTATCGCGGTACCGTTGTGGCGTGCATCGACCTCGGTGAGTACAGTATTGATCACCCTAAGGAACAATGGTCGTACTTAAGAAGAGGCATCATGGTCAACACAGATTTTGGCGGTCTCGTACACTATCCCGATGCATTAAACGAGCGCATAGTGCTTCTGAGGCGCGCCGATGACCTCTAACAGTTCATTCCAGCTGACCGACCACTGGCTACGCCAGCGGCCGGCAGCTTAATTCAAGCGTTAGCCAATGATAGAGGACGGCTACGGAGTCAAAGAGTAGGAAAATCCCTACACAGATCACTGAAGCCGGCCGATTTTCAGCACCGAGGAAACGTGATACAAAGCGTGGCGAGCGCAAGCGATCGCATAACGCAGTTGATGCGCCTCGCTTGCGTAGCAACGCTTTGGCAGCATCCGAATCGGTTGGAAAAGCATGGGAGGGAAACCAGTGCACAGCAACGATCACCGGCCAAATCGCAGACAGCGACACCTCGCGCTATCATCGTCTAACCAGTCGTTCAACCGGACGTCGCAGGGCAAACGATACCGCGACCACCAGATCGCGATGTGCCGCGACGCCGGTTAACTCGGTTACGTTAGCTTCATCACACAGGGGAAAGGCAACATGAAACACATGGCTCGTGTTCCAGTAATGGCGGCTGCAACGTTGCTTCTGGCTGGATGCTTCAATCTCGCAACTAAGCCAGCGGAAATATCAGCGGCTTACGTGCCCGCGTCACAATACGCCTCGTATGACTGTCACCAACTTTCCGTCGAACTTACAAATTTGGCGCGTCACAAAAATGACCTTATCGCAGCGCAGGAAAGCCGTCGGCATTCGAGCAAGGTGCAGGCATTCTGGCTCGGTTTCGGCAACGGCGACGGAGTTGAAGCACCTGAGTTAGCAAACGTCAAAGGAGAGATCCTCGCTGTCCAAAAGCAAAGCGACCTCAAGGGCTGTCCTGCATCCAGCTAACCAGTCGTTCGAGGCGGACGGCTACGCCGCCGCTCAACTCCAGCGTTAGGTTTGAAATGACGGCTACTGGCATTCATGTAGATCTTGACGTCCTGCTTGAAGAAGCGCTGAAGGGTGTGAGACGCGCTGTGGTTTTCCTTGGGCTCGGGGTGAATGCCGCTACCGATCCAACGTTTCGCAAGTATCAGCTCACAGGCATCACGAATCTCCAACTTATCCCGGACGATCAACCTGACGAACAAATCGCCCACTACAAGGAAGAGTTTCGACTTTGGGTGGAAGCAGGCGGTTTTCGTGAGCTCGTCGAAAGTTTTTCCGTTTACCTTGACGGTGTCCATCAGGTGTGCGGCCTCATAACGGCTTCGAAAGCCTCCCGTTCCCAAGCACATTCACAAGACGTGCAAAATAGATTTTCGCAGCAAGGGGTGCCGAACCAACTGAACATTCTTTCTCAAAAGTACAACGTCGCACCAACGCACCCAAACAAACTGGTGACTCTCGCCAAAGCACGAAGTTGTTTTGCTCATCGTAGGGGACTAGTTGGTTGCGAGGATATAAATGAAAGCGGTGTACTTCGTGTGTCATGGTTGGGCGCGGACATGTTTGTTGAGGATCCCGACGGGAACCAAATTTTATTCGACCAAGACTCGCTTCCCATCCATCTTCCAAACGGTGGCACAGTAAATCTGAGAATGGTTGAGCGCGTCCGAGACTTTCACCGAGGCGAACGTCTCTTGATGAGTGCGCGCGAGCTAGCAGAAATTTGTTGGTTTTACACGCGTGAGGCACGCGCGACGCTTGAAAGCGTGATAGGTTTTGCGCAGAGCCAAGGAGTTGCCGTTGAGCGCAAGTAAACCTAACCATTCGCTGCAGCCGACCGCCAAACCGCTACGCGGTTGGTCGGCGGCTGAGCTCCAGCGTTAGGGCGAAAAGGGGAAGGATATTGTGAGCCGAGAAGATTTCATTGCTGTCGCGGTGAGGTTGTTTGCGGTCTACGTGCTATTTTGGACTTTGGAGACCCTTCCAAACGCCGTGTTGCTTCTATCATCAGCAGGCGGAATGGTCTGGATCGGTATTTACATCACAACCTTATTAGGCGCCGGTCTGCTTTGTGCGTTTTTGTGGTTCTTTCCGTTATCTATCGCTAGAAAACTGTTACCTGTGATGCGAGAGCCGCGTTCCGATCAGGTGATCGGTGCTCCGGCGGCTTTGTCAATCGGTCTCACATTGATCGGTGTTTGGTATCTCGCAAGCGCGTTAGTCGAAGTTTCGTACTGGTTAACTCTCTTTTTCCAATCCAAACAGATGAGTGGCTTATCGATTGAGTGGACTCGCAAACAAATCGCGAGCATCGTTGCAACTGTCACTCGCCTGCTCTTGTCGGTCTGGCTGATCTTCGGCGCCACAGGTATCCGGCGTCTCATCTACAAGTTTCGCTACGGAGATCCGAGTGTGTCCTAACAATTCGCTCAACCGGACGGCTGCGTGCCGGTTGCGGTAAGCTGACAAGCGTCGCGGCAGCCGCCGCTTAGCTCAAGCGTTAGCCAATGATAGAGGACGGCTACGGAGTCAAAGAGTAGGAAAATCCCTACACAGATCACTGAAGCCGGCCGATTTTCAGCACCGAGGAAACGTGATACAAAGCGTGGCGAGCGCAAGCGATCGCATAACGCAGTTGATGCGCCTCGCTTGCGTAGCAACGCTTTGGCAGCATCCGAATCGGTTGGAAAAGCATGGGAGGGAAACCAGTGCACAGCAACGATCACCGGCCAAATCGCAGACAGCGACACCTCGCGCTATCATCGTCTAACCAGTCGTTCAACCGGACGTCGCAGGGCAAACGATACCGCGACCACCAGATCGCGATGTGCCGCGACGCCGGTTAACTCGGTTACGTTGGGCGTCAAATTCATCAACTGGCAAAATGGGGGCCTCATGAACACGATTTCGAAACTTGTAGTGGCGGCAGTTGCGTGCGCAAGTCTCAGCGCATGCATTACAACTCGCAGCTACGTCGACCCGCAGTACCACAGGGCGGGATATGATCAAATACATCGGTTAAACCAGCCCATTCCTGTGATGGTGAATGCACAGTTCGAGCGTAACGGCCAGCCGTATCCTGCAGTGGACGCACAACTCCAAGAAGTCGTAGAGCGCACGCTTCGAGCCACAGGAGACTTTACGCCGACGTCAAGCTTGGGCGACGCTGGCGTAATCCAGGTAGTTGCAGACAACATCGCCGACCTTGCGGCAGCGCGTGCAAAAGGCTTCGGGACAGGGCTCACGTTTGGCGCTGCCGGGTCAAACGTGACGGACTATTACGAGTTCAAGTTCACCTTTCGCGGCGCGGACGGCAAGGAGCACCAGCGCAGCTACAAAGATGCCATCTATACAACGATAGGTCATGCGAGTCCCCCAGTTTCCGCACCGCCAACAACCCCAGACGCAGCATTCGAGAAAGTGATCGAGGACGTTACCCTAAACTTCGTCAAAGACTTGCAAGCGGACGCAGCACTGTCAACCGCCAGCAACTAGAGTTGACGCCCAACCACTCGTTCAAGCGGACGCGCGTACCGCGCGCCGCTTATCTCAAGCGTTATGCGTCACAGGGAGATTGAGGCATGAACATAGATAAGCTTGCTTACCCAGAATTGGTAAGCATCGACGGCACCGAGTACAAAGGCCGTCGAGACATGGTCAAGGGGAAGCTTCTAATACCGTACACGGAAGCTCCCGATGTCGGCATTGGTGACGTAATAAGCCAAAGGGCTGGCACGCGCGAGATACTACTCAAAGTCCTCGATGTCTCGTTTCTGGAGGACGGTTCACTGGGCGTCGGAACGAAACATCCCCATATGCTTACGCTTGCCGTTGAAAACACTACTGCGAAACCACACTTGTCCAGCGGATCGGCACAAACATTCAATATTGGGTCTTTGTCAGGAAGCAACGTCCAGGTCGGAAATGCCAATACTTTAAGTGTGCAAATAAGCCTTCAAGAATTTGTGGAGCAGGTTGCAAAAAGTGGAGACGATGAAGCAAAGCTAAAGCTCAAGGATATTCTTAACAGCAAAGCCGTGGCGGCCGTGCTTGGCGCCGGAGTCACGGGTCTTTTAGCGCTTTTGTAAGCGCATAACAGTTCGCTGCAGCCGACCGCCAACCCGCTACGCGGGCTGTCGGCGGCTGAGCTCAAGCGTTAGGTGCCACAGGGGCCCTGAATCGCTCCGGAAATCCCGGAGACTCGTTGGTTTGAGTCACGCCGCCATGGCGTGCTCTTGTAGTTGCTGATAGTACGCATCTTCGGCTTCTGCAGGCGGAATATTCCCGATTGGCTCCAGCAGGCGCCGATGATTGAACCAGTCTACCCATTCCAACGTGGCCATTTCCACGGCATCCATGTTCTTCCATGAACGCCGATAGATCAGCTCGGCTTTGTACAGGCCGTTGATCGTTTCGGCCAGCGCGTTGTCGTAGGAATCGCCAACGCTGCCCACTGACGGCTCGATGCCGGCTTGAGCCAATCGTTCGGTGTAGCGGATCGACACGTATTGAACACCCCGATCCGAATGATGGATCAGTGCATCCTTGCCCACGGGGCGGCGCTCGTGCAGCGCTTGTTCCAATGCATCCAGTACGAAATCTGTGCGGGCCGAGCGCGATACCTTCCAACCGACAATGCGACGCGCGAACACATCGATCACGAAGGCCACGTAGACGAAGCCCTGCCAGGTGGACACGTAAGTAAAGTCAGATACCCACAGCGCGTTTGGACGATCAGCGCGGAACTGCCGGTTCACATGGTCTCGCGGACACGGCATGGCCTTGTCGCTGATCGTGGTCTTGACCGGCTTGCCACGTATCACACCGGTCAAACCCATGCGGCGCATCAGCCGCTCTACTGTGCAACGCGCCACGGCAATGTTTTCGCGCTTGAGCTGATGCCACATCTTCCGAGCACCATAGGCTTGAAAGTTCTCGTCCCAGACGCGCTGGATCTGTGGCTGCAAGGCCACATCACGCTGCACTCGCAAAGGTGCCCTGGCTGGATCGATCCGGCGTGCCAACTGCTCGTAGTAGCTTGACGGAGCGATCGGCAAAACTCTGCAGATCGGCTCGACTCCGTACGTGTCGCGGTGTTCGTCGATGAACGCCGTCATGGTTTGAACCGGCGGTCGAGCTCCGCCTGGGCAAAATATGCCGACGCCTTGCGCAGAATCTCGTTGGCTTGGCGCAACTCGCGGTTCTCGCGTTCGAGTGCCTTCATCCGCTCGCGATCCGACGTGGTCAGACCGTCACGAAGACCACGATCACGTTCGGCTTGGCGCACCCAATTGCACAGCGTTTGTGATGTGCAGCCAATCTTGGCGGCAATCGATCCGATCGCCGCCCACTGCGAGGTATGATCGCCTTGGTGTTCCAGAACCAACCGTACCGCGCGTTCTCTGACTTCCGGTGAATACTTCTTTGATGTTTTCATTGCTCCATCCTCTCAAAGGTTGGAGCCTCCGGGAAAGTCGGGGCGATTCAGCCCCATGAGCACGATCGAACAATATTCCGAAGTCATTACTCGTTTGGTCACCGAGGTTATTCAGTGCGTACCTAGAGAGTGGCAACACGGTACGCTCACCATGAACTGCGATGGTCAACGACTCACCTACAGCCTCCTCGCAGAAGACCAACCTGGCAAAGCATTGCTCTCTGAGCATCTCCGCGACTTAATTGATGAGCTCTACGTTCGCATGGCCCAACATAACAATGCTTGGGAGCAATCTGTCGTAACGTTCGAGCGGAAAAACGGCGAGGTATCCTTCAATACGTCTTTCCGCCACGCAAACTCTCAGTCGCCCACAGTCCCTTCTACAGCCAAACCCAAAAAGCGCTGGTGGGGCTGGTAAGGTGGCACCTAACATCTCGTTCAAGGCGGACGGCTTCGCCGCCGCTTAACTCCAGCGTTAGGCTTCTACAAAAGTGAATGATCTTCTCGACCAAACCGAAACGCTACAAAACCTTCTTATCTCGGAAGCCACTGGCGGGAACCAGGACGACGCAGAGTACATTCGTCTGCGTCAAATGCTGATGACTAATGCCGCACTAGAGTCGTTGCTCCCGAAGTTGCTACGCACCTGCCGAAACCTTGCGCAGTTCTGGCAGTTCATAAAGTTTGAATTCCCCACGTACGCTGAGCGCCGTAACTACATTTGGAGCGAGTTCCGTCCAGTCTTGGAGGCCATCGAACGTGGAGTATCGGCGCCATCGGACAAGGTCGTATCTCAGGCACTCGAAAGATTTGATGCGTCACACGTTCAAGCGGCATGGTCCAAGGCGTTGGACAGGCGCACGTCCGATCCAGAGGGCGCAATCACTTCTGCTCGAACCCTTATTGAATCAATTTGCAAACACATTCTTGACGAGTCGGGCGTCGTGTACGACGACGCAGCGGATCTTCCAAAGCTCTACAAAAAAACGGCTGAGACCCTTACCTTGGCGCCGTCGCAACATACAGAACAAGTGTTCAAACAAATTCTTGGTGGCTGCACCGCAATCGTGGAGGGGCTCGGCTCCCTGCGCAACCGCCTCAGCGACGCACATGGCAAAGGCAAGGTTGGTAGCAATCCCGCATCACGTCACGCTGAGCTTGCGGTTAACCTTTCGGGGGCGTTGGCAACGTACTTGCTAGCCACTTAGGATGCGCGCAGTGAAGCCGCAGCCTAACCTCTCATTCGAGTCGGACGGCTACGCCGCCGCTCAATTCCAGCGTTAGCCAATGATAGAGGACGGCTACGGAGTCAAAGAGTAGGAAAATCCCTACACAGATCACTGAAGCCGGCCGATTTTCAGCACCGAGGAAACGTGATACAAAGCGTGGCGAGCGCAAGCGATCGCATAACGCAGTTGATGCGCCTCGCTTGCGTAGCAACGCTTTGGCAGCATCCGAATCGGTTGGAAAAGCATGGGAGGGAAACCAGTGCACAGCAACGATCACCGGCCAAATCGCAGACAGCGACACCTCGCGCTATCATCGTCTAACCAGTCGTTCAACCGGACGTCGCAGGGCAAACGATACCGCGACCACCAGATCGCGATGTGCCGCGACGCCGGTTAACTCGGTTACGTTAGATTTCGAAATGAAAATCGCGACTGCAATCTTCTTAGTTTCAATGTCTGCTGTTGCATTTTCTGCCTCGGGCACAGAAACATTAGTGTGCAATTACGGAACGTATAGCGACCCAGACGGGAGCCATAGGGCCGAAAATGGATTTGTGCTCACGTTTATCCTTGATAAGGCAAAAGGCACAGCGTATATGCTCGGAAACAATGGCAGTACCGAAGTTAATTTAATTCCCTCTGAAGGCGGCCTCACCTTTGTTGAAGTGACAGGAAGCGGGAATGTTATGACGACAACTGTTGATGCGCAGTCTTCATCCGTCCACAGCCGAAACACCTTGATAGCGGGGACACTTGTGCCTACTCAGTATTACGGTAAGTGTACTTTTAAATGACGAAATCTAACATCCGGCTCCAGGCGGACGCGGTGAACGCGAGTCGCTTTTCTCTGCAGTTCGTTGCCCGCGCCGCTGATCCAAGCCGTTAGCCGCTTACAGCTCACTTATGAACTTCATTTACTTTAATGGCCTACTTCTTATAGCGGGCTTCCCCGCTGCTCTAGTATTTTCTGTGGGAGTCATCGCTTGTATGGTTCCATTAATACCCCTTCTAAAGGGCGAAAACCCTCCCAAGGCCGTAGTCTTCCCAGTCATGGCATTGGGCGGAGGTTTTCAAATCTACTTTTGGGGGCTTTGGGCCGCATTTTGTGTAGCAATTACCTTGAAATTTACGCACAAGCCAGAAGTTACATGGGATTGGCTATATTGGATTTGTGGGTTCATGTGGTGCACGTCGTTGATTGGCTGGTTCGCTCATAAAGAACAGCAGGGCAGTACTTCTCTCGAAGAAACTCGCGGTATCGAGAAGGGAACGACTTTCTATTCATTGATAGCCGTCGCCGCGTTCTTACTCTTTGCATATTCCCCCAATCTTGCGAACTGGCCTTATGGATGGTTCATGCAATTAATGGGATTCTCAAAGTACATGAGCGGCTAACAACTGTATTAAGAACGACGCGCTATAGCGCGCTAATCTAGCACCACTTTGATGGACAGCAATTTGCTGGAAGTCAAAGAGGTGAAGGGATGGGCAGGACGAGGAAGCGGAAATACGATCGGTACACGTTGGCGTTCAAGCTGCAGGCCGTTAAGTTGGCGAATCATCCTGAGGTTATGTCGAAGTCGGTGGCGGAGTCGCTGGGGATCCACCCTGTTATGCTGTACCGGTGGCAGATGGAGTACCGGAATGGGGAGTTGAGTGAGAATCGTCATATGAAGCCGGAGCCGGTGTCCCCGAGGCGACGGTTGCGACGGGCGGGGTGTGAGGTGGCCAGAGAGACGGAGTTGATCAAGGCGCGGAAGCGGATCAAGGACCTGGAGCGGGCGTTGGAACAGCGTGAGGAGGAGCTGGACCTGTTAAAAAAAGCGCAACGGTTCTTCGCGGAGAGAAGGCAGAAGTCTTCGCCTTCATCGAGGAGAACCGGGAAAGGTACAAAGTGAGCCGCCTGTGCCGGATGCACGGGGTCTCGACCAGCGGGTACTACGCGTGGCGCAAGCGGCCAATGAGCGCTCATCGCCAGTATGACCTGAAGCTGCAATCGGTGATGCGGGCGTTGCACCAGGGGCATCGACGCAGCTACGGTGCGGCACGGCTGCATCAGGAGCTGGTCCGGAACGGGCACATTTGCTCGCGCCGGCGTGTGAATCGGCTGATGCGGGAGATGGGGATCAAGGCCACCAGTACCGGTCTTTATGCCTGGCGGCCCGGGCGGGATGCACTCTACTCCAGTGCCGGGAACCAACTGAGCCGGGCGGTGGGCCCGACGGCGCCGAACCAACAGTGGGCGGGAGACTTTACCTACATCAAGACACGCACGGGCTGGCTCTACCATGCCGTGGTCCTGGACTTGTACTCGCGCCGCATAGTGGGCTGGGCGTTCAGCCGCCGGCGCAATGCCGACCTGACCGGCAGTGCGCTGCGCATGGCGCTGTCACGATGCCGGCCGGCGCCGGGCTGCCTGTTCCATTCCGACCAGGGGATTGAATATGCCGCGCATGAATACCGTGATCTGTTGGAGTCGGCCGGCCTGGTGCGGAGCATGAGCCGCAAGGGAAATCCACTCGACAATGCGACGGTCGAATCCTTCTTCCACACACTCAAGTCGGAACTGATCCGAAAGCAGCGCTTTGAACATGTCATTGAAGCGGTCGCCAGGATCGTGGAGTACATCGAGTTCTACAACCGTGAACGGTTACACTCCTCGCTGGGGTACCAGCCCCCCGAGGAGTACGAACGGGCATGTGCCTGAACTGTCCACAAAAGTGGTGCTAGATCACGCGTCTTATACTCAACGTTAGATTTCCGGGTGCCATGGCTGAAAAAGTACAGATGCCCGAGCCACCGAAGTTCTCGGCGGACCAAATCAAGAAATGCAGAGACTCCGGCGACTTTATGCCGATCCTATTCGAGTGGTACAAGTTCGTAGGCCATCTCTGCATTTTCTTTGCGCTGATAAAGCGCGAATCACCGGCTGTTCGGGATTTTCCGTCCATTCAATATTCAATCCTGACCGGCTTATTAAACCGTTGCGCCCGGCTAATGCTGGCCAACATTGCGCTCTCTCACAACGGTCGCTTCGGTGAAACCACAGCGCTGCTTGACCGCTGCATATTCGAGTCGTGCGTCAAGATAATGTGGTTGTGCAATAAGGGCACAGAAGATGCTTTTAAGCGCTATTTGGCTGATGGATTGAAGACGGAAGTGGAGCTGTCGGCCGAGATTCGAAGCAACATCGCCGACCGAGAGGAAAACCAAGTCTTGGTGATCGAGCAGCGAATGCTTAGATCGATCGAGCGACATATGAAGTTGGCAGGCCTCTCCGAAGACGCAATCGTGAAAACGAAGAAGCTCCCGAACACGGCAGCAATGATCACTGATCTTGGGCATCAAAGGCTTATGTACGTGGTTGGCCAACGCATCGGTTCGCATCACGTCCATGGAACGTGGCCAAGCTTGCTGATCCATTATTTGGAAGAAGAAGAAGGTGCGCTGGTTCTTCGGGATCACGACTGCGATACCCATCCCAATCAGTTTGTGATGGTCCCAATGCTTGTTCTAGCCGCAATGGCTGCGTACATCGAGTTCATTCTAGACTCGAGCGAAGACATCGAACCAATGATGGGGCTGCTCGATTCGGTCGAGAATGAAATTCAGCGGGTCAATGCTGAAATGGCGGAGGGGGATTTCGATGCCGTACCGGAAATCTAACAAAATGTTGGAGTCCGACGCTTGACCTCGCGCCTCCCTTCGCTGCCGCTCCGGTCGGGCTCCGTCAAGCGCGGCTCAACATTGCGTTAGCCAATGATAGAGGACGGCTACGGAGTCAAAGAGTAGGAAAATCCCTACACAGATCACTGAAGCCGGCCGATTTTCAGCACCGAGGAAACGTGATACAAAGCGTGGCGAGCGCAAGCGATCGCATAACGCAGTTGATGCGCCTCGCTTGCGTAGCAACGCTTTGGCAGCATCCGAATCGGTTGGAAAAGCATGGGAGGGAAACCAGTGCACAGCAACGATCACCGGCCAAATCGCAGACAGCGACACCTCGCGCTATCATCGTCTAACCAGTCGTTCAACCGGACGTCGCAGGGCAAACGATACCGCGACCACCAGATCGCGATGTGCCGCGACGCCGGTTAACTCGGTTACGTTGGGCGTCAAAGGAGTAGGTCATGGAGGAGATTCTTGGAATAGCGATCCTCGCCGGTGTTCTTTGGCTGTTTTTTACTGCTCTCGGCTTCGTCATTGCCCACTGGCAGATTTTTCTGGTGGTTGCCATTGTTATCGGATTACTCCCATTCTTCATCGGGCAAAAGAATTCATTCCTCCTACTGCGGTCGCCTGTCTACCTGGCTGGAGTAGTTCTTTTCGCGCTTCTAGCTCCGCTTGATTACGCTTTCTTGCTCTTCGTCGAGTACATTGGTTCTCACGTGTTTATTGGAATTACACGAACTCTTGGTGTTCCTTTTGCTGTTGTCAGCTCTGCATGGTTCAATAGAAGCACTTGGCCGACTTATTTAGAAAACTGGGAAAAGTCTCACGCCTCGATAAAACCAGATTGGGAAAGGCCAGCCCGACGGTTCTCGGAGCTTACAAAATGGCTTTCTAATGGCTCGCGAGAGTAACGGTCAATGCGCCGCCCAACCAGCGCTTCCAGCCGATCGCCCACTCGCTACGCTCGCGGTCGGCGGCTGAGCGTGTGCGTTAGGCCAATGAGGATCTACGTGCATACCCCACGAAGTTTTGCTCTGATCGTTCTTGGGCTGTGTAGTGTGGGTTTGGTTCGAGCCTCCACGCTCCAATGCGACGGTAACACGCTCGAAATCCAAGCATGCATGGCTAAGAAGCTTGATAAGGCAAACACCCGCCTAGCCAAATATCTAACCGCAGCACAGGCGCGGATAGATAAGGATTTTGGTTCAAGGCCAAACCTCAAGACCGCACAGGCTGCATGGGTGCGCTACCGTGAGCTTGAGTGCGGAGACGTCTTCGAGCTATGGGCGCAGGGCACGTACCGAACGACTGCAAGTTCCGAGTGCATGCTTCGGCTCACCAAGGAGCGGACTCATGAGATATGGCAGGCGTACCTTACCTACCAAGATTCCACCCCGCCGCTGCTTCCCGAGCCTCGGTAGATGTTCGCGCCTTCGCAGGCCTAACAACTCGTTCAAGGC